>NZ_CP143276.1:4447500-8483178 GCF_036321065.1 Lentzea sp. DG1S-22 | reverse complement strand
ACACCGCAGCTCATCTCCGAAGAGAGTCACTTCCGGGGCTGTGTCTGGCTTAGAAGTTTTTCGTCGAGCTCCGTTCCGGCTTGTTTCCCGGCCCGTTCCGCTCTGACTTGGAGAACAGTACACGGGCCAGTTTCGATCTCCAAATCGGGGGGTACCTCAAGCGTCGAAACCGCTGCTGACCTGCACTTTCGTCGCTGCGAGGCCGGTGGGCGGTTCGCCGCCGTCTCGAACGCCGAGACCGGGTCACCGGCAGTCGCGTCGAAGAAAAGCCTGGTCACGGCCGCTTCCCGCACGGAGCGGTCCGGGACGGGCACGGGATCGGCCGCAGGAACCTCGTTCAATACGACTTGACGTGACCTGCGTCCCTTCGCGGGACCGCCGCGCTGACCGTCCGTGGGCCCACCGTGGGCTGCTGTCAGGTAGGTCGTGGCCGCGAGGTCAATCATGGACGTCGTGACGTACGACGTGGTGGTGATCGGTGGAGGTCCGGCCGGCAGGGCGCTTGCCCGTGCCTGCGCACAGGAAGGCCTCTACACGGCGATAGTCGACCGTCAGCCGGACCGCGTCTACACGGCGACTTACGGCGCGTGGGCTGACGAACTCCCGGCAGGTACGCCGACCAAGGCCGTGAGCACGACCGTGCGTGCCTATGCGCGCACGGAGCACCTCATCCCCCGCACCTATGTGGTGCTCGACAACGCGAACCTCCACGAACTGCCCGAAGAGGTCGAGGTTCTCCAGCAGCCGGCACCAGCGCGCTACACGTTCAACGCCACAGGCGCGCGCAAGGGCCGTGCCGAGCAAACGGCCGTGGGCACCGTCATCGAGTCGGACAGCACTGAGACGACGTTGATGGACTGGCGCGACGGTGACACGTTCCTCTACACGGTCCCTCTCGGCGGCAACCGCGTCCTCGTGGAGGAGACCTGTCTGGCACGACGCCCCGGCATGTCGTTGAAGGTCCTGCGCGAACGCCTGCACGCCCGGCTCCAGCCTGGCGGCGAAGAAGAACGCGTCCGCTTCCCCCTCGACGCCCCCAGGGCCGAGGGGCTGGCGTTCGGCGCGGCAGCGGGGTTCATCCACCCCGCCACGGGTTACAGCGTCGCCACCTCTCTCACGCTCGCCCCACGGGTCGCGCGGGCCATCAAGACGAAGAAGGACCCGAAACGCGTCATCTGGTCCCCCAGCGCGCGCCTGGTGCACGCGACGCGCAAGCACGGGCTCGAGGTGCTCCTCGAACTGGACGCCGAGGAGACGCGGGACTTCTTCGAGGTGTTCTTCCGGCTCGACCCGGACCACCAGCGCGCCTACCTGTCCGGGCGGGAGGACGTGAAGGGCGTCGCGAAGGCCATGACGGCGTTGTTCAAGGCCGCGCCAAGCCACCTCAGGTGGAAACTCCTCTAGGCGAACTCCCAGCGTGAACGGCGTGTCACCGAACGCAGCACCGTTGTGGCAAAAGGTCGCCAACCTCGTGAACAGCTGGTGAACCCCCTTGGAGGCGACTCGTTCGCACCGGCACGATCGGGAGCGTGCCCGCATTGCTGGATGACGTCAGGTTCGCCTTCCAGCCGCTGTTCAACCTGAACACCGGGGGTGTCGTCGCGATCGAGGCCCTGGCCCGGCCGCACGACGGCAGCGTGCAGGACCTCCTCCAGGCCGCCTTCCGCGCGGGCCTGCTCGCCAACGCCGACGTCGGGCTCGCGTGCCGCGCCGTGCGCGCCGCGGCCGACTTCGACCTGATGCTGCCGCTGCACGTGAACCTGCTCGCGATCACCGTGGCGGACAAGCCCGAGGTCATGAGCCCGCTCTACGGTGCTCTGCGGGATGCCGGGCGGTCGCCGGACAGCGTCGTGGTCGAGATCGGCGAGCCGTACTCGCGGGCCAACCGCGCCCGGCTCGCCCGCGGCATGCAGACGTTGCGCAACAACGGTTTCCGCATCGCGCTGGACTGCGTGGGCGAGGGTGACGTGCCGCTCGGCCTGCTGACCAGCTCCTCGCCCGACTTCATCAAGCTCGACCGCGAGATCGTCCGCTCGCTGCCCGACGACGCCGCGCGGGGCGCGCTGGTGAAGTCGCTGGTGCACCTCGGCGAGTACACGGGCGGTCAGGTCGTGGCCGAGGGCGTGGAGACCGAGGCGGAGCTGACGTACCTGCGGAAGCTGGGAGTGGGGTACGCGCAGGGCAGGTTCCTCGCTCCCCCGCAGCGGCGGCCGGCGGTGAACGCCCGCATCGTGCCGGAGGCGGTCTCGGAGACGGGCGAGATCCGCCGCAGCACCACCGGTCCGCGCATCACGGCGTTCCTGCACCCGGCCACGGTGCTGCCCGAGAGCGCCACGAGCGAAGAAGTGCGCGAGGTGTTCGTGTCGCAGCCGTCGGTCACGGGGGTCGTGCTCCTGGACGACGAGGGCCGCCCGAAGTGGTCGGTGGACCGCAACCGGTTCCTGCTGGCGGTCACCGGTCCGTACGGGCACGCGCTGCACGCCAAGCGGGAGGCGGCGCGTCTCGCGGACAAGCCGCACGTCATCGGTACCGAGTCGTCGGCGCTGGACCTGCTCGACGTGGTGGCCGGTGCGAACCGTGAGCGCACGAACGACGACCTCATCGTCGTAGACCACAACGAGCGGTGCATGGGCGTTGTGCGCGTGGCGGACGTTGTGCGCGGTGTGGCCGAACTCAAGGTGGAGCAGGCGGCCGCGTTGAGCCCGCTCACCCGGCTGCCGGGCAGCGACGCCCTCTCGGAGGAGGTGGACCGCCGGATCGGGCTCGGCGAGATCTTCGCGGTCTCGTGGCTGGACGTGGACAGGTTCAAGCTGGTCAACGACACGGTGGGGTTCGCGGCGGGCGACGACCTGATCCGCGAGATCGGCTACGACCTGGCGGACCTCGCGCACGCGTTCCCCGGTGTGCAGGTCGGGCACGTCGGTGGTGACGACTTCCTGCTGCTCGCCGGGCTCGACGAGACGGTGCCGCTGAGTGCTCGTTTGCTCGACAAGGCGTACACGGCAGAGGGACGACATGTGACCCTCTCTCTTGCGACCCTTATCTGTGCCCCGGGGTCAGTGGGGTCGTATCGCGAGGTGTCGCGGTTGTTGGCGCCAGTGAAGGAACACGCGAAGTCTCTTGCCGGGTCCAGCTGGGTCATGGGACGGCCGGGCAGCGAACGACGCGATGTGCTGCGTGGTGTCCCGCAACGTGCGGTGGGTTAACAGATACAACCGAACGCCTCCTGTGCGGCGCACTGATCACTCATAGCATCGGGTGTGCTACTCAGCGCACAGGAGGTTCGGCGTGCAGGTCGGCAGCAGAACTCAATCGGTTCCCGCGCAACGGACGAGCACGGACGGCCTCCTCACCGTTGGGGTGGAAGAGGAATTCGTCCTCGTCGAAGCGTCGACGGGCCATCTGGCCAACCGCGCCGAGGACGTTCTCGCCGGAGCGGACCGCTACGAGGTCGACCTGCAGCCGGAAATCGCGCAGTACCAGGTGGAATCGGCGAGCGGCATCTGCACGGACATGGGTGTGCTGAGCGACCAGCTGGCGCGGGCGCGGCGGGCGTTGATCGAACGGGCGGCGGGCCACGACGCGAGGCTGGCGGCGACCGGGACCCCGGTGCTGGGCCTCACGATGCCGACGCCGCTGACGAACTCCCCGCGCTACCACCGGATGGCGCAGGAGATGGGCGCGCTCACCAACGACCTCGCGATCTGCGGCTGCCACGTGCACGTCGGGCTGCCCGACGACGAGTCGAAGATCTTCGTGAGCAACCACCTGCGGCAGTGGTTGCCGACGTTGCTGGCGCTGGGCGCGAACTCGCCGTACTGGCTCGACGGCGACACGGGGTACGCGAGCTGGCGGTACGTGGTGTGGAACCGTTGGCCCACTTCGGGTGCGCCGCCGCACTTCGACAACGCGGCCGAGTACTACGCGGCACGGGAGGAGATCGTCGCGAGCGGCGCGGCGATCGACGCCGGGATGCTCTACTGGGACGTCCGGCTCTCCGCCCGCCACCCCACGCTCGAGCTGCGCGTCTCGGACGTCGCGCCGACGGTGGAGGAAGCGGTGCTGATGGCCGCGCTGGTGCGGGGGATCGCCTCCACGGCGCTGAGTTCCGGTGCTGTGCCGCCGAAACTGCCGCCGCACCTGGTGAAGGTCGCGATGTGGCGTGCCGCGCGGGACGGCCTGGAAGGCTTCGGCATCGACCCGGTGACGGGGGCGCCGTCGCCCGCGTCCTCGATCGTCGCGTCGTTGCTGCGGTGGATCCGGCCGGCGCTGGAGTTCGCCGGCGACTACGAGAGGGTGACGGCGGGGATCGACCGGTTGCTGCTCGACGGCACGGGGGCGGCGAGGCAGCGCAGGGCGTTCGCGCGCCGGGGGCGGCTGGACGACGTGGTGGGGTTCCTGGTCGCGCAGACCGCCCCGGTGTGACCGGCGGGTGGACGAGGTCACGGGTCTCGTCGAGGCCGCGGACCGGCGTCGTTCGCGGAACGGGTCCACGTCTGAACGCCGCGTTCGAGGTAGCGGGTCTCGCCTGATTCCCGCGCTCGCAACGCTTGTCCCACCCGGCGCGCGAGCCTGGGGACCAGGCGGCGCGCCGCTTCGGCGGGGGTCACGAACTCGCAGGCCTTCAGCTCTTCCGCCCGCAGGACGATGTGGTCGTCGGCGGTGATCAGGCCGCCTTCGAACACGAACAGGACGCGGTCCTCGCCGTCGCGCGGAGCCCAGTCGACGACGAGGAGCCGGCCGGGTTCCCTGACCAGGCCGAGCTCTTCCTCGACCTCGCGGCGGCAGGCCTGCGACGGCGTCTCGCCGCGTTCGACCGCGCCGCCGGGAATCTCCCAGTACGGCTTGTAGGTGGGCTCGACGAGCAGGACGCGGCCCGCCTCGTCGAAGAACAACGCGCCGGCCGCGGCGAGCGCTCTGCTGCTGCTGCTGCTGTGGTCCACCCGTTCTTTCTACGTTGGTCGTCCCGCCAGGACTTGAACCTGGGACCTGCCGCGCATCAGACGGACGCTCTCACCGGGCTGAGCTACGGGACGGGAGTGGAAGACGAGGGTGTCGAACCCTCCAGGGCGACCTTGCAAGGATCACCTGCGCGCCGGCGCGTCCCCCTTCTTGTGTTGCAGTGCCCTGGGCAGGATTCGAACCTGCACTGAACGCGTTCTGAGCGCGTTGCCTCTTCCGTTGGGCTACCGGGGCGTGGTGCGGATCCGGGGAAGTCGAACCCCGACTGGCACGGCCCTCAACCATGTGCCTCTCCCTGTTGGGCCAGACCCGCACGAGAGCGATCGGAGGGCATCGAATCCTCTTCTTCGGTTTGGAAGACCGACGTGTCCGCCGAGTTCACCACGATCGCATGTGTTGATTCATTTCGTGCCGCACCGACGGAAGGAGTCGAACCCTCGGGAAACTGTTTTGGAGGCAGTTCCGCTTCCGAAGCTCGTCGGCATCGGTGGTGGGCAAAAAGAAAACCGCCCAGGGTTTCCCGTGGGCGGCTCCGAGGTCATGACCTGGGGATCAGGTCATGGCGTGGAGCCCCACGCCACCGCCAGCAGACCGCCGGCGATGAGGGCGAGAATTCGCCATCCCGCGAGCTGAGCCTTGGCAAGCATGTCTTCCTCCGGTTGATCTCTGTCGGTTGCGATGGGACCAAGCTATGCGACGGCGGCGTGGGCGTGCAACGCATTTGAATGAGGTTCACGCGGTGTTCCAGATGGTGGATCGCTGTTTCGCAGGTGTCCATGACGGGTACACGTCCGGGATCGGGGTACGAGCCCTCCGGGATGTGGGCGGCGGCGTTCCTCGACCTGCTCTGAACGACGAACGGCGCGCACCCCGTGGGGTGCGCGCCGTTCGAAGAGAATCCGGTCAGACGGTGAAGCCGAGCGCCCGCAGCTGCTCGCGGCCGTCGTCGGTGATCTTCTCCGGGCCCCACGGCGGCATCCACACCCAGTTGATGCGGAAGTCCGACACGAGACCGCCGCCCGCGCCGCCGGTCAGGGCCGCGCGGGTCTGGTCCTCGATGACGTCGGTCAGCGGGCAGGCCGCCGACGTGAGCGTCATGTCGATGGTGGCGACGTTCTTGTCGTCGACGTGGATGTCGTAGACGAGGCCGAGGTCGACGACGTTGATGCCCAGCTCCGGGTCCACGACGTCGCGCATCGCTTCTTCCACGTCGTCCAGCGCGGCGACGTCAGCCTTGGGCTCGAAGACCGGCATGCCTTCGGCTCCCCGGACGACTTCTTCGGTGCTCATGCTGCTCCCTGGCTTCGTGCTACTGCGTCTTTGAAGGCCATCCAGCCCAGCAGCGCGCACTTCACGCGCGCCGGGTACTTCGAGACGCCGGCGAAGGCGATGCCGTCCTCGAGGACGTCCTCGTCGGGCTCGATCTGACCGCGGCTCTGCATCAGCTCGACGAACGCGTCCATCTTCTCGAACGCCTCGCCCAAGGGCTTCCCCACGACGAGGTCGGTCAACACCGACGTCGAGGCCTGGCTGATCGAACAGCCCTGGCCGTCGTAGGAGACGTCGGAGACGATCTCGCCGTCGAGCTTGACCCGCAGTGTCACCTCGTCGCCGCAGGTCGGGTTGACCTGGAACGACTCCGCGTCGAACGGGTCGCGCAGGCCTCGGCCGTGCGGGTTCTTGTAGTGGTCCAGGATGATCTCCTGGTACATCTGCTGGAGCTGCATCTCAGGCCACCCCGAAGAACTTCTGCGCCTCGCGGACGCCGTCGACCAGTGCGTCGACCTCGTCCAGCGTGTTGTACAGGTAGAACGTCGCGCGCACCGACGACTGGGCGTTCAGGCAGCGGTGCAACGGCCACGCGCAGTGGTGGCCGACGCGCACGGCGATGCCCAGGCTGTCGAGCACCTGGCCGGCGTCGTGCGGGTGGACGCCCTCGATCTCGAACGGCACGGCGCCGCCGCGGTCCACAGCGTCCTGCGGGCCGATCAGGCGAACACCGGGAACAGCCGACAGTCCTTCCAGCGCCGCCACGGTCAGCGCGTGCTCGTGCGCGTGGATGCGCTCCATGCCCACGACGCTCAAGTAGTCGACCGCGGCACCCAGGCCGACGGCCTGGGACGTCATGGGCGAACCGGCCTCGAAGCGCTGCGGCGGCGGGGCGAACGTCGAGCCCTCCATCTTCACCAGTTCGATCATCGAACCGCCGGTGATGAAGGGGGGCAACGCCTCCAGCAGCTCACGGCGTCCGTAGAGGACACCGATGCCGGACGGGCCGAGCATCTTGTGGCCGGAGAACGACGCGAAGTCCACGCCGAGCCGGTGGAAGTCGACCGGGCTGTGCGGAACGGACTGGCAGGCGTCCAGCACGGTCAGCGCGCCGACCTTCCGCGCGGCCGCGACGAGCACGTCGACCGGGTTGACCACGCCGGTCACGTTGGACTGGTGCGTGAACGCCACGACCTTCGCCCGGGGGGTGATCACGCTGTCCACATCGGACAGGTCGAGGCGGCCGTCGGGGGTCAGCCGGAACCACTTCAGCGTCGCGCCGGTCCGGGCGGCGAGCTGC
Organism: Lentzea sp. DG1S-22; assembly: GCF_036321065.1. Taxonomy (NCBI): domain Bacteria; kingdom Bacillati; phylum Actinomycetota; class Actinomycetes; order Pseudonocardiales; family Pseudonocardiaceae; genus Lentzea; species Lentzea sp. DG1S-22. Next base: position 8,475,647 of record NZ_CP143276.1, on the reverse strand, counting down.
TGCCACGGAACGAGGTTCGCGTGGTGCTCCATCTCGGTCACGACGATCTCGTCGCCGGGGCCGATCCGGAAGCGCGCGGCCTCGGGGCCCGAGGTCGCGGCGTTGCCCATCGCGTACGCCACGAGGTTGAAGCCCTCGGTGGCGTTCTTGGTGAACACCAGCTCGCCGAAGTCGGCGCCGACGAAGTCCGCGATGCGCTGACGCGCACCCTCGTACGCGTCGGTCGCTTCCTCCGCCAGCTGGTGGGCACCCCGGTGGACCGCCGCGTTGGCGGTCTGCAGGAATGCCTTCTCCGCGTCCAGGACCTGCGTCGGGCGTTGCGAGGTGGCGCCGGAGTCCAGGTAGACCAGGCGCTTCCCGTCACGAACGGTGCGGGACAGGATCGGGAAGTCCGCTCGGAGAGCGGCTACGTCCAATGGTGCTGCGGTGGTGGTCACAGCGCCTCCTCTCAACACCTGCAACGTCAGGAAAGGGCCGCGGCTTCCGTCTTGCCGGTGTACTTCACGTAACCCTCGGACTCGAGCTGGTCGGCGAGCTCGCGGCCGCCGGACTCGACGATGCGGCCGTTCGCGAAGACGTGCACGAAGTCGGGCTGGATGTACTTGAGGATCCGGGTGTAGTGCGTGATCAGCATGACGCCGACCTCACCGGAGGCCTTGTAGCGGTTGACGCCCTCGGACACGACGCGCAGCGCGTCGACGTCCAGGCCGGAGTCGGTCTCGTCGAGGATCGCGACCTTCGGCTGGAGCAGGCCCAGCTGCAGGATCTCGTGGCGCTTCTTCTCACCGCCGGAGAAGCCCTCGTTCACCGAACGCTCGGCGAACGCCGGGTCGATGTCGAGGTCGGCCATCGCGCCCTTGACCTCCTTGACCCAGTGGCGCAGGGCCGGGGCCTCGCCGCGGACGGCGGTGGCGGCGGTGCGCAGGAAGTTCGACATCGAGACGCCGGGGACCTCGACCGGGTACTGCATGGCGAGGAAGAGGCCCGCGCGGGCGCGCTCGTCGACGGACATCTCGAGGACGTCCTCACCGTCGAGCGTGACGGAGCCCGAGGTGATCGTGTACTTCGGGTGTCCGGCGATCGCGTAGGACAGCGTGGACTTGCCGGAGCCGTTGGGGCCCATGATGGCGTGCGTCTCGCCGGCCTTGATCGTCAGGTCGACGCCCTTGAGGATCTCCTTGGGAGCGTCCTCGCTGACGACCGAGACGTGCAGGTCCTTGATCTCAAGGGTGGCCATGACTTGCCGTTCTCCTGGTGGTGTAGCTAGAAGTCAGTTCGTGGTGACGGTGACGTCGACGAACACGTCGCCGTCACGGATGTCGACGGCGTAGACGTCGACCGGTTCACTGGCGGGCGGCGACGAGGGCTTGCCGGTCTCCAGGTCGAAGCACGACCCGTGCAACCAGCACTCGATCCCCTTGCGGGAGACCTCGCCCTCGCTCAGCGACACCGCGGCGTGCGAGCACAGATCCGCGAGCGCGTGCACCCGCTCGCCGTCGCGCACCAGGACGACGTCCACGTCGTCCACGGTGGCGGCGAACGGCTTGCGGTTGTCCAGTTCGGACAGTGCACACACCTTGATCACGCGCCGACCGCCTCGAGCTCTGCCTCGATGGCGGCCTCGAGGCGCTCGCGCACCTCGGGGACGGCGATCTTCGCGATCAGCTCCTGGAAGAAGCCGCGCACGACGAGACGCCGTGCCTGGTCCTCCGGGATGCCGCGCGCCTGCAGGTAGAACAGCTGCTCGTCGTCGAACCGGCCGGTGGCGCTGGCGTGGCCCGCGCCCTCGATCTCGCCGGTCTCGATCTCCAGGTTCGGCACCGAGTCGGCACGCGCGCCGTCGGTCAGGATCAGGTTCCGGTTCAGCTCGAACGTCTCGGTGCCCTCGGCAGCGACACGGATGAGCACGTCACCGATCCACACCGCGTGCGCGCCCTCGCCCTGCAGCGCGCCCTTGTAGACGACGTTGCTGCGGCAGTTGGGCTGCCCGTGGTCGATGAACGGCCGGTGCTCCTGGTGCTGGCCCGCGTCCGCGAAGTACAGACCGAACAGCTCCGCGTCACCACCGCGACCGGCGTACTGCACGACCGGCGTCACGCGCACGACGTCGCCGCCGAGCGTGACCACGGTGTGCTTGATGGTCGCGTCGCGACCGAGCTTCACGTGGTGCTGCGAAACGTGCACGGCGTCGTCGGCCCAGTCGTGGATGGTGATCACCGTGAGGTGAGCGCCGTCCGCGACGAGGAACTCGACGTTGTCCGCGTACGCGCCGGAGCCGCGGAAGTCCAGGATCACGGTGCCCTCGGCGAACTGCGAGGCCTTGATCTGGATGTGGCCGTAGGCAACGGTTCCGGTGCCCGCGCCGGTCACCGTGACGGTGGTCGGCTCGGTCTTCGCGTCGCCGGGCAGCGTCACGATCGTGGCCTGCTCGAACGAGGAGTAGGCCTGCGCCGCGACGCGGTCACCGGGAACGCCGGCCTTGCCGAGGCGGTCGTCGTCACGACCGACCGTCTCGACGGTGACACCGGCGGCGGCGTTCACCTCGACGGCAGCGGTACCCGTTGCCGCAGCGCCGGAGTGCAGACCGGCCAGACGCTTGAGAGGCGTGAAGCGCCAGATCTCCTCACGGCCGCCCGGGACCTCGAACGCGTCCACGTCGTAGGACGTGAAGTGCTCCGCGCGCGAGGCGACCGGGACGACAGCGCCGTGGGAGTGAGGTTGAGTCGACAGGGCGGCCATGTCAGCCGACGGCCCCTTCCATCTGCAGTTCGATCAGGCGGTTGAGCTCGAGGGCGTACTCCATGGGGAGCTCGCGCGCGATGGGCTCGACGAACCCGCGCACGATCATCGCCATGGCCTCGTCCTCGTTCAGGCCGCGCGACATCAGGTAGAACAGCTGGTCCTCGGAGACCTTCGAGACCGTGGCCTCGTGGCCCATCGCGACGTCGTCCTCGCGGACGTCGACGTACGGGTAGGTGTCCGAGCGGCTGATGGTGTCGACCAGCAGCGCGTCGCACTTCACCGTGGACTTCGAGTGGTGCGCCCGCTTGTTGACCTGGACCAGGCCGCGGTAGGACGTGCGGCCACCGCCGCGCGCCACCGACTTCGACACGATGGTCGAGGAGGTGTGCGGGGCCATGTGGACCATCTTGGCGCCGGCGTCCTGGTGCTGGCCCTCGCCCGCGAACGCGATCGAGAGGACCTCGCCCTTGGCGTGCTCGCCCATCAGGAAGACGGCCGGGTACTTCATGGTCACCTTGGAGCCGATGTTGCCGTCGACCCACTCCATGGTCGCGCCCTCTTCGGCCTTGGCGCGCTTGGTGACCAGGTTGTAGACGTTGTTCGACCAGTTCTGGATCGTCGTGTAGCGGCAGCGGCCGCCCTTCTTCACGATGATCTCGACCACGGCCGAGTGCAGCGAGTCCGAGGAGTAGATCGGCGCCGTGCAGCCCTCGACGTAGTGCACGTAGGCACCCTCGTCGACGATGATCAGCGTGCGCTCGAACTGGCCCATGTTCTCGGTGTTGATCCGGAAGTAGGCCTGCAGCGGGATGTCCACGTGCACGCCCTTCGGCACGTAGATGAACGAGCCACCGGACCACGTCGCGGCGTTCAGCGCCGAGAACTTGTTGTCACCCGCCGGGATGACGGAGCCGAAGTACTCCTTGAAGAGCTCCGGCTGCTCCTTGAGGGCCGTGTCGGTGTCCAGGAAGAGGACACCCTTCTCCTCCAGGTCCTCACGGATCTGGTGGTAGACGACCTCGGACTCGTACTGGGCGGCGACGCCGGCGACGAGGCGCTGCTTCTCCGCCTCCGGGATGCCCAGGCGGTCGTAGGTGTTCTTGATGTCCTCGGGCAGGTCCTCCCAGGAGGTGGCCTGCTTCTCGGTCGAACGCACGAAGTACTTGATCGAGTCGAAGTCGATCCCAGAGAGGTCAGCGCCCCAGTTCGGCATCGGCTTGAGGTCGAAGAGCTTGAGCGCCTTCAACCGGTACTCGAGCATCCACTCGGGCTCGTCCTTCTTCGCCGAGATGTCGCGGACGACATCCTCGCTGAGGCCTCGGCGGGCGCTCGCGCCGGCGACGTCCGAGTCGGCCCAGCCGAACTCGTAGTTGCCGAGAGACGCGATGGTCTCTTCCTGCGTGAGCGGAGACTGCACCGTGGTGGGCGTGCGCTGCTCGGCAGCGGCAGTCATGCGGGCTCCCCTCCATCATCTGGGATCCGTTGAACGTTCGGGATGTGCGTCGTGCACACGGCGTGGCCGCGGGCGATCGTCGCGAGGCGCTGCACGTGGGTACCGAGGAGGTTCGCGAACGTCTCCGTCTCGGTCTCGCACAGCTGGGGGAACTCGGCGGCAACGTGGGCGACCGGGCAGTGGTGCTGGCACAACTGCTCGCCCACCCCGACGTTCCGCGCCGATGAAGCGTAACCCTCCCTGGTCAACGCGGCTGCGAGGGCCTTCGCCCGTTCGGCGGGCGTGACCTGGGCCACGATCGCTGAACGGTGCCGGTCCACCAGTGCGTCGACACGACTTCGCGCAAAAGCGCGCACAGCCTCTTCCCCGCCTGTTTGGGCGAGGAACCTGATCGCGGCGACCGCGAGGTCGTCGTAGGCGTGGCCGAACCGGGCGCGTCCGGCGTCGGTCAGCAGGAAGAGCTTCGCGGGACGGCCACGGCCGCGTTGGGTCTGCCGGGGTGCGTCCCTGGTGATCGCCTCGCCGTCCGCGAGCAGCGCGTCTATGTGACGACGCACGGCCGTGGGGCTGATGCCCAGTTCCTCCGCGACGGCCGCCGCGGTGACCGGGCCCTGCTCCAGGAGGAGCCTGGCTACGGCACGCCGAGTCTTGCCGTCGTGCTGCGGCACGGCGTCAAGGTGGGTCTCGGCGTTTTTCACAACACCAGTGTTGCGTATTTCGCCGGAGGTCGCAAAGATCGCGGTCACAGGGTGACCTGACTCACGGCTGAACGTGGCTGGATACGCTGCCCCCATGTCCACCAACGGCGGAGCCGTGACTCCGGAGAGCGACCTCCTGAACGTGCGGGAACGTCGCCAGCTGGACATCGTGCGCCGCTGGGGCACGATCGGCGCCCTCCTGCTGACCGTGGGGTCGCTCGGCGGTGGCGCCGCACCCATCTACTCGCCGCTCTACGGCGTGCCCGTCCTCGGACTCTTCTCGAGGATGCCCAGCGTCGCGATGGGGGTCGTCTGGACCGGCATCTTCATGATCGTGTCGGCCTGGCTCGCGCTCGGCCGGTTCGTGCGTCCGGGCAGGCCGCGCCTCATCTCACGCGGCCAGATGGACCGCACGCTGCTGATGTGGACCGTTCCGCTGGTCTTCTGCGTGCCGATGTTCTCCCGCGACGTGTACTCCTACCTCGCGCAGAGCGAGATCGCGGCGCGCGGGCAGGACCCGTACGAGCTGGGTCCGGCGACGGCGCTGGGCGTCGACCACGTGCTGACGCGCGGTGTGCCGAACATCTGGCGGGAGACGCCGGCGCCGTACGGGCCGCTGTTCCTCGCGTTCGGGCGGCTGACCGCGATGCTGACCGGGGACCACGTGGTGTCCGGCGTGTTCGTGCACCGGCTGCTGGTGCTGTGCGGCCTGGTGATGATCGTGTGGGCGCTCCCGCGGCTCGCGGCGCGGTTCGGGGTGCCGCCGGTCGGCGCGCTGTGGCTGGGCGCGCTGAACCCGCTGGTGCTGTTCCACATCGTCATCGGCGTGCACAACGACGGACTCGCGCTCGGCCTCATGCTGGTCGGCCTGGAGCTCGCGATGCGCGGGCTGGAACCGCTGAAGTGGTCGTGGATCGTGCTGGGCTCCGGGGTCATCGTGTGCGGCGCGATGGTGAAGATCCCCGCGATGGCCGCGCTCGGGTTCCTCGGCGTGCTGGTGGCGCGCAAGCTCGGCGGTCAGGTCAAGCACCTCGCGCTGGTGGCCGGGATCATGGCGGTGATCGCCGCGGCGGGGGTGGTGGTGATCTGCCTCGGCACCGGGTTCGGGTTCGGCTGGGTGGAGACGCTGAACGTCGCCTCCACCGTGAAGTCGTGGATGTCGCCGCCGACGGCGCTGGGGTTCCTGGGGGCCGGCACCGGCATCCTGCTCGGCCTCGGCAACCACACCGAGGCGATGATCTCGCTGACCCGGCTGCTGGGGCAGGGCATCTCGATCTTGATCACCGTCATGCTGCTGTGGCGCAGCTTCAAGGGCCGGATCAAGGCGATGAACGGCCTGGGCGCTGCGCTCGGCGCGATCCTGGTGCTGGGGCCGGTGCTGCAGCCCTGGTACGTGCTGTGGGCGGCGATCCCGCTGGCCACGGCGGTGGTCGGGCCCAAGTTCCGATTGATCGCCATGGTGGCCTCGGCGGTCATCGCGATCATCCTGCCGCCGACCGGCTCCGCGTTCGACGGGCGGGCCTACACGGTGCCGCAGGCGGTCGCGGGCGCGGTCATCACCTTCGCGGTCTGCGTGCTGATCGCGCGCAAGCGGGTCGGGCCGTTCCTGAAGTCCGACACGGCCGTGTGACGGACTTCCCGGACCGGTAACCCCGAACCCCCGGCGGACGACCCCCCAGTCACGGGAAGATCGTCGCCGAGGGGGTGGTGCGACATGACCGGGCAACCCATGTCGCGGGAAGAGGTGCGGTTCGCCGTCGTGCTCAACGGCGGTGTGAGCCTGGCCGTCTGGATGGGCGGCGTCGTGCTGGAGCTCGACCGCCTGACCAGGCCGGGATCGGTGTACCAGCCGTTGCTCGACCTGGTGGGCTGCACGGCCAGGGCGGACGTCATCGCGGGCACGTCGGCCGGGGGCGTCAACGGGGCCGCGCTCGCGTTGTCGCAGGTCAACAAGAACGCCGACCTGAGCAGGCTGCGCGACCTGTGGGCCGAGCAGGGCCGGATGGAACAGCTGCTCAGGACGCCGTTCCGCGGCCAGCCCGCGTCGCTGCTGCAGGGCGACGAGTTCTTCCTGCCCCGGCTGCAGGAGGCGCTGGCCCGCCTCACCGCCGACTTCTCCCCGACCGGCGCCGACGAGCGCCCGATCGACCTGCGCATCACGACGACGCTGCTCGGCGGCGTCCCGGCGGTCACCTACGACGACCTGGGCCAGCCGCTCACGCAGTCGGTGCACCAGGGCTCGTTCTCGTTCCGCCGCGACCCCTACACCTGGGTCAGCGAGGACACCAGGGACGACTTCCGCGCCGACACCCTGCCCGGCCGCGTGCGGCAGCTCGCGCTCGCGGCCCGGTCCAGCGCGAGCTTCCCGTTCGCGTTCGAGCCGAGCTTCATCCCGGTCGGCGGGCAGGGCACGCCGGACCGCCCGGACATGGCGGACGTCGCGAGCTGGGCCGGTGACGGCGACCGCAGCAGGTTCGCGGTCGACGGCGGCGTCCTGGTGAACACGCCGACCAGGGAGGCGCTGGAGGCCATCGACCGGATGCCCGCGGACGGGCCGGTGCGCCGGGTCATGCTGCTGGTGTTCCCGCACGCCGAGCCGCTGGGCTCCGAGCCGGTCGCCGACACCGCGGACGAGGTGGTCACGACGGTCAGCTCCGGCGGCAGGCTGCTCAGCGCGATGTCGAGCCAGGCGGGCCGGACCTACGTCGAGAAGATCGAGGAGCACAACCGGCGGGCCGCGAGCTCGCGCGGCGGCCGGATGGCGTTGCTGGAACGGCTGCACGCGGGCGGCGGCGACGTGGTCGACGAGGTGTACTCGCTGGCGGACAAGCTCTTCGGCCACTACGAGGACGTCGAGATCCGGCTCGCGGCGCGGCAGGTCACGGCGCAGCAGTTCGCGCTGCGGGGCGGGAACCCGGCGAACTGGTCGTTCGAACGGGCGCGGCGTGCGGCCGAGACCGCGCAGCGCAGGTGGAAGGAGCGGCACGGCGTGCTGCCGTACGTGCCGGGCGTGAAGCTGCCGGACATCGTGTGCCGCGAGGACGCGGGCTGGGAGTGGGGCGTCACGATGGCCGAGCGCCTCGGGGCGTCGGCGCTCGACCTGCTCAAGAGGCTCGTGTGGGTCGTGCCGGAGGAGCAGGCCGACGAGATCAGCACGGCCCGCCGGGGACTGCACCGGGTGCGGGCGGAGCTGCGCCGGCTGCGGGCCGAGCTGTTCGCGTGGGAGCCGTCCTCGTCGCTCGGCGAGGAGTACTGGACCGGCCGGCTCGCGAGCTACCAGGAGCAGGTGGTCGACGGGCGCCTCGGGCGGGAGGTCAGGGCGCAGGTCGCCGAGGTCGGGCGGATCGTCGGGCAGGCCCGGCAGGTGGTGGCGGCGCTCGACGAGCACCGGCTGCGGCTCGGCGGGCTCGTCTGCTGGCACGCCCTGCTCGACGCCCCGCCCACGCCGCGGGAGGCCGGGCTGGACGACGGCGAGCGGTGGCTGAACCGCCTGCTGGCGCTGGAGGTCGCGGGCACGTGCCTGTCCGACGACGCCTCGGCCGGGCCGGACTCGCCGGTCGAGCTGGTGCAGGTGTCGCTGCAGACGCGCAACGCGTTCGCACAGCAGTCGATCACCGCCGACGACAAGGCGGGCGGGGCGTCGCTGTCGCGGTTCTCCGGGTTCCTCAAGCGCTCGTGGCGGGTCAACGACTGGATCTGGGGACGCCTGGACGGCGCGACGATGCTGTGCCGGGTGCTGTTCGACCCGCGGCGGCTGCGGCGGATGGACCTGCTGGGACGGCCCGCCGGTGACGAGCGCACCCCGGCGCAGCGCGCGCGGGCCGTGGTCGACCAGGTGGTCGCCACGATGTTCGGGCCGGAGCTGCCGGTCCAGATGGCGACGTGCGCGGAGCTGGCGTGCGAGGAGCTGACCGGGATCTACGAGGCCGAGGGCGACCTGTCGCCGTCGTCGCTGAAGCTCGCGGAACTGGCGGCGTGGGGCCTGCACTGGCGGATCATCTGCGAGGAGCTCCCCCGGCTGCGCGCCGCGATCATCGCCGACCGGGGCGACGGCGCGGACAAGCGGTCACGGGGAGAGCTGTTCCTCGAAGAGCACGCGGACCTGTTGCGGCGGCTGGAATATCCGCACGAGCACACGGTCACTCTCGGCATGTCGGCGCTCAACGCCTTCGACCGCGCCGGCATCGGCCGCGAGCCGCTCACCCAGGAGGCCGCGTCGGACCAGATGATCCGCACGGCCGCCACCGCCGCGGCCGTCGCGGTCACGGTCGCCGACTCGGAGCAGTCCGGGCTCGCCGCCGTGCGGCCCGTGACGCGGGTCCTGCGCGGAGCCGCCCTGCTGCCCTACTGGACGATCACCGGCCTGACGCGGGGCGGGAAGCTCGCGCAGTTCCTGGGGTTGCTGGGTCTCGCGGTCGGCGGCGCACTGGTCGTGATGGCGCTGTTCGGGATGCTGCCGGCCTGGGCGGCGGGACCGGGCGCGGCGATCGGCGCCGCGAGCCTGCTCGCCGCTTTCGGTTACGCGGCACTGAGAAGCGGCACGATGCTGCACGGGCTGGTGTTGCTGTCCCCGGTGATCCCGCTGGTGGCGATCGCGCTCGACCGGATGCCGGACGACCGCTCCGAGGTCACGACGGGCACGGTGACGGTGGCGGGGGTGGCGCTCGTCGTCGCGTCCCTGCTGGTGCTCGGCTCGTTGCCCGCCCCGGTTCGCACACCGCTCGCGGTGCTCGCCGACTTCGAGCCGTTGCGGATCATCCGGCGGCGCTGGAAGCAGGCCGCCGTGGCGCTGGCGGCGGCCGGGGTGGCCTGGTCGGTGTGGCGGTTCGGGCTGTACGCGCAGCCGTGGCTGGTGATCCCTGCTTCGGTCCTGTGTGGAGCGTTCGGGGTGCGGATGGCCCTGAGCGGCGGCAAGTCGCTGCAGCGGTGGCGCCGGGTGGAGGGCGTGTGGGGCACGGAACGCGCGGAGCCTCCCGCCGCCGCGACCGCGGGCTGGGCCGTCGTCTACGGCATCGCCTACCTCGCGGTCGCCGACGTGCTGCTGGTCGCCGGGCCGCGCGGGTGGGGCTGGCAGGCGGTGATCGGCACGGCGCTGGTGTTCGGCCTGACGCTGCTGCTGATCACGTCCTGGTACGTGCCGCGCGCGGAACGGCGCCGCATCCGCCGCCAGCTCGTCGACGAGGCGATCCCGGCGATCTACCCGCGGGGCTGCGACGTGGCGGCGACGCTGCGCGAACGGCTGGAGGGCCACGCCTCGCTGTACCGGTTCCTGGTCGACGGCGAGGGCGAGCACCCGGCCGAGCTGGCGCTGTCGCGCACCGGGCTCGTCGTGGCGCGGCGGATCGAGGAGAAGCTCCGCTAGTCGCTCCACGAAGGAACGGACCCGGCCGCCACGCGCGACGGGCCCGTCCCAGTGCAACCGTCAGGCCGCCAGCGCGATGACCGGAGCCGTCCGGCCCATGGCCCGCGCGTAGAGGCCCTCGAACCGCTCCAGCGTCGCGGCGAGCGCGTGGTGGGAGATGATCTCGCTGCTGGCGGCGCCCATGCGGGCCCGCATCGGGGCGTCGTGCACGAGCGTGTGCAGGCGCTGGGTGAGCTGGTTGACGTCTCCGGGCTCGAACAGCCAGCCGTTGCGGCCGGGGTGCACCAGGTGCGGCAGCGCCATGGCGTTCGCGGCGATCACCGGCTTGCCCGCGGCCATCGCCTCCATGGTGGCGAGGCTCTGCAACTCGGCGACACCGGGCATGACGAACAGGTCGCAGCGGGCGTAGGCGTCGAGCAGCTCGTCCTCGGAGACGAAGCCGTGGAAGCGCACCCGGTCGGTGATCTGCAGGTCGCGGGCCAGCAGCTCCCACTCGGCCCTGCAGGTGCCGTCGCCGACGATCTCGCCGAACGCGCCCGGCACGCGGGCCAGGGCGCGCAGGAACTCGTCGACGCGCTTCTCCTCGTCGAGCCGCCCGACGAACAGCGCGGTCGGCCGGTCGTTGTGGGTGACCTCGCGCTGGTAGCGGGCGATGTCGATGCCGCACGACACGGGGATCGCGCGTTCGGGGAAGCCGCTGTCGTGCAGCAGCTGCACGGCGCGCGGTGTCGGGGCGGTGACGACGTCGGCGCGGCCGAAGACGCGGGCCAGGTCGCGGTAGGCCCACTTGCGGGACAGGCCCTGCAGGAACGCCGGCACGTGCGCGTGGCTGAACAGGTTCTCCGGCATGAAGTGGTTGGTCGCGAGGGTCGGTATGCCCTGGGCGACGGCGGAGTTGAGGACGAACCGGCCCACCACGAAGTGCGCCTGCACGTGCACCACGTCCGGCTTGAGCGCCTTGACCAGTTCGTCGGCCTCCTTCGACGCCTGCCACGGCAGGCAGAACCGGAAGTCCGGGTAGAACGGCAGCCGGTGCGACCGCAGGCGGTGCACCGTGACGCCGGGGATGTCGGTGGCCTTCGGCGAGTCCGGTGCGATGACGTGGACGTCGTGGCCGTTGCCGGCGAGACCGACCGCCAGGCGCTGCGCGAAGCGCGCGGCACCGTTGACGTCCGGCGGGAACGTGTCGGCGGCGATGACGACGCGCAGGGCGCTGGAGGTGTTCACGGGAAGCTCCGTTCGGATGTTTTCACGAGGTTGACGAGCAAGTGCGAACACGCCGCAAACAGCGGCGAGAGCGCAGGCGAACAGCGCGGCACCGGTCACGGCGGACAGGTGCGCGGCCTCGCCGAGCAGGAAGGCGCCGATGCCCACGGCGATCAGCGGGTCCACCACGGTCAGGCAGGCGACGGCGAGATGAGGGGGTCCGCCCGCGTAGGCGAGCTGGACCAGCCAGCCGCCGACGGCGAGCGAGAGGGCGATGCCGAGCACCGACGCGAGGTGCGAGAGCCCGAAACCGCCTTGCTGCACCGACTGCGAGACGGCGCGCATCAGGACGGACACGTACCCGTACGCGACGCCACCGGCTGATGCGAATGCCACAGCGCGGATGCGCGCGTTGGAGGTAAGGGCAGCCACGAGGCCAGGCACCGCGATCGCGCCGAGAGTGACGAGTCCGGCCGTGAGTTCGGCGTCCGGCGCCACCCTCGTGGCGGTCGCACTGCCGGAGGCCAGCAACACGAACGCGCCCACGCCCACGGTCGTGAGCAGGATCGCGGGCATCTCGCGGAAACGGCGGTCCAGCAAGGCGGTCAGGCCGATCGCGACGACACCGATCGGCTGCACGACGGTCAGCGGGGCCATGCCCAGCGCGGCGGCGTGCACCCCGGCGCCGGCGACCAGCAGCGCGAGGCCGCCCAGCCAGCGGGGCTGGCGCAGGACACCGGCGCGCGCACCGGTCGAGGCGACCGCGTCGTGCTGCAGGCGTGCCGCGAAGGCGAAGCAGACGGCGCCGAGCACGGCGAGGGTGACGGCGAGCAGTGTCATGGCGTGCGCCTCACCTGTGGTGCCGCGATGGCGAAAAGGAGTGCGTAAAGGGATGCGAACAAAACGCGTTCGGTCAGACCGCGCGCCTCGAAACCGGCGAACGAAACGTGGCTGACCAGAAATGCCGCGCTGGAGATGCTCGCCGTTGTTGCGATACCGATCAGGGCCGGAAATTGCCGGGCGATGAGCACGCCCGCGGCGGGCAGCGCCACGAACATCACCGCCCCGGCGTAGCGGTGGACGTAGCCCGACATCGACGTCGGAGCCCCCGTCGGGTCCGTCGGGAAGATCGTCGCCACCGCCAGTCCCGCCGACCAGATGCCGATCAACCACTGCGCTGACCTGCCTACACCCCGCAGGTTGACGGCGAGCAACGCCGACACGGCCGCGAGACCAAGAGACGTCGCCGCCAGCCACCCGGTGCCGTTGTCGACGAAGACGTAGTCGCTGATCACGTCCGTGACCGGGTTGAGCTGACCCGCCGACACGACATGCAGGTACACAATCGGAACCAGTGACAACACCAGTCCCCCGACCACCAGGCCCCGCCTTTTCGCCCCCGCCTCGATCACGAGAAAAGTCTCTGGTGAACGCGGTGATCAACCAATGGGGAACTCCCCCGACGCGACCCTGAGGTGTCCCTGAGGTACCGGGGTAGGGCCAGCCCCACCTTTTTCAGCCGCGCTTCGGGAATGAGGGCCGTAACCCGGTCGAGTGCGGATTGCCCGGACCGCCTAGGCTGCGTGTCCGTGAGCCCGAATCCCCAGCCTGCGGTGGAAGTGTCGGGGCTGGTCAAGAGGTACGGCTCGAAGACCGCCGTCGACGGCCTCGACCTCGTCCAGCAGCCCGGCACCGTTCTCGCCCTGCTCGGACCCAACGGCGCGGGCAAGACGACGACCGTCGAGATCTGCGAGGGCTTCCGGCGGGCCGACGACGGCTCGGTGCGCGTGCTCGGTCTCGCCGCGGGCTCCGAGGAGCTGCGGCCGCGGATCGGCGTCATGCCGCAGGGAGGTGGCGGCTATCCCGGCATCCGCGCCGAGGAGATGCTGAACCTCGTGGCCGCGTGCGCGAAGAACCCCCTCGACCCGAAGTGGCTCATCGAGGTCCTCGGACTCGGCGGCGCGGCGCGCACCCCATACAAGAGGCTCTCCGGCGGGCAGCAGCAACGGCTTTCCCTGGCGTGCGCGCTGATCGGCCGTCCCGAGCTCGTGTTCCTCGACGAACCGACCGCGGGCATGGACCCGCAGGCGCGCCGGCTGGTGTGGGACCTCGTGTGCGCCCTCAAGGACGACGGCGTGGCCGTGCTGCTCACGACGCACCTCATGGACGAGGCCGAGGCGCTCGCCGACGACGTCGTGATCATCGACCAGGGCCGCGTGGTCGCGCAGGGCACGCCCGCCGAGCTGACCGCGAACCGGCCGGACGACCAGCAGCTGCGGTTCCGCGCGCGGCCGGGTCTCGACACGTCGTTGCTGTCCGCCGCACTGCCCGAGGGCCTGAAGGTGCGCGAGGCGACGAGGGGCGCGTACGTCGTGGAGGGTCACATCGACCCGCAGGTCGTCTCGACCGTCACGTCGTGGTGCGCGCAGCAGGGCGTGCTGGCCGAGGAGCTGACGGTCGCCAAGCGCAGCCTCGAAGACGTTTTCCTGGAGCTGACCGGCAGGGAGCTGCGTTCGTGACCACCTTCGCTCCCGGCACCTTCAAGCCCGCGCCCGGCCGCGGCTCGCTGCCGAAGATGCTGTTCGTGCACGCCCGCACCGAGGCGATGCTGACGTTGCGCAACGGCGAGCAGATCCTGCTGACCGTGATCATCCCGCTGGCGCTGCTGGTGGCCCTGTCGGTGATGTCGGTGATCCCGATGCCCGAGCCGCGCGTGGGTTCGGCGACGGCGCGGATCTTCGCGCTGGCGATCATCTCGTCGGCGTTCACCGGGCAGGCCATCGCGCTCGGGTTCGACCGGCGCTACGGCGTACTGAAGCGGCTCTCGGCCTCCGCGCTGCCCCGGTGGCTGCTGGTGGCCGGACGGGTCTGCGGTGCCCTGGTCGTCGTGGCGCTCCAGATCGCCCTGCTGGCGGTGACGGCGCTGGTCCTGGGCTGGCGCTTCCCGCTCGCGGGCCTGCCGTGGGTCGTGCTGCTGATCATCTTGGGCACGCTGACGTTCGGTGCGCTGGGCGTGCTGCTCGGCGGCTCGCTGCGGGCCGAGATCGTGCTCGCGCTGGCGAACATCATCTGGTTCGTGCTGCTGATGGTCGGCGGTGTGGCGCTGTCGGTACCCGTCGGGTTCATCCACCTGCTGCCGTCGGCCGCGCTCGCCGAGGCCCTGGAGACTTCTGTGGTGCACGGCACGGCGCCCGGCGCCGGCCCCGTCGCGGTGCTCGTGGCCTGGGGCGTTGTCGCCGGGGCACTGGCAACCCGGACGACTCGCCTGACCTGAGCACGCCTACCATCAGTGGCGTGTCGAAGCTGACCGCCTTCCTCGTGTCCTGGCAGCGCGCGTTCGCGATTGCCGTCGTCATCGCGCAGGCCGGAATCGCGGTCACCGGGTCGATCGTCCGCGTGACCGGCTCGGGCCTCGGCTGCCCGACCTGGCCGCAGTGCTTCGAGGGCAGCGTCACCCCGGTCGACCACCCCGAGGTCGCGACCCTGCACCAGTGGGTCGAGTTCGGCAACCGGACGCTGACGGGCGTCGTCGGCGTCATCGCGGGCCTGTGCGTGCTGGCCGCGTGGTTCCACCTCCCGCGCCGCCGCCGCGTGCTGGTGCTCTCGCTCGTGCAGCTCGTCGGCGTAGTCGTGCAGGCCGTCGTCGGCGGCATCACGGTGCTCACGGGCCTCGCCTGGTACACCGTGTCGATCCACTTCATGATCTCGATGGCGCTCGTGTGGATGGCCGTGCTGCTGGTGAGCTCGCTGGCCGAGGGCGACGGGCCGGCGCGGCTCAAGGTGCCGGCGCCGTTGATGAAGCTCCAGGTCGTCATGGCGGTCGTGCTGGGCGCGCTGCTGCTCGCGGGCACGTGGGTGACGGCCGCCGGCCCGCACGCCGGTGACGCCTCCACCCCGCGCCTGGGCGTCGACGTCGCGACGCTCGCGCAGGTCCACGCGGACCTGCTGTTCCTGTTCCTCGGCCTGCTGATCGCGGTCGGGTTCTTCACCCGCACCCGCGCGTACTGGACGCTGGTCGGCGTCGTGCTCGCCCAGGGCGCGCTGGGCATGGTGCAGTACTGGACCGGGGTGCCCGAGGTGCTCGTGTCGCTGCACGTGCTCGGCGCCGGTGCCGTCGTCATCGCCACGGCCGCCCTGTGGACGTCGTCGCGCGAGCGCACGCACGAGGTCGAACTGCCCGCCTCCGGCGATCAGGCGCTCAGCAAGGCCTGAGCCTCGCCCTGGTCGTTGTGGCCGGCCCAGTTCGCGGGCGTGGCCTCGAAGTTGACGTCGGTGATGGTCCGGTCGGCGCCCGCGTCCAGCAGGACCCGGATGACCGGCAGGTGGCCGCGCTCGGCCGCGAGGTGCAGCGCCGTCACGCCCTCGCCGTGCATCGGCCCCCCGAACGTCGTGCGCTGGTTGGGGTTCGCGCCCAGGTCGAGCAGCACGCGGGTGGCGTTCTCCAGCCCGCACCACGCGGTCCACGCCAGCGCCGTGCCGCGGTAGACGTCGGCGTCGATCCGGGCGCCGCGCTTGAGCAGGTCGCCCAGGACCTCGACGCGGTCGTTGCGGGCGGCCCACGACAGCGCTTCGTCCAGCACCTCCTGCGGGTCGTCCGTCGGCCACCAGCGCGGGAAACCGCTGTGCGGCCGGTAGTAGCCGCGACCGGCCTCCGGTGCGGTGGCGAGGGCGAGGTCGCCCAGCCCGGCGGCGACGCGCAGGTTCGGCGGGTGGACCCCGTGCCCCGCCAGCAGTTCGGCCGTCTTCGCGTTGCCCCAGAACAACGCGACGGTCAACGGTGTGCCGCCCCCGCCGCGCGCTTCCAGGTCCGTGCGCGCGCCCTTCGCCAGCAGGAGCGCCGCCAGGTCGTCGAGGCCGGAGCAGGCCGCCTGGTGCAACGCCGTCCAGCCGTGGACGTTCTGGTGGTCGACGTCCGCACCGGCGTTGAGCATCACCTCGACCAGCCGCTCGTCGCACTTGGCCGTGGCGAGGCCGAGCAGGTCGTTGCCGTTGGTACCGCGGGCCTTCACGAGCCACGGGTCCCGCGTGATGATCGCCTTCAGCTCACCGGGGTTCTGCATCTCGATGGCCTGGTAGGCGCGGGCGAACGGCCGGGGCTTGCGGATGTTGGCCTTGAGCGCCTTCCAGTCCTGGCAGCCGTGGGCCTGGGCGAGCACGATGTGCGCGCCCTCGTCCGTGAGCGGAACGTCGTCGAAGACCTGGAGCGCGCCTGGCACCCCGTCCCACGCGGAGGCGAGCAGCCCGCGCGCCCGCTCCTCGTAGTACTCGACGTCATCGCGGAACGGGTGCCACATGGCACCCACGCTACTTCGGCGCTGCGGGCCTGCGCTCCCACAAAGCGGGAAGTTCCTCCGAGAGCCAGCCGTAGAGCCGGTCGACGGTCTTCAGCCGCTGCGCGCGCTCGGGGTCACCGCTGAGCAGCCGCATGCCGTCGTCGGTGAGCGTCTGGACGCTCGCGATGGCGTTGAGCTTGCGCTGGATGAACTCCGTCCAGGCCTTCTCGTTGATCCGGTACTCGGCCGCCTGCCGGCCGCGGCGGGTCCGCTTGGTCACCAGGCCGACGTTGACCAGGTACTTGAGGTTCGTGCTGATCGACCCGCTGCTGGCCTCCAGCTCCTGCGAGAGCTCGGCGGCGGTGCGCTCGACCGGCTGGCACACGAGCAGGTAGCCGAGGATGCGGCCGCCGATCAGCGGGATGCCCTCCTCCGCGAAGTGGGCGGCGAAGCGCTCGATCCAGGCGGAGAGGCGGGTTTCCCTGCCGACGCTCATCTCAGTGATTCCTTTCGGTCGACACTGAAATCATCGTAGCGATCTTGTCAACGGCTATGCGCAACTTGGCGGTTGCAGGGCAGGATCTCAACGTGCAACCATCGGTTGCACATCAGCTGACTTCGACCCGAGGACGTACCCGTGGACACGACCGCACTGCGCAGCGCGTACGAGGAGTTCTTCGAGATGGCGGCGCTGCCGGACCTCGGTGACGCCGCCGACGGCGGGTGGAACGCCGACCAGGTGCTGGCCCACGTCCTCAGCGTCGACGCCGCGACCACCGCTGTCGCACTCGGCGTCGTGTCGGGCGCGCGGCCCGCGTTCGACAACCGGATCTGCCTCGACGGCGGGAACCTCGACCGGATCATCGGCGCGCATCCCGGCAGGGCCGGTCTGATCGACGGCGTGCGCCGCCAGGCGGCCGTCCTCTGCGACGTCGCCGGCCGGCTCGACGGGGCGTCCGGCGCGGTGCTGGTGCCGACGCTGCTGATGTCCGGGGACGAGGTGCTGGTGGACCAGCCGGTGCCGCTCGCCGACCTCGTCCACGGCCTCGCCGCGAACCACGTTCCCGGGCACACCCGGCAGCTCGCCGATCTTCGCCGTTAGGCCTGGAAAAGCGAGAACCGGGAGGCGGATCGCCTCCCGGTTCCGGATGGCCCGCGAAGCCGGGCTGATCAGCACACGGGCGCGAGCGGGGTCGTCTCGTCAGGCCCCGCCCGGCGGCGCCACCGGTCCAGCTTGGCGTGTTCCGTCAGCGAGATCAGCGTCTCCCGCACGGACAGCCGCACGCGCGGATCGCAGTTCAGCACCGGCACGTCGGGAGAGATCCCCATGCCGCGGATGATGGCCTTCACGTCCGACCGGACGGACGCGTGCACGTTGTTCAGCGCCAGCACGTACGGGATGTTGTGGTCCTCGAAGTACCGCATCGCGTCGACGGAGTCGGCGGGGCGCATCACGTCGAACAGCACCACGGCACCGACGGCGCCGCGCACCACGTCCTTCCAGCCCGCGCGCGGGTCCTGCCACTGCGGGGCCACGAAGAGGTGCAGGGCGAGGCCCGGGTCGAGCCACACGCGTCCGAACTGGATGCGCACGAGCTCCGTGACGCCGCCCGCGCGTTCGGGTGGGAGTGCGCTCATCGTGAGGAGGTCGTTCTCCACGATGGACCTGATGAAGGTGCTCTTGCCCACGCCGAAACCGCCGGCTACGACGATCTTGGCCGAGGTCAGCTCCCGTCCGGGCGGCCCTGGGGGCCCGAATTCGGGAAATCTAGAGCCGACGTAGTCCACTCAGCACTCTCTCCATCAACCCGAGGTCCGGCGTGTCACCGCCCGCGGAAGCGGTCTGGTGCACGTCCACCAGACCTCGTTCCGCCATGTCGCCGAGCAACACCTTCACGACTCCCAGCGGGAGCCGCATCAGTGCCGCCACCTCCGCGAGGGACCGCGGGGAGTGGCAGAGCTCGACGACGCGTTGGTGCTCAGCCTGCAAGATACCTGCCGACTGCCGGCTCTGATCATTCGCGGAGACAAGTGTCTCGATCTCGAAGTTGACGTTCGACCGTGTGCGCCCGCCCGTCCAGGCGTATGCACGAACGATCGAGGCGTCCGAGGGCTCCGGGAACACCGGTTCGAAGGCGGGAACCTCCTCCTGCCGCACGACGGGAAGCTCGTCCCGTCCGGGCGTGGCGGACTCCGGCTCGTGCGTCCGCTTGCGACCCGAGTCCAGGGAGAACCCGTTCATCAGGTCGGCGAACGTCTGTTCGGCGGCCGTCTGGGCCCGCCGCCGTCGTCGGGGCGCGTCAGGGGAAGGACTCATGGATCACCTCACGCTGTGCAGCTGCGCTCGCAGTTCGGGGGTGAGGATCTGGCCCACCTGGTCGACGACCACGGTCATCTCGTAGGCCACCTGGCCGACATCGCTGTCGGGCGCGGCGAGAACCGCCAGACAAGACCCGTCTCGAATGGACATGAGGAGCATGATCCCGTAGTCCATCTCGATCACGGTGCGCAACACTCCGCCCCCGTCGAAACAGCGCGAGGCGCTCGCCGTGAGCGCCGCGACGCCCGAGGCGATGGCGGCGAGCTGGTCGGCGCGCTCCGGCGGGAGAGCCGACGACTTGGTGAGCAGCAGGCCGTCCACCGAGATGACGATCGCGTGGGCGACACCGGCCACGCGATCGGTGAAGTTCGTGATCAACCAGCCGAACTGGTCCACCTGGCGCGACTGAGGCGTGCTCATGCCTTCTCCCCGTTCCACTGGCCGTTCCCCTGGCCGTTTCCACTCCCGCCGCCGCCCAGCGGGGCCTGGCGCAGGCCCGTCTGGTAGCTCGCGAGAAACCCTCGTGCTCGTTCCGGATCGCGCTTCGGGCCCACGGCAGGGCGTGTGCCGTTCTCGGGACGTTCCGCGAGGTCGGGGAGCAGGTTCTTACGCGGCGCCCGTTTCGGCAAGCCGGCATCGGTCTCGCCGGCGTCCGCGACGGGGTCGCCCGCCTGTTCCCAGACGGTCCCGCCCGGCTTCTTGCCGAACCAGGATGCCACTACGGACGGTGACGAGGTTGGGGAGGGCCCGGATCGGGGCGCCGCCGGCGAACGGTCGCCGTTGACCGGTTCGTCCGAGGCACCGCCGCCCGCGAACCAGGACGACGTCTTCTCGCCCGGTGACTCGGCCGGCACCCCGTTGTGCGGGGTCTGCGCAGCGCGGGGTGCGGGCTTGGGGGCGCGCCGGGGTGCCGACTCGTCGATCGCGGCGCCGCGGAACGGCGCCCACTCGGCCGACTCGCGCGGGTGCTCGATGACCGGGGCGGGCGGTGCCAGGTTCGGGGTCTTCACCACGACGTGCGGCTGCTTGACGAGCGCCGGCTTCGGCTGCGGCAGCGCGGCGTGCCGCGGCTGGGACGGCGCCGGGGCCTCCTCGCGCGAGCGGACGAGCTCCGCCGGCACGAGCACGAACGCCCGCAGGCCCTCGCGGCCCTCCCCCGCCCCGCGCAGGCGCACGGTGATGCCGTGGCGGCCCGCGAGGCGTCCGACGACGAACAGACCCATCTGCCGTGAGACGGGCACGTCCTCCTCGTTGCCGGACGACAGCCGTTCGTTGGCCTCGGTCAGCTCGGCCGGGCCCATGCCGATGCCCTCGTCGGCGACCTCGACGAGCACGGCGCCCTGCTGGTCGAGCCGGGAGCCGATCACGACCTGCGTGGTGGGCGCGGAGAACGCGGTGGCGTTGTCCAGCAGCTCCGCGACGAGGCGCACGAGGTCGCTGGCCGCGTAACCGACGATCTCGACCGACGGCGTCGACTTCACGACGACGCGCTGGTAGTGCTCGATCTCGGACGCGGCGGCGCGCAGCACGTCGGCCAGCGGGACGGGCTGGTGGAACCGGCGGGCGACATCGCTGCCGGACAGCACCATCAGGTTCTCGTTGTTGCGGCGCATGCGCGTCGCGAGGTGGTCGAGCTTGAACAGGTTCGCGAGCTGCTCGGGGTTCTCCTCGTGGCGCTCGAGCTCCTCCATGAGCTTGAGCTGGCGCTCGACGAGGCCCTGCGAGCGGCGCGACAGGTTGACGAAGATGTTCTTCATGCCGGACCGCATCGTCGACTGCTCGACGGCGGAGCGGATGGCCTGCTCGTGCACCGCGTCGAACGCCCGGGCGAGCTGGCCGAACTCCTCGCTCGTGTGCACGGGCACCGGTTCGATCTCGGTGTCCGGTTTGCGGTCGGCGCGGATGGCGGCGACGACCTCGGGCAGGTGGTGGTGCGCCACGTCGAGCGCGGAGTGCCGCAGCTCGGACAGCGAGCGCAGCAGGTAGCGGCCGATGACGAAGCCGAGCGTGCCGGCGACCAGCAGCATCGCGAGCAGGATGACCGCGGCGGCGCCGGCCTTGTCGGACGTGTCGTCCTGCAGTGCCGCGGCGGAGTCCGCGAGCTCGTCCTGCATCTGCCGGACGACCTGCTCCATCAGCCGCGCGGTCGTGCCGGAGGACCTGTTCCAGTCCTCGACGGCGATGCCGAACGACGGCGCGGGCCTGGGCTGGCCGGGACGGGTGGCCGGGGGCGGCGTGCCGTCGGGCTGGGTGAGCGCGCGTTCGACGAGGGCGGAGCGGTTCGCCACGGCGGCACCGGTCACGGTCTGGTCGTAGGCGCGGCGCTGGTCGGTGGTGCCGATGGCCTGGAAGTCGCCCAGGCGGTCCTGCAGCCGGATGTCGGACTGCTCCAGCACGCGGACCTCGGGGCCGAGGAGCTTGCCCCGGCTGATCCCCGCCAGGACGACGGCGTGCTGCAGCGAGACCTGCTCCTGCGCGATGACGAGGTTGTGCAGCGCCGCGGCGGTGCCCGAGATGGCGTTGTCGTTGAACTGGCCGACGAGCGCCTGCTCGAAGTCCAGCAACGACTTCACGATCGCCGTGTAGCCCGTGGTGCCGCCGGACGGGTCGCCGCCGTCACCGCCCTGCGCGACCTTCTCGCGCAGGTTCTTCAGCGTGTCCAGCTGACCGCCGAGCTCGGTGAAGCGGCTGCGCGCGACGTCGCTGATGCCGTCCGTGCGGTCGACACGGCGGCGCAGCGTCTCGGCGGCGTTGTCCGTCGACCGGATCTGGTTCTGGTAGGCGCCGACGCCGGAGCCGCTCGTGGAGCTCTGCGCGGCGAGCGTGCGTTCCTGCTGGACGCTGGAGATCAACGGCGCGAGGTCCGCCCTCAGGCGAACCAGGCCCTGCATCTGCACGTAGTCGTTGGACCGGTCGACGTAGCCGGAGATCTGCAGGGCGCCCGCACCGACGGCGACGGCGACCGGCACCAGCAGCACGACGCCGAGCTTGACCGGCAGCCTCCAGTTGCGCCAGTCGCTGATCTTTCTCCACTCGACATTCACGAAATGGTCCCCAAGGCGCGCTCGAAGTGCCCCACTATCGGCTACCTCCTGGCCTGGTGAATCCTCGAGAGTCGATACCCCCGCAGCTCGATATCCAGATCAGCCGTATCGGGTGTGAGCGGATAGTAGGCCAGACAGCGTGACGCGACAATGACCTCAGTCGTGCACGATCGATCACCGACGGTGACGGCCTACCTTTTGGGGTGGTCCTGGGGGTTCAGGGGATTGACTCCCCGCCACGCGTGGTTACGCTTGCGCCTCCCACCCCCGGATCGGACGCGCCTTCCGCGCGGAGTCTCGCCGGGCACTCCCCGTAACGAATGCGAGCGGTTGATGACGAAGGCGCTGCCCTCCGTGTCACGCCCGGCCTCCCCCGGTTTCGCGACCTTTGAAGAACCCCGTCACGCATTGCTCATAGACGGTGACGGAGAGCCGGATTACAGTGCCATCCAAACGAGTGAGGATTTCCTCGCGCTGAAGCGGCGCATCACCCGTTTCATTCTCCCGGCGACGGTGCTGTTCCTGGCTTGGTACATCACGTTCGTATTGCTTTCTGCTTACGCCGTCGACTTCATGAGCACGCCGCTGTTCGGAACGGTGAACGTCGGCTTGACGATGGGATTTCTCCAGATCGTCACCACCGTCATCATCACAATGGCGTACGCGCGCTACTCCAAGCGGAAGCTCGACCCGCAGGTCGACGAGGTGCGCGCGCTCGCGGAAACCGACGAGGAGCTCGCGTGACCGGGGCGAACACCGCGATCAACCTGACCGTCTTCGGCGTCTTCGTCCTGCTGACGCTCTACGTCGTCTACCGGGTGTCGACGAGGAACGTCAGCGCGTCCGACTACTACGCGGCGGGCAGCAGCTTCACGGGAACGCAGAACGGCATCGCGCTCTCCGGCGACTTCCTCTCCGCCGCGTCGTTCCTCGGCATCTCCGGCGCGATCGCCGTGAACGGCTACGACGGCTTCATGTACTCGATCGGGTGGGTCGTCGCCTGGCTGATCGGCCTGATGCTCATCTCGGAACGGCTGCGCAACACCGGCCGCTTCACGATGGGCGACGTCATGGCGTTCCGCATGCGCCAGCGCCCCGTGCGCGCGGCGGCGGCGAACTCCACGCTGGTCATCTCGCTGTTCTACATGATCGCGCAGATGGCGGGCGCCGGCGGTCTCATGGCGTTGCTGCTGGACGTGCACAGCAAGATCGGCCAGGCCGTCATCATCGCGGTCGTGGGCATCGTCATGGTGCTGTACGTGCTGGTCGGCGGCATGAAGGGCACCACGTGGGTGCAGATCATCAAAGCCGTCCTGCTGCTGCTGTCGGTATCGCTGCTGACGATCTTCCTCATCGGCAAGTTCGGCTTCGACATCTCCTCGATGCTCGACCGCGCCACTCAACGCTCCCCCCTGGGCGAAGCCGTCCTCTCACCGGGCGTGAAGTACGGCGCCACGGGCCTGTCGAAAATCGACTTCATCTCTCTCGCACTGGCCCTCGTGCTCGGCACCGCAGCGTTGCCGCACGTGCTGATGCGCTTCTACACAGTCCCGAACGCCCGCGAAGCACGTAAGTCCGTCGTGTGGGCCACGTGGATGATGGCGATCTTCTACTCGTGCACCCTCGTCATCGGCTTCGGCGCGATGGCCCTCGTCGGCACCGACAAGATCACCAGCGCACCGGGCGGCGAGAACTCGGCCGCACCGCTGCTGGCGTTCCAGATCGGCGGCACCGTGCTGCTCGGCATCGTCTGCGCCGTGGCGTTCGCCACGATCCTCGCCGTCGTGGCCGGCCTGACCCTGACCGCCTCGGCGTCGTTCGCGCACGACGTCTACGCGAACGTCATCAAGCACGGCGAGGCCGACCCGCGCGACGAGGTCCGCGTGGCCCGCATCACCGCGGTCTGCGTAGGCGTGCTCGCGATCGCCGGCGGCATCGCGGCGAACGGCCAGAACATCGCCTTCCTGGTCGCCCTCGCGTTCGCCCTGGCCGCGTCCGCGAACCTGCCGACGCTGCTGTACTCCATGTTCTGGAAGCGGTTCAACACGCGCGGCACCCTGTGGAGCATCTACGGCGGCCTCACGTCGTGCGTGCTGCTCATCGTGTTCTCACCCGCGATCTCCGGTTCGAAGTCCTCGGTGTTCCCGGACGTGGACTTCGCCTTCTTCCCGCTGGCGAACCCCGGCATCGTGTCGATCCCGCTGTCGTTCCTGGCCGGGTTCCTCGGGACGGTGCTCGGCGGGGAGCGGGCGGACGCGGAGAAGCAGGCGGAGATGGAGGTGCGCGGGCTGACCGGGATCGGGTCGGGTCTGCGCTAGGTCCTGGTCCTGGTCCTGCTTCTGGCCTTGGTTCTGGTTCTGGCCTTTGCGGACGGCGCGGCGGTGCTCCAGGTCCGGCGTGCCGGTGCTCCAGGTCCGGTGCGGCGGTGGCTTCGTCGGCCGCCGGGGCGGACCTGGAGCAGGACAGCAAGATCTCGAGTTGTCCACAGGCTGCCGAGTCGTTGACCTGTGCCTTCGCTGGTCGCGGTAGGTTGTGGACAAGCAGGGAACCGAAATCGCGATCTGTTCGTTCCGCAAGGCAAGGAAGCGCGGGGGCGGTCGGGGTCACGGGCGAGCCACCGGGTCGGCAGCCGCTCACCGTGGCTCATCGCATCGGTACAGGCCCGGCTCGCATCGGTACAGGACCGGCGAGTCCCGCAGGCGTCGCGAGCCTGCGACTGTGCCGAGCCGCGCCCTACTAGCAGCCAGGCCCAACGCTCAGCCGCGCCAGGAGCCCGACGCCGAACTGAGTCCGACGCCCAGCGCGCCCGAAGCCCAGCTGAGCCGAGGCTCAGCTGGGCCCGAGGCCAGCCGCACTCTCAACCAGCCCACAACCGGGCGTCCCACAACCGGGGCGTCCCACACCGGACTAGCCCCGCGACGCCGCCGCCTGGATCACCTTGCTGAACCGCGACGCGGCTTCCTCGCTCGTGTGCTTGAACCCGAGCGACGGCTCGGTCAGCTCCAGTTCGAGCAGCATGGGCTCGCCGTCCGGCCCCTCGACGACGTCCACACGCGCGTACAGGAAGTCGCTGCGCCGCAACGAGAGCAGGTCCGCAGCCACGTCGAGCACCTGGTCACCGAGCTGCACCTGACGGCGCGACGGCTCGATGCTCCCGAGGCGTTCCTCGACGTAGAGCCCGGACTCCGCCTCGGCCAGACCTTGGGCCAGCATCGGTCCCTTGTGGAACGAGTGCGAGTACTCACCGGCGAAGAACACCAGCGCGGTCTCGCCGTTCGCGTCCACACTGGACTGGTAGGGCTGCACCAAAGCCTTGACGCCCAGAGCCTCGAGGTGTGCGGAAGCCTCGGCGTGGTCGGTGAACCGGCCGGCGCCGCGCGATCCCGCGCCCACGGCGGGCTTCACCACGAACTCCCCGGCCGGGAAGACGACGTCTTCGCCGGGCAGCACGACGGTGGTGGGCACCACGGCGACGCCGCGGTCGGCGAGGTCGACCATGTACGACTTGTCGGTGTTCCACCGCACCACCGGCAGCGGGTTCGCCAGTCCGCGCACCCCGGCGCACCACGTCAGGAACTCGTCGAGCCGGTCCGGGTAGTCCCAGGTCGTGCGCAGCACCACGAGGTCGGCCGAGACCGGTCCGCCCCACGGCTGCCACACGACCTCCACGCCGTCGCGCTCCAGCGCGGCGACCAGTGCTTCCTCGTCGCCGTCGCCGGAGGGCAGCCGGTCGCACGAGGCGAGCACGACCTTCATGACTGCATCTTGGCCATCTTGCGGCGGTGGGCAGGGCCGATCTTCGTGGCGGCGGTGGTCTCGCGGTCCCACTCGGCAGCCTCGACGTCGGCGGCGGCTTCGACTGCGGCCGTGGCGGACTCGACGTCCTTCGTCATGACGTCGCCCATGGCGCCGTCCGCGCCGACCAGCACGATGCGCGCGCCGGCGCGGCCGATCGGTTCGACGACGGCCTTGACGGCGGTGCCGGGCTTGCCGTGGGCCTTCACGAAGTCGGCGATGCGCTTCTGCGTGGTTTGATCAGACACCCCCACACTGTAAAACCAGCGAGTAGCTTCGGCCGGGTGACCACCGACACGCTGGCGTCCTTCCTCTCGTGGTACTTCGACCACCACCCCGCCCACGCGGCCGCGGCCGGTTCGCTCGAGCACTACTCGACGTTCGGGGACTTCTCCGCCTCCGCGTTCGAGCAGCGCGCCCGGGAGAAGGAGGCGTGGCTGGCGCGGCTCGAGCCGTTGCCGGCGTCGGTGGACCGGGATCTCGCGCTGTCGGTGCTGCGCGGGTCCTCGGCGGCGGAGACGTGGCCGGGGTGGCGGCGTGATCCGCACGAGTACTCCGGGATCGTGTTCTTCGGGCTGCTGGGGCCGTTCCTGCACGGATTGCTGCCCGAGGCCGAGCTGGTCGGGTCGGCGGTGGCGAAGCTGCGGGAGGTGCCGTCGGTCCTCGCCGCCGCGGAGGCGAACCTCGACCCGTCGCTCGCGTCGGAGCTGGTCGTGCGCAGGACGCTCGGGCAGGTGCGGACGGGGCGGTCGTTCCTGCTGGAGTCGTTGCCGCTGCAGGTGTCCTCACCCGAGCTGCGCGCGGCGCTGGTCGAGGCGGCGGGGCCCGCGGCCGAGGCGTTCGACCGGCACGCGGCGTTCCTGGAGGACCTGGCCCCGCGCGCGAGCGGTGACTGGCGGATGGGCGAGAAGCTCTACTCGGCCCTGTTGCAGGACAAGGAGTTGCTCGGGTACGGGGCGCCGGAGCTGCACCAGCGCGGGCAGGACGCGTACGCGTCGCTGGAGGCGGAGCTGGAGGAGCTGGCGGGTGCGGAGGACTGGCGGGCGGTGATGAGCTCGTTGCAGGACGACCACCCGCCGACGCTGGAGGCGATGCGCGCCGAGTACGAGGCGGAGACGGCACGGGCGCGGGCGGCGTTGGTGGAGCACTCGCTGGTCACGATGCCCGAGGGCGAGGACTGCCGGGTGGTGCCGTCGCCGCCGTTCCAGCGGGCGGTCATGTCGGTGGCGAGCTACCTCGGGCCGCCGCCGCTGACGTCACGGCGGGTCGGGTACTTCTTCGTGCCGTTCACGCCCGACGGCGCCACGGACGAGCAGGTCGCGCACCGGCTGCGCACCAACGCCCGGTCGCAGCTGCCGACGATCTCGGTGCACGAGGCCTACCCCGGCCACCACTGGCACTCGGCGTGGCTGGCGGCGCAGGGGCCCGCGCACCCGGTGCGCAAGGTGTTCCGGACGTCGTACTTCTCCGAGGGCTGGGCGCTGTACTCGGAGAAGCTGCTGCGGTCGGTCGGGTACTACACGACGCGAGGCGCTCTCATGGGCCACGTCGAGGCGCGGCTGTTCCGGGCGGCGCGGATGATCGTCGACACGGCGCTGCACTGCGGCGACATGACTCCCGCCGAGGCCGAGTCGTTCATGGTGGCGCGCACGGCGCTGACCCCGGGCACGGCCGCCGGCGAGGTCAAGCGGTACTGCGCGTGGCCGACGCAGGCGCCGTCGTACCTGACGGGGGCGTTGGAGATCGACTCGATCCGCGAGGAGTTCCTGGTCGCGGGGCTGGGGTCGTTGCGCGACTTCCACGACCGGATCGCCGGGTCCGGCGCGCTGCCGCTCGGGCTCGCGCGCCGGGTGGCGCTGGGCGAGGACTAGGCGCGCTGGTAGGCGCGGCCCGCCGCGGTGAGGGCCGTGCCGGTGGAGAGGCCGGTCGGGCTGGTCTTGGTGGAGAGCGTGAACCACGCGTACCGCTCCACGAACGGCAGCCCGTCGAGCATCCTGGTCGACGCGGTGATGAAGGCGGTCTGCTGTTGTTCGGTCGGGTAGACCGCCCGGCCGGAACGCCAGTCGATCAGCGCGTACTCGGTGAGCCAGATCGGTTTGCCGTAACGGGCGTGCACGTTGCGCAGGTAGGACTCCAGGTGTCCGGTGGCCGCGCTGGAGAAGTCCTGGCCGTACCAGTGGAGCGGGATGAAGTCGACGCGCAGGTTGCGCGCCTTCGCGCCGGCCATGAACCGGTCGAGCCAGCCGCCGGCGACGTCACCGCCGAACGCGACGGCGGGTGCGCCGAGCCTCAGGCCGGCGCTCTGCAGGCGGGGCCACAGGTCGAGGGCGTGTTCGACGGTCATGTCGGCCTGGCCCGCCATGTCGGGCTCGTTGAACCCGAGCAGCTGCCGGCCGTTGGCCTTGGCGTTGCCGAGCTCGGTGTCGGTGACGCTGGCGGCGCCCCAGATCATGGGGACGAACTCGGCGCCGCTCTGGATGCCTCGACGGTCGGAGGCCCAGTTGTAGTACCAGCGGGCGTCCAGGGCGGCCATCGCGGCGCCGGCCGGGCCGGGGTCGTCGGCCGCGTTGACGCCCTTCTTGGCGGACGCGGCGTGGGATGGAAGCGCTCCCATGAGAAGCAGGCATGCGATCAGCAGCAGGGTTGTTTTTCGCATGCACCGGTCTTACCACCTGCGGGCCTCGTTTTGCCCGTGCGGGCCGGGAGCGGGAACATCGGGTCGGTGACCGGGGTTGTCCCAGGTTGAGCCGATCCAGGAGGACAGATGCCCAAGGCAGTGGTGGTGCGGGAGACCGGTGGTCCCGAGGTGCTGGAGCACGCGGAGGTGCAGGCCCGCACTCCCGGCGACGGCGAGCTGCTGGTCCGCACGGCCGCGGCCGGCGTGAACTACATCGACACCTACCAGCGCAGCGGCGTCTACCAGATCCCGCTGCCCACCACGCTCGGCCTGGAGGGCGCGGGCGAGGTCGTCGTGTCGAACTCCCCCGACTTCGCCGCCGGCGACAAGGTCGCGTGGATGAGCGTGCTGGGCAGCTACGCGTCCGAGGTCGTGGTGCCGGCGTCCGCGGCGGTCCGGGTGCCCGCGGAGCTCGACGTGGAACTGGCCGCGGCCTCGTTGCTGCAGGGCGTCACCGCGCACTACCTCGTGCACTCGACGTACGCCGTGAAGGAGGGCGACCGGGTGCTGGTGCACGCGGCCGCCGGTGGCGTCGGTCTGCTGCTGACGCAGTGGGCGAAGTCGAAGGGCGCGGTCGTCGTGGCGACGGTGTCGACCGACGAGAAGGAGGCGCTCGCCAGGGAGGCGGGCGCGGACCAGGTGCTGCGGTACGGCGACTTCGCCTCGCAGATCGAGAAGGTCGACGTCGTGTACGACGGCGTCGGGCGCGACACGTTCGACCAGTCGCTGGCGTCGCTGAAGCCGCGCGGCCTGCTGGCGCTGTTCGGGGCGTCGTCCGGGGCGGTGCCGCCGGTGGACCCGCAGCGGCTGAACGCGGCCGGGTCCGTGTTCCTCACGCGTCCCTCGACCGGCGCGTACCTGCTCGACCGGGCCGAGTTCGAGTGGCGGGCCGCCGATCTGTTCGGCGCGATCGCGTCGGGTGAGCTGAACGTCCGGGTCGGCGGGCGCTACGCGCTGGAGGAGGCGGCTCAGGCGCACACCGACCTGCAGTCGCGCAAGACGACCGGGAAGCTGCTGCTCCTGCCGTGACGGTGACGGTGACGGCGAACGACCCCCGGACCCGCTGGGCTCCGGGGGTCGTCGTCGCTCGTCAGGCGGAGGGGGTGACCTTCACGCCGTCGATCACGAAGACCAGCGTCTCGTTCGGCTTGATGCCCTGGCCGCCCTTGCCGTAGCCCTTGGCCGGCGGGACGATCAGCAGGCGGCGGCCCTTCTCCTTGAGGCCGACGATGCCCTCGTTCCAGCCGTCGATGACCGGCGCCTGGCCGACGTTCTCCACGTCGAACGGCGCGCCGCGCTCGAAGGAGCTGTCCAGCACCTTCTTGTCGCTGAACGTCGTCAGCTGGTAGTTGACGGTGGCCGTCGTGCCCGTCTTCACCTCTTCGCCGGTGCCCTGCACCAGGTCCTTGACGATGAGCTCGTCGGTGGGCTTGCACGCGGGGATCTCGACCTTGGGCGCCGACCCGAAGTCGCCGGAGACCTTGAAGTCGTCGGCCTTGCAGGGGTTCGTCGGGGTCGCGGAGGAGCCACCCGCGGAGGGCTGGGCGGAGCTGCCGCACCCGGCCAGACCGGTGGCCGCCGCGAGCGCCAGGGACGCGATGAGCAGGACGTTGCGCATGGTGCGTGAGCGTATTCGGAGCGGTGTTAGCCGGGCGTAGCAGGCCGGGCGAGCGCGCCGGGGCGGTGGCCCGCGGGCTCGGCTCGGTGGACCAACGGCGGACAACGCCGACCGGGCGAAAACGCACGGCTTGGGTGCTTTCGGGTGGGTGGGTCACCCTCATCCGACACGATGAGGGCAATCGGCGACTTTGCGTTACCGAAGTGCACGTATGCGGGCCACCCACCGGCTTCATACGCGCTTATTGCGACCGTGGATGTCGCACGAATAGCAGCTTCCTTATCTTTTGACCGGCGCGTACAGTAACTCCTCGCACTTGATCGGACACCGCCCGCATTCGTCCGTTCGGGTAGCGGCCGATCTGGTGACGCAGGAGGTGGAACTCGTGTCCGCGGAGGCCGGAGGCATCCGCAGCAACCTGCTCCAGGAGTTGTTCTGGACTCGGACCGGGTTGCTCCTCCTCGTACTCGTCGTGACGTCCGGTGCGTCGCTGGCCATTTCCAGTCACATGGATTCCGGCACAGCGAGAAACCTGCTGACAGCACTGGGCACCGGCACTCTCATTTCGGCTGTCGTGAGCTTCACGCAAACGTTGATCACGTCGAAAGCGGCGCAGAAAGCGCTTCTCGCTCCCGTGGTCGAGGAGAGCCGCAAGGCGCTCAAGGAGCTGAGCGAGGAGTACCGGGCACTGGACCGGGAGTTCTTCCCCAGCCACGTGTTCGAGCCGACTGCCACGCCGGACCCGGTGTTCAACCAGCTGATGATGCAGGACCTGGAGCGGACCCGGCTGTACTGCTTCCGCGGGTTCGCCGGGCGGTACGCGGCGGGAAGAGTGCTGCTCAGCCAGTCGGAGTGCGAGCTCAGGGCCGTGCTGGCCGACCCGCGCGACGACAACGCCCTGAGCGGGCGGGCGCGGTACCTGTTGCGCAACGAGGGCGCGGACGGCGATTACGAGGAGATCCAGAAGCGGCTCAAGGAACAGATCCGAATAGGACTCGTCGGGTTGTTCGCGGCACGCAGCCGGTGCAGCCGGATCGACGTCACCATCGTGTCGGATCCGCCTCTGGACCGCCTCGAGCTGTTCGACGACTCGGCGTGGCTCACGCTCTACAGCAACACCGCGGGAGTGCTGAGGCCGTATCCGCGCACGTTGCGGTTCACCGAGAGTTCGTTCCTTTACGCGATGGAACGCGCGGAGTTCCTGCGCATCAGCAATTCCAGGGCCGGCTACCACTTCGCCATCACACCGGGAACGTCGCGCACCGACTTCGTGGCGTTGTTCGAGAAGATCACCGGCGAGACTCTCACCCAAGACGGTTTCGCGGAGCTGGAGGACAAGTTCCACGCATTCCGCCGCGAATTCTCCACATCCGCTCAGTTGAGGAGCTGATCGATCTTGCCAGCCGAGTTCACCGGGTTGTCCGCGCTCGAGGAGCTCGCCGCTCGGGTGAAGAACACCGAATCACCGGTCGTCGACCACTGGGCCGACGTCGGCACGTGGTTCCGCGACTGGGCGGCCCGGCCGGAGCTGCGCAAGGAGCTCCGCGCGCACATCGACGGGCTCACACCCCAGCAGGCGACCTGGGTGATCGCGCACTCCCGCGAGACGACGACGCACTTCGCCTGGTGCCTGCGCGACGAGGTGGAGGAGCCGTTCACGTTCTGGCTGCACGAGTACAAGCCGCTCGCGGACTGGCGGGCCGGGTACGCCGACTCCGTCCACAACCACCGCTACCACTTCTGCACCACCATCCTGAGCGGCGCCTACCTGCATGAACGCTTTGACGCGCGGCTCGGCGTCGGCGGCCGCTCGATCGTCGGCACCGAGCTCACGAACCGCACCCAGTGCACCGAGGGCACCACGGGCACGTTGCTCGCGCACGAGTTCCACCGCATCCCACGGGCGGCGGACGGGACGATGACGTTCCTCGTGAAGTCGCGTGCCGTTACGCCGTGGAGCCTCAGCTACGACCCGGACACCGGCATCAGCCACCGCCACGTGCCCGTCGAGGACCGGCTGGAGGATCTGACGAACCGACTCTGAAGCCCCACCGGGGCCGCCGCGGCGCGCCTACCATCAGCCCACCTGGTCGGGAGGGCTGATGATGCGTACGCGCACAAGGATTCCGAGGTCTGTCATAGCGGACGTGGAGCAGCGTGTGAGGCGGCTGTGCGAGGACCTGGCCGCCAAGCTGCAGTTCCACGGGTGGCACCACGTGAGCTTCGTCCGCGACAAGTCCGTGCACTTCGCGGAGCGCAACGGCGCCGCGGTGGACGTCGTCGAGGTCGCGGCACTGGTGCACGACCTGAACTACATGGTCCGGCGCAACTCGCTGCCCACGGACGGCGCGGCGCTGCGCAGGAAGGTCCTGTTCGTCGCCGGTGTCCCGCTGGGCGACATCGAGTGGATCGAGCGGATCGTCGTCGAGGCCGAGATGCGCACCCGCTCCCGCGACATCTCGCTGGAGGCGCAGGCGCTGTCCGACGCGGACACGCTGTTCAAGGCTCTGCCCGTCACGCCGGTCGTCCTAGCGCACAAGTACTTGCAGGAGAACGGCATCACGCTGCGCGAGCTCGCGCACAAGATCGTGGGCGAGCAGGTGGGCAAGGCCGACGAGGGCTACTACTTCTACGACGCGGAGGCCGCCGCGACCTACACGAAGTGGGCCGAGGCGAACCTGTCGCTGTGGCGGTGCATCGTCGAGTCGCTCGACGACCCGTGCGTGGAGGACCTGCTGACCAGCGTCACCTGAGGCGCAGGTCGGCACCCGCGTGCAGGGTCCAGGCGAGGCCGAGGACGTTGCCCCGGCCGAGCATCTCCCAGCGGGTGCGCCGCACCGCCTCGCCCGCGGGCATGCCCCCGGCGAGCCTCGCCAGCAGCATGCCGCTCACCCAGCCGGCCATGCCCTGGTCGACGACCACCTCCGGGCAGACCACACCGGCGGCACCGGCCTGGTTCACGAACGCGTCGACCAGGTGCGCCGCCGGTGACGTCGTCACGACCAGCGGCCGGTGGGGCCAGCCGTCGATCTCGATCGCCTCCAAGGCGTTCTCGTCGTAGACGAGGTGCATGACGTCCGCACGCTCGTCGGTCAGCGCGCGCGGCAGGTCCGCGGGGCTGACGTAGGCGGACGAGATGGCCTCCGGCGGCAGGAACGACATCAGCTCGGCCACGTGCCGCTGGGTGAGCGCCCGGTCGAGGCCGGGATCGGCGGCCAGCGCCACCTGAACCTGGCGACCGGTCGGCGAGACCTGCCACGCCAGCGGGCCCGCTGGCTGTTCGAGGACGCTCGACAGGCCCCAGAAGCCGAAGGGGCACAACACGTTCCCTCTGTGGTCCGGTTCCGGGCAGCCGGGCGGCACCTCTCCCCCGGCGCCGAACGGGCCGAACCGCGACACCGAAGCGCACAGCCGGTACGGGCCTTCGGCGAACGGCAGGTCGTAGACGTGCGCCCACGGCACGCGCGTCGCGCCCGCGATCGTGATCACCCCTCCGCGCCGGACCGCCGCGCCACCGGGGAACAGCCGGGCGTGCAGCGCGGCACCCCGCACCGCGAACGCGGCCAGGTCCTCGCAGAACGCCGGGAAACCCTTGCCGTACCAGGGATCCAGCCCGGCCACGACCGGCAGGCCGGCGACCGGGCCCACGCTGATCCCGTGCGGCGCGCTGCCGGTCGTCACCAGTGCCCGTTCGCCGAGCACCAGGACCGACGCCGTCCGGGACGACAGGGGCGCGAGGTCCGCGAACGTCCGGGAGAGCCGGAACCGCAGCCGGGCCTGCGACTCGCCTCCGCCGACCGGCAGCACCACCTGCTGGACGTGGACGGGCACGGCGCCGCGGTAGATGACCAGCTCACCGCTCCACGGCACGGAGGCGTACGGCGTCGTCACCGGGAAGCTGACCCACGGGCTCGCGCCGTCCGCCGGCAGCACGAACGTCTCGGTCTGCACCTCGCGGCCGTTCATGCCGAGCACGGCTCGCAGTTCGAGGTCGCCGGGCAGGGTGGCGCCGGCTCCGACGCGGGTCCACACCTCGTAGTCGGTACCGGGCCGCAGCGCTCCGGCGATGCCCTCGGTGGCTCCTGGGAGCGCTACCACGACCGGCACGGACCGGTCGGCGACCACGGGCGGTGCGGGGAGGGCGGTGTAGGTCATCATCCCGCGCCGTTCCCGCTCGCGGAACTGCCAGAGGACGTCCTCGACGCGGCCCTCGCCGGAGCCGTGCGGCACGGCGAGGACGACGTGCGGTGCGCTCCAGCCCATCAGCACCGAGGTGGCGTCCACACCGGGCACCCACGTGTGCACGGCGGTGAACAGCACGACCGGGCGGCCGAGTCCGCGCAGGGCGGCCACGACGGGGGCCGAGTCCCACGAGCGCGTGTCGTGCAGCGCCACCAGGTCGCCCGGCACGTCCGGGATCGGCGGCAGCGACGAGGCCGAGGCGAAGTGGCGGAGGTCCAGGACGGCGAACCGCAGCGGGCGCACGCGGGTGGCGACCGTCGTGGAGGTGGCGGCGCGGACCGGCAGGCCCGCGCTGACCTGGGCCCAGCCGGCCGGATCGGTGATGACGACCAGCGAGGCCGACGGGGTCAGGGCCGCGACGAAGTCCAGTGGTGAACCCTCACCACCGGTGACGGTGAACTCAACGGGCGCCACAGCCGTACGCCTGGAAGTGCAGCTAGAACGGCCAGCCCAGCACCGGCAACCCGACCACGGCGTCCACGGCGAGACCGCAGAACACGAGCATCAGGTAGAGGTTCGACATGTGGAAGAACTTCATCGTGTTCGTGGAGCCGCCGCGGCGCACGACGTTGTGCAGCTTGTGCGCGAAGACGGCGAACCACACGCCGGACAGCGCCGCGACCGCCACGTAGATCCACGAGGTGACGGGGGCGAGGGCCAGGGTGCACAGGACGGTGATCCAGCTGTAGATCACGATCTGCCGCGTCACCTGCTGAGCTGTGGCCACCACGGGCAGCATCGGCACGCCTGCTCGGGCGTAGTCCTCCTTGAACTTCATCGCGAGGGCCCAGGTGTGCGGCGGCGTCCAGAAGAAGATGACGCCGAACATGACCAGCGCGGGCCACTCGACGGTGCCCGTCACCGCGCTCCAGCCGATGATCACCGGCATGCAGCCCGCCATGCCGCCCCAGATGATGTTCTGCGAGGTGCGGCGCTTGAGGACCAGCGTGTAGACGAAGATGTAGAAGAGGATCGTCGCGACCGCGAAGGCGGCGGACATCAGGTTGACGAAGATCCACAGGAACGCGAACGAGAAGACGCCGAGCACGATGCCGAATATCAGGGCGTTGCGCGGCGGGATGGCGTTGTGCGCGAGCGGGCGGGCCGCCGTCCGCTTCATGACCGAGTCGATGTCGGCGTCGACGAAGCAGTTGAGGGCGTTGGCGGATCCCGCGGCGAGCGTGCCGCCGGTGAGGGTGCAGGCGATCAGCCACAGCGGCGGCAGGCCGTGCTGGGCCAGGAGCATCGCGGGGATCGTGGTGATCAGCAGGAGTTCGATGACCCGCGGCTTGGTGAGTGCCACGTAGGCGCCAACTACCTGACGAGGCGACCGCTGCGGGGCCTCGAGGACGGCACTCATCGCGTGATCGCTCCTCGTGATGCATGTGGTGGGAAATCCAGCGACTGATGGTAACCGCGTTCAATATTCACAGCCCGTTCGGGTACTCGTGTGCCTGGGCACACACCGGCCTGCGACCTTTCAGCGCAACATCCGAATCACTCAGGACTAGGCTGGCCGGAGGACGTGGGAGACACGCGGGTCAGGCTCTTCGGGATCGATTCCGAAGCGGCCGGGCACCCGCCCTAGCGACAAGTTTGGAGCTGTAAGTCCGTGACCGTCACCGACGACATCGCCCGGCTCACCAAGGCCGATCTGCCTGACGACTGGACCGAGCTCGACAAGCGCGCCGTCGACACCGCGCGCGTGCTCGCGGCGGACGCCGTGCAGAACGTCGGCAACGGCCATCCCGGCACGGCGATGAGCCTCGCACCCCTGGCGTACACGCTGTTCCAGCGGGTGCTGCGGCACGACCCCGCCGACCCGGACTGGATCGGCCGCGACCGGTTCGTGCTGTCCGCGGGCCACTCCAGCCTGACCCTGTACGTCCAGCTGTTCCTGTCGGGCTACGGCCTGGAGCTGGACGACCTCAAGCACCTGCGCAAGTGGGGCTCGAAGACGCCGGGCCACCCCGAGCACGGCCACACCCGC
Organism: Lentzea sp. DG1S-22; assembly: GCF_036321065.1. Lineage (NCBI taxonomy): Bacteria > Bacillati > Actinomycetota > Actinomycetes > Pseudonocardiales > Pseudonocardiaceae > Lentzea > Lentzea sp. DG1S-22. Next base: position 8,439,227 of record NZ_CP143276.1, on the reverse strand, counting down.
GGGGTCGAGATCACCACCGGCCCGCTGGGCTCCGGTCTCGCCGCCGCCGTCGGCATGGCGATGGCCGCCCGCCGCGAGCGCGGCCTGTTCGACCCGTCGGCCGCGCCGGGTGAGAGCCCGTTCGACCACCACGTCTACGTGATCGCCTCCGACGGCGACATCGAGGAGGGCGTCACCTCCGAGGCGTCGTCGCTCGCCGGCACGCAGCAGCTGGGCAACCTGGTCGTCTTCTACGACGACAACAAGATCTCCATCGAGGACGACACGACGATCGCGCTGTCCGAGGACACCGCGAAGCGCTACGAGGCCTACGGCTGGCACGTCCAGGTCGTCGAGTCCGGCGAGAACGTCAAGGGCATCCTCGAGGCGGTCGAGAAGGCGAAGGCCGTCACCGACAAGCCGTCGTTCATCCTGCTGCGCACGATCATCGGCTACCCGGCGCCGAACAAGCAGAACACCGGTGCCGCGCACGGTGCCGCGCTCGGCGTCGACGAGGTCAAGGCCACCAAGGAGATCCTCGGCTTCGACCCCGAGCAGACCTTCGAGGTCGCCGACGAGGTCCTCGCGCACACCCGCGAGGTCGTCAAGCGCGGTGAGCACGCCAAGGCCGAGTGGCAGAAGACCTTCGACGCGTGGGCCTCGGCCAACACCGAGAACAAGGCGCTGCTCGACCGCCTGATCGCCCGTGAGCTGCCCGAGGGCTGGGACGCGGACCTGCCGGTCTACGAGGTGGGTGGCAAGGAGGTGCCGACCCGCAAGGCCTCCGGTGAGGTCATCAACGCGCTGGCCAAGCACCTGCCGGAGCTGTGGGGCGGTTCGGCCGACCTGGCCGAGTCGAACCTGACCACGATCAAGGGCGCGAAGTCCTTCGGTCCCGCGGAGATCTCCACCGGCATGTGGAGCGCCGACCCCTACGGCCGCGTGCTGCACTTCGGTGTCCGCGAGAACGCCATGGGCATGATCCTCAACGGCATCGCGCTGCACGGCCCGACCCGTCCGTTCGGCGGCACGTTCCTCGTGTTCTCCGACTACATGCGTCCCGCCGTGCGCCTGGCCGCGATCATGAAGGCCGCCGTCACGTACGTGTGGACGCACGACTCCATCGGCCTGGGCGAGGACGGCCCGACGCACCAGCCGATCGAGCACCTCGCCGCCCTGCGCGCGATCCCGGACTTCGCGGTCGTGCGCCCCGGTGACGCCAACGAGACCGCGTTCGCGTGGAAGGCCGTCATCGAGCAGCTCGGCCCGGTGGGCCTGGCGCTGAGCCGGCAGAACCTCCCGATCCTCGAGGGGACCTCCGCCGAGGGCGTGAAGCGCGGCGGTTACGTGCTCTTCGGTGACGAGAACCCGGAGATCGTGATCATCGGCACTGGCTCTGAGCTGCAGGTCGCCGCCGAGGCCGGGAAGGTTCTGCAGGGCGAGGGCGTTGCAGTGCGCGTGGTCTCCATGCCGTCCACCGACTGGTTCGAGCAGCAGGACGCCGACTACCGCGAGTCGGTCATCCCGTCCTCGGTGAAGGCGCGCGTCGCGGTCGAGGCCGGCATCGCGCAGCCGTGGTACCGCTACGTCGGCGACGCCGGCGAGATCGTGTCGATCGAGCACTTCGGTGCCTCGGCCGACTACCAGGTCCTGTTCAAGGAGTTCGGCTTCACGACGGAGAACGTCGTCGCCGCCGCCCGCCGTTCCCTTGACAACGTGAGGGGTAACAAGTGAACAAGCCCAACCTCGACGCCCTCTCCGGCGCCGGAGTCTCCATCTGGCTCGACGACCTGTCCCGCGAACGGCTCACCAGCGGCAACCTGGACGAGCTGATCCGCGACTGGAACGTCGTCGGTGTCACGACGAACCCGACGATCTTCGCCGGGGCGCTGTCGAAGGGCGAGTCCTACGACGAGCAGGTCCGCGAGCTCGCGAACCGTGGTGCCGACACCGAGGCCACCATCCGCGAGGTCACGACGACCGACGTGCGCAACGCGTGCGACAAGTTCCGCGACATCTACAACTCGACGAACGGCGTGGACGGCCGCGTGTCGATCGAGGTCGACCCGCGCCTGGCGTTCGAGACGGACAAGACCGTCGCCGAGGCGCAGGACCTGTGGAAGACCGTCGACCGGCCGAACCTGCTGGTGAAGATCCCGGCCACCGAGGCGGGCATCCCGGCGATCACGAAGGTGATCGGCGAGGGCATCTCCGTCAACGTGACGCTGATCTTCTCCGTCGAGCGGTACGAGAAGGTCATGGAGGCCTACATCGCGGGCCTCGAGCAGGCCAAGGCGAACGGCCACGACCTCCGGTCGATCCACTCGGTCGCCTCGTTCTTCGTGTCCCGCGTGGACACCGAGGTCGACAAGCGCCTCGACAAGATCGGCACGGACGAGGCGACCGCGCTCAAGGGCAAGGCCGCTCTCGCCAACGCGTGGATCGCCTACGGGTCGTTCGAGAAGACGTTCCGGGGTGAGCGCTGGGAGGCCCTGAAGGCGGACGGCGCGAACGCGCAGCGTCCTCTGTGGGCGTCGACCGGTGTGAAGGACCCGAGCTACTCCCCCACCCTCTACGTCGACCAGCTCGTCGTGAACGACGTCGTGAACACGATGCCGGAGAAGACGCTGCAGGCCGTCGCCGACGCGGGCAAGATCACCGGTGACACGGTCACCGGACGCGCCGCGGAGGGCCAGGAGGTGTTCGACCAGCTCGCCGCCGTGGGAATCGACCTCCAGGACGTGTTCGTCGCGCTGGAGACCGAGGGCGTCGAGAAGTTCGAGAAGTCCTGGGAAGAGCTGCTCGAGACGGTGACGAACCAACTGGCAAAGCTGAAGGGCTGATACCCAAGTGACCTCCGTCGAAATCGTGAGGTCACCGAACGCCGACCAGGTCAGCACCATCGCTGCTGACCTGGTCGCGGATTCGGTGCCGAGCAAGCTGACCGCGCAGGACCCGACCCTGTGGGGGCCGGAAGCCGAGTCCGAGGCGAGCATCCGCCTCTCGTGGACGACGTTGCACGAGACGTCCCGTCCACTGCTCCCGGAGCTCAAGGCGCTGCGCGAGGAACTGCACGCCGAGGGCGTCGACCGCGTCGTGCTCGCCGGGATGGGCGGCTCGTCGCTGGCTCCCGAGGTGATCACGCGGACGCAGGGCGTCCCGCTGGTCGTGCTGGACACCACCGATCCCGCCCAGGTCGCCGACGCTCTCGCCGGTGACCTCGAGCGCACGGTGATCGTGGTGTCGTCCAAGTCCGGTGGCACTGTCGAGACCGACAGCCACCGGCGGATCTTCGAGAAGGCTTTCGCCGACGCGGGCATCGACGCCGCGTCGCGCATCGTGGTGGTCACCGACCCCGGCTCGCCGCTGCAGTCCGCGTCGGAGGAGGCGGGCTACCGCAAGGTGTTCCTGGCCGATCCGAACGTCGGTGGCCGATACTCGGCGCTGACGGCGTTCGGCCTGGTGCCGTCCTACCTCGCCGGCGCCGACGTGGAGTCGCTGCTCGACGAGGCGGCCGAGGTCGCCAAGGTCGTGTCGCAGGACGACGTGGACAACCCGGCCGTCCGGCTGGCCGCGATCTTCGGCGCCGCGCACGCGAACGGTGCCGAGAAGATCGTCTTCGCGGACACCGGTTCGGGCATCAAGGGCTTCGGCGACTGGGCGGAGCAGCTCATCGCCGAGTCCACGGGCAAGAACGGCACCGGCCTGCTGCCGGTCGTCGTCGAGGGCCCCGGCGCCGAGGGCTTCGTGAACGCGCGTTCGGACGCCACGACCGTCGCGATCGGACCGGCCACCGGTTCCGCGAACGTCGCGGTCGAGGGCAAGCTCGGCGCGCAGTTCCTGCTGTGGGAGTACGCGACCGCGCTCGTCGGCCGGGTGCTCGGCATCAACCCGTTCGACCAGCCCGACGTCGAGGCCGCGAAGAAGGCGGCGCGCGCGCTGCTGGACGCGCCGGTCGCGTCGGCGACCACGCCGTCCTTCGTGGACGGACCGGTCCAGGGCCACGGCACCGACTGGGCGCAGCGCAAGGTGCACACGGTCGCGGAAGCCCTGGCTGCCCTCGTCGAAGTGGCGCCCGACCACGGCTACATCTCCGTTCAGGCGTACTTGGACAGGATCGACGACGCGTCGTTCGAGCTGCTCCGCGCGGAGATCGCGAAGAGGACGCACCTGCAGACCACGTTCGGCTGGGGTCCGCGCTTCCTGCACTCGACCGGCCAGTACCACAAGGGCGGTCACCAGAACGGTGTGTTCATCCAGATCACCGGCGAGTCCGGCGACGACCTGGAGGTGCCCGGCCGTCCGTACACGCTGGCGCAGCTGCAGCTCGCGCAGGCGCTCGGCGACGGTCAGGTGCTCGCCGAACACGGCCGTCCCGTGCTGCGGCTCCACCTCGAGGACCGCATCGCAGGTCTCGCCCAGCTCGTCGAGGCAGTCCAGGAGGACGGCTCGTGACCACATCCGCCAAGTGGCGCAACCCGCTGCGGGACGCGCGCGACAAGCGCCTGCCCCGCATCGCGGGCCCGAGCGCGCTGGTCATCTTCGGTGTCACCGGTGACCTGTCGCGCAAGAAGCTGATGCCCGCGATCTACGACCTCGCGAACCGGGGTCTGCTGCCGCCGGGCTTCGGCCTCGTCGGCTTCGCCCGCCGCGACTGGGCCGACCAGGACTTCATGAAGGTCGTCCACGACGCGGTGAAGGAGCACGCGCGCACGCCGTTCAACGAGGCGGTCTGGGCGCAGCTCGCCGAGGGCATCCGGTTCGTGCAGGGCACGTTCGACGACGACGAGGCGTTCGACAACCTCGCGTCGTGCCTGGCGGCCCTGGACAGCGAGCGCGGCACGGGCGGCAACCACGCGTTCTACCTGTCGATCCCGCCGGGCGCGTTCCCGACGGTGATCAACCAGCTCAAGCGCGCGGGGCTCGCCCAGGCCAAGGACGACCAGTGGCGCCGCGTCGTCATCGAGAAGCCCTTCGGCCACGACCTGAAGTCGGCCAAGGAGCTCAACCACACGGTCAACGAGGTCTTCCCCGAGGAGTCGGTGTTCCGCATCGACCACTACCTCGGCAAGGAGACCGTGCAGAACATCCTGGCGCTGCGGTTCGCGAACCAGCTGTACGAACCCATCTGGAACTCGAACTACGTCGACCACGTGCAGATCACCATGGCCGAGGACATCGGTCTCGGTGGCCGCGCCGGCTACTACGACGGCATCGGCGCGACGCGCGACGTCATCCAGAACCACCTGCTGCAGCTGCTCGCGCTGATCGCGATGGAGGAGCCCGTCTCCTTCAAGCCGGCCGACCTGCGGGCGGAGAAGGTGAAGATCCTCTCGGCGACGCGTCCCGCGGAGCCGTTCGAGGAGACCACCGCGCGCGGCCAGTACACCGGTGGCTGGCAGGGCGGTCAGAAGGTCCCCGGCCTGCTCGAGGAGGGCGGGTTCTCGCCCGAGTCGAAGACCGAGACGTTCGGCGCGATCACCTGCGAGGTCAACACCCGCCGCTGGGCCGGGGTGCCGTTCTACCTGCGCACCGGCAAGCGCCTGGGCCGCCGCGTCACCGAGGTGGCCGTCGTGTTCAAGCGGGCGCCGCACCTGCCGTTCGACGACACCGCGACCGAGGAGCTCGGGCAGAACGCCCTGGTGGTCCGCGTGCAGCCGGACGAGGGCGTGACGATCCGGTTCGGGTCGAAGGTGCCGGGCAACACGATGGAGGTCCGCGACGTCACGATGGACTTCGGCTACGGCCACTCGTTCACCGAGTCGTCGCCGGAGGCCTACGAGCGGCTGCTGCTCGACGTGCTGCTCGGTGAGCCGTCGCTGTTCCCGAAGAACGACGAGGTCGAGCTGTCCTGGGAGATCCTCGACCCGGTGCTGGAGTTCTGGGCGCGCAAGGACGAACCCGCTCTCGAGAAGTACAAGGCCGGGACCTGGGGCCCGCCGTCGGCGGAGACGATGACCGCCAGGACCGGAAGGCAGTGGAGGCGTCCGTGATCATCGACCTGCCCTCGACCACCACGTCCCAGATCAACTCCCGCCTGGTGCGGCTGAGGGACGAGGGTGGCGCGACCACCCTGGGCCGCGTGCTGACCCTGGTCATCGTGACCGAGGACGGCCAGCGGACCGACGCCGCGATCGACGCGGCCAACGACGCCTCGCGCGAGCACCCCTGTCGCGTGATCGTCGTGGCCCGCGGCGCTCGCCAGGCCGCCCCTCGTCTCGACGCGCAGATCCGCGTCGGCGGTGACGCGGGCGCGTCCGAGGTCGTCGTCCTGCGCCTGTACGGCGAACTGGCCAAGGAAGGCGCCTCGTGCGTCATGCCGCTGCTGCTGCCGGACACCCCGGTCGTGGCGTGGTGGCCGTTCGACGGGCCGGTCTCGCCGTCGAAGGACCCGATCGGTCAGCTCGCGCAGCGCCGCATCACCGACGCGGCCGCCGAGAAGAACCCGATCAAGGCCCTGGAGTCCCGCCGGGCGCACTACGCGCCGGGTGACACGGACCTGGCGTGGACGCGTCTGACGCTGTGGCGCGCCATGCTCTCCGCGTCGCTGGACCTGCCGCCGTACGAGAAGATCACCGAGGCCGAGGTGACCGGCGAGGCCGACTCGCCGTCCACCGACCTGCTGGCCGCGTGGCTCACGGACCGGTTGAAGGTCCCTGCCAAGCGCTTCAAGGCGACCTCGGGCGAAGGCATCGTGCAGGTGAAGCTGGACCGCCCGTCCGGTGCCGTCGACCTGCACCGCCCGGACGGCAGGGTGGGCACGCTGTCGCAGCCCGGCCAGCCGTCGCGGCGGGTGGCGCTGCAGCGCCGTTCGGTGCGCGACTGCCTCGCCGAGGAACTGCGCAGGCTCGACCCGGACGAGGTCTACGCGGCGGCGCTGAGGTCGCTGTCGAAGGTCTCGAAGGGCCGCACGCCGTCCGCGAAGCCGGAGGAGGCCCCGGCCGCCGCGCCGGAGCCCGCCAACGGTTCCGCCGCGAAGAAGCCGAAGGCGAAGGCGAGTTCGTGAGCAATGCGCAAGTAGTGGTGCACCGCGACGGCGACCTCCTGGCCGCCGCCGCGGCGGCACGCCTGGTGACCCGCATGGTCGACGCGCAGGCCGCTCGCGGTCACGCGTCGGTCGTGCTGACCGGTGGCCGCACCGGCGCCGCGGTCCTGGAGCACCTGAACCGCAACGGTGCCCGTGACGCCGTGGACTGGTCGCGCGTCGACCTGTACTGGGGCGACGAGCGCTTCCTGCCGTCCGGGCACCCGGAGCGCAACGAGACGCAGGCCCGGGCGGCGCTGCTGGACCACGTGCCGGTGGACCCGTCGCGGGTGCACGTGATGGAGCCCTCGGACGGCAAGTTCGGCGACGACCCCGAAGCCGCGGCGGAGGCGTACGCGTCCCTGCTGGCGTCGCTGGCGCGGCCGGAGGACCACGGCGACGTGCCGTCGTTCGACGTGTGCATGCTGGGCGTCGGCGAGGAGGGGCACGTGGCGTCGGTGTTCCCCGCTTCTCCTGCGGTGTACGAGAAGGAGCGGACGGTCGTCGCGGTGCGCAACTGCCCGAAGCCGCCGCCCACGCGCGTGTCGCTGACGTTGTCGTCGGTGCGGCGTGCGCAGGAGGTCTGGCTGATGACCACCGGTGAGGCCAAGGCCGCCGCGGTGGCCATGGCCCTGAGCGGTGCCGGCGAGGTGCAGCTGCCCGCCGCGGGCGCCACGGGCCGGCGCCGGACGTTGTGGCTGCTGGACACGGCGGCCGCCTCGGCGGTGCCCGCCCTGTTCAAGCCTCCGCTGGCGTGAGCTCAGGCCCCCGGGTTCCGGCCCGGGGGCCTTCTCAGCCTGCTGATCCTCTGCGCGCACGACGGGTGCGACGCGAGCATCCGCGCCCGCATCGGCGCCCTGGCCCGTGCGTCGTCGTGACCTTCCTTCACCCACCGCTGCAACACTTCCAGCAGCAGCGGCCCGTACCCGAGCTCCGCCGCGACCCGGTCCGCGTGCAGCTCCCCCCGCCGGCTCGCCAGCGCCAGCAGCGGCGCGACCACGGGCACCAGCAACAACCACGGGCTGACCACGACCGCCGCCACCGCCAGCGCCACCACCGGCAGGAGACTCGTGACGGCCGCGGCCCTGGTCCCGATCGCCTGCCCCGCAACGAGAACGCCTGTCGCGACCAGCACCACCACCCGCACCACGACCCGCGCCGGGAGCTCGTACCACCAGCGCAGCAACGAGATCCGCGTGTGCCCGGCCAGGTGGTGCCCGAGCTCGTGCGCCAGCACCGCCTCCAACTGCCTGCGCGGCAACTGCAACGCCGCCGTCGACACCCCCACGACGTGCCCGCCGACCGCCATGGCGTTGATCTCGCGGGAGTTCTGGACCCGCAACCAGTACCGGCCCGGCTCCACCCCCGCCGCCCCGCAGACCTCCTCGAGCAACGGCTCCAGGAGAGCCCTTTCCGCGGCCGTCGGCTTCCTGAGCCGGTGCGCGAGCGCCGCGAGCACCACGTCCGTCGCCGGCACGAACACGACCGCGCCGGAGAGCAGCCACAGCGCGGGCACCAGCCAGGGCGTCTGCGGGACGAGCGCCCGCCCCGCGAGGAAGAACACCAGCAGGCTGCTCAGCACGGTCGGCATGCCGAGCAGCAACTCGGACACAGCGGACAGGTCGAAGCGCCTTCGGGTCCTCGGCACCGTCATCACCTCGGGGCTCGAGCGTTCCAGCCCGGCACCGTTCGTGTCCAGCCGAGTCGCCCGACCCGCTCAGCGCTGTTGGCTGGAGGGTGAACCGGTACGTCCAGCGCAGCGACTACGAGAGCACCTGTCACCGGTGCGAACCGGCTACAGGCTCACGCGCCGCCCACCAGTTCCTCCATCACCGGCACCGGCAACGACGGGTTCGCCGCCGCGGCCGAAGCCGTGAACTCGTTCCCCAGCATCTGCACGACCACCGCCACCGGCAGGTTCGGGTGCGCCGCCGCGAGGTGCCGGGCCCGCGCGTCCTCCAAGCACAGCACCAACGTTTCGCCCAGGGCGGCCGGGTTCCCGGCGATCGCCCGGTACGTGCTCCCCGACCAGGCGGCGTGCAAAGCCATGTGGTGCAACAGGTCGGCGGGGCAGGAGGGGTTCAGGGCCACCCGCGGGTACGACCGCGCCCCGCACCGCGACACCAGGTCCCGCAACCGCGCGCCGGTCAGCGAGGGATGCGCGGCCACGGCGGTGGCGACGGACGGATCCGGGTCGCGCGCAAGGCGTTGCACCAGGTCCGGCGGCAGGTCGGGGCGCAGGGCCACCATCAGCCGCACCTGCGTCACGGAGGAATCCGCCAGCGCGCGGAGTTCGGCCTCCGACGCGGAGGCGATGCGGGGCGGGACCTCCGCGGAACCGAGGCGCGCGGAGGGTGCCAGCTCCACCAGGAGGTCCAGCGGGATCGCGGGGTTGCGCAGCACGCCGCTGAGCCGGCGCAACACGGCGACCGGCACCGCGGGGTTCACCGCGAGCGCCGACAGGATGCCCGGTTCGATCTCCGAGGCGAGTTGTTCGTACACGGCGGGAGGCAGGTCTGTGCGCGAGGCGAGGAAGTAGCGGGCCTCGTGGTGGCGCACCAGTTCCGCCGCCAGGGCCGCCGGGGTCGACGGGTTGGAGGCCAGTTCGCGGGCGGCGGAGGAACCGAGCCGCGCCAGCACGGCGGGAGGTGTGTGCGGGGAGGCGGCGAGGGCGCGGCGCACGTCGGGGCTCGGATGCCGGCTCAGCGACAGCGCCAGGGCCGGTGGCACGGCGTGGAAGGTCACCAGTCCGGCGACCACCTCCGGGTCGGGGTCGGCGGCCAGCAGGTCCACGACGTCGGGCGCCAGGTGGTGCGCCCACTCGGGGAGCCGGCTCCGGATCGCGGGGTCCGGGTGGAAGGCGAGGACGCGGGCCAGGGCGGGGTCGGCGTCGGGGTGTTCGAGCACGGCCAGTGCGACCGATTCGTCCGGGATCGGCACGTTTTCGGGCCGGGCAAGACCTCTGGACAGAAGCTCGCTCACGACCGCGGAGTCACCGTGTGTCAGCAACGCGCGCACGTGGCCGGACGAGAGGTCGTTGCGGGAAGCCAGTTCCCACGCCAGTTCGGGGCGGGTGACCAGGCGGTCGAGCAGGAAGCCCGGGAGCGCGGGGTTCGACGCCAAGCCCTCCAGTACAACGTTCACCGATCTCCCCGGTAACACGGCGCTCATTCCCCCCGGCAACGCGTATCATCCCCAATCGCGTTGAGTAGCGGGGGTTTTGTGGCAAACGGCAGTGCTGGGCGACGTCCCACCATCGGGATGATCACCGCTGGCCCGCTCATCGAGCTCGCGGGCGAACAGTGGCGTGGTGTCAGTGACGGCGCTCAGCGGCTCGGATGCGACCTCGTGTGTTTCGTGGGCAGTGCACTGGACCATCCGGATCCGCACAAGCGTAGGGCCAACACGGTCTACGACCTCATCTCGCCGAACCGCATCGATGCGCTCGTGGTGTGGACTGCGCGCGTGGGGCAGCTCGTCGGCTCCGAAGGCATGTACGAGTTCACGAAGCGCTACGCGCCCATGCCGATCGTCAGCGTCGAGACGAGCCTTGCGCACTGGCCGACGATCCTGGTGGACAACCAGGACGGCATGAAGCAGGCAGTCGACCACCTCATCGAGGTGCACGGCAGGCGGCGGATCGCGTTCGTCCGGGGACCTCAAACGCATGCGGGTGCCCGAGAACGGTTCCTCGGCTACATGGAGTCGTTGCAGAACCACGGAATCCCGCTCGACCCGAAGCTCGTCACGATGCCCGGCCCGGTGATCTGGGAGCCGGAACGCGCCGCCGGGTCCGTGCGCAGGATGCTCGCGGGCCTCGACGAGCCACCGGACGCCATCGCCGCCGCGAGCGACGACTACGCGCTCGGGATCGTGGCCGTGCTGGAGGAGCTCGGGTTCCGCACGCCGGAGGAGATCGCCGTCGTCGGGTACGACAACCACACCGACGTCCGCGCGAACGACCTCACGACCGTGCGCGCGCCGTTCCGCGAGATGGGCATCCGGGCCGTGGAGCTGGCGGTGGCGCTGGTGCACGGCAAACCCACGCGGCAGCGCCAGATGATGCCGACCGAGCTGGTCGTGCGCCGGTCGTGCGGCTGCCTGCCGTCCGGGCTGGGCGGCCACGCTCCCGCGCACGACCGGCTCGTCGTCAACGAGTCCGCGACCGCGTCCACCGTCGCCGACCACCTGCGGGACTCGATCGGGCGCCCGTCCGCGAGGCTGCCGCGGGACTGGGCCGAACAGCTGGTCGTCGAACTGATGGCCGCCGGGCGCGGCGAGGTCGAGGGCGCGGAGTTCCTGAAGCTGCTCGCCGAGTACATCCGGTCGAGCGCGCGCGCCGGGTGCGAACCGGCGCGGTGGTGGCCACCGTTGTTCGACCTGCACCGGTTCGTGACGGCACGCATCAGTGACGCCACGATCATCAACGACCTGTGGCTGCGCGTGCAGCTTCTTCTGGGCGATGCGTTCGCCACGGACGCACGCTTCAAATACCTGGAGCACGAGCGCCACGACCAGAGAGTGCGCGAAGCAGGGCAACGGCTCATCGCCTCACGGGGCGTGGAAGAGCTGACGACCGCGCTCGCCGAAGAGCTCCCCCGCCTCAACATCCCCGGCTGTCACGTCATGGCGTACGACACGCCAGGCACGGCGCGCGCGCTCGTGCGGTTCGAGAGCAACGAGCTGAAAAGCCCGCAGGAGACGCCGTTCCCGACGATCAACCTGACGCCGTACCCGTTCCGGCGCGACGAGCCGTTCAGCGCGCTGGTGGCGCCGCTCTACACCGACGAGGACCACCTCGGGTACGTGCTCTTCGAGGAGGGCCCGGAGCCCGGCTGGATCTACGAGGCCGTGCAGCAGCAGCTCAGCAGCGCGTTGCGCGGCATCAGGTTGATGCAGGAGCTGAAGGACGCGCGCGCACGCCTCGAAGAACGCGTCGGCGAGACGGAAGCGCAGTTGCGGCACGCGCAGAAGATGGAGGCCATCGGTCGGTTGACCGGTGGCATCGCGCACGACTTCAACAACATCCTCACGGTCGTGAACGGCAACAGCGAGATGCTGCTGCGCCGCACCCTCCAGGACGATCCGCGGCGCACGGCTATCGAGGACATCCGGCACGCGGGCGAACGGGCCGCGAACCTCACGCGCCAGTTGCTCGCCTTCACCCGCCAGCAGGTGCTGCACCCGGAGTCGCTCGACCTCAAGCGGAACCTCACCAAGGTGCACTCGATGCTGCGCACGCTCGTGGGCGACCGCATCGAGCTGGAGATGCGCCTGCCCGACACCGCGCGGGTGTGGGCGGACGCGGGTCAGGTCGAGCAGATCCTGTTCAACCTCGCGGTCAACTCCCGCGACGCCATGCCCGACGGCGGCACGCTGACGATCTCGATCGAGGACACGACGCTCGGCGGCGGCGAGACCGGCCGGATCGTGGGCGTGCGGCCGGGCGCGTACGTGGTGCTGCGCGTGCAGGACACCGGCTTCGGCATGGCACCGGACGTGCGGGCGCAGGTGTTCGAGCCGTACTTCACCACCAAGCCGGTCGGCAAGGGCACCGGGCTCGGCCTGTCCACGGTGTTCGGCATCGTGCAGCAGTCCGGCGGGCAGATCGAGCTGATCAGCGCACCCGGCGCCGGCACGACCGTCGAGGTCTACTTACCCGTGCCGGTCGAGCGCGACGGCACCCCTGAGGCTCCGTGCGCGCGGCGCATCCCCACGCACCGAGGCGTCGGCACGGTGCTGCTCGTGGAGGACGACGCGCAGGTGCGGATCATGACCAGGCGCTCGCTGGAGACCGCGGGCTACGCGGTGATCGAGGCGGGCGACGGCCAGGAAGCGCTGCAGCTCGCCACCGCGCACCGCAGCACGATCGACCTGGTGCTCACCGACGTCGTCATGCCGAAGATGGGCGGTCCCGAGCTCGTGCGGCTGCTGCGCTCGACCGGCGTCGCGCCCGCGGTGATCTACATGTCCGGTTACACGACCGACGAGGTCCTCGACGACGAGGTGCTGATCACGAAGCCGTACGTGGAGTCGGAGCTGCTCGAACGCGTCCGCGAGGTGCTGGCTCAGGACGCCTGAGCGCTCCGCGCGAGCACGTGGCGGACGGTCTCGTCCAGCGCCTCGATCCGGAACGGCTTCTGCAGGTAGCCCGCGACCTCGTGGCCCGCGAACCGGCGTTCGAGCGACGTGCGGTCGTGGCCGCTCGTCAGCACCACCGGTACGGTGAGGCCCTCGCGCTCCAGCTCGGCGAGCACCTCCTCGCCGGACAGGCCCGGCATGCTGTGGTCGAGCAGCATCGCGCCGACCTCGGCCCGCCGGTCGCGCAGGATCGCGATGGCCTCCGTGCCGTCGCTGGCCTGCAGGACTGCGAAGCCCAGCTCCTCGAGCAGGCTCACGGTGTACCTCCGCACGGGGTCTTCGTCTTCCACGACGAGCACCAGGCCGGCCAGCGACATGCGGGCAAGTATGCCTGAAACCATTCGTTCCCTCAGCACCAGGTGTCCGGCTATTTCCGGCAACCGTTCACGGGCTGCTCCGTCGGGATGACTTGAGCCGTTTGGGTCACACCATTGGTCGAGGACCTGCGCTAACCTTCGCGGCACCGCTGCCGCTCCACGCCGGGAAAGAGGCACCAGGAAAGGCCAACTTCATGCGCAAAGCGACGGCGGCAGCCGCCCTGGCCGTGCTGTTCTCATTGTCGTCCACACCCGCGAACGCCGATCCGAGGCCCGCGGACAGGGTGACCATCGACGTGGTGACGGTGAACGGTTCCGGGTGCAGGCAGGGCAGCGCCGAAGTGGTCGTCTCGCCGGACAACACCTCGTTCTGGGTGATCTACAGCGACTACCTGGCCCAGGCGGGCAAGGGCGCGGGCGCGACCGACTTCCGCAAGAACTGCCAGCTCAACCTGCAGGTCAACGTCCCGCAGGGCTTCACCTACGGCATCGCGGAAGCCACCTATGCGGGGTACGGGAACCTCCAGCGCGGGGCGACCGGGTACCAGTACGTGAATTACTACTTCCAGGGTCAATCGGCCACGAACACGTGGAAGCACACGTTCACGGGGCCGTTCGACGACAACTGGTCGATCACTCATCGAACCGAGTTCGCGGACATCGTCCACGCCCCCTGCGGTGAGAAGAAGAATCTCAACGTCAACAGTTCGCTGCGCGTCGACAAAGGTACCTCGGACCCCAATGCGAACAGTTTCATGACGATGGACTACACGCGCGGAGAAGTGCGCACGCTGTACCACTTCTCCTGGAAGCGCTGCTGATTTCCACAAAGGCCGCCGCCACCGCCGCCACCCCCCTGTGAGACGCGTCGGAAAGGTGCCCCCATGCTCAACGCGGTTGCCGCTGCTCTGCTGGCCTCGACCATCGTCATCCCGCCCGGCGCGCCGAACGGGACGCCGCCGCCCGGCCACATCACGATCGACATCGTCACGGTCAACGGCTCGGGCTGCCCGGCGGGCACCGCGGCCGTCGCGGTGTCCGAGGACAACAAGGCGTTCACCGTCACCTACAGCGACTACCTGGCGCAGGTCGGGGTCGGTGCGCGGCCGACCGACTTCCGCAAGAACTGCCAGCTCAACCTGCGGGTGAACGTGCCGCAGGGCTTCACCTACGGCATCGCCCAGGCCGACTACAGAGGCTTCGCGCACCTGGAGAGAGGCGCGTACGCCGTCCAGAAGGCCAACTACTACTTCCAGGGCATGTCGCAGAACGACTCGGCGCAGCACCGGTACAACGGCCCGCACAGCGACGCCTGGCAGGCCACCGACACGACCGAGGTCGCCGCGATCGTCTACTCGCCGTGCGGCGAGAAGAGGAACTTCAACATCAACACCGAGCTGCGGGTCTACCCGGGCACGTCCAACACGGCCACTACGACGAGCTTCGTGTCGATGGACTCGACCGACGGCGCGATCGACACGACGTACCGGTTCAGCTGGAAGCTCTGCCCGTAGTGGTGCTGTGACTACCGCACGCGCTCGCACGAGCGTGTGCGGTAGCACATATGTGAGCCGACAGCCGTACAGATTCGCGTGTGCGGGCGTCTTACCCCCATGACGGGGCAGGTCGGGGTGAAGGGGCAGCCAATGCCATCCGCCGCATATGCGCAGTACGGTGAGGGTCGGAAGGCTCACAGGGGAGGTCGGATCCTGACCACGACGCTGCTCCCGGCCGGCCGGTCGAAGAGGGTGGCCGGCTCGCGCTGGCCGATCAGTGGTGACTACCGGCAGGTGCTCGCGGACCTGGCGTTGATCTTCTTCGCCGTTCTCGACGTCTGGCTGTACGGGCTGTGGCTCGAGGCCGACCCGATCACGGACCTGCCGCCGATCGAGGACTACCAGCTGTGGCTCAACTGGCTCGCGGTCGGCGCGCTGGTGCTGCGCCGCCGGTTCCCGTTCCTCACGCTCGTGCTGACGATCCCCGGTTTCTTCGTCGGCTGGTCGCAGCTCGCCGCGATGATCGCCCTCTACACGGTCGCCCGCCGCTACATCGGTGGCTGGCAGACGGGCCTCGCGGCCGCGCTGGTGTGGCTGTGCCGGTTCGTCGCCTGGCCGTTCGAGGAGCTGATCGAACGGCCCGCGTCCGGCCACTTCCACTCGGCGATCTACGGCTTCCTGGTGGCAGGTCTGCCCATCGCGATCGGCCTGCTGGTGCACGCGCGGCAGGAGCTGTCCGACCGCATCCGCGAACTGGCCGAGTCACGCGAGAGAGAGCGTGTGCTGCACGCGCACGCCATCCGCGCGGACGAACGGGCGAAGCTCGCCCGCGAGATGCACGACGTCGTGTCGCACCAGGTCAGCCTCATCGCCATGCAGGCGGGTGCGCTGCGCATGGCCGTGGCCGACGCCGAGCACAAGCAGGTCGCCGGCACCATCCGCACGTTGTCGACGCGCACCCTCGACGAACTGCGTCAGCTCGTGTCGGTCCTGCGCACCACCGACGACAACCAGCCGGGCGTCGACGAGCTGCCCGAACTGGCCGCCGACGCGGGCTTCGAGGTCACCGTCCAGCTCAAGGGCCCGGTCGAGGACCTCGCCGCACCGGTGTCCGGCGCCGTCTACCGGACGGTGCAGGAGGCCCTGACCAACATCCGCAAGCACGCCGTCGGGGCGAGCGCGACCGTGCTCATCGACGCCCAGTACGACGACAACGTGCAGGTCGAGGTGCGCAACACCGCCCCGTCCAGCCCGTCGTCGTCGCTGCCCAGCGGTGGTCACGGCCTGGTCGGTCTGCGTGAGCGCGCCACGCTGCTCGGGGGCGAGTTCTCGGCGGGACCGACCGAGGACGGCGGCTTCCTGGTGACGGCGTCGTTCCCGAGGGAACGCGTCATCACCGATTGAAGCGCTTGAACGCGTGGAACGACTGCTTCGGCTCCAGGCGGTATGGAGAGTTGTCGTCGTCGAACCGCTCACGGATCGTGCGCAGCAAGCTGTATGAGGCCATGTCGTAGTCCCGATCGCGGCACGTCGGGTGGTGCGGCGAGTCCGGTGAAATGACCGAGTACAGGTGCGAGCCCTCGACATCGGGCTGTGCGCCGAATACGCGCAGCATGCGGGCGACGTGGTCGGCCTGCTCGCGTTCGTCCCGCTCGAAGCCGGGCTTGACCACCGGCGGGTCGGCCTCGTGGTCGACGATGTCCCAGCCCATCCCCCCGGCCTCCGCGGCACCGGTGAAGGTGCAGCAGCCGTACTCGAGGACCATGAGCGGTTTGCCCCAGCGGCGGTATCCGTCCAGGTCGGCGGTGTACTCCGCGTCGGTCTCGAAGTGCGCGTAGTAGTCGAGCCCGACGAGGTCGAACAGCGACCAGTCGTTCCACCCGGCGTCGGCGCCCGCGGCCGCGCCGTAGGTGATGCGGCCGCGGAACTCCCGGCGCGACACCTCGACGGCCTCCGCCATGAACGCGCGGAAGCGCCGGACGACGTTCGGCCACTCGGAGCCCGGGATCGCCGGGATGGTCGCGATCCGTTCCAGGAACGAGTCCCCGGGGATGATCCCCGGGGTGAAGAGGAAGTGCTCGCAACCCGTCACGAACGTGATGTTGTCGCCGTGCCGCTTCCGTTCGGCCGTGCGCGCGGCCTCCGCCATGTGCTCCAGGACCTCCTCTTGCGGGTGGTCGTAGAGACGCGGCTGCACGAAGACCCGCATGCCGTGGCGCAGCGCCACGTCCGTGGTCTCCGCGAGGCGGCCGAGGTCGGTGCCGAACGCCGTGATCGACGGGCAGTTCAGGTCGCCCGCGATCAGGCCGATCTCCTGTTCCAGCCGGCGGCGGCTCCACCGCACACGGCTCAACGGTTCCCCGACCGCGTGCAGCACGCCCGTGTCGTAGCAGACGCCGCCGCGCTTCTTCGGTGCCGCCGACGCCGCACCCGGCCCAAGGGTCGCGAGCGCGGCGGCCCCCGCGACGGACTTCAGGAACACCTTCCGACTGAACATCGTTCCCCCTGACTAGTTGCTCAACTAGGCTACTGGTCATGCAATCAGAAAATCGGTCGGGCGACCAGAAGCGCAGCTTCATCGAGGATGCCCGGCGCTCGCAGATCGTCGCCGCGACCATCGCGACGATCGCCGAGATCGGGTACGCCAAGGCGTCGTTCGTGCAGATCGCGCAGCGTGCGGGCATCAGCCCGGGGCTCATCACGTACCACTTCGCGAAGCGCGAGGAGTTGATGAAGCAGGTCGTGCTGACCGTGCACGACTCGATGGACCGGGCGCTGACCGCGCGCACCGAGAACGCCGACGGGTACGTCTCGGCCCTGCGGGCGCTCGTCGAGGGTTTCGTGCACTACTGCGCCGAGCACCCCGCCGAACTGGTCGCGATCGGGCAGATCGCCGCCGCGGCGCGGGACGCCGAAGCCGCGCGGACGTGGTCGGAGGAGCAGAACGCGCGCACGCTGACCGAGCTGGAGGACATGTTCCGCGAGGGTCAGCAGGCCGGTAAGCTGCGGCAGTTCTCGCCGCGGGTGATGGCGGTGACGGTGGTCGCCGCGATGGAGGCGGCACCGGCCGAGCTCTGGGCCCGGCCGGACACCGACGTCTCCGAGTACGCGAGGGAGCTCGCGGACCTGGTCGAGCGGGCGGTCAGGGCCGCTTAGAGGCGAGTGACGCGCTCAACGCCGCCGCCGCGCCGAGCACACCGCACGTCAGCGCGATGGACATCGTCGGCTCGTGCTTGAGCAACACGGACACAAGCAGCCACACGGCGAGTCCCAGCCCGAGCCCCAGCGGCACCGACGCGATCACCGCCGCCATGCCGGTCTGCCGGCGCCGCAACGCGCGCAGGTTCGACTCCAGGTACGCGAACGTGAAGAGCAGCAACAGCAGCGAGCCGGTGCCCATGAGGCTGAGCCACGGCGTCCGGCTCGACTCCAGCAGGAACGGCGGCTGCTCGTCGACCTGGGCCGTCACGACACCGCCGATGATCCACCGCGCCGCACCGGGCAGCACGAAGCCCTCCGGTCCGCGCTGGGGCACGTCGGCGAGCGGGATGCCCGCGGCCGTCACGACCAGATGCGTGCCCTCGACCTTCACCGGGTCCGCGAGGTCCTGCGTGATCTTCGTGTCCGGCGGCGTGCCGGTCGCGACGAACGGCACCACGACGAGAGCGATCAACGCGAGCGCGGCCACCAGCCAGAGCGCCCACGGCGCCGACGGCGGTTTGATCACCTGCGCGGCCGGCACCAGCGTGCTGCCGCCGCTCAGCCGCGCGGCGGGGACCGGGTCGACGAGCGTCGCCCGGATCCGCTGCCCCGTCAGCGTGACGGTGTCGCGTTCGGGCACGGGCCGCAGCGACGGACGGGTGGACGACGCCGACACCTGCGGCGCGAGGTGCACCGGCATGGTCAGCCGCAGCAGCCAGTCCGGGCCGAACAGGTGGGCCGCCGCGCCCGCCAAGTCGATCGCGAACGTCTCGGCGTTGCGGTAGCGGGCCTCCGGCTCCCGCGCGATGCTGCGCATCACCACGCCCGCAAGGGGTTCCGGCACCTTCGGCAACGGCCGCGGGTCCTGGAACACCCGCTTCTGGATCATGGCGATCGGGCCGCCGCCGCGGCCGAACGGCAGGTCGCCGCACAGCAGTTCGTAGAGCACCGTGCCGGTCGCGTAGACGTCCGCCGCCGGCGACAACGGGTTGCCCATCGCCTGCTCCGGCGCGATGTAGGCGGGCGTGCCGAGCACCGCGCCGCCGTGCGTCACGAGAGTCGCGCCCTCCGACACCACCTGGGAGATGCCGAAGTCCGCCACCTTCACCACGCCGTTCGAGGTGAAGAGCAGGTTCTTGGGCTTCACGTCGAGGTGCAGCACCCCGGCCTCGTGCGCGGCGTGCAGACCGCTCAGCGCCGCCAGCACGATCCCGCACGACTGCTGCGCCGTGAGGCCGTCGCTCGCGAACCGCGACCAGACCGTGCCGCCGTCGAGGCGTTCCATCACCAGCAGGTGCTCGCCCTGCTGCCGGACGTAGTCGTAGACGGGCACGATGTGCGGGTGGTCCAGCCGCGCCAGCAGCCGCGCCTCGTGCTCGAAGCGCTCGCTCATCCGCGGGTCCTCGGCCACCGCGTGCGGAAGCCGTTTGATCGCCACGGGACGCCCGAGCTGCCGGTGCACGCCACCGTAGACGACCCCCATGCCGCCCTCGCCGATCTGCTCACCGACGGCGTACTGCGGCAGGGCGGCAACCACGCTGGACTGGTTCACAGCCGGAACCTCACGGTCTCCGCGTCCATTGAGGACGGTTGCCTCCCACCCGGATGCGGTGTCACGTAGCCGAGGAAGAACGCTGCCGCCGCGGCGCCGAGGATGAACGGGATCTCCGCCGTCGGCGACGGCGCCACCAGCCGCAGCACCGACAACGAGATCACCGCGATCAGCCCGGTCCCGATCCCGGCGGGCAGGAACCGCATCGCGCGCTGCCACCGGTTCGCGGGAAGTCGCCTGCGCGCCAACGCGATCAACGCCCCCGCCCACGACAACCCCGTCAGCACGAGGACGCCCAGGCCGAACGCCCCGTAGACCGACCAGAGCGAGCCCCTGATGTCGCCGGTCGTCTCGACCGACGCGATGGTGTCCCGCTGGGTGTCGACCACCTCGACCGCGACCGGGAGCAGACCGATCGCCTGCGAGCCGAGGTCGGTGGGCTCGAGCGGGAACGACCGGGTCTCCGAGGACTTCGCCGGCACGTCGAACGGAACCGTTGTGTCGTAAGCGAAGAAGGTCAACGCCAGCGCGGTGCCGCTGATCCGCACGGTCTTCACGCGCTGGACGGTGCTCGTGTTGTTGCGGACCGTGATGGAGACCTTGGCGGTCTTCGACGGGTCCAGCACCAGCGTCCCTACTCCGACCGGCCTACCGTCCACATCGGCCTCGAGGATCACGGACGAGTCCTGTGCGGAGGCCGTGGACGGGAGCAGCATAATTCCGCACAACAGCAGTAAACCTGCACCGGCCATGCGACGTCTCACTAGCGCACCTTAGGTTCTGATCCGGGGAGAGGGAATGCGGTCTTCAGGCTTACTCGTGGCCATCACGGCCGGTGTTACGGTGCTGAGCGCCACACCGGCGGTGGCCCAGCAGGCGCCCTCGGTGACCGTGAGCCCCAGCAGCGGACCCGCGGGCTCGACCGCGGCTTTCACCTGGTCGGGCTTCTACAGGTGCAAGGGCACCATGCGCATCAACTGGGCGGGAAGCGTACTGGCCACCGCGCCCTGGGCGGCTAACGGTTCGGTCACCGCCACCATCCCGGCCGGCTCCAAGCCGACCACGTACAGCTACACCGCGACCGACGAGTGCGGCCGGTCCGCGTTCGGCAGGTTCACCGTGACGCCCCCTCCCCCCGTCACCACCACGCGGCCGCCGGTCACCACCACGCAGCCGCCCGTCACCAACCCCCCGGTGACCAACCCGCCGGTGACGACCCGCCCGCCGGTCATCACGACCACGACTCCCCCGGCGACCACGACGTCCACGACGTCCACGCCGCCGTCGTCCTCGGAGACCCCTCCCTCGTCCACCGACGCGCTGACCGACCCCGGCGACGGCGTCCTGGTGCTCGACAAGGAGAACATCCAGCCCGGCGACGACCTGACCGCGACGGGCACGGGCTGCCCGAAGGGCGCGAATGTGACGCTGCGGTCGCTGGGCCAGGACGTCGGCCAGACCGTCGCCGACGAGGACGGGAACTTCCGCTCCCCGGTGAGGTTCACGAACATCGAGCCCGGCCGCCACAAGGTGCGCGCGGAGTGCGGAATCGTGCTCGTGGGCAACGTCGACGTGACGCTGTCGAGCTCGTCGGGTGGCACGACCAGCACTCTCGTGGTGCTGCTGTTCTTCCTGCTCGTGGGTGCGGCGATGCTGCGCCGCCAGTTCAGCGGGCTGCGCCGCTAGCCGGACCGGCAGCGCGTCCGTCTCCCCCGGATCCACGTGCAGGGCCCCCTCTCCGCAGTAGAGGGGGCCCTGCACGTGGATCCGAGTTGCTCCGCGAGCCAGGCTTACGGCTCTTCGCGCTGACGGCGGAGCTTGGCGAGAGCCTCTTCGAGGATCGCCTCGCCGTCCGCGTCGGAGCGCCGCTCCTTCACGTACGCAAGGTGCGTCTTGTACGGCTCGTTGCGCGGAGGCGCGGGTGGCGTCTGCTCGTCACGACCTGCCGGCAGGCCGCAACGCGGGCAGTCCCAGTTCTCCGGGATCTCCGCGTCGACCGCGAAGGAAGGCCGAGACTCGTGACCGTTCGCGCACCAGTACGACACCCGACGACGGGGCGCGGACTCGCCGCGCTCCGATTCACCCATCGGGCCTGCGCCGACGCGGGTACCGCGAATCGCGTTACCACCAGACATCGACCGTTACACCCCCACCAAGTGGTTACCCCAAGCCCCTGAGGGCTTCTGCCGCTGAACGGAAGATCAGGCTCCGGGGAGCTTGATCAGCAGCCCGATGCCCACGATGGCGATGACCCAGATCGCGCCGACGAACAGCGTCAGGCGGTCGAGGTTCTTCTCGACAACGGAGGAACCGGACAGACTCGACTGCATACCGCCGCCGAACAGCGAGGAAAGGCCACCGCCCCGGCCGCGGTGCAGCAGCACGAGCAGCACCAGCAGCACGCTGGAGACGATCAACAGGATCTGCAGGAACAGGATCATTTCTTCCTCGCTGTCAGGCAGCCGACGCCATAGAGTACCTGTTCGACTGCCGAACGTGTGCAACCAGTGGGATTAAGGGTTCAGACGCGCTGACCGCTCACCTTAGCCGTCTCCTGCGGTGGTCAGCGGGACACCGGAGGAGGCGGACCAGGGTGAGCGGTCGGCACCTCTGATCAACCTAGGGCAGAGGCCCGCCGGCGGCCAGAGCGCACAGCTTGGTGAACTCGTCGGCCTGCAGGCTGGCGCCGCCGACGAGAGCGCCGTCGATGTCCTTCTGCCCGATGAGCTCACTGATGTTGGACGACTTCACCGAACCGCCGTAGAGCACGCGGACGACGGCAGCGGTCTCCTCGCCGTACTTCTCCGCCACGAACGAGCGGACCAGCGAGCACACCTCCTGCGCGTCGGCCGAGGAGGCGGTCTTGCCGGTGCCGATGGCCCAGACCGGCTCGTACGCGAACACGATCTTGGCGACCTGTTCGGCGGTGAAGCCCTTGAGGCCGTCCTCCAGCTGCTGGCGCACGAGCTCCAGGTGACCCTTGGCCTCGCGGACGTCCAGCTTCTCGCCGAAGCAGAAGATCGGGGTGACGCCGACCTTCAGCGCCGCCTTGACCTTGGCGTTGACGATCGCGTCCGTCTCGCCGTGGTACTCGCGGCGCTCGGAGTGCCCGACGACCACGTAGTGGCAGCCGAGCTTCGCGAGCATCGGGCCGGACACCTCACCGGTGTAGGCGCCGGAGTCGTGCCGCGAGATGTCCTGCGCGCCGTACTTGATCAGCAGCTTGTCGCCGTCGACCAGCGTCTGGATGCTGCGGATGTCGACGAACGGGGGAAGAACGGCGACCTCGACCTTGGCGAAGTACTTCTCCGGCAGGGAGAAGGCGATCTTCTGCACGAGGCCGATCGCCTCGAGGTGGTTGAGGTTCATCTTCCAGTTGCCCGCGATGAGCGGGAGCCGGGCTGCCATCAGGACTCCAAAACGCTGATGCCGGGGAGTTCCTTGCCCTCCAGGAACTCGAGGGACGCGCCACCACCGGTGGAGATGTGCGAGAAACCGTCCTCGGGCAGACCGAGCGCGCGCACGGCCGCGGCGGAGTCGCCACCGCCGACGACGGTGAACGCCTCGGACGCGACCAGGGCCTCCGCGACGGCACGGGTGCCGCCGGCGTAGGTCTCGATCTCGAAGACGCCCATCGGGCCGTTCCAGAACACGGTCTTGGCGTCGGCCAGCTTCGAGGCGAACAGCTCGCGCGACTTCGGGCCGATGTCGAGCCCCATCCTGTCGGCGGGGATCGCGTCGGTGCCGACGACGTCGTGCTCCGGGCTGCCGAACTCGGCCGTGACCAGCACGTCGACCGGCAGCACGAGCTCGACGCCGCGCTTCTCGGCCTCCGCGAGGAAGCCCTTGACCTGGTCGAGCTGGTCTTCCTGCAGCAGCGACGTGCCGACCTCGTGGCCCTGGGCCTTGAGGAACGTGTACGCCATGCCGCCGCCGATGAGGAGCTTGTCGACCTTGGTCAGCAGGTTCGCGATGACACCGAGCTTGTCGGACACCTTCGAACCGCCGAGCGCGACGACGTACGGGCGCTCCAGGTCGTCGGTGAGCTTGCGCAGCACGCCGAGCTCGGCCTCGACGAGACCGCCGACGTACGCGGGCAGCTTCTTCGCGACGTCGTAGACCGAAGCCTGCTTGCGGTGCACGACGCCGAAGCCGTCGGACACGAACGCGTCCGCGAACGACGCGAGCTCCTCGGCCAGCTCCTCGCGCTCCGCGTCGACCTTCGAGGTCTCCCGGGCGTCGAAGCGGACGTTCTCCAGCATCACGACGCCGCCGTCGGTCAGCGCGCCGACCACGGACGTGGCGGACGGGCCGACGAGGTCCGACGCCAGCGGGACCTCGGTGCCGAGCAGCTCACCGAGGCGGGCGGCGGCCGGGGCGAGCGAGAACTTCGGGTCCGGCTCGCCCTTGGGGCGGCCGAGGTGAGCGGTGACGACCACGCGGGCACCCGCGTCGGCGAGGGCCTTGATCGTCGGGACCGACGCGCGGACGCGGCCGTCGTCGGTGATCTTGTCTCCGTCGAGGGGGACGTTCAGGTCGGCGCGCACCAGCACGCGCCGACCCGCGACACCCTCGGCGAGCAGGTCGCTGAGAGTCTTCAACGCACTCGCTCCCGGACTCAGATCTTCGAGGCGACGAGCTTGACCAGGTCCGCGAGGCGGTTGGAGTAGCCCCACTCGTTGTCGTACCAGCCGACGACCTTGACCTGGTTGCCGATCACCTTGGTCAGCGGCGCGTCGTAGATGCACGAGTGCGGGTCGGTGACGATGTCGGCCGACACGATCGGGTCGGTCGAGTACTTGAGGATGCCGGCCAGCGGGCCCTCGGCGGCGGCCTTGTACGCGGCGTTGATCTCGTCGACGGTGACCTCGCGCTTGAGCGTGACGGTCAGGTCGGTGGCCGAGCCGGTGGGGATCGGCACGCGCAGCGCGTAGCCGTCGAGCTTGCCCTTGAGCTCCGGCAGCACCAGGCCGATGGCCTTGGCGGCACCCGTGGAGGTCGGGACGATGTTCAGCGCGGCGGCGCGGGCGCGGCGCAGGTCCTTGTGCGGCGCGTCCTGCAGGTTCTGGTCCTGCGTGTACGCGTGGATCGTGGTCATGAGGCCCTGCTCGATGCCGAAGCTGTCGTTGAGGACCTTGGCCAGCGGCGCGAGGCAGTTGGTGGTGCAGGACGCGTTCGAGACGATCGTCTGCGAGCCGTCGAGCTTCTCCTCGTTGGCGCCGATGACGACCGTCAGGTCCTCGTTCTTGGCCGGCGCGGAGATGATGACCTTCTTGGCGCCGCCCTCGTCCACGTGCGCGCGGGCCGCGGTGGCGTCGGTGAAGAAGCCGGTCGACTCGACCACGACGTCGACGCCGAGGTCCTTCCAGGGCAGAGCGCCCGGGTTGCGCTCGGCGAGGGCCTTGATGACCTTGCCGTCGACGGAGATGCCCTCGTCGGTGACCTGCACGTCGGCGTCCAGACGACCGAGGATGCTGTCGTACTTCAGCAGGTGGGCCATGGTGGCGACGTCACCGAGGTCGTTGAACGCGACGATCTCGATGTCGTGGCCGCCGGCCCTCACGGCGCGGAAGAAGTTGCGCCCGATCCGACCGAAACCGTTGACACCTACACGAACCGTCACGACTGACTCCTTGCGTTCAGCTTGGGCAGGAACAAGCCCACCCTATCTGCCGAACTGCGTCCCTGGTCACAGGGATAGTGCGGATCTCTTGATCGAGCCAGAGAAACGTGCCCTGATTAGGCCGTTCGGCGGCGGAGCGAGCGGAGCATCCAGAGGTAGGCGCTCAGCTCCTCCGCGGCCTCGGCGGCGGAGCGGCACGCCTCCGGGCCGGTGTCCGCCGGCTCCCCGCCGACGACGGCGGTGATGCGCGCGAGCCACTCGTCGACCACGAGGCGGTCCTGCGGCGGGACGAGAGAAGGGTTCGGAGGTCTGGTCCCTGCTGTCATCACCGGATCGTCCCGACGGCGCGGGCAGGCCTCAATACCCTGAAACAGCGGGTGTTACGGACCGTTACGCGCCGGGTACGGTTGAGTGCCATGACGGCCGACGCCGCCTGCGTGACATGTGGGAACCCGATCGCCGAGGGCCGGCGTTACTGCTCGAACGCCTGTCGTCAGCGCGCCTACCGCGAACGCAACTCCGCTCGCGGCGACTCCCCTTCCTCCTCGGCGGTGCCCACGCCGCTCGACACGTTCGTCGGACGCCGCGAAGAGCTCGCGGCACTCTCCCGGCTCGCCGGGGAACGCCTCGTCTCGCTGGTCGGCCCGGCGGGCGCGGGCAAGACCAGGCTCGCCGCCCAGCACGCCGGCAGGCGCACCGACCGGGTGTGGTGGACGGCGCTGGCTCCCGCCTCGGACGTCGACCAGGCGATCCACCACGTCGTCGGCGCGCACCCGCTGCCCGGCCGGTCGGTGCGGGAGGCCGTGATCGCCGAGGTCGAGCGGCACAGGCGCCCGTTGCTCGTGCTGGACAACTGCGAGCACCTGCTGGCCTCCGCCGCCGACGCCGTGCAGGACCTGCTGGCGGGCTGCCCGCGGCTGCGCGTCCTGGTGACGTCGCGGGAGCCGCTGCGCCTGGCCGGCGAGCAGGTCTTCGCGGTCGGCGAACTGGAGCTGCCGCCCGCCGACGCCGACGTGGCGGAGGCGGTGCGCCACGACGCGGTGGTGCTCTTCCGCGACCGCGCCGTCTCGGTGGACCGCTCGTTCGAGGTGGACGCGTCGAACGTCGCCGACGTCGTGGCCGTGTGCCGGTCGCTCGACGGCATGCCGCTGGCGATCGAGCTCGCCGCGCGCCGCGTCCCGGTGCTGTCCCCCGCCGAGATCGCCGCCCGCCTGAGCACCGGCCTGGCGGTGCTGGCCGGCGGCCCGCGCTCGGTGGACGACCGGCACCGCACGCTGCGCGCGGCGATCGGCTGGAGCTACGACCTGCTCCCGCCGAGGGAACAGGCCGCGTCGCGCCGCCTCGCCGTGCTGGGCGCGCCGTTCGACCTCGGGGTGGCGAGCGCGGTGTGCGGCGTTCCCGACGCGCTGGACCTGCTGACCGGCCTGGAGCAGAAGTCGCTGCTGGTCGCGGACCGGACCGGTGGGCACACGACGTTCCGCCAGCTCGAATCCGTTCGCCTCTACTGCCACGAACGCGCGGTCGAGAGCGACGACGTCTCTCTTGTGGCCGACCGTGTGGTCGAGTGGGTGTGTTCGGTCGTGGAGCCGGAGATCTCGTCGTTCTTCCCGGCGCCGTCGCTCGTGCTGCGCCTGGACCGCCACGTCGGCCTGGTCGAGCTGGCCGCGGCCCGCACCGCCGAGACCGGCGACTGGTCGCGGCACGCCCTCACGATCGTCGCGACCGCCTGGACCTCCACGCCCCGCGGACCGCGCGGCGCCCCGACCGAACTGCTGCACCGGGCGCTGTCCCGGCCGTTGCCACCGGCGTACCGCAGCGTCCTCGCGGTGCTGGCCGCGATGCACCACCGCCTGCGCGGCGGCTGGCACGTGACCCGCCGGTTCGCGACCGAGTCCCTGGCGATCGAAGGCGCGGGCGCAGGCCGCCCCGGCACGACGGCCCGGGCCCTGGAGGTGCTCGCCTCCGCCGAGGCCCACATCGGCGACACGGCGCTGGCCCGGCGGCTGTTCGACGAGGCGGCCGCGCTCCTGCGCGACTCCGGCGACAAGCTCGCCCTCGCCATCGTCCTGAACTCCTACGGCTGGACGCTGGTGCAGCACGGCGAGCCCGAGCCGGCCGCGCCGCTCGTCACCGAGGCGCTGGCGCTCGTGCGTCTGCTCGGCCTGCCGCACATGCTGCACCCGGTGCTGCACACCGCGGGCGCCATCGCCCTGGCCAGGGGGAACTGCGACGAGGCCGTCGAGGTGTTCCGCGAAGGCCTCGTCGTCGGCTCCGAACACCCCGCGGACCAGTACTACGACCTCGAAGGGCTCGCGCTGGCCCTGGTCGGCACGGGCTCCGACGACGAACGCGCGCTCTCCCTGCTGACCGCCGCCTCCGCCGTCCGCACCCGCTACGACTTCCGCGCCGAGCCCTACTGGCAGGACCTGCTCGACGAGGCCCGCGCCGTGTGCCGCGCCCGGATCCCCGCCGCCCGGCTGCGCGCCGCGGAGTCGACCGGCGAGCGGATGTCGCTGGCGCAGGCCATCTCCTACGGCCTGACCACCCAGCCGGTCACCGAGGACGCCGACGGCGCGATCTCCGCCCGCGAGCGGCACGTGGCGACGCTGGTGGCGGAGGGGCTGACGAACCGGCAGATCGGGCAGCGGCTGGGGATCTCGCCGCACACCGTCGCCCGTCACGTGACCCACGCGAGGTCGAAGCTGGGGCTGCGGTCGCGGGCCCAGCTGGCCGTGTGGGCGGGACGCCAGGTCACATGATCGACTGAAGCCGCAGGTCAGATCGACTCGGTCACAATCCGTACATCAACTTGAGCCCTGGTTGCACATTCGGGTTAATCTCCGCGCCTCGAACGCGGACCCGGTCCGCAGACCTCCGCAACCAGGAGTCACCTGTGGCGACCTTGTCCGCCGAGCGCCCGTCCCCGGCGCTCGACCCGGCACCGCGCCCTCAGCACGCGCTGAGAGGCGACATCCAGGGCCTGCGCGCACTGGCCGTCGGCATTGTGCTGCTCTACCACCTGCGCCCGTCGTGGCTGCCGGGCGGTTTCGTCGGCGTCGACGTCTTCTTCGTCATCTCGGGCTTCCTCATCATCGGCACGCTCACCGCGGAACTGCGCCGCACCGGCACCGTGAGCCTGCGCGACTTCTACGCCCGCCGCATCCGCCGCCTGCTGCCCGCCGCCACCGCGACGCTGCTGGCCGTCGTCGCCGCCGTCGTGCTGCTGCTCCCGCGGTCGCAGTGGCCGAAGATCATGCGCGAGGTCGTCGGCTCCGCCCTGAACGCCCAGAACTGGCTGCTCGCGGTGCTGTCCAACGACTACGGGCACGCCACCGCCGACGCCTCCCCGGTCCAGCACTACTGGTCGCTCGCGGTCGAGGAGCAGTTCTACCTCGTCATCCCGCTGCTGCTGATCGCGACCGCCGCGCTCGCCCGCCGCCTCGGCGGCCGCACGGCGCGGTACGCCGTGGTCGCCGTCGCACTCGTCACGGTGGCGTCGTTCGTCTTCTCCGTGGTCTACACCCGCGTCGACCACGGCGCCGCGTACTTCGTGACGCCGACGCGCATGTGGGAGCTCGGCGTCGGCGGCCTGGCCGCGATGGTGCTGCACCGCGTCTCGCTGCCCCGCGCGGCCCGGGAGCTGCTCGGCTGGCTGGGGTTCGCCGCGGTGGCGTTCAGCGCCGTGCACTACACGACCGACCTGCAGTTCCCCGGTTGGGTGGCCGCGGTGCCGGTGCTCGGCACGGCGGCGATGCTCGTCGCCACCGGGACGCTGCTCGGGCGCCTGCTCGGCGTCGCGCCGGTCCGCTACACCGGCGACATCTCCTACAGCCTCTACCTGTGGCACTGGCCGGTCATCGTCGTGATGCTCGAACTGAGCGACAACGAGCGGCTGTCCAAGAAGGAGATGCTCGCAGCCGCCGTGCTCAGCTTCGCGCTCGCCGCGCTGTCCAAGCGGTACGTCGAGGACCGGTTCCGCCGCCGCCGCGGCACCTACGCGTTCGGCGCGGTGCTCGTGGTCGTCTCGGTGGTCGCGGCCTCGGTGCCCTGGTACGCCGCCGCCCGGACGCTGGACCGGCTCGCGAACAGCATGGTCCTCGACGCCGACCACCCCGGCGCGATGGCGTTCGACCCGCGCGCCCCGCTGCCGGCCCCGGCCCGCGTGCCGCTGGTACCGGATCCGGCCGTGGCGAACGAGGACGGCCCCTACGGCGGCAGCGGCGACGCCGACTGCCACGTCTACCTCCTCACGCTGCCGGAGGACGCCTGTTCGTGGGGCGAGCCCACGGCGCAGAAGACGCTCGTGCTGCTCGGCGACTCGCACGCGGCGCAGTACAGCACCCCGCTGGTCGACTTCGCCGAAGGCCCGGGGCGCGGCCGGTGGAAGGTGAAGGCCATGACGCGCAACGGCTGCCCGTTCACGACGGTGCCGCCGTCGGAGGCGGGCTGGCCGTTCACCGTGTGCTCGGAGCAGAACCTCGGGGTGCTGGAGCGGGTGAAGGCCCTCAAGCCCGACCTCGTGGTGCTGTCGGGCATGAGCCGCGAGGCCTACGAGAGCGACCTGAAGTGGACCTGGAACACCCGCGAGGACATGCTGCGCGGCTACCGCGAGATGCTCACCGCGTTCTCGGTCGCGGGCATCCCCGTCGCGGTGGTCAAGGACCTGCCCCGGCCGGACGGCCAGGTGCCGCGCTGCCTCGAACGCCACCGCCGCGACGTCGCCGCCTGCGGCACCTCGCATGCCGCGGCGTTCGCGGGCGAGGGCGATCCGCTGGTGGAGGCGGCGACGGGCTTCCCGCGCACGACGATCGTCGACCTCACGCCTTGGTACTGCCGTGACGGCGTCTGCCCGGCCGTCGTCGGCAACGTCGTGGTGTACCGCAACAACCACGTGACGAACCTGTACTCGCGCACGCTCGCCACGCCGTTGCTCAGCCAGCTCGGGATGATCTGACCCCGAGCCGGCCGAGCTCGCTCACACCTCGGCTTCGAGCATCTCCGCGGTGACGGCCGACTCCGTGTCCGGCAGTCCCAGGTCCTTGGCCCGCTTGTCCGCCATGGCCAGCAGACGCCTTATCCGGCCCGCCACCGCGTCCTTGGTCATCTGCGGGTCGGAGAGCTGGCCCAGCTCCTCGAGCGACGCCTGGCGGTGCGCGAGGCGGAGCTGCCCCGCGGCGGCCAGGTGGTCGGGTGCCTCCGGGCCGAGGATCTCCAACGCGCGCGCCACCCGTGCGGCGGCCGCGACGGCCGCGCGGGCCGAGCGGCGCAGGTTCGCGTCGTCGAAGTTCGCGAGCCTGTTCGCGGTGGCGCGGACCTCGCGCCGCATCCGGCGCTCCTCCCACGCCAGCACGCTGTCGTGCGCGCCGAGCTTGGTCAGCATCGCGCCGATGGCGTCGCCGTCCCTTATCACCACGCGCTCGGCTCCGCGGACCTCGCGCGACTTGGAGGCGATGCCCATGCGGCGGGCGGCGCCGACCAGTGCCAGCGCGGCCTCGGGACCGGGGCAGGTGATCTCGAGCGACGAGCTGCGGCCCGGTTCGGTCAGCGAGCCGTGCGCGAGGAACGCGCCGCGCCACGCCGCCTCGGCGTCGCAGACACCGCCCGACACGACCGGCGCGGGCAGGCCCCGGACCGGGCGGCCGCGCGGGTCGAGCAGGCCGGTCTGGCGAGCGAGACCCTCGCCGTCCTTCACCACGCGGACGACGTAGCGGGTGCCCTTGCGCAGGCCGTTCGACTGGATCGTGAAGACCTCGGCGTGGTGGCCGTAGAGCGCCTGGATCTCCTTGAGCAGCCTGCGGGCCGCGGACCCGAGGTCGAGCTCGGCCTCCACGACGACCCGGCCGGACACGATGTGCAGGCCGCCCGCGAACCTGAGCAGGGAGGACACCTCCGCGCGGCGGCAACAGGTCTTGGATACCGCGAGCCTGCTGAGCTCGTCCTTGACCGCCGACGTCATCGCCACTGGCCAGTCCCTCCCACTCCGGTCTCCTCGACCACCTGCCTCAGGCAACCGGCAAGCGCCTCCGGATCATGCCGTTCCGCGGCGTCCGGTGCGGCGATCTTCGCCAGATGCGTACGCGCGCCCAGTGCCGAGGCGGCTCGCGTCAGCCGGTCCGGGGTCGGGACCGAGTCGACGTCGGCGATCACCGCGTCCACCTTCAGCTCGGGTGCGTGCTCGCAGACTACGTCCAAATGCCGCTCCGGAGAGAAACCGGCGGTTTCACCCGGTTGGGGGACGAGGTTGAGCACGAGGGCCTTCTTGGCACGCGTGCGCACGAGCGCGTCGTGGAGTTCGGGCACCAGCAGATGCGGCAAGACGCTGGTGAACCACGATCCCGGCCCGAGTAACACAAGATCGGCGTCAAGTACAGCCTGTACTGCTTCCGGGCAGCCCACAGGTCGCCCGTTCGGGGCCGTGAGGCGGATGCGCTGCACGAGCCCCGGAGTGGTCGCGATCGCGACCTGCCCCCGGATGCGCCGCACGTCCCTCACGTCCTCGTCGAGGCCCATGACGTCGGCCTCGATGTCGAGCGGCTCGTTGGACATGGGCAGCACCCGCCCCTTGACCCCGAGCAGCCTCGACGCGACCTCGAGCACCGCGACCGGGTCGCCGAGCTGCTCCAGCAGCCCGGCGATCACCAGGTTGCCGACGGCGTGGCCGGCGAGCGCCCCCGTGCCGCCGAAGCGGTGCGTGAACAGGGACGTCCACACCTTGCTGGACTCGTCCTCCCCCGCCAGCGCCGCCATGGCCTTGCGCAGGTCGCCCGGAGGCAGCAGGTGGGACAGCTCGCGCCGCAGACGTCCCGACGAGCCCCCGTCGTCCGCGACGGTCACCACGGCCGTCACGTCGTCGGTGACCCGCCTCAACGCGCTCAGCGTCGCGTGCAGCCCGTGCCCGCCGCCCAAAGCAACAGCTTTCAACTTCGTCACTCGCGTCCCAGATCCCTGTGCACGACCTTCACGGCCATGCCGTCCTCGCTCGCCAGCCGCGCGGCCAGCTCTTCGCTCAGGGCCACACTGCGGTGCTTGCCACCCGTGCAGCCGATCGCGAGCGTCAGGTAGCGCTTGCCCTCACGCCGGTAACCGGCACCGATGAGCCTCAGCAGCTCGTGGTACCGGTCAAGGAACTCGTCAGCGCCCTCCTGGGACAGCACGTAGTTGCGCACCTCACCATCGAGACCCGTCTGCTCCCGCAGCTCCGGGATCCAGAACGGGTTCGGCAGGAAGCGCACGTCCATGACGAGGTCGGCGTCCATCGGCAGCCCGTACTTGTAGCCGAAGCTCAGCACGGTGACCCTGGTGCGCGTCGCGGCCTCGGTGCCGAACGTGTCCTCGATCTTGGCCCGCAGCTGGTGGACGCTCAGCGCACTCGTGTCGAGCACCAGGTCCGCTTCCTGCTTGAGCGGCGTGAGCAGGATCCGCTCGGCCTCGATGCCGTCCTGCAGCCGCCCGTCCCCCTGCATCGGGTGACCGCGCCGCACCGCCTCGAACCGCCGGATCAGCACGGCGTCCGTGGCCTCGAGGAACAGCACGCGCGGCTTGTACCCGCGCGCGTCGAGGTCCTTGATGATGGCGGCCAGGTCCTCGGTGAACGCGCGGCTGCGCACGTCCATGACGACGGCGACCCTGGTGATCGCCCCGCGCGCCTGCGCGCCGAGCTCGACCATGGTGGCGATGAGTTCTGGGGGCAGGTTGTCGACGACGAACCAGCCGAGGTCCTCCAGGCACTTGGCCGCGGTGCTGCGGCCCGCACCGGACAGCCCGGTCACCACGGCGACTTCGATGCCGGACTTCTCCGCGTTCACGACTACGACTCCGTTACCTGTTCATGAGCGCTGCTTGCACGCTCTCGTTTGGGCGAGCTGCTGGGTGCTGGGGGCCACGCGGGCGCTCCCGGTGCCGAGTCTCCACCGGAACGACCCTCGCGCGCGGCAGGTTCGGCCGTTGACACGGGCGTGCCGTGGCCGTGGTCACGATCCTCGCCCGGATTTCGGTGCGTTCGCAGGGCGGGTGGGGCTTGTGGGGCCGGTGTGGCGGGTGGTGCTGGTCGCGGTGGGTGGTGCTGAGGGGCGGGCTCGAAGCGCGTGGAAGCGCGCTGAGGCGTGCGGCCTGGCACGGCGTGGACCGGCACGGCGGGTCGTGCTGGACGCGATGAGTGGTGCCGAGAAGGTCGGCGAGTTCGCGCCGAGGAGGCGGGAAGCGCGTGGAAGCGCGCGGAGGCGCGGGACGGGCCGCTTGGAGCGGCACGGCGGATGGTGCTGGACGCGCTGGGCGTGCCGAGAGGGTCGGCGAGTTCGCGCCGAGGCGGCGGGCTCGAAGCGCGTGGAAGCGCGCTGAGGCGTGGGCCTGGCACGGCGTGGACCGGCACGGCGAGCAGTCCGGCACGGTGGGTGGTTCCGTGCCGCGAAAAACCCGCAGGCGCGCGGCGCGCCGTTCGATGCGGCGGAAGGGTGGCTGGCGCCAGGCCGGATGGTCCGGCGGAGCGGGTGGTCCGTGGCAGGCGGGTGGTCCGCTGTGGCACGGCGTGCGAACCGGTGTGGCGCGTGGGCCGGTGCAATGGGAATCGTCGGCGTGGCCGAGTCCTTCGGCGGCGCCGAGGTGCGAGTGGCGGTGGGCGCCTGCGTCGCGGTCACGGCGAAACCGGGTAGCTCGCCTGGAACGCCAGTCGTGCGTCGGCGCCTGACGCGATGCGGTCCAGCTCGTCGTCCAGCGACAGGAAGACCTCCCACGGCTCCTGTCCGGCGACGGCGGCGAGGCGCTCGGTGACGAGCTGTTCGAGGTCCGGGACGCGCTTCGCCTTCCACACCTTGTCGGCGAGGCTGACCAGCAGGTCTTCGAGCTCGATGCCGTCTTCCGTCCAGGACGCGTGCGTCCGTGCGAAGCGGGCCAGCCGTTCGTCGGTCCCGCGGGCCAGGAGCAACTCGTGGCCGGCGGGTTCGTGTGCGGAGCCCGGGCCGGACAACTCGTTGGGGTGCAACACCTTTCCAATGTCGTGCGTGGCCGCGCCGAACTCCACCGCGTCGCCGTCGACCGCCGCTTCGGGGTGGTGGCGCTCCACCCAGGACACCAGTTCGCACGCCACGTCGTGGACGGCTCGCAGGTGGGCGGCCAGGCGGGGCGGCGCGTCCAGTTCGGACAGGAGCGCCTCGGCGGAGGGTGGGAGTCGGCGCAGGCCGACGGCTTCGGTCAGGGCGCGGCGGGTGAGCCGGGCGGCGGGCGGGAGCACGTCCGGCTTCGCCGCCGGGGCGCTCCCCGCACCCGAGCCCGGCGCGGCCGGGTGCGGGTGGCCGGCCACCATCAGGACTTCCCGCCCGCCGCCAGGCTCGCCACCACGGCCTCGGCGGTGCGGCGGCCCACGCCCGGCACGCCGCTGATCTCGTCCACTGTGGCCTGGCGCAGCTTCTTCACCGAGCCGAAGTGCTTGAGCAGGGCGGCTTTGCGGGTCTCGCCGAGGCCCGGGACGTCGTCGAGCTCGGAGGCGATCATGCGCTTCGAGCGCTTCTGGCGGTGGTAGGCGATGGCGAAGCGGTGGGCCTCGTCGCGGACTCGCTGCAGCAGGTAGAGGGCGTCGCTGGTGCGCGGGAGGATCACCGGGTCGGGTTCGCCGGGGACCCAGACCTCCTCCAGGCGCTTGGCGAGGCCGACGACGGCCACGTCGGTGATGCCCAGCTCGGCGAGGACGTCGGCCGCGGCGGCGGCTTGGGGGCCGGCGCCGTCGACCACCAGGAGGTTGGGCGGGTAGGCGAACTTGCGGGGTTTGCCGGTGTCCGGGTCGATGCCCGGGTTGGGGCCGCCCGAGGCGGTCTCGCGCAGCATCGCCTGGAAGCGGCGGCGGACCACCTCGGCGATGGACGCCACGTCGCCCTCGGTGGCCGCTTCCCGGAGGGCGAAGCGGCGGTACTCGGACTTGCGGGCCAGGCCGTCCTCGAAGACGACCAGCGACGCCACCACGTCGGTGCCCTGGACGTGGCTGATGTCGACGCACTCGATGCGCAACGGCGCCGTGTCGAGGGCCAGCGCGTCCTGGATCTCCTGCAGGGCGGCGGAACGGGCCGTCAGGTCGCCGGCGCGGCGGAGCTTGTGCTGGGCGAACGCTTCGGAGGCGTTGCGCGCCACGGTCTCCATCAGGGCGCGCTTGTCGCCCCGTTGCGGGACGCGCAACGCCACGCGGGAGCCCCGCTGCTCGGAGAGCAGGTCCTCCAGCGCGGGAGCGTCGTCCGGCAGGACCGGGACGAGCACCTCGCGCGGGGTGTTCTCGGTGTTGTCGCCGTAGAACTGCATGATGAACTGGTCGACGATCGCCGCGTCGTCGACCGCCTCGACCTTGTCGAGCACCCAGCCGCGCTGGCCGCGCACCCGGCCGCCGCGCACGTGGAAGACCTGGACCGAGACCTCGAGCTCGTCCTGCGCGAACGCCATCACGTCCGCGTCCGTGCCGTCGCCGAGCACGACGGCCTGCTTCTCCATCGCGCGGCGCAGGGCGCCCAGGTCGTCGCGCAGGCGCGCGGCCCGTTCGAACTCCAGCTCCTGCGACGCCTCCAGCATCTCGCGCTCCAGGCGGCGGACCATGTTGTCCGTCTTGCCCGCCAGGAAGTCGCAGAAGTCGAGCACGATGTCGCGGTGCTCGTCCGCCGACACCTTGCCGACGCACGGCGCCGAGCACTTGTCGATGTACCCGAGCAGGCACGGGCGGCCGATCTGGTTGTGCCGCTTGAAAACACCGGCCGAGCACGTGCGCGCCGGGAACACGCGCAGCAGCAGGTCCAGCGTCTCGCGGATCGCCCAGGCGTGCGCGAACGGGCCGAAGTACCGCACGCCCTTCTTGCGCGGGCCCCGGTACACGTGCAGCCGCGGGTAGTCCTCGTGCAGCGTCACGGCCAGCACCGGGTACGACTTGTCGTCGCGGTACCGGACGTTGAACCGCGGGTCGAACTCCTTGATCCAGTTGTACTCGAGCTGCAGCGCCTCGACCTCGGTGGTGACGACGGTCCACTCGACGGAGGCCGCCGTCGTCACCATCTGGCGCGTGCGCGGGTGCAGACCGGAGATGTCGGCGAAGTAGGAGTTCAGCCTGCTGCGCAAGCTCTTCGCCTTGCCGACGTAGACGACCCGGCCACCGGCGTCGCGGAACTTGTAGACGCCGGGAGCCTCGGGGATCGTGCCCACGGCGGGGCGGTACGTCGAGGGATCTGCCACGCCGTCAAGACTATCGACGTGGTCTGACAAAAACAGAAAAGGTCAGGTCAGGACCACCTGGTCGCCGTCGACCCTGACCGGGACGGCGCGCAGGCCGGTCGTCGCCGGCCCCTTCTTCACGGCGCCGTCGGACGCGCCGAACTGGCTGCCGTGCGAGGGGCACGTGATCGTGCCACCGGACGGCTCGGCGACGAGAGCCCCCTGGTGCGGGCAGGACGCGTCGAACGCCTTCACCTCGGTCGCGGACACGCGCGCGACCACGATCTTGGTGCCGTTGGGACCGTCCACGACCGCTCCGCCGCCCTCGGGCACGTCGGCCAGGGCCACGAGCGCGGTGCCGGCCGAGCCGGCGGAGCCCGAGGTGGGCGTGGAGCCGCCTCGGGTGGGCGAGGACCCGCTGGAGGGTGCCGGGGAGCTGCACGCGGTCACGAGCCCACTGGGCACGGCGAGGGCGACCGCGATTCCGCACAGTGCCGCCCGCCTGCTGACCAGGCTTTCGTTGTTCACGACCGGTCCTCCGTGGTGGTGGGTGTTCGGGCTCACACCACAGCATTACGCGGATCGGTTCGCAGAAGTTCAGCGAGAGGCCGGATGCACAGCAAACGCACAGCTCTCAGGAGAGCACCAGATCGTCTCCGGAACGGGTGACCGCCACCTCCACGAGGCCCGAAGTCGCAGGTCCTTTGCGGACAGCACCCGTGGCCGGGTCGAAGGTGCTCCCGTGCAGAGGGCACGTGATGACGCCACCGGTGGGCGGGTTCACCAAGGAACCCACGTGCGGGCATGAAGGGTTGAACGCGCGGAATTCACCCGATTGAGGCTGCACGACCAGCAGCTGGGCGTTGCCGGGCATGTCCACCAGCACCCCGCCGCCCACGGGCACCGCGGACACGGGTGTCACGCGGTCACCGGCGCGGGCGGTGCCGACACCGCCCGTCTTGCGGGCAGCGGGCTCGCCACACGCGGCCAGGGCAGCGGCGAGCCCGCACAACAACACTGAACGACGGTCCACGGGCACCGATTATCGGCGCTGGTCCTCCGCGGCGGCCGTCCGGGCCAGGGCGAGCACGGCGGTGAAGGGCGGGAACCAGTGCCGCGAGTGCGACGGCGGGTTCGCCCAGCGCAGCGATCCGTACCTGGTCATCGTGGGCGGGAGGGCGATCCGGTGGGGTGAGCGCACGAACTGGACCTCCGGCGGCGCCTTGAGGTGCGTGGGCAGCAGTGCCACGAGCTCGGCGAGGAAGATCCAGTGTTCGCGGGGTCCGGGGATGACGGTGACGGGACCGGCGAGCATGCGCGACTTCAGGTCGGCCAGCACTCGCGACCCGATCCTCGCCGGCATCGCCAGGGCTGTCGTGGCGGGGCCCAGGGGCAGGAACACTCCCTGCTCGGTGACGGTCACCTGCCAGCCGAGCAACCGGTAGCCGGCCACGGCCTCCCCGATCGCCCGTGCGCGTCCCCTGTGCTGAGGGATCCCGGTACTCCCCGTACCGGTCTCCGCGGTCGTGAGGCTCATCGGCGGTTGTCCTCCCCGTTGGTGGGTGGCGCTGGACGAGCCACGGGGGTCGACCCGCGGGCCCGTCGATGTGCAGGGTGCGTCTCACTTCCCCCCGACACCACTCGCGCCCTGCATGCGGCTCATGCAGCGGACGTATGAAGCTCATCCGCCGGGCGGAGGCACCGGAACTGCGACACGCGAACCCATTACGTCTTATGCATGAGATGGATGGACTGACGATCACACGTCCGTACACTTGGAAAACGCTCAGTGACGGGGGCGAGGCCGATGGATGCAGCGAGACCCAGATCCAGGCGCGCTTGCCCGTGTGGAGCGTTCATCGCCGCCGACAACACCGATCGGCTGTGTCACCGGTGCCGCCGCAACGCCCGTTCGGCCGTGCACGGCCCACCCGAGGTCCCGAACGAGTTCTGGGACCACCCCACGATCGTGGCGGCGTGCACCGACCGCGACATGGGTGCGTTGATCTCCGCCTACCGGCACCACCCCCAGCACCTCAGCCGGGTCACGCAGGACCGCATGGCGGCGTGGCTCGGCATCAGCCAGGCGCAGCTGTCGCGTTACGAGTCGGGTGAGAACCAGATCGACCGCCTCGACCGGCTGCGCCACTTCGCGCAGGTGCTCGGCGTGCCGGGCGAACGACTGTGGTTCGACCGAGTCGTCATCCCAGCTCAGGTGGGCTCCCCCGACACGGGCCCGCCAGATGTGCTCGCCGCCCCCTGGGAGGCGACGAGCATTGCCCGTTCGGTCGAGGAGACGGCGAGGAGCGACTTGGCGATCAGCAGACGAGCGGCGCTCGCGGGAGCCGCCGCGGTGACGGTGGGGTCCGCACTGGTCGAGCCGCTGCAGCGGTGGTTGCACCCCCTGCAGAACCTGTCGAAGTGGTCGTCGCACTCGGCGATCAGCGAGGAGGAGCTCTTCGCGTTGCAGCGCGTGGCCGACGGCCTGCGCGGCTGGGGAGGCCGGGGCGGCTACGGCCTCGCTCGCAAGGCCGTCCTCGGCCAGCTCGACGAACTGGCCGAACGCCTCGGCAGGGCCCCCTCGGGCCCGACGACGGAACGCGCGTTCTTCATCGGCGCGGAACTGTCGAAGGTGGCGGCGAGCATGTCGTTCGACGCGGGACTGCACAACGCGGCCCAGCGCTACTACGTGCTGGCCGTCCGCATGGCCAAGGCCGGCCACAACGACGGCTTCGCGGCACTCTGCCTCGCCGCCATGGCCAGGCAGATGTTCGACCTGGGCCGCCCGGAGGACGGCC
This sequence comes from Lentzea sp. DG1S-22, assembly GCF_036321065.1. Taxonomy (NCBI): domain Bacteria; kingdom Bacillati; phylum Actinomycetota; class Actinomycetes; order Pseudonocardiales; family Pseudonocardiaceae; genus Lentzea; species Lentzea sp. DG1S-22. The sequence continues at coordinate 8,399,921 of NZ_CP143276.1, read as the reverse complement.
TGGAGCTCGTCCAGCTGGGCCAGTACGGCACCCGCCGCACCGGCACCCCCACGCTCAAGGCCCTGCTCCTCACCCGCGAGGCCTGGGCGTACGCCCAGATGGGCAGGACCCGCGAGTTCCACCAGGCGGTGGGCATGGCCCAGGACAGCTTCGCCCAGCGCGACGCCGGCAACGAACCCCGCTACCTGCACAGCTTCGACGAGGCCGAGCTGGAGGGCGTCATCGGCGCCCGCTGCCGCGACCTCGCCATGCACGACCCCTCCCAGGCCGTCCACGCCGAACAACACATCCGGCGAGCCCTGGAACTGCGAGACCCGTCGAAAGTGCGCAACCGCGCGTTCGACGTCATCGGACTGGCGCGCACCAAGATGGTCGCGGGAGACCCGGAGGCAGCGTGCGGGTTGATCAACGAGGTCCTGCCGACAGCGGCGAAGCTCTCCTCGGGCAGGGTCCTGCGCAAACTGGAGGACTTCGCCAAGGAGGCGGCGCGGCACCGCCACATCCCCGCCGTGCAGGACACGAGGGACGCGATCAGAGCGATACGGACCGCATGATGCGAGTCGGCATCACCGGCCACAGCAACCTGGTCCCGGAGTGCGTCCCGGCCGTCCAGGCCGCCATCACCGAAACGCTGGAACGCCTGGGCGGCAGCCTGGTCGGCGTCACCTGCCTGGCGCCGGGCGCCGACCAGGTCTTCGCCAGAGCCGTCCTCGCGCTCGGCGGCCAGGTCGAGGTGGTCCTCCCGGCCCTGGACTACCGCGACCGCCTGAAACCCCACCAGGTGGCCGAGTACGACGAACTGCGAGCCGCCGCCACGGTGGTCAGCGTCCTCCCGCACATGTCGAGCGGACGCCAGGCCTACGTGGCGGCGAACGAACGCATGCTCGCGTCCGTCGAGGTCCTCGTGGCGGTGTGGGACGGCGTCCCGGCCCAGGGCAAGGGCGGCACGGCGGACGTGGTGGAACAGGCACGCGCCTCAGGCGTCCCGATCGAGGTCGTGTGGCCGAAAGAGGCACGCCGCAAGTCGTAGCCCCGCTCCACCGCGACGCCGAAGGCGAGCCGTCCGAACGCCTTCCCGAGCAAGCGCTCCCGGCGGTGGGGTCCCATCACGAGTCGCGCCGCAGCCCCTACCTCTTTGCGGCCCGCTCCTCGTGCGACTGGTGATGGGACCCCACCACCAACGCGACCGGCAGCCGCCCAACGAAACAGGCGTGCCATCAACCCACCAACGGCGCTGGCCCCTGATCAGATCGCCGGGGGTCTGGGGGCAGAGCCCCCAGGGGAACCGCCGAACAGGAACCGGCCGCCCCACTAGTCCGAGTGAGGGAAGTTCGACGGCAACCGGACCAACTAGGACTTCCGCCCCTAGCCCCACCCACTGCCGATGATCACGATTTCGGGGCATGGCAGCCGATCCGCTCGCCCGCCTGGCCGACCGCCAGCAGTCCCTGCGAACAACCCTGCGAGCCCTGCAGAGCACACCTCCCGGCAGCCCCGGCTTCCACCACCTGGTCACCACCACGAACGACCAGGTGGAAGCGGTGATGCAGGCCCGCAGGGAGCTGGAAGCGGACCGCCTGACCATCCCGAACCGAGCCGTGGCCACCGCCACCACGGCAGCGGCCCTCGTCGTCGCCGTGGGCTGGTTCGACGCCTGGTCCCTGCTCTCCCTCCTCCTCGCCACCGCCACAGCCGCCGCGGTCCTGGTGGACCCCGCGGGCAGAAAGCAGTGGGAACCCCGGGCCAGGACGGCGGCGATCACGGCGGCACTGGCGGCAACCCTCCTGACCCCCTTGGCCAACGGCTGGGCGGCGCTCCTGACCGCGGCGGGAATCGCCTGGTGGGCCTGGAGGACGCACAGGTGAACATAGATCCGCTCAAGGCGCTCGAGAGCAAGGTCGAACTCCTCAAGAAAGAGCTCAAGTCCCTGGAGACCCGCGTCGACGACGTCCAGTCCGACACCGCCCAGAACCAGCTGAGCCAGACCAACCAGCTGAGGGACAACGCCCGCAAGCTGACGAAGACCGACGACCGGGTCACCGAACTGGCCGAGAGCGTCCACCGGCTCGAACGCCTGCTGGTGGCGCTCAACCGCAAAGTCAGGGCGGGCGAGACCCGCAGGGCCGACTTCGACCACTGGCCGGACCTCGACGAGGACCTGATCGCCAAGATCCTCCACGGTCAGGACGCCTACGCCCGCAGGCCGCAAACCCCGCAGCAGGCCGAGGACATCCGCAGGGCCATCGCCGAGTACGACCGCAGGGCCGCCGAGGCGATCGAGGCCGCGGAAGCCCTCACCCACCTCCCGCCGAACGCGGAGTCCCTGTGGCGCAAGCACTACAGGCAATGGCGGGCGATCACCACGCGACAACGGCCGGAGGCACCGGACGACGACACGCACGCCAGGGACAGCGCCGCCAAGTCCGTCGGCAACGAGGCCGTCGCGCGGGCACGCCGGCAGATCCGCGCCCGCATCGAGGACGCGGTCGCGCACGACCTGCTGTTCCCCGCCTGGTTCGAGAACGCGCTCGGGCCGGCCGCCCCGCCCGGCAAAGCGGACATGTGGCTTTACACCGCAACGGATGTCGTGCTGTACCGGCTGCTGCACGGCATCACGAGTCCGGCGGACGCGCTGGGTCCGGCGCCCCAGGACGAGGGGCACCGCAAGGACCTGCACGACCGCCTGACGAAAGAATGCGCGGAGCACCGCAGACCGTGAGCGGACTCGGGCAGGGCGCCTCTGCCCGAGCACTCAGGTCGTCGGCATCAGGCCAGCTCCAGGCTGAACCGCTGCTGCTCCGCGTCCACCGCGAGCACCTTCACCCGCACCGAGGCACCGACCTCGGCCTGCCGGCCGTGCAGGAGCCCGTGTGCACCGGCGGGGTGCTCGACGAAGGAACCGAAGGGAACGGTCGAGACGACCTTCCCCGAGAAAACATCACCAACGTCGGGAAGCATTGCGCATCACCTCCTCTCCCGTGCGCGTTGTTCCGGCGGAACGAACGCGCGGGGCGGAGGGGCCCTGATCAAGTCAGGGCCGGGCAACCGTTCCGCTCACGGCACGAGGCCGACCCGGCAGTCATGGGACAAACCCTAGCCATCGACGGCCGTTGTCCGCAATGGAATCTAGAATCCGTCCCATGCTGGAGACGTCCGCACGGCTGCTGAAGCTGCTGTCCCTGTTGCAGGTGCGGCGGGACTGGACGGGCCCGGAGCTCGCGGGCCGACTCGGCGTCGACGTGCGCACGATCCGCCGGGACGTGGACAAGCTGCGCAGCCTGGGCTACCCCGTCACGTCGCTGCCCGGCGCCACGGGCGGGTACCAGCTCGGCGCGGGCGCGCAGCTGCCGCCGCTGCTGCTGGACGACGACGAGGCGGTCGCCGTGGCGGTCGGGCTGCGGACGGCGGCGAACGGCTCGATCGCGGGCATCGAGGAGACGTCGGTCCGCGCTCTCACGAAGCTGGAGCAGGTCCTGCCGTCGAGGCTGCGCCGGCGGGTGCAGGCGCTGCAGGCGCACACCACCGCCCTGACCACCGCGGGGCCGACGGTCGACGCGGAGACGCTCACGATCATCGCCGCCGCCTGCCGCGACCACCAGCAGCTGCGGTTCACCTACGCCTCCACGCACGGCGAGCCCTCGAAGCGGCTGGTCGAGCCGCAGGGCCTCGTGCACACCGGCCGCCGCTGGTACCTGGTGGCGTGGGAGGTGTCCAAAGAGGACTGGCGGACGTTCCGCGTCGACCGCGTCGAGGGAGAACCGGCGCTCGCCGCGCGGTTCACCCCGCGCGAGCCACCGGCGCGGAGCCTCGGCGAGTTCGTCTCGCGGCAGATCTCCTCCAACGTCTACACCTACCAGGCGGTGCTGACGATCCACGCGCCGCTGCGGGAGGTCGCGGACCGCACGTCGCCGATGTCCGCGTCGCTGGAACCGGTCGACGACGGGAAGTGCCTGATGCGCACGGGTGCGGACGCGCTCGAACGGATCCTGTGGCACCTGCTGTTCCTCGGCTTCGAGTTCGACGTCCACGAGCCGGCGGAGCTGAAGGACTACATCCGCACCCTCACGGGCAGGCTGCAGAACTCGATCGGAGCGCGGGCATGACGGTGGACTTCGAGACCGCGGCCGATCCGTTCCGGCGGGAGCTGCTGGCGCACTGCTACCGGATGCTCGGGTCGCTGCACGACGCCGAGGACCTGGTGCAGGAGACGTACCTGCGCGCGTGGAAGGCGTACGGCGGCTTCGAGGGCCGCTCCTCGGTGCGCACGTGGCTGTACCGGATCGCGACGAACGCCTGCCTGACCGCGCTCGACGGCCGCGCGAAGCGCCCGCTGCCGTTCGGGCTCGGCACCCGCAGCGCCACCGAGGACGACCCGCTGAGCCAGGACCACGAGGTCCCGTGGCTGGAGCCGTTCCCGACCGACCCGGCCGCGATCGTCGCCGAACGGGAGTCCACCAGGCTCGCGTTCGTCGCGGCGCTGCAACACCTGCCGCCGAGGCAACGAGCGGTGCTGCTCCTGCGCGACGTCCTGAGGCTCAGCGCCGCCGAGACCGCCGACGAGCTCGACATGACGGTCGCGGCGGTGAACAGCGCTCTGCAACGGGCGCACGCGCAGCTGCGGGACCTCACCGAGGACGAGGTCGTCGAGCCCGCGGACGCCAAGCCGCTGCTCGACCGGTGGGTGAAGGCGTTCGAGGCCAAGGACATCCCGGCGATCATCGGGATGTTCGCCGAGGACGTCGTCTGGGAGATGCCGCCGTTCCCGCAGTGGTACCGCGGCCCGGAGATGGTCGCGTGGCACCTCGAGCACCAGTGCCCGGCGGTTCCGCACGGCGCCAGGATGATCGCCGCCGAGGCGAACGGCCAGCCCGCCCACGGCCTCTACCTCCGAGCAGGGGACGGCGTGTTCCGGCCGTTCAACCTCCAGGTGCTGGAGGTGCGCGACGACCGGATCACGCGCGTCTCGTCGTTCTTCGACCTCAGTCTGTTCCCGCGGTTCGGGCTGCCTTCGACCGCATGAACTCGGAGCGGTCCAGCGCGCGGTTGACGACGCGCAGGTCGCCGATCCAGCCGTGCAACGACTTCTCGACGACCCTGTTGTACGCGTAGGCGCCGACGAGCCACGGGTCGCCGGCCGTCGAGATGCCGCGCGCGGGCGTGGAGGGGTTGCGCAGCAAGGGAGAACCCTCGACGTACAACGTCGTGTGCGTGCCGTCGTTGACCACGGCGATGTGCCACCACGTCTCGTAGTCCATCTCGTGGCCCCAGTTCGTGGAGATGCCCGCCTGGTTGCGCGGGAACGCGGCCCACTGCAGCTGGCCGCCGCCGGCGACGTTCAGCGTGGCGATCGGCTCGCTCGGGTCGTCACCCGTCTTGCCGGCCGCCGAGCCGGGCGCGAGCTTCGTGAACAGGCCGCACCACGGGTGGTCGAACCCGGCGGGCAGCTTCAGGAACGCCTCGATCGTGTACCCGCGCTCGAACGTCTCGCGGTTCAGCGGCGCCGAGTCCACGGTGGACAGGTGGCCCTGCTTGCCGAAGTACAGCGAGCGGTGCGACGGCGCGAACCGGTGGTGGTCGTCGGAGGCGGTCACCGTCCCGTTCTGCCGCAGGTCGTTGCCGTTGCCGGACAGGTCTTCCAGGCTCTCGCCGAGCCGCCAGTACGCGACCGTGCCGCGCACCAGCACGTCCCTGGCGGGTTGCGGGGGCGGCAGCACCGGCGGCGAGAACCGGGCGAACCGCCGCTCGAAGTCGATCGGCACGCTGAACCGGTCGGCCGGTCCGGTCAGCTCGACCTCCTTGCGCTCCAGCGGGTTGAGCGCCTTCTTGCCGAGCAGCCACGGCGACAGCGTGCGGACGTCGACCACACCGCGGTCCAGGTCGAAGTGGTAGAGCCGGATCATCGCGCCACCGCCGTAGTAGCGGTCCTGGTAGTTCGTGATGTGCACGTGGACGTCGTTGCCCGCCGTGTTGCGCAGCGTCGCCCGCGCGGGCGGCCAGAAGTGGCCGTTCAGCGTCAGGAAGACCTGGTCGTTGTCCTTGATCAGCTCGTTCCACAACCTGCGCCCGTAGTCGGACATCGCCGCGGCGCCGTCACCGCCGTCGTACGCGAGCTCGTGCGTGGTGAGGATGACGGGGAGCGCGGGGTGCTGCTCCAGGACCGAGCGCGCCCACGCGAACCCCCGGGCGGACATGCGCCAGTCCAGGGCGAGGACGAGCCACTCCCGGCCGCCGGCGCGGAAGACGTGGAAGGTGTTGTAGCCGTCGGCGCTCGCCCCGCGGAACGTCGGCGACCTGCGGAACCGCTGCGGCCCGAACCGGTCGAGGTAGGGCGTGCGGCCGCGCTGGTCGTCGAGGCGCGAGTCCGGCACGTCGTGGTTGCCCGCGAGCACGCTGTAGCCGACGCGCCGGCGGTCGAGCACCTCGAACCGCGCGCTGATGTCGTCGATCTCGCTCTGGCGCGCGTTCTCGACGAGGTCGCCGAGGTGGCTGACGAAGACGATGTTCTCGGACCGCTGGTGGTCGACGAGGTACTGCAGCGTCGCCTTCAGCGGCGCCGAGTCACCGCGGTCGAGGTCGAACATGTACTGCGTGTCCGGGATCACGGCGAGCGTGAACCGCCGCGACTCGGGGTCGGGACGACCGCCGACAACGTTGTCAGCGGCTGCGGAGCCGGGCGTGACCAGGGCGGCAGCGGCGGCGGTCGCACCGGTGCCGAGCAGGAAGGAGCGGCGGGACGCGGTCATGGCGCGGAGCGTAGGTGCGCCCGGCCAACGCCCGGCGAACGGCGAGGAAAGCCTCGGACACCGATCTGTAGCATCGCTAAGCATGTCCTGGGGGTTGCTGGCGGTGGCCGGGGTGGTCGTCGCGTGCGGAGGGTTGCTGCAGGGTCTGATCGGCTTCGGGCTGGCACTGGTCGCCGTGCCGCTGCTCGCGCTGCTGGACCCGGCGCTCGTTCCCGTGCCCGTGCTGGTGATCGCCTGCGCGCACGCGGTGATGTCGCTCGCGAGGGAGTTCGGCCACGTCGACTGGCGCGGCGTCGGCTGGGCGATGCTCGGCCGCCTGCCCGGCACGGCCGTCGGCATCTGGATCGTCGACTCGCTCGACCGCAGGAGCTTCGGCGTGGTCGTCGGCGGCGCGGTGCTGGCGTGCGTGCTGCTGTCGGTCACGTCGTGGCGCCCGCGCCCGACCCCGCCGTCGCTGGTGACCGCGGGCGTGGCGAGCGGATCGTTCGGCACGGCCACGTCGATCGGCGGCCCGATGGTCGCGCTGCTCTACCAGGACCAGGCGGGGCCACAGGTGCGGGCGACGCTGGCGGCGTTCTTCGTGCTCGGGTCCGGCGTCTCGCTCACCGGACTGGGCGCCACCGGCAACGTCACGGCGCACGCGCTGTGGAGCGGGGTGCTGCTGATCCCGTTCCTGGTGGCCGGTTTCCTGTTGTCCGGTCCGTTGCGCGGGAGGGTGGACGCCGGAGGCGTCCGGACGCCCACGCTGGTCGTGGCGGGGACGAGCGCGGTGGTGCTGATCATGCGGAGCGTGCTGTCGTGAAGTTGTGGGTGTTGCTGGGGATCGGGGCGCTCGCGGCGCTGACACGGGCCGTGCACGGGCCGCTGTGGGGCTCGGAACCCGAGAGCTACCAGACGCTGCGCGGTGTGGAGATGAGCCGGAGGTTCACGGAGATCGAGGTCGTCCAGGTCTACGACCCGCTGTGGCTGACCGTCGCCGCCGTGCTGGCCGTCGCCGCCGCGGTGGCGGTGCTGCACGAGCACCGCCACCGCTTCAAGCGAGGAGATCAGGCGAACGGCTGAACGTTCGGCTGGAACACCTGCCCGTCCGCCGGAGCGACCAGGTCGACGAGGTACTTCGCCACGACGGCGTCCGTGCCCGCCGAGCGCCCGAGGATGCAGTGGCCGAACGCGTCGACGCTCACCAGGCGCGCGTTGCCGAGCTGCTTGGCCATGCGCTGCGCGAACAGGTACTGCGTCGCCGGGTCGTAGTAGTTGCCCACCACCACGACCGGGTTGGGCGTCTTGCGGTTCCACGGGCCGATCCAGCGGTCCGGGTGGCGCGCCGGCCACGTCGGGCACGTCAGCAGGTCGGACGCGGCCTGGTAGCGGCCGAACGTCGGCGACTCCTGCTCCCACTTCGCCGCGGTGCGCTCCCAGTTGCGGTTGGTGCGGGAGAACGGCTTGTCGGAGCAGTTGACGGCGTAGTAGGAGTCGTCCGAGGTGTACGGGGTGTCCGGCAGCGGGTCGACGTCCATGCGACCGGCGTTGTTGTTCAGCGGTGCCGGGAGCTCCACGGCGGACTGGACGCCGAGGGACGCGGTGGACGGGTTCAGCGCCAGGTGGATGCTCTGCAGCCACGCGGCGAGCGGGGCGATCCGGGCGATCGAGTACAGGTCACCCGCGACCCGGCCGACGACGTCGGACAGCGTCACCTGCGTGCCGTTCGGCAACGTGACCGGCCCCTGGCCGAGGGCCTTCTTGATGTTCTCGAACTTCCCCCGCGCGTCGCCCGCGAACGCGCACTTCTCCGCGCCCACGCTGTCGCAGCGCTTCAGCATCGCGTCGAGGGCGATCTCGAACCCGTCGGCGCGCTGGCGGTCGTACTCGGCGCCGTTGGTGAGGCGCAGCTTCGGGTCGACGTTGCCGTCGATCACCATCGCGCGGGTGCGCTGCGGGAAGATGTTCGCGTACGTCGAGCCGATCAGCGTGCCGTACGAGAAGCCCACGAAGTTGAGCTGCCTGTCGCCCACCGCCTCGCGCATGATGTCGAGGTCGCGGGCCACGGCCTCGGTCGACATGTGGTCGAGCAGCGGACCCGCGTTGATCTTGCAGTAGTCCGTGTAGACCTTGGACTGCCGGATCGAGCTCCCGATCTCCGCCTTGGTGATCGGCAGCGAGTACCAGCCCTCGTTGACGGAGTCGGCTTCCTCCTGGGTGCGGAAGCAGCGCAGCGGGGCGGAGCGGGCGACACCGCGCGGGTCGAAGCCGATCACGTCGAACCGGTCGAGCACCGAGGGCTGGAAGTAGTTCTTCGCCACGGCACCGCGGAGCAGGCCGGAGCCGCCGGGACCGCCGGGGTTGAGGAAGATCGAGCCGATCTTGCGCGACGGGTCGTTCGCCGGGCGCTTCATCATGGCGATGCCGGTCTTCTCCCCGCGCGGGCGCGAGTGGTCGACGGGCACCTCCTGGACGGCGCACGTGAGCCGGGCCCGCTCCTCGGGCGTCACCGAGGCGGGCAGGCCGGCGAGAACGTCGGCCGCGCACTGCCCCCAGGCAGCGGGTCTGACGGAGGAGGCGTCGGCCTGGGCGGAGGCCGTGCCCGGGCCGGAAACGATGGTGCCGAGCACGAGCGCACCCGCGAGCGCGACACGCGCAGGAACAGAGGATGACGTCACGGATGCACCCCATCACCCGGGGTGCACCGTTTGTACCCGCCTATCGTCGGGTTGTCCGACGACAGGCGGGCGGTCCGGGACGGATCAGAACGGTTGCGCGTTCGGCTGGAAGATCGAGCCGTCCACGGGTGCGGTGAGGTCGACGAGGTACCTCGTCACCGCCGCGTCGGCGCCGGCCGAGTCACCGAGGATGCAGTGGCCGAAGGCGTCCACGCTGATCAGGCGGGCGTTGCCGAGCTGCTTGGCCATCCGCTGCGAGAACAGGTACTGCGTCGCCGGGTCGTAGTAGTTGCCCACCACGACGATCGGGTTCTCGGTGTGGCGGTTCCACGGGCCGATCCAGCGGTCCGGGTGGCGCGCCGGCCACGTCGGGCACGTCAGCAGGTCGGACGCGGCCTGGTAGCGGCCGAACGTGGGCGACTCCTGCTCCCACTTCGCCGCGGTGGAGGCCCAGTTGCGGTTGCTGCGGGAGAACGGCTTGTCGATGCAGTTGACGGCGTAGTACGAGTCGTCGCTCGTGTACGGCGTCTCCGGCAGCGCGCGCACGTCCGCCTTGCCGCCCAGGTTGCCGAGCAGCGGAACGTCCACAACGGACTGGATGCCCGGAGCGGCGGCCGACGGGTTCTGCGCCACGTGGATCGACTGCAGCCACGTGGTCAGCGCCTTGAACGTGGCCGGGCTGTAGAGGTTGCTCGCCGTGCGGCCGACGACGTCGGTCAGCGTCACCTGCGTGCCGTTCGGCAGCGTCGTCGGGCCCTTGCGCAGCGACTCGCGGATGGCGTCGAACTTCTTGCGGGCGTCACCGGCGAACGCGCACCGCTCGACCCCCACGCTGTCGCAGCGCTCGAGCATCGCGTCGAGCGCGATCTCGAAACCGCGGGCGCGCTCGCGGTCGTACTGCGCGCCGTTGGTCAGGCGCAGCTTCGGGTCGACGTTGCCGTCGAGGACGAGCGCGCGCGACCGCTGCGGGAAGATGTTGGCGTAGGTGGCGCCGAGCAGCGTGCCGTACGAGAAGCCGACGTACGTGAGCTGCCTGTCCCCGACCGCCTCGCGCATGATGTCGAGGTCGCGGGCCACCGCTTCGGTCGACATGTGGTCGAGCAGCGGGCCGGCGTTGATCTTGCAGTAGTCCGTGTAGACCTTGGACTGCCGGATCGAGCTCGCGATCTCCTCCGAGGTGGTCGGGAGCGCGTACCAGCCGACGTTGACGGCGTCGGCCTCCTCCTGGGTGCGGAAGCAGCGCAGCGGCGCGCTGCGGCCCACACCGCGCGGGTCGAAGCCGATGAGGTCGAACTTCTCCAAGACCTCCGGCGTGAAGAAGCTCCCGCCGTAGGCGCTGTAGATCAGGCCGGCGCCACCGGGGCCGCCGGGGTTGATGAACAGCGAGCCGATCTTCTTCGCCGGGTCGCCCGCGGGGCGCTTCATCATGACGATGCCCGTCGAGTCCCCGCGCGGACGCGAGTGGTCGACGGGCACCTCCTGGACGGCACAGCTGACCCTGGTGCGTTCCGCGGCGGGGATCTCGGCGAGCACGTCCGCCGCGCACGGCCCCCAGGCGGCGGGTCTCGCGGTCGAGGTGGTCCCGGGCTGGGCCGACGCGGAGCCCAGGCCGGTGATGACGGTGCCGAGCGCGACTGCGCTGACGAGCGCAACGCGCACGGCCCGCGTTGATGCAGATGTCATCGATGCAGCCCATCACCGAGCGAGCACCGCGTGTACCCGCCTATCGGATGGTTGTGGCCTCGATTACAGGGCTTGGGCGAGCGAGACCGCGAACCGGTCCCGCGCGTCGGTCCACCACCGGTGCAGCGCGAACCCGGCGTCCTCCAGCTCCTGCTTCACGCCCTCCTCGCGGAACTTGGCCGACACCTCGGTGCGCAGCTCCTCGCCCTCGCGGAACTCCACGGTCAGGTCCAGCTCGGCGAGCGTCACCCGCATGGCCCGCTGGGCGCGCAGGCGCATCTCGATCCACTCCTGCTCGGCGTTCCACAGCGCCACGTGCTCGAACGCCTCCACGTCGAAGTCGCCGCCGACCTCGCGGTTGAGCACGTTCAGCACGTTGCGGTTGAACTCCGCCGTCACGCCCTGCGCGTCGTCGTACGCCCGCACCAGCGTGTCGCGGTCCTTCACCAGGTCCGTGCCGAGCAGCAGCCACTCCCCCGGCTCCAGCACGTCGCGGACCGTGCGGAGGAACTTCTCGCGCTCCTCCGGGATCAGGTTGCCGATCGTGCCGCCGAGGAACGCCACCACGCGCGGCGACTCACCGGGCAGCAGCGAGAGGTGCTGCGTGAAATCGCCGACCACGCCGTGCACGCGCAAGCCCGGGTAGTCGGCCATGATCGCGTGCGCGGCCTCGGTGAGCGCCGACACCGACACGTCCTGCGGCACGAACTCCCGCAACGTCCCGTGCTCCCGCAACGCGCTGAGCAGCAGCCGCGTCTTCTCCGACGAGCCCGACCCCAGCTCCACCAGCGAGTGGGCGCCGGTCGTCGCGGCGATCTCGCCCGCGCGCTCGGCGAGCACCTCGCGTTCGGCACGGGTCGGGTAGTACTCGGGCAGCCGGGTGATGTCCTCGAACAACGCGCTGCCGGCGGCGTCGTAGAACCACTTCGGCGAGACCCACTTCGGGTCCGAGGTCAGCCCGGCCCGCACGTCGGCGCGGAGCGCGTGGGCGGCGTCCTCGGGCGTGAGGTGAACGTCCAGCACCGGCTCGGTCATATCGGTCGAACCTCCACAGTGGATGGAACGGCGGTGACCACGTGCCGGTCGGGGATCTCCCGCCAGCCCGGGTCGTCGTCAAGCGGTTCGGACGCGAGAGTCACGCCCTGTGCCTTCTGCAGCACCCACAGGGCGTGTGTCCACGTCGTCCCCACGAGCACTTCTCCGTTGGTCAGCAGGAAGTTCAGGCGCGACCTGGGTGCCGCGTCCGCAACCTCGTGCACGAGTTCAACAAGCGCCTGCGCCGGGTTCTTCCCGGTCTCCAGGCGGCGTCGCAGGACCGTCCACAGCAGCGCGGAGTCGGTCGGCGCGTCCATGGTGAGCAGGTCCGCCACGTCCAGCGCCTTCGCGAGGCCCGCCACGGTGTGCGGCCAGCCGTCCACGCGTCCGTTGTGGCTGAAGAGCCACGTGCCGTCGGTGAACGGCGCGCACGCCGCGTCCGACACCGGCATGCCCGTGGTAGCCGAGCGCACCGCCGCGAGGAACGCCGTCGACTCGGTGGCGGCGAGCTGGCGCAGGTTCGGGTCGCTCCACAACGTGCCGGCGCGCCGGTACCGCACCGGGCCGGGGAACCAGCCGACGCCGTAGCCGTCGACGTTGACCGTTCCCCCGGCCCGCATGTCGCCGGGCGCGTACGACTGGTGCTCCAGCGAGTGCGGTGCGTCGTACAGCGGCCAGGAGACGGGCACGGCGGCGCCCAGGTAAGCCAGGTGGCGGCACATCCGCCTAGGCGTCCCTGGCGCAGCGGAAGCCGGCGAAGATCTGCCTCCTGATCGGGTAGTCCCAGTTGCGGAACGTCGAGCGGATCGCGGAGGAGTCCGTGCCGAACGAGCCGCCGCGCAGCACCTTGTAGTCCGGTCCGAAGAAGACCTCGGAGTACTCCCTGTACGGGAACACCTCGAAGCCCGGGTACGGGCCGAAGTCGCTGGAGGTCCACTCCCACACGTCGCCGATCAGCTGGTGCACGCCGCTCGGCGTCGCCCCCGCCGGGTAGGCGCCGACCGGCGCGGGGCGCAGGTGGCGCTGGCCGAGGTTCGCGTGCTCCTCGGTGGGTTCCTCGTCGCCCCACGGGTAGCGGCGCGTGCGGCCGGTCGCCGTGTCGAAGCGCGCGGCCTTCTCCCACTCCGCCTCGGTGGGCAGGCGCTTGCCCGCCCACCTCGCGTACGCCTGGGCCTCGTGGAAGCACACGTGCACAACGGGTTCGTCCGGCACGATCGGCTCCGTCACGCCGAACGCCGTGCGCACGAACGAGTTCTCCTCGCGCTGCCAGAACCTCGGCGCCACGAGCTTCGCCGTCGTGCGGTGCTCCCAGCCCTCGTCCGTCCACAGGCGACGGTCGTCGTAGCCGCCGGCCAGGACGAACTCGGCGTACTCGCCGTTCGTGACCGGTGTCGTGTCGATGAAGAACGAGTCGACGTGCACGGCGTGCGCCGGGCGTTCGTTGTCCAGGGCCCACGGTTCGTCCGAGGTGCCCATCTCGAACGGGCCGCCCGGGATGAACACCTCCGTCGCCGGGACGAGGGCGCCGGGCGGTGGCGCGGGCGCGTGCAGGACCGGGTCGCCCTTGCGCAGCTGGTGCGTGGCGAGCATCGTCTCGTCGTGCTGCTGCTCGTGCTGCACGATCATGCCGAACGCGAAGCCGTTCTCGACGAGCCGGCGGCCCTCCAGCGGCACCTCCTCCAGCACGTCGAACACCTTGCCGCGCACGTCGGCGACGTACTGGCGCGCTTCCCGAGGGTTCAGCAGCGGCAACTCGGGCCGCACGCTGCGGCCGTACTTGAACGCGTCGTAGTACTCGTCGATGTCGCTCCTGACCGGTTCGCGACCACCCACGTCGCGCACGAGCCAGAGCTCCTCCTGGTTGCCGATGTGCGCCAGGTCCCAGACCAGGGGCGACATCAGCTTCGAATGCTGCCGCACGAGGTCGTGCTCGTCGACGGCGTCGGTCAGGGCGGTGGAACGCGCGCGCGAACGCAACAGTTCCTCCGCCACCTGCTCGCGGAGTTGTTCGGTCACAGCTTCCCCTCAAGCTCCCGGCTGATGGTGCTGATCTGTTCTGGAGAGAGGCCCGTGCGGGGCAACGCCTCGATGCCCAGGGCCACGACGTCCCCGGCGGCCCGCGCGACGCGGTCGTCCGCCAGCCCGTGCCGTGCGGCGACGAGCCACCGCCCGGCGGCCCGTTCCGTCGCCGCCAGCACACCGTCCACGACGGACGGATCGCTGAACAGCGCGACGAGCAGCGCACTCGGCGCGATCCACTCTCCCGGAGGGGGCGTGTCGAGGTATCTGATCTCGATGTACCCGCGCGGCCGCACCGGCGGGAACATCAACGACAGGTGGTAGTCCAGGTCGTCGCTCGTGGGGCGGCGGTCGTGCGCCCCGCCGATCCACTCGGCGAACGTGAACCTGCGCGGCGGGATCCAGCTGGAGCCGGGTCCGCGCACCGCGATGACCGGCGTGTCCAGGACCCTGCGCGCGTAGGCCCCGGCCGGATCGGCGCACACGGCACTCGGCCTGGTGCGCACGGGATCACAGCCGTAGAGCGTCCTCATGCGAGCGGACGCCCAGCCCTCGTGCAGCCCGCCGATGCCCGGCGAGTTCGCGAACAGCGCGATCATCACCGGCCCGAGCCGGTGCACGGCCGCCCAGCGGTCCCGCAGGTGCTCCTGCTCACCGAAGTCGAGGCACACCTGCAGCCCCGCGGTGTTGCACATCATCGAGATGCCGTCCTGGCCGAGCTCGCCGAACGCGTGCTCCATCGCGGCGTACCGCGGCACCCGCAGCACGCGCGTGGGACGTCGGTGCTGGTCGGCGCCCTTGTCGCCGAGCACGAGGCCGTGGTCCGCCAGCAGGGCGGTGAGGTGCGAGATGTCCTGGGTGACCGTGCGGAGGAGGTCCGGGAGGCTGGTGCAGGGAGGAGTGGAGATCTCGACCTGCCCGCCCGGTTCGACGGTCAGCGGGGTGCCGCTGGGAAGCGGCCTCTGGGGGCTGTCCGGAACGAGAGTGGGTGGTGCGTGCCCGCCGAGCGCTGTGGCGAGCCTGTGAGGATCGAGGACCCTGGTGGGATCTTCGGCGTGGTGGACGGTCCACTCGAGCTCCACGCCGAAGAGCTTCGGAGGTCCGTGCTTGAAGCAGACCGAGGCGACGTAGGCCTCGGCCTCGACGCGGTCGGCGAACACCGCCGGCGCCGGCTGGTCACGCAACGCAGTCACCGTTGCCACACTCCCCGTGATCGTCTGGCCAAATCGACGCTACACGCGGGGTCTGACACTCGCAGCCCTCAAATCCTTGCGAAACAAGTGAAGTGCCCGTGTGCAGGCATGCACACGGGCACTTGTCCCACTACGTGGAGCTACGTCCTGACATTCGAACGCCCCGGTGACACCGGCTCGGCGGTTGACGTGCCGCCGTCCTCGTACACGACGTCGATGTGCAGGAGCCGGTCGTTGCCCGCCGACCCGTCCCTGTCCGCCGACGTCGTGAGCCAGATGTCGCCCTCCCGGTCGACCTCGACGGTGCGCAGGCGCCCGTAGGTGCCCTGGAAGTAGGTCTGCTGATCGACCAGGTTGCCGTCGGCGTCGATGCGCATCCGGTAGATCCGCTGGCCCATGGTCGTGGCGACGAAGACGTGGTCGTTGATGATCGTCAGCCCCGAGGGCGAGGCCTGCGAGGTCGGCCAGGTCTTCTTCGGCGGCACGGTGCCGGCGCAGTCGCCGATCGTGCCCTCGCAGGGCTGCCAGCCGTAGTTGCCGCCCTTGGTGATCAGGTTGACCTCGTCCTGCCGCGAGTTGCCGAACTCCGACGCCCACAGCCTGCCCTGCGAGTCGAAGTCGAGGCCCTGCACGTTGCGGTGGCCGTAGCTGAAGATCGCACTGCCGGGGAACGGGTTGTCGGACGGGATGGAGCCGTCCGGGTGGATGCGCAGGATCTTGCCGGCGTAGGTGTTGAGGTTCTGCGCGTTGTTGCCGTTCTGCGCGTCGCCGGTCGAGATGAACAGGTAGCGGCCGTCCGGGCTCAACCGCAGACGCCCGCCGTTGTGGTAGCGGTTCTTCGGCACACCGTCGAGCAACGTCGTCCAGCCGGTCAGCCCCGAGCCGTCGAAGTGGGCCCTGACCACGCGGTTCCCGTCGCTGTAGGTGTGGTAGAGGTAGACGAACCCGTCGGTGGCGAAGTTCTTCGACACCTCGATGCCGAGCGCGCCGCCCTCGCCGTTGGTGCCCATCGCGTCGGGCACCTGCCCGATGACGGTCTTGGCACCGGCCTCGGTGACGCGCAGGACGTTCAAGGTCTCGCGCTCGGTCACGAGCGCCGAGCCGTCGGGCAGGAACGCGAGCCCCCACGCCACGTCGACACCGGACGCGATCTGCGTGACCGTGCCGGGGTTCGGCACTCCCGTGCCGCCACCGGCCGCCGGGCTCACGGAGATCTGGTTCGAGAACGCCGAGAGGTTGCCCGCCGCGTCCTTCGCCCGCACCTTCACCGCGTACGTCCGGCCGGTGGTGAGCCCCGCGACGGTCGCGCTCGTGGCCGAGCCGTCCGCGGTCTGCTTGAGCGCGCCGTCGAAGTGGATCTCGTAGCCGGTGACCGCCACGTTGTCGGTCGAGGCGCCCCACGCGATCGAGACGCTGGTCGAGGTGGCGCCGGTCGGCCGCAGCGTGCCCGGGGTCGTGGGCGCCTGGCCGTCCACGGGCGCGGGCGCGGTGCGGCCGGGGACGTTGTTCGAGGCCTGCGAGACGTTGCCCGCCCGGTCCTTCGCGAACACCGTCCAGTCGTACTCGGTGTCGGCGCGCAGGCCGGTCGCGGTGGCCTCCAGGACGTCGCCGACGCTCGTGACGAGCTGTCCGTGCTGGTAGATGTCGTAGCCGGTGACGCCCACGTTGTCGGTGGCCGCCTCCCACCTCAGCGAGACCGAGTCGTGGGTGGAGCCGACGAACCGCAGGTTGCGCGGCGGCGTGGGCGCCTCGTCGTCCGGCGGGCCGACGAGCACGGCGGTCAGCTTGTCGGCGTTCGGACCGCCGTTCGCCGTCGTCGCGGTCGCCCTGATGCGGTTGGCGCCGGCGTGCAGGGTGGCTTTGACGGTCCGCGTCCGCCACGTCGTCCACGCCCCCGTGCCGGGGAACGACACCGTCTGGGCGTTGGCGCCGTCCACCGCCACCGAGAGGGGCCGGTCGGTCGTCGAGCCGTTGGCGTACCGGAAGGTGAGGTCGTGTTCACCACCGGATTCGGCATTCACCACGTACTCGACGGACGAACCGATGACGTTGGCGTAGTTGACGAAGCCGCGCCCGGAGAAGCCCGCCCAGTTCGACTCGACGACGCCCCGGCTGATCACGGCGTCCTCGGCCTCCTGCTCCGCCACGGCCTCCTCGACCTGCACGTAGTCGACGTGGGGACCACCGGTGGCCCCCGCGGACGTGAGCTTGATCTTGTTGGCGCCGGCGCCGAGGGTGACGGTGTTCTCGGCCGACACCCACGTCGTCCACGCGCCGGTGCCCGCGAAGGCCCGATTGCCCACCGCCAGGCCGCCGTTGACGCTGACGTCGACCGGCCGGGGGTCGGCGGTGCCGTTGGAGTAGCGGATCACCAGCTTCGTCCTGCCCGCCCGCGCCGCGGTGACGGTGAACTCGACGGAGCTGCCCGCGACGTCGCCGACGTCCACGAACCCGGCGCCGGAGAACCCGGCGCGGTCCGACGCCACCAC
The DNA here is from genome assembly GCF_036321065.1 of Lentzea sp. DG1S-22. Classification (NCBI taxonomy): domain Bacteria; kingdom Bacillati; phylum Actinomycetota; class Actinomycetes; order Pseudonocardiales; family Pseudonocardiaceae; genus Lentzea; species Lentzea sp. DG1S-22. The sequence goes on along the minus strand of NZ_CP143276.1, from coordinate 8,382,102 downwards.
GCCCTGCGAGATCACGGCGTTCTCCGCCTCGTACCGCACCGGCGCCGCTTCGGACTCCGGTGCCGACATCACTGTGACGGCTGTCGTGCACACGACGGCCATCGCCCCGAGCGTGCGCATCGCCCGGCTTCTTCTCGGTGCCACTGTTGTGCCTCCCACGGGGGATCACGACGAAGCGGCGGCGGATTATCCGAAAAATTTCCAACTGTTGCGCGCCTCAGTGCGCGGCAGCCCAGTCAACCCTGTCCCGGCGATGTTGGAAAGCGTTTGCCGGCATCCCGTCACCGCTCCCGGTTCTCGGCGAGCGCGGCGATGAGGTCGGAGACGCCGCGGGCGAGCAGCAGGTCGACGACGTGGACACCTGTCGACTCACGCCGCTGCCAGCCCAGGCGCTCGGCGAGCGTCGACAGCTTGGTGACCTCCGGGGTGTCCATGGCGGCTGAGGATATTGCCGGGAGGGCGGCGGAGAGGACAGGCGCGGCCGGAGATCCACACGAAAGGACGGCACAGGGGTGGAGGCGGTGTGGTGGGTCGCGGCAACCACCGCGCGAACCGCGCCACCCGTGCCCGCGGCCGGGAAGATCACACCGGCGGATCCCACCAATCCGTACGTACGGATTGGATTTCCCGCCCTCCCCCTGCCACCATTCTCCAGTGCCCAGGGTGAGCCAGGACCACCTCGACGCCCGCCGCCGTCAGATCCTCGACGGTGCGCGTGCCTGTTTCGCGCGACACGGCTACGAGGGTGCCACGGTACGCCGTCTCGAAGAGGCCACGGGACTGTCCCGCGGTGCGATCTTCCACCACTTCCGCGACAAGGAGTCGCTCTTCCTCGCACTGGCCGAGGACGACGCCCTGCGGATGGCGGACGTGGTGGCCGCGCAGGGCCTCGTCCAGGTCATGCGCGACCTGCTCGACGAGCCGGAGAAGCGCACCGAGGAGCACGCGGCCGACTGGCTCGGCACGCGCCTCGAGGTCTCGCGCCGGCTCAGGACGGACCCGGACTTCCGGGCGCGGTGGGCCGAGCGGAGCGAACAGCTCACGGCGGCCACGCGGCAGCGGCTCATCCGGCAGCGCGAGGCGGGCAACCTGCGCGACGACGTCGACGTGACGGTGCTGACGAGCTTCCTCGAACTGGTCCTGGAAGGCCTCGTCTCGCACCTCGCGATGGGCCTGCCGGCGGACGACATGGAGCCGGTGCTCGACCTGGTGGAGGAAACCGTGCGGCGTCATCGTCGCAGCTCTTGAGAGTTCGCCACGCGAACACCACTGTGGTCCCATGTCGACGCTGAAGACCACCGCCCAGCTCTTCGCGCTGCGCACGCTCGTCCGCGGCTACGCGCTGCTCGGTGACCCCTACGCGGGTGTGCTGGCCTCGCCGCCGGACCGCGACCCCTACGCGATGTACGAGAAGGTGCGCGCGAAGGGCGACATGGTGCGCAGCCGCATGGGCGCGTACGTCACGCCGAGCCGCGCGATCTGCGACTCGGTGTTGCGGGACAACAGGTTCATCACCGCCACCTTCGACGAGGCGTCGATGGTGCCCATCACGCTCGTGCGGAACGGCGAGAAGATCGTCAACCCGGTGCAGGACTCGTTCCTGATGAAGAACCCGCCGGACCACACGCGGCTGCGCAAGCTCGTGCAGCCGTTCTTCACGCCACGCGCGCTCAAGGACCGCACAGCGTCCATCCAGAGGATTGTCTGCGACCACCTCGACCGCCTCGGCGACCGGTTCGACGTCGTCGGTGAGTTCGCGTCGCAGGTGCCGATCCAGGTGATCGCCGACCTGCTGGGCGTGCCGGACGAGGACAAGGCGATCTTCGCGCGCTGGGGCAGCTCGCTCGCCGAGACGCTCGACGGGGTGTGGTCGCACAAGCAGCTCAAGGACCTGTACGCCACGATCGTCGAGTACAACGACTTCATCGACGTCCTCATCGCGGAACGCCGCCGCAACCCCAAGGAGGACATCGTCAGCCACCTCGTGACGCGGCACGAGGACCTCAGCCGCGAGGACCTGGTCGCCACGACCGGCCTGCTGCTCTTCGCCGGGTTCGAGACGACGGTGAACCTGATCGGCAACGGCGTGCTGAAGGCGTTCGAGAACCCGCACACGGTGCTGCCGCTCGCGCAGAGCCCGGAGTACGCCGAGGGGTTCGTCGAAGAGGTGCTGCGGCTCGACCCGCCCGTGCAGTACACGATCCGCTGGCCGCAGGAACGCCTGGAGCTCGCCGGCGTCTCGTTGCCGAAGGGCACGCCGGTCATGCTGGTGCTGGCGGCGGCGAACCGCGATCCGCGCGTCTTCAAGGACCCGGCGAAGTTCGACCCGACCCGGTCCAACGCGCGCGAGCACCTCGCGTTCAGCGCGGGCATCCACTACTGCATCGGCGCCGGGCTGAGCCGCATCGAGGGCGCGATCGCGTTGCACGAGCTCTTCAAGCGCTTCCCGAACCTCGCGCAGGACGGCCCGGTCGCGCGCAGGAGGTCGAAGCTGATCCGCGGCGCCTTGCGTCTTCCGGTGCGCGCGAACGAAACCAAACGGTCACTGACAGTGAATACGAGCTGACCTGGGGCGAGATTTGTTGCGGTACGTGCGCTACTTCACCCGCGTGGAGCAATGTTCGTGCCCCAATGACACATCTCCGTAGTGCATCCTTAGAAACGAGAGGGAGACCCGCCGCACCGCCGCCGCGACGGGCCTCCCTCTCGCCTCATCCGCGGGAGCCCTACTCCACGCCCGCCATCAGCTTGCGGATCGACGGGGCCGCCACCGCGAGCGCGCCGCCGAGCACCACGGCCGCGCCGCCCAGCGTGAGGAAGTACGCCGACGGGCTCGTCGTGTAGAACTTCACGAGCTGCGCGGCCACACCGGTACCGGCCGAGGTCGCGAGGAACCACAGGCTCATCGTCTGCGACGCGAACGCCTTGGGCGCCAGCTTGGTCGTCGCGGACAGGCCGACCGGCGAGAGCATGAGCTCACCCGCGGTCATGATCAGGAACATCAGCACGAGCCACAGCGGCGTCACCTTGCCGTCGGCGGCCGAGTTGCTCGCGAAGAACATCAGCACGAACGACAGGCCGACGAGCACCAGGGCACCGGCGAACTTGCGCGGGGTCGAGGGAGCGCGGGTGCCGAGCTTGATCCACAGCCACGCGAAGACCGGCGCCAGGGCGATGATCATGATCGGGTTGATCGACTGGAACCAGGCGACCGGGAACTCCCAGCCGAACACGTGGTTGTCGACGTTCGAGTCGGCGAACTCCGCGATGACCGAGGCGCTCTGCTCGAAGATCAGCCAGAACATCGCCGCGGCGATGAACAGCGGGATGTACGCGATGACGCGCGGCTTCTCCTCCGGCAGCGTCTTCGGGCTGCGCAGCATCACGGTGAAGTACGCGATGGGCAGCACGATCGACATGATGCTGATCATCAGGATGACGCCCTCGACGCCACCGAGGACGTACGCGAGCACGCCCAGCGCGGCGATGGCGACGGCGATGCCGCCGATGAGGCCGTAGACGCGGCCCTTCTCCTGCACGGGCAGCGGGTTCGGCGGCACGGCGGCGGAACCGCGGAGGTTCTTGCGGCCGATGCGGTACTGGACCAGGCCGAGGGCCATGCCGACCGCGGCGACGGCGAACCCGGCGTGGAAGCCGATGCCGTCCGCGAGAGCGCCGGTGATCAACGGAGAGATGAAGCCGCCGATGTTGATCGCCATGTAGAACACCGTGAAGCCGGCGTCACGACGCGAGTCGTCCTTGGCGTAGAGGCCGCCGACGACGGTCGAGATGTTCGGCTTGAGCAGGCCGGTGCCGAAGACGATGAAGATCAGGCCGAGGTACACGCCGGTGATGCCGATGGGCAGCGCCAGGGCGATGTGACCGCACATGATCAGCACGCCGCCGTAGAACGTCGCGCGCTGGCCGCCCCAGACGCGGTCGGCGAGCCAGCCGCCCGCGACACCGGACATGTAGACCGCTGTGCCGTAGATGGCGACGACGGACAGGGCCAGCGCCTTGTCGACGCCGAGACCGCCCTCGGACACGGCCGTCCACAGGTAGAGGCCGAGGATGGCCTTCATCCCGTAGAACGAGAACCGTTCCCAGAGTTCGGTGAAGAACAGCGTGGACAGGCCTCGGGGATGCCCGAAGAATCCCTTGTCCTGCGCGGAGATGCTGGCGCTGGGTGCGCTCACAGTCATCGCCCTCTCGTGTCAACGATGTCACGGCGGATCCGGACGAGATTACGCCGAACGTTCGTACGGTTTGCAAACGGGGTTGCGTCCGAGTGGCCCAACTCTCACGCCGGGGTGCGGGGTTGGGCAGGATTTGATGCACTGCTGGGATGGACTTGATCCAGGCGCACGGAGTGGCGATGACGGAGTTCGACCGGCGGGTGCGGGAGATCGCACCGGACCAGTGGACGCTCGGCACCCCCTGCCGGGAGTGGTCGGTCAGAGACCTGGTCGGCCACCTCGTCCACGAACAACTCTGGGCACCGGAGCTGCTCGCCGGCTGCACGGTGCGGCAGGTCGGCGACCGCTTCGACCACGACAACCTGGGCGAGGAGCCCCTCGTGTCGTGGGTCTTGGCGGCCGCGGCGGCGCGCGAGGCGTGGCTGGAGCCGGACGCGCTGAAGAAGACGGTGAGCGTGTCGTCGGGGACGATCGACGCCGAGGAGTACTGCTGGCAGATGACGGCGGACCTCGCGGTGCACGCCTGGGACCTGGCACGCTCCATCGGCGCCGATGAACGCATAGACCCTGACCTCGCGTCGTCCGTGCTGTCCTACGTCGAACGCAACATCGACGACTGGAGCGGCTCCTCGATGTTCGACTCGCCTGTTCCGGTTTCCTCGGACGCCGACGACCAAACCCGGCTGATCGGCCTGCTGGGACGAAAGCCGTAGCCGGTCACCGGAGTTCGAAGCGCCCCGCTCCGCATCCCCCTCGCCTCCTGCGGGGCGGGGCGCTCTTCCCCCGTGACGGCCGCGGATCCCCCCGGACCGCCGCCGCACCGCTGTTCTACCCGCTGGTCGTTGTCCACTGTCGGGACGATCCGAACGGACAACGAGCTCCGGACAACGTCGCGAGGACGTCAGACGAGCTTCTGCTCCAGGCTGACGCACCGGATGCCCACGGCGTCGAGGTGCTCGCTGACCCGCACGAACCCGGCGCTCTCGTAGAACCGCAGGTTCTCGTCGCTCTCGGCGCCGGTGAACAGCCAGACGACGCTCACGCCCTCCGGCGCGCGCTCGCCGATCGCCCGCAGCAGCCTCCGCCCGACGCCACCGCCCTGCACGTCGGGCGCGACGGCCAGCCGGGCGACCTCCATCCGCTCGCCGTCGACGCGGCTGCGCACCGACCCGACGAGCCGCGTGCCGTCGAACGCCCCGAGCGCGGGCGTGCCGCCGGCGAGGTGCTCGCGGATCTCGTCGAGCGTCTCGACCAGCGGCGGCAGGTCCCAGGCCCCGTACCGGCGGGCCTCCTGGAGGTACGCGGCGCGCTGGACCGTCATGACCTCGCCGGCGTGCCCCTCCGTCAACGGTCCGATGTGGACGCTCACGGGCCGGTGACCCCCGGCGTCCAGCTCTCCGGGACACCGCTCTCGGTGAGCACGAGCTGGTGGTCGCCGAACCCCTCCGGCGCGTCCGGCTGCCAGGGCCACCTGCCGTCGGGCGTGGGCACGATGATCTGCAGGGCCGCGAAGTCCGACCCGTCGTAGAGCAGGTACGCGCTGCCGAAGAACTCGGGGTAGAAGCCCTTGTAGACCCGCTCGAACACGATCGGCACGCCGTCGAAGAAGTCGTCGTAGAGCTTGCCGGGCACGAACCGCTCCCCCTGGCTCGCCCGCCCGACGTAGGCGTTGATCAGGTTCTCGCCCATGCCCTGCGGCAGCCCGATCACGACGGCCTCCGCCACGCCGAACCGGCGCCACGCCCCCACCGAGAACACGTACCCCGCACCCTCGGAGTCGGGGTTCACAACGATGTTCATGTGGCCGTGCCGGTCGGCGGCGGAGAGCAGCCGGGCCCTCAGCTCGATGTCTTCGTCGGAAAGCACGCCATCCACCCTACGGCACGCTTTTGGTGCCTTAGGCCTGCTTAGAGCTGTTCCAAGGCTCCCACCTTCAGGCACATTCGATCGGAAACGATAGGGCGTCAGTCCGCGCTGCCCCTACTTTCCGTGGATGCCCAAGAGATCGTCCAGCGTGGTGGGCCGCGAGTTCGGCAACGGCGTCCGAGCAGCCGTCGAGCGCACCGGCCTGACCAGCGCAGGCTCGCCGAGCTGCTCGGCTGGCAGGAGGCCAAGATGTCCGACCTGCTCGCCGGCAAGGGCGGCGCTGACGAGTTGGAAGTCGCCACGCTGCTCGCCTACTGCCGTACGCCACTTGATGAGCGCGAACGCCTGCTGACGCTGTTCCGCGAGTCGGGCAACGTCTTCCTGCAGATTCCGGAGGACGGCCTGCCGGATCAGGCTCGAACTTTGATCAACCAGGAAAAGGAGGCCGACGAGATCATCGACTGGTCGATGGTCCTCGTACCCGGCTTGCTTCAGATCCGCGAGTACATCGAGGCCGTCACCGCCAAAGCACGGACGGTCCCGCCAGAGAAGATCCAGGCGACGGTCGCAGCCAGAGTTACCCGAGCAGAGATTCTCGAATACGACCGAACCTTCACCTTCTACATGCACGAACAGGCGGTGTGGCTCCCGGTCGGCGGCGAGGAGGTGTGGCGTGAGCAGCTCGCTCACCTGCTGCGGATGTCGGTGCGGAAGTACATCAGCATCCGGATCGTGCCGAGGTCGGTTGGCATGCACGCAGGCGCGGCAGGCGACTTCCGCCTGATGAAGTTCCCGAAATACCCGTCCGTCGTCTACATCGAGAGCGTCAAGTGCGGCTTGTTCTTCGACGACAAGGGAACCGTCGAGGTCTACGAGAACATCCTGAAGGACCTCGCGGCTGTCGCCCTGGATGAGGAACAATCGAGGGCGGTGATCAACAGCATCTTGGAGGGTCTCCAATGACCGCATGGCGCAAGAGCAGCTACACCGGCGACGGCAACAACTGCGTGGAGATCGGTCAGGGAGTCGGCATCCGGGACAGCAAGGCTCCGGCCACCCACCTGCCCGTCAGCGCCGCCGCCTGGCGTGCCTTCCTGGCGCTGGCCTCAGCCCCGGCACCCGTCGAGCAGTAGGCCGATGGTGATCCGCGCGTCGTAGTCGGGGTCGACGCGCTCGGCCCCAGCGCAGATGTCCCCGATCGCGCGGAGCAGCTGGTACGCGGGGAGGTCCGACTTGATCTCCCCCGCCTCACGCGCCGCCGCGAGGATGTCGTCCAGGACCGGCAGCAGGCGTTCCAGGAACAGCCCGTGCAGCGCGGCGAACCCCTCGGGGTCGCTGCGGCTCGCCGCGGCGAGGCCGCGCTTGGTCACGAGGAAGTCCACGAACAGGTCCACCCAGCTCCGCAGCGCCGCGAACGGCGAGTCCGCCGACGCGAGCAGCGCGGGTCCGGCCTCGGCGCACGCGTCGACCTGGTGCCGGTAGACGGCGACCACGAGGTCCGCGCGCGTCGGGAAGTGCCGGTAGATCGTCCCCATGCCCACGCCCGCCTCGGCGGCGATCTTGCGCACGGGCGCGTCCACGCCGTCGCTCACGAACACCGCCGCGGCGGCGTCGAGCAGCGCCTTCTCGTTGCGCCGGGCGTCCGCCCTCTTCCCCGTCGACTCCGCCACCGGCACACCTCTCCCACGTCCGCGCTTGCCAAGCGGAACGTTGCTCCGTATATTCGGAACTGCGCTCCGGTTCAGAGTCTACAGCGCGCTCACGCACTCGCAGAAGGACACCTGTCATGCCTTTGACCAGCACCGCCGTGCCCACGTTCACCACGCCGATCATCAGCGTCAAGCCGGTCGTGCTGCCCGCGCCCGACCGCGGTGACGACCTCCAGGTGCGGGTGTCCGCACCGGCGTCCGGCACCGATCTCCCCGTCGTCGTCTTCGCCCACGGCTTCAGCCAGTCGATGTCGTCCTACGACCCGTTGGTGGACTTCTGGGCGAGCAACGGCTTCGTGGTCGTCCAGCCGACGTTCCTCGACTCGGTGACGCTCGGCCTCACACCCGCCGACCCCCGGTACCCGGAGATCTCGCGGTTCCGCGTGGAGGACGTCCAGCGCGTGATCGACGACCTCGACGTCGTTCTCGGTGCGGTGCCGGGACTTCTCGGCCGCGTCGACCGCGACCGCCTCGCCGTCGCCGGGCACTCGTGGGGCGCGCAGACCGTCGGCATGCTCCTCGGCGCGCGCGTTCTCGACGCCGACGGCGAGCCCGGACCCGATCTGACCGACTCCCGCGTGAAGGCCGGGGTGCTGTTCGCGTCGACCGGCTTCGGCGGCGAGGACCTGACGCCGTTCGCCCAGGAGAACTTCGGCTCGTTCATGTCCCCGGACTTCGAGCGGATGAGCACGCCGTTCCTCGCCGTCGCGGGCGACGCCGACCAGTCGATGCTCAGCACCCGCGGTCCCGACTGGTTCACCGACGTCTACCACCACGCGCCCGGCGCGCGCGGCCTGCTGACGCTGTTCGGCGGCGAGCACTCGCTCGGCGGGATCCACGGCTACAACGCCACGGACACCACCGACGAGAGCCCGGAGCGGGTCGCGGTGATCCGCCGGGCGTCCTGGGCGTTCCTGCGCGACGCCCTCGGCCTCGACGACGTGGCGTTCAAGCAGGTCCAGGCCGAGCTCGCGGAGTCCGAGACCGGTCGCGTCGACGTCCGCTGAAAAAGCGAGAACGCCGGTCACGCGTGCTGCGTGACCGGCGTCCGTCCGCGTCGGGACTCAGCCGACCTCGGCCATGACCTCGTCGGACACGTCGAAGTTCGCGAAGACGTTCTGCACGTCGTCGCAGTCCTCCAGCGCGTCGATCAGCTTGAAGATCTTCTTCGCGCCCTCGGCCTCGAGCTGCACCGAGACCGACGGCAGGAAGCTCGACTCGGCCGACTCGTAGTCGATGCCCGCGTCCTGCAGCGCCTTGCGGACCGGGATCAGGTCGCCCGCCTCGGACACGACCTCGAACGACTCACCGAGGTCGTTGACCTCCTCGGCACCGGCCTCCAGCACGGCCAGCATCACGTCGTCCTCGGACGTGCCCGCCTTCGGCACGATCACGACGCCCTTGCGGCTGAACATGTACGACACCGAACCGGGGTCGGCCATCGAGCCGCCGTTGCGCGTCATCGCCGTGCGGACCTCGGTCGCCGCGCGGTTGCGGTTGTCCGTGAGGCACTCGATGAGCACCGCGACACCGTTGGGGCCGTAGCCCTCGTACATGATCGTCTGCCAGTCGGCGCCGCCGGCCTCTTCGCCGCCACCGCGCTTGCGGGCGCGCTCGATGTTGTCCAGCGGCACCGAGTTCTTCCGGGCCTTCTGGATCGCGTCGTACAGCGTCGGGTTGCCGTCCGGGTCACCACCACCGGTGCGGGCCGCCACCTCGATGTTCTTGATCAGCCGCGCGAAGAGCTTGCCGCGCTTGGCGTCGATGGCGGCCTTCTTGTGCTTGGTGGTCGCCCACTTGGAGTGGCCGCTCATTTCTCCTCCGAACCAGTCGAACCACGAACCATGTCCACGAACAGGCGGTGGACGCGCTCATCCCCCGTGAGCTCCGGGTGGAACGCCGTGGCCAGCACGTTGCCCTGCCTGACCGCGACGATCCTACCGGCGGCATCGCCCGCCTCAGCCGTGACGGGCACCGTAGCGAGAACCTCGACCTCCCCGCTCACCGCCTCCACCCAGGGTGCCCGGATGAACACCGCGTGCACGTTCTGCCCCGCCAGGTCGAGGTCGGTCTCGAACGAGTCGACCTGCCGCCCGAACGCGTTGCGCCGCACCGTGATGTCCAGCCCGCCGAGCTGGTGCTGGTCGTCACGGCCGTCGAGCACGTCGTTGGCCAGCAGGATCATGCCCGCGCACGACCCGTACGCCGGGAAGCCCGCCTTGATCTTCGCCCGCAGCGGCTCCAGCAGCTCGAAGTTGTCGAGCAGCTTGCTGATGGTCGTCGACTCGCCGCCGGGGATGACGATCCCGTCCAGCTCGTCCAGCTCCTCGGCCCTGCGCACCGGCCGCGCCGTGACGTCGCACTGCGCGAGGGAGACGAGATGCTCCTGGACGTCGCCCTGCAGGGCGAGCACACCGATGACGGGCGGGGCAGCGACAACCATGTTCACCAGCATATTCGAGGTCCTCCGGCCTGCCGACCACCCCTGTGCGCGACCGCGGGCCGCCTCCCTCGTGAGGAGACGGCCCGCGGCGCGAACCCCGCCGACCAGATCAGTCGGCGGACACCAGCCGCCCGGACTCCACCGGCTGACGCGACTTCACGAAGCGCCACCCGACGAACAGCACGAGCGCGAGCACGGGGATGGACCAGAACGCGATCTTCTCCGCGGTCCCGGCGAACGCCATCTGCCCGATCACCAGCGCGAGGAACGCGAGCGTCCCCCACGACGTGTACGGCGCGCCGGGCATGCGGTACGAGGGCCGTTCGATCTCGCCGGCCATCGCCTTCTTGCGCAGCCGCAGCTGGCAGATGATCAGCGTCGCCCACGTCGACACGACGCCCAGGGACGCCACGGCGATCGCGATGTCAAAAGCTTCCTTCGGCACGGTGTAGTTCAGGACGACGCCGAACAGGTAAGCCGCACCCGTGAAGAGAATGCCGCCGTAAGGAACGTGACGGGAGTTCATCTTGCCCGTGAACGCGGGCGCCTCGCCCTTCTGCGCGAGCGAGCGCAGAATGCGACCGGTCGAGTAAAGGCCCGAGTTGCACGACGACAATGCGGCCGTCAGCACCACGGCGTTCATGATGTCGCCGACCGCCGGGATGCCCAATGCGGAGAAGACGGTGACGAACGGCGATTCGGTGCCCGTGAAGTGGTCCCAGGGCAGCAGCATCGTCAGCAGCAGGACGGAGCCGACGTAGAAGATCGCGATGCGGTACACGACGCCGTTGATGGCGCGCGGCATGATCTTCTCGGGGTCCTTGGTCTCGCCGGCCGCGATGCCCACGAGCTCGATCGCCGAGTAGGCGAAGACCACGGCCTGCAGCGTCATCAGCGCGACGCCGAAGCCCGCGGGGAACAGGCCGCCGTGGCCGAGCGTGTTGGAGACCGACGCCGTCGTGCCGCCGATGTCCGCCGCCGCGATGACCAGGCCGATGCCGGTCACGAGGAACACGACGATGGCCGTGACCTTGATGACGCTGAACCAGAACTCCAGCTCGCCGAACAGCTTGACGGACAGCATGTTGATGCCGACCAGCACGAACAGGGCGACCAGCGCGGTGATCCACTGCGGCAGGTCCGGGAACCACTTGTGCATGTAGATCGCGACGGCGGTGATCTCGGCGATGCCCGTCATCGCCCAGTTGACCCAGTACATCCAGCCGGACGTGAAGCCCGCCCAGGGGCCGATGAACTCGCGGGCGTACTCGACGAAGCTGCCGGCGACCGGGCGGTGGAGCACGAGCTCGCCCAGCGCGCGCATGACGAAGAACGCCGCGAGACCGCACAACGCGTAAGACAGGATCAGCGACGGCCCCGCCGTGGCGAGGCGTCCGCCCGCGCCCAGGAAGAGGCCGACGCCGATCGCGCCACCGATGGCGATCATCTGCACCTGGCGCTTGCTGAGCGCTTTGGTGTAGCCGTCCGCATCAGTTTCCACAGAACTCACGAGGAGGTTCCTTCCGAAAACGGAAAAACGCTCGCGTCGGAACCTCCCGCGCCCCGACGCGCTGATGCGTCGGAACCCTAGTGAGTGGCAGTCATCACCAAGAAATCAGTTGGGGAAGGCTTAACGTAAGCGACGTCACACAGCGCCGCGTTCAAGTCCGCCCAAATGTCCTCGACGTGCTCGAGTCCCACGGAAATGCGCAGCAAATTGTCCGGAACGCCAGAAGCGCGCAGATCTTCACCCGGAACCAGCCGATGCGTCAAAGCCGAGGGGTGCTCGATCAGGGTGTCGACCGATCCCAGCGAGACGGCCGGCGTGATCAGCTCCAGCCGGCGCACCACCTCGACCGGGTCGCCGTGGACGCCGAACGCGATCATCGCGCCCGTCCCCCGCATCTGCAGCGATGCCGTCGGGTAGCGCACGAACTCGACGGCGTCGTGCTCGGCGAGACGTGCCGCCAGCACCGCCGCCGACCGGGACGCCGCCTCGACGCGCAGCGGCAGGGTCGCGAGGCCGCGGTGCAGCAGGTAGCCGCCGAGCGGGTGCAGCACCGCGCCGGTGATGATCCGGACCTGTCGCAGCGCCGCCGCCCGTTCCTCGGAGCAGGCCACGACGCCGCCGAGCACGTCGCCGTGCCCGCCGAGGTACTTGGTGCCGGAGTGCAGGACGTACGAGGCGCCGTGCAGCGCGGGGTTCTGCAGGACCGGCGTCGCGAAGGTGTTGTCGACCATGACCGGCACACCGCCCGCCTGGCGCACGACGTGGTCGATGTCGACGAGGTCGAGGTTCGGGTTGGCCGGGGTCTCGACGACGACGAGCCCGGTGTCCGGCCGGATCGCGGAGGCCACCAGGCCCGCTTCGACGTACGTGGTCGTGACGCCCAGCAGACCCGACGACAGCAGGTGGTCGGTGCCGCCGTACAGCGGCCGCACGGCGACGACGTGCGGCTTGCCCGCCATCACGCAGGCGGCCTGGACCACGGCGGTGACCGCCGCCATGCCGCTGCCGAACGCCACGGAGGTCTCGGTGTGCTCGAGGGCCGCGAGCGCCTGTTCGAACCGGGCGACCGTCGGGTTGTGCAGCCGCGCGTAGACGGGCGAACTGGCCCGCGCGGCCCCGGTGGCCCAGTCCCCCAGCGCTTCCCCGCCGAGCGCCTGGTCGGGCACGGGGTAGGTGGTGGACAGGTCGATGGGAGGTGCGTGCACGCCGAGCTCCGCGAGGTCGTCGCGGCCCCCGTGCACTGCGATGGTCTCGATGCGCGTCATGGCCCAAATGGTGGAGACTTCCTCGGACGAACGGACAACGAACCGCAGCCGATTCGGTGGAACGGAGAAGAGCCGTGCTGGATTCGATCGACGAGGCCATCGTGCGGGAGCTGCGGAAGGACGCGCGGCTGCAGAACAAGGACCTGGCCGAACGCGTCAACGTCGCGCAGTCCACGGCAGTCGTCCGGCACCGCGCGCTGCGGGAGCGCGGCGTGATCACCGGCTACCACGCGGAGATCGATCCGAAAGCCGTCGGGCAGCACGTGCAGGCGATGCTCGCGGTGAAGATCCGCCCGCACACCAAGGAGATCGTCGACCCGTTCATGGCGTACGTGCTCTCACTGCCGGAGACGCTCGCCCTCTCTCACGTGACGGGCCCGGAGGACTTCCTGGTGCACGTCGCCGTGGCGGACGTCGGCCACCTGCAACGGCTCGTGCTCGACAAGTTCACGAGCCGCCGGGAGGTCACGGAGGTCCACACGAACCTCCTCTTCTCCCACGTCCGCAAGCACTAGCTCACCCCGAGGAGCCTCAGCCCGGCCGTCGTGGCGGCCGCCAGCACGATGACGACCACGAACGGCAGCTTCCGCCACGCCGCGAGCCCGCCGGCGACGACGCCGAGCGCGAGCGCCCAGCCGCCGAACTGCTTGCCGTTCGTCAGCGCCGAGACCGCGACCAGCGCCAGCAGCAGCACGGTCGCGCTCGCGGAGATGATCTCGCGGACCCGGTCGGGCAGCGTGACGCGGTCGCGCAGCAGCGGGCCGGCGAAGCGGATCGCGAACGTCCCCGCGGCGAGGATCAGGACTGCGGTGACGGGCACGGCTCCTCCTTCTTGCTCCGGAACGCGACCAGCCCGGCGAGCGCGAGCAGCACCGGCACCCCGGCGGGCAGGAACGGCGTGGTCGCGAGCGCGATGACGGCACCCGTGAGCGCCGCGTTGCGGGTGGCGGCGTCCTTCAGGGCGGGCAGCGTGAGCGCGAGCATCGCCGCGGGGAAGGCCGCGTCCAGCCCGAACGTGCCCGGATCGCCGATCGCCTGCCCCGCGAGCGCCCCGATGAGCACGCCCGCGTTCCAGGTGAAGAACAACGACACGCCACACGCCCAGTAGGCCGCCCGCGCTCTCGCGGGGTCTCTCTGCGCCATCGCGAACGCCGTGGACTCGTCGATCAGCAGGTGGCTGCCGACGATCCTCGCGAGCCAGCCGTTGCCCAGCACGTCGCCGACCGCCAGGCCGAACGGCAGGTGCCGCGCGTTGAGCACGAGCCCGGCCAGCACCGCCGCGGCAGGGCTGCCACCCGAGGCCACGATGCCCACGGCCATGAACTGCGAGCCACCCGCGAAGATCACCAGCGACATCAGCACCGGCATCCACCACGGCAGGCCGGAGCCCACCGAGATGGCACCGAAACTGGCACCGGTCACCGCGGCACCGAGTGCCACCGCGGCGACGTCACGCAGGAGCACCGCATCAAGAGTTCGCCAGATCGAACGGACCACCCATTAAGATGAACACCTGGGCTAGGTGTTCGTCAAGACGAACGGATGGACTTCTGTGTCGAACGCACCACTCGACCTGATCGCGGCCAACCTCCGGCGCGAGCGCGATCGCACCGGCATGTCGCTCTCGGAGGTGGCCAAGAAGGCGGGCATCGCGAAGTCGACGCTCTCCCAGCTGGAGTCCGGCGCCGGAAACCCCAGCGTCGAGACCCTGTGGGCACTCGGCGTGGCCCTCGGCGTCCCGTTCAGCCGGCTCGTCGAACCCGCCGTCCCCCGCGTGCAGGTCATCCGCGCCGGCGAAGGCCCCGTCATCCACTCCGAGCGCGCGCACTACTCCGCAACGCTGCTGGCCGCGTGCCGTCCGGGCACCAAGCACGACCTCTACTGGCTGGCCCTCGAACCGGGTGGCGCCCGCGAGTCGCTCCCGCACGTTCCCGGCAGCGTCGAGCACATGATCGTGGCCTCGGGGCGGTGCCTCGCCGGGCTCGCGGACGACCCGATCGAGCTCGGGCCCGGTGACTACATCGTCTACCCGGGTGACCTGCCGCACATCTGCAAGGCGCTGGAGCCGGGGACGACCGCGGTGATGGTCATGGAGCACACCGTCTAGACGTGCAGTGCGGCCTCGACCGAAGCCATGACTTCACCGATCTCCTCGTCGTTGTGGAACGCGCGGTCGTAGACCACGTCGAGGGTCAGCCGTCCGCCCACCGTCCCCACGAACATCGCGGGTACCGGACCCTGCAACGTCGCGGCGAAGCGGCTACCGGTGACACGCGGGCCATCGGGCAGCGCGGGATCCTCCACGACACCGATGTTCGACACCATGAACGTCATGGTCGGCGGGGGCGCCGGTGAGAGGCACTGGGCCAGCAGGGTCCGCTGCGGTTCGGCCCGCTCCAGAGCCGCACGCAGACCCGCGGCGACGCGCACTCCGACCTCGGCCGGTTCGTCGTCGGCAGCGACCGGGACGGTGACCAGGCACGGAAGAGCACCGCACAGTTGGGCGTCCGGATCGATCGGTGGGGCGAGTCGTTCGCGAAAATCCACCGGGATGCACAGGGTGACCGGCAGCGGACCGCCGGCTTCGGGTGCCCGGGCTCGTACCGCGCCGGAAACCGCTCCGCACAGCAAGCTCGTCACCGAGATCCCGCTCGCGCGGGCGAACTCGGTGACCTCGGTCGTCGTCCCCTGGTCGAGTTCGAGGTGCTGCACGCCGAAGCCGGACGGTGGCACGCCGGGGCCCCCTGACAGGACCGCGGGCTCTTCCACCACTTCGGGCGTTTCCGGCCGGCCTGGCGCGTATTTTCCGGAGAAGAGTTCTTCCAGCCCGGCCTCGAACACCGGGCGAGGCGCCGAGGGCTGGAATTCGCCGTGCAGAAGAGTGGCGTAGATGCGGAGCAGAGCCCGCGACAGGACCAGCACCAGCCGAGCGTCCGAAACGGCGTGGTCGACGGCGAGCGTCAATGCCGCGGTGTCAGCCGTCTGATGCAGCGACAATTGACTGACCATGCCGTCTTCGATCCGCCGGGAAATGTCTTGCTCGAAGCTTTCTGCACCGGCGGTCACCTTTGACGTGCTGTCTTGCAAGGCGAACTCGAAACCGTCCTGACCCCCGATGATCCTGCAGCGCAACAGCGGGTACTCGTGACCGAGCCGCTGCCACGCGTCTTCGAGCAGCACTGGGTCGAACGTTCCGGCGAAGGCCGTGCGGACCACGACTGGGCCGAACCCAGCGAGGATGAAAGCCGTCTCGCTGGCCGTCAACGCCCGTTCGGTGGTAGGCATCGATTTCCGCTCCTACTGGCATGGTCGTCGGTTACGGCCGTGAACCTCTCCCATCGCCGGAGCAGCTGTCAATACCGCGGGATGAGGGACGCCCGGTTTCCCGGCGAAATGACCGAGCGGGCATGAGGGCTGCGCCCTCAATGCGGTCGAATCGTGTGTCGTCGACACAACGGCTTTCACTGCTGTGGCGACGCCTGCTGATGACGTTTTGCCCACTGCCATGCGCCCGGTTCCAGAAGAAGAGCAGCGGCCGGGCGAGGTGTGGTCCGCGCCTTCCGGCCCGCTGCCGGGCGGAACGGCGCGATCACCCGCCATGACGACGAGCGAGGCATCCGGAGGCGAAGAACTACGCGGGGCCCACACGCGCACGTCACGCCGTGGTGCGATTTCTCCCACTTAACCGTATAGCAGAAGGGGGGCCTTGCCACAAGGCCCCGTTCATCGTTCACACTCGACGCCTCATGCCACAACACAGGCGCACTGGGGAGCACGTGGGGTACGAAGAAGAACTGCAGTCCGAACGCGACTACGTGGCCGGGCTCTACGCACGGCTGGACAACGAGCGTGCGCGCGTGAAGGCGGCGTACCAGTCCGCGCTGGGTGGCACCGGCGAGACCGCGATGGACCGTGACAACGAGGTGCGTGCCCGGCACCGTGAGATGAAGCGCCTGAACGTGGCCGACTACGGGCTGTGCTTCGGCCGGCTCGACAGCGTCGACGGGGACGTTTCCTACATCGGCAGGATCGGCCTGTTCGACGAGTTCGACGACTTCGAGCCGCTGCTGCTCGACTGGCGGGCACCGGCGGCGCGGCCGTTCTACACCGCGACCGGCGCGAACCCCGAGGGCATGCGCCGGCGCCGCCAGTTCCTCACCCGGCGCCGCGAGGTGGCCGCGTTCACCGACGAGGTGTTCGGCAGGCTCGGCGAGGACCAGAACGACGTCGCCCTGCTGGAGGCGCTGAACGCACCGCGCGGCGAGGGCATGCGCGACATCGTCGCGACGATCCAGGCCGAGCAGGACGCGATCATCCGGCTCGACCACCCCGGCGTGCTGGTGATCGAAGGTGGTCCCGGCACCGGCAAGACCGTCGTGGCGCTGCACCGCGTCGCCTATCTGATGTACACGCAACGAGAGCGCATGGAACGGCACGGCGTTCTCGTCGTCGGCCCGAACCCGGCGTTCCTCAACCACATCAGCCGGGTGCTGCCCTCGCTCGGCGAGTCCGACGTGGTCTTCTCGACGGCCGGCAGCCTGCTGCCCGGCCTGCTCGCGACGGCCGAGGACACGCCGGAGGTGGCGCGGCTCAAGGGTTCCCGCAAGATGGTCGACGTGCTGAGGGCGGCGGTCTCGGCGCGGCAGCGGATCCCGGAGGAGCCGATCCCGATCGGCATGAAGGACGTCGTCGTCCCCATCGGACCGGACGTGGCCGAGTGGGCGCGGCAGGAGGCGCGCGACAGCGGTCTGCCGCACAACGAGGCCCGCGCGGTGTTCCGCGAGATCATCACGTACGTCCTCACCGAGCGCGCGATCGGCCGGATCGGCAAGAACTGGATGTCCCGCTCGGACAAGGAGGCCTGGGAGGACATGCGCTCGGGCCTGGTCAAGGACCTCGCCGACGACGACGGCTTCCTCGCGGCGCTGGACCTGCTGTGGCCGATCATGACGCCGTTCGAGCTCCTCTCGTCGCTGTACACCTCGCCGGAGGCACTCGCGGCGGCGGGCGCCGACCCGTCGCTGCACCGCGTGGACGGCGAGGCGTGGACGGTCTCGGACGTGCCGTTGCTCGACGAGCTGCACGACCTGCTGGGCAAGGACGGCACCGAGCAGGCAGCCGACCAGGCCGCGGCGGCCGAACGCGCGGCCGAGGCCCGGTACGCGTCCGAGGTGCTGGAGAGCATGGTCAACCGCGTCGACCACATGGACGACGAGGACCACCTCTTCGCCTCGGACATGCTGGACGCCGAGGACCTGGCCGTGCGCTTCGAGCAGCACGACCAGCGCACGCTGGCGGAACGCGCCCTCGCGGACCGGAGCTGGACCTACCGGCACGTCGTGGTCGACGAGGCCCAGGAACTGTCCGAAATGGACTGGAGAGTGCTGATGCGCCGCTGCCCCGGCCGTTCCTTCACGGTGGTCGGCGACCTGGCGCAGCGCCGGGCCCCGGCCGGTGCCACGTCGTGGGGCGAGATGCTGGAGCCCTACGTGCCGGGCCGCTGGGAGTACCGCTCGCTGACGGTCAACTACCGCACGCCCGCGGAGATCATGGCCGTCGCCGCGCGGGTGCTGGCCGAGTTCGCCCCGGACGTCCAGGCGCCGGAGTCGGTGCGCGCCAACGGGATCCAGCCGTGGGCGCGCCAGGTCACCGCCGACGAGCTGCCCGGCGCCATCGAGGAGTTCGTCGCGGCCGAGGCCGCTCTCGAGGGCACCAGCGTCGTGATCGGCCCGCCCGGCGTGCCCGGCACCGTTCCCGCGTCGGAGACCAAGGGCCTCGAGTACGACTCGGTGCTCGTCGTGGAGCCGGAACGGATCCTGGCGGACGGACCGCGTGGCGCGGCGGAGCTGTACGTGGCGCTGACCCGCGCCACGCAACGGCTCGGCGTGCTGCACCACTCGCCGCTGCCGGCGGCTCTGTCCGGCCTGGCCGAGACGGTGCGCACCTGACCCGTTGAGCGGGACCGGGCGGAGGCGCCCGGTCCCAGGGTGGGCGGAGGTCCGGGGGGACTGCTCGCGTCGGCCAGACGATCACATCCACGTCCGCGCCGAGGGGGCTTTCCATGACGACTCCGCCCATCCCGCCCGCCACGCCGGAAGAGTCCGGCGACCCCGCCGGGGAGCGCCCGAACGTGTGGGCGGCACCGGACCGGGCCACCCCACCCGGCGGCCGCTCTCCCGCCCCACGGCACGCCGCCGAAGCGGTCGTCCCGTGCCGGCCTGGTCATCGGGTCCGTGCTCGGCTTCCTGCTGATCGCGACGGTGCCGACCGCCGTCCACCTGCTCCCGAACGGCGGTGGTCCCGCTTCGGGCAGCACCATGAACACCAGCCCGACCGTCATCACGACGTCGGTCCTGCCGTCCGCGACCGCCGGTGACTGCGTGAAGCTCGGGGGCGCGTCGTTCAACGTGAAGTACGAGCAGGTGCCGTGCGGCACGGGAACCCACGACTACACCGTGAGCAAGGTGCTGGGCTCGCAGAGCGAGAAGTGCGGCGAAGCCCCTGGCTCGTACATGAAGTACCACGCTTACTCGGGCCGCAAGAGCGTGAACATCTGCCTGATCCCGGCCTTCGCCGACGGCCGGTGCTACCGGTTCACGACGTTCTCGCTCAGCGGCGAGGTCGAGACACCCCCGTGCGCCGGGCTCGAGGTGCTGCGGGTGAAGGTGCTCACGAACACCGCGGACAAGACGGCGTGCGGATCGTCCCCCGCGCTCGCGTACCCGGACATCAAGACGACGTACTGCTTCACCCGGACGGGCTGAGAACGCCTGAGGGCGCACCGCCGGAAGCGGTGCGCCCTCGGCGGGAGCTGACCTACCAGCCGCGCTCGGCCAGGCGGTGCGGCTCCGGCACGTCCTCGACGTTGATGCCGACCATGGCCTCACCCAGGCCGCGCGAGACCTTGGCGATGACGTCGGGGTCGTCGTGGAAGGTGGTGGCCTTCACGATGGCCTCGGCGCGCTGGGCCGGGTTGCCGGACTTGAAGATGCCGGAACCGACGAACACGCCCTCGGCGCCGAGCTGCATCATCATCGCGGCGTCGGCCGGGGTCGCGATGCCGCCCGCGGTGAACAGCACCACGGGGAGCTTGCCGTTCTGCGCGACCTCCTTGACCAGCTCGTACGGCGCCTGGAGCTCCTTGGCGGCCACGTAGAGCTCGTCCTCGGGGAGGTTCTGCAGGCGGCGGATCTCCTGGCGGATCTTGCGCATGTGCGTGGTGGCGTTGGAGACGTCACCGGTGCCGGCCTCGCCCTTGGAGCGGATCATGGCCGCGCCCTCGGTGATGCGGCGCAGGGCCTCGCCGAGGTTCGTCGCACCGCAGACGAAGGGGACCGTGAAGGCCCACTTGTCGATGTGGTTCGCGTAGTCGGCCGGGGTGAGCACCTCGGACTCGTCGATGTAGTCGACGCCGAGCGACGCGAGGACCTGCGCCTCGACGAAGTGGCCGATGCGGGCCTTCGCCATCACCGGGATCGAGACGGCGTTGATGATCCCGTCGATCAGGTCGGGGTCGCTCATCCGGGCGACGCCGCCCTGGGCGCGGATGTCGGCGGGCACGCGCTCGAGAGCCATGACGGCGACGGCGCCCGCGTCCTCCGCGATCTTCGCCTGGGTGGCGTCGACCACGTCCATGATCACGCCGCCCTTGAGCATCTCGGCCATGCCGCGCTTGACGCGGGCAGTGCCCGTGACCTGATCAGTGCTCACCGGGGCAACCTTTCGCGAGGGGAAGTTCTGGTGAACTCACGGTACGACCGCTGTGGCCCCCTCTCCCAAGCCACTGGGGCCACATTTCGGAATGCCACTTCACGATCAACGCAGGTCGTGACGCCCGTCACCCAGAAGTGGCGTGAACGCCAGTTGGCGACCAGATGGGTTTCCGGGCTTGTCCTGCGCCGCCAACGGGTGTGAGATCGGACACTACGACTTGACGGAGGTCGCCATGGGAAGCAAGCACTCCGACAACGGCTCATCGGCAGGCGCGGTCGCTGTGGACGACCCGGCCAAGGTCCGCAACGTCGTGCTCGTGGGACCGTCAGGCGCGGGCAAGACGACGCTCACCGAGGCCCTGCTCGCCACCACCGGCGTGCTGACCCGCGCGGGATCGGTCACCGAGGGCACCACCGTCTGCGACCACGACCCGGCGGCCGTGCGACAACAACGGTCGGTAGGCCTCGCCGTCGCCCCCGTCCAGCACGGGGACGTCAAGATCAACCTGATCGACACCCCCGGCTACGTCGACTTCGTGGGTGAGCTCAGGGCAGGACTGCGGGCCGCGGACGCGGCCCTTTTTGTTGTGAACGCCTTCGAGGGCGTCGACGCGGCCACCATCGCGTTGTGGGAGGAGTGCTCTCTCGTGGGCATGCCTCGCGCCGTCGTCATCACGCGCACGGACCACCACCGTGCGAACTTCGCCAACGCGGTGATCGAGTGCCAGGCCGCGTTCGGCGCCGGCGTCGTGCCGCTCTACGTGCAGGAGGGCGACTCGCTCGTCGGCCTGCTGACCTCCGGCGAGAACCACCCGGACGAACGCGCGGCGTTGATCGAGGGCATCATCGCCGAGAGCGAGGACGAGACCCTCATGGACCGCTACCTCGCGGGCGAGGACATCGACCAGGACACGCTGATCGCCGACCTGGAAACCGCCGTCGCACGAGGCTCGTTCCACCCCGTGATGCCCGTGTGCGCCGCAACCGGCATGGGTCTCACCGAATTGTTGGACGGCATCGCGCGCGCGTTCCCCTCACCGCTGGAGCACGAGCTTCCGTCCGTGACGTCAGTCGACGGCATCCCCCAACCCCGCATGGCCCCGGACCCGGACGGGCCGCTCGTCGCCGAGGTGGTCCGCACCGCAGTGGACTCCTACGTCGGCCGCGTGTCGCTGGTCCGCGTCTTCTCGGGCACCCTGCGTCCCGAACGCCCCGTGCACGTCTCCGGGCACGGCATGGCCGACCGCGGCCACGAGGACCACGACGCCGACGAACGCGTGGCCCACATCTACTCGCCGTTGGGCTCCACTTTGCGAGAGGTCCCGTACTGCGTCGCCGGTGACCTGTGCGCGCTGACGAAGCTGACCACCGCCGAAACCGGCGACACCGTCTCCGCCCCCGAGCAGCCGCTGCTCATGGCGCCGTGGGACATGCCGGAACCGTTGCTGCCCATCGCCGTCGTCCCGCGCACCCGCAGCGACGAGGACAACCTGGCCCGCAACCTCAACCGCCTGGTCGCGAGCGACCCCACCCTGCGCCTGGACCGCAACGCCGAAACGCACCAGATGGTCCTGTGGTGCATGGGCGAGGCCCACGCCGACGTCGTCCTGGCCCGCCTGCGCGCCGGCGGAGCCGAGATCGACACCGAACCGGTCCGCGTCCCGTTCCGCGAGACCTTCGCGGACTCCGCCAAGGGCCACGGCCGCCACGTGAAGCAGTCCGGCGGCCACGGCCAGTACGCCGTCTGCGACATCGTCGTCGAACCACTCCCCCGGGGCTCCGGCTTCGAGTTCGTCGACAAGATCGTCGGCGGCTCGGTGCCGAACCAGTTCATCCCGTCCGTCGAGAAGGGCGTCCGCGCCCAGCTGGAGCGGGGCCTCCACGACGGCACCCCCGTGGTCGACGTCCGCGTGACGCTCGTCGACGGCAAGGCGCACTCCGTCGACTCGTCCGACGCCGCCTTCCAGACCGCGGGGGCGCTGGCGTTGAAGGAGGCGGCCGCGGCCGGGCGGACCCAGTTGCTGGAGCCCGTGGACGAGGTCGCGATCCGGTTGCCCGACGAGCACCTGGGCACCGTGCTCGGGGACCTGTCCGGGCGGCGCGGGCGGGTGCTCGGGACCGAGGCCGGCGAGGGCGGGCGGACGGTGATCCGCGCCGAGGTGCCTTCTTCGGAGCTGCTGCGGTACGCGATCGAGCTGCGGTCGCTGACTTCGGGGACCGGGACCTTCACGCGCCGGTTCTCGCGTTACGACCCGGTGCCGGAGTCGCTGGCGGCACGCGCCAGCAGGTAGCACCGCTCGCTCGCGTGCTCCACCCGCGAGTCCGGCGCGCGGTCGAGGCGGGCCGTCACCACGAGACCCGCCTCCGCCAACGCCCGCACCTCCCCGTCCGGGTCCAGGAACCGGAACGTCAGGTCGACCTCGTCACCCCACCACTCGGTCAGCGTCCGCGCCTGGCCCGCCGCGGTCTCCGCGTCCCGCACGTGGAACGCCACCAACGCCTGCCCGCCAGGCTTCAACACCCGCGCGAACTCCGCGTAAGCCGCGGCACGTGCAGCGGCATCGAGGTGGATGACCGCGTACAGGCAGACGAGCGCGGATACCGACTGCGACCGCACGGGCAGCGCGGTCATGTCACCGGCACAGGCAGGAACGGCGGCGTGCGCGCACATCTCCGGTGACAGGTCGACGCCGACCACAGGCACCCGATCGGCCAGGTAGGCGGTGACGTGCCCGGGCCCGCAGCCGACGTCGAGCACCAGACCGCCCGCCAACT
The DNA here is from genome assembly GCF_036321065.1 of Lentzea sp. DG1S-22. Lineage (NCBI taxonomy): Bacteria > Bacillati > Actinomycetota > Actinomycetes > Pseudonocardiales > Pseudonocardiaceae > Lentzea > Lentzea sp. DG1S-22. The sequence goes on along the minus strand of NZ_CP143276.1, from coordinate 8,358,626 downwards.
CCGCCACCACGTCGAGCAGCGCGCGGTCCAGCGGTTTGCCGGCGAGCTCGCCGCTCAGCTCGGACGCGTAGCGCGCGGCCACGCGGTCGTACGAGCGGCGAGTGCTCACCGGTCCACTCTAGGTGTTCTGCGGGAACCCCAGGTTCACGCCGCCGTGCGAAGGATCGAGCCACCGCGACGTGACCACTTTGGAGCGCGTGAAGAAGTGCACGCCGTGCGGCCCGTACGCGTGTGAGTCGCCGAAAAGCGATTCCTTCCAGCCGCCGAACGAGTAGTAGGCGACGGGCACGGGGATCGGCACGTTCACGCCGACCATGCCCACCTCGACCTCGTTCTGGAACCGGCGGGCCGCGCCGCCGTCGTTGGTGAAGATCGCGGTGCCGTTGCCGTACCGGTTCGCGTTCACCAGCTCGACGGCCTCTTCGTAGGTGTCCCGGCGGACGACCGACAGCACCGGTCCGAAGATCTCGTCGGTGTAGATCGTCATGTCGGTGCCGACGTGGTCGAAGAGGGTCGGGCCGAGCCAGAAGCCGCCCGCGTCGCCGTCGATCGGGTGGTCGCGGCCGTCGACGGCGAGGACGGCGCCCTCGGCGACGCCGGCGTCCAGGTAGGACGTCACCTTGTGGCGGTGGGCGCCGGTGACCAGCGGTCCCATCTCGCACGCCGAGCCGGAGCCGACCTTCACGCCGGCGATCCGCGACCTGATGCGGTCGACCAGCGCGTCGCCGATCTCGCCGACGGCCACGACGACCGAGATCGCCATGCAGCGCTCGCCCGCCGAGCCGAAGCCGGCGGACACCGCGGCGTCCGCGGCCAGGTCGAGGTCGGCGTCGGGCAGGACGACCATGTGGTTCTTGGCGCCGCCGAGCGCCTGCACCCGCTTGCCGTGCGCGGTGCCGGTCTCGTAGACGTACCGGGCGATCGGGGTGGAGCCGACGAACGAGATCGCCTTCACCTCGGGGTGTTCCAGCAGCCGGTCCACCGCCACCTTGTCGCCGTGCACGACGTTGAGCACGCCGTCGGGCAGCCCGGCCTCGGCGAACAGCTCGGCGATGAAGCAGGCCGCCGACGGGTCCTTTTCGGACGGTTTCAGCACCACCGTGTTGCCGCAAGCGATTGCGGTGGGCACGAACCACAGCGGCACCATCGCCGGGAAGTTGAACGGCGAGATCACTCCGACGACCCCGACGGGCTGCTGGATCGAGTAGACGTCGACGCGGGTCGACGCGTTCTCGGAGAAGCCGCCCTTGAGCAGCTGCGGGATGCCGCACGCGTACTCGACGGACTCGAGTGCGCGCTGGACCTCGCCCGCCGCGTCGGACACGACCTTGCCGTGCTCGGCCGAGACGATCTCGGCCAGCTCGCCCTTGCGGTCGTCGAGGAGCTGGCGGAACTTGAACATGACGGTCGAGCGCTGCGCCAGGGACGCGGTGCGCCAGGACGCAAACGCTTCCGCGGCCGCGGCCACCGCGGCGTCCACTTCGGACACGGAGGCGAAGGCCACCTGCGAGGCGACCTCGCCGGACGTCGGGTCGTAGACGTCGCCCTGCCGCTCGGGGGTGCCGTCCCACGGCTTGCCGCCGATCCAGTGCCTGATCATGCGCGCTCCACCGCCTGCGCCAGGATCGCCAGGGCCTCTTCGAGCTCGTCCTCGGTCAGGGTCATCGGCGGGGCCAGCCGGATCACGTTGCCGTAGAGGCCGCCCTTGCCGACGAGGAGGCCGAGCGCCTTCGCCTCGCTGAGCACGGTGGCGGCCGCGGCGGCGTTCGGTTCGCCCTCCGGGCCGACGAACTCGACGCCGACCATCAGGCCCTTGCCGCGCACGTCGCCGATCACCGGGTGCTTGTCGGCGAGCGAGCGCAGGCCGCTGATCAGGCGCGAGCCGAGCTTGGCGGCGTTGGCCTGCAGGTCGTGCTCGAGCAGGTAGTCCACGGTGGCGAGTGCGCCTGCCGTGGAGATCGGGTTGCCGCCGAAGGTGGAGATCGAGTTGGCGGTGATGGAGTCCATCAGGTCGCCGCGGGCGACGACGCCGCCGATCGCGAGCCCGTTGCCGAGGCCCTTGGCGAACGTCATCGCGTCCGGCACCACGTCGTGCGCCTGGATGCCCCAGAAGTGCTCGCCGGTGCGGCCCCAGCCGGTCTGCACCTCGTCGGAGACGAAGAGGATGCCGTACTCGTCGAGCACGTCCTTGAACGCGCGGAACAGGCCGTCGGGCGGGGACGTGAAGCCGCCGACGCCCTGGATCGGCTCGGCGATCATGCAGGCGACGTCGCCGGAGGTCGTGGTCTCGATGACCTCGCGCAGGTCGTCGACGCAGGCCTTGACGTAGTCGGCGTCGCACAGCGACCTGAACGGCGAGCGGTAGCGGTAGCCGCCGTGCACCCAGCTGACCTTGATCGGCGACAGCGCGGACGCGGACCAGCCCCGGTTGCCCGTGATGGCGACCGTGGCGAACGCACGGCCGTGGTAGCTGTTGCGCAGCGCCAGGACCTGCTCGCTGCGGCGGGCCTGGGTGGCGAGCATGAGCGCGGTCTCGTTGGCCTCGGTGCCGGAGTTGGTGAAGAACACCTTGGCGTCCGGGATGCCGGAGAGCTCCGCGATCTTCTCGGCCAGCTCGACCTGGGAGCGGATCAGGTACAGCGTGGAGCTGTGCAGCACGCCCGTGTCGAGCTGCGAGCGGATCGCGTCGCTGATCTCCGCGACGTCGTAGCCGATGGCGTTGGTCAGGATGCCCGCGAAGAAGTCGAGGTAGGTCGTGCCCTCGCGGTCGGTCACACGGCGCCCGCGGGCGCTCGCGATCTCGATGGGCTCGTCGTAGTAGAGGGCCAGCCACTCCGGCATCACCGCGCGGTGTCGTGCCAGCAGCTCCTTGTGGGCCATCACGTCCTCCAGGGGTCTACTCCTGACCTCGGAGTCTGCTGGCGCGCCGGGTTCGCCGCCATGCACAACCTGTACCCGGATCGGCTGGTTGGCATTACGTTGTGTCCATGTACCCGACGGTCGCCGAAGTCGTCGCCCTGCCGGTGATCCGGCAGGGAAGGCCCCGTCTGGTCGCGGGGTCGGCCGGGCTCGGCCGCCGGGTCCGCTGGGTGCACGTGGCGGAGATCGCGGACATCGCGCCCCTGCTGCGCGGCGGTGAGCTCGTGCTCACGACCGGCGTGATGCTGCCCGAGTCCGGTCTCGCCCGCTACGTCGAGGAACTGGCCGCCGTCGGGTGCGCCGGGCTCGTGGTCGAGCTGGGCAGGCGGTGGCGCGACGACGTGCCGGCCGCGCTCGTGACCGCCGCGGAGCACCACGGGTTGCCGCTGCTCACGCTGTCGGAGGAGACCAAGTACGTGGCCGTGACCGAGGCGGTGGTGGCGTTGATCGTGGACGCCCAGCTCGCCGAGCTGCGGGCCGCGGAACAGGTGCACGAGACGTTCACGGCGCTGACGGTCGCCGGCGCGGAACCCTCCGAGGTGCTGCGCGAGGTCGCTCGCACGTCCGGGCTGCCGGTCGTGCTGGAGACGCTCGGGCACGACGTGCTCGCCTACGACGCCGCCGGGCACGACCCCGTCCTGCTGCTCGACGACTGGGCCGCGCGCTCGCGAGCCGTCACGGTGTCCGAACGGACCGCCTACGACACCGCGTCCGGCTGGCTGATCACGATCGTCGGGGCGCGCGGAGCCGACTGGGGCCGGCTCGTGGTGGTGTCGCCGGAGCCGCCCCCGCACCGGCACGTGGTCGTCGCCGAACGCGCCGCGTCCGCGCTGGCCGTGCACCGGCTCGTGGCGCGGGACCGCGAGTCGCTGGAGCGGCAGACGCACCGGACGCTGCTGGCCCAGCTGCTCGGCCAGTCGCCGCAGTCGCCGGACCTGGGCGCGCGGGCGGCGGCGCTGGGCGTCCCGCTGGAACGGCGGCAGCTGATCGGCGTGGCGGTGCGGCCGGTCTCGGTGCTGCAGGGGCAAACGCTTGCCACACAGGAGGTCCTGCGCGATCTCGCCGAGGCGACCGCGCTGGCCGGGCGGCGCGTGACGGTGGCGGCGCTCGTCGGCGTCGTGGATGACACGTCGGTGCGCGCACTGCTGTCGGTGCCGTCGACCGTGGGCGTGGAGGGGGTTCTGCGCAAGGTCGCGCGCGAGATCCACCGCACGGCGGCTTCGGAGGTCGTGATCGCCGTCGGCACGACCGTCACGTCGACCGCGGACGTGCGCCGGTCGCTCGGCGAGGCCGCCCACGTGGCCGGAGCGGCGTTGCGGGCGCCGGGATCGCAGCTCTACCACCGGCTCGACGACGTGCGGCTGCGCGGCCTGCTGCACCTGCTGCGCGACGACGAACGCGTGCGGGCCTTCGCGGACCGCGAGCTCGGTCCGTTGCTGGCGCGCGACACGGCGCAGGGCTCACGGCTCGTGGAACTGCTGCGGTGCCTGTGCGAGAACGGCGGCAACAAGTCGGCGGCCGCCGCGGCGGCCCACCTCTCGCGCACCGCCTACTACCAGCAGCTCGGGCGGATCGAACAGGTCCTCGGCGTCTCGCTGGAGGACCCGGAGTCCGTGCTGTCGCTGTACGTCGCGCTGCTGGTGCACGAAATGGGCCCGTGAGCGCGCACGGGCCCATTTTCGACGTGCGAACTCAGCCGTTGATGGTCGGGAGCATGCCCGAGAGAACGGTCGGGTTCGGCACGGCGCCGTTGACCGGCAGCGCGGACAGCGACGGCGACGGCAGGTTGCCGACGCTCGCGGTGCCCGGCAGGTCGCCCGGGTCGGGCAGGCCGGCGATCTCGCCGATCTGGGCCGCGATCGGGTAGCCGACGGACCGCTCCTGCGCCGCGGCCGGAAGGCCGGGGAGAGCCGGCAGGTCGCCCGCGACGGGCAGGCCCACGCGCGGCAGCTGGACGGCGGCACCCGACTGGAGCGGGGTCGCGTGCCGCGTGGCGTCGGTGATCAGCTTGTCCGCGCCCACCTCGGGAAGGCCGGTCCCCAGCTGCGGGGCTTCGGCGGCGCTGGCCGAACCCGCGAGGAGCGGGGCGGCGCTGGCGGCGAGCAGAGCGGCGGCACGGAACAGTCCGGAACGAGACACAGTTTTCCTCAATCTGGTTTTGGGGACCGATCTTCGATTACATCGGCGCGTTCAGTTCGCGGATTAACCCGCTCGATCGGGTGTTCAGGGCTTGAACCGCGGGCCACCGGAGTTCCCGCGGTCGTCGTGTGACCTGGTGGAGCATCGTTGACCTGCCGAAAGTGAGTGGACCGCCCATCCGCACGTTCCACCACCACAACGAAAATGTCTTGTCGTCACGTCCGAACGCACGGCCTTCGGTCACCGTCGGTACACACCGGACGGCGTACGCCGTCCCTATCAGGTGAGATCGGTGCGCCGGGTCGGGCTGTCCCTGGAGGAGGTCCGACCGGCACCGTCCCGTTCGGACTGACCGCCGCGGGCGCACCGGGTTCCTCCTGTCCACTTTGGAAGCGCAGAGGTGTTCACGTTGCACCGCGTGACCCGCGCACTTGCGTGCAACTGTTCTCGTTCGGCTCCCTGGTCCGCACGGCGCACTGCGCCGGTTGATCACGGGGCGGCGGCGAACCCGGTAGAAGTGGCCTCATGTCCGCAGAAGACGACGCCCGCCGCCTCCAGGCGGCCAACCCGACCGGCTGGTTCGAAGACCTCTACGCGGCCGCCGGCGCCGGCACCGCCTCCGTCCCGTGGGACGTCCCCCACCCTCAGGCGCACCTCGTCGAGTGGGCGAACGGCCTCGACGGCACTGGCAGGAGCGCGCTGGTCGTGGGCTGCGGTTTCGGCCGCGACTCCGAGTTCCTGGCCTCGCGCGGGTTCGACGTGACCGCCTTCGACGTCTCCCCCACCGGCATCGCCGCCGTCCGGGCGCGCCACCCGGGGTCCTCGGTGTCCTACGTGGTGGCGGACCTGCTGAACCCGCCCGCCGAGTGGCACCGCGCGTTCGACCTGGTCGTGGAGAACATGACCGTGCAGGCGCTGCCACCGGCGCTGCACGCCGAGGCCGCCGGGAGGGTCGCGGGCCTGACCGGCGGGACGTTGCTGGTGCTGGCCGTGGCGCGGGACGAGGGGCCCGAGCCGGACGGGCCGCCGTGGCCGCTCACGCGGGCCGAGGTCGGGGCCTTCGCGGCGGACGGGCTCACCGAGCGGTCGGTCGTCAGGGACAACGGCCGGTGGATGGCCGAGTTCGTTCGGCAAGTGGCCATGAACTGACAATTTATGGGGGACTTCCGCCGCTTAGCGTGAATCATGCTCGTTCGTCGGCTGATCGCCCGTCTGCTCGACTGGCTCCTGGTGCTGGTCGTGGCGTGGCCGTTGGTCCACGAGCCCGTGCTGGTGGTGGCTTGCGCGGTGGTCTACGACGCCCTGCTGCTCCGCCTGAACACCTTCGGCAAGGCGCTGACGGGGTTGCGGGTCGTGGGTTCCGCGTCCGGCCTGAGCCTGCGGCGGGCGCTGACCCGCACGCTCGTCACCACCGCTCTGCCGGGTGTGGGCGCGGTGCTCGTGCTGGTCGGTCTGGGCTGGCGGGAGCCGGCGCTGATGGCGGGCCTCGGCTTGCAACAGCCGTGGGTCGTCATCGGCGAGCACGTCACCGTGGGGCCGACCGGCTGGGTCGCGTCGTTGCTGCTGGTCGGAGGATTCGCGTTGCTCGTGCTGTCCGCCGTGGAGGCGCTGGACCTGCGCGGGACGCGGACGTGGCACGACCGGAAGGCGGGCACGGCCGTGGTGCGGCTCAAAGTCGCTGCGAACTCCTGAGCCGGATCGGAGAAAGGATCCTCCAGCCGCACCACACGCCTACCGGTGACGTGATCCGGTCCGTGCGACGCAACGGTTCGTGTGCCTCCCACACCTCACGGGAGGCGAACCCGTTGATGCGCGAGGCGTCCTCCCAGACCGGGAACAACGCCGGGCTGATCGCCGCCACGGCCTTCAGCGGCTGCCGGGACGCGAGGTCCAGCACGCCGAACCACCCATCGACACGTCCAGCGCGGCCTCGAACGGCACGGGCGGCGTCCGCGAGACCCAGTACTCCTCGCCGCCGTCGACCACGGCGCACCGGAACCCGCACCCGTCGAGGAACCGCGGCAGCCCGAGCGCCTCCCACCACGCGACGCTGCCGCCACGGCCGTGCAGCACGAGCACCACCGGACCGGACGACCCATCCACGCGCCCCACGGCATCGGCTGAACGGGTACAGGTTCGGCGGAGGGCACCACGCCGCCGGGCCCGGTCCAGCCGGGCAGGCGGCGGCCGCGCGGGCTCAGGACGGCGCTCGTCGCACCCGCCGCGACCAGGCCCGCGCCGCCGAGCAGCAGAGCACGCCGGGGAAGCACCATGCCCGGCAGGGGAACACAATGTGCGCCGATCATGACAAGCGTGGACACTCTGACACTGCCACACCTGCGGCGGCGGACCCAGGATTCCGGGGTGGAATCAGACCGGGTTGGCATTGTTTCAGCAGCGTAACAGGGGGTTGAACGATGGCAGTCAAGTCCTCACCGCCCCAGGTCACACCTGACGGCCGCGTCGAACTGAGCGACGTGGGTCCCATCAGGGACAGCAGGTTCTTCAACCCCGAACTCGCCCCCGTTCCCGTGCGGCAGCGGACGTGGACGACCTACAACTTCTTCGCGCTGTGGATGGGCATGGCGCACAACATCCCCAGCTACACGCTCGCGGCGAGCCTGATCGCGATCGGCATGGACTGGGTGCAGGCGTTCCTCACGATCACCCTGGGCAACCTGATCGTGCTGGTCCCCATGCTGCTCAACAGCCACGCCGGCACGAAGTACGGCATCCCGTTCCCCGTGTTCGCCCGCGCGTTCTACGGCATCCGCGGCGCGAACCTCGTCGCGCTCCTCAGGGCCTTCATCGCCTGCGCCTGGTTCGGCATCCAGACGTGGGTCGGCGGCAAGGCGCTGCACGTCATCATCGGGCGGCTGGCCGGCGAGAGCTGGGCGAACGCGTCGGTCGTCGCCGGGCAGCCGTGGACGTTGTGGTTGTGCTTCTTCGGTTTCTGGGTCGTGCAGATGCTCGTCATCTGGCGCGGCATGGAGGCGATCCGGCGGTTCGAGAACTGGACGGCGCCGCTCGTCAGCGTCGGGTTCCTGATCCTGCTCGGCTACGTGCTGGTGAAGGCGGGCGGCTTCGGGCCGATCCTGCAGACCGGCAGCAAGCTCGGCTGGGGCCCCGACTTCTGGAAGGTCTTCTTCCCCGCGCTGATGGGCATGATCGCGTTCTGGTCGACGCTCAGCCTGAACATGCCGGACTTCACCCGGTTCGGTGGCAGCCAGCGCAAGCAGGTCACCGGTCAGATCCTCGGCCTGCCGACGACCATGTCGTTCATCGCCATCGTCGCGATCCTCACGACGTCCGGCGCGCAGGCGTTGTACGGCGAGGCGATCTGGGACCCGGCGGACCTCGCGTCCCGCTTCGACAGCACCGCCCTGGTGCTGGTCGCGCTGGTGTCGCTGGTGCTGGCCACGATCTCGGCGAACCTCGCGGCGAACGTCGTGAGCCCGTCCTACGACTTCTCCAACGCCTTCCCGCGCCGCATCACGTTCGCCGTCGGCGGCCTGATCACCGGCGTCATCGGCATCGTGATCCAGCCGTGGCGGCTGATCTCCGACCCCGGCATCTACATCTTCGCGTGGCTCGGGTTCTACGGCGGGCTCCTCGCGAGCGTGGCCGGCGTCTTCGTCGCCGGGTACTGGGTGATCAAGAAGACCGAGCTGCACCTCACCGACCTCTACCTGGACGGGCGGGGCGCGTACTGGTTCAACGGCGGCTGGAACTGGCGTGCCGTCGTGGCGACCCTCGTGGGCTCCGTGCTCGCGGTCGGCGGCGCCCACGGCGGTCCGTTCCCGGAGGGCGGCCTGATCCCGTTCCTCAAGCCGCTCTACGACTACAACTGGGTGGTCGGCTTCGCGGCCGGCTTCCTGGTGTTCCTGGCCCTGAAGGACAACACGGCAAAGGAGACGACCAGATGAGCAACATCATCCGGGCGGCGCTCGTCCAGCAGAAGTGGACGGGCGACAAGGAGTCGATGATCGCGAACGCGGTCGAGCACATCCGCAACGCCGCGTCCCAGGGCGCGCAGGTGCTGTGCCTCCAGGAGCTCTTCTACGGCCCCTACTTCTGCCAGGTGCAGGACGCGGACTTCTACTCCTACACCGAGTCGATCCCCGACGGCCCCACCACGGAGCTGATGAAGGAGGTCGCCGCGCAGAACAACATCGTGCTGATCGTGCCGATGTACGAGGTGGAGCAGCCGGGCGTCTACTACAACACCGCGGCCGTGATCGACGCCGACGGCACGTACCTCGGCAAGTACCGCAAGAACCACATCCCCCAGGTGAAGGGGTTCTGGGAGAAGTTCTACTTCAAGCCCGGCAACCTCGGGTACCCGGTGTTCGACACCGCGGTCGGCCGCATCGGCGTCTACATCTGCTACGAGCGCCACTTCCCCGAGGGCTGGCGGGCGCTGGGCCTCGCGGGCGCGAAGGTCGTGTTCAACCCGTCGGCGACGTCCCGGTCGCTGTCGGAGTACCTGTGGAGGCTGGAGCAGCCCGCCGCGGCCGTGGCGAACGAGTACTTCGTCGGCGCGATCAACCGGGTGGGCGTGGAACCGTTGGGGGACAACGAGTTCTACGGCCAGACGTACTTCGTGTCGCCACGCGGCCAGCTCGTGGGCGAAGCGGCGTCCGACACCGAGGAAGAGCTCGTGGTGCGCGACCTGGACCTCGACCTGCTGACCGAGGTCCGCGACACGTGGGCGTTCTACCGCGACCGCCGCCCCGACACCTACGAGGGCCTGGTGACGCCGTGAGCACACTCGTCAAGAACGGCCTGGTGATCAACGCGACGGGCTCGCACGCCGCCGACGTCCTCATCGACGGCGAGCACATCGCGGCGCTCGTGACGCCCGGCTTCGCCGTCCAGGCCGACGAGGTGCTCGACGCCGCGGGGAAGTACGTCATTCCCGGTGGCATCGACGCCCACACCCACATGGAGATGCCGTTCGGCGGCACCCAGTCCGCGGACACCTTCGAGACGGGCACGACGGCGGCGGCGTGGGGCGGCACCACCACGATCGTCGACTTCGCCGTGCAGCCCAAGGGCAGCAGCCTGCTGTCCACCCTGGACAGGTGGCACGCCAAGGCCGACGGCAACTGCGCGGTCGACTACGGCTTCCACATGATCATCTCCGACGTGACCGACGAGTCGCTCAAGGAGATGGAGTCGTGCATCGCGGCGGGCGTGAACAGCTTCAAGATGTTCATGGCCTACCCCGGCGTCTTCTACGCCACCGACGGCGAGATCCTGCGCGCCATGCAGAAGGCGCGCGAGACGGGCGCCACGATCATGATGCACGCGGAGAACGGCATCGCGATCGACCAGCTCGTCGCGCAGGCGCTCGCGAACGGCCTGGGCGACCCGGTGCAGCACGGGCTGACCCGGCCGCCGGAGCTCGAGGGCGAGGCCACCTCGCGGGCGATCCAGCTCGCGAAGGTGACCGGTTCCCCGCTCTACATCGTGCACCTGTCGGCGGCACAGGCGCTCGACGCCGTCACGGCCGCGCGGGACACGGGCCAGAACGTGTTCGCCGAGACGTGCCCGCAGTACCTGTACCTGTCGCTGGAGGACCTGGCCAAGCCGGGCTTCGAGGGCGCCAAGTACGTGGCGTCGCCCCCGTTGCGCCCCAAGGAGCACCAGTCGTCGCTGTGGCGCGGGCTGCGCACCAACGACCTGTCCGTCGTGAGCACCGACCACTGCCCGTTCTGCTTCAAGGACCAGAAGCAGCTGGGACTCGGCGACTTCTCCAAGATCCCCAACGGCATGCCCGGCGTCGAGCACCGCGTCGACCTGCTGCACCAGGGCGTCGTCAAGGGCGAGATCACCCGCGAACGCTGGGTCGAGATCGTGTCGACCACGCCCGCGCGGATGTTCGGCATGTACCCGCGCAAGGGCGTGATCGCACCGGGCGCCGACGCCGACGTCGTGGTCTACGACCCGGCGGCCACGCAGACGATCTCCGCCGAGACCCACCACATGGCCGTGGACTACTCGGCCTACGAGGGCTTCGAGGTCACCGGCAAGGTCGACACCGTGTTCTCGCGCGGCCGCAAGGTGATCGCCGACGGCGCCTACCGCGGTTCGACGGGCCACGGCCGGTTCGTGTCCCGCGACCTCAACCAGTACCTCGTGTGAGAAAGGCGGAACCGCCGTGGACTTCGGCATCGTGCTGCAGACCGACCCGCCGGCGCGGGACGTCGTGGAGGGCCTCCGCGCGGCCGAGGACTGCGGCTTCCGCTACGGCTGGACGTTCGACTCCTGCGTGCTGTGGCAGGAGCCGTTCGTCATCTACTCGCAGGTGCTCGGCGCCACCAAGGACATCGTCATCGGCCCGATGGTCACCAACCCGTCCACCCGCGACTGGTCGGTGACGGCGTCGTTGTTCGCGACGCTGAACGACATGTTCGGCAACCGCACGGTCTGCGGCATCGGCCGGGGCGACTCGGCCCGCCGCGTGATCGGCCAGAAGCCCGCCTCCCTGGCGACGCTGGGCGACGCGATGCGCGTGATCAAGGAGCTCGCCGAGGGTCGCGAGGTCGAGCACCACGGCACCGCGGTGCGGATCCCGTGGGTGCGCGACGGGAAGCTCGAGATGTGGATGGCCGCGTACGGTCCCAAGGCGCTGAAGATGGTCGGCGAGCAGGCCGACGGCTTCATCCTGCAGACCGCCGACCCGGACATCGCCCGGTGGACGATCGGTTCCGTCCGGGAGGCCGCACGGGCCGCCGGGCGGGACCCGTCGGCGATCACGATGTGCGTGGCGGCGCCCGCCTACGTCGGCACGGACCTCCCGCACCAGCGCGACCAGCTGCGGTGGTTCGGCGGCATGGTCGGCAACCACGTCGCGGACCTCGTCGCCCGCTACGGCGACTCGGGCGTGGTGCCCAAGGCCCTGACCGACTACATCAAGGACCGCGAGGGCTACGACTACTCCCACCACGGCAAGGCGGGCAACCGGTCCACCGACTTCGTGCCGGACGCGATCGTGGACCGCTTCTGCCTCGTGGGACCGGAGTCGGCGCACGTCGAGCGGTTGCAGGAGCTGAAGGAGATCGGCGTGGACAACTTCGCGCTGTACCTGATGCACGACGAGAAGGACAAAACGCGCGACGCCTACGGATCGGCGATCATCCACGCCGTTTAGGTCCATACTGTCGTGCATGTCTGACGATCTGCCGTTACCGGACGTGTCCAACAACGCGGAGGGCACGTCCGGGCAGGTCAACCAGTTCGGCGTCGTCCACGGTGACGTGCACGTCGGCGGTGCCTCCCGGCCGGCTGCGCTGCCGTTGCGGGTGGGCCTGGTGCCGCAGCGCGCCGGGTCGTTCCAGCACCGCGGTGTGGACGTCCCGGACCGCGCCGTCCTGACGGGGATGGGCGGCGTCGGCAAGACCCAGCTCGCCGCCGACCACGCCGAACGGCTGTGGCACGCGGGCGAGGTCCGGGTGCTGGTGTGGGTCACCGCGGCTTCCCGCGACGCGATCGTCTCCAGCTACGCCGACGCGGCCGCGAAGATCACCGGGCGGGCCGGGAGCGCGCGGACGTTCCTGGAGTGGCTCGCCGAGACCCCGGAACCCTGGCTGGTCGTGCTCGACGACGTGCAGGCGCCCGCGGACCTGCACGGCCTGTGGCCACCGGCGTCGGGGCGCGTCGTCGTGACGACGAGGCGGCGGGACGCGTCGCTGCGCGGGGACCGGCAGGTCGTCGACGTGGACGTGTTCAGCGCCCGGGAATCGGTGGCGTACCTGACTTCCGCGGCCGGTGGCGCCGACGGGGCCGCCGAGCTGGCCGAGGACCTCGGGCACCTGCCGCTGGCACTGGCCCAGGCGGCCGCGTACGTCCTCGACCGGCAGCTCTCGTGCGCGCAGTACCGGACTCGTCTGGCGGAGCGGCGCCTTGCCGCCGTGGCACCGGACGACCTGCCCGACGAGCACCGGGCGACGGTCGCGGCGACCTGGTCGCTGTCCGTGGAACGAGCCGACTCGCTGCGACCGCAGGGCGTGGCACGTCCGCTGCTCGCCATCGCGAGTGTGCTGGACGCCAACGGGATCCCGCTGGAGGTGTTCACCTCACCGGCGGTGCTGGGGTTCCTCGGCGTGGACTCCTCCGACGCGCGGGACGGGCTGAGCTGCCTGCACCGGCTCAGCCTGGTCACCTTCGACGCCGGGGCCGGATCGGTGCGGGTGCACGCGCTGGTGCAGCGCGCCACCAGGGACGCGGCCGACCTGGGCGCCGTCGTGCGCGTCGCGGCCGACGGGCTGGCTCAGGCGTGGCCGAGGACCGAGCGCGGCACCGAGCAGGGGCAAACCCTGCGCGCCAACGCGGAAGCCCTCCTCGCGTCCGGTGGCGAGGCCCTGTGGGACGGCGCCTGTCCCCCGGTGCTGTTCCGCCGGCTGGAAAGCCTGGTCGACGTCGGTCTGCTCGCGGAGGCCGTGGAATCGCTGGAAGGCCTCCTGCCGACCGCCGTCGAACACCTGAGCCCGCGCCACCGCGACGTCCTGGCGATCCGCCGCCTGCTGATCCACTTCGGGAGCGAGACGACCGACCCGGCCGGGGCGATCACCGCCTACCGCCGGCTGCTGCCCGAACTGCTGGAGGCCGTCGGCCCCGACGACGTCCAGACGCTGCTCCTCAGGCGGGGCATCGCGTGCAGCCACGGCGTGGCCGGTGATCCGGCCCGTGCCGCCGCCGACCTGGGCCGGCTGCTCACCGACCAGCTCCGCGTCCTCGGTCGCGACCACGACGAAACGTTGACCACCAGGCACAACATCGCGTTCTGGCGCGCCCAGGCCGGCGATGTCGCGGGCGCGCTCGCCGAAGCGCGACGGCTCCTCGCGGACCGGGTCGACCTGCTCGGCCACGACAACGTCCAGACGATGATCACCCGCCAGAACATCGCCGACATGATCGGCAAGGCGGGCGACCCGGCTTCGGCGGCGGCGGAGACCCGGCTGGTGCTGGCCGACCGGAGCCGCGTCCTCGGCCCCGACCACGCGCAGACCTGGATGAGCCGGACCGGCCTCTCGCACTGGCTGTACGAAGCGGGGCAGGTGGCCGAGGCGGCGGCCGAGGCGAGGAAGCTGCTCGAGGACCGGATCCGGGTGCTCGGCCCGGCGCACCCCGAGGTCGCGTCCACCCGCGCATCGTTCCTGTACCTGGCCGAGAAGTCCCGCGAGGCCGCGGGGTTCTGGGACTCTCAGCGGACTGAGCGGGTCTCGCCGTCCCACTCCGAGCGCAGCGACCCCATCAGCTCGGCCAGCTGGACCGGGTACACGGTGTCCTCGGTGGCTTCGAGCTCTTCCGCGCTCCACCAGCGGAACGTGGAGATCGTGGTCTCCTCGACGTCGTCGAAACCCGACGTGTCGACCTCGACCCCGTCGACGGACGCGTAGAAGAACCACTCCTCGGCGTCGAAGCTGAACACCGTGCGGCGACGCCAGACCGGGCCGACCAGCTGCTCCGGCGCGAGCTTCACTCCGGTCTCCTCGAACGTCTCGCGGACGGCCGCGTCGCGCAGCTCCTCGCCGTCCTCCACACCGCCGCCGACGGTGAACCAGAACAGCTCCTGCGGCCGTGCGGGGTCGAAGCCCTGGAACAGCAGCACGCGGCCTTCCGCGTCGGTCAGCACGACGCGCGCGGACGGGCGGGGCTTGAGCATCACCGCGTCGGACGGGGCGGTGGGCTCCGCGATCTCGAAGTACGACGGCTGCGGCGCGGTGCCGGAGAGGCGGAGCCAGCGGACGACCCTGCGGCGGCGCTGCAGGAGCGTGTCGCGCACGGCGTCGTTGTGGACCCTGCGCGCGAGCACGACGCGTTCCTCGGCGTCGGCGAGCTCGAAGGCCGCCGCCGGGGCCAGGGACGAGCGGTCCAGGGCGGCGAGCAGGCCGGAGAGCTCGTTCTCGGCGAGCTCGCGATCGGCGCGGGAGGCGGACTCGGCCTTCGAGGCGGCAGCGGCCAGCGCGGGGTCGAGCAGGGCGCGGACGACGACCGCGCGGCGGGCCAGTGCCGCGTCGAGGGCCGCCCAGGCCGCGTCGGTGCGGACGTGCAGGCGGTCGAGGCGGTTCGCGATGCCGAGGACCCAGGCGGCCAGGAGGAGCGTGACCGCGACGACGACCAGGAAGGCGGTCATGCCTCGCTCACCCGGCGCGGGTCGGCGGCGATGGCGGTCTCGTAGACGCGCAGCACCTGGCTCGCGACCACGGACCAGTCGAAGGCCTGCACCCGTTGCGATCCGAGGTCGACGTACTCGGCGCGCAACGCCGAGTCGCGCAGCACCGAGCGCAACGCGTCCGCCAGCGCGGCCGCGTCGCCGACCGGGAACAGCGCGCCCGCCTTGCCGTCGTCCAGCACGCGGCGGAACGCGTCGATGTCGCTCGCCACGACCGCCGTGCCGGCGGACATCGCCTCGGTGAGGATGATCCCGAAGGACTCGCCGCCGGTGTTCGGGGCGACGTAGACGTCGACGCTGCGCAGCATCCGCGCCTTGTCCTCGTCGCTCACCTGGCCGAGCAGGTCGACCCGGTCGGCGTGCGGCCCGTCGAACGAGGACTCGCCGCGGCCCACGACGAGCAGCCGCAGGTCCGGGAACTCGTCGGCGATCAGGCCGAACGCCTCCCACAGGATCGGCATGCCCTTGCGCGGCTCGTCGTAGCGGCCGACGAAGCCGATCGTGCCGCCGGGGCGCGGGTAGCCGTCCAAAGTGGACGCCGAGGCGAAGAAGTCGACGTCGACGCCGTTCGGGATCTCCACCGCGTCGCCGCCGAGGTGCTCGACCTGGACCCGCCGGGCCAGCGCGGACACCGCGATGCGGGCCGTGACCTTCTCGAGGAACGGCTGCAGCACTCCCTGGAACGCCGATAGCATCTTCGAGCGCGGCGTCGAGGTGTGGAAGGTGGCGACGATCGGGCCGTCCGCGACCACCAGCGCCAGGAACGACAGCGACGGCGCCGTCGGTTCGTGCAGGTGCAGGACGTCGAACTGGTGCTCGTCGATCCAGCGCCGCACCCGCGCGTACGAGACGGGGCCGAAGCTCAGCCGCGCCACGGACCCGTTGTACGGGATGCCGACCGCGCGGCCCGCGGACGTGACGAAGTCCGGCAGCTGCTGGTCGTCGTCGGCGGGCGCGAGGACGTCGACGGTGTGCCCGAGGCCGATGAGGGCGCGCGCGAGGTCGACGACGTGCGCCTGCACTCCCCCGGGCACGTCGAGGGAGTACGGGCAGACGATCCCGACCTTCACCGGGCGAGCCTCCTGGCCAGCGCGGCACGGCGGCTCTCCGGCAGGTCGGCGAGCCACAGCTTCTGCAGCATGTGCCAGTCTGCGGGGTGCGCGGCGATGTCGGCCGCGAACACGTCCGCGACCGCCTGCGTGGCCGTCTGGACGTTGCTGACCTTGATCGGCGGGTGGATGCGGAAGTGCCAGCCGTCCTCGGTGAACCAGCACCCGACCGGCAGCAGCGCCGCCCCCGTCGTCGCAGCGAGGTGCGCCGGCCCCGCGGGCATGAGCGTCTGCTCGCCGAAGAACGTCACGGGCACCCCGGACGACGTCAGGTCCCTGTCGCTGAGCAGGCACACGACCCTGTTGTCCCGCAACCGCTCGGCCAGCACCGTCGCGGGTGGACGGTCGCCGCCGTGCAGCGGCAGCACCTCGAAGCCGAGGGTCTCGCGGAACTCCACGAACTTGCGGTACAGCGACTCGGGCTTCAACCGCTCGGCCACCGTCGTGAACGTGCCGGAGTGGCCGACCAGCCACACCCCGGCCATGTCCCAGTTGCCGCTGTGCGGCAGAGCGGCCACGGCACCGGTGCCCGCCGCGAGCGCCGCGTCGAGGTTCTCCACGCCGGACACCTGCGAGTCGCACTTCTCGTACGCGGCCTTCAGGTCCATCGACGGCAACCGGAACGCCTCGCACCAGTACCGCGCGTACGACCGCACCGAGTCGCGCACCAGCTCGTCGAGCTCCTCGTCCCCCGCCTGCGGCACGACCCGCCGCAGGTTCGCGCGCAACTGGTCGATGCTCGTGCCACCACGCTTCACCGCGTAGTCGGCACCGGCCCGGAACAACCCGCGAGCCCACGCCTCCGGCAACAGGCGGATCAGCCGCCACCCGGCGCTGTACCCGAGCGTCGCGAGGTTCACGCGGCCTCCCGCGCCGACTTCGCCACGGCGAAGATCCGCTGCAACACCGTCACCACGGTCATCGCCGCCAGCAACCACAACGAGACGTCCAGCAGGTACGGCACACCCAGCCCCTGCACCCCGGCCCCGACGAGCGCGACGATGGACCGCTCGGCCCGCTCGGCGAGCCCACCGTCGGCGGACAGCCCGTTCGCGTCGGCACGCGCCTTCACGTACGAGATCACCTGCGACGCCACCAGGCAGATGAACCCGGCCGCCGCCGTCCACCGGTTGCCGGTGTCGAACGCGTACCAGGTGAGCGCCGCGAACAACGCCCCGTCCGCGATGCGGTCACAGGTGGCGTCGAGCACCGCCCCGAACCGCGTCGGCCCCTGCGCGCGAGCCATGGCCCCGTCGATCAGGTCGAGCAGCACGAAGAACGCCACGAGCGCGCAGCCGACGAACAACTGCCCGCGGGGGATGAACCACAGAGCGCTGGCGACGGCACCGACCGTGCCGAACACGGTGACGGCGTTGGGCGTGAGGCCACGCGCCAGCAACCACGCCCCGATCGGATCGGTGACGCGCGAGACGGACGCGCGAGCGAAGATGTTCAGCATGGCAGGTCGCAGCCTAGCTGGACTGGTGAAACGCGCGGCTCGCGGGTGAGGCGGGGCGCGGGGGGCCGGGGCGCGGGGAGGTCGGGGCTGCGGTGGCGGACCGAGGTGGCGGACCGAGGTGACGGACCGAGGTGGCGGCGGCAGGCGGCGACTGTGGCGAACCTGGATGCGCGGTGACGCTCGGCGGTAGCTCGCGGTGGTCACAGGCGACGCCCGGCAAGCGGCCGGCCGCGGGCGGCGGCTGCGGCGAGCAGCGGCGGGACGCGCAGCACGACCTGTTCGCAGCGCCCACCACTCCACTTGTCGGAATGTCAACATTCCTACAACCGGCGCTTGTCGGAATGTTGACATTCCGACAAGCGGCACGCTGACAGCCCGGCCAAGACCCCGGGACAGCAGGGAGGCGAACCAGTCAGCACCGCACCAGCCGCAGCGCCACGATCAGCCCGCCCGAGCCCACAACAGGTCGCGCCAACGACGCGAACCTGGCGCAGCCCCGACCCCTCTGCCGGACCGACCCCTCTGCCGGACCGGCGCCGACCCCGAACGCGAAGCCCGGAGCCACGCGAGCCAGCGCCCCCACACGCGACACCCAGGGCCACGCGAGCCGGCGCCTCCCGAACCCGACGTCCAAACCGCCCGAGCCGGCGCCTCCCCGAACTCCCTCCAGGGCCGCCCGAACCAACGCCCCCGGCCCAGGGCTACAGGAGCCGCCGATGATCCTCGGCGATGCGCTTCAACAACCCCTGCAACTCCTCCCCCCGCACCGCCAGCCTCTCCAGCCGCCCGAACAGCGCGAGGTACTCCCGCACGTCCAGCGGATCGGTGATCGTGGCGTTGCCGGTGAGCACGCTGACCGTCACCACGCGCTCGTCGTAGATGTGGAAACCGTGCAGGGCCACCACGTTCGCGTCGGCCGACCACGGGACGACGCCGAGGCGGACGTTCGGGCGGCGTTGCATGGCGGCCAGGTGTTCCACCTGTTCGGCCATTTGTTCGGGGGTGCCCATCCGCCAGCGCAGGGCTGCTTCGGAGAGCACGAACACGAACTGCTTCGCCAGGTCGTCCATTCGGGAACGGCGGGTGCGCAGGGCGGCCACCGCGGCCTCCTGCTCCGAATGCGGCATCGTCCCCAGCACGATGCGCAGGTAGGCCTCGGACTGCAGCAGCGAGGGGACCAGGTTGACCTGGAAGAACCTCGATGTCGCGGCGCGGGCCTCCACGCGGCTGATCGTTTGCTGGTGGCGGTGCGCTCCTCGGTGCAGCACGACACGACGGGTTTCCGCCTCGGCGTGCAGCGACCTGGCGAGTTCGACCAGTTCGATGCGCGTCTCTCTCGCGGCGGCCAGTTCCGCCACGAGACGCTCCACGTCCGTGACGGACGGGAGCAGCATGCCGTTCTCGATCTTCGACAGCTTGGACTGGCTCATCCCGGTGGCACGGGCGGTGGCCGTGCCGGTCATCTTCGCCTCGGTGCGCAACCGGCGTAGTTCACGCGAAAGCCGTTCTCTCGCTAATCGCGAACGCTCAGGTGCGGTCATGTTCGCACCGTAACCATTCGCACACGGTGAGACGATCGGCCATAGGCGGGGACTTGGTTCGCAGTTGACACCTCCAGGTGGGTGATCTCACCTACCTGGAATCGCTTTGTGCTGGCTTCACGTCTCGATCGACCGCGGAAATGCACCCGAAAGATGTAATCGAAAGCCATTCCACCCGGAGACGAAACAGCGCCGATTGTCCAGTCAGGACAACATGAGTGGTTTTTGTCACTCTTTTGTCCAAGAATTAGTACCGCCGTCAATCACACTTCGACGGACTAAACGCTCTGTTTAGCCGACGAGGTGCGTCAAACGGACTTCCGCGCTCGCAAAACGGAGCGCACGGCGAAGCCGATGGCGCCGAAGATCAGCACGAATGCGATGAGGCCGAGGCCGGGGGCGTCGTCGTGCTGCGCGTACAGCAGGGCGGCGACGCCGAGCGCGGCGACGAGGAGGCAGGCCACGAGAGGCAGCAGCAAGCGAAGCATGGATCGACTATCGCGCGCCATCTATCGAAAGTCAACAGATAGTCACCGCGAAACGATCAGTCGATCGCCTTCCAGCCGTCCGCCAGCAGCTGCCGGGTCTCCCCCAGCAGCTGCGGGAGCACCTTGGTGTGCCCGATGACCGGCATGAAGTTCGCGTCGCCGCCCCACCGCGGCACCAGGTGCTGGTGTAGATGGGCGGCGATGCCGGCGCCCGCGACGACGCCCTGGTTCATGCCGATGTTGAACCCGTGCGGCGCCGCCACGTGCCGCACGACCCGCATCGCCTTCTGCGTGAACGCGGCGAGCTCCGCGGTCTCCCCGGCGGAGAGCTCGGTGTAGTCCGCCACGTGCCGGTACGGCAGGACCATCAGGTGGCCCGGGTTGTACGGGTACAGGTTCAGCAGCGCGAAGACCTCGGACCCGCGCGCGACGATCAGGCCGTCGGCGTCGGACAGCTCCACCACGCGGCAGAACGGGCAGCCGGCGGGCTCGTCGCCCTCGGCCTTGCCCGCCCCCTGCACGTACGACAGGCGGTGCGGGGTCCACAGGCGCTGCAACGCGTCCGGGACCCCGACACCGGCCTGCTCGGAGAACTCAGGCGTCACGAGAGCAGTTCCGCCGTGGGCGAGGCGTTCTCCCGGCGCCCGACCCAGTCGACGATCTGCTCGACGGCCTTCTCCACCGGCACGCCGTTGATCTGCGTGCCGTCGCGGAACCGGAACGACACCGCGTTCGCCTCCACGTCCTTGGCACCGGCCAGGAGCATGAACGGCACCTTCTGCATGGTGTGGTTGCGGATCTTCTTCTGCATGCGGTCGTCCGAGGCGTCGACCTCGACCCGGATGCCGGCCTTCTTCAGCGTCTCGCGCACCGCGAACAGGTGGTCGGCGTTCTCCGAGGTGACCGGGATGCCCATGACCTGCACCGGCGCGAGCCACGCCGGGAACGCGCCCGCGTAGTGCTCGGTCAGCACGCCGAAGAAGCGCTCGACGGAACCGAACAGCGCGCGGTGGATCATGACCGGGCGCTGGCGGGAGCCGTCCGGGCCGGTGTACTCCAGTTCGAACTTCTCCGGCAGCATGAAGTCGAGCTGGATCGTCGACATCTGCCAGGTGCGGCCGAGCGCGTCGCGCGCCTGCACGGAGATCTTCGGGCCGTAGAACGCGGCGCCACCGGGGTCGGGCACGAGTTCCAGGCCGGACTCCTCGGCCACGGAGGCGAGGGTCGCGGTCGCCTCCTCCCACACGTCGTCCGGGCCGACGAACTTCTGCGGGTTCTTGGTGGAGAGCTCCAGGTAGAAGTCGTCGAGGCCGTAGTCGCGCAGCAGGTCGAGCACGAAGTTGAGCAGCGACTTCAGCTCGTCGCGGATCTGGTCGCGGGTGCAGAAGATGTGCGCGTCGTCCTGCGTCATGCCGCGCACGCGGGTCAGGCCGTGCACCACGCCCGACTTCTCGTAGCGGTAGACCGAGCCGAACTCGAACATGCGCAGCGGCAGCTCGCGGTAAGAACGGCCGCGCGACTTGAAGATCAGGTCGTGGAACGGGCAGTTCATCGGCTTGAGGTAGTAGTCCTGGCCCGGCTTGCGGACCGTGCCGTCGGGGTCGACCTCGGCGTCGAGGTGCATCGCCGGGTACATGCCGTCCTTGTACCAGTCCAGGTGACCGGAGACCTCGAACAGCTTGCCCTTGGTGATGTGCGGCGAGTAGACGAACTCGTAGCCCGCCTCGGTGTGGCGCTGGCGGGAGTAGTCCTCCATCGCCTTGCGGATGATGCCGCCCTTGGGGTGGAACACCGCGAGGCCGGAGCCGATCTCGTCCGGGAACGAGAACAGGTCGAGCTCGACGCCCAGCTTGCGGTGGTCGCGGCGCTCGGCCTCGGCCAGGCGCTCCAGGTACGCGTCCTGCGCCTCGGCGGACTCCCACGCGGTGCCGTAGATGCGCTGCAGCTGCGGGTTGTTCTCGTTGCCGCGCCAGTACGCCGCCGCCACGCGGGTCAGCTTGAACGCCGGGATGTGCTTGGTGGTCGGCACGTGCGGGCCACGGCACAGGTCGCCCCACACCTGTTCACCGGAGCGCGGGTCGAGGTTGTCGTAGATCGTCAGCTCGCCGCCGCCGACCTCCATGACCTCGCTCGTGTCGACGTCGCTCTTGATGTCGACGAGCTCGAGCTTGAACGGCTCGGACGCCAGCTCGGTCTTCGCGGCGTCGACCGACTCGACGACGCGGCGGGAGAACCGCTGCGAGGACTTGATGATCTGCTTCATGCGCTTCTCCAGCGCCTGCAGGTCCTCGGGCGTGAAGGGCTTCTCGACCTGGAAGTCGTAGTAGAAGCCGTCCTTCACGGGCGGGCCGATGCCGAGCTTGGCCTCGGGGAACTGCTGCTGCACCGCCTGCGCCAGCACGTGGGCGGCGGAGTGGCGGATCACGCTGCGACCGTCCTCGGTGTCCGCGGCGACGGCCTCGACCTCGACGTCGACCCGCGGGGTCCACGACAGGTCGCGCAGGTGGCCCTCGGCGTCGCGCACGACGACGATCGCGTCGGCGCCCTTGCCCGGCAGACCGGCCTCGCGCACGGCCGTGCCCGCCGTCGTCCCAGCCGGAACCACCACGCGCGGCGGGTTCTGGGCGACTGCTGGGCGCGACTCGGACACGGTGACTCCTAGTTCGAAGAAGGTGATTGCGGATCAGATGTTATCGGTGCTCAAGATGGACATGACGATCGCGTCGTGGAAGACGCCGTCCCACAGCAGGGCGTCCCTCAGCCTGCCCTCCTCGCGGAAGCCGAGCTTGGAGTAGACGTGGATCGCCCGTTCGTTGAACTCGTACACCTCCAAGTCCACACGATGGAGGTCCAGTTCGCCGAACGCGTGGTCGAGGACGTGCCGGATCGCGGCGGTTCCGAACCCCTTGCCGAAACCGTCCCACATCGCGATCCGCAGTCCCGCCGAGCGGTTGTGCGGATTGATGGTGAGAACGACCTCGCCCAGGAACTTCCCGTCCTCCGTTATCGCGCGCGTGTAGCGGTTGGGGTCGTTCAGGGTCCGTTCGACGTAGGCCTCGTAATCCGCGAGCGTGAACGTCGCGTGCGTACCCGTGAGCCGGTTCACCTCGGCGTCGTTCGGCCGCGGTTCGGCCATCGCCTGTGCGAACTCCTTGCGGAGCGGTACGAGTTCCATCCTCCGATTGAAGCGGGTGCGCGCAACCCGTTTCCGCCCCGAGATACCTACGCAGCCCTTCTGAGTGGTTTTCCGGATGCGTTCACGCGCTCGCGGCGAGCACCCTGTGGTCCCCGGCCCGCCGAATGGAGCACCGACATGTCCGACCTGGTCGTCGAATGCCCGGTCCGCCTCACCGAGTCCAACCGGGACGAGCTGCGCCTGCTCTACGCCGACCTGCGCGACCACTACGCGCGGCGCGACGCCCGCAACGGCACCCGCACGACGCTGCACTTCGTGTGGTCCGGCGTCCTCGACCCCGAGCTGTTCGGCGCCACCTTCGCCGACCAGCGCCACGTCTTCGCCGCCTCCCGCCCGGTGCTGAACTCCGCGCGGGAGCCCGAGGTCCTTCAGGAAACGAACAGGTGGCTGTCAGCCCCGCCTCAGCAGAGCGGCGCATCGTTGAGGACATGAGCGAGCAGGGACAGACGCCTCCACCGCGGGAGCCGTCGCAGGACCGGGCGCAGAACGACCCGCGGGCCGCCCGGCCCGCACCGGACCAGGCCACCACCCCGCTGCCGGCCGACGCGGCGGCCGGTCAGCAGCCCGCCCCGGACCAGCCGGCGGCGGAACCTCCGCCGCCTGCGGCAGCGACCCCTTCGGTTGCGGTACCGGCACGCCCTGGCCGGGTGAGGCGTCTCGCGGGCCACCGCGCCACCCAGGTGGTCGCCGCGGGCCTGCTGGGGCTCGTCCTCGGCGGCGGCATCGTGGGAGCGGTCGCCGCTGACCGGTCCGACCACCGCGGCGGGCCCGGCCACGCGCGCGTCCACGAACGCGGCGACCGCGAACCCGACCGGGGTGACCGCTTCGAGCAGCGCGGACCGTTCGGCGAGCGCGGAGACCGCTTCGAGCGGTGACACCGACCGAGCGCGCGGCTCACGTCCTGCCCGAGTCCCCGACGACGTGGGCCGCGCGCTCCCCGGAACCGGGAACGCCCTCAGCGGGCCTGCGGTCCCAGCCGGATCGCCAGCAGCTGCCGCCGCACCACCTTGCCGGTCGCGTTGCGCGGCAGCTTCGGCACGACCACGACCTCGCGCGGCACCTTGTGCCGCGCGAGGCGCGTCCGCACGAACTCGCGCAGCTCCCGCACGTCGATCCGCGTGCCCGCCACCGGTACGACGAAGGCGCGCAACCGCTGCCCGTACTCGGGATCCGGCACGCCGAGCACCGCCGCGTCGCGCACCCGGTAGTGCGTCATCAGCAGGTTCTCGACCTCGACCGGGTACACGTTCTCGCCACCGGAGACGATCATGTCGTCCTCGCGGCCGTCGAAGTACAGCCGGCCGCTGGGGTCGAAGTGGCCGAGGTCGCCGGTCGCGACCAGGCCGTCGATGGAGTCCTTCTGCGTGCCGTCGGTGTAGAGGTCGACGGTCAGCGAGCCGCGCACGTAGATCCGGCCCGTCACGAACGAGCGCGTGATGCGGTTGCCGTCCTGGTCGTAGAGGCGCACGACGCAGTTGTGCGGGGGCAGGCCGACGCTCGACGGCGCGGCGGCCAGGTCCTCCGGTGTGGCGATGGTGGCGACGGCGACTTCCGTTGAGCCGTAGAGGTTGTAGAGCACCGGGCCGAGGACGGCCTGGGTGCGCTGCACGAGCTCCGGTGAGATCGGCGCGCCCGAGGAGAAAACGACCTTGAGGTGGGACAGGTCGAACGAGTCGAGCACGTGGCGGTCGAGCTCCATGATCCGCTGCAGCATCGTCGGCACCAGCACGAGCGTCGTGCAGCGCTGGCCCTGCACGGACCACAGCGTCTTGCGCGGGTCGAAGCGGCGGTGCAGCACCGCGCGCGAGCCCAGCGACATCGCGAGCGTGAGGTGCGAGTAGCCGACCGAGTGGAAGATCGGGGCGGCGATGAACGTCGACTCGCCCGAGCGCATCGGGATGCGGTCGAGGAAGTCCGACGCGGTCAGCACCGACTTGATCTCGCGGGCCGTGCCCTTGGGAACGCCGGTCGTGCCGGACGTCAGCTGGATGACGACGCCGGGCTCGCGCGGTGGTTCCAGCTCGCCCCGCGGCGCCTTGGCCACCAGCTGGTCCAGCGTGGGCGTGCGGCGGTCCAGGCCGTCGCGCGACCAGGAGAGCCAGCGCGGGATCGACGGCGGCAGCTGGTGGAACAGCGGCGTGAACTCCTCGTCGTGGATGACGAGTGACGCCCGTTCACGCTGCAGGAGGTCGAGGACGACCGGGGCGCCGAAGCCCGTGTTCACCAGCAGGACGCGGACGCCGAGCTTCGCGCACGCCAGCAGCGACTCGACCATGCCGCGGTGGTTGCGGCACATGAGCGCGACGATGTGGGTGTGCTGCACGCCCAGCGCGCGCAGGCCCTGCGCGATCGCGTCGGACCGCCTGTCCAGCTGGCGGTAGGTGACGGAGCCGCGCTCGTCGACGACCGCGACGCCGTCCGGGTTCAGCCGGACGGACCGGCGCAGCGCCGTGACGTTCGGCCCCCAGACCTTGACCTCCCGCAGCGCCTGCATGGACATCTTGACGTTCGTGATGCTCACCATGCCGGCGGCGGACAAGACGCGCAGCGAGTGCACCCGGCCCATGGCGTCGCGGAACACCTTGCGCAACCCTGGCATCAACAGCTCCTCGCGCTGCAAGTCCCCGAGGTGTTCGGACGGTAACTGCCCGCAAGGCTCTCGCCAAGGGTTGTTCCCTGCGGAATGTGCATGACAACACGACATCCTGGGGTGTAAACGTTTTCAGGCCGCCCGGATCCGAACCGTGACCATTCCCGCCCGTTTCGAAACCTGCCGTCTGCTCCGTCAGACGAGGAAGCCGCGCAGCAGCGACGCCGTTCCGTCCAGGTGCTCGGCCATCGCCTGGCGGGCCGTCGCGGGGTCTCCGTCCAAAATGGAGGTGATGATGCGCTCGTGCTGGGCGTTGGAGTGCGCGAGGTTCGGTTCGAGCAGCGGGATGTGGTCGAGCAGCTCGTTGGTGCGCATCCGGGACTCGGCGACGGCGGCCGTGAGCGACGCGGAGCCGGTGGCCTCGGCGATCGCGAGGTGCAGCCGCGAGTCCTTGCGGCGGTACTCGGCGAGCGACGAGGTGGAGGCCTCCTCCAGGCGGGCGCGCAGCCCGCGCCGTTCGGCCGGACCGAGCGACCGGCCCGCCGCCGCCTCCGCGGCACCGGTCTCCAGCACCCCGCGCAGCGTCAGCACGTCGTGCAGGTCGCCGAACTCCTTGCCGGGAGCGGGCTTCGGGATGACCTCGTTGACGAACGTGCCGCCGTACCGGCCGCGCCGGGACTCGACGTAGTCGTTCTCCTGCAACGACCTGATCGCCTCGCGCACGGTCACCCGGCTCACGCCGAGCCGGGTGGCGAGCTCCCGTTCGGACGGCAGCCGCTCCCCCGGCGCGACGACGCCGAGCCGGATGGACTGCATGAGCCGTTCGACGGTCTCCTCGAAGGCGTTGCCCGCCCGCACCGGGCGGAACAACGCCTCCTGCGCGTGCTCCACCATCTCTAGAGCGGTGTCACGTACGCGCCGGCGATGCCGCCGTCCACGAGGAAGTTCGACGCGGTGATGAAAGACGAGTCGTCGGAAGCCAGGAACGCGACGGCCGCGGCGATCTCCTCGGGTTCGGCGAACCGGCCGAGGGGCACGTGGACGAGGCGCCGCGCGGCCCGCTCCGGGTCCTTGGCGAACAGCTCCCGCAGCAGCGGGGTGTTGACCGGCCCGGGAGACAGGGCGTTGACGCGGATGCCCTCGCGGGCGAACTGCACGCCGAGCTCGCGCGACATCGCGAGGACGCCGCCCTTGGACGCCGTGTAGGAGATCTGGGACGTCGCCGCGCCCATCGTCGCCACGAACGACGCCGTGTTGATGATCGAGCCCTTGCCGCCGGCCTGCATGTGCGGAATGGCGTACTTGCAGCACAGGTAGACCGACGTGAGGTTCACCTTCTGCACGCGGTCCCACGCCTCGATGCCCGTCGTGAGGATCGAATCGTCGTCGGGCGGCGAGATACCGGCGTTGTTGAAGGCGATGTCCAGCTTGCCGCACGTGTCCACAGTGGTCTGGAAGAGCGCTTTCACCTGCTCCTCGTCGGTCACGTCGACCTGGACGAACAGCCCGCCCACCTCGTCCGCCGCGGCCTTGCCCGTCGCCGGGTCGAGGTCGGCGACGACGACCTTCGCGCCCTCGCTCGCGAACCTGCGCGCGGTCGCGAGTCCGATGCCGCTGCCGCCGCCCGTCACGACGGCCACGCGGCCCTCGAGTCGCTGCACCATTTCTGTTCTCCTCGGGTTGCGCGGGATCAGGTTGCGATGAAGACGTTCTTGACTTCGGTGAAGGCGTCGAGCGCGTCCGGGCCGAGCTCGCGGCCGAGACCGGACTGCTTCACGCCGCCGAACGGCGTCCAGTAGCGGACCGACGAGTGGGAGTTGACCGACAGGTTGCCGGCCTCGACGGCGCGGGACACCCGGATCGCCCGGCCGACGTCGTTCGTCCAGATGGACCCGGACAGCCCGTACTCGGAGTCGTTCGCGATCCTGACGGCGTCGGCCTCGTCCTCGAAGGGCAGCACGACGACGACCGGGCCGAAGATCTCCTCGTGGACGGTCACGTGGTCGGCCGGCGGCGTCAGGACGGTCGGCGGGAACCAGAAGCCCGGCCCGTCCGGAGCCGTGCCGCGGAACGCGACGTGGGTGTCGTCTGGGACGTAAGACGCCACCTTGCCGAGGTGCGCCGCGGTGATGAGCGGCCCCATCTCGGTCGCCTCGTCGCCCGGTTCGCCGACCTCGACGCCCTTGACGGCGGGCTCCAGCAGTTCCATGAACCGGTCGTAGGCGCTCGCCTGCACGAGGATCCGCGACCGGGCGCAGCAGTCCTGCCCCGCGTTGTCGAACACCCCGTACGGCGCGGTGGCCGCCGCCTTCTCCAGGTCCGAGTCCGCGAAGACGATGTTGGCCGACTTGCCGCCCAGCTCCAGCGTCACCCGCTTCACCCGGTCCGCGCAGCCCGCCATGACCTGCTTGCCGACCTCGGTGGAGCCGGTGAAGACCACCTTGCGCACCAACGGGTGCGTGACGAACCGGTTGCCGACGACGCCGCCCTTGCCGGGCAGCACCTGGAACACGCCCTCGGGGATGCCAGCCTCCAGCGCGAGCTCGCCGAGCCGGACGGCGGTGAGCGGGGTGACCTCGGCGGGCTTGAGCACGACGGTGTTGCCCGCGGCCAGCGCGGGCGCGAACCCCCAGCCCGCGATGGGCATCGGGAAGTTCCACGGCACGATCACGCCGACGACGCCGAGCGGTTCGTGGAACGTGACGTCGAGGCCGCCCGCGACGGGGATCTGCTTGCCGAACAGGCGTTCCGGCGCCGCCGAGTAGTACTGCAGCACGTCGCGGACGTTGCCCGCCTCCCAGCGCGCGTTGCCGATGGTGTGCCCGGAGTTCTCGACCTCCAGCCGCGCCAGCTCCTCGGTGTGCGCGTCGACGACCTCCGCGAACCTGCGCAGCAGCCGGGCGCGGTCGCCGGGCGCGACGGTCCGCCAGCTCTCGAACGCCTTCTGCGCGCGGGCGATCGCCGCGTCCGTCTCTTCGAGCGAGGTGTGCGGGACGGACCGCACGACCTCCTCCGTGGCCGGGTTGATGACGTCGAAGGTCACGCTTTTCTCCTTGCAACATCCACGAGGGCCGCGAACAGCCTCAGGTCTTCGATGTCCTGCTCCGGGTGCGACTGCACGCCGACGACGAACCGCGCGCCCTCCAGCTCCACGGCCTCGACCGTGCCGTCGGGCGCCTGCGCCGTGACCCTGAGACCAGCCGCGACGCGGTCGAGCGACTGGTGGTGGTGGCACTGGACGGTCGTCCGGCCGCCGAGGATCCCGTGCAGCGCGGTGCCTTCGGCGATCTCGATCTCGGTGTGCTCGAAGACCGCGGGCGCCGGGTTGTGGCCCTCGACGTGCTGGTGCAGCGTGCCGCCGAGTGCCACGTTGAGCACCTGCATGCCCCGGCACACGCCGAGCAGCGGCAGGTCGAGCTTCAGCGCTCCCTCGACCAGGGCGAACTCGGCCTCGTCGCGGGCGGGGTTCGGCGTGCCGGTCCGCTCGTCGGGCTCCGCGCCGTAGGCGGCGGGGTCGATGTCGGCACCGCCCGCGATCACCAGGCCGTCGAGGAACGCGATGGTCTCGGCGTTCCACGCGCCCACCGGCGGCAGCATGACCGGGTTGCCGCCGGCCTGGACCACGCAGTCGAGGTAGCCGCGGTGGAGCACCGCTGCCTCCACGTCCCAGTGCCCGAAGCGCGTGCGCTCCAGGTAGGTGCTGATGCCGACGAGGGGCTTAGAGGCGCTCAAAACAGCGCACCTTCTCCCAGTCCGTGACCGCGGCCTCGAACGCGTCGAGCTCGACCTTCGCCGCGTTCAGGTAGTGGTCGACGACGTCCTGCCCGAACGCGTCGCGCGCGATCGTGCTGGAGGCCAGCAGACCGGCGGCCTCCTTCAGCGTGGTCGGCACCGTGGGCCGGTCGGACGCGTAGGCGTTGCCGACGAACTCGTCCTCCAACTCCAGCTCCTGCTCGACGCCGTGCAGGCCGGCCGCGATCAGCGCCGCCACCGCGAGGTACGGGTTGACGTCCCCTCCGGGCACCCGGTTCTCGAACCGCAGCGACTGGCCGTGGCCGACGACGCGCAGCGCGCACGTGCGGTTGTCCCGGCCCCACGCCACCGCGGTCGGCGCGAACGAGCCCCGCACGAAGCGCTTGTAGGAGTTGATGTTCGGCGCGAGGAAGTACGTGAGCTCCCGCAACCCGGCGAGCTGCCCGGCGAGGAAGTGCTCCATCAGCGGGGACATGCCGCGGCCCTCGGCGAAGACCGGCTCGCCGTCCTTCGAGCGCAGGCTCAGGTGGATGTGGCAGGAGTTGCCCTCGCGTTCGTTGTACTTCGCCATGAACGTGAGCGACTTCCCCTGCTGCGCGGCGATCTCCTTGGAGCCGTTCTTGTAGATGGCGTGCTGGTCGCACGTGCGCAGCGCCGTTGTGTAGCGGAAGGCGATCTCGTGCTGGCCGGGGTTGCACTCCCCCTTGGCCGACTCGACGACCATGCCCGCGCCCGTCATGCCGTTGCGGATGGCCCGCAGCAACGGCTCGA
The DNA here is from genome assembly GCF_036321065.1 of Lentzea sp. DG1S-22. Lineage (NCBI taxonomy): Bacteria > Bacillati > Actinomycetota > Actinomycetes > Pseudonocardiales > Pseudonocardiaceae > Lentzea > Lentzea sp. DG1S-22. The sequence goes on along the minus strand of NZ_CP143276.1, from coordinate 8,328,481 downwards.
CGCGCGCGGTGCCGAGCAACGAGTAGTCGACGTTGTACTGGTTGGACGGCGTGAGGTTGCGGTAGCCGGAGTTCCAGGCCTGCTCGTAGGTGTCGTCGAAGACGACGAACTCGAGCTCGGTGCCGACGTACGCGTCGAGGCCCAGCTCCGCGAGGCGGTCGAGCTGCTTGCGCAGGACCTGCCTCGGTGACGCGACGACGGGGTCGCCGTTCTCCCAGACGACGTCGCACATGACGAGCGCGGTGCCCTCCTGCCACGGCACCCTGCGCAGCGTCTCCACGTCCGGCTTCATCACGAAGTCGCCGTACCCGCTCTCCCAGCTCGACATCCCGAAGCCGCTGACGGGGTTCATCTCGACGTCGACGGCGAGCAGGTAGTTGCAGCCCTCGGCGGAGTGGCCGAGGACCTCGTCGAGGAAGTACCGGGCGGCACACCGCTTGCCCTGCAAGCGCCCCTGCATGTCCACGATCGCGACGAGGACGGTGTCGATCTCACCGGTGTCCACGGCCTCGCGCAACTCCTCGACGGTCAGCATCTCCGCTTTCCTCCAAAGGTATGTCTACGGGCCATTGACGGCATCATCTTGACACCGCCGGGTGACGAGCGCCACCCTCAACCACTGCTCAAAGGACTGTTAGGAGTCCATATGGCCAAGCACGTCGAGTACGAGAACGTGAGCAGCGACTACTTGGAGCACCGGCAGCTCAAACGTGGCGCGGCGGGGTGGGTCCTGCTGGCCGGGCTGGGTGTCTCGTACGTGATCTCCGGCGACTTCGCCGGGTGGAACTTCGGTCTCGCCCAGGGCGGGTGGGGCGGGTTGCTGGTCGCCACGGTCCTGATGGCGACGATGTACACGTGCATGGTGTTCGGTCTCGCCGAACTGGCCTCCGCACTGCCCGTGGCAGGCGCCGGCTACGGCTTCGCGAGGCGCGCACTCGGCCCGTTGGGCGGGTACGCGACAGGCATCGCCATCCTGATCGAGTACGCCATCGCTCCCGCGGCGATCTCGGTCTTCATCGGCGACTACGTCAAAGCACTCGGCCTGCTGGACGCCACGTGGCCGGTGTACCTCGCCTGCTACATCATCTTCGTCGGCATCCACCTGTACGGCGTGGGCGAGGCGTTGCGGGTGATGTTCGTGATCACCGGCGTCGCCGTCGTGGCCCTGGTGGCGTTCGTGGCGGGCATGATCCCGAAGTTCGACGCCTCCAAGCTCTTCGACATCGGCGACGGCTCGTTCCTGCCGATGGGTGTGACGGGCGCGTGGGGCGCGATCGTGTTCGCGATCTGGTTCTTCCTCGCGGTGGAGGGCGTTCCGCTGGCCGCCGAGGAAGCCCGGGACCCCAAGCGCGACATGCCCCGCGGCATCATCGGCGCGATGGTGGTGCTGCTGGTGTTCGCCGCCGCGATCCTGCTGGTGGCACCGGGCGGCGCGGGCGCCAAGGCGCTGGAGGCGTCCGGCAACCCGTTGCCCGAGGCGGTCCGCGCGGCCTACGGCGGCGACAACTTCCTGGCGCAGCTGGTGAACTACGTCGGCCTGGCGGGCCTGGTCGCGTCGTTCTTCTCGATCATCTACGCCTACTCGCGCCAGCTCTTCGCGTTGTCGCGCGCGGGATACCTGCCGCGGTGGCTGTCGAAGACGGGCAAGCGCAAGACGCCGTACCTGGCGTTGATCGTGCCCGGCACCATCGGGTTCGTGCTGGCGACGATCATGAAGACGGCCGACCCGGTGACGGGCGGCGCGCGGCTCATCAACATCGCGGTGTTCGGCGCGGCTCTGTCGTACGTGCTGATGATGGTGTCGCACATCGTTCTGCGGAAGACGGCACCGGACCTGCCGCGTCCGTACCGGACTCCCGGTGGTGTGGTGACCACGGGCGTGGCGCTGGTTCTCGCCGTTGCCGCTGTCATCGCCACGTTCTTCGTCGACGAGGTCGCTGCTGCCGTGACGGCGGGCATCGTCGTGATCGCCGTTGCCTACTACTGGTTCTACAGCCGGCACCACCTGGTCGCGAACGCTCCGGAGGAGGAGTTCGCGGCGATCGCCAGGGCGGAGGCCGAGCTCGACTGAGCAGGCGAGCGCTGGTTCTCGGCGGCACGGGCCTCATCGGCCGTGCCGCCGCCCGGCGTCCGCGGCATCCCCTAACAGGTGACCGCCGGCCCCTAGGGAGCCTGCCCACCCGAGATCTAGGGCTCACACCCGATGCCCAGGGGATGTCGATCTCACTACGGTTCCCGGCGACATCCCCCGACCCGCCGTAGGAGCCCTACTTCCATGATGCAGCAGGCCACCCCGCAGCAGCCCGTTCAGCCCGCCGCCCCCGAGGCGACCGCCCCGGCCACCCCGGCGGCCGTGCCGCAGGAGGCCCAGCCGGCCACGCTGCAGGAGTTCGCCCTGAACCTCCTGAACGACCCGGCGGCCCTGTCGGCGTTCGACCTCGACCCCGAGGGCGTCCTCAGCTCCTGCGGCCTGAGCGACATCACCCCCGGTGACGTCCAGGAGATCCTCCCGCTGGTGCTCGACGCCGCCTCGTTCGCCGACGTCGACGGCCTCGCGTCCTACAGCGCCCTCACGGGCCTCGCGAACGTCGGCGCCGCCAGCGGCCTGGCCGGCGACCTGTCCGGCCACTGCGACGTGTCGAAGACCCTCGACGGCGTGACGGGCGTCGGCGACCTCTCCGGTCTGGGCGGTGTCACCGACCTCGGCGCCGTCACCGACCTGTCCGGTGTCACGGACCTCGCCGGCACCGGCGACGTCCTCGGCACGGTGACCGGGGTGGCGGACGTCGACGGCGTCCTCGGCACCGTCACCGGCGTGACCGGCGTCGTCTCCGTCGACGGCGTGCCCGGCGTGCTCGGCGCCGTCACCACCGACGTCACGACCGTCACCGACGTGGTCCACGAGGTCGTCCCGGACGTCGCGCCGGTCAGCGGCGTGCACGACACCGTCCACGGCGTCGTCGACGGCACCGTCGGCACCGTGCTCGGCGGCGACGTCGCCGACCTCGACCTGCTCGACGGCGTCGGTGGCCTGACCGAAGGCCTCGGCCTCTGATCTGATGTCCCGCGTGGGCAGACGAGCGTTGATCCTCGGCGGCACGGGCCTCATCGGCCGTGCCGCCGCCCGGCGTCTGCGGCAGGCGGGCTGGACCGTCGACGCTCCCGGCCGCGAGGTGGACCGCGGCGATCCCGGGGCGTTGGCGGCCGCGATGGGCGACGGCGCCGACCTGCTGGTCGACTGCCTCTGCTACTCGGCTCGGGACGCGCGAACGCTGGTGCCGTTGGCACGCAGGGCCCGTTCGGTCGTGATGATCTCCACCAAGGCCGTGTACGTGGACTCCCTGGGGCGGCACGCCAACTCCGACGAACCTCCCCGCTTCGACGGCCCCGTGTCCGAGGACCAGCCGACGCTCGCGCCCGCCGTCTCGGATCCGTTCACGCGCGAGGGCTACGGGCCGAACAAGGTCGCGGCGGAGCGGACCTTGCTCGACAGCGGCCTGCCCGTCACCGTGCTGCGAGCGTCCAAAGTGCACGGTCCCGGCAACAAGCGCCCGCTGGAGCAGTACTTCGTCGAACGGGTCCTGGCCGGGCACAAGGTGGTCGTGCTCGCGTCACGCGGCGAGGGCGTGGACCACCCGACCTCCACCGCGAACCTGGCCGCGTTGATCGAGACGGTCGCGGAGAACCCCGGCGCGCGCGTGCTGAACGCCGCAGACCCGGACGCCCCGAAGGGCCTGGAGATCTCGCGGATCATCGCCCGCTCGCTGCGGCACGAGTGGCGCGAGATCCTGCTGGAACACGACCAGGCGGGTCGCCACCCGTGGCGGCGAGGCTTCGTCCTCGACACCTCGACGGCGCGCGCACTCGGCTACGTGCCGGTGGGCGACTACGCCCACACCGTCCAGGAGGCTCTCCGCGACCTCGTTTCGAGCAGGTCGTGGCAGGATCGGGCGTTGTGAGTGACATTCAACGTGTGGGAATCGTCGGTTCCGGCCTCATGGGCTCCGGAATCGCCGAGGTGAGCGCCCGTGCCGGCCTCGACGTCATCGTCGTCGAGGTCAACGCGGGCGCGGCCGAGGCGGCGCAGGGGCGGATCGCCACCTCGCTGGCCAGGGGCGTCAAGTCGGGCAAGCTGAGCGAAGCGGACCGCGACGCCGCGCTCGGCCGCATCCGCTTCACGACCGACATCGGCGACTTCGCCGACCGCCAGTTCGTGGTCGAGGCCGTCGCCGAGAACGAGCAGGTCAAGACCGAGGTCTTCACCGCGCTCGACAAGGTCGTGACCGACGAGGACGCCATCTTCGCGTCGAACACGTCGTCCATCCCGATCATGAAGCTCGGCATGGCCACGAACCGGCCCGAGCAGGTCATCGGCGTGCACTTCTTCAACCCGGTGCCCGTCCTGAAGCTGGTCGAGATCGTGCCGTCGCTGCTGACCGGCGCCGCCACGCAGGACCGCGCCGAGGCGTTCGTGCGCGAGACCCTGCACAAGGAGGTCATCCGCTCGCAGGACCGCGCCGGTTTCGTGGTCAACGCGCTGCTGATCCCCTACCTGCTCTCGTCGATCCGCATGCTGGAGTCCGGCTTCGCCTCGGCCGACGACATCGACAACGGCATGGTGCTCGGCTGCGCCCACCCGATGGGCCCGCTGCGCCTCACCGACCTGATCGGCCTCGACACCACGAAGGCCATCGCCGAGTCGATGTACGAGGAGTTCAAGGAGCCGCTGTACTCGCCGCCGCCGCTGCTGCTGCGCATGGTGGACGCGGGCCTGCTGGGCAAGAAGTCGGGCCGCGGTTTCCACAACTACGCGAAGTGATCGCGGCGAAGGCCCGCTCCGAGGAGCGGGCCTTCTGCTTCCACCACGTCACCGGCCGCTACACAGCCGCCAGCCGGTTCATCGAGTGCTGGATCAGCCCGACCAGCACCGCCTTCGACGACTCCCGGTTCCGCGCGTCGCACAGCACCACCGGGATCGCCTCGTCCAGGTCGAGCGCGTGCCGCACCTCGTCCACCGTGTAGTTCTGCGACCCGTCGAAGCAGTTCACGGCCACGATGAACGGGATGCCGCGGTGCTCGAAGAAGTCGATCGACGGGAACGACGAGTCGAGCCGCCGCGTGTCGACGAGGACGACGGCGCCGATCGCCCCGGTCGCCAGCTCGTCCCACATGAACCAGAACCGGTTCTGGCCCGGCGTGCCGAAGAGGTACAGCACCACCTTGGTGTTGATGGTGATGCGGCCGAAGTCCAAGGCGACGGTGGTGGTGTCCTTGCCCTCCACGCCCGCGAGGTCGTCGACGTGCACGCCGGCCTCGGTGAGCAGCTCTTCTGTCCGGAGCGGCGGGATCTCGGACACCGACGCGACCATCGTGGTCTTGCCGGTGCCGAACCCGCCCGCGATGACGATCTTGACCGCGGTCGGCACGGTCAGCTCAGATGCCACGAACACCATCCAGTACGGCCTGCAGGAGATCCCTGTCCGGGATCGTGGGGGAAGAGGTCTGCACGAGCACGTCACCCCGCTCGATGAGGTCCGACAGCAGGACCTTCACGACGACGAGCGGGACGTCGAGGTAGGCGGCGACCTCGGCGACCGAGAGCGGGCGTGCGCACAGGGCCATGATCTCGCGATGTTCGACCGTCAGCGACGTCTGGTCGGACGCAAACGCGGCGGCCCGGACCTGCGTCACGAGGTGCAGGTCGGGCGCGTTCGGCCGGGTGCGGCCGCGCACCATCGCGTAGGGCCGCACCAGCGGCCCCGCGGCCTCGTCGTACCACCAGTCGTCCCGTGCGCTCATCAGCGCGACTCACGCGCCGAGGGGACGGTGGCGGTCTCCGCGCGCGGTGCCGACGACAGGTACGTTCCCACGCGCTTGACCAGCATGTTCATCTCGTACGCGATCATGCCCATGTCGGCGTCCTCCTCGCCCAGGACGGCCAGGCAGGCGCCGTGCCCGGCAGCGGTCACGAACAGGTAGGCGTGCTCCATCTCGACGATGGTCTGGCGCACCGCACCGCCGCCGAAGTGGCGGCCGGTGCCGCGGGCGAGCGACTGGAACGCCGACGCCATCGCGGACAGGTGCTCCGAGTCGTCGCGGGACAGCCCGGCCGAGCGGCCGAGCAGGAGTCCGTCCGCCGACAGCACGACCGCGTGGCGGGCGCCGACCACGCGCTGGATCAGGTCCTCCAGCAACCAGTTCAGTTCGCCGTGCTGGCTGGGGTTGTCCTTCATGACGAGGGGGCTCCTTCTGATCTCCAGTCATCGGTCAGCCTCGCGTCACGGGTGCCGCGCTGGAACGCGGCGAGCCCGTCACGGGTTCGCTCGGCCGACCTTTCGCCGGTCACCGGCTCGGCGTGGGGCGGCGGTTCCTCAGACGGGTGCACGAGCTGCGGCGCGAGGTTCTGCCGCTTCTTCCTGCGGGGAAGGGGTGCCTTCCCGTCTCCCGTGAGAGGAGGTGCCGCTGGGGGTGGTTCGTCCGCCGGTGCACCTGTCCCGGGAACGCCGGCGGGCGCCAAGGCGTTCAGCCCCGCGTGCAGGGCCTCGAGCCCCTCGGGCGTGACCGTGATCGGGAAGCTCGGGTGCTCCTCGGCGTGGCCGGGGTGCCGGTCGTGCACCGACCGCACCGGCGGCATCTGCGTGGTCTCGGTGATGTCGCCCGCGGTGTCGTGCGGGGCGACGATGTTCGGCGGCAGGACGCACAACGCAACGGTGCCACCATAGGGCGAGTCGCGCAGCTCGACCTTGATGCCCCGCCGCGCCGCGAGCCGGGCGACGACGAAGAGCCCCAGCCGGGACTCGCCGCGGAAGGCCATCGTCTCGAAGTCCGGCGGGTTGGAGAGCTTCGCGTTGGCCTGCAGGCGTTCCTCCTGCGTGAGGCCGAGGCCGTGGTCCTCGATCTCGATCACGATCCCGTGCGGCGCCGCGTTGGAGTGGATGACCACCTCCGACCGCGGCGACGAGAACGCCGTCGCGTTGTCGACGAGCTCCGCCAGCAGGTGGATGGTGTCGGCGACGGCGACGCCCACGAGCGCGCGGTCGGGCACCGGGTTGACCCGGACGCGGACGTACTGCTCGGTCTCGGCGACCGCGGACCGGATGACGTCGCTCAGGCGCACCGGCTTGCGCCACTGCCTGCCCGGCTGCTCCCCCGCGAGGATGATCAGGTTCTCGGCGTTGCGGCGCGCGCGGGTCGCCAGGTGGTCGAGCTGGAAGAGCGAGTCGAGCTGCTCGGGGTGCTCCTCCTCGCGCTCCAGCTTGTCGAGGATCTTGAGCTGGCGGTGCACGAGCCCCTGGTTGCGGTGCGCGATGTCGAGGAAGACCCGGTTGACGCCCTCGCGGGCCTGCGTCTCCTTCACCGCCGCCGCGACGGCCGTGTACTGGGCGGTGTTGAACGCGTCGGCGACCTGGCCGATCTCGTCGTTGCCGTAGTCCAGCGGCGGCATGTCGCGGTGGACGTCCACCTGCTCGCCGCCGCGCAGCCGCGCCACGATGTGCGGCAGCCGTTCCTGGGCCAGCCGCAGGGTGTCCTCGCGCAACGACGTGAGCCGCGTGATCAGCGCCCTCGACACGAGCCGGTTCGAGATGCGCAGCGCCAGCACGATGCCGACCACGACCGCGAGCAACGCGATCAGGCTGCCGATCAGCACCGCGGCCACCCGGCTGTCGGCCTTGTCGAGACCGAGGTCGGCCGCGTCACGCGCCTGCCGGACGGCGAGCCCGACGAGGTTGTCGTGCACGGGACCGGCCGCCGAGCGCCACTGCCGGTCGGTCACCGACCGGTCGCCGTTGATGATCCGGCCCTCGAGGTCGAGCAGCGTCCGGTACTCGGTGCTGCCGCGCAGCGCGTCGTACTGACCCCTCGCCTGCTCCAGCGCGAACGGGATCGTGGAGTCGAGGCTCGAGTGGTAGGCGCCGACGAGCCGGGAGAACTCGACGCGCTCTGCCGGGGCGAACGTGCCGTTGAGCAGCCCGCGCGACCCGATCGTGGTGCCCCGCGACAGCCAGTCCGCGGCCTGGAAGATCGTGACGGCCTGGACGTTCGCCTGGCCCGCCTCCGCGTCCGGCACGAGCCGCGCCTGCCGCGCCAGCAGGGCGATGCCCGAGTCGAGCAGGCCGTTGTAGTAGTCGTAGACCGCCTGCGGGCTCGCCGTCCGCGCCTCGACGCGCGAACGCTGCTGCGGCAGCTCGTCCAGCGCGGAGTCGAGCGCGGAGATCCGGCCGGCGATGTCCTGGGGTGCGTCGTCCGCGAGGTCCGCGAACGCGTCCCTCATCTTCCGCACGGCCTCGTCGGTCCGGCCGTGCTGGCTCTCCAGCTCGCCGGCGCCCTCGGCACCGCTGAGCAGTTCGAGGCTCAGCCCGCGTTCCTCCTGCAGCCCGGCGAACGCCTCGACGGACGGGATCGCCGCGCCCTTCACCCCGGCCGCGACGGAACGCACGTAGAAACCGTCGAAAAGGGTGTAAGAGGAGAAAACGGCCCACATGACGAGGAGCACCACGCTCGGAACGACCACGACACCGGCCAGCCGCGACCGAATGGTCCGGTAGTTGGTCGGTGTGTAACCGCTCTTCTCGTTCACAGCGCTCTCACGGTCTCCTGTGTCCCACGGCTAGCGCTGCGGGTTACCTGAGTAACTCCTTCGGCTGCATTCAAGTTACGGCGAGTGATCATCGTTACTCGTTGACAGCGATCACACGCGGTATGCGGTTGGCAGGCTACCCAGTCGAGTGAGTGAAGCAACACCCGGCACGGGGGTTCTCACAAGGCAAGAACCCCCGTACGGGCTAGTTCCGCCGCCCGTTCCGCTCCCCCGTCGCTAAGGACGCTCGACCGCGACGACGTTGTAGGTCGTCTCGGGCGTCGGGGGAGTCGTGAAGCGGGCATTCGGCAGGTAGAGGCGCTTGCCGAACGCGGCGACCGTCGTGGGAACGTCGAAACGGGCATCCGTGCGTTCCGCGGCGAGCGTCGCTCCATCACGGCTCAACGTGTAACGCGCGACTTTGTTCAGCCTGTTTTGCACCACGTACAACTGCCGCCCCTCGCGCAACAGCCCGTCACCATTGGTGAGTGTTTGACCGTTCAAATTGATCTCGGCCGTTTTCCCGCTCCGGGGATCGACCCCGAACAGCTTTCCGGTGTTGCTCTGCACGACGATCAGCCCGCCGTCGAGTCCGGTGACGATGCCGTTGAGGTTCGTCGCGCCGGGCGTGATGACGAGGTCGCCGGTCAGGGCGAGCGTGCGGTGCGGCTCGAGGCTCAGCGGCACCTCGTAGAGCAGCGCCTTGCGCGAGTCGGTGAACCACGCCGACTTCTCGGTCAGCACGACGTCGTTGACGAACGTGTCCGCGGTCGCGAACTGGAACTTCGCCAGCAAAGCACCACTTCGCGCGTCGTAGACCCGTGCGTCGCCGCCGACGCCACCGGCGACCCAGAGCCGCTTGCGCGAGTCGACCTTCAGGCCGAGCGAGGGGGTGCCGGGCCCCTTCGCGAGCACCTTCCCCCGGCCCGTGCGCAGGTCCGCCGCGTAGATCGACCCGTCGGCCCGCGACCCGAAGTAGGCCGTGGTGCCGCTGATCGCGATGCCTTCCGGTTGCCACCCGTCGGGCAGCGAGAACTCGGTGGGGAAGCTCCCGGGACGGGAGTGCCCGGAACCGTCCGCGGTGGCCGGCGCCGCGACGCCGAGCGTGACGCCCAGGACCGCCGCGAGCAGGACACCGAATCTGCGGTACATGCCGCCTCCTTGTCGGATTGGGGTGCCCCCGATCCTTCTCCAGCCTGACGGCAGAACCGGAGTTTCCTCAGCAATCCGACATCTCCGCAGCTCAGCGCTCTCAGCCGACGGGACGCCGCCGCTTGTCGCGGGTGTAGATGATCGCCGACTTGCCTTCCCCCGGGCTGCGGCGCTCCAGCTCGAACAGCGTCGTCGCGGTGATCAGGTCGCTGAGCTTGGTGTAGCCGTAGGTGCGGGAGTCGAAATCCGGACGCTGCTTGGTGATGATGTTGCCCACCGATCCCAGCGCCGCCCAGCCGTCGTCGTCCGAGGCGGCCTCGACCGCGTTGCGCAGCTGGTTCACGAGCGCGCTGTTGGCCTTGAGCTGCGCGGCCACCGTCGCGGTCTTCTGCTTGGGCGCTACCTCCTCGGGCGTCGTCGCGCTGGTCAGGTTCTCGATGTAGACGAACTTGTCGCAGGCCGCCACGAACGGCTGGGGCGTCTTGCGCTCGCCGAACCCGTAGACGGTGAGACCGGACTCGCGCAGCCGCGCGGCGAGCCGGGTGAAGTCGCTGTCGCTCGACACGATGCAGAACCCGTCGAAGCGCTCCGAGTACAGCAGGTCCATCGCGTCGATGACCATCGCCGCGTCCGTGGCGTTCTTGCCGGTCGTGTACGCGAACTGCTGGACGGGCTGGATCGACTGCGCGAGCAGGTGCTCCTTCCAGCCCTTGAGGTTCGTGCCGGTCCAGTCGCCGTAGGCCCGCTTCACGTGCGCGGTGCCGTACTTGGCGACCTCGGCGAGCAGGTCTTCGGTGATCGAGGGCCGCGCGTTGTCCGCGTCGATCAGCACCGCGAGCCTGGCTGTGTTCTCGCCGACCACGACCTGCACACCTCCGTCGTCCGTCCACCCGGTCGGCGCCATCGTCGCACGCCCCGCTCCGGCGGGCTCACAGCTCGGCCGCCGCCTCGGCGATCAGCTCCAGCGACTCCCCGGTCCCCGCCGCGACCTGCCGCAGCCGCGCGAACCGCCGCGCGCACTGCTCGGTCAGCCCCGGCTCCTCGACGTACTCGCCCTTGAGGAACGTCTCCAGGTACGCCACGTCGTCGTGCTGCCGGTGCGGGAAACCGAGCAGCGTGAACGGCGATCCCATCGCCGGGTAGGCCCCGGCGCCGCGCGGCACCACCTGCACGCTCACCCCGGGCTGCTCGCTCACCTCCATGAGGTGCAGCAGCTGCGCCTTCATCACCCGCGGCCCGCCGACGACCTGCCGCAGCACGGCCTCCGGGAACACCACCTCCACCGACAGCGGGTCCCTGTCGCCGAGGCGGCCGGCCCACGCCTCGCGCACCGCCGCCACCCGCGCGGCGCGCACGGGCTCGTCCTCGCGCAGAACGGCATCGGTGTAACCGGGGAGCTGGAAGACCGGCGGAACGAGATCCGTCGTGAACGCGCGCAGCACCGTCGCCTCGAACACGAGATCGGCGAAGTCCGCGGCCGCGTCGAACTGCACCGCACCCGAAACGCGCGAGCGAACTCGTTCCGCGTACTGAGCCCGCAACACCACAGCTTGCCATTCCGCGGTGGGCACCTTGTAGACGTAACCGAGCGCCATGACGTCCACGGGCGCCGACGGCTGCACGGCGTTCTCCATCATGGACAGCTTGGCGCTGCTGAAACCCACGCGCTGACCGGCCTCGGTGAGGCTCAGCTCGCGCTCACCGCGCCACCCGGCCAGCTGCCGCCCGATGGCGCGTTCGAGCGTCGTGGCCCGGAAATCCTTCGGCATGACGCGAAGGATATGACCAATTCGGATTCCCGAAAGGGACGGGTCGGTGTGGACAACCCTTAAATAGCAACGATCTCCGTTCAACGGAGAGCCTTGCGTTAAACGACCGAGAGCGCTTTTTACTATTGATAGCGCTTTGCGCGCGCATGAGCACGCACGAGGTCGTGGAACCGGAACGCGTCATCGCCGACCTCGGTCAGCAACGACTTCTCCACCAGGTCGTCCAGCGCGTCCTCGACGTCGCACTCGGACTCCCCCGCGATCGCCGCCGCCACCGGCACGCCGAACGCGTCCGCCTCCCACGCGCACAACCGGTAGAGCCGCGCCTGCCGCTCTGGAAGCTCCACATAGGACAGGTCGAGCAGCCGCCCGAGCCGTCCGTCGTCGGTGAGCGGCCCGACCTCGACGGCGTGCGCCCGCGGCAGGTCCAGTTCCGACCGGCTCGTCACGAGCACCGTGCCGGACGCCGGCAGCAGCGGCGTCACCTGCTCGGCCGAGTCCGCGTTGTCCAGCAACAGGGTGAACTGCCGGCGCGTGACGAGCCCGCGGAACACCGCCTGCTCCTCGCCGGGATCGGCGCCGAGCCCGAACGCCCTCAGCACCCGCCCGAGGTCGTGCGCGCCGAGGTCGACGTGCAGCTGATCACCGGATCCCCGCTCCCACAACCACTTCAGCGCCAGCGCGGTCTTCCCCGCCCCGCCCGCGCCGTGCAGCAGCGTCACCCCGGACCGGATCGCGTCCAGCTCGGCGTCCCTGCCGACGAAGTGCCGCGGCGGCGCGGGAGGCCGGAACCTCGGCGGTACGTCGTTCCTGCCCCTGATGACCCCCGTGGCGGCCCCGGCCAGCACGTCACCCATACCCGCACCTCCCCGACACGTTGAAGCTACGGTCTTTCCGCGTCTTGCATCAGACGGCCATAGAGTGATCGCACGTGAGCGCGGCCCCCGTGCTCGACGTCGAGGACCGCACCTGCCGCCCGTTGACGATGATCTTGCACGTGAGCTCGCCGTGCACGCCCTCCAGCCGGATGGCGACCCGCCCCTTGCGCTTGCCGATGCGCTCGAACGGCATGTCGGGGTTGCGCAGGGTGCGTTCCTCCTCGCCGGGGAACGTGTAGGTGAGCTGGTCGGTCGTGCCGGTCCCCTCGACCACCACGCGGATGCTGGGCGCTGCCGCGCAGCCGGTCGCTCCGGCCAGCAGCAGGCCCACGAGTAAAGCGGCGGTCTTCATGGCGGGAACGGTAGGAAGCGCGGGGGTCCTCCGGCATCAGCCTGAAGGCTCGACCGGTATCAGCCATCAGAGTGACAACCCGAGGCTCCTCAGTCGTTCCTCGACCCTGAACCGCTCGACCTCGCGGTCCACTCCCTCCGCCAGGGCGTCCAGCCGGTGCTCCACCTCCAACGCCGAGCAGGCCTGCACGAGCAACGCGTCATAGGCCTGACGAGCACCGATCTTCTTGGCTGCCGACACGCCGGGCCCGAAGCAGGCCCGTGCCCGGCGCACACGACGGAGGTCGGCCGCGATTCGTTCTATCGGCCGATGGTCGGACACCGGGGCGGAAGGCCGGAGGAGCGCCTTCACGAAACCGAAGGGCACGCATCCCAAGCTACCCCGCCTGCAACGCCAGGAAGAGGTCCACGCGCGCCTCGAACTCCGCGAGGTCGACGCCCAGCAGTCCCTCGACCCGGCCGACCCGGTACCGCAGCGTGTTGACGTGGACGTGCAACCGGGCGGCGGCCGCGGTCCACGAGCCGGAGCAGTCGAGGAACACCTTCAGCGTGCCGACGAGGTCCGAGCCGTGTTCGGCGTCGTAGTCGAGGACCGGTCCGAGGAGGCGGCGGCGCAACGAGGTGCGCAGCTCCTCCGGCACGCCCGCGAGCAGCAGTTGGTGCAGTGCGATCTCCTCGCCCGCCACCACGCACGTGCGGCCGCCGCGTCGTTCGCCCAGGCGGCGTGCGTGCGCGGCCTCTTCCGCGGCTCCCCGCAGGCCGCGCCACTCGACCGGCGAGCTGATGCCGACGAGCACGCGGGACGAGCCGAGGCCCGGTTCCATCACGCGCATCGCCTCGCGGACGTCGTCGGGTTGTGAGTCGCCGGCTTTCGCCACGGCGTAGACGGTGTCGCCGACGGGGGTCACCAGCGCCCGGGGCAGCGTCTCCTCCAGCACCGCTGCGGCGAGGTCCGTGCGCTGGTCGGACGTCACGGCGCTGATGACGCGCAGGCGGGCTCGTTCCAGGCCGGCGGCGGCGAGGCGGGACTCGAGGTCGGCCGAGCCGCTCAGGACGGCGGAGACCAAGGGGGCGGCGGTGCGGTTCTCGATCTGGCGGCCCTGGGCCTGGCGCAGGCGTTCCAGGCCGACCAGCGACGCGAGCTCGGCGGCGGCCTCCTGCTGCACCGGGCCGCCGACGACGAGGATCCAGCTGGTGAGGCGGGTGCCGCCGCGTTCGGAGACGGGCACGAGGGTCATGCCCCTGACCGTCTTCGGCAGCCGGTCGGCCTGGAGGAACTCCTTCACGAGCGTCAGGCGGTCCGGCAGCGCGCCGCCCGCGACGACCCGGCCGGCGGTGGAGAGCACCCAGCAGGGCGCGTTCAGCTCGTGGCCGCCCGCCAGCAGCAGCGCGGACAGGCCGGAGCCCTCGGCGACGACGTTCAGCAGGCGGCGGTGCCGTGAGAGGCCGGCCAGCTCCATCGAGACGCGTTCGGTGATGGTCGCGAACGAGAGGTCGACGGGCACTTCGAGCAACGGCACGTGGTGGCGCAGGCAGGCTTCGACCAGGTCGGACGGCAGCGCGCGGTTCTCGGTCTCGGACGCGGCGAGGCCCGCGACGCGCGCGGAGGCGAGCGAGCGGACGAACGTCTCGGAGTCCTGCGGGCCGTGGTGCCAGAGCAGGCCGGAGAGCACGAGCTCCCCGCCGGACAGGTACCGGCTGGGGTCGGGCAGCTCCGTTCCGTACACGCGGGTGACCGTGCGGTCGAGCTGGTCCTCACCGGTGTGCAGGCTCAGGCGCAGTTCCGGCATCCCCAGCAACGTCCGCAGCAACAGCATGACAGGTCACTTTCGTCCATTCGTGTTTGTAGGAAAGCACAAATCCTCGTTGTGCAGGAGCCCGGCGATTCATGTACTTCTGCCGTAGAGGAAGGCAGCCGTGCCTCTGTGTACTGGCTCACAACCGGAGGGGAGGGCGAGTGACGATCTCCACGCACGTGCTGGACGCGGCGCGCGGCAAGCCGTTCACGGGCATCGCCGTGTCGCTGCAGCGCCGCGACGGGACAGAGGTGGCGAGCGCCGAGACGGACGCCGACGGACGGATCACCGGATGGGGTGAGGGTCTGGAGGCCGGGGTCTACCGGCTGGTGTTCGACACCGCGCGGGCCGCGCCGTTCTTCCCCGAGGTCGTGCTCACCTTCGACTACTCCGACCCCGCGCAGCACTACCACGTGCCGCTGCTGCTGTCGCCGTTCGCCTACTCCACCTACCGAGGTAGCTGACGATGGACTTCCTTCGACCGGAGACGCTCGCGGAGGCGTTGGAGCTCAAGGCCTCGCGGCCGGACGCCGTGCCGATCGCCGGCGGCACCGACGTGATGGTGGAGCTGAACTTCGACCACCGCAGGCCCGCCGCGCTGCTCGACCTGACCCGCGTCCCCGAGCTGCGGCGGTGGTCCGACGGGCTGCGGATCGGTGCCGGCGTGCCGTACGTGCGCATCATCGACGAGCTCGGCGCGCAGCTGCCCGGCCTCGCGATGGCCTCGCGCACGGTCGGGTCGCCGCAGATCCGCAACCGCGGCACGGTCGGCGGCAACCTGGGTGCCGCCTCCCCCGCCGGGGACACGCACCCGGTGCTGCTGGCGTCGGACGCGGTCATCGAGGTGGCCTCCGTGCGCGGCACGCGGATGATCCCGGCCGCCGAGTTCTACCTGGGCGTGAAGCGCAACGCCCTGGAGCAGGACGAACTGATCGTGGCGGTGCACCTCACGCCTGCCGAGGGGCCGCAGCAGTTCTCGAAGGTCGGCACGCGCAACGCCATGGTGATCGCGGTGTGCTCGTTCGCGATCTCGCTGTTCCCGCGGGAGAACCGCGTCGGCGCGGCGGTCGGGTCGGCCGCGCCGACGCCGCGGCGGGCGCCGGAGGCGGAGCAGTTCCTGGCGTCGGCGCTGGACTTCCGCGACCCGAAGCCGTTGCTGGACTCGGTGAAGCGCGAGTTCGGGGAACTGGTCTCGCGGGCCGCGTCGCCGATCGACGACGTGCGCGGCTCGGCGGCGTACCGCAAGCACGCCTTGGCAGTGATGGCACGCAGGACGCTGGGCTGGGCCTGGCAGGAACTTCTCGACGGGGAGCGGGCATGCGCGTGAACGTGACGGTCAACGGCGAGCAACGCCAGGCCGACGACGTGTGGGAGGGCGAGTCGCTGCTGTTCGTGCTGCGCGAACGGCTCGGGCTGCCGGGGTCGAAGAACGCCTGCGAGCAGGGCGAGTGCGGTTCGTGCACGGTCTACCTCGACAACGTGCCGGTGTGCGCGTGCCTGGTCGCGGCCGGGCAGGCGCAGGACCGCGAGGTGCGCACGGTCGAGGGGCTCGCCGAGGGCGACCGGCTCGACCCCGTGCAGGAGGCGTTCGTCGAGGCGGGCGCGGTGCAGTGCGGCTTCTGCACGCCCGGTCTCGTCGTCCAGGCGCACGACCTGCTCGACCGCGTGCCGAACCCGTCCGACCCGGAGATCCGCGAGGCGCTCGCCGGGAACCTGTGCCGCTGCACCGGGTACGAGAAGATCCTGGACGCCGTGCGACTGGCGGCGTCGCGCCGATGATCGTCCTCGACCGCTGTGCGGTGTCCACTGTGGACGAGGCTGGGACCGAGCACGCGTCCGGGCACGTGGTGGTCGAGAACGGGCGGATCTCCTCCGTCGCTTCTGGTCCCGCCCCACGGCCCTCCGAGGCGCACACGTACGTCGACGCGTCGTCGTGCCTCGTCACCCCGGGCCTGATCAACACCCACCACCACCTCTACCAGTGGGCGACGCGCGGGCTCGCGACCGACGCCACGCTGTTCGAGTGGCTGACCACCCTCTACCCGGTGTGGCGCGGGCTCGACGACACCGTGACGCACGCGGCGGCGTCCGCGGGCCTGGCCAAGCTGGCGTTGACGGGCTGCACGCTCGCCGCCGACCACCACTACGTCTTCCCCTCCGGCGGCGGTGACGTGTTCGACGCGCTCGTGTCGGCGGGGCGGCGGATCGGGATCCGGCTGGAGGCGGTCCGCGGGTCGATGGACCGCGGCCGGTCCCAGGGCGGGCTGCCGCCGGACAACCTCGTGGAGGAGACCGAGGCCGCGCTGATCGCGACCGAGCGGGCCATCGGCGACCACCACTCGACCGCGGACGACGCCCTGGTCCGCGTCGCCGTCGGCCCCTGTTCGCCGTTCTCGGTGTCGAAGGAGCTGATGACCGGTGCGGCCTCTCTCGCGCGGCGGCACGGCGTCCGCCTGCACACGCACCTCGCCGAGACGAAGGACGAGGAAGAGCAGTGCCTGGCCGAGAACGGCTGCACGCCGACCGAGTACGCCGAGCAACTGGGCTGGCTGGGCCCGGACGTGTGGCTCGCGCACACCGTGCACCTGAACTCCGACGCGGTGAAGCGGCTCGGGGCCACGTCGACCGGGTCGGCGCACTGCCCGACGTCCAACGGACGGCTGGGCACCGGGATCGCGCCGGTCCGCGACCTGCTGGACGCCGGCGCACCGGTCGGCCTCGGTGTCGACGGCGCCGCGTCCAACGAGGACGGCGGGCTGGTCGTCGAGCTGCGATCGGCGCTCCACCAGGCACGTCAGCGCGGCGGACCGGCCGCGATGAACGCCCGCGAGGCGTTGTGGATGGGGACGATGGGCGGCGCGCGGGTGCTGGGCCGCGCGGACTCGCTGGGCTCGATCGAGCCGGGCAAGGTCGCGGACCTCGCCGTGTGGGACCTGTCGGGCCTGGACCACGCGGGCATCGCGGACCCGGTGGCGGCACTCGTCCTCGGCACTCCCCCGCCGCTGAAACTGCTGGTCGTGGGCGGTGAGGTCGTGGTGCGGGACGGAGTCCTGCTGACGGCCTCGACCGACGAGCTGGCGCGCGACCTCTCCGCCGCCAGTGCCAAGCTCCAGGAGGCTGTGCGATGACCCTCACCCCCACCGAGCTCACGTCCGCTGTCTCGGGCGGCATCGGGACGTCACCACAGCGCCCGGACGGCAACCTGAAGGTGCGCGGAGAGTTCGCCTACGCCTCCGACCTGTGGCACGAGGACATGATCTGGGGCGCGACCCTGCGCTCGCCGCACCCGTACGCCCGCATCACGTCGGTGGACATCACCGAGGCGTTGAAGGTGCCGGGTGTGCACGCGGTGCTGACGCACTCGGACGTGCCCGGCCGCAACCTGTACGGCCTGGAGCACAAGGACCAGCCGGTGCTGGCCGTGGACGTCGTGCGCTACCAGGGCGAACCGGTCGCGCTGGTCGGCGCCGACCACCCCGAGACCGCGCTGCGGGCGATGAAGAAGATCGTCGTGACGTACGACGTGCTGGAACCCGTGGTGGACATGGAGACGGCCGTGGACGACACGCCGTTGCACCCCGGCGGCAACCTCGTGCGGCACGTGCCGATCCGGCGGGGCTCGCAGGACGTCACGGCCGAGGTCGTCGTGAGCGGGCGCTACGAGGTCGGCATGCAGGACCAGGCGTTCCTCGGGCCGGAGTCCGGGCTCGCGGTGCCCGCGACCGACGGCTCGGTGGACCTCTACATCGCGACGCAGTGGCTGCACGTCGACCGCGACCAGATCGCGGCGGCGCTGGGGTTGCCGCAGGAGCGGGTGCGGCTGACGCTGTCCGGTGTCGGCGGCGCGTTCGGCGGTCGCGAGGACCTGTCGATGCAGGTGCACGCGTGCCTGCTGGCCCTGCACACCGGCAAGCCGGTGAAGATGGTCTACAACCGCGAGGAGTCGTTCTACGGCCACGTGCACCGGCACCCGGCGGTGCTCTACTACGAGCACGGCGCCGACCGCAGCGGCAAGCTCGTCTACGTCCGGGCGAAGATGTACCTCGACGGCGGCGCTTACGCCTCTTCGACTCCCGCTGTCGTGGCCAACGCGGCGACGCTGGGTGTCGGTCCGTACGAGGTCGACAACGTCACGGTCGACGCGTACGGCGTCTACACGAACAACCCGCCGTGCGGCGCGATGCGCGGATTCGGCGCTGTGCAGGCGGGTTTCGCCTACGAGTCCCAGATGGACAAGCTGGCGGAGGCGCTGGGCATGTCCCCCGTCGACGTGCGGATCCGCAACGCCATGACCGAGGGCTCCACGATGCCGACCGGGCAGGTGGTCGACTCGGCCGCGCCCGTCGCGCAGCTGCTGAAGCTGGTGCAGGACAAGCCGTTGCCCGCCGGCACCTCGACCGACATCCGCGAGCTGCCCGGTGGCGTCTCGAACACGACGCACGGCGAGGGCGTCGTCCGCGGTGTCGGGTACGCGGTCGGCATCAAGAACATCTGCTTCTCCGAGGGCTACGACGACTACTCGACCGCTCGGGTGCGCGTCTCGATGGTCAACGGCGAGCTGGCCGCCGCGGTGCACACCGCCGCGTGCGAGGTCGGCCAGGGCCTGGTGACGATCATGCAGCAGATCGTGCGGACCGAGCTCGGCATCGAGCGCGTCACCGTCCTGCCGATGGACACGACGATCGGCAACGGCGGTTCGACCTCGGCCTCGCGCCAGACGTACGTGACCGGTGGCGCGGTGAAGGCCGCGTGCGCGCTGGTCAAGGCACGCCTGGACGGCCGCACCGACATCGGCGACGAGGTGATCGACGAGACCACCGAGTGGCGCCACCGCGCGACCGAGGCCATCGACCCCGAGACGGGGCAGGGCAACGCGCACGTCCAGTACGGCTTCGCGGCCCACCGCGCGGTCGTCGACGTGGACGTCGACCTCGGCCTGGTGCGCGTCGTGGCGCTGGACTGCGCGCAGGACGTGGGCAAGGCGCTGAACCCGCAGGCCGTGGTGGGCCAGATCCAGGGCGGCTCCGCCCAGGGCCTCGGCCTCGCGGTGATGGAGGAGATCCAGACCTCCGGCGGCAAGGTGCGCAACCCGTCGTTCACCGACTACCTCATCCCGACCGTGCTCGACATGCCGCCGATGAGCATCGACGTGCTCGAGCTCGCCGACCCCCACGCCCCGTACGGCATCCGCGGCGTCGGCGAACCACCCACCATCTCGTCGACCCCGGCGATCGTGGCGGCGATCCGCGCGGCGACCGGCCTGGCGCTCACCCGCGTCCCGGTCCGCCCGGAACACCTCACCGGTACCTGATCCTCCTGGAGCTCCCTGCTGTGAACGCACATCTGCTCGCCACCATCGACCTGGCCACCCGCAACGTGGCCTCCGGGGGCGGCCCGTTCGGCGCGATGATCGTCCGGGACGGCGAGGTGATCGCCACCGGTGTGAACCAGGTGACGCCGACGCTCGACCCCACCGCGCACGCCGAGGTGGTCGCGATCCGCGCCGCCTGCCGGGCGCTCGGCGACTTCAAGCTGGCCGGCTGCACGCTGATCTCCTCGTGCGAGCCGTGCCCCCTGTGCCTGTCCGCCGCGCTGTGGGCGCGCGTGGACGAGGTCGTGTACGCCGCCGACCGCCACGACGCGGCGGCGGCCGGTTTCGACGACCGGGAGTTCTACGAGCTGTTCAGCAGGCCCCGCGACGAGTGGGACCTGCCCGTGCACCGGATCTCCACCGGCGAGGACAACACCCCGTTCACCGCGTGGACGTCCCTCGCGAACCGTATCGACTACTAGAGGCCACAAGCCCGACTGGCTGACCGGAGCTGCATCGCACCAACGCGTTCCGGCGTTGGAACGCGCCCACCGGCATGGGAAAGGCCGTCCTCCATGACACAGTTGCGGAGCCGACAACCGGCGTCGGTCCTCGACCACTTCTTCCGCATCACCGAACGTGGCAGCTCCCTGGGCCGTGAGGTCCGCGGTGGCATCACGACGTTCGTCGCGATGTCGTACATCGTGCTGCTGAACCCGCTGATCCTCGGCGCGTCCGCCGACATCACCGGCGCCGAGCTCACCACCGCCGAGATCACCACGGCGACCGCGCTGGCCGCGGGCGTCATGACCGTCCTCATGGGACTGGTCGGCAACGCGCCGCTCGCGATGGCGGCGGGCCTCGGCGTCAACGGCGTGGTGGCGTTCCAGATGGCGCCGGCCATGACGTGGGCGCAGGCCTTCGGGCTGGTGGTGCTGGAAGGCGTCTGCATCGTGGTCATGGCCGCTTCCGGGGTCCGCGAGCGGATCATCACCGCGATCCCGGAGCCGTTGAAGATCGCGATCACCGTCGGCATCGGGCTCTACATCGCGCTGGTGGGCCTGGTCTCCGCCGGTTTCGTGACGCGCACGCCGGACGCCGCCGGGTCGGCGGTGCCGGTGCGGATGGGCGTGGACGGCCACCTGAGCGGCTGGCCGATCGCGATCTTCTGCCTCGGCCTGCTGCTGATGATCGTCCTGATGGCGCGCGGGGTGCCGGGTGCCGTGCTGATCAGCATCGTCGGGGCCACGGCCGTCGCGGTCGTCGTGAACGCGGTGTTCGACGTCTCCGGCTGGGGCCTCGTGACGCCGACCCTGCCGTCTTCGGTCGTCAGCTCACCGGACTTCGGTCTCCTCGGGCGCGTGGACCTGTTCGGCGGCTTCGTGTCGGCGGGCGTGGTCGCGGCGACGGTCTTCCTGTTCACGCTGGTGCTGTCCGGGTTCTTCGACGCCATGGGCACGATCACGTCGGTGTCCGACGAGGCGGGCCTGACCAGGGACGGCAAGGTCGAGGGCATGGGCCGGATCCTCGTGGTCGACGGCGCCGGCGCGATCGCCGGCGGCGTCACGGGGTCCGCCCCGAACACCGTGTTCCTGGAGTCGGCCGCGGGCGTCGGCGAAGGCGCCCGGACCGGCCTGGCCTCGGTGGTGACCGGCGGGCTGTTCCTGGTGGCGCTGCTCTTCACACCACTCGCGACGGTCGTGCCCGCCCAGGCCGCGGCTCCGGCGCTGGTGGTGATCGGCGGCCTGATGATGACCCAGATCCGCCGGATCCCTTGGCAGGAAACGGACTACACGATCCCCGTCTTCCTGACCATCGCCATCATCCCGTTCACCTACTCCATCACCAACGGCATCGGCGCGGGCCTCGTGTCCTACGTCGTGCTGCGCGTCTGCAAGGGCCGCTGGCCCGGCTGGCTGATGACCGGCCTCGCGCTGATGTTCGCCGTGTACTTCGGCGTGGACCTGATCAGCGGCAGGTGACCGCGTGGCCCGGCCGGCGGCCACCCGGCCGGGCCCCCGTTCCGAGGAGGGCTCGATGCGTGACCTCGCTTCGACTTTGCTGTCGTGGGACCGGTTCGCGGTCGCCTCGGTGGTGGCTGTGCGCGGCAGCGCGCCCCGGCCGGTCGGCGCCGCGATGGCCGTGGGCCCGTCGGGCCAGGTGGCCGGCAGCGTGTCCGGCGGGTGCGTGGAGGCCGAGGTGTACGACCTCGCGTGCCAGGTGCTGTCGACGTCCGAGCCCGTTCTGGCGACGTTCGGCTACTCCGACGACACCGCGTTCGCCGTCGGCCTGACCTGCGGCGGGTCGCTGGACGTGCTGGTGCAGCGCGACACGCCGTCGTTGCGCGCGGCTCTCGAGGCCTCCGTCGCCGGGCACCCGGTCTCGGTCCGCTTCGAGGCGGAGGGCCGGGTGTTCACCGAGTCGTGGACACCGCCTCCGCGCCTGCTGGTGTTCGGCGCCATCGACCACGCCGCCGCCGTCGCCGAAGTGGGCCGTTTCCTCGGCTACCACGTGACGGTGTGCGACGCGCGCCCCGTTTTCGCGACGCCCGAACGCTTCCCCGCGGCGCACTCGGTCGTCGTCGACTGGCCGCACCGCTACCTCGCCGCCACCCACACCGACGCCTCCACCGCCGTCGTCGTGCTGACCCACGACCCGAAGTTCGACGTCCCGGTGCTCGTGGAGGCCCTGTCCCGCCCGCTGGCGTTCGTGGGCGCGCTGGGTTCCCGCCGCACGCACGCCGAGCGCCTGGCCCACCTGCGTGCCGAAGGCGTTCCCGAGGCCGCACTGGCCCGGCTCCGTTCGCCCATCGGCCTCGACCTCGGCGGCCGCAGCCCGGCCGAGACCGCCGTCTCCATCGCCGCCGAGCTGGTGGCCCTGCGGCACGGCGGTACGGGCCTGCCGCTGTCGGACCTGTCCTCCCCCATCCACCGGACCCTGGAGAGCCATGGCACTGATCTTCCTCAACGGCGGCGGCATGAGGGGCGGACCGCTGCACCCGCAGCTGCAGGGCACTCCGATGGTGTGCCGGGCGCGCAGTGCGCCGAAGTACCGGTACTTCTCGGTGCGGGACCAGTTCCCCGCGATGCACGAGTCGGGCTCGGCCTCGGTGGTGGGTGAGCTCTACGACCTGCCGCTGAAGGTCCTGCGCGACCACCTCGTCCCCGCCGAGCCCGCCGAACTGGAGATCGGCGTCATCGAACTGGAGGACGGCAGCGCCGCCCTGGCCACCGTGCTGCGCGACGCGGTGGTCGAACCGTTGCTCCGATCGGGTGACATCCGGGACATCTCGTATCTCGGGGACTGGCGCGCGTTCCTACATCACGAGGGGTGAGGGAAGTGGCATCGGGGGGGTGCCACCGGCAAGGGGGAGTTGCCGCAGCGGCGGGACCACCCGAAGTGGTCCCGCCGCGGGGGTCCCTCAGCCCCGCGCAGCAGACGACGCGCAGGCCGGCACCCGTGCGGGCCGGCCGCCTCTCCGGCGCCCTCAGCTCTCCCGCCCCACCTTGAGCAGCCCGCGCTCGTACGCCACCGCGACGGCCGCCGCCCGGTCCGAGACGCCCAGCTTCGCGTAGACGTGCAGCAGGTGCGTCTTCACCGTCGCCTCGCTGATGAACAGCGCCGCCGCCACCGCCCGGTTCGTGGTCCCCTTCGCCACCAGTGCGAGCACGTCGAGCTCGCGCGCCGACAACGGCTCCAGCGCGGGCTCCCGCACCTGCCCCAGCAGCCTCGTGGCCACCGCGGGCGACAGCACGGCCTCGCCCGAGTGCGCCGCACGGATCGCGCGCTGCAGCTCATCGCGAGGCGTGTCCTTCAACAGGTAACCGGTGGCGCCCGCCTTGATGGCCGGCAGCACGTCGCGGTCCGTGTCGTAGGTGGTGAGCACCAGGACGCGGCACGGGTGGCCGCGCAGCCGTTCGATCGCCGACACGCCGTCCGAGCCCGGCATGCGCAGGTCCATGAGCACCACGTCCGGCGACACGGCCGTGACGACGGCGACCGCCTCGTCCCCCGAGGCCGCCTCGCCCACCACCTCGAAGTCGCCCGACGAGAGCATGCCGCGCAGACCGTCCCTGACGACCGGGTGGTCGTCGACGATGACCAGCCGGATCACGCGACCACCCCGAAGCGCCCAGCCGCACCCGACGCGCACCTCGAGCGATCACTCCCCCGCACGACGCACTCCAGCCAGCCACTCACAGCGCACCACCCCATCCACCACCCCATCCACCACCTCACGCCGGCACCCGAGCCGAGATCGCCGTCCCCGCCCCGGGCTCCGACTCCACGAACAACGCCCCCGACAGCCGGTGCACCCGGTGCCTCATCGCGGGCAGCCCGAAGCCCGGCGACGGCACGGTGAGGTCGAACCCCACGCCGTCGTCGCGCACGTCGAGCGTCACCACGTCCTCCATGTAGGACAGGGTCAGCCCCACCCGCGAGGCCGAGGCGTGCTTCGCCACGTTGGCGAGGGCTTCCTGCGCCGTGCGCAGCAGCGCGACCTCCACCTCCGGGTGCGTTTCGCGCACGGAGCCGGTCAGCGTCACCGACACCGGGACGCCGTTCAGCGCCGACCAGCCCGCGGCCACCTCGTCCAGCGCCTCGTGCAGCGCGGCGGAGTCGAGGGCCGGCGGGCGCAGGGCGTGCACCGAGCGGCGGGCCTCGGTCAGGTTCGTGCGGGCCAGGCCGGTGGCCACCGCCACGCGGCGCTCCCAGTCGGCGGGGGTGGCCGCCGACAGCTGCGTGATGATGCCCGCCAGGCCCTGGGCCAGGGTGTCGTGGATCTCCCCGGCCAGGCGGTGGCGTTCGTCCTGCACACCCGCCTCGTGCGCCTGCACGAGGAGCTGGGCGTGCAGGCCCTCGTTCTCCTCCAGCAGTTCCTTGCGCAGGCGGGACTGCTCGGTCGTCACGTGGCCGACGTACGTGAACGTGCACGCCACCACCACGAAGATGAGCAGCAGCAGCCAGAAGGCCGCCTCCGCGCCCTCGGGCGGGTAGCCGCCGAACAACGACAGCGTCGCCAGCGCGGCGGTGATCGCCACGACGAAGAACATCCAGCGGCCGCGCAGGACCTCGCTCGCGAAGAGGTAGACCGCGAACGACACCGCGCCGAACCAGTGATCGCGCAGGCCCAGCACCGCGTAGAACACGACCATGCCACCGATGAACACGGCCATGAGCTCCGTGCGCTTGTGCCACGCGGGATGCAGCGTGAACCACCACACCATCCACGCGTAACCGAACGCCACGACGCCATAGGTGAACCAGCGCTCCGAGGCCGGGTGCGTGGTGAAGATCGAGTACACCACGGTGGTCACGGTCAGCACGAAGTACGGGATCACGTGGGCGATCGAGGTGAGTCTGCGCTCCCACCTGTCCAGCGCGGCCATGTCCACGAGCTACTCCCAGCGGAACGTTCTGGCCGCGACGGTACCCGCCACGAGGCTCACAAGCCCCATGATCGCGAGATGCCTCCAGTCCGGCGCGGTGCCGAGCCACGCCTGGTGCAGCGCCTCCACACCGGGAGGCGTGTACGAGCCGATCGCCTGGATCGCTGTGGGCAGCATGAACCGCGGCAGGTACACGCCACCGAGGAACATCAGCAGCATGAACACCGCCGCCGCCCAGCCGCCGGCCGCCCGCGCGGTGGGGGCCAGAGCGGCGATCACCAGGCCCAGCGCGAACGTCCCGGCGCCTCCCAGCACCAGGGCACACGCCAGGCCCAGGGGGTGGTGAGGCAGGTCGACGCCGAAAACGACGTACGCCACCACGATAGTCAGCAGCACCGACAAGATCACCGCGGCGAAGTTGACCACCATCTGGCCCACGAGCAACCGCGCCGGGCTCATGGGAGTGGTCGACAGCCGCCGCAGCACACCCTTCTCCCGGTAGGTCGCCACGACCGCCGGCACGCGCTGCAACCCGATGAACCCCAGCGTGAACACGACCAGCGACGACAGGTACCCGTCGATGAACCGCAGGCCGCCGAACTCCGGAGCGGGCGTCCGCAACGCCGGAACCGCCCCCAGCACGAGCAGGAGCACGCTCGGGAACACCACGGCGAACAACGAGTTCAGCCGGTCGCGGAGGAACAGCCGCGCCTCCACCTCAACGATCTTCAGCACCGCTACCCCCGGTCAGCTCGACGTAGGCGTCGTCCAGCGAGAGCTGGTCGACGCGCAGATGGCGCGCCACGACGTGCTTGCGCGCCAGGAAGGAAGTCACCGCGTGCAGCAGGTCCTGCGAACCGCTGACGACGAGCTGCTCGCCCACCGACGTCACCTCGGTGACCTCCGGCAGCGCCCGCAGCGCGGACAGGTCCAGGGAGTCCGACGGCACGAACCGCACCCGCGCCGCACAGTCCACGCGCGACACCAGCGCGGAGGGCGTGTCCAGCGCGACGATCCGCCCGTCGCGGAACACCGCCACCCGGTCGCAGAGCCGCTCCGCCTCCTCCATGAAGTGCGTGACCAGCAGGATCGTCACGCCGGCCGCCCGCACCTCCTCGATCACCGACCACGTGTCGCGGCGCGCCCGCGGGTCCAGCCCGGTCGTCAGCTCGTCCAGGACCGCGACCCGCGGCGACCCGATCAGGGCCAGCGCGATCGACAGCCGCTGCTTCAACCCGCCGGACAGCTGCCCGAACTCCGCCTTCAGGTGCTCGGTGAGCCCCAGCCGCCCGGACCAGTTGACCGGTGACGGGTAGAACGACGAGAACAGCGACAGCGCCTCGCCGACCCGCATCCGTTCGGGCAGCTCGGAGGCCTGCAGCTGCACGCCGATCGCGGCCCGCACGTCGGCCGGCCGCTTCCCCAGCACCGCGACGCTGCCCCGGTCCGGCGTCCGCAGCCCCGCCACGCACTCGACCGTCGTCGTCTTGCCCGCCCCGTTCGGCCCCAGGACGCCGAAGATCTCCCCCTCGGCCACCTCGAACGACACCGAGTCCACCGCGACGCGGGGCCCGTAGCGCTTCCCGAGGTCGCGCACTTCGATGATTGCCATGCGCCAAGCCTCGCCGGAACGACGGCGCCGGATCATCGAACGACGAGTCCCACCTGGGTCAACCGATCGGTTGATGCCGCTACCCGGTCTCCACGACGACGGCGCGCAGGGCGGCGGCCAGACGCGCGACCGGTTCGGGCAGCGGTCCGGGCAGGCGGGCGAGCAGCACGCGGCGCTGCTCGGCGGGCCCGCCCCGCACCGGCAGGACCCGCACACCGGCGGGCGCGACGGCGACCAGTGACGCGGGGATCGTGGTGATGCCGAACCCGGCCGCGACGAGCTGCAGCTTCGCCAGCCAGTCGCGGGCGGTGTGCGCGACGACCGGCCGTTCGTCCAGCCCCGGCCACACCCCCATCACCCAGGGGTCGCCGGGTCCGGAGATCCACCGCTGGCCCCGCAGGTCCTCGACGTCGATGTAGTCGTTGCGCGACAACGGGTGCCCGGCCGGGACAGCCACGCGCAGGCTGCGTTCGACCAGGGTGTCGACCTCCAGCGCGGGCGTCTCGTCGTCAGGCGCGCGGAACGGCGGTGCCGACGCGATGAGTGCGACGTCCAACGTGCCCGCACGCAGCGCGCGCACCAGCGCCGGTGTGTTCCCCTCGCGCGTGATGACGGTGATCGACGGATGCGTCCGTCCGAGCGCCATCAGCGCCTGGGGGACCAGCCACGCGCCCGCCGTCGCGAACCAGCCGAGCCGGACCGTGCTCTCGTCGTCCGGCAGCCCCGCGAGCTCACGGGTCCCCGCGTCGATCTCGTCGACGACGACCGCCGCCCGCCGCAGCACGAGCCGCCCGGCGGCGGTGAGCCGCACGCCGTCGTGCCGCCTTTCCAGCAGCTCCACGCCCGCCGCCCGCTCCAGCGCCGCGACCTGCCGCGAGACCGCCGACTGCGTGTACCCCAGCGCCGTCGCTGCCGCGGTCAGCGTGCCGCGCTCCGCCACCTCGCGGAACACCCTCAGGGCGACCAGCGACGCATCCGTGAAGGCCATGACATCTCCGCATACCCGGCTTGAGCAACTCTCGCTACCCGCATACCCCCGGCGACCCTAGCGTGGAGGCATGATCGCAACAGAGTTCGAATCCACCAGCACCGCCGCCCGCCCGTGGGCGCGCTTCGAGACCCTCCTCGCGAAGGCCTGACCCGTGGCGGTCGCACTGGTCACCGGAGCCACGCAGGGGCTCGGACTCGCGCTGGCCCACGGGCTCGCGCGGCGTCTGGGGCCGTCGGACACCGTCTACCTCACCGGCCGCGACGCGAGCCGCGTGGCGACCGCCGCCGAGGCCGCGCCCGCGGGTGGAGCCGAGGTTCGCGGCGCGCTGTTCGACGTCGCCGACCCCGGCGCGGCGCGGGAACTCGCCGAGCAGATCGCGCGGCGGCACGGCGGGATCGACGTCGTGATCGGCAACGCCGTGATGCTCATCGGCCCCGACGACGACCCGCGGGCGTTCATCGACGAGTACGTCCAGGTCAACAACCACGGCACCACAAGGCTTCTGCGGGCGTTCGCCCCGTTGCTGAACGACGGCGGGAAGCTGCTCGTCGTCGCCAGCTCGCTCGGCACCCTGCACCACCTGGCCCCGGTGCTGCACCGGAGGTTCACCGCTCCATCCACTTTGGACGAAATCGACGAGCAGGTCGCTCGCTGGCGTGACGAGGTCGCGGACCGGCGCACCGGGGCGTGGCCGGGCTTCGTGAACATCCCGTCGAAGATCGGCCAAGTTGCCGCCGTGCGCATCCTGGCCGCCCAACGGCGAGACGCGGACCTCGAGAGGGGCATCCTGATCGCCGCCGTGTGCCCAGGAATGATCAACACGCCGACTTCCGCGCTGTGGTGGGACGTCAGCACCGCCCCGACCCCGGACCAGGCCGCGACCGCGGTGCTGGACCTCGCCCTGAACCCGCCCGAACCGCGGCACTACGGCGAACTGGTGCGCCACGGCGAGGTGGTGCCCTTCAGCTGATGGGCTTGTCCAGCCCGTGCACCACCTGGTCGAGCAACGTCTGGATGACGGCTTCGTTGTGCTCGGTGCGCCCCGGCGTGATCATCCGCGACGTCGCCTCGACCATCGCGTGCACGAGCATCGCCCGCAGGTGCGCGCGCTGCACACCGGCCGTCGTGAAGACACCGACCAGCGGTGCCAGCAACCGTTCGTGCTCGGCCCTGATCTGCTCGCGCGACGAGTCCGGCAGCGCGTGCGCGGACAGGGCCACCACGGCCCCGTGGCTGCCGTCGGTGATGATCGCGAGCTCCGCGCGCAGGTACGCCTCGATCTTGTCCGGCA
Organism: Lentzea sp. DG1S-22; assembly: GCF_036321065.1. NCBI lineage: Bacteria > Bacillati > Actinomycetota > Actinomycetes > Pseudonocardiales > Pseudonocardiaceae > Lentzea > Lentzea sp. DG1S-22. The sequence continues at coordinate 8,299,362 of NZ_CP143276.1, read as the reverse complement.
CGGACGAGGCCCCGTTGACCGCGTCCTCCAGCTTGTCCGCCCACTCCGGCAGCGCGTCCGACACGATCGCCGCGACCAGTTCCTCGCGCGAGCGGAAGTACTCGTAGAGGCTCGGCCGCGACAGGCCCACGCGCCGGGCGAGCGACGCGAGCGTCAGCGCCTCCGCACCCCCGGTCGCCACGATGTCCCGCCCCGCGTCCAGCAGGGCGCGCAACCGGTTGGCGCGGTGCTCCGCCACGGTGTCTGCGCTGATCCTCGGCACACCGGAATCGTATCGCGCTTGATTTCCCGACGGGGAGTTGGAATAGTTCCCGACACAGCGTCGGAATCAGGAGGGCCCCATGTTCATCGCGACGAACCGCCTGTTCGTCCCTGCCGACCGGGCAGAGGAGTTCGAGGCCCACTTCCGCGACAACATGCGCACGTACCTGCCCGGCGTCCCCGGCCTGCTGCGCAGCACGCTGCTCAAGCCCACGAAGGACGACCAGCCGTACGTGTCGGTCAACGAGTTCGAGTCCGAGGAGCACTTCCGCGCCTGGGTCGCGTCCGACTCGTTCCGCGAGGCGCACAAGCGCAACCGCGGCATCGCGCGGCACGTCACGGGCAACGCCGTCGAGACGTTCCAGCACGCCGAGGACCTGGTGCTGCCGCAGCAGCGCGCCGAGGTGTAGGCGATACTCCCCCGCGTGGGGGACGTCCGCTTCCTGGTGCTCGGCCCGCTCGCGGCCGAGGTGGGCGGCAGGCCGATCGCGCTGCCCGCAGGCCGGGGCAGGGACCTGCTGGCGATCCTCGTCGCCCGCGCGAACGAGGTCGTCCCGCTGCACGAGCTGGGCGACACCCGCGCCCTGCGCACCGCCATCAGCAGACTGCGGCGCGCGCTGGGCGGGGTGGACCTGATCCGCACCCACGAGAGCGGCTACCTCGCGCACGTCACCGACTCCGACCTGCTCGACTTCCGCTCGCTGCGCGCCCAGAGCCGGTACGCCGAGGCCCTCGCGCTCTGGCGCGGAGACCCGTTCGAGGGCATCGACGTGGTCCGGGCGGTCGCGGAAGACCTCAGCCGCGAACGCCGGGCCGTCGAAGCGCTCGTCCCGGTGCCGCGCCAGATCCCCGCCCCGCCGGCCCAGTTCGCCGGTCGTGACCGCGAACTGGCCGCGCTGCGCCACTGCGGCCCGGTCACCCTGCTCAGCGGTGTCGGCGGCGCCGGCAAGACCACCCTCGCGCTGCGGTGGGCGAACGAGACCCACTTCCCCGCCGGGCAGCTGCACGTGAACCTGCGCGGTTTCGACCCCACGGCACCCGCACGGCCCGAGGAGACCATCCGGAGCTTCCTCGGCGCACTCGGCGTGCCACCGGAGAACCTGCCCGCGGACACCCACGAACAGGCGCGGCTGTACCGGAGGTTGTTGCGCGGCAAGAACATGCTGCTCCTGCTCGACAACGCCCGCGACGCCGACCAGGTCCGCCCGCTGCTGCCGGACGACCCGGCCTGCCGCGTCGTCATCACCAGCCGCAACCGCATGGACGACCTCGACGGCATCACGAGAGTGCGCATCGACGTGATGGACCAGTCGGAGGCGCAAGAGGTTCTCGCCCACCGCATCGGCGCCCGCGCCACCTCCGAGCCCGAGGCGCTCTCCCGGCTCGCCGCACGCTGCGGCGGACTCCCCCTCGCCCTCGCGATCGTGGCCGCCCGCGCCCACCCGCAGCACTCGCTCACGGCGCTGGCCGACGACTTCGCGGACGACGACGTGCTCGACTTCCTCGACACCGGCGAGGAGACGACGAGCGTCCGCTCGGTGTTCGACTGGTCCTACCAACGCCTTTCGCCTGCGGCGCAACGCCTCTTCCGACTGCTGGGTGTCCACCCCGGACCGGACGTGTCGGCGGCGGCCGCCAGGAGCCTCGCGGGCACGACGCCCGCGCTCGCCGAGCTCGTCGCCGCCAACCTGGTCACCGAGGCCGGCGACCGCTTCGTCCTGCACGACCTGGTCCGCGCACACGCCCGCGACCTGGTCGGTGAAGCCGAAGGCCGCGAGGCGTTGCGGCGGCTGCTCGACCACTACCTGCACAGCGGCGCCACGGCCGCCGTCGAGCTGCACCGGTTCCTCACCTCGGTCGACACCGGCGTGCCCGCCGGCGGAGTCGTCGCCGAAACCGTGCACGGCCACGAAGGGGCACGGCGGTGGTTCGAGGCCGAGGTCGACGTGGTGACCACGCTGTGCGAGCTCGCGGTGGTGACGGGGTTCGACCGGCACGCCTGGCAGCTCATCTGGTGCGTGAGCAACTTCATGGACATCACCGGCCGCTGGCACCGCTCGGCGGTTCTGCTGCACGGCGCGCTGGAGCCGGCGCGACGCCTGCGGGACGAGCGGGCCCAGGCGCTGCTGCACCAGTTGCTCGCCCACGTCGAACACCGGCTCGACGACCTGGCCGCCGCCGAGTCGCACCTCATCGAGGCGATGCGCCTCAACGAACGCACGGGCAACCTCGACGGGCAGATCCGCGTGCACCGCAACTACGCGTTCTACCGGGAGACCAAGGGCGATCTGGTGGGCGCGCTGCACCACGCCGAACGTGCCGTCGAGCTGAGCGCACGCGCGGGCGACGTCTCCGGTCTGGGCGGCTCGATGAACCAGGTCGGCTGGTACGTCGGCAGGCTCGGCGACCGGGCGAAGGCCCTCGACCACTGCCGCGCGGCGCTGCCGTTGCTGCGCGAGTGCGGCGACCGGCTCGGCGAGGCGAGCACCCTCGACAGCATCGCCTACAACCTGCACCACGTCGGCGACTTCGCCGGCGCGATCGCGCACTACCGCGAGTCGCTGGAGGTGTTCACCGCCATCGGCGAAGAGCTGGAGATCGCCACCACGCTCGTGAACCTCGGCGACACCCACGCCGCGACCGGCGAGACCCGCGAAGCGCGGCAGGCGTGGGAGCAGGCGCTCGAGATCTGCGAACGCCTGGGCCACGCCGACGCCGCGAAGGCCCGCGCCCGGCTCACAGGGTCGCCAGCAGCGCCTTCATCCGGTTGATCTCGTCGGACTGCGTGGCCACCACGTCGTCCGCCATCTCCTCGACCTGGACGTTGGTGCCCGCCCCGCGCACGTCCGTCGCCATCTTGATCGCACCCTCGTGGTGTTTGACCATCAGCTCCAGGAACATCCGGTCGAAGTCCTTGCCCCGCGCCGCGCCGAGGGCGTTGAGCTGGTCCTGGGTGGCCATGCCCGGCATCGACGAGTGGTCGCCGTGCGTGCCGATCGCGTTGAACGTGCGCTGCCACTGCTTCATGGCGCCGATCTCGGGTTCCTGGCTGAACCGGATGCGGTCCGCGAGGCCCTTCACGGTCGCGTTCTCGGCGCGGTCGGGCGCGAACCTGGTCATCGCGAGCGCCTGCTCGTGGTGGGCGATCATCATCGCCACGTACTGGCGGTCGGCGTCGTTCGGCGGCGGCGCGACCCTGGCGCTCACGTCCGAGGGCGCGACGGTCGGCGCCGACCCCCCGGGTGTGTCCGGTGCGATGACCGGAGCCGCGGCGGGCTCCGACGAACAGCCTGCCAGCAGGGCGAACGCCGCCACGACGACCAGAACCGGAGAGCGCATGCCCGGACAATACAGTTCGCCCGCCCGCGAACGGGCACTCCCGGGCACGACCCGGTCGAACAGGTGATCGACTCCGTTGTCCGGTCTCCCTCGTGCGGACAAAGTTCAGATCCCTCCGAAAGATGCTGGCCCTTAGCAAGGCGAAGGGGTCATACTCCCCTCCACCAACCCGTACCGAGGGGGTACAGCAGTGACTTCACGCGCAACGACCCGGCGGCGCAGAGCGCCGTTGGCGGTTCTGGGGGCGCTCGCGCTGACGCTGTCGACGTTGACCGCGCCCGCGCTCGCCGAGCCCGACCTGCCCGCCGACGGCAAGGGGCTGACCGAGGCACAGCTCGAAGCGCAGGCGGAAGCGGTCGACGGTCTCCCCGGCGCCGACGAGATCTCGCGCAGCCGCAACATGGTCCCGGTCGCGCACCTGGACAAGCAGGCTCCGCTCAGCTCGACGCAGACCGACATCGCGTTCCAGGACAACTACGCGTTCGTCGGCAACTACGACGGCTTCGTCATCTACGACATCCGCAACCCGAAGAAGCCGACGATCAAGTCGCAGGTCCTGTGCCCGGGCTCGCAGAACGACATCTCGGTGTACGGGAACCTGCTGTTCCTGTCGACCGACTCGTCGCGCAGCGACAACTCGTGCACCAGCGTGTCCCAGTCCGCGACGATCAAGGAGTCGTGGGAGGGCATCAAGGTCTTCGACATCAGCGACAAGGCCGCCCCCAAGTACGTCGCGGCCGTCGAGACCGCCTGCGGCTCGCACACCCACACGCTGGTCCCGGGCAAGAACAAGAAGGACGTGTACCTCTACGTCTCGTCGTACTCGCCCAACGCCACGTTCCCGGACTGCCAGCCGCCGCACGACAAGATCTCGATCGTCAAGGTCCCGGTGAAGAACCCGGCCCAGGCCTCGCTGCTCAAGGCGCCCGTGGTGTTCCCGGACGGTGGCAACCAGGGCCGCACCGGCACCATCGAGACCGGCTACGTCAGCGCGACCTCCGGTTGCCACGACATCACCGTGTACCCGCAGATCGACCTCGCGGCCGGCGCCTGCATGGGTGACGGCGTCCTGTGGGACATCTCCGACCGGGAGAACCTGGTCGAGATCAACCGCGTGCAGGACGACGCGAACTTCGCGTTCTGGCACTCGGCCACCTTCAACAACAACGGCGCCAAGGTCGTCTTCACCGACGAGCTCGGTGGCGGTGGCGCCGCGACCTGCAACGAGAAGATCGGTCCGACGCGCGGTGCCAACGGCATCTACGACATCGTGGGCAAGGGCAAGGACCGCAAGCTGGTGTTCAAGTCCTACTACAAGATCCCGCGCATGCAGGGCGACACGGAGAACTGCGTCGCGCACAACGGTTCGCTGATCCCGGTGCCCGGCAAGGACATCATGGTGCAGTCCTGGTACCAGGGCGGCATCTCGGTGTGGGACTTCACCAACTCGAACAAGCCGCGTGAGATCGGCTTCTTCGAGCGTGGCGCGATGCCGAACGGCGTGACCGGCGGCACGTGGTCGACCTACTGGTACAACGGCTACATCTACTCCTCGGAGATGGGCCGCGGCTTCGACGTCATCGACATGCGCGACCCGCGCACGTTCGTCGCGAAGCTGTTCCGCACGGACGAGCTGAACGTGCAGACCCAGGGCAACTTCTACCGCGGGTAGGAGTTCCCACCCAGATCAGCGCGGCTGCCGGCGTTCGGCAGCCGCGCTGATCGCTGTCAGGACCAGGGTGACGGCGACGCCGCCGAACACCGCCCAGACCGGCGAGCCGACGTCCATCGCCCACGCGGCGACGACCGCCGTGAGGCCGTAGCCCGCGCCGGTCACCGCGTACATCATCGAGAACCCTGCCGCGTGCGCGCCGATCGGGAGCCGTTCGCGCAGCGCGAGGCTCCGGGTCACCAGCACACCGGACTGGAACAGCCCGGCCGCGAGCAGCGCGCCCGCGATGCCCGGCAGGTTCGGGAAGAGCGCCAGCGCGCCGACGCAGGTCGCCGTCACGACGAGCAGCACCAGCCCCTGCGTGCGGAACGTGCCGGGCCACGGCTTGAGCCCGTACAGCACCGCGCCCAGCGCGCTGCACGCCGCGAACCCGGTGAGCAGCGGCCCGGTCCAGCCGATGCCGATCCCCCGGTGCTCCAGCAACGCGGGCAGCACCAGCTCCGCCACCGCGAGCTGCGCCAGAGCCGCCGCGCTGACGAGGTAGATCGGCCACGCCGACGCGACCACGCGCACCTTCGCCGTGCCGGACCGCGACGTCACGTGCCCGCGCGGCAGGATGAACACGAGCCACGCCGCCACGACGACGAGGCTGACCGACACCACGACCGGCGCGCGGTGGTCGACGCTCAACGCCAGCACGGTGACCAGTGCGGGCGCCACCGCCCACACCACCTGCGTGATCATGGCGTCGAAGCCCATCGCCTTGGGCACCAGGGAGTCCGGCACCAGTCCGAGCAGCATCGCCCGCAGCCCGCCGGGCGTCGTCGACGGACCGGCGCCCGCGACGAACGCCGCGATCGCCAGCACCGTCACGTTCTGGGTCAGCGCCAGCGTCGTGAACGCCGCCGCCCCGACGACCAGCCCGACCGAGAGCTGCCCGCGCATCCGGGACGGGTCGAGGAACAACCCGAGCAGCGCGGCGCCGAGGACCTCCCCCAGCACGTAGACCGCGACGAGCGACGCCGCCAGCACGTACCCGCCGGGCAGTCCCCTGGTCAGGAACACCATCATCAGCGGCGTCATCGACATCGGCAGCTTCGCGGCGACCGTCACCACGGCGCACGCCAGCACGTCCCGGTTCGCGAGGTCGCGGTACCCGGCAGCGGAGATCGTCATCTACTCGCCCAGCTCCTCGAACAGCGTCAGCTGCAGCCCGGCGGGCGCTCGCAGCCTGGCGTTGAGCGAGTTCCACGGCGTGCGCGTGGGTTCCGCGACCACCTCGGCCCCGGCCGCCTCCAGCGTGCGGGTCACCCCTTCGGCGTCGGTCACCTCGAACGCCACGCGGATGTGCCCGGCGACGCGCCTGCCCACCTCGACGGAGTCGATGAACTCGGCGTGCGGCGGATCGGTGATCTCGAGCGTGGCCCGGCCGGCCTCGAGGATCGTGACCCGGCCGCCCTCGGACGCGAACGCCGCCCGTTGCTCGAGGCCGAGGACGTCTCGGTAGAAACGCAGGGCTTCTTCGTAGTCGTCGGCGGTGACGACCAGGCGGAGCTCACGGACACCGGTCATGGTGACGATCATTTCACCCCTCGTGCCGGAACGAGGAGAAGACGCGGAACTGCCTCAGACCTCGACGCGCTGAGGCGCTCCCCGCACCAGCCGGGTCGCGACGACCAGCACCAGCACGATCCCCGCCGTCACGTGGATCGGCGCCGGCCCGAACGTCGCCGCCAGCACCGCCACCGCCCCGAGCGGCAGCAGGTACCTGCGCGGGCCGTCCTGCCCGGGGCAGTCCTGCACGTACCAGACGAACAGGAAGAACACCGCCAGCGGCACCGTCGTGAACGCCGCGACCGTCGTCCCCGGCGCGTGCGAGAGGTGCAGGTCGTGGTCCACCGACGCGGCGAGGCCCGCGCCGAGCGCCGCGATCGAGCCGAGGATGAAGAGGTGCGCGTAGCCCCAGAGGAACGCCTTCCTCAGGTTGTGCAGGTGGGTCGGCGCCTCGAAGTAGATCCACCACACCGAGAAGACGATGACGAGCGACGCCGCGGCGAGCGAGATCAGGTTGACGCCGGTGTCGAAGCCCTTCTGGAACGCGAGCGTCGCCGCGAGGATCGACTCGCCGAGCACGATCAGGGTGAACAGGCCGTGCCGTTCGGCGATGTGGTGCGGGTGCCACGTCGTCGCGCCCGACCGCTCGGCCCAGGCCGGCACCAGCAGCTCACCGATCATGAAGAGCACCCACAGCGGGATCTGCAGGGCGGGCGGCACGACCAGCACCCACAACACCCAGACGACCTGCATGAAGGCGATGCCACCGGCGTACCGGCGGGTGCAGGTCCTGTGCTCCGGGTTGTCCCGCGACGCCCGCAGCCAGTGCGCGACCATCGCGAGCCGGATGACGACGTAGCCGCCGACGACGATGCGGTAGTCCTGGCGTTCGAAGACGGCCGGGATGCCCGACGCGACCACGAGCACGCCGGCGATCTGGACCATCGTGAGGATCCGGTACAGCGTGTCGTCGTTGTCGAACGCGCTGGAGAACCACGTGAAGTTGAGCCACGGCAGCCAGAGGACGAAGAACGCCATGCAGAACGCCATCAGCCCGGCACCGGCGTGGTCCTCGGTGACGGCGTGGTGCAGCGAGGCGGCGGCCTGGGCGACCGCCACCACGAAGCTCAGGTCGAACAGCAGCTCCAACGGCGTCGCGACCCGGTGGGTCTCCGCCGTGTCGCGCGCGAGGAGCTTCCTGATCATCCCGGCACCACCATGATCCTCGACTCGCTGAGGTCCAGTGCGACCCGCGTGCCCGGCTGGTACGCGGAGGCGGCGTTGGACGGCTGGTCGACGCGCAGCACCTGGTCGCCGACCCTGACCGAGATCCGCGTGACCGGCCCGAGGAACGACTGGGTCAGCACGTCGCCCACGATCTTGCCACCGGCGTCCCCGTCGTGCCCGGACACCCCGATGTCCTCCGGCCGCACGATGACGCGGACGTCGCTGCCGGACGGCTGGTCGTGCTCGGCGGGCACCGTGACGCCGTTGATGACGACGGTCTGGCCCTCCGCCCTGGCCTCCACCGAGTTCGTGACGCCGACGAACTGCGCCACGAACGCCGTCGCCGGCTGCCGGTAGACCGCGGACGGGGTGTCGAGCTGCTCCAGCCTGCCGTGCGACATGACGCCGACCCGGTCCGAGACGGCGAGCGCCTCCTCCTGGTCGTGCGTGACGAACAACGTCGTCATGCCCAGCTCGGTCTGGATGCGGCGGATCTCGTCCCGCAGCGCCACGCGCACCTTGGCGTCCAGCGCGGACAGGGGCTCGTCGAGCAGCAGCACGCGCGGCTGGATCGCGAGTGCGCGCGCCAGTGCGATGCGTTGCTGCTGACCGCCCGACATCTGGTGCGGGTACCGGCCGCCGAGGTGGGAGAGGCCGACGAGTTCGAGCAGTTCTCCCGTGCGCTTCGTGTCGGCCTTGCGCATCTTGAGGCCGAACGCGACGTTCTGCGCCGCCGTCATGTTCGGGAAGAGGCTGTAGGCCTGGAAGACCATGCCCATGTCCCGCTTGTTGGCCGGGACCTTCGTGATGTCCCTGCCGCCCACCGCGACCGTGCCGGAGTCGGCGGTCTCGAAGCCCGCGACGATGCGCAGCGCCGTCGTCTTGCCGCAGCCCGACGGCCCGAGCAGGCTGACGAGCTCGCCCTCCGCCAGGTCGAGGTCGAGCCCGTCCAGCGCGATGTTGCCGCCGAAGGACTTGCGCAGCCCCTTGAGTTCCAGATGACCCATGTGTTGTTACTCCTCGACCACGGTCTGACGGCGCCGCTGGCCGACATAGGAGAGTGCGAACAGGAGGACGAACGCGAATACCAGGCACAGCAGCGACACCGCGATCGAGACGCCCGCGTTGCGCTTGCCGAGCAGGTTGACCTGGACCTGCAGCGTGTCGAAGTTGAGCAGCGACGCGATGGTGAACTCCCCGAGCACCAACGCCACGCTCAGCAGCGAAGCACCGATGAGTGCCACGCGGATGTTCGGCACCACGACCTTCCACAGCACCGTGAGCCACGACGCCCCGAGGCTGCGCGCTGCTTCGGCGAGCGTCTTCAGGTCGATCGCGGCGAGTCCGGCGTCGATCGCGCGGTACGCGAACGGCAGGACGAGGATCGTGTACGCGAACGTGAGCGTCAGCGCCGAGTCGCCGAGGAAGTAGTTCACCCACGCGTAGAGCGGCGCCATGCCGACCACGAGCACGATCGCGGGGATCGCGAGCGGCAGCAGGCACAGGAACTCCACGAGCCGCTGCAACTTCGGGAGCCGCAACCGGATCCACGCCATCGTCGGCACGAGCAGCACCAGCATCAGCACCGCGCTCGTGACCGACAGCAGCAGCGAGTTGACGAGCGCCTCCATGAGGCCTTCGTCGTCGACGATCGACGTCCACGACTCGAGGCTGCGGGTCTCGTTCCTGCCGCGCGTCGAGAACTCCGCCATCGCGATCAGCGGCAGGACGAAGTAGACGCCGAGGACCAGCAGGACGACCGTGCGCAGGACGCGTTGCCTGACTAGCGAACCCACTTGGCCACCCTTCGCTGCAGCAGCACGTTGACGCCCATCGCGATGCTGACGACGACCACCATGCCGAGGCCCAGCGCCTTGCCGAGGTTCTCCTGCCCCAGCACGACCTCGCCGGTGAGGAAGCCGCGGATCTGCAGCGGCACGATCGGGCTGCCCTGCGAGACGAGGGCGGCGGCCGTGGCGTAGGCGCTGAAGGCGTTGGCGAACAACAACAGCAGCGCACCGAGGAACGGCGGCGTGAGGATCGGTCCGCCGACGTGGCGCCAGTAGGTCCAGCTCGTGCCGCCGAGGCTCGCGTTCGCCTCGCGCCACTGCGGCCGCAGCCCGTCCAGCGCCGGCAGGAACACGATGACCATCAACGGGATCTGGAAGAACGTGTAGACGAGCGTCAGGCCGGGCAGCTCGAACAACCACGCGCTGCTCGCGAACAGGTCGATGCCGGCGTTGTCGCGCAGGAACTTCGTGACGAGACCTTCGAAGCCGACCGTCGCGAGGAACGCGAAGGCCAGCGGCACGCCACCGAACTGGGCGAGCACACCGCTGCCCGCGACGACGACCCGGCGCAGCATGCCGTCGGGGTTGCCGACCGCGATGGCCCACGTGAGCAGCGCGCCGAAGACCGCGCCGATCAGCGCCGTGAGCGCGGAGAGCTCGATGCTGCGCACGAAGGCGTCGAAGACGACGCCCGTGAACAGGGTCTCGAGGTTGGCGAGGGTGAACGCGCCGTTCGAGTCCTGGAACGCCCCGGCCAGCACGAGGACCGTCGGGTAGACGAGGAAGGTGCCGGCGAACGCGAGGAACGGCACCGCGACGAGCCAGGCGGCCGCAGACGGCCGACCGGCGGCCCCACCCTTGACCTCGGTGGAACCGCCGGGCGTCGTCGCTACTGGAGCGACCGAGGTCATCCGATGGCCTGCGCCCAGGTCGCGGTCAGGACGGCCTTGGCCTTGTCGGCTTGGGCCTGCGTCTGGAACACCTGCTTGCCGTCGGTCTTCGGCAGCTTGTCCTTCGCCGCCTTGTCCGCCTTGTCGCCCATCTTGTCGAGGCGCACCGGGCGGGACATGCCCTGCAGGTACAGGTTCTGACCCTCGTCGGAGTAGAGGAACTCCTGCCACAGGCGCGCGGCCGCGGGGTGCGGCGCGTCCTTGTTGACGGCCTGGTTGTAGTAGCCGCCGATCTGCGCCTCGGCCGGGACGACGACCTTCCAGTCGAGCTTGCCCTTGAGCTTGTCGGTCTGGGCGGCGTTGGTGTAGTCCCAGTCGATGACGACCGGCGTCTGGCCGGACTCGATCGTCGCGGGCGACGGGTCGACCGGCTGGAAGTTGCCGGCCTGCTTGAGCTGCTTGAAGAACTCGACACCGGGCGCGATGTCGTCGGCGGAACCACCGTTGCCGAGCGAGGCCATGACCACGCCCGCGAACGCCGCACCGGCCTCCGTCGGGTTGCCGTTGAGCGCGACCTTGCCCTTGTACTCGGGCTTGAGCAGGTCCTTCACGCTGGTCGGCGCCGGCACCTTCGCGGCGTCGTAGCCGATCGACATGAAGCCGCCGTAGTCGCCGTAGTACAGGCCGTCCGCGTCCTTGAGCTCCGCGGGGATGTCGTCCCACGTGCTGACCTTGTAGGGGGCGAACAGGTCCTTGTTGGCCAGCGCCACGTTCAGCCCGAGGTCGAACACGTCCGGCGCGCGGTCGTTGCCCTTGAGCTGCTTGGCGGCGTTGATCTCCTCCTGGCTCGACGCGTCGGGCTGCGCGGAGTCGACCTCGATCCCGTACTTGGCCTCGAACGCCTCGATGATCTTGCCGTAGTTCGCCCAGTCCGGGGGCAGCGCGATGACGTTGAGCTTGCCCTCCTTCTTGGCGGCCTCGACCAGCTTGTCCACACCGCCGAACTCGCTCGCGGACTTGGCCGTCCCGGCGGCGCCGGTCTGCGCCTCCTTGGCGGGCGGGGCACCGCAGGCGGCCACTGCCAGCACCAACGCGCCGACACCGATGAGTTTCGTGGTGACGTTCCCTCGCTTCAGCACAGGCGGAGGATTCGCGCGCATCGCTTTCGTTGTCAAGCCAGCCGCGCCGGTTGAGACCTTCTCGACTCCAACCGTGAATTCTCGGTGCCCTAAGGGTTGCGGCTGAATGCTTCCCGGGCCTCGTCCAGGTGCCGCGCCGAGATCCCGGTCCTCGGATCGACGTGGATGAGCGCGGTGGTCAGGTGCCGTCGCTTGTGGACGAACTCCTCCCGGCGCGCCGGGTGCAGCCCGAAGTCGTCGTCGAACCAGACGAGCGGCCGTTCGTAGGCGTACCGGGCGACAGCGGGGTACTTCCAGCCGTGCGCGTCGTGGAACTCGACCACCTCGAGCGGCGGCAACCCCAGCCGCGGCCCGATCTCGGCGTTCGCGCGGTGCAGCCAGCTCGACGCCCAGGCCAGCTCGGCACCGGTCTCCTCCGCCAGGAGTCTCAGCTGCTCACCGTGCCCGGGATCGAGCCAGACGCGCAACCTGCGCCGCCACCCGACCTTGATGTCGAACGGCCGGTAGTTCGCCGGCTTCGGACTACCCGCCCAGGGGTTGAGCGGGCCGTCGACGTCGAGCAGGACAAGTGGGCGCACCACACCAGCATCCCTGGTCGAATCCGCGGGCGGCTGTTCGTATAGACGGCATGTTCACCTACGAAGAGCTTGCCTACCTGCGCTCCCAGCCCCTGGCCCGCCTCGCCACGGTCGACGAGGACGGCCAGCCCGACGTCGTGCCCGTGGCGTTCGAGTACGACGGCACCCACTTCTGGGTCGGCGGCGCGGGCGAGCAGGTCCTGCGCACCCGCAAGTTCCGCAACATCACCGCGGGCCGCCGCAAGGTGTCGCTGGTGATCGACGACCTGCCGTCGCTCACCCCCTTCGTGGCCCGCGCGATCCGCGTCTACGGCACGGCGGACGACCCGGTCGAGCGGGTGGGGCTCGTCGGGCCCGGCCTCTACTGCCGGATCACGCCGACGCGGGCCTGGGCGTGGAACATGGCGGGCGAGCCGGCGGGCGAGACCTGGTACGAGCCCCGCAGGTCATGACGCCCGCCGTGCCGAGCAGACGGCCGACCCTCCCCACCTCACGCCGTAGAGCAGGCCGGGCAGCAGCCGCCGGAACCTCAGGTGGACCTCCCCCGCCCGGTCCACAGCCTGCTGCATCCCGGCAGGCTCCACGTCGGAGCGCTGCAGCACGCCGTCGAACGTCCGCACGAACCGCCTGCGGTCGTGTTCGAACCTCACCCGCAGGTCGAACAGCTCGCAGGGCCGTTCGGGCACGTGCAGCACACACGGGTGCATGGCCTCGCGGTTCGGCAACCGGTAGCGGACGGTGAAGTCGTGGGTGTCACCGCGCCTCAGCGGCTCGGCCGGGACGAGCGTGAAACCCGGACGGTCCACGCGGTTCTCCAACGTCCCTCCGTACAGCAGATGCACGTCGACGTCCCGCCGGCGCACCGGGAACACCGACGTGAAATCCAGCGAGTCCACCCCGTCCTGGTCGACCACGACCTGGTGGCGCTCCAGCACCTCCGGCTGCCCCTGGTCCAGCACCACGGCGACGCTGAGCTCCGCGGTGTGCCAGCCGCCGTCCACCCGGCTGGTGGTCGTGGCCGCCAGCTCGGCGAGCTGCTCGACCGCCTCGTCGACGCGGCGGCGGACCGTGCGGGAGTCGCGGTCGATCTCCGCCGCGACCCAGCTGACCCTCTCCTGGTAGAGCGGGTGCCGGACCTCGGGGATGAGGCCGAACGCGGCCCGCGCCGCGAGCTGGAGGTCCTCCGGGAGCTGCTCGACCAGCTCGGTGAGCCTCACGACCAGCTTCTGCCGGGCGGCTCCCGGCCCGTCGGCCCTCGTGATCCCGCAGGCGACGGCGATCCCGGCGCCGATCTTGTCCACGATCCGTCCCGTGTGCACGCCCCGTCCCTTTCGGAGGGTCTTCAGTTCCCGGACCAGGTCCGTCGTCATCTCGCGGTCTCCTCCCTCGCTCGCTCACGTGCGGCGCAGGAAGGTTGCGGCGGGCATGTGGACGAGAAGTGGACACGCCGTGGATCGGTCACACGTGCTCCGGTCTCAGCGCGGTCCGCGCCACCGACGAGGCGAGCGCGACCCCCAGGCGCACGCCGTCCCGGCCCAGGAAGACCCGCGACGTGCCGATGCGGTCGAGCGCCCTCTGGTCGACGGCCCCGACCCCGAACGCGACCATCTCGGGACACGACGTCGTGGCGGTGAGACGTGCCAGCGCGGCGGGCCACGCCTGGTCGGTCGCCCTGCCGTCGGAGACGAAGAAGAGGACCGGACGGCGGACCGGGATGCGCTGCGCCTTCAGGCCTTCGACATCGCTCTCGATCGTGGTGCGCACGAAGGTGAACGCGGAGCCGAAGTCGGAGCCGGGTTCCAGGCGCGGCCTGATCACCGCGGCCGGGTCGAGCGCGGGCCGCAACGGCCGCACGACCGCCGGGCTCTCCGCGAAGACGACCACGCAGAGCCGAACCTGCGCGGCCGGCCGCCGATCCGCGTGCACCACACCGCGGAACTCGCGCACACCCGCGTTCACCTCGTCGATGTGGCCGCTCATCGACAACGACACGTCGCACACCAGGTAGCACGGCAACACGTCCGGAACCATCCGTCTCCCCCTCAGCACCCGACCGCCACGGGAGCCACCGTTACCGGATCGCGTTGATCAAACGTGGACAAAAAGCTGATTCGCTGACACACCAACGGCGCCATGTACGACATTCCATCCGGATGGAGGCTCGGACACCTAGGAGGACGCGTGGAGTTCCGGATGCTGGGTCCGCTGGAAGCGTGGCACGGGGAGACCTCCGTGCCCCTGGGTGACCTGCAGCAACGGTTCATCCTCGTCGTGCTCCTGCTGAACGCGAACAAACCCGTGTCAGCGGAACGGATCACCGAGGTGGTGTGGCCGGACCAGCCGGAACGCAGAACGCTGGTCCGCGGCTACATCAACAAGTTGCGCAAGGCGTTCGAGCCGACCGGCACCTCGATCGAGACGACGGCGACCGGGTACGTGCTGCGCGTCGAGGAAGACGACATCGACATCGTCCGCTTCGACCGGCTGCGTGGGGAGGCCGCCCAAGCCCAGCAGGACAACGACCAGCGCAAAGCCATCGATCGGCTGCGCGAGGCGGTGGCGCTGTGGCGCGGCCGGTTCCTGGAGGACATCGACATCGACAGGGTCGGCGGCGCCGACGTCTTCATCCCCGACGAGACCTATCACGACGCGCTGGGCGACCTGGCGGAACTGGAGCTGGTCACGGGCGACCACAGGTCGGCCAGGGACCGGATGCGTCGCGCGGTCCGCACCTCTCCGGACAACCAGAAGTACGCGGAGTTCCTGATGCGGGCGTTGATCGCGGATGGCGACCAGGCCGGCGCGATCAGGGCGTTCGACACCGCGGCCCAAGCTCTGGCCGAGTCCGGCATCGAGCCCGGAACGGTGCTGCGCAACCTCGCGGAACGCGCGCGGCGCGGTGAACCGGTCAGCTCGCTGCCGTCACGTCCCGGCGGGTTCACCGGCCGTTCCGAGGAACTCGCCAAGGTCGAGGCGGCCGCCGCCGGCTCCGACGAACGCCGCGCGGTGTGGATCAGCGGTGCCCACGGCACCGGCAAGACCGGTCTGGCCGTGGAGGCCGCACACCGCCTGCGCCACCGGTTCCCGGACGGCCAGCTCATGGTGCGGCTCAACGGTTTCACGCCGAACGTGGCGCCGATGTCCGTGTCGGACGCCCTGACCCAGCTGCTCACCGAGCTGGGCGTGCCCGCCGAGCAGATCCCGGACACGGTGGGCCGCAAGGCGACGCTCTACCAAACCCGCCTCTACGGCACGAAAACGCTGGTGGTGCTGGACAACGCGGCGTCTCCGGACCAGGTCCGGCCGTTGCTGCCGGAGACCCCCGACTGCTTCGCCGTCGTGACGAGCAGGAGGATGGGCGAGCCGGACATCACCGAGCACGTCCGGCTCGCGCCGATGCCACCCGCCGACGCGTCGGCACTGTTCCAGCGGCTCACCGGGCAGGCCCGCGTGCGCGGCAGGACGGCGGACGTCGCGGGACTGGTCAAGCGCTGCGGGTACCTCCCGGTGTCGATCACCATCGCGGCGGCGTTGCTGCGCAAGCACGACCGGTGGTCGCTCGACCACCTGCTCGGCCGGATGGACGACAGCGGGGCGTGGCGGGAGGACGGAGCGGCCATCCACGCCTCCTACCGCGAGCTCGACGTCCACCAGCAACGGGTCTTCCGGTTGTTCGGGCACCTGCCGGGACCTGACGTCGACGTCGTCGGCGCGGCGGCGCTCATCGGAAGCGACGTCGCCACCGCGCGCAAACTCCTCGACGACCTGCACGAGGTCTGCCTGCTCGAAGAGGTCGCACCGGACCGCTACCAGATGCTCAACTCCATCAAGGAGTACACCGCTCTCGAACCGCGGGACTTGGACGCGGTCACGCGTCTGCTGGACTTCTACCTGGTGACGCTGGCGAACGCGGTGAGCGTCGCCTACCCGTTCGACCGCACCGTCCACCCACCGGTGGACCGTGAGAGCCCGCTCAGCCGCACGTTCACCAGCCAGGACCCGGCGCTGGCGTGGATCACAGCCGAGCGCGACAACCTGATGGCCGCCATCCGGCAGGCCGAGCCGGACCACGCGTGGCGGCTGGCGGCGTTGATCTGGCGGCACTTCAACACCGCGAACCGGTTCGACGACTGGATCGACGCCGTGAAGTCCGTGCGGGTGGACGACGACTTCGGCCGAGCGCACCTGCTGTCCCGGCTCTCCACCGCGAACGACCGGCGCGGCCGGCACGCCGAGGCACTCGACCTGGCAGAACAGGCGTTGGCGCTCTTCACCCGCCTGGGCGATGTCCCCGGCGAAGCCGCGGCCCTGTGCGCGATCGCCGTGTCCACGATGCAACTCGGGGCGCACGGCGAAGCGGCACGCCACTACGAGGCGGCGTTGACGAAGTACGAGCAGGTCGGGGACCTGCGCGGCCAAGGCCACGCGCTGAGCCTGCTCGGCTACCTCAACGAGCAGCACGGCAGGTATGCCGTCGCCGTGCGGCAGCACGAAGCCTCCGCCCGGATCCTGCGGGAGATCGGGCACCTGCAGGGACTCGCTCACGCGCTCAACAACCTCGGCGCGAACCGGCAGCACCTCGGGATGATCGACGAGGCCATCCCCGACCACCTGGAGGCGCACGAGATCGCGCTCGAGCTCGGTGATTCCTGCGTGGCGGCCTACGCGTTGACCAACATCGCCGACGCGCACCGGCTCGCGGGCAGGATTCCCGAAGCGGTGCACCACCACGACCTGGCGGCGAGGGCGGCCACCGGGCTGGCGGACGCGGAACTCCAGGCGAGGCTCTTCCGCGACCGGGCCGCCACGGAGACCGACCGCGGTGACCTGCGTGCGGCGTTGCGGCTCTACCAGTCGTTGCTGGACGTGGCCGGCGGCACCGGCAACCGCACGCACGAGTCGTACGGTGAGATCGGTGCCGCACGCACGATGCACGCCCTGGGCAGGCACGCGGACGCTGTGCCGCACTGGGACGCGGCGGAGGCCGTGTACCGCGAACTCGACCAGCCCGAAGCCGACGAGGTGCGGCTCGAGCGTGCGGTGCTGACCTGCGCGTGCGGTCAGCGGTGAGCCAGCAGCCGCTTCAGGTCGGGGTAGACCTCGCGCACCGCACCGTGGTTGTGCCACCTGCCCAGGGTTCTGGCGAGCTGGCGCAGGTCCGTGCGGACCGTCGCGGAGTCGACGTGCGCCACGTCGTCCAGCGTCTGCGCGAGCGTCCGGCAGCTCTCGTCGACCTCGCCCGACAACGCGTGGGCGAGCGACCGCCGGGTGCCGAACCGGGCCCGGCTGCGGCGTGACGTGGCCGGCACCAGGGCGAGTTGCCCGTCCAGCACCTCGGCTGCTCGAGCGTTGCGTCCGAGATCGGCGAGCGACCAGCCCCTGGCCAGTTCCAGCGGATCCGGGGCGCTCGACCCGAGCGCGGGGTAGGGGCTGTCGGGCGGAAGGGACTCCATCCGCTGTGCGGCGAGGTCGAAAGCCCGTTCCGCGGCACCGCGGTCTCCCGCGAGCGCGTGTCCCTGCGCCTCACGCCGTGCGGCCAGGGCGAGGACGCGAGAACCCGCCTGTCCGATCCACTGCGCCTGCTGGGCGAGGTTGACCGTGGCGGCCGCGTCCTGGCGGTAGAGCGCGAGACCCGCTTCCCGCACGAACGCGTAGCTCGCGATGTCCGCGTCGCCCGCCGCGCGCGCGAGCTCGGAGGAGTGCCTGGTCCACCACAGCGCCCCCTGCTCGTCGCCCGCCTCCTGGCACATCCAGCCGGTGTACTCGGCGATGCGCGCGGCGAGCCGGAGCAGCCGGATGCCCACCGGGCCGGTGTTCTCCCTGGCCATGCCGTGCACCGTGTGCTGCAGCGCTTGCAACGGTTCGAGGACCACCTGGGGACTGGTGCGCAGACCGAGTCCTCTCAGCTGTTCGAACGAGGAGCGCATGCCGGCGATCACGTGCTCGTCCGGAACCGGCCGCCGTCCGCTGCCGGTGAGCGCGCCGACGCCGAGCATCGTTCCGGCCACGAGCACCTGGCGCCGACCGAGCGCCTGGCTGTCGCGGGAGGACGGTCCGATGTGCATGGCCGCCTCGACCAACCGGCCACCGACGTCCAGCACGCCGTCGCAGAGCCGGGCCACCGTGGGTGTCGGCGGTTTGAGATCGTTCTCGATCTTGCTGAGATAACCCTTGCTGTAGTGGATCAGCTTGGCCAGCTGTCCCATCGACAGTCCTGCCGCGACGCGATGTGCGCGCAGCAACTCACCAAAAGTTTCGGCCACGATTTGCCTCCCGCTCCGGCGTGATCCGAGTACACCACCACCAACCGTTGCACCGCAATCGCCCCGGCCGTTTCCGAGAAATGGCCGGGGCGCGCATTCGCGGCTAGCTCACCCGTGCCACGGGTTGCCGCCGCCCTGCTGGTTTTCCGTGGTCGTGGTCGTGGTGGGAGGCGGCGGCGGGGTGTCGTCGGCGTTCGCAACGACACCGCCGGAAACGGAAGCGGCGACCGCGATCGCGGTCAGCAGAGTGGCGGCACCCGCAGCGAAAGTGGACATGATTTTGGACATGGCGAATCCTCCGAAGGGATCGGATTTGTTTTTCGGATTTCGCCCGCTCTCCGGCGGGCTCCCTTCGAGCATTCGTCTTCGAAAAGCGCGTAACCAGGTGTTTCCCGTTGCCCACCGCGGTGGTCAACACGTCCACTCCTCATCCACTTCTGGTCAACACCGGACGTGGATGCTGCGCGCACCCGGCCGCCGGCCGGGGAGTCGCAACAGGGAGGTTGGAGTGACCGAATCCGCGAGCTACGACATCGCCGTGTCGTTCACCGAGGAACAGCGCGCCGTGGTGGACGAGGTGGTCGAGGCGTGCCGCCAGCGCGGCCTGACCGTGCTGGAGAGCAACGACCTCCCCGAGGCGGAGGTGCGCTTCCTCGTGCCGTTCGTGTCCGGTGAGGACGAGGTGAGGACGAACGACGAGCACGTGCTGCCGGTGCTGACCGGCGAGAACGCCACGTCCTCAGCACACCTGCGCGCGGACGAGCACCTCGTCGACACCCTGGTCGCGCGCGTCGAGGCCGCCGAGACCGCAGGACGTGGCCGGGTTCCCGTCGCCGACCTCGTGACCGCGCTCAAGCAGCCGGAGCCGGAACCCGAGGTCGCTGTTCAGGACAACAACCCCCTGCGCACCCTGGCCGAGCAGTTCGCCGCCGCGTCGCCGGCACTCGCCAAGCGCGGCCTCGCCGGCACGATGCACCTCGGCGACACCACGGTCGCGGTGCGCGTCGAGCGCGCGGAGGACGCGGTCTACGCCGTGGAGGTGCGCAACGACGGCGTCAACGACGACATCGTGAACTTCGTCGTCATCGGCGGCGCGACCGACCAGTTCTCCACGCTGTGGCACCGCATCGAGGACATGCTGACCGCGACCGCGTGACGCGAAAAGGGCGGTGTCCCCTTCGGGGGGCACCGCCCTTTCTCACTGCTTGGCCCGTTCGACCACTTCCTCCAGCCGCAGCGGACTCGGAGGGTGGTGGCTCAGGCACATCGGCGCCAGCATCCGCCGGAAGCCGAAGGTGTCCCCGGTGACGTAGAACTGCCCGCGTTGCAGCCGCGAGATGTCCGCGACCGAGCTCCCCTTGGCACGAGCCATCTCCGTCGCCGCCGCGATCTGCGCGGGACTGTTCAACCGCCCGAAGAACTGCGTGGTGGCGTTGCCGGTGATCTGGTTGTGCACACCCTTGGGCGCCTGCGTGGCGAGCACCAACCCGAGCCCGTACTTCCGAGCCTGCGAGGCCAGCAGGATCGTCGTCTGGGTGCTGGCCGTGACCCCTCCGGACGGAGCGATCGTCTGAGCCTCGTCCATCACCATCAGCCCGCCGAGCGGCCGATCCACCGCCGGGTTCCGCTTGATCCAGGCGAACACCTCCAGCTGCAACTGGCTGATGAACCCCTGCCGCTGCTCGTCCGACGGCAACCCGATGAAGTTGATCACCGAGATCCGCGCCTTCTTCCCCGCGGACGGCTGGAGCAGCACACCGGGATCGGTCGGCTCGCCCTGCCCGCCGAGCAACGGGTCGTTGACCATGGCCGCCCGCAGCGTCTCGGCGAGATCCGCGGCCGTGGCCGCCGCCGAGTTCAACCCGCTGACCCCCTCCGGCAACTCGGCCAGCAGATCGACGAACCCACCGAGATCTCGCCGATCGCTGTGCGCATAGTGCTTCAGCGCCTCCTTGAGCACAGCCCGCCCTCTCACGGCGAACTTCGTCTCGTTGGCAATCCGCGCATGGGGCACCAGCCGGGCGACCGCGGCCTCGACGGCGGCGACGAACTCGTCCTCGTCCCCCCGCACCTCGGCGAAATCGGGCAACGGGTGGAACACCAGCGGCCGCCCACCGGCCCTCCCGGGCGTCCACACGACGACCTCGGTGCCGGCCAAGTACTCGGCAGCCGCCTCCCGATCACCCGGCCGCCACTCCCCCGGCGGCTCGGGCCAGGCGTCCCCGAGCCGCGCCAGGTCGTTGTTGGGATCCAGCACGATCGCCGAAACCCCTTGCAACGCACACTCTTCGACGATCCGGCGCAGCAACACGGTCTTGCCGCTACCCGACCCGGCGAAGACGATCGCGTGCTTGCGCAACGACTCCAGCGCGATCCGGATCTCCCCGTCCATCCCGAGCACGATCTCGCCCTCTTGCGCGCCCTGCCGCTGTCTTCCCTGATGCGGCTGCGGCACCTCAGGCAGCGAAGGCGGTTCCGGCATCTGCACAGGGTTCGGTTCTGGCCCTCGTCGGGGCGGTTCAAGCTTCCGCCGCGGCGGAGGACGCGTCTCCTGCCGTCCTCCCCTCGGGGTGGTGCGCGTCGGATCGGGCATGATTTGCCGCAGGAACGTGGTGCTGCTGGCGGGTTTGCGTGCGGCGAGCCACGCGAACAGCTGGTAGCTCTGGGTGGACCACATCTCTTTGAGCGCGCCGAAGGTGCGTAGGTCGTCATCGGAGACGTCGATGCTCCTGCCGCCGCTGCGTTCGAACTCCGCGACCTCGCCGCGGGTCTTCGCGCCGGTCCACCCCTTGGCGCCGTTGCGGATGAGGATCAAGTGGCGGCCCCGCACGTTCTCCGCCGCGGCACGGGCGTCCCGGAGCCTGCGCAGCACGCGGTTGCCGTGGCTGCTGGCGATAAGACGGAACACCCAGCGTTCCTCGACGTCCTTTTCCTCGTCCACGGTGTGGCGGAGTCCGGCGTGCAGGCTGTTGTCGTCCAGCTGGGGTTCCGGGTGCCAGGTGAGGTCGTCGTTGCCGATCTCGGTGACCCAGGACCTCAAGCCTGCCAGCAGCAGTGCCGGCATGACCTCGTCCTCGTTGTGCGGCTTGACGTCGGCGGCCGCGAGGCCCGCCTCCGCGCGCAGCCGCGCGAACTCGGCGTCGAGCTCGGCAAGGTCGTCGAACTCCTGCTCCGCGGTCACCGCGGGGACGCTCTGCACCGCTTCCTCACGAGGCTGCTGCTTCTCGTCGAACGACCGCAGTTCCCTGATCTCACCGTGGAAGCAGCTCTCGGCATGTGCGTGGATCCGCTTGAGCAGCTCGCGTGGAGTCATCGGCTGCCAGGAATCGAACGCTTCCGCGGCAACGGGCCAGGTCGGATGCGGTGGAATGATCCCCTTGCGCTGGTAGATCGTCCCCAGCCACTTCTCCACGAGCGTGCGTGCGATCCCGCCGTCCATGATCGCGGAGAGGATCGGGGTGGTGGAGAAGCGGTCACCCACGGTGTCGCTCGCGATCGATCCGAGTTTCACCCACGTGTTCGGCAGGCAGGCCACGATCGTCAACGTTCGCCTCGTGGTCTCGCGGAGCTGCATCAACCCGTCCGAGATGAGTGCGATCTCCTGCGTCAACTCGCTGTTTGACGTGTCGTCGTCGAAGGCGTCCTGGCTCTTGTTCACCAGTGTGTCCAGCTGGTCGACCGCGATCACGCACGGCCCCGTCATCGCGAGGATGCGCGAGATGTCCCGCACGAGCGTCTGCGGACGCTTCGGCTTGACCGGGAGGCCCCAGTGGCGGCGCTCGTCCTGCAACTCGTCGAGGCCCTCGAGGTAGGAACGGCCGATGTCCGCGTGTTCGGAGGCGTAGAGCACGAGAGCTTTGATCGTGTCACCGCACTCGACGGCGATCCGTCCGTCCACCTGGCGCAGTCCGTTGAGCAGCGCACGAAGATCGTCCGGGATCAGCGGAGCCTCACCCAGAACCGCGCGCGTGACCTCTACCGACGAGGCGGCTCGTTCGCATAGCTGCTTCAACAGCACCGTCAGCTGGAATACACCGTCATCGTTGGCCCTGAGCAGTTCGCTGCGCATCGCGTCCGCGACATCGTCCCAGAACATCTGGCCGGACGTGAGCTCGATCAGGAAGAAGTAGCCCCCTTCTCGCTGCACGACTCGACGTACCGAACCGAGAAGGTGGGT
The DNA here is from genome assembly GCF_036321065.1 of Lentzea sp. DG1S-22. Taxonomy (NCBI): domain Bacteria; kingdom Bacillati; phylum Actinomycetota; class Actinomycetes; order Pseudonocardiales; family Pseudonocardiaceae; genus Lentzea; species Lentzea sp. DG1S-22. The sequence continues at coordinate 8,276,472 of NZ_CP143276.1, read as the reverse complement.
CTTGCCGATGCCCTTGCGTCCCTGCAGCGCAAGTCCGATCGGGCTCGGCCCGGTGCTCGCCTTGGCGTCCGCGATGCCAGTCCTGATGCGGTGCTCCGCCCTGGGGTGCAGACCGTCGACGTGCGAAGGCGAGGTTTGCCAGACGTCATCCGGTGTCTCGGCGGAGTTGAAGCGCAACGCGGCGAGCGCTTCCCGCAGTTGCGCAGTCATGACGATTCCTCGATCGCGATGAGGTGCAAGTCCTCACCGCCGATCCGCACCGCGGCGGCGCGGTCGTCCGCGCTGAGCATCTTCGTGTTCGAGTCCGGTGCCAGGTGGACGGTCCCGGTCTTCAACATCTCCAGCAGCACCTCGTCCACCTGGCTCTTCTCGGCTCCGTTCAACCGGGGGCGGATGCGGGCCAGGCGGATCCACTCCTCCGGCGCGCTGGCCAGGTCGCCGTAGACCGCTCGGATCAGCGACTCCAGGTCCTCAGAGCGGACCGCCTCGACGAGCAGGCCGCGGCGGTGGAGAAACCCGATGACTCGGCGGAGCATCTCGGTGTGCGCCCGAGCCAGCGGTCCGGCATGGGTGGGCGCATCACCGCGGACGAGATCCTTCATGCACCACTCGACACCCTTGTCGGTGATCTCGTGCACAAGCCTGCCGGCCTCCTTCGAGGTCGACATCAGGTCGTCGTCGTTCAGCGGGCCGCGCACCTTCGGCGGCAGCTTGATCTTGAACCGGTCGGTCAACTCCTTGTGCGGGATGGCGCGGTCTTCCAGCATGAGCTGCATCAGTGCCGCTCGTGCCTGAGGGCTGTACGTCTCCGGCATCACGCCGCCTTTCAGTCCGTGAACGCGTTGATTCGTCGATCGATGCGGGTGAGCAGTGCGCCCACCTCTGCGCGCAACCGCCCCGGCACCGGCACGCCGGTCCTGTTGCTCCGGCTCTTGCTGAGCAGCATCAGGTCCGCCGACCGGTCGCGGAGGAGGTCCATGTCCCCGTCGTCGAGGGCGCTCGTCATCCCGCCCACCGTCTCCCCGAGCAGTGCGAGCCGTGCCTCGTAGGAAAGTTGGTCCGGCAGCTCGCGCAGGGCGGCCTCCGCGATGCGCAGCGCTTCGAGATCCGGCTCGGTCTCGGGCGCGGGAGCCGCCTTGATGAGGTCGTGCAGTTCACGCGCCACCTGCGCGGGCCGCCCGGCCGGGTCGAACTCCAAGTGCCGCAAGCTGCGCAGGAAGCCGGGGAGCAGCTCACGGTCCGTGCCCCGGGTGAGCAAGCAGAACATCTGCCGCTGAGACCCGTCCGGTCCGAGGGTGCGTCGCATGAAACGTTCCGCCTCGGTCAACTGCCACCGGCTCAGCGCACCGTCGACCACGAGGCAGAGGTGCTCGGCGGGATCGTCCGTCTGATCGAGGAATTCAGGGTCTCCCGACACCGACCTGTCGGCTGTCACCCCGAGCAACCGCAGTTCGGTGATGAGCTCCGTCCCAGTGCGCCAGAGCGTCCGCGGACTGGACACCAGAAGGTCCCAGTCGAACTTGCGGCGGTGTCGCGAGCGGGCCGCCGCCACGTAGGCGTCGCGGTTGTCAGCCAGGAGGTCGGTCCGGTCGAACTCCTGGGCGATCACCGCGGCGACGGTTTCCAGAGCGAACGAAATCTGGTCCGAGGACGGAGGTCGCTCGGCCAGCACCGGCAGCAGTTCGCCGAAGCTCCAGTACGAGATGTACGGCACCGTCAGATGTCGCACCATCTGTTCCGGAGTAACGCCCTTGACCAGCCAGTTGCTGAACAACGGCGCAACGACGCCGACGCACTTCTGCTGCCATTCCTCGGCCCGCTCGTACTCCATGCGGTTGTCGAGCCGAGATAGCACCGGCATCACCTGATGACGTGGCCGGTCGTAGGGCAAGCGGTCCCGCGCCTGATCCGCGAGGTGGACGATGTCCACGACCTCGTTGAGGTTCTGCTCGTTGGCGGTGAACACCACCACCAACCGGTCCGGCAGTTGCGCGGCGCAGATGCCGGCGATGTCCGAGACGCCGGTACGGCTGTCGATCAGCACGAAGTCGTACTTGGCAATCCATTCCTCGCGGCGGTCCTCGAGGTATTCGGCGAAGCCCTGTTCGTAGAGCTCCTCCCAGTCGATCTCCTGCATCCGGTACGTGTAGGCAGCGTCGAGCTTGTTCCCCACCACCTTGCCCGCTGCCATCAGGTCGAGCACGCCACCCTCGACGTCCACACGAACCGTGTGTGCCGGAGGCACTTCAACCTTTTGGAGGAAGTCGTAAGCGAGATCCACCACACCGCTGTCCGGCATGTGGGAGAGGTGGGGGCGGAAGTAGAGGTGAAGACCGGGCGCTTCCAGGTCCCAGTCGACGGCGAGCACCCGATAACCCCAGCGGGCGAGCAGCACCGCCGTGTTGGCCAAGGTAAAGCTGCGCCCGACGCCGCCCTTGTAGGAGTAGAACGTGATCACGGTTCCGGACATGGCTTGAACCTCGGCAAAGGCGGTCGCGGAGTGACGATCGGGTCGGGGAGCTCGACGATCGGCCAGTCGGGCTGCCAGTCGGGAACCTGGTTGACCAGTTCCACCAGATCCCGGGCCAGCCGCTTCACTTCCTGGTGAAACTGGAAGTAGTGGACGGTCTGCTGGTACACCGGATCGGGATGCGCGAATTCCTTGAAGTCGTGATAGCTGCGCATCCGTTCCTCCTCCGGGAAGTTCTCCGAATCAGAGAAGAGGATGGGATAGATCAATCCCTGGGGGATCTCGGCGGTGGCAAAGCCCAGCATCTCCTCCCGAGCCCGCATGCTGTACAGCTCCGCCATGCACCAGCCCGACGTGAAGTAGTGCGGTGTCATGACCTGGATCATGATCTTGCTGCGCCGCAGCGAGGTCTGCAGGTTGTGCGCCCACTGCACCGCTTTGGGCATGTGGCGGTCCATGTAGATCTTCGGCGTCGGTGCGCACTCGTCGGCGAGGCAGTCCTTCAGCTTGTTGTAGAAGTGGTTCAACAGCCATTTCTGGACGTTGCCCTGACGGCTGTAGCTGATGAAGAAATCGAACTCGTAGCCGGACACGAGGAACAACGTTAGATGCGGCGCACCGGTCGATAAAAGACAAAAAAGTGGGCATTTTCGGCCGTTGCGACCAAAAATTGGACAAAAACCGGGCGGACGACCTCACGAGCCCGGAACAGCGAGAAGCCCCCCGATCGAGTTCGACCAGGGGGCTTCTTCGGTGCTGAGTGGACGATACTGGGATTGAACCAGTGACCCCTACCGTGTCAAGGTAGTGCTCTCCCGCTGAGCTAATCGTCCGAGCGGATGACGAGACTCGAACTCGCGACCCTCACCTTGGCAAGGTGATGCGCTACCAACTGCGCTACATCCGCTTTGCTCCCCGGTTTCCCGCGGCGCGAGAGGAACTTTATCCGACGGTCCCCGGAAGTTCCAAATCGGCTGATCTTGAGGCCGAGGCGCCCGCCGGCAGGCCCCGGGAACGCCAGCGGGGCCCGGTGCGATGTGCACCGGGCCCCGCTGGGTGATCCGAGTGGACGATACTGGGATTGAACCAGTGACCCCTACCGTGTCAAGGTAGTGCTCTCCCGCTGAGCTAATCGTCCGAGGCGGAGACGGGAATCGAACCCGTGTACAGGGCTTTGCAGGCCCTTGCCTAAGCCACTCGGCCACTCCGCCAGGAGCATGAGTCCACAGCGAAACTCCACTGAGGACCCACAGAGCGGATGACGAGACTCGAACTCGCGACCCTCACCTTGGCAAGGTGATGCGCTACCAACTGCGCTACATCCGCGTACATCACTGACTTCGTGATGTTGAAACTACCTTATACGAGGGGTTCAAGCGGTTTTCACCGGGGGTGCCCGCTTCGCCTTCGCGGGCCCCCTACCTCGGGTTATTCAGCTCAGGTCGTTCGAGATGAGGTGCGTGAGCGCCTCGTCGACGTTGACCCAGAGGTGCTCGTTGCCCGGCACGACCACGTCGTAGGTGCGGTCGAGGAAGTCGGCGAGCTCCTGGGCGGACGCCTCGAACATGGCGTGGCCGGACGGGGAGCTCAGCTCGATCACGACGACCTCGGGGTCGTCGGCGGCGGGGCGGATCCGGACGTCACCGTCGCCGGCGTCGGCGATGAGACCGTCTGCGAGCAGGTCGCGGGCGTACACCCACTCGACCCAACCGGCGCGGCCGGTGCGGAACGCGGCGACTACCGCGTACGGGTCCTTCGTGTCGTATCGCAGCTCCACCTGAACCGGAACCGCGGGGGTCCTCGGCGCCAGCAGGTCGAAGACCGCTGTCGAGCGGAGCGTCACGTGATCGTTGCGCATCGTCGTTACCCTCTTCTCCCTTCCCGGTCAATGAAACGACCGAGCACCTCCGTTGTGACGTGCATGTGGCGAGGAACGCTCGCGATCCGGGGTCAGATCACCCCATCGGGTCAGCTCGACTCCGCAATGCGACCGCTTGCACGCACTCCGTGTCCTCCTCGCTCGTCAGCCGATGTTCAGCGACCCCCATCTTGCTGGGTCTAACCTGAACCCGGTACCGGCTGTTGCGCGAATGTTGGACGTGAGGACATCTCTGGTGGCTGAATCGCCCGGCCCGACCGTCGCGCCACGCGACGGCAGGCCGACTGATTTCGAGCTCGTGCAAAGGCTCGCACAGGGCGATCGGCCGGCGTTCGGTGAGCTGTACGACAGGTACGGCACACCAGCCTATTCGCTGGCCAGACGCATCTGCGTGGACCCGGAACTGGCCGAGGACGTCGTCCAGGAGGCTTTCCTCGCGCTCTGGCGGCACCCCGCCAGGTTCGACCCCACCCGCGGAAGTTTCGGCACCTGGTTGATGACCTTGGTTCACCACCGCGCGGTGGATGCCGTACGTAAAGAGAACACCCAAAGGCGCCGAACTGTTCCCCTCACCGACGACGTATCGCCGCCTCCCACCGAGGGCTCGGACCACGCGGCGTTGGTCAGCGTGGTGAGCGCTGAGGTCAGAGCAGCGCTCCACACGTTGCCCGAAGAGCAGCGCCAGGTGATAGCCCTCGCCTATCTGGGTGGCTACACGCAGTGCGAGGTCGCGAAACTGACGGGCGTGCCACTGGGGACTGTGAAATCGCGCACGTTCGCCGCCATAAGACGTCTGAGAGGGACGTTGGGCAACTTGTGGACCGGCGAGACCGGAGAGACGACGGGAGCACACCGGTGAACGGCGACCCGTGCACCCAGGAGGAGCTCGCCGTCGGCTGGGCGATGCACTCCTTGGAGCCCGACGAGGAAGCTTTGGTCCGCGACCACCTGCCGACCTGCCCCCCGTGCCGCAGCACGGTGCGGGCGACGCAGGAGGTCTTGGCGGGCATCGGCGGAGCGGTCCGCCAGGAGCAGCCACCACCCCGCCTGCGCGCGAGGCTGATGGAGCAGATCGAGCAGACCCCGCAGGAGCCCCCGGCGCACCACCACACCCCGCGCCACGCGGCGGCCCCGATCCCGCTGCGCCCGCAACACCGCCGCCGCACCGGCCGCGCACTGCTGGCCGCGGCCGCCGCAGCCGCGGTCCTGGCGGGAGGCGCCTACCTCGGCGTGCGCGTGAATCAGCTGTCGGACCAGGTGACGGCCTCCGAAGCCCGCACCAACGACCTGAACACGGCTCTCTCGCTGGCCGCCGACCCGAGCACGAACAGGGCGGTCCTGCGCACCGACAAGGGCGACGAGGTGGCCGTCGTCCTCTCGAACTCGGCCGCCGCCGCCGTGGTGCCGAAGGGCCTGAAACCGAACGACCCAGGCCATGTTTACGTAGTTTGGGGTGCGAGCACGAAAGCGCCGGTACCGTTGGCGATGTTCGACGTTCGTGCTGGTTCGACCGACCCGCAACTGCTGGCCTGGTCGTCCGAAGCGCACAAGCACACGACCTTCGCGGTGTCGCTCGAACCGGGCCGCCAGCTCCCGCCGGAACCCTCGGACGTGGTGGCGGGAGGCCAGGTTGCACCCGCCTGAGTCCCAACAGGATGATCGACACATGACGAAGCCCGACGTGAAGCCCGAGGACGAGCACAAGGGCTGGCGCCACTGGTTCCACCGCAACCCGGCGCTGAACCTCGCCTACCGCATCGGCGTCGGGGTGATCGGCGGCATCGTGCTGGTCGCGGGCGTCATCATGATCCCGTACCCCGGCCCGGGCTGGCTCGTGGTCTTCGCGGGCCTCGCGATCCTCGCGACGGAGTTCGAGTGGGCGGGCCGAGTCCTCAAGTTCGCGAAGCGCTACTACGACCGCTGGATCGAGTGGCTCAAGCGCCAGCCGTCCTGGGTCCGCGGCCTCGTGATGGCCGGCGTCTGCGGCATCGTGCTCGTCACCTGCTACTTCCTCAACGTGTTCGCGCTGGTAGGCGGCTGGTTCGGCCTCGAGTGGAGCTGGTTGCAGAGCCCGATTTTTGGTTCTCGTTGATGATGTTGTAAGCTATGGCCACACCGCGAGAGCGGGACAGCAAGACAACAGAACACGGGCGTTTAGCTCAGCGGGAGAGCGCTTCGTTCACACCGAAGAGGTCACTGGTTCGATCCCAGTATCGCCCACAGTGCGTTTTACCTGATCAGACGGCCTGTCGATGGATTCCATCGGCAGGCCGTCTGTCGTTGCGGGGAGCGAACGGAGAGCACGGCCTGATGAACACATTCGCGGTACCTAAGTGTTCATGCCGCTGACGGCCCGTTTTCCCGCTCCCAGGTCCATCCCCGTCCTCTTCCCAGCGGCGCTGCAATCACGCCAGCATGCGGGTGATCATGACGTCCGTCACATGCGAGTAGTTGTCGTTGACGCCCTTGCGCTTGTGACCCAACCGCGCCAGCCGCACCACCCGAGGAACCTGATCACGCTCTCGAGTTCGTGCCTGCGGTCCAGACTCTGCAGCAAAGCGGTCGTCCCTGTGAGCCGATCCGGACAGTAGACCTCCGGAGTGAGGCAGGTCGGGCAGTCGCCCAGCGCGCAGAAGGCCACAGCGGAATCATCTCTCCCTGCCGGGTGAACGGTTCGGGTGACCGAATCCATTCGGAGACGGGGTTGCGGGCGTTGCCTCCGGGTTTGCGGGCGCGGCGGTTCCACACCATGTGCCCGGTGTACTTCGGGGTGGTGAGGGTGTCGCGCACATTGGAGTGGGTCCACAGGCCGACCGCCCCGCGACCGGGGCTCGGCGTGGGCGGTGAGTTGGTCACCAGTTCATTCGGTGTGGATTTCGACAGTTGCGGTGATGGCGCCGTCCAGGTCGGCGATGCGGCTGGAGGCGTCGCCGTCCAGACGTCCGATGATCACAATGCCGGAATAGTAGGACTGGTCGCCGTAGTAGAAGACGAGATCGTTGCCGGGCGCGTAGTACCCGACATCGCCGATGTCGGGGTCCGCGCCGTCTGGTTGACCGTTCCGTGACAGCGGTGCGGGCAGCGGTCCGGTTTTCTCCACCGAGCCGTGATCGATCATGTCGATGGTCAGGGGTAGCTGGGCGATGAGGTCACGGCCAGTGGCGCTGTCGAAGATCGTGGCTTGAAGGCGCTGGTCGCCGACGGTGATCTGGATCTTCATCTGCTCTTCCTGGTGAGGCGAGGAGTCCGTGTCGCTGGGGGTGCCGCTTGGCTGCGGCGCTGCGGCTGTCGGTGAGCGGGTTGCGTCCCGGGCGCTGCCGGGTGAGGTCGATGGCGTTCCACCGCAGCCGGTGACGGTCACTCCGACGACCGTCAACAGCGCTGCGCAGACGACCGTGCGTGAGGCTGGCATGGGCGTCTCCATGTCCATGTCAGATGAGCCCGCCCGCGACGATGTGTCGAACGGGCTGTCATCGGTTGGCAGCGAAGTCCCGCGCTGGCGACTGGTTCTCGTTCGGTTCGTGCGCTTGCGCGGGTTGATCGGGTCTGTGCGCGCGGTAGGCAATCCGTGCCCGCGGTGCGCCATCAGCAAGCTGCGCGGGGTGACCGTTCCGACCGTTTCCCAGAGGGCCGCTTCCGCGGCGGACGCACTCGCGGTCAGGCGAGGTTGGTGGTGAAGAACTCGTCGAGCCTGTCAAAGGGGATGAGGTCCTTGCGGTCGTACAGGTCGACGTGGTCCGCGCCGGGGACGATCACGAGGTCGACGGTGCCGGGGGCCATCGCCCGGACGTCCTCGGAGTAGTAGCGGGAGTGCGCATCCGCACCGGCGACCAGAAGGGCTTTGCGGGGCGCCAGCATGTCGATGTTCGTCATCAGCGGGAAGGCGAAGAACGACATCGGCGTGGTAGCGGTCCACGCGGTGGTCGAGTTGATCGAGCGCGGGTGGAATCCGCGCTCGGTGCGGTAGTAGTCGAAGAAGATCCTCGTGATCGGGTCGGCGTCCGGTGGGAGGGTCTTGGGCAGGACACGGTCGGTAGGGGCAACGTTGCCGTTCTGGTCGAAGGGGACCTCGTGGGAGAGCCGCGCGCAGGTGCCGTTCTCGGCGTCGATCCAGCGCTGCCGGCTGAGGTGGTCGACGACCTTCTGGCGCTGCTCGCGGGTGTAGTAGTCCTGGTGGCCGCGGGACATGCTGCGCGACATGTCGTACATCGAGGTCGTGGCGACGGCCTTGATGCGGCTGTCCGCGGCGGCCGCGGTGAGCGCCATGCCGCTCAACCCGCAAACGGCCATGGCACCGATGCGCTCGCGGTCGACGATTTTCTGCAGACCGAGGAAGTCGACGGCGGCGCTGTAGTCCTCGGTGTAGATGTCGGGTGAGGCCACGTCGCGCACCGTGCCGCCGCTCTCCCCGGTGCAGGAGGGGTCGAAGGCGAGGGCGACGTAGCCGCGGCGGGCGAACTCGTTGGCGTACAGGCCCGAGGACTGTTCCTTGACCGCGCCGAACGGTCCGCTGACCACCAGGGCGGGCAGTGCGCCCCTGGCGTTCTTCGGCACATAGAGGTCCCCGGCGACCTGGATGCCGTAGCGGTTCTTGAACCGCACCGACGTCCGCTTGACGTTCTTGTCCAGCGCGAAGGTGTAGCCGCCCCTGCCCTGTCCTGTGGCGTCTTCGGCGAGGCTGGTCCCCGCGCCGAGGGAGGGCAGAGCCGCGAAGGAGGCGGCGGTCGCAGCGAACAGTCCGAGCGCTTTGCGACGTTCCATGAAGTGGTCCTCACATTCGATTGGTGGGAAGGACGAGACGGTCGGTGATGGCTGTTCAGGCGCCCGCGCCCGCTGGTCCGGTGGGCGTCTTCCCAGGTCGGGCGAGGAGGAGCAGGCCCGACATGGACAGCGCGACGCACGTGATCATCAGCAGGGCCATCGGTACTGCGGTGTGCTCGCCGCCGAGTCCGGCGATCGGGGCGATGACGCCGGCGGCGATCCACTGGACGAAGCCGAGAACCGCCGAGCCGGTGCCGGGGTGCTCGGGGACCTCCGCGGAGGCGAGTGCCCCGCCGTTGGGGCCGATGAGGCCCTGCGCGGTCATGAGCACGGCGAAGCAGACGATCGCGAGCGGCAGTGGGGTGTCCCACCACAGCGCACCGGCGAGCATCGCCACGCCGGCCAGCAGGGCGGCGATCTGTCCGGCGGCGATGACCTTGCGTGTCGCGACGCGTCCGGCGAGCCGGGCGGCGATCAGCGCGGCGGCCGTCATACCGGCGGCGTTGGCGGCGAAGTTTGCCGAGTACGCGAGCGGGGACATTCCGTTCATCGATTGCAGCACGAACGCCGATGTCGCCACATAGGCGAACACCGCCCCCATCGCCGACCCGCTGACCAGCACATACCCGATGTAGCGGCGCTGGCGCAGCACCAGCCGTCCGTTGGTCACGAACGCCCGCAGACCGCCGCCGTGCCGCTGCTCGACCGGCAGCGTCTCCGGTACGGCCACCAGCACAGCGAGGGTCATCGCCACGCCCATGGCCGCGACGGCCCAGAACGACACCCGCCAGTGCGACAGCTGCAGGACGACCGCGCCGAGCAACGGCCCGACGATCGGCGCGATACCGCCGACGGCCGCGATGACGTTCAAGATGCGCACCAGCCGGGCGCCACGAGCGAGGTCGACGATGACGGCCCGGCCGATCACCATCGCCCAGCCGCCGGCGAAGCCCTGCAGGAAGCGTCCCGCCATCATGACCGCGATGGAGGGGCTGAGAGCGCACACGACCGAGGCGACCGTCATGACGACGATCGAGGCGGTCAGCAGCCGCCGCCGGCCGTGCTGGTCGGACACCGGGCCGCCGATGAGCTGCCCGAGGGCCATGCCGACGAAGAAGGTGGTCAGAGTCAGCTGCACCTGCGTCGCCGTGGCCGTCAGGTCACCCGCGACGCGGGGGAACGCCGGCACGTACATGTCGGTGGCCAGCGGCGCGATCGCGGTCAGGAAGATCACGGTGGCGACCAGACCGGCGGTGAGCCGCGCCTGGCGACGCACCGGGCGGGCCACGCCCCTGTCGGCCGGCGGCGCCGGTGCGGAGATCGGTGAGGGCATGTATCTGAGCAAACCCGTTGCGGGCGGCGCCAAGAAGACACCAGCCATAGGTGTATCGGCAGTACATCCCAGTTCAGCGGGATGCGTCGTACCGTCGAGAACGTGAACAACCGAGCCGAAGTGCACGACTTCCTCACTTCGCGGCGTGCCAAGGTCACGCCTGAGCAGGCCGGCCTGCCGACCGCGGGGCAGCGCCGCGTCCCTGGGCTGCGCCGCACCGAGGTGGCCGCACTGGCCGGGATGAGCGTGGAGTACTACGCCAAGCTCGAGCGCGGTCAGCTCGCCGGGGTCTCCCCCGGTGTGCTGGAGGCGATCGCCCGCGCCCTGCAACTCGACGACGCCGAGCGGGCCCACCTGCTGCGGCTGGCACAGGAGGCCAACGGCAGCGGCGCGCTGTTGCGCCCCACCCGCAAGTCGAAACAGCGCGCGATCCGGCCGAGCCTGCAGTGGTCGCTCGACAGCGTCACCGGCCCGGCGATCGTGGTGAACCTGCGTCAGGACCTGCTCGCCGCGAACCTGCTCGGCCGTGCGATGTACAGCGATGTCTACACCGGATCAGCCGGTGCGCCGAACTTCGGCCGGTTCACCTTCCTCGACCCTGCCGCGCGCCGGTTCTACCCGAACTGGGACGTCGCCGCCGACATGCTGGTGGCGAATCTGCGCACCGCCGCAGGCGTCGATCCGCACGACAAAAGCCTGCATGACCTCGTGGGCGAGCTGTCCACGCGCAGCGACGAGTTCCGCCGCCGCTGGGGCGCGCACAACGTCCGCATCCACGGCACCGGTATGAAAACCTTTCGCCACCACGTCGTCGGCGATCTCGACCTGGCGTACGAGAGCATGGAACTGCGGGCCGAGCCGGATCTCATCATGACGATCTACGCCGCCGAACCCGGCTCGCCGACCGCGCAGGCGCTGTCGCTGCTCGCCTCCTGGGCGGCCTCCGAAACCAGCATCTCGTCGTGACCGAGCGCTGATCGAAGCACGCGACCGCGCCGATCGCAGATGCCGCAGGACCCGGCCGCACCGGTTCGCGGTTCCTACGGTGTCGTGTCGGCGAAGGACGCCCTGTCAGTACACCTGTGGACAGTGCCTTCCCCGGATGAATCCCGGCGACTTTCCTGGGTGGGCAACGGGTCAGGCCCCCGCCGAACCCACATCTCGACCTCACCGGTGGATCACCGTCCGCGTGAGACACCGCTCGGCTCGACACCGAAAGGCCACTTCATGCGCGGAGCAGTGATCCACGCCCCGGCGACGTCCGCTCCGAAGCTCTGGAGGACCCGAAGATCCTCCACCCGACCGACGCGGTCATCCGCACCGCTGTCACCTGCGTGTGCGGCTCGGACCTGTGGCCCTGGCGCGGCCTGGAACCGATCGGCGCTCCTCCCATCACCTGATCAACAGCTCGTCAACTGGTGCGGCAGAAGACGACGGAGCGGATGTAGGCGGCGTACGCACAGGCCCGAGTGGCTCCCGCAGACCTCTCCCGCTGGGCACTCCCGCAACTCCCCGCCTTCATGGATGTGAGGAGCGGCCCACGCGTGGACCGAGTCCTACCCGGCGCTGGACTGCCGGCACGTGATCAGCCTGACCGGTCCGGGCCGGATTGCGCGGGTGTCCGACCACGAGCCGAGGGCTGTCCGGTGAGATCTGGCCGTGCCAGGGGTACGCAGGGACCGGGGCTCCACCTGTGGCGGAGCGCGGTGACCGACGTCGGCGACGTCGACCTCGGTCACCGTCACACCGCGGGAACCTTGCACGGCGAAGGGCCACACGACGCTGGTGAAATCTCCCGTCGTCACGAGAACCCGTGAGTCGTCGGGCACGCTTGCCGCGACCAGACCAACGAGGGAGGAGACAGCCGAACCGATCGCCACCCGGTCGCCGTCCACGCGCACGAAGTCTGCGAAGCCTTGTCGAGCCCGCTCGACGTGGGCGTCCAACTCGGTCGATCGGAGTGCGCCTGTTCCCCACCTGTTCAACGTCGCTGCCACATTGCCGACACCGCGGCGGGCGGGACACCGATGCTCGCGGTGTTGAGACATCCCCTTGGTACGTCGAAGAACCGGCCCCGATCAGTCGGACTTGAGCCTCACGCCGCGCCGCCAGACCGCCTGGATGCCGAGCGTGTCGGAGATGATCGACGTGGGGTCGCCCTCGACCAGCAGCAGGTCCGCGCGCAAGCCTTCGGCGATCCGCCCGCGGTCGGTGAGGCCGAAGCGACGTGCCGGGGTGCTGGTTGCCGCGCGCAGTGCCTCGACAGGAGTGAGGCCTGCCTTGACGAGGTACTGGAGTTCGTGGTGGACGCTCGCGCCGTGGGCGAGACCGCCGAGGAACGGTACGGGCACCGAGGCGTCGGTGCCCACGATCAGATCGACGCCGGCCTGGTTCAGCGCCGCCACCGAAGCCATGACGTCGCTGAGAGCACCCTGGTGGTAGAGGTCGAAGCTGGAGCACAGCGTCTTCATCCATGCGTCGTCCAGCCGGGAGCTCACTCGCGGGTCCGCCGCGAACTCGGAGCCCGTGATGCCCATCAAGGAGGCGTTCAGCACCACGCACGGTACGACGAAGGTTCCCGAGCGGGCGATCAAGCCGATGATCTGGTCGTTGTGGGGTTGATCCAAGAACAGGTGGGCGAAGCCGTCGATGCCCGCTTCGAGGGCCATCCAGGTGGCGTCGACGGTCAGGGCGTGCGCGATCGTGAGCATGCCGTGGCGTTTGGCCTCCGCGACTCCCGCGTCCAGGGTCGCCTGGTCGAGCGCGGGGATTCCCGGATGTCCTTCGACGCTGCCGTCGTCGACCATGAACTTGATGTAGTCCGAGCCGGTTTCGACCAGCTGGGGGATGAAGGCGACCGCCTGCTCCGGAGTGGTCGAGAACGGCATGACCGGCGGACCGAAGTCACCGTTGGGGTATCGGATGGTGCGGTCGCCTACCGGCTCGAAGCCTTCCGGGAACAGTTCGCTGGGATGTCCTCCCGGCGGGGTGATGGCGAAGCCTGCCGAGCGCACATCGGCGACGGTGTCGTTGTCCGTGATGTGACCGCGGTTGCCGCGCGTGTGACTGCCCTGCATCTCCAGTTCCGTCGTCACCCCGAAACGGAGAGCGAGAGCGAGGGGTTCCTCACCGGTGTGGACGTGTGCGTCGATCAGCCCTGGCAGCAGGGTGCCGCTGCGGGCGTCGACGATCTCTGCATCGGCGGGGGCCTCGCGGCCGACGCCGGTGATCAGTCCGTCCTCGATGAGAACCGTTCGTGCGTCAAGCACTTCCCGGCCGTCGAAGATCCGTGCGTTGGTGATGGCGATGGTCATGGTCGTTCCACCGTTCCGGGGAAGTAGGGGCGGCGTGGATGTTGGAGGCAGGACTACTTTCTCGCCTGACGAACGCCTCGGCGCCAGACGTCCTTGATCGACAGCGAGTCGCTGATCTTCGTCGTCGGATCGCCTTCGACCAGCAGCAGGTCCGCGCGTGCTCCGGCGGCGATGCGACCCCGGTCGAGCAGCCCGAACCGCCGTGCGGGCGTGGACGTCGCTGCCTTCAACGCCGCGATAGGGGTGAGGCCGGCTTTGACCAGCAGTTGCATCTCGTGGTGGACGCTGGCGCCGTGGGCCATGCCGCCGAGCTCGGGCCACGCGACGGACACGTCCGTGCCGACGAGGATGTCCACGCCGGCCGTGTGCAGCGCCGCGACGGTCGCGAGGACCGCGTCGAAGTCGCCCTGCGGGTACTTGTCGAGGCTGCCGTTGAGCGTCGCGAGCCACTCAGGGCTCAGCTTCGGACCCACGCGTGAGTCCGCCGCGAGTTCGGCGCCGGTCCGGCCCATGATGGAGGCGTTGAGGCACAGGCACGGAGTCACGAACACGCCGGACCGCACCATGTTCTCGATGATCTGTGGCGTGTGCGGCCGGTCGATGAACAAATGTGCCAGGCCGTCCATGCCGGCGGCGATGGCCTGCTCGGTCGCCGCCACGGTCAGCGTGTGCGCGACGGTGAGCTTGCCCAGCCGTCGTGCCTCCAGCACTGCCGCCATGACCGTGGCGTTGCTCATCATCGGCAGGTTGGGCGCGCCGAGGACGTGCCCGTCCTCGATCATGATCTTGATGAAGTCGGAGCCCCCTTCGGCTCGGGTGCGCACCGCGGCGACGGCCTGCTCCGGTGTGGTGACCTCCGATTCGGCAGGGTTCGCCCCGGATTCGCCCTCTGGCGGACCCTCTCCGTCGCCCGTGTCCGGCTGAGCGTCGTCGGGAACCAGTTCGCTGGGGTGCCCGCCCGGCGCGGTCAGGCCGAACCCGGCTGAACGGACGTCCGCGAGGTCATCCCGGTTCGCGATCGACTTGCGCCCCGCCGCGTCGAAACCTCCCTGCATCTCCAGTTCTGTGGTGACGCCGAACAGCAGGGCGTCGCGCAGGCCTTCCTCCGAGGTGTGCACGTGGGAGTCGATCAGCCCGGGCAGCAGCGTGGCGCCGCCGGCGTCAACGATCTGGGCGTGCGGCGGCGGAGTGCCGGTGACCGCAACGATCGAGCCGCCCTCGATCAGGACGGTGCGCTGGTCGAGCACCCGTTCACCGTCGAAAATCCGCGCATTCGTGATGGCCGTCAGGCCCTGCGGCTGCTGCGGTGAGTTACCGGTGCAGGCTCCCAGCACCGTTGACGAGCCCACCGCGGCTGCCGTCAGGCCTGCCGACTTCAGCAGCACGCGACGGTTGATCGGACACATCGAGAACAACCCCTTCAATGACGTTCGGCATGTATGTGCATAGCGTCTATACATGCAAACTACATGCTTTTCGTGGAGGCCCGTGCCGATGCTGAGAGTTCCCTCAGGTGACAAGGCGATCGCCACCGCGTGGCTGGCTCTAGACTCGGCCTGTGGCGAAGAGGGACAAGTCCGAGGGCCGTCGCGAGGCGGATCTGCTGCTGGACGCAGTGGGCCCGGCGTTCGCCCGGCTGCGCAGGCGCACGACGCAGGTGCCGGTGGATCCGCCGGTCGAGCGCAAGGACATGAACCGCAACCTGGTGCTCAACGTCGTCGACGAGGCGGTGGGCGAGATCAGCGTCGGCGGCGTGGCCGAGGCACTCGGGATCGACCCGTCGGTGGCCAGCAGGATGGTCGGCGACTGCATCGCACACGGCTACCTGCTGCGCGTGCCGTCCCAGGCCGACGGCCGTCGCGCGGTACTGCAACTCACCGAAGCAGGAATCGCACTGCGCGACCGCTTCCGGTCACAACAACGTCAGGCATTCGAGTACATCACCCGCGACTGGCCCGAGACCGAACGCCACGAACTCGCACGCCTGATCATCAAGTACGCCGACGCCACAGCCGAAGCGACCAACCACTGAACCTCGGCACCGGCGTCCTCGCAGTCCGAGGCCGGCTATGCGTAGCAGCACCGCAGCGACGATCAGCGTGACGACGACCCACGCCGCGAACGCCAACGCGCCTGCGGTGGAGGTCAGTCGGGCAGGATCCTGTACGACGCCGGTGAATGCGGCACCGGCGTTGGAGGACAGGTAGCTGTGCAGCAGGCCAGGAACCTCACCGCCGACCTCGGAACGCGGATGGAGTCACTGCACTTCCTGCTGCGCGACCGCGACGGCAAGTACAGCGAGGTGTTCGACGCCGTCTTCGGAGCCGACGAACCACGCGTGATCAAGAGTGCGCCGCAGGCACCGCGGACGAACGCCCACTGCGAACGCATCATCGGCACCATCCGGCACGAGATCCTCGACCACGTCCTCATCTGCTCGACGAGAGAGTGAAGACGATGAGGGGCGAGCCGCGCGCAGGGCGTAAACCGGCATTCGGCCGTACCTCGCTCACCGAACACGACCGGCCATTGGTTACAGCGCGTTATCCGCTTTGATCCACGCGCCGTCCGGTTGCCGCAGCCTCAGCACTGGATCGGAGCTAGACCTCGTCGCCAGGCTCAGCGAGACTCTGAATCGTTCGTTCCCTAACGACATCTTCCGGGAGTTCGCATTGAGCAAGTTGCGCGGTATTGCTCTTGGGATTGCCGTACTCGGCGTGTCAGCTCTTGGCGGGACTTCGCCCGCTCAAGCACTTCCCGCCGGCGAGCAGGTGGCAAGTCCCGTGGGCGCGCAATGCACCCAGGTCTGGCAGTACACCGTCACGAGCTACGGCGACATGACCAACGCGGAAAGCGGTGGTTCCTTCGTCGGCTGGGCCTACCCCAACGACACGTTCAACGTTCGAATCCAGGGAAGCCCCCGCTACTACGGGTTCAACGTCGCGAACGGAAAATGGGGCTGGATTCTTTCCGGCAAACTGCAGTACACCGGCAACACGTGGTGCGCTTGATCTGACGAGCACCCGCACAGGTCGGAGGCCCGGAACCAGGAATGGTTCCGGGCCTCCGCCTTTGCCGTGCCTCGAGACCGCCGGGAGAACGGGTACTGAGCACTTCGGGGCAGCGCTGTTGCTCTGTCCGGCCCATTTGCGGGCCGAGTGGAACCGGTCCGTGCAGCGCTGCGTCATCCTGTGGACCGAGTACGTACCGCTGCGTTCAGGGGGAAGGACGGCACGGTGCCCGAGGACATCGCCGGTTCGGCGTCGAGGATCTCCGGCCGGGGTCGCGCCGGGCCTTGTCGAGTGGTGGCCAGGAACGTCGCCGAGACCTTCGGAGGCAAGTGATGTCGAACCCTCTGGTGGTCCAGCCCGATGCCGCGCCGTCCGGGTTCGTGAACGCCGGCACCGGTGACAACGGCTGGATGACGGGCATCTCCATCGCCGAGTCGGCGATGGACACGTTCAACGGCATCAAGGACGGCAACTGGGTCGAGGGCGGCCTGGGCATGGTGGGGCTGGTCGCGGACGCCGCTTCCATGGCGATCGACCCCTTCGGGACGTTGTTGTCGTCCGCGGCTTCGTTCCTGATGGAGCACATGCAGCCTCTCAAGGAGGCGTTGGACTGGCTCGCGGGTGATCCGCCGGTCATCGAGTCGTACTCGGCGACGTGGAACAAGGTGTCCGAGGAACTCGGCAAGATCGCTCAGGACTACCAGCAGGCGGTGCAGCAGGGCACGGCGCAGTGGGAAGGCGCGGCCGCGGACGCTTATCGGGCGGCTGCCGGGGCCCAGGGGGACGCGCTCGCCGGTGCCGCTTCCACCGCCGGTTCGGTTGGCACCGTTGTCGGTGTCATGGGCATGGTGGTCGGCTTCGTGCGCGAGATGGTGCGCGACCTGATCGCCGACCTGGTGGCGAAGCTGATCACGTGGGTGCTCGAGGCGGTGTTCACGCTCGGGTTCGGCACGCCGGTGATCGTGGCGCAGGCCGTCACGGCGATCTCCAAGTGGGCCACGCGGATCGGTGAGCTGATCCAGAAGCTCATCAAGACCATCAAGAAGGTCTCGCCGCTGCTCGGCAAGATCGTCGAGGTCTTCACGAAGATCATGAAGGTCGTCGGCAAGCTGGTCGGCAAGGTGACCGGGCTCGACGTGATCTCCACGAAGTCCATCAAGCCGGGCGGGTTGTTCCACCGCACCGACGCCCCGGACCTCTCGCCGTCGGGTGGGCGTGGCACGCCTTCGTCGCCCGACTCTTCTTCGTCCACTCCGGACTCATCGCCGACCTCGTCTTCGTCTTCCCCTTCACCGTCCTCGCCGGACGGTTCCAGCCCGACGTCGCCTTCGACCGGGTCGTCGCCGTCCTCGCCGCCGTCCTCGTCCTCGCCTCCCCCAGCTCCGAGCGGACCTTCGCCGTCGCCTTCGTCGAACGGGCCCTCGCCTTCGTCGTCGCCGAGCCCGGACGGGCCCGGTTCGCCGAACGCTCCGGCGCCCGGTTCGCCGTCGTCGCCTTCGGCCGGGTCGCCGTCGAGCGGCGGGCCCGCGGGCGGGCCGCCTCCGGGTGGGCCGTCGGCTCCGAGTGCGAACGGGCCGGGATCGACGCCGGACGCCCCGGCGGTGCCGCGCAACACCGGTCAGACGAGCCAGGCGGGTGTCACCACGCCGGAGGCTCCGACGCAGCACGCGCCTTCCGCGCCGCGTGACGGGGGTCCGTCGGCCGGCTCTCCGACCACTGCGCAGCAGGGGCCGACGGGTGGTCCAGCGGGAACGCCCGGTGCAGGGGCGCCGGGCAGTCCGCCGGCTGCCGGCGGTGCGCGTCCCGGGGCCGGCGGGGGGTGGACCGGTACGCCGGGCTCTCGCGGCGATCTCGGGTCGGGCATGCCGTCGCAGCGCACGCCGGACGTGTCGCCCTCGCCGGCTCGGCCGTCGGCGCCGTCGCAGCCCGGTTTCGGGCCGTCCGGGTCGCCGAACGCTCCCAGCGCGCCGCACAGCCCGAACGCGCCGCACGGTGGGCCGTCCGGACCGGGTGCGCCCCACAGCCCGAGCGGGCCGTCCGCTCCGAACGCACCGCATGGCGGTCCTGGTGCACCGCACGGTCCCGGTGGCGGTGCCCCGCACTCGCCGGACGGGCCGCACGGTCCTGGCACGACTTCGCCGGCGGGGCGGACGGACGCGCCCACGCGTCCGCAGTCGACCACGTCTCCCACTCACGCGGACGGCCCGTCCGCGCCGCACACGAGTCCGAACGCGCCCAACGCTCCCGGCTCGCCGCACGTGCCGCAGCAGCCCGGCTTCACGCCGAGTCCGGGTGGTCCCGGTGCGCCGCACGCCGGTGGTCCCGGGTCGCACGCGCCGGGTGGTCACGGTCCCGGCGGGCGTCCTGACGCGCCAGGGCACAGGCCCGACGGACCGGGCTCGCGTCCCGACGGGCGGCCCGACGCCTCGCGGCCCCGCACGGACGCGCCCGGCGGGCACCCCGGTGGTCCGAGCCGGCCCGACCCCGTCCACCACAGGCCCGATGCGGACGGCGCCCGCCCGCGCGGTGCGGAAAGCCCCACCACGCACCCCGGTCAGCGTCCCGACGCGCCCGGCCAGCCGCACCACCGGCCCGACGGCCCCGACGCCGACGGCCGCACGGACGGCGACACCCCGAACAGCCCGAACGCCCATGCGGACGAGCGCCCGACGCCGGAGCAGGCCCACGAACGGCACGCCGAGCGGACGCCCGCCGGTGTGTCGCACCACGGTGGCGACCCCGACATGGGCGACCTGCCGCACCGCGTGCCGGACGACCCGCGGTTCTTCACCGCTGACGTGCACGTCACGCCGGACGGCCGGGCTCGCATCGGCGGGCACCACTACACGCCGGCCGAGTACGCGGACATGTTGCGCCGCAGCGGGTACGACGGCAGCAGGCCGGTCCGCCTGATCGGCTGCGACGCGGGCGGCAACGACTTCGCGCAGCAGTTGTCGCGGCACCTCGACGCGCCGGTCGTGGCGCCGAACAGGCCCGCGTGGACGGACAGCAGCGGGCGCGTCTTCGCCAGTGACGCGGAGATCGGCCCGGACGGCACGCGCTCACCGCGGATCCCCCCGAACGGCGAGTGGGAGACGCACCACCCGGACGGGTCGAGGACCAGGGCCGGCGAGGACGGGTACGCGCCCGGCAGCGACCGGAACACCGACGGCGACGGCGCCAGGGACCGCGGGGACTCCGACGGCCAGGAGAACAGCGACGCGCCGGAGAACCAGGACGCCCCGCGCAGGCCGGATCCCGAGCACACGCCGATCCCGAAGGACCGGGTCATCAGGCCGGACGACCCGACCTACAACGACCGGTTCGTCGAGTACGACCGGCCGACGCACCAGCCGGTCGACCCGGACAACCCCGACGCCCCGCCGCGTCCGCTCAACCGGAACGAGGAGATCTACGCGCCGCACCGCGACCGGGAGACCGTTCCGGACGGCAACACCCAGCCCGACCGGCTGCAGCCGGTCGAGGCCCCGGACACGGTTCCCGCACCGCTGCGCGACCACCAGCCGCTGCGGCCGTGGACCGAGTACCCGGTGCGCAACGAGAACGGCACGCGCACGACGTTCATCACCGACGGCGACGGCAAGGTCAAGTGGGTCGAGGCGACGCCCGGCCGCCAGGACATGTCGATCGACGGCAAGGGCAAGTGGTCCGGGTTCAACCCCGACCTCAGCCACCCGCTGCTGCCGGACGTCCAGTACCAGGTGCCGAACACCCACAACCCGGACAAGGTGCTCTCGTTCCACACGAACGAGCACGGCCAGACCGACGCGATGACCGGTGAGGTCGAGGCGAAGGGGCAGAACACGGACTACCGCGACGACGACTCCGGCAAGGGCGCCCAGCAGCGCGCTTACCAGGAGGGCGAGGCCGCGTACCCGAGCAACCCGCCGGACCGCGAGCTCACCCCGCAGGAGCTGGAGAACTCGCGCGTCAAGTGGGCCGGCGGTCACCTGCTCGCCAACGAGCTCGGCGGCCTCGGCGAGTACCTCAACATGCACCCGCAGATGGCCGCGTCCAACTCCGGCAACATCCGCGACGGCTGGGTGCACGCCGCGTCGTGGCGGGAGAAGGAGAACTACCTCGTCGAGTTCGCCTCCAAGGAGCACCAGGACGTCCAGAACTACCAGGTGCGGGCCACCCGCGGCGCCGACGGCGTGCCGGACGAGGTGACCATGCGCTGGCAGGAGGTCACGTACGAGGTCGACGCGAACGGCAAGCCGAAGCTGGACGCGGACGGCAATAAGATCGTGGAGAACGTGGTGACCAAGGAACGGGTCTTCCCGAACCGTCCGGAGGTGAACTATGGACCCACGAACCGATACGCGAAGCGCTGAGATCTGCGCGCTGCTGGAGGCGGGCGCTCCGGTCGGGTGGCACCGCGTCACGCTGGACGTCTGGGCGAACGTCCACGCGTACGAGCTGGCCGCGTCGGCGAAGAACGCGCAGGGCAGGTTCGCGGGTGAGGTTCGGCTGGCGGACATGGTCGAACGGCTGCAGGACCTCCGCGAGCAGATGTACCGGGAGGACCGCGGCGCGTGGTTGTCGGCGCGGTTCGTGCTGCAGCGCGGAGCCGAGCCCGAGGTGACGTTCAACTACGACGAGAACCCGCGGTGGTCACCGGACCTGCACCCGATGATGTTCGTGCGCGACCTGGAGGCCTTCCCGAGGGCCGACGAGCACGTCCCGGACTGGTTGCGCGAAATGGTCGAACGCGGTGAGGAGCTCCAGCGCGAGCAGGAGGCGAGCCCGGCCGATCAGTAGGCTGGCCGGGTCCGACCGCGATCTAGGAGGAAGCGACACCATGGCGAACTGGCCGGCGCTCAGCCCGACCGAGCAGCAGGAGAAGCTCGCGGAGATCACGCAGGAGATCCTGCCCACCCTGCCGCACGGCTGGGTGCGCCTGGTGGTGCGCGTCAAGATGATCGGCATGCACAGCGAGGCCGACACGGGCGTGAAGATGCCCGACGGCACCGTGCGCGGCTGGTCGTTCACGCCGGACGCGTGGCGGAAGTTCCAGCAGCTGCGCAAGGGCATGTACGCCGAAGGGCTCGGCTCGTGGATCGGCTTCGAGTACGTCCTCGACCCGCCCGGCAGGTACAGCATCACCTACAACCGCGACGAGGCCCCGAAGTTCGACGAAGCGCCGTCGGCGGAGGACTTCGCGACCGAGCAGGACTGGTTCCCGCGGTCCGAGGAGCAGATGCCGGAGTGGTTCCGCCGCGGGCTCGCGGGCGCCGGAGCCTGACTCGACGACCGGTGGGCCTGCCGAACGGGTGCGGGAACACCTGGCGCGCCAACCGTTCGGACCTCGGCGGCGTGGGCCGGTACGCCATCCACGTCACCTCGGTGTCGAAGTGCTCGGCGCTGCCCAACGTCGTGCGCGCGTCGAACACGGTGACCGGCGCGGTCAGGGGCTGACCAACGCGCCGGCCACGCCGTGACCCGATGAGCACCCGGCAGCCCGCGAAGGCCGCCGGGCCTCAGCTCGCGGTGCTCTGCCGCCGCTCGGCGCGGTCGGCGTTGTCGACGTCGACCAGGCTCAGCAACGACTCGACCCGACCGCCGCGGAACGCGGCGCGCTGGCGGTCCGCGCCGCCGCCCTGCGTGTCCAGCAGGTGCAGACCTCGTTGCACGGCAGGCAGGTCGCCGTTCGCCTCGAAGATCGGGGTCAGCCGCCGCACCAGGTCGTCGAGCTGCTGCCGCACGGGCCTCGGCTCGCCGGCCAGCACGTCGAGGACGGTGCCGCGCAGGCCTTCGTTGGCCGCGCTCCAGCACGCCTGGCGCAGCGTCTCCTGGGGAACCGGCTCCGCCTCGACGCCGCGCCCGACGTCGACGACGGCTTGGGCGACCAGAGCGCGCACCAGGGCCGCCAGGAGCACCGCTTCGTCCACGGTCGCCGCGACGTCCGAGACCCGGACCTCGACGGTGGGCAGCTCGGTGGCGGGGCGGACGTCCCAGTAGACCATCGCGCGGTCCAGGGCCGTGCCCGCCGTGATCATGGTGTCGCAGAGCTCCTCGTAGTGCTGCCACGACTCGAAAACCGGTGGTGGCCCGGAAACCGGCCAGCGCGACCAGACCGTCGAACGCCAGCTCGCGAAACCCGTGTCCTCGCCGCCGGAGAACGGCGAGTTCGCGGTCACGGCGGCCAGCACGGGAAGCCAGGGACGCACGTGGTTGCACACCTGCACCGCGGTCTCCCGGTCGGGGACGGCGACGTGCACGTGACAACCGCAGATCAGCTGCTGCTCGGCCAGAGCGCCGAACTCGCGGGCGATGCGCCGGTACCGCAGGCTGTCCGTGACCTCGCCGGTCGCCTCACCGAGCGGAGGGGCCCCGACGGCGACGGCACGGCACCCGGCCATCCGAGCGGCCTGCGCGACCAGGCGACGGGTGGCCAGGAGCTCCTGCCGGGCCTGCTCGACGTCGCGGCAGATCGACGTGTTGATCTCCACCTGCGCGCCGGTCAGCTCGTGCTCGAGCTCCAGACCGAGCTTCTCGCGCGCGATGGTGACGACCTCGTCCGCCAGGTTCGCCGGCGCACCCGTTTCCGGGTCCACCAGGAGGAACTCCTCCTCCACACCTACCGTCGGACTCCACGCGTCCTTCGAGGGCGCCTTTTCCACGTCTCACCGTCCTGCTCGGGGCGCCGACACGCCGCGGATGTTCGGGGAACCGCCGAGTACCCGTTCAGCGCAAGGAGAAACGCCGTTTCCGTCCCGATCCGGTAGCCGCCTGATCACTCTCAGGCGTTCTGCCACCACGTACCTGGAGCTGTCCGAGACCGGCGGGAGCGCCCACAAGTTCTACGAGGTGGTCGTCGACGGCCTGCTGCGACGCCGATTCAGTCCTGAGTGGACATCCACGGTGGAGGGCGGGCGGCCGAGATCCCGCTTGCCCTACACCGGCGTACGCCTCCCGGTGACGCAGGTCAGCCGGTCACCAGGCGCACCCCCGCCGCCGCACCACGGGGCGCCGCCCGGCGGGCACCCGGCTTGCGGCGCTCCAGGACCCAGTCCGTGAGCAGCAGCAGGAGCAGGGGGCTGAGCCAGACGCCGATGCTCGTCGCGGTGTTGCGCATCAACACCTCGTTGCCGCCGAACGCCGTGTCCACCTGAGGCGTGAGCACGATCAAGGCCGGGACGTTGATGACACGGCTCAGCGCGATCGACATGGCGAGCGCGAAGCTGCGCGACATCCACCTGCGGTGCTCGTCGTAGCGGCGCCTGCGGGCCATCCAGAGCCCGGTGGCCGTGGTCACCACCCACAGCGCCGACCCCACGAGGTTGGCCACCAGCACCGACGGGCCCGCCGTCGTGTGCCAGCCGACGTAGAGGCCGAGCACGCCCGCCGGCAACGCGCCGGCGTAGACGTAGACGCGGCCGGTGATGCGGTGCCCGGTCCGGTGGCGTGCGCGGAACGCCGGCCAGACCTGGAAGCAGGCGGTCGCCATGGCGACGGTGCCGCAGAGGACGTGCGCGACCAGCAGCGGGTAGTAGAGGTCGTTGCCCGGCGGCGGTTCCAGCCGCGAGTGGGCCGGGTCGAAGGCCAGGTAGGGCGGCACGGAGAACGCCAGGAACGCCGCGACCACCATCATCAGCGGCGCGATCCAGGGGCGGCGCCACCAGGTCTTCCGGCGGGGCGGGGCAGTCGAGGTCATGGGAGTCCGTTCGTCGCGAAGAAACTACGTACACCATACATAGAAACGTATGACGTACGTAGTTTTATGATGGCATCCGGCCGACGAACGGGATGGCGGATGACGGCACGGCAAGAGAAGGACCCCGACCTGCAACGGAGCCTCGCGCTGCTGTGGGCGGGACGACGCAGGGGCAGCCGGGGACCCCGGCCCAAGCTCAGCGTCGAGCAGATCGCGCAGGCCGCCGTGCGGGTCGCGGACGCCGACGGGCTGGAGGCGCTGTCGATGCAGCGCGTCGCCGCCGAACTCGGCTTTTCCACGATGTCGCTCTACAACCACGTTCCCGGAAAGGACCTGCTGCTGGAGGTGGCCGCCGACGTCGCGGCGGGCCCGCCTCCCGACCTCGCCGGCGCCGAGGACTTCCGGCAGGCGGTCCGGCTCTGGGCCGGCGCGCTGTGGGCCGGTCTCCGGAGCCGCCCCTGGCTGCTGCGCGTCCCGCTCGACCACGCGCCTGTGGGCCCCAACCAGCTCGCGTGGCTCGACCGCCTGCTCCGCCCGCTGCTGGCGGCCGGACTGGTGGGCGGCGAGGCCAGGAGCGCGGCCCTGCACCTCACCGCCGTCGTGCGCGGCACGGCGCAGATCAGCCTCAGCACGAGCAGCGAGCGCAAACGCGCGGACGGACTCCCGCACGCCGGTCTCACGCACGCCGTCACCGAGTTCCTCGACGAGGAGGAATACCCGGCGCTGACGGCGGTGCACGCCGCCGAAACCGGCGATCAGCAGGGCCCGGACGGGGACGGGCTGCCGTTCGAGCTGGGCTTCGGCGTGGACCGGTTCCTCGACGGCATCGAGGACTGGGTGGCCGCGCGCTCGCGCCCGAGCTCCGGCTGAACGGACCGGCCGCGCTCCGACCGGCCACTGTGGACGACGTTCGTGACGGAGATCGCCGGCGTGCTGGACGACTGGGACGACCGCGTGTCCCCCGCCACGCGCACAGCCGCCGAGGCAGAACGAGCTCGGCACCGCGTGCTGTGGGAGAGCGCCCACCACGTCCACCCGGGCTGACCGCCCGTGCTGCCGGAGGACGCCGAGGTGTCGCCGTCGCCGCGCCTGTGGTCAGCCCCTGTGCAGCGGGTTCGGGCAGTCGACGTACCGGCTCGCCGCCCCCTCCGCGCGCGTCCAGCGCAGCAGCAGGTTCGCCTTGGCGGGCACGAACCGGTTCTCCAGCAACGACAAGACCTGCTCGGCTCCGTGCTCCCGCGCGTAGGCGACGAACACGGCGCGCGCCTCGGCCCACACGTCCAGTCCCGGGTGCCGGTCCAGCACCGCGCCGGCGATCTCGACGAGGTGGTTGACGACCAGGCAGTACTGCAGCCGCTCCCAGCCCTTCGCCTCGGTGACGCCGCGCGCGGAACCGGGACCGTCCATCGAGGACAGCAGCGCGGCGTGCCGCGGCAGCAGGCGCATGCCCTCGGGATCGCGGTGGATCGCCTGCACCGGCACGCCCGAGGCGTCGACGCCCACCAGGACGTTCTGCAGGTGGCACTCCATCACGACGCCGTGCGCGAAGAACGCGTGCAGCACCGGGGGAACGACGACCGACACGTACCGGCGGAACCAGTGCAGCGCCGCCCCGGCGTCCAGGCCGTCCAGCGGGTTGCCCTCGAAGCCCTCGCTGATCCCGGCCGCCAGCAACGGGGTGGCGCCGGGCAGCAGGTGCCGGCGCAGGCCGTCGCGCACCACGACGGCCAGACCCTCGAACTCCTCCGGCGACGTCCGGTAGCCGCGGTCGAGAAGGAAGGCCGTTCCCGGGAACACCGAGGCGATGTCGTCGAACACCGGCTTGAGGAGCGCCGCGAGCGGCGGGATCCAGCGCAGGTCGTGCGCCCACAGCCGCCGCACGTCGTTGGTGATCCGCACGTCCAGGCTGAACTTGTGGAACAGGTCGGCCGCCGGGTCGTAGACCGTGCGCACCGACGACGTCGGCCACACCTCGTGGCCCGCGGCGTTGCCCTCCCTGCCCAGCAACGCCAGCTGCCACGGGTGCGCGGGCAGGACACCGGCGGGCAGCGGCACCTCGCCGTCGTCGACGAACTCGCCCTCCAGGCGTGCCAGGGAGAAGGTGGCGTGCACCTCCGGCGAGTACGGCAGCCACTGCGACGGGGGCAGGCCGCCGCGGCCCTTCGGCGCGGGGTGGTAGCGGTGGCCCGCGACCAGCGCCTGTTCGGAGCGCCGGTAGAGGTCGGCGGGCGGGGCGGCGGGGCGGGCGTCGAGGATGGCGGCGACGGCCGACCGCGACGCCGCGATCTCGTCGAAGAAGCCGACCGGAGGGTCTCCGAGCTCCTCGGCGACGAGCACGGCGAGCTCGTGCCACGGCAGCGGCTGCCACGATCCGGTGAACACCTCGGGGTCCGACAGCCAGCGCCCCTCCCGCGCCCGCAGCACGACGCCGGTGCGGGGCAGCCGCAGCGTGCCGTCCGGACCCCGTTCCCCGACCTCGCGGCGCAGGCAGTTGAGCAGCGCCGTCGACGTGACGCCGTCGGGATCAGTGATCGCTTCCACCGGTGTCCGCTTCCCTCGGGCGATGTGTCAGGATCAGATCATTCTGACGCACACACCGGTCGAGTCCGAGTTCCTCGCCGCTCTGGGTGAAAGCCGCGCCGAAAGGTTCACCGCGGCGTTGCCCGGCGCCCGTGCGGCCGTACTCGCGCGCCTGCGCCGAGCCCTGGCCGTCGAGCCGTTGCCGCAGGTCAGCGTCGATCCGTCCGCGTACGAGCACCCCGTCGACCTCCTCACCGCGCTGCGCTGGCCGGGCTCTGAGAGCCTCGTCACGGAGGTCGCCCACAGCGTGGCGGGACTGGCCCTGTCGCGCACGACGAGCCCGCTCACGACCCCGTTCGCGGACAGGTCGCTGGAGGAGCACGAGCAGAGCGTCGTCGACGGCCACCCGTTGCACCCGTGCTGCCGCAACCGCACCGGTTTCACCGCCCTCGACCACCTCGCGTACGGCCCCGAGCACCGCCCGGTCGTCCGGCTCCGGCTGCACCCGGCGGCGAACCACGTGGTGTTCGGCGACTGGCCCGACGAGCTGCGCGACGGCGAGCGGATCCTGCTGCCCGTGCACCCCTGGCAGGCGGACCGGCTCGGCGTGCGCAGCGCGGGCACCCTGGACGCGAGCCCGCTCATGGCGTTGCGCACGCTGTCGGCCGGTGCCTGGCACGTCAAGACGACGCTGAGCGCCCAGATCACCTCGGCCGTGCGGGACATCTCCGGCGGCTCGATCGCGACCGCGACGACGGTCTCCGACTTCCTCGGCTCGGTCGTCGAGGGCATCGAGCTGCAGCACAACCGGGCGTCGGCGGCCGTGCTGACCGACGGCGAGCCGGATCGCCGGCTCGGGGTGGTCCTGCGCGACAGGCCCGTCCCGCACGACGGCGAGAACCTCCTGCCCCTGGCCGCGCTGGGCGCCTGGCGGATCCCCGACCCGGTCGGGTGGTTCAGGGAGTTCGCCGAGCTGACCGTGCCGCCGCTGATGACGTTGCTGGCGCGCGGTGTCGCGTTGGAGGCGCACGAGCAGAACCTGCTGATCGGCCTCGTGAACGGCAGGCCGCACCGGGTGGTCTACCGCGACCTGGCCGACATCCGCGTCAGCCCGCGCGCCGGGCTGCCCACGCGGCTGCACGCGAGTCCGGAGGCGTTGCGCGCCAAGACGTTCGCCACGTTCTTCGCCACGGCGCTGACCGGGTTGATCGGCACCCTCGACGCTCCGGACGCCGAGCTCTGGGACGTGGTGGCCCAAGTCCTGCCGGACACTCCGGACCGGCACGCGTTGCTGCACGACCCGTTGCCCGCCAAGCCCCTCACGCTGATGCGGATCGACCCCGGCACGACGGCCTGGGCGCACCTGCCGAACCCGTTCAGGAGCTGAACAGCTCCTCGCGGTGCCGCCACGCCAGCGACAGCAGCGCGGCACCGGCGGCCTGCGTCGGTTCGTGGTGCACGAAGCGCTCGACGTTCGCGGCGGTGAACGGGAGCCCGCGCAACACCTGTCCCTCTTCGTTGTGCGGCACCAGGTCCCCGAACAGCTCGTCGAACCGGGAAGCCTCGATCACCGCGACGGTGAGCAGGTCGGTCGCGAACGTCAGCGGGTCCACTCCCGTGCCGAGGTAGAACACCCGTGCCGCCGCCGTCAGCTCCCGGGCGAACGGCCAGGTGCCGTAGTCCACCGAGTGGATCTCCTCCGCGCCCAGCATCTCCTCGGCGAACTCCCGGACCATGCAGTGCCACAACGAGAAGTCGGTCTCGGACGTGCCCTGGAAGACGCCGACCGGCAGCACCTGGAACATCCCGCCCGCGTGCCCGACGCGCTTCGGGTCGCGCCAGTGCAGGAAGAACGTCGCCGCCTCGCCGGACGCCGGGTCGTGCCGCAGGGTGAGCGTGCTGATGGCGACGTTGACCGGTCGTCGCCGCGGATCGCACGGATTCCCCACCGCCGCGCGCAACGGCAGCCCGGGGACCTGCCCCGCGTACTCGTGCGCGCAGGCCTCGCCGACGTCGATGCCGTCGAAGTAGCTGCCGAGCCCGAACGTCAGGTGCCGCCCGGTGAAGCCGAGCAGCCGGTAGGTCTCGCGGTCGGCGAACACCGCGGGCGCGGCGAGCGCGGCCATCGCCTCCGAGTAGCTGCCGAACCCGTCGGGCAGCCCGGACGCGGGCAGCACCGGCAGCTCGGGGACGGTCGCAGCTCCAGCGTGAGCCCGTCGAGCGGGATCGGCTCGGCGGGCATCCAGTCCGGCGACGTGAGCAGCGGCGTGCCCGCGACCCCGGGCACGTCCGGGTACTCGGCGGCGGCCTTCACCGCGAGGGCGTGGCGGTGCTCCAGCAGGTGGGCGCGCACTGCGAGCCACTCGGCAGACGTCGGCATGACGCCATTGTCGGTGCGGCGAACGCGGTGCCGAGCAGAGCGGTGAACTTCCGCATCTGAATCCCCCTCGGATCTGAAATGTGACTTCGACATTCCAGCCGCGGGAAGGGGGTGCGGACATCCGTGGAACGGTACGGAGATTCGCGGGAGCGGGTACGGAGACGGCACGCCGGCGTCCGGAGGAAGCCGGACGACCGGACCGCCCAGGGCCCGGTCTCCGCTGTTGTGAGGGTGTCAGGCCCGCCAGCGCCGTGACGCCTGCACGACTTCGCCGACCGCGCGGGCCAAGCTCCCGTCCGCGTCGACGTGGCTCTCGTAGTGCGCCGGAAGCGGCTGGGCCACCTCGGGCGGCGCCTCGAAGCGGTCGTCGTCCTCCCAGGGCAGCCTGCGCGCCGTCTTCACGAACGCGACCGCCGCGGCCAGCAGCAGCACCCCGAGCACGACGGGCCACAGGACCCGCTCCGCGATCGCGATGGCGAACTGGACCTGGGCCACCACGACGAACACGACGGTCAACCCGACCACCGACCACGGGGCCGATCTACCGTCACGTCTGCGCTTGGCGGCACCGGTTGCCCCCATTGGCGTCACCTCCACCGATGTTGCCGTGGACATCGGCGATTGATCGCACGGAGTTACACCACCAAGCGTACTCCCCGATCGTTTGGTTGCGGACCCTGCCGTTGCGCCCTTCAGCCGACCGGGGACCGCCCCGTGCGCGATTCACCCGGTGGTGTGATCATCGGCGGGTGCCAGCACAGCACGCGGGCGACCCCGCGACCTTCGCCGCCGACGTCCTCGACGAGGGTCCGGCCGAACTCGAGCACGAGCCGGGAGTGGCGTCGAGGCGTGCCGCGAAGACGTCCGCCGGTGGCGCCCTGATCCGCGACTCGCGGGGACGCGTGCTGTTCGTCGTGCCGGGCTACAAGGCCGTGCTGGACATCCCCGGCGGCACGACCGAGGACGACGAGTCGCCGAGAGCGGCGGCCCTGCGCGAGATCCGCGAGGAGCTCGGCCTCACCCTTGCGCTGGGGCCGCTGCTGGTCGTCGACTGGACGCCCCGCAACGGCGTGTGGCGCGACTGCCACCAGTTCGTGTTCGACGGCGGTGTCGTGGACGACGCCGTGGCGTGCGACCCGGAACTGGAGGGCGTGGTGTACCTGGCGCTGGACGAGGCCCGGCCGCGGATCCACCCGTCGCTGCACCGGCGGCTCACCCTCGCCCTCGCCGCGCTGCAGAGCGGTGCCCCGCGGTACGCCGAGTTCGGCCGGGAGGTCTGATGCCGGGGGTCGCCGCCGTCGAGTGGCTCGACCCCGGCGTGCCCCGCCGGCGAGGCGATTAGGCTCGCGGCATGGACCTGAGCGCGTTCCCCCGAGTCGCCCTGGGCAGCTGGCCGACCCCGCTCGACGAGGCCCCCAGGCTCGCGGCCGCCCTCGGCGCGCCCAGGGTCCTGATCAAGCGCGACGACGTCAACGGCCTCGGCGCGGGCGGCAACAAGCTGCGCAAGCTCGAGTTCCTGCTGGGTCAGGCGGTCGAGCAGGGCGCGGACACGATCATCACGTTCGGCGCGCTGCAGACCAACCACGGCCGGCAGACCGCGGCGGCGTGCGCGAAGCTCGGCCTGCGGTGCGAGCTCGTGCTCACGGCCAAGGTGCCGATGAGGGGCGACGCGTACGAGAAGTCCGGCAACGTCGTGCTGGACCACATGTTCGGCGCGAACGTCCACGTCTGCGCCGACGCCGACGAGACCGTGAAGACCTACGAGCGCGTCAACCACGACAGGGCCGTCACACTCCCCGTCGGCGGCTCGAACGGCCTGGGCACCCTCGGCTACGTCAACGCCGCCGCCGAGCTCGTCGGCCAGCTCACCGAGCTCGGCATCGGCACCGCCACCGTCGTCGTGCCGGACGGCAGCGGCGCCACGGCCGCGGGCCTCGCGCTCGGCACCGAACTGCTCGGCTGGCCGGGCACCGTCCACGCCGCGAGCGTCTCGCACCCCGCGGCGGAAGCCGGGCGGGAGCTGCGCGCCCTCGCCGCCGAAGCCGCCGCGCTGCTCGGCGAGCCCGCCCCCGGGCTCGCCGGCGTCACCGTCACCGACGACACCATCGGGCCTGGTTACGGCGTGCCGACGCCGGAGATGTGGAGCGTGCTGAAGCTGTTCGCCGAGACCGAGGGCGTGGTCCTCGACCCGGTGTACACCGGCAAGGCGGCGGTGAAGTTCCGGGAGATCGCGGCGGCGAGCGACGTGCCGGTCGTGTTCCTGCACACGGGTGGCCTTCCCGGTTTCTACGGCTACGCGCCGGAGGCCGTCGCCCAGTTCTGAGCGCGGTGCCGCCGCGCGTGACCGCCTCCGAGCCGTGGCGCGCGTGATCAGTACCCTGGTGTCGTGACCGACTTGGCCGACGACCTGAGCCTGCTGCGCGACCTCGAGCGGCGGCTGCTCGTCCACAAGTTCGCGATCGAGGAGCTGATGACGAAGCTCCGCATCCTCAGCGAGGAGTTCGACTCGGTCCACCGGCACGACCCGATCGAGCACATCACCAACCGGGTGAAGAAGCCCGAGGGCATCCTGGAGAAGCTGCGGCGCAAGGGCTTCCCGCTCGACCTCGACTCGATCGGCGACTGGCTCGACGACATCGCGGGCGTGCGGGTGATCTGCCCGTTCGTCTCGGACGTCTACCGGGTCAAGGAGATGCTGGCGCGGCAGCACGACGTGGAGATCCTGCGCACCAAGGACTACATCGCCTCGCCGAAGCCGAACGGCTACCGCAGTCTTCACCTGATCGTGCGAATTCCGGTGTTCCTGTCGAACCGCGTCGAGCACGTGAAGGTCGAGGTGCAGCTGCGCACCATCGCGATGGACTTCTGGGCCACGCTCGAGCACAAGCTGTTCTACAAGTACGACGACAACCCGCCGGCGGACTTCGTGGGCGAGCTGATGTCGACGGCGATGATCGCGGCGCAGCTCGACGACCGGATGGAGTCGCTGCACCGCCGCATCCACCGGGACGACGTGTGAGAACCGTCCTGCCGCTGTGCGCGGCGGGTTCGTCACCACGTTCGGCGCCCACAGCGTCGCCTCCGGGCTGGGTTTCCTGCAGAAGAACCTGCTCGCACTCGGCCTGCTGCCGGCGGGCTGCTCGCGTTCGCGGTGGCGTCCAGCGCGTTCGTGCTCGTCGGCAACGTCGCCGTGGCCCGCTTCGGCCAGGGCGTGGCCGCGGCGGCGCTATCCCCCGCCGCCAGCCCGCTCCTGGGCGGCGTGCTGATCCACCTCGGCGACTTCGACCTGTTGTTCCTCACGATGGCCGCGCTCGCCGCCGTCGTCGCCGGGTGCCTCGCGGTTCCGGAGCTCGAACCCCTTCCACGCCAACGGCAAACCGTCCGCGGCCTCGTGAAGCGCCTGTCCCGCAGCGACTTCCTGAGGCCCACCGCGGCTCTCGCCGCGTCCACCGCGGCGCTGGTGCAGCCGAGGATCGGCAAGGCCCTGAACGCGGGCCGCGTCTCGACGCGCGCGGGCACGCGAGCGGGCCTCCTGGCCGCGGCGGGGTTCGTCGCGGCGGTGGTCCCGGGGCTCGCCGGCGCGCTCGTCGCGGCCGTCCTCGTCGGAGCGGGCTCGGGAGCCGTGGCACCACTGGCGTTCGCGGCGCTCGCCCGGTCCACTCCGGAGGAACGGACGGGTCAGACGATGGGCAGCGCCGAGGTCGGCCGCGAGCTCGGTGACGCGGGCGGCCCGCTCCTGGTGGGCGGGCTCGCCGTCGTCGCCTCGCTGCCGGTCGGCCTGCTCGGGCTGGCCGCCGTCATCGCCCTCACGGCTTGGTGATCTCCAGCTGCAGCTCGGTCACCCAGTCCGACGGGTCGCCCACGCCGTAGTTCAGGTACACCTCGCGGGCGAACCCGTTCTGCCTGTACCCGTGCGCCTCGATCCACGCCGCGACGGCCTGGTACGACGTGTCGACGTCGTCCATCGTCCCCCGGTGCACGATGGTCGCCGCCCCGGCCAGCGCCGGCAGGTCCACGACCTCGAAGTCGTGGCCCGGCGAGGGTTCGACGGCCACCTCGACTCCGGCGTGCACGACGACCTCGTCGCCCCCGGCGGGTTCGTAGGTCGCGATCCCGCAGCCCGACGACTCGACGCCGGCACGCTCCAGCCGTGCGAAGAGCTGCGGGTACAGCGGCTGGATCACCGGGCCGACGTCCTCGGGCCCGTAGGACGCGGCGGTCGCCGTCAGCCGGGCGACGCGGACGGCGGGGACGGGTTTCACAACGATGTCGTCGGTCGGCATGGCGCCTTCCCTCTCGATGGCGCGGAGACGTGCCTCGACCCGGCGCAGCCGGGACTCGTCGGCGATGATCTGCTGCCTGAGCTCGGCACGCCGCAACGACAACATGCCGTGCAGCTGCTCGACGGACAGCTCGTCGTCGAGCACCACGCGGACCTGGTCGAGCGTGAGTCCGAGGTCCTTCAGCGCGACCAGGCGGTTGAGCCGTTGCAGCTGGGCGGCGGTGTAGAAGCGGTAGCCGCTGGACGGGTCGACGTGCGCCGGCGGCAGCAACCCGACCGCGTCGTAGTGGCGCAGCATCCGCACCGACACGCGCCCCAGGTGGGCGAAGTCTCCGATGGTGAACATGACTGCTCCTGTGTAGGGGCTGACACGGTGTGAGGGTCAAGAAGTGATGGGTTTGAACAACGCCCGGGGAGCGCATCCTGGGATGTTGACGAGAGGTGGCACATGACGTTCGCACATCCGGCGCTGTTCTACTCCGACGAGGATTCCTACATCGACGGGACCGTGCCGTTCGTCGTGGAAGGTCTCGTCGGCGCCGAGCCCGTCGCGGTGGCGGTCCCCAGCAGGAAACTCCAGCTGCTCAGGGAGGCGCTGAGCGGGTTCGCCCACCTCGTCACGTTCATCGACCTGGCCGAGACGGGCCGCAACCCCGGCCGGATCATCCCGGACCTCCGCTCGTTCGCCGACCGGCACCGCGGAGCCGTCCGGATCATCAGCGAACCCGTGTGGGACCTGCGCACCGAGGTCGAGTACCCGGCCTGCGCGCTGCACGAGGCGCTCGTCAACTACGCGTTCAGCGGCCGCGACCTCAGCATCCTGTGCCCGTACGACACCTCGGCGCTCAGCCACGACGTGCTGGCCGACGCCGAGAAGACGCACCCGGTCGTGATCGACGCGGGCGGCCACCGCCCCAGCGACCACTTCCACCCGGCACGGGTGGTCGTCGCGGCGCACTCGCTGCCGCTGCAGATCCCGGCGGACGCGGTGAGCACCTCGGCCGAGGCGGGGGCGATGGCGGCGGTCCGGGCGTTCGCGCGCGAGCAGGCAGTGCAGCTCGGTCTGGCACCGGAGCGCCTCGACGACTTCGCGCTCGCGGTCACCGAGCTCGCGACGAACAGCGTCCGGCACGGCGGGGGCGAGAGCACGGTCCGCGTGTGGGCGGAAAGCAGGAGTATTGTTTGCCAAGTCAACGACAACGGTCACATCACCGATGTTCTGGCCGGACGCACTCCTGTTCACGCAAACGAACCAGGCGGTCGCGGTCTGTTGCTTGTCAACCGTTTGGCGGACCTCGTGCGCACCCAAACGACGCCGTCGGGCACCGCAATCCAGGTCAGATTCGATCTGGGTGACAAAAAGACAACGTGATCGACATACATTTGGGCGACTTCGTTATAGCTTGGGCACGTGCACGACGAGGGAGCGACGGAAATCGGTTACACGGGAGCCCGATTCGGGTCTCCCGCGACCCGCAGACGGCTGCGCGCGGACGAAAGCAGTGGAAACTTCAACGGCGCCGAGACGCAACAACTGCCCCTTCAGCAACCGTTGCGCCAACGCCCACCGGAACCGCCGCCGGAGTGGCCGATGCAGGAAGAAGAACCCCACGTCCCCGCGCGGGACAGCTCGCTCATCCGCCCCTACGCCCGCACCGGCGGCCGGACGGCGGCCCGCCACGACCTGCGCCTGGAGACGCTGCTCTCGACCGACGAGGAGCGGCTGCACCGGGCGACGAACGACCAGGCGGCGATGATGCGGCTGTGCCTGCAGCCCCGGTCGGTCGCCGAGATCTCGGCGCTGATGAAGATCCCGCTGGGCGTCACGAGGGTGCTGCTGAGCGACCTGATCACGCTGAACCTGGTCGCCGTGCACGAGCCGGGCGACAAGCCGAACATGGCGTTGCTCGAACGCGTGCTGTCCGGCCTGCGGAGGTTGTAGGCCACCCGTTCGCCAACGCGCGCCGTCAGGCGGGGTCGCCGATAATTCTCCCGTGGCGACCTCCAGCGACGAGACCCCGAAGACGCCGGTCACGGAACCGATCCCGGCCGCACCGCCGTCCGCCCTCGATCCCGCTCCTGCTCCCGCCCCGGCGGCCGCGGCGAAGAAGCCGCGGCCGACCCGGACCAGCGGCACCTGGATCGCCGTGCTGATCGCGATCGTCGTGCTGATCTTCCTGCTGGTGTTCATCCTGCAGAACGGCGGGAACACGACGATCCACTTCCTGTGGGGCCAGTTCAGCCTGCCCCTCGGGGTGGCGCTGCTGTTCGGCGCGATCGGTGGCGCGGTGCTGGTCGCGGTGGTCGGAGCGGCCCGGATCCTGCAGCTGCGCCGGCAGGCCAAGCGGGCCACGACCCCTACTGGTCCCTCGACCTCATCACCAGCTCGACGCGAGAGCTGATCCCGAGCTTGCGGAAGATCTTGCGCAGGTGGAAGTTCACCGTGTGCGGTGACATGAACAGCTGCGTGGAGATCTGCCGGTTCGTCTGACCCTTCGCCACCAGGTTCGCGATCGCCCGTTCGGTGTCGTCCAGGCCGGACCACCCGGACGCGGGCCGTGCCGGTGCCGCCCTGCGACGCCGGCCGAGCTTGCGCAACCGTCCCAGCACGCGGGCGCTGTCGCGGGACGCGCCGATCTCCCGGTACAGCCCGAGCGCGTTCTCCAGCGCCTTCACCGACTCCGCGCGGTCCTCGGGCCCGCCAGCGAGCAGCACGCCGAGGTCTTCGGCCGCGTTTGCCCGCGCCCACAGGTCGCGGTGCTGCTGCGAGGCCAGCTCCAGCAGCTCCGCGTCGCCGTCGACCAGGCCGCGCGCGTGCAGCGCGGCCGCCGCGACCGCCGGGTGGTCCCCGGCGAGGCGTTCCACCCGGTCCACCACGGCCCGCGCGAGCCGCTCGTCCCCCGCTTCCAGGGCACGGCGCACGAACCACCCGGCCGCACGGGGTTCCTCCGCGAACAGCCCCGACGCCACGAGCCCCGGGTACTCCCCGGTGAGCAGCGCCATCGCCTCGTCCAGCCCGGATCCGACGTAGGTGACCAGCACGTCGGCCCACTGGTAGTAGGCGCGGGAGAACACGAGCCCGTCGACCGCGGCCCGCCCGCGGTAGCGCTCGACGTGCTCGACCGCGGCCGGCAGGTCGCCGGTGTGGACGGCGACCATCGCGAGCACGGCCAGCGCGGGCGCCACGAGCGTCTCGTGACCGGTCTCCTCCGCCACGGCCAGCGCGGCGCGCGCCTCGATCGACGCCTCCTCGATCCGCCCTGCCTGCAACAGGATCCGCGCCTGCACGACCGAGGTCATGGTCTGCCTGGTGACCACGGCGGACGGTCCGCTGCGCACCCGCCGCACCACGCCGTCGGCTTCGGCGAACTCGCGCAGCCCCGAGAGCAGGGTCGCGAGCAGCAGCTGCGGGTAGGCGCTCAGGTCGTGGGACGTACCGGACCGCGCGGCCTCGCGGGCCAGTTCCAGTGCGGCGCCGGGCTGTCCCGCGTCGCGCGCGATCGCCGCCAGCACCGCGAGAGCCGTGGCCAGCACGTCGTCCGGTGAGCCCTGGTGGGTGCGCACGACGGACTCGGCGAGCTCCTCCGCCCGGCGCCGGTCGTGGCCGAGCAGCGCCATCATCCTGGTGATCTCCACCCATCCCACGAGTTCCGGGCGCAGGTCGGGCTCCCGCAGCAACGCCTCGGAGATCTCCACGGACTCGGCGTGCCGCGCGGTCAGCAGCGTCGTCGTCGCGACGCAGTGCCGCAGCTTGGCCGCGGCGTCTGGGGCGACCTGGTGCGACAACGCCTCCTGCGCGAGCGCCTGCGCCGCCGCGAGCTTCCCGGCCGCGGTCAGCGCGCGCACCGCGATCACCGTGCGGTGCAGCAGCGAAGCAGACGCTTGGTCGGTGAGTTCCAGCGCCCGCACGGCGAGCTCCGCCGCGGCCTCCGGTGCGTTCCACAGCAGGGCTTTCGCCGCCGAGACCAGTCCGTCGATCGACCGCACGTCACCGCGCTGCGCGCCGTGCAGCAGGTGCTTCGCCGCGACGACGGCGGAGTCCCCGCGCGCCAGCAGCATCTCGCCCGCCTCGCGGTGCAGCGCGCGGCGCACGGGCGGCGGCACGGAGTCGGCGACGAGCCGCCAGAGGATCTCGTGCCGGAACGCCAGTCTGTCCTCGAGCGACATCACGACGCCCGCGCCGACGACCTCGTCCAGTGCGGGCAGCAGGGTCGCGGTGCTCGACGCCAGCATCTCCGCCACGTCACCGGGTTCGAAGCGCTGGCCGAGCACCGAGGCGACCTGCAGCAGGTGCCTCGCCGTGCCGCTGAGCGATCCGACGAGGTCGCCCAGCAACGCCTCGGTGCGCCGCGGCAGGCGGTCGGTGCGCAGGGAGGCGTTGCCCGCGTCGAGCTCCAGCTGGCCGTCGCGCTCCAGCGCGTCGAAGAGACCGATCAGCGCGGCGGGGTTGCCCCCGGCGGTGGACGCGAGGGCGCGCAGGTCGTGGTCGGGCACGCCGCCGGCGAGGTCGGTGACGAGCTCCACGACCTCCTGCTCCGGCAACGGCCGCAGGTCGATCCGCACCGCTCCGCGCTGCGCGGCGGCGGCGAAGAGGCGGTCCGCGCCCTCACCGCGGCGGCGCGCGAGCAGCCACACCACCTTGACGTCGCCGGAGGCGGGCAGCAACGCGCGCAGGGCGGCCAGGGTGCCCGGCTCGGCCAGGTGGAGGTCGTCGAGCACCACGAGCGTCGGGCCGTCCGGTTCCCGTTCCGCCAGGCGTGCCAGGAGGAACGGCTGGTCGAGCTCGTCCTGGGCCGTCGCGACGTGGAACCCGCGGCGTGCGGCGACGGCGGCGACCTCGGCCAGCAGGCGCGTCTTGCCGGTGCCCGCGGCCCCGTCGACCAGCACCACGCCGGTGCCCGCGTCCAGCACACCGTTCAGGAGCTCCCGTTCTCCCTCACGGCCGCGGAACACCCCGTCACGATTCCCGAACACCATTTTTCCTTTCGCTCCGCGGCGGCGGAGAACAAGCGTCGCAATACCACAGCGACCGGCGCCCCGACCAGCCCCGAAGTGCCCCCTCTGGACCGTTGGGATGACCGCCGCGCACCGCCGCCCGGCTGCCGCTACCCATTCGGGTAGTTGCCCGCGGGATCATACGTGCAGCCCTCCTGTTGAGACGCCGTGCGGCGGAAGAACCTTTACCCGGTCAAGTGGCGCACTTTCTCCTAGCATCATTTCCGCTGATCTTTCAGCGGCGGATTGTGGAGAGATCTTGGAAAACCGGCTGAAAGCCTGGTGTGCCGGAATCAGCGATCAGGTGACGCCGGGCACGACGACCGTCGTGGAAGGCGCTCCCGGCACGGGCAAGACGGCGGTGCTGGACGACCTCGCCGCCCGCTGGGAGTCCGCCGGCGGACGGGTCGTGCGGGCGCGGGGCAGCGCACTGGAGGGCGACCTGCCGTTCGGGGTCGTGGCCCAGCTCTTCGACCTGGTCGACCCGGATCTCGTTCCCGCGGAGGCGATCGGCGCACTGAGCCTCACCGCCGGCTCCGCCGGCTTCCCGGTGCTGCACGGCGTCTACCGGCTGGCCGCCGCTCTCGCCGGGCAAGGGGATCTGCTGGTCGTCGTGGACGACGCCCACTGGGCGGACGCGGCTTCGCTGCGGTGGCTCGCCTACCTGACGCTGAGGGTGCGGCGGCTGCCGATCGCCGTCGTGCTGGCCGTGGGGCTGGGCGAGCGCTGCGACGACCCCTCGTACGGCGAGATCATGGCCGCGTGCCGGCGCGTGACGCTGACCAGCCTGACGCGGGACGAGACAGGCCGTCTCGTCTCGGACGCCCTGGGAACCGCGGCACCCGAGTTCGTGACGGCCTGCTTCGACGCGACCGGCGGCAACCCGCTCGCGGTGACGCGCCTGCTCACCGCGCTGGCGGAGGACGAGGTGCCGCCGGCCGCCGAGGCCACGTGGCGGGTCGTCCAGCGCGGCGCAGAGGTGGCCGGCGAGATCGTGGCTGCCCGGTTGCGCCGCCGCCCGCCCTCGGTCGTGACCGCGGCGCAGTGCCTCGCCGTGCTCGGCCCGTCCCCGCACCCCGGCGTGCTGGCCGAGCTCGCGGGGTTGAGCCCGGTCGAGCTGGCCGGCGCCGTCCGGACCGCCGAGCTGCTCGGCCTGACCGGGCCCGCCGTCCTCGACGACATGCCCGCCGGCGCACGGGCGGAGCTGCACCTCCGGGCGGCGCGGTGCCTGCGGGAGCACGGGGCGGCGGACCACGCCGTGGCCGAGCACCTGCTGGAGACCGCGCCGGGCCTGGAACCGTGGGCGGGCGAGGTGCTCGACCGGACCGCGCAGGAGGCGGTGACCTGGGGCGACACCGCCGGTGCCGCACGACTGCTGTGGCGGGCGTTGCGCGAACCGGTCGCGAACCCGTCCCGGGCGCTGCGGCTGCTGGGGATCGCCGAGCTGGTCGGCAACCTGCCCGGTGCCACGGCCCGGCTGCGCGAGGCCTTCCAGTCCGATGTGGACGACGCGGACTCGGCGGTGGCCCTGTCCTACGCCCTGCACGCCGACGGCACCCCGGCCGAGATCCTCCCGGTGCTGTCGGGCGGTTCCCCCTGGGCCGCGGCGCACCTGGTCGTGCACGGACTGGTGTGGCGGGAGGCCGTGCCGTCGTCGGTGCCGCTCGACACCCCGGCGGGCGTGCTGCACCACGTCATGGTCGGGGACATCGGCGCGGCGCAGGCGGTCGCGCTCGTGTCGACCTCGGACGTGCTGTCCGCGCTCACGTCCGCGATGACGCTGAACCTCGCCGACTCCCTGGACGAAGCGCTGGCCGTGCTGGACGAGGTCGACCGCGCGCAGGCACCGGCGTTGCGCGCGCTGACGAACGTGATGCGCGCGAACGTCCAGCGCCGCATGGGAGATCTCGTCTCCGCCCGCGCCGACCTCGCCGTGGCGGCCGGCCACCTGCGCCAGGACCGGCGCTGGCACGCGGTGACGACCTGGCACGCCGCGCTGCTGGCCGACATCCTGCTGGAGGAGGGCCGCCTGGACGAGGCCGCCGAGGTGATCGCGGAGGCCACGACGGACGAGGCGCGGCGCACCTGGTCGTTCGGCGGCGTGCTGACCGTGCGCGGCCGCATGCTGACCGCCCGGGGTGACGACCACGAGGCCCTGGAAGCCTTCCTGGCCGCCGAACGGCACTGCGCCGCCTGGCCGTACCGCAACCCGGCGGCGCTGGCGTGGCGTTCGGGCGCCGCCGTCGCGTGCGCCGCGATGGGCGACGGTGAACGGGCCCGCGAGCTCGCCCGGGAGGAGGTCGACCTGGCCCGGGCCTGGGGCGCTCCCAGGGCGCTGGGTATGGCGTTGCGCGCGGCCGGCCGGGTGACCGCGGGTGCCGCCGGACGCAGCCTGCTCGAAGAGGCCGTGCGGGTGCTGCGCGGCTCCCCCGCCCGCCTGGAGCTGGCGCGTGCGTTGGTGGACCTCGGCGTGGTGCTGCGACGGCAGGGCGAGACCTCCGGCGCGCGCACCTGCCTGCGCGACGCGTTGGACTTGGCCCAGAAGTGCGGCTCCACCGCGATGGCCGCCCGCGCGTACTCCGAACTGGTGGCGACGAGCGCCGGACCTCGGCGGATGCGCCAGACCGGGCCGACCGCGCTCACCCCGACGGAGCACCGGGTGGCGGAACTGGCGGCACGCGGCCGTTCCGACGGGGAGATCGCATCCACGCTGCTCATGCCCGCGGACTCCGTCGAGGGGGTGCTGTCCGGCATCTACCGCAAGCTGGGCGTCTCCGGCCGTTCGCAGCTGTCCGATGCTCTGTTCGTGGACTAGTTCGGACCCGTTCGGCCGATGGTTGGCGTTGCGGCGTTCGGCCTATCGTCCTTGCTCATGGCGAGCGACTTCCAGCGCAGCAAGGTGGACCTGGTCTTCGGTGCGATGGACACCACCGGCGACGGTTATCTGACCGAGGAGGACTTCGCGCTCCTCGCCGCGCGCTGGGCGGGGCTGCGCGGCGGCGACGAGGAGCTGCTGGCCAGGGTCATGCTCGGCTGGTGGGAGACGCTGCGGTCCGCCGCCGGGGGCGCGAGCCGCGTGACGCTCGACGACGTGCTGAAGGTCGTGGACGTCCTGCCCACCTCCATCGAGGCGGTGCACGGCACGGCGGACGCGATGTTCGCCGCCGTGGACTCCGACAACGACGACTACGTGTCCGAGGACGAGTACCGGGTGATGATCAACGCCTGGCTCGGCACCGAGGGCGACCCCGACTTCGCGCGGCTCGACCTCGACGGGGACGGCAGGTTGTCGCGCGCCGAGTTCGCCGCGCTGTGGGCGGAGTTCTGGGCGGGCGACGACGCGGAGGCGCCCGGCTCCTACGTGTTCGGGCCGGTCTGACGCAGCACCGCGAGCCGCCCGGTGGCGACCACGCCGTCGTGGTGCCACGAGCCGGTGACCACACCGGCCACGTCGCCCGGCTCGTCCCGGACGATCCGGCGGTCCAGGTCGATCGTGATCGTCTCCGGTGTGAACGGCACCGGGCGCAGTGCCCGCCCGCGTGCCTCGGCCGGGCCGATCGGGCCGCGGCTCGCGGAGTCCGAGACCCCGTTGCGCGCCACCAGGTCCAGGACCGCGGCAATCCAGACCGGATCGGTCACCGCGTCGTGGATCCACCTCGTCCCCAGCACGCTGTGCTCCGCCTGCGCGACGAGCACTCCCCCGGCGAGCGGTGCGGGGCGGTAGGTCAGCGGGACCTGGTAGACGTCCCGGCCGTCGTGCAGCAGGTGCGTCTCCACCCCGACCTCGCCCGCCGGGTCCTCGAACCGGAAGAACCCGATGGGCCGCAACGCCTCCGGTGGCGCGGCGCACCACGGTTGCGCCGCCACCCAGGCGGGCAGGAACTCGCGGAAGTGCGGTGTGAGCGTGGCCCCGGCGTGGATCTTCCCCATGCCCCGCAGGCTACGCGTGCACGAGGGTGAAGAACTCCTGCCGTGACGCGGGATCCGCCCGCAGCGCGCCCTTCAACGCCGACGTGACGGTGCTGGACCCGCTGACCCGCACCCCGCGCAGCGCCATGCACATGTGCTCGGCCTCGATCACGACGCCGACGCCCTTGGGCCGCAGCCGGTCCTGCAGCCAGTCGGCGACCTGCTTGGTGAGCCGTTCCTGCACCTGCAGGTCGCGCGCGAACATCTCCACGACCCGTGCGAGCTTCGAGAGGCCCAGGATGCGTTCGCCGGGCAGGTAGCCGACGTGCGCGACGCCGTGGAACGGCAGCATGTGGTGCTCGCACAACGACTGCACGGGGATCCCGCGCGCCAGCACGAGCTCGTCGTAGCCCTCGTCGTTCGGGAACGTCGTGAGGGTGAACGTGCGCGGCGTCAGCATCTCCGCGTACGCGTCGGCCACGCGGCGCGGGGTGTCGGCCAGGTGCACCGAGTACGGGTCCTTGCCCAGCGCCTTGAGCAGGTCGGACACGGCCTGCCGCGCCGCCTCGACGTCGATCGCTTCGTTCATCGGCCCGGCTCCTTCTAACGACAACTCTCGTCAACGTTAGAACGGCTCGCCGAATATAGTCAACGGGAGTAGGTTTTACAGATGGCCGATCCCGTCGCCGCCGTCGCGGCCCTCGACGAGCCGAACCGGCGCAGGCTCTACGACTTCGTGGTGCGCCAGAACGCGCCCATCAGCAAGGACGAGGCCGCGCGGGCCGTCGAGCTGCCCAGGACGACAGCGGCGTTCCACCTCGACAAGCTGGTGGAGCTGGGCCTGCTGTCCGTGGTGCACGAGCGGCGTTCCGGGCGCAGCGGACCGGGGGCCGGACGGCCGGCGAAGCTCTACCGGCGGTCCGGGGAGCAGATCGCGGTGTCGCTGCCCGACCGGCGCTACGAGGCCGCGAGCCACCTGCTCGCCGACGCGCTGACCGAGGCCGAGGCCACCGGCGAGCCGGCGCGCGAGGTCCTGAACCGGCGCGCGTACGAGTGGGGCTCGGACCTGGCCGCGCGGGCGTCCGGCGACGTGGCGGAGGCGTTGGCGGACCTCGGTTTCGAACCCCGGGCCGAGGGCGGATCGATCCTGCTGGGCAACTGCCCGTTCCACAGCCTCGCGCAGCGGCACACCCAGCTGGTGTGCGGGATGAACCTCTGCCTCGTCAGCGGCCTGCTGGACGGGATCGAGGCGGACGGCGTGTCCGCCCGCCTCGCCCCGTCACCGGGCCACTGCTGCGTCCGGCTGGATCAGACGCCGTCCTCCAGGTCGCCCTCGGTCTCCAGGTAGGCCGACCGCAGCGCGTCCAAAGTGGACTCCTCCGGGTGCTCCCACATCTTGCGCTCGGCCGCCTCCAGCAGGCGCTCGGCGATGCCGTGCAGCGCCCACGGGTTCGACGTCTGCAAGAACTTGCGGGTCTCCGGGTCGAGCACGTAGGTCTCGGTCAGCTTCTCGTACATCCAGTCCGCGACGACACCGGTCGTGGCGTCGTAGCCGAACAGGTACTCGACCGTCGCCTGCAGCTCGAACGCGCCCTTGTAGCCGTGGTTGCGCATCGCCCCGACCCAGCGCGGGTTCACCACGCGGGCGCGGAAGATCCGCGACGTCTCCTCGGTCAGGGTGCGCGTGCGGACCGCCTCAGGCCGCGTGCTGTCGCCGACGTACGCGGCGGGCGCCTTGCCCGTCAGCGCCTTGACCATCGTGACCATGCCGCCGTGGTACTGGAAGTAGTCGTCCGAGTCGGCGATGTCGTGCTCGCGGGTGTCGATGTTCTTGGCCGCCACCGCGATCCGCCGGTACGCGGACTCCATGTCCTCACGGGCGGCGACGCCGTCGACGCCGCGGCCGTACGCGTACCCGCCCCACACCGCGTAGACCTCGGCGATGTCCGACGAGTCGCGCCAGTTGCGGCTGTCGATCAGCGGCAGCACACCCGCTCCGTACGCGCCCGGCTTGGAACCGAAGACGCGCAACGTGGCCCGGCGCTGGTCGCCGTGCTCTTCCAGGTCCTTCACCACGTGCGCGCGGACGAAGTTGTGCTCCGCCGGCTCGTCCAGGTGCGCGACCAGCTGCACGGCGTCGTCCAAAAGGGACA
Organism: Lentzea sp. DG1S-22; assembly: GCF_036321065.1. Lineage (NCBI taxonomy): Bacteria > Bacillati > Actinomycetota > Actinomycetes > Pseudonocardiales > Pseudonocardiaceae > Lentzea > Lentzea sp. DG1S-22. The sequence goes on along the minus strand of NZ_CP143276.1, from coordinate 8,231,787 downwards.
CGACGTGCGGGAAGGCGTCGCGGAAGAAGCCGGAGATCCGGACGGTCACGTCGATGCGCGGCCTTCCCAGCTCCTCCAGCGAGATCACCTCGAGGCCCGTGACGCGGCGGGACTGGTCGTCCCACACCGGCCGCACGCCGAGCAGCGAGAACACCTCGGCGATGTCGTCGCCGGCGGTGCGCATCGCGGACGTCCCCCAGACCGACAGTCCGACCGAGGGTGGCCACTCGCCGTCGTTCTCGTCGCGGTAGCGGGCGAGCAGCGAGTCGGCCATCGCCTGGCCGGTCTCCCACGCGAGGCGCGACGGGATGGCCTTCGGGTCGACCGAGTAGAAGTTGCGGCCGGTCGGCAGCACGTTCACCAGGCCGCGCAGCGGAGAGCCGGACGGGCCGGCCGGGATGTAGCCGCCGTCCAGGGCGTGCAGGACGTTCGTCATCTCGTCCGTGGTGCGCGCCAGCCGCGGGACGACCTCGACAGCCGCGAACTCCAGGATCTTCCGGACGTCCGCGGACTCGTGCAGGGTCTTGGCGACCTCGGGGTCCCAGCCCCCGTCCTCCATCGCCTGGACGAGTGCGCGCGCCTGCTCCTCGACGGCGTCGACGTCCTCACGTGCCGTGGTCGTGAGGCCGAGCGCCTCGCGCAGACCGGGCAGCGCGGCGACCTGACCGCCCCACATCTGCCGTGCCTGCAGCATCGCGAGCACGAGGTTCACGCGCACGCTGCCGGTCGGCGCCTCGCCGAGGACGTGCAGGCCGTCGCGGATCTGGACGTCCTTGACCTCGCACAGCCAGCCGTCGACGTGCAGCAGGAACTCGTCGAACTCGGCGTCGTGCGGCCGGTCCTCGAGGCCGAGGTCGTGGTCGAGCTTCGCGGCCTGGATCAGCGTCCAGATCTGCGCGCGGATCGCGGGCAGCTTGGACGGGTCCATCGCGGAGATGTTGCCGTACTCGTCGAGCAGCTGCTCCAGCCGTGCGATGTCGCCGTAGCTGTCGGCACGGGCCATCGGCGGCACCAGGTGGTCGACCAGCGTGGCGTGCGCGCGCCGCTTCGCCTGCGTGCCCTCACCGGGGTCGTTGACGAGGAACGGGTAGATGAGCGGCAGGTCGCCCAGCGCCGCGTCCGTGCCGCAGGAGGCCGACATGCCGACGGTCTTGCCGGGCAGCCACTCCAGGTTGCCGTGCTTGCCGACGTGCACCACGGCGTCCGCGCCGAAGTTCGACTCGATCCACCGGTACGCCGCCAGGTAGTGGTGCGACGGCGGCAGGTCCGGGTCGTGGTAGATCGCGATCGGGTTCTCGCCGAACCCGCGCGGCGGCTGGACGATCACCGCGACGTTGCCCGACCGCAGCGCGGCCAGCACGATCTCGCCGTCCTTCGACCTGCTGTGGTCGACGAACAGCGTGCCCGGCGCGTCGCCCCAGTGCTCCCGCATCGACTCGCGGAAGTCGTCCGGCAGCGTCTCGTAGAACTCGCGGTAGTCGGCCGCGGCGATGCGGATCGGGTTGCTCTCGAACTGCTCCTGCGTGAGCCAGTCGGCGTCCTGGCCACCGGCGGCGATCAGCGCGTGGATCAGCTTGTCGCCGTCGAGCTCGTCGACGCCCGGCAGCTCGTCGCCGATGTCGTAGCCGTGCTCCTTCATGGCCTTGAGCAGCCGCACGGTCGACGCGGGCGTGTCGAGCCCGACGGCGTTGCCGATGCGCGAGTGCTTCGTCGGGTACGCCGACAGCATCACGACGACCTTGCGGTCCTCGGCCGGGATGTGCCTGAGGCGGCCGTGGCGGACCGCGATGCCCGCGACGCGCAGCGCCCGTTCCGGGTCGGCCACGTAGACCGTGAGGCCGTCGGAGTCGACCTCCTTGAACGAGAACGGGACCGTGATGATCCGGCCGTCGAACTCCGGGATGGCGACCTGGGTCGCGGTGTCCAAAGGAGACAGACCGTCGTCGTTGGAGTCCCACGTCTCACGGCTCGACGTGAGGCACAGGCCCTGGAGGATCGGCACGTCGAGCGCCGCCAGCGCACCGACGTCCCACGCCTCGTCGTCGCCGCCGGCCGACGCCTTCGCCGGGTTCGTGCCGCCGGCCGCGAGCACCGTCACGACCAGGGCGTCCGCCGCGCGCAGCGTGTCGAGCAGCTCGGGCTCCGCGGTGCGCAGCGAGGAGCAGTAGACGGGCAGCGCCCTGCCGCCCTTGGCCTCGATCGCGTCGCACAGCGCGTGCACGAACGCCGTGTTCCCGGCCACGTGGTGCGCGCGGTAGTAGAGGACCGCGACCGTCGGGCCCTCCTCCGGGGTGTTCTCCCGTTCCAGCACGCCCCAGCTCGGCGTGGCGGCGGGCGCCTGGAAGCCGTGACCGGTCAGCAGCACCGTGTCCGACAGGAACTTGTGCAGCTCGGTGAGGTTCGCCGGCCCGCCGTGGGCGAGGTAGAGGTGCGCCTCCGCGCAGACGCCGCCGGGTACCGTCGACAGCTCCATCAGCGCCGCGTCGGGCTGCATCTCACCGCCGAGCACCACGACCGGCAGTCCGCCGGCGAGGAGCCAGTCGAGGCCCTCCTCCCACATCCGGCGCCCACCGAGGATGCGCACGACCACCAGGTCGACGCCCTCGACGAGCGCGGGCAGGTCCTCGGCCGTGAGCCGCGCGGGGTTGCCGAGGCGGTACTCGGCACCGCTCGCACGCGCCGACAGCAGGTCGGTGTCGGAAGTCGACAGCAGCAGGATCACGCAGGCTCCATCCCTCGTGGGGTCCTCGCCCCAGGTTGCGGGTGACAGGCGAAGCGGAGTTCCTGACTCCCAGCGTGTCCGCTGGTCACAGTGGCGGGACCGCGCCGGATTCACACCGGCTTCCTCCTGTGCTTCGCCGTTCGGGCTCACCCTAACCGGCGGGTTACAGTCCGACCTATGCGTAGTCACCCGGATGCCTGCCCCGGCGCCGTCGAGCTGCACCCCGCGGCCGACGGCGGGCTGGCGCGCATCCGGGTGCCGGGCGGCACCCTTTCCGCTGCTCAGTGGGATGTCGTGAGGGTCGCGGCCGCCGAGCTCGGCTCGGGTTCGATCGAGCTGACCTCGCGGGCGAACCTCCAGATCAGGGGCCTCGCGGACGGGGTGGAGCTGGGCTCCCGGCTGCGTGCCGCCGGCCTGCTGCCCTCGTGGTCGCACGAGCGGATGCGCAACATCATCGCGGCGCCGCTGGAGGACAACCAGGCGCTGGTCGACGAGCTCGACGCCGCCCTGTGCGCGGACCCGTCGCTCGCCTCGCTGCCAGGCCGCTTCCTGGTCACGGTGGGCGCCTCGGTGAGCGGCCTGGGCGGCGACTTCGGCCTGGTCAGCCTGGGCGGCGGCGGGACAGTCCTGCTCCTCGCGGGCCGCGACACCGGCGTCCGCGTGACCGACCCGGTCGACGCCGTGGTGACCGCGGCCCGCCTCTTCGGGTCGCTGCGCGGCACCGCGTGGCGCCTGTCCGAAGTGGACGGCGGTGTGCGGAAGATCACCGAGCACTTCGGCGTCTCGCCGGGTGAGCGGTTCAGCCCGGTTGTGACTCCTGTCGCACCTTCACCTGTGACGCCGGGCGTCCCGCTCGGCCGGCTGGACGCGGCGCAACTGCCGGGCGTACCGCTGCGGCTGACCCCGTGGCGCAGCCTGGTGGTGCCCGCCGGGACCGGCACGTCCGGCTTGATCACCGACCCCGCCTCGCCGTGGCACGGCGTCAGCGCCTGCACCGGCCGCCCCGGCTGTGCCAAGTCGCTGTCCGACGTCCGCGCCGATGCGCGCGCTTGGCTCGGAACCCCGCACGACCGACCGGTCCACTGGTCGGGCTGTGCACGCCGTTGCGGTCGCCCCGCCGGCGATGTGATCGAGTTCGTCGCGACCGGCGACGGCTACGAGGAGATCCGTTGACGCAGTACATCAAGGACGGCGCGGAGATCTACCGCCAGTCCTTCGCCACCATCCGCGCGGAGTCGGACCTCACCAGGTTCCCCGGCGACGTCGCGACAGTGGTCGTCCGCATGATCCACGCCTGCGGCATGACCGATCTGACCGACGACGTGGCGTTCTCGCCGAACGTCGTCCGCGACGCCCGCGAGGCGCTGAACAACGGCGCCCCGGTCCTCTGCGACGCCAACATGGTCGCCTCGGGTGTCACGCGCCGCCGCCTGCCGAAGGACAACGAGGTCCTCTGCTACCTGCAGGACCCGCGCACGCCGCACAAGGCGCGGGAGATCGGCAACACCCGCAGTGCCGCGGCGCTCGAGCTGCTCGCGGACCGCTTCGAGGGCGCCGTGATCGCGATCGGCAACGCCCCCACCGCGCTCTTCCACCTCCTCGACCTCCTCGACCGGGGCGCGCCGAGGCCCGCCGCGGTGATCGGCGTCCCGGTCGGGTTCATCGGGGCGGCGGAGTCCAAGGAAGCCCTGGCCGCAACGGATCTGGAGCACCTCGTGGTGCTCGGCCGGCGCGGCGGGAGTGCCATGACGGCGGCGGCCATCAACGCGATTGCGAGCGAAGAAGAATGACGGGCAAGCTCTACGGTGTCGGCCTCGGTCCAGGCGACCCGGAACTCGTGACGGTCAAGGCCGCGCGGCTCATCGGCGAGGCCGACGTGGTGGCGTTCCACAGCGCCCGGCACGGCAGGTCGATCGCGAAGACCATCGCGGCGCCGTACCTCCGCGAGGGCCAAGTCCTCGAACAGCTCGTCTACCCGGTCACGACCGAGGAGTCGGACGACTACCAGGGCGAGATCGACGCCTTCTACGAGGAGGCCGCGAGCAGGCTCGCCGCGCACCTCGACGCCGGGCGCACGGTGGTCGTGCTCGCGGCGGGCGACCCGTTCTTCTACGGCTCGTACATGCACATGCACAAGCGGCTGGCCGACCGCTACGAGTGGGAGGTCGTCCCGGGCGTCACGTCCGTGAGCGGCGCGAGCGCTGTCCTCGGCACGCCGCTGGTCGAACGCGACGAGGTCCTCACGATCCTGCCCGGCACGCTGCCGCCCGCCGAGCTCGCGGCCCGTCTCGCCGACACCGACTGCGCCGCGATCCTCAAGCTGGGCCGCACCTTCGGCAACGTCAAGCAGGCGCTGCAGGACGCGGGCAGGCTCGACGGCGCCTGGTACGTCGAACGCGCCACGAGCAAGCGCCAGAGGATGTCGCCGCTGGTGGACGTCGACCCGGACACGGTTCCGTACTTCTCCATCGCCGTGCTGCCGAGCCAGTCCAGGCCGCCGAGGCCGAAGGGCGAGGTCGTGGTCGTGGGTCTCGGTCCCGGTTCCCGCGACTGGCTCACGCCCGAGGCACGCCAGGAGATCGAGGCCGCCGACGAGCTGGTGGGCTACAGCACCTACCTCAACCGCGTTCCGGAGCGTCCCGGCCAGCAGCGGCACCTCTCCCACAACCAGGTCGAGTCCGAACGCGCGGCCTTCGCCCTGGACCTGGCGCGCAAGGGTGCGCGGGTCGCGGTCGTGTCGTCCGGTGACCCCGGCGTCTTCGCGATGGCGACGGCGGTCCTGGAGGTCGCGGCGGAGACCGGGGACGTGCCGGTCCGGATCGTCCCCGGCGTCACGGCCGCGAACGCCGTGGCGGCCAAGGCCGGTGCGCCGCTCGGCCACGACTACGCGGTGATCTCGCTGAGCGACAGGCTCAAGCCGTGGGACGTCATCGCCGAACGGCTCGCCGCCACCGCGAAGGCGGACCTGGTGATCGCGATCTACAACCCGGCGTCCAAGGCCCGCACGCACCAGGTCGCGGACATGCGCGCTCTGCTGCTGGAGCACCGCGGGCCCGAGACCCCCGTCGTCGTGGGGCGGGACGTCGGCGGCCCGGAGGAGGAGATCCGGGTGCTCACGCTCGGCACCCTCGACCCGGCCACGATCGACATGCGCTGCCTGCTGATCATCGGTTCGTCGCAGACGGTCGTGACGGACGCGGGCGTCGTCTTCACGCCCCGGCGGTACCCGACCACCTGACGGCGGCGTCGACGTCGGCCACCACCTCCGCGGGCGGGAGCGGTGGCCGGCGCACGACCACGACGGGAACTCCCAGCTGTCGCGCGGCTTCGAGCTTGGCCGAGGTCATCGAGCCACCGCTGTCCTTGGTCACCAGGAGGTCGACCGCCCGCGACCGCATCAGCTCCAGCTCACCGTCCACAGTGAACGGACCGCGCGACAGCAGCACCTCGACGCGCCGCGGCATCGGCGGTTGCGGCGGCTCGACCATCCGCGCCAGGAACCACTGCGGGCAGCCCGCGAACTCCGCCAGGTCCTGCCGCCCGGTCGTGAGGAACACCCGCGAGCCCGGCAGGTCCCGCGCGGCCTCGGCGACGCTGTCCACCCACCGCCAGCCGGGCTGGGGCGTGAACCCGGGCCGCCGCAGGACGAGCAGCGGCACGCCCGCCCGGGCACAGGCCTCGAAGGCGTTGGCGGTGATCTGCCGCGCGAAGGGGTGGGTGGCGTCGATGACGGCGCGCACGTCGTTGTCCCGCAGCCACCGGGCCAGCCCGGCCACTCCGCCGAAGCCCCCGATCCGGACCTCGCCGGCGGGGAGGGCGGGGTTGCTCACCCGCCCGGCGAGGGACGAGACGACCCGGCGGTGCGCGGACCCCGCCGTCAGCCGCCGCGCGAGTTCGCGCGCCTCCCCCGTCCCGCCGAGGATCAGGATCATCGGACGCGCGTCGGCGAGTACAGGTGGCTGTCCGGGAACTGCGTGGCGCCGAGCACCTGCCCGACGATGATCACCGCGGTCCGCTTGATCCCGGCGGCCCCGACCTGCGCGGCGATGTCGTCCAGCGTCCCGCGCAGCACGACCTCGTCCTCGCGGGAGGCGTAGGCAACGACCGCCACCGGGCAGTCCGGGCCGTAGTTGGGCACCAGCTCGGCGACGACCTCGGAGATCCGCTGCACGGCCAGGTGCAGCACCAGGGTCGCGTGGCTGCGCCCCAGCGTGTCCAGGTCCTCGCCGGGAGGCATCGGCGTCGCCCGCTGCGAGGTGCGCGTGAGGATCACCGTCTGCCCGACACCGGGCACGGTCAGCTCGCGCTGCAACGACGCCGCGGCGGCCGCGAACGCCGGCACACCGGGCGTCACGTCGTAGTCGATCCCCAGTGCGTCCAACCGGCGCATCTGCTCGGCCATGGCGCTGAACACCGCCGGGTCGCCGGAGTGCAGCCGGGCCACGTCCAGCCCCTGCTCCGAAGCCGCGACCAGCTCGGCGACGATCTCGTCCAGCGTCAGCGACGCCGTGTCGACCCTGCGGGCACCGGGAGGGCAGAAGTCCAGCAGCTCCACCGGCACCAGGGCGCCCGCGTACAGGCACACCGGTGACGACTCGATCAACGACCGGCCCCGCACCGTGATCAGGTCGGCGGCGCCGGGCCCCGCCCCGATGAAGTGCACGGTCACTTCGTCACGCTCCACGTCGTCACGGGCATGTGCGGCCGCCAGCCGGTGAACTTGCCGACCGACGACCCGCGGTTCACCGCGATCCTCACCAGGTCACCGCCGAGCCGCGCGTACCACTGCGCCACCACGGCCTCGGACTCGAGCGTCACGGCGTTCACCACGAGCCGCCCGCCCGACGCCAGCGCGTCCCAGCACTCCTGCACCACGCCCGGCACGGTCAGCCCGCCGCCGATGAAGATCGCGTCGGGCTTCTCCAGCCCCGCCAGCGCCTCCGGAGCGCGTCCGATGTGGACCTCCACCGCGGGCACCCCCAGCGACGCGGCGTTGCGCACGATCCGCTCCGCGCGTTCGGCGGACTGCTCGACGGCGATGGCGCGGCACGTCGGATGCGTGCGCGCCCACTCGATCGCGATGGACCCCGTCCCGGACCCGACGTCCCACAGCAGCTGCCCCGGCAGCGGCGCCAATCTCGACAGAGAAATCGCCCGCACCTCTCGCTTCGTCAGCTGACCATCGGTCTCGTACGCGTCGTCAGGCAGTCCGGGCACCCGCGAAAAAGCGCTCCCGCGGTACTCGATCGCGATCACGCACAACGGATCGGCGTCCTGTCCGGACCAAGGGTAAACCCGCTCGGCCGGGCCACCTAGCTGTTCGAGGACCGTGATCGGCCCGGCGATCTCCGCGACCACCGCCGGGTCGCCGCCCAGGACGAGCACGCGCCGTCCCGGCGTCAGCACGGGGCGCAGCAGGTCGGCGGACCGCGCCACCAGCGACACGACCTCGACCTCGTTCAACGCCCACCCGAGCCGCGCGCAGGCCAGCGACACGGACGACGGGTGCGGCACGACCGTCACCCGATCTCCCAGCAACCGCACCAAGGTGGTGCCGATGCCGTGGAACATCGGGTCGCCGGACGCCAGAACGCACACGTCCGAGTACTTCTCGAACAACCCGGGCAACGCCGGCACCAGCGGTGACGGCCACGCGACCCGTTCGAACTCCCCCGGCACCAGGTCGAGCTGCCGCCGCGAGCCCATCAGCACGCGGGAGCGGGACACCGCCTGCCGGGCGGCCGGTGACAACCCTTCCCACCCGTCGGCGCCGATGCCGACGACAACGACGTCAGACCGAGCCGCTGACACGCCGCACCTGGATCTCGATCACGACGCGCTCCGGGTTGACCCTGGGCTCCCGGTAGCGCAGCGCGTACCGCCGCTCGGCCTCCCGGACCGATTCCACGTCGTCGCGCACGACGGCGGGACCCTCCACCGTGGACCAGCGGCGTCCGTCCACCTGGCACACCGCCGCGTACCCGGCCGCGCGCACGTGCTTGACCTTCCACGACGCGCCGTGCGTGATGATCCGCGCGACACCGGCCTCGGCGTCGAGGGTGACCCCGACGGGCACGACGTGCGGGGTCCCGTCACGGCGGACGGTGGACAACGTGCACAGGTGCCGTTCAGCCCAGAACTCGGCGAACTCGGGGCCACGCTCGATCGACATGCAACGCATCATGCAATGCCACGCGCGTGAAACGAAATCCACTGGTCAGCGGGCCGGACGGCCGAACACGGGCACGGCCCGCCACCTCGGTGACGGGCCGTGCTCCCCGATGTGGCTACGGGTAACTGACGACGTTCACCGGCACCGTGCCCGGTGGCGTCACGCCGCCGACGTTGTTGACGACGTGCGTGATCGTTCCCTGGTAGTTGAGCGACACGGTCAGCAGGTTGTGCAACCTCACGCCGGACCGGTTGGGCACCTCGAAGGCGTTCTCGGCGCGCACCGACGGGTTGACGTTGAAGAAGCAGTAGCTGCCGAGCCCCCACGCCTCGTGCGTGGTGACGTTGTCGCCGACCTTGTAGGCCGCGTACCCGGCCTGGCCGTTCGGCCTGTTCCAGACCGCCTGGCTCGGCACGTCGTACGGCATCTCGTTCTGGAAGAAGATGGTCCGCCCGCCGTTGCCGTTCCAGATCACCTGGTACTTCTGGTAGTGCTCGACGAACAGGCCGGTGGCGAGCACGTTGTCGCCGTTGATGACGACGCCGGTGTCACCGATCGCCTCGTCCCAGCCCCAGGTGCCCGGGTTGCCGTGGTCGGCGCGCCAGACCCAGGTGTGGTCGATGATCACGTTGTGGCTGTTGACGACGAGGCTGTTGGTCGCCTTGCCCGCGATGGCCCCGCCGACGCGGAAGAACACGTCCTGCAACGTCGTCGGGTTGCTCGCGTGCGACGCCGACGAGCCCGACGGGCCGACGGTCAGCAGCGAGTTCGACAGGGTCGTGCCCGCGTCGAACAGGATTCCCTTGATCCGCACGCCGTCGACGTCGGCGACCTGCATGGCCGTGACGCCGTTCTGCGGCACGATCGTCGCGTAGCCGATGCCCAGCACGACGGTGTTGGGCCGCGTGATGTTGATCGTCTGGTCGACGTTGTAGATGCCGGGCGTGAAGAACAGGTTGCAGCCCTGGCCCAGCGCCGCGTTGATCGTGGCGGCCGTGTCGCCCGCCTTCACGACGTAGAACTGGCTCATCGGCAGCGACGTGCCGGGCGTGCCGCCGTTGATCCACGAAGCGCCGGAAGCGTTGGTGCGCAACGAGGGCAGGAACACCCGGTAGGCGTTGTTCTCGAAGTACAGGTACGGCACGTCGCGCGAGATCGGCGTCGTCGCGAGGTTCGTCGACGGCGGGTTCGGGAACGTGGTGGGCGGAGCGCCGGGCGTTCCGGAGAACACCATGTTCCACACGCCGCCGTTCCAGCTGCCGTAGTTCGAGTCACGCGTGTACCACTGCTGCTGCGAGACCGACGCCGTCTGCCCGGACACACGCGTGTCGGCCGTGTAGCCGCCACTCGCGAAGCCGTAGCTGGCCGGGTAGAGCGCCAGGTTGCCGCGGATGTCCATGCGGCGGAACGGCGCGGCCTGCGCGACGGCCCACCGGTTGGTGCCGGTGCTCGGGACGACCGCCATGTTCTCGGCGGAGCGCCAGAAGTTCTGCAGCGCCACGCCCTTGTCGGACTCGTTGAACGCGTCCACGGTGATGTCACCGTTGATCACGACGTCACCGGGGTTCTTGCCCAGGCCGGAGACCGACGTGTAGTAGCCGACGTCGTCGTGGATGCCGTTGTAGGTCCCGGGCTTGAACAGGTGTGCGACCCGCCGCGGCGCCATCTGCGCGGTCAGCGTGTCCTTCTGGTTGTTGAAGTCGATGTCGAGCTGCGTCTGGATGCTCGTCGCCGACATGCTCGGGTCGAACACGCGCGTGTTGGGCCCGAAGCTCGGGTTGTCCGGCTGGACGCACCCCTGCTGCGTGCCGATCGTGTACGTCGCGCTGGCCACGGCCGAGTTCGCGAGGCCCGACTTGATGCCGATCGCCTTGACCGTCCTGTTGCTGGAGACGGAGATCGGCCCGCTGTAGACCGGCGAGCTGCTGGTCGGCGTTGATCCGTCCACTGTGTACCGGATCGTCGCGCCGGACGTCGCCGTCGAGATCGTCACCGTCTGCGCGGACGCGTAGGCACCGCCCGGCGGGCTGAACGCCGGCGTCGCGACCGCCGTGCCGATCACGTACGACGCGCTGCCGACCGCCGAGTTCGGCTGACCGGACTTGATGCCGATCGCTTTGACGGTCCTGTTGGCGGACACGGAGATCGGCCCGCTGTAGACCGGCGAGCTGCTCGTGGGCGTCGAGCCGTCCGTGGTGTAGCGGATCGTCGCGCCGGACGTGGACGTCGAGATCGTCACCGTCTGCGCCGTCGCGTACGTGCCGCCCGGCGGGCTGAACGTCGGCGTGGCCACCGGTTGCGCCGCACCCTGGTGGGTGTAGCTGAAGTGCGGGGTGTCGTACTGCGGGCCGCTCTTCTCGTAGGTGAACCAGTACTCGACCACCGTGCCGGAGGACAGCGACCCCACGGTCTTCTGCCAGGTCCCGGCGTTGTTGGTCATGCGGAAGTTCTGTTGCGAGGTGCCGGGGATCAGGTAGTGCACGTCGACGTAGGCAGCAGGGGTCGTCGGCGTGAAGTTGATCCTGGCTTGAGTCGCGTCGATCGCGGTCACGTTCTGCGTGTAGTCGTCGGCCGCGTACGCGGCCTCGACCGTCGCCAATGACGACAGGGCAATCGCTGCGGCGGCCAGACCACGCCGCCATCTCACCTTTGAGAGCGCTCTCACACCTGGAACGGTAAAGCGGAGATGACGGATGCGGAAGATGAAAGTTTCACGAAAGCTCGGTGACGCGAGTTCGTTTTCACCCGAACGAGCACCTGCTTGAAGTGAATACAACCCATAGCGTCGACGCATGACTCCCTCCACCGCCTACAGCAGGGACCTGGGCGACGAGCTCCGGCACCTGCGCGAGACTTGCACCGGGTTGAGCGGCAACAGGCTCGCCGTGAAGCTCGGCTGGGACCTGAGCAAGGTCTCCACCGTCGAGCACGGCAAGGCACGCGCCAGCGAGATCGACCTCATCCAGTACCTGTCCATGTGCGGCAAGGACATCGACTTCGTCAACGACTTCAAGCGCCGCTACCGGTACGCGTTCGACGAGTACTTCGTCCAGGTGTCGGGGAATCTTCGCACCGTCGCGATGGCGGAGTCCACCGCCACGACGATCACCAGCTACTCACCGCAGTCGATACCCGGCCTGGTCCAGACCCCGGAGTACGCCGACGGGCTGTACCGGATGACCGGACTCGTCACCGAGGATCGCATTCCGACGCTGGTCCAGTTCCGGACCGACCGCCAAGCGATTCTTCGCCGGCACGATCGGCCGAGTTGCTTGTTCTACATCCACGAGCACGCGTTGCAGCTGCGAGTCGGCAGCAGCCTGATCATGGAGGACCAGTACGCCCGGCTGCTGTTCGACACCCACACCATCCGCATCGTGCCCGCCGACGCACCGATGGCCGCCACGGGCTGTGTGCTGTGGGAGTACGAGAAGTCCAGGCCGATCGTCTTCAGCGAGACCAACCTCGCGAAGGTCTTCGTCCAGGACCCGGCAGCGATCGCGCGGACCAGACTCCTCTTCGACCGCTTGGGTGAGGTCGCCTTGAGTGCGGAACAATCGCGGAGCAAGCTGGCGGAGTACGTCAGCCGACCGCGAGAGGAACTCGATGACTCAGGACCGCACTTGGCGTACTAGCAGCTACAGCGACGGCACCGAGGACGGCGAGTGCGTCGAGGTCTCGCTGGCTCACAACGCACTCGTCCGGGACTCGAAGAACGCGAGCGGTCCCGTCCTCGCGTTCTCCGTCCCCGCCTGGCAGGACCTGCTCAGGTCCCTCGGTTCTCGTTGAGGTAGTTGTAGATCGTGTACCGGGTGACCTCCAGGACGCCCGCCAGGTGGTCGACCGAGTCCCGGATGAGGAAGAACCCCGCCTCGTCGAGGACCCTCACGACCTGCGACTTGTGCACCTTCTTCATCAGCTCGACCGGCACGCCGACGTCCGCGATCGCCTTCTCGACGAGCACGCGCTGCAGGGTGTCCACGTCCTGGGGGAACGACTCCACGGGTCCGGAGGCCTCGTGCGCGGCGAGCTTGTTGACGCACAGGCACCCCACCGCCACCCCGGCCGCGTCGCGCACGAACGTCGTCGACGACCAGATCGCCCGGCCGTCCGGCGCGTAGGTCTCGTAGCCGGGCATGTCGGTGGTCGTGCCGCGGCGGACCAGGCCGAGCAGCAGGTCGGTCATCGGACCGCCCACCTGCCGGCCGGTGAGGGACCCGGCGATCGCGATGATCGAGTTCGGCAGCCTCGACAGGTCGTGCACGACGACCTCGGTGTCCGGGCCCAGCGCCGAGGCGAGGCTGTCGACCGTCGGCACCAGTGCCGACAGCGCCGCGGGCACCGGTGAGTAAACCGGGCCGGACAACGACTTCAGGGCGGTCCGCAGGCGTTCGAGGGTGCCGCGCGACGTCGTGGCGTGCGGCGACAGGCGGACGTGCTCGGGCCTGACGGTGGCCGTGATGCCGAAGGCGTTCAACGCCTCCCCCACCACCGGCGCCGCGTCCGGCATGGTGAACGCGAGGATGCCGGCACGTCGTTCGCGGGCCGACACGACCTTGCCGCCGCTCGACAGCACGATCTCCTCGAGCTCCGCGACGATCTCGCCGACCGCGGCGTCGATCTCCGGCACCCCCGCGCGCTCCACGAGCTCGAGCGCCTCCGCGAAGGCACCGGACACGACCGGCGAGAGGTTCGTGATGTTCCAGGAGGCGGCGTCCGGGGCGGCGTCGTGCACCTCGTTGTCGAAGAGGCCGGCGTCGACCGCGCCCGTCCAGCCCGACAGCACCGGGTCGAGCCGTTCCAGCGCCCGGTCCGAGAGCACCACGAAACCGGTGCTCCACCCCGCCCGCAGCCACTTCTGGCCGCCGACCACCAGGACGTCGGCGAGCTCCCAGGGCTCGTCGACCACGCCGAAGCCCTGGATGCCGTCGACGATGAGCAGCCGGTCGCCCACGGCCTCGCGCAGCGCCGCCAGGTCCGCCCGGTAGCCGGTGCGGAAGTCCACGGCGGACACCGACAGCGCGGAAACCTCCGGTTCGAGGCGGGTGGCGACCGCGGCCGGGTGCACCGGGCCGTCCAGCACGACCGACGGGAGCCCCGCCCGCACCCACGGGTAGGTGTTGGACGGGAACTCCGCCGCCGAGTACATGACCGTGCCCGACAGCCCGAAGGCCGCCTGGAACAGGCCGGTCGAGGTGTTCGGCACCAGGGCGACGTGGTCGGTGTCCGAACGGCACAGCCGCGCGACGGCGGCCTTCACCCGCTGCTCCTCGCGCATCAGGGTGTCCACAGTGGATGGACCGGCGAGCGACGCCTGCTCCATCAACCGCGCGGTGGCCGTGACGACCGGGAGCGACGGCGGGCCGAAGCGGGCGAAGTCGAGATACCCCTCCGGTTCGCGGAACTGGGCGAGGTACGAGGCGTCGATCAACTCAGAGCACCTTTGCGAGGAACTGTTGCGTGCGCGGCTGCTGCGGATTGTCCAGCACGTCGGCCGGCGTGCCGGTCTCGACCACCGCCCCGTCGACGAGGAACACCACGCGGTCGGCGACCGAGCGGGCGAAGCCGATCTCGTGGGTGACCACGATCATCGTCATGCCGTCGCGGGCCAGCGAGGTCATGACGTCGAGCACCTCGCCGACCAGCTCCGGGTCCAGCGCGGACGTGGGCTCGTCGAACAGCATCAGCTTGGGTTTCATCGCCAGGGCGCGGGCAATCGCGACACGTTGCTGCTGACCACCCGACAGCTGCGCGGGGTAGGCGCCGGCCTTCTCGGCCAGCCCGACCCGTTCCAGCAGCGCCAACGCCTCCGCGCGCACCTCGGCCCTGCCCCTGCCGAGCACCTGGACGGGCCCTTCCATGATGTTCTCGAGCGCCGTGCGGTGCGGGAACAGGTTGAACCGCTGGAACACCATCCCGACGTCGCGGCGCTGGTGGGCGGCCTCGCGTTCGCGCAGCTCGTGGAGCTTGCCGTTCGCCGAGCGGAAGCCGACCGGCACGCCGTCGACCCAGATCCGCCCGGCGTCGATGGTCTCCAGGTGGTTCACGCAGCGCAGGAACGTCGACTTGCCCGCGCCCGACGGCCCGAGCAGGCACACGACCTCGCCGCGCTCGACCTCCAGGTCGATGCCCTTGAGCACCTCGGTGTGGCCGAACGACTTGCGGACACCGATCGCCTCAACGAGGGCCATAAGCACGCTCCAGGTAGTGCTGCCCGATCGACGCGAGGGACACCATCACGAGGTACCAGGCCGCGGCGGCGAACAGGGTCTCCATGATCTCCAGGTTCCGCGACGAGATGTTGTTCGCGGCGTGGATGAGCTCCGTGAAGGCGATCACCGACGCCATCGACGTGCCCTTGATCATGTTGATGAAGTTGTTGCCCGTCGGCGGGATGATCACCCGCATCGCCTGCGGCAGGACGACTCGGCGCAACGTCGTCATCGGCGTCATGCCGATCGACTTCGCCGCCTCCGTCTGCCCCTCGTCGACGCTGCTGAGCCCGGCGCGCACGATCTCCGCCATGTATGCGCTCTCGTTGAGCCCCAGGCCGAGCAGCGCGGCGACGAACGCGGTCATGACCACGTTGGTGGGCACCGAGAACAGCATCGGGATGCTGATGTTCTTGAAGATCAGCGCCAGGTTGAACCAGATCAGGATCTGCAGCAGCACCGGCAGGCCGCGGAACAGCCAGATGTAGCCGACCGCGAACCACCGGGCCACCGGGTTCGCCGACAACCTCATGAGCGCGACGACCACGCCGAGGACGATCGCGCCGCCCTGCGCGGCGACGGCGAGCACGATGGTGTTGAGCAGGCCTTCGAGCATCACGGGGTGCGTGAAGAACCCCGGCACGTCCTCCCACTGGATCTGGGCCTCGGACATCGCCCAGCCCAGCCCCGCGATGACCAGCACGATCACCGCGCCGCTGATCCACCGCCAGGGGTGGCTCAGCGGCACGACGACCAGTTCTTCCCCGACGTCGCGGGTGCGGGTGTCACTTGCCATTGATGGCGGCCTTCGCGATCGCGCCCTGCTTGATGTCCCAGGTGGTGACGATCTTGTCGTAGGTGCCGTCGTCGATCAGCGACTGCAGCGCGGCCTTGATCGCCTCGGACAGCTTGGCGTTCTTCTTGGCGACGCCGATCCCGTACGGCCCGCCGTTGATCGGCGCGAGCGGCACGACCTCGAAGTACTCGCCGTCACCCGCGGTCTTCGCGACGTAGACGGCCGTCGGCAGGTCGTTGAGGATCGCGGCGACCCGTCCGGTGCGCAGCTGGTTCTGGTTGCCGGTGTCGCTGTCGGTGACGCTCAGCTGCACCTCGGGCTTGCCCGCGGCCACGCACTTCGCGCTCTGCTCCTTGGCGAACTGCTCCTGCGAGCTGCCGAGGTTCACCGCGATGCCCTTGCCGCACAGGTCGTCGGGCCCCTTGACCCCCTGCGGGTTGCCCTTCTGCACCATGATCGTGATGCCGGACGTGAAGTAGTCCACGAAGTCGATCTTCTGCTGGCGCTCGGCGGTGTCGTTCATCGCCGCCATCGTCACGTCGACGCGCCCGGTCTCGAGGCTGGTGATCAGCGAGCTGAACGCCATGTCGCTGTGCTCGACCTTCAGCCCCAGCCTGGCGCCGATCGCCTTGATCAGGTCCACCTCGGACCCCATCGGCGTCTTGCCGTCCTCGGCGTAGAAGTTGTTCGGCGGGTTCTGGATGTTCGACCCGACCTTCAACGTGCCGGCCGAGGCGACCTCCGGCGGCAGCAGGGCGGCGAGCTTGTCGTCCTTCCGGACCGACGACAGGTCCGCGGACGGCGGGGTGGACGTCTGCGAGGCGGGATCGGACGTGGACCCGCAGGCGGCGAGCCCCAACACGAGAAGCGAGGTCACGAGCAGGCGCGGCATCATGGCGGGGACCGTACAACGCCGCGTTGAAGCCGTCCACAAAAAGTTGAACCCGCACGTCCGGGGGTGTGCGAGGCGGCTGGGAAGGTTTGGCTCCGATGCTTCGCTCCTACCTGCGCTTACACCTGGTTGAAGGTCTCCACAAAAAGTTGAAGCGGTCGAAGGACACGAATTGGCAACGTGGGTGAGGTGGGGGAAGAGACGTGACAGTGGGGTGGGAGGGCGGGCGTGGAGCGGGGCGCGGCGGGGTAGCCGAGCAGAACGGCGCAGCGGGGCGGAGTGCGGTGCAGCGGAGCGGCGGACCGCACTCCGCCCACCCGGCCCTCCCGAGCCGTGCCCGGAAGCACCCCACCACCCGCCCGGGGAATTCCGGCGCCGTCCCGTCCGTTGGACCGGATACCCGACAAACGAGGAGGACCACATGGCGACGGTCGAGCTGACCACGGAGAACTTCGACGAGGTGGTCGGCGCTGACGGCATCGTCCTGGTCGACTTCTGGGCTGAGTGGTGCGGGCCGTGCCGTGCGTTCGGACCCACCTACGAGGCGGCGTCGAACAAGAACGAGGACATCGTGTTCGGCAAGGTCGACACCGAGGCGCAGCAGGAGCTCGCGGCCACGTTCGGCATCCGGTCGATCCCGACGTTGATGATCGTGCGCGAGGGCGTCGTGCTGTTCTCGCAGCCGGGTGCGTTGCCGGGCAACGCCTTGGACGACCTGATCGAGCAGGCGCGCAACGTGGACATGACCGAGGTCCACGCCAAGGTCAAGGAAGCCCAGGCCCAGCAGCAGGGCTGACCTGGACCTCACGAGGCGCAAGAGGCCACGCGGACTGATTGGCTCAACCTCGCCCTGGGTAGCCGACGTGCATGAACACCGACACGTCGACCGCGCAGCTGGTGAGCCAGCTGTCCGAGCAGGTGAGCAGGCTCGCACGCGATGAGATCCGTCTCGCGGTCGCAGAGCTGAAGGACAAGGGCAAGCACGCCGGTGTCGGCGCCGGGATGTTCGGCGCGGCCGGCGTGTTCGCGTGGTGGGGTGGGCTCAGCGTCGTCGCGGGCCTGATCCTGCTGCTGGCACTCGTAGTACCGCCGTGGGCGGCCGCGCTGATCGTCGCGGCCGCCCTTCTGCTGGTCGCGGGCATTTTCGCGCTCGTCGGCAAGGGACAGGTCAAGCAGGCCGCGCCGCCGGTGCCGCGGCAGGCGATGGACAACGTCCAGCGGGACATCGCGATGATCAAGGAGAGTGCGCACCGATGACCGACCCGAAGGAGCAGCTGCAGCGCGACGTCGAACGGACTCGGCGCGAACTCGGTGAGACCGTGGAAGCGTTGGCGCACAAGGTCGACGTGCCCGGTCGCGTCAAGGAGCAGGCGCAGGAGACGGCCGGTCGCGTCAAGGAGCAGGCGCACGAGACGGTCGTGCGGCTCACCGCTGCCACCAACCAGGCCGTCGACTCGCTGCCCACCCCCGTGGCGGAGCAGGTCGAGAAGGCCCGCCGCCACCCCGGTGCCCTCGCGGCGGCGCTGATCGCGCTGATCGTCGCCATCTGGGCGTTTTCCAGGAGGAACCGATGAAGCTCCTGTACCGACCGCTGGGAATGCTGTTCGGCGCGCTGGGAGGTTTCCTCGCCACCGCGATCTTCGGCCAGATCTGGAAGCTCGTCGCGGGCGACAAGGAGGCGCCGAGCGCCACGATGCGCAACCGCGCGTGGACCGAGGTCCTGCTGGCGGCCGCGCTGCAGGGTGCGATCTTCGGCCTGGTCAAGGCCGCGATCGACCGCGGCGGCGCCAAGGGCTTCCAGAAGCTGACGGGCGAGTGGCCCGGCGACGAGGAAGACTGAGCGAGCTGTCGCGCGTGCCCGGCCCACGGCGTCGCGGGCCGGGCATTCGCGACTGGGGCGACGCGGTTTCAGCCTGCGGGAGTTTGAACCCTCAACTACCCTGCTGGCATGCCACAGCCAGAGGGTGAAGAGCTCGCCGCCATCCGGGCCAAGCGCGACGAGCTGCGCGAACGCTACGTCAAGCCGCTCGCCGAGCGAGGCGGCTCCCCCACCCGCGGGGTGCACCACATCGCGTTGATCTGCAAGGACGTCGAGGAGACGATCGAGTTCTACCAGGAGTTCCTCGGCTTCCCGCTCGTCGAGCTCGTCGAGAACCGCGACTACAACGGCTCCAGCCACTTCTTCTTCGACCTCGGGTCGAAGAACCTGCTGGGGTTCTTCGACTTCCCGGGTCACGACCACCCCGCGTTCTCCGAGACGATCGGCGCCGTCCAGCACCTCGCGCTGTCGACGTCCCCCGAGCGGTTCGCCGAGATCAGGGCCAAGCTGGACGAGGCGGGCATCGAGTACCTGGGGCCCGACCGCGGCGTCGAGGACAGCCTGTACATCCGCGACCCCAACGGTGTAGGGATTGAGTTCTACCGGGAAGAACTCGGTGAGTTCGAAGGCACGACACTGATCAAGTGAGGACGGAACCGCAGTGGCGCAAGAGGTCAAGGGCATCGTCGCCCGAGGCAAAGGTCTTCCCGTCGAGCTGACCTCGGTCCTGGTGCCCGACCCCGGCCCCGACGAGGCCGTGGTGAAGGTCCAGGCGTGCGGCGTCTGCCACACCGACCTGCACTACCGCGAGGGCGGCATCAACGACGAGTTCCCGTTCCTGCTGGGCCACGAGGCCGCGGGTGTCGTGGAGTCCGTCGGTGAGGGCGTCGCGGACCTGGAGCCGGGCGACTTCGTCGTGCTGAACTGGCGCGCGGTCTGCGGCACCTGCCGCGCCTGCAAGCGCGGCAAGCCGTGGTACTGCTTCTCGACGTTCAACGCCTCGCAGCCGATGACGCTGACCGACGGCACGAAGCTCTCGCCGGCGCTGGGCATCGGCGCGTTCGCGGAGAAGACGCTCGTCCACTCAGGACAGTGCACGAAGGTCGACCCGTCCGCCCGCGCCGCCGCCGTCGGCCTGCTGGGTTGTGGCGTCATGGCGGGCGTCGGCGCCGCGGTGAACACCGGCAACGTCGGCCGCGGCGACTCGGTGGCCGTGATCGGCTGCGGCGGTGTCGGTGACGGCGCCATCGCGGGCGCCCGCATCGCCGGCGCCGCGAAGATCATCGCCGTCGACACCGACCCGCGGAAGCTGGAGTGGGCCAAGGGTTTCGGCGCCACGCACACGATCAACGCCCGCGAGGTCGACGACGTCGTCACCGCGATCCAGGACCTCACCGACTCGTTCGGCGCCGACGTCGTGATCGACGCGGTGGGCCGCCCCGAGACGTGGAAGCAGGCCTTCTACGCCCGCGACCTCGCCGGCACCGTGGTCCTGGTGGGCGTCCCGACACCGGACATGAAGCTCGACATGCCGCTGATCGACTTCTTCTCCCGCGGCGGATCGCTCAAGTCCTCCTGGTACGGCGACTGCCTGCCGTCCCGCGACTTCCCGATGCTCGTCGACCTGTACCGGCAGGGCCGCTTCGACCTCGACGCGTTCGTCACCGAGGAGATCCCGCTGGACGGCGTCGAGGCCGCCTTCGAGAAGATGCACCACGGCGACGTGCTGCGATCGGTCGTGGTGTTCTGATGGCCCTGCGCGTCGACCACACCGTCACCTCCGGCACGTTCTCGCTCGACGGCGAGACCTTCGACGTCGACAACAACGTGTGGGTCATCGGTGACGACAGCGAATGCGTCGTCATCGACGCCCCGCACTCCGTTGACGACATCCTCGAAGTCGTGGCCGGGCGCCGCGTCGTGGCGATCCTCCTGACGCACGCGCACGACGACCACGTCCGGGTCGCACCGGACCTGGCGCACGCGACGAACGCGCCGATGGCGTTGCACCAGGCCGACCACGTGGTGTGGAACCTGACGCACACCGGCGTCATCCCGCACCAGGCCCTGGAGGACGGCCAGGTGATCACGGTCGCCGGCGAGGAGATCCACGTGCTGCACACGCCGGGCCACTCGCCCGGCGCGGTGTGCTTCCACGTGCCCTCGCTGGGCGCGGTGTTCACCGGCGACACCCTGTTCCAGGGCGGGCCGGGCGCGACCGGGCGGTCGTTCTCGGACCGGCCGACGATCGAGGCGTCGATCCGGGAGAAGCTGCTGACGCTGCCCGGCGACACCGTGGTGCACACGGGCCACGGCCCGGACACGACGATCGCCGCCGAGGTCTTCTAGAAGTCAGAACCGCGGAGGCCGCTTCTCCAGGAACGCCGACACGCCCTCGGCGTAGTCGGCGCTGGAGGCGGCCTCCGCGTACAGCGCCCGCACGAAGTCGTCCTCGTGCCCGCCGTCGACGATCGAGCCGATGATCTCCTTGGCGCCGCGCACCGACACCTGCGCCCGCCCGGCGATCTGCCCGGACAGCTCCTCCACCCTGGCGTCGAGCGACTCGGCGACCTCGTTCACGAGTCCGATCCGCAACGCCGTCGAGGCGTCGACCAGGTCGGCGGAGAACAGGATCTGCTTCGCCCAGGCGGGCCCGACGACGTCCACCAGCGCCTTGGTCGACGTGAAGTTGTAGACGATCCCGAGCTTCGCGGGCGTGATGCCGAACCGGGCGCCGGGGGCGGCCACCCGGATGTCGCAGGCGAGGGCGATCTCACACCCGCCGCCGACGCAGAACCCGGACACCGCCGCGATCGTCGGCTTGTCCAGCCGGGCGATCGCGCGTTCCCCCGCGTGCACCGCCTCGCCGTAGCGGGCGGCGCCGTCGGCACCGCGCCGCAACGACGAGAACTCGGAGATGTCGGCGCCCGCACAGAAGTGCTCCCCACCGCGGATCACCAGCACTCGGACGCTCTCATCTGCGGAAACGCGAGCGAGCAACCCGGGCAGCGCCGACCACATCTCGTACGACATCGCGTTGCGCTTGGCCGGGCGGTTGATCGTCAACGTGGCGACCGGACCGGCCGCGGACAGCTCCAGGAACTCGCTCACCCGCCGCACGATACCCACCGCCACCGGCGGCACGCGTGGTCTCACAGGGCCGGGATCGCGGGGGTGTGCTTGTAAAGTCCCCCTGCCGAGGAGGGGAGGGCTCGTGACCGCGGCTGCCATGGGGGCTTCGACGCTCCGCGCTCTCGCGGTGCGTCTGCGGACGACCGCGCCCGTGTCCGCGCGCCTCCTCTCCGAGCTCGCGAGCGAGCTCGACCGCGGCGGCCCCGTGGCGGACCTGCTGTGCTCGCACAGCGCCGTGCACAGCCCGTTGTTCGGGGTCCAGGCGCTCGCGGGCGTGCGGTTGCTGATGCTGTCGGGCAAGGCGCCGGAGCTCAGCCGGCGGTTCGCCGGCGCGCAGGCCGCCGCGATGAGCGGCGAGTCGGACTCGCCGGCGCTGCTCACGTGGCTGGCGGCGCGGGACGCGATCGTCGAGAACCCCGGCGAGGTCCTGGCCGCGCTCGACCGGACGGTGCAGCAGCACCAGCCCAAGACCGCCGGGTTCCTGCTGCGCGGGCTGACGATGATCGGCGCGCCGAAGGTGCGGCTGCTCGAGCTCGGGGCGTGCGCAGGGCTGAACCTGATCCTCGACCACTACCGCTGGTTCGGGCTCGGCTGGGAGTGGGGCGACAAGGACTCGCCGGTGCGGCTGGCGGCGACGGGGCCGCAACCGCCGCGACTGGAGATCGTCGACCGGGCCGGCTGCGACCTGCAGCCGCGCGACCCGGCCGACCCGAAGCACGCCATGATCCTGCAGTCGTTCATCCCGCCGGAGCACGACTCGCTGCGGTGGGACCTCGACGACGCCATCGACCTCGCCGCCAAGGTGGGCGTGAAGGTCGCGCGGTCCCCCGCCGGGCGGTGGCTGCGGGAGAACCTCGTGCCGCCGGAGGGCCGCGGCACGTACACGGTGGTCTGGCACAGCTCCTTCTGGTCGTACCTCACCGAGGACGAGCGCCACGAGATCGAGACGACGCTGACGGCGGCGGCCGGCTCGATGCCTCTCGCGCGCGTCGCCTACGAGTCGACTGATTTTCGCTCGAACCCCCGTCTGACGGTCACCATCTACAGCTAGCGTGCGCCGGCGTGAAAACGATTCGCGCCTCCCTGCTGGCCGTCGCCCTCTTCACCACGGCCCTCACCGCGCCCGCCCACGCCGCCGTGTCCGACCACGACCTGGCGTCGCACTGGGCGCCGGTGCACCACCAGGACACCGACGACTCCGACGCCGACGCCGACTACCTGTCCACTGTGGATTTCGACGGCGACTGGAACACCTCGAACAGCTGGGAGAACCAGACCCAGCTCGCCAAGCTCACCGGCGCCTCCTACTACTCCGTGGTCGAGACGTCCACGCACTGGTTCCTCGTCTACAGCTTCTTCCACCCGCGCGACTGGGACGACCAGCCGGACCCGTTCGGCACGAGGACGCACGAGAACGACCTGGAGGGCGTGCTGCTCGTCGTCCGCAGGGACACCGGGTTCGGCAAGCTCGAGGCCGCGATCACCGTGGCGCACAGCGACTTCTACTCCTACGTGCCCGCAGGCTCGCCGTTCCGCAGCGGCGCGGAGACCGTCGACGGCACGTTGCTGCTGGTCGGTGGCCGTCCCGCCACGTGGCAGGAGGCCAAGGGCCACGGCCTGTACCGCTGGGACGGCACCGACTTCCCCGGCGGCGACGGCGTGGTCTACTTCCCCGCCGCCACGGGCGAGGTCCCGTCGGGCGGCAACGACCGGAACGTCGGCTACCGCCTCGTGAACATCTTCGACGCGAACGGCATGTGGGCGCGCCGCAACAACTCCGAGACGTTTTCGTCTTTCGGCACGTTCCGCGGTGACAACGGCAAGGACAACGCCGCCAACGCGCCGTGGGGCTGGGACGACCAGAACGACGGCGCGATCCACCGCGGTTACCTGGCCACGGACCCGGCGCTGGTGGTCGACCGCTACTTCTCGGGCAAGGGCGACTTCAGCCTCACCTACACGCGCAACGCCTTCCGCTGACACATCAACGCCTTCTGCCAGCCGCGTCGGGCGGTGACGGGTCATCCGTTCGCGCGTCCCCTGTCCGAGGTGCGCCTCCCTCGTCAGGTGGCTGCCGACATCGGCGCAGGCAGACAGCTTGTCGCCCATTCAGCTAGGAGATGTCCTGCATGTTTTTCACCGTCCACCCCGGCTACTCCAAACGGCGCAACGAGGTTGTTCCGCTGTGAGGAGGTGCTCGATCGCGGAACACCCGCGCGACGGTGGGCGGCGAAGTCCTGTCCCCGGCTCGAACGTCAACCCCGCGGCCCGGACGCCGATCGACTCCGGGTCGTGGAGGGACACCTCGGCCGGATGACCGGCACGCCTCCACTTCCCAGAGGTTGTCGTCAAGAGAGGAAGAACATGCGCAAGAACGTCAAATCAGGCCTTCTGGCCGCGGCCGTGGCCACAGGCCTCGTGCTGGCGGGTGGATCGACCGCCAGTGCCGACATCAGCGCCTTCCACCCGTTCAAGATCGGCGGCGCAGGACATCACCCGATGTCCGCGGAGTGGTTCAGTCTCGAGGCCGCGGCATCGGCCGTGGGCGGGCACGGCGCGCACTCCGGTGAGGGCGGCGACGCGGCTGCCACGAACAACGCGACGAGCGGGGATTCGGGTGAGTCCGGCGACTCCGGCTCCACCGGGCACAACTCCGCGCTGGTGATGTGCGTGCACTCGAAGTGCCAGACCGGGACGAACTCGGGCAACTCGGGCGGCACGTCCACGGGGAGCACCGGCGACGCCATCAACACCAGCAACACCCACGGCGGCAACACCGGCCACGGCGGCAACGGTGGCAACGCCCACGCCGCGGCGAACAACTCGGTCTCGGCCAACTGGGAAGAGGACGACGAGGAAGCCGACGAGGAAGAGGACAAGAGCGCCCCTGGCCACCACCACGGCGACGCGGCCGACAGCGACGCCACGGCGACCGCGACGGGCGGGCACGGCGGGCCTTCCGGTGAGGGTGGCGACGCCTCCAGCACCAACAACGCCACCTCCGGCGAGAGCGACGACTCCGGTGACTCCGGCGACACCGGCCACAACTCGGCAACCGTGATGTGCGTGCACTCCGCCTGCCTCACCGGCACGCACTCCGGCGACTCGGGAGACACGTCCACGGGGAACACCGGCGACGCGATCAACATCAGCAACACCCACGGCGGCAACACCGGCAACGGTGGTAACGGCGGCAACGCCCACGCAGCGGCCACGAACACCACCGCGATCGAGTCGGACGACGACGCCAAGGCCCCGCACGGCGGCGCGGACAGCGACGCCACGGCCACCGCGACGGGCGGCAACGGCGCGCCTTCCGGTGAGGGCGGCGACGCCAACAGCACCAACAACGCCACCTCCGGCGAGAGCGACGACTCCGGTGACTCCGGCGACACCGGCCACAACTCGGCAACCGTGATGTGCGTGCACTCCATCTGCCTCACCGGCACGCACTCGGGTCACTCCGGTGACACCTCCACGGGGAACACCGGCGACGCGATCAACGCCAGCAACACCCACGGCGGCAACACCGGCCACGGCGGCCACGGCGGCAACGCCCACGCAGCGGCCACGAACCTGCTCGAGGCGGTGAACGACTGACCGCGACCCTCTGAAGCGACCAAGCGCGGAGCGGGTGGGACCGAGTCCCACCCGCTTTCCCCGCGCGACAGGGTTTCTAGGCCGCGCGCGGGTAGAGCCGCGCCATTCCCGGAGGCGCGGCGAACGGCGCCCACGTGCCCTCCGCCTGCGCCAGCCGGTCCGCGACGACCCACAGCACGCTCGAGTTGAAGCCGTAGCCCAGGTGCGAGGACGACACCTGCACGTTCTCCCTGCCCGGTCCCGGTTCCTCGACGCACGACTCCCACGACACGATGCCGTCGGTCTTCGAGTAGATCGACGTGGCGGGCACCGGGATCGGCGGCCTCGTCGCCTCGGGCGGCGGGAACTCGTCCTTCGGGATGTGCAGGCGTGAGAACAACGCGAACGCGGGCATCGCCCGCGACTGCACGGGATCGCTCATGTTGTACGGCGACCCGAGCGTGATGACCTGGCGGACGCGGTGCGGGTGGTCGCGCGCCATCTCACGCGCGAAGATCCCGCCCAGCGACCAGCCCACGATCGACACGGGCCCGCCGAACTCGTCGGACACCTTCTTCACCAGGGCGTGCATACCGTCGACGGCCTTGCGCGTCGGCCCGATGTTGCGGCCGAGGCCCCACGGGTTCACCCGGTAGCCCAGACCGGACAGGAAACGGCGCAGCATCACCGTGGACGAGTCGGCGGCGCCGAGCCCCGGGAACACGAGCACCGGGTGCCCGTCCCCCGCGGGAGCGCCCTTGAGCATCGACCGCGTGGCCACGAACCCGCTGACGTCCAGGGCGCAGCGGGTGGGCTCGGTGAGGTACCAGAAGAGACCGGGCGCCGAGCCTCTGACGAGGTGCAGGCGAGAGGCAGCAGGATCTTCGAAGACCTCGTCCGGAACAGCAGCGGACATAGGAGCCTCCCCACACGTCGACAACCCCGAGCCGGCGCCCCGGGCGGCTTCGCCCAGTGGGTCCATGATGTTTCGTGATCGATCTTTTAGCCAGCACTTTCGAGTCTCGATTCGCCTCCCGGATGTAACGCGTCGGCAACCTCGCAGCTGTGCAGTGCCTCTCACCTGCATGGACGTCGATTGGGACGCACAGCTCCTCTACTGTTCCCCGAGTGGATCGCATGAGCTCCCTGGACGCCGGCTTCTACTTCATCGAGGACGAGAACGTGCCGATGCACGTCGGTTCCGTCCTGGTCTTCGACGGCCCGGTGCCGTCCTACGGTGACGTGATCCGCCTTTTCCTGGCGCGCATGGACCAGGTGCCCCGCTACCGGCAGAAGGTGAAGGCGCTGCCGTTCCACGTCGGGCGTCCGGTCTGGGTCGACGACGACCACTTCAACATCCTCTACCACGTGCGCCACACCGCCGTGCCGGCGCCGGGCGGCGAGGACCAGCTGCGCAACCTCGCGGGCCGGATCTTCGCGCAGAGGCTCGACGGCTCGAAGCCGCTGTGGGAGGCGTGGCTCGTCGAGGGTCTCGAGGGCGGCCGCTGGGCGATCATCTCCAAGGTCCACCACTGCATGGTCGACGGCGTGTCCGGTTCGGACATGCTGCAGCTCGTGCTCGACTTCCGGCGGGACAGCGAGCTGCCGGAGCCCGCGGAGTGGGCGCCGCGGCCGCAGCCCTCGACGCTCGACCTGGTCGTCGACGGCGTGCGCGACGCCGTGGTGACGCCGGTGCAGCACCTGTCGGCGTTGCCGGCGATCGCGCGCAACGCCCGGTCCCTCAACGAGATCGTGGACTTCGGCAAGTCCGTTCTCGGTTCTCTTCCCGGTACGGCACGTCGCTTGGTGACGCGCGCGGCGACGTCGCTGAACGGTCCTATCGGGCCACACCGCCGCTGGGTGTGGGCGCGGGCGAACCTGGCGGAGATCAAGCAGATCCGCACGGTCGCGGGCGGCACCGTCAACGACGTCGTCCTGACGGCGATCACGCGCGGTTTCCGCGACCTGCTGGAGAAGCGCGGCGAGCTGACCGAGGGCATGGTCGTGCGGACCATGGTGCCCGTGTCGATGCGCAAGGCCGACCAGCACAACGAGCTGAACAACCGCGTCAGCGCCGTGCTGGTGAACCTGCCCGTGGGCGAGGCGGACCCGGTGAAGCGCCTCGCCTCGATCCGCGCGCAGATGGACGACCTGAAGAGCTCGCGCCAGGCCGCCGGCGCCGACGTCATCACGAACCTGTCGAACTTCGCCGCGCCGACGCTGATGGCGCTGGGGTCGCGGACCGCGATGCGGTTCCCGCAGCAAATCCTGCAGACCGTCACCACGAACGTCCCCGGTCCGCGCATCCCGCTCTACATGCTCGGCCGGCCGCTGGTGGAGATGTTCCCGTACGTGCCGGTCGCCTCGACGATCCGGATCACGGTCGGCATCTTCTCCTACCTCGACCGGTTCACGTTCGGCATCAACGCCGACTTCGACGGCGTGCCGGACGTGCAGCTGCTCGCGGACGGCATCCGCGCGGGCTTCGACGAGATGGTCGCGCTGGCCGCGGAGGCGGTGGAGAAGACCGAGGCGTGAGCCCGGTCAGCCGGCGCCTGTGGTCAGGCGGTTGGCCTCCATCCAGTCGAGGACGCGTTCGGCCACGACGTCGGGGATCTCCATCTGGGGCACGTGACCGATGCCCTCGTACTCGTCGTAGCGCCAGTGCGGGTGCTTGCGCGCCACGTGCCGGGCGGCGACGACGTTGACGAGCCGGTCGCGGTCGCCGCTCATCAGGAACACGGGCACGCGGATCTTCGCCATCGCCGCGAAGTAGGCGGCGCGCTTGGACGTCGTGAAAACGGTGCTGCGCGCGGCGGCGAGGAACGCCTTGTCGAGGCCGTCGACCTCGGCGCGCTCGCCGATCAGGTGCTCCGACGCCTGCTTGAGCTCCTCGGGGATGGCCGACGGGTCGGCGCAGCACAGTTCGAGGACGCGCTCCACCTGGCGGCGCGCGGAGGCGGTCCGCGACCTCGCGAGGAACCGCTCGCCCAGGCCCGGCACCGAGTACAGGAAGAACGTGCCGAGCATCGTCGGGTCCGGCCGCGTCCCGAACACCATCGGCAGCGCGGGGTCGACCAGCACCAGTCCCCGGACCCGCTCGGGGTGCGCGGCGGTCTGGAAGAGCGAGATCATCCCGCCCATCGAGTTGCCGACCAGGACGACCGGCTCGCCGGCGACCTCGTCGACGAAGCGGCCGAGCAGCTCCGTGTTCGCCTGGACCGTGGTCTCCCGGCCCTCGGGGTGGGTCAGCCCGTGCCCGGCCAGGTCGACTGCCATGACGCGGGCCCTGCGCGCGAGCAACGGCGCCAGCAGCACCCAGTTGAGGTGGGACCCGCCGAGCCCGTGCACGAGGACGATCCGCGGGCCGTCGGCCGGCCCGCCGAAGTCGACCCAGTGCACGGGGCCGCCGAGGTCCGCGTGGTGGCTGGTGCCGCCGAAGTTCGCCACAGTCGTCATACCAACCAGTATGTCGGTTGAACCGACCGGCTGGTAGCGGCCAGCGGACGAATCACCTCCAGGGCGTCGCCACCTGGCACCGGTCCCTCCCCCCGCGCAGGTCACCCTGGATGATCGTGCCGCTGCCGGGTTCGAAGTAGCACGACTCCCCCGGCTGCGAACTGGCGCCGAGGAGCTTGCCGCCGGAGTCGTACGCCCTGATGACGGGACCCCGTCGTTCTGCGGGACGCCCCAGTCCGGCGGGTAGTACAGGCGGGCGGCGTAGGTGCCGTTGACGATCCCGGCCTCGATCGTGCGGTCGTCGGCGGAGACCGTCACCTTCGCGACACCGCTGCCGACCCGTCCCGCGGCGGTGCGGTAACCGGGCCGTCCCGCGTCGCCCGGCAGCAGGGTCCGGTCACCCCCGGCCTTCGCGCCGACGTCCTCGACGGAGAAGTGGCCGGGCAGCCACCGCGGGGTCACCCGCCTGGCCTCCGAGCGGTACTCCACGCCCGCCTGGCCGAGGTTGCAGGTCAGCGACTCGGTGTCGGTGTAGAGCAGCGCCCACGCGGTCTCCTCGCGCCGCAACTGGTAGAGCTTCGCCCTGCCGACGACGCCCGCGGCCCGCGCGCATCCCTCCTCGATCGCCGCGACCACGTCCGGTGGCACTCCGGGCTCCGCGTCCGCGGGCGCGGTCTCGACCGGCGGCGAGGTGGTGACCTGGACGGCTGCCCCCGGCGGCCCGCGACCACAACGCGCGGTCGTCCGGGTCTTCGCTTGTCATACCTGTTCGTGTCCGCCCGCCCGGCTCGTGTTGGCACCGGTCTCGAGCCGGCGCTCGTCGCGCTACGCGCGCAACCGCAGCCGGTTGTCCGGGTCCTCGGCGGTGACGGTCACCAGGAAGTAGGCGGCCTGCGCGCAGGCCGTGTTCGCGCCGCCGGTGAGGCGGACGTCGAGCACGTCGCCCGTCAGCACCGGCACCGCGCCGGTCTCCGCGCAGCCGGGCTCGACGAACGCGAAGGTCCTGGTGCCGGCGGCCCGCGGGCGGGTCAGCAGCTCGCGGGCCTGCTCGTCGTCCCCGGCGGAGACCTGCCTCAGCGCCCGGTGGGTCGCGTCGCCGACGTCGCCGGTCAGCTCCGCCGCCTCGGGTGGTTTCCCGCGCAGCGCGCCCAGCTTCACGAAGCCGCTGATCGCGGGCTCGGCGGGCCCGGTGCACGCGGCCAGCAGGAGCAGGACGACGGCCATCGTGGTGCGCATGCGGTTTGGACGGCGGGGAGGGCGGTTCGGTTTCCCGCGCCCACCACCGGGTTCGCACCCGCGACCGGGCAGCGGCGCGCTACCCGTGGGACGGGTGGCCGTACAACCCGGCGCCGGCGATCTCCAGCGACGTGAGGAACGCGGCCGAGGCCCCGTAGGAGGCCTCGACCAGCTCCGCCGTGTGCGAGAAGTCCAGCGGCGTCACGGCCTGCACGGGCGGGCCCGGCAGGTACAGCACCGGCGCCTGCCGCGAGGCCAGCTCGACCTCCAGCACGGCCTGGTTGCGCATCCCCAGCGTCGCCCAGAAGAGCAGCGTCTCGGCGAGCGTCGCCGGCACGGTCGGCAGGTGGCCGGGGAACGCGCAGTCCAGCACCACCAACGACTTCGCGCCCATCGCGAGCGCCTGCCGGATCGGCACGTTCGCCAGCACGCCGCCGTCGTAGAGCACGCGCTCGCCGATGCGCACGGGCGGGTAGACACCCGGAATGGCCGCGCTGGCGAGGATCGCGGGGACCAGCTCGCCCTCGGTGATGTTCACGGCCTCACCGGTCACGCAGTCCACCGACACCGCGCCGAAGGGCAGCACCAGGTCGCCGAACGACGTCACCCCGTCGAGCCCCTCGGCCAGCACGTGCGCCAGGCCGGTGTTCGGGAAGAGGTAGGTCTTGTTGGTGCGCAACGACCTCAGCTGCGCGAGCGGTCCGCCGGGGAACACCCGCTGCCGCGTCATGCCCTCCCACAGCACGGCCAGCCGTTCCGCGGCCTTGTCCGGGTCGAGGGCGAGCAACGAGCCGTTGACCGACCCGACCGACGTGCCGACGACCAGGTCGGGCCTCACCCCGTGCTCGCGCAACGCGCGCAGCATGCCGACCTGTCCCGCGCCGAGGCTTCCCCCGCCGCCGAGCACGAAGGCGACCGGTCCTGGAAGTTCGATCGTCACGTCCGGTGATCCTAGAGCTGACCTGCGCGAAGGGCTTGTTTCGGTCTACACTGAAGGTACTGAGTGAACCAGGAGCGGGATCGCCATCTCCTCCCTGGTCCGCGCCCCGTGGAACCCCCTCAGGCCGTTCCAGCTCGGCTCGGCCTGGCCCCGCAGCAGCACCGCGGTGCCCTTCATCGCCACGACGACGTCCCCGATGCGGTCGGCCGCGAGCGGGCTGACCGGGCCGAACCACCCCGCCGCCACCGCGTCCTCGCGCGTCAGCACGTCCGCCCTGTCACCGAGGAACTCCCTCCACACCGGCAGCACCTCGGCGGTCTCGGTGTGCAGGTAGCGCACCCGCGGCTCTCCCGCGATCACGCGCACTCCTTGCCACAGCAGCGGTTCCGCGTCGAAGTCGATCCGCTCCCCCGCGGTGATCATGCCGTGGTCCGCCGTGACGACGAACAGCGAACCGGCGGGCAGGCGCGACGCGATCCGCGACGCCAGGGCGTCGACGAACTCCAGCTGCATCACCCACTCCGGCGACCCCGGCCCGTAGAAGTGCCCGATCGTGTCCAGGTCGGGGTGGTAGGCGTAGCAGAACGAGCGGTCCTGCCCGACCGCCGCGACCGCCCCCAGCGCGAGGTCGCCGAACCCGGCCACGCCGCGGAACCACGACCCGCGCAGCACGGCCCGCGTCAGGCCGCTGCCGCGGTGGGCGAGCGGCGCGACCGTGCTCACCGCCACCCCGGCCGCCGCGGCGCGCTCGAACACGGTCGGGTGCGGCTGGACGACCTCGGGCACGAGCGCCTTGCGCAGGTCGTGGCGGTGGTCCCCGGCGCGGGACCAGGTCAGCGAGTTGAGCACCTCCTCGCCGACCGCGAACGTGTAGCCGACGATGCCGTGCTCGCCCGAGAGCAGCCCGGTGCCGACCGAGGCGAGGCTGGTGGCGGTGGACGACGGGAACCCGGCGTCGATCGACCGGTCGGTCAGCGAGGAGAGGAACGGCGCGTGCGCTGCGTGCGTGCGCAACAGCTCGTGACCGAGACCGTCGACGAGCAGCAGGACGACACGCCGGGCCGGTGGCAGGCCGAGCGTGTTGTCGACGCCAGGAACCTCCAGGCCCGACAGCAGTGATGGGACGACCGCGGCGATGGTCATGAAGGACACCGTGCCACGTCGAATCGGGCAGCGGGCAGAATGGCGCGCTGTGACAACGCTCATCCACCAGAAGATCGCTGACGAGCTCGGCGTGGCCGCAGGCCAGGTCGGCTCTGCTGTCGAACTGCTCGACGGTGGCGCGACCGTCCCGTTCGTCGCCCGCTACCGCAAGGAGGCGACCGGCGGTCTCGACGACGCCCAGCTGCGCACGCTCGAGGAACGCCTCGGCTACCTGCGCGAACTGGAGGAGCGCCGGGCGGCCGTCCTCAACTCGATCCGCGAGCAGGGCAAGCTCAGCGACGCCCTCGAAGCGCAGATCCTCGCCGCCGACTCGAAGGCGCGGCTCGAGGACCTCTACCTGCCGTACAAGCAAAAGCGCCGCACGAAGGCCCAGATCGCGAAGGAAGCGGGCCTGGAGCCGCTGGCCGACGCCCTCCTGGGTGATCCCACCCTGCACCCGCAGGAGGAAGCCGCCAAGTTCGTCGACCCCGCCAAGGAGGTCGCCGACGCGACGGCCGCCCTGCAGGGCGCGCGGGCCATCCTGGTCGAGCGGTTCGGCGAGGACGGCGACCTGATCGGCGAGCTGCGCGAGCAGATGTGGACGCGCGGCCGCGTCGTCTCCAAGGTCCGCGAGGGCAAGGAGACCGAGGGCGCCAAGTTCGCCGACTACTTCGAGTTCGACGAGCCGTTCGCGAAGCTCCCGTCGCACCGCATCCTCGCGCTGTTCCGCGGCGAGAAGGAGGAGGTCCTCGACCTCGTCCTGGAGCCGGAGGAGCCCGTGCAGGAGGGCCCGTCGTCGTTCGAGGTGCGCATCGCCGCCCGCTTCGGCATCGACGACCGCGGCCGCCCGGCGGACAAGTGGCTCACCGACACCGTCCGCTGGGCGTGGCGGACCCGCATCCTCGTGCACCTCGGCATCGACCTGCGCGGCCGTCTGCGGAGCTTCGCCGAGGACGAGGCCGTCAAGGTGTTCGCCTCGAACCTGCGCGACCTGCTGCTGGCCGCCCCGGCCGGCACGCGCGCCACGATGGGCCTGGACCCCGGCTACCGCACGGGCGTGAAGGTCGCCGTCGTCGACGCCACCGGCAAGGTCGTCGCGCACGGCGTGATCCAGCCGCACGTGCCCGCGAACCGCTGGGACGAGTCGATCGCGAAGCTCGCGGCCTGGGCCAAGCAGCACAACGTCGACCTGATCGCGATCGGCAACGGCACGGCCTCCCGCGAGACCGACAAGCTCGCCGCCGACCTGATCAAGCGCCACCCCGAGCTCGGCCTCACCAAGATCGTGGTGTCCGAGGCGGGCGCGTCGGTCTACTCGGCGTCGGCCTACGCCTCCTCGGAGCTGCCGGACCTCGACGTGTCGATCCGCGGCGCCGTCTCGATCGCGCGCCGCCTGCAGGACCCGCTCGCCGAGCTCGTGAAGATCGACCCGAAGTCGATCGGCGTCGGCCAGTACCAGCACGACCTGGCCGAGTCGAAGCTGTCGCGGTCCCTCGACGCGGTGGTCGAGGACTGCGTGAACGCGGTCGGCGTCGACCTCAACACCGCGTCCGTGCCGCTGCTGACCCGCGTCTCCGGCATCACCGCCGGCCTGGCGGAGAACATCGTGCTGCACCGGGACCAGAACGGCCCGTTCCGGACGCGGGCGGCGCTGAAGAACGTGGCGCGGCTCGGCCCGAAGGCGTTCGAGCAGTGCGCGGGCTTCCTCAAGATCCGCGGCGGCGACGAGCCCCTCGACGCCTCCTCGGTGCACCCCGAGGCGTACCCGGTCGTGCGGAAGATGCAGAGCGTCGCGGGCGCCGAGCTCATCGGCAACACCGCGGTGCTGACGAAGCTGCGCCCGGAGCAGTTCGTGGACGAGAAGTTCGGTCTGCCGACCGTCACGGACATCCTGCGCGAGCTGGAGAAGCCGGGCCGCGACCCGCGCCCGGCGTTCAAGACGGCGACCTTCGCGGACGGCGTCGAGAAGATCGCCGACCTCAAGCCCGGCATGGTGCTGGAGGGCGTCGTGACGAACGTGGCCGCGTTCGGCGCGTTCGTCGACATCGGCGTGCACCAGGACGGTCTCGTGCACATCTCCGCCCTGTCCGACAACTACGTGAAGGACCCGCGCGACGTCGTGAAGTCCGGTGACGTGGTGCGGGTGAAGGTGCTGGAGGTCGACGAGGCCCGCAAGCGGATCGGCCTGACGCTGCGGCTGACCGACGAGCCGGGCAAGCCCGGCCCGAAGCCGGGCGGTGGCGGCGGTGGCCGTGACCGCGGCGGCCGTCCGCAGCAGCGCGGCGGTCAGCAGCGCGGCGGTGGTCAGCGCACCTCGCCGGCGCCGGCGAACGGGTCGATGGCGGACGCGCTCCGCAAGGCCGGTTTCGGCAAGTAGGACAACGGGGAACGGCTCCTCCCGCACACCGGGAGGAGCCGTTCTGCGTTCGGCGTCTACTTGGCGCGGGTGCCCTTGAGCTTCACGAGCTCCGACTCGAACAGCTCCTCCACGGTCGTGAGACCGCCGGGCGCCTTGGAGTCGACCTTGGTGATGTAGGACTGCGTGGCGGAGGGCCTGCCCACCAGCGAGTACCGCAGCGGCCCGGTCAGGCCCTGGGTCTCCAGGCCGTTGGTGTCCTGGAAGGCCTTCAGCACGCCGTCGCGCGTGAGGTCGCCTTCCTTGCAGGCCTTCTCCACGACGGAGAGGAACACCTTCGCGACCGTGTAGCCGTGGTCGACGTAGATCGCGGGCTTGTCGTTGGGGTAGTACTGGTTGAACGCCGCCGCCACCTCGCGCGGGCCGGGCTGGCTGCCGGTGAACGGCGCCACCGACGTCACCACGGACACCTGCTTCTCCACGGCGGGACCCACGGGCGACTCGAGGATCGCGGTGTCGAAGCCGACCACGTTCACCATGAACGGCACCTCCCACTTCAGCGCGGCGGCGACGCCGACGGCGGCCGCGGTCTGCGCGGGGGTGGTGCTCAGCATGACGGCCTTGGCGCCCGCGGCCTTCAGGGCGGCGATCTGCTGGCTGAGGTCGGCCGTGGTCTCGCCGATCGGCTGCTCGGCGATCCTCATGTTCCACTGCGTGCCGACGAACCGGCTGCCTTCCACGGCGTTGTCGCCGTAGCTGCCCTGGGCGTAGATGTGGCCGACGGTGTCGCCCTCCTTGATGACACCGCGGCGCTTGTAGTGGTCGAGCCCGTTGATGACGTCGAGGTCGTAGGTCGTGCCGACGATCATCATGTGCGGGTTGCCGAGCAGCGACGCGGCCCACGAGGCGGGGGCGGTCAGCGTGCGGGTCTGCATGAGGTCGGGCTCGATCGCGGCGGTCATCGGCGTGCCCGCGAGCTCCAGCAGCCCCAGGACCTGCGGTTCGAGGTCGAAGTAGGCGTCGAGCGCCTTCTGCACGTCGTACGCGTGGTCCTTCTGCTTGAGCTCGATCTTGCGGCCGCAGATGCCGCCGCGGTCGTTGACCTGCTTCAGGTAGAGGTCGTAGCCCTTCATGCGGGTCAGCGCGGAGGCTTTGAACGGCCCGGTCATGTCCGTGAGGATGCCGAGCGAGATCGTGTCGTCGGTAACGCCCGGCCCGGTCCTGACCTGGGCCTTCGCCTCTTCTTTCGCGCCGCAGCCGGCCACGAGGACAGCGAGCGCCAGGGTGGCGGTGGGCAGTACGCGGCGGAGGGGCATGCAGAGGTCCTTGTCGGATGATCGAGGCGTACTAAGCGGTAGCTCAGTATCGAGCGGGGCCTCACACAATGGCCCCTTATGTGCTACGGAACACAGCCTCGTAAGGTTCATGCATCTACCGTTCGACTACGGAGTGTGCTAGCCCTTCGGTACCGAACGAAATGAGATACGCGTGATCGGGCACATCGCGGGTATTCCGGCAGGGTGAAAATCGTCGTCACCGGTGGCTCGGGCAACGTCGGCACGGCGCTTCGCCGTCATCTGGAGTTCGAGGACGCCGGTGTCGACGTGCGCACCCTCTCGTCGTTGCGCGACGCGTTCCGCGGCGCCGACGTCGTGGTGCACCTGGCGTGGGCGATCAAGCCCACGAATCGCGAGACCAACGTCGACGGCAGCGAACACGTGCTGGCCGCGTGTGTGAAGGAGGACGTCGGCCACCTGGTCATCGCCTCCTCGGTCGCGGCGTACGGCCCGGCGCAGCGCTGGTCGAGGGTCGACGAGTCGTGGCGGCTGACGGGCATCGCCGGCAACACCTACAGCGCGCACAAGGTGCGGCTGGAGGAGATGATCAGCCGCTACCCGCTGCCGTGCAGCGTGATCCGGCCGTGCGGCATCGGGCAGGCGTCCGCGGCCCGGCAGATCCGCCGCTGGCTGCTCAGCCCGTTGCTCCCGCCGAGGCTGCTGCCCTACCTGCCGATCCCGTTGTGGAACGACCTGCGCCTGCAGCTCGTGCACGCCGACGACGTGGCGCGCGCGATCGTGGAGATCGTGCGCCGCAAGGCTTTGGGTCCCTTCAACCTCGCCGCCGAGCCGGTGCTGACCGCGCCGATGATCGCCGAACGCGTCGGTGCCGCCCGGTTGCCGGTGCCGTACCCGGTGATCGAGAAGCTCGCGGGCGCGACAGCCCGCCTCGGGCTGCAACCGCTGACGCCGGAATGGGTCCGGATGGCCGATCAGGCTCCGCTCGTGCGGACCACACGGGCACACGAAGATCTGGAATGGTGGCCTGAGCACGACGCGCGTGACGTGTTGCGCGAGGTCGTCGACGCAATGGGAGGGCGTGCGTGAACGAGGTGGATGCGGTCGTCATCGGCTCCGGCCCCAACGGCCTGGTCGCCGCGGCCCTGCTGGCGGACGCGGGCTGGGACGTGCTCGTGCTGGAGCAGCGCGACACGGTCGGTGGTGCCGTGACGTCCGCGGAGATCACCGCACCGGGCTTCACGAACGACGTCTACAGCGCGTTCTACCCCCTCGGCCTCGGATCGCCCGTCCTCGGCGCGTTGAACCTCGACGTGCAATGGGAGCACGCACCCGCCGTGCTCGCCCACGTGCTGCCGGACGACCGTGTCGCGCTCCTCTCCCGCGACGTCGAGGTCACCGCCAAGTCCGTCGGCTCGTTCGCCGACTCGGACGCCGAAGCCTGGCAGGCGACGTTCGCGCAGTGGCAGCGGATCCGCGACAGCGTGCTGGACAGCCTGCTGCGCCCCTTCCCGCCCGCGCGCGGCGGGATGTCGTTGCTGCGCAAGCTGGGCCTGGGTGACACGCTGCGCCTGACGCGGCTGCTGACGCTGCCCGTGCGCCGTCTGGGCGAGGAGCTCTTCTCCGGTGAGGGCGCGCGGGTGTTGTTCGCGGGCAACACGATGCACTCCGACCTGGGCCCGGACCAGGCCGGCGGCGCGGGCTTCGGGTGGCTGCTCGCCATGCTCGCCCAGGACGTCGGCAACCCGGTCCCCCGCGGCGGCGCCGGCGAGCTGACCGCGTCCCTCGTGCGCCGTTTCGGCGGCCGCATCGAAACGGGCGCCCGCGTCACCTCGGTGCTGCACGCCCGCGGTGTCGCCGTTGGTGTGCGTCTGGAAGACGGTTCCGTTGTGCGCGCACGCCGAGCCGTCCTGGCCGACGTGCCCGCACCTCGGCTCTACCTCGACCTGATCGGCGCCGACGCGCTGCCGCCGAAGCTCGCCGAGGACCTCACGCGGTTCCAGTGGGACGGCGACACGATCAAGGTGGACTGGGCGCTGTCGGGCCCGATCCCGTGGCGCAACGCGGAAGCCTCGCAGGCGGGCACCGTGCACCTCGGCGGCGACGTCAACGGCCTCGCGACCACCGCCCACGAACTGGCGTGCGGCAAGGTGCCGCGCAACCCGTTCATGATCGTGGGCCAGATGACGACGAGCGACCCGACCCGCTCCCCCGCCGGCACCGAGGCCGCCTGGGCCTACACGCACGTGCCGCTGGGCGGGAACTGGTCGCAGGACAGGCTGAAGCGCCGCGCCGACCGCCTGGAGCTGATGATCGAGGAACGCGCCCCGGGCTTCCGCTCGCGCATCGTCGGCCGCTCGGTGCTCGGCCCGGCCGAGATCGGCTCGGTCAACGGCGGCACCGCGGCCATCCACCAGCAGCTGGTGTTCCGGCCGGTGCCGGGGCTCGGCCGCGCGGACACGCCGTTCGACCGGCTGTACCTGACCGGGTCGTCGGCCTGGCCGGGCGGCGGCGTGCACGGGGCCGCGGGGGCCAACGCGGCCCGGGCGGCGCTGGCGCGGTGGGGTGTGGCGGGCGGACTGTACAAGGCCTTGATCCAGGGCGCCCACAGGGCGATCTACACCTGAGTCAGGCTCTGCCGGTACTCGGCGGCCTCCGGTTCGAGGACGTACTCGAGCATCTGACCCGAGTGCTTCTTCAGCAGCTCCCGCACTTCCTCGGGCGTGGCGTAGAAAAACTCGCGGCGCATGTTCACGCGGTTGACCCGCCGGTCGGACAACGCCTGGTGCAGCGCCGTCTCCAGTGAGACGGCGTCGGCCGAGTAGTGCAGGATGTGCGTGTCGTAGCGGAACGGCACCGACGCGTCGCCGAGCTCCAGCACGCGGTCTTCGGGGTGCAGCCGCCGGGTCATGCCGATCTTCACCATCTTCGGCCCGAACGCGCCCAGGTTGCTGATCACGTACACGTAGCCGGCCCTGATGTTGGCCTCGCGCTGGTGCACGCCGTCGATGCCGGCGACGACCTCGTCCAGCTCGGACTGGAGCTCTTCAGCGGCGGCGTGGTCCCCCTTGGCCAGCAACGCTTGGCGGACGTTCTCCAGGTGCTTGCGCTCCTTCTCAAGCTTCTCCAGCTCGCGGCGGAACTCGGCCTGCGCCTTGGCCTCTTCGCGCAAACGCTCGCGCTCGGCGCGTTCGTTCTCCTTCTCCTCCTGCTTTTTCTGCAGGTAGTCGGCCATGAGCTCGAGCTCGAGCATGCGCAGCTTTTCGTAGCGGTCATCGATCTCGATGCTGAGCATCTTGCCGAGCTTCTCGATCGCCTCCGCCGCGCGAACCAGGCGCTTCTTGGCCGCGTCGACGGATCCCGCCTTCATCACCCGGAGGCTGTTCTCCGCCTCGGCGTTGTAGGAACGCAGCATGAGCTTGCACCAGTCGGCCACCATCTTGCCGCCCTCGCGCGACGACCCGTTGAAGGTGAAGTTGCTGCTGCCCACGACCGCGGTCTTGTTGCGGATCATCTCCTTCATCGAGGCCTGAACGCGGTCGAGCTGCGTCTTGTACTGCTCGGAGTTCTCCAGCGGGTGGTGGTAGCGGAACACTCCCGCGTCCTGGAACAGCAACTCATCGGTGAAGGGCACCAGGGTTCGCTGCGCCTCCGCCAGCTCCTCCTTCAGCCGGGCCAAGCCCTGCTCGAAGCCCTTCTTCTGCAGTGCCAGGGTTTCCTCCTGAGCACGGCGTTCGGCCGCCAAGACCTGCTGCTGCGCGTGCTTCTCCGCAGCGTGCGCCTGTTGCAGACCGGCCAGCTCGGCGCGCATCCCGTCGACCTGCCCGCGCACCTGGACGTAGTCGAGCCCGCCGATCTGCCTCAGATACCCGTTGAGCTGGTCGACCTGCGCCCGCAGCCCGTCCGCGGCCTGCTCCAGGGAGACGATCTTCTTCTGCTTGCTGCCGAACACGTGGCGACTCCCCTGGCACGATGACTGGTACCGGCGTCATCGCACCGCGGCGTCCAGCTGTTAGAAGATCCGGACGAACCCACCCGAACGGGGTAACTACTGACGGGCGAGCCTGCGGGCCCGTGACGCCCGCAGGTACCCCATCACCAACCCCTCCAGGTCCGGATGCGTTGCCTCCCAACCGGAAGCCGCGTCCCCACCCCGGACCAGGGCCGTGGTCTGCCGAGCCGTGCGGGAGGAGTCGACCACCACCCCGCCGGTCTCCGGCTCGAGCTCCGCCGGGCCAACCAGGACCCGGTGCCCCGCCAGGACCTCCTCGATCTCCCCGGCCACCTGCACCCGCCCCTCGTCCAGCAGCAGCAGGTGGTCGCACACGTCGCCGAGATCGGTCAGCAGGTGCGACGACAGCAGCACCGTCGTCCCCCGCTCCGCCACGTCGGTCATGACGATCCGCAGGGTCTCGTCGCGCGCCAGCGGGTCCAGGTCGGACAGCGGCTCGTCGAGCAGCAGCACCTTCGGCAACCGCCCCAGCGCCAGCGCGAGGGCCACCTGGGTGCGCGCCCCGGCCGACAAGGTCCGCACCCTGGCGTCCTTGTCCACACCGGCCAGCAGGTCCAGCACCTCGAAGGCGCGCTCCGCGGACCAGCGGTCGTTCATGGCGGCCCCGGCCCGCATCATCTCGCGCACGGTGAACTGCTCGTACAACGGCCGTTTCTGCGTCAGCAGGGAGACGTCGGGGTGCGTCCGCCCGCGCACCGGCGTCCCGCAGACGGTCACCTGGCCGCGGGAAGGCCGCAGCAGGCCCGCGATCAGCGACAGCAGCGTGCTCTTGCCCGCGCCGTTCGGGCCCACCAGGGCGGTGACGCTGCCTTCGGGCAACGTGAACGAGCAGTCGTCCAGGGCTCGGGTGCGCCCGAAGCGCTTCGCGACGTCCTCCGCCCGCACGGGAGCGTTCATGCGCGGCTCCTAATCCACAAAGGACACTAGTAGTGCGTGCCCCGCACGTCGGTGTAGATCGCGTCGACCTCGTCGCCCGTGAGGCCCTCGTCCACCGCGCGGTCCATCCACCGCTCCAGGTCCTGGCGCAGCGGCGCGTCGGCTCGGGTGGCGTCGGTGGCGAGGGAGGCCGTGATGAACGTGCCCATGCCGCGGCGGCCTTCGACGAGGCCCTCGTGTTCGAGCTCGCGGTACGCCTTCAGCACGGTGTTGGGGTTGACCCTGGTGGCCTCCACCACCTCCCGTGCCGTCGGCAGCTTGTCACCGGGTCCGAGCAGCCCCATCCGCATGGCCTGCTTGACCTGTGCGGCGATCTGGAGATAGGTGGACACCCCGGAGTGCCGATCGATGCGAAACTCGATCACGCCGCCCAGCATAGGTGTCCACCCGTCCACCAGCGGTCACACCTGCCTGCGCACTGCCCACGCCGAACCCAGCACGAACAGCACCGCGAACCCCGCGAAGACCGCCGCCTCCAGCAGGTGCAGCGTCGTCGCCTGGCTGACGGGGATGAAGTCGACGTACGCATGGGTGAGCCCGTTGGTCTTGTAGCAGGCGGCCGTGTCGACGACGCCCTGCGCGTCGGCCTTGCCGGCGCAGTTCATCAGCGGTGCCGGATCGGCGATCACCGCGCCGCGGGCGTCGAGGTAGCCGCTGCGCACGACCAGCGGGCCACGTTCGCCGAGCACGGGGCCCACCACGTCGTCGGAGACGGTCCTGGTGGGGGTGATCAGGAACTCGCGGACGCCGCTGAGCACGAACCGCGCCACGACGAACAGGCCGAGCGTCAGCGTCATCGCCACGAGCGTCCGCTTGGACGCCGCGCCCGCGAACATCCCCAGGGTGTAGGCGAAGAGCGTGTAGGCGATCGGCGAGACGCCCTGGGCGTCGAAGGTCGTGAAGTAGAACGGGCCCGTCGCCAGCGGACCGAGTTGACCGGCCACGTCGAGCCAGCTGTGCACGACGAGCTGGTAGACGAGCACCACGACCAGCGGGGGCAGTGCCGCGACGACGAACTTGGTCGCCATCCAGCGCGTCCTGCTGACGGACTGGGTGAACGCCAAGGCGTGAGTGCCCTGTTCGAACTCCCGCGCGAACAACGGCGCCCCGACGAACACGCCGATCAGCGCGGGAGCCGCGAGCACCGTGCCCTGGGCGAGGTGCAGCCGGTCGAACCAGGTGCTCTGGAACTCGTTCGCCGCCCGGCCCCGGCACGACTCCAGGCCCTCGACCGTGCAGTCGAGCAGGTTGCGCGCGGTCAGGTCCGCGGTCATCGCCGCCCGCAGCAGCAGGATGGCCGCCACCGCCACGGCCAGCCCCGCCACCAGCGTGATGAACACCGGGCGCTGCTGGCGCCACACGATCCACGTCATGCCGCCACCTCCGCGCGCATGTAGGCGAGCGCGAGCCGGCTCAGCCGGTCCAGGCCGGGCTGTCCGGCGTGCGCGCGCAGCAACGACGAGACGTCACCGGCCAGCCGCACGCGGCCGTCGGCGAGCAGCACGAGGTGGTCGCACACGTCCTCCAGCTCCGCCAGCACGTGCGACGACAGCAGCACGGTGATGCCCTGCGTGCGGCACTCGTCGACCAGCGTCCGCAGCACGGCCTCGCGCGCCAGCGGGTCGAGGTCCGCGAGCGGCTCGTCGAGCACCAGCAACCGCGGCCGCTTGCCCAGCGCGAGGGCCAGGGCGACGCGCGTGCGCTGGCCGCCCGAGAGCGTGCCGGCCTTCGCCGCGAACGGCACCTGCGCGCTTTCGACCAGCCCTTCGGCGTACGCCTGGTCCCAGCCCGGGTTGGCGTGGCGGCCGAACCGCAGCGTCTCGGCCACGGTGAACTGCGGGTACAGCGGCTTGGCCTGCGTCAGGAACGCCACCGCCGGGTGCATCCCGCTCCCGGCCGGCGCGTCGCCGAACACCGAGATCCGGCCCGTCGTCGGGCGGAGCAGTCCGGTGATCATGCCCATCAGCGTGCTCTTGCCGGCCCCGTTCGGCCCGACGAGCGCCACGGTCCTGCCCGCGGGGATCTCGAGCGTGCAGTCGCGCAACGCCCAGCCCCGCGGGTACCTCTTCCCCAGGTTTTCCGCCACGACCGGCGGGTGCTCCCTCACTCGCATGGGAGCAACCGTACACCCTTTCACTAGTTATCTAGTGAAAGGGTGCTGGACGCCCCTTGGACAGCGCGTTCAAGCGCTGGAGGGTCTCCTTGTTCCGGGGGACGAGCAGCACGTCCTGCACGGCGTTCGGCATGAGCGTGGTGGGGCCGCGCACCGCCCGTTCGGT
Source organism: Lentzea sp. DG1S-22 (assembly GCF_036321065.1). Classification (NCBI taxonomy): domain Bacteria; kingdom Bacillati; phylum Actinomycetota; class Actinomycetes; order Pseudonocardiales; family Pseudonocardiaceae; genus Lentzea; species Lentzea sp. DG1S-22. The sequence goes on along the minus strand of NZ_CP143276.1, from coordinate 8,188,807 downwards.
CATGTGCACCTCGGTGAGCGACTCGGAGCGCGCCCGCAGCGTGAAGGTGATCCGCGCCGCGCCCACCGGCCACAGCCGCGCGTCCAGCTCGAGCAGCTGGTTCGGCTCGCAGCGGACCACCTCGGTGGTGTCCTCGATGGTGAACGGCCACGGACCGACGCTGTGGTGGATGCGCGTGCCCTGCTGGGGCCAGCCGGCGTCGACGTCGCGGATGTGCGACGCGCCGACGACCCAGCCCGCGTAGGACCAGCCGTCGGCCAGCACGGACCACACAGCGTCAACAGGAGCTTCGACGTTCAGGGAGACCTCTGCCACGCTCTCAGGCATACCCAGCGGATCAGGAAGCAATCCGGCGCGTGCGGCGGCTTTCGGCCGCCGACCGGTCCTCGACGAGCCTGCGCCCGGTCGCGTCCGATCCGTTGAGGGTGACCTGCGCGTTATGCCCTCACACCATCCAGTGATCCCACGAAACGGACGAACCCTTCGGGGTCCTCGCTCGTGGCGGACTGCTGCAAGATCACGCTGGTGGCGCCCGCCGCGGCCACCTGGGAGACGAGGTCGGTGACGAACGCGGCGTCCCGCGAGTCCGTCTCCACGTAGACGACGACCGGGTGGTCCCTCGTCGCCCGGATCGCGCGGACCCGCTCCAGGCCGGTCGAGGCGTCGAGGATGGTGCCGTCACCGATCTCACCGGCGAGGACGAGGGTCTTCATGCCGTGACCGCCGACGTAGACGGGCATCGGCGCGGCGGGCGGCCAGTCGAGCGCCACACCGGTCAGCTTCACGTACCGGCCGTCCGCGGTGACCCGTTCGCCCGCCAGCAGCGCCTTCAACGCGTTCGTGTACTCGTGCAGCAACGTCAGCGGCGACGCCACCCGCGCGCCGACCTGTCCCATCCAGTCCTGCACGCCGTGGCCGACGCCGATCGTGACGCGGCCGGGGAACAACCGGTCGAGCGTCGCCGCCTCCATCGCGGTGATCGCGACGTTGCGCAGCGGCACGGGCAGCAGGCCGACGCCGACCTTCAGCCGCGAGGTCCAGGCCAGCGCGGCGGAGGCGCAGGCGATGCCGCTCTCCAGGAAGCAGTCCTCCCACAGCCACAACGAGTCCACACCGGACTCCTCGGCCGCGAGGACGACGGAACGCAGGTTCTCGGGCGGGAGCTGGGGCCGGTAGACGACGCCGAGTGTGGTCACCCGACAACTACTACCGGCCCCGCCCCGGCTCGGCAACAGGTTCTCAGCACCCGCAGTTGTGGTACGTCACGTCCCAGTGGTTCGACTCGAGGTAGTAGATGTTGCCCGCGTTCGACTTCCACTTGTTCCCGCCGATGGACGAGAACCTGCTCTTGATGTAGTTCGTGACGCAGCTGGACAGCCGGTAGTCCACCTTGTAGCCGTTCCAGTGCGAGTACGTGCCGGACGCGTGGCCGGTCTCCGTGCCGCCGGTGATGGTCAGCGCGCAGCCCGAAGCGCTCTTGAACGTCTTGGCACCCGCGATCGTCGTCTGGTTGATCTGCTCGAACGACGTGCAGTTCGGACGGTTGCGGTCGCTGCACCCGCCGCTCGACGTCCAGGCGATGCCGGCCGCGCGCAGCTGCGCGGTCGCCTGGGAGTGCGTGTACTTGGCCGGAGCCGCGGACGCGACGGACGCGCCCATCAGCAGAGCCGCGAACATCGCGATCACCGCTGCGATCGTGCGAACGAACATGTGCTCTCTCCTTAAGCCCTGGGCAAGACGCCGCGAAAGCTAGGCAGACGCGGTAAAGGAAGCCCTAAAGCGGCCTTAGGCCGATCTTTGGCGCCGGAGTGGACAGTTCCGGTCATCACCAGGCGCAAGTCGATCGGAGCAACAACAATGCGCATTCGCCACGCCGTCGCGGCGACCGCGATCTCGCTCGGACTGCTCGGTGGTCCGAGCGGCGTCGCCCAGGCCGCACCGGAGGGTCCTGCCGAGCGGGAGACCTCCGTCTCCCAGGTCCAGGCAGCGGCCGGGTACGGCGGTTCCATCAGCCGCACCGAGGTCATCAAGCGCGCCAAGGACTGGTGGGACCGCAAGGTCCCGTACAGCCAGTCCGCCTACGCCTGGGACGTCAACAAGGGCAAGAAGTACCGCACGGACTGCTCGGGCTTCGTCTCCATGACGTGGAAGCTCACGACGAGCCGCAACACGCGCAACCTGGACGAGGTCGCCACCAAGATCTCCTGGGCGAACCTCGAGCCGGGCGACATGATCCTGCGCAACGGCCACGTGAAGTTGTTCGAGAAGTGGGCCAACTCGGCGAAGACGTCCGCGTGGATCTACGAAGAGGGCAGCACGGCGACGGACATGGACCACGAGACCGTGTCGATCTCGTCGCTGAAGAGCGGCGGTTACGCGCCGTGGAAGTACAAGAAGATCACCGGCTGAGCCGGGACGCGGCGAGACCGAACTGAGCCGGCCACTGGCGCACCTCTCCCCTCTCCCTGGTGCCCAGCCGCGTGAACAGGCTCGCGGCCTCGTCCCAGGAGCGGTCCGCGCCGGCGACGTCCCCCAGACGGGCGTGGACCGCTCCGAGGTCCCGGAGCGTGCGGGCCCGCCACAACGGCAGGGTGAGGTCGTTCCACACCGGCAGCAGCTCGGTCAGCACGGTCCGCGCACCGGCGTGGTCACCGGCCGCGAGCCGCCACTCCCCCACCGTGCGGCGCACGAGCGCCTCGCCGAACCGGTCACCGACGTCGCGGCAGCCGTCCAGGGCCTGCCGCAGCAGCCGCTCCGCGGGTTCGAGCAGACCCTTGCGCAGCAACACCTTCGCCCAGGCCTGGGCGGTGTAGCAGGCGAGCAGCTCGTCGCCGGTGCCCGCGACCATCTCGTGCGCGCGGCGGACGTGGTCCTCGGCCAGGTCGAGCTCGCCGCGGGCGCGGTGCACGAGCCCTATCCCGCGGGCGGCCAGCGCCTCACCCCTGCGGCTGCGGGCCTGGCGGTAGACCGCCTCCGCGAGGCGCAGGGTCTCGAACGCCCCCTGGTCGTCACCGAGTTCCCGCTTGATGGAGCCGATCCCGTAGTGCGCGTGGGCGACGCCTTCGAGGTCCGTCGCCTCCAGCAGGTCCCGCGCCCTGCCGAGTGCTTCCAGGGCGCACGGGTACTGGCCGAGATCACGGCACACCATGCCGATGCCGTTCATCGCGACGGCCTCGCCGTGCCGGTCGCCCAGGTTCACGAACAGCGTCTGCGCGGTCTCGAACCACGACCGCGCCTCGACCAGGTTGTCCCGCTTGTAGTGCATCTGCCCCAGGCTGCAGCGCAGCACCGCCTCCAGTCTCAGGTCCCCGGTCCTCCACACGGCCTCGAGCGCCGCCGTGTGCGACCGCTCCCAGGCCTCGTACCGGTTCCTGAGCCCGAACCAGGCGAACACCAGCACTTCCGCGAGCTGCGACGCGATCTCCGCGAGCCCGAGCTCCGCCGCGCGTTCCACGAGTCTGGTGAGCAGCGGTTCCTCACGCGCGAACCAGGCGTCCTTGTCCGTCGGGCGCGCCGCCGTCGTCAGCACGCCCAGCGAGTCCTGCATCCGCGGCACGGCGAGGAAGAGCTGCTCGGTCAGTCCGTCCACAGTGGAGAGCGCGGCGATCACCGCTCTCCTGACGAGGTCCTCGCGCTCGGAGCGCGGGTCCTCGGCCTCGGCGAGCTCGCGGGCGTGCAGCCGCACCAGCTCGTGCATCCGGTACCGGGCGCTGCCGATGACGTCGAGCAGCCGCGCGTCGACGAGCTGGTCGAGCACGTCCTCGTCGAGCAGGTGCGCCCACAGGAAGCTCGGCACCTCGGGCAGGCCGAGGAAGCCCAGGACGCGGTAAGCGCGGCGGGCGTCCTCGTCGAGCGCCCGGTAGGTGAGCTCCAGCCCCGCCCGCACGGCGAGGTCGTCCGCCACGAGCTCGTCAAGCCTGCTGCGTTCGTCGGAGAGCCGCCGGACGAGCTTCGAGACGGGCCAGTGCGCCCGCCCGGCCAGCCGCGCGCCGGTGATCCGCACGGCGAGCGGCAGGTAGCCGCACAGCCGCGCGACCTCCTTGGCCTGGCCGGGTTCGGCGGCGACGCGGTCGTCGCCCAGGATCCGCTGCAGCAGCGTGACGGCCTCGTCCTCGCCCAGCACGTCGAGCGGGATGCGGCGCACGCCCTCCAGCCCGCACAGCCGGCTGCGGCTGGTGATCAGCGTCAGGCAGCCGGGACTGCCGGGCAGCAGCGGCCTGACCTCAGACACGCTCGTGACGCCGTCCAGCACGATCACGACGCGCCGCCCGCCGACCGTCGCCCGCCACAGCGCCGCGCGTTCCTCCGCGGACTCGGGGACGCGCTCGCTCGGCACGTCCATCGCGCGCAGCAACGCGTCCAGCGCCCCGGACGGCGAGTGCAGGTCGACGAACAGCTGCCCGTCCGGGTACCGGTCGGCCATCCGGTGCGCCGCGTGCACGGCCAGTGCGGACTTGCCGACGCCCGCCGGCCCCTCGATCCACCAGACGCCGCCGTCGCTGTCGAGGAGCCTGCTCAGCTCCCTGTCGCGTCCCGTGAAGTCGCCCGCGTCGCGCGGCAGGTAGTTGCGCCTGCTGTCCCGCGCCCCCTCCAGCACGTCGCGGTAGAGCTGCTGCAGCTGCTCGCCCGGCTCGACGCCGAGCTCGTCGACGAGGACCTTGCGCGTCTCCCGGAACACCCGCATGGCGTCCGCGCGCCGCCCGGCCCGCGCCAGCGCCGTCATGAGCTGCCCGCGCAGCCGTTCGGCGAGCGGGTACTCGGCGACGAACGTCCCGAGCCGGTCCACCAGCCCGGCGTGCCGCCCCAGCGCCAGCTCGGCGTCGACCCACGCCTCGGCGGCCGCGAGCCGTTGCACGTCGAGCGTCTGCGCGAACACCACCGGCGTGCCGCGCCACAGCTGCAGGGCCTCGTCCAGCAGCCCGGCCCTGACCCGGAGGTCCGCCTCGTCCCCGGCGCTGGCCACGAGCCTGCGGAACGCGTGCAGGTCGACGGTGCCGGGGTCGGCGTTGAGCACGTACCCCGCCGCGCGGTGCTCGACCGGCAGCCCGGCCCGGCGCAGGCTCGAGATGTGCACCTGCAGCGACTTGCGCGCCTGCGGCGGCGGCCCCTCACCCCAGACGAGGTCGATGAGCCGCTCGACCGGCACGACCTTCCCGCACTCGACCGCCAGGACGGCTAGGATCTGCGCTGGTTTCGGCGGCACCGTCGGCTCGACCGGCCCGAGAATCCTGACCTCCACTGTGCCCCCACCGGTGTTGAAGATTCACCAAGTTCTGCACGGCATCGCCAAACTCTGACGCAATCCGGCTGACCGGGTTCCACTTACGGGTGAAAAGCACTCGAACGGACGCAGATCACGATGCAACCAGACCGGACCCCACTCCGTCCAGCGCACTTTCAGTGGGCATGAATGTGAGCTTTTGTCCCGCTTCTAGACGCTAGATTTGAGACGCCCGAACTCCTCCGCCAACGCGGGCAGCTGGTAGTGCGCGTTCAAACCGCTCGGATTCGGCAACACCCACACCCGCACCCCGCCTACGGTGTCCTCCTGAGGCCCCACCTGCGCCTTCTTGCGCTCGAAGGCCGCCCGGTACACCGTCACCCCCAGCACCGCGAGAACCTTCGGCGAATACCTCCGGACCTTTTCGGCGAGCAGAGCCCCGCCCTCGCGCATTTCGTCAATTGTCAACTCGTCGGCTCTGGCACTGGGCCGCGCGACGACGTTCGTGATGCCGAGCCCCAGTTCGAGCAGCTTCTCCTGCTCGGAGGGCGCGAACTGCCGCGGCGTGAACCCGGACAAATGGAGGACGGGCCAGAACCGGTTTCCTGGCCGGGCGAAGTGGTGCCCGGTCGCCTCCGACACGAGGCCCGGGTTGATGCCGCAGAAGAGGACGTCCAGGCCGGGCTTGATCACATCGGCAATCACGTGGCCCAGCGTACGAGGTGGCGCCTGGGCTCTCCGGGATGGCCGACCTGTCGATCACTCGGGACGTGCGCGCCGGGTCCGCGGTCGTGCGGTTCCCGGGCAGGGCGGTCGCCGGATGACGGTCATGCCGCCGTACGCGAGGGCGGTGCCGGGACGGCTTTCGCCGCCGTGCCGCGGCAGAGCGCGAGCGGGGAGCTTGGCACGGCCTGGTCGTCCCGGCGGGTACCAGACCGCTCGCCTGGCTCCGCACCGCCTAGGCCCCGGCCGGCACCCGAGGCCGCGGCGTCCACATCGTGTACCCGGCCCGCCGCGCGTCCTCCGGCGAGTGGAAGAACGCGTCGCCCTTCATGCGCTTGTAGTACGGCGACTCGGGCGTGTGGAACATCATCGTGCGCGAGTTCGCCTTGATCGCGGGTGCCGCGGCGACCGGCTCCTCCATGATCGACAGGGTGCCCGCGTCGACCACGGCGGCGGGGGACGACGACCGCGAGCGCATGGTCAGCCAGGTCAGCAGCACGCCGGCGAGGAAGGCGCCCGCGCACAGGCCGAACATCTGGAAGAAGAACCCGAACAACGCACTGCTCCTAGCCCGTAGTCGTGAAGTCCTCGTCGACGCGCAGGTCCGGGGCGGCCGCGCGCAGGGCGTCGCTCAGCGCCCCCGCGCGTTCCGGGTCCGCGACGCGTGCCGACGCGGTCAGGTGGCCCCGGCGGACGACGCCGGTGAAGTCGGTGACGCCCCGGTCCAGCACCACGCCGAGCAGGGAGGCCGCCTCGGAGGGTGCCACCGGGAGGCCGGGGGCGCCGGGGGTCATCACGTCGGTGATGCGGTGGGCGGCGGTCAGCGCGCGCACGGCGTCCACCACCTCCTGGCGTTGCGAACCGGCGGTGCCGGCGAGCACGATCTCCGACGACCGCACCGCGAGCACCAGGTGGCCGGACGCCTCACCGGGGTGCGCCGCGAGCGCCACCGCCGCGAGCAACGCCGGCACGACGACGGCACCGACGACGACGCGTTGCGGTAACTGCACGCGCCTGAACTATCCCATTCGGACGACCGCCTGCCACCACCTGAACCGGAACGCCCAGGACATCGTCACCGAATTCACTCGTTCGTGGAAACCACCACGGGCCGGCCGTCCGCCACCAGGCGCCAGTCGGTGCCGGTGAAGCCGGCCGGGTCGAGCACGCCCACCGCCTTCACCCAGTCGATCAGCAGCTGGCGGATCTCCTGCTGCTGGTTGTGCAGCACGGGGGCCGAGGCGACGTGCGGGAAGTCGCCACCCCCTGCCTGCCGGTAGTTGTTGACGGCGACCGCGAACTCCGCCGAGTCCGCGACGGGCTCGCCACCGAAGCGGAGGTCGGTGATCCGCGAGCCGGCGGGGCGGGCGATGTCGATGTCGTAGGTCAGCGGTGCGGTCAGGCCGTAGGCGATGTCGAAGTTGTAGTCCGGCACGTCGGCCGAGACGGAGGCGGCGGTGAACGGGCCATCGGGAGGCACCTGCCGGAAGTACCGCGCCGACTCCTCCAGGAAGTCGCGCAGCTGCCCGCCGGTCAGCCGCACGCCGACCAGCGTGTTGTCGAAGATGTAGAGCCCGGCGACGTCCCGGATGGACACGTCCCCGGCCGGGATGGCCGCCGCGCGGTTGAAGGGCGCGCACAGCGAGATCACCGGCAGCGACGTGGACTTCGCGACCTCCAGCGCCTGCACGTGGTTGATGAACCGCAACGCGGGCGTGTCCTCGAAACGGGCCCGCGAAGCCGACATCGCCGCCGAACACGTGCCGACGCGCGCGTTGACGTACGACACGACCTTCTCGTGGTCGTGCCGTAGGAGTCGCACGATCCGAGGGTCTTCCTGCACCGCCGCCGACGACAGCACCGACGACCGCGACGCCTGGAGTTCCCAGCGCCCGTCGTGGCGCAGGTCGAACTCCATCAGCGACAACCGCTTGCCCGAGAACAACGGCTCCGTCAGCAGCACCGGCCGCCCGGTGACCTTGTTCGTCACGAACCGCGACGGGATCTCCACGTGCGCATGGCCGACGAGGATCGCGTCGATGCCCGGCACGGTCTCCGCCACGAGCTCGGCGCAGTTCTCCGGGAACGGCACCTGGTCGCCGAGCGACGACGACAGGTCGGCCCCGGAGTGCGCCACCACGACCACGAGGTCGGACTTGCGCCGGATCTCCGGCACCCAGTGCAGCGCCTGCTCCACCAGGCCGGGGAACGTCAGCACGCCGTCGACGTGCGCCCGGTCCCACACGGCGATGCCGGGGTTGGTCAGACCGAGGATCCCCACCCGCAACGGCGGTCCGCCCGTGCGCCACAGGGTCTTCACCGCGTACGGCTGGAAGGCCGGCAGGCCGGTGGTGACGTCCACGGCGTTGGCCGCCAGCAGCGGGAACTCCAGCTGGCGCTCGAAGGTCCGCAGCACGGACAGGCCGTAGTTGAACTCGTGGTTGCCCAAAGCGGCGGCGGTGTAGCCGATGGCGTTCATCGCGGCGGCCATCGGGTGGACGTGAGCACCGCGCGTGATGGGCTCGACCTTCGCGTAGTAGTACGCGAGCGGAGTGCCCTGGATGGTGTCACCGGCGTCGAGCAGCAACGTCCGATGCCGTCCCACGGACGAACGCACGTCGTTCACCAGCGTGGAGATCTTCGCAAGCCCGACGTCGTTGTGCGCGAAGTCGTCGAACTCGCGGTCGAGGTAGTAGTCCCAGTTGAACAGGTTGCCGTGCAGGTCCGTCGAGCCCATCACCGTCAGGGTGAACGTGCGCACGACGCTCACCTCCGGTTGTGGTCGGGCTGATCACCCGACCATAACCGCTCACACTTGACCCCAAATCACCTCGTTGGCGGCGCCTGCCCGTCCTGCCGGACCCGCTGACCGGGTTCGACCACGCTGGACGCCACGGACCGGCCGCCTTCCGCGGTGGCGATCACGGTGGCGGTGTCACCCTTCTCGACGCCCTCCACCACGGTGTCGGCGTCGACCACGTACGTCCTCGTGTAGCCGTCGCTGGACTTCACCTCGACGGACGAGTCGCTGATCGCGGTGACCACCCCCGTCTGGAACTCGCCGTGCGCCGCCGCGCCCGGCCCGATGCCGAAGCCGCCGCGCATGCCGTCCGGCGGCGCTGCGCCCATGCCACCGGGCCCCATGTCGCCGGTCTGCCGGCTCGTGCCGGCGGCCGCGTGGATCGCCACCCCACCGGCCGCGGCGATGCCCACCGCGACGGCCGCGGCCGCCACCGCCCTCTTCGCGGTCCACGCCGGGCGAGCCCCTTCCCGGGGCGCTCCCCACTCCGGGGACTGTTGTTCGGTCATGACGGCAACCGTGGCCGCGTTGCCTGTGCCGGACCTGTGTGCGCCGTAGGGCCGAGCTGTGCGGATCGCTCACAGCCGGTACACAGGGTCGGCGTTCAGGATGGGAGCCATGCGCACGATGAAGACCGAACTCCGCAGGCCGGACGGACAGCCGGTGCGGGTGCTCGTCGTCGACGACGAGTCCACTCTGGCCGAACTGATGTCCATGGCCCTGCGGATGGAGAAGTGGGACGTGCGCACGGCTCTCGACGGCACGTCGGCGGTGCGGACCGCGCGGGAGTTCCGCCCGGACGTGGTGGTGCTCGACGTGATGCTGCCGGACTTCGACGGGTTCGAGGTGCTGCGCAGGATGCGGGCCGAGTCCCCCGTGCTGCCGGTGCTGTTCCTGACGGCGAAGGACGCGGTGGAGGACCGCATCGCGGGTCTCACGGCAGGAGGCGACGACTACGTCACGAAGCCGTTCTCGTTGGAGGAGGTCGTGTTGCGGTTGCGCGCACTCCTGCGGCGCACGGGCGTGACGGACGCGGACGCCGGCACCCGGCTGGCCGTCGGCGACCTGTCGCTCGACGAGGAGACGCGCGAGGTCGAGCGCGGCGGCAGGGCGATCGACCTGACGGCGACGGAGTTCGAGCTGCTGCGCTACCTGATGCGCAACCCGAGGCGCGTGCTGAGCAAGGCCCAGATCCTCGACCGCGTGTGGAGCTACGACTTCGGCGGTCAGGCCAACATCGTCGAGCTCTACATCTCGTACCTGCGCAAGAAGATCGACGCCGGGCGCACTCCGATGATCCACACGATGCGAGGCGCCGGGTATGTCCTCAAGCCTGCGACCTAGGACCCTGCGGGCCCAGCTCGTCTCGGGGCAGATCGTCCTGCTGACGGCGCTGAGCCTCGTGATCGGCGGCGTCGCCGTGCTCGCGCTGCACGCGTTCCTGATGAACAACCTCGACCGCGAGGTCACCGCGCTGCGACCGGCACCGCCCGGGTCGCCGTACGGTCCCCCCGGCATCAACGCGCGGATCTTCCCCGACGGCTCCATCGGCGGCACGGTCGAGCTGCCGGGGTGGGAGGAGCCGCGCACGCTCACCGACGACGAGATCGCGGTGCTGGCGGCCACTCCGTCGGGCCTGCGAACGGTCGACCTCGGCGAGGCCGGCGAGTTCCGCGTGACCACCGACCGCATGGGCATCAAAGGCCTGCCCCTGTCGGCCGTCACGGACATCGTGTGGCAGATGGGCTGGATCCTCGCCGGCCTCATCGTCGCGGGCGCCGCGGTGGTGGCGCTGGCGGGCCGGGTGGTCGTCCGGCGCGCGCTGGTGCCGCTGGACCGCGTCGCCGAGACGGCCACGCGCGTCTCCGAGCTGCCGTTGCACGAGGGAGAGGTCGCGCTCGCCGAACGCGTGCCCGAGGAGGACACCGACCCGGCGACCGAGGTCGGCAAGGTCGGTCTCGCGCTCAACAAGATGCTCGGCCACGTGGACGAGGCGCTGAAAGCCAGGCACGACAGCGAGACCAGGGTCCGGCAGTTCGTCGCCGACGCCTCGCACGAGCTGCGCACGCCGCTCGCCGCGATCCGGGGGTACGCCGAGCTGACGAGGCGCTCCGGCGAGGACCTGCCGCCCGCGGTGACCCACGCGATGGGCCGGGTGGAGTCCGAGGCGCTGCGGATGACGTCGCTGGTCGAGGACCTGCTGCTGCTCGCGCGGCTCGACGCGGGCCGGCCGCTGGAGAGCGAGGACGTCGACCTGTCGAGGCTCGTGCTGGACGTCGTCGGCGACGCCAGGACCGCGGGCCGGGACCACCACTGGCGGCTCGCGCTGCCGGAGGAGCCCGTGGTCGTCCCCGGCGACGTGCAACGGTTGCACCAGGTTCTCGGCAACCTGCTGTCCAACGCGCGCACGCACACCCCGCCGGGCACCACCGTCACCACCGGCCTGTCCGTCCACAACGGACGCGTCGACCTCACCGTGACCGACGACGGTCCCGGCGTGCCCGAGGGCCTGGAGGTCTTCGAACGCTTCGCGCGCGGGGACTCCTCGCGGTCGCGCGCGGCGGGCAGCACGGGGCTGGGCCTGTCGATCGTGGCCGCCGTCGTCGGCGCGCACCACGGGGACGTGGCGGTCGAGAGCGTGCCGGGCCGCACCACGTTCACGGTCTCGCTGCGCACAGCTCGTTCACAGGCGGAGCACACGACCGGCCCAGCCCAGGGCGCGAACCTCGTCGCATGAGACGAGAACGCCTGGCGCCGGCGGCCCTGCTGGCCGGCACCGCCGTGCTGTACCTGTGGAACCTCACGGCTTCCGGCTACGGCAACGAGTTCTACGCCGCGGCGACGCAGGCCGCCGCGCAGAGCTGGAAGGCGTTGCTGTTCGGCTCGCTCGACCCCGGCGGCACGATCACCGTCGACAAGCCGCCCGCGTTCCTGTGGGTGAGCGGGCTCCTCGCGAAGGCGTTCGGCTTCTCCAGCTGGACGGTGCTCGCCCCGCAGGCGCTCGAAGGCGTCGCGGCCGTGGGGCTGCTGTACGCGACGGTGAAGCGCACCTCCGGGCCGGCCGCGGCGTTGTTCGCCGGGACGGCGTTCGCCCTGACGCCGGTGGCCGCGTTGATGTTCCGGTTCAACCTGCCGGACGCGCTGCTGGTGCTGCTGATGGTCGCGGCCGCGTACTGCACGGTGCGGGCGCTGGAGGACGCGAGCCCGCTGTGGCTGGTGCTCGCCGGGACGGCGATCGGGTTCGCGTTCCTCACCAAGATGCTGCAGGCGTTCCTGGTCCTGCCCGCCCTCGCGCTGGCGTACCTGGTCGCGGCACCGACGTCGTGCCCGCGCAGGCTGCTGCACCTGCTCGGCGCCGGTCTCGCGGTGGTCGTCTCGGCCGGGTGGTTCATCGCGCTGGTCGAGCTGTGGCCCGCGGACAGTCGCCCGTACATCGGCGGCTCGACCAACGACTCGTTGTGGGAGCTGGCGATCGGCTACAACGGTCTCGGCCGCGTCTTCGGCGGCACCGGCGGCGGTCCCGGCGGTGGCGGTACGGCCGGCAACATCGGCTTCGGCGGTGAGACCGGCATCGGCCGGTTGTTCGGCGCCAGCATGGGCCCGGAGATCTCCTGGCTGCTGCCCGCGGCGCTGACCGGCCTCGGCGCCGGTCTGTGGTTCCTGCGGCACGCCCCCCGCACCGACCGCACCCGCGCGGCGCTGGTCGTCTGGGGCGGCTGGGTGCTCGTGAGCGGCGCGGTGTTCTCGTTCATGAGCGGCATCACGCACCCCTACTACACCGTGGCGCTGGCCCCCGCGATCGCCGCCGTCACCGGGATCGCCGGCACCGAGCTGTGGCGCGGCAGGGCGCACCTCCCGGTGCGCGCGGCACTGACCGCGATGGTCGCGTCGACCGGCGTGTGGAGCTTCATCCTGCTCGACCGCACACCGGCCTGGACGCCGTGGCTGCGCTGGGTCCTGCTGGCCGTGTCCGCGGCAGCGGTCCTCGCGCTGGTGTTCGGAGCGAGCCGCACGTGGCTCGCCGGCGTGCTGGTCGCCGCCGCACTGCTCGGCACCTCCGGCTACGCCGCCGCGACCGCCGCGACCACGCACAGCGGCTCGATCCCCCTGTCCGGCCCGCGCTCGCGGCAGGGCGGCGGTCCGGGCCCGCGGGAGGGCGGTTCGTCCACGGAGGTCGTACAGCTGCTCAAGGCCACCGGCACCCGGTGGGCGGCGGCCACGGTCGGCGCCCAGAGCGCGGCGGCGCTGCAACTGGCGTCGGGCCGCCCGGTGATCGCGATCGGCGGCTGGAACGGCAGCGACCCCGCGCCGGCGCTCGACGAGTTCAAGGCCCTCGTCGCCGAGGGGCGGGTGCGGTACTTCGTCTCGGGCGGAGGTGGACGTGGCGGCGACAACGAGATCGCCTCGTGGGTCGCGGCGAACTTCGAGGCGACGACGGTGGGGAGCCAGACGCTCTACGACCTGAGCACGGCCGGCTGAGCCGCGGGAGGTCCCCTACGCCAGGCCGGTGTCGGCAGGCAGCACGTCCCCCGGCACCGGCACCGCCACGGGCGGCTCCGCCCTCTCCCCGTCACCCCACAGCAGCGGCACCAGGTCGGCACCTCTGCGCCACAGCCACGGGACCCCCTTCACCACCAACCACGCCACGTGGTGCCACACCGTCAGCTCGCGCCCGCCAGAGCACTCCAGGCTCACGTCACCGACCCGGTGCCCGGCCGCCCGCAGCTCGGCCGCGAACGCCCGCGCCAGCATCCGGTGGCCGCGCTCGGACGGGTGCAGGCGGTCGACCGCCCACGTCTCGAGCTCGTAGGCGCCGGGCAGCGCGTGCAGGTCGACGCACCGCACGCCGTGCCGCGCCACGACGACGTCGACCACGCGGTTGTACTCGTCGATGCGGTCCTTGAGCACCCGCCTCAGCTTGCCCGGCAGCTTGAACACGCGGCCCTGGTCGTGGAACCGCACGGTGACCACGGAGGCGCCCGCGGTGGTCAGCGAGCCGCAGATGTGGTCGAGGTCCTCGTGCATCCGCCGGACCGAGAAGTCGGACCGCAGCGTGTCGTTGACGCCCGCGATGACCACGGCGGCGGTGGGGCCGCAGCGCAACGCCTCCGGCAGCTGGGAGTGCCGGACGTCGGCCACGCGCGCGCCGGAGACGGCGAAGTTGCGGTAGCCGTTGTCCTCGAACGCCGAGGAGAGCAGGGGGCCGAAGCCGCGCCAGCCGCCGGGGACCAGGTCGCCGATCCCGACCGCTGTGGAGTCACCGAGCAACACCAGCACGCGGACCAGCATCGGCTCGCCCGGTGATGCCGGAATGACCGTGCGGGAACCGGTCAGCGAAATGCTGGGTAAAGCGGGAGTTCGAGCACCTCGGGGCCGTAGCGGTCGGCCAGGGCGCCGATCACCGCGTCGGCGTGCGACGCGACCGTCTTCTCGCCCAGCACCAGCGCGTCGGACCGCAGGCGGACCCACCGGCCGGCCAGCACGACGGTGCGCGGCGGGGCGTTGTCGACCGGGTCGGCCACCGGCATCGGCTTGGACAGGGCCCGCCACGTCGCGAGCCACACCCAGAGCAGCTGGGCCTCCAGCAGGCGCGGTAAGAGCACCGCGTCGTCGTCCATCTCGGGCCACACCGACCCGACCTCGGCCCGCCAAGCCGCGACCATGGCCTCGGACATGCCCGGCGGCAGGCCCCAGCCGCACCAGCACGACGGGAACGGCACGCGCAGCGCCGCCGCGTCGAACACGATGTCGCGAACGCAGCCGCCCTCGAAGTCGACGAACCGGACGCCGCGCGAGGTGACCAGGTGGTTGTCCGGGCAGGACGTCGACGGGCTGAACGCGCGCCGCCGCGAGGTGCTGAACGCCCGCGCGGCCCTGGCGGCGAACTCGGTGGCCTGCGACGACGTCGCCACGCCCAGGGTGGTCTCGAGCAGGGCCGGTAAGCCCGCGATCGCCGCGTGCACGTCGACCGCGATCGGGTCCTGGCAGCACTGCGCGCCCGCCCGGCGCATCAACGCGTCGAAGTCGGCGTCACGGCCGGCCGTGGTGGCGTGCAGGCGGCCCATGGCGTGTGCCCACGACAGCAGGCCTCGTTCGGCAGCGCGCGCGTCCTTCGCGTGCAGCTTCTCGGACAGACGCGGCGCACGGCCCAGGTCTTCCAGCACGACGAGACGGAACTTGGCGTCGTGCGCGAACAGCTCCGGCGTCGCCCGTTCCTCGGCGGGGAGGGCGGTGAGCAGCTGGTGGCTGACGGCCTCGTGCGCCCACGGGTCGCGGTCGCCGCTCGCGGGCGGGTACTGCTTCACGACCAGCGTGCGCGGCATGGAGAACGGCGAGGAGGCGACTCTCACGCGGATCACGACGGAACGACCTGTACCCCCGAGGGCCTCGGGGTCCGCGAGGCGCACCTGTGCGCCCAGCCGCTTGGTCAGCACCCGCTCGGCAGCCCCGACGGCTTCGGCGATCTCAGGTGAGGTCGTCTCGGGAGAGCCCGCGGTGATCTCCACGCTCATCCCCTCCGACCCTACTCCCCCAGCCCCTGAGCCCGACCGACGCTAATCGGGCCGGGCCGCGACTGCCACCACTCGTTGATAACGGCTCGGGCTGCCCGGAGGTTGCTCGGTGATCATCCCCTGGACAGCGGACGTGTGGAAACACCATCCGTTGCCCCACGCTTGCGGATCAACAGCACGAGCGCGGCGGCGACGACAATACCGATCAAGTTGATGCCCAGCTGGGCGACGGCGGGCCCGACCCTGTCCCACACTCCGAGAACCGCGGCCAGCGCGGCGTAGCCGGCGGCGGGCACGGTGGTGACCGAGATGAACACGCCGACGAGCGCCGCGGACTTCGCCGACGTCATCGACAGCATGCCCGCCGCACCCGCCAGCAGCGCCACGATCAGCGAGAACGGCCCGAACTGGTAGATGAAGTCGACCTCGTGGCCGTTGAGCAGCGCGTCCCGGTCGAACAGGCCGCCGAGCTCACCGATCCACGTGAGCGCGGAGGTGATCACCATGGCCAGCGGGAAGCCGATCGCCAACGCGAGCGAGGCGCGCTTCACCAGGTCCCACCGCTTGGCGACCAGCCCGACCGCGATCGCCGCCAGCGGACCGAACTCGGGTCCGACGACCATCGCGCCGACGATCGTGACCGGCGAGTTCGTCGCGACGCCCACCGCCGCCAGCAGGCACGCGATGGTGAGGAACGCCTGGAACGTGACGCTCGGCCGGGACTCCTCGCCCGACTTCGCGATCAGCTCCTCCCACACGATCACGTCCGAGCTCTCGCCCGGCGCGTTCTCCTCGGCGCGGTCGGCGGCGTCGGACAGCGACGTGTCGATCGTTTCGATCGTCACGCCACCGGTGTGGTCGATGTGGAGGTCGCAGAGCGCCGTCACGATCTCGTCGACGGCCTCGCGGGCCACGTCGGCGGTGATGAGGTCGCCTTCGGGGTCGACCGCCGCGCCGCGCAGGAGCACCAGGTGGGTGGCTCCCGCGTGGCCGCGGAGGACCTCCAGGGCGGCCTCGGTCTGGTCTGCCGGGCAGACCACCCTCAGCCGCAGCATTACGCCTTCTGGTCGGGCTTGGCGTCGACGCCGGCTTCCTTGCGCTGCAGCGCGGTGATCGGCGCCGGGGCCGCGGTCAGCGGGTCGTAGCCGCCGCCGGACTTCGGGAACGCGATGACCTCGCGGATCGAGTCGACCCCCGCGAGCAGCATGCAGAGGCGGTCCCAGCCGAGCGCGATGCCGCCGTGGGGCGGGGCGCCGTACTTGAACGCGTCGAGCAGGAAGCCGAACTTCTCCTGCGCCTCCTCGGCACCGATGCCCATCACGTTGAACGCGCGCTGCTGCACGTCCGCGCGGTGGATACGGATGGAGCCACCGCCGAGCTCGTTGCCGTTGAGGATGACGTCGTAGGCGTAGGCCAGCGCGTTGCCCGGGTCGGACTCGAAGTTGTCGATCCACTCCGGGGTCGGCGAGGTGAACGCGTGGTGCAGCGCCGTCCAGGTGCTGCCGCCGACCGCGACGTCACCGGCCTCGAGCTTGTCGACCGACTCGAACATCGGGAAGTCGACGACCCACGCGAAGGCCCACGCGTTCTCGTCGACCAGGCCGACGCGGTGCGCGATCTCGACGCGGGCGGCGCCGAGCAGGGCGCGCGCGTCCCTCGGGTCGCCCGCACCGAAGAAGATGCAGTCGCCGGGGTTGGCGTTCACGGCCTTGGCGAGACCGTCGCGCTCGGCGTCGGTGAGGTTCTTCGCGACCGGGCCGCCGAGCGTGCCGTCCTCCTGGACCAGCACGTACGCGAGGCCCTTGTGGCCGCGCTGCTTGGCGAACTCCTGCCACGCGTCGAGCGTGCGGCGCGGCTGCGAGGCACCACCGGGCATGACGACGGCACCGACGTACGGCGCCTGGAACACGCGGAACGTCGTGTCCTTGAAGTACTCGGTCAGGTCGGTGAGCTCGAGGTCGAAGCGCAGGTCCGGCTTGTCCGAGCCGTACTTCGCCATCGCGTCGGCGTAGGAGATCCGGCGGAACGGCAGCGGCAGCTCGACGCCCTTGGTCTCCTTCCAGATCGCGGCGAGGAGCTTCTCGGTCAGGCCGATCACGTCGTCCTGCTCGACGAAGCTCATCTCGATGTCGAGCTGGGTGAACTCCGGCTGGCGGTCGGCGCGGAAGTCCTCGTCGCGGTAGCAGCGCGCGATCTGGTAGTAGCGCTCCAGGCCGCCGACCATGAGCAGCTGCTTGAACAGCTGCGGCGACTGCGGCAGCGCGTACCAGGAACCCGGGCGCAGGCGGGCGGGCACCAGGAAGTCGCGCGCGCCCTCGGGCGTGGAACGGGTCAGGGTCGGCGTCTCGACCTCGACGAACTTCTCGGCGTGCAGCACCTCGCGGGCGATGCGGCTGACCTCGCTGCGCAGGCGGATGGCCTTGGCCGGGGTCGAGCGGCGCAGGTCGAGGTAGCGGTGCTTGAGGCGGGCCTCCTCGCCCGGCTCGACGTCGCTCTCCACCTGGAACGGCAGCGGCGCGGCCTCGTTGAGGACCTCGAGGTCGCTGACGTAGACCTCGATGGCGCCGGTCGGCAGCTCGGGGTTCTCGCTGCCCTCGGGGCGCTTGCTCACCTCGCCGGTGACCTTGATGACGTACTCGCTGCGCAGCCGGTGCGCGCGCTCGGCCATCTCGCCCTCGCGGAACACGACCTGGGCGACACCGGACGCGTCGCGAAGGTCGATGAAGATGACACCGCCGTGGTCCCGCCGGCGAGCGACCCACCCGGTGAGGGTGACGGACTGCCCGGCGTGCTCGGCCCGGAGTGACCCGGCCTCGTGCGTGCGCAACACGGTGGTGGCTCCTTGTAGACGAAGTCAGCTTTGCCGTCAAGGCTAGCCGGAGCCACCGACAGATTTTCACGCAGGGCTTTCCGGCTGCCCGGATGATCTCCCCAGCACCGGCTCCGCCTCCGCCCACGCGGCGTGCCACCCGTCGTCGACCTGCTCGGCGTTCTCGCCGTCGTCCGCGATCCGCGCGACCAGGTCGAGCACCGCCGCCCGGTGGTCCTCCCGCAGCAGCGGCACGACCTCGGCGAGGAACGGCAGCACCGCCGTGGCCGCAGGGCACACGAAACCGCCCTCCTCGTGGATCGTCCGGTCGAGGTCGCCGATGGCCCCGGCGACCACCTCCGGGTCGTCGGACAGCAGCGCCCGCAGGTGGCCCGGCGTGTCCAGCGCGGGGCCGTAGGCGTGGTCGACCGAGTGCCACGCGACGTCGTCGAGCCCTTGCAGCACAGGCCTCACCGCAGGTCCAGCAGCACCGACGCGGCCAGGGACGAGACGCGCTGGCCCAGCGAGGTCACGGCGTGGTCGTGCACCGCCTCCTCGACGAGGCGCCGGTACTGGCGAGCCCGCGCCACACCGACCAGCCACACCGCGAAGGCCCGCAGCCGCACGTCCGGATCGGCCGCCCACACCGGCACGTACGGCACGACCAGGCCCACGTCCGCGGTGTCGCGCTCGAAGAGCCTCCTCAGGTAGTCGAGCGCCTCCGTGCGCCACGGCAGCACGTCCACCAGCGCCAGCACGAGGTCCATGCCCTCGAAGTCGTGGGGCCGCACCAGCCAGAGCACGTGCTCCAGCACCTCGTCGTAGCCCATCTCGAACTGCCCGGTCTCGAGGAACAGCCCGAGGTCCCCGGTCAGGCCGCGCAGGACCACCCCGGCGTCCGGCCGGGTCGCCGCCGACACGAGCATCCGCGCGAGCGGCTCGTCGTCCGGCACCTCCCGCTCGCGCAGCCACGAGAGCGCGGCCTCGTCGCCCCGCCCCGCGAACTCCGTCGCGACGATCACCAGGCACAACCGCGTGGCGGGATCGGTCTCCTCGTCCCACCGCCGCGCCAGGGCGGGCAGCACCGGCGCGCTGTCCCCGCGCCCCTGCCCCAGCACGAACAGCGCACCCCGCCGCACCGCCACGGTGCTGTGGTCGAGCAGGGCCAGCAGCGCCGGTTTCGAGGCCTCCCAGGCGGGTGGCCAGCTCGGGTGGACGCCGTGGGAGCCGCTGCCCCCGGCGACCGCGATCGCGCCGCACACGTTCTCCAGCAGCCACTCGCGGCCGGGGGTGTTGTCGTGGGCGACGAGGTCCAGCAGGAACGGCCACGCCGCCGCGGTCGCCTCGCTCACCTCGAACTCGTCGCCGCACAGGTGCCGCACCAGTTCCTCGTGCGGCTCGACCGAGGTCCGGGCCTGCCTGAGCAGCCGGGGGAGGTCGTCGCCGTACCCGTCGTGGCTGCGCAACCGGTACCAGTCGATCCTCTTCAGACCCTCCACCATGGACCCCAGGATAGGAAAAGGGCCGCGACCGGGGTCGCGGCCCTTTCACTCAGAGCGGTCTCACGCGGTGGGCGCGAGGTACAGCAGGCGGTTCGGCGAACCGGTGCCCGGGTTCGTCACCTTCGACGGCGTCGACTGCGCGACCAGGTACGAGGCCACCGCGGCCGGGGAGGCCGACGGGTTCGTCGAGAGGTAGCGGGCGGCCGCACCCGCGACGTGCGGGGTGGCCATCGACGTGCCGGAGATGGTGCTGGTGGCCGAGTCGGAGGTGTGCCACGACGAGGTGATGTCGCGGCCGGGGGCGAAGATGTCGAGCACCGAGCCGTAGTTCGAGAACGACGAGCGGGCGTCGGTGCGGTCGGTGGAGCCGACGGTGATCGCCTCGGTCACGCGGGCCGGGGAGAAGCCGGAGGCGTTGGCGTTCGAGTTGCCGGCGGCGACGGCGAAGGTCACGCCCTTGGCGACGGCGTTGCGGACGGCCGTGTCGAGGGTGGCGTTGGCACCGCCGCCGAGCGACAGGTTGGCGACGGCCGGCTTGACGGCGTTGTTGCCCACCCAGTCGATGCCCGCGGCGACACCGGCGAGGGTGCCGGAGCCGTTGTTGTCGAGCACGCGGACGGCGACGATGCGCGCGTTCTTGGCGACGCCGTACTGCGAGCCCGCGATGGTGCCGGCGACGTGCGTGCCGTGGCCGTTGCCGTCCTGCGCGACGGCGTCGTTGTCCACGAAGTCACGGCCGTTTGTGGCGCGGCCGCCGAACGTGGAGTGGCTGACGCGGACACCGGTGTCGATGACGTACGCCGTCACGCCGCTGCCGGTCGAGGTGTAGCTGTAGGAGCTGTTGAGCGGCAGGTTGCGCTGGTCGATGCGGTCGAGACCCCACGACGGCGGGTTCGTCTGCGTCGCCTGCGTCCGCACGACCTGGTCGGCCTCGACGAACTCCACGGACGGGTCGGCGGCGAGGCGCTTGGCCTGCTTCTCCGTGAGCTTCACGTTGAAGCCGCCGAAGCTCGTGTAGTCGCGCTCCACCTTCGCGCCGAAGCGGGAGGCGAGGGCGTGCGAGTTGCCCTTGCCCTCCTTCAGCTTCACGATGAAGCTGCCGGAGATCTTCTCGGGGGCGTCGAGGGACAACACCTCGCCTTCGGCGGCGGAAGCGCTGGGAACCATCAGAACCGACAGGGCGAGGCTCGCCACGCCGGCACCGGCCAGGAACCGGATCTTTCGCGTCATGGTGTCGCTTTCCGTTCTTTGCAGGGGAACGAAGCGCTTTCGACGTTATGGAGAGATCCGGTTCCTGCCAAGGGTGTCCCAAAGATCAAGACGCCCTTGCATTGCCGAACAATTCACTTTCACAGCGATGGCGGCCAGTGGAGGATACGAGTGACGGGTGGCGTTCCCGGCGTGCCCGTGGTAACCAGCGCGCGCTCGACCTGCGCGGGCGTGGCGGTGCGGTCGCGTTCCAGGAAACGCGCCGCGACACCGGCCGCGTGGGGTGCGGCCATGGACGAGCCGCTCAGCGTCGCGGTCGCGGTGTCCGAGGTGTTCCACGCCGACGGGATGCTGACGCCCGGCGCCCAGATGTCCACTAGCGGCCCGTAGTTCGACGAGGACGACTTGGTGTCGTTCTGCGTCAACGCGCCCACGCAGATCGCCTGCGAAACCCGTTGCGGCGACGAGCCCGAAGGATCGGTGTTGCCGCCGCCCGCGGCGACCGTGAACGAGATGCCCGAGTCGATCGCCTTCTTCACCGCGGTGTCCAGCGCGGCGGAAGCGCTGCCTCCCAGCGACATGTTGGCCACGGCGGGCTTGACCGCGTTGCGCGTCACCCAGTCCACTCCGGCGATGACACCAGAGATCGTGCCGGAGCCCGACCCGTTGAGCACGCGCACACCCCACACCGTCGCCTGCTTCGCGACGCCGTGGGTGGTTCCCGCGGCGATGCCCGCGACGTGCGTGCCGTGACCGTTGTCGTCCTGCGCGATCGCGTCGTTGTCGACGGTGTCCCAGCCGTTGCGCGCACGGCCGCCGAAGTCCGCGTGCGTCACGCGAAGCCCGGTGTCGATCACGTAGATGTTCACGCCGCGGCCGGTGGTCGTGTACTCGTAGCGCCGGTCCAGCGGCAACGCCCGCTGGTCGACGCGGTCGAGGCCCCAGGGCGGGTCGAACTGGACGCCGTTGGCGTGCACGACCCCGTCGCGCTCCACAGAGGACACGTTCGGGTCCGCCTCCAGCTCACGCACCTGGCGTGCGGTGAGGTGAGCGCTGAATCCGTTGAAGACGTGGGAGTACGTGTGGTCGACCTTCCCGCCGAACGACGACACGGTCCCGTCACGCAGGACCACGACGTAGGACGACGTGGCCGCGGACGCCGGGGCGACCACGACCGCTGCCGCGACGGCGGCGACTGCCAGCAGGGCTCTCACGGGCAGATTTCCTTTCGGTGCGGGGTTGTGCGGGGAAACAGCGGCCCCGGTCCACGGGGAACCGGGGCCGCGCGCTGCACGGGGCTCAGCTGGTCGGGGCCCAGTGCAGGAGCCTCGTGGTCGTGCTCGGGCCGGGGTTGGTCACCTTGGCGTCGGTGGTGTTGGAGGTGATCGCGGTCGCCACCTGGGCGGGCGTCACGTTCCGGTTGCCCTGCAGGTACCGCGCCACCACGCCGGCGACGTGCGGCGAGGCCATCGAGGTGCCCGAGATGGTGTTCGTGGCCGTGTCGCTGGTGTGCCAGGCCGAGGTGATGCCGCTGCCGGGCGCGAAGACGTCGACGATCGCGCCGTAGTTGGAGAACGACGACCGCGCGTCGGTGCGGTCGGTGGAGCCGACGGTCAGCGCCGCGCCCACGCGTGCGGGCGAGGAGTTCGCCGCGTTCGTGTTCGAGTTGCCCGCCGCCACGGCGAACGTCACGCCGCGCGTGATGGCGCCCTGCACGGCGTTGTCGAGCGAGGTGTTCGCGCCGCCGCCGAGCGACATGTTCGCCACGGCCGGCTTGACGTGGTTGTTCGCCACCCAGTTCACGCCCGCGACGACACCGGCGATGGTGCCGGAGCCCGAGTTGTTCAGCACGCGGACCCCGTACACGGTCGCGGCCTTCGCGACGCCGTGCGCCGTGCCCGCGACGGTGCCGGCGACGTGCGTGCCGTGCCCGTTGCCGTCCTGCGCGACGGCGTCGTTGTCCACGAAGTCGTAGCCGTTGCGGGCACGGCCGCCGAAGTCGCGGTGGGTGGTGCGGACACCGGTGTCGATGATGTAGGCGTTCACGCCGGAGCCGGTGGTGTTGTAGGTGTAGCGCTGGTCCAGCGGCAGGTTCCGCTGGTCGATGCGGTCGAGACCCCACGACGGCGGGTTCGTCTGCGTCGCCTGGATGCTCACGACCTGGTCGCGTTCGACGTACTCGACCGACGGGTCGGCGGCGAGTCTGCGGGCCTGCACGTCGCTCATCCTGATCGAGAAGCCCCGGAACACGGCGTCGTAGACGTGCCCTACCTGGCCGCCGAACCGGGATCCGAGGGTCTGCGCGCTCGCCGTGACCGCGTCGTCCTTCAGCTTGACGATGAAGCTGCCGGCGATGTTCTCACCGGGCGAGACGCGGATCTCGCCGGCGGCGGCGGTGGCGGGCGCGGCGAAGGCGGCGATCACGACCGCCGAGCCCAGGAGGGTCGCTGTCTTCCGCATTGCACAAGTCCTGTTCGTCGCAGGGATGCTCAGGAACCCGATCGAGGACATTGGCGGCGTAATAGTCCCGAGATCTGAACCTGCCGAGTTCCGAACCCGGGCAAAACCGCCGATCGGCTGTACCGACTTCCCTTTGCCGCCGATAGCCTTCCGATCTTGACTCCGTGAAACGGAGGACCGATGCTCACGATTCACCCACCGCACGAGGAGCTCGCCGACCTGTTGGTGACGGGTCCGTTCGCGGACGCGCTGAGGGTCGCGATCCAGGTGCGGGGACTCAGCCTGGAACGGCTGCAGCACCGCCTGAAGCTGCGCGGCGCGCCGATCAGCGTGACGGCGCTGAGCTACTGGCAGTCGGGCAGGCGCAGGCCCGAGCGGCCGGAGTCGCTGAGGGCGCTGGCGCAGCTGGAGGACGTGCTGGGACTGCCGGAGACCGCGTTGAGCCGCCTGCTCGGCCCGCCGCGGCCGCGGGGCCGTTCGCGCAGGCGGCAGACCTCGGCGCGGACGCCGTGGGACGGGTCCGGGCTGGTGCTGACCGCCCAGCACGACAGGGTCGAGGTCGCTCCGTGCGGCGGCGTGCTGGGCGTCCGCTCACGCCAGGTCATGCAGGCGAGGGCGGCCGATGTGGACCGCTGGATCCTGTGCCAGGAAACGGGTTCGGCGCAGCCGGCGCTCACCGCCGTGCGTTCCTGCCAGGTCGGGAGGGTCGCGCGGGAACGCACGAACGGCGTGCTCGTCGCGGAGCTCGTGTTCGACGAACCGATCTCCACGGGTGACTGCGTCGCGATCGAGTACGAATTGATCTATCCGCGCCCGACCGCGGAGCACACGCATTTCCGGCGGTTCGCCGAACGCGTCCACGACTACGTTCTGGAGATCAAATTCCCGGCCGGGTCGCCACCCGAGTCGTGCGAACAATTCGCCTCCGGCCCGGCCGGCGCGGAATTGTCCGGCGGCACGCGTCCCGCCCCGGTGGACGAGGGGGGTTACGCGCACGCCGCCGCTCTCGACTTCGGTCCCGGTCTCTACGGGATGCGCTGGACCGCCGCCGCGAACGCCGCGGGGTCGTCCACCCAGGGGAAGTGACCGGCCGCGGGCTGCACGACGAGCGTCGCGCGCGGGAAGAGGTCCGCGAACTCCCGCGCGCGCCGGGGCGGGAGCGAGACGTCGACCTCACCGGCGACCAGGAGCACCGGCACGTCGAGCCCGGCGAGCTCCTCGCGGACGCGGGCGGTGTCGAAGGCGCCGTCGGCGTAGTACTCCGCCGCGGCTTCGGGGTTGCGCGGGTGGTCGTCCAGCGCGCGGGCCGCGTCGTCCCAGCGCCCGTGGAAGAACGGGCTGATCTTCGCGAACGCCTCGGGCGTCACCCTGCCCGCCCAGATCTCCTCGAACCCCTTGACCGCCTCGGCGTACCAGGGCTCACCGCTGCGCGCCAGGGCCACCTCCCGGCGGTCGGCGTCGGTGACGTCGACGCCGACGACGCGCGGGCTGGGCGCGACGAGCACGAGTTCCTCGACCCTCTCGGGAAAACGCACGGCGTAGAGGACGGCGAGCGTGGCGCCCGCCGAGTGGCCGAGCAGCCTGATCCGGTCGAGGCCGAGGTGCCCGCGCAGCGCGTCGACGTCGTGCACCTGGCGGTCGACGCGGTAGTGGCCCGTCTTCTCCGATTCCCCGGTGCCGCGCAGGTCGAGCCGGACCACGTCCCGCAGCGGCAGCCCGCCCAGGTAGGACGACGCCTGCATCGGCCCGCCCGGCAGGCAGATCAACGGGTCGCCGGCCTCGCCGTGGTAGGCGAGGGCGGCGCCGTCCGCGTTCCTGAAAGTCCCCATGCCCCGCAGTGTGTCAGTACGAGCGGGGCAGCTTCAGCGAGTTCTGCGCGACGAAGTTGAGCACCATCTCGCGCGACACGGGCGCGATGCGGGAAAGGCGGGACGACGCGAGCATCGACGCGAGCCCGAACTCGCGGCTCAGGCCGTTGCCGCCGTGGATCTGGATCGCCTGGTCGACGGCCGCCGCGACGGCCTCGCCCGCCGCGTACTTGGCCATGTTCGCGGCCTCTCCCGCCTCCCTGTCGTGACCGGAGTCGTAGAGCGCGGCGGCCTTCTGCGTCATCAGCCGGGCGAGCTCGACCTCGACGTGGATCTTCGCCAGCGGGTGCGCGAGCCCCTGGTGCGAGCCGATCGGGGTGTCCCAGACCGTGCGCTGCCGGGCGTACTCGACCGCCTTGGCGATGGCGAGCCGCGCCGACCCGGTTCCCATGCTCGCGCCCATGATCCGCTCGGGGTTGAGCCCGGCGAAGACCTGCAGCAGTCCCTGGTCGGGCGAGCCGACTACGGCGTCGGACGGCAGCCGGACGTCGTCGAAGAACAGCGTGAACTGCTTCTCCGGCATGAACAGGTCCATGTCGATCTCTTGCCGGGTGAAGCCCTCGGCGTCGGTCGGGACGACGACGAGCACCGGTCCGGTCTTCTGGATCGCGACGACGAGCACGGCGTCGACCTCGTCGACGCCGGAGATGTAGGTCTTGGTGCCCTTGAGGACCCAGTCGTCGCCGTCGCGGCGGACGTTCGTCTTCAGCTTGTGCGCGTTGGACCCGGCGTCCGGCTCGGTGATCGCGAACGCCATCTTCAGCGTGCCGTCCGCGAAACCGGGCAGCCACTTGGTCTTCTGCCCGTCCGTGCCGAACCGCGCGATCACCGTCGCGCAGATCGCCGGGGAGACCACCATGAGCAGCAACGGGCATCCCGCCGCCGCCAGCTCCTCGCACACCGCCGCGAGGTCGCCGATGCCGCCACCACCGCCGCCGTACTCCTCCGGCACCGCGACGCCGAGGTAGCCGAGCCTGCCGGCCTCCTCCCACAGCTCGGTGGTCTTCTCCCCCGCCCTGGCCTTGGCCGTGAAGTACTCGTGGCCGTACTTCGCACCGAACTCGGCGACCGCCTTGCGCAGCGCGATCCGCTCTGCGGACTCGACGAAGCTCACTGTTCCTCCACTACGACCAGGACGTCTCCGGCGTTGACCTGCTGGGCGTTCTCCACGAGCAGTTCGGTGACCGTGCCCGCGCCGGTCGCGAGCACGCGGTGTTCCATCTTCATCGCTTCCAGCACCAGCAACTCGGCACCGGCCTCGACCACGTCGCCCTGCGCGACGCTCACCCGGACCACGGTTCCGGGCATCGGCGCGGCGGTCGCGCCCGGCGCGAGCCTCGCCTCCGGCTCGGGGAAGCGCGGCACGACCGTGAGGCTCACCGACCCGCGCGGCGAGTCGACCTCCACCAGGTCCCCGTAGCGGGCCACGTGGAACGGGACCCGCACGCCGTCCAGGTCGAGCACCACGGTGTCCGCGGTGGCCTGCTCCGGGTCGTACTCGACCTCGACCAGCTCCTCGCCGTGCAGGAACCGCGCCTTCGGCCACTGCGACCGCACGTTGCGCCAGCCGAGGGGCAGCGTCCCGATCCGGCGCGTGGCCGCCTGGGCGAGCGCCGCGGCGAGCGCAAACGGTTGCGGGTCAACGGTCCCGGTGAAGTCGTGCTCGGTCAGGAACCCGGTGTGCGTGTCCCCGCGGAGGAAGGCGTCGTGGCGCAGGACGTCCACGAGCAGCCGGCGGTTCGTGACCAGGCCGTGGATCCGCGCGCTCTCCAGCGCCGCCGCGAGCTTGCGGGCGGCGGCGCTGCGCGTCGGTGCGTACGCGATCACCTTCGCCAGCATCGGGTCGTAGTGCACGGAGACGACCGAACCGTCCTCGACGCCGCTGTCCAGCCGGACGTCGCCGGGCACGTGGAACCGGTGCAGCGTGCCGCTCGCGGGACGCCAGTCGTGCGCGGGGTCCTCGGCGTACAGGCGGACCTCGATCGCGTGGCCCCGCGGTGGCGGTGCCTGCGCGGGAAGCTCGGCCCCCTCGGCGATCCGCAGCTGCCAGTCGACGAGGTCGACGCCGTGGACCAGTTCCGTCACCGGGTGCTCGACCTGCAGGCGCGTGTTGACCTCCAGGAAGTGGAAGTCGTCGCCCTCGAGCAGGAACTCGACGGTGCCCGCGCCGACGTACCCGATCGACTCGGCCGCCGCCGTCGCCGCGGCGAACAGGCGCTCGCGCACCTCGGCGGTCACCGCGGGGCTGGGCGACTCCTCGACGATCTTCTGGTGGCGGCGCTGGATCGAGCACTCGCGTTCCCCGAGCACCCACACCGTGCCGTGCCTGTCCGCGAGGACCTGCACCTCGACGTGCCGCGCGTGCTCCAGCAAGGGCTCGCAGAACACCGTCGGGTCGCCGAACGCGGATTCGGCCTCGCGCCGCGCACTCGCGAGAGCGTCGGCGAACCCGGCCTCCTCGCGGACGATCCGCATGCCGCGGCCACCGCCCCCGGCCGACGCCTTGATCAGCACCGGGAACTCGGTGACGGTCTCGGGGTCCAGCTCGGGCAGCGTGGGCACGCCCGCGGCGGCCATCCGCTTCTTCGCGGCGACCTTGGAACCCATCGCCTCGATCGAGTCCGGCTCGGGGCCGACCCAGGTCAGTCCCGCCGCCTGCACCTCCCGCGCGAAGTCCGCGTTCTCGGACAGGAAGCCGTAGCCGGGGTGGACGGCGTCCGCGCCGGCTCGCAGGGCCGCCTCGACGAGCAGGCCGGCGCGCAGGTAGGTCTCCGCGGGCGACGCACCCGGCAGCCGGACCGCGAGGTCGGCCTCCCGGACGTGCGGGGAGTCCGCGTCGGGATCGGAGAAGACGGCGACCGCGCGGATCCCGCTGTCCCGGCAGGTGCGGATGATCCGGCGGGCGATCTCGCCCCGGTTGGCGATCAGGAGTGTCTTGATCACGTCGATCACATCCGGAAGACGCCGAAGCCGTCGGCGCCCTTGATCGGTCCGCTGTGGACAGCGGAGAGGCAGAGGGCGAGCACGGTCCTGGTGTCGCGCGGGTCGATCACGCCGTCGTCGTAGAGCTTGCCGGACAGGAACGGCGCGAGCGACTGCTCCTCGATCTGCGCCTCCACCATCTTGCGCATGGCGGCGTCGTGCTCCTCGTCGTACTCCTGCCCCTTCGCCGCGGCGGCCTGCCGTCCCACGATCGACAGCACGCCCGCGAGCTGCGCGGGCCCCATCACGGCGGACTTGGCGTTGGGCCAGGTGAAGAGGAACCGCGGGTCGTACGCGCGGCCGCACATGCCGTAGTTGCCGGCGCCGTAGGAGGCGCCCATCGTGATCGTCAGGTGCGGCACCCGGCTGTTCGAGACGGCGTTGATCATCATCGAGCCGTGCTTGACGATGCCGCCCTGCTCGTACTGCGCGCCGACCATGTAGCCCGTGGTGTTCTGCAGGAAGACCAGCGGCGTGTCGCTGGAGTTCGCGAGCTGGATGAACTGCGTGGCCTTCTGCGACTCCTCGCTGAAGAGCACACCGCGTGCGTTGGCGAGGATGCCGACGGGGTAGCCGTGGACGCGGGCCCAGCCGGTGACGAGGCTGGTGCCGTACAACGGTTTGAACTCGTCGAACCGCGACCCGTCGACCAGCCGCGCGATGACGTCGCGCGGGTCGAAGGGCACCCGCTGGTCCTCGGAGACGAGGTCGAGGATGCTCTCGGCGTCGAACAGCGGCTCTTCGACGGGCGCCGGCCGCGGGCCCTGCTTGCGCCAGTTCAGCCGGGCCACGACCCGGCGGGCCAGCCGGATGGCGTCGGGCTCGTCCTCGGCCACGAAGTCCGCGAGGCCGGAGGTGGCGCCGTGCATCAGCGCGCCGCCCAGCGACTCGTCGTCGGCGTCCTCACCGGTCGCCATCTTGACCAGCGGAGGACCACCGAGGAACACCTTCGAGCGGTCCTTGACCATGATCACGTAGTCGGACATGCCCGGTACGTACGCGCCACCGGCCGTCGCGTTGCCGAACACGGCGGTGATCGTCGGGATGCCCGCGGCGGAGAGCCTGGTCAGGTCGCGGAACGCCCGGCCGCCCGGGATGAAGATCTCGCTCTGCGTCGGCAGGTCGGCGCCGCCGGACTCGACGAGGCTGACCAGCGGCAGCCGGTTCTGCAACGCGATGTCGTTGGCCCGCAACGACTTGCGCAGCGTGTACGGGTTCGACGACCCGCCCCGCACCGTCGGGTCGTTCGCGACGATCACGCACTCGACGCCCTCGATCCGCCCGATCCCCGTGACGACCGAGGCGCCCACGGGGAAGTCGGTGCCCCAGGCCGCCAGGGGCGACAGCTCCAGGAACGGGCTGTCCTCGTCGACCAGCAGCTCGACCCGTTCGCGGGCGAGCAGCTTGCCGCGCCTGTGGTGCCGTTCGACGTACTTCGGCCCCCCTCCGGCGAGCGCTTTGGCGTGCTCGGCGTCCAGCTGCGCGATCTTCGCGAGCAGCGCCTCCCTGTTGCCCATCAGGCGAACCCCAATCGTCGTGCCGCGAGCTCGGTCATCACTTCACTCGCCCCGCCCCCGATGCCGAGGATGCGGGCGTCGCGGTAGTGGCGCTCCACTTCGGACTCCCGCATGTAGCCCATGCCGCCGTGCAGCTGCACCGCTGCGTCGACGACCTCGGAACAGGCCTGCACGGCGGCGTTCTTCGCGAAGCAGACCTCGGTGACGCAGTCCTCGCCGCGGTTGATCCGCGCGGCGACCTCCCGCGTGTACGTCCGCGCCAGGTCGGTCTTCTGCGCCATCTCGGCGAGCCTGTGGCTGACCACCTGGCGTTTGATCAGCGGCTTGCCGAACGTCTCCCGGTTGCGGACCCACTCGACGGTGAGGTCGAGCGCCCGTTGCGCCGTCGCGTAGGCCTGGACCGCCATCGTGATCCGCTCGACCTGGAACTGCCGCATGATGAGGACGAAGCCCTGGTTCTCCTCGCCCACCAGGTTCCCCGCCGGCACGCGCACGTCGTCGAAGTGCAGCTCGGCGGTGTCGCTGCAGTGCCAGCCCATCTTGTCGAGCTTGCGGCGGGTGAACCCGTCCTCGACCACCAGCAGCGAGATGCCCTGGTAGCCCTTCTCCCCGGTCCGCACGGCGACCGTGACGAAGTCCGCGCGGCAGCCCGAGGTGATGAACGTCTTCTCGCCGTTGACGACGTAGTGGTCGCCGTCCCGGACCGCCGTCGTCCGCAGGGCCGCGACGTCAGAGCCGGCACCGGGCTCGGTGACGGCGAGGCTGCCGATCTTCTCGCCCCGGATGGCGGGCTTCGCGAACCGCTCGACCAGGTCGTCGTTCTTCGTCTGCCAGATGTGCGGGATCGCGATGCCGAGGGTGAACAGCGCGGCCATCACGCCGGACGAACCGCCGTTCTGGATGACCTCCTCGGTCAGCGCGACCGTGTCGAGGAGGTCGCCGTGCTCGAACCCGATGCCGAGCAGGTCGAGCTCCGCCGCCTTGCGGTGCAGCTCGCGCGGGACCTCGCCGTCGCGTTCCCACCGGTCGAGGTGCGGCGCGACCTCCCTGCGCGTGAAGTCGCGGACGAGCTCCCTGAGCTCCTTGCGCTCGTACAGGTCTTTCGTGATCACAGGAGCTCCTCCGGGATCTCCACTTCCCTGCTGCGCAGCCACTCGCCCAGCGCCTTGGCCTGCGGGTCGAACCGCGTGCTGCTCGCCACCCCGTCGCCGAGCAGGCCGTGCAGCACGAAGTTGAGCGCCCGCAGGTTCGGCAGCTCGTACCGGCTGACCTCACCGGCCTCCGGCAGCAGCTCCTTCAGCCTCTCGACCGTCAGGAAGCCGGTCAGCCAGTCGTAAGCGGCGTCCGACCGCACCCACACACCGAGGTTCGCGTCGCCGCCCTTGTCCCCGCTGCGCGCACCGGCGATCGTTCCCAACGGCCGCTTCACAGCAGCACCGCCTTCGCGCTGACCTCGTCACGGTGCACGTACGCGGCCTGGTACACCCCGAACGGCGTGCCGTCGCCGGGCGGTGCGGTGACGTGGAACCCGGGATAGCTCGCCAGCGCCAGCTCGATCGCGGCCCGGCTGAACCCCTTGGCCCGCTGGGGATCCGCCGTCTTGATCGTCACGTGCAGCAACGCGCTCGCCTGCTCCTCCGTCGCCGCGTCCCGACGGTCGGTGCGCGCCAGCGTCCAGGTCAGGCCCTCCTCGCCGATGGCGTCGACGAGCTGGCGTCTCACCAGCGAGGCCTTCTCCTCCACGTCCAGCCCGGTGAGGACGAACGTCGTCGAGTTCCGGAAACCGCCCAGCGTGTTCAGGCAGACCTTCAGCGTGTCCGGCGGCGGAGACCCCCGCACCCCGCTGATCCTGACCCCGCGCTCGTGCGCGTCCAGCCGGATCGTGTCGAAGTGCGTGGTGACGTCCGGTCCCAGGTACTCCGGCGCCCCGATCTCGTACAGCAGCTGCGCCGTCACGGTGTCGACGGTGACCGCGCCGCCCGTGCCGTCGTGCTTGGTGATCAGCGACGACCCGTCCTCGTCGACCTCCGCGATCGGGAACCCCGGCCGCGTCACGTCGATCTCGGTGAAGAACGAGTAGTTGCCGCCGGTGGCCTGCGTGCCGCACTCCAGCACGTGACCCGCCACCGTCGCCCCGGCCAGCCGGTCCCAGTCGTCACGGGCCCACCCGAAGTGCGCCGCCGCGGGTCCCACGACGAGGCTCGCGTCGGTGACCCGCCCGGTGACCACGACCTGAGCCCCCTGCCGCAGGCACTCCGCGATCTCCCACGCGCCGAGGTAGGCGTTGGCGGTCAGCGCTTGCGGGAACAGCTCCTTCAGGTCGTCACCGGTGACGTACCCGACCTTGGCGTCGAGCTTGCGCGCGAGGCCTTCCGGGTTCAGGCCACCGGCGTTGACCACGATCTTGACGCCGCGGTCGAGCGCGAGCGCGAGGCAGTCCTCCATCTGCCGCAGGAACGTCTTCGCGTAGCCGAGCGAAGGGTCCTTCACGCGGTCGCGGCCGAGGATCAGCATGGTCAGCTCGGCGAGGTAGTCGCCGGTCAGGACGTCGAGGTCACCGCCCTCCAGCTGCTCGCGCACCGCCGACAGCCGGTCGCCGTAGAAACCGGAGGCGTTGCCGATCCGGATCACCGGCCACCTCCGGGCGGCCCGGCGAAGGCCTGCGCGATCGGCAGCCACTCCTGCGCCACCGGCCCTGCGGCCTCGACCGCGAGCTGCGCGCGGTTGCGCCGCTGCGTCACGAGCCACGCGAAGTCGAGCGCCGGCCCCCAGACCCGGTTCTCCGCGTCCTCGGGACCCCACGTCCACGACTCGCCGCCGGGTCCGGTCAGTTCGACCCGCACCTCGGCGTCCGGCGCCGCCAGCCCGTTGAGCAGGAAGGCGAACCCCATGGTCCGCACACCGAGGTGGCAGACGTGCCTGATCCGCGACGTCGGTTCCCGCACGACCCCGAGCGCGTCGGCGACGTCCTGCCCGTGCGCCCAGGTCTCCATGATCCGCGCGGTGGCCATCGACGCCGGGCTCATCGGCGGCCCGAACCAGACGATCTTCCCCGTGGCCCGCGCGAGGTGCTCCCGCAACGACCTCCTGCTGTCGCGCCACAGCTCCAGCAGGTCCGGCAGCGCCGCCGCCTCCGCCGCCGTGCGGTCCACGATGTCGGCGGTCAGCGGCTGCGCCTGGAACGCCTCGGGATCGGTGATCGCGAGCACGGCCGCCTTGTCCGTCCACATGAGATGGCCGATCTGGTGGCCGATCGTCCAGCCCTCCGCCGGGGTCGGCAGGGTCCGGTCGGCCCCGTCGACGAGCGCGTCGAGGTCCCGCGACTCCGCGTCGAGGTCGGCCAGCAGTTCCGTGATCACAGCTGCTCCTCCAGCATCCGCGCCCAGTAGCGCACCACGTGCGCCCGGCGCTTGGCGTCGTCGGCGAGCTGGTTGGCGAGCGCCAGCCCGCGCACGAGATCAAGGGTTGCCTGCACCGCGTCCTTCACACCGGGCCGGCTGTCGCCCACGTCGAGCAGCTCCAGCGCCAGCCCGTACACCTCGCGCCCCAGCCGTGCCTGCAGCTCGAGCACCTGCTCGCGCAGCTCGGGATCGGTCCGCGCGGCCACCCACAGCTCCAGGGCGGCGGTGAACAGGTCGCTGGCGTGGAAGTCCGCGATCAGCTCGACCACGGCGTGCGTGCTCTTCTCGGCGATCTCGGCACGCCGCTTGAGCACCTCGACGCTCTCCGCGCCCACGTGCTCCACCGCCGCGGCCACCAGCTCCCCGCGCGTGCGGAAGTGGTGCAGCTGCGCGCCGCGCGACACCCCGGCCCGCTCGGCCACCTCGGTCGTCGTCGTGCCGGACCAGCCGCGTTCCACCAGGCACTCGACGGTCGCCTCCATCAGCTTCCGCTTGGTCTCGCGGCTGCGGTCGGCCTGGCGCTGCCTCGTCTCCACGCCGCCGAGTGTTCCCGCCGAACTAACAAACAGTCAAGACTGCTTGTAAATGTCGCGAGTACCGTCCGCCCCGATGAGCATCGTGGAACGACTGAGGGCCGCCGGCTGCGTGTTCGCCGAGGACGAGGCCGCCCTCCTCGAAGAAGCCGCCACCGGCCCGCACCACCTGGAAGAGCTGGTCGCCCAGCGAGTAGCCGGGCTGCCGCTGGAACACGTCGTCGGCTGGGCGGTGTTCTGCGGGCAGCGGATCGTCGTCACCAAGGGCGTGTTCGTGCCGCGCCACCGCACCGAACTGCTCGTGGACCTCGCCACCGACCTCAAGCCGGGCGTGGTGGTCGACCTGTGCTGCGGCTCCGGCGCGGTCGGCGCGGTGCTCCAGCACCGACTCCCCACCGCCACCGTCTACGCCGCCGACATCGACCCCGTGGCGGTGGCGTGCGCGCGCAAGAACCTCACGAACGTGTTCGAAGGAGATCTGTTCGACGCACTGCCCACGCACCTGCGCGGACACATCGACGTCGTCGTCGCCAACGTCCCGTACGTGCCGACCGACGACATCGCGTTCATGCCGGTCGAGGCACGCGACCACGAGGCGCGCGTGGCACTCGACGGCGGCGCGGACGGCCTGGAGGTCCTGCGCCGCGTCGCCGCCCAGGCGGCGCACTGGCTGCGCCCCGGCGGGCACCTGCTGAGCGAGACCAGCGAGCGCCAGGCACCGGCCGCACTGGCCGCCTTCACCGCCGCCGGCCTCACCACCAAGCTCGTGACCAGCGAAGACACCAATGCGGTGGTCGGATCGCGCTAAGTTCCGTACGATGTACGGTATGTCGTACGACGAGGTCATGCAGTGGTTCGAGAAGTGGGACGCGCTCGCGGTCGCGGGCGACGTCGAGGCGATGGCCGACATGGCCCTGTTCCCGATCAACACGGTCACCGACGGATCGGCGACGTCGTGGGACCGCGCGACGTTCATCGAGCAGATGGGGGCGCAACTGGGAGGCGAGGTGCAGATGGAGTCCACCAGGACGCCGCACTTCATCAACGACAACCTGGTCTTCGTGATCACCGACGGCACGATCAACGGGATCACGGTGCGCTACGGCGACCTGCTCACGCGCGTGGACGGCGAGTGGAAGTTCCAGACGATGGTCCAGGGCGGCTGGGCGTAGGTACAACAGAAGCATGATCGCAATGCAGTACGAGATCAGGTTGCCGTCGAACTACGACATGGACGTCGTCCGGGAACGCGTCCGCACCCGCGGTCACGCGCTCGACCGGTTCGAAGGCCTGGGGTTCAAGGCGTACCTCATCCGCGACACGACGTACGCGCCGTTCTACGTCTGGAACACCTCGGCGGGGATGGCGAACTTCCTCTACCGCGGAGGTGGTTTCCAGGCGATCCTCGCGGACTTCGGCCGGCCGGAGGTGCGGCACTGGCCGGGCGTGGCGTTCCTGCGGGGTGGCGCGGCCACGGCGAGGTACGCGGCGCGGACGATCACGAGGCTCGCACCGGAGGCGAACCCGATCGACGTGGTGGCGGGGATCGAGCTCCGCGAGTCGCCCGGCCTGCACTCGGCGGCCGTGGGCGTCGATCCGCGCACGTGGGAGGTCGTGCGCTTCGAGCTGCGGGAGGAACACCCCGGGGAAGAGGGTGTCTTCGAGGTCCTCCACCTGAGCGAGCCGGAACTCGCCGACATCACAGCAGGCTGAGCTGTTCCTGGTCCACGCGCGGCGCCGGAACGCCCACGGGCAGGCTGCCGTCGGGCCACACGCCCTCGTCGTCACCGGGAACCCCGGTGACGGCGTCGGCGGACCGTCCGCGCGGCGCCAGGCCGTGCTTCTCGACCAACGGGACCACCCGCGCCGCGAGGCGGTCGCGGTAGCGCCTGTCCACATAGGACCGAGTGCCGTACAGGTACCGGTAGGTCTCGACGAGGTCCGGGTGCTCGCGCCGCAGCCATGCGGCGAACCACTCCTTCGCGCCGGGACGCAGGTGCAGCGGCAGCACGGTCACGCCCGTCGCACCGGCGGCCGCGATCTGCTCCAGCAGGAAGTCCAGCTGCTCCACGGAATCCGTCAGCTCGGGCAGCACCGGTGCCACGAAGACACCGCACGGCAAGCCCGCGTCGCGCACCTTCCGCACCAGCTCCAGCCGCGCGGCCGGCGTGGGGGTGCCGGGCTCCAGCGACTTGTGCAGGTCCCTGTCCATCAGCGCGAGCGACACCGCGATCCCGACCGGCACGACCTCGGCCGCGGCGGACAGCAGCGGCAGGTCCCGTGCCAGCAGCGTGCCCTTCGTGAGGATCGAGAAGGGCGTGCGGGAGGCGGTCAGCGCCTCGATGATCCCTGGCATCAAGGCGTACCGCCCCTCCGCCCGCTGGTACGGATCGGTGTTGGTGCCGAGCGCGACGTGCTCCTGCTTCCACTTCGGCGACCGCAGCTGGCGCGACAGCACCTCGCCCGCGTTGACCTTGACGATCAGCTGGTTGTCGAAGTCCTCGCCGGTGCCGAGATCCAGGTACGAGTGCGTCTTGCGGGCGAAGCAGTTGTGCGACACGACGCCGTTCGCGATGAAGTCCGCCGTGCCGGTCGAGATGTCGTAGAGGGTCATCTCCCCCAGCGGTTCCACGGACACGACGCCGAGCGGCTGCTGCGACTTGATGGCCACGCCGTCGATGTCGCGCTTGCGGGTGATCGCCGGGTCGACGGTGTGGAAGAAGCGCAGGTTCTCCCTCAGCCCGCCGCGCAGCCGCACGACCCGCACGCCACGACGGCGGCGCAGCTCCTCGATCGCGAAGTCGAAGTCGAAGTGCTTGAGAGCCAGGCAGATCGCTTCCAGAACGGTGGCGTTGCGCGTGGACAGCCGCAGGATGCTGCGCGAGCAGGTCCCGAGGTAGTCGAACGCGCCGGCCAGGAATCCCTTGAGCCAGTCGGGGTTCGGGGCTATCTGCCAGTGCGCTAGCTCGCGCACCTGGTGCAGAAATCCCCTCCCTTCTCGCACGCCGAAGTAGTCGAGGTACTCCTGCGTGCGCTCCATGGCCTCGATGTCGGCCAGGGGGATGTGGAACTCGGTCTCGTCGTCCACCATGCCGCGCAGGTAGCCGCGGCGGTAGTCGTCGGTCACGGTGGGCTGCTCGACGAAAGCCCCCGTGCCCATCAGCTTGTTGCCGGTCGTGAGGTGCGGGCGGCGGCCGGTGCCGGCGGTGTCGCCCGTGACGTGCTTCCAGCCGCGGTCGGTGAGGAAGCGGTGGTCGCCGGAGGCGACGACGGTCGTGCCGTCCTCCAGCGTCAGCCGGTACGCCTGCTTGCGCGTCTCCCAGTGCGCGAGAACGGTCGTGAGCTTGTAGCGCCGGTAGTTGCCGACGAGCTCGGTGCCGTAGATCTCATCGCCCTCCCTCAGCTGGGACAACGGTTTCGTGCGACCGTTGCCCATGAGGATCGGCGTGTCGCCCGCCAGGCAGTACGTGCAGGCGTGCGAGCAGCCGCGGTACGGGTTGACCGTCCACGAGAAGGGCAGCGACGACCCCGGTACCCCGTTGAGCACGGATTTGGCGCGGACCTCGTGGAACACCACGTCCGCGAACTCAGGAGTTCGTACGCTGCGCACCAGTCCCGGTAGCCCCGGTAGTGCCTGCTGCGGCTCTGCCTCGAGTTTCTGCCCGTCCCATCGCACAGCATCGATTCGAACACATGTTCGAACAGCGGTCAAGGAGTGCACGTGTCACCCGTTGAGGTAGCAGGCTTTGTCACCGGCGCACTGTGCGTATGGCTCGTCGCCCGGCAAAACCCCTGGAACTGGCCCATCGGCATTGCCAACAACATCGCGTTCCTCGTGCTGTTCTGGGGCAGCGGCCTGTACGCCGACTCGGGCCTGCAGATCGTCTACATGGCACTCGCGGTCTACGGCTGGTGGGCGTGGGTGCGCGGCGGCGAGCAGCACTCGACGCTGCACGTCAGCCGCACCACGACGCCCCAGTGGCTCTGGCTCGCGGTCGCCGGCGTCCTCGGAACCGGTCTGCTGCACTGGGTTCTCGTCACGTTCACCGAGTCCACGGTGCCGTTCTGGGACGCGATCACGACCGTGCTGTCGCTGCTCGCGACGTGGGGGCAGGCGCGCAAGAAGGTCGAGTGCTGGTGGCTGTGGATCGCCGCGGACGTGATTTACGTGCCGCTCTACGCGTACAAGGAACTGTATTTGACAGCGGTGTTGTACGTGGGGTTCATGGTGCTGTGCGTGCTCGGGTTGCGCAATTGGACAAAGGACCTCAAGAGCAATGAGGTGCGGGCGTGAAGGAATTCGACCACGCGCTCGTCCTCGGAAAGTTCTACCCACCGCACAACGGGCACCATCACCTCATCGAGACGGCGGCCTCCCGCAGCCGTCGCACGACCGTGACGGTGCTGGCGGCGACGTCCGAGACGATTCCACTCGACCACCGCGTGCGCTGGCTCGCGGAGACGCACGCGGCGACTCCGGGCGTGCGGATCGTCGGCGACCTCGACGACCACCCGGTGGACTTCGACTCCGACGAGATCTGGGAGCTGCACGTCGCCCTGACGCGCGCGGTGCTGGCCAGGCGCGCGATCGCGGACGGCGACCCGTCCGCCGCGCCGGTCGACGTCGTGTTCTCCAGCGAGAAGTACGGCGACGAACTGGCTCGGCGGCTCGGCGCGCAGCACGTGCTCGTCGACCTCGACCGCCTCACGCACGCCGTGTCCGGCACGGCGGTGCGCACCGACCCGGTCGCGAACTGGCACCACCTCTCCCCCGCCACCCGGCGCGGGCTCGGCTGGAAGGTCGTGGTCCTCGGCGCGGAGAGCACCGGCACGACGACCCTGTCGAAGCAGCTCGCCCGGCACTTCGGGGCTCCGTGGATCGCCGAGTACGGCCGCGAGCACACCGAGCACAAGCTGGCGGCCGCGCGGGCGTTCGACCCGGCGGCCACCGTGGACGGTCTGGTGTGGACGCTCGGCGACTTCGAGGACGTTGCGCGCGAACAGGAACGCCGCATCCGCGCCGAGACCGCGCCGCTCGTCGTCGCGGACAACGACGCGTTCGCCGCGACGGTGTGGGGCGAGCGCTACCTCGGGTTCCGGCCGGAGATCTCCACCGGCACCGAACCGGACCTGTACCTGCTGACCGACCACGTCGGCGTTCCGTTCGAACAGGACGGCTGGCGTGACGGCGAACACCTGCGGGAGTGGATGACCGGCCTGTTCGAACAGGAGCTGGCGCGGCGTGGCGTGCCGTGGCTCAAGCTCACCGAAGACCGGCTGGCGGCGGCCATCACTGCGGTCGAACACCTCATGGGGCAGGATGTCGCGCGTGGGTCACGGTCACGGGCATAGCCACGCGCTGAGCGCGGAACCGGCGTCGCAGCGGGTGCGCACGTTGCTGATGTGGCTGCTGGTGCCGCTGGCGCTGGCCACGATCATCGGCGCTGCGCTGCTCTACCCGTTCGGGCACGAGCAGAAGACCGGTGCGCAGGTCGGGCTGCACCAGACGCCGGTCGCGGCCGTCGTCACGGGCCTCGCCGAGAACTGCGGCGAGAAGTGCGTCGCCATCACCGTGCGGATGACCGACGGCGCCGCGAACGGGCAGAGCATCACGATCCCGAGCGTGAACGGCCCCGGCGCGCCGAGCTTCCGGATCGGCGACGAGGTGGTGCTGTCCTATGCGGGCAGTCAGCCGCAGGCCGCCGAGTCGTACCAGATCGTCGACTTCCAGCGCGGCTGGTCGCTCTGGGTGCTGGCGCTGCTGTTCGCCGCGGCCGTGCTGCTGCTCGGGCGGTGGCAGGGCCTCGCGGCGCTGGGCGCGTTGCTGCTGAGCTTCGTGGTGCTCGTGCTGTTCATCATGCCGTCGATCCTCGCGGGCGAGAACCCGTTGATGGTGGCGGTGGTCGGCGCCGGGCTGATCATGTTCATGGTGCTGTACCTGACGCACGGGATCTCCGCGCGCACGTCCACCGCCGTGCTCGGAACGCTGGTCAGCCTCGCGCTGATCGGCGTGCTGGGCGCGCTGTTCTCGGCCGCCGCGAAACTGACCGGCCTCGACGAGGACACCACGAACCTCGTCACGATCCTCGGCACCGGCATCGACACCCGCGGCCTGCTGCTCGCCGGAACGCTGATCGGCGCGCTGGGAGTGCTCGACGACGTGACGGTCACGCAGACCAGTGCCGTCTGGGAGCTGCGGCGCGCCAACGACAAGCTGACGTGGCGCGAGCTCTTCGCGGCGGGCTCGCGAATCGGGCGCGACCACATGTCGTCCGTCGTGAACACGCTCGTG
The DNA here is from genome assembly GCF_036321065.1 of Lentzea sp. DG1S-22. NCBI lineage: Bacteria > Bacillati > Actinomycetota > Actinomycetes > Pseudonocardiales > Pseudonocardiaceae > Lentzea > Lentzea sp. DG1S-22. The sequence goes on along the minus strand of NZ_CP143276.1, from coordinate 8,148,978 downwards.
ATGGCCTACGCGGGTGCCGCGCTGCCGTTGCTGCTCGCCATCTCGCTGGCCGGGCGGTCGATGGGCGAGATCCTGACCGCGCAGCAGATCGCGCAGGAGATCGTCCGCACGCTCGTGGGCAGCATCGGCCTCGTGGCGGCGATCCCGGTGACGACGGCGCTGGCGGCCCTCGTCGCCGTGCGCCAGGAGGTCGCCCCGGCGCCCGAGCCCGAGCCGGAGCCGGAGAAGCCCACGGTCAAGGCCAGGAAGCCCGCCCCGCAGCCCGCGAAGCCACGGCCTGCCCGCATCGAGGGCGACCTCTTCGGCTACGACGCCGACAAGGGGCCGTGGGAGCGCCCTAGCGCGCCAAGAGCACGAAGAGCAGCGCCAGCACGCCCGGCACCACCTGCACGAAGAAGATCTTCCGACTAGCGGTGAACGTGCCGTAGACGCCGGCGACGATCACGAACACCGTGAAGAGCACCGACGCGCCGAAGTCCTGCCGGACGAGCGCGTAGATGAGGCCGGCGGCGAGGAAGCCGTTGTAGAGGCCCTGGTTCGCCGCGAGGGCCTTCGACTCCTGGGCGAACTCCGGCGTCAGGCCGAACGCCTTGCGCCCGCGCGGCGTCGTCCAGAGGAACATCTCCAGGACCACGATGTAGATGTGGATCAACGCCACGAGGGCGAGCAGAACGCCTGCGATGACCTGCACTTGGGTTCCTCCTCAGAGCTGACACACGCGATGGGACAATAGAGCGGTGGGAAGACAGCGGCCCGGCACAGAGGCGATCACCGAGTCGGTCGACTCCGGCGTCGCCGAACTGGTCCCCGATCTGGGTGGACGCAACTCGTGGACGTTGCGGGTCAACGGAACCCCGCAGTCGCATGTGGACCTCGACGATCCGACGTACCTGGAGTTCGAGTACGTCCGCCGTCTGGGTCACCTCGTCGACCTCACCGCACCCTCCCGCGTGCTCCACCTCGGTGGTGGCGCTCTCACGCTAGCGCGCTACGTGGCCGATCTACTGCCTCGTGCGTCTCAGCAGGTGGCCGAGATCGACGCCGGTCTCATCGCCTTCATCCGCCGCGAGCTCCCGCCACCGCCCCGGGTGAGGATCACGACGGGCGACGCCCGCGCGGTGCTGGTCAAGGCCCGCCCGGGTTCGTTCGACCTGATCGTCTCCGACTGCTTCGCCGGCGCCCGCACCCCCGCGCACCTGACGTCGGTGGAGTTCGTGCGCCAGGCCTCCGACGCCCTGGCCCCGGACGGCATCTACGCCGCGAACATCGGCGACGGCAACGGCCTGCAGTTCGCACGAGCCCAATGCGCGACCGTGCGCGCGGTCTTCGAACACGTCTGCGTGCTCGCCGAGCCCGGCGTCTTCCGCGGCCGCCGCTTCGGCAACTTCGTGATCATGGCCTCGCACACCGGCCTGCCGATGCAGCAGCTGACCCGCGCGACGGCGGGCGACCCGTTCCCGGGAAGGGTGGAGCACGGGACGGGGCTGACGAAGTTCATCGGGGGCGCGCCGGTCACCACGGACGCGACGGCGACCCTCTCCCCCGCCCCGCCCTCGGGCCTCTGGGGTACCTAGACGGCAGAACGCCCGCCGCGACCTGCGCGACGGGCGTTCCCGAGGACGACCTCAGTCCAGCGAGGTGACGAACTTCGACACCGCGTCCGGGTGCAGCTTCTGCGCCATCCGCCCGGCGGGAGCCAGCGACCCCAACCGGTACAGCGGCCGCTCGGCAGCGGAGAGCCCCCGAGCCTCCGCCCGCAGCTGGGCCACGAGCAGCTCCGAGAACACCAGTCCGGGCGTGTCCCCCCGCGCCGCCACGGCGTCGGCCAGCCGGCGCAACTGGTACACGCCGAGCTCGCGCCCGCCCGTTCCCGCGTACATCGACAGGGCGACGTTGATCGCCTTCTTGCCGCCGCGCACGAACAGCCCGACGGTCCGCGCGCCGCGCAGGTCGGTCACCAGGAGGTCGAGACCGTCGGCCGTGGCCAGGTCGACCTGACGGGTGCCGAACGCCCGCACGTAGACGGTCGTGCCCTGCAGCCACACCGTGCGGCGGGCCTCGGACAGCGCCAGCAGGACCACCGGCACCGACACGATCAGCGCGGCGATCACGCCCGGCCAGCGGCCACCGATCAGGCCGACGACGGCGCCGAAGGCGAGGGCGACCATGATGCCGCCGATCGCCACCATGCGCGCACGCTTGCGGACCGTCGTCTTGTCGAGCAGGTCGAGAACGAGCTTGTCGTCGCTCACGGGTTCTCCCGCACCGCCTCGGCCACGTCGGCACCCGCGTCGGACGCCAGCCCTTCCGCTCCACCCGGCACGGCGGCGACGAGGGCCGAGGCCCGCAGGCCGTCGCGCACCGCGGAGACCACGTCCGCCAGCGGCACGGAGATCTGGTCACCGGTCGCCAGGGTCTTCAGGCCGACCACGCCGGCCTCCAGGTCGCGCTCGCCGAGCACGAGCGCGAGCTTCGCGCCCGACTTGTCCGCCGCCTTGAAGCCCGCCTTCATCGACCGGCCGCCGTAGACGAGGTCCGTGCGGATCCCCGCCGCGCGCAACGAGCCGGCCACCGCGACCAGGCGGGCACGGGCGGCCTCGCCGAGCGGCACGCCGATCACGTCGACGCGGGAGAACTCCGGCAGCACGCCCTCGGCCTGCGCGGCCAGCAGCGCGCGGTCGACGCCGAGGCCGAAGCCGACGCCGGACAGCGACTGGCCGCCGAGCTGCTCCATCAGGCCGTCGTAGCGCCCGCCGCCGCCGATGCCCGACTGGGCGCCGAGGCCGTCGTGGACGAACTCGAACGTCGTCTTCGTGTAGTAGTCGAGGCCGCGGACCATGCGCGGGTTCTCGACGAACTTCACGCCCAGCTCGGTCAAGTAGCCCTTGACGAGCTCGTAGTGCTCGCGGCACGCGTCGCACAGGTTGTCGACCATCAGCGGCGCCTCGGCGACCATCTCGCGCACCTCGGGGCGCTTGTCGTCGAGCACGCGCAACGGGTTCAGCTCCGCGCGCTGCCGGGTCGCGTCGTCGAGCGGCAGCTCCGCGAGGAACGCCTGCAGCTTCTCGCGGTACGCCGGACGGCAGTTCGCGTCGCCCAGCGACGTGAGCTCCAGCCGGTAGCCGGTGAGCCCCAGGGCGCGGAAGCCCGCGTCGCCGACGGCGATGACCTCGGCGTCGAGGGCCGGGTCGTCGACGCCGATCGCCTCGATGCCGACCTGGTGGAACTGCCGGTACCGGCCGGCCTGCGGGGCCTCGGCGCGGAAGAACTGGCCCGCGTAGTAGAGCTTCGCCGGCAGCGAGCCGCGGTCGAGGCTGTGCTCGATGACGGCCCGCATCACGCCCGCGGTGCCCTCGGGGCGCAGGGTGATGGAGCGCTCACCGCGGTCGAGGAAGGTGTACATCTCCTTCGTCACGACGTCGGTGGACTCGCCGACGCCGCGCGAGAACAGCGCCGTGTCCTCGAAGACCGGCAGCTCGACGTAGCCGTAGCCCGCGAGCTCGGCGGCGCGGGTCAGCGTCGACCGGACGTGCAGGAAGGCAGCGGACGTCGGCGGGATGTAGTCGGGAACGCCTTTGGGTGCGGAAAACACGTCTCTCAAAGTCCTCGGTGCGGGGCGGCCGGAGCGTCCTGCAGTTGCAGCAGGTATGGGTTCGTCACGCGCTCACGGCCTATGGTCGTCGTCGGGCCGTGGCCGGGCAGCACCACAGTGTCGTCGGGCAAGGTCATGACCTTGTTCTGCAGAGACGACAGCATCGCGGCGTGGTCGCCACCCGGCAGGTCGGTGCGTCCGATCGAACCGGCGAAGAGCGTGTCACCCGAGATCACCAGGCGACCGCCTTCCTGCGCGCCGGAGCGGAACATCACCGACCCGCCGGTATGGCCCGGCGTGTGGTCGACGGTGATGCGCAGCCCGGCGAGGTCGAGGTCGGCGCCGTCGTCGAGCGTGCGGACCTCGGACGGCTCCCGCATCTCGAGGTTGCCCCCGAAGAACGCGGCGGACTCGCGGCTGATGCCCTTCAGCGGGTCGGCGAGCATCTCGACGTCGTCCGGGTGGATGTACGCGGGGATGTCGTTGCCGTCGCAGACGGGTGCGACGGAGAAGGTGTGGTCGAAGTGCCCGTGTGTGAGCAGCACGGCCACAGGCGCGAGGCGGTGCTTGCGCAAGGCCTGCTCGATCGGCTCGACCGCGTCCTGACCGGGGTCGACGATCACGCAGGGCTCGCCCTCACCGGCCGCCAGGACGAAGCAGTTCGCCTGGAGCGCCCCGGTGGGGAACCCGATCACGAGCACGAAAATGACCTCCCTGTTCAACCACAGCCTAGCCACCACACAAAGCTCATATGCCCAGGCCCTAGACTGCCGAGCCGACCGCCCTATTCGCATGAGTCCCTGGGGAGGGAGCACGTGCCCACCAACGAGCAGCGACGCGCGGCAGCCAAGCGCAAGCTTGAGCGTCAGATGGTCTACCGCCAGGAGCGGGCCAAGAAGCGTCGCATCATCGCCGTCGTGTCGACGGTCGTCGTTGTTGCGCTCGTTGGAGGTGGCGTGTGGTTCCTCGCGACCAACGACGTCTTCGGCAACGGTGACGCCTCCGCGTCGGAGACTCCGACCCAGGAGTCGGTGGACAAGGCGGAGAACATCCCCACCGCGCTGCACCAGGTCGCCAAGCGGCCCACGCCGCTGCCCGAGAAGGTGAGCTGCGAGTACACGAAGGGCCAGGAGCCGGCGGCCAAGGAGAACACGCCGCCCGCGAACGGCGAGCAGCCCGCCACCGGCACGGTCGGCGTCACGCTCGGCACCTCGATCGGCGACCTGAAGCTCACGCTGGACCGCTCGCTCGCGCCGTGCACCGTGAACAACTTCGTCGAGCTGGCGAAGCAGAAGTACTTCGACAACACGACGTGCCACCGCCTCACGGTGACCGGAATCCAGGTCCTGCAGTGCGGTGACCCCGGCGGCAACGGCATGGGCGGCCCCGGCTACTCGTTCAAGGACGAGACCTACCCCGAGCTCACCTACGGCCGCGGCGTGCTCGCCATGGCCAACTCGGGCCCGAACACCAACGGCTCGCAGTTCTTCATCGTCTACGGCGACGCGGCCAGCCTGAAGCCGGACTACACGGTCTTCGGCACGGTCGACGAGGAGTCGCTGAAGAAGGTCGACGAGGTCGCGAAGACCGGCACGATCTCGCAGCAGCCGGGTCAGGGCGACGGCAAGCCGAAGACCCCGGTCGACATCAAGTCGGCTCTGGTCGCGAACTAGTTCTTCACAGTGAAAGGGCCCCGGGAGCGGTTCCCTTGGGTTCTAAGGGTCGTTGCAACACCTGAGTTGTTCAGGGGTTGCAGTGTTCGAGATCCGCGAGGACCGGTCGCCGCAGGGACGTAAGAAGCTGGTCGCTGAGCGCCGCCAATATCTTGATCTTGTGGCGAAGGGTGTGGGCACCGCGCAGGCGTGCCGGATTGTCGGGATCAACCGGCGGACCGGGCATCGATGGCGGTATGGACGCAAGAGCCAGGCCGGACGGAAGGCGGACCAGCCGCCCGCCGTCCGGCCTGCGCCGTCTTCGGGCCGGTTCCTGTCGCTCGACGAGCGGATCGTGATCGCCGACCTGCTGCGGGCAGGGCGAGGGGTGCGGTCGATCGCCGCCGAGCTGGGACGGCCGCCGTCCACGGTCAGCCGGGAGATCAAGCGCAACGCCCATCCCGGCTCGGGTGACTATCGGCCGCACGCGGCCCAGGACCGGGCCGACCGGCGCCGGCCGCGTCCGAAGACGCGCAAGATCACGGCCTGCCCCGAGTTGCGGGAGCGGGTGCAGGGCATGCTGGACGACCGGTTCAGCCCCGAGCAGATCAGCCGCCGGCTGCGCCGCGACCATCCCGACCGGCCGGAGCTGCACGTGACCCACGAGACGATCTACCAGACGCTCTACCTGCAAGGCCGCGGCGAACTACGCCGCGAGCTGGCCCGCGCGCTGCGCACCGGACGCACCGTCCGCAAACCCCGCCGCACCGGCGAAGCCCGCCAGCCCCGGTTCACCCACCCGATGATCATGATCAGTGAGCGGCCCGCCGAGGCCGAGGACCGCGCCGTCCCAGGCCACTGGGAAGGCGATCTGATCATCGGCGGCGGCGGCACCTCCGCGATCGGCACCCTGGTCGAACGCGCCACCCGCTACGTGATGCTCGTGCACCTGCCCGCACGCCATGACGCCGAGACCGTCCGCGACGGCCTGATCACCACGATCGGCACCCTGCCCGCACATCTGCGCCAGTCACTGACCTGGGACCAAGGCTCGGAAATGGGCCGTCACCACGAGTTCAGCGTCGCCACCGGCACGCCCGTCTACTTCTGCGACCCGCACAGCCCCTGGCAACGCGGCTCCAACGAGAACACCAACGGCCTGCTACGCCAGTACTTCCCCAAAGGCAGCGACCTGACCGTCCACAGCGCCGAGGACCTCGCCGCCGTCGCCGCACAACTCAACCGCCGCCCACGCAAAACGCTCGGCTGGGACACCCCAGCCGAGCGCTTGACCAAGCTCCTGGCCCAAGCCAGTTGATCACCTGTGTTGCAACGACCCCTCGAATTCGCCTTCCCGGGGCCCTTTTCGCTTTTTCCTACCCGACCAGGCGGCGGCGCCAGTCGAGCGGCGTCACGGTGATGGCCCGGCCGGGGTCGCGGTTCCACTCGACCGCGAGCCCTGCGGCCCGGAGCGCGGCCACGACCTCGAGCCCCACGGCCGTGGTCGTCGCGGCCGAGTCGTCGAAGCCGCCGTAGTGCAGCGTCAGCCCGCGCCCGGCCGCGGCCGCCTGCGTGCTCTGGCCGTGGAAGTACACGAACCCGCGCGCACCGGGCCCGGCCTCGTCACCGATCTCCGCCTGGCCGCACGTGCGGCAGCAGGTGAAGTTCTCACGCGCGGTGATCCCGGCGGCGTCCAGCGCCTCGAACGCACGCGTGAGCCGCTCCGGGTCGGTCTCTCCCCGCCACGACGCCTGCTCCGCCACGCGCTCCAGCCACAGCCGGTCGGCCAGCTCCCGCGCCTGGTGGCGCGACACCGGCCGCCGGTCCCCGGTCACCAGGTACTCCTCGGCGACCTCCGCCAGCCCGGCGCGGGTCGCGTAGCCGGCGGCCAGGACCCCGCGCACGCGGTCCTCCAGCGCCGTGCGCTCGTCGTCGCCGAGGTCGAGCGGCGGCACCACCCGCGCGGGACCGGCGTCGAGCGGCGACCAGGTCAGCCGGCCGTCCCAGCCGGGCTCCTGCCGTGCCCAGCCGATGAGCACCGAGGCCACCGCGTCCGGCCCGTCGGCGGTCGCCTCGAAGTACCCGCGGCCGTCGCGGTGCTCCACCGCCCAGTCGCCGCCGGTCTCGTGCCAGACCTGCGCGAAGACGTCGGGCAGGTCCGGCACGCGCTGCAGGACCAGGAAGTGGTCGCCCTCCCCGCCGATGCGCCGGACCAGCCCGGCGAGCTCCTCGGCGGACACGCGGACGTGCCGCTCCGAGTTTTCCGTCCTGACCGTGATGTCGAGCATCCGCAAACTCTGGCACACGACACAGGAGCCTCCTGCCGGATTCCGGCAGGAGGCTCCTGCGCCTTCCCCGTGAAGCTCTACGACGCCGACGTCACGCGGTACACGTCGTACACGCCCTCAACGCTGCGCACGGCCTTCAGGACGTGCCCGAGGTGCTTCGGGTCGCCCATCTCGAACGAGAACCGGCTGACGGCCACCCTGTCGCGCGACGTCGTCACCGACGCCGACAGGATGTTCACGCGCTCGTCGGCCAGCACCTTCGTGACGTCCGAGAGCAGCCGGTGCCGGTCGAGCGCCTCCACCTGGATGGCGACCAGGAAGACGCTGGAGGCCGACGGCGCCCATTCGACGTCGAGCAGGCGTTCCGGCGACTTCAGCAGCTCGTCCGCGTTCGTGCAGTCGGTGCGGTGCACGGACACGCCGCCGCCGCGCGTCACGAAGCCGAGGATGTCGTCGCCCGGCACCGGGGTGCAGCAGCGGGCGAGCTTCACCCACACGTCCCCCGCGTCCTTGACGATCACGCCCGCGTCGCCGGTGGGGCGGCGCCGGGTGACCGTGGACGGGGTGGCGCGGTCGGCCAGCTCCTCCTCGGCGTGGTCGACACCGCCGAGCTGCGCGACGAGCCGTTGCACGACGTGGCGGGCCGAGGTGTGCCCCTCGCCGACCGCCGCGTACAGCGCGCTCATGTCCGGGTAGTGCAGTTCCTTCGCGAGGGCCTGCATCGAGTCGACCGAGACCAGGCGCTGGATCGGGAGCCCGACGCGCCGGACCTCCTTGGTGATCGCGTCCTTGCCCTGCTCGATCGCCTCTTCCTTGCGCTCCTTGGCGAACCACTGCTTGATCTTCGCCTTGGCGCGCGGGGACGCGACGAAGCTCAGCCAGTCGCGGGACGGGCCCGCGCCCTCCGCCTTGGAGGTGAAGATCTCGACGACCTCGCCGTTCTCGAGCTTGCGCTCCAGGGCGACGAGACGCCCGTTGACGCGGGCGCCGATGCAGCGGTGACCGACCTCGGTGTGCACGGCGTAGGCGAAGTCGACCGGTGTGGAGCCCGTCGGCAGCGTCTCGACGTCACCCTTGGGGGTGAACACGAAGATCTCGCGCGCGGCGAGGTCCCAGCGCAGCCCCTCGAGGAACTCGCCGGGGTCCGCGGCTTCCCGCTGCCAGTCGAGGAGCTGGCGCATCCACGCCATCTCGTCGATCTCGACGGACTTGCCGTTGTGCGTGCCCTTGGTCTCCTTGTAGCGCCAGTGCGCCGCGATGCCGTACTCGGCCCGCTGGTGCATCTCGTGGGTGCGGATCTGCACCTCGAGAGGCTTGCCGTCGGGACCGATGACGGTCGTGTGCAGCGACTGGTACACGCCGAACCGCGGCTGCGCGATGTAGTCCTTGAACCGGCCCGGCATCGGCTGCCAGGCGGCGTGCACGACGCCCATCGCGGCGTAGCAGTCACGCACCTCGTCCACGAGGATCCGGACGCCCACGAGGTCGTGGATGTCGTCGAACTCCCGTCCGCGGACGATCATCTTCTGGTTGATCGAGTAGTAGTGCTTCGGCCGGCCCTCGACCTTCGCCACGATCCGCGCGCTCTCGAGCTGGCCGTTCAGCTCGTCGACGACCGAACGCAGGTACGTGTCGCGGCTCGGCGCGCGCTTCGCGACCAGGCGGACGATCTCGTCGTACTTCTTGGGCTGCAGGATCGCGAACGCGAGGTCCTCCAGCTCCCACTTGACCGTCGCCATCCCCAGCCTGTGGGCGAGCGGTGCGAGCACTTCGAGCGTTTCGCGGGCCTTGCGGGCCTGCTTCTCCGGCGGCAGGAACCGCATGGTGCGCATGTTGTGCAGCCGGTCGGCCAGCTTGATGACGAGGACGCGCGGGTCCTTCGCCATCGCGATGACCATCTTGCGGATGGTCTCGGCCTCGGCCGCTGCCCCCAGCTTGACCTTGTCGAGCTTCGTGACGCCGTCGACGAGGCGGGCGACCTCCTCGCCGAAGTCGTCCTTCAGCTGCCCCAGTGAGTAGTCGGTGTCTTCCACGGTGTCGTGCAGCAGCGCGGCCACCAGCGTCGTGGTGTCCATGCCCAGCTCGGCGAGGATCGTCGCCACGGCGAGCGGGTGGGTGATGTACGGGTCGCCGGACTTGCGGCGCTGCGGGCGGTGCTTCTCCTCGGCAACGTCGTACGCGTGCTGCAGAAGCGCCAGATCGGCCTTGGGATGGAGGTCACGGTGCACGGCGGCGAGAGGTTCGAGGACCTGCTTCACCGGGGCCGCACGTTGGGCGGTGATGCGCCGCGCCAGGCGGGCGCGCACACGCCGGGTAGCCGACGGTTGAACAACCGTCGCAGCGGGTTCGGTGTCTTGACTCAACCCCACGCTCCTCGGGTCTCGCGAGTACCGAGGATAACGCGTTAACGCAGACGAGACTTCCGATGGCTCGCTGAGCGGCGCAGCTCACACGGTGAACGCGAGCCGAACTTCCGTTGAGCCGATCAGGCGACGGCCTTCACGAACGCCCTCCAGGCGCGGGCCGAGAACACCAGGACGTCACTCCCGGTCGCCTTCGAGTCACGCACCAAGGCGTCGCGCGAAAGCGACACCTCGACGCACGTCCCGCTGTCCGTACTGCCGCTGTAGGTGCTCTTACGCCAGCCCCGGTCGAGCGTCATGGAGGTCCTCTCGGAGTCCGCCGACGTAGTCCGTCAGCATGCTCCTCGATTGTTCCCCATCGAGCGCGCGGGCATCCAGCCACTTGAAGAACTCACGGCTGCTCGCGATGGCCTTGCCGTCGTGCGCGAACACTTGGGCGACGTCGTTCTCGCTGTAGGCGACCGGCACCATCTTCTCGAAGCTGAACAACCTCCGCGCCGACCGCATCGCGATGGCGACACCGGCGGACATGGGCACGATCCGCACCACGTGGGTGTGGAACAGCAGGCGCAGGTACTGCTCCTCCATCACTCGCGCATCGCCGACACGAAGCCTCAACGCGAGCTCGTGCACGAAGAAGACGCATTCGGGCGGATTGGACCGCCTCATGATCGACTGCCGGTCGACGCGCAGCTGGACGAACTTCTCGATGTCCTCCGCCGCTTCGTTGCCGCCCTCGGTGAGCAGTGCCCGCGCGTACTCGGGAGTCTGAACGAGACCGGGCATGCTCAGCCCGTCGTAAGAGGTGATCTTCTGCGCTTGGGCCTCCGCCATCGCGAGCGTGCGCAGGTTGTCCGGCACGACCAGCACGTACGGGTCGAAGGCGTAGCGGTACCTCTCGCGGAAGGCCTCGAAATGAGCGCTGTCCCGGCCACACATCATCAGGTACTGCACCAGGTCGATCTCGCTCGCCCGCGCCTTGCCCTTCTCGATGTTCGAGACCTTGCTCGGGTCCCACCCGAGCTGTTCGGCGAAGGCGTGGCCGGTCAGCGTCGTGAACTTCTCGCGCAGGCGGCGCAGCTCGTCGCCCAGGTCCCGGCTGTAGGCGGTGGAGGTCATCGCAGTCATTCGTCCGACGGTAGGCATTGGCCCTCCTCCACGAACCAGCTCCTTCGGGTGAAAACGGGTGCTCGAAAGCCCTGGTGGCACGGGCTAAGCCGCGACGTGGTGGGCGGCGTGGTGGGCGGTGTTCGTTCGCGGGGTGCGGTCCGGGTCGAGCCAGGCCGGCGGGACGAAGGTCGGGACTCCCCTGTGGAGCTCCACCTCCCACTCGCTTCGGTGGATCAAGGTGTGGTGGTGGCGGCACAGGAGGGCCGCGTTGTGCACGGACGTCTCGCCGCCCTCCGACCAGAACCTGACGTGGTGGGCGTCGCAGTGCTTCGGCGGGCGGTCGCACCCCGGGAAGGTGCAGCCCTGGTCTCTCGCCACCAGCAGACGGCGGACCGCGGCGGGGAACGTTCTGCTCTTGCGACCTATGTCCACCGGTTCGGAGCGGCCGCCCAGCACCACCGGGATCACGCCCGCGTTGCAGGCGAGGCGGCGGACCAGGGCGGCCGGGACGCGGACGTGGTTGTCGAGCGTCGCGAAGCCCGTCCGCGCCGCCAGGGCCTCGTACGGCATCGTCATGGTGAGGGTGACCGGCTCGCCGCCGTGCTCGGGCAGGAGGTCGGCGCGCAGCACCAGGTCGATCAGGTCGGCGAACGCGTCGCCTTCCCGCTCGCCGCGCGAACGCGGGTCCACGCCTTCCTCCGGAGTGGCCGGGCGGGGCTTGGCCAGCGGGTCGATCATCGCCTCGAACTTCGCGCCGGTGACCTTGTCGAGCTTGGCCGACACCTCCAGCCAGTCGCCCTTCCACTGCATGCGCAGCCGGTTGACCGGCGCCACCTGCTCGGCGGAGCCCGGCTCCTCGTCCTGCTGGTAGAGCCGGTACGCGAGCTCCTTGCCGAACGCGCGCACCGCGGCGGGCTCGTGCCGCGACGCGAACTCGACCACGGGCTGCTCGGCCTCGGGCGGCAACTCCTCCATCACCTCGGCGACCGCCGAGATGTGCTCACCGGAGAGCATCCCCTCCGCGACCGCGGCGGCGGTGGCCGGCAACTCCGGCTCCAGCACCGAGCCCGACGGCGTGACCTCCCGAGCCAGCTTGGCGGCGCGGGCGACCCACTGCCGCGCGGTCTTCAGGTCCCACCGCACGGCATGGCGCAGCACCTGCACCACATTCCGATAGCCCAACTCGGACGCGGCACCACGCCGCTCAAGTTCGGCGATCTTCTGCATCATCGAATTCTCGAGAACGCGAATTCCCACCACATCACCGACGACCGCGCTCAGCAGTTCGCCGGTGGCCAGGAGGCGGAAGTCCGGTTCGCTCATGCGTTCGACCGTACCGCAAGATCACGCCGAAAAAGCACGTCAGAGCGCACACGTTCGGGTGAACAACCTGGACAAACGCTATAGGCGCCGTTAGTGCACATCTCTCTATATGCGACATAATTAGCAGTAAGCGAACACGCAAGAGAACGGACCAAAGAAATCCGTTCTACATACATCCGGCGAAGAAGGTCACGTGCCGGACCGGTACCGCCGGGGCACCTGACAGACTCGAACCCGTGAGGACCCTGCTCTGGTGCGCCGCCATGACGTTCGTGTGGCTCGGCACGATGGCGTACCTCGCCCTCGACGACCCTGGCTACATCGATCCGAGGTCGATCATCGGCTCGTCGGTGGGCTGGGTGGTCGCGACCACCCTGAGCTGGCTGGTGCTGCGCCGCGCGAAGGCACCGAAGCTGTGGGAGATCGCGGTCGTGACGGCGCCGGCGTCGCTCGTGACGCTGGTGTTCGTCAGCATCGGCGCCGCGCTCGTGGCCCCTCCGCCGGTGGCGTGATGAAGGGGTGCTCGCGAGCCAGGCGATGGACGGGGTGAGCAGCGTGCTCGAGCACGCCTGGAAGGCTGGCGCCATGCACTCGCACCGGCCGCTCTGGCACTGCCTGGCGTTCGCGGGCATCTGGTACGCCGCGATCGTCCTGCTCAACCTGGTCGTCAACGGCGGTGGTGAGGCGTTGCGCGCGCTGCTGCTCGGCGTGGTGCCGTGGCTCGGCGCGTCCGCCGCGCTGACGAGGGTGGGGCACGGTGGCATGAAGGCGTGGCGGCTGGTCGTGCTGGCGTTGCCGATCTTCTACTTCCTGTGGGCGATCACCGTCGTGGTCGCCTACCGGTTCATCGTCACGCCGGTCAGCGGCTGACACGCGGAAGGGCCGGCGACGACTCGTCACCGGCCCTTCCGAAGCACGACCTCTACACGGTCACGAGCGTCTGGACGTCACGACCCGCGAGCCGTGAGCGGCCCTCCAGCGCCGCGATCTCCAGCACCACCGAGACACCCGTGACGATGCCTCCCGCGCGCTCCACGAGCGTGCAGGCGGCCTCGGCGGTGCCTCCGGTGGCCAGGACGTCGTCGACCACGACCACGCGCTGGCCGGGCTGGATCGCCCCGCCGGGCAGTTCCAGCGACGTGGAGCCGTACTCCAGGTCGTAGGAGACCGAGTCGGCGACGACCGGCAGCTTGCCCGGCTTGCGCAGCGGCACGACGCCGTAGCGCCAGCCGTAGCCTAGGGCGGCGCCCAGGAGGAAGCCGCGCGACTCGATGGCGGCGATCACCTGGGTGCTGTCGTCGATCTTGTCCTGCAGGGCGTCGACCACGGCGCGCAGGGCGTCCGGGTCGGCGAGGACCGGCGTGAGGTCCCGGAAGACGACCCCCGCCCGGGGGAAGTCCGGGACCTCGCGCATCAGTCCCAGAGCACGATCCAATTTCAACGCTGGCGCTTCCCGGTCGGACGGCGGCGGGCGTCGCCTGCCTTGGCGGTGCGGTGGGGCACCGACGCGGCGGCGGCGTACGCCTCTTCCTTGCGCAGGTCGGCGGCGAGGGCGTCCTCGTCGGCCGACTCGATGCCCTCGGCCGGCTGCGGGCCGGAGGCCTTGGCGCGGCGGGCGGCCACGCGCTTGGCCTGCGCGATGTACTTCGGGTCGCGCATCTTCAGGTCCACCAGCACCGGGGTGGCGATGAAGATCGAGGACAGGGCACCGATGAACATGCCGACGAGCTGCACGAGCGCGAGGTCCTGCAGCGTGCCGACGCCCAGGATGCCGACGCCGACGACCAGCAGGCCGATGACCGGGAGGAGCGCGATCAGCGAGGTGTTGATCGAGCGCATCAGGGTCTGGTTCAGCGCCAGGTTCGCGGCCTCGGCGTAGGTGCGGCGGGTCAGGCCCAGCAGGCCGCGGGTGTTCTCCTTGACCTTGTCGAACACGACGACCGTGTCGTACAGGGAGAAGCCGAGGATCGTGAGCAGACCGATCACCGTCGCCGGCGTCACCTCGAAGCCGATGAGCGAGTACACGCCCGCGGTGATGATGACGTCGTGGAAGACGGCGACGAGCGCGCCGACGGCCATGCGCCACTCGAAGTAGAACACCAGGAACAGCGTCACCGCGACGAAGAACCAGAACAGGGCCCACAGGGCCTTGCCGCTGATCTCACCGCCCCAGGACGCGGAGACGGCGCTGTCGGAGATCGCCGACTGGCCGCCCTGCGGCTGGGTGTCCTGGGCGAGGCCCGCCTTGAGGGCCGCGACCTCCTGGATGTTCAGCGCGGGCGACTTGATCTGGATCGTCGCGCTGGCACCGGAACCGACGGCCTGCACGGCGGTCGGCTTCTTGTCCGGGATCGCCTTGGCGAACGCGTCCTCGACGGCGCCCGTCGAGATGGACTGGCCGCTGGCCGAGACCGACGGCATCGAGATCTTCGTGCCGCCCTTGAAGTCGATGCCCAGGTTGAAGCCGTTGAACACCATCGAGCCGATGCAGACCAGCAGGATGATGCTGGACGTGATGTACCAGCGGAGGCGCTTGCCGACGATGTCGAAGGCGCCGTTGCCGACGTAGAGGCGCGAGAGCACGCTGCCCATGTCAGGCCCCCTTCACGGCGGTGGTCTTGCCGGTCGTGGCGGCGCGGTGCGCGGCGCCCTCGCGGGCGGCACCGCCCAGGCCGGACAGGCTCGGGTTGGACAGGAACTTGGACTTCGACGCCATCGCGACCAGCGGGTGCGTCACGAGGAACACGACCACGAGGTCGAGGACCGTCGACATGCCGAGGGTGAACGCGAAGCCCTTCACCTGGCCGACCGCGATCACGTACAGCACGGCGGCGGCGATGAAGCTGACCGCGTCGGCCGAGAGGATCGTGCGGCGGGAACGAACCCATGCGCGCGGGACGGCCGAACGGAACGTGCGGCCCTCACGCACTTCGTCTTTCAGTCGTTCGAAGAAGACGATGAACGAGTCCGCGGTGATACCGATCGCGACGATGAACCCGGCGATGCCGGCGAGGTCGAGCGTGAACCCGATGAGGCGGCCGAGCAGGACCAGCACCGCGTAGATGATCACGGCGGACAGGGCGAGCGACAGGATCGTCAGGACGCCCAGGAGGCGGTAGTAGAACATGCAGTAGACGAAGACCAGCGCGAGGCCGATGCCGCCGGCGATCAGACCCGCCTTGAGCGACTGCAGGCCGAGCGTCGGGGAGACCGTCTGCGCCTCGGACGAGTCGAAGGACAGCGGCAGCGCGCCGTACTTTAGCGTGTTCGCGAGGTTCTGGGCTTCCTTCAGCGTGAACTTGCCGCTGATCTCGGTCGAGCCGCCCTCGATGGCCGACTGGATGGTCGGGGCGGACATGACCTCGCCGTCGAGCACGACCGCGACGGCCTGCTGCACGTTGGCGGAGGTGAACTTGGCCCACTTGCTGCCGCCCTCGGACTTGAAGTCGAGGTTGACGACGTAGCCGGTGCCGTTCGGGTTGTTGTTCGCCGCGGCGTTGTTGATGTCCTCACCGGTGAGGCGGGAGTAGTTCGAGTAGTCGTCGGCCTTGGTCTGGGTGTCCTCCTTGGGAGGGTTGACCGGGGCCAGGGTGTACTTGAACTCGCCCTTCTCGTCACAGGTGACGAGCGGCTTGTCCAGGTCGTCGTTGCCGCGCAGGGGGTCGGGCTGCGTGCAGTCGAGCAGGAGCGCGGCCTGCTGCAGGACCTGCGGGTCCGTGCTCTGGCGCAGCGCCTTCGCCTCCTGGATCTCCTTCGCGACCTTCGGGTCGATGTTGGAGGGGGCGGGCGGCGTGCTCGGCGGGGTGCTCGCGCTGCTGGACGGCGCGGCGCCGCTGCTCGGCGGGGTGCTGGACGGCTGCGCGGCCAGGTTCGGCGCGGGGCGGCCCTGCGGGGCACCGCTCGACGGCGGCGCCTGACCGGCGCTCTGGCTCGGCGGGGTCGCGGGAGGCGTGCTCGCACCGCTGGACGGCGCGGTGCTCGACGACGGCTGCGACGGGTTCGGGGCGGCGCCCGCGGGGACCGGCTGGCCGATGACCTTGCGGAACGCGAGGCGAGCGGTCTGGCCGAGGCCCTTCGCGCCTTCGCTGTCCGCACCCGGGACCGTGATCACCAGGTTGTTGCCGTCCCGCACGACCTCGGCACCGGAAACGCCGAGCCCGTTGACGCGGACCTCGATGAGGTCACGTGCGCGGTTGAGCGCTTCCTCGCTGGGCTGGGCCCCGTCTTCCTGACGCGCGGTCAGCGTGACGAGCGTGCCGCCCTGGAGGTCGATTCCGAGCTTGGGTTTGGCCGAACCGTTCCCGGTGAAGAACACCAGGGCGTAGAGCGCGACCACGATGAGGACAAAACTCGCCAGATATTTCGCAGGGCGAATTTGCCCGGCCGGAGGTGCCACGATCCGTCCGTCTCCTAGTAGCGATGGTTTCCGAGCGCGCAGCGTAACGCGCGCCGCGTGAGCTGCGCGTCACTACCTGGAGTTGGCGGTGTTCACAGTTGCCAACTCCAGGTGTCACGAGCCCGTCGGTTACTTCTTGACGTTGTGGTCCAGGGGCTCCGCGACCTGTGCGGTGGGGGCGGTGGTCACCTCGGCCTCGGGCTCGTCGGCCTTGTCCTCGACCACGGCCTCGTCGGTCTCGGCCACCTTCTCGCGGATGGCGGCGCGCAGCCACCGCGTGACGACACCCTCGGAGATCTCGATGTCGATGGTGGTGTCGTGGCTCGCGTCGGCGACGGTGCCGTAGAGACCCGAAGTCGTCATGACCTTGTCCCCCGGCTGGAGCGAGCTCTGCAGCTGCTGCTGCTCGGCCATCGCCCGCTTCTGCTTGCGCGCGCTGAGGAACAGCGGCACCGCGAGCAGAACCAGGAGCAACGGGAACATCAAAGACGAAAGGTTGCCCATCATTCTCCGATCAAGTGGACATGCCTCGACGCACGTCCGATATGTCCAGGTGCTTTCACCGATTGTGCCAGGTCACCACAGTTGATCACCGGCGGGCGGTTCCAGCCCCAGGTGGTGCCACGCGGCGGGCGTCGCCACTCGACCGCGCGGTGTCCTGGCCAGCATGCCAGCCCGCACCAAATACGGTTCGCACACCTCTTCGACCGTGGTCGGCTCCTCACCGACGGCGACCGCGAGCGTGGACACGCCGACCGGTCCCCCGTTGAAGCTCTTGACCAGGGCGGTGAGGACCGCGCGGTCGAGGCGGTCGAGGCCGAGCTGGTCGACGTCGTAGACCTCGAGGGCCTGCCGCGCGATCTCCTCCGTGACCCTGCCGTCGGCCCTGACCTCGGCGAAGTCCCGCACGCGGCGCAGCAGCCTGTTGGCGATGCGGGGCGTGCCCCTGCTGCGCCCGGCGATCTCGAGCGCGCCGTCGGCGTCGAGGTCGACCCCGAGGATCTTGGCGCTGCGCTTCACGATGAGGTCGAGCTCGTCGGGGCTGTAGAACTCCATGTGCCCGGTGAAGCCGAACCGGTCGCGCAGCGGTCCCGTGAGCGCGCCGGACCTCGTCGTGGCCCCGACCAGCGTGAACGGCGCGATGTCGAGCGGGATGCTGGTCGCGCCGGGTCCCTTGCCGACGACGACGTCGACCCGGAAGTCCTCCATCGCGAGGTACAGCATCTCCTCGGCCGGCCGCGCCATGCGGTGGATCTCGTCGATGAACAGCACGTCGCCCTCGACGAGGTTCGACAGCATCGCCGCGAGGTCCCCCGCCCGTTCGAGCGCGGGCCCGCTGGTGATCCGGATGGCGCTGCCGAGCTCCTTCGCGATGATCATCGCGAGGCTGGTCTTGCCGAGCCCGGGCGGCCCGCTGAGCAGCACGTGGTCCGGCGCGGTTCCCCGCCGCATGGCCCCGTGCAGGACGAGCTCGAGCTGCTCCCGCACCCGCTGCTGGCCGACGAACTCGTGCAGGTCGGCGGGCCGCAGGCTGGTCTCGACGTCCCGCTCGGCCGGCGCGACGTACGGGCTGAGCTCGTCCTCCATCACTTGCGCCCCAGCGTGGCGAGCGAACGGCGCAGCACGGCGGACGTCGACTGGTCGGGGTTGTCCGCGAGCACGCTGTCGACCGTCTGCTCGGCGGCCTTGGCCGGGAACCCGAGCCCGAGAAGCGCCTCCACGACGTGGTCACGCGTCTGGCTGTGCGCCGGCGTCGTCGGCGTGGGCAGCTGACCGACCTTGTCGCGCAGCTCGATGATGAGCCGCTCCGCACCCTTCTTGCCGATGCCCGGCACCTGCGTCAGCACGGTGATGTTGCCCTCGGCGAGCGCGTGCCGCAGCTTGTCCGGCTCCAGGACCGCGAGGGTGGCCAGCGCGATGCGGGGCCCGATGCCGCTCACCGTCTGCAGCAGGCCGAAGAGCTCGCGGGCCTCGGCGTCGGCGAACCCGAACAGCGTCAGGCTGTCCTCGCGCACGACCAGCGTGGTGGCGAGCGCGGCCTCTTCGCCGCGGCGCAGGCCGGCGAGGGTGGTGGGCGTGGCCTGGACGGCGAACCCGACGCCGCCCACCTCGACGACGGCGTGGTCGAGGCCGACGTGCTGCACCTGGCCGCGCAGTGACGAGATCACCTGGTTCCTCCGGTCATGACGTGCTTCGAGACTAGTTGGCGCGCTTGGCGGCTTCGGCGAGCTTCGCCCTGTGCACCCGTGCCAGCTCCGCCGCCCGTGCCTGCGCCTCCTCCAGCCGCGACCGCATCGGCGCGCGCCAGTGGTGGCAGATGGCGAGCGCCAGCGCGTCCGCCGCGTCGGCGGGCTTCGGCGCGACCTTCAGGCCGAGCAGCTTGGTCACCATCGCCGTCACCTGCGCCTTGTCCGCGCGGCCGGACCCCGTGACCGCCGCCTTCACCTCGGACGGCGTGTGGAACTCGACCGGCAGGCCCCGTTGCGCGGCGGCCAGGGCGACGACGCCCGACGCCTGCGCGACGCCCATCGCGGTGCGGACGTTGTGCTGCGCGAAGACCCGTTCGATGGCCACGACCTGAGGTTCGTAGCGGTCGAGCCATTCGCAGACGCCGACGTACAGCTCGTGCAGGCGCACGGACAAAGGAGCGTCAACGGGCGTGCGCAGGACATCGACGGCCACCGCGCGCACGACTCGGCCCGGGCCGCCGTCGACCACGCCGAAGCCGCACCTCGTCAGACCGGGGTCGACCCCGAACACCCGCACGCCAGCCAACTCCCCGAAGCAGGAACGAACAACAGTTCGAACCATATCCGGTGCGCCCACGGGTGACTTGCACCGACACGGTTCGACAAGTCCGCGCCGGCGTCACTACGGTGGTCGGGTTTCGATCACCAGGAGCAGCGGGTGCAGAGGTTCTGGGTTGTCGCGGGATGTGTCGGCGCCTTCATGGCCGTCGCCATCCTCACCGCCCTTACCGCGCCGCGCGATATCGGTATCGCAATCGACAAGGTGGTCCAGCTCGTCTTCGCCGTCGCGGCCCTCGTCGCCTACGCGCGCCGGCGCGACCGGTGGATGACCGCGGCGATGACCAGCCTGAGCGTCGGGCTGTCCGCGTGGATCTGGGGCCAGCAGATCTTGGGCGTGCAGCTGCCGTCCTCGACGATCGCGCCGCTCGGGTTCACGATGGTGCCGGTCCTCTGCCTGGCCGCGGTGATCGCCAAGGCCCAGCAGCGCCGTGCCGACGACCTGCTGCCGAACTACCGCAGCCGCACGGTGATCGTGCTCGACGGGCTGATCGTCATCGGGTCGTTGTTCGTGCTCACGTGGGTGTCGGCGCTGGAGTCGCTGACCCGCGCGTGGGCGACCGAGGGCCCAGGGTTCGCCACGGTCATCGCGCATCCCGCCGCGTACCTCGTGCTGCTCGTGGCGATCGTGGTGATGTCGTGGACGCATCAGGCCGTGCGCCAGTGGCCGATGTTCTTCGTGGCGTTGGCCGGCATCGCGCAGTCGTCGTCGGGGTGGCTGTTCGCGTTCTACATCTCGAAGGGCATCACGGCGATCCCGGCGTCGGTGGACATCGGCTTCATGCTGTGCCCGGCGTTCTTCCTGCTGAGCGCGCTGGCACCGGTGCGCGACCTCGACCCCACGCCCGGCCGCGTGCGGATGGCCGACCTGCTGCACCTGCTCGTGCCGTACCTGCCGCTCGCGATCACCGGCCTGTTCGTCATCTGGAACACGGCGACGGGCGGTCGCCTCAACCCCATCGAGATCTACGTCGGGCTCATGGTCGTATGTCTGGTCATCGTGCGTCAGTTGCTCACGATGATGGACAACGTCCGCCTGATGGATCAGCTCCGCGTCTCCCGCGAGCAGCTACGGCACGAGGCGACGCATGACCCGTTGACCGGCGTCGCGAACCGGAGTCTGTTCCGCGAACGGCTGGAGCGCGCTCTCGCGGTGCGCGACCGCGAGAAGCCGTTGATCCTGCTGTTCATCGACGTGGACGGCTTCAAGGCCGTGAACGACAACAACGGCCACGCCGAGGGCGACGTCGTCCTGCGCAATGTCGCCGCACGGCTGCAGAACAACGTACGGCCCGAAGACACCGTGGCGCGCCTGGGCGGCGACGAGTTCGGCGTGCTGGTGGACGGCGGCGACGCGGAGGAGATCGGCGACCGGCTGCTCGCGGTGCTGGGACACCCGCACGAGGTGGACGGCCGGGTGCACCGGGTGCACGCCAGCATCGGTGTGGCGCAACGGTTCTCGTACGACCCCTCGATCACCGCCGACGACGTGCTCGGGGCCGCGGACACCGCGATGTACACGGCGAAGCGGCTCGGCAAGGGCATGGTCGTCGTGCACGGTTCCCCGCTCCCGGAGATGACGTGACCCCTGAACAGCTGATCAGCGACCTCGGCATGCAGGAGCTGCCCGTCGAGGGCGGCCACTTCGCGCAGACGCACCGGTCCGACGAGGTGTCCGCGATCGCGTACCTGCTGCGCCGCCCGGACTTCTCCGGCATGCACGTGCTGCAGCACCTGGAGATCTACCACTTCCACGCCGGCTCGCCGTTGCGGATGCTGCTGCTGCACCCGGACGGGTCGGTGGCCGAGCCGGTGCTGAGCGCGTCGAACCCGCAGGTCGTGGTGCCCGCCGGCGTGTGGCAGGGCAGCACCCCGGCCGGCGACTGGTCGCTGGTGGGCACCGTCGTCGTGCCGCCGTACACCGACGACATCGTGACCTTCGGCCACGCGGACGACCTGTGCGCGCGTTATCCCTCACACGCCGCCGTCATTCGGCCCCTGTGCCGCTTCTGACGTCACTAGGATCTCCGGAATGGCGCTCGTCCAGCTCAACGGCATCGACCTGAACGTCCAGACCGAGGGTTCCGGCGACCTCGTCGTGCTCGTGATGGGCACCGGCAGCCCCGGCAGGGTTTGGCGCACCTACCAGGTGCCCGCGCTGGTCAAGGCGGGCTACCGCGTCGCGTACTTCGACAACCGCGGCATCAGGCCGTCCTCGGAGTGCGGCGACGGCTTCACGCTCGACGACATGGTCGCCGACACCGCCGCCCTGATCGAGCACCTGGGCGGCCCGGCGCACGTGGTCGGCACCTCGATGGGCGCCCGGATCACCCAGGAGCTGGCGCTGACCCGCCCGTCGCTGGTGCGCAGCGCGGTGATGATGGCGACGGCGGGCCGTCCCGAGCCGGTGCAGCAGGCGTGGTCGTCCACCCTGTGCGACCTGCACGACAAGGGCGTCGAGATCCCGCAGGCGTTCTACGCGGTGGCGTCGCTGGTCCGCAACGTCTCGCAGGCGACGCTGGCCGACCCGGTCATCGCCCGCGACTGGCTGCAGATGTACGAGTTCGCCGGCTCCGCGCTGACCGCAGGCGAACGCGTCCAGCTCTCCCTCGGCGAGTACGACACGAGGCTGGACGCGTACCGCGCGATCACCGTGCGCTCGCTGGTCATCGGGTTCGCCGACGACCTCGTGCTGCCGCCACGGCTGTCGCGCGAGGTGGCGGAGGCGATCCCGGGCGCCCGGTACGCCGAGGTCGCGGACGCGGGGCACGTCGGGTACCTGGAGCGGCCGGACGAGGTGAACCGGCTGCTGGTCGAGTTCCTCGGCGAGGTGTGAAGGGCAAGCACCCTCAGCGGTGCGCCGCCTGACCGGTGGGCCTGATCAGGATCTCGTTCACATCCACAGTGGACGGTTGCGACACCGCGTACAGCACCGCCCGGCCCACGTCCTCCGGCTCCAGCTTCGGATCATCCACACGCGACGCCGGGATGGCGTCCGTGTCGACCAGGCCGGGCTGGACGACCGTCACGCGCACGCCGGTGCCGACGGCCTCCGCCCGGATCGCCTGCGCCAGGCCGGTGATCGCCCACTTCGTCGCCGAGTACAGGTTGCCCGGCCGCACCCCGCGCCCGGCCGCCGAGCCGGTCAGCACCAGATGACCGTCCGAACGCATCAGGGCGGGCATCGCCGCACGGGCCGTGAAGGCCGGTCCGCAGACGTTCGTCACCACCATGTCCGTCCATTCGGAAGGCTCGGCACCCGACGAAGAGACGAACGACGTGTCGACCGAAACGCCCGCGTTGGCGTACACGACATCTATTCGTCCCCAACGCGACTCCACTCGGGACATCAGATCCTGCACGGAATCCCACGAAGAAACGTCACATCGCGCGTCCCAGCCGCGATCGCCGACAGATTCTTCGGCCGAGCGCGACGCCCTGACCACGCGGTAGCCCGCCTGGGCCGCGAGGGAGGCGGTTGCCGCGCCGATGCCCCGGGAGGCGCCGGTCACCACGAAGACTTGTTCCATGATCGGCAACCCTAGTCAGGGAAACGTCAGGGCCGCCTGTTTTGATTCCGCGCATGACATTGAACCGCAGGTCCGTGTTCGGGCTGGGAACCGTCGCGGCCGCGACGGCCGTGCTCGGCTCCCACGGTGCAGCGCAGGCGCAGGAAGACGCGGAGGCCGAGATCGAACGCTTCCCGACGACCGCCGACAGGTCGCGCAAGCGCATCGCCCAGATCTACCGGCGGCAGACCCGCAGGGCGCGGGGAACGTGGTCGTCGCTGATCACCGTCGCCGATCTCGACGGGACGACGAGGGCCGCCGTCGACGAGAACGCCGACCAGGTCGTCGAGGCCTACAGCGTCAACAAGATCGCGGTCGCGGTCGCCGTGCTGGACAAGGTGGACCGCGGGCTGATCAGGCTCGACCAGACGGTCACGGTGTCCGCGGCGATCGTCATCCAGGACACCGACGGCATCTTCGCGCTCGACGGCGCGTACCCGAGCGAGGTCACCGTCGGCCACGCCCTCGCGAACCTGCTCACCGTCTCCGACAACACCGCCGTCCGCCTGTGCGGCCTGGTCGTGCCCGCGCTGGAGCTCAACGAGATCCTGCGGTCCAAGGGCTTCGTGCACACCCAGGTCGTCCCGGTGGCCAACCCCAACCGCTTCTTCCTCGGCACCACGACGGCGCGCGAGACGCACACGTTGCTGCAGAAGCTGGTCGACGGGCAGCTGCTGTCCGCCGCGTCGACGGCCTACCTGCTCAACATCCTGCGCGCGACGGCGAGCTTCACCGACGGCGTGCGGCTCAACCTCACGACGAACGAGCGCCTGCGCGTCGCGACGAAGGCCGGCTGGTTCGAGGACGGCCGCAACGAGGCCGGGATCATGTTCAGCGAGGACAACCGCGCGATCCTGGTCTACTCGATGTTCGCCTCCGGTGACTTCGCGGGCGACAAGGCCGCCAACGACCAGGACTTCAGCACCACGCACCCGGCCGTCGCGGCCCGCGCGGAGCTCGGCCGGTCCATGTTCGACGCGGTCATCAAGATCACGACGACGCGTCCGCGCCACCGCGAGAAGGTCTACCGGTTCTTCAACGGCGGCTGATTTTTCTCGGAATTCTCCGGGTTCCGGACCACCGGGCACCGGATTTCGGCTATACAGGGCACCACGCCGGGGCCGGTCGTCGCCGCCGTCGACGACCGGCTTCCCCGCGCGGGCGTTCTACAGCGCCGGTTCCACGACGTCGTGGTACCGGCGCGCCACCTCCCCGACGACCTCGTCGAGGTCCGCCGCCCAGATGTCGGCGTTGAAGATCTCCACCTCGACGTCGCCCGCGTACCCGGTGGCGGCGACGTGCCTGGTCAGGCGGTGCAGGTCGATGGCGCCGTCACCCGGATAGCCGCGACCCAGCAACACGTCGGCGGGCACGGGTGTGAGCCAGTCGCACACCTGGTACGACGCGATGCGCGGCCCCGCGCGCACGATCTGCGCGTCCAGGTCGGGGTCCCACCAGACGTGCAGCGCGTCGACGACGACACCGACGGACGGGTGCCGCTCGGCGATGTCGAGCGCTTGCGACAACGTCGAGAGCACGCCTCGATCGGCGCAGAACACCGGGTGCATCGGCTCCAGTGCGAGGACCACGCCCGCCTCCCCCGCGTGCACCGAGAGCTCCGCGATGGCGTCGGCGACGCGCTGACGTGCGCCGACGAGGTCCTTGTCGCCCGCCACTCCCCCGACGACCATGACGAGGGTGCCGGTGCGCAGCGCCGCCGCCTCGTCGATCGCACGGCGGTTGTCGTCCAGAGCGGCGCGGTTGTCGACGGCCGTGAAGAACCCGCCGCGGCACAACGACGACACCCGCAGCCCGGCGTCCGCGACGAGTTTCGCGGTGCGTCCGAGCCCGTGCTCCGCCACCGGTTCGCGCCACAGCCCGATCGACTCGATGCCGTGCCGGGCGCACCCTTCGACGGCTTCGGCGACGGTCGCGCGTTTGACCGTGGCCTGGTTCAGCGAGAGGCGAGCCACTGCCGCCACCTCCGCTCCGCGAGGTCCGGCTCGACCACGCCGGCGATCTCCGCGAGGCGTTTCGCCTCGGCGAGGTGCTCGGCGCTCCTGGCGGACTCCAGGCCGCCGAGCAGCCGGAAGTTCTCCTGGTGTCCCGCGAGCCACGCCAGGAACACGACGCCGGTCTTGTAGTGGTACGTCGGCGCGCTGAAGAGGTGGCGCGACAAAGCGACCGTGGGTGCCAGGACGCTGTGGAACCCGTCGGTGTCACCCTCGGCCAGCCTCGCCAGGGCGCGGGCGGCGACCGGCGCGATCGGGTCGAAGATGCCGAGCAGCGCGTCGCTGTGGCCCTGCTCGTCGCCCGCGATCAGGTCCGGGTAGTGGAAGTCGTCGCCGGTGTAGCAGCGGACACCGGGCGGCAGCGCGCGCCGCAGCCCGATCTCGTGGTCGGCGTCGAGCAGCGAGACCTTCACGCCGTCGACCTTGTCCGGCCGCGAACGGATGATCTCCAGGAGGTTCCGGGTCGCCCGCGGGACGTCCGCCGCGCCCCAGTAGCCCCGCAGCGCCGGGTCGAACGCGGTGCCGAGCCAGTGCAGGATCACGGGTTCGCCGACGCGGTCGAGCACCGTGCCGACGACCTCCTCGTAGTCCTCCGGTCCCCGCGCGGCCGCCGCGAGCCGGCGCGAGCACATCAGCACGGGCTGCGCACCGGCCTCCTGCACGACGTCGAGCTGTTCCAGGTAGGCGTCCAGGACCTCACCGAGGCCCGCCTCGCCGGTCAGGTGGTCG
Organism: Lentzea sp. DG1S-22; assembly: GCF_036321065.1. Classification (NCBI taxonomy): domain Bacteria; kingdom Bacillati; phylum Actinomycetota; class Actinomycetes; order Pseudonocardiales; family Pseudonocardiaceae; genus Lentzea; species Lentzea sp. DG1S-22. The sequence continues at coordinate 8,123,137 of NZ_CP143276.1, read as the reverse complement.
GTGCCGACACCCGCGCAGATCCGCCCGGCCTTCTCGGCGGCGCTGCGGCGGATGAGCTCGGCGGCCGCGGGCCAGTCGAGGCCCATGCCGCGCTGCGCGGTGTCCATCGCCTCCGCGACGCCGAGACCGTGCGACCACAGGTGGTGCCGGAACGCCAGGGTGGCGTCCCAGTCGACGGTGCGCTCGTCCCGCGCGACGACGTGCGCCGCCGCGAACACGGTGCGGTTGAACGGCTTCGCGCTAGACACCCGCGACCTCCACCCGCCGGCCCTCCGAAGAGGACAGAAGACCCGCGGCCGCGAGCGCGACACCCCTCGCCCCGGCGCGGAAGTCGTGCGGGAACGGCGCGTCCTCGGCCACGTGGCGCAGGAACTCGGTCCACTGCACCTTGAAGCCGTTGTCGAAGTCCTCGTTGTCCGGCACCCGCTGCCACTGCTCGCGGAACGGGTGCGCGACCGGCAGGTCCGGGTTCCACACCGGCTTCGGCGTGACGGCGCGGGGCTGCACGAAGCACTCGCGCAGCCCCGCGACCGCACTGCCCTCGGTGCCGTCCACTTGGAACTCGACGAGCTCGTCGCGGCGCACCCGCACGCACCAGGACGAGTTGATCTGCGCGATGACGCCGTTCTCGATCTCGAAGATCCCGTACGCGGAGTCGTCCGCGGTCGCCTCGTAGGCGTTGCCCCGCTCGTCCCAGCGGGCGGGGATGTGCGTGACCGCCTTGGCCGTGACGGCCTCGACCCGGCCGAACAGGTCGTGGAGCAGGTAGCTCCAGTGGCAGAACATGTCCGAGACGATGCCGCCGCCGTCCTCCGCGCGGTAGTTCCAGCTCGGGCGCTGCGCGGACTGCCAGTCGCCCTCGAAGACCCAGTAGCCGAACTCGCCGCGCACGCTGAGGATCCGGCCGAAGAAGCCGCCGTCGACCAGCCGCTTGAGCTTGCGGATGCCCGGCAGGTACAGCTTGTCCGCCACGACACCGTGCTTGACGCCCTTCTCGTCGGCCAAGCGCGCGAGCTCCAGCGCTTCCTCGACCGTCCCGGAGACGGGCTTCTCGGTGTAGACGTGCTTGCCGGCCGCGATCGCCCTGGTGATCGACTCGACGTGCCGCGACGTGACCTGCGAGTCGAAGTAGACCTCCACCGACGGGTCCGCGAGGGCGCTGTCGAGGTCCGTCGTCCACCGCGCGACGTCGTGGCGCCCGGAGATCTCCTTGAGCTTGTCGGCGTTGCGGCCCACGAGGACCGGTTCCACCTTCAGCACGGTCCCGTCCGCCAGCCGCACGCCCTCCTCGCGCAACGGCAGCAGGGACCGGACCAGGTGCTGGCGGTGCCCCATCCGCCCGGTGACGCCGTTGACCGCCACTCCGATGGTCCGAACCGCCATCACACCTCCTGGTAGCAGCACTGGAAAGCGCTTTCCGGCCACGCTAACGGCGGTACTTCGCGGTCGTCAACCTCCTCGCGAGTTAGTCTCAGCGCTCACATGCGCGTTGACGGAGGTGGTCGTGTCCGCCCGACAGGTGACGCTCGCCGAGGTGGCGAGGCAGGCGGGTGTGTCGTTGGCGACCGCTTCTCGCGTGCTCAACGGCAGCACGAGGCAGGTGAGCGGGGACCTGAGCGAGCGCGTCCTGCGCACCGCGGAGGAGCTCGGCTACGTGCCGAACGCGTCCGCGCAGGCGCTGGCCCGCAACTCGAGCTCGCTCGTCGGTCTCGTGGTCCACGACATCACCGACCCGTACTTCTCCTGCATCGCGGCGGGGGTGACGAGGGTGGCCGAGGAGGCCGGGCTCGTCGTCGTCCTCGGCACGACCGGGCGCCGTCCGGAGCGTGAGGCCGAGCTGTTGTCGACGCTGCGCGCGCACCGTGCGCGTGCGGTCGTCCTGGCCGGTTCGCGGACCACGGACCGTGCGGCGCAAGCGCGGCTCGCCGCGGAGATCGACGCGTTCACCGAGCAGGGCGGACGCGTCGCGTGCGTGTCGCAGGCGAAGCTCGGCACCGACACGGTCGTGCCCGGCAATCGCGCCGGAGGGCGCGCGCTCGCCCGTGCGCTGGCGGGACTCGGGCACAAGAAGTTCGCCGTATTGGGTGGTCCTTCCGAACTCGTGGTGGCCCGCGACCGCCTGGCGGGCTTCAAGGCGGGTCTCGCGGACGCCGGGGTCGCGCCGCCGGTGGTCGTCAACGGCGCCTTCACCCGTGACGGCGGCTACGAGGCCGCCTTGGAGCTGCTGGCGTCGAAGTCGCGCGCGACCTGCGTGTTCGCGGTCACCGACGTGATGGCGATGGGAGCGATGGCGGCGTTGCGCGAACGGGGCGTGCGCGTGCCGGAGGACATGTCGATCGCCGGGTTCGACGACATCCCGACCCTGCGCGACACCGTGCCCGCTTTGTCCACCGTGCGCCTGCCGCTGGAGGAGATGGGTGAGATCGCCGCAGGTCTCGTGCTGGACGGCGGGGGTGACGAGGCCCGCACCGTGCGCGTGGCGGGCGAGGTGGTGCTGCGGGCGTCGACTGCCCACAATTAGACTCGTCGGGCTGTACACGTACTTGAGTCCTGAGGAGTTGAGCCGTCCCCATGGGGTCTGGCCCCGGCTGGCATACCAACCCGGTCCCTAGTCGCTTCGGAGCGTCCAGGTGATCGGAGTCCTTCTGAGCGTGCTCGGTCTGCTCGCCGTCGTGGCGCTGACCGCGGGCACCTTCATCGCGGTGGCGGCGGAGTTCTCGCTGACCGCGCTGGAACGCAGCACCGTCGAGCGCCACGTCGCCGAGGTCGGTGACGCGAAGGCGCGCACCATCGACCGTGCGCACCGCACGCTGTCGTTCCAGCTCTCCGGCGCACAGCTCGCCATCACGCTCACCACGCTGATCACCGGTTACATCGCGGAGCCCGCGATCGCGAACCTGATCGAGCCCGGCCTGACCGCGGTCGGCGTGCCCGACGCGGTGGCCGACGGCCTGTCGCTGGCCCTCGCGCTGGCGATCGCCACGGCGCTGTCGATGGTGTTCGGCGAGCTGGTCCCCAAGAACCTGGCGATCGCGAAGCCGCTCGAGACCGCCCGCGGCGTGGTGGGCCTGCAGGCGGGCTTCTCCACGGTCTTCCGCTGGCTGATCCACTGGATGAACAACTCGGCGAACTGGCTGGTCAGGCGCCTCGGCGTCGAGCCGGTCGAGGAGCTGGCGTCCGCGAGGTCACCCGAGGAGCTGGGCGCGCTGGTCCGCACGTCGGCCGAACACGGCACCCTCGACGAGAGCACCGCGGCGCTGCTGGACCGCTCACTGCGCTTCGGCGACCGCACGGCCGGCGAACTGATGACACCGCGTGTGCGCGTGGAGGCCCTACGCGCCGACGCGACCGTGGCCGACCTCGTGATGAAAGCGCGCGAGACGGGCTTCTCACGGTTCCCGGTGCACAACGGCTCGTTGGACGAGGTCAGCGGCATCGTGCACGTGAAGCAGGTTTTCGCCGTGCCGGCCGCTCTGCGCGTGTCCACCCCTCTGTCGGCGTTGACCCGCCCCGTCTACTCGGTGCCCGAGACCCTCGAGGGCGACGCCCTGCTCGACCGCCTGCGCGCGTCCGGCCTGCAGACGGCGCTCGTCGTCGACGAGTACGGCGGCACGGCCGGCATGGTGACGCTGGAGGACGTGGTCGAGGAGATCGTCGGCGACGTGCGCGACGAGCACGACCGGGGCGAAGCCCTGCCGGTCCGCCCGCTCGGCAAGGGCAGCTGGCTCGTCTCCGGCCTCCTGCGCGACGACGAGGTGGCCGAGGCGACCGGCTTCCACATGCCCGAGGGCGACTACGAGACCCTGGCCGGCCTCGTGCTGGCGAAGCTGGGGCGGATCCCCGACGTCGGGGACGAGATCCGCGTCGACGGCTGGAGGGTGACGGTCATGCGGATGGACAAGCACCGCGTGGCGGACCTGCGGGTGGTGGCGTCCTCGTGAACTTCCTCATCATCATCTTCCTGTTGGCGGGCAACGCCTTCTTCGTCGGCGCGGAGTTCGCGGTGATCACCGCGCGCCGCGACCGCCTGGAGGCCCTGGCCGACAGGGGCTCCGCACGGGCCCGCACCGCGATCAAGGCGTCGCAGCAGCTGCCGTTGCTCATCGCCGGCGCGCAGCTGGGCATCACGCTGTGCTCGCTGGGGCTGGGCGCGATCGCCGAACCGGCTCTGGCTTCGGTCTTGGAAGCACCCCTCAGCGCCGTCGGCCTGCCTCTGGCCGTGGTGCACGGCGTGGCGTTCGCGGTGGCGTTGGTCATCGTCGTCGCGCTGCACACGATCCTCGGCGAGATGGTGCCGAAGAACCTCGCGATCGCAGGGCCGGAGCGAGCCGCGGTGTGGCTCGTGCCGGTGCACTACGGGTTCTCGCGGATGATCGCTCCGGCTCTGGCGCTGTTCACCGCCGTGGGCCGCTGGGTGCTGCGCCGCTTCGGTGTCGAGCCCGTCGACGAGCTGGAGTCGGCCTACACGCCGGACGAGCTGGCGTTGCTGATCGGCCAGTCCCGGTCGGAGGGGCTCCTGGAGGACTCCGAGCACCGGCGCCTGGCCCAGACCCTGTCCTCCGCCGAGCGCACGGTGGCTGACGTGCTGGTGCCCCTGGACCGGCTGACCACCATCTCCGCCTCCCCCACCGTGGGCGAGATCGAGGCCGCCGTGGCGACCACCGGGTTCTCGCGGTTCCCGGTGCTCGCCGACTCCGGCCTGGTCGGCTACCTGCACGTCAAGGACGTGCTGGACCTGGAGGGGGCTTCCACCCCGGTGCCGCGGTCGCGGGTGCGCGGGTTGCCCGAGGTGCCGGTCGACGCCCGGCTGGACGAGGCCCTGACGGCCCTTCGCCGGGCGCAGTCGCACCTCGCTCGTGCCGTGGGCGCTGACGGGACCGTGCTCGGGGTGGTGGCCCTGGAGGACCTGCTGGAGGAGTACGTCGGGACTGTGCGGGACGGGACGCACGTGCGCTGGGTGTAGGGCGCGGTGTCGATGATCGAGTCCACCGCTGTCACCCGCCCGCGCTACAAAGTGGAGTATCGGTCGTGACGGGGCCGGGCCGGGCGGAGCGCGCGGGCGTCGCGGCCGACCCACTAGGTTGTGCTCATGAGCGAGGACGACGAGGACGAGTTCGCCGAGGACGACGACTTCGAGGAAGAGGAAGACCCGGACGACCTCTTCGCCGTCACCCCCGAACCGCGCACGGTCTGCCACCTGTGCGGCGGCGCGAGCTACATCGCGGCCCCGACGCTGGCGATCATCAGCGGCGCCTCGCGGACCGTGGACAACGGCAGGGAGTGCCCGCACTGCAACGGCGCGCGGACGTTCACCGGGCTGGTGCCGCCGCTCTGAAGCGGCTTGTGCCGGCGGTACCGGCCGAGGAACGCCTCCACCGGCAGGCTCGCGATCTCCTCGCCGATCACGTCGAGGGCGAGGTCCGAGGCGCGCTTGAAGCGCACGCACGACTTGCCCATGTCGAGCTTCTTGCCTGTGGCCGCGTACCGGGAGCGGAACGACTCCTCGCCCTCGCCGTCCACGGCGGTCAGGTAGAGCGAGAAGTGGCGCTTCCGGGCGGCGAGCGCCACGTAGCCCAGCGGCTGCTTGTTGTACGTCGGTCCGCTCACCTCCGGCGGCACGTACCAGGTGATCATCCCCCACATCATCCCCTCGGCGTAGCCGTCGGGGAGGTGGGCGAGGACGACGTCGCGCACAGCGCCGACCTCGGCACGCTGCTCGTCGGGCAGTTCGTCGAGGTACTCGGTGACCGTCGAGGCCTTGCTCCGCACCATGCGCGTACGGTAATCGCCCGTGGAGGTCTTGACCCGAGCCGAATGGCACCAACTGCGCAATTCGCACGTCGCGCGCATGCGCCGGTTCACGGGGCCGCATCAGGAGCGGAAGCTTCGCAAAGAGAAGCACCCCGTCATGGACTTCCTCTTCACGTATTACAGCCATAGGCCCGTACGGCTCGAACGGTGGCATCCGGGGCCGGGCGTCGTCCTCGAAGACGCGGCCGAATACCTGGAGTTCCCGCACTACAAGCGGGTCGCCGAGGGTGTGACGCTCGACGTCGGCAGTTTCCTCGGGCAGCGCGAGAAGACGCTGGAGTTCGTGCGGGCGCTGCTCACCGCGACGCTCGGCAGGCCCGCGCGGCTCGGGTGCTTCGGGCTGCACGAGTGGGCGATGGTCTACCGGCAGCGGCCCGAGGAGGTCCGGCACAACGCGTGGCCGTTGCGCCTGGGCAGCGGTGGGACGGACCAGGTGGTCGAGGCCAGCCGGATCCAGTGCGGGCACTTCGACGCGTTCCGGTTCTTCACCGAGCCCGCACGGCCCCGCAACACCCTGCAGCCCACGCGGGAGGACCAGGTCGCCAACGAGCAGCCCGGTTGCCTGCACGCGAACATGGACCTGTTCAAGTGGGCGTACAAGCTGGAGCCCGCGACACCGTCAGGCCTGGTGGCCGACTGCTTCGAACTGGCCGCCGACGTGCGCGAACTCGACATGCGGGCCTCGCCCTACGACCTGGCCGGACTGGGGTACGAGCCGGTGCGGATCGAGACACCGGACGGCCGTGCGGAGTACGTGCGGCGGCAGGCGGAGTTCGCCGAACGGGCGAGACCGTTGCGAGAACGGCTCATCTCCGTGTGCCAATCGCTACTTGCAGTGACTTCACTTCGCTGACCAAGTTCACCTGTTAGCGTCATTGGCGGTCGTCGGGGGCCGCTGAGTAGTTGTGAGGGATCGATGTCTCGACACCGCGCTCTGCGGGCGAAGGTGAAGCGCGGAATCGCCAAGTGGCCCGTGCTCGTCGTCGTGCTCGTGGTGCTCCTCGGCCTGAGCTGGCTCGCCCTGTCGTGGGCGGGCGGGGTGCTCGACCGGCGCTCCCAGGCGCTGGCCCAGAACTGCAGCGAGGGTGACTCCGTCCTGCGCGTCGCCGTGACGCCCAGCGTCGCCGGCGTCGTCCGGGACGTCGCTCAGGAGTACAGCGGGACGCGGCCCGTCGTGTACGACCACTGCATCGCCATCGAGGTGATCTCGGCCGACTCCTCCGCGGTGCTGGAGGGCCTCACGACGACCTGGGACGAGACGAAGCTGGGCAAGCGGCCGCACGCGTGGCTGCCCGACTCGACGCTCTGGGCCAACCGGCTGACGGCGCTGAACGCGAAGCTTGTCGGCTCGGCGCCGAAGTCGGTCGGGACGTCGCCGGTGCTGCTCGCCGCCCCCGAGGCCGCCGCGCCGGTGCTCGAGGACTTCCGGTGGTCCGACCTGCCCGAGGTGACCGACTGGGAGAGGTTCGGCCAGCCCTGGGGCCGGTTCAGCGTCGCGATGCCCGACCCGTCGGCCAACACCGCGTCCGCCCTCGCGATCCAGTCGGCGCTGGCCGGCGGCAAGGGCCCGGTGACGGCGGAGTCGCTCGGGTCGGACGCCACGAAGTCCGCTCTCACGAAGCTCGCGGCCACCGTGCCACCGGAGGTTCCCGCGACCACGCGCGACGCGCTGGCGCGCCTGGGTGACAGCGCCACGGTCAACGCGGCGGGCTTCTCCGCCACGCCGGTGTCCGAAGTGGACCTGTTCCGGCACAACACGGGCAAGGACGCCCCGTCGAAGCCGCTCGTCGGCGTGCTGCCCGCGGGTCCCGCGCCCGTGGCGGACTTCCCGTACGTCGCCCTCGGCGGCACGGAGGTCGGCGAGGCGGAAGAGCGTGCGGCGCAGGCGTTCCGCGACTTCATGACCGAACCCGCGCAGCAGGCGATCCTCGCGCGCGGCGGCCTGCGCGTCGAGGCCACCCAGGACCGTCCGGCACCGTCGCCCGGCGTGGCCTGGTCGCCCGTCACGGAGAACCTCGTCCCCGCCGACGCCACGACCACGCAGCAGATCTCGTCGGCCTGGGCGTCGGCGGACCGCGGCGGGCAGGTCGTCACGGTCCTCGCGGACGTCTCCACCTCGATGAAACCCCGCCTGGACAAGGTGAAGGCGGCCCTGCGCGGCCAGGTCGACCGGTCGGTGTCGGGCTCGTTCGGGCTGTGGACGTTCGCGCGCGACCTCGACGGCTCGAAGCCCTACCGGCAACTGGTCGGCACCGGTCCGGTCGGCGAGAAGCGCGACGCGCTGCGCCGGTCGATCGACGGGATGAAGACCGCGGACGGCTCCCAGCTCTACAGCGCGCTGGCCGCCTGCTACGAGGCGGCGCACGACGGGTTCGTCGCCGGGCGCGTCAACCGCGTCGTGGTGATCACCGACAGCACCTCGGACGGCGGGCTCGACCTGGAGGGCCTCAAGTCGCAGCTGCACGGGACGGACCTGGCGATCAGCTTCATCGCGATCGGCGGCGACGTCGACAAGGCGGCCCTGACCGACATCGCGCAGACGACCGGCGGCTCGGTGTCGGTGGTGGAGGACGTGGACGGCGTCGAGGCGGCGCTCGGTCAGGTGCTCTCGACGAAGGCCTGACCGAGCGCCGCGCTCACGCGGCGTTGAAGCGGTCCGGGTCGGGTCCGGTGCGGGTGCCGTTGTCGAGCTCGCCGATGACCGTCATGTCGTCCTGGGCCAGCTCGAAGTCGAAGATGTCGATGTTCTCCTTGATCCGGTAGGGCGTGACGGACTTCGGGATCACGACGTTCGCCAGCTGCACGTGCCAGCGCAGCACGATCTGGGCCGGGGTCTTGCCGTACTTCTCGGCGAGGGCGGTGATGTCGGGTTCGCGGAGCAGTGCGCCCCGGGCCAGCGGCGACCACGCCTCGGTGACGATGCGGTGCGTGACGTGCACCTTGCGCATCTCTTCCTGCTGCAGCAACGGGTGCAGCTCGATCTGGTTCACGGCCGGGGTGGTCGGGAACTCGTCGAAGAGCCGCTGCAGGTGCCGCGTGTGGAAGTTGGACACGCCGATCGCGCGGACGCGGCCGTCGGCGTAGAGCTGCTCCAACGCGCGCCACGAGTCCGCGTACAGGTCGCGTTCGGGGGTCGGCCAGTGGATGAGGTAGAGGTCGAGCACGTCGCGGCGCAGCCGGCGCGTGCTCTCGTCGAACGCGCGCAGCGTCGAGTCGTAGCCCTGGTCCGAGTTCCACAGCTTGGTCGTGACGAAGAGGTCGGGGATGCCGGCGATGGCGTCGCCGACGCCGGACTCGTTGCCGTAGGCCGCGGCCGTGTCGATGCTGCGGTAGCCGGCCTCGATGGCCGTCGTGACCGCACCGGCCACCTGGTCCTCCGGCACCTGGTAGACGCCGAAGCCGAGTTGGGGGATCCGTACTCCGTTGTTCAACGAGATCAGCGGAACCATGTGCGTAGCTTCGCATCGTTGTAGACGTCCCGCATCGCCCTGATGGTGCCGACCAGTTCACGCCGGACCTCGTCCGGTGCCAGCACCTCCACGTCCGCGCCGAATTTGAGCAGGTCGGCGACGACGTGACGGGTCGACTCGGTCGGGAAGCCGAACTCCTGCCCCGGCTGCGGCGCGAGGTCGCGGATGAGACGCGCCTGGAAGCCGCTGAGCAGGTACTGGGTCTTGTCGAGGCCCGCGCGGGTCATGCGGACCGCGACGCGCTCGCCGTACATGCGGGCCTCGAACTGCTCCGACCACTCGGCCCAGTGGCGTGCGAGGTCGAAGTCGCGGGGCCGTTCGAACGTGTCCGGTGTGGGCCGCAGCGCCAGCACGCGCGACACCCGGTAAGTGCGGCCGCTGCCGACGAAGTACCAGGTGCCGGCCTTCAGCACGAGCCCGTACGGGTCGACCTCGCGCTCGACGGTCTGGCTGCCCCACCGCCGGTAGGTCATCCGCACGCGGCGTTGCTCCCAGACGGCGTCGGCGATCGTGGCGAGGTGCTCGGTGGGTTCGTCGCCGCGGAACCACGTCGGGGTGTCGAGGTGGAAGCGCCGGCGGATCTGCTCGGCTCGGGAACGCAGCTCGGTCGGCAGCGCGGCGAGGAGCTTGAGCTGGGCAGCGGCGGCGAACTCCTTCAGCCCCAGTGCCTCGGCGGGGCCGGGGAGCCCGGTGAGGAACAGCGACTGCGCTTCGTCGGTGGTGAGACCGGTCAGCCGGGTGCGGTAGCCGTCGACGAGCCGGTACCCGCCGGCGGGACCGCGGTCGGCGTAGACGGGGACGCCCGCGGCGCTCAGGGACTCGACGTCGCGGTAGATCGTGCGCGGCGAGACCTCCAGCTCGCGGGCCAGTTCGTCGGCCGTCATCCGGCCCCTCGACTGGAGGAGCAGGAGGACCTGGATGAGCCTGCCGGATTTCACGCGTCAAACCTGACACGATCTGTCAGGTTCTGCCAGCAGGGTGGCCCGCATGAAGGCAACCGGAACCATCGAAGTGAAGAGCTGGGACGAGAAGACCTGGGACGGGCGGCCGTACCAGGAGGTCGAGGGCCGCAAGCTCACCGAGGCGCACGTCCGGTTCTCGTACGCGGGTGACGTCAGCGGTACCGGCAGCTGCCGGTACCTCATGTACTACGGCGACGACGTGGCGTGGACGACCGCGGTCGAGGAGGTCGTCACCGACGAGGGCACGCTGGTGCTGCGGCACGTCGGCGCTTACCGGTCCTCTGTGGAGGGAACGACGGAGGTCGTCGACGGCACCGGGAGGTACCTGAACGCGCGAGGTGCGCTCGTCGTCGACTGGGCGGAGGATGGCAGCGGCACCTACACCCTGGAGTACGAGGTCTGACGATGACCATCGCCCCCATCTACGACGCGGCCAAGGCTCGGATCACCGCACTCGTCTCCGGCGCCGGCCCGCTGACGCCCGTGCCGGCGACGCCCGGCTGGTCGGTCAAGGACGTGGTGGCGCACCTCGCGGGCGGTCTGCGCGACTTCGCGGACGGCCGGTTCGACGGCGTGGAGTCCGGCGAGTGGGGCGAACGGCAGGTGCGCGACCGCCGCGACAACACGCTGCAGGACGCCTTCGCCGAGTGGGACGAGAACCTCGTGCGCGCGGCGGAGCTGTTCGACACCCCGATGGGCCCGGTCCTGGTGTCCGAGGTGGTCGCGCACGAGCACGACCTCCGCTCGGCGCTGGGCGTTCCCGGTGACCGGGGCGGCGTCGAGGTGCGGGCGGCGCTGGTGAGGCCGTTGCAGCAGCTCGACCGGCGGCTGCGCGAGAACGACGTGCCGGCGTTGCGGATCTCCCTGGAGCACGGCGACCGGGTGCTCGGCCACGGCGAACCGGCCGGGACGCTGCGGACGACGTCGTTCGAGCTGCTGCGGGTCATCGGCGGGCGGCGGTCGGCCGACCAGATCAAGGCGCTCGACTGGGACGGCGATCCGGACGTGTGGATCTCGTCGCTGGCGCTGTCCGGACGGCACCGCGCGGAGCCGTTCGAGGAGTAGGTTCGCCGGTCATGAGCGACTGGCTGGCGGACACGCGGACCTCCTACGACACCGTGGCGGTCAGCTACGCCGAACACACACGCGGCCTCCTGGACGGCCTCCCCCACCTGCGGGCGGCGCTGCGGTTGTTCGCGGAGCAGGTCAGCGGCCCCGTCGCGGACGTCGGCTGCGGGCCAGGCACCGTCACGGCGCTGCTCGCCGGGCTCGGCGTGGACGCGTTCGGGATCGACCTCTCCCCCGCGATGGTCGAGCTGGCCCGGCGCGACCACCCCGGGCTGCGGTTCGAGGTCGGGTCGATGACCGAACCGCTGCCCGGCCCGCTGGGCGGCGTCCTGTCGTGGTGGTCGTTGATCCACGTGCCGGACGAGCTCGTGCCCGTGGTCTTCGCGCACTTCCACCGGGCGTTGCGGCCGGACGGCCTGCTGCAGCTGGGTTTCCACGTCGGCGACCGGACGAGCCTCAAGACGCGGGGCTACGGCGGGCACCCGATGAAGGTGCACGTCCACCTGCGACGGCCGGAGCGCGTGGCGGAGTGGCTGCGGGCCGCCGGGTTCACCGTGGAGGCCCGGTGGCTGCTCGGCGAGGACGGCGCGGTGCTGTTCGCACGGCGCGGGTGAGACCATTCGGCGGTGTCAGAGGAACAGACGTGCCAGCGGTGCGGTGAGACCGTGGAACTGGACCAGGACGACTTCGAACTGTTCGAGCGGATGCACCCCGACTGCTTCCACTTCGCGTTCGAGCACGACCTGAACCGGCCGGGCATCACCGAGCAGGAGAACTGCGGCGACGAGGCCTGCCCCGTCGGAACGTGAAGGAAGGGGGCGCACCCGCGGGTGCGCCCCCTTCCACCGACCCGGGATCAGCTGCTGTACGCCTCGAGCGGCGGGCAGGAGCAGACCAGGTTGCGGTCGCCCTTCGCGCCGTCGATGCGGCGGACCGGCGGCCAGATCTTCGGAGCCGCGGTGCCGGCCGGGTACACGGCCTCCTCGCGGGTGTACGGGTGGTTCCACTCGCCGACGGTCACGCTGGCCGCGGTGTGCGGGGCGTTGCGCAGCGGGTTGTCCTCCACCGGCCACTCACCGGCGCCGACGCGGTCGATCTCGCGCTTGATGGCGATCATGGCGTCGATGAACCTGTCGATCTCGGCCAGGTCCTCGGACTCGGTCGGCTCGACCATCAGCGTGCCGGCGACCGGGAACGACATCGTCGGGGCGTGCAGGCCGTAGTCGGCGAGGCGCTTGGCGACGTCGTCCACCGTCACGCCGGTGGCCTTGGTGATCGGGCGCAGGTCGAGGATGCACTCGTGGGCGACGAAGCCGCCCTCGCCGGTGTAGAGGACCGGGTAGTGCTCGTCGAGCCTCCGCGCCACGTAGTTCGCGGCGGCCACGGCGGTCAGGGTCGCGCGGCGCAGGCCGTCGCCGCCCATCATGCGCACGTACGCCCACGAGATCGGCAGGATCGACGCGGAGCCCCACGGGGCGCCCGAGATCGGGCCGACACCGGTGGCCGGTCCCGCCGCCGGCTGCAGCGGGTGGTTCGGCAGGAACGGCGCGAGGTGGGACTTCACGCCGATCGGGCCGACGCCGGGGCCACCGCCGCCGTGCGGGATGCAGAACGTCTTGTGCAGGTTCAGGTGCGAGACGTCCGAGCCGAACTTGCCGTAGCGGGCCAGGCCGATCAGGGCGTTGAGGTTCGCGCCGTCGACGTACACCTGGCCGCCCGCGTCGTGGACCAAGCCGCAGACCTCGCGGACCGTGTCCTCGTACACGCCGTGGGTCGACGGGTAGGTGATCATGATCGCGGCCAGGTCGTCCGCGTGCTCCGCGACCGTCTGACGCAGGTGGCCCATGTCGATGTTGCCCTTGTCGTCGCACTTGACGACGACGACGCGCATGCCGGCCATGACGGCGGACGCGGCGTTCGTGCCGTGGGCGGACGACGGGATCAGGCAGACGTCGCGGTCGGCGTTGCCGTTCGCGCGGTGGTACGCGCGGATCGCCAGCAGACCGGCGAACTCACCCTGCGACCCGGCGTTCGGCTGCAGCGACACGGCGTCGTAGCCGGTGACCTCGGCGAGCCAGGCCTCCAGGTCCGACACGATCTTCAGCAGACCGGCGGCGTCCTCGGCCGGGGCGAACGGGTGCAGCGTCGAGAACTCCGGCCACGTGATGGACTCCATCTCCGCGGTGGCGTTGAGCTTCATCGTGCAGGAGCCGAGCGGGATCATGCTGCGGTCCAGGGCGACGTCCTTGTCGGACAACGCGCGCAGGTAGCGCAGCAGCGCCGTCTCGGAGCGGTGCGAGTGGAAGACCGGGTGGGTCAGGTAGTCCGACGTGCGGCGCAGGTCGGCCGGGATGCCGTCGGCGGTGTCGGCGTCGATCGCGTCCACATCGGACCCGGTGACGCCGAAGGCCTCCCACACCGCGACGACGTGCGCCCGCGTGGTCTTCTCGTCGCAGGCGATCGCGACGACGTCGGAGTCGACGAGGCGCAGGTTGATGCCGGCCTCGCGGGCCTTCGCCACGACGGCGGCGGCCTCACCGGGAACGCGGACCTCGACGGTGTCGAAGAACTCGCCGTGCACGACGTCCAGCCCGGCCTCGCACAGGCCCGTGGCGAGCACGGTGGCCAGGCGGTGCACGCGGGTCGCGATGGCGCGCAGGCCCTCGGGGCCGTGGTAGACGGCGTACATCGAGGCGATCACGGCCAGCAGCACCTGCGCGGTGCAGATGTTCGACGTGGCCTTCTCACGGCGGATGTGCTGCTCACGCGTCTGCAGCGCGAGGCGGTAGGCCAGCGAGCCGTCGGCGTCGACGGAGACACCGACGAGACGGCCGGGCAGCTGGCGCTCCAAACCGGACCGGACGGCCATGTAGCCGGCGTGCGGGCCGCCGAAGCCGATCGGCACGCCGAAGCGCTGCGTGGTGCCGACGACGACGTCCGCGCCGATCTCACCGGGCGCGCGCAGCAGCGTCAGGGCCAGCAGGTCGGCGGCGACGACGGCCTGCGCACCGGCGGCGTGGATCTCCTCGATGAGCGCCTTCTGGTCGCGCACCACACCGGACGCGCCGGGGTAGGACAGCAGGACGCCGAAGAAGTCGCCGCCCAGGCCGAGGCCCTCGATGCCCTGCGACAGGTCGGCGACGACGATCTCGATGTCGAGCGGCTCGGCGCGCGTCTCGATCACGGCCAGCGTCTGCGGCAGCGTGTCGGCGTCGACGACGAACTTGTTCGACTTGGAGCGGCCGGCGCGGCGCACGAGGGTCATCGCCTCGGCGGCGGCGGTCGACTCGTCCAGCATGGACGCGTTCGCGACGGGCAGGCCCGTCAGGTCGCCGACCATCGTCTGGAAGTTCAGCAGGGCCTCCAGGCGGCCCTGGGAGATCTCCGGCTGGTACGGCGTGTACGCGGTGTACCAGGCGGGCGACTCCAGGACGTTGCGCAGGATCACGCCCGGCGTCACGGTGTCGTAGTAGCCGAGGCCGATCATCTGCGTCATCGGCCGGTTCCGCGACGCGAGCTCCCGCAGCTCCGCGAGCGCCTCGGTCTCGGTGGCCGGGGCGGGCAGGTCCAGCACGAGGTCGCGCTCGTGGATGGACGACGGCACCGCGCGCTGCGCCAGCTCCTCCAGCGACCCGACACCGATGACGTCGAGGATGCGCGCGAGCTCGGCGGGACGCGGACCGACGTGGCGGTCGGCGAACGGGGTGCCGTGCTCGAGAGCGGCGAGCGGAATGCGGTCCTGCGTCATCAAACGCCTCCGGGGGCTGAGGGCACACGTGTCCTGGTGCCCTCCCCGCTCTGTCCGTACCCTTCAAGGGCGCCTGAGAGGTTCACCCGGTGCGGGACCGGGCTTTCACCGTCGGCGGGATTCCCTTGCGGGGATCCACTTTCCAGAGGCGTCTCGCTCGGCGGTCCTGGATGCCTGAGAGGTTCCCGGGGAGGGACTTGCTCCTTCGGCGCCGGGTTCGAAGCCCGGTCTCTCCCGCCTGAGTTCAGCGACTACCCGCGAAGAATACCCGCAGGCAGCCCGCCCAGTCGCTAGAGACGCGACCTACGTCTCAACGGCGAGACCGGTGAGCGCCGCCGCGACGGGGTCCGCGGGGTCGTCGCGCACCGCCGCGAGCAGGTGCGCGGTGCCCACGACCGCGTCCCCGCGCCGCGCGGCGACGAGCTTCGCCCGCTCCACGGCGCGTTCCACCGCGCCACCGCCGGAGGGCAACGCGGCCGGGTCCACTCCCGCCTCGCGCAACGCCGCCGCGCCACCCGACTCGAACTCCGGCCTCAGCCGCCGCCCGGAGACGGCCAGCTGGTGGTCGACCGTCAGCACCGCCTCCACGAGGTCGCGCGACGAGACGTCCCGCCTCCCGGCGACGGCCAGCCGTTCGGCCTCGTTGCGCACCACCGTCAGCACCGGTCCGCCGAGCCCCTGACCCCGTGCGACGAGCTTCGTCAGCCAGCCCACGTACCCGCCACCGGACTCCCCTTCCAGGGCTCCCGCCTTGCGCAGCAGCCAGACCGCGGGTGCTTCCTCGACCTCGGCGTAGCGCCGCGCGGCATCGGCCCGCACGGCGGCGGCCGTCACCCCGGGATCCACCCCGCGCACCAGGAACAGGTCGGCGGCCCGTCCGGACTCGAGCGACAGCAACGCCAGGGCGAGGTGGGTCGTGGTCAGAACACCGTCGCCGGCCTGGGCCACAGCCGCACGCAGACAATCCTCCAACGCGCGGCTCACGGGCAGAACGGCCTCGACGCGAGCGTGGTGGTGGGCGGCGCTCATCAGCGCCGTGACGTCCGGGTGGGACTCGCCGACGACACCACCGTCGTCGTCGGCCCAGTGCTCGGTCCCCCGCGCCATCGCCAGCGCCCCCAGCGACTTCGCGCCGAGCTTGCGGCCGGGACCGGTCGTGTCGATCAGGGAGATCAGCAGGTTCTCGGTGCCGACGAACCCGAACCCGTGGCGGGAGGCGCGCCGGACGGCCGCGGCCAGGACCTTGACCACCTGCGACGAAGGAGTGTGCGTCATGCCGGGAACGCTAGGGACGGACCCGTCCCCGGCGCGTCCGCCGACCGGCCACGGACAGGCGCCGGTCGGCCACGGTCACCGGGCCGGTCAGCCGGTGGCGCGCTCGCGGCGGCGGCGGGTCAGCTCGTCCTCGGTCATCGGCGCGATCTCGACGCCGTCCGCACGTTCGGCCGGGAACTCGTGGATCGTGCCGGAGATCTCGCGCATCGCACCGCTCACCGCGATGCCGAACACGCCCTGACCGCCCTGCAGCAGGTCCACGACCTCCTCCGGCGAGGTGCACTCGTAGACGGTCGTGCCGTCGGAGAAGAGCGTGATCCTCGCCAGGTCCTGCACGCCGCGCCGGCGCAGGTGGTCGACGGCGACGCGGATGTTCTGCAGCGAGACACCGGTGTCCAGGAGCCGTTTCACGACCTTCAGGACCAGGATGTCCTTGAACGAGTACAGCCGCTGGCTGCCCGAGCCGTGCGCCATCCGGACCGTCGGGGCGACGAGCCCGGTGCGGGCCCAGTAGTCGAGCTGCCGGTACGTGATGCCCGCGATCTGGCACGCCGCGGGTCCTCGGTAGCCGACGAGCTCGTCCGGCAGCGAGGAGTCCGGGAACAGCTCACCCTGCAGCCCGGATCCGGCCCTCAAGGGCGCTTCCTCGACCACGCCTGCCTCCCCTCGGAACGGCCACGAAACTCATGACCGTCAAGCCACCGCGTCCACTCTCGTGAACCGGCGACGTCCACTCGAGTTCGACGGTAAGACCGCTCCGAGGGCAGGTCAACGCGACGCGCGGGGAGTGTCGACCCTCAACCTCAGGTAGAGAGTCATACCGTCACCCGAACCAGGACGTTCAAGTGACGTTTAGTGATCGTTTAGCGCTGTTCCCAGCGGAACGTAACCCAACCGAGCGACACGCGAGCGGACCGCATCGAGCCAAACGAGACGCACAGCGACACAGGTCCGTTCGAGTGTCAGCGCCCGCGGCACCGCTCAGGTGTCGGCTCCGCGGAAGTCCTCCGGCGAGATCGAGTCGAGGAACTCGCGGAACTTCTCGACCTCGTCCTCCTGCTCGTCGGGGATGATCAGGCCGGCCTCGGCCAGCACCGACTCCTCGGCGTGGATCGGCACGCCCACCCGCAACGCCAGCGCCACCGAGTCCGAGGGCCGTGCGGACACCCGCACGTCACCGTCGAACACGAGCTCGGCGAAGAACGTGCCCTCCTGCAGGTCCGTGATGCGCACCTGTTCGAGGTTGCGGCCCAGTGCGCCGATGACGTCCTTGAGCAGGTCGTGCGTGAGCGGGCGGGCAGGACGGACGCCCTGCTGCTCGAGCGCGATCGCCGTGGCCTCGACGGAGCCGATCCAGATCGGCAGGTACCGCTCACCCTCGGTTTCGCGCAGAAGAAGGATCGGCTGGTTCTGGGGCAGCTCCACCCGCACGCCGACGACGCGCATTTCGCTCATCGGGCCTCGCCTCCCTCTGTTCGTTCGGGGACGACCCGGATCCACCCCCGAGCATCCCCCGGCGTACCTGTCCGACGCTACCCGCCAAGCGGGCCGAGTGCTCAACCGTTGCGGGCAGATCGTGATCAAGACTGCACCCGGCCCGGCGGAGATCAGGACTGGCGCAGGCCCGCGTTCACCAGCAACGTGTGCAACGAGGTGAACAGGCCCGCCAATTCCCGGACCGTCTCGGGATCCGAGAAAGATTTCAGCAGGACCACCTCGTGGTCCGCTGCCGCGCGGACCGCGCGCAGGTGTTCGCGCTCGACGCCGAGCCCGGTCATCGTCCGGATCGTGCGGAGCGCGGTGATGTCGTCGGTGGTGAACCGGCCACCGGGGCCGGGGCGCAGCAGGCCGTCGCGCTCCAGCTGGGTCAGCTGGTCGGCGCTGAAGCCGGTCCGGGCCAGCAGCTCGGCCCGCGACACCGCGGTGGAGTCCACCGGGACGGCGTCGAGCTGCTCGCGGATCACCTTGAGCGGCAGGTACCTGTCGCGTTGCGCGGACAGCACGAACCGCAGCCTCTCGACGTCCGCCGCGCTGAACTGGCGGTAGCCGGAGGCGGTGCGTGCCGGGCGGACCAGCCCCTCCGCTTCCAGGAAGCGGATCTTGGAGATGGTGACGTCGGGGAACTCGGGACGGAGCAGTGCGAGCACCGCCCCGATGCCGATCACCCCGCGCTGTGGCCGCCCGGCCGTCACGCGTCAGGCTCCCGCGGAGCCAGGACCCGTCAGGAAGACGAGGCGGAACTTGCCGATCTGGACCTCGTCGCCGTTCGCGAGGACGGCCTGGTCGACCGGCTCGCGGTTGACGTAGGTGCCGTTGAGGCTGCCGACGTCGATGACGACGAACTCGCCGCTCTCCCGGCGGAACTCGGCGTGACGGCGCGAGACCGTCACGTCGTCCAGGAAGATGTCGCTGTCGGGGTGGCGCCCGGCGCTCGTCGTGTCTCGGTCCAGCAGGAACCGGGAACCGGCGTTGGGGCCGCGCTTCACCACGAGCAGCGCGGAACCGGCGGGAAGGGCGTCAACACCGGCAACGGCCGGCTCCTGTGCGGGCGCCTCGGCGCCGCCTTCCATCTCCTGGAGGAAGTCCGCCCGGAAGACGGAGGTCCGCTCCGGGGACTGCTCCGGCGGAACGCCTGGGCCGTCGTTCGTGCTCACCTGAGCTCTCCTCCTGCTGCTGGATCCGTCACTTCCGGTAAAACCTATCGCGTTGGGGTCACCGCTCTGCCCGCGGCTCCCCTTCCGGCCGAAGATCCGGCGAAAGATCGACGTCACTCCTTCTCCACCAAGGCCTTGTACCCGTCCGCGTCCAGCAGGCCCTCCACCGCCTCGGGGTCGCTCACGCGGATCTCGACCATCCAGCCCTCGCCGTACGGGTCGCTGTTCACCGAGTCGGGGGTCTGGACCAGGGCGTCGTTGATGGCGACGACCTCGCCGTCGAGCGGCGAGTAGAGGTCCGACACGCTCTTGGTGGACTCGACCTCGCCGAACGTGTCCCCGGCGGCCACGGTGTGGCCGACCTCGGGCAGCTGGACGAAGACGACGTCACCGAGCTGTTCCTGGGCGTAGTCGGTGATGCCGACGCGCACTGTGTTCTCGCCGGTGGTGGCGACCCACTCGTGCTCCTCGGTGTAACGAAGCTCCTCGGGAATCAACTGACTGCGCTCCTCGTGCTGAACCTGTATGGGGTGATCTTTTCACGCGACCGTGCGAGGTGTGACCCGCAGGGCCAGGAAGAACTGGTAGACGTACAGCAGCGCCGACCACAGGTAGAGCGCCCCGCCCCAGGCCGTGAACGCGTAGGCGAACGGCAGGGCGACCTGCGCCCACGCCGAGTCGCCCTGCGCGAGGAGCAGCAGGGGGAAGGCGTACAGCAGGTTGAACGTCGCGGCCTTGCCCAGGTACGTGACCTCGAACGGGCCCCAGCCCTTCCCGCGCAGCACCAGCAGGCAGATCCCGACGACGACCTCGCGCCCCACGAGCACCAGGGCGATCCACAGCGGGACGATGTCCCTGATCACGAACGCCAGCAGCGTGCAGAACACGTAGAGGCGGTCCGCGGCGGGGTCGAGCAGCGCGCCGAGGTTGCTCATCTGGTTGAGCCAGCGCGCGAGCTTGCCGTCGAGCCAGTCGGACAGCCCCGCGAAGACGAGGACGAGCAGCGCCCAGCCGTCCGCGCGGGGTCCGAGCAGCAGGTACAGGAAGAGCGGAACACCGGCCAGCCGCAACACGCTGAGCAGGTTCGGAATCGTCAGCAGGCGATCAGCCGGATCACGCACACCCGCACTCTAAACGAGTGACTGCGCAGGGGCTGCCGGATGGCGTCACGGCACGCGGTGCGACTGGTTGCGGGTGGTGCGGATCGTTCGGTTCTTTCGGGTGAAACTCAGACTGTCTGCGTGAGCGTCCAGCCGCGGCGCTGCATCTCGGCGCCGGTGATGGCGTGCGGACGACCGCGGTCGTCGCGGCCCACCCAGCGAGCGCGGAAACCCTCGAGCACGTAGGCGTGGCCCCGGCTCCACACCACGCTGCACGGCGTGGTCGGCAGCGCTGAACCGGACTTCTCGTCCTGCTGCGGTTCGGTCTCCATGGCGGTTCTCATCTCAGTCCCTCCGTGACATCAGGGATGTCGTGCACCGGGGCTCCGGCGTTATCCCTGGGAACGAATTCTGTCCGACTGTGGTTCAGAACACGTGTCCTCTCCGGGTCGGAAGCGTTAACTGGATCAATCGGCGCGCCGAGCTGTTCGGGCCCGAAGCGCAGCGGAAGCGCGGGTCCTTGCCTGTGCAACCGTTCGTCGTACGACGATGACCGCACACCGCCTGCCCGGGATCGGCTGGGCTTAACCTTCTGGCGTGAACCAGGTGAAATTCGGTCCCGAGCTCATCTCCCGGTTGATGGACCACCTGTGCTCACAGCTCTCCGGCTGTGAGGGGGTCGGCCTCAGCGTGTGGCCCGACGGCGAGCTGTTGCGCGCCACCGGGGCGGCGGTCGAGCTCGACCAGGCCCAGCTCGACAGCGGCGAGGGACCGCTCGTCGAGGCCTCGCGCGACGAACGGCAGGTGTCCGGTCGCGTCCGCGGCCTGGACGTCGTGGCCGTGCCGGGCAGCTGGGGCGACAGCGGCCCGGTGGTGCTGACGGTCTACCTGTCGCACTCGCCGGGGATCGAGGACCTCAAGGCGATCGAGGAGATCGAGCCGCTCGTGGCGACGGCCGCCGCGGTGATCGAGTTCTGCGCGGGCGAGGTGCTGCGAGCCGACCAGATGGTGCGGATGGTGCAGCACCGCCGCTACATCGAGCAGGCCAAGGGCCTGGTGATGGGAGCGCGGCCGTGCCAGCCCGGTGAGGCGTTCGAACTGCTGGTCAGGGCCAGCCAGAACGCCAACGTGAAGCTGCGGGACGTGGCGATGGCACTGGTGGTGCTGGTCGGCGGGACGCTGGAGGACGATGCCGCGGAGGTCACCGAACCGCCGCGTGCCGCGTTCGACGTGGCCAAGCGACTTTGGGACGCATTGCGTGTTTGAACCGACCATTGTCCGGGTATTGACCGCACGACCTGTCCTGTTGAGCGGCCGCTCCCGTACGGTGGTGGCCGCAGCGGTTGAGCCAACAGCCGCACCGGGGCCGCTGCACGGCGGCTCCCTGTTATCGCGAGAGGGAGTACATCGGTGACTGTGCAGGACCCGCGAGCGGATCAGACCATCGAGCTGACGGTGAGGCAGCCGGCGCCCGGTGTCACGGTTCTCGCCGTGTCCGGCGAGGTCGACATGGTGTCCGCGCCCACGCTGCGCGACGCCTTGGTCAACGGCCTCGGCGACGGCGGCACCTTCGTGGTGGACATGACCGGCGTGACCTTCCTCGGTTCCGCAGGCCTGGCGGTGCTCGTGGAGGCCGCGCGTGTGGCTCAGCAGCACGAGGCGGCACTCAAGGTCGTGGCCAAGGCACGAGCCGTGACGCGTCCTCTGGAGGCCACCGGACTCGGTGAGGTGCTGAGCCTGCACCAGACGGTCGAGGAAGCCCTCGCCTAGACGGTCCGGACGGTCAGGCGGTTGCCCGCGGACCGCAGAGCGTCGGCGACCGCGCGGAGGGCCTGCTCCACCCCGCTCCTCTCGCCGCCGAGCCCGCTGAGGTCGATGGTCAGCGGCACGGTGCCACCCCGCGCGGCCGCGATCAGCGTCCGGCGCAGGAACGGGCCGGCCTCGAGGGGTACGTTCCCGCGCACCACCGCTACCACGCCGGAGGAGGTCTCGTGGACCTGCACGTCGCATTCGGACGAGGACCGGGCCACGGGAACCACGGGCGAACGCCCCCGGCGCAGCCGCACGGTCGTACCGCTCGCACTGCGCCGGATCTCGACCTCGTCCACGCTCTCCCGCATGAGCAGGAGACCTCGGCCGCGCATCGTCAGCGCCGGCGGTGGCACGCGCCACTGCCCGTCGTCGATGACGTCGACCTCGACGGACCCGTCCGGGTCGGCCCGCGCCCGCACCTCCACGGTGCCGCGGGCGGAACCCGGAAAAGCGTGCTCGACGGAGTTGTTGACCGCTTCGCTGACCGCGAGGACGAGGTCGTTCGCCTCGTCCTCGGAAAGGCCTCCGTTCCGCAGCCAATCGCGCAGCCGGTGCCTCACGGACACCACCTCGTGTGCGTCCGCGGGAAAGCGGAGGGCGAGAATGTCTTGGTGCACCAGCACAACGCCCCTCCCTGGTGATCTCATCGTGCTTCAGCAGGTGATTTCCCGGGGGAAGGCATTACTACACGTGTGAAATGAGAACGTTTCGGGTACGGCAATGACGTGCCGACCTTCAGAAGAACGGACTACGAGGTGGCTGTGACTCAATTGTCAGGGGTCGAACTCCGGATGGCCGCGGATCCCACGCAGCTGTCCATCGCACGAGCGGTCGCGGCCGACATCGCGATGCGGCAGGACTTCGACCTCGACTCGATCGAGGACCTGAAGCTCGCCGTCGACGAGACGTGTTCGACGTTGATCACGCTGGCGGCGCAGGACGCCGTCCTCAGCTGCCACTTCGACGTGGACGCCAAGGGTGCCGTCCACGTCTCGGCGAAGGTCTCCGCGAAGTCCGCGGCCGGACCCGACGAGGCCAGCTTCGGATGGCGTGTGCTGACCGCGCTCGTCGACTCCGTGCAGACGCGGGTCGAGGAGACCGAAGGGTTCGTGGTCCACATCGGCCTCGTGAAGTCCACGGCAGGGGCGGTGGATGCGTGACCGGGTCGGATGAGGCGACCAAGACCGAGGACGCCAGTACCGAGAACACCAAGACCGAGGAGACGAAGTCCTCCAGGTCCGGTGACTACGACCACCTGGCGCCGCTGTTCGCCGAGCTCGCGCAGACCCCCGCCGGTGCGGCGCGCGACACGCTGCGGGACAGGCTCGTCACCGAGCACCTGCCGGTCGCCCAGCACATCGCCCGCCGGTTCGGCCACCGCGGCGAACCGCACGAGGACCTCGTGCAGGTGGCGACGGTCGGCCTGATCAACGCGGTCGACCGGTTCGACCCGGAACGCGGCAGCGACTTCCTGTCGTTCGCGGTGCCGACGATCATGGGTGAGGTCCGGAAGTACTTCCGGGACTCCAGCTGGTCGGTCCGGATGCCGCGCCGGCTGAAGGAACTGCACCTGGCGATCAACGCGGGCACCTCGCGCCTGTCGCAGTCGCTGGGCCGCGCGCCCACGCCGTCGGAACTGGCCGAGCACCTGGGCCTGTCCCGCGAGGAGATCCACGAGGGTCTCGCCGCGGGCAACGCCTACCAGAGCGCGTCACTCGACGACATGCTCATGTCGGAGGACTCGTCGATCTCCCTCGGCAGCACCATCGGCGAGGAAGACCCCGAGATCGCGATGATCGAGCAACGCGAGGCGTTGCACCCGTTGCTGGAGAAGCTGCCCGAGCGCGAGCGCAAGATCGTGATCATGCGCTTCTTCGGCAACATGACCCAGACGCAGATCGCGCAGAAGGTCGGCATCTCCCAGATGCACGTCTCGCGTTTGCTCGCGAAGACGCTGCGTCAGCTCAGGGACGTGTTGGAGGAGTAGGCACGGACACGGCGCCGGGCCGCGGAAACGATCTGGCGCCGCTCGTCCTCCCCCATGCCGCCCCACACGCCGTACGGCTCCTGAGCCTCGAGCGCGTGGGCGCGGCATTGCTGCAACACGGGGCAGTGGCCGCAGATGGCCTTCGCCTTCTCCTCCCGCGCCGCCCGTGCGTACCCGCGCTCGTTGTCGGGGTGGAAGAAGATGGCGCTGTTCTGCCCGCGGCACAGTCCTTCCATTTGCCAGTCCCACACCTCGGTGACCGGCTTGGGCAGGCGGGTGGTGCAGGTCATCGCGACTCCCTGAGGACGGGGGAAAGAGTTGCGATCACTGCGTACCTCTGCATGCCAGGGGATAAACCTGTTACAGCCTTTCGGGTGCCCCGATACCCAGCAACGACAGACCCAGCGTGAGCACGCGTGAAGTCAGCGTGAGGAGGTGCAGCCGCGAGTCCTGCAACTCCTGCGGTTCCGCCGTCGCCACCGGGCACTGGTTGTAGAACGTCGAGAACGCCGTGGCCGTCTCGAACAGGTAGTTCGTGAGCTTGTGCGGCGCGAGTTCGTCGATGGCCGCCTGGACTGCCGTGGGCAGCTGCAACAGCTTCAGCGCGAGGTCGCGCTCGGCCTGTTCCCGCAGCACCAGGGGAGCGTTGGCGGGAGCCTCACGCCCGACCTTGCGCCCGATGGACAGGATGCGGGCGTTCGCGTACTGGATGTAGACCGACGTGTCGCCGGTCGTCGCGAGCATCTTCTCCCAGGTGAAGACGTAGTCCTTCTCCCGGTCGTTGGAGAGGTCCGCGTACTTGACCGCCCCGAGCCCGATGGTGCGGGCGAGCGCGTCCTTCTCCTCACCCTCCACTTCGGACGTCTCGGGCATCACCTTGTAGGAGTTCTCGACGGCCTCGGTCAGCAGGTCGATCAACTTGATCGTGCCGCCGGCCCTGGTGCGGATCGTCTTCCCGTCGGATCCGAGGATCGTGCCGAACCCGGTGTGCACCGCCGTGTGCGCGTCGTCGAGCCACCCCGCCTGGCGGGACGTGGCGAAGATCATCTGGAAGTGCTGCGCCTGCGGCGTCCCGACGACGTAGACCAGGTCGTCGACCTCCCGCTCCCGCACCCAGTACCGCACCGTCGCGAAGTCCGTGGTGGCGTAGCCGTACCCGCCGTCGCTCTTGCGCACGATCAGGGGCAGCCGGTCGCCCTCGCGGTTGGTGAACCCCGGCGGGAACACGCACAGGGCACCGTCGCTGGTCTCGATGAGACCCTTCTGCTGCAACTCGGTGATCGTGTCGGCGAGGTAGGGGTTGTAGAAGCTCTCCCCGTAGTTGTCGGCGGCCGACAACCCGATCCCGAGCATCTCGTAGACCTGGTTGAAGTGCCGCTGCGACTCCCCCACCAGCTCGTGCCACAGCTCGAGCGTCGCCTCGTCGCCGCCCTGCAGCAGCACGACCCGGCGCCGCGCCCGGTCCGCGAACCCCGGCTCGTTGTCGAACTTCTGCCGGGCCTGCTGGTAGAACGCGTTGAGATCGCTGATCTCGTGGTCGGCGCCGTGCCCGAGGTCCGTGAGGTGCTCGATCAGCATCCCGAACGGCGTCCCCCAGTCACCGAGGTGGTTGTGCGGGATCACCTCGTGCCCGGCGAAGGTCAGCAGCCGGCACAACGCGTCGCCGATGATCGTCGAACGCAGGTGCCCGACGTGCATCTCCTTGGCGACGTTCGGGCTGCTGTAGTCGATGGCGATCCGCCGGGGCCGCTCGACCCGCGGCACGCCGAGCCGTTCGTCGGCCAGCAACCGCGCCGCCTGCGCCTCCAGCCACTCGCGCTTGAGCTTGAGGTTGATGAAGCCGGGCCCCGCGATCTCCGGGGTCTCCAGCACGTCCTCGGCGTCGAGGTGCTCGACGATCGACGCCGCCACCTCGCGGGGGTTCTTCCCGACCTTCTTGGCGAGGCTCATCGCCACGTTGCACTGGTAGTCGGCACCGTCGCGGTTGGACGGTCGGATCAGCGCTTCCTCCGCGGTGATGTCCACGTCCAGGGCGCCGCGCAACGCCCGCGCGACCCGCTGGCCCAGCTCAAGCCCGACATCTCCACGCAGCACTGAACCCACCTCTCGACAGCTGGCTAGTTCACCCGAGTATTTCACCAGCACCGAGCCGGGTACCAACCGCCCGTTCCGGCCCCCGGTTCGGCGCGAGCCCCGGCGGAGGCGGAGCCGAGCGGCTCACCACCGCCCCAGCAACAGCGCCCCACCACCCACCAACGCAGCCATGCTCACGACCCCGAACACCAGCACCCACCCCAGGGCCGGCACCCCGGTCAGCCAGGCCAGCTGATCGGCGTCGGACCGGGGAGCCTGCCGCCGCCACCTCTTGACCTGCAGCTCCCACACCGGCCGGACCCCGCCCAGCAACAGGAACCAGGCGAACACGTAGGCAGCGACATCCCGGATCTCGGCGGAGGCGTAGAACGAGACGACCAGGAACGCCCCTCCGGTGAGGATGATCGACAGCACCCCGAACACGTTGCGGATCATCACGAGCATCGCGGCCAGGAACCCGATGGAGATCCACAACATCAGCTGGACCTGCTCGTTGGTGATCAGCAACGCCGCCCCGAAGCCGAGCAGCGACGGCGCGACGTACCCGGCGAGAGCCGTCAGCACCATCCCCGGCCCCCTGGGCTTCCCGCGGGACACGGTCAGCCCGGACGTGTCGGAGTGCAGCTTGATCCCGCTCAACCGCCGCCCGGTCAGCACGGCCAGCAGCGCGTGCCCGCCCTCGTGGGCGATCGTGATGACGTTGCGCGTGACCCGCCAGATCCCGTGCACCGCAACGGCCAGGAACGCGGCGGCCGCTGTTCCCCACGTGATCAGCACTTCGGCGGTCAGCAACTCGGAAGGCATCGCGACATGGAAACAGACGCGTCGTGAGAGCCGCATGTGGGCTCTCACGACGCGTCTGTTCCGGACGGGGGTTGTCCGGTGGTCACACTCGAATGCTCGACCGGCTCAGTGCTTGATCCTGTTCTTGCTCATCCGCTCGGTCTTCGGGTCGACCACGGCCTGCTCCCTGGTGACCGGCTCGGCACCCTGGGCCCCGGTCGGGATCGGCTCGGTGGTGGCCGTGCTGGTCCGCCTGCTCACGGCGGGGTCCGTCGGCTCGACGTGCGGCGAACCGTCGCGGTCACCGCGGAACTCCCGCGAGCGCTGCTCGGGCAGCACGGGCTCCTCGTCCTCGACCAGCTTGCGTCGCGCGGGCATGACCGCGAGCAGCAGGCCGAACAGTGCGATGCCGAGGTGCAGCCAGTTGTCGTTGGTGTTGACCGCCAACGGGTTGCCGTACGGCTCCGCCGGGTTCCTGGCGAGGAACCCGGTGATCATCAGGTCCCACACGAAGAGCGCCGCGAAGCCGGCGAACAGCAGCCAGCCGTACAGCCTCGCGAGGCCCGAACCGAGAGCCATGAGCAGACCGAGCACGCCGACGGCCACGAGCACCGTGTTGTGCAACGGGTTCACCGAGAACCCGAGCACGTAGGACTGGGCGGCCCAGTCGCCGAACCCGGTGCGGGTGAAACCCACGACACCGAACACGATGAACGCGATACCGGCCAGTCCGGCCAGCACCTGCACCGGCTGCAGACCGGCGACCTTGATGCGGTGGGTCATGTCGCCCTCCAGGCTCCGTTTCTGTCGCACGCCGGCTGACTACCCGGCCTTCACAGCGACCAAACAGGCCGGAGACACGCCGACGTCCTCCTGCGGCACCGACAACGCTGTCAGACGCGACTCTTGCGCCCGATTCCCGCGTACGCACCCGGCACGACGCACGGCGCCTCTACCGACAGTCCCTCCAGGAGCTGCTCGACCGGGGACGGGTGCGACACCACGAGGAACCCGCCGACGGGCAGCGCGTGCCGGTACCGCCGCACGACGCGGCCCGGTCCGGTCGCGTCGTCGACGTAGCGCAGGACGTCGACCATCAGCACGGCGTAGGGCTCGCGCAGGTCGAGGTGGGACACCACACCCGGATGCCGCAGCACCTGGTCGGGCCGGCGCAGGTCCGCCTCGACCGCGCACGCCCGCGGCTCGCCGCGCAGCAGCCCGCGCGAGAACGCGACCGTCACCGGGTCGGAGTCGACGTAGACGACACGGGCCTCGGGCAGCGTCTGGTGCGTGGCGCCGCACGTCGGGATGCCCGAGCCGAGGTCGAGGAACTGGCGCACGCCCGCCGCCCAGCAGTGCCGCACGGCGTGGCGCAGGAACGTCCGCTGCGCCCGCGTCACGAGCGGCAGCTCCGGGTCGATCCGGACGGCCTGCTTGGCGAACGCCCGGTCGGCGGCGTAGTTGTGCGCACCACCCAGGTAGAAGTCATGGATCCGCGCGGCGTTCGGCCGACGTACGTCGACCTCGTAGCGTGCGAAGGCGGGGACCGCGGCCATTCGCAGAGCGTAACTGGCGCCTAGACCATTCGGGCGAAGTTTTCGAAGATTCTTTGGGTCCGTCTGACACGGACCACCGAGGGAGGCGGCCCGGTCCACCCCACTGAGACCGGGCCGAGTAGCGCGTACGGGGATCGAACCCGTGTTTCCGGATTGAGAGTCCAGCGTCCTGACCACTAGACGAACACGCCGAGAACGAGCATTGATGCACAAATGCTCGCAGAGAATAGTAGAAAGTGAACTTGCTGGTCAGCGCTTCGAGGGCGCTCCGGTCCATTCGTCTGCGTGAATCATGGAACAATGATGACCGAGGATGCGGCCCCGCCGCAAAGGAATTAATCGGGCCACATCGGCGCGAGCCGGGGTGAGGCCCCTGGGGCGGCCGTGGCGAGGTGACGGCCGAACAGGCGCACCACGTGCGAGATCCGGTGACGGGCGCGGGTGCGGCGTATGCCGAGCACCGCGCGGTCCGTTCCCGGCTGCCACGCCGCCCCCAGGCGTGTCGAGCAGTTCGACGCGACCGGCCTACGGCCAGGCGACATCACGTCTGTGGCAGCCTCGCACGTGGCTCACGACCTCGTGAGCTTGTCGGCGTTGGAGGAGGGCGTGTGACTTCGCGCAACGGCGGGGACGTCGTCGTCGAGACCCTGGAGGCGCTCGGCGCGCACACCGTGTTCGGCATCCCCGGCCAGCACGCCCTCGGTCTCTTCGACGCCCTGCGCCGGTCCGGGCTGCGGTACGTCGGTTCCCGGACCGAGCTCAACGCCGCGTTCGCCGCCGACGGCCACGCGCGGGCCACCGGTTCCGTGACGCCGTTGCTGGTCTCGACCGGCCCCGGCGCGTTGCAGACCCTGGCCGGACTGCAGGAGTCCGCCGCCGGCTCCGCCCCCGTGCTGGGCATCTCCTCGCAGATCCCGTCCGCCGGCCTCGGCGGGGTGCGCGGCGGCTACCTGCACGAGCTGACCGACCAGGTGGCGTCGTTCCGCCACGTCGTCAAGCACACGCGGGTCGTGCGGCACGCCTCGCAGATCCCGCCGGCGCTGACCGAGGCGTGGGAGATCGCGCTGACCGCGCCGTTCGGGCCGGTGTGGGTGGAGATCCCGCAGGACGTGCTGCTGGGGCCCGCTTCCGTGCCGCCGGTGACGTCGGTGTCGTGGTCCGCTCGTGAGCTGCGGCCGCGCCCGGAGCTGGTCGAGGAGGCCGTGCGGCTGCTGGACGGTGCCGAACGGCCGGTCGTCCTGGCCGGCGGCGGCGCGCTGCACGCCCGCGACGCACTGCTGGAGCTGGCCTGCAAGCTGCGGGCGCCGGTCGTGACGACGTTCGGCGGCAAGGGGAACTTCCCGTGGGAGCACCCGCTGTCGGCGCGGTCGTGGCTGGAGGACCGGCACACCACCGAGTTCCTCGCGGACGCCGACGTGCTGCTGGTCGTCGGGTCGGGCCTCGGTGAGCTGTCGAGCAACTACCGGACCTTCCAGCCGCGCGGCCGGGTGGTCCAGGTCGAGGCCGACCTCGGCAAGCTGGAGTCGAACCACCCCGCGCTCGGCATCCACGCCGACGCCCGGCACGCCTTGCGCGCCTTGGCTTCCGGTGTCACGGCGCGTCCCGCGGACGGCGTCGCGGAAGCGCGCGTCCGGGAGTTGCTCGGCAGGGTGCGCGACCGGTTCGCCGCGCAGGAGCTCGACCTGGAGTGGCAGGTGCTCGGCGCACTGCGGGCGGCGGTCCCGGACGGGACGCCGACCTGCTGGGACATGACGATCCTCGCGTACTGGGCCTGGTCGGCGTGGGACCCGCGCGGTGGCGCGCAGTTCTCGGCCCAGGGCGCCGGTGGTCTCGGGTACGGCTTCCCCGCCGCGCTGGGCGTCGCCGCGGCGGTCGACGGGCCGGTGCTCGCCGTGTCCGGTGACGGCGGCGCCATGTACGGGATCGCGGAGCTCGCCACGGCCGCGCAGCACGGGTCGCGGGTCGTCTGGCTGATCGTCGACGACGGCGGCTACGGCATCCTGCGCGAGTACATGACCGACGCGTTCGGCGAGACCACCGGCACCGAGCTCAGCCGCCCGGACTTCGTGGCGCTCGCCGCCGCGTTCGGGGTGCCCGCCACCCGCAGCACACCCAGGTCGCTGCGCGACGACCTCGCCGCGGCGTTCGCCGGGGACGGCCCGCACGTGGTCGTGCTCCCCGCGGTGCTGCGCATGTTCGCCCCCACCCACCTGGAGCACCTGTGATCGTCGCGAACCTCGTCAACGGATCGCCGGTCCGCGCGGAGGAGACCTCGCCGCTCGTCGACCCCGCCACGGGCGAGGAGTTCGGCCGCGCGGTCGTCTCCCGCGCCGCCGAGGTCGACGCCGCGGTCCGGGCCGCCGCACGCGCTTTCCCCGCCTGGTCGCGCACCACACCGGCTGAACGGCAGCGGGCGTTGCTGGAGCTCGCGGACCTCCTGGAGGCCCACGCCGGCGAGGTCGCCGACGCCGAGGTGCGCGAGACCGGCAAGATCCGCTCGGTGCTGCTGGACGAGGAGATCCCGCAGTGCGTGGACCAGATCCGGTTCTTCGCCGGTGCCGCCCGCGCGCTCGGCACCGCCGCGGCGGGCGAGTACGTCGCCGGTCACACCTCGTACCAGCGGCGCGAGGCGGTCGGCGTGATCGCCCAGATCACGCCGTGGAACTACCCGCTGATGATGGCCGTGTGGAAGATCGCCCCGGCGCTCGCGGCGGGCAACGCGGTGGTGCTCAAACCCGCCGCCACCACGCCGTCGTCCGCGGTGCTGCTCGCCTCGCTGGCCGCGCGAGTGCTGCCGCCGGGCGTGTTCAACGTCGTGCTGGGCGACCGCGACACCGGCCGCCTGCTGGTCGAGCACCCCGTGCCCGCGATGGTCTCGCTGACCGGCTCCACGCGTGCCGGGGTCGAGGTGGCCCGCAGCGCCGCGGCGACCGTGAAGCGCACGCACCTCGAACTCGGTGGCAACGCGCCGGTCCTGGTGTTCGACGACGTCGACGTCTCCGCGGCGGCGGAGGGCGTCGTCGGTGCGGCCTTCTACAACGCCGGGCAGGACTGCACGGCCGCGAGCCGCGTGCTGGTCCACTCGGCCGTGCACGACGAGTTCGTGGCCGCGCTGGTGGAGACGGCGTCGGCCCGCGTGCCCGGCACGGACTTCGGGCCGCTCAACAGCAAGGCCCAGCTCGACCGCGTGCTCGGCCTGCTCTCCCGGTCGCGCGCGACCGTCCACTGTGGCGGGAAGCAGCACGGCTCCGCGGGCTTCTTCCTGGAGCCCACCGTGGTGTCCGGCCTCACCCAGGACGACGAGCTCGTCCAGGAGGAGGTGTTCGCCCCGCTGATCACCGTGCAGCGGTTCGGTGCCGACGACGAGGCCGTGGCGCTGGCGAACGGGGTCGCGCAGGGCCTCGCGTCCTCGATCTGGACCCGCGACGCCGGCCGGGCCGCTGCACTGCCGGCGCGGCTCGACTTCGGCGTCGTCTGGGTGAACACGCACGGGTTGATCGCGGCCGAGATGCCGCACGGCGGTTTCGGCGCCTCCGGCTACGGCAAGGACCTGTCACTGCACGGACTGGAGGACTACACGCGCGTCAAGCACGTGATGACCGCGCACTGAGCATCGCCCGGTACGGCATCGGGTAGTGCAGCAGGCGGGCCGGGACGACGGCGGACACCACCCGGATCATCCGGATCCACCGGCGCAGCCTGCGTTCGTCCCGGTCCGTCCACCGCAGACCGAGCTTGTCGCGCAACGGGGCCGGCAGCGTGCCCACGGCGAAGTCCGGCAGCACCCGTGCCGCCACCGGCCGCACCAACGGCCACAGCGCGCTCGGCAGGTGCTCCGAGCCCGGCGCCCTGCCCGTCCGCAGCTCGAACGCCTCCAGCAGCCCCTGCACCCCGTCGGTCGCCTTCAGCTGCGTGGCGACCACGTCGTCGAGGTACTCGCGCAGCGCGGCGAGATCACCCGGCATCGCCCTGATGCCGAGCGTCTCCCCCGTCTCCCGCCACTCGCGGTACAGCCGCTCCTCGCGGATCGCGGGCATCCTGGGCCGCAGCAGCCGGTAGGCCGTGAGCAGCGAGTCGAAGCTGGTGGCGTGCACCCAGCGGAACAGCTCCTCGTCCGCCCCCGGGATCCGGGAGTGCGCGCGCAGCAACCGTTCCGCCTCCCGCTCGGCCAGCTCGCCGCCGAACAACCGCAGCTGCGACGACGTGATCGTCCTCGACAGCCGCGCGAACGGGTCGGCGCGGTAGCCGTCGCGCACCGCGGCGGCGATGACCGGGTGCGCGACCTGCATCAGCACCGCGCGCCCGAGCACCACCAGCTCCAGCCGCGTGTACCAGCCAAGCCGCCACGTCACCGACTCAGGTCCCAGCGTCACACCATGATCATTACCCGGCGGCGGGCCACCGACGATGATCATCACCCGATCGAGCTACTGCCGGACGGGTGCGGCTGTTGACCTCCAGTTAAGTGGAGTTCGTAGCGTCGGCGCATGTTCGCGATTCGGCAGCACGAGTTCGGCCCGGCGGAGAACCTGCTCTTCGAGGAGGTCCCCGACCCGGAACCCGGCGCAGGTCAGGTGCGGATCACCGTGGCGGCGGCCGGTGTCCACCTCGTCGACACCACGATCCGCCGGGGCGGGTTCGGCCCCGTCGACTTCCCGACGACCCCGGGCCGCGAGGTCGCCGGCGTCGTGACGGCCCTGGGCGACGACGTCCCACCGGACTGGCTCGGCCGCCGCGTCGTCGCGCACCTCGGCCAGGCCGGCGGCGGCTACGCCGAACTCGCCGTCGCCGCCGTGCCGTCCCTGCACGCGTTGCCCGACGACGTGTCGTTCGAGGCGGCGGTCGCCATGATCGGGACCGGCCGCACGGTGGTCGCGGTGCTCGACGCCGCGAAGCTCACCGGGGACGACGTGGTGCTGGTGACGTCGGCGGCGGGTGGCATGGGCGCGCTGTTCGTGCAGGAGGCCCGCAACGTCGGCGCGCGGGTCGTCGGCCTCGCGAGCCCCGGGAAGCTCGACCACGTCCTGGCCTGCGGCGCGGACGCCGCCATCGACTACACGCGCCCCGGCTGGGCGGACGGCCTCGAGGACATGACCGTGGTGCTCGACGGCGTCGGGGGCGAGGCGGGCGCGCAGGCGTTGAAGACGCTCGGGCCGGGTGGGCGGCACGTCATCTACGGCTGGGCGTCCGGCACCATGACGCCGATCAGCACGGAGGCGTTGTTCGCCAACAGCCTCACCGCGACCGTCGCACTCGGGCCGGGGCTGATGCGGCGCGGGTTGCGGGTGCTCGAGGAGGAGTCGCTGGCGGGGCTGGCCGGAGGGCGGTTCGTGCCGCTGGTCAACCCGCCGTTCGCCTTGCGGGACGCCGCGAAGGCGCACGAGGCGCTCGAGTCGCGGGCCGTGGTGGGGAAGGTCGTGCTCAAGCCGTGACGCCGGCCCGACGACCGGGCACGAGGTAATGGGGCCGTCCGGAGTGGACGGCCCCATTACCTCATCTCACGCCTGAACCGGCACCTCGACGAACTTCTTGCCCGCGAAGTTCTCGACCACCACGGACTTGACGTCCTCGGGGTCGACCAACGCGGAACCGTCCAGGTTCGTGCCCTCGGCGGCGCCCTTCTTGGACACCACCCAGGAGCCCGCCTCCTGGCGGCTGCCGTCCTTCGCCACCACGAAGATCCGGCACTTCTCGCCCTCGGGGATGCCGCTGATCGCCATGTTCGTCCGGACCCATCCGGCGGCGGGGACGACCTTCACCGTCATCGACGCCTTCGTCACCGGGTCGGTGAACGTGGCGAGCCTGGTGCCCGTCGGGTCCGGTGCCACCGTCGGGGTGGGAAGGGCCTGGTTCGCATCGGGCGAAGTGGCCTTACCGACGAAGACACCGGCACCCAGGACCACCGCGGCCACGACGGCCGCTGCGGCACCAAGCGCGAACTGACGACGTCGTGCGACGCCGCCCCGTTCGGCGCGCACCTGGCGCAAGGTGCGCTGCAACAACAAATCGCCGCCCTCGGGCGGCCCGTCCAGCACGGCCTCCGGCGGCACCTCGCCGAGGAAGGCCTCCATGTCGCGGAGCTCCTCGAGCTCGCGCGCGCAGTCCGGGCAGGAAGCCAGGTGCTGGTCCATCTCACGCACCTCCTGCTCGTCGAGCGCTCCGAGAACGTAAGCGCCGAGCAGTTGCGGGTCGTGCTGCGTGGTCATCCGGCCACCCCCTTCAGTGCGACCTTCTGACCTCCGAAGGTCTCCCTCAAGGCTCGCAACGCGTAATACGATCTCGACTTCACCGTTCCCGGTGGCACCCCGAGCGCCTCCGCCGCCTCCGTCACGCTGCGGCCGCGGAAGTAGATCTCCATCAGCACGTCGCGGTGGTCGGAGGAGAGCCTGTCGAGCGCTTCGAGCACCACCACCGAGTCAACCACCTGGTCCGCGTGGTCGCGCTCCACGGGTGGCGTCGCCGGGGACTCGGCCACCTCCTGCGGGCGCGCGGCCCTGGCGCGCACGCGGTCGGTGACGATGTTCCGCGCCACCGTCAGCAGCCAGCCGCGCACCGATCCCTTGCCGTTCACGAGGGCGTCGGGATGGCGCCACGCTCGGACCAGGGTCTCCTGGACCACGTCCTCGGCAGCCGCCCGATCGCCGGTCAACCGCGTCGCGTACGCCAGCAACGCCCGACCGTGCTCCTCGTAGAGCGATCGGATCAGCGCCTCGTCGGCCGCGGTCTCCCGTTTGCGGGAGAACAAAGCCGCCATCCACCCACTCCTCCCCGCCCACGAGACCTCGTGCGGGCGTCCTGTTCAAGACCTCAGCCCTGACACGAGCAGCGGAGGACTTCGGTTCACCGGGTTTCAACCAAACAAGAGAAAGCCGGATGTTAGCGGGAGCGGTTGAGCTCCCCGACGAGCTCCGCCATCCGCGCCTGGGGCATGACGTTGATGAACATCCCGTGGTCGGTCGCCGGGTCGCGCAGCTCCTCGGCGAAGCTGTCGATCGCGAACGGCCTGCCGGCGGGGATGTCGTAGCCGACCGTGACGCGCAGCCGCGGGATCGGGAACGTCTTCGGCGGGCAGGTGCCCCCGGCCAGCGGGAACACCACGTGCGTGCGGTGCGAGGCGCTGTCGGTGTTGTTGCCGTCCCAGCAGCTGCCGAACTCGTAGCTGCGCAAGGTGGTCGCGCTCCCGCACAGCGGGTACTTCGACGTGTGGCGACCCGGCTGGTCCGAGCAGCCCCACCGCGCCCGCGTGTTCGGGCCGTAGTCATTGGTGAACGCCGCCGGATCACCGGTGATCAGGCGCAGGAAC
This sequence comes from Lentzea sp. DG1S-22, assembly GCF_036321065.1. Lineage (NCBI taxonomy): Bacteria > Bacillati > Actinomycetota > Actinomycetes > Pseudonocardiales > Pseudonocardiaceae > Lentzea > Lentzea sp. DG1S-22. The sequence goes on along the minus strand of NZ_CP143276.1, from coordinate 8,087,514 downwards.
CGCGGCATCGGCAGCACGGGGCTGACCGGGCTGCCCTCGTACCGGATCTCCGCGCTGCTCGGCGCGAGCACCTCACCGGTGTTGCCGTGCAGGCCACCGCCGTCCGCGTGCGCGTCGTGCCCCGTGCCGTCGATCAGGCGCAGCACCGGCCAGTAGTACGTCGACAGGTCGTCCTTCTCGCACGTCGTGGACGCGGCCGCGAGGGAGTCGTCCGTCGACCCGGCGTCCGCCGACCTGTTGCCGACGTACTCGTGCGTGTGATGAGCGCCGAACGGGATGCCGGGCGAGACAACGGGGTTGTCCGCGTTGAGGTGGCGCTCCTCGTTCGCGCCGCACCGGATGACGACGTGCGGTGCCGCGGGTTCGTCCAGCCGCCGGTCGAGCTCGCTGACGTACTGGTCGCGCGACGGCGCGCCGTTCGACGTGGCGCCGAGCAGCGCCGCGGAGCCCGCGACGACGAGGACCGCCAGCACCGCGACCACGAGCGTCGCCGGTTTGTTCGGTGCCACGGCTACGGCCTGCCGGCGGGTTCGCGGGAACGCCCCGTCCCACCAGGACGGTCGACCAGCTTCGCGTACGACCCGCGCAGGTGGTCCTCGGCCGCCTGACCCGCCTCGTCGGCGCCCCCGCCGTTCAGGACAGCGACCAGCGCCGCGTGTTCGGGCACCAGCAGGTCCCGGTAGGCGGCGTCACCGACGGCCCGCGCGAGCAGGAACAGGTGCACCTGGCTGCGGATCGCCCGCCACGCCTCCACCAGCCGCCGATGACCGGTCGCCGCGTACACGGCGTCGTGGAACTCGATGTCGAGCGCGACCCGTTCGGCGTCCGTCCGGGCGTGGCGCATCTTCTCGACGACCGCTTCGAGTGCCGCGGTGTCCTTGCCTGCCGCCGTCCTCATCGCGAGGACGTCCAGTGCCACCCTGAGGGTGTACAGCTCCTCGACGTCCTGCGGCGTGAGCTCGCGGACCTCGGCGACCCGGTGCAGCTCCGACACGACCAGGCCCTCGCGTTCGAGGAGGCCCAGCGCCTCGTGGACCGTGCCGCGGCCGACGCCGAGCTTCGCCGCCAGGTCGGGTTCCCTGAGCGGGGTGCCGGCGGGCAGCTCGCCGCTGAGGACGGCGGCCCGGAGGTGGTCCGCTGCCTGGCCGGCCACGCCTTTGCGCGAGGCCTGCGGATCGGCAGGGACAGGCATGTACGAATGTTGACATTGCTACAAGTGGGGGTCAAACGCGCTGGGTGGAGATGTGGACGGATGACCGGGAAGCGCTCGAAGCGATCCCGGCTCCCGCCCTACCCGGCCGTCACCAGCGGCTGCCGGTCGTGGTTCACCACGCTGACCCCGGCCACGTCCCCCGCCCGCACCATCGCGGACCCGGCCAGCGTCACCTCCCCCTCGTGCGCCCTCCAGGAGCCCGCGGTGAAGGTCCGCCCGTCCTTCGTGTGCACGACGAGCCAGCAGGCCTCGCCGTCCCGCACGCCGTCGACCGTCGCCACCAGCCTCAGGCCGCCTTCGGTGTCGGTGACCCGCACGGCCAGGTGGGCGCCGTCGGCCGAGGTCCCCTGCAGGGCCGCGTCCTCGGTGCCACCCACGCCCATCCCCTGGCCCATCCAGACGCCTCCGGCGAGCACGCCGGCGACGACCAGGGTCGACGACACGGCCGTGATGCGCCCACGGCGACGCACGGCCTGGTGTCGTTCTTCGCGGACTGTGCCCAGCGTGCGCCGGAGCAGGTCGTCCGCGTCCGGCGGAGGCCCGTCCAGCGCGGCCTCCGGTGGCAGCTCTTCCATCAGCATGTCGTTCTCGTTCAACTCGTCGGTGCCCAGGACGTTCGGTGCCATGCGCTGGCGGACGCGGCAATGGACACGGTCACACGGAACGAACCACTCGCATTTCTCCTTCTCCGGTCCCGCGCGCGGCGGCGACCAACACCTTCAGAACGAGCCGTCGAGGGAGTTGGTTCAACTCGGGTACATCGAGGTTGCGCAGCCCACACTGGGAGCTTGACCCAGCCTTCTACCTGCGTTTACGCTCTTATATATGATGTATGACCGCGAGGGAACACTTCCGGCGTCGCGGACGGACTTCGTTCTGGAATCGATCAAAGAAGCGATTCTTCACGGAAAGCTGAAACCCGGTCAGGCGCTCGTCGAAAGCGAACTCGCCGCGACGCTCAACGTCTCGAAGACACCGGTGCGGGAGGCGCTCAAGACGCTCGCCGGCTCCGGACTGGTCGTGATGAGCCCCTACAAGGGCGCCACGGTCCGGGTGGTGGACGCCGAGATGGCCGCGTCCGTCTACGACGTGCGCCTGCTCCTGGAGCCCGAGGCCCTCCGCCGCTCGGTGCAGCTGCGCGCCGACTTCTCCGAGGCCAGGGCCGCGCTCGACGACACGGGGGACCTGGCGCGGCGCAGTCTCGCCAACCGGCGGTTCCACCGCGCGCTCTACGCGGGGTGCGGCAACCCGTTGATGGTCGAGATCCTCGACGGGCTGCGCGACCGGACCGCGCTGATCACCGTGGCGGGCTGGGGGCTCCACCCCACCTGGGAGGCGGAGGACGCCGAGCACCGGGCGATCCTCGTCGTCGCCGAGGAGGGGTTCGCCGACGAGGCGGCCGACCTGCTGCGCCGCCACGTCCAGACCTTCGCCGACCGAGTTGTCGAGGAGCTCCCCGATGTCGTTCGATGACCTGACCGAGCAGCTGGCGTCCGTCGTGGCGATCACCGTCACGCCGTTCGACGCGGACGGCGCGGTCGACGAGAAGAGCTACGCCGCGATCGTGGACCGGATGGTCGACGGCGGTGTCTCGGTCGTCACGCCGAACGGCAACACGAGCGAGTTCTACACGTTGTCCGCCGCCGAGACCGAGCGCGCGCTGCGGGTCACGGTCGACACCGTCGGGGACAGGGCCGCGATCGTCGCGGGCGTCGGGCACGACCTCGACTCGGCGACCAGGGCCGCGCGGTTCGCGGACCGGGCGGGGGCTCGGGGCGTCATGGTCCACCAGCCGGTCCACCCGTACGTGTCGCTGGACGGGTGGGTGGACTACCACCGGGCGATCGCCGAAGCGGTGCCGGAGCTCAGCGTGGTCCTGTACGTGCGGAACCCGCGGATCGGCGGCGCGCAGATCGCGGCGCTGGCGGACGCGTGCCCGAACGTCGTCGGCGTGAAGTACGCGGTGCCCGACCCGGTGCGGTTCGCGTCGGTCGCGCGGGACGCCGGGCTCGACCGGTTCACGTGGGTCGCGGGGCTCGCCGAGCTGTCGGCTCCGGGGTACTTCGCGGTCGGGGCGACGGGGTTCACGTCCGGGCTCGCCACCGTCGCCCCCCAGCTGCCGGTGCAGATGTTCAAGGCGCTCCAGGTGCACGAGTTCGGGGCGGCGATGGAGTTCTGGGAGTTCATCAGGAGGTTCGAGGAACTGCGGGCGGCGGACGAGTCGGCGGGCAACGTGTCCGTCGTGAAGGAAGCGTTGGCGCAGCTGGGGTTGTGCCGCCGGGACGTCCGGCCTCCCGCGAGCGTGCTGGACGAGGCCGGCCGGTCGGCCGTCGGCGTGCTGCTGAACTCGTGGAGCCTGCTGTGACGTTGCGCAGCGGGCAGTGGTTCGACGGCGAGGGGCTCAGGGCGTTCTCGCACAACGCCCGCATGCGCCAGCTCGGCCTCAACGCGTCCGAGCACCTCGGCAAACCGGTGATCGCGATCCTCAACACGTGGAGCGGCATCAACCCGTGCCACATGCATCTGCGCGAACGGGCGCAGCAGGTCGAGCGCGGCGTCTGGCAGGCGGGCGGTTTTCCCCTGGAATTCCCGGTTTCCACGTTGTCGGAGACGTACCAGAAGCCGACCCCGATGCTGTACCGGAACATGCTGTCGATGGAGACCGAGGAGGTCCTGCGCTCCTACCCGGTCGACGGCTGCGTGCTCATGGGCGGCTGCGACAAGACCACGCCCGCGTTGCTGATGGGTGCCGCCTCCGCGGGCCTGCCGACGGTCTTCGTGCCCGCCGGGCCGATGCTGCGCGGTCACTGGCGGGGCGAGAAGCTCGCGTCCGGCACGGACATGTGGCGGTTCTGGGACGAGAAGCGCGCGGGCACGATCTCGTCCGGTGACTGGGCGGAGATCCAGGCGGGGCTGGCCCGCTCCCCCGGCACCTGCATGACGATGGGCACGGCCTCGACGATGACCGCCGCGGCGGAAGCCCTGGGGCTGACGCTGCCGGGGGCGTCGTCGATCCCGGCCGTCGACTCGGCGCACCACCGCATGGCGGCGGCGTCCGGGACGCGGGCCGTCGAGATGGTGCGCGAGGGGCTGACGATCGCCGATGTCCTGTCACCGCAGGCGTACGAGGACGCGATCCGGACGGTCCTCGCGCTGGGCGGCTCGACGAACTCGTACATCCACCTGATCGCGATGGCCGGGCGGTCGCAGATCCCGTTGTCGCTGGACGACTTCGACCGCCTGTCGCGGGAGACGCCGGTGCTCGCGTCCGTCCAGCCCGCGGGCGAGCACCTGATGGAGGACTTCTACCTCGCCGGAGGGTTGCGCGGACTGCTGTCGCGGTTGCGGGAGTCGTTGCACCTCCAGCGGATCACGGTCACCGGGCGGACGTTCGGCGAGGACCTCGAAGGCGCCGAGGTGCACGACCCCTCGGTGATCCGCCCCCTGGAGAACCCGATCTCCCCCGAGGGCGGGTTGGCCGTGCTGCGGGGAAACCTGGCCCCGGACGGGGCTGTCGTCAAGTACGTGGCGGCTGATCCCGCGCTCTGGCGGCACACCGGGCCCGCCGTGGTCTTCCACGGTTACCGGGACCTGCAAGCGCGCATCAACGACCCGTCGCTGGACGTGACGAGGGAGTCGGTGATCGTGCTGGCCGGTGGCGGACCCAAGGGCGGGCCCGGCATGCCGGAGTACGGGATGCTGCCCATCCCGGACAAGCTCCTGCGCGAGGGAGTCCGGGACATGGTGCGCGTGTCGGACGCGCGGATGAGCGGAACTTCCTACGGTGCCTGCGTTCTGCACGTCGCACCCGAGGCGCACGTCGGCGGGCCGCTGGCGCTGGTGCGGGACGGCGACCTCGTGACGCTGGACGTGCAGGCGCGCGTGTTGCGCGTGGAGATCTCCGACGAGGAGATGGAACGGCGCAGGGCCGCGTGGACGGCGCCGCCGCCGAAGTTCGAACGCGGGTACGGCGCCCTGTACTACGAGCACATCACGCAGGCCGACGAGGGCTGCGACTTCGAGTTCCTGTCGCGGCCCGGGCGCAACCCCGAGCCGAACGCGCACTAGCTCTTCGACTCGACACGGCCGGAGGTGAGCTCGAGCTCCTTCCAGTCGGCGGTTCCCAGCAACTGGCCGCGCAGGTAGGCCGTGGTCAGCCGCAGCACCTCCGCGACCCGTTCCGGGCTCTCGTCGGTGGTCTCCGCGACGTCGTAGCCGGAGACACCGCCGAACCCGTGTTCCGCGCCGAACAGCACGACCAGGTCCTTCGGGCCGGGCGAGAGGTGGTACGGGTCCTCGTGCCACGCCGGGCCGTTCGTCGACAGGTGCTCCGACCCGTCCCTGTCCCCCGCCACGACGAGCGCGGGCGTGGTCATCTCGCTGAAGTCCGTGGTCGTCATGAACGGGTAGCGCTCCAGGACGAGGTCGGTGAGCCCCTCGCCGCGGCCGGTCGAGCCGAGCAGCACGCCCGCCTTGATCCGGTCGTCGCGCAGGCTCACACCGTCGGTCCGCATGCCGAGCAGCAGGCTCGCGGTGTGGCCGCCCATCGAGTGGCCGACGACGGCGATCCTGGTGCGGTCCAAGCGGTTCCGCAGCTGCGGCACGGCCTTCTCGACCTCGTCGAGCCGGTCGAGGACGTGGGTCATGTCCTCGGCGCGCTCCCGCCAGAACAGCGGCGCGCCGGGCGTGTCCTGCGGCAGGGCCAGGGACCTGCTGCTCAGGTGCGTGGGCTGCAGGACGGCGAAGCCCTGCTCGGCCAAGTGGTTCGCGACCGGCGCGTAGCCGTTGAGCGAGGACAGGTGGTTCGAGTAGCCCTGCCCGTGGGACAGCAGGACGATCGGCAGCTCGTCGCCCCCGGTCGGCGCGGAGACCTTCAGCTGCAGGTCGACGGGACGGCCGGGGACTTCGAGCACGACGGGGCTCACCGTGAAGACGGTCATGGGGTTTCTCCTGGGTGCGGCGGACTTAAGCGGAGCGACGTTCCGGAACTATATGGAGCGCTGTTCCGCTTTGTCAACCGCGGCTGGACGGCATCCGCGCCGAGGGACCTGCCACCCGGGGCGCCCTCGAGGCGGCGAAGCCCCGCGGACTCGCAGCCCCGCTTCACACCCCACCGGTCATGATTGGCCCAACCGGCAGCTGAGGGTGAGGTACCAGTGGCAGTCACCATCCGCGACGTGGCTCGGAGAGCGCACGTGTCGGTGGCCACCGTTTCGCGTGCGCTGACGTCCCCCGACCTCGTGCGGCCGGAGACCAGGGCGCGGGTGCTCGCCGCCGCCTCGGACCTCGGCTACCAGCCCAACCGGGCCGCGCGGGGGCTCATCACCGGCAAGACCGGCAACATCGGCATCGTCGTGCCCGACCTCGGCAACCCGTTCTTCACGGGCGTGCTCAAGGCGGTGCAGGCGCGGGCGATGCAGGCGGACCACGCGGTGTTCGTGGCGGACAGCGACGAGGACGCCGTCCTCGAGGCGAAACTGGTGCACGCCATGGCGAAGCAGGTCGACGGCGTCGTGCTCTGCTCGCCCGGCCTGGAGGACTCGCAGGTGCGGGAGGTGGCGGGGGTGACCTCGCTGGTGCTGCTGAACCGGCGGCTGCCCGGTGTGCCCGCGGCGCTGATGGACTCGGCGGGGGGAATGCGGTCGGTCGTCGACCACCTCGTCGCATTGGGACACCGGCGGATCGCCTACCTCAACGGGCCTCGCACCTCCTGGTCCAACCAGGAGCGTCGCCGCGGGCTCGCGGAAGCCGTGGCACGGCACGGGGTGCACCTCGCCGACCTCGGGCCGTTCGCGCCGCGCTACGAGGGCGGGCTGCAGGCGGCCGACCTGGCGGTGGCGGCCGGCACGACGGCGGTCATGGCCTACAACGACGTCATGGCGCTGGGGGTGATCGCGCGGTTGCGCGACCGCGGCATCTCCGTGCCCGGCGACGTGTCGGTGACCGGGTTCGACGACCTCGTGTACGCGGCGCTGAGCTCCCCCGGCCTGACGACGGTGGCGATGCCGGTGGCGCAGGCCGGGCGCACTGCGGTGAACCTGTTGCTCGACCGGCTCGGCGAGGACGGGAGCGGGGCACCGCAGGTCGTGGCGGAGACGCAGCTGATCGTGCGGGGGACCACCGCGCCGCCGCGCGGGTGACGCGAACGCAAGGCGGCCCCGGTGAGGGCGTCTGGGGGGAGTACGCCGTGACCGGGGCCGCGAAGCGGCTGGCCCGAGGGGGAGGGGGCCTGGCGCCGCTTGGTGTCCCACTCTGCCCTGAGCGGAAGGAATCCGCCAGGGTGGATGTACCTGTTTTTGGATTTCTCGTACGTACGGGTTACTCGTAGAGCCCTTCGTACAACGCAGAGTGAAGTCGGTGGACGACGTTCCGTTTGACCTTCAACGTTGGCGTCAGTTCTCCCGCCTCCTGCGAGAGATCCCTGCTGAGCAGCACGAACTTCTTCACTTGCGAAACATTGGCGAAGTGCGAGTTCGCTTCGTCGACGACTTCCTGCAAGAGCGCTCGCACTTCCGGGTGACCCACCAATGATTCGACGTCGGAAGGCAAACCACGGGCCGTCGCCCACGGCACGATCTCGTCGGCGTCGAGTGTGATCAGCGCCACGCAGTAGGGCTTGCGGTCGCCGAACAACACGGCGTGCGAGATCCAGCGGGACTGCCGCAGCGCGTTCTCCACGTTCGCCGGTGCGATGTTCTTGCCGCCCGCGGTGATGATGATGTCCTTCTTGCGGCCGGTGATCGTCACGAAACCGTCCGCGTCGATCTCGCCCAGGTCGCCGGTGTGCAGCCACCCGTCCCGCAGCGTCGCGGCCGTGGCCTCGTCGTTGCGCCAGTACCCCGCGAAGACGTGCGGGCCGCGCATGAGCAGCTCACCGTCCTCCGCGACCGTCATCTCGAGTCCCGCCACCCCGGTCGCGCCGACCGAACCGAGCTTGAAGCGCTCCAGGGTGTTGATGGTGCCCACGGCGGTCGACTCCGTCATGCCGTAGCCCTCCAGCACCGGCACTCCGGCGGCGTGGAAGAACTGGAGCACTTCCTCCGAAATCGGCGCGGCACCGGAAAGGGCCTGCACGAGCCGGCCTCCGAACACCGCGCGCACGTTCGCGAACAACGCGTCGGCCTGTTCGAACGCCGCCGCCATTTCCGGCGGGACGGGTTCACCGGCCGAACGACGCCGCCGCACCTCCAGTCCCAATGCCACGGCCTGCGTGAGCTGGTCCGCGGGCACGGCCGAGGTGACGAAGGTGTAGATCTTCTCGAAAATGCGCGGCACCGACGGCAGGAAAGTGGGTCGCACCTCGGCGAGCTCCGGCACGACCGCTTTCATGTCGCCGCCGAAGTAGGCGAGCGCGCCACCGCGGTACATCGTCGCGAACATGGTGATCTGCGCGAAGACGTGGGCCAGCGGCAGGAACAGGTAAACCGTTCCGGTCATCGCGTCGATGCGGGTCTCCTCCGCGACCCGGCAGAGCGCGACCCAGTTCGCGCTGGTGAGGACGCAGCCCTTGGGCGGGCCGGTGGTGCCCGACGTGTAGATGATCAGGCTCGGGTCCTCCGGCCTGATCGCGGCCCGGCGGGAGTCGAGCTCCGCGGCGAGCGGCGAGGTGCGGCCGGTGTCCTGCAGCCCGGCCACCGTCGGCCGGTCGCCCGCGGGGTCGATCGTGAGCACGGTGTGCAGCTCGGGGAGCTCGGCGCGGACGGCGTCGACCTTGGCGCACTGCCCGTCGTTCTCCCCCACCACGATCGACGCGCCGGAGTCGCCCGCCACCCAGGCGATCTCTTCGGCCGTGGAGGACGGGTAGATCGGCACGACGACGCCGCCGGCGGCGAGCACCGCCAGCTCGACGGCCGTCCACTCCGGACGGGTGTTCGCGAGCACGCAGACCCGGTCGCCCGCCCGGAGTCCGGCGTGGACGAACCCGGACGCGAGGTCCAGCACCAGCTCCGAGACCTCGGCGTAGGTCTGCTCGTGCCACCGCCCGTCCCGCTTGAACCGCCACGCCACCGCGTCGCCGTACGACTGCTCCGCGAGGAACGGCAGGTCGGCTATCCGGCGGACGGCTCGCACCGCGGTCGGGCTGGTGACTCCGGCGGTCATGGCGGCTCCTCGAAGGCGCTGGTGTCGGGGGAACTTCAGGCGGGCACGACCCGCACGCGGGTGCCGTTCAGCACGGCGGTGCCCGAGAGCGGGTCGATGCGCAGGTCGTCGGTGAGGAGGTTGACGTTCACGCCGGCGTGCTCGCGGGCGACGGTGAGCCGCGTGCCGGGCTGGTCGTGGCCCCAGCCGTGCGGCATCGAGACGACGCCGGGCGCGATGTCGGCGGTGACCTCGACCAGCACCTCGACCTCGCCGACGCGCGAGGTGACCTGGGCGGTGGCGCCGTCGGCGAGGCCGATGCGGACGGCGTCGGCGGGGTTCACCAGCAAGGTGCACAACGGCTTGCCCTTCACCAGCGCGGGCACGTTGTGCATCCAGGAGTTGTTGCTGCGCAGGTGCCTGCGGCCGACCAGGACCATCTCGGTCTCGGGCGTCCGCAGGGCCGCGAGCACGCGCGGCAGGTCGTCCACGATCGGCTTCGGGGTCAGCTCGACCTTGCCGGACGGCGTGCGCAGGATCTCGGGCAGCCGCGGGGTGAGAGGGCCGAGGTCGATGCCGTGCGGGTTGTCGAGCAGGTGCCGCAGCGAAATCCCGTACGCGCCGGTGCGGAGCTTGAGGTCCAGCAGGCGTTCCTCGCGCGTCTCGCCCTCGGGTTCGAAGTCGGCACCTGCCTTCTTCTTCAGCTCCGCCAGCTGGAACGCGGCGACGGCGTCGAGGTCGGCCACCGGGCCGAGGCCGCTGAAGATGGTGGCGAGCCGGAAGAAGATGTCCGTCTCGTCGACCCTGCCCTCCTCCAGCGGGATGGCCGCGCGCGAGTACTTCGCGACGTTGCGCGTGGAGTTGTTGAGGAACGCGATGTCGTAGTGGTCGCGGCGGGACGGCGGAGGCGTCGGCAGGATGACGTCCGCGTGCCGCGTGGTCTCGTTGAGGTACGGGTCGACGCTGACCATGAAGTCCAAAGAGGACAGCGCGTCGTTCACGCGCGCGGAGTTCGGCAGCGACAGCGCGGGGTTGCCGCCGATCGTGAACAGCGCCCGCACCCGGCCCTCGCCGGGGGTCTCGATCTCGTCGGCCAACGTGACGGCCGGGAACTCCCCCATCACCTCGGGGTGTCCCTTGACCCGGCTGTGCCAGCGCCCCGTCGTGAACCCCTTGCCGCGTCCGGGTCCGCGCCCGCTGTGGGCGGGCAACGGCCACATGGCGCCGCCGGGCCGGTCGAGGTTGCCGGTCAGGACGTTGAGGACGTCGACGGCCCACGACGCGACCGTGCCGAACTCGACCGTCGTCGTGCCGATGCGGCCGTAGACCACGGCACGGTCCGCGCCCGCCAGTTCCCGTGCCAGCGCACGGATCGTCTCGGCGGCGACGCCGGTGCGTCCCGCGACCGCGTCCGGGCTGAACGGCTCCACGTGCGCGCGGATCACCGTGTGGTCGGTGACGTGCCCGGCGAGGTCCCGCAGGTCGACGAGGTCCTGCGCGAACAGCTCGTGGACGAGCGCCAGCAGCAGGAACACGTCCGTGCCCGGCCGGATCACCACGTGCTGGTCGGCCGCCTGCGCGGTGCGGCTGCGGCGCGGGTCCACGACGACGAACCGGCCGCCGCGCTTCTGCAGCGCCCGGAAGCGGCCCGGCGCGTCCGGCACCGTCCACAGGCTGCCGTTGGACGAGAACGGGTCGGCGCCCAGCACCAGCACGAAGTCGGTGCGGTCGATGTCCGGCACGGGGATAGAGAAGACGCCGCCGAACATGAGCCCGACCTGGACGTGCTTCGGCATCTGGTCGACGGTGCTCGCGGTGAAGACGTTGCGGCTGCCCAGCGCCTTGCGCAGCGGTCCGGCGTAGAGGCCGCCGGCCAGCGAGTGCACGACGGGGTTGCCGAGGTACAGGGCGACCGTGTCGCGGTCCGGGAAGTCCTTCAGGCGTTCGTCGATGTAGGCGAAGGCCTCCTCCCACGTGACCTCCCGGAACTCGCCGTCGCGCTTGACCAGCGGCGCGGTGAGCCGGTCGGGGTCGGCGTCGAGCGCGCCGAGGGAGGCGCCCTTGGGGCAGAGGAAGCCCTTGCTGAACTCGTCCTCGCGGTCGCCGCGCACCCTCGTGATCCGGTCGCCCTCGACCGTCAGCTCCAGCCCGCAGGTCGCTTCGCAGAGCGGGCAGGTCGTGAACACCGTCTTCATGCGTCCCCTCGAGTCAGCTTGTTACCAACCAGTACTAGTCGCCCGCCACCGGGCGCAACCGCCCGGCCGAGGTCAACCCGAACAGCTCACTCACCGCTCGCGCGACCATGTCCGGCCGGGCGAGGACGTGCTCGAACCGGAACCCGATGACGGCTCGTGAACCACCGAGAAGCCCCGTGAGGGCAACGGATCCGTCCTGGTCGGCGCCGTGGCAGACGATCCTGCCGAACGGCGCGAGCGCGTCCAGCGAGGCCGTGAGGGCCCCTCCCGGATCGAGCACGACGTCGACCTGGACGCCCTCGTTCGCCCCGATCACCCGCGCGGCCAGCCCGTCGGGATCCGAGTCGACGGCGACGTCCGCACCGAGTTCCGCGGCCCGGTCGCGACCGGCGGGGGTGGACTCGGTCGCGATGACCCGTCCGGCGGCGAAGCTGCGCGCCAGCTGGACCGCGATGGCACCGATCTCGCTCGCGGCGTCGTGCACGACGATCGACTCGTCGGGCCTGAGATGTGCGCACGTGCGCAGGAGGTGCCACGCCGTGGTGCCCGCTCTCGCCAGCACCAGCGCCTGCGCGTCGGTGACGCCCGCCGGGACCGGCAGCGCGAGACGGCCGGCGACCACCAGCACGCGGCGCCCGTCCTCCACGCGGACCTCGTCGACCGCCTCGGCTGTGCGCATGCGGTCCACCTCACCGGCCGGGCGGGGCGCGCTGTAGTGCGGGTTCCACAACAACTAAGAATCGACGCTGCTCAGAGGGCCGGACGGCCCGGCGCGTCGTCGAGCAGGCGGTACCCGGTCGTGGTCATCCGGCGAACGCACCGACCCGCGGAGTGAGCCCAGGTGGGTACGTCGTGGGGAGGCGTATGGCCAACACGTGTGCACGGGTGGAGCATGTGTGGGTGAACGCCGCACTTCGCACCGCCGTCACCATCGTCGCGGTCGCGATCGCGTACTTCGCGACCGCGCAGGTCGGCCTGGTCCTGGCCCTCGTGGAGGGTCAGGTCACCCCGCTCTGGCTGCCGACGGGGATCGCCGTGGCGGCGCTGCTGGTGTCCGGTCGCCGGATCTGGCCCGGCATCACCCTCGGCGCGTTCGCCACCAACATCACCCTCGGCGCGCCCGTCGCATCGGCCCTGCTGATCACGACCGGCAACACGGCGGCCCCGCTGCTCGCGTGGTACCTGCTGACGCGGTTCGGGTTCCGCCCCGCGCTCGACCGGCTGAAGGACGCGCTGCTGCTCGTCTTCGCGGGTGCGCTGGGCGCGATGCTGGTCAGCGCGCTGATCGGCACGGCGGCGCTGAGGATCGGCGGCGTGGTCGGGTGGAGCGACGTGCCGGCGGTCATGTCGGTGTGGTGGACCGGCGACGCGATGGGCGTGCTGGTGTTCACGCCGTTGCTGCTCACCCTGCCCCGGCACTGGCGCGCCCCACCCGCCCGGATGGCCGAGGCCGCGGTGCTCCTCGCCGCCACCGCCGTGATCGCGTCGTGGGTGACGACGTCGGGGTCGCGGCTGCTGTTCCTGGTGTTCCCGATGCTGATCTGGGCGGCGTTGCGGTTCCAGCACGCGATCGCCGCGCCGTGCGCGGTGATCCTCTCCGTGGCCGCCGTGACGTCCGCCGCCGCGGGGAGCTTCGCCACCGGCGACCTGCCGACCACGATGATCGTGCTGCAGGCGTTCAACGGCTCGGTGGCGCTGACCGGGCTGATCCTGAGCGCCATCACCAGCGAGCGCGACGAGGCCAGGCGGACCGTCGAGCACGCGTGCGAGCAGCTGGCCGACACCGTGGCGCGCTACCGGGAGGAAGGTGTGCGCGAGCGGCTCGGCCGGCTCGTGCCACCGGCCTGACGCGGCGGCCGGGCTCAGCGGCCCCGCATCCCGTCCAGCACGCGGGCGAGCTCCAGCCGTGACGAGACGTGCAGCTTCGCGTAGATCCGCGACAGGTACACCTCGATCGTGCGCGGGCTGTAGTGCAACGCCGCCGCGATGTCGCGGTTGCGCATCCCCTGCTGCACCAGCCGTGCCACGTTCTCCTCGGCCTCGGTGAGCAGCCCCGGCGCCTTCGACCTGGCCCTGGGCACCTTCGCGCCCAGCGCCCGCAGCCTGCTCCCCGCCCGGCGCCGCAGGCCGTGCGCCCCGAGGCGCTGGAACGTCGTGTACGCCTCGACCAGCGCCGGCACCTCGTCGTCGCAGACCTCCCCCAGCGCGAGCCGGGCGCGTGCCTCCTCGAACACCAGCCCGCCCTGCGCGGCCTCGGACACCGCCTCGCGCAACGACTCCCCGTCCCGGCACACGATCCCGCCGACCCGGCGGAGGGTGGTGCGCGACCACGGCGACACCCTCGCGGGCGCCACCTCGGCCAGCCTCGCCCACGCCTTCTCCGCGGCCTCCGGCTGCCCGCGCTCCAGCTCGGCCTCGATCATCCGCGCGATCAGCACGCACGAGTAGGCTGCTTCCAGCCGTGCGCCCGCATTGTCTTCCAGCAACGCACACGCCTCGTCGACCTCACCGCGCGCGATCAGGTACTCGGCGAGCGACACCGCGTGCAGGCGTGAGATGTTCACCGACCGCGGCGCGGGCAGCGCCGCGAGCCGCGCGGCGACGTCGAGCTCACCGCGCCACGTCCTGATCGACAGCTCGACCGCCTGCAGCACTCCGAGCGCCTGGTCGGCCTGCGCGGCCTCGACGTCGGGCCGCCACCGCCCGATGCCGTCCAGCGCCGCGTCCCACCGCCCGCCCAGCCCGTCGAGCGCGACCCGGGCCGCGACCCGTTCGGCCCGGAAGCCGTGCGACCCGACCTGCTCGGCCAGTTCCCCGGCCCGGCGCAGCCGCCAGGACGCGTCGTGCACCAGCCCCGCCAGCGCCGTCGTCGAGGCGCACACCGACAGCGCCTGCAGCTCCAGCACCGGCTGCCCGTCGCTGCACGCCAGCGCCCGGTTCGCGAACTCGACCGTCTCGTCGTGCCGGAACACCAGCGACGTCAGCATCGCGAGGTGCTCGAAGACGATCACGCCCTCGGCCGGTGAGCTGATCGGCAGCGCCTCGACCCTGGCGATCTCGGAGACGGCGTCGTCGTGCCGGCCGTTGTGGACGAGCAGCACGGCCCGCAGCGCTTGCAACGACGCGGGCGCGCCTCCCCGCGCGACCTCGACGTCCGCCAGCGCCAAGGCTTCGGCGGTCCGTCCGACCGAGAACAGCGACGCGATCACCGCCGTGGCGACCCGCGCACGTTCCGAACCGTCCGGGAGCGACTCCAGGGCGGCCAGTCCGGGCTCCACGGCCTGCGCGGGCCGCGACGCCCGAGCCAGCACCCGGCACCGCAGGGCCAGCAGGCCGGCTCGCTCGGGCGCGGTGCGCGGCAACAACCGCAACGCCTTGGCGCACAACGCGGCCGCGGTCTCCGGGGCCGACCCCCTGGCCTGTGCGGCCGCCTCCGCCAGCACGCCCACCGCCACCCGGTCACCGGGCACGGCGGACTCCGCGAGGTGCCAGGCGAGCTGCAGGAGGTCGACCGGCAAGCCCCGCTCCCGGTCGTCCAGCAGCCGCGCGGAGATCAACGAGTGCAGGTGCCGCCGTTGCGCGGGGCCCACCTCCTGGTAGAGCGCCTCACCGACAAGAGCGTGCGAGAACCGATAACCGCGCTCGTCGTCGTGCACCACGATGTGCACGCGCAGCAACTCGTCGAACGCGGCGACCACGGTCTCCTCGGGCAACGACGCCACGCGGGCCAGCAGGGAGATCTGGTCGAGCCGCACCCGCCGGAACACCGCCACCGCACGGGCGACGACGCGGACCTCGCCCTCCAGCGGCGCGACCCTCCTGAGCAACGCCTCCCGCCGGGTCAGCCGGATCGCGTCCGGTGGCACCGCGAGCCGGGCCCGGTCCCCCACGACCGCCACGAGGTCCAGCTCCCGCAACGACCGGGCGATCTCCGTGACGAAGAACGGGTTCCCGTCGGCGCGCTGCCGCACCTCGCGCGCCAGCCCGTCGTCCACCGGGGTCTCGAGCACGGCCTCGACGATCCGGGCGACGTCCTCACCCGACAACGGGGCCAGTTCGAGGCGCAGCACCTCGGCGTGCTGCTCGACGCGGTCCAGCCGGCCGTCCTCGGCCGACCGGCTCGCGGTGACCACCACGAGCGGTGCCGCCGGCACGCGCCTCAACGCGAGCCCCAGCAACGCGAGCGAGTCGTCGTCGACGTGGTCGAGGTCGTCGATCAGCACCGCGGCGGGCCGTTGGGCGGCGAGTCCGGTGAGCAGCCGCACCACCCGGTCGCAGGCCCGCCCGAACCACGCCCCGGAGTCCTCGGTGGTCTCCAGCCCGGCCAGGACCTCCGCCCCGGCCCCACCGGGCGGCAACGACCGCACCAGCGCCGCCACCGCCCCGTACGGGATCCGCCTGCCGAGCACGTCCGACGCCGACGCGAGCACCGGGCAGCCGCGCTCCCGCAGCAGCCGCGCGATCTCGGCGAGCAACGACGTCTTGCCGATCCCCGGCTCACCGCTGACCCGCACGAGCACGAGGCCGGTCGCCGGTGCCTGCTCGACCAGGTCGAGCACGGCCCGCAGCTCGGGTTCGCGGCCCACGAGCGTCGCGGCACGCGGCAGGGTGTCGGCGATGACGGCCTCCCGGCGGTGGTCTGCCCGAAGTCTTCCACGGCGGACCACCGCCGGAGGCGAGACGCGACCCACACCCGGCGCGCGTGGCCCGCGACGCCGGCAGGGACCCGGACCCGTCCCGGGCGGGCACCGCGTGCAGCGCGTGCGCGACCCGGATGGGGTAGGAAGGGGTATGGATCCGGTCAAGGCGTTGAAGCAGGTGGCTTTCCACCTCGAACGGGCGGGCGAGCCGACCTACCGCGTCCAGGCGTTCCGCAACGCGGCCGCCGTCCTCGCCGGTCTCGACCCCGCCGACGTCGAGAAGCGGGCGAAGCTCGGCACGCTCACCGACCTCAAGGGCGTCGGCAAGTCGACGGCGGGGGTCGTGCTGGACGCCCTCGCCGACCGCGAGCCCGCCTACCTCGCGAAGCTGCGGCACGTCGACATCACCGGCGGCGAGGAGATGCGCGCGAGGCTCAAGGGCGACTGCCACGTGCACTCCGACTGGTCCGACGGCGGCAGCCCGATCAGGGACATGGCCGAGGCCGCGCGCGACCTCGGCCACGAGTTCATGGTGCTGACGGACCACTCGCCGCGGCTGACCGTCGCCAACGGGCTGAGCCGGGACCGCCTGGAGGAGCAGCTCGAGGTCGTCGCCGCGCTGAACGCGGAGCTGGCGCCGTTCACCGTCCTGACCGGCATCGAGGTCGACATCCTCGACGACGGCTCGCTGGACCAGGACGAGGACCTGCTGGCACGGCTCGACGTCGTGGTCGCGAGCGTCCACTCGAAACTGAAGATGCCGCGCGCCGAGATGACCCGCAGGATGGTCAACGCGGTCAAGAACCCGCACGTCGACATCCTCGGCCACTGCACGGGCCGGCTGGTCGTGGGCAAGGGCCGCCCGGAGTCCCAGTTCGACGCGGAGCAGGTCTTCGAGGCCTGCGCCGAGCACGGCACCGCGGTCGAGATCAACTCGCGGCCGGAGCGCCTCGACCCGCCACGCCGGTTGCTGAGCCTCGCCGCCGACGCCGGCTGCACGTTCTCGATCGACAGCGACGCGCACGCGCCGGGCCAGCTCGACTGGCTGAACTACGGCTGCGCGCGGGCCGAGGAGTGCGGTGTCGCGCCGGAGACGGTGATCAACACGAGGCCCGCATCTCGTCTGCTGTCCGGATGAGGTGCTCGTACCACGACACGAGCGGCCCGGTGTCGGCGAGCGCGCGGGTCAGCGCGACCCGGCACAGGTCCCGGACGGGTTCGGGGTCCCAGGCGGCCACCAGCGAGTCGAACGAGCCCAGCGCGCCCAGCGCGTACCGCTCCAGCCCTGCGCAGATCGGCACGACCGTCCCGTCGGCCTTCACCACCAGCGGATCGGCCCGCACGAACGCCGCGGGATCGGCTCTGAGCAGCGCGGCGGACGTGACGTCGAACTGGACCTCGACGGCGTCGTCCTCGGCGACGCGGCCCAGTTCGACGGCCGCGTAGACCAGGTCGACGCGGTCGACGCCGTGCGGCCGCACGCGGACCTTGCGCGCACCCTCGCCCACCGCCTCGGAGGCCAGGCCGCGCAGCAGCGACACGTTGCCCGGCACGAGGTCGATCAGCACCGTGACCCGGTGCCCGTCGGCGGCGTGCGGACCCACCTCGTCCAGCGCGACCACGAGCTCGGCTCCCGGCACGGCGGTGAGCCAGCGAGGGTCGTGGACCTCGACTCCCATACCTGTGCGGAGCGCTCAGGCGGCCGGTGGATACGTCGGCCGCGCAGCCACCCCTGAGGGGGATTTTCCGGCCGTTCACCCGGTGGCCGTCCCACGATCACCGCGCGAGACTCATTTGAGCCCTACCCTTCCCGACGGCCCACGTCCGCCCACCACACCGAGGACAGGCATGTCACGTCGCAGGGCTCCCCTGGCCGTGCTCTCCACGGTCATCGTCACCGCGGCCACCCTGACCGCCTCCACCGCGGCCCAGGCCGCCACGACCACGTTCACGCCCACCGCCGACACCTACGTCGACAACGGGTCCACCGGAACGAACCACGGCACGTCCGGCCAGCTCGGCGTGGACAACTCCCCGGTCAAGCGGTCGTTCATCAAGTTCACCGTCTCCGGGGTCAGCGGCGCGGTCAGCACCGCGAAGCTGCGCATCCACACCGACGACGTCTCCGGCGCGGAGAGCCCGAACGGCGGCACGTTCCGGGCGATGTCGAACGTCAGCTGGACCGAGACCGCGGTCACCTGGAACAACCAGCCGGCGATCGACGGCGCCACCCTAGGCTCGCTCGGGCAGGTGGTCCGCAACGCCTGGTACGAGGTCGACGTCACCGGCTACGTCACGGGCAACGGCACGTTCAGCATCGGCGTCACGTCGAGCAGCACGGACGGCGCCGACTACGACTCGCGCGAGAGCGGCTCCACCGCGCCGCAGCTCGTGGTCACCAGCGGGACGACGCCGCCACCCGGCGACCCGGTCTGGGTCGGCGCGGGCGACATCGCCGACTCCGGCTCCGGTGACACCGCCACCGCCGCGCTGCTGGACACCATCCAGGGCACGGTGTGGACGACGGGCGACAACGTCTACCCGGACGGCACCGCCTCGCAGTTCAGCACCTACTACGAGCCCACCTGGGGCCGCCACAAAGCGCGCACCAGGCCCTCACCGGGCAACCACGACTACCACACCAGCGGCGCGACGGGGTACTACAACTACTTCGGGGCGCAGGCCGGTCCGTCGGGGCGGGGCTACTACTCCTACGACCTCGGCAACTGGCACATCGTGTCGTTGAACTCCAACATCAGCATGGCCGCGGGCAGCGCGCAGGAGCAGTGGCTGCGGCAGGACCTGGCGGCGAACACGAAGCCGTGCACCGCGGCGTACTGGCACCACCCGCTGTTCACCAGCGGGGCCAACCACGCCCCCTCGACGGCCACCAGGCCGTTGTTCCAGGCGCTGTACGACGCCAACGCCGACCTCGTCGTCTTCGGCCACAACCACCAGTACGAGCGCTTCGCCCCGCAGAACCCGAGCGGCGGGCTGGACAACGCCCGCGGCATCCGGTCGTTCGTCGCGGGCATGGGCGGCGCCGGTGCCTACGGCTTCGGCACCATCAGGCCCAACAGCGAGGCCCGCAACACCGGCACCCGCGGCGTCCTGAAGTTCACGTTGCACGACAACAGCTTCGACTGGCAGTTCGTGCCCGAGGCGGGCAAGACCTACACCGACAGCGGCACCACCGACTGCCACTGACGGACTGCTGGAGGCCGGCGTGTACCTGTCCACCCTCGACAAACCCAGGACGGCGAACTGGAAGGGGCTGAGCGGCAACGTCTTCGCGCTCGGCACGGTCAGCCTCATCACCGACGTGTCGTCGGAGATGGTGGCCGCGGTCCTGCCGCTGTACCTGGTGATCGGCCTCCAGCTCAGCCCGGCGGCGTACGGGCTGGTCGACGGCGTCTACACCGGCGCCACGACGCTGCTGAGACTCGCCGGCGGCTACCTCGCCGACCGGACCCGGCGGCGCAAGGCGGTCGCGGGCTTCGGCTACGGCCTCTCGGCCGTGGCCAAGCTCGGGCTGCTGGCCGCCGGGAACTCGGTGACCGCACTGGGACTCGTCATCACCGCGGACCGCGCGGGCAAGGGCCTGCGCACCGCACCCCGTGACGCGCTGATCACCCTGTCCACCCCCAGCGGTGACCTCGGGCGGGCGTTCGGCGTGCACCGGACCATGGACGGCATCGGCGCCTTCGCCGGACCGCTCGTCGCGATGGCCGTGCTCGCGGCGTCGGCGCAGTCGTTCGACGCCGTGTTCGTCACCAGCTCGTGCATCGCCGCGTTCGGCGTGCTGGTCCTCGTGCTCTACGTGCGGGACCGTCCGGAGCCGTTGCGGCGCAAGGAACCGCTGAAACTCGCTCTGCTGAAGGACCCGGCGGTGCGCAGGATCGTGCTGGCCGCGTCCCTGCTGGGCCTCGTCACGATCGGCGACGGGTTCGTGTACCTGTTGCTGCAGAAGCGGGAAGGCCTCGCGTTCGGCTGGTTCCCGCTGCTCGCCGTCGGCACGAGCCTCGTCTACCTGCTGCTCGCCGCACCCCTGGGCGCGCTCGCCGACCGGATCGGCCGGCTCGAGGTCATGCTGTGCGGCTACGGCGCGCTCACGCTCGTCTACCTGTTGCTGCACGGCCCGATCGGCGGCTGGCCGCTGCTGGTCGCGGTCGTGGTGCTCTACGGCGTCTTCTACGCCGCCACCGACGGCGTCCTGATGGCACTCGCCGGACCGGTCCTGCCGGACCGCCTGCGCACCACCGGGATCGCGCTGATCCAGAGCGGACAGGCCCTCGCGTACCTCGGCTCGTCCGTGCTGTTCGGCCTCGCCTGGCAGTTCACGAGCCCCGAGACCGCCACCAGGGCCGCCGCGGTCGCGGTCGTCCTCGCCCTGGTCACCACCGCCGTTCTGCTCCGGAGAGGTCGCAAGTGGACAAACGCCTGATCGTCACCCTGACCGCGGCCGTGCTGCTCGGCGGCGTCGCCACCGGCTACACCGCGCTGTCCGGTGCCGCTCCCGAGGACGCCGCGCGGTCGGTTCCGGCCGGTGCCGGGCCACGGCTGATGGTGCTCAGCAACGGCAAGCTGTCCACCGTGTCCCGCAGCGACCCGGCGGGCTCGCGCGAGGTCACCGAACAGCGGTGCGACCGCGCGTACTCCGCCGGGGGCACGATCTCCTGCCTGCGACCGGTCGGCGCGCTCAAGGCGGGCGAGCTGGCCGTGCTGGACAGCGATCTCAAAGAGCTGAGGACCGTTCCGCTGACCGGGTTCCCCAACCGCACGCGCGTGTCGGCGAGCGGCAGGATGGTGGCGTGGACGCTGTTCGTCGACGGACATTCCTACGCCGCCAACGGCTTCTCCACGAGCACGGGCGTCCTCGACACGAAGACCGGCGCGCTGGTCACGTCGCTGGAGGAGTTCGCCGTCAAGGGCATGCCGCAACGCCCCGTCGACACGAACTACTGGGGCGTCACGTTCACCTCGGACGACAACCGCTTCTACGCCACCATGTCCACCGGCGGGCACCGCTACCTGCTGGAGGGCGACTTCGCGGCGCGCAAGGTGAAGCCGCTCGACCTGGACGACGTCGAGTGCCCGTCGCTGTCCCCCGACGGCACGCGCATCGCCTACAAGAAGGCGGTGGACGGCGATCCGCAGAAGGGCTGGCGCGTCTCCGTCCTCGACCTCGCGACGCGGAAGGTCACCGAGCTCGCCGAGACCCGCAGCGTCGACGACCAGCCGGCCTGGGTCGACGACAGGACCGTGGCGTACGGCATCCAGCGCGACGACGGTCTCAACGACGTGTGGGCGGTGCCCGCGGACGGCTCAGGCGCCCCCGCGGTACTCGTTCCAGAGGCCAGTTCGCCGGCACCGATCGTCTAGCGAGTCGAGAGGATCAGGCAAGAGCGCGCCAGCATCGATCTGCCATCACCCCTGTTCAAGCTGATCTGATGGGTTCATCGCCAAGACGGCAGAACCACACGGAGGCAGGAACAGATGAAGGTCGCGTACGGTTTCCACGCCACGATGACGGCACGGCCGGGCAAGGGCGACGAGGTCGTCGAGCTCCTGCTCGACGCCCCGTCGCTGACCGACGACGGCTGCGTGGTCTTCCTCGTCGGCCGCTCGGCGGCGAACCCCGACGTCGTCCACGTGACCGAGGGCTGGACCACGGCGGAGGCGCACGGCACGTTCTTCACGAGCGAGGAGGCCCAGGCTCTCGTCGCGAAGCTCCGGAGGTTGCTCGACGGCGAGCCGGCCCACCTCGACGCGGTGCCCGTCGGCGGCAAGGCGGCGTTCTGATGACCAAGCCCGCCTTCGACCCCGAACTGCGCACGCTGCTCGCCGGCATGCCGCTGTCGTCCGAGCTGACTCCCGAACTTCTCCACCAGATCCGCCGCATGCCGTCGCCTCCCTTCGAGACCGACGCCGAACGGCACGACGTCGCCCTCGGCGAGATCGCGCTGACCGTCTTCCGGCCGGAGAACCTCGACGGA
This sequence comes from Lentzea sp. DG1S-22, assembly GCF_036321065.1. NCBI lineage: Bacteria > Bacillati > Actinomycetota > Actinomycetes > Pseudonocardiales > Pseudonocardiaceae > Lentzea > Lentzea sp. DG1S-22. The sequence goes on along the minus strand of NZ_CP143276.1, from coordinate 8,065,391 downwards.
CCCGCGCCGTGCGTCTACTGGATCCACGGTGGCGGCATGGTGATGGGCGACCGCTTCTCGCAGATCGACATCCCGCTGGAGTGGTTGCGGGAGCTGGGAGTCGTCGTGGTGACCGTGGAACACCGGCTCGCTCCCGAGGCGACCGGCACCACGCTGGTCGACGACTGCTACCGCGGTCTGGTGTGGACGGTCGAGAACGCCGGCTCGCTCGGCATCGGCCAGGTGGTCGTCGCGGGTATCAGCGCCGGTGGCGGTCTGGCCGCGGGCATCACGCTGATGGCGAGGGACCTCGGCGGACCGGAGATCGCCGCCCAGGTGCTGATCTGCCCGATGCTCGACCACCGCAACGCCACCACGTCCAGCGCGCAGTACTCCGGTGAGCCCGGTGTCTGGACGCGGGAGATGAACGAGTTCGGCTGGCGTTCGGTGCTCGGTGATCTCACCGACGTGCCCGGCTACGTGTCACCGGCGCTGGCCCGCGACCTGTCCGGGCTACCGCCGACGTACGTCGACACCGGGACCGCCGAGGTGTTCCGCGACGAGGACGTCGACTACGCCACCCGGATCTGGGCGGCGGGCGGCGACGCCGAGCTGCACACGTGGGCGGGCGGCTTCCACGGGTTCGACGCGCTCTACCCGCAGGCCCGGCTTTCGGCGGCGGCACGGCGCACGCGCACCGAGTGGCTGGCGCGCAAGCTAAGCGGGTAGGGGCCTCATCCGGTCGGGCATGTGGGCGCGGAGCGCGTCGTGCAACGCCGACACCTCGTCCGCGTCCAGGAGAACGGACCCGGTCTCGCACTCCAGCTCCGCCTCACCGGTGCGCTGGTCCGGCACGTACCGCAACGACACGTCCGGCACGGTGCACGACTCGGCCCGGCGGATCGCGACCAACAGCTCCGACACCCGTTCGTACCCCAGCCGCGCGCTCCAGCGCGACGCGGCCAGGGGACGGACGAACAACCGGAGGCCTCCGGCGGATCGGCGGACCTCGACGCACGACAACACCGCTGCTACCTCCTACGACCAGCTCGCAGGGAGACTAGCCAGAGTTCGCGGGCCTCAGCGTCGAGTGTCACCCGTTCGGTTCATTGGTAGCAGGGCTTCTCGAACTTGAAGTCCTTCGCCGTCGGACCGGTGAAGAACTCCTCCACCAGCGAGACACCGGTCGGAGCGGCGTCGTCCGGCTTGTAGATGAGGGTCTGGCGGAAAGTCCCTTCCTGGGGCGAAGCGGAGAAATTACCCGCACCCGAAGGAAGCATGCCCTCGTAGTCCACGGAGGTGAGCTGGCGCACGGCCGCGAGCACGCCGGCCCGCGTCAGGTCCTTGTTCTGGACGGCCTTCTCGAGGGCGGCCTTCAGCGGGTACGCCCAGACCCAGCCGGCGGTGTAGCCGTCGTTGGGCGTGACACCGGGCAGGGCCGCCCGCATCGCGGTGTGGCCGACGGACTCGGTGTTCCACGCCTTCCACGGTGCGGACTGCAGGTAGAGCGCCTTGATCGCGGGCGCGGCCGGCGACTTCAGCAGACCGGGGTTCCACGTCGGCGAGGTGCCGATGAACTTGCCCTTGTAACCGCGGGCCGCGGCCTGACCGATGATCACGGCGGCGTCGGTCGGGCCGGTCGTCAGCACGACCAGGTCGGGCTTCTTCGACACCACGGCGTCGATGGCGCCGCCCTGGTTGTCCTGACCGGTCTGCGTGGTCACGCTCTCGAACGTGAGCCCGCGCTTCTCGGCCGCGATCTTCGCCCCGGCCGCCGCGTCGTCGCCGTAGTCACCGGCGAGGTGCACGGCCATGACGGACTTCACGCCCATCTTGTCCACGGCGTAGTCGACGGTGTTCATCGACTCGACGCAGTAGTTCGCGCCGGACTCCAGCACGACCTCCTCGAAGCCCCACAACGAGGTCCACGAAGCCGGCACCGAGACCATCCGGGTGCTCTCCAGGTCCGGCAGGATCGCCGCGGTCGTGGGCGAGCCGAGGGTCTGGGTCAGCGCCAGGACGCTGCCCTTGATCTCCTGGTAGACCTGGTTGTGGATCTGCGGGTTGTACTTGTTGTCCTTGACGTACTTGGTGACGTCGACCTCGTAGCCGCCGATGCCGCCCTTGTCGTTCACGCGCTTCCAGAACGCCTTCTGCGAGTCCGTGATCGGCACCGCCAGCGTCTTGAACGGGCCCTCGGTGAGGTCCGAGATGGTGCCCAGGTAGATGCAGCCCTTGGACTTGTCGACGGCGTCGGGGCACGCCTCGGACGTGACGCCGGCGTCGACCTTCACACCGCCCGCGCCCTCCTGCGGCGCCGCCCCGTCACCGCCCCGGCACGAGGCGAGCAGCAACGCCCCGACGAAGACGACCGCGAGTCTCTTTGCAGACATGGGGATTCTCTCCTCAGTACGAGAACGGCCAGGTGCGCCAGTAGTTGCGGACGCGGACCCAGATGCCGAACAAACCTCGTGGCTCGACGATGAGGAACACGATGATGAGCACGCCGTAGAGCACGGCCTCCAACTGGAAGACCGTGAACGCGCCGGTCGCGTCACCACTGATGAACGGCAGCACCGCGGGCAGTTCCCTGGTGATGCGTGGCAGCAGCGTGATGAAGAGCGCGCCCATGACCGCTCCGGAGATGGTGCCCGCGCCGCCGATGAGCACCATCGCGATGTACTGCACTGACAACAGCAGGTTGAACGAGCCGGGGTCGAAGAACCCGTTCACCACGAACAGCAACGCACCCGCGACACCCGCGTAGAACGAGGACACCGCGAACGCCAGCACCTTGTACCTCGTGAGGTCCACGCCGATCACCGACGCGGCCAGGTCCCGGTCCCGCACCGCCGCGAACGCCCGGCCCACCCGCGAGCGGACCAGGTTCCGCGCCAGCACGGCGAAGATCACCAGCAGCACGAACATGAGGAGGTAGAGCTGCTGCGCGGCCGTGAACACCGCGTTGTCGCGGTCCAGCCGCACCCCGAAGAGCTCGGGCACCGCGGCGGGACGACCGACCCCGGGACCGCCGGTCAGCGACGTCCACTCCCGGAACACGTGCTCTCCCAGGAAGACCAGGCCCAGCGTCACGATCGCGAGGTAGAGGCCCCGCAACCGCACCGCCACCGGCGCCACCAGCACGCCGAAGAACGCGGCCACGAGACCGGAGGCCAGCAGCCAGATCGGCAGCGACGTGATGCCGAACCCGATGACCCGGCCCGTCTCCGAGCCGGACAGCGCGGCACCCGTGTAGGCGCCGATCGCGAGGAAGAACGCGTGGCCCAGGGAGACCTGGCCCGCGTACCCCGTCACGATGTTGAGCCCGATCGCCCCGATCGCCGCCACGAACCCGGTCGCGAGCAACTGCAGCAGGTCGTCGGTGATGAGGAAGGGGACCAGCAGGGCCAGGACGACGAGACCGCCCGACCACGCGCGTTTGGGCCGCGTGTTCAGGAACGCCATGTCCTGGGCGTAGGAGGTGTAGAGCTCCGGACGACCTTTCACAGCCGTTCCACCTCCCGCTTGCCGAACAACCCGTACGGTCTGACGAGCAACACGAGCAACATCAACGCGTACGGCGCGACGAGGCCGAAGTTCGGTCCGAGCCAGGGCGCGAAGTCACCCTGGTAGGTGCCGAAGAGCGACTCGACGACCCCGACCGCGAGCCCGCCGACCACCGCGCCCCCGAGCGACTCGAGGCCGCCGAGGATGATCGCGGGCAAAGCCTTGAGCGCCACGATCCACAGCTGCTGGTCGACGCCGGCGCCCGTCGCCACGAACACGCCGGCCAGCGCGGCGAGGCCGCCCGCCAGCGCCCACGACAGCGCGAACACCGACCCGACCGAGATCCCCTGCGCCAGCGCGACCTCCTGGTCGTAGGCGACCGCCCGCATGGCGAGCCCGATCCGCGAGTACCGGAAGAACAGGAACAGCGCCGTCGTCACGACCGCGGTCGTCGCGATCATCACGAGGTACCGCTGCTGCACCTCGGCGCCGAGGAAGCTGATGGTGTCGAGGCCCCACGGGTCGCCGACCTGGCGCACGTCGAGCCCGATGAACGCGTTCGTCACGACCCTGACCACGACGTCCACGCCGATGGTGATGATCGCGACCACGAACACCGGCTTGCCGACCATCGGCCGCAGCACGGTGCGTTCGACGCCCAACGCCAGCACGGCGATCACCGCGGCGGCCACGAGCACCGCCCCGAAGAACGACACCGCGGGCGCGAGGTACGAGACCAGCACCGCGCCGGCCAGCATGAACGCCGGCTGAGCGAAGCTGATCACCTGAGTCGACTTGTAGATGATCACGAAGCCGAGCGCGAGCAGCGAGTAGATGGACCCGTTGCCGAGGCCGCGGATCAACGACTGGAGGAACTCATCCACGGGGCGCTCCTCCGTACATGGAGTCCACGAGATCGCCGAACATCTTGCCCAGAGCGGATCTCTTGACCTTCTGAGTGGCTGTGAGCTCGCCGTCGGAGTGGTCGAGCTCCTTGGGGAACATCCGGAACTTCTTGATCTGCTCGACCTGGGCGAACCTGCCGTTCACCTCGGTCACGACGTTCTGCACCAGCTCCTGGACCTCCGCCTTCTCCGAAAGGTCTCGGTAGGTGGTGTAGGGGATCTTGCGCTGCTGGGCCCAGTGCCCGACGGTCTCGTACTCGATGCCGATCAACGCCACGAGGTACGCCCGCTGGTCGCCGATCACCACGGCTTCCTTGATGTACGGGGAGGTCTTCAGCGCGTTCTCGAGCTCCGACGGCGCGATGTTCTTGCCGCCCGCGGTGATGATGATGTCCTTCATCCGATCGGTGATCTTCACGTGCGTGCCGTCGACCCACTCGCCGACGTCACCGGTGTGCAGCCAGCCGTCGGTCAGCACCCGTCGCGTCGACTCGGGATCGCGCCAGTAGCCCGCGAACGTGCCGCCGTGCCTGGTGAGGATCTCGCCGGTGTCCTCGTCGATCCGCAGCTCGGTGCCGGGCTGCGGCTCGCCGACCGTGCCGACCTTGACCCGCCCCGGCCTGTTGCCCGTCGCCACGGCGGTGTTCTCGGTCATGCCGTAGACCTCGTGCATCGGAACCCCGATGCCCATGAAGAACTTCAGCACGTCCGGCGCGATCGGGGCGGCACCGGACGCCGCGTACCGGACGTGCCGCATGCCGATCCTGGCCTTCAGGGCGCGGAAGCAGAACAGCCAGCCCACCGCGTAGAGGGCTCTGCTGCCCGCGGTGTGCTTGCCGCCCGTCCGCACCAGCGTCTCGCCGATGGACTCGGCGCGGGTCAGCCAGAACCGGGTGACCGAGCGCTTGAGCCAGGACGCGCTGGAGACGCCGATCTTGACGCCCGCCAGCACCTTCTCCCAGATGCGCGGCACGCCGAACAGGATCGTCGGCTGCACCTCGCGCAGGTTCGCCTGCACCGTCTCGATCGACTCGGCGAAGTGGACCTGCACGCCGCTGGCCGCGCTGAACCAGGTGGTGAAGATGCGTTCGGCCACGTGGCACAGCGGCAGGTAGGACAGCGTGACGTCGGCGGGGGACGGCGGGGGCGAGGTGAACCCGCCGCCCTCCACCAGCACCTGGACGGCGAACTCGACGTTCGCGACGGTGAGCATCGCGCCTTTGGGGGGCCCGGTGGTGCCGGAGGTGTAGATCAACGTCATGACGTCGTCCGGCCCGGTCTCCGCCATCCGCCGCGCGAGCTCGCCGGGGAACTCGTCGCGGTGCGACGCGCCGAGCGCCAGGAAGTCCTCCCACGCCAGCAGCTTCGGGTTGTCGTAGCGCCCCCGGATGCCGCGCGGCTCGACGTGGACGATCCATTCGAGGTCGGGCGTGTCCTCCAGCACGAGCAACGCCTTGTCGACCTGTTCCTGGTCCTCCGCGATGAGGATGCGCGCGCCGGAGTGCGACAGCAGGTACGCGACCTCGGACGCCGGGTTCGTGGGGTAGAGGCCGACCGTGATGCCGCGGGCGGCGACGGTGCCGAGGTCGGCGTAGAGCCATTCGCGCCGGTTCTCGGAGTGGATCGCGACCCGGTCCCCCGGCTGGAGACCGAGGGCCAGCAGGGCGTGCCCGACCAGCTCGACGTTCGACCAGTAGCCGGACCAGCTGACCTCCTGCCAGATGCCGAAGTCCTTGGCCCGCAACGCGATCTTGTCGGGCGTGCGCTCGGCGCGGTCCTTCACCCGCGTGACGACCGTGGTGGTCGTTCCGGAGCGGGTCATGACGTCACGCTCTTGTGCTGCTCGCCGAGGTACGCGCGGATGACGTCGGGGTCCTGCTGCACCTCCGCCGGCGTGCCGGTGCGGATGGGGCGGCCGAAGTCCATGACCATCACGCGGTCGGCGAGGTCCATCACGAGGCCCATGTCGTGCTCCACCATGATCATCGGGATGCCGAGCTCCTCGCGGACGTCGAGGACGAACCGGGCCATGTCCTCGGTCTCCTCGACGTTCATGCCCGCGACCGGCTCGTCGAGCAGGAGCAGCTTCGGCTGCATCGCGAGCGCCCTGCCCAGCTCGACGCGCTTCTGCACGCCGTAGGGCAGCAGGCCGACCGGGAACCGGCGCCACTGCTCCAGCTCCAGGAAGTCGATGACGTCCTCGACGGCCGCCCTGTTCTCCAGCTCCTCCCGGCGGGGCCTGCCGAGCCAGAAGAACGCGGACAGCGCGCCGTACCCCATGTGGTTGTGGCGACCGAGCATGAGGTTGTCGACGACGGTGAGGTGGGAGAACAGCTCGATGTTCTGGAACGTGCGGGCCATGCCCAGCGCGGCGATGCGGTGGGGCCGCATGCCGACCAGCTCCCGGTCGTGGAACCGCACGGTGCCCCGCTGCGGCCGGTAGACACCGCTCAGGACGTTGAAGATGGACGTCTTGCCGGCGCCGTTCGGGCCGATGACGGCGAAGAGCTCGCCCTCCTCGACGCTGAACGACACCCCGTCGACGGCCACCACCCCGTTGAACGCGAGCCGGACGTCGGTGACCTCGAGAACGCTCATGACAGCCACCGCTTCCTGCGCTTGTAGTGCTTGACCGCACGGAACGAGGAGGTGCCGAGTCCCAGGTAGAACTCGCGGATGTCGTCGTCGGCGAGCAACGCCGCGGCGGGCTTGTCCATCACGACCTTGCCGGTCTCCAGCACGTAGCCGTGGTCGGCGATGGACAGCGCCATGCTGGCGTTCTGCTCGACCAGCAGGACCGTCGTGCCCTGTTCGTTGATCTTCACGACGAGGTCGCGTATCTGCTGCACGAGCAACGGCGCGAGACCGAGGCTGGGCTCGTCGAGCAGCAGGTAGGACGGTTCGGACATCAGCGCCCTGCCGATCGAGAGCATCTGCTGCTCACCGCCGGACAGGTAGCCCGCGCTCTGTCTTCGCCGTTCGAGCAGCAGCGGGAACAGTTCGTAGCACCGGTCCAGGTTCCGCTTCAGGTTCTTCGGCCTGGCGTGACCACCGACCTTCAGGTTCTCCTCGACGGTCAGCTCGGACAGGATCCTGCGTCCCTCGAGCGCCTGCTTGACGCCCCTGTCGGCGATCTTCGCCGGGGAGAGGCGGTGGATCGGTTCACCGTCGAGCGTGATCGAGCCCTTGGTGACCTTGCCGTCGTGCACGTCGAGGAGGCCGCTGAAGGCCCTCATCAACGTCGTTTTCCCAGCTCCGTTGGCTCCGAGCAGGGCGACGACCTTGCCCTGGGGCACCTGCAGGCTCACGCCCCGGAGCACCAGCATCACGTCGTCGTAGACAACCTCAAGGTTGTTCGCCTCGAGCACCAGCGCCTCCTAGGGGGCTCCTGACATACCGAGCAGTATGCAGCTCGTGAGACTTGGATCACAGAGCCGTGTGACCACTACGGGTGATTTCGTGATGCGCAGATCGCAAGCGTTCCGACACTCTGCGTGACTGTCCACTTCAGACTTGCCACCGATGTGTAACAGCGCGTTACACGGGTACTCACTTCTCGACACAGTTGACAGACATCGAAGGAGGAGGTTTCGTGACCACCATTGAGAAGTCGGTGGACGTCCACGTGCCCGTGAGCACCGCTTACAACCAGTGGACCCAGTTCGAATCCTTCCCGGCGTTCATGGACGGCGTCGAGAAGATCGACCAGATCACGCCGACGATGACGCACTGGACCACGAAGATCGGTGGTGTCGTCCGCGAGTTCGATGCGGAGATCACCGAGCAGCACCCGGACGAGCGGGTCGCGTGGACCACGGTCGGGGGCCCGTCGCAGGCGGGTGTGGTCACCTTCCACCGCATCGACAACGACACGACGCGCGTCCACCTCCAGATGGAGTACGAGCCGGAGACCCTGACCGAGAAGGCGGGTGCCGCGCTCGGCGTCGTGGGCCACCGGGTCGAGGGAGACCTGAAGCGGTTCAAGGAGTTCATCGAGAACCGCGGCACGGAGACCGGCGCGTGGCGTGGCGACGTGACGCCACCGCCCCAGGTCTGATCGCGGTGCGCGTTGACGCCAGACCAGCACGCGGCGTTTGAGGAACTCGCCCGCACCAGCCGCGACTCGCCGCGCTACTACGCGCTGCGGGACCGGCTGGTGCGCGAGTACCTCCCGCTCGCCCGGCACATCGCCCGCCGCTTCAGCGAACGCGGCGAGCCGATGGAGGACCTGGCCCAGGTCGCCGCAGTGGGCCTGATCAACGCGATCGACCGGTTCGACGTGGGCCGGCAGACGGACTTCCTGTCCTACGCCGTGCCCACGATCACCGGCGAGGTGCGCAGGCACTTCCGCGACCAGTGCTGGGCGGTCCGGGTGCCGAGGAGGTTGAAGGAACTGTGCGACGCGATCGACGGGGCCACCGCCGAGCTGTCGCACCGCACCGGGCGCTCGCCCACCCCCTCCGAGATCGCCCGGCACCTGGGGATGCCCATCAGCGACGTGTACGAGGGCCTGCGGATCGAGAAGAACATCGCGTTCGCGCCCCTCGACTCGCTGGAAGGGTCGACCGTCGACGACCCCGCCCTCGAGGGGGTCGAGATCCACGAGGCCCTGCAGCCCATGCTGCGGGGCCTTCCCCGGCGGGAACGGACCATCGTGGTCCTGAGGTTCTTCGGCCGGTTGACCCAGACCGAGATCGCCCGCCGCGTCGGCATCTCCCAGATGCACGTGTCGCGCCTGCTCACGAAGTCGCTGGAGCAGCTGCGGCACGACCTGCTGGCGGAGGAGTGAAACGAGTGAGCGGGAATGTCCGGTACTGGTGATACTGATCTCATGAACCGCCTGCGGTGGCCCCAGAAGCTCGCGATCGGCACCGGCGCGCTGCTGGTGCTCTGGGGCCTGGCCGGGTTCGCCGTCACCGGCTTCTCGAACTTCGCGGGTGAGGCGAACACCTGGGTCCTGGGCCTGCGCGTGAACCCGTTGCAGAACGTCCTCCACCTGGTGTCCGGCGCCGCCCTGCTGTTCGCGTTCCCGAGGCTCAAGGCGTTGAGCAGCACCGCGCTCCTCGTGGCGGTGCTGTACCTGGTGCTGTTCGGGTTCGGCATGGCCCGCTACGACGAGCAGGTCGTGAACTTCCTGAACGTCAACGCCGGCAGCAACGCGCTGCACCTCTTCACCGGCTTCGCCGCACTGGCGGCGGCACAGGGTGCCGTGTGGTGCCGCCAGTGCGACCGGGCGGCCGTCAAGCCTGCTTGAGCAGCCTGTGGACGGCCCGCTCCGGGTCACCCCGCCCGATGACCTCGCCGTGCTCGAACGCCTCGACCAGGCGCGGGTCGACGTAGGACTTCCTGACCACGGCCGCCGTGTTGCCCAGTTGCTCGGAGACCCCCTTCATCACGGAGCTGACGGCCCGCTGCGACGGCCTGCCCCGCTCGGCCAGCACCGCGGCGAAGGCCTGGGCGGCGAACACCGTGGCACGCCAGGTGCGGAGGTCCTTCACGCTGAACTCGTCGCCGACCAGCTCCCGGAAGCGCTCGTTGAGGTCGTCGGCGGTGATGTCGAAGACGCGGCAGTCCGGCGTCTTGCCCCGCAGCAGCGACCTGAGCGCCCTCGCGAGCTCGGGGTCGGTGATCTCCTCGTCGACCTGGACGCCGGACTTGGCCGGGAAGTGGAAGTGGATCCGGCTGCCCCGGACGCTCACGTGCTCGCAGAGCAGGGTGGCGACGCCGTGGGTGCCGTTCTCGTCCACGTACTGCTCGTGGCCCACGCGGAAGATGCCGAGGTCGAGCATCCGCAGCGCGATGGCGAGCAACCGCAGCCGCCCGCGCGTCTTCATGTCCCGCGCGATCTGCTCGCGGAACCCCTTCAGCTTCGGCGCGAGCTCGAGGACGCGGTCGAACTTCTCCGCGTCGCGCTCGACGCGCCACTGCTCGTGGTAGAGGTACTGGCGGCGTCCGGCGTCGTCGTAGCCGACGGCCTGGATGTGCCCCCTCGGGTGCGGGCAGATCCACACCTCCCGCCACGCAGGTGGGATGACCAGGGCTTTCACCCGTGCGACGTCCTCGGGGGCCAGAGGCTGACCCTGCGCGTCGAGGTAGCGGAAACCCTTGCCCTGACGGCGGCGGGTCCAGCCCTGCCCCGCCGGGTCGCTGCGGCGCAGTCTCATGTGGTCACTCCGAGGTTGATCAGCACGAGACGCGGGTACCCGCTCGCCGATGAATCACTACACGGTCGGCGTGGAACAGGAGTTCCTCCTCGTCGATCCCGAGTCGCGGCGTCCGGTGGCGCTGGCACCGCGGGTGCGGGAGATCTCCCGCGCGCCCGGTGACCTGGACGTCCAGGGTGAGCTGACGCCGTTCCAGATCGAGGTGGCCACCGGGGTCACGTCCACGTTCGAGGAGCTCGACGAGCAGGTGCGGCAGGGCAGGCGGGCGCTGGTCGACGCCGCCGACGCCGCGGGCTGCCGGCTCGTGGCGACGGGCATGCCGCCGATCGGCGAAGCCGGGCCCCCTCCCGGATCGGATGACCCCCGCTATCACCGGATCGAGTACTCCCACCGCCGTCTCGTGGCCGGCACAGGCGCGTGCGGACTGCACGTGCACGTCGGTGTCCCGTCGAAGGGCGAAGCCCTTGCGGCGTCGAACAAGCTGCGCCCGTGGCTGCCGACGTTGCTCGCGCTGAGCGCGAACTCCCCGTACTACCTCGGCGAGGACACCGGGTACGCGAGCTGGCGGTCGATGGTGTGGTCGCGGTGGCCGGTGAGCGGGCCACCGCCGCACTGGGACGGGCCCGAGCACTACGACCGGACCGTCCAGGCGTTGATCAACTCGGAAGCGCTGATGGACAGGGCGATGGTGTACTGGGACGTCCGGCCGTCCGCGGAGCACCCGACGGTCGAGGTGCGCGTCGCCGACATCCCCCAGCTGGCGACGGAGGTCTCGGTCTTCGCGGAGCTGGTCCGCGCCCTCGTCGTGACGGAACCCTCCGAACGGGGGGTGGACGATTCCGTGCTGCGGGCGGCATGTTGGCGGGCGTCGCGCGACGGGGTCGACGGACTGGCCGCCGATCCGCGCACCGGCAAGCTCTCCCCCGCGTTCGACCGGGCGGTGTCACTCGTCGAGCACGTCGGGGTCGCGCTGCGCGACCGAGGCACTCTGTCTACTGTGGAGCGGCAAATCGACTGGCTGCGCCACAACGGCTGCGGTGCCGCTCGGCAACGGCGCTGCCCGGACCCCGAGTCCCTTGTGGACCTGCTGATCGCCCGAACGCGTGAGGAAACCTGATGCGCCTGCCCGCTCCCCGCGGCCACATGAGCTCCGCCCTCATCGCCGAGCTGCGGCGGCCACCCCTGCCCCGGCCCGCGCTGCTCGTCAGCGGCGGCACCAGGGACGCGTGGGCGGACGACGACCTGCAGCTCTCGCTGTGGGTCTGCTACGAGCTGCGGACGCGCGGCTTCGACGACGTCGCCGCGGGCTGGGAGGACCACCCCGCGCTCGCCCAGTTCCACGCGGCGCTGGAGCAGCGCTGGGAGTCGGCGCTGCGCGCGCTGACCGGGACGACCACCCCCGCCGCCCTGACCGACGAGGGCCGCGCGGAGCTGCGCCGGCACCACGCGTTCTGGCGGCCGCGCCGCGAGATGCGCTCGGTGCTGCGCGACATCCAGGGCGACGCCTACGGCACCCGTTCCGAACGCACCCGTTCGGTGCTGTTCACGGTGACGCTGCGCGACGTCGCGCCGTCCACCGGCGTCGACGAGATGCCCGCCCCCACCCTCGCCCTGGTGAACGCCCTGTCGCTGTTCGGCCTGCACCAGCGCCTGGTCGGAGCCCTGGTCGGCTTCCTGACCGCGGTCGACACCATCGGCGGCGACCCGTTCGCGCAGCTGCTGCCCGTGCAGTGGCCGCCGGAGGACGTGCGCCTCGGCTTCACCGTCTGCCACGAACTGCACGCCCGGCTCACGCAGCACGTCCACGCGTCCGTGCAGGCAGGCCGCCCCTCGCTGAGGGGGCGTTGGTCGCTCTCGCCGGGCCGCGTTGTTAACGTGGGGTGCTGAAGCTTTTGAAGGGAGACAGCGTGCCCGACCCCACCGCTCTGGCCACCGTGGTCGCCGACCGGACCACTCAGGACGTCGTCGTGCTGCACGTCTCGGGCGAGCTCGACACCACGTCCAGCAGCGAACTCACCGGCCCGCTCGACAACCACGTGGTGGCGGGCGCGCGAGCCGTCGTCGTGGACCTCGGCGGCGTCCGCTTCCTCGGCTCCGCGGGCCTCGAGGCCCTCGTCCTGGGACAGCAGCGCGCGACGAAGACCGGCGTCGAGTTCGTCGTGGTGGCGTCGTCGCGCGCCGCGCTGCGCCCGATCGAGGCGACCGGGCTCGACTCGGTGTTCACGATCGTCGGCTCGGTGGACGAGGCGCTCGCGCGCTACGCCGGCTGACGCTACGGTTCCCGCCCCACCACCCGCACGATGCTCTCGGCGTCCTCCCCGGCGGTGCTGATCCGCACCCCGGGGAACGCCTTCGCGTACTCGACCGCCACCACCCTGGCCGCCGCCTCGGACAGCGGTGACCCCGGGTCGCTGACGTTGACGACCACCGGGGCCGCGGACCGTTCGAGCGCCGGCAGGTGAGCCTGCAGGGCCCGGGCGAGTCCCGCGACCTTCGCCTCGAACGTCTCCGGCGCGAGACCCGCGGTGTTGATCAGCACGTCCAGCTCGTCCGGCTCCCCCGCCACCGGCTCACCGGGGGCGGCGTCGAGCGGCGCGAGCCGGACCGTGTGGCCGGCCTGCTCCAGCAGACCGGCCAGCCCGCCGGGGTCCGCACCGGCGATCAGCACAGAAGCCATGCCTCCACGCTAATCCCGGCCGATGTCCTCGTACCAGAGCTCGGGGCGTTCGGCGATGAACGTCGTCATCAGCTCGATCAGCGCGGGGTCCTCGACGACGGTGATGCCCACGCCGTGCTCGGCGAGCCAGTCGTGACCGCCGTGGAACGTCGTGGCCTCGCCGATCAGCACGTTCGAGATGCCGAACTGGCGGACCAGGCCGCTGCAGTACCAGCACGGCGACAGGGTGGTGACCATGGTCGTGCCGCGGTAGCCGCGCTGGCGCCCGGCGTTGCGGAAGGCCGAGGTCTCCGCGTGCATGGAGGCGTCGCCGTCCTGCACGCGGCGGTTGCGGCCCCGGCCCAGCAGACGGCCGTCGCCGTCGAAGAGCGCCGCGCCGATGGGAACACCGCCCTCGGCGAGTCCCGTCCGCGCCTCTTCGACGGCGACGGCCAGCATGTCCTCAGCGGAAGTCATGCGACCCAAGCTACTTCGTCCTGACCGACTCCACCGTCATCGACGTGCCGCTCCGGCGGCTCCACCGGTGCGGGAAGCCGCACCCCGGTCGGCGTGACCTTTGTGGACACTCCTGCTCCCGGCCGTGCCGATGGCGCACGTCGTCGCGGTGCCGGGGAGGGGCCACCCGTCCAGCGCCGCGCGGACCTCGTCCAGCCGGCTCACTTCGGTGGCAGCGCTTCCACGAACTCGCGGCACCGCCCGACCCACTCCTCCAGCGCCTCGTCCTCCGCCACCGCCTCCCCGTCCACGACCACCCAGCCGTTCATCGGCCGTCCGGTGAAGTCGAAGACGCGGGCACCCGGCTGCGCCAGCGCGTCGGCCTGCGCCTCCGGTCCGACGCGCGCGATCAGGTCGGAACCCAGGGCTCCGACCAGCATGTTCCCGCGCCACAGGAACACGAGGCTGCCGAACATCTTCCTGGTGCTCAGGTCCGGGAGGTCGCCCAGCGACTCCCCCAGGCGGTGGGCCAGGCCCTCGTCGTACGCCATGCGCTGAATACTGTCTCAGCGAGTTGCCAGGCGCCTCTCAGTTTCGTGTGGCTTCATGGACGTACAGGACACAAGGAGGCCCTCTTGTTCGGCTTGGTCGGCTGGATCCTCGGTTGGCTGCTGACGCTGTTCATCCTCGTGATGATCGGCCGGATGATCGTCGACTGGGCGGTCACGCTGCAGGCGCGGGGTGACTGGGTGTGGAAGGTGCGTCGCGTGACGCACGGCGTCACCGAGCCCGTGCTCTCACCGGTGCGCAAGGTGCTGCCGCCCGTGCGGTTCGGCGGGTTCGGGCTGGACCTGGCGTTCACGGTGGTGTTCATCGCGGCGCTGATCCTCAGGTCGGTCGTGTGGTGAGGACGCCGGGGTTGAGCACTCCGACGGGGTCGAGCGCGGCCTTCGCACCGGACAGGGCCGCGCCGAAGGCGTCCGGGCGCTGACGGGTGCACCAGGGCAGGTGGTCGCGGCCCACGGCGTGGTGGTGCGTGATCGTGCCGCCCGCGCCCAGCAACGCCTCGGACACCGCGGCCTTGATCTCGTCCCACTGCGCGGTGAGGCTGCCCCAGCGGCCGGGCGCGTAGACGCCGTAGTACCACGTGGGACCGCTTCCCCGGACTGCACGCGTCCGTCGTCGCGGAGGCCACCGAGGTGTTGCGGGAGGTGTGCGGCGCCGGCATCGTCACGTGCCGCTTCACGCACGTCTACCCGGACGGCTCCGCGCCGTCGAGCGAGGCGGGATCCGGTGGCGCGTGGAACGTCAGGTCCGCGTCCGGCAGCACCGCCCGGATCCGCTCGGCCAGCGCGCGGCGTTCCTCCGGCGTGACGGCGTCCTCGACGGTGCCCAGCCCCACCACGACCTCGTTGTCATGGCGAGCAACCACAAGCGAAACGCCGACGTTCTGGAACGACCTGAGTACAACTACTCCTGGCCCCCGCGGCGACCACGCCGCTACCGTCGGGGCCATGAAGGCATGGGGGGCCGTTCTTCTGCTGACCGCGGTGCTCGGCGTGACGGCGTTCGTCGTCACCCGTCCCGACGGCAACAGCACCACCGACGAGAAAGCCAGGAAGGTCGCCGAACGCATCGGCTACCCGGTGGGCGCCGACGCGAACGCCTACGCCCGCGCGGCGCTGGAGGGCAACGGCGACCCGAAGTACTTCGCCGTCCTGGAGATCACCGGCAGCCCCACGAGCGACGGCACGAAGGTCCGCGCCAGCCTGCTGTTCCGCGTCTTCGACCCCGGCACCTCCGAGTCCCACCAGCCCTGGCGGCTCTGGGAGGAGGACCCCGTGACGGCGTGCTACCGAGCCGACTTCACCTACCACGGCGTCACCGAAGGCGGCCCCGAGCGCGTCCACTGCCCCGCCGGCGCGCAGCCGATCGTCCCGCCACCGGCGCAGAAGACCGGCGTGCCACCCGCTTACCCGGACGCCCTCAAGACGATCCTCACCGAGCTACCGGCCGCACCGACGCAGGACGAGGTGCTCGCGGCGTTGCGCGCGAAGCTCCCGCCCGTGCCGGTGGACGAGCAGACCGGGCTCCCCTGGGTCACCCCGCACCTCGACGCGTTCGTCCGGGACGGCAACGTCGGCGTCATCGCGAAGGGCGGCGGCTCGTGCCTCGCGGGCGTGCGCCTAGCGGACGGAACGGTCGCCGCCTGGTACCCGCCGCGCGTGCAGACGCAGCCCGGCGAGCTGGGGTGTTCGGGTGCCAGCGCGCTGGCGCTGCACAAGACGCCGCCGCCGAAGTGACGGAGGCCTAACCGGCCCCGAAGCACACGAATCCCACAGCCGCCGCATAAGCGGCATCGTCCGCGGCAGCCCGCTGCACCGCGGCCAACGCCTCGGCCGGAGCCGTCCCCGCCGCCAGCTTCCGGTGCAGCTCCACCATCACCGGCGCGGTCCCGTCGGTCGGCACGGGGACGACCGGGGCGATCAGCGTCCGCGTGCCCAGCCCGAGCAGCGCCGCCGTGAAGCCCATCAGCTCGTCGCCGGGCCGGACGGCGGACTGCCCCGTGTCGCAGGCCGACAGCACCACCCTGGTCGGCGGGCGGCGCAGCCGCTCGATGTCGTAGACGGTCAACGGGCCGTCGGCCAGTTCCAGAGCCGAGAACAACGGGTTGTCGACGCGGAACGAGCCGTGCGCGGCGATGTGCGCCAAGGCGGCACCGTCCATTGCGGACGACACCGCGCCGACGGTCGCCCCGGACTCCACCAGGACGCGGCCCGGCACGTGCTCGCTGATGGCCCTGATCTCGGCCGGCGCGGCGGCCACGCGCGGGCCGGCGGCGAGCACGGCCTCGCCCGGGGCGTCCGCCACGGAGCACGCGCGCAGCCACACCGACGCGGACGGCGCGACGGTCACCTGCCGGTTCAGGACGGCCCACGGCAGGCCGTTCAGGGCACCGGCCGGCACGACCACCAGGGGCCGCCCGTCGATCCGCCGCGCCAGCGGGTCGAGCAGCCGCCGCGCCAGCAGGGAGGCGGCGTGGGAGGCCGACGAGCGGGCCACCGCCAGGTTCGGCAGCGCGGGGGGCAGCGTCACCAGCCTGTGCAGGGCGAAGCGCAGCAACCGGATCTCGCGCACCACCTCCTCCACCGGCCCCAGCGGGTGCAGCGAGGCGCGACCGCCGGCGAGCACCACGGCCATCAGCTCACCGTCGTACTCCACGAACTCGATCAGCGCCGACGACCCGAGAGCCGATCCCAGTGCCGCGACCGACGGCGGTTTGAAGACCGACACCTCACCGGACATCTGCCGGGTCAGGTCGCGCACGCGCTGCTCGGCCCGCACGAGCTGACCGCGCAACGACCCCGCGGGCTTCCCTGCCAGCACGGCGGACTCGACGTCGGCGGACACCGCGCGCAACGACGCCAGCGCGTCCTCCAGGCGCGGGTCGTCGGGCGGCGACACGGACTTCATCCGCAGCGCGCCGGCGCGCCAGCTCTCGGTCCACGACAGCACCCGAGCCGCGTTGCCGGAGGCGACGGCCAGCCGCAGGCCCTCCAGCGCCAGCGCCTGGCCCTGCACGCCCGTCGACGCGCGCAGCTCGGCGGCGCCCAGCGACACCCGGTACTCGTCGAGCAGCCCGATGCCCCGCCGCAGAGCCGACGAGGTGCCCCTGATGTCGCCGGAAAGCTTGCGCCGCAACGCTTCCGCGTACCAGCCGCGCACCCGCAGCCCGGCCGGGCCGCGCCGGCGCGCCGCAGCGGCCGCGGACAGCTCGGCGACGGCGCGGGCGCGGTGGCCGAGGTCGGCGGCGACCAGACCGGCGTCGATGCGCGCTTCCAGAGCGGGCAGCCGCCAGTCCACCGCGTCCAGCTCGGCCGCCACCCGCGACAACGCGAGCCGCAGCGGACGTGAGCGGTCACCGCGCAGCACCGCCGCGTGCAGTTCGAGGTAACGGGCGCCGGCCGCCCACAGCAGGCGCTGCTCGCGGCGGAACCGGCGGCGCGCCTCGGCGGCGAAGGAGTTGGCCGCGTCGGGATCGTCGTCCAGCAACGCGATGCGGGCGCGGAAGTACAACGCCTCCGAGACGCCCAGCGGGTTCTTCAACGCCTTCAGCTCGGTGATCGCGCGGTCGGCGGCGGCACGGGCCTCGTCGAGCAGCGGCACCGAGACGAGCAGCTCCAGGCGGTTGACCAGGAGCACCGGGCGCACCACGTCGAGGCGGCGGTAGACCCCCTCGGCCCGGTCGAACAGCGACAGCGCGGCCGGGACGTCACCACCCCGCGTCGCCATGATGCCGGCGTTCCAGTTGACGTCGGCGACGCCGAGCTCCTGCCCCAGCTCCCCCAGCAACGAGGCGGCCAGGGCGAAGTCGGCCGACGCCTCACGCATGTTCCCCACGTATGCGCGCACGAGGCCGCGGTTGTTGAGAGCGCGCGCTTCGACGAGCTGGTCGCCCACGCGCCGCGCGCCGGCGATGGCCGCCGTGTAGTCGCGCTGCGCGTCGTCGTACCGGGTGAGGTAGTGGAACACGACTCCGCGCTGCATCAACGCCGCCACCGAGTCGGCACCGGTCAGCGACGGCATGGCGTCGTCCAGCAACCGCAGCGCCTGCTTCTGCTTGCCCGTGTAGGCGAGCACCCACGCGAGGCTCATCTGCGCCAGGGCGGACAACCGGGGCAGCGAAGCCTCGGTGGCGATCCTGATCGAACGGCGCAGGTGCCTCACCGCCGCGGGGAAGTCGTGCATCTCCCGCAGCGCGAGGCCGATGGCGCGCTCGGCGATCGCCCGCTCCGAGCGGTCGGTGGTCGCACGGAGGACAGCGCGGGCCATCTCCACGGCCTCGCGCGGGTTGCGCTGCCTGGCCTCCAGCGCGTCCTCCGCACAAAAGTCGGTCACGGCGACACTTTATCCGTTGTGGTAGCTTGATCAAGCTCGGTCGGGGTGCCCGTCAACGCTGCTTTAGTGAGGCCGTGGTGTCGAAATCGCCAGAAAGCGCGGAGCTTTACCAAAGAGCTTTCCTGCAGCTCATCGCCGAGGACAAGAACATCAGCTTCCACGCCGAACGCGGGCGTGAATTCCTTTATCGACCCGGCCAGCTGCTCGTCGCGGCGGAGGACCAACAACGCGTCGCGGAAAAGCTCCGGGAAAACAACATCATCGCGCGGCCGGGCGAGGGATTCGCCGGATTGGCGCGATTGACGCTGCCGGACAACGCCGAGGACGTCCCCCGGATCGTGCGCCTCCTGCGCGACCCGAGGACGTGGCCGAACGAGCGCGTGCCGCTCGTGCAGCCGCACCACGTGGTCGTCGGTCACGGCGGTCTCGTCATGGGCAACCCCGGCGACCGCCCGCACCCGGCCGACCCGGTCTCCGCGCCGAAGTCCGACGAGCGCCTCAAGAACGTCCGCGTCGGCATCGTCGACACCGGCATCTCCTCCGGCGCCGACAGCGACCACTCCGACTGGTTCGGCGGCCGCTACACCAAGGAGACCGACGACGTGGACGCCGCCTACAGCAGCGGTGACCACTTCGCGCTCCAGGGCGGCCACGGCACGTTCGTCGCGGGCGTCATCCAGAACGCGGCCCCCGGCGTCACGTTCGACCCCGAGGCCGGCCTCGACCCGAACGGCTTCGGCGACGAGGAACGCGTCTGCGCCAAGATCACCGAGCTGGGCCGGAAGAAGATCAACCTCCTGAACCTGTCCCTCGGCTGCTTCACCCAGGACGACCTGGCCTCCGAACCGCTGCGGCGCACCATCGAGGCGCTGCCGGACGACGTCGTCGTGGTGGCCTCCGCCGGCAACCAGGGCACGCAGCGCCCGAGCTGGCCCGCCGCGCTGTGCGGGGTCACCGCCGTCGCCGCCGCCCAGCAGGAGCGGGACGGCTCGCTCGCCCCCGCCTCCTACTCGAACTTCGGCCACTGGGTCGACGCGTGCGCGATCGGCAACCGCGCCTCCACCTACCTCAAGGGCGAGTGGCAGCTGCCGGGCGAGGCCTCCGCGACGCCGTTCGCGCTGTGGGCGTACTGGTACGGCACGTCGTTCGCCGCCCCGCTGGTCACCGGCAGGATCGCCGCCACGATGGTGGCGGACGGCGTCACAGCAGCTCAGGCACGTGACAAACTGTTGAGCGGGCCGGAGTTCCACTCCGGCTACGGAGTTCTTGTCGAATAGTTGTATCTGGGGAGCGACCTCGGCCTCCGCAAGTTGTGACCGCAAGGAGTCGACGTGACCTCTGCCTCCCCGATCGCCGCGCTCGTGAGCGCGGCGGCCGCGGGCGACCAGTCTGCGTGGAACGAGATCGTGGACCGCTACACGCCGCTGGTGGTGTCGGTGATCTACAAGCACCGGCTGCGCCCGTCGGACGCGGCCGACGTGAACCAGACGCTGTGGCTCCGGCTCGTGGAGCAGATCGGCCGCCTGCGCGAGCCGGAGGCGTTGCCCGGCTGGATCATGACGACCACCCGCAACGAGTGCCTGCGCGTGCTGCGCGTGCAGCAGCGGACGCACCTGTACGACCCCCTGTCCGAATCGGACGCGCTGGAGTCGGAACAGGTGGACGCGGACGTGGAGGCCGACCTGCTGGCCGTGGAGCGGCGGCAGGCGTTGCGGGACGGGTTCGCCGAGCTCACGGACCAGTGCAAGCGGTTGCTGACGAAGCTGATGACCGATCCGCCGCCGAGCTACCAGGTCGTGAGCGAAGAGCTCGCGATGCCGGTCGGCAGCATCGGCCCGACGCGGATCCGGTGCCTCGAGAAGCTCCGCAAGACCCCGGCGGTCTCGGCGTTCCTGGGCTCGCCGCAGAGGAAGTCGTCAACGAGAGGAGGTGTGCTGGGTGCGGCACGACTGGGACAGTGACGAAGTACTGCTCGACGCCTTGCGCGACGCGTTGAGCACACCTCCCGACGAAGTACCGCCGGAGTTCGTCGAGGCCGCGAAGGCGGCGTTCACCTGGCGGACCGTCGACGAGGAGCTGCTGCTCATCACGTCGTACGACTCGGTGCTGGACGACACGCTGTTCTCCCGTGCCCGGGCGACGGCGACGGCGCGCCAGCTCGTGTTCGACGCGGACGGGGTGATGCTGCAGGTCGAGGTGTCGGCGGCGGGGGTCACCGGCCAGCTGATGCCGGCCTCCGGGTCGGTCACGCTCGTGACGCCGAACGGCGACCACGAGACCGCAGCGGTCGACGAACTGGGGATGTTCGTGATGGGAGCGGCACCGCGGGGCCCGGTCAGGTTCCGGTTCACCGGCGGCTGCACCGATTGGTTCATCCTCTGACTCACCTCCGTGCGATGGCGGAATTCGCTCGTTCGGCCCACATCCGCGGCCAGTAGGGTTGTCGGGCCCGGAATTCGCATCCCGAGAGGTGTCGCTGTGGTCGATCGAGTCAGCTGGGTTCCGGAAGGTGTCAACGTCGACGTTCCGAGCTCCGCCCGGATCTACGACTACCTGCTCGGCGGCGGGCACAACTTCGAGGCCGACCGGGCGACGGCGGAAGAGCTGATCACAGTGCTGCCGGTGCGGGGAATGGCGCGGCTCAACCGCGCCTACCTGCGCCGTGCCGTCCTCGAACTGGCGGACCTCGGCATCCGCCAGTTCCTCGACCTCGGTTCGGGCATCCCGACGGTCGGCAACGTGCACGAGGTGGCGCACGAGGTCGCCCCGGACGCGAAGGTCGTGTACGTCGACTTCGAACCGGTCGCGATCACGCACGCCGAGCTGATGCTCGCCGACGAGCCGAACGTGACGGCGCTGCTGGCCGACCTGCGCGAGCCGGAGAAGGTCGTCGCGCAGGCGCGGGAGCACCTCGACTTCTCGCAGCCGGTCGGCCTGCTGGTCGTGGGCGTCCTGCAGTTCATCCCCGACTCGGACGACCCGTGGGGCGTGCTCTCCCGGTACGTCGACTCGCTCGCCTCCGGTTCCTACCTGGCGCTGTCGCACTTCACCGCGGACAGCATGCCGGCGGCGATGGCGGCAGGCAGGGAGATCTTCGCCAAGACCGCGGAGCCGATCACCCCGCGCACCAGGGCGCAGGTGGCCGACATGCTGGCGGGCACGGAGATCGTCGAACCCGGCATCGTGTTCACGCCCGAGTGGCGGCCCGAGACGCCCGAGGACGTCGGCGCGGAGCCGTCGAAGGCCAACCTCTACGCAGCGGTGGGTCGCAAGCCCTGATGTCCGCCGAGCCCGTCGCACAGCGCTGGGCGGCCGTTCTGATCGAGAGCGCGTACTCGCCGATGTCGCGGCGGGAGCTGACGCAGCGCCTCGAGGAACACGCCGCCCGGCTGCGTGCCGGGCAGGCGGCGGTCGCCGTCGGCGAGTGGCTGGTGCGCAAGCGCTTCACCGGCCCGGACTCGTTGCGGCGCACGCTCGAGGTGCTCGGGCCGGAGTTCCCGCCCGAGGTGCTGGGCGCGCTGGCGTCGGGGTACGTGCGGGCGACGCGCGACCAGTTGTTCGCCGAACAGGAGAAGGTCAAGAACTCGCTGCTGAAGGCCGTCGAGGACGCGCAGCGCGAGCTGCACGACAGCGAGGCCCGCTTCGCCCAGGTCTTCGCCACCACCGCGGTCGGCATCGCGATCTTCGACCTGGACGGCGCGGTGGTGGAGGCCAACGAGGCCCTGGCGGCGATCCTCGGCCACGAGGAGATGCCCAAGGAGCTGTTCACCGAGGCGGACGCGGCCGCGCTCGCCGCCGCCGCGCGGCGGATGGTCGAGTCCTCTGTGGACACCGACCGGCGCGAGTGGGAGCTCACGCGCGACAACGGCGACACGGTGTGGGCGGACGTCGTGCTGTCGGTGCTGCGCGGCTCGGACGGGCTGCCCAAGTTCCACGTCGCGCTGGTCGAGGACGTGACCGAGCAGCGGATGCTGCAGGAGTGGCTGCGGCACCAGTCCCTCACCGACCTGCTGACCGGCCTGCCGAACCGCGCGTCGTTCACCGACAAGCTGGAGTCCGCACTCGCGACGGGCGAGCCGCACACGCTGGCGTACCTCGACGTCGACAGCCTGACGATCGTCAACGACGGCCTCGGCTACGCGGCGGGCGACGCCGTGCTCGCCGAGGTGGCGCGCCGCCTGCGGCTCGTGCTGCCGGACGCCGTGGTGGCCAGGGTCGGCGGTGACGAGTTCGTGGTGCTGATCCACGGCTCCCCCGACGTGGCGGCGCTGGCGGCGCTGATCGACGAGGAGCTGTCCGAGCCGGTCTACCTCCAGGGCGCGGGCGTGGCGGTGTCGACGTCGATCGGTTTCGTGCACACCTCGGGTCCCGGCGCGGACCCGACGGTCGTGCTGCGGCGCGCGCACTCGACCCTGCGCAGGGCCGAGGCCGGCGGCAAGAGGCAGTGGGGCCTCTACGACCACGAGGCCGACGCCGCCGACCGCACCCGATTCGCGCGGATCGCCTCGATGCCCGGCGCCTTCGAGAACGGCGCGATCTTCGTCGAGTACGCGCCGGTGTCGTGGATCTCGGGAGGACAGGCCTTCCAGGAGGCCTCGCTGCGGTGGGGCGACACCCGGCACGACGACGTGGTGGCCTACGCCGACGCCCTGGGTCTCGCGTCCAAGGCGGGAACCCTGCTGCTGCGGGACGCCTGCTCGCGCGGCGAGCCGGTGCTGATCAGGCTGTCGCGGGACCAGTCCCGCGACCCGGACCTCGCGGCCCACGTGCGCGCGGCGCTGCGGGACTGCGCCTTCCCCGCCTCGTCGCTGTTCCTGGCGCTGGACGTCCGCGCGATGCCCGACGGCGAGGAGAACCTCGACGTGCTGCACGACATGGGCGTGCACGTCCTGCTGCACGAGTTCGGCGGTGGTTTCGCCGGGTTGTCCACTGTGGACCGCAGTCCGGTCTGGGGCGTCCGGCTGGCGCGTGCGCCGTCGGAACGGCTGGCGCGGCAGGGGCTCGCGCTGGTGGTGCCGCTGGTGCGGTCGGCCGGCGTGCACGTGATCGGCGGGCCGGGCGATCCGGACGAGCTGCGGGCGCTCGGGGTGGACCTCGTCGTGTCGCGGTGAGCGGCCGTGGCCGTCAGGAGACCACGGCCACCCACCGGCTGGTCAGGCGGCGTCCTCGTACGTCGTCGCCTTGACCGTCACGAGCGTGCGGAAGTTGGCCTCGACCTCGGCCTTCTCCCTGGTGTTCGGGTTGGGGTTCTTGCACGACGTGCCGGCGCTGGCGCCGGACATCAGGTCGGTGCACAGCCCCGTCCTGCGGTCGGGCAGACCGAGCAGGTGGCCGAACTCGTGGGACGAGATGCGCACGGTGTCGTGGCCCTCGTTGACCGCCTGGCGGCCCATGACCCACCGGCCGCGACCGAGGCTGGTCACGTAGGCGCGGGGCCACTGGTTGTCCACGCTGACGGTGACGTTCGCCGCGCCGGTCACCTTCCGGAACTGCACGTTCACCACGCTGGCGTTCCAGATCTGGGCGCCCTTGTCGATCGCCGCCTGGAACTCGCCGGTGTTGCTCGAGTTGTAGGTGACGATGCGGGGCGCGGCCTCCGCGGTGCCGATGAGGCCGACCGAGAGGCCGACGACACTGGCCGCCACGGCAATTGTTTTGCGCAGGGACACAGGAATCTCCTCGCAATGCAGGGTAATTGCACCCCGACTGTATCGCCGAGGCGTTGGCGCACAAGAAGAGTCAAGTGTGAAGCGGCGCTGGCACGATCAAGTGCGTTCGTAGGTGATCGCCACGTCCACGCACGTGACCTGCGGCGCGGCGAGCGGAAACGCCCCCTACCACCGGACTCCCCCGCCTTTTCCGCCTCGGCCAGGGCGCCGCCGAACGGGCGGATAACTGTTCACACGCGGTTCGCCCTGATGGACCGGAAGGCCGAACGCGGAAGGGCCGGTGCCGAAGTCGGCACCGGCCCCGATTTCCGCGGGAGCGGAGTTCTAGGCGAACGAAGGCTGGCGCAGCGCGTGCTCCACCAACGCGATGAGGATCTGCTTCGTCGACTGACGGTTCCTCGCGTCGCAGGGGATTATCGGCACCGACGACGAGATCGTCAGCGCGTCGCGGATCTCCTCGGCCCGGTGGTGCATCAGCCCGTCGAAGCAGTTCACCGCGATCACGTACGGCAGGTCGCGGTCCTCGAAGAAGTCGATGGGCGCGAACGCGTCGTCGATGCGGCGGGTGTCGACCATGACCACGGCGCCGATCGCGCCGCGGACGAGGTCGTCCCACATGAACCAGAACCGGTGCTGTCCCGGCGTGCCGAACAGGTACAGGATCAGGTCCCTGTCCAGCGACACCCGGCCGAAGTCCATGGCCACCGTGGTGGTCACCTTGTCCGGCACCGCGGACAGGTCGTCGATCCCGACCGACGCCTGGGTCATCACGGCCTCGGTGGTCAACGGGGTGATCTCGGAGACCGATCCGACGAAGGTCGTCTTGCCGACGCCGAAACCGCCCGCGACGACGATCTTCGCCGACGTCACGTCCAGGCCGGCCCCAGGTGACCCCGGACGACCCGGAGCACCGTTGCTCATGGGGAACTTCTTTCTACTTTGGACACTCAGGCCCGCATGGACACGTGCAGCTGGGCGCGGATCTCCGGCGTCAGCTGCAGACCGACGCGCTCCACCAGGCGGGTCATCGCGTAACCGATGAGCCCGATGTCGCAGTTGGGGGCGGCGAGCACGGCGAGGCACGACCCGTCGCTGATGGACATCAGGAAGAGGTAGCCCCGCTCCATCTCGACGACGGTCTGCTTGACGTCGCCGGCCTCGAAGCAGCGCGCCGCGCCGAGGTTCAGCGAGACCAGGCCGGAGGCCACGGCGGCGAGCTGCTCCGCGCGGTCGTGCGGCAGGCGCTCGGACGAGGCGAGCAGCAGGCCGTCGGCGGAGACGACGATCGCGTGCGCGACACCGGCGACCCTGCTGACGAAGTCCTCGACCAGCCAGCTGAAGTTGTCCAGTTCCTCAGTCGCGGTGGTCACTGGTGTTCCCTTTCTGCGATCACGGGGATGCCTCCGACGGCCGAGTCGAAGAGCGACTCCCGGCCCATCTGGACACCCTTCTGGTACGTGGCGAACCGCTGACGCAGCCGGTCCGCGGACCGGCCGGGGACGGCCGCGGCGGTGGCGAGCTGAGGTGCGGGCGACGACGGCTTGGGCAGCGATCCGGGGACCAGGCGCGCCTTGGGGACGCGCTTGGGCAGACCGTTCTCCGTCGTCTGCGCGGGTGCGCTCTTGTCCAGCGCTCCCGCGGCCTTCCAGCCTTCGTCCGCCGCTCCCCAGTCGGACTCGGCGAAGTCCGCGACCGCACGCGGCACCGCCGTCGGGGCCTCGATCTTCACGGTGTCCGCCGAACGCTGCCGCTTGGGCAGGCCGTTCACGGTGACGGGCTCCGCTTCCTCGCCCTCGGTTCGTTCCGGCGTCGCCGGCGGAACGTCCTTCGCAGGGGGCTCGGGGGCCGCGGGGGTCTGGAACCACCGCGACAGCTCGTCGTGCGAGATCTCCGGTTCGTCCACGATCGCCGGGAAGATCTCGGTGGCCGGCTCGGCCGGGCGCTCGATCGGCGGTTCGTAGGTGTAACCGTCCTCGGCGGCCTCTTCCGTCGCCTCGATCCGCGCGGTGAACAGGCCGTCCGCGGACGTCTGCTCGATGCGGTGCCGCCCGGAGTTCTCCTCGGCGGCGGCAGGCCCCGGCACGACGACCGGGTGCTCGGGGGTCCACTTCGGCACACCCGACAAGCCTTCGCCGGTCGACTCGACTCCGGCCGCAGGCGGGGCGGAGGCGGCGGGCAGCGGCAGGGCGGGAGCCGATCCCTTGTGCAGCAACGAGGCCGGCAGGACCACCTGGGCGGTGACACCACCCTCGATGTCGTCGTTGTTCGCGAGCGTCACGCGGATGTCGTGGCGCTTGGCGAGCTGGCCGACCACGTAGAGGCCCATCTCGCGGGCCACGGAGACGTCGACCTCCGGCGGCTCGGCGAGCTTCGCGTTGAACTCGACGACGTCGTTCTCCTGCATGCCGACGCCGCGGTCGTGGATGCGGATGGCGACCTCGCCCTTGCGGGTCTCTATCGTCCGCACCGTGACCTTGGTGGTCGGCTTGGAGAACGCCGTGGCGTTGTCGAGCAGCTCGGCCACGAGGTGCGCGAGGTCGTTGACCACGCGGCCCTGCACCATCAGCTCCGGCGTCGGGGCGATCTGGACGCGCGCGTACTTCTCCACCTCGGACACCGCGGCGCCGAGCACCTCGGCGATCGCGACGGGACGGGTGACGCGGCGGTTGACCGTCGTGCCGGAGAGCACCAGCAGGTTCTCGCTGTTGCGGCGCATCTGCGTCGCGAGGTGGTCGAGCTCGAACAGCGACGCCAGGTGGTCGGGGTCCTGCTCGTCCTGCTCGAGCCGGTCGATCACGCTGATCTGCCGCTCCACCAACGCCTGCGAGCGCCGCGACAGGTTGATGAACATGTCGTTGACGTTCGCGCGCAGGGCCACCTGCTCGACGGCGAGGCGGACCGCTTCGCGCTGCACCAGGTCGAACGCCCGCGCGACCTGACCGACCTCTTCGGTCGTGTTGAGCGGCACGGGGACGATCGCCTCTTCCGCGGCCCGTTCGGGGTCGCGGTGCGAACGGATTCGCTTGATCGCCTCGGGCAGCTGGTTGCGGGCTACGTCCAGCGCGCTGCGGCGCAGGATGCGCAGCGGCCGCAGCATCGACTGGGCGACCATGGCCATGAGGCCGAAGGCGATCAGCAGCGAGATCGCGACCAGCGCGGCGTCGCGCCAGGCGTCGGAGCGCGCCTGGCCGGCCAGCCTCGTGGCGGTGGCGTCGGCCTGGCCCTCGAGGTCGGTCGCAACCTCGCGGATCAGGTTCGCCGTGTCCTGACCGATCTTGAGCACCTCGGCGTCGGTGATGGACACCGGCTTGCGCTCGAAGTCCTGCGCCAGCGCGAGCTTGACGAGCCGGTTGCGACCGTCCACCGACGAACCGGACACGACGTCCTGGAACTTCTGCCGGTTGGTCGCCGACGCGACGTCGTTGAACTCGGCGAACGCGGCGTCCAAACGGGACTGCGCGGCACGCAGCTCGTCCGCCGCACCGGGGGCGAACACCCGGCGCAGCGCGGTGGACGTCAGGATCGAGTTCTGCTGGCCCAGCTGCTCCTGCGCGCTGTAGAGCGCCAGCGCGGCCGTCGCCAGCGGAACGATCTCCGGCTCGCTGAGGCTGGAGATCGCGGCGCGGTGCACCTGCGTCAGCGACGCGATGATCTGGTTGTACGCGCTGATCACCGCGACGTCGGGGTACTTGGTGCTCAGCAACGTCACGCGCAAGCTCGCCAGTCCGTCGAGGGACTGCAACGACTTGGTGAAAGCTTCCTGCAAGGGCGCGCTCAAGGCCGTGGCCGTCGCGCCCGAATCCCGGTACTTGCCCAGTTCCGTGTCCGTGAGACCGGTACGGGCGGCGTGCTCGGGGCACGCGTTCTGCCTGCCCGCGGCAACACACTGCACGGCCCAGTCGCGCTCGACCTGGAGCGCGTTCTCCACCCTCGCGGCCTGGTGGCTCACGGCGAGCTCGCGCTGGACGTTGCCGAAGAGTTCGACGTCGTCGAGCTGGGTGTTCAGCCTCAGGCCCGCGAGAGTCGCGGTGCTCAGGGCCGGAACTAGCAACACCACTGCGAGCTTGCTCCGCAACCGCCAGTTGCGTAGGCGGAACCGGTCGATGCCTCGCTGGTCCTCACGACCGCGCACCGTCAACACTCCCCGCCCCGTTTAATAGCAGCAAACCTGGTGGATCTTGGAGTAAAACACGCTGTTCTCATACCGCCGTTCGGACGACAAAACGGCTGGTTCGAGAATCAACAACTTTGATGCGGGCGGCTAAACGGCCCCTGAGCGATAATTCATCTGGAGGAAACGAGGAGCGCGGGTGGCCGTGATAACGGCTCGATCACAGGCACCCGCGCTGTTCGTCAACTGCCGGAGGGCTGGATGAGCATCGGCTTGACGTCGAGCTCCTTGTCCAGCATCCCGTAGCGCTGCATCAGCTGGACGACGCGCTGCAGACGCGTCGCGTCGAGCGTGGTCGGGAAGGCGCCGAAGTGGACGAGACCTGCGGTTTCCTTGTCGACCTTGGCGTACTCGACGAGCAGCGGCTCGACCGTGGGGCGGTCGGTCGCGGCGGCCTGACCCTTGGCCATCGCGCGCTGGAAGGCGGCGACGGTCTTCGGGTTCGCCTTGGCGAAGGCGCCGGTGGTCGCGTAACCCGCGATCGGGATGTTGTCGGTCGGGCCGGACGCGGCGTCCAGCACCTTGATCTGACCGGCGGCCCGCTGCGCGCGGGTGATGAACGGCTCGACCATGAAGGCCGCGTCGACGGTCTTGTTCTGGACCGCGGCCTGCATGTCCGGGAACGGCATTTCCTTGAACTTGACCGAGTTCACGTCCACGTTCGCGGCCTCGAGCGTGGCCTTCGCGGTGAGCTCCGCGATGTTCTTGAACGTGTTGATCGCGATGGTCTTGCCGGCGAGGTCGGCAGGACTCTTGATGGCCGAGTCACCGTTGGCCAAGATCAGGAACATGTCGGGTTTGGCCTGGTAGCCGTCCGAGATGAGCTTGATCCCGTCGACCTGCTTGGCGGCGGCCTTCGACTCGGCGGCGAAGAACGAGACCCAGTTGCCGAACGTGAAGTCCAGCTCCTTGCTGACGAGACCCGGGATGGCCGCCGCGCCACCCTGGATGACCTTGAGGTCGACCTCGAGGCCCTCGGCCTTGAAGAAACCCTGCTTGATCGCGACGTGGACGGAGGCCACGTCGAGGATCGGCAGGACACCCAGGGTGATCTTGGTCTTCTCGACCGGGCCGCCGCTGTTCGCGTCGGCCGGGGGCGCCTGCTCTGTGCCGCCGAGCGCACCACAGCTCGCCACGGTGGCGAGCAGCGTGGCAAGGGCGATGCCACGGATGGCCATACGGCGGACTCTTCGAGTCATCGGGAGCACTCTCCTGTCGGAGCGGTGTCGTCGTTGCGGGGAATGATCGCGACGGTCAACCACTCAGAGTAGTGATGCTGCTCCAAAAGACCCCAGTTGACCGACACGAGCAGGTTCCAGTCCACTACCTGCGGTGAGCATCTAAGCACAGCAGGTCTAGGGCTAGGAGAACCCCAGTTGAAGCGCGCTGTGACCGTTGTCGGCGCCGGGCCGGCCGGTCTGACCTTGGCAAACTTGATCCAGCAGTCAGGTATCGACTGCGTCGTCCTCGAAAAGGCCAGTCGCACCCATGTGGAAACCCGGCCACGGGCGGGAGTCCTGGAGCACCGCTCCGTGACCATGTTGGAGTCACTCGGTCTGGCAGATCGTTTGCTGATGGAAGCAGACCGTCACGGAACGTGTGAATTCCGCGTGAGCGGACAGGTGTTTCAGGTGTCGTACAGCGACCTGTACGGCGGCCGCGAACACTACGTCTACCCCCAGCAGGAAGTGGTCAAGGACCTCATCGGGGGATTCTTGGCCGCCGGGGGTGACATCCGGTTCTCGGTCAGCGACGTGGAGTTGCGAGACCTGACGTCCTCTACGCCGTCAGTGGCCTTCACCAGCGCGGACGGGTCACGGGAGACCGTCACGAGCGACTTCGTGGCCGGATGTGACGGATTTCATGGTGTAAGCCGTCCATCCATTCCCCAGGGGGTGCTGACGGAATTCACGCACCAGCACGGGATCGAGTGGCTGGCCATTCTCGCGGAGGCCCCTCCGTCGACTAAAGCCATCATTTACGCGCTGCACGAGGACGGTTTCGCCGGGCACATGCTGCGGTCACCCTCGGTGTCCCGATTCTATTTGCAGGTGCCGGTCGGGACAAAAGCCGAGGATTGGTCCGACGAACAGGTCTGGGAAGCACTGCACAAACGATTCGCACTGCACGACTCGTCGTGGACGCTGACCGAGGGGAAGATCATCGAGAAACGCGTTCTCGACATGCGCAGCCACGTGGTGGAGCCGATGTCCTACGGCCGGCTGTACCTGCTGGGTGACGCAGCACACATCATCACCCCCGTCGGCGCCAAGGGCATGAACCTCGCCATGAACGACGCCGCAACCTTCGGACGTGCGCTTGTCGACTACTACAGCACCGGATCCGAGACCGGGCTCAAGACCTACTCGGAGGACTGCCTGCGCCGGGTGTGGCGTGCGCAGGAATTTTCCCAGTGGATGGTGAACATGATCCACACCGACGTCAGCTCGCCGTTCTTCGGACGGTTGGCCCAGGCACGGCTGGAGCACCTGGCCGAGTCCCCGGCTTACCGCGCCACCTTCGCGGAGAACTACGTCGGCCCCTGAGGACTCAAAACAGCCCTGTGGGGTGAAATCCCCACCCCCCTAACGGGTGACATCGAACCCCCTAGGGATCTCACAAGGTCACGATCTGGGGCCAACTCCCGATGCCGGGGGATGTCGTTCATCCATACGGTTCAGCACGACATCCCCCGATCCACCTACAGGAGCTTGAGTTCCATGGGCACCCAGCAGACGCTGCACGACTTCACCCTCACCCTGCTCGGCGACCTGGACGCCCGCGAGGCGTTCCAGCTCGACCCCGAGGGCTGCCTCGAGGCTGCCGGTCTGGGCGACATCTCCCCCGTGGACGTGCAGGAGATCCTGCCCCTGGTGCTCGACAGCGCGTCCGTCGTGAAGGTCGACGCCATCGACAAGGTCCTGGTGGAGGCGGGCGACCTGACCGCCGTCGACAGCCTGAAGCTGATCACGGACAACGTCGTGGACGTCGCCGGCGTGGCCGACGTCGCCTCCCCCGCCGCCATCACCGCGCTGGTCACGGACTTCGGCGGCATCGGTGACGTCACCGGCACGCTCGACGTGCTGCACACCGAGAACGTCGTCGCCACCGTCACGGACGTCGCCGGCGACAACGCCGTCGTCTCCAAGGTGACCGACGTGGCCGACGTCCACGGCGTGTCCGACGTCCTCGTGAAGGACCTCGACACCGACGTGCTCGTGAAGGACGTCGTCGACACCGACGTGCTGGTCGAGGACGTCATCGGTTCGGTGGACCTCGACGTCAAGGACGTCGTCGACGTGACCGGCAACCTCACCGGCGACGTGACCGGCAACGTGGTCCAGGACGTCGCGCAGGTCGGCGACGTGCACACCGACCTCGGCCAGGTCATCGGGGACGTCAAGCTCGGCGACGTCGACCTGCTCGACGGCGGCGTCGGCAACGGCGACCTGAACATCCACCTCTGAGCAGGAGAACCCGACCCGCCCGGTCCTCGTCCGGGCGGCTCAAGGGGAACGCACGGCGGCCGATCGGCGCTCTGCCCCCGAGCGCGGACGTCCGTCTCCCCGCACCAGTGCCCACACCCTCCAGTCGGCACTGAGAACGCAGCTGTGCCCCGGGCCGCGACGGGTCCGGGGCACAGCTGTTCCCGCTCGACGCCACCGCTTCCCCGGCGCGTTTCATACGACTTTCGTCAGACGTTGCGGAAGAGCGCTCTCACACCGCGTTCCACCGCCTCGCGGACGCGCAGCAGGTCCACCGGCATCCCTTGTGCCGCACCGTCGTCGACCGCACGCCACACGTCCGCGGGTTCCAGCCCGTCCGGCAGGTCCAGGTACCAGGCGAACCCGCGCGGCCGTGGCGGCACACCGGCGTCCACGAGGTAGGAGTTGACGAACGTGTCGACGAGGTCCTGGTCCGGGTGCACCGGCACGGGCGTGCGCACGACGCGCCGCGGACCGGCCGCCCACGCGAGCAGGAGCTGGTACCCGTTGTCCGGCAAGGCGAGCATGCGCCTCTGCCCGAGCAGCACCACCCGCGTGTCCGGAGCAGCGTCCCGGGAGACCTCGACGGGCTCCGCGTCGACGACGAGGAAGAGGTTCCAGCCGCTCACGGGGCAAGTGTTCCAGGGCCCGGACGCGACCGCGCCCCGGACCGCGGCGGTCCGGGGCGCAGCTGTCGTGAAACGACCGTCAGGACGAGACGGTCTCGCTCAGCGACTCGCGTTCGGCGGCCGCCCACTTCTCGACGTCCATCGACGGCTTGCCGACGTTCAGCAGCCGCGCCACCTTCGACCGCAGCGCCACGAAGGCCTCGTCGGTCCGCGTCGTCACCTGGTCGCGCTCGGCGGGCAGCGGCACGTCCAGGTCGGCCACCAGCCGGGCGGGAGAGCCCGACAGCACGAGGATCCGGTCACCCAGGTACACCGACTCGTCGATGTCGTGCGTGACCACGAGAACTGTCGTGTCGTGCTCGCGGCGCACGCGCAGCAACAGGTCTTCCAGCTCGAACCGGGTCTGCGCGTCCACGGACGCGAAAGGCTCGTCCATCAACAACAACGCGGGCCGGTACGCCAGCGCGCGGGCGATCGCCACACGCTGTTGCATACCGCCGGAAAGCTGCCACGGGCGCTTGCGCGCCGCCGCCCCCAGCCCGACCCACTCCAGCGCCTCGGCGGCCCGCGCACGCCGCTCGGCGCGCGGGAGCTTCCGCAGCGGGAACTCCACGTTGCCCTGCACCGAGAGCCACGGGAACAGCGATCGCGAGTAGTCCTGGAACACGACGGCGAGGTGCGAGCCCTTCAGGGACACGTCACCGCGCGAAGGTGCGATGAGTCCGGAGATCGTGCGCAGCAGTGTGGACTTGCCGCACCCGGAAGGTCCGACCACGCACACCAGCTCGCCGGCGCGCACGGTGAACGTGAGGCCACCGATGGCCTCGTAGTCGCCGTAGGTGTGGCCTAGGTCGGCCACCTCAAGCATGTTGCTCATCCCGACTCCTCGGTTGCCACGCCAACGCTCTGCGTTCCACCGCGAGAAGCGCGGTGTTGAGTCCGTAGCCGAGCACGCCCAACAGGACGATCCCGGCCCACATGCGCGTGTAGTCGAACTCGCGCTGTGCCTGCATGAGTTGTGAGCCGATGCCGTTGTCCGTTCCGACGAGCTCGGAGATGACCATCAGCACCAGCGAGAGCGAGAGCGACACCCGCAGTCCCGCGAAGATCTTCGGTGAGGCCGCGGGCAGCACCACCCCGAGAACCCACTGGTGGCGGGGGATCCGGAAGACCGCGGAAGTGTCCACTTTGGTCACGTCGACGGAGCGGGCCCCGTCGACCGTGTTGAGCAGCACCGGCCAGATGACGCCGAAGACGATCGTCGCGAGCTGCATCGACGTTCCCGCCTGGAACAGCAGCAGGAACACCGGCACGAGCGCGGGCGGCGGGATCGAGCGCAGGAACACGAGCAACGGGCCCGCGTACTCCATCGCCCGGTCCGACCGGCCGAGCAGCATGCCCAGCGCGACGCCGATCACCGAGGCGATCGCCCACCCGGACAGCAGCCGGATGACCGACGGCAGGATGTGCTCGGTGACGTTCTCCGGCTCGAGCACCCACCAGTCCCAGGCCGCCGTCACGATGTCGGACGGCGGCGGGAAGAACGGGTCCTCGGCGAGCACGCCCAGGACCTGCCACACGACGACGAGACCGGCGAACACGGCCCACCGCTGGAAGAATCTGCTCACCAGGCCACCCAACGCCGGCGGACGCGCTCGAGACCGTTGTTCAGCAGGACGCCGATCGCACCGGCGACCACGGTGCCGACCAGCACCTGGTCCATCCGGCCGGGTCCGCTGCGGGCCTCCATGATGAAGTAGCCGAGACCGATCTGGCTGCCCGCCATGAGCTCGACGCTCACCATCACGATCAGCGCCGTGGTCGCCGCCAGCCGGATTCCGGTGAGGACGAACGGCAACGCGCTCGGCAGGGCCACCCGGAACAGCACACCCACGCGTCCGGTGCCGAAGACCCGGGACGTCTCGACCAGCAACGGGTCGAGCTCGTCGAGCGCGTAGATGGTGTTGAACAGGATCGGCCACAGTGCCGCGTAGACGGCCAGCGTGATCTTGGTTTCCGGTCCGAAACCGAGCATCACCAGCGCGAGCGGAATCAGTGCCACAGAAGGGATCGGGCGCAGGAACTCGATGATGGCGCGCGTCGCGTGGCGAACGGCCGGAACGGACCCGAGCACGAGTCCACTCGGCACCGCGATGGCGATGGCGATCCCGATGGCGATCAGGACGGCCAGGACCGTTGCCACGACATGACTGATGAAATCGGGGGAGGTCAACTGCACGACGAGCTCACCGAACACGACGGACGGTGGCGGTAGCGCGTGTGCAGGGATGAGGGGAGAGCGTCCTAAGAGCTCCCAGAGAGCGAGGAACCCGGCGATGCCGAGGAGTCCCCTTGTGAACGCACGCACTCGGTCACCCTAGAGAGTGGATCTCGGCTTCACAATGCGTGTTTGCCCAACTCCGGGTTGTTTCCCCTACATCACGGCGGTCAGCACACTTCGACGCGCTCCACTTCGCCGAAGCTCTTCACCCATTCGGAGTCCGTGAGCCGAGCGCCGTCTTTTTCACACATCCTCTTGATGATGGCGCCGGCGTCGAGTTCGTACGGCAGCAGTTCGGGATCGCGGCCCCCGCTGCGAACGAGGAAGTCGTCGTGCTGCGCCCGGTGGATCGCCCGCGTCGAGTTGCCGTGCCCGACGACGTACACGAGCCGGTCCGGGGAGCGGTCGGACGCGTAGAGCCGCTGGACCTCGAAGACGTTGTCCCGCACCACCGCTACTCGATCTTCGGAGGCGAACGTGACGCGGGCACCGGACCGC
This sequence comes from Lentzea sp. DG1S-22, assembly GCF_036321065.1. Lineage (NCBI taxonomy): Bacteria > Bacillati > Actinomycetota > Actinomycetes > Pseudonocardiales > Pseudonocardiaceae > Lentzea > Lentzea sp. DG1S-22. Next base: position 8,030,092 of record NZ_CP143276.1, on the reverse strand, counting down.
AGCGTGGTCTCCAGCCGCGCGCGCAGCACCGGCGTGCCGCTCGGCACCCGCTGCCACACCTCGACGATCGACTCGGGCGAGTGCTCGACGGCGAGCCACCGGCCGTCGCCGCTGTAGGTGATGCTGCGGACGTAGACGTTCTGCGACAACGCGGGCGAGGCGGGCTCGTAGGTGCCGCCGATGTGCCAGAACTCGATCTTCGTGGTGCCGGCGTCCGGGTCCCAGGTGCCGGTCGCGAGCTCGCGGCCGTCGTGGCTCAGCGCGACCGTCTCGGGGTTGCGCACCGGCACCGGCAGCCTGCGGGGGAACCGGGGGTCGCTCAGGTCGTAGAGCTCGGCGTGCTCGGTCTCGTCCGGTGTCGGGAGGCCGACGTCGGCCGCGTCGCCCACCTTGCCGACGACCCGCGAGCCGTCCGGGCTGAGGTCGAGCGTGCGGAACCGGTCGGGCAGCGCCGAGAGGTAGGTGATGTCGCCCGCGTCGCTGACGGCCCAGAGGTGTTCCTGGCCGCTGTGGTCCTTCGTGACGGCACGGCGTTCGGCGAGCTCGACGACCCGGTGGCGGTCGGCGAACCTCCTGCCCGGCACCGCCTCGTCCTCGTCGAGGCTCCACATCCGGTCGGTGCCGTCCGCGTCGGTGACGGCGGCCATGTCCCCGCGCGGCGCGACCACGACGTCCGCGTCGTCCTTCGGCGTGCCGGTGAACGGGATGCCGCGCGTCACCGCGTTGGCGAGCCGCAGCACCTTCTCGGCCTCCGGTGACGGGCTGACCCGGTAGCCGACCAGCGCGTACTTGTCCGCGTACGGCCGGCGTTGCTCCATCAGCGCCTCGGACGCCGAGATCGCCTTGCCGCCGAGCTCCCGGCCGGCCAGCTCGGTGATCTTGCGTTCGTTCGAGAGCGCGTACACGACCGTTCCGGGCACCAGCGCGATCAACACGGCCATGACCGCTATCAACGCCGTCGAGCGGCGCGTCTCGCGCCGGGTGCTGATGTCGACGAACCGGCGCTCCTGCACCGTCAGGAACTCGCCGAGCTCCTTGGCCTTGCGCAGCCGCACGCCCCGGTACAGCGCCAGCGGGTCGCGGTCGCTCGCCTCCCACAGCTCCATCGCCGTGACGAGCTGCTGGTGCGTGCGCAGGTTCTCGCGTTCCTCGTCGATCCACGCGGCCAGCCGCGGCCAGCGCAGCGAGGCGTCGTGGGTGAGCTCGGCGCCGTCCTCGGTGAGCGTGACGAGCCTGGCCTTCGCGAGCCGGTCGAGCAGGTCCGCGTCGACGTCGAGCGGCCTGGGTGCCCGGCGTTGCGCGATCCCGTTGCGCCGCACGGAGACCAGCCGCAGGAAGACCTGCCGCGCCGCCGCCCGGTCCTGCTCGCCGAGGCCGGCGAAGAACGTCTCCGCGGCCCGCGCCACGGCGTGCTCGACACCGCCGGACTCCTCGAAGCCGGCGAGCGACAGCGTCATGCCGCGCTTGCGCCGCCACGTCTCGGCGAGCGCCTGCTGCACCAGCGGCAGCGAGTGCCGGTTCGCGGCGTCGGCGACCAGGCGCGCGACCACCGCCGTCTCGACGGTCGCGCCGATCCTGGCGGCGGGCTCGGTGATCGCGCGGCGCAGCTGGTCCGCGCTCATCGGCTCGACGGTGATCTCGGCGGCGTCCCCGCCCGCGCCGAGCTCGTGCCAGCGCTGCCGGTGGTCGGCCCGCACCGCGAGGACGACGTGCGGGCAGCGGGTGACGGCGGCGGTGAAGTCGTCCGCGCCGAACGCCTTCTCGGCGTCGTCGACGAGGAGCACGAGGCCGGGGCGGTGCTGCCGCAGCCGCAGCCGCAGGTGGTCGGGGTCCTGCCGGAGCTCCTCCGCGAGCGCGTCCGCCGTCGTGTTCTCGAAGAGGCCGGCGAGCGCGGCCGCCAGGTCCTCGACCGGGTTCTCCCCCGGCGTGACCACGACGGCGTCGTCCAGGGCGGGCAGCACGCCCGCGCGCAGCAGCGACGTCCGGCCCGAACCGGAGGCGCCGAAGACGACGGTCACGGGCCTCGCCCGGACCGACTCGACGATCTGCTCGACGAGGAACTCACGTCCGAAGTAGTGCTTCGCGTCGTGCTCGGTGAACGGCTCGATGCCGGGGTACGGGGAGTTCGGGTGCAACGGCTGCGCGTGTTCGGCGGCCAACTCACGCCAGCGCTTGGTCCACGGCGCGGGATCGGCCTCGCAGGCCCGGACGAAGGCGAGCGTCAGCGCGAGCGAGGGCAGCTTGCGGCCCCCGGCCGCGTCGGACAACGCGGTCGGCGAGTAGTTCGCCCGCCGAGCCAGCTCGCGGTAGCTCGGTTTGCCTGCCTGGTCGCGCAGTCGACGCAGGTCACCGGCGAACCGCAGCAGCGCGGTGTCCTCCGGACCCAGCGGTCGTTCCCCTCGTGGCATGCCGCCTCCTGGCCGGATTGTCCACCAGACGTTCGCCCGCCGTCTAACGGCCCGCTAACCAATCACCACCCCGGCGGCTGCTTCGTGATCGTTCCACCAGCCTGGTGCTGCGGGTTCAGCCCGGACACGGCGGGTGAAGTCGAGAGGGCGTTCCCGTCTCGGCATCCCGTCATCGTCCGGAGAACCTCGTTCAGCGGCGGTCGCCGCGCACCTCCGCCACCCGCGGCTCAGGCCCCGCTCAGCAGACCGGCACGCGTTCAACGCCGGGGAAGTACTTCGCCCAGTCCTCGTCGGACAGCGCGGCCTCGCGCTCGCGGCACAGCCCGCGGACGACCTTGTCGAGGTCGGTGTGCAGCGCCCACATCGACGGCGTCGAGTCGACCACGCCGAACGCCTGCTCCCGCTCCCGGTAACGCAGGCCGTGGACGTTGCCGCGGAAGCCCCCGAACGACCCCGCCCGGACGCCGGGGCCCTCGCCGCCGACGTCCCACACCTCGACCGAGGCCTCGGTCTGCACGGCGATCTTGCGGTCGTCGTCGCCGAACACGGCGGTGGCCTGCGAGGAGCCCACCGGCACCCGCACCGGCTCGCCGTCCCCCGCGGTCTTCCAGACGACGAGCTCGCGGGCGAACCGCACGGCCAGCGCCCGTCCGCCCGCCGAGGTGACGACCTGCAGCGGCTCGTCGGACAGCGCGATCGACGTGCCGCGGCGGGGCGTGGGGCCGTCGAGCACCCAGATCTCGGCGTAGGCCGTGCCCGTGCCGTTGTCCTTGCGCAGCAGGGCGATCTCCCGGCCCGACGGGCTCATGGCGGCGGAGAGGACGTGCTCCACCGGCACCGCCACCTCCGCCGGCCGGGCCGGGTCGCGCAGGTCCCAGACCACCGCCCGGTGCCGCGGGCGCTCGCCGGTCCGCACGACCCCGGCGGCGGCGGTGCCGTCCCTGCTCACGGTCAGGTCCGCCGGCGCGTTGGCGATCGTGCCGAGCCGGTGCGGCTCCTCCGGCCGCGCGACGTCCCAGACCTGGGCGTCGCCGGTGGCCTCCAGCGTGAACGCGCGCCGGTCGTCACCGCTCAGCACCGTCCGGTTCACGCGTTCGCCGACGCGGGCGAGCCGGTCGCCGGGAGTCCGGCCGCGGAAGAGCACCGTGGCCGAGGTGACGCCGGAGCCCAGGGTGCCGAGGAAGAACTCGCTGTTCGTCGACAGCGTCAGGAAGTCGCCCTCCGGCCACGACAGCATCTGCGGCGTCGAGGTGTACGAGCTCCACCGGGCGGCGTCCGCGTTCAGCACGGCGTCCCGCGTGGCCGTGGCGGGCGTGACGGCGTGGGCCGCGAGGGCGAGCCGGGCGGCCTTGTCCGGGTCGGTCGGGAGCAGCCGCATGACCTCGGTGGCGGCACGTCCGGCCAGTGCGTCGTTGCGCTGCCGCGTCGCCTCCCTGGCCTGGACCGCCGCGAACACCACGCTGCTCGCGAGCAGCACGACCAGCACCGACAGCACGCTGACCACCACTCGGGTGCGGCGGGCGCGGCGGCGTCCGTCGGCCTGGCTCGCCGTGAGGAAGGCGCGTTCGGGTCCGGTGAGCGACTCGGGGTCGAGCTCGGCGGCCTGGGCCAGCCGCGCGCCCTTGTAGAGCAGGTCGCGGTCGCCGTCCCACTGCGCCGCGGCCTCGGTGAGCTGGTGGTGCACGCGCAGCGCGTTGCGGTCCTCGTCGATCCACTCGCGCAGGCGCGGCCAGGACCGGATCAGCGCCTCGTGGGTGAGTTCGGCGTGCTGCTCGGTGAGCGTGACCAGCCGTGCCGTGGCCAGGCGTTCGAGAACCTCGGCGTCGAGGTCCTCGCGGTTCGCGCGGCGCTTCGTGTCCTCGATGCCCTCCCCCAGCGCGATCAGGCGCAGGAACGTGCGGCGGGCGATCTGCCGCTGCTCGGGGCTCAGCTGCTCGTGGACGGACTCGGCGGTGCGGGCGACGGCGTGCTCGACGCCGCCCGCCTCCTCGTAGCCGGCGAGCGAGAGCGTCATGCCGCGGCGGCGGTGCCAGGTCTCGACGAGGGCGTGCTGCACGAGCGGCAACGCCGACGCCTGCCCCACGACGTCGGCCACCAGCCGGATGACCAGGGCGGACTCGACGGTCGCCCCGACGTGCAGGGCCGGTTCGGTGATCGCGCGGCGCAGCTCGTCCGTCGTCAGCGGACCGACGAGCACCTGCGCGTCCTCCAGCGCCTCGACGAGCTCCGGGTGGCGGCCGACGTGGCCGTAGAAGTCGGCCCGCACGCCGATGACCACGTGCGGGGCGCCGACGAGAGCCCGCACGAACCAGTCCCGCTGCTCGGGCCCGCAGAGGGTGAAGACCTCCTCGAACTGGTCGACGACGAGCACCAGTTGCTCGTCGAACTGCCGGACCAGCAGGCCCAGCGCCGCCGGGTCCGCGAGCTCGTGGCTCAGCGCGACGGCGGACTGCCCGGTGAGGCGCGCGAGGCGGACGGCGCACTCGTCGAGGGGCTGGACGCCGGGCGTGAAGATCAGCGCACGGGGAAGGCGCGGGATCAGACCGGCGCGCAGCAACGACGACTTGCCCGACCCGCTCGCGCCGAACACCCCGACGAACGGCCGTGCGCGCGTGAGCTCGACCAGTTTCGCGGTGAGCTTCTCGCGGCCGTGGAACCGGTCGGCGTCCTCTTCCTGGAACGCCTTCAGCCCGACGTACGGCGCCTCGGTCGTCCGGTCCGGAGGCGCCGCGATGGCACGCCAGCGCCGTTCCCACTCCTCCGCGTCGCCCTCGCACGCCGTGACGTACGCGAGCGTGACGGCGAGACTGGGCAGCTTCTTGCCACCGGCGGCGTCCGACAGCGTGGCCGCGGAGTAATGCGCGCGTGAGGCGAGGGCCCGGTAGGACGGTCTGCCCGCCTTCTCGCGGAGCTTGCGCAGATCGGCGGCGAACGCGCCGAGCTCGGTGTCCTCGCAGTCCAGCGGGCGTTCGGTGCGTGGCATTCAGCCTTCCCCCCAAGACCGGTTGTCTACACCGTGTTGTTCGGAGCGCAGGTCCCGGCCCCTTACAACAAGATCGCCGTAGCGTTCTCGTCGCACGGGGCGTGCACCGCAGTTCGCCCCTCCGGCTCTGGGGGCCGGAGGGGCGAACGGGTGTTCTCCCGCGTCGCGGTCAGAGACCGACGAGCTTGTAGAGGCCGCCGACCTCCTGGCGGTTCAGCACGCGCATCGACCCGGGCCGCTGGTTGCCGAGCGACACCTCGCCGATCGCGACGCGGACCAGTGACTGCACCGGGTAGCCGACGTGCTCGAGCAGGCGGCGGACGATGTGCTTGCGGCCCTCGTGCAGCACGACCTCGACGAGCGCCTTGCCCGGCACCGCGCTGATGAGCTTGAAGGAGTCGACCTTGACCGGCCCGTCCTCCAGCTCGACGCCCGCCTTGAGCTTCTTGCCGAGCCCCTTCTCGACCGGCCCGGGGACCTCGGCGAGGTAGGTCTTCTTGACGTTGTAGCTCGGGTGCATCAGCCGGTGCGCGAGCTCACCGTCGTTCGTGAGCAGCAGCAGGCCCTCGGTCTCGGCGTCGAGGCGCCCGACGTGGAACAGCCGCTCCGCGCGGTTGCGCACCAGGTCGCCCACGCACGGACGCCCCAGGTCGTCCTCCATCGTGGAGAGCATCCCGAACGGCTTGTTGAGCGCGATGGTGACGACGTCCTCGCGGATCTGCACCCGCACCCCGTCGACGTGCACGACGGCGGTCTGCGGGTCGATCCGCCGGCCCTGCTCGCGCACGACCACGCCGTCGACCTGCACCCGCCCCTGGTCGATCAGCTCCTCCGAAGCACGGCGCGAGGCAATCCCCGCCTGCGCCAGCACCTTCTGCAGGCGCACGCCCTCGTTCTCAGACATCGTCGATCGCATCCACTTCGGGCAGCAGCGGCGCGATTGGCGGCAGGTCGTGCAACGACGACAGCCCCAACCGCTCCAGGAACAGTTCGGTAGTGCGGTACAGGATCCCACCCGTGTCGCTGTCGGTGCCCGTCTCCTCGATGAGCCCCCGGGCGACCAGGGTCCGGATCACACCGTCCACGTTGACGCCGCGAACCGCCGCGATCCGCGCCCTCGTCACGGGCTGCCGGTAGGCGATCACCGCGAGCGTCTCCAGGGCCGCGCGGGTGAGTTTCGCGCGCTGGCCGTCGAGCAGCAGCTTCTCCACGAACGGGGCGAACCGGTCCCGCGTGTAGAACCGCCAGCCGTCCCCCGCCCTGCGCAGGTCGATGCCGCTGCCGGACTCGGTGTACCGGCTCGACAGTCTACGGAGTGCCGTCTTGACCCGCTTCACCGGCTGCTCGAGGGCACTGCTGAGCTGGTCTTCGGCGATCGGGCTGTCGACGACGAGCAGCACGGACTCGAGCGCGGCCTCGAACGTGGCGTCGTCGGTGAGGTCCGGCAAGCCGCTGTCCTCGATGGCCTCGTCGGGGGCGGCGGCGAGGAGCTGGGCCTCGAGGGCGGCGGCGTCGGTGTCGGCCTGCGGTTCGGCAGTGGCCTCGGGGACAGCGGTGGGCTTCGCCTTGGCGCGAGCGCCGGTCCTGGCGGTGCGCGGCTTCGCGGCGCCTGCCTTCACACCGGCGGCGACGGACCCGGCTCCCGGCTCGGCGAGCACGACCGCGGCGGGAGCGGCGTCGTCGAGTGCGGCGTCCGACGCGGGCTCGGCACCGGAACCGCCCACAGCACCGGAGTCGTCCCCAGCACCGGAGTTGTCCCCAGCACCGGCGCCTGACGTGCCGTTTTCGTCGGTGCCGCCCGGTAGACTGGACACCGGGGGCGGGACCGCCGCGCCGGTTCCGGCCGAGGCGCCCTCGGCCCCGGCGTCCAGCACGACAGCAGCAGGAGCGGCGTCGTCGAGAGCGGAATCAGCCTCCCCCTCGCCGGCGGACCCGACGGCCTCCCCGGCACCGGGCTCAGCGGCGCCGGCCACGTCCTCACCCCGGCTCGCCGCGCGCTCACCCCCGGCCGGCGCCTCCTGGTCCCCGGCCGACACGTCCTCGCCGCGACCCGGCCCGCCCCCGTCGAACGCAGGCCCCGGCTCCTCGATCTCCGCCGCGTCCGGCCCCACCAGTGGCTCGCTCATCCGCCGTAGTCCTCATCCTCGTCGCCGGCGTGCACCTGCGCCTGCGCTTCCTCCAACGACCCGCCGACCCACGTCACCTGCAGCGGCCCGAGCGGGTCCTCCTGCTCGAAGGCCAGCGACTTCTCCCGGTACAGCTCCAGCAGCGCGAGGAACCGCGCCACCACCTCCATGGTCTCGGTGCAGTCGGCGATGATCTCGGTGAACGACGCGGTGCCCTTCTCGATCAGCAACGCCCGCAGCACGTCGGCGGTCTCGCGGATCGACACGCGGTGCTGGTGGATGTGCGCGACCGAGAGCGTCCGCTTCTGCTTCGGCCGGAAGGCCGCGGCCGCGATCAGGGCGAACTTGTCGGGCGTGACGCCGAGCATCACCTCGGGCAGCAGGCCCTCGAAGCGCGGTTCGAGCGACACCGAGCGCGGGTAGCGCCGGTACGCGCCGTGTTCCAGCTCCGCGAACAGGGCCGCGACCTGCTTGTACGCGCGGTACTGCAGCAGCCGGGCGAACAGGAGGTCGCGCGCCTCCAGCAACGCGAGGTCGTCCTCGTCCTCGACGTCGCCGGTCGGCAGCAGGCGGGCGGCCTTCAGGTCGAGCAGCGTCGCGGCGATGACGAGGAACTCGGTGGTCTCGTCGAGGTCCCACGCGTCGCCCATGCCGCGGATGTGCGCGATGAAGTCGTCGGTGACCTGGTGCAGCGCCACCTCGGTCACGTCCAGCGTGTGCTGCGAGATCAGCTGGAGCAGCAGGTCGAACGGACCCTCGAAGTTCGTGAGCCTGACCTTGAACTTGCCGTCGTCCTGAACAGCGCCCTCAGCGGGAACGTCCTCGGTCACTGCTCGCGCAACCTGCGTACCAGCAGCGACGCGTCACCGTGCGTTTCCAGGTCGTCCAGCACGATCGCGATCGCCTCGCGCACGACGCGGCCCCGGTCGACGGCCAGGCCGTGGGCCGCGCGCAACACCAGCCGCGCCTGTTCCAGCGCCAGCAGCTCTTCGTCCGACACGTAGACCGTGATCTTCGTGGTGTGCTTGGTGCGGCCGGAACCACGGCGTTGCTGCGGCGCTTCCTCCGTCGCCGAGGCCTCGGGCGCGGCAGGGGCGGACGTCAGGCGGAACAGTTCCGCGGCCCCCGGCAGTGAAGGGCGACGGGTCACCGGGCGATCACCTCGCGGGCCAGCGCGCGGTACGCGTTGGCGCCGGACGAACGGGGTGCCCAGCGGGTGATCGGTTCGCCGGCCACGGTGGTCTCCGGGAAGCGCACCGTGCGGTTGATCACCGAGTCGAACACGATGTCGCCGAACGCCTCGACAACGCGGGCCATGACCTCGCGCGAGTGCAGCGTGCGCGGGTCGAACATCGTGGCGAGGATGCCGGTGATGGTGAGCTTGGGGTTCAAGCGTTCCTTGACCTTCTCGATGGTGTCGATGAGCAGCGCCACCCCGCGCAGCGAGAAGAACTCGCACTCGAGCGGGATCAGCACACCGTCCGCGGCCGCGAGGGCGTTCACCGTGAGCAGGCCGAGCGAGGGCTGGCAGTCGACCAGCACGTAGTCGTAGTGGTCGATCACCGGGCGGAGGGTGCGCACGAGCGTGTGCTCGCGGCCGACCTCCGACACGAGCTGGATCTCCGCGGCCGACAGGTCGATGTTGCTCGGCAGCAGGTCCATGTCGTCGACCATGGTCTTGCGGATGACGTCGCCGACGGGGGTGTGCCCCTCCATGATGACGTTGTAGATCGTGGTGTCGAGCTGGTGCGGGTGCACACCGAGGCCGACCGACAGCGCGCCCTGGGGGTCGAAGTCGACCAGCAGCACGCGGCGGCCGTATTCGGCGAGTGACGCTCCCAGGTTGATGGTCGACGTCGTCTTGCCGACGCCGCCCTTCTGGTTGCACACCGCGAGGATCTTCGCCGGGCCGTGGCGCAGCAGCGGGGGCGGGTCCGGGATGTGGCGGCGCTGGCGGCCCGTCGGTCCGATGCCGTCGAGCTGCTCCTGAGCGACGTCGTCCACCGGCGCGGCGTGCGGAGCCAGGCTCAGATCGGCACGGGGCGCGAAAGCGTGCTCCGGTGTCGACATGGCTGGCGGTCCCTCACTGCTCGTAGTCGTCTCTCCGGGCGCAGCCTAGGCCGCACCCGTGCGAGCGGCAACGCGCCTCGCCGGTGTTGTCAAGACTCAGTTAGGCCGGAACATCCGTTCGTGTGCGCCTGTCGGACGCGGTCAGCACCACGTCGAGCAGGCCCGGGAACAGAAGGTCCAGGTCATCGCGGCGCAACGACACCCAGCGCTGGTTGCCGCGGCAACGTGTTCGGGTGATGCCCGCCTCCCGCAGCACGCGCAGGTGCTGGGAGAGAGTCGACTTCGCGACGTCAACCTCGAAGGCCCCGCACAGGCGTTCCCCGCTCGACTGGATCTGGCGCACGACCGCGAGCCTGGTCGGGTCGCTCAGCGCGTGCAGCACAGCGGCTAGATCGATGGCCTGTGGGGACGGCTCGTCCAAGTTCGGCACCTGCCCACCGTACCCGTGGAAGCCTCATGTTCCAGTGGCCCGAGGGTGTGCAGTTGCGTAGACCTCCCTCAAAGTCGTAACGGTTACCAGTGTGTACACCTGAGTGGTCGTAACCGATGCGTGCCCGAGGAGTTCCTGCACCACCCGAACGTCCGCACCCCCTTCCAGCAGATGGGTGGCGAACGAATGCCGCAACGTGTGGGGTGACACCGCGGCGGTGATCCCGGCGTCCTCCGCAGCGGTCTTCAGGACCGTCCACGCGCTCTGCCGCGAAAGCCTTCCACCGCGCGCGTTCAGGAACAACGCAGGCGTGCCACGTCCTTTCGCCGCAAGGGCGGGACGTGCGCGAACCAGGTACGCGTCCACCGCGGCCAACGCCGGCCGCCCGACCGGGACCAGCCGTTGCTTGCCTCCCTTCCCGTCGAGCAGAACGGTCCGCTCGGACGCGTCGATGTCGTCCACGTCGAGCCCGACCACCTCGGAGATCCGGGCTCCCGTCGAGTACAGCAACTCCAGCAGGGCTTTGTCCCTGAGGTTTCCCACATTGTCGAGCAGCGCCAGAACTTCATCGACGGGCAATGCTTTCGGCAGCCTCTTCGGCGGCGAAGGCGGATGCACTGCGCGTGCGACGTCATGCGGCACAACACCTTCACGGTGCGCGAAGCGGTGTAACCCGCGCACAGCGACCAACGTCCGTGCGGCGGACGACGCCGCAAGCCCGCTTTCCCGCAGCACGGCAAGGAACTCACTCACTTGCACTTCCGTCACCGCGCCCAAGTCGGTGATGCCGAGGGATTCCAGGTGTTCGGTGTAGCGGCGCAGATCGCGCGTGTACGAGTCGAGGGTGTTGCGGGCGGTGCCGCGTTCCACGGCGAGGTGGTCGAGGTAGGTCGCCACCAGCTCTGCGATCACGCCAGCCCTTCCAGCAGGATTTCTCCGTGGCGTGCGTTGACGCCCTTGGCCAGTGCCGGGTCGTCCGCCACCGCGCGCTCGAAACCCTTGTCCGCCAACGCGATGACGTACGGCAGCGTCACGTTCGTGAGCGCGTACGTCGACGTGTTGGGCACGGCACCGGGCATGTTCGCAACGCAGTAGAACACGGAGTCGTGCACGCGGTACGTCGGCGCGTCGTGTGTCGTCGGCCGCGTGTCCTCGAAACAGCCGCCCTGGTCGACCGCGATGTCCACGAGCACGCTGCCGGGGCGCATCCGCGACACCAGCTCGTTGCTGACGAGCTTGGGCGCCCTGGCACCGGGCACGAGCACCGCGCCGACCACCAGGTCCGCCCAGCGGCAGGCCTTCTCGACCTCGTAGGCGTTCGACGCGATCGTCTGCAGGTGCCCGCGGTAGGTGAAGTCGATCTGCCGCAACCGGTTGACGTTGGTGTCGAGCACGACCACCTCGGCCTGCATGCCGATCGCCATCGTCGCCGCGTTCATCCCGGCCACGCCCGCGCCGATCACCGCGACCTTGCCCGCGGCGACACCGGGAGCACCGCCGAGCAGCACACCGCGCCCGCCCTGCGCGCGTTCGAGGCAGTGCGCGCCGACCTGGGCCGCCATCCGCCCGGCGATCTCGCTCATCGGCGCCAGCAACGGCAACGACCCGTCGGGCAGCTGCACGGTCTCGTAGGCGATGGCCGTGGTGCCGGACGCGGCGATCGCCGCGGTGCACGACGGCGAGGCCGCCAGGTGCAGGTAGGTGAACAACACCTGGTCGCGGCGCAGGCGGTGGTACTCGGCCTCGATCGGCTCCTTCACCTTCAGCACCAGGTCCGCGGAGGCCCACACCTCGTCGGCGGACGACGCGATGCGCGCTCCCGCCGCCGTGTACTCGTGGTCGGGGAACGACGAGCCGGCACCGGCGTCCTGCTCGAGGACGACCTCGTGCCCTCGGCGCACCAGTTCGACCACGCCGGCGGGCGTGATGGCGACGCGGTACTCGTGGTTCTTGATCTCCTTTGGGACACCGACCAGCATCGTCGCAGCGTATTCCCGATATCGGCCCGCTGCATCGGATAACGTGCGCAGCCGTGTCAGAAGCATTCGGGCCGGACCAGCAGCGCATCGGCAACCAGCAGCGCGAAGAGGCGATCACCGCTCTCAACGACCACTTCGCGATGGCGCGGCTCGACATCACCGAGTACCAGGAGCGGGTCAACCGCGCGTCCGGCGCGCAGAGCTACGCGGAGCTCGCCGATCTGTTCCGCGACCTGCCGCAGCCGCACCCGCCGTTCCTCGCGCCGCCGTCCGTGCCGTTCACGGCAGTACCCGCCCCGCCGCCGGGCTTCGCGCCGCAGCCCACGCAGCCGTACTACCCGCCGCCCACCGGCCCGCAGCCGCAGTACGCCCTGCCGCAGCCGCCGCCCGGCATGGTCCCTCCCGGCTACGCCGCTCCCGGCGCGCCGTACGGCTTCGACCCGTACACGGGCGTGCCGCTGTCGGACAAGTCGAAGATCGTCGCGGGCCTGCTGCAGCTGTTCCTGGGCAACTTCGGCGTGGGCCGCTTCTACACGGGCCACACCGGCATAGCGCTCGCGCAGCTCTTCACCTGCGGCGGCTGCGGCGTCTGGTCGCTGGTGGACGCGATCATCATCCTGGTCAGCGGCGGCACCGACGCCGAGGGCCGCAAGCTCCGCGACTCCTAGGCGAGGTTGCGCCCCACGCCCCACACGAGCGCCACGGCGAGAACGGCGAACCCGAGCGCAGGCCGCACCGGTCGCCGTTCTCCCTTCCAGCGGGCGATCGTCCAGCGCGTGAGCAGCCAGGCCACCGTCGGCACGCCCAGCACGAGCAGCACGGCGTTGAAGTGCCACGCGGCCACGACGTCGCCGTGCAGCAGCGCGTGGAGCATCCGCGTGACCCCGCAGCCGGGGCAGTCGAGCCCGGTGAGCGCCTTGAACGGGCACTTCGGCAGGAAGTTGCCCGGCTGGTTGGGGTCGACGAAGAGCAGCAGCACAGCGCCCGCGGCACCGGCTGCGAGCACGCTGAGGGGCCCCCTCATCCGTGTGAGAGAACCCTTCAGCGTCTGCATGGCTCCAACCTACTTCTTGCGCGCGGCGAACCGGGTCGGCCGGTCGCGGAAGGGCGCGTCGGCGGGACGGGGCTCCACCCGGCCCTCCAGCACCTCACGGGCCGCGAGCAGCCCCGCGACGGTCGACGAGTTCACGATCTCGCCGGACAGCACCATCCGCACGGCCTCGGCGAGCGGGAAGCGGTGGACCTCCAGGTCCGCCTCCTCCTCGCCCTGCACCTCGCGGTCGACCTCGGACAGGTCACGCGCCAGGAACACGCGCACGACCTCGTCGGTGAAGCCGGGCGACGCGGCCGTGTCGACGAGGGTGTCCCAGCGCCGCGCGTCGAGACCGACCTCCTCGGCCAGCTCGCGGCGGGCACCGACGACCGGCTCCTCGCCGTCGTGGTCGAGCAGGCCGGCCGGCAGCTCCCAGAGGTGCCTGCCGAGCGCGTGCCGGTACTGGTGGACCAGCACGACCTCGCCCTCGTCGCCGACGGCCACGACCGCCACCGCGCCCATGTGCTCGACGATCTCGCGCTTGGCCGTGCCGCCGCCGGGCATCTCGACCTCGTCGACCCTCAGCGCCACGACCTTGCCGACGTGCACGTCCTCGCTGGAGACCGTGCGGAAGTCGTGCCTGGACGTCACTGGGACGCTCCCGCCGTCAGCGGGAGGCGGTCCGCGACCCGGTAGTCGATCGCGGCCTTCACGAACGCCGCGAACAGCGGGTGCGGCTTCGTGGGACGCGACTTGAGCTCAGGGTGCGCCTGCGTGGCCGCGTAGAACGGGTGCACGTCGGCGGGCAGCTCCACGAACTCCACCAGGCGGCCGTCCGGCGACGTGCCGGAGAAGACCAGGCCGGCGTCGGCGAGCTTGCCGCGGTAGGCGTTGTTGACCTCGTAGCGGTGGCGGTGCCGCTCGGAGACCTCGGTGGCGCCGTAGGCGTTCGCGACGACCGATCCCGGCGTGAGCTTCGCGACGTACGCGCCCAGGCGCATCGTGCCGCCCATGTCGCGCTGACCGGAGACGACGTCCTCCTGGTCGGCCATCGTGGAGATGACGGGCGAGCCGCCCTCCTCGAACTCGCTGGAGTTCGCGTCCTCGATGCCCGCGAGGTTGCGCGCCGCCTCGATGACCATGCACTGCAGGCCGAGGCACAGGCCGAGCGTCGGCACACCGCGCGTGCGGGTGTACTTGAGCGCGCCGATCTTGCCCTCGATGCCGCGCACGCCGAAGCCGCCGGGGATCAGCACCGCGTCCATGCCGGACAACGCCCGCGCGGCGCCCTCGGCCGTCTTGCACTCGTCCGACGGCACCCACTTGATCTCGACCTTGGCGTGGTGCGCGAACCCTCCGGCCCGCAGCGCCTCGGTGACCGAGAGGTACGCGTCGGGCAGGTCGACGTACTTGCCGACGAGCGCGATCTTCACCGTCTCGACGGGGTTGTGCACGCGCTGCAGCAGGTCGCCCCACACCGTCCAGTCGACGTCGCGGAACGGCAGGTCCAGGCGGCGCACGACGTAGGCGTCGAGCCCCTCGGCGTGCAGCACCTTCGGGATGTCGTAGATCGACGGCGCGTCCACGGCGGCGACGACGGCGTCGGTGTCGACGTCGCACATCAGGCCGATCTTGCGCTTGAGCGCGTCCGGGATCTCCCGGTCCGCCCGGCAGACGATCGCGTCGGGCTGGATGCCGATGTTGCGCAGCGCCGCGACGGAGTGCTGCGTCGGCTTGGTCTTCAGCTCACCGGACGGCGCCAGGTACGGCACGAGGCTCACGTGCAGGAAGAAGACGTTGTCGCGGCCGACGTCGTGGCGGACCTGGCGGCAGGCCTCCAGGAACGGCAGCGACTCGATGTCGCCGACGGTGCCGCCGACCTCGGTGATGACGACGTCCGGCGTGACGCCGTCGGCGTCCGGCTCGGCCATCGCGCGGATGCGGCGCTTGATCTCGTCGGTGATGTGCGGGATCACCTGGACCGTGTCGCCCAGGTACTCGCCGCGCCGCTCCTTGGCGATCACCTCGGAGTACACCTGGCCGGTGGTGACGTTCGCGTCACCGCTCAGATCCCGCGCGAGGAACCGCTCGTAGTGGCCGATGTCGAGGTCCGTCTCCGCGCCGTCGTCGGTCACGAAGACCTCGCCGTGCTGGAACGGGTTCATCGTGCCGGGGTCCACGTTCAGGTACGGGTCGAGCTTCTGCATCGTCACCCGCAGGCCGCGCGAGGTGAGCAACTGGCCGAGGCTGGAGGCGGTGAGCCCCTTGCCCAGGGAGGACGCGACGCCTCCCGTGACGAAGACGTGCTTGGTCGTACGTGCCTGCTGCACCAACGGGGCTCCCGTGAAAATCGTGGGGGTGAATCCCCCTATCCACGGGCCATAACGCTAACACGCCGCCGGTCACCCAGCGCACCACGACCCGGCAGATCACATCACCCGATCGGCGCAGCGAGGGGATTTCCCGAACTTCCCCCGGCACGGGCCGGCATCAGGAAAAGTTGTCACGTGACCTTCGACGTGGCAGGGGCAGCCGCTGGAGCCGTTCACGACCGCTCGGCGGCCTGGCGTTTCGTCGAGGGGTTCGCGGCCGCGTGGGCGGAGCCGATCGAACCGCAGGACGGCTGGAGCCGCGCCGACCTCGCCGCCACCGAGGAACGGCTCGGCGTCGAGCTGCCGGAGGCGGTCAAGGAGGCGCTGTCGCTGTTCGGCAAGCGCCCCGACCTGACCAGCAACCAGGACCGCCTGCTCCTGCCCTCGGAACTGCGCGTGGACGACGACGTGCTGGTGTTCCGCGACGAGAACCAGTGGGTCGCGGCCTGGGCCACGGCGCTGGGCGGCGACGACCCCGAGGTGATGATCAAACTCGACCACGTCGACAAGACCGAGGAGCGCTGGGACCCGTGGCTGCCGCGGTTCTCGCTGGCGTGCGTGGAGATGGTGCTGTCCGAGGCGCTGTTCCGCGACGGGGCCGAGACGGCGGACAGGGAGACGTCCGAGGCGGACGTCTCCCTGCTCCGGGACAACTTCGCGCTCCTGCCGCTGCACAGTCCCGGCACCCGCTGGTTCGCAGGCGACGACCTGGTCGTCCGCGAGGACGACCACCAGTGGCTGTGGGCCCGCGCCCGCACGCCGGACGCGTTGGAACTGCTGGTGGAGCTGCTGCCGGGCGACTGGACGACCGAGTACTAGCTCGCCGCCCCCGGCGACGACGCCTCCGCGTTGCCCGCCACCCCGTACCGGCCGGAGCGGCCCTCCAGCTGCTCGCCCAGCGCCATCACCACGACGACCTGGCCCGCCGGGGTGTCGGAGTTGTCGACGGTGGACAGGATCGACGTCGCGTTCGTGTCCGCGCGGACCACACCGATCGCACCGGTGCCGTTGGCCGAGCCGTTCGCTCCCGCCAGCACGACACCCGCACCGGACCGGTCGAGCTGGGTGGCGAACCGCGCGACCGTCGAGGCCCGGTCGGCCGCCGAGTCACCGATCGCCGCACCACCGGTCAGCACGATCGCGAGCTGCGCGGGCTTCACCCCGGACGTCGCCTTCACGAACCCGGCGTTGGAGAGCCCGGAGAGCGCGGCCGCCGTCTCGTCGGCCGTGGCCTGCGGCTGGTTGCTGGTGGGGTTGAGCAGCAGCAGGGCACCGAACAGGCCGCCCGCGCGGGTGCCGGGGTCGCCGGCCGTGGGCAGCTGCGACCCGGCGGGCTGCAACCGTGCCACGAGGTCGCGCAGCTGGTCGCCGCGGGACGGGTCGGCGAACGCGTCGGTCAGCTGGACCTCGCCGGTGACCGTGGCGCTCGCGGCCTTCAGCAGCCCGTTGAGGGCGTCCCGGTCGGCCGGGCGCGCGTCCGCGGTCGTGACGATCACGACCGTGCGGTCGGTGAGCCGGTCCTTGACCGCGAGCGGCCCGACGGACTCCGCGAACTCGTCGGCCTCGGTCAGCTTGGCGTTCAACGCGTTGCGGTCGTTCTGCAGTTCGTTCACCTGTTGCGCCAACGAGTTCTTCTCGTCGCTCAACCCCGACAGCAACCGCCCGCTGATCGCGGTCGACCCCAGCACGACCCCGACCGCGAGGGCCAGGAAGACGGCGGTGATCGAAACTACGTGGTAGCGCAACGTGATCACGAGAAGAACCCCTTGAGCCAGTTGACGACGGATTGCCAGCCGTCGACCACGATGTCGACGTAGACGTGACCGACGCCGGAGACCGCGAGCGCGGCCGCCATGGCTGCGATCGCGGCGGCCACCAGCAGGACGATCACGCCCAGCGAGACCCGGCTGCGGTGCAGGGTCGCGACGGCCTCCCCGTCGACGAGCTTGCTGCCGAGCTTCAACCGGGTCAGGAACGTGGAGGGGTTGGAGCCGGAGTGCCCGCGGTCGAGGAACTCGCGCAGCGTCGCGCGCAGCCCGACCGTGACGACCAGCGACGCCCCGTGGGCTTCGGCGAGCAGCAGCGCCAGGTCCTCGGCGTTGCCCGAGGCGGGGAACGTCACCGCGCCGATGCCGAGGTCCTGGATGCGCTGCAGGCCGGGCGCGTGGCCGTCGGTCTGCGCGGGCACGACCACCTCGGCGGCCGCGCGCAACGACGCGGTGCCGATGCCGTCCGGGTCGCCGACGATGATGTCCGGCTTGAGCCCGGCGTCGATCAGCGTGTCCGCGCCCGTGTCGACACCGATCAGCACCGGCCGGTACTCGCGGATGTAGTGGCGGAGCTTGCGCAGCTCCTCGGCGTGCGACGGTCCCCCCGCGACGACGAGCACCTGCCGGTCGCGCATGGACACGTACACCTCGGGCACGCCGACGCCGTCGAGCACCAGCGCGCGTTCGCGGCGCAGGAACTCGATGGTGTTGGCGGAGAACGCCTCCAGCTGCGCCGACATGCCGGCCTTCGCCTCGATCATGGCGTCGGCGATGCTCTCGGCGTTCTGCTCGACGCCCTTCGCGAGCTCGCGTTCGCCGGCGTAGACGACGCCCTCGTGCAGCCGGACCTTGGTGCCTTCCTTGATCTCCCGCAACGCGACCGCGCCGACGTCGTCGATCAGCGGGATGCCCGCCTCGAGCAGCAGCTCCGGCCCAAGGTTGGGAAAGCGCCCGGAGATGGACGGCGACGCGTTCACGACACCGACCACCTCGGCCGCGACGAGCGCTTCCGCGGTGCGCCGGTCGAGGTCGACGAGGTCCATGACGGCGACGTCACCGGGACTCACGCGCCGAACCAGGTCGCTCGCGCGCCGATCAACCCGCGCGACGCCCGTGACTCCGGGAAGTTCGTGGTTGGTGCGGTTCAGCAGCCCGGAAAGCTTCATGCGCCGATAGTGACCCACGGTGCGCATGTGGCCGGTGAGGCACGCCGGGCGATTCCTGCTGGTCAGTCGTCGGGGTGAACCACCACGGCACCGAACGCCAGTACCACAGCGCCGATGAGCACCCAGATCCCGTTGCCGAACCCGGCTTCCAGCCCCGGGTCGATGGCGATGTTGCCCGTCTTGTGGAAGCTGATCGCGTTCAACAGGTAGACGAACAGCATCCCGGCCACACCCGCGAGCGCCGCGGCACCGGCGAAGGCGACCTTCCGCCACCGAACACCCACCAGCACCGCCGCGGCCGCCACCACGATCGGGATGGCGAACAACGGACCGTGCTCGTCCTTGGTGCCACCGAACCGCGTGCTCCACCCGGTCGTGACGTACGCGGTCTGCGGCTGCCCGGGAGCAAGTCTGATCAACAGCTCGGAGAACGGCAGGAACGTCGCCCCGACCGCGGCCCCTGCGGCCAGCACGAGCAACACGACGCTCAGGACCTTCTTCACGCCGCCTCCCGCTGCACCGCGACGGCACCCGCGAGCGCCACCAGCGTTCCGGCCACCAGGAACACCAGCCCGAACCCGACCGCGAAGTCCCCCTGCTGCTCGACCGCGTGCCCGCGTTCCGACACGACCAGCGCCGCCGTGACGCCGACGGCCCCGACCTGCCCCGCCGCGCCGGCCAACGCGGCGCGCGCAACCCAGATCCCGGCGACGAGCAACGCCGCCGTGACCGCCACCGGCACCCCGTACCAGGGCGACAGCTCCCCGGCGGGCCAGTCACCGGGCTTGTTGACGATCTCCGTCCCCCAAGCCCGAACGACCACCTCGACCCCACCGCCGTAAGCGGTCGAGTACCACGGCAGCACCATCGCCGTGGCCGTCAGCACCACCCCGACCGCGATCAGCGCGATCGCCGTAGGCCTCCCGATCACCGCGCCTCCCGCCCATCGCCCGGAACGGCGATGCCGAACGGCGGCGTGTCGTCCTCCCCGCCCAGCGACCGCACGACCACCCCGTCCTCAACCACCGGCGCAGACCCCACCCGCTGCTGGGCGAGCACGGCCCCGGCCACCGCGATGATCGCTCCCAGGACCAACATCCCAGTACCGCCGAGGTAGTGCACTTCGGCCGCGGGCTCCCCGGACGGCACGAAGGAGTACAGGCTCCGCTGCCGCTCGACCAGCGCGAGGTAGAGGAACACCACCCCGGTCAACGCCCCGGCAGCACCGAGAACGAGCACCCGCCCGACGAACGCGGTCCTCTCCCGCAACGTCAGCACCACGGCACAAGCCACCACCACCGCGCAAACGACCAACGGCCACCCCGCCGCGAACAACGCGGGGTTCTCCGGCGGCCCGCTCGGAGGCTCCGACCTGGTCACCCACGCCGAGGTGGTGATCACCAACTCCACTTCAAATCCTTTGTGGACGGTCCGGAAGGTGTCCAGGAGACTCCCGGCCACCACAACCCCGGCCCCCAGCACGGAGAGCACACCGGCCACCCTCCGCCGCTCAACCACCCTTCGGCTCCACGATCACCGGATACCCATAGGGCGGTGTCTCGGCGTCGTCCCCGTCGTCGTCGATCTGGTGGATCACCACCCCATCACCACCCTCCACGTCGTCGTCGCCACCAACCCGCCGAGGCAACTCCTGGTGCAACACGGCGGAAATGACACCCACCCCGGCAGCCACGATCAGCATCGTGACCCCGTCCCCCTGCTCCACGGCAATGGGCACAGGCGACTCGATGCCCTCGAGCTCCCCGACCAGCCCTTGCACGCGCCCCACGGCAGACCAGGCGGCCCCTGCCAACAACCCGGCCCCGAGCAACGACCCCACCCGGAAAGCAGGAACCCGAAACGCCAGCACAGCAGCCAACGCCATCACCAGAGCCGCCCCGACAACAGGCTCCCCGAACTCCAACGGCGCCAACATCAGCACCTCACGGAAGTCGTCCCGCTCAACGACCCACGAGGTGGCCTCGAACCGCAGCGTCCGCCCGCTCACCACGACCTGCACCGAATAGGCGGTCAAGAACGTAGCCGCCACAGCCAACCCGGCCGCGACGAACACCAGCACCGCCCCGAGCACCCGGCGCGTGGTCACAGATCCGGTCCACCTTCCACCGCACACCGCGTGCGTCCGCTGACCGGAGCTCGGTCCCCTCCATCATGCCGAACCACAGCCAGAACAGCGCGAAGGCGAAGCCGAGGCGCTCGCGAAGCCGGAGGCGAGCCGTCGCTTCGGCTTTGCTCTTGGCTTTTGCTGGCCCCCACCGGCCCCACCCCACAACGGACGCAACCGGCAGCCGCCCAACGCAACAGGCGTGCCATCAACCCGCGACCGGCGCGGGCCCCCGATCAGATTGCCGGGGTCTAGGGGCAGAGCCCCAGGGAAAGTACGCAACGCAACAGGCCGCACCCAACACGGGAAACACGACAAGAGCCGCCAGCACCCCAGCAACCCCAAGCCACACCCACAAAAGGGAACGCATGCTGACGCAGGCGTCCCCCCCACTCCCAGGACCCCCAAATCCCAACCTACTCAGGGGGTCCGACAATCCTCAGCCCTTCTTCTTCCTCCGCCGAACCACAGGAGCGGAAGACTTGTCGGACTTGGCCGCGGCCAGCAGTTCCTCGGCGTGAGCCCGCCCGGTGTCGGTGGAGTCCATCCCGGCCAGCATCCGAGCCAGCTCCACCACCCGCTGGGTCTCGTCCAGCTTCCGGACGGCCGACCGCGTGAACGTCCCGTCGGCGGACTTGTCCACCACGAGATGCCGATCGGCGAAGGCCGCGACCTGGGGCAGGTGCGTCACCACGATCACCTGGTGCGACCGGGCGAGCCGAGCCAGCCGCCGCCCGACCTCGACGGCGGCCCGTCCGCCGACTCCGGCGTCGACCTCGTCGAACACCAGCGTGGGCACCGGATCGGAGTGGGACAGCACCACCTCGAGCGCCAGCATCACCCGGGAGAGCTCACCGCCGGAAGCCCCCTTGTGCACGGGGAGAGCCGGCGCCCCGGGGTGGGAGATCAGCCGGAGCTCGACGTCGTCCACCCCCGACGCGCCGGCGTGCAGCACGGAGCGCCCGACGGTGAGAGCCTGCGCGTCCCCGGCCTCGGCGTGCCGGGGCCGGACGGCGAGCTCCACCGAGGCGTGCGGCATCGCGAGCCCGTCGAGCTCTTCGGTGACGGCCTTGCCGAGTTCCAGGGCGGCCTCGACCCGAGCCGCCGTCACCTGAGCGGCGAGCGTCGCCAGCTCCGCGGCCAGCTCGTCGCGGCGGGCCGCCAGGCCGGTGAGCGCTTCCTCGGACGTGTCCAGTCCGCCCAGCCGGGCGCGCGCCTGCTCGGCCCAGGCGATCACGCCGTCGACGTCGGCGGCGTACTTGCGGGTCAGCGCCTTCAGCTCGGCCTGGCGCTGCAGCACGGCCTCGAGGCGGCCGGGGTCGGCCTCGAGCTGGTCGAGGTAGCCGGAGATCTCGGCGCCGACGTCGGCCAGCAGCGTGGCCGCCTCGACGAGGCGCGGTTCCATCTCGCGCAGCTTCGGGTCCTCGGACGCGGACAGGCGGCGGGCGGCCTCGGAGATCAGGCCGAGCGCGCCGGGGTTGTCCGGGTCGCCCTCCAGGGAGCCGGACACCGCGAACTGCGCGCCCTGGGCCGCCTCGCGCAGCTGGTCGGCGTCGGCCAGGCGACGGGCCTCGTCGTGCAGCTCGATGTCCTCGCCGAGCTGCGGGGCGACCGCGTCGATCTCGGTCAGGCCGTGGCGCAGCAGGTCGGCCTCGCGGGCCAGTTCGCGGGAACGTTCGGTGCGTTCCTTGAGCTCGGCGGAGACGCGCAGCCACTCCTCGCGGACGGCCTGGTACGCGCGCAGGGGCTCGCCCACGTCGTCGCCGGCGAAGCGGTCCAGCACGGCGCGCTGCTCGGTGGGGCGCATGAGCCGCAGCTGGTCGTTCTGCCCGTGGACGGCGATCAGCTGCTCGGCCAGCTCGGACAGCACGCCGACCGGCACGGAGCGGCCGCCGACGTGCGCGCGGGAGCGGCCGTCGGCGCCGACGGTGCGGATCGCGATCAGCGAGCCGTCCTCGTCCGCCTCGCCGCCGACCTCCTCCGCCACCTTCGCGGCGGGACTGCCCGCCGGGGCCTGGAAGCGGCCCTCGACCACCGCCCTGTCCGCTCCGGTGCGCACGCGGGACGCCTCCGCCCGGCCACCGCCGAGCAGGTGCAACCCGGTCACGACCATGGTCTTGCCCGCGCCCGTCTCACCCGTGACAACGGTGAACCCGGGGTCCAGTTCCAGGGTGGCCTCGTCGATCACGCCAAGGCCATTGATGCGCATCTCGGCCAGCACAGGGCGAACCTTACTTGTCGAGTCCGACATTTCCTCGCGGGCACCACAACGAGCCAGTGCCGACGCACCGAGCGGCGCGGTCAGCCTGCCGATGGCCCCCGCCAACCCTTCACCGGCAGGTCGAACTTCTCGACCAGCCGGTCCGTGAACGGGGCCTGGCGCAGCCGGACGACCTTGAGCGGCACCTCGCCCTCCACGATCTCGATCCGCGCGCCCGCGGGCAGCTCGAACGTGCGCCGCCCGTCCGCGGACAGCGCCGCCGGGTGCCCGGTCGCCTCGATCTCAAACGCCACGTGCGACTTCGGCGACACGACCAGCGGCCGCGCGAACAGCGCGTGCGCGTTGCTCGGCACCACCAGGATCGCCTGCACGTCCGGCCACACGACGGGACCGCCGGCCGAGAACGCGTAGGCCGTGGAACCCGTCGGCGTCGCGCACAGCACGCCGTCGCAGCCGAACGCCGACACGGGCCGTCCGTCGACCTCGATGACGACCTCGAGGATGCGTTCGCGGATCAGCTTCTCGACGCTGATCTCGTTGAGCGCCCACGTCTTGACGACGACCTCGCCGTCGACCTTGGCGATGAGGTCGAGCGTCATGCGCTCTTCGACGAAGTAGTCGCGTTCCAGCACGTGACCGACGGCCTCGTGCAACGCGTCCGAGTCGGCTTCCGCGAGGAACCCGACTCGGCCCAGGTTCACGCCGAGCACCGGCACCCGCGCCGGGCGGGCGAGCTCGGCGCCGCGCAGCAGCGTGCCGTCACCGCCCAGCACCAGCACCAGCTCGGTGCCCTCGGCGGCGTGGTCGTCGGCGGGCACGACCTTGGTGCAGCACGACGGGCCGAGGTCACGCGCCTCGTCGTCGAGCACCCTCGTCGTGACGCCCCCGACCGCGAGGCGGCCGGCCACCTGACGGGCGAGATCGATGTTGCTCTGGTGGCCGGTGTGGACGACCAGCAGGACTTCCCTCATTGGGGCCCTTCTTCGACGGCGGTGCGCACCATTTCCGCGGCAGTGTCCGCCCCGTCCGGGGCGGGTCCTGCTTTGCGCAGCCAGAGGAAGTACTCGACGTTGCCGGACGGGCCGGGCAGCGGGCTCGCGACGACCCCGTGCACGGCCAGGCCGAGCTCGGCCGCCGCCCTGGTCACGTCGAGCACGGCTTCCGCGCGCAGCCCGGGGTCGCGCACGACGCCTCCGGAGCCGAGGCGCTCCTTGCCCACCTCGAACTGCGGCTTGACCATCGGCAGCAGATCGCCTTCCTCGTCGAGGCACGCGGCCAGTGCGGGGAGCACAAGCCTCAACGAGATAAACGAAAGATCGGCCACCACGAGTTCAACCGTGCCGCCGATGTCTTCGGGCGTGAGGGTGCGGACGTTGGTCTTGTCCTTCACCACGACCCGATCGTCGGTCTGCAGCTTCCAGTCGAGCAGACCCCTGCCGACGTCGGCCGCGACGACCTGCTTCGCACCTCCGCGCAGCAGCACGTCGGTGAAACCGCCGGTGGACGCGCCGGCGTCGAGACAGCGCCTGCCGGTGGGGTCGATCTTGAACCGTTCGAGCGCGCCGATCAGCTTGTGCGCGCCCCGGGAGGCCCAGTGGGGATCGTTGTCGAGGTCCTTGACGACGACCGCGTCGGAGGTCTCCACGGCGGTCGCGGGCTTGGTCGCGACGGTGCCGCGCACCGTGACGCGGCCGTCCGCGACGAGTTGGCTGGCGTGCTCACGGGACCGGGCGAGCCCCCTGCGCACGAGTTCGGCGTCGAGCCGCACCCTGCGAGGCACTGTGCATCACACCTTGTCGATGCTCGACAGTGCGTCGGTGAGCGTGGCGTGCACGGCGTCGAACCGGGCAACGTGCTCCTCGAGGGCGACGTTCTCGAGCCCGTCGAGCCGCTCCAGCGCGCCTTCGATGGCGTCGGCCGGGTTGGGCGGCGGTCCGGGCAGGGGGTAGCTCACGGTCTTACGGTAGCCGATGCAGCACGGACAGGTCCGCGCCGACATACGTCGGTCGTCGCTCTTCCGGAAGCGCTTGCGCCTCCTCCTCCGTCGACACGCCGGTGAGCACGAGCAGCGAGTCCATCCCGGCGTTCACGGCGCCCAGGATGTCCGTGTCGAGGCGGTCTCCGACGACCAGCGGGCGGTGCGCGCCGAGGTCCTTCGCCGCCTGCTGCAGCAGCGGGGTGGCGGGCTTGCCGGCGACGAGGGGCTCCTGGTCGGTGGCGGTCTTCAGCGCCGCGACGAGGCTGCCGTTGCCGGGCAGGAGGCCGCGTTCGGTGGGCAGGGTGGCGTCTACGTTGCACGCCACCCACAGCGCACCGGCGCGGATGGCCACGGCGGCCTCGGCCAGCTCGCGCCAGCCGAGGTCCATGGACAGGCCCTGCAGGACCGCCACCGCGCCTTCGGCGGTGTCGGTCGGGATGAGCCCGCGCTTGAACACTTCGGCCTCGAGAGCCTGGGTGCCGAGCACGAGGACGGTGGACCGCCTGGGCAGGCGTTCGGCGAGCATCGCCGCGCCTGCCTGCGAGGAGGTGCTCACCTCGTCGACGCTCGTCTCGAACCCGAGCTCGACGAGGTGGTCGGCCACCGCCTGCGGAGAGCGTGAGGCGTTGTTGGTGACGTACCGGATCCCGACGCCCTTGCTCCTGGCCGCCGCAATGGCTTCGGCGGCACCGGGCACGGCTTCCGACCCGCGGTACACGGTGCCGTCGAGATCGATCAGCAATGCGTCGTACCGGTCGACCAACGTCTCGCTCACTGCTCCGCGGTCTCCTCCTGGGTGAGCTCGAACGCGCGCTCGGCGGCGTCGGTCTCCCCTTCGTCGTCAGCCTCGGCGGCGTTGAGGAACCACTTGACCGCTTCCTCGGTGCGACCGGCCGCGGCCAGGTTGTCGGCGTAAGCGTAGAAGAGCCGCGCCGAGTAGGGCGTGCGCTGTCCCGGGTCGAGGTCCGGACCCTGGAGTGCGACGACGGCCGCGTCGAGCTGACCCATGTCGCGACGAGCGCCGGCCGCGACGATCCGCAGCTCGATCTCGTCCTCCTGGCTCAGCTCCTTGGCCGACGGGTCCTTGGCGAGGTCGATGGCCCGCTCGGGACGCCCGAGCGCCCGCTCGCAGTCGGCCATGATCGCCAGGTGGCCCGGCCCGGCCATCATCCGGCGCGCGGCGCGCAGCTCGCTGAGAGCCTCGGCCCACTCGTCCGCGAAGTAGGCGGTGAGACCCGCCGCTTCCCGCACGACACCGACGCGAGCGGCCTTGCTCCGCGCGTACCGCGCGTGCTCGAGCGCCAGCTCCGGCTCCTCGTCGATCAGCAGCCCGGCCGCGGCCAGGTGCTTGCCGACGAGCTCCGCGAGGCCCTTGGGCAGGCTGCGCAGCTCGGCCTTGATCTCCGGGTCGAGCAGCGACAGGTCGGCTTCCTCGGGCAGCTCGGGCCGTCCGCCACGGGGCGCGGGCGCCTCGTCGCGCTGCTCGTCGCCGGCCTCGGCGTCCGCCGCACGCACCTCGTCCGATGCTTCGCCGGCCTGGTCGGCCTCGTCGTTCCCGGCCGCGGGCACGTCGGCCTCGCGGTCCTCGGTGACGACCTCGCCCTCGGCGGTCTCGTCCGCGTTGCTGTCGGCAGCGACCGCGGTCTCGGCCACAGCCTCACGACTGGCCGCGGTGCGCGTGGCCGCGGCACCGTCGCCCAGGCGGTAGCCGGAACGCTCGGCGGCCGGCTTCACCTCGGCAGCGGCGCCCTCGGCCCCGGTGCTGTCCTGATCGGTGGTCTCCTGGTCGGCGATGCGGTCCTGGAACCGCGCCGCGCGCTCACGGCTGCGCTCGTCACGACGGTCGTCGCGCTGCGGAGCCGAGCGTTCGTCGTTGCGGTAGCCGCCACGGTCACCGGAGTCGCTCTTGCGATAGCCACCGCGGTCGCCGGACCGGTCACCGCGGTAGCCGCCACGGTCGCCCGAGTCGTCCTTGCGGTACCCGCCGCGATCGTTCGAACGGTCCCCGCGGTACCCACCGCGGTCACCCGACTCGCTCTTGCGGTAGCCACCGCGCTCGCCTGAACCCTGGCCCCGGTAACCGCCACGATCGCCCGAGTCGTCCTTGCGGTAGCCGGGACGGTCGCCCGAGCCCTGGCCGCGGTAGCCGGGACGGTCACCCGAGTCGCTCTTCCGGAATCCGCCGCGGTCACCACCGCGGTCGCTGGACCGGTCGCCGCGGTACCCACCGCGATCACCGGAGTCGTCCTTGCGGAACCCGCCACGCTCACCCGAGCGCTCGCCGCGGTAGCCACCACGGTCGCCGGAGTCGCTCTTGCGGTACCCGCCCCGGTCACTCGAACCCTGGCCCCGGTAGCCACCACGGTCGCCCGAGTCGTCCTTGCGGTACCCGCCGCGATCGTTCGAACGGTCGCCGCGGTACCCACCACGATCACCGGACTCGTCACGACGGAAGCCGCCCCGGTCACCCGAGTCGCTCTTGCGGTACCCGCCGCGGTCGTTCGAGTCGTCGCGACGGAACCCGCCACGGTCGCTGGACCGGTCACCCCGGTAGCCGCCCCGGTCGCCGGAGTCGCTCTTGCGGTATCCACCGCGGTCGCCACCGGAACGGAAGCCGCCACGGTCACCCGAGTCGTCCTTGCGGTAGCCAGGACGGTCGCCCGACTCGCTCCTGCGGTAGCCACCGCGGTCGTTCGAGTCGTCCTTGCGGTAGCCGGGGCGGTCGCCCGAGCCCTGGCCCCGGTAGCCGCCACGGTCACCCGAGTCGCTCTTGCGGTAGCCACCGCGCTCGCCGGAACCCTGGCCCCGGTAGCCACCACGATCGCCTGAGTCGTCCTTGCGGAAGCCGGGACGGTCGCTGCGGAAACCGCTGCGCTCACCGGATCCCTGCCCGCGGTAGCCGCCGCGGTCACCACCGGAGCGCTCACCCCGGTAGCCACCGCGGTCACCGGAGCCACTGCGGTCGCTCGAACGGTCGCCGCGGTACCCACCGCGGTCGCCGGAGTCGTCCCTGCGGTAGCCGCCTCGGTCACCGGAACTCTGACCGCGGTAGCCACCGCGGTCGCCTGAGCCGGCGCGGTTGTCTCGACGGTCACCGCTGTTGGTGCGGTCGCCGGAGCCTTCACCACGCTGGGAGTTGTTGCTGAACTTCCGATCGCCTGCTGGACGGCCACCCTCGGAACGGCGCGGTCGGTCTCCCTGGCCACGCTGACGGTCGCCGGGACGATCCCCGAACCTGGACACCTGATTCCTCCTATGGACACGCTGAAAGGGGCTTGTGAGCGAGCACTGTTGTTGTGCCCCGCAATCACAAGCCCCTTCAGGGAAGAAGTTCGGCGGCGACCTACTCTCCCACACCGTAACCAGTGCAGTACCATCGGCGCAGAAGGGCTTAACTACCGGGTTCGGAATGGGACCGGGTGTTTCCCCAACGCTATAACCACCGAAACACTATGGAAATATACAACCAGCAACCCCGCAAGGGTCGCGATCGATTCTGGTTGTTCTTCCAGAACCGCACAGTGGATGCGTAGCGTCTTCGTAACAAGTCCTCGGCCTATTAGTACCAGTCAGCTCCAACCGTTACCGGTCTTCCACCTCTGGCCTATCAACCCAGTGGTCTAGCTGGGGGCCTTAACCCACGAAGGGTGGGATACCTCATCTTGGAACGAGCTTCCCGCTTAGATGCCTTCAGCGGTTATCCCTTCCGAACGTAGCCAACCAGCAATGCTCTTGGCAGAACAACTGGCACACCAGCGGTCCGTCCGTCCCGGTCCTCTCGTACTAGGGACAGCCTTCCTCAAGTATCCTACGCGCGCGGCGGATAGGGACCGAACTGTCTCACGACGTTCTAAACCCAGCTCGCGTACCGCTTTAATGGGCGAACAGCCCAACCCTTGGGACCTACTCCAGCCCCAGGATGCGACGAGCCGACATCGAGGTGCCAAACCATCCCGTCGATATGGACTCTTGGGGAAGATCAGCCTGTTATCCCCGGGGTACCTTTTATCCGTTGAGCGACCACGCTTCCACAAGCCATGGCCGGATCACTAGTTCCGACTTTCGTCCCTGCTCGACCCGTCAGTCTCACAGTCAAGCTCCCTTGTGCACTTGCACTCGACACCTGATTGCCAACCAGGCTGAGGGAACCTTTGAGCGCCTCCGTTACTCTTTGGGAGGCAACCGCCCCAGTTAAACTACCCACCAGGCACTGTCCCTGATCCGGATCACGGACCGAGGTTAGACATCCAATACGACCAGAGTGGTATTTCAACGATGACTCCACACTGACTGGCGTCAGCGCTTCACAGTCTCCCACCTATCCTACACAAGCCGAATCGAACACCAATACCAAGCTATAGTAAAGGTCCCGGGGTCTTTCCGTCCTGCCGCGCGTAACGAGCATCTTTACTCGTAATGCAATTTCGCCGGGCCTGCGGTTGAGACAGTCGAGAAGTCGTTACGCCATTCGTGCAGGTCGGAACTTACCCGACAAGGAATTTCGCTACCTTAGGATGGTTATAGTTACCACCGCCGTTTACTGGCGCTTAAGTTCTCAGCTTCGCCACAAAGTGACTAACCGGTCCCCTTAACGTTCCAGCACCGGGCAGGCGTCAGTCCATATACATCGTCTTGCGACTTCGCATGGACCTGTGTTTTTAGTAAACAGTCGCTTCTCGCTGGTCTCTGCGGCCGTCTCGCCCTAGCCCGCAAGAGGCTTCAAGCGCTACGGCCCCCCTTCTCCCGAAGTTACGGGGGCATTTTGCCGAGTTCCTTAACCACAGTTCGCCCGATCGCCTCGGTATTCTCTACCTGACCACCTGTGTCGGTTTGGGGTACGGGCCGCGTGAAAGCTCGCTAGAGGCTTTTCTCGGCAGCATGGGATCACTCTACTTCGCCTCAATCGGCTACGCATCACGTCTCAGGCTTGATGAGTTGCGGATTTGCCTACAACTCGCCCTACACGCTTGCACCAGTACTACCACTCACTGGCGGAGCTACCCTCCTGCGTCACCCCATCGCTTGACTACTACAAGTTCAGGTCCCGCGCTCCACAACCCGGCTAGTCCCGAAGGACATCGCCGAGCGCTTCGGGCGGTTAGTATCACAAGGTTCATCATGGGCGCGTTCACACGGGTACGGGAATATCAACCCGTTGTCCATCGACTACGCCTGTCGGCCTCGCCTTAGGTCCCGACTTACCCTGGGCGGATTAGCCTGGCCCAGGAACCCTTGGTCATCCGGCGGACGAGTTTCTCACTCGTCTTTCGCTACTCATGCCTGCATTCTCACTCGCATAGCGTCCACGGCTGGATTACTCCGCCGCTTCAACCGCTACACGACGCTCCCCTACCCATCCCAGCACAAGGCTGAAATGACACAGCTTCGGCGGTGTGCTTAAGCCCCGCTACATTGTCGGCGCAGGACCACTTGACCAGTGAGCTATTACGCACTCTTTAAAGGGTGGCTGCTTCTAAGCCAACCTCCTGGCTGTCTGTGCGACCCCACATCCTTTCCCACTTAGCACACACTTAGGGGCCTTAGCTGGCGTTCTGGGCTGTTTCCCTCTCGACTACGAAGCTTATCCCCCGCAGTCTCACTGCCGCACTCTCACACCACGGTATTCGGAGTTTGGTTGATTTCGGTAAGCTTGTGGGCCCCCTAGACCATCCAGTGCTCTACCCCCGCGGTGAAACATGCGACGCTGCACCTAAATGCATTTCGGGGAGAACCAGCTATCACGGTGTTTGATTGGCCTTTCACCCCTAACCACAGCTCATCCCCCAGGTTTTCAACCCTGGTGGGTTCGGGCCTCCACGCGGTCTTACCCGCGCTTCACCCTGGCCATGGCTAGATCACACCGCTTCGGGTCTAGACCACGCGACTAAACGCCCTATTCAGACTCGCTTTCGCTACGGCTACCCCACACGGGTTAACCTCGCCACGTAGCACTAACTCGCAGGCTCATTCTTCAAAAGGCACGCCGTCACCCCTAAAGGCTCCGACGGATTGTAGGCACACGGTTTCAGGTACTATTTCACTCCCCTCCCGGGGTACTTTTCATCTTTCCCTCACGGTACTAGTCCGCTATCGGTCACCAGGGAGTATTTAGGCTTAGCGGGTGGTCCCGCCAGATTCACAGCGAATTTCACGAGTACGCTGCTACTTGGGAACACTCTAAACAGACATCGGGTTTTCGAGTACGGGAGTTTCACCCTCTACGCTCACGCTTTCCAGACGCATTCCTCTAACCACAATGTTTTCTGACTGCTTGCCAGTCCGGCAGAACTGACCAAGAGGTCCCACGACCCCGTACACGCAACCCCTGCCGGGTATCACACGAATACGGTTTAGCCTCATCCGCTTTCGCTCGCCACTACTCACGGAATCACGGTTGTTTTCTCTTCCTGCGGGTACTGAGATGTTTCACTTCCCCGCGTTCCCTCCACATACCCTATGTGTTCAGGTATGGGTGACCCCACATGACTGGGGCCGGGTTTCCCCATTCGGAAATTCTAGGATCTCAGCTCGGTTGACAGCTCCCCTAGACTTTTCGCAGTCTCCTACGTCCTTCATCGGCTCCTGGTGCCAAGACATCCACCGTATGCCCTTACTAACTTGCTACAAAGATGCTCGCATCCACTGTGCAGTTCTCAAAGAACAATCAGATCCACCAGCTCTACTGCGCGATGCCGGCCTAACCCGATGGCTAGGTGGTTCATCCGCGGCCGATGGCCGATCACTGAAAGACACTAAGCGTGTTCTCTCAGGACCCAACAGCGTACCGATCCATTCACTCAGCCCTCTCTGGACCTTTCCACGCAGGCAAGCCCGCAGTACTCACTCCAGCGACAACTGTGTGTCAAGCCAGCCAGCATCCACTAATGAGCCCACCCAGCATCGAGGCTGGCGTGGTTCTGACCGATGCTCGGAACGTTTGCCCAAGACCATCGGTAGATGCTCCTTAGAAAGGAGGTGATCCAGCCGCACCTTCCGGTACGGCTACCTTGTTACGACTTCGTCCCAATCGCCAGTCCCACCTTCGACCGCTCTCTCCCTTGCGGGTTGAGCCACGGGCTTCGGGTGTTACCGACTTTCGTGACGTGACGGGCGGTGTGTACAAGGCCCGGGAACGTATTCACCGCAGCGTTGCTGATCTGCGATTACTAGCGACTCCGACTTCACGGGGTCGAGTTGCAGACCCCGATCCGAACTGAGACCGGCTTTATGGGATTCGCTCCACCTCACGGCTTAGCAGCCCTTTGTACCGGCCATTGTAGCATGTGTGAAGCCCTGGACATAAGGGGCATGATGACTTGACGTCATCCCCACCTTCCTCCGAGTTGACCCCGGCAGTCTCCCATGAGTCCCCACCATTACGTGCTGGCAACATGGAACGAGGGTTGCGCTCGTTGCGGGACTTAACCCAACATCTCACGACACGAGCTGACGACAGCCATGCACCACCTGTGAACCAGCCACAAGGGAGCCCTCATCTCTGAGGATTTCTAGTCCATGTCAAGCCCAGGTAAGGTTCTTCGCGTTGCATCGAATTAATCCACATGCTCCGCCGCTTGTGCGGGCCCCCGTCAATTCCTTTGAGTTTTAGCCTTGCGGCCGTACTCCCCAGGCGGGGTGCTTAATGCGTTAGCTGCGGCACGGAGGACGTGGAAGTCCCCCACACCTAGCACCCACCGTTTACGGCGTGGACTACCAGGGTATCTAATCCTGTTCGCTCCCCACGCTTTCGC
Organism: Lentzea sp. DG1S-22; assembly: GCF_036321065.1. Taxonomy (NCBI): domain Bacteria; kingdom Bacillati; phylum Actinomycetota; class Actinomycetes; order Pseudonocardiales; family Pseudonocardiaceae; genus Lentzea; species Lentzea sp. DG1S-22. The sequence continues at coordinate 7,997,681 of NZ_CP143276.1, read as the reverse complement.
TCCTCAGCGTCAGTATCGGCCCAGAGACCCGCCTTCGCCACCGGTGTTCCTCCTGATATCTGCGCATTTCACCGCTACACCAGGAATTCCAGTCTCCCCTGCCGAACTCAAGTCTGCCCGTATCGACCGCAGGCTCGGGGTTAAGCCCCAAGTTTTCACGGCCGACGCGACAAACCGCCTACGAGCTCTTTACGCCCAATAATTCCGGACAACGCTCGCACCCTACGTATTACCGCGGCTGCTGGCACGTAGTTAGCCGGTGCTTCTTCTGCAGGTACCGTCACTTGCGCTTCGTCCCTGCTGAAAGAGGTTTACAACCCGAAGGCCGTCATCCCTCACGCGGCGTCGCTGCATCAGGCTTTCGCCCATTGTGCAATATTCCCCACTGCTGCCTCCCGTAGGAGTCTGGGCCGTGTCTCAGTCCCAGTGTGGCCGGTCACCCTCTCAGGCCGGCTACCCGTCGTCGCCTTGGTAGGCCATTACCCCACCAACAAGCTGATAGGCCGCGGGTCCATCCCATACCGCCGGAACTTTCCACCCAAGATCATGCGATCCCAGGTCGTATCCGGTATTAGACCTCGTTTCCAAGGCTTATCCCAGAGTACAGGGCAGGTTACCCACGTGTTACTCACCCGTTCGCCGCTCGTGTACCCCGAAGGGCCTTACCGCTCGACTTGCATGTGTTAAGCACGCCGCCAGCGTTCGTCCTGAGCCAGGATCAAACTCTCCAATAAGGATTGTGTTTGATCGCTCCAGACGGAATATGTCTGGCAATCTGGTACTACTCTCAAAGGAATATCTCTGACGAGAGATATTCATATTACTGGCTGTGTTATCGGCACGCTGTTGAGTTCTCAAAGAACACGCGCTCATCATCACGATCCGCCGCACGGCGACTCGATCCGAGGCTGTGTCGTACTGAAGCTTTTTGGTTGAAACTTCCGACGCCCTTGGCCTCTGAGCTCAGAAGAGCTACCGGCTGGGTCTTCGTCGTTTCGAGGTCACCCACTCTACCACAGTCTGCGGAAGCTTGGTTCGTGACCTGTGTCGCGCTCCGTTCCGGTGTTCCCGGCCCGTTCCTCGCTGACATGGAGAAAGTTACACGCACGCCAACTGGGGGTCAAATCGGGGGCGACCCAGCTCCCCGCGGCCAGAAAACCGCAGGTCAGCAGCCCCGCACAGGACCCTCTGACCACGCTATCGCAGCACAAACCCGCGCACACTGTGACCGCGATCACACCAAGAAACATCGAAGGCCGCCGGCCCCAGGTGGGTCCGGCGGCCTCCTACGACCAGTACGCGCAGGTCAGAGCTCCACGTGCACGCTCGCGTTGTTGCGCTTGCCCCGGCGCAGCACCAGCCACTTGCCGTGGAGCAGATCGGACGACGCCGGCTTCCACTCCTCGTCGGTCACCTTCGCGTTGTTCACGTACGCGCCGCCCTCGTTGACGGTGCGCCGCGCGGCACCCCGGCTCTCGGCCAGGCCGGACGCGATCAGCAGGTCGACGATCGTCGGCTCGTCCGCCAGCCGCACCTGCCCCTTGGGCGCCTCGGCCAGTGCCGCCTCCAGCACCGACGCGTCCAGGTCGCGCAGCTCGCCGCGGCCGAACAGCGCCGACGACGCGAGGATGACCTGCTGCGTCGCGCGCTCGCCGTGCACCAGGTCGGTGAACTCCTGCGCGAGCCGCTTCTGCGCGGCCCGCAGGTGCGGTGCCTCGGCGGTCTGCTTCTCCAGCTCGTCCAGCTCGTCGCGGGTGAGGAACGTGAACAGGCGCAGGTACCGCAGGACGTCGGCGTCACCGGCGTTCACGAAGTACTGGTACCAGGCGTACGGCGACGTCAGCTCCGGGTCGAGCCACACGTTGCCGCCACCGGTGGACTTGCCGAACTTGCGGCCCTCGGCGTCGGTGACGAGAGGGGCCGTCAGGGCGTGGACGTGCTTGCCCTCGACGCGGCGGATCAGGTCGACCCCGCCGACGATGTTGCCCCACTGGTCCGAGCCGCCGACCTGCAGCGCGGTGCCGTACTTGCGGTGCAGCCGCAGGTAGTCGTTCGACTGCAGCAGCAGGTAGCTGAACTCGGTGTACGACATGCCGTCGGTCTCGAGGCGGCGCTTCACCGTCTCCCGCGACAGCATGACGTTGATCGAGAAGTGCTTGCCGACGTCGCGCAGGAACTCGAGCGCGCTCATCTGGCCGGTCCAGTCGAGGTTGTTCTCGACGACCGCGCCCGTGGGCGAGGAGTCGAACTCGACGAACCGCTCCAGCTGGCCGCGGATGCGGTCGGCCCACTCGGCGACGGTGTCCAGGGAGTTGAGCGTGCGCTCACCGGTGTCGCGCGGGTCGCCGATCATGCCCGTCGCCCCGCCCGCCAGCACGATCGGCCGGTGCCCCGCCATCTGGAAGCGCTTGAGCATGAGCAGCGGGACCAGGTTGCCGGCGTGCAGCGACGGCGCCGTCGGGTCGAAACCGCAATAGAGGGTGAGCGGGCCGGCGTCCAGGTCCTTCCGGAGCGCGTCGAGGTCGGTGGACGTCGCGATCAGGCCGCGCCAGGACAGTTCGTCAAGGATGTGCTCGCTCACGGCGCTCATTGTCCCTCACCTGGTCCAACGGGTTTCGACCCGGTGCCGGAACGGGTACGCACACGCCATGACGGAGCCACGTGACGAGTTACGGCGGCCCACCCAGCGGATGCCGTACGCGAACGAGCCGGTGCACATGCAGCGCATGGACGATCCGGTCGTGGAAGAGGTGGTCGAGCGGGACGACGACTACCGCAAGGTGCGGACGGTGCGAACTGTCTGCGCGATCATCGACATCATCTGCTGGACGTTCGCCATCGTGCTGTTGGTCCACATCTTCCTCGTGATCGCGGGAGCGAACTCCGGCAACGGGTTCTTCCAGTTCATCGCGGGCTGGGCGGACGGCATCACCCTCGGCCTGGACGGTCTCTTCACGTCCAGCACTCCGGCCGTGGCGACCCTTCTGAACGAGGGTCTCGCAGCTCTCCTGTGGTTGGTCATCGGCGCGTTGCTGACGAACCTGATCACGCGCGTCGCGCTCCCGTCGGGTCGCCGGCGCGCCTGGTACCGCAGGACTGTGCGGCACTAAGACAATGGCGGCGTGGACGAGTACGAGTTCGACGTCGCCCTGTCCTACGCCGGGGAGGACCAGCACCTGGTCCTCCCCGTTGTCGCGCGTCTGAAGGACCTCGGCGTCGCGCTGTTTCACGACAAGGAGCGCGAGGCCGAGAAGTGGGGCGTCGACCTCGTGGAGTACTTCTCGCAGGCGTTCACGCAACGGGCGAGGTACGTGCTCCTGTTCAGCTCGAAGCACTACGTCGACAAGTGGGCGCGCCTGCAACGCCGTGCCGCCTTCGGGCGGGCGGTGGAGCAGCACACCGAGTACGTGCTGCCGATCCGGGTCGACGACACCGAGGTTCCCGGGCTCTCCCCCACCATCGCGTACCTGGACCTGCGCGTCCACGACGCCGGCACGATCGCGGACGCCGTCGTGCAGAAGCTGGCGCAGCACCGCGCCGAGTTCACCGCCAGGACGCCGATCACGCCCAAGTCGGTGGCCGCGCTGGCACGCGAGAAGCCGCGCGGCTGGGAGTACCTGCTCTACGTGACCGTTGTGGCGCAAGGGCTCACGGAGCTGGAGTCGAAGTACTGGGAGCACTTCCTGCGGTACGCGCCCCGCAACGGCATGGTCGAGCACGGCAACGGCATCGACCTGATCCGCGACCGCAACGTGCTGCTGAGCGAGATCATCAAGGTCGCGGTGGACACGGTCTTCACGGCGGACACGCAGGAGGCCGCGTTCGGGCGGTCCGGGGTGCCGGGCGACCCGGACCGGATCGTGCACCTCGGCGAGCTGTTCGTGCGGACGTTCGACGAGATCCTCGAGTGGGCCCGCGAGATCCACGGCACCAGCTACGCGAGCGAGCCGGCGCGGACGGCGGCGCGCGTCCAGGCGCGGTTCGCCGACCAGCAGCTGCGGGCGATGCACGCGGTCGCGCAGGCCCTGCGCGAGGTCGCGGACACCCTGGTCGAACGGCTGACCGCCGGCGAGCACATCGACATGACGGTGCGGTTGGTGTTCGAGGTGGACCCGGCTCTGGAGCAGGAGTTCAAGGCGGCGCTGGACAGGTTGTCACGCTGAGGTGCGGCGCTTGCCGCCTCTCTTGTACGTCGACACGGCCGGAGAGTCGATCCAGAACCGCCACGGCACGTCCATCGCCACTGCGACACCGACGCGAGGACCGGAACGCACGTCGGTAGCCGGTTCATCGGCCGCGTAGAGCCGCACGGGCGAGTCGGCCGACGTCAGGTCGAGGCCGTTCGACGACCGGTCCAGCCCCAGGACCTTGCACAGCCGCGCGGGTCCCTTGGCCAGCTCGGCGGCCGAGCGCGACGCGGGACGGCGGGAGAACGCGACGTCCTCACCGGCGACCACCTCGCCCGCACGCAGCAGGACCGCGCCCGGCACGCCGTCGGTCAGCGAGACGACGTTGGCGCAGAAGTGCATGCCGTACACGAAGTAGACGTACAGGAAGCCGGCCGGGCCGAACATGACCTCGTTGCGCGGGGTCTTGCCGCGGTAGCAGTGCGACGCCGGGTCGTCGCCGCCCCGGTACGCCTCCACCTCGACGACGCGCACGCGCACGTCGCCCGCCTCCAGGTACGAGCCGAGGAGGAGCCGGGCGGCATCGACCGGGTCGATGGCCAGCTCCTCCCTGGTCAGCAGCCTAGAACTCACGTGCGGAAGCAGCCTTCGCGACGAGGGCGTCCAGCTGTTCGCGGACGCGGGACGGCGCGGTGCCGCCCTGGGCGTTGCGGGAGGCGATCGAGCCCGCGACGGTCAGCACCGAGCGCACGTCCGGCGTCAGGGCGGGCGAGATGGCGGCGAACTCGTCGTCGGTCAGGTCTTCCAGGCCGACGCCACGGGACTCCGCGGCACGCACGCACGCGCCGGCGGCCTCGTGGGCCACGCGGAACGGGACGCCCTGGCGCACGAGCCATTCCGCGATGTCCGTGGCCAGGGTGAAGCCCGCCGGTGCCAGCGACGCCATGCGGTCGACGTCGAACCTCAGCGTCGCCACCATGCCCGCGAACGCCGGCAGCAGGAGCTCGAGCTGCTCGACCGAGTCGAACAGGGGCTCCTTGTCCTCCTGCAGGTCGCGGTTGTACGCGAGCGGCTGGGCCTTCAGCGTGGCCAGGAGACCCGCGAGGTTGCCGATCAGGCGGCCGGACTTGCCGCGCGCGAGCTCGGCGACGTCCGGGTTCTTCTTCTGCGGCATGATCGAGCTGCCGGTGGACCACGCGTCGTCGAGCACCGCGAAGCGGAACTCGGCGGTGGTCCAGATGATGACCTCCTCGGCGATCCGGGAGAGGTTCACGCTGATCATGGCCAGCACGAACGCGATCTCGGCGGCGAAGTCGCGGGAGGCGGTGCCGTCGATGGAGTTCTCGACGGGCGCGTAGAAGCCGAGGTCCGCGGCCACCTTCGCGGGGTCGAGGCCCAGCGACGAGCCGGCGAGGGCGCCCGAGCCGTACGGGGAGAACGCGGCGCGCTTGTCCCAGTCGTGCAGGCGGTCGACGTCGCGCAGCAACGCGTGCGCGTGCGCCAGCAGGTGGTGCGAGAGCAGCACGGGCTGGGCGGACTGCAGGTGCGTGCGGCCCGGCATGACGGCGCCGAAGTGCGTCTCCGACTGCGCGGCCAGGGCGTCGACGACGTCGAGCACACCGGCGGCGACGCGGCGGGCGGCGTCGCGCAGCCACATGCGGAACAGCGTCGCGACCTGGTCGTTGCGGGAACGGCCCGCGCGCAGCTTGCCGCCGAGCTCGGTGCCCGCGCGGTCGATCAGGCCGCGCTCCAGCGCCGTGTGGACGTCCTCGTCCTCCAGCACGGGGGTGAAGGCGCCGGACTCGACGTCGGCGAGGAGCTCGTCCAACGCCTTCTGCATGCCGGCCAGCTCGTCGTCGGTCAGCAGACCGGCGGCGTGCAGCACGCGGGCGTGCGCGCGCGAGCCCGCGATGTCGTACGGCGCGAGCCGCCAGTCGAAGTGCGTCGACAGCGACAGCCGCGCCATCGCCTCGGCCGGTCCCGACTCGAACCGGCCACCCCACAAAGAACTCATCACACGCAACTTTCAGCTAGCGAAGTCGTAGAGCGATTCTTCCGAACGGGCCACGAGTCCGACCACGCGGCCCTCGTACAGCGACACGTCGACCTCGCCGCACCCCGACGGCAGCGCCATCCGCGCCACCCGCACGGCCACGGACCCGAGGCTGGAACGGACCACGCCCGCGCGGAAGTTGAGCTCGCGGACGGCCTCGGCGACGGACACGGTCTCGCCGTCCACCGCGACGGGCACACCCGCGTCGAACGTCAGGACGGCGTGCACGGGCTCATTCATCGCCGGAACCCGTGGCCAGGGCGGCGATCCGCTCGGCGAGCTCGGCGCCGGTCATCGGCTCGCGGGCCACGACCAGGATCGTGTCGTCGCCCGCGATCGTGCCGACGACCTCGTGCAACGCCGCCCGGTCGAGCGCGGAGGCGAGGAACTGCGCGGCCCCGGGCGGGGTGCGCAGGACGGCCAGGTTGGCCGACGAGTCCGTCGACACCAGCAGCTCGCCGAGCACGCGCGCGAGGCGGGTCGTGCCGCCCTGGACGCCGCGCACGGGGCTGCCGTCCTCAGGGATGACGTAGATCGGCGCGCCGCCGTCAGGACCGCGCAGCTTCACCGCGCCGAGCTCGTCCAGGTCGCGCGACAGCGTGGCCTGGGTGACCTCGATGCCCTCCGCGGCGAGGAGTTTCGCGAGCTCGGACTGGCTGCGGATGACGAGCTGGCTGACCATCTCGACAATGCGGCCCTGACGTGCGGTGCGAGTCATGACGACTGCTCCAGCAACCACACGAGGAGCGCCTTCTGCGCGTGCAGCCTGTTTTCGGCTTCCTGCCACACGAGCGACTGCGGTCCGTCGAGGACGTCGTCGGTGATCTCCCAGCCGCGGTGCGCGGGCAGGCAGTGCAGCACCGTGGAGTCCGGCTTGCCGGTGGCGGCCAGCAGGGAGGCGTTGACCTGGTACGGGCGGAACGGGCCGACGCGGTCCTTGCCGTCGTTCTCCTGGCCCATCGATGTCCACGTGTCGGTGACCAGCACGTCCGAGCCGTCGACCGACGCCAGCGGGTCGCTGATCAGCGCCACCGAACCGCCGGTCTCGGCGGCGCGCTTCTTGGCGTCCTGGAGGAACTGCGGGTTCGGCACGAAGCCCGCGGGAGCGCCGATGCGGACGTGCATGCCGGCCGTGGCGCCGCCGAGCAGCAGGGAGTGCGCCATGTTGTTGGCGCCGTCGCCCAGGTACGTCAGCGTCAGTCCGGCGAGCTTGCCGTAACGGCGGCGGATCGTCTGCAGGTCCGCGAGGACCTGGCACGGGTGGAACTCGTCGGTCAGCGCGTTCACGACGGGGATGCGCGACACGGAGGCCATCGCCTCCATGCGCGCCTGGGCGAACGTCCGCCACACCACGGCGTCGACGTAGCCGGAGAGGATCCGCGAGGTGTCCTCGATGGTCTCCTCGCGGCCCAACTGCATCGAGCGGCCGTCGATGATCACCGGGTTGCCGCCGAGCTGGGCGATGCCGACCTCGAACGACAACCGCGTGCGCGTCGAGTTCTTCTCGAAGATCACGGCGACGGACTTCGGGCCCGCCAGCGGCTTCGCGGTGAACCGGTCCGCCTTGTAGGTGTCGGCGAGGTCGAGGACGGCGGCCTGCTCCTCGGTGGTCAGGTCGTCGTCGCGCAGGAAGTGCCTCGGGCTCACGGCGTCTCCTCGAAGAAGGTGGGGAGCGCGGCGACGAAGGCCTGCGCGTCGGAGGTCTCGAGCACGAGCGGCGGGGCGAGCCGCAGCACGTCGGGCTGGATCGGGTTGATCAGGTAACCGGCCTTCTGCGCGGCCGCCGCGGCCTTCGCCGAGACCGCCTCGCGCAGCGTGATGCCGAGCAGCAGGCCGGCTCCCCGAACTCCGGAGATGGCGGGGTGGTGCAACGCCTCCACGCCCGCGGCGATCTCCTTGCCCACGGACGAGGCGTGCTCCAGCAGGCCTTCCGAGGCGATCGTGTCGAGCACCGCGAGCCCGGCCGCGCAGCACACGGGGTTGCCGCCGTAGGTGGTGCCGTGGTGGCCCGGCTTGAACAGCTCCGCCGTCGCGCCGAACCCGATGGTGGCGCCGAGCGGCAGCCCGCCGCCGATGCCCTTGGCCAGCGTGACGACGTCCGGCACGATCCCGGCCTGCTGGAACGCGAACCAGGTGCCGAGGCGGCCGATGCCGGTCTGCACCTCGTCGAGGACGAACAGCGCGCCGTGCTCGGCGGTGATCCGGCGGGCCTCCTGCAGGTAGCCGGCCGGAGGGACGACGACGCCCTGCTCGCCCTGGATCGGCTCGACGATGAACGCCGCCGTCTCGTCGTCGATCGCGGCTTCCAACGCCGCCACGTCGCCGAACGGGATGTGCGAGACGCCGGGGACCAAGGGCGCGAACGGCGCGCGCTTGGGCTCCTGGCCGGTCAGCGTCAGCGCGCCCATCGTGCGGCCGTGGAACCCGCCGATCGTCGAGACGACCTTGGTGCGGCCGGTGAGGCGCGCCATCTTCAGCGCGGCCTCGTTGGCCTCGGCGCCGGAGTTGCAGAAGAAGACCTTGCCGGGCTCGCCCGCGATGTCGAGCAGGCGTTCGGCGAGCTTGAGCGCGGGCTCGTTGACGTACAGGTTGCCGGTGTGGCCGAGCTTCGCGATCTGCGTCGAGACCGCCTCGACGATCGCCGGGTGCGCGTGACCGAGGGCGTTGACCGCGAGACCGGTCAGCAGGTCGACGTACCGGTTGCCCTCCGCGTCCCAGACGTGCGCGCCCTCACCGCGTTCGAGCTGCAGCGAGGGTGTGCCGTAGTTGTCCATCATGGACTGTTGCCACCGCGCGGTCATTTGCCGTCCCCCAACACCATGGTGCCCACACCTTCCGAGGTGAAGACTTCGAGCAGAACGCTGTGCGCCAGCCGGCCGTCGATCACGTGCGCCTGCGGGACGCCGCCGCGCACCGCGCGCAGGCAGGCCTCCATCTTCGGCACCATGCCGCTCTCCAGGTCCGGCAGGATCTTCTCCAGTTCGGAGGCGCGGATCTGGTTCAGCAACGACGACTTGTCCGGCCAGTTCGCATAAAGGCCTTCGACGTCCGTGAGCACGACGAGCTTCTCCGCGCCGAGAGCGACCGCGAGAGCGCCGGCTGCCGTGTCCGCGTTGACGTTGTGCGGCACTCCGTGGATGTCCGGCGCAACGGAAGACACGACCGGGATCCGGCCCGCGCGCACGATGTCGAGCACCGCGTCCGGGTTGACCTCGGTGATGTCGCCGACGAGGCCGATGTCGACCTCTTCGCCGTCCACGACCGCCCCGCGACGGGTGGCGGTGAACAGGTGCGCGTCCTCGCCGGAGAGGCCGACGGCGTAGGGGCCGTGCTGGTTGATCAGGCCGACGAGCTCGCGCCCGACCTGCCCGACCAGGACCATCCGCACGACGTCCATGGCTTCCGGCGTCGTGACGCGCAGGCCGCCGCGGAACTCGCTGTGGATGCCGAGCCTGTCCAGCATGGACTTGATCTGCGGGCCGCCGCCGTGCACGACGACCGGGCGCAGGCCGCACAGCCGCAGGAACACCATGTCCTCGGCGAACGCCTTCTTCAGCTCGTCGTCGACCATGGCGTTGCCGCCGTACTTGACGACGACGAGCGCGCCGCGGAAGCGCTCCAGCCACGGCAGCGCCTCGACGAGGACCGCCGCCTTCTCTTGTGCGTTCATGAGGAGTAAGCGCTGTTCTCTTCGACGTAGTCGTGGGACAGGTCCGTGGTGAGGACGGTGGCCTCGGCGTCGCCGACGTTGAGGTCGATGACGATTTCGATCTCCCGGCCGGAGAGGTCCGCCTCGGAGCGGTCGCGGTCGCGCGTCCCGCCGCGGTAGAGCGACACCCCGTTGATCAGGATCTGCAGCACGTCCGGGTCGATCTCGGCGTCCGCGCGGCCGAGCGCCATCGCGATGCGGCCCCAGTTCGGGTCGCTGCCGAACAACGCGGTCTTCACCAGGTTGTCCTCGGCGACCGTCCGTCCGACGAGGACGGCCTCGGCCTCGGTGGCGGCCTGCCGGACGGTGATGCTGATTTCCTTCGTGACACCCTCGGCGTCGCCCTGCAGCTGCTTGACCAGGTCACCCGCGACCTCGGTCAGCAACGCGGCGAAGTCGTCGAACGAGGGCGCGACGCCAGAAGCACCCGAGGCCAGCACGAGGACGGTGTCGTTCGTGGACGTGCCACCGTCGACGTCGAGCCGGTCGAACGTCCGCGAGGTCGCGAGGCGCAGCGCCCGGTCGAGCTGCTCGCCGGAGACCTCCGCGTCGGTGGTGATCACCGACAGCATCGTCGCGAGGTTCGGGGCGAGCATGCCCGCGCCCTTCACGAACCCGCCGACCGACCAGCCCTGCCCGGAGTCCTTCCACGACTGCTTGGGACGGCTGTCGGTGGTCATCACGCCGGTGGCGGCGTTCAGGCCGGCCTCGACGGAGGAGTCCAGCTCCTTCGCGGCGTTCTCGACGCCGGCGAGCACCTTGTCCATCGGCAGGCGCTCCCCGATCAGGCCGGTGGAGCACACGGCCACGTCGACGGCGCCGGTGCCGAGCACCTCGGCGACCTTCTCGGCGGTGGCGTGGGTGTCCTGGAAGCCCTCGGGACCGGTGCACGCGTTGGCGCCACCGGAGTTGAGCACGACCGCGGTGAGGCGTCGCGACTGGACCACCTGCTGCGACCACAGCACCGGCGCGGCCTTCACCTTGTTCGTGGTGAAGACGCCCGCGGCGGCGTCGGACGGCCCGTCGTTGACGACGAGCACCAGGTCCAGCGCGCCGGACCCCTTGATCCCGGCGGCGATCCCGGCGGCCCGGAAGCCCTCCGGTCCGGTGACGCCCTTGTTGCGGTTCACGGAGCGACTCCAACGGTCGAGAGGCCGGTCGTTTCCGGCAGTCCGAGAGCGAGGTTCATGCACTGGACAGCGGCACCGGCGGTGCCCTTGGCCAGGTTGTCGACGGCGGCCACGACCACGAGCCGGTTCAGGTCGGCGTCGACGGTGACTTGCAGCTGGACGGCGTTCGAACCGAGAACGGCGTTCGTCGTCGGCCAGAGACCTTCGGGCAGGAGGTGCACGAACGGCTCGTCCGCGTACGCCTTCTCGTAGGCCTCGCGAACGTTTGCGCCGTCTTTGAGCTGCGCGGTGCAGGTGGCGAGGATGCCGCGGGACATCGGCGCGAGCACCGGCGTGAAGCTGACGTCGATCGGACGGCCGGCCGCGGCGCTCAGGTTCTGCTTGATCTCGGGCGTGTGCCGGTGCGCGCCGCCGACGCCGTACGCGCTCGCGGACCCCATCACCTCGGAGCCGAGGAGGTTCGGCTTCAGCGACTTGCCGGCGCCGGACGTGCCGGACACGGCGACGATGACGACCTCGTCCTCGATGAAGTCCACGGCCGGCGCGAGTGCCAGGGAGGAGACGGTCGGGTAGCAGCCGGGGACGGCCACGCGGCGTGCGCCCACGAGAGCGTCCCGCCCGTTGGGAAGCTCGGGCAGCCCGTACGGCCAGGTGCCCGCGTGCTCGCCGCCGTACCACCGCTTCCAGTCGTCCGCGCTGGTCAGCCGGTGGTCGGCACCGCAGTCGATCACGACGGTGTCGTCGCCCAGCTGCTCGGCGAGCGCGGCGGAGTGGCCGTGCGGAAGTGCGAGGAACACCACGTCGTGGCCCTTGAGGGTCTCGGCTGTGGTGTCTTGTAGCCGTCGGTCGGCGAGCGGCAGGAGGTGCGGCTGGTGCTTCAGCAGGCTGTCACCGGCGCTGCTGTTGGCCGTCAGCGCGCCGATCTCGATGTCCGGATGGCCGAGTAGCAGGCGGAGCAGCTCGCCACCCGCGTACCCGCTGGCGCCCGCGACCGCGATCCTCACTGTCATGCGCATGATTATGCACGGTCATGCAAACTCACTCAACCGACTGTGGCCACCCGGCCATCCGATCGGGCCACCTGGCGCTGGGGGTGTCCCGGCCGGTCGACCATGATGATCAGCGTGGACGTGAGGGTGCGCGACGGGCTGTGGACGGTCGGCGCCTTCCTGCTGGCACTCGTGTCGCTGGTGGCGCCGCTGGGCAGGCCGGTCGAACCGTGGCTGATCGTGGCGTCGGCGGTGTGGGCGGGGGCGCTCGTGCCGATCAGCGCGCGCCGGCCGAGGTGGGCGGTCGTGCTCACCACTCCCCTGCACGCGGTCAACAACCTGCTCGCGATCGCCCCGACCACGCTCGTGATCTTCCGCGCCGCCCGGTCGGAGCGGTCGGCGCGGCGCCTGTGGGCGTTGGTCGGCGTCAGCGCGGTGCTGCAGGCCGCGTTCGGCGGCGTGCACGCGTTGCGCGCCGGGGACAGCCTGACCGAGTGGCTGCTGGGAACGGCGTTCACCGTCACGTTCCTGCTGCTCTTCCCCGCCCTGGCCGGTGCGCTCGTGGGCCGCCGCAAGCCGTTGACCCAGGTGCTCATGGAGCGCAACGACTACCTCGAACAGACGCGCGTGCTGACCGCCAACACCGCGAGGTCCGCCACCCGCGCGCACATCGCGAGCGAGATGCACGACATGCTCAGCCACCGGCTCCGGCAGCTGGCCGCGCACGCGGGCGCGCTGGAGCGCTCCGCCGCCGAGCAGGCGCCCGAGCTGCGCGAACAGGTCGAGCTGATCCGCAAGACCTCCACCGTCGCGATGGAGGAACTGCGCGAGATCCTCGGTGTGCTCGGCACTTCGACCGACGCCGACGAGGACGCCGGTACGCGTCAGGACGTCGAACGGCTCGTCGCGGCGTCCACCGCGGCCGGTGTCGCCGTCCACTTGGACTGGTCCGGTCCTGATCTGGCCGATGCCGACGCACGGCTGCGCAGGGCGGTGCATCGGGTCGTGCGCGAAGCACTCACGAACGTGCACAAGCACGCGCCGTCAGCTCGCACGCGCGTGTCCGTGGCCGTTGCCGAACGCGTGCGGGTCGACGTGGTCAACGGCCCGAGCGGCGAACCCCGGGGTGGCGGCACGCGCCGGGGCCTCATCGGCCTGGAGGAACGCGTCGCGCTGATCGGCGGGACGTTCCTCGCCGGGGTGACCGTCGGCGGCGGCTTCCAGGTGACGGCCGACCTGCCGCTGCACCCGGTGGTGCAGGACGAGACGGCGGTCGCGGGCGCCGTCCGGGAGGCACCCCCGCCGATCACCGCCGACGTCCTCACCGTGCCGCGCGTGATCGGCAGTGGCTGCCTCGGCACGCTCGCCGTCATCCCGGCCCTCGGCACGGCGTTCGTCCTGCTCGTCGTCGCGATCTTCAGCCGCGGCGAGATCAGCCCGCAGGAGTACGCCGCCTTCCAGGTGTCGGTCACGCACGAGGAGGAGATCACCGAGACGTTCGGCTTCGGCGTGCTGTCGGGCAACGCCGGCTGCTACCGCTACCACCTGCGCGACTCGGACGACCGGGACGTCGAGTTGTGCTTCGACGACGACACCGGCCTGCTGACCACGAAGAGGGAGCTCGCCCGATGAGGTTCGTCTGGCCGTCGCTCGCTTTCGTCGTCGGACTCGTGCCGCTGGTCGCCCCGCTGGCCCCGGTCCCCCACCCGGCGGTGACGACCACCAGTGCGCTCTGGATCGCCGCCCTCGTGTGGTTCGCGCCGCGCAAGCCGGAGTGGGTGCTGCTGCTCACGGCGCCGCTCTTCGCCGTCAACAACCTCTGGGCGATGGCCACCACCGCGTTCGTGGTGTTCGCCGCGTCCCGGCGCGTGCCCCGGCTCGGCAGGCTGTGGGCGTTGCTGGGCGCGACGGTCGTCCTGCAGACCGCCTTCAGCCTCTTCCAGGTCTACGACGACGCCCCGCTGTGGCAGACGGTGCTCGGCGCGTTCCTGGGGTCGGCGTTCTTCGTGGTCTTCCCCGCCGTGTCCGGGATGCTGCTGGGCCGCCGCAGGCCGATGGTCCGCCTCCTGCGGGAACGCAACGAGTACCTGGAACGCGCACGGGCCCTCACCGCGGCGTCGGCCCGTTCCGAGGAACGCGCCCACATCGCCGGCGAGATGCACGACATGCTCGGCCACCGCCTGAGCCTGATCTCGATCCACGCGGGCGCCCTGGAGCTGGCGACGGCCACCAAAGCACCCCAGCTGCACGAACAGGCCGAGCTGATCCGCACGACGTCCTCGCTCGCCATGGCCGAACTGCGGGAGATCCTCGGCGTCCTGCGGACCAGCCCGGAGCCCGAGTCGCTCGACGAGGACACCGGCACGAGGTCCGACATCGCCGCCCTGGTCGAGAGCTCCGCGACCGCGGGGACCGCCGTCTCGCTCGACTGGTCGGGCGACGACCTGCACGGCGCCGACCCCCGCACCCGGCGCGCGGTGCACCGGGTCGTCCGCGAAGCCCTGACCAACGTCCACAAGCACGCCCCCGGTGCCCGCACGCGCGTCCAGGTCGCGGTCCAAGGGGGCCGTGCCCGCATCCAGGTCGTGAACGGTCCCTTCACCGCGCCCCGCGGCAAGGGCACCCGGCGCGGACTCGTCGGTCTGGAGGAACGCGTCGGCCTGCTGGGCGGCTCGTTCAGCGCGGGGCCGCCGGCCGAGGGCGGTTTCCGGGTCGCGGCGGACGTCCCCCTGCACCCGGCGGCGCAGGCGGACCAGACGACCCCCGAGGTCGCCGAGGTCCCGCCTCCGCTGGCGGCCGAGGTCCTGACCGTGCCCCGCGTGCTGGGCAGCGGCTGCCTGGGACTGCTGGCGCTGCTGCCGATCGCCGCCGCGCTGCTGCTCCTGCTCCTGTTCGCGCTGCTCAACCCCACCCAGATGAACGCCCCCTACTTCGACTCGCTGAAGGTGGGCGTGACGACCGAGCAGGAGGTCATGGACCAGTTCGGCGTCGGGCAGCTGGGCGTGGACGGCTGCTCGCGGTTCCGGACCTCCCACAACGCGGAGCTGCAGTACAAGCTGTGCTTCCGCGACGGCAGGCTCGCGTCGAAGCAGCAGGAGCGCCCGTAGGCTGCTGCTCGTGATCCGAGTTCTCATCGCCGACGACGAAACCCTGATGCGCGCCGGCATCCGCCTGATCCTGGAGAACGACCCGGACATCACCGTCGCCGCCGAGGCGAGCGACGGCAGGCAGGCGGTGGAACTGACCCGGCGGCACCGGATCGACGTGGCCCTGCTGGACATCCGCATGCCCGGCGGGGACGGCTTGAAGGCCGCCGAGCAGATCGCCGGGTCCGCCAGCGTCGTCATGCTGACGACGTTCGGCGAGGACGCCTACGTGGCGCAGGCGCTCAAGGTCGGGGCGACGGGCTTCCTGCTCAAGGACACCCCGCCCCAGGAGCTGATCGCCGCGGTCCGCAAGGCCGCGGCGGGCGAGCCGATCCTGGCCCCGCAGATCACCCGGCGGCTGATCGAGAAGCACCTGACCGAACCCGACAGGGGCTCGGCCGCGCGCGCCAGGATCGACACCCTCACCGAGACCGAGCGCAACGTGCTCAGGCTCGTCGGCGAGGGCCTGTCCAACACCGAGATCGGCGAACAGCTCTACATGGCGACCGGCACGGTGAAGGCGCACATCAGCCGGATCCTGCCCAAGCTGGAGTGCGCCAACCGCGTGCAGGCCGCCATCGTCGCCCACGACGCCGGTCTCACGCGGTCGTGAACCGGTCCAACGCGCGGATCTTGTTCGTGGCGTCCAGAGCCGCGACCTTGTAGGCCTCGGACAGCGTCGGGTAGTTGAAGACGGTGTTGACCAGGTAGTCCACCGTGCCGCCGCAGCCCATCACGGCCTGGCCGATGTGCACCAGGTCCGTGGCGCCGGTGCCGAACACGTGCACGCCGAGGATCTTTCGGTCCACAGTGGACACCAGGAGCTTCAGCATGCCGTAGGCGTCGCCGACGATCTGGCCGCGCGCCAGTTCCCGGTACCGCGAGATGCCCACCTCGTAGGGCACCGCGGACGACGTGAGCTCGGCTTCCGTCGCGCCGCAGTAGGACATCTCCGGGATCGTGTAGATGCCGATGGGCTGCAGCGCGGTCAGCTCGTGCACCGGCTCGCCGAACGCGTGGTACGCGGCCAGGCGGCCCTGGTCCATCGACGTCGCGGCGAGCGCCGGGAAGCCGATCACGTCGCCGACGGCGTAGATGTGCTCGACGGGCGTGCGGTAGTGCTCGTCGACGCTCAGCCGGCCGCGGTTGTCCGCTTCTAGCCCGGCGGCGGCGAGGTCCAGCCGCTCCGTGCTGCCCTGGCGGCCCGCCGAGTACATGACGGCGGCGGCCGGGATGCGCTTGCCCGAGGCCAGCGTGGTGATGGTGCCGCCCTGCGACACCTGCACGTTCACGACCTTCTCGCCGAAGCGGAAGGTGACGGCCTGGTCGCGCAGGTGGAACTTGAGCGACTCGACGATCTCCGGGTCGCAGAAGTCCAGCATCCGCTCGCGCTGCTCGACGACCGTCACGCGGGTGCCCAGCGCGGCGAACATCGACGCGTACTCGATGCCGATCACGCCCGCGCCGACGACGACCAGCGACGACGGGATCTCCTGCAGCGCGAAGACCTCGTCGGAGTCGAGGATCCGCTCCTCGTCGAAGTCCACCACGGACGGACGCGCCGGCGTGGTCCCGGTCGCGATCACGATGAACTCGCCGCTGATCGTCGTGTGGTCGCCGCGGTGGCTGCCGTCCACCGCCACGGTGTGCTCGTCGATGAAGCGACCGAACCCGTTGAGCAGGTCGATGCCGTTGCGGTGCAGCTGAGCGCGCACGACCTGCACCTCGCGGCCGATCACGTGCTGCGTGCGGGCCATCAGGTCGTTGATCGTGATGTCCTGCTTGACCCGGTAGCTCGCGCCGTACAACTCGCGCTGGCTCATGCCCGTCAGGTACATGACGGCTTCGCGCAGCGTCTTCGACGGGATGGTTCCCGTGTTCGCGCAGACGCCACCGACCATCTCCTGCTTGTCGATGATCGCCACGCGCTTGCCCAGTTTCGCACCCGCGATCGCCGCTTTCTGGCCGCCAGGACCAGAGCCGATGACGATCAGGTCGTAGTCGTACGACGTCATGGTCAGCAGCCTACTTCGACGGCTGCGATTGCACCCCGGAACCGCGGAACGGCAGCAGGTCGAGCAGCCGGGCCGCGGCGCGGTACTCCGCGACCCGGTCCGCGAACGGCCGCTGCACGATCCTGTGCACGGCGTCGCGGGAAAGGCGTTCGTACGCCGGAACCGTGTCGTTGCTCAGGAAGTCCCAGCGCGCTTCCCGGTCCGCGTAGTTGAACGCGGGCAGCGGGCCGCCGAACAACGGCCGGTACTGCGCGGGCGTCCTGCCACCGGGGACGGGCATCGGACCGGCGACGGTGATCGCGTACGTGACGACCTCGCCGGGCGGCAGCAACCGCGACCGCATGCGGCTGAACTGGCCCGCGATCACCAGGTTCTGCTCGCGGGACGAGAACTCCATGACGGCCTGCGCCGGATCCGCCCACGCCGCCGTGGTCTCCGCGTCGATGAGGCCCGCGTCGCGCATCTCCCGCACCGCCTCGATCCCGCCGTGCAGGTAGGCGGCGTGCATCGCGCCGAGGTCCATGAAGATGTGCTTCTGCATCGCCATCAGCATCGTGGAGAACCAGCGCAACTCGGGCACCGAACCGAGGTCCAGCATCCCGGCGGCGAACGCCGGCGCGCCGATGTTCGCGAACCCCATCCACCGCAACGAGTCCGGGTGGGTGAGGTAGAGCTTCGCGTAGAAGTCGTAGACGGCGAAGATCACCGAGCGGTTCTGCTCGGCGGGGCGCTGCGGGTCCCATTCGGACAACCGCACCCCGGCGTCCTCGGCGGCGCGGACGATCCAGTACTGCCACAACAGCGCCTTGAAGCGCGCCGGCGCGAGGCCTCGCGCGCGGTAGGAGGCCAGCGCCTGCTCGATCGTGGCGCGGTCGTACGGCAGATCGGGGTGCACCCCGCCCCGCTGTTCACCGTTTCCGTTGACCAGCGGCAGATCGAGGTAATCCACCGTTTCCGCTTTGGTGGCACCCATGCTGCCGAGCACGAGCGCCGCCACCACCATGAGCACGCGCATGAACGCGAACTGTATCCGGGTCAAGCGTCCTTTCCGTTCACAGTCACCCCCGTTCAAGTGATGTTTTGCGGGTTCGTTAGCACTTTCGGTACCAAAGGGGCCATAAATCTCAACAGGGCTACTCCTAATGCCTATACCGTTTGGGCGTGACCCTTGAGGTTTCCTTGATCGACGCGGTTCGAGCGGGCCTGGAGGAGCTCGCTGATCCGGTGAAAGCGCCCGAGATGCAGGCGTACATGAAGTCCGGGATGCCGTTCCTGGGCGTGCCGAAACCGGCGCGGGTCGCGTTGCTGAAGTCGCTGCCGGTGATCCCGGACCGGGACGAGTGGCTCTCCGCCGTGCAGACGTTGTGGCGCGAGGCGACCTATCGCGAGGAACGCTACGTCGCGTTGTCGTTGAGCGGTGATCGGCGATTCCAGGCCGTCGACCTGATGCCGTGGTTCGACGAGATGATCGTGACCGGCGCGTGGTGGGACTACGTCGACGAGATCGCGTCGAAACGGGTCGGCCCGCTGCTGCGGTCGGCACCCGAGGTCGTGCGGCCGCTGGTGCTGGAGTGGTCGGCCGACGAGGACCGGTGGCGGCGGCGGACGTCGGTGATCTGCCAGCTCGGGTTCAAGGGCGCGACCGACGTGGACCTGCTCACCGCGTGCGTCGACGCCAACGCCGACGACCCGGACTTCTTCCTGCGCAAGGGCATCGGCTGGGCGCTGCGCGAGTTCGCGAAGACCGAGCCGGGCTGGGTGCGCTCGTTCGTCGAGGCGAGGCCGGGCCTGTCGCCGCTGTCCCGGCGCGAAGCCCTCAAGCACCTCTAGCCGTGCTTGGCGCGGCCCGAGTAGGTGAGCGGGAAGACGAGCTCGGCGCACGCCGCCGGCACGTCCGGCGCGACCTGGACCTTCATGGTGACCTCGACAGCGCCGCCCGCGGGGATCTCCACGACGTCGGTGAGCGGCACGACGGTCAGCACCCCGGCCGGGCACCCCTCGACGCGCTGCTGCGTGGCGTCGAGCGGCTGCCCCGGTACCGCGGACAGGCTCTCGACGATGATGACGACGGGGTTCGGGTTCGACAGGCGCACCTTGCGCTCACCCTCGGCACCGGGCTCGAGCTCCACGGCAGCGCCGGAGATGTCGTTGATCTCGAACGGCTTGAGCTGCTGCATCCCCGACTCACCGCTGCTGACGGAGTACGCCATCGCGGGCATGCGGGGTTCGGGCCACGTCAGGTGCATGGCCGCCACGACCGCCGCACCGACCATGAGGATCGTCAAGGACACGGCGACCTCGAGGCGCGGACCCAGATTACGCATGGCGCAACTCTCCAGAGTTGTTGCTCCAGGCGGTGGGTTCGCCTCTAGCTCCCCACCGGACCGGCGACCAACTCGCCCGGTGGTTCATCGCTTCGCCCCTCGGCCCCAGCGGGCCGCGTCGCCAATCTTGGAGAAGCTTCACGTACTGCGCAAGCGTCTGACGGGCGCCGATTTCCCCTTGTAATGAGGGACCTTCGGCACCTTGACAGCCGCGCAGGGCCACCACCTGCTGGTTTGATTCCCAATCCCGGCGAACGGGATTCAGCCGATCGAGCGAATTATCAGGAACAGATCTTTCCGGCCGACTCGGCCGAGGTGGACCACGAGCCGACGACGGCCTTCACGAGGACGTTGACCCTGCCCGGCGCTTGGGCTGTCGTCCCGCTTGTCACGACGTCCGGCGTGGGCTGGTAGGTGTTGCCGTTGGCGAAGTGCACGGCGTAGGTGGCACTCCCACCTACCGCCGGCCACCGCACCGTCCTGTTCGCACAGGTCGGGGTGGGCGTGGCAAGCCGACCTGCCTCGGCGCCGGCGGCTCCCTGTCCTCCGGTGGTCCAAGCCGCCGAGGCGGGCTGCGCCGCGAGGAGGCACAGCACCGCCGCTCCGGCGATCACGGTGCGCATCACGCGCTCGCGATCGTGACGGTGACCGGGATGGAGAAGGTCTTGCCCTGGCAGCTGTTGTCGGCGTTGCCCATCGTCACGGCGCCGGTCAACTCCACGGTGGCGGTGGCACCGGAGGCGATCTGCGTCATGGGGGCGCTCGTGACGAACCCGAGCGCGCACTCCAGCGCGCTTCCCGGCACGAGCGCGACCGAGGTGACCTTCACCGGGTAGGCGTTCGGGTTCTTGACGCTGACGGCGGCGTTGCCGGTCGCACCGGGGTAGAGCAGACCGGTGGTGACCGCGCCGCCGGACACCACCGGGGCCTGCGCCGTGGCCGCGGTGGCCGTGGCGTTGCCGGTGCCGGAGCTCGTCCACGCCGCGTAGGCGACGCCCGAGCCGAGCGCGGCCGTGGCGGCCACGAAGACGATGACGCCTCGGCGCACGGACCGCCGACGGACGAGTTCCCTGTAGCTGGTCATGGCTTGATCGCCGTTCCCGAGTAGGTGAGGGGGAAGGTGAGGTTCTTGCAGGCGTCCGGTGCCGACGCCGCCATGCGGACGGTCAGCGGCACGTCGGCGGACCTGTTCCTGGCGATGACGACCGGTGCCGCCAGCGGGGCGACGGTCACGGCGTTCGCCGGGCAGTTCGGGGAGGGGCGCCCGACCGAGGTGTCGAGCCGGATGACCTTGATGTCCTGGTTGCCGGGGTTGGTGACCCGCACCTCGCGGATCACCGTCCCACCGGGGACCAACCCCTTCGCCGTGCCGGCGTCCGCGATCGTGAAGGCCTTGCCGGGGCTGTTCGCCGCACTGCTGACCGGTGAGAGCACCAGCAGCACGGCGGGCACGACCAGGGCGCGGCGCATGGCTCAGGCAGCCGAGGAGAGCGTCGCGGTGAGCGGCATCGTGAACGACTGGGACTTGCAGGCGTCGCCGGCGTCGGTGTTCATGGTCGCCTGGAGCGTGTAGGTGCCGGTCGCACCGGGAGCGATCGCGCCGGCCGGGTTGGTGACCGCGGGGCTCGTGACGGTGCCTTCAGCGCACCCGTTGACGAGAGCGGAAGCGCCCGCGGAGATACCGGTGACCTTGACCGGGTAGTCGTTCGGGTTGTTGATGGTCACCTGGAAGCTGACGGTGTGGCCGGGGTACAGACCGCCCGCGCCGTCGACCCCGCTGATCGTCGAGTTGACCTCAGCGGTGGAGCCGACGGAGCCGGAACCGGCGCCGGAGCTCGACCACGCGGCGTAGGCGATGCCGCCGCCGACGGCGACGACGGCGACTGCGGCGATGACTGCGGTGCGCTTGCGCATGGGGTTCTCCTGGGGTGGTGCCCGGTGGGTAGGGCACCAAGTCTGGAGAACGCTCAACCACTACACAGCGTGCACAAGTCAGGAGAACGAGGGCCCGGCCGGCACTGTTGCCATCCGGCATGGATCGGTTACCCGCGTACGCGGACTGGAGGTCGGAGGCCTCATGACGCGGAAAGGCCCGAGATTCCGGGAGAACCTCGGGCCTCACGGCGTGTGACCGGTCAGGCGCGCAGCGCCGCGCCCAGGCGTTCGCCGGCGGCGGCCACGGCGGTGTCGCGGGCCGCGGCCGCCTCCTCCACCGTCAGCGTGCGGTCCGGGGCGCGGAAGCGCAAGGAGTACGCGAGCGACTTCTTGCCCTCGCCCAGCTGCTCACCCGTGTAGACGTCGAACAACCGGATGTCCTCCAGCAGGTCGCCGGCGGACGCGCGGAGGACCTCCGACACCGACTGCACCGGCACGGAGGCGTCCACGACGAGCGCCACGTCCAGCAGCACCGGCGGGTACGCCGACACGACCGGGGCGGGGCGGTGGTCGTCGAGCGGCAGGGCGTCGAGGTCGAGCTCGAACGCCACGGTCCGCTTGGGCAGGCCCAGCTTCTCGACGACCTTCGGGTGCAGCTCGCCCGCGTGGCCGACGGGCCAGTCGCCCACGCGCAGCTCGGCGCAGCGGCCGGGGTGCCACGGGAGCAGGTCCGAAGCCACGACGCGCAGCGTCACGCCGTAGGCGGCACCCACGCGGCGGGCGGCCTCGACGGCGTCCGACCAGTCGGCCTGGCGGCCCTTGCCCCACCAGCCGGCCAGCTCGCGGTGGCCCGTGAGCACACCGGCGACGTGCAGCGGCTGCTGCGGCAGCGCGGCCTGCATCGAGGCCACCTCCGCCTCGGTGGGACGGCGGTCGACGCCGAGCGCGGGAACCGGGACCTGCTGCGCGCGCGGCAGCGTCACCTGGGCGACGTTGTAGAGCGCGACGTCGCGAGCACCCCGGGAGAGGTTGCGCTGCAACGTCTCCAGCAGGCCGGGCAGCAGGGTCGTCGCGAGGACGTTCTTGTCCGCCTCCAACGGGTTCAGCACGCCGACCGTGTTGCGGCGGACGTCGTCCTCCGGCAGGCCGAACGCGTCGAACACCGACGGGTCGATGAACGGGAACGGCTTGACCTCGACGAAACCGTCCTCGGCCAGCGTGCGCCACACCGTGCGGCGGCGGCGCTGCTGCTCGGTCAGGCCGCGACCGGCGGGGGCGGGCGGCAGGACGGACGGGATCGTGTCGTAGCCCTCCAGCCGCAGCACCTCCTCCACCAGGTCGGCGGGCTGCACGAGGTCCGCGCGCCACGTCGGCGGCACGGCCGTGACGATCGTCTGGCCCTCCTCCGAGGTGGTCACCGAGACCTGGCAGCCGATCTGGCCGAGACGACGGGCCGTCACGCCGCGGGCGTAGCGGACGCCGGCGATGCGGTCGGGCAGGTCGATCGGCATCGACACCGGCTCGGGCAGCGCGAACGCGCCCACGTCGGTGCGGCCGGGCTTGATCTGGCCCTCGGCGTAGTGGTTGAGCAGCTTCGCGGCCCGCTCCAGCGCCACGGGTGCCAGCGCCGGGTCGACGGTGCGCTCGAAGCGCTTCGCGGCCTCGGACGGCAGCTTGTGGCGGCGGACCGTGCGCGCGATGGACGCCGGGTCCCAGTTCGCGGCCTCCAGCAGGATGTCGGACGAGGTGTCGCCGACCTCCGTGGACGCGCCGCCCATGACACCGGCCAGCGAGATGACCCCGGAGTCGTCGGCGATGACGATGTCGTCGGTGTCGAGGGCGCGCACCGAGTCGTCCAGCGTCGTCAGCTTCTCCCCCGCCAGGGCGCGACGCACGGTCAGCGCTCCGGACAGGGAGGCGGCGTCGAACGCGTGCAGCGGCTGGCCGAGCTCGAGCATCACGTAGTTGGTGACGTCGACCGGCAGCGAGATCGAGCGCATGCCCGCGAGCATCAGGCGGCGGCGCATCCACCACGGCGTCGGCGCGGTCGGGTCGACACCGGTGACCCGGCGCGCCACGAACCGCGAGCAGCCGGCGCGGTCCTCGATGGTGACCGGCCACGCCTCGCCCTCGGGCTCGGGGATCTCGACGAGGCCCGGGTCGCCGAACGGCACGTCGAGCGCGCAGGCGATCTCGCGGGCCAGGCCGCGGACCGAGAACGCGTAGCCGCGGTCCGGGGTCGGCGCGAGCTCGAGCACCGTGTCGTTCAGGCCGAGCAGCTCCAGGGCGTCGTCGCCGGGCTGCGCGGTGCCGGTGGGCAGCACGAGGATGCCGGAGTGGTCGTCGCCGATGCCGAGCTCGTCGGCGGCGCAGATCATGCCCTGCGACACGCGGCCGTAGGTCTTGCGCTCGGAGATCGCGAAGCCACCGGGCAGGACGGCGCCGGGCAGCGCGACGACGACCGAGTCGCCCTCGACGAAGTTCGTGGCGCCGCAGATGATCTGGTTGGTCTGCTCGGGACCGACCTCGACCTTGCAGTAGCGGATCGGCTTCTTGAACTCGGTGAGCTCCTCGATCTCGACGACGCGGCCGGCGACGACCGGGCCGGTCACGGGACCGAGCGGGCTCACCTCCTCGACCTCGATGCCGATGCGGGTGAACGCGTCGGCGAGCTCGTCGGGCGTGGGGACTTCGTCGAAACCGAGGTGTTCGACCAGCCAGCTGACCGGGATGCGCACCGGATCAGGCCTCCGTTCCGAATGGCTGGGTGAAGCGGACGTCGCCCTCGACCATGTCGCGCATGTCGGGAAGGCCGTTGCGGAACTGCAGCGTGCGCTCCAGGCCCATGCCGAAGGCGAAGCCGGAGTAGACGTCCGGGTCCACGCCGCAGGCGCGCAGCACGTTGGGGTTGACCATGCCGCAGCCGCCCCACTCGACCCAGCCGGCGCCGCCCTTCTTCTCCGGGAACCACACGTCGACCTCGGCCGACGGCTCGGTGAAGGGGAAGAAGCTGGGGCGCAGGCGGGTCTTCGAGTCCTCGCCGAACATCGAGCGCGCGAACGCGTCGAGCGTGCCCTTGAGGTGGCCCATCGTCAGGCCCTTGTCGACCGCGAGGCCCTCGACCTGGTGGAACACCGGGGTGTGGGTCGCGTCGAGCTCGTCGGTGCGGAACGTCCGGCCGGGGCACACGACGTACACCGGCAGCTCGCGCTCCAGCAGCGTGCGGGCCTGCACGGGCGAGGTGTGCGTGCGCAGGACGAGCTGCGAGTCACCCGGCGCGATGTAGAACGTGTCCTGCATCGAGCGGGCCGGGTGGTCCTTGCCGAAGTTCAGCGCGTCGAAGTTGAACCACTCGGTCTCGAGCTCGGGGCCCTCGGCGATCTCGTAGCCCATGGCCACGAAGACGTCACCGATGCGCTCGGCGAGCGTGGTGATCGGGTGGCGCGCGCCGCGCGGGAAGCGGTCCCAGGGCAGCGTGACGTCGACGGACTCCTCGCGCAGCACCCGCTCGTCGCGTTCGACCTGGAGCACGGCGAAGCGCTCGTCGAACGCGGTCTTGATCGCGGACTGCGCCTCGTTCACCCGCTTGCCGGCCTCGGCCTTGGCCTTGGGGGGCAGGGCACCGATCTCGCGGCGCGCCAGCAGGACGGGCGACCGGTCACCGAGGTGGCCGGGCTTGACCGCGGCGAGCGCCTCGAGGTCGGCGGCTCCGGCGAACGCCTCGCGGGCCTTCTGCACGGCCGCGTCGAGGTTCTCGGCCGACAGCGCCGCGACCTGCTTCGGGTCGTACGGGTCGTTGGCTCCGGACATGGTTGGCGGACAGCTCCCAGGTTTTGATCCACACAGGGACATCAGGTATTCAGCAGGCCGATCCTAGTGGGTGCGCTGCCGGCCGCTTCCGGACGTTGCCGTTAAACGGCGGCACGGGCCCGCCGCCGTCCCTAGGATGGCGGCATCATGTCGCACACCTTCCGCGTCGACCTGCGCGGCATCATCGACCTGCTCAGCCACCACCTGTACAGCAGTCCGCGCGTCTACGTGCGGGAACTGCTGCAGAACGCCGTCGACGCGATCACGGCGAGGCGTGAGCTCGACCCGTCGTGCCCCGCAGACGTCACGATCACCTGCGGTCCGGTCCTGACGATCACCGACACCGGTGTGGGGCTCACCGAGACCGAGGTCCACGAGCTGCTGTCCACGCTCGGCCGCACGTCGAAGCGCGACGACCTGGGGTTCGCCCGCGAGGGGTTCCTCGGTCAGTTCGGCGTCGGCATGCTGTCGTGCTTCCTGGTCGCCTCCTCCGTGACGGTGGTCACGCGGTCCGCGCGCGGCGGTCCGGGCGTGCGCTGGGAGGCCGATTCCTCGGGCAACTACACGGTGTCCGCAGTAGACGGTGACGTGCCGGTCGGCACGACGGTGAGCATGAGCGCGTCACGCGGCAACGAGCACTGGCTCGAAGCGGACGTCGTGCGGCCGCTGGTGGTGGACTACGGAGACCTGCTGCCGGCCGCGGTGACGCTGGACGGCGCTCGGGTGACCCGTGGCGTGCGCCCGTGGGACAGCCTTGACGCCGCAGAGGACGCCGACCTCTCCGAGTACTGCGAGCAGGTCTTCGGGTTCACGCCGTTCGAGGCGATCCCGATCGAGGTCGAGGCGGCGGGCCTGACCGGTGTCGCGTTCGTGCTGCCGTCCGGGGTCCACCCCGGAACGCGCCAGACGCACCGGGTCTACCTGAAGCGGATGCTGGTCGGCGACAACGTCGAGGGCCTGCTGCCGGACTGGGCGTACTTCGTGCGGTGCGTGGTCGACGCGTCCGCGATCAGGCCCACGGCGTCGCGCGAGTCGCTGTACCAGGACGAGATGCTGCTGGCGGTGCGCGAGGAGCTGGGCGAGCAGATCCGCGACTGGCTGATCAGGCTGGACGCCCTCGAGCCGCGCCGCGCCGGTGAGCTGCTCGCGGCGCACCACCTCGGCATCAAGTCGCTGGCGCGCTCGGACGACGAGATGCTGCGGCTGGTCGAGCGCTGGCTGCCGTTCGAGACCACCGACGGCCCGATCCCGTTGCGGCAGTTCAAGCGCAAGCACGGCGCGATCCTCTACATCCCGGACGTCGACGAGTTCCACCAGCTCGCGCCGGTCGCGGCCGCGCAGGGCCTGGGCCTGGTCAACGCGGGCTACGCCTACGACCTGGAGCTGCTGAACCGGCTCAGCGCGCTCGACGGCGCGTCCGTCGCGCGCCGGGTCGCGCCCACGGAACTGCTGGCGGCGCTCGCCGATCCCGAACCCGGCATCGAGACGGCGTTGCGGCTGCGGCTGTCCGAGGGAGCGGCGGCGCTGGACCGGCACGACTGCGACGCGGTGATCCGCGACTTCGACCCGGTCTCGCTGCCCGCGCTGCTGATCACCAACGCCGAGCAGCAGCGCAAGCTCGACACCGAGCAGACCGCCGAGGAGGTGGCGGACCCGCTGTGGGCGGAGCTGCTGGGGCAGCTGACCGCGGGCTCGTCGTCGTCACGGCCGGAGCAGCTGGTGCTCAACTGCCGCAACCCGCTGGTGCAGCGGCTGTCGCGGCTGAACGACCCGTCGCTCGTGGAGCTGACGCTCGAATCCCTGTACGTGCACGCCGTCCTGCAGGCTCGGAGGGCGATGCGACCGAAGGACACGGCGGCGCTCAACCGCTCGTTCCTGGAACTTCTCGACCGCGCCGTTGGGGGCAAGTGAACATGGCCGACTTCACCGCTGAGGACGCGGAAAGAGCGTTCCTCGACGCGTACAACATGCCGACGGGCATGCCGAAGCACGAGGCGCTGGAACGGGCGGCGCGGATGTCCGACGCGCTCGGGCACCTGCCGCTCGGGGTCTCGTGCCGGATCGCGATGATCGACTCGGCGTACTACCTGTCGCGCTACGACCTGATGCTCGCGCCGTTCGCGTGGGTGCGGGCCGCGGAGGAGAAGGACCCGGAGGCGTTCAACGAGTACGAGGTCCACTCGCTCAACTGGTCGCACAAGTGGATCGCGACGGGGCTGCGCCGCGACCCGCGGTTCTCGCTGGAGCAGCTGCGGGCCGTGATCGCGCAGCTCGCGGACCGCTACGCCAAGCTCGGCTTCTCCGTGCAGCCGGTGCACGGGGCCCGTGCCGAGTACGCCTACCACGTCGGTGACATGACCGGGCTCGCCGAGCACCTCGGGCGCTACCTCGCCACCGAACGCGGGCCGATGGCGGACTGCGAGGCGTGCGTGGTCGAGGAACAGGTCTGGATGCTCGCGCGCCTCGGCCGCCACCAGGAGGCCGCCGCGCACGGTTGGGAGGGCCTGTCGGGCCACAGCGGCTGCGCGACGCAGCCGCAGGGCATCCTGACCGCGCTGCTGTGGCCGTTGCTGGAGATCGGCGACGTCGAGAAGGCAGCGCACGCGCACACGGCCGCGTACCGGTTGATCAAGGACGACGAGATCACCTCGTACGTGCACGAGCACATCCGGTTCTGCGCGCTGACGGGCAACCTCTCGCGCGGCGAGGACATCCTGCGCCGGTCGTTGCACAAGGTGAAGGCCACGCAGCTGCCCGCCGACGAGATGTCGTTCGCCGAGTGCGCTTCCGTTCTGCTGCAGCGCCTTCCGGCCGACACGGTCTTCGAGGTGCCGGCCGTCGGCACGCGGACGGCCGCCGAGCTGCTCGACCGGCTGTCGAAGCGGGCCGTGCAGCTCGCGGAGCAGTTCGACGAGCGCAACGGCACGCCGGCGTGGGTCGAGCGGGTGACCAGGGCGCTCGAGCAGGCCGACTACCCGGCCGTCGAACTGGCGGTGCCGTCGGCGCCGGTGGCCGCTCCCGCCGAGGAGCCGCCCGTCACCGGTGACCCGGTGGAGATCGCCGAGTCGATGCTGGCGCTGTACGAGCAGGGCGACTTCGTCAAGGCGCGGCGGATGCTCGACTCGCTGCCCGCGGACATGGACCCGTTGCTGCCGCCCGACCTCGCGGCGCACGCGGGCATCCGGCGGATGACGACAGGGCTGGTGCCGTTCGACCGGGAGGCCTTCGACCGGCTGCTGGCCGCGCTGCCCGCCGACCTCGCGCTGCGGTACCAGGCGCGGCTCGCGATGGGCCTCGAAGGTGGCCGCGAGATCGCCGAGAGGTGCCTCGCCGAGGCGACGTCCGACTACACCAGGACGGTCGCCGCCCTGACGCTGGCCGAGCTGCTCGACGACGACCACGCGCACGACGAGGCGGGCGAGATGCTCGCACTGGCGTCCTCTTTGGACGTTCCGGAGCTGCGCGGCAGGGTCCTGGTCGAGGCGGCGGAGCACAGGGCCCGGCAGCAGGACCTCGAAGGCGCGTACGCGGACGTCCTCGACGCCATGTCCGGTGACCTGCGGCCGAACGCCCGCTTCGAGGGCTACCGGCTGAAGCTGCGGCTGGAGACCGTCCTGCGCAAGGTCCCGGAGGCGATCGCGACGGCACGCGAGTACGTGTCGGCGTTCCCGCTGCCCGAGTCCTCCGAGGCGCGCTGGTACCAGGTCGCGGCGATCCAGGAGCTCGACCAGGAGGGTGCCTGCCTGGGCGACCTCCGCGAGGCCGTGGCGATCTCGCGCGTGCACCTCACCCCCGGCCACACCGCGCACTTCTGCTTCGCGCTGAGCGGCGGGTACGTGCAGACGGACCGGTTCGTCGAGGCCGCCGAGGTCCTCGAGGAGTCGTTGCGGCTGCTGCAGGAGGGTCAGGAGGACCTGCGGCTGCAGGTGGTGTTCCGGCTCGGGCAGGTGTGCCGCAAGCTGGGCGAGCTGCCGGCTGCGGAACGGTACCTGCGCGAGGCGACCGAACTGCTGCCGCCCGAGGAGACGGGCCGCCGGGCGTTCCTGCTCGACGCGCTCGCGTCCGTGCAGGGCGGGCTCGGCAAGCACGACGAGGCGACGGCGTCCTGGCGCGCGGGTGCCGCGCTGTGGCAGCAGGAGGGCAACCTCTCGGAGGCGATCGGCTCGCTGGTCGAGCTCGCGTCGAACCTGCCCGACGAGGAGGTGACCGAGACCCGCGCGGCCGTCGACGAGGCGGAGGCGTTGCTGCCGCTGCTCGACGACGAGCAGGAGGTCACGCGCCGGCGGGCGGAGATCGCCGCGATCCGCGCCTGGGTGCACGGTCAGGTCGGCGAGTTCGCGCTGGCGATGAAGCAGTACCGCGAGGCCGAGGCCCTGGTGGTGTCGCTGGGCGACGCGGGCTGGCGGGTGTTCGTGGTGCTGAAGTCGGCGCACGTGCTGCTCAACGCCGACGACGCCGAGGGCGCGGAGGCGGAGGCGCGCCGGGCCGCATCGCTGCTGCCCGACGACCACCAGGTCTCCAACGTGCTGTCGATGCTGTCGGAGGCGTTGCGGCGCCAGAACAAGCCGTCCGGCACCGATCCGCTCGTCCGCGAGCTGACCGCCCGGCTGGACTAGTGGTGTGGCGCCTTCGAGGTCGCCTTCTCGTAGGCGACCTCGAAGGCGGAGTCCTCGGGCACCTGGATGTGCGGGACCACTCCCACGCCCTCCCAGTTGGTGCCGGAGACCGGGTTGATCGCGCGCCCGTTCGGCACAGCGGACTTGAGGTGCGGGCCGACCCGGTAGCGGTCGCCGGGATGCGCTCCGCCCTTCGTGGTCTCGCCGATGAGGGTGGCGCGCTCGTTCTGCTGCAGGTTGTAGCTCAGTTCCTCGGCGCCGGAGAACGTGCGGCTGCTCGTGAGGACGTAGACCGGCTTCTTGCCGCCGAACTTCGGGCCCGGCACGTGCGGCAGCGTCCAGAACTGCCGCGTGGTGTCGTCCGGGCGGTTGTAGATGTCGTTGAGGTGCACCGGTTCGTCGAACAGGTAGCTGCAGACCAACGCGACCGTGTGCGGGTCACCACCGCGGTTGTTGCGCAGGTCGATGATCAACGCGTCGGTGTGCGCGACGAGGTTCATCGCGGCGACGTAGGCCGGGGTGGCGATCTCGGCGTCGTGCAGCAGGCGCAGGTCGAGCAGGCCGACGTTGCCTTCCAGCCGCTCGACCCTGTGGATGCCGAACGCGTCGAGCTCGGCCTCCTTCCGGTACGCCACCGGGTCGAAGGCCGACTCCTCGCCGGTCTCGGGCACCTCTTCGGCGCTGTGGAGCAGGCGCAGGTGCTTGTCGCCGTTGACGCTCTGGAGGTCCGCCGTCACCAGCGCCGCGAACTCCGCGTCATCGTCCACATCGGAGTAAGCGCCCTCATCCAGGCGGCTCCGCAGGACCTTCGCGATCTCTTCGGCGACGTCCGGGAAGACGTAGTAGGAGGCCAACTGGGAGCACAGGAGTTCGATCTCGGGTTCGCGCACGGGCGCACAGTAGCCGCGCGCCCGTGACCCGTCAGCTCAATTCCGGTGGTCCCGCGCGGAGGCGTAGAGGCACACTGCGGCCGCCGTCGCGAGGTTCAGGCTCTCGGCGGCGCCGTACAGCGGCACCTTGAGCGAGGTGTCGAGCTTCGCCACGACGTCGTCGGGCAGGCCGTGCGCCTCGCTGCCGAACACCCACGCGGTGGGGTGCTTCAGCTCGCCCCTCGCGGAGGCCTCGACCAGGTCGTGCTCCGCGTACCCGTCGGCGGCGACGAGCCGCAGGCCCGCCGCGCGGCAGGCGGCGAAGACCTCGTCGGCGTCGCGGGACCGCGCGATCGGCAGGTGGAACAGCGAGCCGGTGGAGGCGCGCACGCACTTGCCGTTGTGCGGGTCGACCGTGTCGCCCGCGAAGATCACCGCGTCGGCGCCGGCCGCGTCGGCCACCCGCGTGACGGTGCCC
The DNA here is from genome assembly GCF_036321065.1 of Lentzea sp. DG1S-22. Classification (NCBI taxonomy): domain Bacteria; kingdom Bacillati; phylum Actinomycetota; class Actinomycetes; order Pseudonocardiales; family Pseudonocardiaceae; genus Lentzea; species Lentzea sp. DG1S-22. Next base: position 7,966,540 of record NZ_CP143276.1, on the reverse strand, counting down.
GCGTTGCCGGGGTCGGAGACGCCGTGCAGGACGGCGACCAGGCGCGGGGTGCCCCGCAGCGCGGCTTCGAGGGGCTGCGGCACGACGTCGCAGACCGCGATCAGGCCCTGGGGCGTCACGGTCTCCGACAACGAGGCGGCGGCCTTGTCGTCGACCTCGCTGATGCGGATGCCCCTGTCCGAGGCGGACCGCAGCAGGTCGGCGTTGCGCTCCGCGGCCGTCGCCGTGACGAACAGCTCGTGCACCGCGCCGGAGGTCCAGGCGAGTGCCTCGCGCACGGCCTGGGCGCCCTCGACGAGGAAACGGCCTGCCTTGTCGCGGCCCTGGCGGCGGGTCAGGTGGCGAGCAGCAACGACCCGAGGCGTCCGTTCGGTGAACGGAGCTGCCTCGGGTCGGTTGTGCCCGCTGACGTGCTGGCTCAGGCCTTGTCCCCGGCCGGAGCGTTCACGTCGGTCGGGAGCGCGCCACGGGCGATCTCGACCAGCGCCGCGAAAGCGGTGGCGTCGGTGACGGCGAGGTCCGCGAGGATCTTGCGGTCGACCTCGACGCCGCCCAGGCGCAGGCCCTGGATCAGGCGGTTGTAGGTCATCCCGTTCGCGCGGGCAGCGGCGTTGATGCGCTGGATCCACAGCTTGCGGAAGTCGCCCTTGCGCGCACGGCGGTCGCGGTACGCGTAGTTGAGCGAGTGGAGCACCTGCTCCTTGGCCTTGCGGTACAGCCTCGAGCGCTGGCCGCGGTAACCGCTCGCCAGCTCAAGGGTGGTACGACGCTTCTTCTGGGCGTTTACAGCCCGCTTGACGCGTGCCACGGGTCCATCCTGTCGATCTCATGGGAAATCGGCGTCGGGGGCCGGTTTCCCGAGTTAGCTGGGGGTGTCGAAGCGGGTCAGAGACCGAGCAGCTTCTTGATGCGCGGGGCGTCGTTCTCCGACACGACCGCGGTGCCGCTCATGCGACGCGTCACCTTGCTGGACTTCTTCTCCAGGATGTGGCGCTTGCCGGCCTTCTCCCGGAGGATCTTGCCGCTGCCGGTGACCTTGAAGCGCTTCGAGGTCCCGCTGTGCGTCTTGTTCTTCGGCATTTCCGTCCTCGTCTCGTGCACCCACCGGGTCGGGGGCGGGCGTGCGTCCTACGCCTCGTCCGAAGCGGTGTCCGCCTCGGGCGCGTCGTCGTCGTGCTTGACCACGCGCGGCTTGATGTTCTTGTGCGGCGCCAACACCATGATCATGTTGCGGCCGTCCTGCTTGGGGTTCGACTCGACGAAGCCCAGCTCCGCGACGTCCTCCGCCAGCTTCTGCAGAAGCCTGTAGCCGAGCTCGGGGCGCGACTGCTCACGACCGCGGAACATGATGGTCACCTTGACCTTGTTCCCGTGTGAGAGGAAGCGGGCCACGTGGCCCTTCTTCGTCTGGTAGTCGTGCGGGTCGATCTTCGGGCGGAGCTTCTGCTCCTTGATGACCGTCAGCTGCTGGTTCCGACGCGACTCGCGGGCCTTCTGCGCGGTCTCGTACTTGAACTTGCCGTAGTCCATGAGCTTGCAGACCGGCGGGCGAGCCTGAGCGGCGACCTCGACGAGGTCGAGATCCGCTTCCTGCGCGAGTCGGAGCGCGTCCTCGATGCGAACGATCCCGACCTGCTCACCATTCGGCCCGACCAGACGAACTTCCGGCACCCGAATGCGGTCGTTGATGCGCGGCTCGGTGCTGACGGGAGCACCGCGGTTCGAGGGACTTGTCATTCACGTCCTTTGAGACTCGTTTGCGCCAAAGACAAGAGCCCCGTCGTCGATGTCGACGACAGGGCCCGCTTCCGACCGATCACAAACCTGCACCGTCCGACGCCCGTGCGCCTGACTGCCAGGAGGACCGGACCCGGCCACCTCAAGAAGCGGTGATCGCGGGTGGGAGCGGGGCTCCACTTGCCGCTCTCGCACTAACGAGAGCTGGTCGCGTCGGAAATACTAGCAGACGCTCTTGTCAACCCCCGAATCGCGGCCTGTGACGTCGGTCCTGCCAGGGCTCTTGCTTGAATGTGGACGTGACCGATCCGCTTGAAGACGACATCCGCGACCTGGGCGACGTCCCCAGCATCGAGGTGATCAGCCGGGCCGCGGTGATGCTGCTGTCCGCCTCCGCCGAGCGCCTCGGCCTCGCCGACCCGGACCCCGACAACTCCCCGCGCCGCGACCTCGACGAGGCCCGCCGCCTGATCACGGGCCTGGCCGGCCTGGTCACGGCCACCTCGGAGTACCTCGGCCCGCACGCCGCCCCGCTCAAGGACGGCCTGCAGTCGGTGCAGCGCGCCTTCCGCGAGGCGTCCGCGGTGCCGGACGAGCCGGGTCAGGGACCGGGCGAGAAGTTCACCGGCCCCGTGTACTGACCGGCGGCTCCAGACCGGCCAGGCCGGCTACGAGCGCGAGCTCCACGCAGGTGCCCTCGTAGCCGGCACCCCGCAACGCCCGCAACGCGTCCCGCACCTCGGGGACCGTGAGCCGGAGCACGTCGCGGAGGACCTTCGCGACTCCCGCGGCGTCGCGATCGCCGAGCGTCAACCGGTACGAGCCGTGCCGCGCCAGGATCGCGTCGCGGATCCACGGCGGCGAGCCACTTCCCCGTTCGCACGAGGTGACGTGGCAGGCGGTGCACTCCCACTCGTCCCGCCACCGCAGCTCGCCGTCCTCGGCGAACTGCGCCACCCCGCCCTCGCCCGGCGCACCGCAGCGTTCGCACGGTTCGCCGGCCTCGGCCACCTGGACGATCACTCGGCGCGCACCACGACCGGTTCCCACGGCTCGGCCCTCACCTGGAACACCGCGCTGGCCCGCTGCCCGGTGGCGGCGCGGAACGTGATGGCCGACCCGGTGTGGAGCGGTCCGACGTCGAGGTGTTCCACGGGCGGCTCGTCGTGCTGCGACAACCCGAGCACCCGGCTCCCCGGCACCACCGAGACCGTCAGCTGCTCGATCACCGCGGGTCCGCCGGAGTAGCTCAGCCGGAACTCGTCCGGCGCACCGGGCGTGATGGCGAACGCGGGCATGCCCGCCCGGCTGCGCTCGGCCGCGAGCAGCACGGTGATCTCGTCGAGCCGCACCGTCACCTGGTGCGCGCTGAGCTGCGCCTCGTCCGCGAGCATCCGCGACGCCGAGGCCTCCAGCGCGGCCTTCCCGACGGCCTCCTCGGCCTTGGCCGCCGCCTTCTTGGCCTCCTCGGCCGCGGTCCTGGCCTGGAAGGCGCTCGCCGTGGCCTGCTCGACGGCCTTGCGCGCGGCCTGCGCCTCCTCCTGCGCCTTGGTCGCGGCCTCCTGCGACTGCTTCGCCGCGGCCTGCGCCCTCTTCGCTTCACGGGCCTGCCACAACGACACGGCCACCGCGCACATCGCCACCACCGCGGCGACCACCGACAGGGCGATCATGCCCGCACCCCCACCGAGGCCAGCTGGCGCCGGGCCAGTTCGTCGATCACGTCCGCGTCCCCCGTCCTCCAGGCGACGGCGGGATCACCGTCGAACCCGCCGAGCTCCCGCGGCGACAACGATGTGAGCGCTCTCAGCGCCAGCAGGTCCGGCTTGTCGCGCAACCGCGCGGTGTTCGCGGCCTTGCGCGCGTACCGGAGCCGGACCGGCAGCCACGTGACGAGCAGGAACAGCACGGGAACCACGACCAGGGCGGCGGCGAGCCAGAACGCGGAGTCCTCGACCACGCCGATCTGCGCGTTGCCCGCGTCGGTGAGCGTCTCGCCGGCCTTGCTGCCGTTGCCGAGCGCTCCCGCCAGGTCCTCCCCGACGAACGGAACACCCCTGGCCTTGCCGGCCGCGTTGGTGAAGGCGTCGCGAATGCTGCCGCCCGCGTCGACCAGCCCGTCCCCCGGCGCGCGCAGTTCGAGCACCCGGTCGTGGACGGTGGTGGCCACCCAGATCCAGAGCGCGACCCAGCCGGCGGCGAGGAGGTCGGCGATCAGCTGACGCGTGAACCTGACAGGTCTGTCCGCGTACCACTTCATGCGCGGATGGTGTCACAACGCCCACGGCGGCCCGGAGTCCAGCTGAGACTCGGGGCCGCCGTTGCGACGAACAGCTCAGCACGGCGCCACCACGGGTTCGGCCCACGCGACGAAGGAGCAGTCCGGTCGCTCGACCACCACGCCGGGGACGAGCCGTCCCCGGTCGTCAGTCGACGACCGCCAGTGCGTCGATCTCCACGAGCAGCCCCGCCGGGAGCCCCACGTACACGGTGGTGCGGGCCGGAGCCGGGTCGGTGACGAACTCGCCGTAGACCTCGTTCAGCTCGGCGAAGTGCGCCGTGTCGGTGAGGTAGACGCGGATCATCACCACGTCGTCGATGGACGCGCCACCGGCGGCGAGGACGGCGTTCAGGTTCGCGAACGTCTGGCGCGTCTGCTCGGCGACGGTGGTGCCGACGATCTCGCCGGACTTCGGGTCGAACGCGACCTGGCCCGCCACCTGCAGGATGTTGCCCTTGCGCACACCCTGGGAGAAACGGGCCACCGGCTGCGGCGCGTCAGCGGTCTTGATCTCAACCTTGGACAACGGAAATCCCCTTATCTCGGAACGTAACCGCACTCGACCGAGGCAGCCTCGGCGGTGGCGAGCAGGTCGGGCAGGTGGGACAGCAGGCCGTCGAAGTCGAGCAGCACCTTCGGCACGGACATCGACACGGCCGCGAGCACCTCGCCGCGGGCGCCCCTGATCGGCGCGGCGATGCAGTGGATGAAGTCCTCGTGCTCGGAGTTGTCGACGGCGTAGCCGTTGGCGCGCACGCGTTCCAGCTCGGCGAGGTACTCGGCGGGGCCGGGGATGGTGTTCTCGGTCAGGCGCGGGAACTCCATGCCCGCCAGCACCTTCCGCAGGGTGGCGGGCGGCAGGTCGGCCAGCAGGATCTTGGCCACGGCCGTGCAGTGCAGCGGGGCGCGGCGGCCGATGCGCGAGTACATGCGCATCTGGTGCCGGGACTCGTACTTGTCGATGTAGATCACCTCACCGTCCTCGTAGGACGCGAGGTGGACGGTGTGGCCCAGGCGGGAGTTGAGGTCGCGCAACGCCGGTTCGGCGGCGCGGCGGACGTCCCGTTCCTCCAGGGCGCGGTTGGCGAGGTCGAACAGGGCGGTGCCGAGGCGGTAGTGGTGCACGCCGTCGCGCTGCACGAAGCGGTGCGTCTCCAGCGTGCGCAGCAGGCGCAGCGTCGTCGACTTGTGCACGCCGATCACGCCGGAGAGCTCGTCCAGCGTCTTCGGTCCGGTCGCGAGCTGGCTCACCAGGGTGAGCGCTCGGTCGAGGCTCTGGCTCATCTACACCTCCAGGCGGGCGGACGCCCAGGTCCGCGGGTCGGCGTGCAGCAGGGGAACCGTCACGTCGTCCGGCAAAGGATCTCCGACGTCCTCGGCGGTGAGCAAAGCGGAGGCCGCCTGGAGGTGCCCGGCCCTCAGCCGCACCGACGGGGCCTCGCCCGCCAGCGTGGCCGCGAGGAAGCCCGCCGCGAACGCGTCACCCGCGCCGACCGGTTCCACGACCTCCACCTCCAGCGCCGGCTCGAAGTACGACTCCCCTCCCTCGAGCAGCGTGGCACCTTCCGCGCCCTGCTTCACCACCAGCGACGCCGGGCCGGGCAGCAGCCGCCGCAGCCGGGCGGGATCACCCGTGCCCCACACCAGTTCGGCCTCGTCGGAACCGGCGAGGACGACGTCGGCGGAGTCCGCGAGTTCGCGCAGCACGCGCGGGTCGCGGTCGGTCCACAGGGCGGGACGCCAGTTCAGGTCGAACGAGACGCGGAACCCGTCCCGCGGCCTGCGCAGCAGCTCACGCATCATCTCCAGGCACGAGTCGGACAGGGCGGCGGTGATCCCGCTGAGGTGCACGAGCCCCACCTCGCCGGAGCCGAGGCCGAGCCGGTCGATCATCTCGGGCCCCATGCCCGACGCCGCCGACCCGCGCCGGTAGTAGCGCACCGGGCTGCCGTGCGGCGAGGCCTCCTTGACGTAGAGGCCGGTCGGCCGGTGGGGGTCGACGCGCACCCGCGACACGTCCACGCCGAACCCGCCCACGGTGTCGAGCACGGCCAGGCCGAACGAGTCGTCGCCGACGGCGCTGACCCACGACGACCGCACGCCGAGACGCGCGAGGTGCACGGCGACGTTGGACTCGGCGCCCCCGACGGCCCTGTGCCAGGTGCGCACCAGATGCACGGGACCGGGTTCAGCCGGAACCATCATCACCATGGTCTCGCCGAGACACACGACACCGCCGACGTGATCGAACCGCATGCGCGCTCCAGAGGTGTTCGTTGACGGCGGCGAGACCGAATGCTACACAACTCAGCATCACATCGCGCAATGGGAGTTGCAAAATATGCAACATCTGATGGAGATGGACCTAGCGGCCGTCGCGGACATCAGGTCGGAGAAGGTCGACTGGCGGTTCAAGGGCCTGCCCTCGAGCACGTTCGGCTCGACCATCGGCGAGGTCGCCGACCAGGGTCTCGACCTGTTCGCCGACGAGTTCGTCGGCCCGCTCGTCGTGCTGGACGCGGACGCGCTGGCGCACAACCTGACGACGATGGCGAAGTGGTGTGACAACCACGGCGTGAAGCTGGCGCCGCACGGCAAGACAACGATGGCACCGCAGCTCTTCCAGCGGCAGGTCGAGCACGGCGTGTGGGCGCTGACCGCGGCCAACGCGTCGCAGCTGCGCGTCTACCGGGCGTTCGGCGTGAGCAGGGTCCTGCTCGCCAACCAGCTGCTCGACCCGGCCGCGCTGCGCTGGCTCGTCGCCGAGCTCGACCGCGACCCGCGCTTCGAGTTCAGCTGCTGGGCCGACTCCGAGGCCGGTGTCGCGCTGATGAGCGAGACGCTGCAGGAGCTCCAGCCGTCACGGCCGGTCGACGTGCTGGTCGAGCTGGGCGCCCCCGGTGGCCGCACCGGCGCCCGCGACCTGGAGACGGCGATGGCCGTCGCGCGGGCCGTGCACCGGAGCCCCGTGCTGCGGCTGGTGGGCGCGGGCGGCTACGAGGGCGCGCTGGCGCACGACGCGTCCGAGTCGTCGAAGTCCGTCGTCGACCGGTACCTCGGCGATCTCCGCACGCTCGTGCTGCGGCTGGCCGACGCCGGAATGCTCGACGAGCTCGACTCGGTGGTCGTCACCGCCGGCGGCAGCGCGTACTTCGACCAGGTGGCGGCGACGCTGGCCCAGCCGTGGCCGGTGCCGGTGACCCCGGTGCTGCGCAGCGGCGCTTACATCACGCACGACGACGGCTTCTACCGCGGGATCTCGCCGTTCGCGCGGATCGACGGCGTCGAGCCGTTCCGCGCGGCGCTCAGGGCCTGGGCGCAGGTGACGTCACGGCCGCAGCGCGACCTGGCGCTGCTGACGATCGGCAAGCGCGACGCGTCGTTCGACGAGGGCCTGCCGGAACCGCAGCTCGTGCGCCGAGGTGACGGCGCGATCGCCCCGCTGGCCCAGGCGGAGATCACCGCCCTCAACGACCAGCACGCGTTCCTCGCGCTCGGCCCGGAGGCCACTGTCCGCGTCGGCGACTGGGTCGGGCTCGGGCTCTCGCACCCGTGCACGGTGTTCGACAAGTGGCAGCTGATCCCGGTCGTGCGGGGCACGACCGTGGTCGACCTGATCCGCACCTACTTCTAGAAGGAGCGTTGCGATGGACGACGTCGTCCTGCGCGGACCGCTGATCGCCGACGGCACCGGCGCGCCCGCCCACCGGGCGGACGTGGGGATCAAGGACGGCGTCATCTCGTCCATCGGTGAGGGGATCTCCGCCACGAGGTCGATCGACGCGGACGGGCTCGTGCTCGCGCCGGGGTTCATCGACATGCACTCGCACTCGGACCTGCGCGTCCTCGCCGAACCGGACCACCTGGCGAAGGTCTCCCAGGGCGTCACGACCGAGGTGCTCGGTCAGGACGGCCTGTCCTACGCGCCGGTCGACGACGAGGTGCTCGCGACGCTGCGCGGCCAGCTCGCCGGGTGGAACGACGACCCGCCCGGTTTCGACTGGAACTGGCGCTCGGTCGGGCAGTACCTCGACCGACTGGACCAGGGCATCGCGGTGAACGCCGCGTACCTGGTGCCGCAGGGGACGCTGCGGATGCTGGCCGTCGGCTGGGAGGACCGCCCGGCGACGGAGTCCGAAATGGACAGGATGAGGTCCGTTCTCGCCCAGTCGCTCGCGGAGGGCGCGATGGGCATGTCGTCCGGGCTCACCTACACGCCCGGCATGTACGCGGACACGTCCGAGCTCGTGCGGCTCTGCGAGGTCGTCGGCCGGCACGGCGGCTTCTACAGCCCCCACCACCGCAGCTACGGCGCCGGTGCGCTGGAGGCGTACGCCGAGATGGTGGAGGTCTCGAAGCGGTCCGGCTGCGCGTTGCACCTCGCGCACGCCACGATGAACTTCCCCGTGAACAAGGGTCGCGCGCCCGAGTTGCTGCGGTTGCTGGACGACGCGATCGCCCAGGGCGCCGACATCTCGCTGGACACCTACCCCTACCTGCCGGGTGCGACCTACCTGTCCGCGCTGCTGCCGTCGTGGGCCACGGAGGGCGGACCGGACAGGGCGCTGGCGCGGTTGTCCGATGTGGACGTCCGCGAACGCATCCGCGTGGAGATCGAGGAGACCGGTTCGGACGGCTGCCACGGCGTCCCGGTCGACTGGGACTCCATCGAGATCAACGGTGTCCGCAACGAGCGCAACGCCCACCTCGTCGGCGCGAGCGTCCTGCGGTCCGCGGCCCGCCTCGGCCGCGCGCCGGCCGAGGTGTACTTCGACGTGCTGGTCGACGAACGCCTGGGCACCTCCTGCCTCATGCACGTGGGCCACGAGGAGAACGTGCAGGCGATCATGAAACATCCGGCGCACACCGGCGGCAGCGACGGGCTGCTGGTCGGCGACCGGCCTCATCCGCGCGCGTGGGGCACCTTCCCCCGCTACTTCGCGCGCTACGTCCGCGAGCTGGGCGTGCTGAGCCTGGAGGAGTGCGTGGAGCACCTCACCGGCCGCGCGGCCAAGCGCTTGCGGCTCACCGACCGGGGTCTGGTCCGCGAGGGCTACGCGGCAGACCTGGTGCTGTTCGACCCCGCGACGATCGCCGACACGGCGACGTTCGACGAGCCTCGGCAGCAGGCCGCCGGCATCCCGTACGTGTTCTGCAACGGGGTGACGGTGATCGACGACGGAACCGCCACCGGCTCATTGCCAGGCCATTCACTCAGGAGCCGCCCGTGATCGACTGGTTGCAACACTCAACAGGGGGCTTGCTCACCCTCGCGGTAGTCAGCATCGCGGTGCTGCTCCTGCTGATCATCAAGTTCAAGGTCGAGCCGTTCATCGCGCTGATCGTCGTCGCGCTGCTGGTCGCGCTCGCCGCGGGCGTGCCGGTGGAGACGCTGGTCGGGTCCGCGCAGAAGGCCTCGGACTCGTTGCTGGAGAAGGGCTTCGGCTCGATCCTCGGCCACATCGCCGCGATCATCGGTCTCGGCACGCTGCTGGGCGCGATCCTCGAGGCGTCCGGTGGCGCGCAGGTGCTGATGGACAAGCTGATGACCGCGTTCGGCGAGAAGAGGGCGCCGGTCGCGATCGGCCTCGCCGGCCTGATCTTCGGCGTGCCGGTCTTCTTCGACATCGGCATCTTCGTGCTGGCGCCGCTCGTCTACGTGGCGGCCAAGCGCAGCGGCAAGTCGATCGTGCTGTTCAGCATGCCCCTGCTGGCGGGCCTGTCGGTCATGCACGCGTTCATGCCACCGCACCCCGGTCCGGTGGCGGCGGCCGGTCTGCTCGGGGTGTCGCTCGGCTGGATCATCATCATGGGTGTCGCGGTGGCGCTCCCGTCGTGGTTCGTCGGCGGTGTCCTGTACTCGTACTGGATCGGCAAGCGCATCACCGTGCCGGTGCCGGAGGAGATGCTCGCGGCGGCCGAGGCCGCGCGCGAGGACAACGGTGACCGGGAACCGCCGTCGCTCGGCCTGGTGCTCGCGATCATCGGCCTGCCGCTGGTGCTGATCCTCGCCGGCACGTTCGGCTCGATCCTGCTGGCCAAGGGCACCCGGCTGTACTCGGTGGCGACGTTCTTCGGCACGCCCGCGGTGGCGTTGACGATCTCGGTGCTGCTCGCGTTCTGGCTGCTGGGTTTCCGGCGCGGCATGACGCGGGAGAAGGTCGCGGAACTGTCCGCCGCCTCGCTGAAGCCGGTCGCGATGATCCTGCTCGTGGTCGGTGCCGGTGGCTTCTTCGGCGCCGTGCTGGCCGCGACGGGCATCGGCAAGACGCTGGCGAGCGAGCTGTCCGGCATCGGCCTGCCGGTGATCGCGCTGGCGTACGTGATCAGCTGCGTCATCCGCATCGCGCAGGGGTCCGCGACCGTCGCGATCGTGACGACCGCGGGCATCGTGGCACCGGTGCTGGGAGACCTGGACTACTCGCAGCCGCAGCTCGCCCTGGTCGTGATGGCCATCGCGTCCGGTTCGATCATCGCCTCGCACGTCAACGACGGCGGGTTCTGGATCGTGTCGCGGTACTTCGGGCTGTCGGTGAAGGAGACGCTGCAGTCGTGGACGGTCCTCGAGACCATCCTCTCGGTGGTCGGTTTCGTGGTCGCCGCGGCGCTCAGCCTGGTCGTCTGATCGGACACAACTCAACATTCCCCAACGCTTGACAACACCCCGTCCGCATCTGAGGATCGGCGCAATGTTCATTTGTGTTTGATGTGGACGGGGCCCGCATGAGCAACACGGAGGTCGTGCACCTGCACGACGACATCTCCAGCGTCGTCATCACCGTCGCGGGCACCAGCCTGCCGGTCGTGGCGCACTGGGGACGCACGCTCGGAGACGTCGACCAGGCCGCGCTGCGGGGCCTGGTCGACGCCGTTTCGTGGACCAACCCGAACAACTCGCCGGACCTCCCGGTCCCCCTCGCGCTGCTGCCCGACGCCGGTGCCGGGTACGCCGGCCGCCCCGGCCTGCGCGGCCACCGCGGCGGTGAGCACTTCGCCCCCGCGCTGGAGGTCACGTCGTTCTCGGGCGAGGACGGCTCGATCTTCCGCTACGTCGCGTCGGACGAGGCCGCCGCGCTGACCGTGACCGGCACCGTCGAGCTGCTGCCGTCCGGGATGCTCCGCGTCCGGCACGTCGTCCGCAACGACGGCGCGACGCCGTACGCGTTGGAGGGCCTGGAAACCGCGCTCCCCGTCCCATCGCACGCCACGGAGCTCCTGGACTTCACCGGCCGTTGGAGCCGTGAACGCGCGCCGCAACGGCAGGCGTTCCACCACGGCTCGTGGGTGCGCGAGAACCGGCGCGGCCGCACCGGGCACGACGCGACCATCGGACTGCTGGCCGGCACGCCCGGGTTCTCGTTCCGCGACGGCGAGGTGTGGGCCGTGCACGTGGCGTGGAGCGGCAACCACGTGACGTACGCCGAGAACCTGGTCGACGGCCTGCCCGTCCTGGGCGGTGGCGAGCTGCTGCTGCCGGGGGAGATCACGCTGGCACCGGGCGAGGAGTACGAGACGCCGTGGATCTACGCGGCCTACTCGTCCACGGGCGTCGACGGCATCAGCGCGGCGTTCCACCGGCAGTTGCGCGAACGTGCGCTGCGTCCGCGGCCGGTCGTGCTGAACACGTGGGAGGCCGTCTACTTCGACCACGACCTCGCGCGCCTGACCTCGCTGGCCGACACCGCCGCCGCCCTGGGGGTCGAGCGGTTCGTGCTGGACGACGGCTGGTTCCGCCACCGCCGCGACGACTCCGCCGGCCTCGGCGACTGGTACGTCGACGAGACGGTGTGGCCGGACGGGCTGACGCCGTTGATCGAGCACGTCCGCGCGCTCGGCATGGAGTTCGGGCTGTGGTTCGAGCCCGAGATGGTGAACACGGACTCCGACCTCTACCGCGCCCACCCGGACTGGGTGCTCGGACCGCGTCCCGGCGTGCTGCCGCCGTCGTCGCGCAACCAGCAGGTGCTGAACATCGCGCACCCGGAGGCGTACGCGTACATCCTCGAACGCGTCTCGGCGGTGCTGGCGGACAACGACATCGCGTTCGTGAAGTGGGACCACAACCGCGACCTCATCGGCTCGCGCGTGCACGACCAGACCGCCGCGTTCTACCGGTTGCTGGACGAGCTGCGGCTGCGGCACCCGCACGTGGAGATCGAGAGCTGCTCGTCCGGTGGCGGCCGGATCGACCTCGGCGTGCTCGCGCGCACCGACCGCGTGTGGACGTCGGACTGCAACGACGCCCTGGAACGCCAGCTGATCCAGCGCTGGACCGGGGTGTTCCTGCCACCGGAGCTGATGGGCCAGCACGTCGGGCCGACGAAGTCGCACACCACCGGGCGCGTGCACGACCTGTCGTTCCGGGTCGCGACGGCGCTGCTCGGGCACTTCGGGATCGAGTGGGACGTCAACGCGGCCACCGACGACGAACGGGCCGGGCTGCGGGCCGCGATCGAGTACTACAAGGACGTGCGGTCGTTGGTGCACAGCGGTGTCGTCGTGCGCTCCGACCACCCGGACCCCGCGGCGTGGGTGCACGGAGTCGTCGCCGAGGACAGGTCCGAGGCGCTCTTCTGCTACGCGCAGCTCACGACGTCGGTGCAGAACAAGCCCCGCCGGGTGCGGCTGCCCGGGCTCGACCCGGCGCGCACGTACCGCCTGTCGTTCGACGCTCCGGCCGGACGGCCCCGGCTGACCCAGCGCGGCCCCGCCAACTGGGAGCCGGTGGAGCTGCCCGGTTCCGTGCTGGCGGAGGTCGGCGTGCAGCTGCCGGTGCTGGAGCCGGAGCAGGCCGTCCTGCTGCGCCTGAGCTGATCGCGGAGAGCCCCGGCGGGACGCGCCCCGCCGGGGCTCTCCTCTCCCCCGTTACCGGCCGGCGCGCGTTCCGTCGGCCTTGGTGGCCCACCACTTCCCGCCAACGCCCTGCCCGTTGGCATCACCGCAGACCTCGTCCCCCGCGAACAGGTACTGCGGCCACCCCGCGATGGTGAGCTGCTGCTTCCCGTCCCGTTCGACCGTCCCCACGAGCGCGGGATCCACGCCCTGCACCTGGAAGCCCTCGTTCACGAACGCGGGCGGCCACTGCCGCGCGCACTCACCCGAGCAGGTGCTCGCCGGCGGGTCCGCGGAGTCGTCGTCGAACCGGTACAGCGTCATGCCGCCGGAGTCGGTCGCGACGACCCCGAGGTTCCCGACGGTCGCGCTGGTGAGCGCGATCGCCTTGTTCTGCTGGGCTTTCCTGCCGTCGGTGGCCGTGGCGAACCACTTCGCCACCGTGACGCCGTTGGCCTCGCCGGGCTTGGCGTCGTTCTTGAACGTGTACTGCGGCCAGCCGGCGACGGTGAGCTGCTTCCCGCCGTCCTCGCGCGTGATCGTGCCGAGCAGCCCGGGGTCGACGCCCTTCACCCGCGGCGTCGTGCCCTCGACGTACACCGGCGGCCACGTGCCGGCGCACCCATCGTCGCAAGTGGACGCCGGTGGCTGGGCCGTGTCGCCGTCGAACCGGTACAGCGTCAGACCGGCGTTGTCGGTGAGCACCGCACCGAGCCCGGCGACGACGCCCGTGCGAGCGGCGAGCTGCGTGCGGGCGCCGTCCTTCGCCGTGGCGAACCACTTGCCTTGCAGACCCTGCCCCTTCGTCTCACCGGGCTCGGTGTCCTCGGCGAACCGGTACTGCGGCATGCCGTCGACGGTGAGCTGCCGGCTGCCGTCCGCGCGGACGATCGAGCCGACCAGACCCCGGTCGACGCCGTCGACGGTGAAGTTCTCGCCGGGAACCGTTGCCGGGGGCCAGGTCGCGGCGCACTCACCGTCGCAAGTGGACACGCCGGGCTTGTCGCCGTCGAAGCGGTAGAGCGTGAACCCCTTGACGTCGGTGACCAACCGACCCAGGTCGGCGTTCTCGGCGACGTTCAGCGCCACCACGCTCTCCTGCCGCTGCGCGACCGGCTTGCTCTCCGGCGTGCCGGCGCAGGCGGTCAGCGAGATCAACCCCAGCGCGACGACCGCGGCGCTCCTGCGGATCATCCTGAACCTCCTGGCTCGTGCCCTCGAACGCCCGTCACACGTGCGGGAGGCCAGGACGGTTCAACCGAATCTTCAGAACATCGCGCGCTTCAACGCGGGCACCGCCGACGCCGTCCTGAGCACCGTCCGGAACAGCGTGCGCGCCACCGGGCTGCCCTCGGCGAACTGCTTCGCCGCCCGCAACGAGTCGCGCACCGCCGCGAACCCGTACTCGTACATCCGCGCCTCGTACCGGGCGATCGCGTCGCCGCCCTCGACGAGGCAGCGCGTGAGCAGCTGCGCGTCCTTCAACGCGATGTTCGCCCCGATCCCCCTCATCGGGGTCATGGCGTGAACCGCGTCGCCGAGCAGCGTCACGTTCGTCGGCCGCCAGCGCCCGATCGGCTTCGACGACCTGATGTGCCACTGGCTGACGGTTTCGGGGTGCGACGCTTCCACGATCCTGCGCAGGTCGGGGCTCCACCCGGCGATCCGCCGCAGCACCTCCCGCTGCAGCCCGCCGCCGAGGTCGAGGTCCTTGGCCGCGAACGCCCACATCAGATACGGGCGCGCGTTGTCGAGCAGCACGCCCTTGTCGTCGGAGTAGCCGACGCCGTCGTGGACCACCAGGAACATGCCGCACCGGCTGGTCGGGACGATCGAGTTGGCCCGGACGAGCAAGCTCGGCGGAATCCAGTCGTGCTCGTCGAGGAAGAGCTTGCCCGCGACCGCCGTGATCCCGACCTCCTCCGTTCCCGCGTGCGGCAGGTACTGGCGGCGCACGCGGGAACGGATGCCGTCCGCGCCGACCAGCACGTCGCACTCGGCCGTCGTGCCGTCCTCGAAGTGCAGCCTGATCCCGTCCCCCTGCTCGTAGCGCTCGAACCGCTTGCCGAACCGCACGTCCAGCCCGTCGAGCAGCACCTGCCGCAGCGTGATCCGGCTCGCCGAGTAGTGCTCCTCCTCGTCCTGGTCGAGCACGAGCAACGGCTCGAGCTGCTCGGTCAGGAAGCCGAACCCGTTGCCGCTGAACCCCGCGCTCCGCTCGAACCGGTCCCAGTTCGCCGCGGGAAGGCACTCCCGCAGCGCAGCGGCACCGTCCGGGTTGATGTGCACCCGGTACCCCTGCAGGCGGTCCGTGCGCGACAAGTCCCGCTCGTACACCTCCACGTCCATGCCCGCCTTGCGCAACCCGTGCGCCAGGCACAGCCCGCCGATTCCCCCACCGATCACCGCGATCCTCATACCGCCTACTTTCAACCGCTCGGTTGATTAAGTCAACCCAATGGTTGAAAGTTGGCCGTCGGCTACCGTGTCGACGTGGATCAACGCCGTTCTCCCCGCGCCTCGGAACGCAAGCGCGACCCGGAACGCACGCGCGCCCTGCTCCTGGAAGCGGCGGCGGCGGAGTTCGGCGCGAAGGGCTACGCGGCCACGCGCACCACCGACATCGCGGCGCGGGCGGGCGTGAACAAGCAGCTGATCTCGTACTACTTCGGCGGCAAAGAGGGCCTGTACAAGGAGCTGTCCACGAGCTGGCACGGCTCCGCGGCCGAGATGTCGAGCACGGACCAGCCACTGGGCACCGTGATCGCGGGCTTCGTGCACACGACGCTGACCGACCACGCCCGGCTGTGGGCGTGGTCGAACCTGGCAGGGGACAGCCCGCCCACCGACGAGACGTTCCTGCGCGCCCAGGTCGAGCAGATGCGCCGACGCCAGGAGTCGGGTGAGCTCCCCGCGGACCTCGACCCGGGCTTCCTGCTGCTGGCGCTCATGGCCGCGGTCTCCGCGCCGTTGACGCTGCGGCACACCGCGGGTCAGATCACCGGCGAGGACCCGGCCACGCCGGAGTTCGCCGCGAAGTACGCGGAACAGCTGACGTTGCTGGTGCGGCACCTTTCCCGCGGGAGCTGACACCGGAACCCGCCGGTGGGACGTGCGCCGCACCCTGCGGTCGTGCGCCTGGGCGACTAGGACTCGCGACGGCTCGCGGTCTTGGCCTCGAGGACCTGCCTGAGACCCTTGAACCCGCCGCGCATCATCAGGTCGTGGTTGCCGCGCAGGAACGGCTTGGCGATCAGCACCAGGCGCCGCAACAGCACCTTGTTGACCACGACCTCCTGGTCGAACACCAGGTCCGTGCCGCCGTCCCTCCCGGTGATCTCCCAGCTGGCGTAGCCCTCGAGATCACCGGACAGCGTCGCGCGCAGGAGACCGGCCTGCTGGTTGCGGATGCTGTGCTTCACCTGCACGACGAGGTCGAAGGGCAGGAACGAACGGCACCGGAGCTCGCCGCTCTCGTCGTCGATCTTCGTTGCTCTCCGGATCTCGGGCCACCACACCGGGTAGTTCGCGATGTCGGACAGCACCTCGTACACATCTGCCGGGGACGCGTCGACGTGCCACACGCTGCGGAAGCGATAGCGGTTGAGTGACACGGCCCTCATCATCCCGGATCGCTCGTCCGAGTGACAGCTTCCCAGCGAAACTCACAGATGACCGGGAATTCCTCACGGCGTGTACTGCGGCTTCAGCGAGACTCCAGCGCCCCACCAGGCCGCTCGTGTTCACTTGTCGACTGGATGAGGAAGCTCCGACGAGTCGAGCACCTCTACGAGGCCGAAGGGGTACGTCGTCGGCTCTCCCCGCGACGTCTGAAGGGCGCGCTCATGGTGGGCCGGCGCAGCGAGCGGGATCATCACCCCGCTGCCGACACCACCTCGTTTTCGAGCACCTGCTGCAAGAACTGCCCCGTGTAGCTCTTCTCAACCGCGGAGACCTGCTCGGGTGTGCCCTCCGCTACGACCATTCCGCCGCCGGAGCCCCCTTCGGGACCCATGTCGACGATCCAGTCGGACGTCTTGATGACGTCGAGGTTGTGCTCGATGACGATGACGGTGTTCCCCTTGTCCACCAGGCCGTTGATCACGCCCAGCAGCTTGCGGATGTCCTCGAAGTGCAGACCCGTCGTGGGCTCGTCGAGGATGTAGACCGTCTTGCCCGTCGAGCGCTTCTGCAGCTCCGACGCGAGCTTCACGCGCTGCGCCTCACCACCGGACAGCGTCGGTGCCGGCTGGCCCAGCCGCACGTAGCCGAGACCCACGTCGACCAGCGTGCGCAGGTGGCGGTGGATCGCGTTGATCGGCTCGAAGAACGTGGCCGCTTCCTCGATCGGCATGTCGAGGACCTCGGAGATCGTCTTGCCCTTGTAGTGCACTTCCAGCGTCTCGCGGTTGTACCGCGCGCCCTTGCACACCTCGCAGGGGACGTAGACGTCCGGGAGGAAGTTCATCTCGATCTTGATGGTGCCGTCGCCTGCGCACGCCTCGCAGCGGCCGCCCTTGACGTTGAACGAGAAGCGGCCCGGCTGGTAGCCGCGGACCTTCGCCTCGGTGGTCGCCGCGAACAGCTTGCGGACGTGGTCGAACACACCGGTGTAGGTGGCCGGGTTCGACCGCGGGGTGCGGCCGATCGGCGACTGGTCGACCCGCACGAGCTTGTCGACCTCGTTCAGGCCGTTGATGCGGGTGTGGCGGCCGGGCACCTGGCGAGCGCCGTTGAGCTTGTTCGCGAGCACCGTGGCGAGGATGTCGTTGACCAGCGTCGACTTGCCCGAACCGGACACGCCCGTGACCGAGGTCAGCGTGCCCAGGGGGAACGACACGTCGATGCCGCGCAGGTTGTGCTCGCGGGCGCCGACGACGGTGATCTGGCGCTTCTTGTCGATCTTGCGGCGCTTGGCGGGCATCGGGATCGACTTGCGGCCCGACAGGTAGGCGCCGGTGATCGACTCCTTGTTCGTCAGCAGCTTCTTGTACGGACCGCTGTGCACGACCTTGCCGCCGTGCTCGCCCGCGCCGGGACCGATGTCGACCACCCAGTCCGACGTGCGGATCGTGTCCTCGTCGTGCTCGACGACGATCAGCGTGTTGCCGAGGTCGCGCAGCCTCGTCAGCGTCTCGATGAGGCGGTGGTTGTCGCGCTGGTGCAGGCCGATCGACGGCTCGTCCAGCACGTACAGCACGCCGACCAGGCCCGAGCCGATCTGGGTGGCGAGCCGGATGCGCTGGGCCTCGCCGCCGGACAGCGTGCCGGACGCGCGGTCGAGCGAGAGGTAGTCGAGGCCGACGTCGAGCAGGAAGTGCAGGCGGGCCTGGATCTCCTTGAGCACCGCGCCCGCGATCATCGACTCGCGCTTGCCGAGCTCGAGGCCGTCGAGGAAGTCGGAGCACTCCGCGACGCTCATCGCGCAGACCTCGGCGATGGAGCGGTCGCCCTTCTTGCCGTGGTGCAGCGTGACGGCGAGGATCTCGGGCTTGAGGCGCGTGCCCTGACACGCGGGGCACGGGACCTCGCGCATGTAGCCCTCGTACTTCTCCCGCATGTACTCGGACTCGGTCTGCTCTTGGCGCCGTTCGAGGAACGGGATGACGCCCTCGTAGTTGGCGTAGTAGGAGCGCTCACGGCCGTAGCGGTTCTTGTAGCGGACGTGCACCTGCTCGTCGATGCCGTGCAGGATCGCCTTCTGCGCCTTGGCGGGCAGGTGCCGCCACTGCGTGTCCATCCGGTAGCCGATGGTCTCGCCGAGCGACTGCAGCAACCGCTGGAAGTACTCCGCGGTCTGCCCGCCCGCCCACGGCGCGATGGCGCCGTCGGCCAGGCTCAGCTCGTCGTCCGGGACCACGAGCTCCGGGTCGACCTCCTTGCGCACGCCGATGCCCGTGCAGACCACGCACGCGCCGTACGGCGAGTTGAAGGAGAACGACCGCGGCTCCAGGTCCTCGATGGCGAGCGGGTGGCCGTTGGGGCACGCCAGGTTCTCGGAGAAGCCCCTGATCCGCTTCGGATCGGTCTCCGGGAGGTCGACGAACTCGAGCTCGACCAGGCCGTCGGCGAGCCGCAGCGCCGTCTCGACCGAGTCGGTGAGGCGCTGCTTGGACGAGGCCTTGACGCTCAGGCGGTCGATGACGACCGCGATGTGGTGCTTCTCCTGCTTCTTGAGCTTGGGCACGTCGGCCAGCGCGTGGACGACACCGTCGACCTTCGCGCGCGAGTAGCCCTGCGTCTGCAGGTTCTGGAAGAGGTCGAGGTACTCGCCCTTGCGGCCGCGGATGACCGGCGCGAGCACCTGGAACTTCGTGCCCTGCTCCATCGCGAGCACCTGGTCGACGATCTCCTGCGGCGTCTGCTTGCCGATCGCCTCGCCGCACTGCGGGCAGTGCGGCTTGCCGGCGCGCGCGTAGAGCAGGCGCAGGTAGTCGTAGACCTCGGTGATCGTGCCGACGGTCGAGCGCGGGTTGCGGCTCGTGGACTTCTGGTCGATCGAGACCGCGGGCGAGAGGCCCTCGATGAAGTCGACGTCGGGCTTGTCCATCTGCCCGAGGAACTGGCGCGCGTAGGCCGAGAGCGACTCGACGTAGCGGCGCTGCCCCTCGGCGAAGATCGTGTCGAAAGCCAGGCTCGACTTGCCGGAGCCGGACAGCCCCGTGAAGACGATCAGGCTGTCCCGCGGCAGGTCGATATCCACGCCGCGCAGGTTGTGCTCGCGGGCGCCGCGAACAACAAGACGGTCTGCCACTGGGGTCCCTTCGGCTGCGATTGGCGGGTCACTCACGCCACACTCTTCCGAACAAGCGTTCGAAGAGTACTAGCATCGGATTGGAGGCTGTGACCGACCCGTCGACCATGCTAGGGCGCACCCCTGACAAGAACGGTTCGGGCAGCTGTCGCATTCCCCTGAGCTGGGTTTACTCCTAGGCTGGTCACTTCGATCAGAAGCCTCAACGTCGGGGAGAGGCAGCACATGACCTACATGCCGTCCACGCAGGACACGTCCGTACCGGCGCCCCGAGGGGTGCCGGACCGGCACATCAACGCCGTGCGCCAGGCGACGGACGTGCTCTACGAGACCGTCGAGGAGCTGGACGAGACCGCCGTGCGCGGCGCCAGCCTGCTCCCCGGGTGGTCCCGCGGACACGTCATCACCCACCTCGCGCGCAACGCGGACGCCTTGGTGAACCTCCTCACCTGGGCACGCACCGGGGTGGAGCACCAGGCCTACACGTCGCGGACGGACCGCGACGCCGACATCGAGGAGGGTTCCCGCCGGAGCCTGCAGGTAATCAGGGCCGACCTCGACTCCGCGTGCCTGCGGTTCGACGCCGCGTGCCGCGAGATGCCGGCGCACGCCTGGCGTTCGGAGGTCAGCGCACCCAAGGGCCAGGTGATCCCGGCGTCGACCGTGCCGCTGCTGCGGCTGCGCGAGATCTGGATCCACCTGGTCGACCTCGACGCCGGTGTCGGGTTCGGGGACCTGCCCGAGGAGTTCGTGGAGGAGTTCCTCGACGACGCCGTCCAGCAGTTCGAGGGCAGGGTCGAGCCGTTCGGAGTCGAGGTGACGCTGCCCGGTGGCGATCAGCGCAGGTGGGTGGTCAACGGCCCGGCGAGCCGCAGTTCGGTGAGCGGGTCCGCGAGCGCCGTCCTGGGCTGGCTGACCGGCAGGACCGACGGCACCGACCTGCGCGGTGAGCTGCCGGAACTGCCCGACTGGGTCTGAGTCAGCAGGCGGTACGCGGGCCGTTCGACGAACTTCGTCATCGCCCACCCGAGCACCAGGGCCGAGGTGACGAACCCGGCGAGGATCCACCAGGACCGCAGCCCGAAGGCGTGCATGCGGTCCATCACCACGGTGCCGATCTGCTGGTGGACCAGGTAGACCCCGTACGAGATGCCGGCGAGCCACGTGATCGGCTTGGCGATCGGGCTGAAGAACACCCAATCGGGTCCAGCGGCCGCCGCGCACACCATGAGCAGCAGGACACCGAAGCCGAGCGTCGATCCGTACTCGGTCGTGTGAACCGCCTGCGCGATCAGGGTCGCCGTGAGCAGCGCGGCCAGGTGCGGGGTCTTCAGCCTGTCCTTGTGCCACAGCCAGATGGCGATGCCGGCGGCGAACAACTGCGCCCTGTGCAGCGCGAACCCGTTGTAGACCACGAACAACGCGTGCGAGTGGTCCAGCAACGGGCGCAGCAGCAGGGGCGTGACGACGAGCGCCCACAGGAAGACGCGGAGCTTCGTCCCTCTCAGCACCTTCACCAGCGCGGCACCGGCGACGAAGGCCGCGATCTGCACCGGCACGGTCCAGTAGGCGAAGTCGACGATGTCGACGTCCGGGAACCACTGGTTGACCAGCAGCAGGTTGTAGACGACGTCCCTGCCGTCGAGCTGGCTCCACCCCGGCGGCGCGATCCACCTCTGCACCGCGTACGTCAGGAGAACCGCCGCCACGTACGCGGGCAGCAGGCGCGCGAGTCTTCGCCACAGGAACCGCCCCGGTCTGCCGCTGTTCAGCGACGCGCAGGCGAAGAAGGCGGAGACGACCATCAGCGTGCTGGCGCCCATCGACATCGGGAACGTGAACGGCAGCGGCCCCAGTCCGGGGTGGCTGCTCACGCTGGTGAGAGTCGCGTGGTGGAGCAGCACGCACCCGATGGCGACGACGCGGAGGACGTCCCAGCTGATCCTGCGGGCCGTCCGGGGCTGCTGTCGTTGCGCTGGAATCACGAGAGGCGGGGACCCTGTCCGTTGGTGCGTTCGGAGTACTCGGGGTTCGAAGCTTGATCCTTGCTTACCCTATGAGTGAGACCTGTATGCAACCTGAAGGTGTGCGTGGCGCCGCATCGAGCGACTACCGTCAGCCACCGTGGACGTACTCGAGAACTACACCGGTCATGTCGATCCGGAGGGCCCCGCGGCCCGCCGCACCCTCGACGCGCTGACCATCACCAAGATCTCCGTCGGCCCCATGGACAACAACGCCTACCTGCTGGTTTGCCGGTCCACGAACGAGGCGTTGCTGATCGACGCGGCCAACGACCACGAGCGCCTGGCCGACCTGCTGGCCCACAGCCCGGACCGCCCGCGCCTGCGCACGATCGTGACCACGCACCAGCACGCCGATCACTGGCAGGCACTCGAAGCCACGGCCGCGGCCCACGGCGCGAACACCGCCGCGCACGAACTGGACGCCTCCGTCCTGCCCGTCGCACCGGGCGTCCTCCTGGACCACGGCGACACCATCAACGTGGGAGAAGTCCCGCTCTCGATCATCCACCTGCGCGGCCACACCCCCGGCTCCATCGCCGTCGTCTACGACGACCCGAACGGCCACCCGCACCTCTTCACCGGAGATTCACTCTTTCCGGGGGGTGTGGGCAAGACCACGTCCGCCGACAACTTCGCGTCGCTCATCAACGACGTGGAGGACCGCCTGTTCGCGGTGCTGCCCGACTCGACCTGGTTCTACCCGGGCCACGGCGACGACTCGACGCTCGGCGAGGAGCGTCCTTCGCTGGCGGAGTGGCGCTCACGCGGCTGGTGAGCCTGGCCGGACGGGGAGCCTGCCAGCGCGGGCTCTCCCCGGCAGCCTCGATCAGACCTCGATGATCGTGACCATGCTGTCAAGCCCTTTGAAGTCCTCGGCATTTCGCGTGTACAGCGGCAATCCACGGGACGATGCGACAGCTGCGATCATCAGATCCATCCGGCGAGGCTTCGGATCCCGGTTCGCCGCCATCGTGAGCGCGACCAAGGTGCCGTATCTGGCTGCGGCCTGACCGTCGAAGGGCAGCGCCTCGAAGTCGACGATCGCCGCGTCGAGCTTCTCGGTGCGCGCAGCCCTGGACGCCGCGTCTTTGGCCATCGCCACACCCTGGTGCAACTCGGCCATCGTGACCGCCGTGAGTTCAGGTACCTCCGGCAGTTCTGCCGGGTCCAGAAGACCGAGGTCGATCTAGGCGTACGTGCCAGCACCCCGGATTGGGGCGTTCAGCCTCGGTTGCGCTTCCACAGATCGTCGCCGCCAACGCGGTCCTCGTGGTCGAAGTACTCGTCGGCTTCCTGACGCATGCGGAGGTGATCGACCTGGGGCAGGGCCTTGTGTCGTTCGACGAGCTCCTCGGCCGTCAGCCGACGGCGGCGGGGCAGCGGGCGGAGTTCGGCGACCTCAACCCCATTCCGCGTCACGTGGTACGTCTCGCCCGCCTCCACCGCGTCCATGACCGCCGCAGAGCAGTTGCGAAACTGCCGCTGACTGATGACCTTCACACGCCAAGCCTAGACCCGCGTAGCACCGACGCTACGTCGTGAGGAGCTCATGCGACTGGTGGATGAGACAGCTGGACGGCCCGCGAAGTTCACTCGTCCGGCGGACCATTCGCCCATCTTCCCCCAGCATGATCGAAGTGGGTTCGCGCCGTGCTGGGGAAGGGGCGATGCATGTCTTTTACACCGTTGGTCGCTTTGAAGAGCAAAATGGGCGAGTTCGATTCTTTGCTTCATCTCGACAATCACGAGAATTCCACGCCAAGAGTCGTAATCGAACTCCTCGACTCCGTGCGACCCGCAGGCCGCGGCGTCTTCCGGTCGCTGATGGACGCCGCGGTGGAGCTGGCAGGACGAGGACGACCCGCGTGGATCGACCCGCATCTACTCACTCCCGCCGGTGGACTCGCGCAGTGCGCCGGCGGCCCGTTCGAACACCTCGACAACTGCATCGAAAACGCGCTGCAGGACAAGTTCGGGCTCCTCATCCCGGATGTCCCGGCCCTGATCCCGGTGGTTCCGGCTTCGGCAACCGACGGCGAGTTGAGGACGATAGCGCTGCTCCAGGAACACCGGCCTCGGGAAGTCGTGGTCCGCTTCCGCGACCTCGGTGCCGACCGGCTCGCGGACCGCCTCCGCCACATCGCGAGCCTGACGCGCCTCGGCGACCAGGCGATGCACGCCGTCATCGACCTGGGGCACGTGCAGAACGTCGACCAACGGCAGGTCGAGTCGGCGGTGGTGCTCGCCAGGGCGCTGACCGATCACCTGGGGCCGGCCTCGACGACGCTGCTCGCCGGGTCGATCCCCGACACGAGGCACGGGTACGCCACCACCGTCCGGGACCGGCCGGAGGTCCGGCTCTGGCGCGAACTCGTGGCCAGGGTGAGCGAAGCGCAGATCCACTATGGCGACTACGGCGTCGTTCACCCGCGGCCGTCCGCTGCCGGCGGCACCGGTGGCCGCCTCCCCAACCCGTACTTCGTCTACACCGTGCCCGGCAACGTGATCACGCTGCGGCGCCAGCTCGTCAGGGAGTCAGGGAAGGTGGCGGAGGGAGCGGCCGGCGAGGCGTTCTCCGACATCGCCGACGAGCTCGTCGCCAGGCAGGAGTTCGCCGGCACCGGCTACTCGTGGGGCGACCGCGAACTGGCCGCGTGCCGGCGCGGAGGCAACAGGACCGCGGGCTCGGTCCCGCGCTGGATCGCGATGGCCACGTCGCACCACATCGCGCACCTGACTCGACGCGCGCCGGCCGAGCTGTGACCAGTCAGCCGGCGAGCGCGTCGAGCAGGTCCAGGTACCCGGTGGTCGTGCGCCACAACGCGTCGGAATACGGCGTGAGCTTGCCGGGGCTCCACCGGTGGTCCGTGTAGGCCTGGTTCTCCCGCCGCAACGCCCGGAGGCTCACAGCCAGCTCGTCCTCGACCCGCTTGCGCAGCTCCTCGGCGGACGGGGCGGCAGAACGCACCAGCTCCGCCGTGCCGTCGCTGACCGCCACGAGCGCTTCCTCGTTGACGCCGTCCGCCGCGCTCCAGATCAGCGCGGGCCGCTCGATGCGGTGGTTCCACACCGGTGCGTCCCTGGACCGCCACCGGGCGTCGAACGGGTTGCGCGACAGCCGCGTCGAGTTCGCCCAGTGCTCGGCGCCGACCGGCTCGCTCAGCCACGGCACCTCGTCCACCGGCAGGTCCGCGACCAGCGCGACCTGGATGGTCTCGACGTCGCGGGGCACGTCGAGCAGATCGCCGAAGACCCACAGCTCGACCACCTGGAAGCGGAAGAACGAGGCCGGCAGGTCGCCGCACTTCTCGGCGAGCTCAGCCAGGTGGTGCACAGCGCGAGTCCATTTCACGGGGTGGATCATGCCTGAAGTGCGGGAGGCGCTCGCGCGCCTGGACGTCGTGGAGCCCACCCTGTGCGCGTTCCACGAGGTCTTCCGCTCACCGGATCTCGACGTCGACCCGTCGCTGCCGTTCGCCGGGATGCCGATCGCGGTCAAGCGCGGCGAGCGGCGACGCCACCGCGAAGCGTTGGTGGCCAAAGGGTGCATTCCGATCGGACTCACCACCACGCCCGATGGCAGCACTCCTTGGCAGACGTGGGGCCGTAACTCTCGTGGCGTCACACGCAACCCGTGGAACCTCGATCGCACACCGGGTGGGTCGTCGGCGGGATCGGCGGTCGCGGTGGCGTCGGGTGTGGTGCCGCTGGCCACGGGCGTCGACGGCGCGGGCTCGATCCGCGTGCCGGCGGCGTGGTGCGGCGTGTACGGCCTCAAGACGACCTCTTCGGAACGGACCGCGGTCGGCGTGTTCGTGCGCGATCCGGCCCTGCTCATGACCTACCTGGACCTCGACGAGGTCAGCTCCCCCACGGCCGTCTGGTCGGCGGACCTGGGCTTCGCCGACGTGGACGACGAGCAGGCCGAGATCGCCTGGCGGGCCGCGGCTCCCCTGAGCCCGCGTCCGATCGACCTGGAGCTCCCGGACCCCGCCGACGACTGGTTCGCCCACCGCTGCGGCCCCAACCCCGTGCTGGACGAGCTGTTCCAGACCGCGGACCTGCTGCTCACCCCGACGACGCCCGGTCCGCCGCACGGGCACGACGGGCCGGGCTCGCGCATCAACACCGCGCTGACCTGGACGTTCAACCTCAGCGGTCATCCGGCGATCAGCATCCCGGCCGGGTTCGACACCGAAGGCCTGCCGGTGGGACTGCAGGCTGTGGCGAGGCACGGACGTGAGGCGGACCTGGTCGCCGCCGCCCGCCTGATCGCTAGGCCGCCACGGCTCGGACCGACCTGAGCGCCGACGCCCACGCCACCAGTTCGTCGAGCATCACGTGCAGCGTGTCGTGGTGCTGCGGCTCCCCCTCCAGATCACCACCGCCAATCGCGACCTGTGTGCGCACGGTGGCCACCTTCAGTTCGGCCAGCACGAGCCGTAGCTGCTCAACGGCGCGCAAGCCGCCGGAGCCTCCGACGCCCACGAACCCGGCCGCCTTGTCGTTCCACTCCGCGTACAGGTAGTCGATGGCGTTCTTCAGCACGGCGGGGAACGAATGGTTGTACTCGGGCGTGATGAACACGAAGCCGTCGTACGACGCGATGCGCGACGCCCACTGCCGCGTGTGCTCGTGCTGGTACTGACCGACGATGGCGGGCATCGGTTCGTCGAGCATCGGTAGGTCCACTTCGGCCAAGTCGATGAGGTCGAACGTGGCGTCGGCACGGCTGTTGGCGACTTTCAGGACCCACTGCGCCACGGCTTCGGAACGACGGCCGGGACGCGTGCTTCCCAGAACCACTGCGATTCGCATGACCACCAAAGTACAACGATCGTGGCAATTAGTGCAACGATCGTTGTACTAGAATCAGGTCATGCGACCGGACAAGCGGCAGGCAGTCCTGCGCGGGGCGTTGCGCGTGTTCGCCCGTGACGGCTACTCGCGGGCGAGCGTCGACGCCATCGCGAAGGAGTCGGAGGTGTCGACGCGCACGCTCTACAACCACTTCGCGGACAAGGCCGACCTCTTCCGCCAGGTGATCCAGGCCAGCGCGGGTGAGGCGGCGCGCGACCAGATCGCGATCATCGAGCGCCACTTCCACAAGGTCACGGACCTGCAGGAGGACCTGACGGCGTTCGGGAGGGCCATGAGCGCCCAGCAGGGTCACGCCGAGCACTTCGCGCTCGTGCGGCAGATCAACGCCGAGCTCACCCACATCCCGGCCGAGGCGATCGAGGCGTGGCAGGAGACCGGGCCGCGGAAGGTGCGGCGGGAGC
Source organism: Lentzea sp. DG1S-22 (assembly GCF_036321065.1). Lineage (NCBI taxonomy): Bacteria > Bacillati > Actinomycetota > Actinomycetes > Pseudonocardiales > Pseudonocardiaceae > Lentzea > Lentzea sp. DG1S-22. Next base: position 7,939,627 of record NZ_CP143276.1, on the reverse strand, counting down.
TGGCGTCGCGGCTGGAGGCACTCGGGTTCCGGGACCCGCGGCGAGCCGCCGTGCACCTCATGGTGCTCACGATGACCGGCGACCCCAGCATCAGCGGGTCACGTCCGGACGACGAGGACATCGCAGCCGGCGTTCGCGTGCTCCTGCACGGGCACGACGTCGAGGACAACCGTCGGCGCAAGGACGCCAGAGCCCGTCGGTAGCCTCATGCCGCATGGAGGTCGAGATCTACACCGACGGTGCGTGCAGCCCCAATCCCGGTCCGGGTGGCTGGGGTGCCGTGTTGCGCTACGGCGCGCACGAGAAGGACATGTACGGCGGTGACATCGGCCCGACGACGAACAACCGCATGGAACTGATGGCGCCCATCATGGCGTTGGAGAGCCTTACGCGCGCATCCACCGTGAAGCTCTACACGGACAGCACGTACGTCCGGAACGGCATCACCTCCTGGGTGCACGGCTGGAAGGCGAACGGCTGGCTCACGAAGGCCCGGGAGCCGGTCAAGAACGCCGACCTGTGGCGCCGCCTGGAAGAAGCCGCGAACAGGCACGACGTCGAGTGGCACTGGGTCAAGGGCCACGCGGGTCACCCCGAGAACGAACGCGCCGACCGCCTGGCCGTGCGCGGCGTGGAGGAGGTGACGGGCCGTGAAGTCACGCAGCCCCAGGCGAGACCGAAGAAGGCGGCCAAGCCGAAGCAGTCGCGCGAACTGAGCGGCGAACCGTGCGGCACGCCGACGAAGAAGGGCACGCCGTGCCCGATCACCGCGGGTGCGAACGGCCTGTGCCACATCCACGACCCGGCGTTGCAGCGCGGTGCCCTCACGAAGAAGGGCACGCCCTGCACCATCGCGACCGGTGGCGGCCGCTGCGAGCACCACCAGCACGCGCTCGAACTGTTCTCGTGACGCGGACCAGCGTCGGGCCGAGGGCCTGACGGCAGCTCAGCGCAGCACTTTCGCCAGCCGCGCCATGCCTTCGCGGATCTCCTCCGGGGTGGTGCTGGTGAACGACATCCGGAACGTCGCGCGGTCCGGCGTGGTGGCGAAGAAAGGCGCACCCGGCACGAAAGCGACGTCGTGCTTCAACGCCTCCTTGAGCAACACGGCGCTGTCGACGTCACCAGGCAGCCTCAGCCAGACGAACATGCCACCGTCCGGATCGCTCCACGTGGTGCCATCAGGAACGGTGGAAGGCAACGCGGCGACCATCGCGTCACGGCGCGCGCCGTACTCCACGCACAAGCGGGCGACGTGGGCGTCGAGATCGGTGTGCGCCAGGTAGGACGCCGCGGCGGCCTGGTCCACTGTGGACGTGTGCAGGTCGGCGGCCTGCTTCACGATCACCAACGTGCGCAGCAGGTCCGCGGGCGCGCGGAGCCATCCCAGACGCATCCCGGGGGCACCGATCTTCGAGAAGCTGCCCAGGTGAACGGTCCTGTCGCTGATCGACGCCAGCGGGGCCACCGCGGAGCCGCGGTAGCGGAGCTCGCCGTAGGGGTCGTCCTCCACCACCCACAGCGAGTTCTCGGCGGCGATCTCCGCGATCTCGGCCCGGCGCGCGGCCGAGAGCGTGCGGCCGGTCGGGTTCGCGAACGTCGGCACGAGGTACAGCAGTGCCGGCTTCTCCTCGGCCACGACGTCGCGCAACGAGGCGGGGTCGAGGCCGTCGGCGTCGCTCGCGACGGGCACGATCCGGGCGCCCGCCATCTGGAAGCACTGCAACGCCGCCAGGTACGTCGGCTCCTCGACCGCCACGACCGCGCCCGGCTCGAGCAGCGCGGTGGCCACGAGGGTCAGCGCCTGCTGGGAGCCGGTGGTGATCAGGACGTCCGACGTGGGCAGCCCGCGGCCGGTCAGGCGTTCCGAGACGAGCGAGCGCAGCGCCGCATTTCCCTCCGTGGGCGCGTATTGCAGCACCGAACGGTCCTGCAGCGCGCGGTCGTAGGCGGCGCGCACACCGTCCAGGTCGAACAACTCGGGTGCGGGAAGACCGCCCGCGAACGAGATCACCTCGGGGCGGGACGTCAGCGCGAGCAGGTCGCGCACCGGGGAACTGGCGACGGAGAGGGTGCGGTGCATGAACTTCACGTTAATCGGCGCGCTCTCCCGGCGGACGCGGATTTTCTGCCGGTGGCCGTGGCCAGCGTGGACACCTGGACGTCGAGACGCGTGCCGAGCAGCCCTACGCCGCGGTCAAGGCCACCGTGACGCCGGGGACGTCCGCCGAGATCGCCGACCGCTTCCCCGAGGTCATGCGGTGACCGGCCGATCGCGAGCTGCCGGTCACCGGAGCACCGTTCCTGCGCTGCTCACGCGTCTCCGCCGAGGAGTTCGAGGTGGAGGTGGGCATTCCGACGGTCGCGGAGGTGCCCGGCGACGGCGAGGTGCTCACGGCGACGCTGCCCGCGGGCCAGTACCTGATCGCGCTGCACGAGGGCGGTCCCGAGGGCCTGGCCGCCGTCACGGACGAGCTCCTCGCCCACGCCGTCCGGTTCGACCGCGAGGGCGACAAGTGCGGCGCGCGCCTCGAGACGTACTTCACCGACCCCGCGGTGGAGCCCGATCCGGCCAAGTGGGCCGCGGAGGTGGCGATCCGCCTCGCGGACTGACTGGACCGTATATTCCGATCCAGCTATATTGCTGGCATGGCATCTACGTTCGCCGTGCTGGCGGATCCGAGTCGCCGGGAGATCCTCGACCTGCTGCGGGAACGCGAGCAGCCGGTCGGCGACCTCGTCGACAGGCTGACGCTCGCCCAGCCGACCGTCTCGAAGCACCTCAAGGTGCTGCGCGAGGCCGGCCTGGTCGAGGTGCGCACCGACGCCCAGAAGCGCTGGTACCGGGTGTCCCCCGGTCCCCTGGCGGAGATCGACGCCTGGCTCGCGCCGTACCGGCGGATGTGGGAGACGAGCCTCGACGCACTGGAACGACGACTCGACGAGATCGAAGGGGACTGACCCGTGGACGCCGAACTGCGGATGATCGAGGGCAAGCCCGTTCTGCGCTTCGAGCGCAGGCTGCGGCACTCGCCGGAGAAGGTCTGGCGGGTCGTCACCGATCCGGCCGAGATGAAGCACTGGTTCCCGGCCGAGGTCGAGGTCGACGGCACGAGGATGCGCTTCACGTTCCCGGACGAGGCCCCGGTGGACTCCGACGGCGGCGAGGGCGAACTGCTGGAGTCGGACCCGCCGAAGGTGTTCGCGTTCCGCTGGCTGACCGACGTGCTCCGCTTCGAGATCCTGCCGCGGGACGAGGGCTGCCTGCTGGTCTTCACCGCCGTGGTCACGAACAGGCTGACCGTCGGCCGCGACGCACCCGGCTGGACCACCTGCCTCGACGCCCTGGTCGCTCACGCCGACGGCACGGAGTTCGAGCCACCGGCCGAGTGGCTGTCGCGCATCGAGCACCACGTCAGGGAGTTCGGCCTCGACGAGGGCACGGACGAACCCGAAGGCGTCCGCTTCACGCGAGACCTGGTGTGGACGCCGCTGGAGGACGTCTGGCAACTGCTCACCGAAGGCACCGACAACGCCGTGCCGGCCCGCGCCGCACATCCCGGCCTCACGCCGGGCAGGGTCACGAGGTCCGAAGCACCCCGCCTGCTGGAGTACGAGTGGCTCCAGGACGGCGAGCCGAAGGGCGTGGTGCGCTGGGAGTTCGACCACGTGCCGCTGCAGGGCACCACGGTCACGCTCGCGCAGGAGAACGCGCACGGCCCCGAAGCACTCGCGGCCTGGCACGTGCACCTGGAACTGTTCTTCGCGGCCACGCAGGGCGAGATCCGCTGCCCGTGGCCCACCGACCGCGAGGAGGAACTGGCCAAGCGCTACGCCGAGCGCTGACTCACGCGTACCGCACCCGGTCCACCAGGAAGCGCCAGTCGGGTGGGCACCGGCGCCCGAACCGGCGTGCGCTCGCTTGCTCGTACTCGAGCACGGCCCGGCGCCGGGTCCGCGGATCCGGCGTCAGGTCCTCGAGGTCATCGATGTCAGCGGCCGTGAGCTTGACGTCGGTGACCCTGGCCGCGTCGAGCTTGGCGACGGACCACCAGGAGGACGCCGCCGCGTAGTCGTAGCGCAACGCGCGGAACTTCTCCTCCGCCACCAGGAAGTCGCGGACCGCGCTCGCCTTCTCGCGGCTGCCGAGGGACAGTTCGGCACGGACGTGGTGCGCCCGTGCGACCACCTCCGGGTACGCGTTGGCGGCGATGACCTGGGTGACGAACTCCCTGCCGTCGTTGTACTTGCGAGCGGCGTGGCACAAGCGCGCACGCAGCACCATCAGCCAGTGGTACCACTCTCCGCCGGGCGTGAGCAGCACCTCAGCCGACCGCGCCTTCGACACCGCCGTGGCGAGGTTCGCCCGGTCACCGGTCAGGTGGTGGCGCGCCAGCCACCACTCCGCGCTCAACGAGGCGCACAGGCCGACCTCCTCGCTCGCGCGGCCCGAGATCGCGGAGAACCGGTCGATCGCCTGCAGCAGCAGGTGCTCGCTCTTGCGCAGGTAGAAGTCCCGGTCGAACGCGACGCCCTCGCCCGCCATGCGCAGGAAAACCGTTGCGTGGCACAGGGTTCCGCGTGCCGCCGTGTAGAGGTCGCGGTACTTCTCCGCGATCCTCGTGCCGTCCTCGGCAGCGGCGGCGGCGCGGACCAGCCGGTGCTCGCGCAGCAGGTACCACGCCTGCCCCTCGACGAGGATCTTGGCCTCCAGGGCGCCTTCGCCGCGCAGGCGTTCAGTCGCGGACAAGGTGCGCAGGCACATCTCGGAGGTGCGCCGCACCAGGTCCACGTCGCCGTGCGCCTTGGCGGCCCCCACCACCGAGTCGAACGACCGCGCGAGCTCGATGTCCCCCGCCCCGATCCCGACCAGCCGCTCGACCAGCACCAGCGCCGCCGGTTCGGCGGGATCGAGGTCTTCCAGGTCCCGCAGCATCTCCCGCACGTTGCGCGATGCGGCGAAGGGTTCCACGCTCATCGTCACACCACCTTCCACGGCCCCCGCGCCCGTGAGCGCGTTCACCAGCTCCTCGAGCCCCGCCCCCGTGTCCGGGTCGAAGGTGTGGATCACCAGCGACTGCAGCACCGCGGGCAGCCGGTTCTTGTCGAACCCCGCCGGCACGACCGGCACGACACCGCACCGGTAGGCCTCGCCGTGGTGGTAGAGCTTGTGCCGCAGGAGTCTCGCCTCGTACCGGACGCCCTTGCGCTCAAGGAAGTCGTTGGACTCCAACGCCCTCAGGTAGTCCGGTGACACGACGACGACCACCGTCCGGTCGCGGAAGCCTTCCTCCATCCACGACGGGATGGACAGCGGCGCGGCGGCGGGCAGGTCGTCGTCCCACCACACGTCGAAACCCAGTCGCCGCAAGGAAGCCGCCAGCGCCGAGGCGGCACGAGCGCCGTCGCTGTGGCTGTAGCTGATGAAGAGGCCGGTCATGGCGGGCTCCTTGCGGGCTGGGTGGCCTCGGGCCACCGATCACTACGGATCGGTGAGGCGAGGCCATTTGAGCCGGAATGGCCCGCATGGCGGCAGTCAGGACCGGTGGAACGCCATAGGCTGATGACTGCGTTGTCTGCTCGCCTCACTTTGCGCGGTGCGGTCGGGTAAGCGGCGTTGCCACCGGACGGGTGTCTGTTGGCGCAGGCACCCGTCCGACTCAAGCTGATCAGCCTCCCAGGTGTTCGAGCCGCTCGTCGATGACTCGCGGCGTCTCGCCGGCGGGCAGTGCGAACCTCTCCAGTTGGAAGAAGTACTTCAGGTACTCCCGCACGATTTCCGAGTCGTCCTGGACGAGCGACGGTCGGTACAGCTCTTCGAGGAACAACGAGTAGTCCTCCTCGTCCTCGTTGATCTCGAGGATCGAGTAGGAACCCTTCATGGCGGGGTGCGTTCCTGCCGCGAAGGGAACGACCTGCACGGTGATCTGGTCTGTCGCGGCCAGGTCCCTGATGTGGCCGAGTTGCTCGCGCATGACCTCGACGTTGCCGATCACGCGGTGCAGCACCGATTCATCGATGATGAAGAACATCTCCGGCCCGTTCGCGCCGAGCAGGTCTTGACGGTGCATGCGGATGTCGACACTCCTCCGCACGACTTCCTCGGAACCACCACCCGCGACCACGACCGCTGTCGCGTAGTCGCGCGTCTGCAACATGCCTGGAACCAGTGAGGTCTGCACGTACCGGCACCGTATCGCCACCGACTCGAGTTCGATGAACTGCGCGAACCCCTTGGGCAGACCTCGGTACTTCGTCATCCAAGCGGGTCGCTTGGTCGCACGCGCCAGACTGACCAGTTCATCCACGCGAGCCGGCTCGGTGATCCCGTAGTGGAGCAGCAACGCCCTCAGATCGGTGACCGAGATGCCACTCCGGCCCTGTTCGATGCGGATGACCTTGGATGTGGACCAGTCGAGCGCTTCCGCGACAGAGTCCTGGGTGAACCTCTGGGCTTCACGAGCCTGTTTGAGTTCACTCAGCAGTTTGCGCTGCTGCGCAACGGGATTTCCCTTACCTGTCAAGGCTCAGCGCCCCTTCTGCGGCACGCACGGCGAGCATGCCTGCCACTATTCTGCCACCTGGCAGTTTGAGTGCAAGTAGTATGAGTGCAAGCAAAGTGAACGTCCTTAAACTGACATGTTTTACACCGCCATGCGTCGCGATGCCACATGCAAGTTCGGATCGAAATCAACGCAGACTTGAGCGGGTTCGCTCGATCGAGCGAACCCCGCTGGTGATCGCGTTCAGGACGCGGAGGCCAGCCGCACAAAGGCGGCCCACGCGGAGGAGGAAACGCGGAGCAGCGGCCCCGCTTGGTCCTTGGTGTCACGCACCAGGACGGTGTCCTGCGGATTCACGGCGAACTCAACACATGCGTCGTTGTCGTCGCTGTAGGAGCTTCGGATCCACCTGAGCTCTGCCGCCATCGTCGCTCCCATCGCACGTGGGGTCCCCGACCGAACCCACCGTCTCGGCCCGGCCCACCCGCGTGCACCCCGGGAGGGCGGCGGAGGGAAAGCCTCCAACCCGACGAGGCCACAACTGAGAATAAGGTCATGAAGTCGTTTATCAACACCGCCAGAGGTACGCCACCACAAGGGAAAGAGGACAAATCAAGGACAGCACCGAACCGGACTCGTTGACATGGCGTGGAATCAGAGCGTGGCGAAGCGGTCAACGCCCACACCGCTGATCAGCAGGCGCTCCTTGCGGTTGCCCGTCAACCGCGCCGTCCAGTCGACGAAGCCGCCGTCGCCGATCTCCACCCCATCGCGGAACACCTTGAAGCACAAGCCCTTGTAGTACCCGGTCCGCCGCGAAGGATCGGCCGGCAGATCACCGCGCAACACCTCGAACCGCGGGTCCAGCACCGTCACGCGCACCTCGACGTCACCACAGGCCTCGCGCAGGAACGCCACGTGCTCGGCGAAGTGCTCGCGCTCGAAGGCAAGGGAGCCCCGGTCACGACCGGCGGACACCGCAGCGAACAACGTGAAGTGCGCGAACCTCCCGGCGCCTTCGAACAACTGCGCCCGCACCACGCGCTGCACGGCGGCGAGCCGCACGTCGTCGGGGCCGGATCGGCGGCGCAGCGCGGCTTCCAGGGCGAGCGCGTTGGTCGGGTCGGCTGCCACCTCGGTGCCGCGCACGGTCGACACGACGTTGTTCTGGTCCATCAGCGCGACGGCCGAGCAGGCGCCGAGCGGTGCCACCGGAGCCAGGCCCAGCACGGAGAACGACGGAGGCAAGGCGGCCAGGAGGCGGTCCTCGGCGGCACGCAGCACGGTGAACGGGACCTCGGCGGGTGCGACGAAGCGGTCGGAACGGTACTGGCGCAGCACATCCGGGCCGGACAACGCGCGCGCACGGCGTTGCATCAGAGCGAGGAGCAAAGTCGTGAGGTCGCTTCCCGGCAGCGCGGCCAGCCGGGACAACGCTTCCTCGCCGCCCAGCGACCGCAGCACTCGCGTCAACGCACTCATGGTCACCATGATCCGCATTCGGGCCAGCGGATTACCCGGCTAGGCTCGGGATCGTGAATGAGGGCGAGCTGTGGGGGCGCCGAGCCGCTCAGCGGGCTGCGCTCGGCGCGACGATGTCGATGCCCGCCTGGAAGACCGCGATCGAACGCACCGGCATCACCACGGGCACCACGGTGCTCGACCTGGCGTGCGGCAGCGGCGAGTTCTGCGCCGCCGCGACCGAGGCGGGGGCCGAGGCGACCGGGATCGACCTCTCGCCGGCCATGCTGGCCGTGGCGCGGCGGGCGAGCACCGCCGAGTTCCTCCAGCTGCCGCTGGGGAAGCTGCCGTGGCCGGACGGCACGTTCGACATCGTGACGGCGTTCAACGCGCTGTTCTTCGCGGACGACCCCGACGAGGCGTTCGAGGAGGCGGTCAGGGTCAGCAAGGACTTCGTGGTGGTCTGCGGCTGGCACCCGGACCTGCCGAGCGACTTGCTGGTCGTCGGGCGGGCCGTGCGGGGACCTGGCGGCCGGAGGACGCCGAGGCTGCCGCGACCGCAGGAGGAACTCACGATCGACATTCCTCTGGAACATCCCGACGAGGCCACGATGTTGCGCGGCTTCCTGAGCGTGGGCAGCTATCAGCGCATCATCGAGCGCGAGGGCGCGGAAGAAGTCGCGGAGAAAATCAAAGCCGCCGCCGAACCGTACCGAACCCCGGACGGTTACCGGTTCTCGAACAAGTACCTGATGTCGTTCTTCCGCAAAAGTCAGGCGGCGAGCACCTCGTAGCCCGCCGTGGTGAGCGCGGCGGGGCCCGGACGGGCGCTGATCAGGCCCGCGGTGGTCAGGCGCAGGCCGGCGAACTGGTCGGCGCAGCACAGGCCGTCGACGAGCAGAGAACTGCCGTTGATCTCGCAACGGCCCTCGGCCACTGCTCTCAGAACTGCGCGGTCGCGATGTGTGAGCGATGAGGCGGTCATCTTCTTCTCCTAGCGGTGGAACGTCTACTTACTGATACGTCGAGGGAGAAGGATTCGGTTCGACATCATCTTCTGAGAATTCCGCGCGTACGCCCAAAAGACGGACCGCGCGGCCGTGTTCGAAGCGGTCCAGCACGACCAGAGCGGCGGCGGCCAGCTCGTCCGCGGACGAGGTCGGCGCCGGCAGCTTCATCAGGCGCACCTTCGTGAAGAACGGCACGAACCGCACCTTCACGCCCACGCGCACGGCCGGGCGTCCCTCGGCGACCACGTCGGCCGCCACCTGGTGGGCCAGCGCCACGACCTCGCGCCGGATGTCCTCCAACGAGCTGAGGTCCTGCTGGAACGTCTTCTCGTGCGAACGCGACTTCACGACCCACGGCGTCGCGCTCACCACCGTGTCGCCCGCGCCCAGGGCGACGGTCCGGTAGTAGGGCCCCATCCGCGGGCCGAAGCGGGAGGCCAGCACGTCCGGCGACGCGGCGGCCAGGTCCGCCACCGTGACCAGCCCCAGCTCGGCCAGCTTGCGCTCGGTCTTCGCGCCGATCCCCCACAGCGCGGACGTCGGCCGGTGCCCCATCACCCCGGCCCAGTTCTCGCGGGTCAGCCGGTACACACCCGCGGGCTTGCCGAACTCGGTCGCGATCTTGGCGCGCAGCTTGTTGTCGCCGATGCCGACCGAGCAGTGCAGGCCGGTGGACTCCAGGACGGCCGCCTGCAGCGACCGGCCCAGCTCGACGGGGTCGTCGACCGAGGCGCCGACGAACGCCTCGTCCCACCCCATCACCTCGACGACGACCGGGAACGACCGCAGCACGGCCATCACCTCCGCCGACGCGGCCTCGTACAGGGCGTGGTCGGCGGGCAGGAACACGGCGTCCGGCAGCTTCTTGAACGCCGTCCGCAACGGCAGGCCGGAGCGCACGCCGAACGCGCGCGCCTCGTAGGAGGCGGTGGCCACGACCGCGCGCTCGGTCGGGTCGCCGTTGCCGCCGACGACCACCGGCTTGCCGCGCAACGACGGATCGCGCAGCACCTCGACCGCCGCGATGAACTGGTCGAGGTCCACGTGCAGGACCCAGTCCGCCATGCTGGACAGTATGAAACGGTCGGCCGGAATCCTGCTGTTCAGACGAACCACCCAGCTGGAGGTGCTGCTGGGGCACATGGGCGGCCCGTTCTGGGCCCGCAAGGACGCCGGGGCGTGGTCCGTGCCGAAGGGCGAGTACACCGACGACGAGACGCCCGAACAGGCCGCGCGGCGCGAGTTCGCGGAGGAGCTCGGGCTGCCGGTGCCGGAGGGCGAGCTGATCCCGCTCGGCGAGGCCAAGGGGTCCGGCAAGACCACCACGGTGTGGGCGCTCGAGGGCGACCTGGACCCCGACGCCGTCACCCCCGGCACGTTCGAGATGGAGTGGCCGCCGAAGTCGGGGCGGAAGAAGACCTTCCCCGAGGTCGATCGCGTGCAGTGGTTCAGCGTGGAGGAGGCGAGCGCGAAGATCGTCTCCGCGCAACTCCCCTTCCTCGAACGACTCAAGGCCAAATAGAGGCGACCCACTCCGGGTGGTCGATGAACGGGTTGCGGTTGCGCTGGTAGCTGTCGTGGATGACCTGGTTGCGCCGCTTCTCGAACGCGTCCGGCGGGTCCTGCTGGCTCCACTGCTTCAGCACCGAGAGCTTGCCCATGTACGGCGCCGTGCCGTTGGAGACGGAGTTGTTCATCTCCAGGTTCACGTAACCGTCGTTGCCCTCGTAGCGCACGGCCATGTAGAAGATCATGCGCGCGACGTCGCCCTTCACGGCGTTGCGCGGCTCGAACGAGTCGCCGTCGGCGTAGCTGCCGGGGGCCTCGCTCACCGCGGACCCGCCGATGTCGAAGTCGAGGTTGCCGCGGGCGGCGTTGACGGACACGTCCTCCGGCCGCAGGTGGTGGATGTCCGTGCCGGGACCGGTGGCGGTGCCGAAGTCACCGTGCGACTTCGCCCAGACGTGCTCGCGGTTCCAGTCGTCGGCGTTGCCGCCGTTGGTGGACTTCGCCTGCGAACGGCCGCTGTACAGCAGGATCACGTTGTTCGCGTTGGCCGGGTCCTGGTCGGTGACCTTCAGCGCGTCCCAGACCTGGTCGTAGCTGAGCTTGGTCTGGTTGCGGATGATCGAGTTCAACGCCGACTTGAGCGCCGCGCCGGACTTGCCGCAGGCCGCGGTGTAGTAGGCCTCGCAGGCCGAGGACCCCGTGGTGGTCGTCGGCGGAGTGGTCGTGCCGGTCGGCGGGGTGGTCGTGCCGGCGAACGCGAACGCCGTCGACGAGGTCAGGCCGGCGTGCGAGAAGTACGCGCTCAGCGTGCCGGTCACGTCGATCTGCCTGCCCAGCAGGGACGGGTTGGTGCGCAGGCCCCACGAGGCGCGGAACGCCGACGGGATCTGCACGTAGATCATGTTCGACGTGCTGGTCGTGGACGCCGAGTCGGCCAGCGCGAGCGCGTAGTCGTTCGGGTAACCCGAACGTATGACCGTGGTGGTGGCCGTGGGCTGGCCGACGACGTACCCGCGGACCGTCGCGGACGAAGCGTTCTGCTGGCTGATCGCCTGGGCGACTGTGAGCGGGGCTGCTGCGACAGCGGCGGTCGACCCGTACAGGCCGACCGCCGCCAGCAAACCGACGACTAGAGCAAGTGGACTCCACCGCGCCATGAGCACTCCCCGATCGTGTGGATGTTTCGCACACGATCGGTGTACATGGTCAACGGATGGTTAACGAGCGGTCACGGCACCAGGACGACCTTGCCCGTCGTCCGCCCCGACTCGACGAGCTCGTGCGCCTTCGCGGCCTCCGCCAGCGGCACCACGTGGTCGATCTGCACCCTGAGCTGCGGCAACGCGGCGAGATCGGCACCGGACGCGGTCACGCTGAGGAACAGCTCGAACCGGATCCCGAGCTCGGAAGCTCGGTCAACGTCAAAACCCGGGTTGCCGGGAATGATCGACACGAGCACCCCGCCGGGCTTCAGGACGCGGGCGGACCGCTCGGCGTACTCACCGCCGATCGTGTCGAGCACGACGTCGACCGGCTCGATCTCGGTGAAGTCCCGCGTGCGGTAGTCGACTACCTCGTCCACGCCGAGCGAGCGCAGGAAGTCGTGCTTGGCCGCCGACGCCGTGCCGATCACGTGCGCGCCCCGGGCCTTGGCGATCTGCACGGCGAGGTGCCCGACACCGCCGGCGGCCGCGTGGACCAGCACGCGCTGACCGGCGGAGACGCCACCGCGTCCGACGAGCGCCTGCCACGCCGTCAGCGCCGCCATCGGCGCCGCGCCCGCCTGCTCGACGGTCAGCCAGGACGGCCGCCGCACCAGGTTCGAGGCCGCGACCACGACGTACTCGGCGTAGCCGCCTCCCGTGCCGGGGAAGTCGAGGAGCGCGTAGACCTCGTCCCCCTCGGCGAACCCCTCACCGGCCTGCGCGACGGTGCCCGCCACGTCCCAGCCCAGCGTGAACGGCGGCTCCCCGAGCGCGGGAAACCCTCCGGAGCGGATGTAGGTGTCGACCGGGTTGACGCCCGCCGCACCCACTCTGACCAGCACCTGACCGGGCCCTGGCGCGGGCTCCGCGGCCTCGCCGACCTCCAGCACCGACGCTTCGCCGACCGACTTCTGCGTGATGACTCGCATGATGATCCCCTTTGACGTTCTCGACGGGCACCATCTTGCAGTTAGCGCCAACTTATAGAAAGTAGGCACTTTTAGGTGACTAGATCTCTCTCAGGTACAGGTCCCTGAGCAGTGCGATCTCTGCGAGGTGATGGATCACCTCGCGGTTGATGTGCAGCACGAGGGTGGCCATCGGCTCAGCGGCGAACGGCCCCTCCGCCGGACCGACCGCCTTCGAGAGGTCAGCCGTGCGCGCACCGGCCATCCACGCTTCGTAGGCATCGTCGAGTTGCTTCAACGCCTCGTCGGCGCTCATCGCGTACTGCCAGGTGGCGTAGTCGGCGGGCGGGCCACCGAAATGCGAGGCCGTGCGCGCGTTGAGCACGCCCACGATGACGTGCGCCATCCGCCAGGCGATCGTCGTGACCGGCGCGGGTTCGGGGGTGGGGTACTCCCAGTCGATCGAGTTGTCCTCGTGCACGGTCCACGCACCGGGCACGGGCTCCCAGAAGTACTCGTCGTCGGTGAGGCCTGCCAGCCGCGCCCGCGCCGCCACGTCCCAGTGGAACGCGAGCTGGTCCGTCAACTGCCTGTTCCAGTCCATGCCCGGCACGGTAAATCCGTTTGCGGACAACGACCGCCCTGGAAACACTCCGTCCGTGGACATCCGCACCTCGCGCCCCGAAGACGTGGACCGGGTCGCCGAACTCATCGTCTCCCGCCTCGACCCCGGCGACGGCGTCGACGCCCGCCTCCTGATGACCGACCCGGACGCGGGCTGCGACTGGGTCGGGGTCGCCGCCGACGGCGACCGGATCGTCTCCACCCTCACCCTGATGGACGAGACGGTGACGCTCGCGGGCCTCGACATCCCCGCGGGGCAGGTCGAACAGGTCGCCACCGACGTCGAGCACGAGGGCAGGGGCCTGGTGCGGCGGCTGATGGGCTGGGCGCACGACAGGTCGGCCGAACGCGGCCACCTGATCCAGTTCGTGATGGGCGTCCCGTACTTCTACCGCCAGTTCGGCTACGTCTACTCGATTCCGATCAAGCAGAACCGCGCGTTGGTCGAGACCCCGCAACCCGTTGCGGGACACGCCATCCGGCGCGCGACCGAGGCCGACATCCCGGTGCTCCAGGCCCTGCAGGACGCCGCACAACGCGGCGCCGACCTGCGGATGGGCCACACCACGCCGTGCTGGCGCTGGCTGCTGCACCGCACCGGCTCGACCACGTGGGTCGTCGAGCGCGACGGCGTGCCGGTGGCCACGGGCCGCAGCACGCCCGAGGAGGAGGGCGACGTCGTCCTCGGTGAGATCGCCGGCGTGGACGACGACGCGGTGAAGGCGTTGGTGGCGCTGGTGAACCCGGCCCAGGTCGGCGAGCGCCACCCGGCGCTGGAACCCCTCCTCGCCGACCGCGCCCCGGAACTCGACCAGTGCATGGTGCGCATTCCCGACGTCCCGAAGCTCCTCGAGCACCTGCGGCCGGTCTTCACCCAGCGCCTGCGCGGCCACGAACCCACCGAGGTGGTGCTCGGCTTCTTCCGCACGCACGTCCGCTTCCACTGGGACGGCGAGGAGATCGGCCCGTTCGAGTGGGGTGGCACGCTGCTCGGCCCCGGCGCGGTGGGCGGTGCGGGGATCGCCCCGGACCTGCTGGCACCGCTGCTGTTCGGTCCGCACGGCATGGACGGCCTGCGCCGGATCTTCCCCGACGTCTACCCAGGTCCGAAGACAGAGCTGATGACCAGGCTGTTCCCGCCGGTCACGAGCGACCTCCTGACCTTCTACCTCCCCTGACCTAAAGTAGACCGATCACTCGGTCTAATATCGGGCGCATGACGACGGTGCAGGAGTCCGCGGCGGTCCGGTACGGCATCTGGGTCGCGTGCCCGCTCGCCGGTGCCGCCGCGGGCTGGGGGCTCGGGCTGGCGGCCGGAGGGATCACGACGCTGGGGTGGTTCCCGTTCCAGGGCGTGTTCCGGCTGTTCACGGACATACCGCAGCCGTGGGGAACGGTCGTGTCGCTCGGCGTGGGCGCGGTCGCGGGTGTCGTGTTCGCGCTGTTCTGGGCGAGCGAGATGATGTCGGTCGAGGTCTCGACGGGCGGTGTCGCGCTGCGCAGGGACGACAAGACCTTCCGCTTCGGCCGGGACGAGGTCGAGTCGGCCTTCGCCGACGGCAGGCAGCTCGTCCTGCTCGGCCGCGACGGCGCCGAGCTGGCCCGGGAGAAGTCCGACCTGAGCAGGGCGAAGCTCGAGCGCGCCTGCACCGCGCAGGGCTACCGCTGGCGGGACGCCGACCCGTTCGCCGCGGAGTTCCGGATGTGGGTCGAGCACGCCCCCGACCTGCCGGCCGACGTGAACGCGCTGTTCACCGCCCGCAGGAAGGCCATCTCGAAGTACGAGGCCGAGGAGGCCGCGGAACTGGCGCGGGAGATCCGCAAACGCGGAGTCGCCGTGCGGGACGAGAAGAAGAGGCAGTACTACAGGCGCGAACGGTAGACCCGGTCGAGCACGCGCCGCGGAGTTGTTCGCGCGGAACGGTTTCGAGCGCGCGAGCCGGGTGCAGGCACTGGTCGGCAGGCCGGTCGCCCCTGACTTCGGCCCACGCGAACAGGTGATGACCCTACGGTTGATCCTTTCCCGATCCGCGGGTGCTCCAGCACCATGAGGACATGGTCTACGACGTCGCAGCGGTCCGCGCCCACTTCCCCTCGTTGCGCGAGGGTGCCGCGCACTTCGACGGCCCCGGCGGCGCGCAGGTGCCGGACGTCGTCGCCGACGCGGTCAGGGAGACGCTGACCTCGGCGATCTCCAACCGCGGCAGCGTCACGGCCTCCGAACGCCGGGCCGAGGAGGTCGTGCAGACCGCACGGCGCACGATGGCGGAGTTCCTGAACGCGGGCAGCATCGTGTTCGGGCGCAGCATGACGCAGCTGACCTACGACTTCGCCCGCACGCTGTCGAAGAACTGGCGGCCGGGCGACGAGATCGTCGTGACCAGGATGGACCACGACGCCAACATCCGGCCGTGGGTGCAGGCGGCCGAGGCGGCACGGGCCACGGTGCGGTGGGCGTCGTTCGACCGCACGACCGGTGAGCTTCCCGTCGAGTCCGTGACGAAGCTGCTGTCGGACCGCACCCGCGTCGTCGCGATCACGGCGGCGTCGAACCTTCTCGGCACCCGTCCGAATGTCGCCGAGATCGCACGGGCGGCGCACGAGATGGCGGCGTTCGTCTACGTCGACGGCGTGCACTACACGCCGCACGTCCCGGTCGACGTCGAGGCGCTGGACGCGGACTTCTTCGTGTGCTCGCCGTACAAGTTCCTCGGCCCGCACCTCGGCGTGCTGGCGGCGGCGCCGGAGCTGCTGGAGACGTTGCGGCCGGACAAGCTGCTGCCCTCGTCCAACGCCGTGCCGGAACGCTTCGAGCTGGGCACGCTGCCGTACGAGCTGCTGGCGGGCACGACCGCGGCGGTGGAGTTCATGCGCTCGCTCGACGGGCTGGAGGAGTACGAGCTCGGCCTGCGCGAGAAGCTCGAGACAGGGCTGCGCGACCTGGGCGTGCGCATCTACAGCAAGGCGTCCTCGCGCACGCCGACCGTGCTGTTCTCCGTGGACGGGCTGGAACCCGCCGAGGTGTACCGCAGGCTCGGGGCAGAGGGCGTGAACGCGCCCGCAGGCCACTTCTACGCCCTGGAGTGCTCGCGGTGGCTCGGCCTCGGCGACAAGGGCGCGGTGCGCGCGGGCATCGGCCCGTACACCGACGAGTCCGATGTGGACCGCCTGCTCGCGGCGGTCGCCCGGCTCAGATGAACAGGACCAGCGCCGCGTAGGCCGCCCCGGCGAACACGCTGACGTTGAGCTTGCGGGTCACCCTCCGGCCCCGCGGCTCGGCGATCGACGACCGGGCGCGCGCCCACATCAGCTTCTCGCCCGCCTGCCTGTCGGGCAGGTGCGGTGTCGTCAGCACGTCACCGTGCGGGCCGAACGCGAGCATGAGCTGGGGACCGGAGCGGCGCACGCCGTGCACCTGCTCCCACGGCACGCGGTAGGTGAAGACGCCGGTGTAGAGCACGACCGCGTCGTGGTCGAGGCGCAGCATGGGCTGGAACCGCGTCACGGCGGACAGCACGCACTGCACGCCGATCAGGCCCAGCACGATCAGGTCCGGGTACTCCTTCAGCGCGACCAGCGCCCCGGCGGCACCGAGCAACAGCACCACCCCCTCGGCCCGGCGGCGGTCACCCGGCCACACGGCGTGCGGCAGCTCGACCGCGGTGCCCGTGGTGACGGGCTCCCCCGGCAGATGTGCACTGTGGACGGTGTGGCGCGGGCGGACCCTGCTCAGGGTGCTGGTCGCCACCACCTCGCCCTCGACGAGCAGCGCCACCTGGCCTCCGTGGTGCCACTCCCCCGCGACGAGGACCTCCGGCGGGTCCAGCCGCACCGGCGGGTCCTCCTCGCCGCGCCACACGCGGCCGAACTGCTCGGTGTCGTGGTAGAGCGGCTCCTCCAGGCCGAGATCGGCGAGCGTGGCGACCGTGGCGATGTCGTCTTGGCCGTGCCGCAGCAGGATCCGGCGCGGGCCGAGCGGGCGCACCTGCAACCGGATCGCCTTCACCGGGCCGTTCCACAACGAGCGCCGGCGGCGTTCCCGCGCGGCCAGCACGATCGCGAGGAACACGGCGGCACCGCCGAGCGTGAGCCACCACGTGACGTCCTCCGGCTCGTTCGCCATCTGCACCCAGGTGCCGTCGGCGAGCACCGGGACCTCGTCGCCGACGTGGTAGGTGTCCGCCGCGAGCGGCTGGAACGCGGTGCGCTGCCGGTCCGGCAGCTCCACCCAGACCTCACTCGCGTTCTTGACCTCGACGACCTCGGCGTCGACACGGCTGGCCTTCGCCACGTGCTGCGCTATCTCGTCGTTGATCAGGCTGTACTGCACGAACGCCAGGAAGCCGAAGAGGACCAGCAGCACGGCGACGACGCGCAGCACTCCCCGTTGCGGCGGCAGGTCCGGCAGCGACACGAGGGCCGCACCCGCCGCGTCGTGCTGGTCCGCGCGCGACCTGAAGGTCCACGCCGCCACCAACGCACACGCACCGGCGTGCAGGACGAACGCGACGTTCGCCGCCGCGCTGCCGTCGAGCGCGAGGTCCAGGGCACCGAAGAGCACGCCCATCGCGCAGCCCGTGAGCACACGGCCGAACAGCAGCAGCAACGGCGTGGCCAGCAGCGGCACCACGGCGAGGGAGAACACCGGGTCCGGCATGCACGGGTGCGCGGTCGTGCACGGTGCCTCACCCGCGCTCGCGGCGAGGTAGAAGGCGGCGACCCACCCTCCGACGAGCCCGACCTTGGTCACCCACCACGGAACCGCCGCTGCCTGCCAGCGCTGGACGTCCACGGGACCGATCATGGCACGTCCATTGCTCCGAACGGCGTGGTTCACCCCGAACCGAGCGGGTATCCGCACCTCACCACAGCCTTTGATCATCTGGCAGGAGGCGGACACATGCTGGCCATCATCGCCGCGGTCTCGTTCGGCTTGGCGCTGATCCTGGATCTGGCCAAGGCCGGGCTCGGTGACGTGATCACGGTGAACACGCTCATCGTGCTCGGACTGCTGCTGCTCGCGCTGCACCTCGCCGGTGTCGGCTCCGGCACCCGGTCGTTCGGTTGGCGCCGTGCCCGCCGGTAACCACGTCAAGAGCCCCACCAGGCTCGACAAAGGCGCCTGGTGGGGCGTCCTCAAGCGGACCGTCAAAGAGTTCAACGACGACAACCTGACGGACTGGGCCGCCGCGCTCACCTACTACGCGGTGCTGTCGCTGTTCCCCGGGATCATCGTCCTGACGTCCGTGCTCGCGCTGCTGGGCGACACGACGACGCAGGAGCTGATCAAGTACGTCGACGAGGTCGCGCCCGGCCAGGCCGGCGACCTGGTCAAGTCGTCCATCGAGGAGCTGCAGAAGAGCCAGAACGCCGCCAGCCTGCTCGGCATCGTCGGCCTGCTCACCGCGCTCTGGACGGCCTCGGGCTACCTCGGTGCGTTCATTCGCGCGTGCAACGCCATGTACGACGTCGAGGAAGGCCGCCCGTTCTGGAAGACGGTGCCGCTGCGCCTCGCGCTCACCCTGGGCTCGGTCGTGCTGGTGTCGCTGACGCTCGGCGCGCTCGTGCTGACCGGCGGGGTGGCCGACGCGGTCGGCAACGCCCTCGGGCTCGGCGACACCATCGTGACGGTCTGGGACATCGTGAAGTGGCCGGTCATCCTGCTGCTCGTGAGCCTCGCGTTCGCGGTGCTGTACTGGGCCGCGCCGAACGTGCGGCAGCCCGGCTTCCGCTGGGTGAGCCCCGGCAGCCTGCTCGCGATCGTGCTGTGGGCGCTCGCCACCGCCGGTTTCGCGATCTACGTGGCGAACTTCGCGTCGTACAACAAGACGTACGGCTCTCTCGGTGGTGTGATCGTCTTCCTGGTGTGGCTGTGGATCTCGAACATCGCCGTGCTGCTCGGTGCCGAGTTCGACGCGGAGCTGGAACGCGGCCGCAGGCTCGCCCAGGGCGAGAAGGACCCGTCACCCGAGCCGCGTGATCTCCCGGGGTAGCTCGGCCTCGACCGCCGTCCACACGCCGTCCGGGCCCGCCTCGACGCGTTCGCTCGTGTCGCCGGGGACGAGGACCCACAGCTGGTCCTTCCCGGACAGCCACACCACGCCGATGCCGTCGGCGCGGGAGCTCGTGGCGTACTCGTAGGACTTGCGGAAGACGTCGCCGCCGTTGCGGTCGGTCACCCGCACCTCGCTCGCGCTCTCGGCGTGCGCGACGAACTTCCCGCTGGGCGAGTTCTTCGGCGCGCCGGGGCGGGCGAAGCGGTCCTCGCGGTCGCCGCCGCAGCCGGTCAGCACCAGCATGAGGGCGACGAGCGCCGCCAGCGCCCTCATGAGAGGCCGCTGCGGGAAATGCGGTGCGTCATACCGCCAAAGGTAGCTAGCGTGATCGTCCGTGTGGGACGTTCTCGAAAGCTTTTACGACTCTGTGCCCCGACCGGGATCTCGCGTTGAGGAACACGGGGAGCTGGTGCTGTTCGTGCAGGCGGGCGACGGCTACCCGCTCTACGCGCGGCCCCGGTACCCCGGCGGGCGGCCCACGGTGGACGACGTGGTGAAGATGCGCGCACGGCAGCGCGAGCTCGGTGTTCCCGAAGCGCTGGAGTGGGTGCACGAGACGACGCCGGACCTGCTCGGCGTGGCCCGCGAGGCCGGGCTGGAGGTGCTCGAGGCGCCGCTGATGGTCCTCGAACCGGACCGGCTGCCGCAGCCGCACCCGCACGTGCGCCTGCTCGGCACCAGGACGCCGGAGGTCGAGGTGGTGGCGCAGCTGGCGTTCTCGTCACCGGGCACCGCGAAGGGCGAGGCCGGTGTCGCGGAACGGGATGCGGCGCTCGCGGTGGCCACCCCCATGCCGGGCAGGCACCGGTACGCGGTGGCCGACGTGCCGGGCGAGGGCGTGCTGGCGTCCGGTACGGCGCAACGGGCGGGCGACGTCGTGGAGATCGTCGGGATCGGCACGTTGCCGGCGGCCCGGCGCCGCGGCCTCGGAGGCGCCGTCACCGCCGGGCTGGCCCGTGACGCCCTGGCCCGCGGCGCGGAACTGGTGTTCCTGTCGGCGGGCAGCGCGGAGATCGCGAGGGTCTACGAGCGCGTCGGGTTCCGCAGGGCCGGGACCGCCTGCGTCGCCGCTCCTCCCGGGTAGTCACCGCACTTCGCAGCGGCGACGGCCCCGCACCGACTATCCTGCGGCCGTGATCAAGGACTTCGGTGCCGGTGTCGGTCTGCTGCTGCGCGGGTTCCGGCTGGTGTTCAGCTCGCCCAAGCGCGTGCTGGTCGGGGCGTTGCCCGCGGTCATCACGGCGGTGCTGATGATGACCGGCTGGGTGCTGCTGTTCACCGGCATCGACTCGATCGCCGGCTGGCTGACCGGCTTCGCCGACTCGTGGAGCGACACCTGGAAGGGCGTCGCCCAGGTCGCCGTCGGCATCTCGGTGATCGCGGCCGTGCTCGGCCTGAGCGTGCTGCTGTTCACCGCGATCACGCTGATGATCGGCGGCCCCTTCTACGAGTACATCTCCGAGGAGGTGGAGGACGAGCTCGGCGGTGTGCCGGAGGCCGAGCAGATCGGCTGGTGGCGCGGGTTCGTGGTGGGCCTGCGCAGCACCCTCCTGCTCGTCGCGACCTCGATCGCGTTCGCGATCCCGTTGTTCGTCTGCGGGTTCATCCCCGTCGTCGGGCAGACGGTCGTGCCCGTGCTGGCCGTGTGCATCAACGGCTACCTGCTCGGCATCGAGCTCACCGGCATCCCGTTCACGCGCCGCGGCCGCTCGTTCAAGCAGCGCAGGAAGATCCTCGCGACGCGCCGCGGCCTGGTGCTGGGGCTCGCCGTCCCCACCTACCTGCTGTGCCTCGTCCCGCTCGCCGCGCTGGTCGTGATCCCGGCGGCGATGGCAGGCGGCACGGTGCTCTCGCACCGCCTGCTCACCGGGGACCGCGCTACGGCGTGAACGGCAGCCAGGCCTGCTGCGCCAAGCCGTTGCGCGCGTTGACCTGGACGCCCGCGTCCGAGATCGACCACAGCTGGTCGCCGATCACGATCGTGCGCCGCTGACCGCCGCGCCCGTCCTGACCGGACGGCTCGGCGATCCGGCCCGCGTCGCGCAGCCGGTCCCCCTCGACGCGCAGCACGAGCGACGACACCTCGAAGTCCGACCGGTGGCTCGACACGGGGACGACCAGCGTGCCGTCCTGCGGCCAGTACAGGAACGCGTGCGGGTCGAACTGCGCCTCGGAACTGGTGTCCGGCAGGTGGTGCTGGGCGAGCCGCCGCGGTGACGCGGGGTCGCTCACGTCGAACAGCGACACCTGCGTGCCGGTCGTCCTGCCCTGCGAGGTGGCCTCCTGGCCGACGCCGATCAGCTTCCCCTCACCCGCCGGGTGCAGGTACGCGGAGTACCCGGTGATCTTGAGCTCGCCCGTCACCCTCGGCTGCCGGGGATCGCTGATGTCGAGCGTGTAGAGCGGGTCGGTCTGGCGGAACGTGACGACGTAGCCCATCTCGCCGATGAACCGGACGCTGTAGATCCGCTCTCCCTTGCCCAGCCCACCGACCTGACCGAGCTTGGCGAGCTGGCCGCCCTCGCGGCGCAGCGTCGTGACGAAGCTCTCCGACGGCGGCGCGGCTTCCCGCTGCGGCGGTGCGACGTCGGCCGGCACGCGCCAGCAGCACCGCGTCTCCGTGCCCGTCGTGGTGGCCACGCGGAGGACGCCTCCGTGCTCCGACAACGAGTACTGGTTCAGCAGCGTGCCGTTGACCTCACCGGACGCGACGTGCTTCGGCGCCCCCGGCTGGCTGATGTCGAACTGGTGGATCGCCGTGCTGACGGGGCGCTGAACCGGTCGCCGGGAAGGGAGTTCCGGCAGCAGGCGGTGGTCGTCGGCGACGTAGAGGCTCCGGTCCGTCCCGTAGACCGTGTCGCCGTCGGCCACGATCGACACCGGTCGGCCGGTGCCCAGCTTGCCGGAGAGGTCGAACGTCAGCACGGTCAGCATCGACGTCGCGCTCGGTGCCGCCGGGCGGCTGACGTTCGCGCAGTCGACGAGCGTTCCGCTGGAGCGAGCGCCGTCCTCGTCCAGCTCGTAGCGCGGCAGCCACGACGAGATGGGCTCGTTCTGCAGGATCTCCTTGTTGCGGCGCAACGATCCTGCTTCGTTGGTCGTCTGGTCCGGGTACACCCACGGCAGGCGTGGCTGCGAGCGGACGACGACGCGCGCGGTGCCGCCGATCTGGCGGGCGTCGAGGTAGAAGCCGTCGGTTTTGAGGCTGCCGATCTCCTTGAGCGTTTCGAGGTCCACGAGGACGAGCTCGGTGCCGGTCTCGGGCGCGTACGACGGGCGGTCGGGCGGCAACGTCGGCTCGAACAGCGGGACGGGGCCCTCGGTGACGACCAGCGCGCGGTCACCCGAGACCAGCAGCTGGCTCGCGCGGCGCTCACCGAGGTCGACGGTGCCCGTGACGGCCTTGCTCGCGACGTCGACCAGCCGCAGCCTGCCGCCGGCGATGGAGACGAGGCGTTTTCCGTCGGTCTTCACGATGTCCGGCTCGTCGACGCCCTGTTCGTGGACGTTCGTCGTGGAGTGTTCCTGCTGCTGCGCGGGCGGAGTCGCGGCCCGCGCGTCGGGCGTCGCCTTCTGCGCGACGCCCGCGCTGTCGGTCGCCATGCCCTCGGCGAACATGGTGGGGCCGCCGCCGAGGCCGTACGCCGTGACGTACGGGGCCATGGCGCGGCGCAGTTCGGTCACCGCGTTGTCGCACGAGTCGAACGCGACGAGGCGCACCGGCCCGTGGTCGGCGATCGGTGGCGTGAGGGGTTCGTCCCTCACCGCGGAGCTCACGCACACTCCGGCGACGGCCAGCACGGCGGTGCCGGCCAACAGCTTCTTGCCGTTCATGGTGTGAGGACGTAAGCGGGGCCGGGAAGGGTTGCCGCCCTTCTTCCGCGGTCGCGCACCCCCGCCCCGGGCGGGCGTCGGCGGGCTTGGTCCCTGTAGGCCATTCGGCCGTTCTCACGCGCGCGTGATTGGATCGACCGCGAACAACCCCGTTCCGAGAGGAAGTCTGTGATGGCCCCCACGAAGCCTGAGGTCGACCCGCACGACGGCCCGGCGCCCACCGACCTGCTGATCGAGGACATCACCGTCGGCGACGGCGCGGAGGCCACGGCCGGGCAGTTCGTGTCCGTGCACTACGTCGGTGTCTCGCACTCGACGGGCGAGCAGTTCGACGCCTCCTGGGACCGCGGCGAGGCGTTCCAGTTCCCGCTCGGTGGCGGTCGTGTCATCCAGGGCTGGGACCAGGGCGTCCAGGGCATGAGGGTCGGCGGCCGCCGCAAGCTGGTCATCCCGCCGCACCTGGGCTACGGCGCTCGTGGCGCCGGTGGCGTGATCAAGCCCAACGAGACGCTGATCTTCGTCGTCGACCTGCTGGGTGTGAACTGACGCACTGACCCCGCGACGTCCCGCTGCTCCGATCGGTGGGACGTCGCTGGTCCTTCCGGCTCATTTGACCCGGTGCCGGAACGAGACGGGTTCCGGCTGCGTCATCCTTGGAGTCCGCCGCAGTTTCAGGAGGGGATCAACCGGTGCCCGAGGACATCGCCGGCTCCGAGCAGATGCTCGCGAACTGGAACAAGAACATCCAGGAACGCGCTGCCCGCTACCAGGAGATGGCGACGCGCGTGCAGGGGATGACGATCTCCGAGCGGTCGCAGGACGGTTCCGTCGAGATCCTGGTCGGGTCCAACGGGATCCTGCAGAACCTGGTGATCAACGAGTCCGCCGCGGGCAAGCGCATGGCCGAGATCAGCGGCGAGATCATGAAGCTGCTGCAGCGCGCGCAGTCGAGGATCCCGCAGCTGCTGCAGGAGGCCATGGCCGAGACCATCGGCACGCAGGACGAGACGGCCAACGTGTTGTTCAACGAGGCCAAGAAGAACTTCCCCGCTCCTCCCGCGGAAGAGCCGGCGCGCACGCCGTACGACCGCAACGAGATCAACTTCCGGGTGGAGGACGACGCGCCGCCGCCCGCACGCCCGGCCCCGCCGCCCCCGCCCCCGCGCCGCCGTCGTCCGTCCGATGACGACGACGACTTCGGTGGCGAGTCCGTGCTCTCCTGATCTTTCCTGTCCGCTGCTCGAACTTGAGGGGGTTCGATGACCGCCGGTGGTTTCAACGTCACGTCGGACGTGCTGGAAGCGCACGCCAAAGCCTTGGAGGGCCTGCACGGGCGCCTGCAGGGGGCAGTGGACGCGGCGAACACCGTGTCGATGCCGACCGACGCGTACGGGATCATCTGCCAGCCGTTCCGGATGCTGCTCGACCCCGTTGAGCAGTGGGGCACGGACGCGCTGAAGGGCGTGGCCGAGGCGATGGACAGCACCGCCAAGAAGGTCACCGAGACCGCGAAGCACTACCAGCAGGTCGAGGACCAGATCACGAAAACCCTGCGTGGCGGAGTCTGATGTCATCACCCAACCCGCTGGTCGCCACGGCCCCGGCCGAGCCGTCCGGCTTCTTCAACGCGGGCACCGGCGACAACGGCTGGGCGACCGGCTTCTCCATCGCCGACTCCGCGGCCGACGCGTACAAGGGCATCTCGGAGGGCAACTGGATCGAGGGCGGCCTCGGCGTCCTCGGCCTGGCCGCCGACGCGGCGTCGATGGCGATCGACCCGTTCGGCACGCTGCTGTCCTCCGCGGCCTCGTTCCTGATGGAACACATGCAGCCGCTCAAGGAGGCCCTGGACTGGCTGGCGGGCGACCCGCCGGTGATCGAGTCGTACTCCACGACGTGGAACAACGTCTCGCAGGAGCTCGGGAAGGTCGCGGGCGACTACAAGGCCGCCGTCGACGGCACCTCGGAGTGGACCGGCGCCGCCGCGGACGCCTACCGCAAGGCCGCGGCTGAGCAGCTGGACGCGTTGTCCGGCGCGGCCTCGACCGCCGGTTCGGTCGGCACGGTCGTCGGCGTGATGGGCATGGTCGTCGGGTTCGTGCGCGAGATGGTGCGCGACCTGATCGCCGACCTGGTGGCGAAGCTGATCACGTGGGTGCTGGAGGCCGTCTTCACCCTCGGCTTCGGCACGCCGGTGATCGTGGCGCAGGCCGTCACCGCGATCTCCAAGTGGGCCACGCGGATCGGTGAGCTGATCCAGAAGCTCATCAGCACCATCAAGAAGGTCTCGCCGCTGCTCGGCCGGCTGGTGGAGATCTTCACCAAGATCATGAAGGTCGTCGGCAAGCTGGTCGGCAAGGTGACCGGGCTCGACGTGATCTCCACGAAGTCCATCAAGCCGGGCGGGTTGTTCCACCGCACCGACGCCCCGGACCTCTCGCCGTCGGGTGGGCGTGGCACGCCTTCGTCGCCCGGCTCTTCTTCGTCCACTCCGGACTCATCGCCGTCCTCGCCTTCTTCTTCTCCGTCCTCCCCGTCCTCTCCGGACACTTCGCCCTCGTCCCCGTCGACGCCGTCCTCCCCGGCTCCGGACGGACCCGCGCGCACCCCGGACAGCTCGTCGCCCTCGTCCGCGTCGCCGCCCTCCGCGCCTTCGCCCTGGCGCACGCCGGACAGCCCGTCGGCCCCGGACGCCCCCTCCCGCACCCCGGACTCCGCGTCGGCGCCGTCCGCTCCCTCGGCGTCGCGCACGCCGGACGGCTCCCCTTCGTCCCCGGCCGGCCCCGGAGGTCCTTCCTCCCCTTCCGCCCCGTCCACTCCGGACGCCCCGGCCCCGGCGCGCAACACGGGCCAGACCGTCCAGTCGTCCGTGGCCCCTCCCGAGGCGCCGCCCCGCCTGGACACCCCGCCGCCCAGCCGCACCCCCGACGGTTCCCCGTCGTCCACGCCGTCCCAGGCGGCCCCGATGGGAGGCGGCGCACCCGCCGCCGGCGGCAACACCCCGTCCTCCCCTTCGGCGGGCCGCGCCCCGGCCGGCGGCCAGGGCTGGACCGGCACCCCGGGCAGCCGGGGTGACCTGGGTTCCTCGGCCCCGCTCCCGCGCACCCCGGACACGTCGACCTCCGCCGCCAGGGCGGACGCCCCGGCACGCCCGTCGACGCCCATGTCCCCGTCTTCGCCGTCGATGCCTCCGTCGCCGTCCCACGCGGGCGGGATGCCTCCAGCCGGTGCCCCGTCGGGCGGCATGCCCCACGCGCCGTCGGCGGGCACCCCGCACAGCCCGTCCGCGGGCGCTCCGGCCGCCGGACGCCCGGACGCGACTCCCCCGAGCCGCGCCACCACCCCGTCGGCGGCGGCACCCCACGCCCCCACCACTCCGCACACGCCGTCGGCAGGCGCACACCACGCCCCCTCCACGGGCGCCCCGCACGCGCCGCGCACCGACACCCCTCCGATGCGCCCGCAGCCGTCCGGCCCGACGCACCCGAACGCTCCCCACAGCCCGAACGCACCGCACGGCGGCCCGTCCCGTCCCGACGCGCCCCACCGGCCCGACAGCCCGTCCCGCCCGGACGGCACCGGTCCCGCCCACCGTCCCGACGGCTCCCGTCCCCCCAGCCCGGACGGCCCCCGCCACCGCGGCACCGACACGGCCGAGGCACCGCACCGCACCCCGGACACCGAGGCGCCGCACCGCGGCCCGGACGCCGACAGGCCCCACGACCCCACCCCGGACAGGCCGCACGACGGCGCCCCGGACAACCACGACCCCGACGCCCCGCCCGCGGACCGCCCGTCCCCCGAGGACGCGCACCAGCGCCACGCCGAGACCACCCCGTCCGGCGTCTCGCACCACGGCGGCGACCGCGACATGGGCGACCTCCCGCACCGCGTCCCGAACGACCCGCGCTACTTCACCGCGGACGTCCACGTCACGCCGGACGGCAGGGCCCGCGTGGGCGGCCACACCTACACCCCGGCGGAGTACGCGGACATGCTCCGCCGCAGCGGGTACGACGGCAGCAGGCCGGTCCGCCTGATCGGCTGCGACGCGGGCAGCAACGACTTCGCCCGGCAGCTCTCGAAGCACCTCGACGCCCCGGTCCTCGCCCCCACGAAGCCCGCCTGGACCGACACCCACGGCCGCGTCTTCACGAGCGACGCCACCGTCCGCCCGGACGGCACGCGCGAGCCGAAGATCCCGCCGAACGGCGAGTGGGAGACCCACCACCCGGACGGCACGAAGACCAAGACCGGCGACGACGGCTACGCCCCGGGCACCGAGCGCCACGACCCGGACGCGACCCACGACACCGACGGCGCCGTGGACAGGGCGGGCGACCCGCCGTACACGCGGGACCCGGAGTTCGCCCACCACCCGGACGACCTCCCGCCCAACCGCGCCGAGCCGCAGGTGCTGGAGACGCTCGACCGCGACAGGTGCGACTTCGACGAGAACGGCCTGATCACGCACTACAACGGTCAGCCGGTCGACAGATACCTGAACAGGGTGCTCGAAGACCGCGCCAAGCTGATCGAGAACAAGATCGCCGACGGCACGATCAAGCCGCCGAACCACCCGGCGGAGAACATCCCCAAGTACGCGAGCAACAACGTCGTGTGCACATCCGTGTCGATCGACCGGCAGACCGGCCGGATCTACGAGTCGGTCAACGGCAGCCGGAACGACCTGATCCCGGAGGACAAGCTCCACCCGGCTCTGGCGGCACGGCGCGACGCCATGACGGGCAACCCGCCCCCGGCCGGCGACGGCAACGGCTACACGCAGCCGGACCGCCACCCGGACCGGACGGGACAGCCGTTGCTCAAGCCGGACGGTTCGGAGTTCCGGACGCCGTACCCGATCAACGACATGCCGACGCGGCACGCCGAAGTCAAGAACGTCAACCAGATGCTCATCGACCGAGGCGTGCCGGCAGAAGTCAGCCCGGAAGAACTGCGAAGAATTCTGGGCGAAATGCGCGTCGACAACGCGTTCACACCCAGCAAGTCCGACCGGTTCCCGGATCCTGCCAGGTGCTGTGCGAACTGCACTCGCATGATCGACGGTGTACCCAGCACCCCTGGTAAACTCACACATCCCCCTGGTGATCCGCGACTCCAGGAGCTCCCGGAGTGATGACAATGCGCGTGAACATCGAGGACACCGACGAGGACTACAACGGCATCCTCCACGAGGGTGTGCCGTACACCGGCGAAGTGGTGGAAATCGGCCGTGAGGGCAATCTCATTTCCAGCTACCACTATTACTCCGGTGTCGCCGATGGCCCCTACAGCGAGTGGTACGGAAAAGACCGCCCGTACAAGCAGGGGACGATCAAGTTCGGCCTTCTCATCGGCGTGAACCGGCAGTGGCATCCGAACGGGCAGCTTGCGGTGGAAACCGAGTACGACGACATGGGTCGCCAGCTGTACCGGCGGGAGTGGGACGAGAACGGCGTGCTGACCCACGAGTACGTCGCCTGAACGTGCGAGTGAGCCGAGCCGAGGTCATCGAGACTCCAGGGGCCGTTCTCCTGCACAGAGGCAAACCGTTCACCGGCGAGCTCGAGGACACCGATGCGGAAGGCCGGCTCATCGGGTTGACCTCGTACACCGCGGGCGTCGAGCACGGGCCTCAGGCGGAGTGGTACCCGGCGGGCGAGAAGCACATCGAGGGGCAGTGCGACAAGGGGTCCGCGGCCGGGGAATGGCGCGAGTGGCACCGCAACGGCAAGCTCGCCGAGTACAGCCTCTTCAACAAGTTCGGTGAGCTGATCCGATTGCAGCGCTGGGACGAGGAGGGCAACCTCGTCGAGGACAGGCAGTCCGGCGTCACACGGGGACTCTGAGTCCCGAAGCCGCCTCCTGCACGAAGGCCTGCCGTATACGGGCGAGGTGGTCGAGATCAGCCGCGAGGGCCGGTCTCCTCCAAAGGTCATCACCCGGGAGTGGCACCCGAACGGGCAGCTCGCCGTCGAAGCCGAGTTCGACGAGCACGGCCGTCAGCTCCGCCGCGGCGAGTGGGACAGCGAGGGCGTGCCGACCGGCGGTGCCAGGTCGGGGACCGGCGGACCACGTGGTGGGACATCCGCTGGAACCACAGGGCGGAACACGTAATTTGAGTTGTGTCAAGGCGCGGGGTGTGTGACCGCCCCACGCGCGTCGCGGTGGCCCGATAAGATCAGCGGGCTGTCACGGGGAGAGGGGCGAGGACCACATGAGCCAGCCGGCGACACCGCTGAGCGAGCAGGACCAGCAGCTGCTGGTGCGGCAGATCGGCCGTGCCATGCTGCCGGCCGTACCGCAGGGCTGGCAGCGCATCCGGGCCGAGTACCGCGCGGCGGGGCGGCACATCGAGGTCGACCTGGCGTTCGCCGGGCCCGATGGCCAGCTGCGCCCGGTGCGGCCTCCGATGGACGTCGTGCAGATGTTCGGGCACCTGCGCGGGGGCATGTACCACCCCGAGCGCGGCACGTGGCTGAGCGCGACGTACGAGATCGAGGCGCCCGCGGCGTTCACGGTGGACTTCAACGCCGAGGACGAGCCGCGCTGGCGCAACGCGCCGCCGCCCATCGGCTTCCGCGACGAGCTGCAGCGCTTCCCGCGGCCGGACCGGCAGATCCCGGACTGGTGGCGCCAGCGCGTCGGCCTGCCGCCGCTGCCCGCTCCCGAGCCGGAGCCGCAGCAGGCCCCGCAGCAGCAGGAGTACCAGGTCCCGCCGCAGCAGCCTGGCCAGCAGCAGGGCCAGGGCGAGCTGCGCACGGCACGCGTGTACGACGGCAAGAGCGACGAGGGCCGCATCATCGTCAACCGGCCGCCGGTCGACCCGCAGGTGATCGACGGCCTGCTGAACTACCTCGAGTCGGCGCCGGTCGTGCTGGCCGCGCGCAGCTACGACACGGACGAGTTCTCGCAGAACGGTGAGCAGGACGTCCCGCTCAACTTCCGCACCGACGGCACGTGGATCTGGGCCGGGGCCGTGCCCCACTACCTGCGCAAGTACGGCCTGCCGCCGGAGCCCGAGCTGGTGGCGCACGTCGTGGCGCGCGGCTTCCAGGTCGCCGAGGTGAGCGACCAGACGCAGGACCGCGCGGTGTCGATCATCACCGGCCAGAGCTAGCCGGAGGAACGCGGGGACGCCTCTCCTCTCGGGGAGAGGCGGTACCCCACCCGCGGCGACTCGGTGAGGCCCTTGGCCCCGAGCTCGCGGACGTCCGTCCACATGGGACGAAGAACGCAGCTCGATGCGCGGTCCTCGCCTGCGAAACGCAGGCGGATGCGGTGAAGCGAGCTTTCACGTCCGTCCAGTGAGGCATCCGCGACGTCCGCAGGGTCCCGCCCGTCCGCAGACCGTCGGAACCCGGCCGCGGGCGCGATGGCGTTCGTGATCACCATCGGCGTGTTCGCGATCCTGCGGGGTGTGGTGCTGGTGCTGTTCAGCCTGCGGCCGAAGCAGCTCGACGGCGGTCTCGCACGGCCGTCACAGCGAGCGTGACCAGCACGGCGACCCCGACGAACACGTAGAGGTTGCCGATCACCTGCTGCCACCACTGCCAGTCGCGCTCGACGTCGTTGTCGCGCGGGAACAGCCAGTGCGGCCCGATCGCGAACACCGCCACGATCGCCCACGACGCCCAATGACGGCGCATCGCGGGCCGTGACAGCAGCACGAGCGCGGGCGCGATCCACACCCAGTGGTGGCCCCACGACACGGGCGAGATCAGCAGGCCGCCGATGGCCACGACGAAGAAGGACTCGACCTCGCCCAGACGCGACGCCAACCACCACACCGTCGCCACGACCAGAAGCGCCAGCAAGAGCCACACGGCGACCTGGGCACCGTTCTCCAGCCCGAACCGCGCGAGCGTGCCGCGGATGGCCTGGTTCGACGCGTACGTCAGGCGTCCGACGCGGCCCGGGTCAAGCAGCGCGTGCGTCCAGTACTCCTTCGCGTCGCCGAACGAGATCAGAAACCCCACCAGTCCGAAGAAGAAGAACGAGCCGATGGACACGAACACGGGCTTCCACTGCCGTCGTGCCACGAAGAACAACGCGAAGAACGCCGGCGTCAGCTTGATCGCGGCAGCCAGCCCGATCAGCGCGCCCCGCGGCCACCAGCGCGTGCGTTCCAGCAGGCAGTCGGCCATCACCAGCACGCCCAGCAGCAGGTTGACCTGGCCGAACCACAGCGTCTCGCGCAGCGGGTCGAAGACCGACGCCACCGCGGCCGCGCCGAGTCCCCACTTGACCGCGTCCGGGCCTTCGCCGAGCACGCGGCGGGCGGCGATCAGGCACAGCGCCGTGAGCATCGCGAGGTTCGCCGCCGCCACCGCGAAGATCGCGACCCCGAGCGGCACGAGCGCGAGCAGGCTGAACAGCACCGCGGCGATCGGCGGGTAGGTGAAGGGCAGGTCGGGACCGCCGAGGGGCTGGGCGAAGCCTTCGACGTAGAGCGGCAGGTCCCGCAGGAACGCGGCGCCGCCGTTGCGGTAGACGCGCAGGTCGAGCGACCACCCCGGCGGGCGGAGCATGACGTAGGTGAGCGTGGCGACCATGACGGCGCCCCACGCCACCACGACCCGCTTGGCGGAGCGGTCCAGCTGCATCGGGGAATGGTATCGATGGGCCACATGAGGCCCACGTCACCGGTCTGGACCGGGAGATATCACGTAGCGTCGCTGCGTGACCGCACAACGTCGAACGTTCGCGCTTAAGCCGTTCGTAGGGCGCACAAATGCGCACGCACGGGTTATTCTGTGCGCATGAGCCCCGCGCTGGAGACGGTGCTGGCCAAGGCCGGCCTGCAGGTGAGCCCCGACGAGTTCCTGGCCCTCGTGTCCGACGCGGCACGCAGGCTCGCGCCACCGCACCCGGAACCGGACACCTACTTCACGCCGGACCAGCAGGCGGCCCTGACCGACGTGGGGCTCGACCTGTCCCCCGCGAGCCCCGGCGACGCGCGTCCCCGCACCCGCACCGTCGTGGCCCACGCGGTGCTGCGCGACTCGGCGCTGACCGTGAACGAGGCCGCGCGCCAGCTGCGGGTCGACACCAGCCGCATCCGGCACCGCCTCGGCGTCGGCAGGCTGGTCGGCTGGAAGGACAGGGGCAGCTGGCGGCTGCCCGCGTGGCAGTTCGCGGGCACCGGCGTGCTGCCGGGTCTCGAAACGGTGCTGGCGGAGATCCCGCCCGACCAGCCGGCGCTCGTCGTGGCCGCGTTCATGACCACCCTCCAGGAGGACCTGCCCGTCGACGGCAAGCCCGCGACCCCGCGCGACTGGCTCCTCGCCGGAGGAGACCCGCGCCGCGTCGCCACCCTGGTCTCCGTGCTCGGCACACCTGCCTGAGCTTTCCCGAACACCCGACAGGACCCGAATGTCACGGCTTCCGCAGCCGCCTTCCCCTGCCGTGCTCCAGGCACACCTGCGGCGCACCGAGGACGTGGTGGCGGTGCACCGGGCGACCCGCCTCGTGCGCGTCTTCACGGCCAAGGGCTCCCACCCCCAGCGCTGGAACACGTTCCGCTACACCGGCCCGCTGCCCCACGCCCGCTTCGACGCGCAACAACCGGCCGACGACGGCAGTCCGGTCCAGGACCACGAGAACGGCGTCCTGTACTTCGGGCTGTCCGTCCGCACGTCGATCGCCGAGGTCTTCCAGGCCACCTCGATCGTCGACCGCCGCACCCGCGCGCCGTTCCTCGTGGTGCTGCGCCCCCGCCGCACCCTGAGGCTGCTCGACCTGGGCGGCCTGTGGCCCACGCGCGTGGGCGCCTCGCAGGAGATCTCGACCGGTCCGAAGAACGTGACGCAGGCCTGGTCACGGGCCATCCGCGCGGCCTACCCGGAACTGGACGGCCTCTGGTACCGCTCGTCGATGGACTCGGGCGACCCGGCGATCTGCCTGTGGGACCCGCCCGGCGCCTCCGGCCTGCCCGCCGCCCCGGACGTGCTGCTGCCCCTCGACCACCCGGGCCTCGACCTGCCGCTGGCGCGCGTGTGCGAGGAGCTGAACTACACACTCCTCGGGTGACCGGCGTGGAAGACGAAACCATGAGCACGCGGATGCCGGCGCACGCCTCGAAGGCGCACCGGCTCGAAGCGTGGACTGTCCAGGGCGACCTGCTCGGGTCGTGGGAGCACGCCGAGGCCGCTTCGGTGCTGGCGCTGGTCGCGAGCCTGCCTGCCGGTGAGCCGATGCGGTGCTTCAACGCCGCGTACGCGATCTGGGCGCACGGGGCGGACGGCGAGGTGCTGTTCGACCTGGAGTTCTGCTTCGGGTGCTTCTGGGTGGGCGTGCGGGAGGCGGGAGAGCGCCAGCGGCTCGTGGCCTTCGACGCCGAGTCCGACCAGGCGCGAGAACTGCTGGCCCGCTTCCGGGCTTTCGCCGCCGGCTGAGAACCCGAGCGGGGCTGCTCCGGCGGGAGACCGGAACAGCCCCTCCCCGGATCACGCCTTCAGGTAGCGGTCCCACCACTCCAGCACCGCGTCGAAGCGCTGCCTGCGGTGGCGCGGCTGCCCGGTCCGCGTGAGCTCGTGCCCCTCGCCGGGGAAGATCAGCATCTCCGTCTCGACGCCGCGCCGCTTGAGCGCCACGAACATGCGCTGGGCCTGCTCCAGCGGGCAGCGCCAGTCGTGCTCGGAGTGCACGACCGCGAACGGGATGTTGATCTTCTCGGCGTAGGTGAGCGGGGACATCGCGCGCTGGGCCTCGGGGTCGGGGCCGCAGTAGGCGTCGGCGAAGAAGTAGCCGATGTCCGACGAGCCGCCGAAGGAGTCCCACGCGTTCACGGCGCGCTCGGACCAGGCCGCGCGGAACCGTTCGCCGTGGTGCGCGGACAACCACGACGTCATGAAGCCGCCGTAGGAGCCGCCCATCACGCCGGCGCGCTCGGAGTCGATGTCCTCGCGGGCCAGTGCGACGTCGAGCAGGGACAGGACGTCGTCGACGTCGACGGTGCCGAACTTGCCGATGACCGCCTGGCCGTGGGCCTGGCCGTACCCCGCCGAGCCGCGCGGGTTCGGCAGCACGACGGCGTAGCCGGCCGTGGCGTAGACCTGGGCCTCGTCGAAGAAACCCCAGCTGTGGTACATGAACGGGCCGCCGTGCACCGCCACGACGACCGGGTGCGGGCCGTCGCCGTCGGGCAGCACGAGCCAGCCGTGCACCGGGTAGCCGTCGGACGCCGAGCCGTTCAGCTCGACC
The DNA here is from genome assembly GCF_036321065.1 of Lentzea sp. DG1S-22. Lineage (NCBI taxonomy): Bacteria > Bacillati > Actinomycetota > Actinomycetes > Pseudonocardiales > Pseudonocardiaceae > Lentzea > Lentzea sp. DG1S-22. Next base: position 7,905,309 of record NZ_CP143276.1, on the reverse strand, counting down.
ACCCGGCGCGCGTCGACCGACGGGAACGCCGTGCGCACACCGGTTCCCACGAACTCGACCTGGCCGACGTCGTCCGGAGTGGACACGACGACGACCACGGTGGACCCGTCCGTCGCGAACGAGCGGACCGCGGCCTCGGTGCCGGCCAGCACCTCGCCGGGGCCGCCGTCGAACGGGATCCGCCGCAGCTCCAGGGCGCCGCGGTTGCGCACCACCAGGAGTACGCCGGTCGCGTCGGCGACGGGTGGACCGGACAGCCGTTCCACGTCCACGGTTTCGACGTCGGTGAGCCGCACGGCGCCGGACCCGTCGAGCGACGCCTTCCACAGGCCGTGGTTGCGCGCGACGGCGTCGATGCCGCTGAACTCAGTGCCCAGCCAGAACAGCGACGACTCGGCCACGAACGGCATCGACGCGTCACCGGCCGTGCGCACCAGCAGCGACGGCGCACCCCCGGAGACCGGCACGGTGTAGAGGTCGGCGTGCAGCGTCTCCACGGCACCGAGGTCGCGCGGCGCCGCGAACACCAGCGTCGAGTCGTCGATCCAGGCCGGGTCGGCGACGTCGAACGAGCCGTCCGTCAGCTCGGAGACCTCGCCGTCCAGCGTCACCACGTGCAGGCGCGGGCGGCGGTCGAGCCGGAAGCCGACGTCGTCGACGCGGTAGTCCAGGCGCGTGATGCGGCGCGGCGCCTCCGCCTCGGGACCGTCGTCGGTCGTGCCGTAGCGGCCTTCCTCGGGCACGCGGGCGACGAACGCGATCCGCGACGAGTCCGGCGACCACACCGGCGCACCGGCGCCCAGGGGCAGGTCGGTCAGCGGGCGGGGCTCTCCCCCGTCCACCGGAACGACGTACAGCTGCGGCTTGGACTTTCCGCTGACGCGCAGGAAAGCGACAAAACGACCATCGGGAGAAATGCGCTGCGCATTGTCACGATCACCGTGTGTCCACGGCGTTGTCGTGCCGTCCGGGAACACCCGGTGCAGACCGCCCCGGTAGGTGTTCTTCTCGAGATCGGGCTTGGTGATGCTGACCAGCACCAGGTCTCCGGACACGGCGACGGTGCCGGGCGTGGTGAGCAGCTGCAGGTCTTCTGGGCGCACGGCGTGGACGCTAACAGAACTTGTTAGCAAAGCTCAGAGTTATTTGTTGACCGATCACAAAAATTGACTCACCGCATAGATTCCCGCGTATGACGCGCATCGTGTTCTCTGGGGGCAGGGTCTTCACCGGCCGGACGACCGAACCCGGCGACGTGGTCGTCGAGGGCGACCGCATCGTCGACGTGGGCATCGGACTGGACGGCGACACCGTGGTCGACGCGACCGGCCACACCATCCTGCCGGGACTCTTCGACTGCCACGTGCACTTCATGTTCAGCGGCGCGGACCTGGTGCGGTCGTTGAACACGCCGTTCTCGCTGCCGTTCTACGAGGCGATCGGCAACATGAAGGCGACGCTGCAGTGCGGCATCACCACGGTCCGCGACGCGCTCGGCGCCGACCTCGGTGTCGCCGAGGCCGTGCGGCGCGGACTCGTCCAGGGCCCGCGGATGCAGATCGCGGTCAACATGGTGTCGCAGACCGGCGGCCACAACGACGACTGGATGCAGTGCGGCGCGCACGTCTCGCCGCCGCTGCACCCCGGTCTGCCCGACACCGTCGCCGACGGTCCCGAGGAACTGCGCAAGGTCGTCCGCACGCTCGTCCGCCACGGCGCCGACATCATCAAGATCGCTTCGAGCGGCGGCGTGATGTCACCGCGCAGCAACCCCCGGCACGCGCACTTCCGCGACGAGGAGATCGCGATGATCGTGCAGGAGGCCAACGCCGCGGGCATCGCGGTCATGTCGCACGCGATGAGCGGCGACGGCATCCTCACGGCCGTGCGCAACGGCGTCCGTTCCATCGAGCACGGCGTCTTCCTCACCGACGAGGGCGTCGAGGAGATGCTCGAGAACGGCACGTGGCTCGTGCCGACGCTGATGGCGCCGCGCATGGTGCTCGACCAGGCCGCCGCGGGCGTGGCGATCTCCGACGTCGTCCTGGACAAGGCGAAGACCGTTGTCACGCAGCACTTCCAGTCGTTCCAGAAGGCCCACGAGGCGGGTGTGAAGATCGCGATGGGCACCGACTCCGGCGTCGGCCCGCACGGCGACAACCTGAACGAGCTCACGCTGATGGTCGAGTACGGCATGACGCCCGCCGAGGCGCTCCACGCGACCACGACCTCCGCCGCCGAGCTGATGCGCCTCGGGGACGAGCTCGGTGAGCTCGCGCCCGGCAAGCTCGCGGACCTCGTGCTCGTGGAGGGTGACGCCGAGCAGCACGTGAAGGCCGGAACGCTCAAGCAGGCCGTGCGCGCCGTCTACCAGAACGGCGTCTCCGTCGCCTGAAAGCGGAAGTGGCACGTACCCCCGAGGGGCACGTGCCACTTCACCGCGTCGGGACTAGTGGTTCGCGTTGGCGTCGATGTGCTTCGCGGCCTCCGGGTGGCGCTTCACCTTGAGGAGGCTGGCGACGGTCGTGATCGCCAGGACGCCGATGATCACCGACAGCGAGACCTCGATGCCGATGGTCGGCACGTGGAACGGCTCGCCGCCGTTGAGGAACGGCAGGTTGTTGGTGTGCAGCGCCTCGAGGATGAGCTTCACGCCGATGAAGCCGAGGATGACCGAGAGGCCGATCGACAGGTAGACGAGCTTCGCGAGCAGGCCGCCGAGCAGGAAGTACAGCTGGCGCAGACCCATCAGCGCGAACGCGTTGGCCGTGAACACCAGGAACGGCTCCTTGGTGAGGCCGAAGATCGCGGGGATCGAGTCGAGCGCGAAGAGCAGGTCGGTGGAGCCGATCGCGACCATCACGATGAACATCGGGGTCACGAAGCGCTTGCCGTCGATCTTGATGAACGACTTGGAGCCGTGGAAGTCGTTGGTCACCGGGAAAACCTTGCGCACCATGCGCAGCATCAGGTTCTCCTTGTACTCCTCTTCCTCGGCGTGGTTCTCCCGCGCCAGCTGCCAGCCGGTGTAGATGAGGAACGCGCCGAAGATGAAGAAGACCCAGCTGAACTGGCTGATGAGCGCCGCGCCGGCCGCGATGAAGATGCCGCGCATGACGAGCGCGAGCAGGATGCCGATCAGCAGCACCTTGTGCTGGTGGATCGCCGGCACCTTGAACGTCGTCATGATGATCAAGAAGATGAACAGGTTGTCGACGCTGAGCGAGTACTCCGTGATGTACCCGGCGAAGAACTCGGTCGCGTACTGCCCACCGGAGAAGTACCAGATGCCGACGCCGAAGACGGCGGCCATCGCGACGTAGAAGATCACCCAGCGGGCGGCTTCACCGATCGTCACCTCATGGGGTTTCCGATCGACGATCACGAGGTCGACAGCGAGAAGAACGAGCAGACCCACGATCGTCGCGATCCACATCCATGCGGGGACGTTCACAACCCAACCTCCGGGAGACTCAGCGCACGCCAAAGAACCCGGAGGTCTCCTCCGCCGCCGAGATGATCTCTCGAACGACCGACGGCACCGGAAGCTCCACGCCGAGCTCCGTACTGACGACACCGCCGCTTAGGGAGTACTCCCCTCCATGCTGCGTCAACATTGTGCGCTACGGAGGTCGTTCAGCGCCACACAGGGTGAGCAGACCCACGCAACCAGCCGCAACGGGAATACGCAGCGTGTCGTTCGGATCGGAACCGGCTGCAGCTGAAGCTCGGCTGAAGATCCACTCATGCTGAGACCGCCAGCGGATCCCGACCGGTCGTTCTCAGCAAAACTCGCATATCGTCATCCCTGTGTCCCGCCTCTCCCGCCTTCGCGGCAGGTGGACGATCCCCGCTTTGATCGTGGTACTCGCCCTCGTCGCAGGTGGCGTGTACTTCACTCGATCCGGGGACGACCCCGTAGCCGTTTCCTTCAAAGAAGCGAACATCGACGCACCCGAGAGCCCCGACAGCGCTCAGACGGTGACGATCGAGACGCGTCTTTACCTCCCCCAGCAGACGCCCGCGCCCGCGATCATGCTCGCGCACGGCTTCGGTGGCAGCCTGCGCAGCGTGCACACCCAGGCCGAGGAGTTCGCCCGGCGCGGCTTCGTCGTGCTGACGTGGTCCGCGCGCGGCTTCGGCCGCAGCACCGGGCAGATCGCGCTGAACTCCGTCGACCGCGAGGTCCGCGACGCGCAGAAGCTGCTCGACTTCCTCGGCACACGTGACGAGGTGCAGAAGGACGGCGGCGGCGATCCGCGCGTCGGCGTGACCGGCGCGTCGTACGGCGGTGCGCTGTCGCTGCTGCTCGCGGGCGTCGACAAGCGCGTCGACACCTTCGTCCCCGTCATCACCTACAACGACCTCGCGCAGGCGCTGCTGCCGAACTCGGCACTGGCGACCCCGCGCACGGACACCACCCCGGCCGCCACGGCGTTCGGCGAGGACGGCGTCTTCAAGCGGTCGTGGGCGGGCATCTTCTTCTCGGCGGGCATGACGTCGATCGACCTGTCGTCGCCCACGGGCGAGGCGCCGGAGATGGGCCAGACCGAGTCGAACCAGCCGGACGTCCAGCAGCAGCCGGGCGGGACCGGCGGTGCGGCGGGACAGCAACCGCCGACGCCGTCGCTCGGCGCGTGCGGCCGCTTCACGCCCGAGGTGTGCGCCGCGTACACCGAGGTCGCCACGACGGGCCGTGCCACGCAGCCGACGCTCGAACTGCTGCGCAAGTCGTCCCCCGTCGCCGTGACCGACCAGATCAAGCAGCCGACGATGCTGGTGCAGGGCGAGCAGGACACCCTCTTCGGCCTCGACCAGTCCGACGCGACCGCGCGCCAGATCGCCGCGGCGGGCGGCAAGGTGAAGATGGTCTGGTACGCGGGCGGCCACGACGGCGGCAACCCCGGCACCGCGCTGCGCGGGCAGATCGTGGACTGGATGGACTTCCACCTGCGCGGCAACGGCGCCGACCCCGGCACCGGCTTCGAGTACTCGGTGCAGGGCGCGTTCCGCTCGTCCGGCCAGCCGTCGCTGCGCACGGTCGTCACGCCGTCCTACCCCGGCCTGACCGGCGGTTCCACCACCGAGCGCAAGACGGTGAAGCTCTCCGGGCGCGAGCAGGTGGCGGTGAACCCGGCGGGCGGCAACCCGGCGGCGATCAGCAACCTGCCGGGCCTCGGTTCGGCGCTCGCGCGGTCCTCGGCGATCTCGTCGCGGCTCTCGCTCGACCTGCCGGGCCAGGCCGCGGTGTTCACCTCGGAGGCGCTCGAGTCGCAGGTGCTGCTGACCGGGTCGTCCACGGTCAAGCTGCGCGTCGCGCGCGGCGACCAGACGTCCGGCGAGGCGATCCTGTTCGCGAAGCTCTACGACGTCTCCACCGACGGCACGCGCGTGCTGCCGGGCTCGACCGTCGCACCGTTCCGGGTGGCGCTGCCCCCGGACGGCTCGGCGGCGGAGGTGACGGTGACGCTGCCCGGTGCCGTGCGCCCGGTCGAGAGCGGTCACAAGCTCGCGCTGGTCGTGTCGACGACGGACCAGGCGTTCGCGAACGCCGAGCAGCCCGCCGCGTACCGGATCTCCCTGGCGTCCGACGAGCTGTCGGTGCCGGTGGTGCCGGGCCGCAACGTGACGACCGGCTTCCCGGTGGGTGCCCTGTGGGGCATCGTCATCGCGCTGCTGGTGCTGATCGGCGCGGGTGTCGTCGCGATGTTCCGCCGCCGCATGGCGCAGGACTCGGACCCCGACCTCGCGGGCGTGCCGCTGGTCATCTCGAACCTCACGAAGGCCTACCCCGGCGGCGTGACCGCCGTGAAGGACCTGTCGTTCCGCGTGGAGCACGGCATGGTCCTCGGCCTGCTCGGCCCCAACGGCGCCGGCAAGACGACGACCCTGCGCATGGTCATGGGCCTGATTCACCCGTCCGAGGGACACATCCGGGTCTTCGGCCACAAGGTCACGCCCGGCAACCCGGTGCTGTCGCGCATCGGTTCGTTCGTCGAGGGCTCCGGCTTCCTGCCGCACCTCTCCGGCGCCGCGAACCTGCGCCTGTACTGGGCGGCGACGGGCAGGCCCGAGAGCGAGGCGCACGTCGAGGAGGCGCTGGAGATCGCGGGCCTCGGCAAGGCGGTGCACCGCCGCGTGCGGACGTACAGCCAGGGCATGAGGCAGCGCCTCGCGATCGCCCAGGCGATGCTCGGTCTGCCGGACCTGCTGATCCTGGACGAGCCGGCCAACGGTCTCGACCCGCCCCAGATCCACCAGATGCGCGACGTCCTGCGCCGCTACGCCGCGGCGGGCCGCACGGTGGTCGTCTCGTCCCACCTGCTCGCCGAGGTGGAGCAGACCTGTTCGCACGTGGTCGTGATGCACAAGGGCCAGCTCGTCGCCGCGGGCGAGGTGGCCGACATCGCGGCGGGAGGCGGCGAGACGACGTTCCGCGTCGACTCCCCCTCGAAGGCGGCCGATGTCCTGCGGGGCCTCGAAGGCGTGCACGACGTGCACGAGGACGAGGGCGCCGTGCACGCGTCGATGAACGGCGTCCCGCGCGCCGCCGCGCTGACCGCTCTCGTGGCGGCCGGCGTGGCGGTGGACCAGGCGGGCCCGCGACGCAGGCTGGAAGACGCGTTCTTGGAGCTGGTCGGTGAATGACTTCCTGATGGCGGCCGCCTCCGCGACCGCCGAGACCCACGCCGAAGCAGAGGTCCCCTCGTCGAGCGAGCGCACGCTGCTCGCCGGCGAAGGGGGTCCCCTTGATTCCATTATCCCAGGCGACACCGACAATTCCGGGCCCGCCGAAGCCGTGCCCCTCGTGCGAACGGTGCTCACCGCGAACCCGAACCGCACGAAGGCACCGATCCGCCAGGAGGTGGACCGATGAGCGAGAACGGCGTCCACACCGATCCCGGCGCGCTGAAGGACCTGACCGACGCGGCCGCCCAGCACCACACGAAGGTGGCGCCGGACGGCTCGGCGTCCGGCTACAAGGCACGCCGCACGCTGCGCGTCCACGTCGAGCTGCAACGGCAGATCCGCCGCCGCCGGACCCAGCTCGTGCTGGCGTTCCTGGTGCTGCTGCCGTTCATCCTGGCGGCGAGCTTCGAGATCGGTCAGGCGAACCCGAACCGCCGCTCCGGCGGCTTCGTGGACCTCGCCACCGCCAGCGGCATCAACTTCGTGGTGCTCACGCTGTTCGTGAGCAGCAGCTTCCTGCTGCCGATGATCGTGGCGCTGTTCTTCGGCGACACGATCGCGTCCGAAGCGTCGTGGTCGAGCCTCAAGTACCTGCTCGCGGCACCGATCCCGAGGCACCGCCTGCTGAGGCAGAAGGCCGTCAGCAGCGGCATCCTCAGCGTCTTCGCCCTGGCCCTGCTCCCCGCGGTGGCCCTGGGCGTCGGCGTCGCCTGGTACGGCGCCGGCGAGGTGGTGAGCCCGACCGGCGAAGCCGCACCGTTCGCCGACGGCGTGCTCGGCGTGGCGCTCGCGGTGGTCTACATCGCGATCAACCTGTTCTGGGTCGCGGGCCTCGCGATGTTCCTGTCCGTGTCCACCGACGCACCGCTCGGCGCGGTCGGCGGCACGGTGCTCGTCTCGATCGTGTCGCAGATCCTCGACCAGATCGAGCCGCTCGAGGACCTGCGCAACTACCTGCCGACGCACTACGCGATGGCCTGGGTCGACCTGCTCTCGACCGACATCGACTGGTCGGAGATGATCCGGGGGACGTTCTCCGCGCTCGTCTACGGCGGCATCTTCACGCTGCTCGCCGCGCGCCGGTTCAAGACGAAGGACATCACGAGCTAGGTCACTGCACGCAGAACTCGTTGCCCTCGGGGTCGAGCATCACGACCCAATGGCCCTTGTTGTCCTCGAACTCCTGGACCTTGGTGGCCCCGAGGGCAACGAGCCGGTCCACCGCCTCCAGCCCGGCGTTCACGTCGAGGTGGAGGCGGTTCTTCGCTGTCTTGCCCTCCGGCACGCGCTGGAAGAAGAACCGCGGGCCCGCGCCCTCCGGATCGACGATCGCCGAGTAGTCGTTGATCGTCTCGAAGGGGATGTCGTTCTTGAGCGCGAAGTCCTCCCAGGAGTCGAACCCGGGAGGCGGCGGCTGCACCACGTAACCGAGCGCCTCAGCCCAGAAGGCGGCCAGCTTGCCGGGGTCCGCCGCGTCCATCGTGACCTGGATTCCGATTGCCATGAGCCAACCGTAGGGACCAATGCGGACAACCACTGTCCGGAGTGGCGACGGCGGGAAGATCGACCAGCCTGCCGTCAACGGCGGCCCGTTCACCTGCCGACGCGACAACCTCGGGCATCCTCCAGCCGGAGGACCGCTAGTCAGGCCGCTTGGACCGCGGCAACCGCGCGACGACGGCCTCGTAGGACCCGTCGACCAGCTCCAGCAGGTCGTCGTCGGGTACAGAACCCTTGAGCGAAATGGTGTTCCACCCGTAACGCCCGATGTACCCGCTCACCGTGACGTCGCCTGGAAAGCGCTCTCGCCACACAGCGGCGGCCTCGGCGTCAGCACCGCACTTGAGCCCGACGGTGTGCACGTCGAGCCCGACGAAGGCGAACGCCTTCCCGCCGACCTTGCACACCAACTCGGCCTCGCCCCACGGATACGTCTCTTCCGCACCTGGCTTCGAAGCGCAGTGGGCGATCAGCTCATCCAGTGTCACAACGGGATTATCGCGCGCCGAACACCCCGACGAAACGGGTGAGCAACCGGGCGAACTCCACCCGCTCCTCCTCCGTCCAGTCCGCCATCGCGGCAGCACAGGCACTCTGCCGAGCCCGGTGCAGCTCAGCGGAGGTGGCCCGCCCCCGAGGCGTCCGCACGAGCAACACCCTCCGCCCATCGGCCTTGTCGGCGACCCTGGCCACCAGCCCGGCGTCGACGGCACTGGTGACGAGCTTGCTGGCCCGGGGCTGGTCGACGTGCAAAGCCAGGGCGACACTGGAAACCGTGGCCTGAGCACCGGCCCGCTCGGCGGTCTCCACCACGTCCAGTACGTCAAAGGCCGGAACGGCCAGCTCTGCCAGCGCCCGACGCGACTGACTGCGTCGCACAGCGATCAGCGCCTGCTCCACGGCGGCAAGGTGGGAGTCCACATCCACTCCGAGATCATGGCCGCCTCACGCTCTGACGAAAGCCGTCCGCGAACATCTCACCCCAGAGAGGGATTTACGCGGGAAGCGCAAATCGTTATACGGCCACAAGATTACGCACCGCACACACCGATCTAACGCACCGCAACAAAGCGTCCACTGTGGACGCATTTCTCGACTGCGATGCCGAAAACGAGCCTTGCGAAGGCGAACCGTCTCCCCATGACGACCGCAGGCGCAACCACCAGGCAACACCAAGCCGCCCCGCGCAAGAGGGGGACGGCCAACGAAACCGACGCGTCCCCAACCCGTCACTTCACCCCGGCGGCGTCCATTCCCCGGAGCTCCTTCTTCAGGTCCTGGATCTCGTCCCGCAACCGAGCAGCCAGCTCGAACTGCAGATCCCGGGCAGCGTTCATCATCTGATCGGTCAACGACTGCACCAGGTCAGCCAGCTCCGACCGGGCCATCCCGGCCCGCTCGTGAGAAGCCACCACCCCGGAAGAGCGCCCGCTCTCCCCGGCGGCCCTCTTGCCCCGCGACGCGTTCCGCCCGGACCCGCCGACCGGCACCTCGTCCTCGATCTCGGAGTACACCGCCTCCAGGATGTCGGTGATCTTCTTCCGCAACGGCTGCGGGTCGATCCCGCGCTCGGTGTTGTAGGCGACCTGCTTGACCCGCCGCCGGTTCGTCTCGTCGATCGCGTGCTGCATCGAGTCGGTGATCCGGTCCGCGTACATGTGGACCTCACCGGACACGTTGCGGGCGGCACGGCCGATCGTCTGCACCAGCGACGTCCCGGACCGCAGGAAGCCCTCCTTGTCCGCGTCGAGGATCGCCACCAGCGACACCTCGGGCAGGTCGAGACCCTCGCGGAGCAGGTTGATGCCGATCAGCACGTCGAACTCGCCGAGCCGCAGCTGGCGCAGCAGCTCGACGCGGCGCAGCGTGTCGACCTCGGAGTGCAGGTAGCGGACCCGGATGCCCAGCTCGAGCAGGTAGTCCGTCAGGTCCTCGGCCATCTTCTTGGTCAGCGTCGTGACCAGCACGCGCTCATCGCGCTCGGCGCGCTCGCGGATCGAGTGCACCAGGTCGTCGATCTGGCCCTCGGTCGGCTTGACCACGATCTCCGGGTCGACCAGGCCGGTCGGGCGGATGACCTGCTCGACGAACTCGCCGCCGGACTGGCCGAGCTCGTACGGGCCGGGGGTCGCGGACAGGTACACGACCTGGCCGATCCGGTCGGCGAACTCCTCCCACGTCAGCGGGCGGTTGTCGAGCGCGGAGGGCAGGCGGAAGCCGTGTTCGACGAGGTTGCGCTTGCGCGAGGCGTCGCCCTCGTACATGCCGCCGATCTGCGGCACCGTGACGTGCGACTCGTCGATGACCATCAGGAAGTCGTCCGGGAAGTAGTCGAGCAGCGTCGCGGGCGCGGTGCCGGGGGCGCGGCCGTCGATGTGGCGCGAGTAGTTCTCGATGCCGTTGCAGAAGCCGACCTGCTTCATCATCTCCAGGTCGTACTGGGTGCGCATGCGCAGGCGCTGCGCCTCCAGCAGCTTGCCCTGGCGCTCCATCTGCGCGAGCGTCGTCTCGAGCTCCGCCTCGATGTCGCGGATCGCCCGCTCCATGCGCTCGGGGCCGGCCACGTAGTGCGTCGCCGGGAAGATCCGCAGGTCGTTCACCTCGCGGACCACGTCGCCCGTCAGCGGGTGCAGGTAGTAGAGCTTGTCGATCTCGTCGCCGAAGAACTCGACGCGCACCGCGAGCTCCTCGTAGGACGGGATGATCTCGACCGTGTCGCCGCGCACGCGGAACGAGCCGCGGGTGAACGACATGTCGTTGCGGGTGTACTGGACGTCGACCAGCAGGCGCAGGAACGCGTCGCGGTCGACCTCCACGCCCACCTCGAGCGGGATGGAGCGGTCGAGGTAGGACTGCGGCGTGCCGAGGCCGTAGATGCACGAGACGGACGCGACCACGATGACGTCGCGCCGGGTCAGCAGCGACATCGTGGCCGAGTGGCGCAGGCGCTCCACGTCCTCGTTGATCGAGGAGTCCTTCTCGATGTACGTGTCCGTCTGCGGGATGTACGCCTCGGGCTGGTAGTAGTCGTAGTAGCTGACGAAGTACTCCACCGCGTTGTGCGGGAACAGCTCCTTCAGCTCGTTCGCCAGCTGGGCGGCCAGCGTCTTGTTCGGCGCCATGACCAGCGTGGGGCGCTGCAGCCGTTCGACCAGCCACGCCGTGGTCGCCGACTTGCCGGTGCCGGTGGCGCCGAGCAGCACCACGTCGCGCTCGCCGGAGCGCACGCGGCGCTCCAGCTCGTCGATCGCGGCCGGCTGGTCGCCCGCCGGCTGGTACTCGCTGACCACGCGGAACTGCCCGTCGGTGCGGACGATGTCGCCGACGGGACGGTGTTCGGAGTGCGCCTTGACGGTGCTCTCCTCTGGCGGGAGCTCGGTTGCGAATGCCACGGGAAGCACGTTACGCCGCGGGTCCGACAATTTCCGATCAGGCCAGGTCAGGGCCCCTAGTCACACGGGCAGCAACAGCAGTCGCAGCTGTTGCAGTTGCAGTCGCAGTTCGGGCCGCAGTCGCCGCCGCACCCGTCGCGCCGCTTGTCGCTCCAGGGGCCGGGGAACGGGTCGCGGCAGCAGAACTGGCACGTCCCGCACATGTAGAGGAACGCGCCGCAGCCCTCGAAGCACCCGCGCGGCCTGCGCTGCCAGTTGAGACTCGGGTACGCCCACAGCCCGCTGCCCGGATCCGACCAGCGGGGCTTGCCCGGCGGGTGCCGGTGCCGCTTGCCGAACACGCGGATCACCGACTCCTCCAGCTCGTGCACCATCAGCTTGTGCACGAGGCGCGAGTCGGTGAACTCGACCTCGTCGAGGGCCAGCCTGATGCCCGTCACGGCGTCCAGGCACAGCCGGTGCACCTCCTCGACGGACGTCCCGGTGACGAGCAGCGGGTTCCAGGCACCGGACGCCCGGTCCTCCTCCAGGTCCTCCGCCGCGTCGATCAGGTGCGCCACCCGCCCGAACAGCCGTCCCACCTCGCGCAGCGGCTCGGTGTTCTGCGGCCTGCCGGCGATCAGGGCGGTCTGCGCGAAGGCGAACCCCGTCGCCGTCTCGGTCGGCTCGGTCACCACGAGCACCGAGCTGCCCAGTCCGGTGCCGGCCTCCACCTCGGGCTGCCGCCGGACCGCGGCCACCATCACCGACGCGTCGAACCCCAGGTCGGAAGCCGTTTCGAGGCCCTTGGCGGCCCAGCGGTGCGCCATCGCGCGCCCCGCCCACGGCACCTTGCCCGCGAGCCCGTCGCCGTCGTCCACGTGGTCTTGGATCTTCAACGAAGCGAGCACCAGCGACACCGACGCCGCCAGCCGCGCCCCGGAGCCGATGGCCACGTCGGCGGACTTCATGCCGCGCAACGCGCAGGGGCCGGCGGTCCTCCGCGAGACTCCGGACTGCGCCTCCACCGCCGCCGAGATCACCAGCCCGTCGTAGTTCGTGACGAGGCGCGAGAGATGACCGTGCTCGTCGCGCAAAGACAGGCACATTCCACACAGGTGCGAGAGCCACGCGGACCGCAGCTCAGTCCCCAACCTGTTGCGGCAGGGGCGGATGATCCCGAACATGCGCGGCATCCTAAGTGGCCTGGAGCCCCGGCGATGGCAGTATCGCCGACGTGGCACACATCCATCCGCCGAAGATCGAGTACTTCGACCTGGACGCCAAGAGCAACACCGATCCCAAGGGGCACCTCAGGAGCGTCGACGAGTACCGGCTGACCCCGGCGGGCCTCTACATGTTCCGGCCGCTCGCGGGGCATCCGAAGATCAGCCACTTCGAGAGCTGGTTCCTGCCGAAGCTGAACCTCCGCGTCACGCGCCAGTCGTGGCACCGCGGCCACGAGCTCGACTTCGACTTCTACGTCGACGTCGTCGAGATCACCGCGATCGGCAGCGTGTGGAGGACGATCGACCTCTACCTCGACCTGATCGTCCGGACCGGTCAGAGCGTGACGGTTCTGGACACGGACGAGTTGATCGCCGCGGTGCAGCAGAAGCTGATCTCCGCGGAACGCGCGCAATGGGCGTTGGAAACCACCTACTCGGCGGTGTCCGGCATTTCAGCGCACGGTCACGATGTCCTCCGATGGCTCACCTATTCGGGTTGTCCCACGACCTGGCGCTGATACACACAGTGTGATCGTCATCTGAACGTGACGTAACGAATCAACCCGCCGTGTAACTGGGAGCACTTATTTGACTACCCTCGGCGGCGTGGGAGCGGTCACTACACCTCAGCTGGTCGATGTCGTCGACACCATTTCCGGCGTGCGCTCGTATTCGTCCGGCGGTTCGCGGACGCTCAGTTCGTGTTATGTCGAAAGGTGGGGTCTGCGAATCGAACACCCCACGCCGGAAGACCCGTTCTCGGACTCCGAGATCACCTGGCTGATGCCGGAACTGGGCCTGCGCCTCACGAACCACCGGGCCCGTTCGCGGCACTCCCGCAGCGGCCCGAGCATCCTGTCCGCGGTGCGGGTCGAACGCGACCACCGCCACTGGCAGACCACCGACCTCCTGCTGGGCCTCGCCGTCCCCGGCGGCACCACGCCCCGCATCGTGCGCAGCGAGGACTTCGCCGCCGCCGTCGCGGGCCGCGTGCTGCGACCGGGCGACGCCGACCAGGCGCTGCGCACCGTCCACCGCGCCCTGGAAGAGCTGAGCAACGTCAACCACAACCTGATGTCGTGGCTGACGTGGCACGGCATCTACGACTCCTGGCCGTCCCTGTAGGCCCGGACGCGCTCCACGGCCGCCGCCATCCACGGGTCCTTGGCCTCGCCGTAGGCGAAACCGTCGGCGTCGGCCGCGAACCGTTGTGACAGCTCCAGCTTGACGTTCGCGTACTCCTCACGCGCTTGCGCGTCGTGCCGCAACCAGTCGCGGAAGTCGACCGCCCACCGCCAGTTGGCAGCGCCCTCGACGCGCAGGTGCAGGTTCACCCGCCGCCCGGGGTCCGCCCCGGCGTGCAGCCGCTTGCTCCAGTCACCCTCGCCGCGCGGCGTGTCCCCGTAGGGCCCGACGTACGGGAAACCGGCCTGCGCCAACGCTTCCCGCAGACCGTCCGCGGCCTCCATGTCCTCGACGGCCACCTGGAAGTCGAGGACGTCCTTGGCCGCGAGCCCCGGCACCGACGTGGAGCCGATGTGCTCCACGTGCCGCCCGCCGGCCGCGAGGCTGATCCGCCGGGCGAGCCGCCGCGCCTGGGCGGGCCACTGCTCGTCGTAGGGCACCACCAACGGCGAACCGGACGCGTACGACCGCGTGCGCACGTTCTTCTCGAAGCCCACCAGCCGGTCCCACAACACCGTGACGTCCGGGACCTCACCACTGTTGTCCAGCCACACGTCCGCGACGGCCCGCCGCTGCTCGTCGGTGGCCTGCGCGGCGATCCGCTTCTCGGCGTCCGACCGGTCCATGCCCCGGCTGCCGACCAACCGCTCCAGCCGTGTCCGCGAGTCCGCGTACACCACGACGACCAGGTGGTAGACCGCCGCCATGTCGCGTTCCACCAGCAACGGGATGTCGTGCACGACGATCGCGTCCTCGGGTGCCTCGGCCATCCGCTGCCCGGTCAACGCCCCGATGCGGGGGTGCGTGATCCCGTTGAGCGTCTGGCGGGCCTCTTCGGTGGCGAACGCCTTGGCCGCCAGTGCGGCGCGGTCGAGCGCGCCGTCGGCGTTCAGGACGTCCTCCCCGAACGCCTTGACGACCTCCGCGAGCCCCTCGCTGCCGGGCTCCAGCACCTCACGGGCGAGCTTGTCCGCGTCGACGACCACGGCACCGTTCTCCGCGAGCAGCCGCGCGACAGTCGACTTCCCCGACCCGATCCCGCCGGTCAACCCCACCCTGAGCATGCAGGCCAGGTTAGACGGGAGGGGTCATGGCCTGCTGGGCGAGTACCGGCAGGACGGCGATCAACCGCTCCTTGGGCACGAAGTTGTGCCGGTTGCGCACCACGAACGTCGTCTTCCCGAGCGATCCGACGAGCAGCTGCTCGCTCTTGCCCTCGATCAACGTCCCCTTCTGCTTCCCGACGTCGACCTCGGTGGTCTTCGCCCCCTGGGCCCGCTCGGCGTCGATGCTCTCGG
This sequence comes from Lentzea sp. DG1S-22, assembly GCF_036321065.1. Taxonomy (NCBI): domain Bacteria; kingdom Bacillati; phylum Actinomycetota; class Actinomycetes; order Pseudonocardiales; family Pseudonocardiaceae; genus Lentzea; species Lentzea sp. DG1S-22. The sequence goes on along the minus strand of NZ_CP143276.1, from coordinate 7,890,036 downwards.
TGACGCGGGCGCGAGCGGTGGCTTCGTCCGTGTAGGTCGACAACCCGACGACGATCTTGGCGTCCGGCAGGTTCTTCTTCTCGGGGATCCCGTAGTAGCAGTCGATCTTCCCGGTCTTGCCGATCGCCGGCTCCTTGACGCCGATGATGATCCGGGGCTCCCCAGGCAGCTCCTGCCCCAGGGTCGCGTTCATGACCTCGGCGGGCACCACGAGCTCGCAGTCGTCCGGCAACGGCCGGTCCACCATCGCCGGCACGCGCGACGGCGAGGTGGACGGGGTGATCTTCGGGATCTGGGGCGGCGGCGCCTGGGTTTGCGGCGCAGTGGTGGCGCAGCCAGCACAGACCATCAGCGCACCCGCGCCCAGCGCCACGAAGAACCTGTTCCCACGCATAGGTTTGCCAACCTACACAACGGGGTTGACCCTCCACCACAGAGTGAACGGGTGGACGCGGGGCAAGGCGCGGCGAGGTGCGTGGGGACGGGGCGAGGCGAGTGCTTTGTGGTGCGTCGGGCAGGTGAGGCGAGCGCGGGGCGGCAGGCAGGCGCGGGGTGGTGCAGTGCGGTGGGCGGGGCGCGGCCGGTGGGCGCAGGAAGGGCGAACGGCGCGGCAGGCAGGTGACGTGGCGGATGCGGCGCTATGAGGCGCGTACAGCCCATGCACGGGCAACGCGCACAAGACAAAAGCCCCCGCGCCAACGGCGCGGGGGCTCCTGAAGGGTCTAGCTAGCGACTCACATGCCGCCCGACAGCTTCTCCCGCAGAGCAGCGAGCTGCTCGTCGGAAGCGAGCGTGCCACCGGACTGGGCCGGCGCGCCGACCGAGGTGGAAGGAGCGTCGCCACCGGAGGTGTAGTTGCCCGCACCCTCGGCCGAAGCCTCTTCCTCGGCCTCGGCGGCCTTGCGGATCTGCTTCATGTGGGCCTCGTAACGAGTGTGCGCCTCGGCGTACTGGCGCTCCCACTCCTCACGCTGCTTGTCGAAGCCGTCCTGCCACTCCTGGGTCTCCGGGTCGAAGCCCTCGGGGTAGATGTAGTTGCCCTGGTCGTCGTACTCGGCGGCCATGCCGTACTGGGTCGGGTCGAACTCGGTGTCGACCGTGAAGCCCTCGTTGGCCTGCTTGAGCGACAGCGAGATGCGACGGCGGTCGAGGTCGATGTCGATGACCTTGACCATGACGTCGTCGCCGACCTGGACGACCTGCTCCGGGATCTCGACGTGGCGCTCGGCCAGCTCGGAGATGTGGACCAGGCCCTCGATGCCCTCGTCCACGCGGACGAACGCACCGAACGGAACCAGCTTCGTGACCTTGCCCGGCACGATCTGACCGATCGCGTGGGTGCGGGCGAACTGGCGCCACGGGTCTTCCTGCGTGGCCTTCAGCGACAGGGAGACGCGCTCGCGCTCCATGTCGACGTCGAGGACCTCGACGGTGACTTCCTGACCGACCTCGACGACCTCGGACGGGTGGTCGATGTGCTTCCAGGACAGCTCCGAGACGTGGACGAGACCGTCGACGCCACCCAGGTCCACGAAGGCACCGAAGTTGACGATCGAGGACACGACGCCCTTGCGGACCTGGCCCTTCTGCAGCTGGTTGAGGAACTCGCTGCGGACCTCGGACTGGGTCTGCTCGAGCCACGCGCGGCGGGACAGGACCACGTTGTTGCGGTTCTTGTCCAGCTCGATGATCTTCGCCTCGAGCTCGCGGCCGACGTACGGCTGGAGGTCGCGGACGCGACGCATCTCGACGAGCGAGGCGGGGAGGAAGCCGCGGAGGCCGATGTCGAGGATGAGACCACCCTTGACGACCTCGATGACCGTGCCCTTGACGGGCTCGTCCTTCTCCTTGAGGGCCTCGATGGTGCCCCACGCGCGCTCGTACTGGGCGCGCTTCTTGGAGAGGATCAGACGGCCTTCCTTGTCCTCCTTCTGGAGAACAAGCGCCTCGACCTCGTCACCGACCTTGACGACCTCGTTGGGGTCGACGTCGTGCTTGATCGACAGTTCGCGCGAGGGGATGACGCCCTCGGTCTTGTAGCCGATGTCGAGCAGGACCTCGTCCCGGTCGACCTTGACGATCGTGCCCTCAACGATGTCGCCGTCGTTGAAGTACTTGATCGTCTTGTCGATAGCTGCGAGGAAGTCCTCCTCCGTCCCGATGTCGTTGATCGCGACCTGCTTGGGCGCAGCGGCAACGGGGGCGGTGGTGGTGTCGGTGGACATTAGGTAGGTGGCTCCGGTACGGATTGGCATTGATGGCTGGTAGTGGTGCGCGCGCAGCGTCGCAGCGACCTGGAATCCCGCGGTTCTGGATCATGGGCAGCACTAACCCACTACGCACGCGATATCGTACGCGGCCGCCAGAGGCGCAAGCAAACCAGCCCCCACGTGAAGGAGCAGTGTGTCCGACCAGCACGCGAGCGCGGAACAAGCGCTCGGCACCGCCGGCATCGTCAAGCGCGGTGCGGACGCCGCGGAGTCGCGCGTGGCGAACCGGATCTGGTGGGACGCCGACGCCGACGACTACCACCGGACGCACGGCGACTTCCTCGGCGCGTCGGACTTCGTCTGGTGCCCCGAGGGCCTGCGCGAGCAGGACGCGCGCTTCCTCGGCGACGTCGCCGGCCGGCGCGTCCTCGAGGTCGGCTGCGGCAGCGCCCCGTGCGCGCGGTGGCTCAAGGACCACGAGGCCGACGTCACCGCCTTCGACATCTCGGCGGGCATGCTGCGCCACGCCCGCGCGAACAACGCGGAGACCGGCATCGACGTCCCGCTCGTGCAGGCCAGCGCCGACCAGCTGCCGTTCAGGGACGGCTCCTTCGACGCCGCGTGCTCGGCGTTCGGCGCGGTGCCGTTCGTGGCGGACGTCCGGGAGGTCTTCGGCGAGGTCGCCCGCGTGCTCCGCCCCGGCTCCCCGTGGGTGTTCGCGGTGAATCACCCGATGCGGTGGATCTTCCCGGACGACCCGGGCCCGCTCGGCCTCACCGTCACGCAGTCGTACTTCGACCGCACCCCGTACGTGGAGGTCGACGAGGAGGGCCGGGCGACCTACGTCGAGCACCACCGCACGCTCGGCGACTACGTCCGCGCGCTCACGGGCACCGGCTTCGTGCTCGAGGACCTGGTCGAGCCCGAATGGCCGAAGGGCCACACGCGCAACTGGGGCCAGTGGAGCCCTCTGCGCGGCAAGCTCTTCCCCGGTACCGCGATCTTCCGGACGCGCCTGACGTCGTAATCTCACCGGTCATGACCTCGGCACGCGCACTGGTGGCGGCCCAGTCAGCACGCTTCGCTTCACTGGACCCGCTGCTCCCCCTGCCGCCGAACCGCCGATGGACGGCCACGTCCTCACGGCGGCGCTGGCGGACGGCACGCGCGTCGCCGGGGTCGTCAGCCACCAGAGGTTCGAACCGCACTCGACGACGAGGCTCTGGTCGGCGGCGGAGGTGTGGGAGATGGTGCCGCTGGTCGGCGGCTCGCAGGGCATGGACGCGCTGCTCGCCCGCTTTCGCCGGCACCTCGACGCGCAGGACGTCGGCGAGGACACCGCGTGCGTCGTGCACTGGCCGAGCCGTGACGTCCAAGCCGCGCGGGCGTTCCTCGACCACGGCCTGGTGCCGCTGTCGGTGCTCGCGGTCCGGCTCGGGACGCCCGACCGGCAGCTCTCCCGCACGCTCACGATCCGCCGCGCGACCTCGAACGACCTGGAGACCGTGCTGCAGCTCTCGCTGGCGGAGCTCGAGTTCTCCTCCTACGTCGGCTCGACGGTCGTGCGTCCCGACGCGGCGGCGGTGAAGCGCCGCGCGCTGGCGGAGCGGCTGGAGACCGCGAGCCCCATCTGGCTCGCCGAACGCGACGGCATCGCGGTGGCGCTCGCCGAGTGCGCGGTCGTGTCCTCCGAGCCCGGCTCGATGGCGGCCACGCGGCTGCCCCTCGGCCGCTGGGGGTACGTGAACTGCGTCTCGGTGCTGCCGGGCGCCCGCGGCAGCGGCATCGGCCAGCAGCTGCTCGCCCACGCCCACCAGGAGCTGCGCCGGATGGGCACAGTCGGCACGTACCTCTACTACAACCCGCCGAACCCGCTGAGCAGCGTCTTCTGGCCGCGCCAGGGCTACCGGCCGTTGTGGACCGTCTGGGAAGTACGCCCCGCTTCCGCCCTCAGGTGACCTATGTCCGAGTTGCCACGCGCACAGGTCTGCGGGAGAATTTGTACTGACCGGTCAGTTTAAAGGAAGGTGAAGGCCGTGGAGATCCAGGCACGACGCGCGGGCGTCAACGGGGGTCATGGTCCCCTGCTCCGGCCGACCTCGCTGACCGTGAAGCCCGGCGAGCTGACGCTGGTCGCGGGCGAGCCCGGCGCCGGGCACACCGCGCTCGCGCTCCTGCTCTCCGGCCGCATGAAGCCCTCGACCGGCACCGTGTCGCCCGACGCCGCGAAGCTGCGCAAGCAGGTGGTGCTGGTCGACGCCCCCGAGGTGAACGAGCCGGAGGAGTCGCTGAGCCTCGCGGCCGTCGTCGGTGAGGAACTCGCCATGAACGGCATGCCGTCGGGCAAGAAGGCGGTGCACGACTGGTTGGTCGAGCACGCCGCCGATGAGCACGCGACCAAGCGCTTCGAGCACGTTCCGGCGCAGACGCGGTGCGCGGTGCTGCTCGACCTGGCCGCCGCGCGCCCCGGCGTGACGACGCTCGTCCTCGACTGCCCGGACCGCTACCACCCCGACCCGCGCGAGTGGTTCGCCCTGGCGCACGAGCACGTGAGCCCCGAACGGGCCGTCGTCGTCCTGTGCTCGAACTCCTCGGCAAGCATTCTCGACACCCCGCACGCGCGCCTTGGTGAGGACAACGACACCAAGATGGAGATCACCGCATGAGCGCCCTTCGCATGGCCTTCAACGAGCTGCGCCGGATCACCTCCGGCAAGCTCCCCAAGCTCGCCGTCCTGGCCCTGGCCCTCGTGCCCCTGCTGTACGCGTCGCTCTACCTGTACGCCAACAAGGACCCGTACGCGAACCTCAACCACGTGCCCGCCGCGCTCGTCGTCAAGGACAAGGGCGCCAAGGACCTCAACGCGGGCAAGGACGTCGCCGACGAGCTGCTGAACGGCAAGAAGTTCAACTGGCAGGTGGTCGACGACGCCGACGAGGGCGTGCGCAAGGGCAGGTACATCTTCGCGCTGACCCTGCCGGAGGACTTCTCCGAGGCGCTCACGTCCGCGGAGCAGCAGAAGCCCCGTCAGGGCGTGCTGACCCTGACCACCAACGACGCCAACAACTACCTCGGCTCCACGATCGCGAACCAGGTGGTGAGCGAGGTCCGCAGGGCCATCACGGCGAAGGTCTCCACCGAGGCCGCCGACAGGTTCCTGCTCGGGTTCTCCACGATCCGCGAGGAGACCACCAAGGCCGCGGACGGCGCCCGGCAGCTCGCGGACGGCAGTGCCACGTTGCGCGACAAGATCGGCGAGCTCGACAGCGGCGTCCAGCAGCTGTCCAGCGGCGCCGCGCAGCTCCGCGACGGCACCCACGAGCTGCGCACGCAGACCGCACAGCTGCCCGGCGGCGCGAAGAAGGTCGCCGACGGGGCGCGCCAGGTCGCGGACGGCAACGAGACCGCCGCCCGCTCGGCGGAGGAGTACGCGGCGAAGGCCCAGGCCCTGGTCGGCGTGCTCGACCAGGCCGACGGCGACATCGCGACCCGCCTGCGCTCCCTGGGCTTCACCGAGGAGCAGGTGCAGAACGTGCTGACCACGCTCGGCCAGGTCCGCAAGCCCGTCGACGACGCCAACGGCAAGGTCCAGGGCGCGGCGGGCGACCTGCGCAAGCTCGCGAACGGCGCGGACCAGGTGGCCGACGGCGCCGAGCAGCTCTCGGAGAAGATGCCCGCCCTGACCGCCGGCATCGCCAAGCTCGACGACGGCGCCACGACGCTGCGCGACGGCCTGTGGAAGGCGGCCACCGGCACGCCGCAGCTGCGCGACGGCGCGGCCAAGGTCGCCGACGGCTCCGCGCAGCTGCGCGACGGCCTCACCGGCGGCGTCGGCAAGATCCCGAACGCCGACGACCCGACCCGTGCCGCGATCGCGCAGGCCATCGGCGACCCGGTGGCGGTGCGCGGCCTGTCCCAGACCAAGGCCGCCACGTACGGCGCGGGCCTCGCCCCGTTCTTCCTCGGCCTCGCGACGTGGATCGGCGCGTTCGTGCTGTTCCTGCTGCTCCGTCCGCTCTCACGCCGTGCGCTCGCCGCGGGTCAGTCGGCGCTCAGGGTCGCGTTGGGCGGCTGGCTGCCCGGTGCATTGCTCGGCGTCGTGCAGGTGCTCGTGATGTTCTCGGTCGTTCGGTTCGTGGTCGACATCGAGCCGTCGAACCCCCTCGGCACGTTCGGTTTCCTCGTGCTGATGTCGCTCACGTTCGTGGCGATCCTGCACGCCCTGAACGCCGCGTTCGGTGCCGTGGGCAAGTTCCTCGGCCTGATCCTGCTGATCCTGCAGCTGGTCAGCGCGGGCGGCACGTTCCCGTGGCAGACGATCCCGGTGCCGCTGTACCCGCTGCACTACGGCCTGCCGATGGGCTACGCGGTCGACGGTCTGCGCCACCTCATGTACGGCGGTGACCTCGGCAGCGTCGGCCGGGACGTGCTGATCCTTCTCGCCTGGCTGGTCGGGGCCCTAGCCTTGACGTCCGTGGCGGCCTACAAGCAGCGCGTGTGGACAGCGTCCAAGCTGAAGCCGGAGCTCGTGCTGTGAGCGCCCGGACGACGGCGACCAAGCAGAAGCTCTTCGACGCCGCGTTGAAGCTCGTCGGCGAACGGGGCGCGGCCTCGGTGACGGTCGACGAGATCGCCGCGGAGGCGGGTGTCGCCAAGGGCACGATCTACTACAACTTCGCCTCCAAGGACGCCCTGGTCGAGGCCCTGCTGCACCACGGCGTCGAGATCCTCGCGGGCAGGCTGCGCTCGGCCGAGGGCTCCGAGGACTCGCTGGAGGCCCTGGTCGACGAGATGCTCGGCTTTTGGGCCGAGTACCCGGCGTTCGGCCAGCTGCTCGTCTCGGAGCTGTGGCGCACACCCGGCCAATGGCACGGCACTCTCTCGTTGCTGCGCGACGACATCGTGTCGATCGTGCGCGGTCAGATGAAGCGCCTGTCCGACGCCGGGCGCCTGCCCGAGGGGGTCGAGGTCGGCACGGCCTCGGCGGCGTTGTTCGGCACGCTGCTCGTGATCGCGCTGGACTGGCAGGTCTTCCAGCCGGAGCGGTCGCGGGCGGAGGTGCGCGAGTCGGTCATGCTGCTGGTGCGGGGGATGCGCTCGGCGCGCTGAAGCCGACAGGCGTGGCTCAGCGGGCGTCCTCGTGGTGCAGCGAGGGGGGCCGTCCCTCCAACGCCCGTTCGACGGCTTCCAGCACCGCACGGCTCGTGCGGTTGGTGGCGTCGTGGGCGAAGTGGCCGAGCAGCACCTGCTGGGTCGGGTTCGGCAGCACCGGGTCCGGCACCGGCGCGCACGTGTGCACCTCCACCACCGGTGCGCCCTCGGCGAGAAGGCGGTGCACGGCGGTGAGCACTCCTGTGCGGTAGCTGGTGTGCACCCACGCCACCAGCAGGTTCACGAGGTGGCCGTCGAGCTCGTACTCGACCTCCGAGGCGAGCGCCGCGGGGTCGGCCCAGTCGGCTCGCACCCAGGTCGGGCGGTGTCCGCGCGAGATCGACGCGCGCGCTGCCCTGCCCGGGCCGTCATCGGCTGCCAGCGGCTGGGTCCGCGACGGCAGCACGACCCGCCACCCGCGTGTCACGAGCTGTTGCGCGCAGCCGGCCAGCATGCCGGTTCCGCCGAGCACCAGAGCCGTTCTCACCGGGCACGCTCCTCCCCGACCGAGGCCAGCGGCCCGGCCAGCCACCGCTCCACCTGCGCCTGCCCGCGCAGCCGCACGACCACCACGTCGTCGACCAGGGCGAGCACCCTGGTCCTGCTGCGCCGGTAGGTCCTCGGACCCCACCGCAGGATGTGCTCGGAGTCGGTGAACACCGACCACAACGACGGTTCCTGGTTACCGTTCCACAACTCGACCCTGCCCGCCCGCCGTCTGATCGTGCGGACGACGAGACGTCCCACGACTACCGGGAACGGGTGGTCCAGCCACACCAGCGTGTCCGCGCGGGCCAGCAGCTCCGGGCGCACCTCGTTGTACTGGAACTCGGTGACCCAGGCGTCCTGGCGGGCGAACGCCGCCACGTCGGCGCGGAACTCGGGGCGGGGCGTCCACCGCGGGCCCCAGTAGAGGCTGTCCAGTTCGACCCGGCGCAGGCCGTGCTGCCGTGCGATGCGCCGGCAGAGAGTCGACTTGCCCGCTCCCGCGTTGCCGGCGACGAGAACGCGCCGGGGCACGTGCGGCAGCGGATCGGCTGGTCCGAGCAACGGCATCGGGCCAGGCTAGGGGAAACGCGACGGGCACGACACGAACGCGGGGCCCCGGGAAAGTTCCCGGGGCCCCGCGTTCGTGAAAGACGACGTCAGAGAGCGGTGACGTTCGTCGCCTGCGGGCCCTTCTGGCCCTGCGTGACGTCGAACGAGACCTTCTGGTTCTCTTCGAGGCTGCGGTAGCCGCCACCGTTGAGGGCCGAGTAGTGGACGAAGACGTCAGCGCCGCCGTCCTCGGGGGCGATGAAGCCGAAGCCCTTTTCGGCGTTGAACCACTTGACGGTGCCGTTAGCCATGTACTGCTTCTCCTTGATTACTGACGAGTGAGCCGCACTGTGCGACCACTCAGTGGTTGGTCATGAGCAGACCGCCCCAACCGTGAAGGAGGAGAAGCGCTCGCAACTGAAGTTCGGCGAGCGTGCAGAACACGAACACAAAACCGCAACCACTGGAGAACACTACCCGAAGTCACGGCCGTTTGCGAACGGGTACCGCGAACCGCTGCTGCATGGCCGAGATCCGGAGGACGACGAAGCACGCGAGGCCCGCCGCTCCGAGGGCGCACAGGGTGGACAACGTCGAGAACACCACGTACGCGCGGGTGTCGAGCAGCAACGACTCGAGCACGTCGCACAGGACCATCGCGAGGAACGCGTACTGCCACGGCTTGATCAGCGGACTCGCCACGCGCTCGGCGAACGGCACCTCGCGCTGGTCCGGGTCGCTCGCCTTCCACACCTGCGACACCATCCGCACGCCGTGCAGCGCGATCGCCTCGGCGTTGTGCGTGGCGTTGCGCAACCACACGACGAACGCCACGGCGGCGGGGAGGACCAGCACGATCGCGAGGAAGCTCCACGACGGCGAGCCGCCCTGCCAGTCGTTGACCGTGCCCCACACGGACTCGGCGGCGACCAGTGCGATGAGCCCCGTGCTGACGTAGCCGGAGACCCGGACGTCCCTGAGGTCGATGTAGGTGTCCAACGCCACTCTCCCGAACACGGCGGACCTCGCGGGAGACTACCGCCCGAACCCGCAGCCGAGCTCCGCGAACGTGGCGACCTTCTCGGCCGCCCGCACGACGACCTCGTCGATGCCGTCGAGCACCACCCGGTCACCCACCCGGCGGGCGGGCAGCAGCGGCACGTCGGCCTTGCCGCACTGCTCCACGACCGACGTGAACGCCCGCGCGGCGGCGAGCGGCGCGACGAGGGGCTCGCCCGACTGCCGGTGGCGGATGAGGTTCTCGAGCAGGTCGATGGACGGCACCACGGCCATGCGGTGGTCGTTGACCGTGAGCCGGTCGTCGTCGTACCACCACACGGCCTGTCCGAGCGATCCGTGCACGAGGACGACCGGCGGCAACGACGTCGTGGCGCACAACGTCGTGGCGACCACGACCGGCGGCGCACCGTCCGACGTCACGCGGACGCAGGCCGTGTCGTCCGCTGTGATCGTGTCGCGGCAGCGGTACAGCTCCAGCTCGACGGTGATGTCGGTCCGTTCCTCGACATCGGCGAGAAGCAACGCGTTCTGCAGTGCGTGCGCGAACGGGTTCACGAGCGTCCCGTCCTCGCCCTGCCGCCCGGCCCACTCGGCCCGTTCGTAATAGGAGTCCGTGCGCACCCAACGGCCGGCGGCGCCGATGCCCGAGATGTCGCCCAACGCACCGGAGCCGATCAACGAGCAGAGGCGGCGGTACGAACCCGTGCCCTGCGTCTGGAACCCGAGCTGGCACACGAGCCCGCGGTCGCGGGCGGCGGCGGAGATCTCGTCGAAGTCCGCCACCGACAGCACCGCGGGCTTCTCGACGAGCACGTCGCAGCCGAGCCCGAAGGCCTCCAGGACCAGGTCGCGGTGCGTCGCGGGCGGCGAGGAGACCACCACGACCTCCGGGTGCAGCTCCGCGGCGAGCGAGGGCAGGTCGGGGTAGGACGGCACCGGCACGTCGACGTCCGCCACGTCCACGACGCCGACGAACGTGGCGACCCCGTCGCGGCCGAGCCTCAGCAGGTTCTCGACGTGCCGCGCCCCACGCCCCCGAGCACCGACCAGCGCAACACGCATCGTCATCACCCTTCTCGGGCCCGCCGCGACCACCCGCTGGCCAGCATCGGCCGAGGTGCCGCGAAATTCAATGCGCCGAGCCGACCAAGACACGCTCGCGACAGCATCCGGACACCCGCGGCGGCACCGTCACGGCCGCCGGAGGTCCAGCAGGTCGGCGACCCGGACCGGCCCGCCGGTGGAGAAGCTGCGGTTGGCGGCGAACCCGGTCAGCAGCGACAGCACGCCGTCGTGGTGCGTCGCCCGGCGCCCGAGCGGGTCCTGCTGCCCGGCCGGTCCGTACAGCGCGTCGACCATCCGCCGGTCGGCGCCGCCGTGGCCCTCCCGGTCGTACTCCAGCGGGATCTCCTCCCGCTCCTCGAACAGCCGCTGCACGGAGAGCTTCGCCCAGCCCTGCTCCGGACTGGCGCCGACGCCGTGCACGGACGGGTTCTGGCCCGACACCCAGGAGTTCTCGACGACCTCCAGTTCGAGGCGTCCCCTGCTTCCGTTGACCATCAACCGGTAGCCCTCCCACGGCGAATAGGCCGTGAGGTGGTACGTCAGGGTCGCGCCGCTCGCGTACCGGACGAGCACGGACACGTCGTCCTCAATGGACACACCGGGGTCGAACGGGTTGCGGTCCCGGCGGTAGCCGTCCTCGTGGCGCGCGTCGAGGTAGAGCCTCCGCAGCCAGTCGTCGCGCGTCAGGTCGATCGCGAACCGGTCGTCGTCGGTGTAGCCGTGGCGTTCGCCGTTCTCGTGGCCGTAGAAGAACAACCGGCCCTGTGCGTACACGGTGTCGGGCACCGATCCGACCCACCAGTTGAGCAGGTCGAAGTGATGGGTCGACTTGTGCACCACGAGCCCGCCAGAGTTGGCCTTGTCGCGGTGCCAGCGGCGGAAGTAGTCGGCGCCGTGCCGGGTGTCGAGCAACCATTCGAAGTGCACGGACCCGATCTCGCCCACAGCACCATCTGCGAGCAGCGCGCGCACCTTCTCGTGGATCGGGTTGTAGCGGTAGTTGAACGTGACGGTGACGTTGCCGCCGTTGCGGTGCACGGCGTCGAGGACCTTGCGGGCCGACGGAACGTCCGTCGTCATGGGTTTCTCGGTCACGACGTCACGGCCGGCGTCGAGCGCTTCGACGACGTACCTGTCGTGGAACCGGTCGACGGTGGTCACCACGACCACGTCGACCCGTTGTTCGTCGAGCATCTTCGGGAAGTCCGCGGCGTCGTAGGCGGGAACCGGACCGAGGCCGAGCTCGGCCAGCCGCTCGTTGTGGACGTTCATCCGGGTGCGGTTCACGTCGGCGAACGCGACGAGCTCGCACGTGTCCGCGTGCTCGACCGCGATGGCGTGGACGTGCCGCTCCGCGCGCGAGCCCGTGCCGACCACCGCATAGCGCCTGCGTGCCATCCGCGACCCCCTGCAAACGTTTTCCCCACGCTACGGCACGGACAGGACGGGGTCATGCCGACTCCTGTGGTGCTCGACTGCGACCCCGGCCACGACGACGCGATCGCGATCCTGCTCGCGGCGGGATCGCCCGAGATCGACCTGCGCGCGATCACGACCGTCGCGGCGAACCAGACGCTCGGCAAGGTCACGCTGAACGCCCAGCGGATCTGTTCGGCGGCCGGGATCTCGGTGCCGATCGCGCGGGGGTGTGCGAAACCGCTGGTGCGGCCGTTGTACGTCGCCGAGGACATCCACGGTGAGTCCGGTATGGACGGACCAGAGCTCGGCGCTCTTCCCGTTGGTGTGGTGGAGGATCACGCGATCGACGTGATGCACGCGAACATGCCGGCGACGCTGGTGGCGACCGGCGCGCTGACCAACGTGGCGATGTACCTGCAGCGGTACGGCACCTCCGCGGTGCGCGAAATCGTCCTGATGGGCGGATCGACCGGACGCGGCAACACGACGCCGTACGCGGAGTTCAACATCTACGTGGACCCGGAGGCCGCCGCGATCGTGTTCGGCAGCGGCGTGCCCGTCACCATGGTCGGGTTGAACGTGACGCACCAGGCACTGGTGACCCCGGAGGTGGTGGCGCGGTTGCACGCCCTGGGGTCGCGCGGGTGATCGACCCGTCCCTGGTGACGTGCGTGGACGCGTTCGTGGGGATCGAGACGACCGGGACGTTCACGCGTGGCGCGACCGTGGTCGACCTGCACGGCAGAACGCGAGAACCGCCCAACGCCCGTGTGGCCGTGGGCCTGGACGTCGAGCGGTTCTTCGAGGTCGTGGTCGAGGCGGTGAAGGCGCTCAGCTGACGCCGCGGTCGCTGAGCAGCGCCCACTGGCTCCAGCCGGCCTTCTCCTTGTGGAAGCGGCGGACCAGCTTGCCGTCCTCGGTGCGGGCGAAGACCTCGACGGTCTTCGTCTGCGCGTGGTACATCGCGCTCGGCGCCTCGGCGACCTTGGTGGTGCCGAGCCGCGCCCACGTGGTCCAGCCCTTGTCGGCCGCGCGGGAGTGCTCGACGAAGCCGCCCTCGCCGAGCTGCACGACGTCGATGGAGCCGGTCGTCGAGTTGTAGACCGCCGACGGGGCGCCGGTGCCCTTGCCGCCGAGCGAGGTCCAGACGCCCGCCGCGTACTGCTCGACGCTGCCGGACTCGGTGCGCACGAAGACCTGGTCGACGGCGACGCTGGGGTCGCTCACGATCTTCTTGTCGCCCTGGTCCCGCCAGGTCGTGCCGTCCCACTTGACGAGCTTGTCGTCGGAGGAGCGCGCGTAGACGTCGTTCTCGGCGACGACCGGGGTGCCCTGGATCTTGCGGTCGCCGACCTGCGCCCACCTGTCCGTGAAGCGCAGCAGCGAACCGTCCACGCCGCGGGCCAGGACCTCGACGGCCTTCGTCCTGTCGTTCCACTGCAGGGCCGGGTCGCCCGCGACGACCGTGTCGCCGAGCGCGGCCCAGTGGCCGTCGACGCGGCGGTAGATCCGGTCGTCGGTGCCGCGCGCGAACACCTCGACGATCTTCGTCTGGGGGTTCATCAGCGCGACCGGGTCGCCCGCGAAGTGCTCGGAGCCGAGCTGCTGCCACCCGTTCCAGCGGCTGGTCTTGTGGAAGTTCGTGATGACCGCGCCGTCCGCGTCGCGGGCGAAGATCTCGAGCTGCTGCTGGCCGGTGTTCGAGATCTGCGGGCCGGAGCTGACGACGAGCTTGTCCGTCACCGGCGTCTCGCTGCCGGAGCTGCCGCCGCCGGCCTCGACGATGTTGTTGTAGCGCAGGGGCACGTACTGACGGGCCGTGCTCGCGCTCCACACGCGCTGAACGGTCCGGCTGCCGTCCGGCCCGGCCTGCTCGCGGACGATCGGCCGCGTCTTGGCCGCGTCGGCCCAGCCGATGAACAGCGCGACGTGGCTCTCGCGGTCGTTGAGCGCGTCGCCGGGACGGAGGTCCTCCCAGTCGATGCGGTGCGCGACCTGCTCGAGGATGTGCGTGGTGTAGGAGATGCGCAGGCCCCAGGCCATCGAGACGAAGCCGGAGCAGTCGGTGCGGTAGGCGCCGTACCTGTTGCCGAAGCAGTCGGCCTGGCTGTACGGGACTCGCGCGCTGATCCACGTCCGCGAGCGCGCCAGGACCTCGCTGCGCGTGATCTTGGAGTTGGCCTCGTACGTCCCGCAGATCACGCCGCCCTCGGCGGCGGCGACAGCGACGTCGGGCATGGCCAGCGTCGACCCGAACGTGATGGCCGCCGCGGCTACCGCCAACATCCCCCACCGTTTCATGCCGGTCACGGTAGCAAGGCGATGTGAAGTTTTGGTCCGGTCGAACGTTCCTCGTTGCTGTGGATTTTGACCGTTGGCGTGGACTAGCCCGGCCCTTCCAGAACGCTCAGGTAGCGGCGCGGGACGTAGAGTCCCGCTCCCGTCTCGTAGGGATAGGTGAGCGCGCGCAACCGGGTGCGGTGACCACCGGCCTGCTCGTACGCCCAGTACCTCCCCGGCTCCGCCGCCCACGCGGCGAAGATCACGACGTGCCGCGTGAGGTTCGTGCCCTCCGCGCGGATGACCACGTCCCCCGCCCGCAGCTCCCGGGGTGCGATCAGGCTGCTCACGCCCGCGAGTCCAGGCGTGTCCAGGCCGCCGTAGCGGTGCTCGGGCCTGCCGGGCAGCGCCCACGCCATCGAGACGAAGCCGGAGCAGTCGGCGCGGTAGAGGCCGTGCTCGTTGCGGTGGAACGAGGTCTGGCTGTACGGGACCGAGTCGCGCACCCACGAGCAGGCGCGCGCCACGATCTCGGGACGGGTGATGAGGCGGCCGGCGGCACGAACAGTGGTCACGCGGCCATGCTCTGGCCGTCGTCTCTAAGTTCTCTGCAAGCTGTCTACAAGGTCGGCGTCCGAGATCTCGGCGAGCGCCCACGCGAGCGGGTAGCTCAGCTCGACGGCGTCGTCCTGCCTGGTCAGTCGCACGCCGGGCAGCACCCTGCGCACGAGCGCGAGCATCGCGTGGTTGTCCGGGAGCACGGTGCCGCGCAGCTCCGCGACGCCCAGCCGGGCCGCGACCGAGGTCAGCTCCTCCAGCAACCGGCGGCCCACACCGCGGCGTTGCCAGAGGTCGACCACGGCGACCGCGATCTCCGCCCCGCACCCGCCGGTCTTGATCACCCTCGCGATGCCGACCGGGTCACCGCCGATCCGGGCGCACACGGCCGCGTGCCGTTCCCCGTCCACGTCGGTCAGCACGCGGCGGGCCGAGGCCGTCAACCGCGGCGTCGGTGAGTGGAAGCGCAGGTAGCGGCTTCGGGCGGAGAGTCCCGCGAACACCGCGTCGACAGCTTCCGGCGCGGTGTCGCGGTTGAGCTCGGTGACGCGCATGAGGATCGACCCCTCTGAGTTCGGAATCCGAACTGTAGCTGAGTTCGAAAATCGAACGCAAGGGATATCCTGGTGTCATGCCGTACTCGAGTTTCGCGAGCATGCCCTGCACGCTGAGCCGCCCCGCGGCGTTGCTGGGCGAGCGCTGGACGCTGCTGCTGCTCCGCCAGATCTTCCTGGGCACCCGCCGCTTCGAGGACTTCCAGGCCACGATGGACATCTCGCGCAGCGTCCTGACCGACCGGCTGAACGTGCTGCTGCAGGAGAACGTGCTCAAGCGCGTGCCGTACCACGAGGACGGCCGCACGCGGCACGAGTACCGGCTCACCGAGAAGGGCCGCGACCTCTACCCGGTGCTGATGGCGCTGCGGACGTGGGGCGAGAAGTGGATGGCGCCGGACGAGGAGGAGTCGTTCCACCTGCACCACCGCGACTGCGGGGGCGGCGTGCGCGCGAAGGTCGAGTGCACCGGGTGCGGCGCCGAGCTGACCGCGCGTGACGTGCAGGTGACAGCCAGGGGGTGAACTCCGGCCGGATTGCCCTTCGCGCCGGTGCCCGCGCCGCTGTCCAATGGACGGCATGGATCGTCGTGACTTCCTCGTCGGGGCCGGACTGCTCGCCGTCGCGCCGACCGCGTCGTCGGCCGCGCGGGGAGTGGACTGGGCCGCGGTGCGCCGCGAGTTCCGGCTCGACCCGGCGCTCGTGAACCTCGGGCTCTTCTACCTCGCGTCGAACCCGCGGGAGGTGCGGGACGCCGTCGACGACTTCCGGCGCCGGCTCGACGCCAACTCGCACGACCTGATGCTCGGCCAGGCGCAGGAGAGCGCGGCCGCCCTCGGGGAGTACGTCGGCGGCTCGGCGGACGACATCGCGTTCGTGCCGAACACGACCATGGGGCTCTCGATCGTCTACGGCGGCCTGAAACTGCGCGCGGACCAGGAGGTCCTGCTCAGCGACCAGGACCACGCGTGGCACCAGCAGGCCGCACGGCTGGCGGCGGGACGCGTCGGGGCGAAGGTCAGGGTCGGCACGCTCTACGAGAGCTCCGCGAAGGTCACCGAGGACGAGGTGGCGACGCGGCTGCGGAACTCGATCACGCCGAGAACCCGTGCCGTGGGCGTCACGTGGGTGCAGTCGAGCACGGGCGTGAAGATGCCGGTGCGGGCGTGCGCGCAGGTCGTCGCCGAGGCCAACAAGGGCCGGACGGCGGAGGACCGCTGTCTTCTCGTCGTCGACGGCGTGCACGGACTGGCGGCGGTCGACGACGACGCGGCACGCCTCGGAGCCGACGTGTTCGTGGCGGGCACGCACAAGTGGCTCTTCGGGCCGCGCGGCACCGGCATGGTGTGGGTGAACCCCGAGGTGCGCGACCAGATCACGCCGCTGCTGCCGAGCCTGAGCGACCGCAGCGAGACGGCGTTGCTCGGACCGGGTGGCTTCCACGCGTTCGAGCACCAGTACGCGGTGCGGGCGGCGGTGCGGTTCCACCAGCGGCTCGGCCGCGAGCGGGTGGCGGCCCGCATCGCCGAGCTGTCCGGCCGGTTCTCCGCCGGCCTGGCCGAGGTCCCCGGCGTCGTCGTCCACACCCCGCGCGACCCGGCGGTCTCCGCGGGCCTCGTGTGCTTCGACGTCCCCGGCCACACCGGGACCGAGCTCGTGGAGCAACTGGCGCGGAAGCGGATCCAGATCACCACCGCGGCATACCGGATCCCGTACGCGCGGATCGGCACGTCGATCCTCAACACCCCGGAGGAGGTCGACAGGACCGTGCGCGAGATCAGGGCGCGGGTGCGCTGATCCGGGGCAGCTCGGCCGTCCCGGGCGGCTCCAGCCGCACGCTGGTGTTCTCCATGATCACCTTCTGCTCGTCCCACGCCCGGTGCGCCGCCCACCCGCCGCCCAGGACGAGGGCGAGCAGCCCCGCCGCGATGAACGGCGTCGTCGGCAGGCCGCGCTCGCGCTCCTTCTCGCGACGAGGCGCGGGCACCTCGACGGCGTGCTCGTCCGCGGGTCCGGGTTCGAGCCGCCTGGCTTCGAGGTACGCGCCCATCGCCGTGGTGCCGTCCGGCGCCCTCATCACCGGGATGCCCAGCCGTTCGCCGATCTCCCCCGTCACCAGCGGGATCCGCGACGAGCCGCCGACGAGCAGGACGACGTCCGGCGGGCACGGCCCCGCGCTCGCCGCCACGCGTTCCAGCGCGTCGACCACCCTCTCCACCGACGGCCGGATGACCGCCTCGAACTCCAGCCGGCTGAGCCGCACCTCGCGCACCTCGCCGTGCACGACGTAGGGGATCCGGACCTCCGGGTAGCTGCCGAGCAGCTCCTTCGCCTCGACGCAGCTGCGCACGAGCTCCAGGCTGTGCGTGCCGATCTTCGCGATCACGTGCTCCGCCACCAGCTCGTCGAGCCCGACGCCGCCGCCCTCCACCCGTTCCGGCTGCCCGGCCGGCAACAACACGCTCTGCTTGCGCAACACCGTGATGTCGCACCCGGTGGCGCCGAAGTCGAACACCGCCACGGTGCTGTGCCCGGGCATTCGCACGTCGGCGTCGAACGCGATGGCGGCGGCGTGCGGCGCCGGCACGAACAACACGCCCGCGCACCCCTCGTCGATCAGGTCCTGCCGGAGCTGTTCGAGGTGTTCGTGCGGCCAGCACAGTGGATGCGTCAGCGCGACACGGCTCGGCGGCTCCCCGTACCGCTGTGCGAGGCCGTCGAGGACTTGCGCGATTTCCCTGGCAGGCGCCTGCTGACGCCTGCGGCCTGTCGTGACGCTGCAGGCGGTGGCGACGGTGGTGCCTGCGGATCCGAGATCGAGCCCAACCTGGTACGACATTGCGGGTCACCCCTCACTGCGGACACCCACAACACGTACGTCTCACATGGCGCGGTTCACTTCCTTCTCGGTGCGGCCACAACGGCACGAGGTGTTCGGCGGCCACTGCGGCGTGCCGGCCGTCGCGGTGGTGCCGGCACCGTGGTGCACGACGGTGGCGCCCCGGTGAAACACCTCGTTGCAGGACGACGCGTTCGCCCGGTTCGCGTGCGACGGCGTCGTCCGCCTCGCGGAGTCGGAGCGACCGGCGTGAACGCGAGACCGCTGCCGGTCTCGAGGCCTCGAAGTACCTCTTTGAGCCACAGCCCGCCACCCCTGACCGGGATGACGGGCTGTCGTGTCCGCGACTAGTGGGCGGCGTCGTCCCAGGAGCGGCCCACGCCGACCGAGACCTCGAGCGGGACCCGCAACTGGTAGGCGTTGCCCATCTGGGCGCGCACGAGGGCCTCGACGGCCTCGCGCTCGCCGTCGGCGACCTCCAGCACCAGTTCGTCGTGGACCTGCAGGAGCATCCGCGAGCGCAGGCCCGAGGACTCCAGTGCGCGGTAGACGCCCAGCATGGCCACCTTGATGATGTCGGCGGCGCTGCCCTGGATCGGCGCGTTGAGGGCCATGCGCTCGGCCATCTCGCGGCGCTGGCGGTTGTCCGACGTCAGGTCCGGCAGGTAGCGGCGGCGGCCGAGGACGGTCTCGGTGTAGCCGTCCTTGCGGGCCTTCTCGACGATCTCGTTGAGGTAGTCGCGCACTCCGCCGAAGCGGGCGAAGTACGCCTCCATCTGCTCGCGGGCCTCTTCGGTCGGGATGCGCAGCTGCTGCGACAGACCGAACACCGACAGGCCGTACGCGAGGCCGTACGACATCGCCTTGATTCGGCGGCGCATCTCGCCCGTCACCTCGGAGGTGGGGATGGCGAACGCCTGCGAGGCCACGTACGTGTGCAGGTCCTCGCCGCTGTTGAACGCCGCGATGAGGCCCTCGTCGCCCGACAGCGTGGCCATGATCCGCATCTCGATCTGGCTGTAGTCCGCGGTCATCAGCTCCGCGTAGCCCTCGCCGACGACGAACGCCTGGCGGATGCGGCGGCCCTCGTCCGTGCGGATCGGGATGTTCTGCAGGTTCGGGTCCGTCGAGGACAGCCGGCCCGTCGCGGCGATCGTCTGGTGGAACGTCGTGTGGATGCGGCCGTCGTCCGCCACCGACTTCAGCAGGCCGTCCACAGTGGACTTGAGCCGCGTGACGTCGCGGTGCGCGAGCAGGTGCTGCAGGAACGGGTGCTCGGTCTGCTCGAACAGGTTCTGCAGCGCGTCCGCGTCCGTGGTGTAGCCGGTCTTGGTCTTCTTCGTCTTCGGCATGTTCAGCTCGTCGAAGAGGACCGTCTGCAGCTGCTTCGGGCTGCCGAGGTTGATCTCCTTGCCGATCACCGAGTACGCGTCCTGGGCCGCCTGCTTCACGCCCGCGGCGAAGTGCGCCTCCAACTCCGAGAGGTGCTCGACGTCGATCGCGATGCCGACCGCCTCGACCTCGTCGAGCACGTTCATGAGCGGCAGCTCGAGGTTCGCGAGCAGGTCGGTGCCGCCGATCGCGACCAGTTCCTCGTCGAGGCGGTCCGCGAGCTCGGCGACGGCACGCGCGCGCAGGATCGTGCTGGTCGCGAGCTTCTGCGCCTCCTCGGACTCGTCGGAGAGCAGCGACAGCTGGCCGTCGCCGGACTCCTCCGCGCGCAGCTCGCGCTTGAGGTAGCGCAGCGCCAGGTCGTCTAGCGCGAACGAGCGCTGGCCGGGACGCACCAGGTAGGCGGCCAGCGCCGTGTCCGACGTCAGGCCGCGCAGCTTCCACCCGCGGGCGCGCACGCGCCGCAACGGCAGCTTCAGGTCGTGGCCCGCCTTCGCCACGCCCTCGTCGGCCAGCCACGCGGCGAGCGCCTGCTCGTCTGCTTCGTTCAGCTGCGTCACGTCGACGTAGCCGCCCTCACCGGTGGCCGTGCACAGCGCGACGCCCTCCAGCTCGGTCGTGATGCGCAGGGCGACGCCCACCCGGGTCGTGCTCGCGTTCTCACCGAGCCACGTCTTGAGCGTGCCGGCGGCGATGGCGCCGCCGGAGACCTCGAAGCCCTCCTCGGCCTCGGGCTCCGCCGTCGTCAGGGTCTGGAAGAGACGGTCGCGCAGGACGCGGAACTCCAGCTCGTCGAACAGCGCGTGCACGGCGTCGCGGTCCCACTGCTGCACCTCGAGGCCGTCGATCGTGTACGGCAGCTCGACGTCCTTGACCAGCTCGGTGAGCTGGCGGTTCATGATGATGTTCGCCAGGTTGCCGCGCAGCGCCTCGCCGACCTTGCCCGGCACCTCGTCGACGCGGTCGACGAGCTCGTTGAGCCCGCCGAACTGGTTGAGCAGCTTGATGATCGTCTTCGGGCCGACGCCCGGCGTGTTCGGCAGGTTGTCCGACGAGTCGCCGCGCACCGCCGCGTAGTCCGCGTACTGGTCGGGGCGCACACCGTGCTTCTCCTCGACGTACGCGGGCGTGAACCGCCCCATCTCCGAGACGCCCTTGACCGGGTACAGCACCGTGACCTGGTCGTTGACCAGCTGGAACGCGTCCCGGTCGCCGGTGACGATCTCCACCTCGATGCCCTGCGCCACGGCCTGCGTGGTCAGGGTCGCGATGATGTCGTCCGCCTCGTAGTTCTCCTTCTCCATCGTGGGGATGCGGAGCGTGGCGAGCACGTCCTGGATCAGGGAGACCTGGCTGCGGAACTCGTCCGGCGTCTTGGTGCGACCGGCCTTGTACTCGGGGTACTGCTCAGAGCGGAAAGTCTTGCGCGAGACGTCGAACGCCACCGCCACGTGCGTCGGTTTCTCGTCGCGCAGGATGTTGATCAACATGGACGTGAACCCGTACACGGCGTTCGTGACCTGGCCCGTCTTCGTCACGAAGTTCTCGGCGGGCAGGGCGTAGAACGCTCGGTAGGCCATCGAGTGACCGTCGATGAGCAGGAGCCGCTTCACGTCTGAGGTAGTCACGGGCCCGAGTCTAGGGTGGGGGTCTGACAGTTCTGCTCGAGCCCTTGGAGCCCGCGTGACCCCCGACCTGCCGATCGAGTTCGCCGACGAACAGCTGCACGTCCGCATGGGCATCGAAATCACCCGATGGGATGTCCAGGAGATGGTCGGCACGATGCCGGTCAAAGGCAACCGCCAGCCGTTCGGTCTGCTCCACGGCGGCGCGAACGCCGTGCTCGCCGAACAGCTCGGCTCCGTCGCCTCCGCCATGCACGCGTCCCAGCACGGGCTGATCGCCGTCGGGCTCGAGCTCTCCTGCACCCACCACCGAGCGGCGCGCGAGGGCACCGTCACCGGCGTGGCCCGTCCGATCCACCTGGGACGGAGCACCACGACGTACGAGATCGTCGTGACCGACGAGGACGGCAAGCGCACCTGCACCGCCCGCCTCACCTGCCTCCTGCGCCCCAAAGCGCCCGGAGCCTGACACTGGGGTAAACCACACCTCGGCTGTGCGGTCAGCCCCAGTGTGCGACCAAGATCAGCCCGACATCGTGGGTCGCATGACCTTCACGACCCGACTGTCAGCAGCGGTCCTGTGCGGCGCGCTGGTCGCGGCCTCGGTCCCGGCCACCGCGTCGGCGCGCCCGGCGCGCGGCGAGCTCCTCGACGTCGCCCCGGTGTCCACGATGGACACCGACCAGCTGGTCGCACACCTGCGGGACCACGCCCTGGACGCCTCGCGCGTCCGCTTCGCCGTGGAGGCGAAGCGCATCACCTACCGCACCGTCGACGCCTTCGGGAAACCGACGACGGCGAGCGCCCTGGTCGCCCTGCCGCGCGACGGCGGCAGAACGCCCCGCCAGGCGGCGTGGCTGCACGGCACCACGGGGTACCGGGGCTCCGTCGCGTCCGTGGCCGACGGCAACGACAGGGCGGCCACCTACCTGTTCGCCTCGGCGGGCTACCTGACCACGGCGCCGGACTACCTGGGCCTCGGCACCGGCCCGGGCTTCCACCCGTACGTCGACGCCCCGTCCACGGTCACCGCGTCCGTCGACGCCTTGCGCGCCGCCCGCTCGTACGCCGCGTCGAGAGGTTTGCGCCCCGACCGGCGCGTCATGATCACCGGCCACTCCCAGGGCGGCCACGCGGCGATGGCACTGGGCCAGGCCCTGCAGCGCGGTGCCGACCCCCGGCTGGAGGTGGGGGCCCTGGCCCCGATCGGCGGCCCGTTCAAGCCGAGCCTGCTGGTGGCCAAGGCGCTGGACGACGAGATCGCCAACGGCGTCGCGTACATGGCGTACTGGACGGTGGCCTGGAACCGCCTCTTCCCCCTCTACGACAGCCCGGCGGAGGTCTTCCGCGACCCGTCGGTCGAGGCCCTGTTCGACGGCGAGCACCCCAACGAGGAGATCTTCCGGCACCTCCCCGCCACCATGCGCGAACTGCTGACCGACTCCTACTCCGCCCGCCTGCGGCACCCCACGGGCATCCTCCGCGCGAAGCTCCGCGAGGCCGACGGCTACTGCGACTGGCGCCCCCCGGTCCCGGTGACGATCTACTCCTCGGCCGGCGACCGCGACACGCTCCTCGAGACCTCCGCCTACTGCGACCAACGGCTCAAGGAGCACCACGCCCGCAGCACGCTCGTCGACCTGGGCGCCGACGTGAACCACGGCAGGACCGTCAAACTGGCCTTGCCGCGCATCCTGGCCGACTTCGACCGCGCCTGAGCGGGAGGCTCGGCGCGCGGCGAGGCCGGAAGCGCCTCGCGGCCAGGCCGGCACTGCCCCACCCCGCGGCTCCCGGCGCACCCGAGCTCCTGCGCGCAAACGAAAGCGGGGCGGAGGAAAGTCCCCCGCCCCGCTCCCACGACGACGACCTCAGTGGGACTCACCCAGGTACGCGTCGCGCACCCGCTGGTCGGCCAGGAGCGAGTGCCCCGGACCGTCCAGAGTGGTCTTGCCGAGGTCGATCACGTACCCGTGGTCCGACAACGCCAGAGCCGCGAGGGCGTTCTGCTCCACCAGCAGAATGGTGGTGCCGAGCGACTGCAGCTCCTTGATGGTGTCGAAGATCCGCTGCGTCATGATCGGCGAGAGACCCATCGAGGGCTCGTCGAGCATGAGCAGGCGGGGCTTGGACATCATCGCGCGGCCGATGGCGAGCATCTGCTGCTCACCGCCGGAGAACAGGCCGGCCTTGTTGTGCCGCCGCTCCCCCAGCACGGGGAAGAGGTCGTACACGCGCTGCATGTCGGCCTGCACCCCGTCGTCCTTGCGGACGTACGCACCGAGCTGCAGGTTCTCCTCCACGGTCATCCGCGGGAAGAGCCGACGACCTTCGGGCGAGTGTGAGATGCCCATGCCGAGGATCGCGTGCGCCGGCTGGTTGTGGATCGGCTTGCCCTGGAACAGGATGTCGCCGGCCGCTGGCCGGAGCAGACCCGAGATCGTGCGCAGGGTCGTGGTCTTGCCCGCGCCGTTCGAGCCGATGAGCGACACGATCTGGCCGGCCTCGACGGTGAACGAGATGTCGCGGACGGCCTCGATCGCGCCGTAGGCGACCGAGAGGTTGCGGACTTCGAGCAGCGGGCTCATGCCTGCTCTCCCTTCGCGGCCTCGACGTCGTGCTGGACTTCCTCCGGCGGCTTGCCGAGGTAGGCCTCGACCACCCGCGGGTCCGCCCGCACGACCTCGGGGCTGCCCTCGACGAGCAGTTCGCCCTGCACGAGCACGGAGACCGAGTCGCACAGGCCGAAGATGAACTTGATGTCGTGCTCGATGACCACGACGGACACACCCGTCTCGCGGATGCGGAAGATCAGCTGCTGCGTCGCTTCCGTCTCCTGCGGGTTCATACCCGCGGTGGGCTCGTCCAGCAGCAGCACCGCCGGATCCGTCGCCAACGCGCGCGCGATCTCCAGACGGCGCTGGTCGCCGTAGGGGAGGTTGCGCGAGAGCTCGTCGTCCACGCCGTTCAGGCCGACGAACGCGAGCAGCTCCCGCGACCGCTCGCGCGCCGCCTTCTCACCGCGGTGGTAGGCGGGGCCGTGGAACAGCGAGGCCAGCGGGCCCTGCTTCATCCGGACGTGCCGGCCCACCATGACGTTCTCCAGCACGGTCATGCTGGGGAACAGGCGGATGTTCTGGAACGTGCGGGCCACGCCCGCGTCCGTCACCTTCGCCGGGTCGCCGGGCAGGACGTTGCCCTTGAGCAGCACCTGACCGGTGGTCGGCGTGTAGAGACCCGTGAGGCAGTTGAAGAACGTGGTCTTCCCCGCGCCGTTCGGGCCGATCAGGCCGACGATCTTTCCTTCTTCGAGCGTCAGGGTGACGCCCTTCAACGCCTTGAGGCCACCGAAGACCATCGAGACGTCGCGCGCCTCCAAAACCGGCGTGCTCATGCCTTCTTCGCCTCCAAATGCGCCTCTTCGGCGTTCTCATCGGCGCGTTCGACCATCTCAGCGCGCCTGTGCGCATCGGGGATCAGGCCGACCGGCCGGAACCGCATGATCAGGATCAGCGCGAGGCCGAAGATCATGAGGCGGTAGTCCTCGAAGTCGCGCAGCTTCTCGGGCAGCACGAACAGCAGCGCGGCACCGAGCACGGCGCCGGGGATCGAGCCCATGCCGCCCAGGATGACCGCCGCGAGCAGCGTGACCGACTCGAGGAACTTGAACGACTCGTACGAGACGGTGCCGTTCTTGTGCGCGAACACCGCGCCCGCGAGACCCGCGAGCATGGCACCGATGAGGAACGCGAGGATCTTCATCTTGCCGGTGCGGATGCCCATCGCGCGGGCGGCGTCCTCGTCCTCGCGGATCGCGATCCAGGCCCGGCCGATGCGGCTGAACTTGAGGTTCGCGAACACGGCCATCGTCGCCGCGACGAGCAGCACGATGAGGATGTAGTAGAGGACACCCGCGGGGAGCTTCACCGAGCCGATCGAGATCGACCGGTTGAACTCCGTGCCGAACAGCGACAGCGCCGGGATGCCGGGGATGGCGTTGGACCCGTTGGTGAAGCCACCGATGTCGTTCTGCGCGGAGCGGGTGAAGATCTCACCGAACGCCAGCGTCACGATCGCGAGGTAGTCACCGCGGACCCGCAGCGTCGGCGAACCGACGATGGCGCCGAAGATGCCGGCCACGACCGCCGCGATGACGGCGGCGACGGGGAACGGCAGGTCGAAACCGAAGTACGCGGTGGCCGCACCGGAGAAGTTCGCCGCCACGAGGGCACCGATTCCCATGAACGCCACGTACCCGAGGTCGAGCAGACCCGCGAGGCCGACGACGATGTTGAGGCCGATCGCGGTGGCGGCGTAGATGCCGATGTTCGCCGCGACCGTCATCCAGTACTCGTTGCCCGCGTCGGTGAACGGCAGCAGCAGCGCGCACGCCGCCAGCACGACCACGCTGAACACGCGGTGCTGCTCGGACAGGGCCGAGATCCAGCGCACGAACCCGACGCCGCTCAGCGCGGCCAGGATGCCGGCGGCGAACCCGAGGAACGACAGGAAGATCGCGCCCGCGTACGGGTTGGCCGAGCCGACGCCGCCGGTGGTCAGCATCGCCGCGACGGCGTAGAGCACCGCGCCGAACGACACCAGCAGGACGAGGTACGCGACCGGCGTCGAGACCTTGAATCTCCAGTCGCCCACCGGCTCGATGCCGATGCCGTAGCCCGCGAGGATCGCCAGCACACCGGCGACCAGGCCGACCACACCGCCGAACGCGGTCGCGCCGTCGAGGGCCGTGATGGCGCCGAGGCCGCCGCCCTTGACCGTGATGTACGCGGCGTTGACGAACGACACGAGGGTGAGGCCCCAGCCGAGCGCCCGGACGACCCGGCCCTTGGACGGGACCGGCGCGAACGCGGCGACCAGGATGAGGACACCGAGGAGCAGGACGTGCCAGCGGAAACCCGTGACGGAGAACGGCGCGTCGAAGAACTGCAGCGTCGACTTGTCGGGCCAGTTGCCGTCGTTGAGGGTGAACGTGACCCACGGCAGCAGTGCCGCGACGATGCCCAGGACGCCACCGGCGGCCGCGAACGGCTTGCCGAGCGCTGCGAGCGCGGAGCGCTTGCCAGAAGAAGTGTCGACCGTGCTCATGCGCGCACCCTTTCCGGCTCGCCGAACAGACCCTGCGGGCGGAAGACGAGCACGAGGATCAGCACGACGAAGATCCACACGTAGTCGTACTGGGTACCACCCGGCATGTACTGGCCGGCCACGGTCTTGATCAGACCGATGATGAACGCGCCGATGACCGCGCCCCGAATGCTGCCGACACCGCCCAGGACCGCCGCCGTGAAGGCGAAGATGCCGGTCTGGAAGCCCATGTCGATGTTGATGTTGTTCAGGTAGCCGCCGTACATGATGCCGGCGACACCGGCGAGCACGGCGCCGAACACGAACGTCAGCACGATCACCCGGTTCGGGTTCACGCCCATGAGCTTCGCGGTGTCGGGGTCCTGCGCGGTCGCGCGCATCGCCCGGCCCATCCTCGACTTGTTGATGTAGGTCTGCAGGATGACCGCGAGGCCGATCGAGAGCCCGACGAGCAGCACACCGGTCCACGACACGTTGACGGGGCCGAGCGTGAGGTTGCCCTCGGGGAAGACCTTCGGGTACGGCAGGTTCGACTTGGCGTTCGGGTAGAAAACGCGCACGGCCTCCTGCAGGAAGACGGACACGCCGAGCGCTGTGATCAGCGGTGCCAGCCGGGGTGCGTTGCGCAGCGGCCGGTAGGCGAAGCGTTCCATGACCACGGCGACGACGACCGCCACCACGATGCCGCCGACGAACATGAGCGGCAGGGCCACGGCAGGCGACTTCTGGAGGTCTTCCGGAAGAAGCGTGAACGTGGCGAGGCCTCCGTACGAGGCCACCATGAAGACCTCGCCGTGGGCGAAGTTGATCAGCTGGATGATGCCGTACACCATCGTGTACCCGAGGGCGATCAGGGCGATCAACGCACCCTGCACGACCCCGTTGGCCAGCTGTTGGAGCAGGACTGACACGACTACCTCCGTAGACGGCGGGGGCGAGCAAACAACGCCCGCCCCCGCCGTGGCTTCAATCAGTGACTAGGTAGTCGTCAGCCGGTGAACTCGCCGGTCTGAACGTCCTTCCACTTGCCAGAGGTGACCGAGTAGACCGTCAGCACCTTGTTCGTGCTGTCGCCGTACTGGTCGAACTTGACCTCACCCGTGGCGCCGGAGCCGCTGTAGGCACCGACGTTGGTCAGCATGGCGTCGCGCTTCGAGTCGTCCCAGGCACCGCCCTCGACGGTCTTGGCCAGACCACCGATGATCGCGTTCGCGGCGTCGTAGGAGAACGCACCGTAGGCGGCGTAGTCCTCCTTGCCGAACTTCGCCTTGTACGCCTCGACGAAGGCCTTGGCCGTGGCCAGGGACTCGGTCGGCGCGCCGACGGAGGTGGCGAGGTCGCCCTCCTTGCCGCCGAGCTCGACGAACTTCGGGTCGAAGATGCCGTCGCCGCCCATCAGCGGGACGTTGAGACCGGCGGACGCCATCTGCTTGGACAGCGGGCCGGCGACCGGGTACTCACCGCCGTAGTAGACGGCGTCCGGGTTCAGCGCCTTGATCTTGGAGATGACGCCGGAGAAGTCGGTGTCCTTCTCGCCGACCTTCTCGGAGCCGACGATCTTGCCGCCCTTCTTGGCGACCTGCTTCGACAGCTCGGCGGCGAGGCCCTCACCGTAGGTCTTGCCGTCGGTGATGATGGCGATGTTCTTCTTGCCGGCCTTCTCGACGAGGTAGTTGGCCGCGTACGGGCCCTGCAGGTCGTCGGTGGTGCAGACGCGGAAGTAGTTGTCGAACTGGCGCTTCGGGGCCGTCAGGAAGTCGTTGCCCCTGGTCAGCGACGGGTTGGTGTTCGCGGGCGACACCTGGGGGATCTTCTTGTCCCGCAGGATCGGCTGCACCGTCTGGGCCACCGACGAGTTGAGCGTGCCGACGACGCCGACGACGTTCGGGTCGGTCGACAGCTTCGTCGCGGCCTGGGCGCCCTTGGCGGGGTTGGCCTCGTCGTCCTGAGCGGACACGGTCAGCTTGTAGCCCGGAACCGTGCACTTCTTGTTCGCCTCGTCCACGGCGAGCTCGGCGGACTGCTTGATGCCGAGGCCGAGAGCGGACAGGTTCCCGGACAACGGGGCGACAACACCGACGGTCAGAGTGCCCTTCGACGTGTCGCAGCTGCCCCCGGTGTTGCCGCCGCCCTCGGTCTTGTTCGAGCCACAAGCTGCAAGAACAAGCAGCGAGGCACCGACAATCGCTGCGGACTTCACAGAGTGCTTACGCACGTGATGTCCCTCCTCTATCCCTGCTCCCGGCTGCGCGAGATCTCCGCGCACCGCTCCATCACCCTCTCCTGAGGGATGGCCGGAACCTAGGCGATGACTGTGACCGCAGTCATCAAAGCCAATGGGCTCGTGACCATAACGCAACTCGGCGTTATGTTTTACTTAAGCAATGTCACAGACCGTAACCTTCGTTCACTCTTTGGACGGCTGCCATAACCTCGGCATATGACTCCCCGTCGTCGGGTGATCGCCTTGATCGGCGCCGCAGCCGTCCTGGCCGCAGCGGTGTTGGTTCTGCGTGAGACCGATGATGCCCTGCAGAAGCGCAGTTCAGAGGCGGTTCGGCTGACAAAGTACGCAGCGGATTTCGTTCAGCTCCCGTCTCGACCGGCTCCTCCGGCTGCTCCGTCCTCCGTATGGAGCAGCGACGGGCGGGTCCGGTGGGCGCCCGTGCCCGGCGCGGCGGGCTACGAGGTCGACGGCACGCTCGTCGCGTCGCCCGAGATCGCCCGGTCCGGACGGCCCGAGGTGCGGGCGGTGGACGCCTTCGGCCAGCGGTCGGCACCGGTCCGGGCGCGGGAACAGCCCCGCGACGACACGTGGCGCCAGGCGCTGAACGGCTGGCTGGACGACTTCGACGACCCGTTCCTGGAGCGCCGCTACCACCTCAGCGGCCGCCGCGGGTGCGTCAACCCCGGATCGGGCTCCGGCGGCCGTCTGGTGCTCGACATGCCGTGCGGGAACGACACGGCGGTGCTGCGCGCACGAACGTTGCTGCAGCTCGGCGAGTCGGGGGAACGGGGCCGGGTGGCCGTGGTGACGGACGCGGCCGGGCCGCGCGGGAGGCTGGTGCTCGACCTGGTCCCAGGAACGCCGGATCGTGTCGGACCCATTCCTCCGGCTGATGCGGTCCGTGTCGTCGTGGACGACTCCGTGGCCTCCGGAACGCGGGGAGCGGGCGTTCTGCATCGATTCGAGGCGGTGCTGACAGATAACGATGTGCGCGTTGTGCAAGACGGCGCGCAGATCGCGTCCTTGCCGGTCGCGCCGAAGTGGCGCGAGGCGAGCGTGCTGGTCGGCGTGACCCCTCCGCCGGGCTACCCGGGACGCGTGGAGATCGACGCGATCGGGATCACCGGGTCGCGCCAGTCCGTCGAGGACGTGACCGAGACGCACCTCGTGGCGGGGACGCTGCGCGTGCTGGAGCCCTATGAGGAGGCGCCTGGCATCGGCGTGGCGTGCACACCGTTGCGTGACGCCCCCTCGGCACGGTTGCGGACAACGGTGCGCCTCGGCGACGGCGGCGACCCGAACGGCCTGGTCGCGCAGTTCGGGCCGGCGCGGGTGCCGTTGCGGCCGGTGGTGAGCGGCTGGTCCACGGCGCAGGACAGCGAACTGACGCTGGCCGGAGACCTGCCGGCGGATCTGCTCGGAGCGTCGGGACCGGACGCGCTGTCGCCGTTCGTGCTCCGGATGCCCGGCGCGTCGCAGGCACAGGTGCTGGAGAGCTACTTCGAGGTGCCGGGCCCGTCGCCGGTGCGGCTCGAGGCCGTCTCGCAGGAGTCCACGCCCGTTTTGCCCGTGATGACGGCTGAGTTCGTCCGTGTGGCTCCGAACGACGCGACGCTGGCAATCACCCTCGACGCGTCTCCCGCGCGTTCAGTGGCACCGTTGGCGGGCTTCGAGGTGTACGTCGACAGCTCTCTCGCGGCCACCATGCCGATTCCGGGAGGCGTCGGCGGCCGGCACGAAGTGCAGCTCTCGTTGAAAGGCAGCCACAACGTCGAAGTCCGCCTGCGCCCCGAGAACCCCGAGGCGCAGACGGACTCCGTGTGGCTCGAACTCAGCCGAAGTTCTCGATGACGGCTTCCGCGACGGCCTTCATCGTCGTGCGGCGGTCCATGGCGGTGCGCTGCACCCACCGGAACGCCTCCGGCTCGCTCAGGCCCTGCTTGGACATGAGGATGCCCTTGGCGCGCTCCACGACCTTGCGGGTCTCCAGGCGCTCGGTGAGCCCGGCGACCTCCTGCTCGAGCGCGGCCAGCTCGTTGAACCGGCTCATCGCCAGCTCGATCGCGGGCACCAGGTCCCGCTTCGCGAACGGCTTGACGAGGTACGCCATCGCACCCGCGTCGCGGGCGCGCTCGACCAGGTCGCGCTGGCTGAACGCGGTGAGGATCACGACCGGCGCGATCCGGTTGCCCGCGATGTGCTGCGCCGCCTCGATCCCGTCGACCTTGGGCATCTTGACGTCCAGGATCACCAGGTCGGGGTCGAGCTCGGTCGCGAGCTTGATGGCCTCCTCGCCATCTGCGGCCTCACCCGCCACGTCGTAGCCCTCCTCGCGGAGCATCTCCACGAGGTCGAGGCGGATCAGCGCCTCGTCCTCCGCGACGAGCACGCGGGGGGCCTTGCGCGTGGCTTCGGACTGGGCCTCGGCAGCCTGCTGGGTCACCGGGGTCCTCCTGACGATCGTTCCTGCGGGCGAAAGCGCAGTCTACCTGCGGCCCGGCCGCTGATCAGGCTCGGCAGCCGTGACGGCAGACACGAACTCCTCGGGCCACGGGTAGGTCCGCACGCCCTCCTCGACGTCCTCCGTGGGCGCGTCGATGCGGCGCAGCGTGATGTCCGCGGTGGTCCCGAAGTCCGGGTGACCGAGCTTCTGCCCGACCTCCTCCTCGGACGGGCCGCCGGCCCACTCGACGAACCAGGCCCCGCCCATCGGGAGTGCTCGCAACCAGCTGGCGTCATGCCACAGGTGTACCCGGCGCAGAAGAGCGCTCCCAGTGGCCGATTCCGCGATCACGTCGTCGTTGCCGCCGCCGCCGGTGTACTCGACGCCGCGGAACTCGTGCATCCAGCGCAGGTAGCGCATGCCGCGGTCCCACGCCCGCTCGTCGACGCCGGAGAGCACGACCGAGGCGTCACCGGTGGTCAGTTCGGCCGAGCGCCGGTGCTGCCGGTGCTCCAGCCCGGCGACGCCCATGCCGAAGCCGCCCTCCGTGCGCGGGAGCAGCTCGAACAGCAGCGGGCCCAGCGCCCTGCCGTTCAGGTGCAGCCGGAGGGTCTCCCCCGGCTCCACCGTCCGGAACACGTGGGCGGGCCTGACGATGCTCGCGGGCGGCATCAGCTGCAGCACGCTCGCCGCGGTGCAGGCCGCGAACAGCACCTTGGCCTCGAGCTGCCGCTGGGCCTCGGTGACCGCGTCGGGCAGGAGCTCACCGCCGCGGACGGCCGGGACCGCCTGGGACAGGTTCTCGCCGGTGTAGGCGCGCCGCAGATCGGCGAGCTGGTCCGTGGTGGACAGACGTGCCATGACAGCAGTCCTCGTTTCCGCCGCCCGGCTCGGCACGACAAGGACGCATGTGTCACGCGTCTACGTGGTCGGTTCGCTTCGACGAGCAGGAGTTGCTGAACACTGCGGCGGACGACGCCGCTCGCTGCCGGGGAGCGGCTCCAGCCTCACGTCTGCTCGGACGCCGCTGACCACGTTACCGGACGACCGCCACCCGTTTTCCTAGTCGGCGCCGACGATCAGCTTGTACGTCACGTCGACGCTCCTGCCGCCGCCCGACCCGCGGATCACGAGGTCGTGCTCACCGGACGGAGGAGCCGGAATCCACGCGTAGAGGCCGCAGCCGACGGAGTCGAGGCGACCGGCCCGCGTGCCGAACGGGTTGCCCGCGCGCGCTTCGTAGGTGAACGGCGTGGCGGGCACCGTGGTGAGCGGCTGCGTGGCGTTGTTCAGCAGCACCTCGCCCTGCGCGGTCTTCATGAACGCCTCGCAGCCGGCGATATCGCCCGCGAGGTTCACCGCGGGCGCGAGCAGCGGCTTGTCGGCGGGAACCCGGCACTGCCGCTCGACCGGCCCTTCGGCGAGCGATCCCGCGAGCAGCCAGACTTCGACGGGCTGGTCGCGCATGCAGAAACGGCCGGAGGTGTCGGAGACGGGGTTGCTGTTCGCGGGCTGGGAGGCCCACGTCCACCACCGGGCCTGGAAGTCGGCAGGAGCCAGTTCGTCCGAAGTGGACGTTTGCGGAGCGGGACGGTGCGTCGCCGTTTGCGCGTTCCCGCCACAACCGGCGAGCAGAACCACCAAGAACAGCAGGACGATCCTCACTGGTTCTCGCGTCCCTTGCGTCGTTGTTCCTCCGCGCGCTCACGGCAACGGCGCAGGAACTCCTGGTCGTCGTCGGCGTTCGCGGCCGCGAACCGCCCCGGCCTGTCGTACTCCGGATAGGTGGCGGCGCCGCGCTCGAAAGCCCCGGTGCGCGCACGTCCCGCCCCCGCCGGACGGCCCGCGACCAGCCACGCGATCGACCCCACCACGGGGAAGAACAGGACCAGGAGAAGCCACCAGAGCTTCGGCAGGTTGCGAACTGATCCTTCGTCGGTGGTGACCACGTCGACGACCGCGAAGATCGTCACGCAGAGCATCACCACTCCGAACAGCCCACCGAAGTACAGCATCTCCCACCCCCAGGTCATGCGGTCGCGCACATCGTGGCACAAAAGGCGACCCGCTGAACACGGTTCGCAGTTCGATGATCGGCGGAACAATTATTGAGCGGACAACCAATTCACCCCGCAGGGCGAAAAAACCACCGTTTCGAATTGCATCCCGCTCGATTGGCCGCGGTTTCGGAGGGTGGAACGTTCACAGCGGCGCTGACGCTGAGCACCAGAGCTGCTGCGCACCCGTTGCCGGGGCCACAGGCGGGCCTTAGCTTCGGGCGCATGCCGCTGGGTGCCGAGAGCTTGCTGGACGTGCTGGCCGCGCACGACGTCGAGGTGGTGTTCGGCCTGCCGGGCGTGCACAACCTCGCGATCTGGGAAGCGCTGCGGAAGCAGCCGGGCATCCGCATGATCGGTGTGCGTCACGAGCAGACGGCGGTCTACGCGGCGGACGGCTACGCACGCGCCACCGGCAAGCTCGGCGTCGCTGTCGTCACCACCGGCCCCGGCGCGGCGAACACCCTGGGCGCCACCGGCGAGGCGTGGGCGTCGGGCAGCCCGGTGCTGGTGGTCGCCACGGACATCCCGTCGACCCTGCGCCGGCCCGGCGCGCACCGCGGCGTCCTGCACGAAACACGTGACCAGAGGGCCATGTTCGTGCCGGTCACGAAAGCCGCGTTCGACGTGCCGTCGGCACAGGAGCTCGCCTCGTACGCCGACAAGGCCGTCCGGCAAGCCCTCCGCAGCCCGCACGGTCCGGTCTACCTCGGTGTCCCAACGGACTTCCTGTCCACCGAAGCGCCACGGCACACCCTCGCGGAGGTGGAGTCCTCCTGCACCGTTCCCGACCTCGCCGAAGCCGGACGGCTCGTCGCCGCGTCTTCCCGGCCGCTCATCTGGGCCGGCGGTGGCGCGGCGCGGTCCGGTGCCGGCTCTGCCATCGGCACGTTGGCCGCCAAGCTGCAGGCACCGATCATCACGACGTACGGGGCACGCGGCCTGACGGACAGCCCTCTCGTCGTGCGCGGCCCAGTGCACGCACCGCCCGTCGGGAAGCTGTGGGACGACGCCGACCTCGTGATCGCGATCGGCACCGACTTCGACGGCATGATGACCCAGAACTGGTCGCAGCCACAGCCTCCCGCCCTGCTGGCCGTGAACATCGACAAAGCGGAGGCGAACAAGAACTACCCGGCGGACGTCACCCTGGAAGGCGACGCCGCCACCGTCACCGCCGCCCTCGCGGCCGCGGTGAGTCCCAAAGAAGGTGCGTGCGACGTCGAAGCAGTCAACGCCGAAGTGCGCGCTTTGGCCGAAGCAGACTCTCCGGACGCCGCGAAGTTGTTGCGCGCGTTGGAAGGCACCGACGCCACGATCGTCGCCGACATGTGCATCCCCGGCTACTGGATCGGCGGCTTCCACCACGTCACCCGCCCCCGCGGCCTCGCCTACCCGGTCGGCTGGGGCACGCTCGGCTTCGGCTTCCCGGCCGCCATCGGCGCCGCCGTGGCCCACCGCACCATCGCGGTCGTGGGTGACGGCGGCTTCCTCTTCGCGTGCGGCGACCTGGCGACGTTGAAGCAGGAAGGCCTGCCGCTCACCATCGTGCTCGTGGACGACGGCGGCTACGGCATGCTCCGCTACGACCAGCAGATCGCGAACCACACCATCACCGGCGTGGACCTGACCCGTCCCGATTTCGCCAAGCTGGCCGAGAGCTTCGGCATCCCCGCCGTGACGCTGAACGGCTTCGGCGACCTCCGAACGGCACTGGACGCCTCCGCCGGCCCGTCGATGATCGTCGTCAACGCGAGCCTCGAACCGCCGCTGAACACCTCACCACGCTGGTACCGCAAAACCGCCACCTGACCGACGCCACCGCGGGCGAGGACGACGGTACCGTGTGGCTGCTCTACTACTACGGGACCTGAGAAACTGCTCCGGTGACGCGAACCTGGCCCGAGAACCAAGCGACCGACGAAGCGGCCCTCGCCCGGCAGTTCCTGGACTTCCTCCGCAAGACCGCCGTGCTGAAGGTCGAAGGCCTGACCAGAGCCCAGGCCGCAGCAGCCCCGATCCACACCTCCCCGAAGCTGACGGCACTGGGCGTCCTCAAGCACCTGACCGCCGTCGAGCGCTACTGGCTCTGCATCGCCGGCGCGGGCCTCGACCTGCCGTCACTCTGGGAGGGCGACCCCGACCCGTCCTGGAACCTCGAAGACGACGACACCCCGGCGTCGCTCATCCAGGCGTACCGCGAGGAATGGGCGAACGCCGAGGCGTTGACGAAGCTGGATCCCGCCGCGCTGGCGGCCGACGGCGAACGCACCGTGCGATGGATCCTGGCCCACGTGACACAGGAAACCGCACGCCACGTGGGCCATCTCGACCTGCTCCGCGAACTGGCGGACGGCGAGACCGGCGAGTAGCCGGTCGGGGTGCGGACGAGACGCCCGCACCCCGACATGACACGGATCAGGTCAGTCCGCAGCCGGACCGGCCTCCTGGGCCTTGCGGCGGTCCGCGCGCCACCAGAGGTAGCGGGCGATCACGTCCACCACCGCCGTGATGACGAACCCGAGCACGAGTGCTCCGTGCGGCCAGTCGATCACCAACCACACGACCACCAGCGCGATCACCGGTCCCAGAGGGAAGTACCAGCAATT
This sequence comes from Lentzea sp. DG1S-22, assembly GCF_036321065.1. Classification (NCBI taxonomy): domain Bacteria; kingdom Bacillati; phylum Actinomycetota; class Actinomycetes; order Pseudonocardiales; family Pseudonocardiaceae; genus Lentzea; species Lentzea sp. DG1S-22. Next base: position 7,854,446 of record NZ_CP143276.1, on the reverse strand, counting down.
GCGCCCGAGCGGGTCGCGCACCAGCCAACGGCCCAGAGTCACTACTTGTTCACCTTCCACGCGTCATGAACGATGTTGGCACCGCAGCCCAGCACCAGACCACCGACTCCCGCCGTGATGATCTGACGCCGGTTGGCACCGCCGGCCCACGCCGTTACCGCGGGGCCCGCGCCCCAGGCGGCACAGCGGAACGCGGCTCGTCCCGGATTCTTGCGGACGTAGTTCTTCACCTCGACCGCGCGCTTGCCCCAGCCCGACTTGAAGGAGTTCCACCCGGACTTGATGCGGCTCACCGCGCTGACCGTCCTGGCTCGAACCCAGCTGCCCGCCTGCACGACCGCACGGCCAGTCGCCTTCATACCGCCCCAGATCCGGGGAGCCCACTTGGCACCCCACTTGATCCCCTGGCGCAGGGCGAACCTGCCGAGGATGGGCAGACCGACGCGCAGTCCGGCCACCGCGAGGAAGAGGCACGGCGGGCACTTGCCGTCCAGGTCGTTGGCGTTCACGGGATCGCCGCTGACGTAGTCGTAGTCGTTGGCGGAACCGCCCTCGACCGGGTCGACGGACAGGAAGCGGCCGAACAGCGGGCTGTACGGGCGCGCACCCATCTGCACGAGCGACAACGCACCGGCGTGCTCGTACGGACGTTGGTGCTGACCCAGCCAGCCGTAATCCATCTGACCGGGCTGGTTGTCCGGCACGGCATCCGTGTCGACCTTGCCGTCACTCGTGATCGGCTCACCGAACGGCGTGTAGTGCCGCAGGGCCCCGACCTGGTTGCCCGCCGCGTCGGTGCTGAGGACGAAGTCGCCTCGCACGGACGGGTGGTCGTAGGACCGGGTGTCACCGCTGACGGTCAGCAGGACGCCACCGGGCAACGAGATCGAGCGGGACAACACCTTCTTGTCCTCACCGAGCACGAAGTCGGCTGAGTCACCGTCACCGGTGTGGGCGTACAGCAACACCTTCCGGTCGTCGCCCTGCTCCGCACCGCGACGCACGATCCGGTCGACCGCGTCACGCTGGTACGCGACAGCGGCCGCGTCCGTGCCGACAGAGCGGGCACCGGTGTTGCGGCCCGCCGTGTCCCACGAGAGGTGCGTCGTGGAACCGTTGACCGTGTACTCGGTCATGTTGCCGCTGTCGTCGTACTTGATTCCGGACACCGCGTTCGCGCCCGTCGTCGCCAGCAACCGGTCGGCCGCGTCGTAGCAGTAGTTCGTGGTCTGCGTGCCGGTGGCCGTCTGGTCGACCAGCTTGACGCGGTTGGTGTTCAGTCCGGCGTTGCCGACCGACCCAGCGGGACAACCATCCGCGGTGGATCCGAAGTCGTACGTGTAAACGTGACCGTTGACCGCTGCTTTGGTCAGCCTTCCCGCAGTGTCGTAGACGTAGTTGTGACCGCCCGCGCCCGCATCGAAGCCGTTGAGCGTCTCGTCGACGATCCTGCCGGCACGAGTGCGCGTCACGGTGGTGGGGATCTCGGTCCCCGGCTTGGTCTTCCAGGTCAGCGACGTGACCTGGCCGGGTCCGTCCTTGCCGATGGCGGTCAGCGCGGTGCCGTTGGCGTAGGTGACCGACTTCAGCTCACCCGCCGCGTCGTAGGTGGACGTGGCGAGCAGGGCACCGTCGAGCGACGTGGTCAGCACCCTGCCGGCGTCGTCCAAGGTGCTGGTCATGACCTGGGCCTGGTTCAGCGGCAGGGTGACCGTCTGCGACGTGGAACGGCCCGCGCGGTCGTACTTGGTCTCCGTGCGCACGCCGTGGACGTCGGTGTACTCGATCGGCCGGCCGATCATGTCGGTCTTGGTGGTGACGGTGCCGTTGTGGTCCGTCACGCTCGACACGAGCGGATCACCGTTCACCGCGTGGTTCGTGGTGACGACGCGCTCGCCCTCGGCGGCGTTGGCGGGGTTCTTGACCTGGACCACGCGGTCACGCTCGTCGTACGTGGTGCACGTCCACTTGCCCGCCGTGCCCTGGGCCACCACTCGGCCCGACGCGTCGAAGATCTGCTCGTCCTCACGCGCCGGCCCGGTCGCCGGGGCCGGTGACCTGGTGAGCTTGGACAACCCTCCCTGGTTGATCGCCTCCACCTCGGGGGTGCAGGGGTTGTCCCGCGTCTCCCGGTCGCCGTAGTAGACGAACGTGGTCTGAGCGCCGGTGGGCGACGTTTCAGCGATCTTGCGGAGGTAGCCGGTGCCGGCGGACTCGTAGGTGGTCTTGACCGACTGCCCCTTCTGGGTGGTGGTGGTGACCAGGCCGTACGCCGCGTCGAGCCCGTTCTCGCCGAACTTGCTCGACGAGACCTGCGGCTGCAAGCCGAGGGACTCGCCCTTGGTCGTGGACGTGGTGTGGCCGTACTTCGGCTTCAGGCTCGTCGCGGGCACGACCTCCTGGGTGCCACCTGGGGTGGTCCAGTGCAGTTCGAGCTGGGCGAACGACGTGAGGTCGTAGTACTCGACGCGGATCTTCTTCGCGGCGCCCGCCGACGGGCTGTTGACCGTCGCCTCACGCCACTTCGCTCCCGTGTCGATCCAGTCGTCGATGACGGTCGCGTCGTCGATCCACACCCGCACACCGTCATCTGCCACGACGCGGAGCTTGTAGTTGCCCGCCTCGGGGAAGACGATGTCACCGGTCGCCCGCAGGGAGTAGCCGTCCGCGGGGATGCCCGCGACAGGCACGGCCTCGCCCCAGTTGCGGACGAACGTTCCGTCAGCGGCCAGACCGGTCTGGAACACCTTCGGCGCCCCGATCATGTCCTTGTTGTCGTAGAACGACACCGCGAGGCCGTTGAGCCCCTCGTCGAAGGCGGTCTTCGTGTGCGGAACGGTGGTCACGCACTCCGGCTTGAGCGTCTGACCGGTGAAGCACGACGCCGGACCCGGACCGTAGTTGTCGGTCGGGCGGTCTTGGGCGTCGTACACCGTGGTCGACACCCGGCCGGCCGCGTCCGTGGAAGTCAGCAGCTGGTCCTTGACGTTCCACGTCTGCGACGTCGTCCTGCCGGTCGCGTCCGTGCTCGACAGCAACCGGAAGGCGTCGTCGTAGACCACCTTGCGCGAGAAACCGATGATCGGGGTGATCCCGGCGATGTCCACATAGGACGTCTTTGCACTCGTGTCGTACCGGTACGAGTGGAAGCCGCGCTCTTCGCCGTGCGTGGTGTACGGCTGGTAGATCGTCCGCGCAATCGGCTTCGCCGCGGTGTGGTCGTAGTAGTGGACGATGTAGTTCGCCGCGTCGGTGTTCCGGTTCACGTGGTCTTGCGAAACCCAGTCGGCGGCGCGGCTTTCCCGCATTCCGTCGAGCAGACCGTTGGTGGTGAAGCTGAACTGGGTCATCTCACGACCCGGGTCCTCCGCCGCCACGAGGTTTCCGCGGTGGTAGAACAACTTCGTCTGGGTGGAGTCCCAGTACTCGATGCGGCAGAGCATCTGTGACGGGGGCAGCTTCTCCGCGTCCGGCGGCGGAGTGGCGCCCGCGTAGCAGTCGTCACCGGGGCGGTTGTAGTGCAGCCTGTGGGCACGGCCGGAGACCGGGTCCCTGATCTCCTTCAGGCGCGAGGGGAAACCGTCGTAGACGTACTGCAGCGCGGCAGGCTTGCGGGTGTCCACAGCACTCGACTGCGACTCGAGCTTGCCCGCGGAGTTGAACACGTACACGTCGGTGCCGTAGGTCAGCGTGATGCGCCCAGCGGTGTCCAGAGCCAGGTTGCCGACCTCACCGTCCGGCGGGGTGTAGCCACCGGTCGTCTTCTTCGTCCACGTGTGCTTGGCACCGGATCCGTCGGTCAGCACGACGTTCTGGTCGGTGACCTTGGCCTCGGTGTACGTCGAGCCGGTGCCGTCGAGGTCAGCCGACAGCGTCCAGCCCTTGGGCAGCGCGGGCAGGTCGGACGAGTGCAGCCAGTCCGCGGGGATGATCTGGGACGGCACCGTGGTGCCGTCGGTCGTCCGCGTGAACAGGCGCAGGTACGCCCAGCCTGTGGCCTCGGCGAGCTCGATCTTGATCGGCACGCGCTGGCCGGCGGTCAGCTTGACGCTGGTCGCGACACCCCAGTTCACGTCGCTGCAGCAACCCTGGTCGTAGACCGAGTTGCCGTTGACCCACACCCGCAGGCGGTCGTCGTGCACGCCGGCGAACTGGTAGTCGCCCGTGGACGGGGCCTGGAAGAAGCCTTCCCAGCGCGCCACGAACCAATCCTTCGGCAGCGCTGGCGCGAACGGGGAAGTGTCGCCCCAGTCGACGTTCACCTGGGGCTCGGTGCGCACGAGCACCGGCTCTTGCTGGGAGCTGATCTCGCCGTTGTGCGACAGGTCCGGGAAGTACGACGCTCGCAGACCCTTCTGCTCCTGCTGCTGCGAGTTGTAGGTCATCGAGAGACCGGCCTCGCCGCCGACCGTGTTGAACGTCGGCGACTTGATCGACGTGGTCACGTTGCCGTTGGCGAGGTTCACCGAGATCGGCCCCATGGTGTCCTCGGGTGCCGGGCCGCGGTTGCCGATGCGCTGGTCGACCTTCAGGTGGAAGACCGCGCTCGGGATCCGCGAGGTGGCGCCGCTGACGGCCTTGGCCTGCCACGTGTAGGAGACGCCGTCCTGGAGGACACCCGTCGGGATCGTCCACTTCGGGGTGTCGAGGCAGCCGGAGTCGACCACCACGCCGGTCTTCGCGTCCGCGCCGGTCGCGACGGTGAAGCAGTACTTCACCTGTTCGCCGTCCGGGTCGCTGACGGGGCTGACCTCGAGGGTCGGGGTCGTGTTCGTGATGACGCTGTGGTCGGCGGGACCGACCAGGGTGGGCGCGGGCGGGGCCGAGCCCGTGTCCACGGTCAGCGAGACGACCGTGTCCTTGTAGGTCCAGGCTCCCGGCTGTTCCGCGCCCACGATCATGAACGTGGCCATGTGGCGGATGTCCGCGATGTGCTGGAGGAAGCTCACCAGGCTGTCACCGGTGAGCGTGCCGACCTGGCCGACGAGACCGTTGGCCAGCAGACCGCCGAGGCCGTTGAAGTCCATCGCCGAGGCGTGGTAGAGCTGCGCCGGCCACGTCTTGTCCGGGCTGAGCGGGCCGGTCTTCTTCGTCACGTCGAGCTTGGCGCCGACGATGCGCTGGCCGTACAGGGACTGGTAGTCGAACCGGATCGCACTGCGCCAGTACTTGTCACCGCGGTCCTGCGAGTTGCCGAACTGGACGCCGCACATCTGGCACCAGTAGCCGTCCGACTTGTACGACTCGGCGAAGACCACGCCGAAGCTGAACGTCGGGTCGACGCTGACGGGGTAGACGCGCTTCGGGTCCTTGAGCCACGCCTCGTCGACGGCGACCGTGAGCATCCAGTCCTGGCCGGCCTTCTCGACCGTGTAGGTGCCGCCGGTCTGCGCGGGCGGCGCCTCCTCGGCCTTGCCGGAGGAGTCCCAGGTGACGATGGGCGGCATGACGATCTTCGGTGTGCCCTGGGCGTCCCGCAGCTCGACCGTGCCCTGCTCCGTCACGGTCGGCGTCAACGCGCCGGCCTTGAGGGTGAACCGCCACTTGTTGGTGGTGGGCACCTTCTTCAGCAGGATGGTCTCCTTGACCGAACCCGGCGTCACCTCGTAGGTGAGGTCGGTGTCCGCGGCGACGTCGGCGTACTCGGCCTTGTCCGCCGAGACCTTGACCTGCTTGTCCTTCGCGGGCGTCTCGGGCGCCAGCGAGACCTTGTTGCCGTCGTACTCGACGGTGATCAGCGCCGGGTCGTCCGCCTTGGCCGCGAGCGTCGGCTTCAGCGGGTGTTGCCTGGCCTTGACCCGCCGGGTCGGCGTGTCCGCGACCAGCGTCGTGTCGACCGGCTGCCAGGAACCCTTGGCATCCTGGACGTTCAGCGGTTCCGTGGACTGCTTGATCGTTTTGGTGCCGTCAGGGTTGGTGTACTCGTCGACGAACATCGACCGCGAGGTCACCTTGGACTTCTCGGGGTCGAAGCTCGACTTCGCCTCCCGCGCGGCCAGTGGGCCGAAGTCCGCCTTCGGGTCCGCCGCGGCCGTCGGCGGGGCGGGCACCTCCCGTCCCTTGAGCACCGGCAGCTTCGTCGTGTCGACGGCCGGTGACTTCGCGGGAGGCGCGGCGAACGCGGGTGCGGACGCCAGACTGATCGTCAGAGAGGTTGCGAGCGCAGCGGCAAGCACGCGTGCGAATCTTCGCGCACGAGTGTGCCGCGTCGCTGAGCGACGCGTCATATTGGTCTATCCCCCAGAATTCAATGGAAGGTGCAGGCTTCCGCTGCCCGCACGCCCCCAGCGTGTTGATCGGCGCTGAGCATGCCGAAAGCGGACATCGGAAAGCAATGCGCCGATCGGCTCAACTCACGGTGAGAGAGCGCAACGTCACACGCAGGGCATCACGCATCGCCCGGCCAGAGCGGGATCAGCGGGGCGACCACGCCGTCGAGGGCGTTGTCGACGATGGCGCCGGCCAGTGGCATGAGGGTTGCCCTCGCGTAGAGGAGGTCTGTGCGCAGGGCTGGTGTTGCGAGTGCGGCTGCGGCTTGCTCAACGACCTCTTGGCGGTCGTGGTCGAGGCAGCGGACCAGTGCGTCGACTGCCTGTCCCACTTGGACGCCACTGCGGGCCAGGCGGCGGAGTGCCGCTGCCGCTTGGGATCGGACCCACCACTTCTGGTCGCGGAGGCGGCCGATCACCGGTGGGAGGGCGGCTGGGTCCGCGGTGTCGCCGAGGGCGATGACGGCTGTGCGGCGGCGGGAGGCCAGCCAGTGGGTGGCGTCCGGGGTGATGCGGGCTACCGGGTTCGCGCCGCGGAGCCTGGTGATTCCGTAGAGCCACACCCACGGGCTGCGGTAGACCTCTTGGCCGAGCCATCTGCGGACTGGGCCGTCGGTTTCGGCGTAGAAGTGCCTCAGGGCGTAGTCCGGGTCGCGGTCCGGATTGCGTTCCGCCAGGACGCGGCAGAGCAGCGGGCGTAGCGGACCCGCGTCGTCGAGGGTGTCGAGGATCAATTCCTCGACGTCCGGTTCGTTGCTGTCGATCAATTGTCTGGCGTGTGCGCTCAGATCCGGTGCATCCCAGTTCCGGATCTCAGGCAGCGCCCTGTCGCTGCTGAATTCCCCCATTTCTCCATCATGGCCGGGTGATGTAGCCGCCCACGGCGTTTTGGCAGACTTCGTGAAGTGCTTTCACCGCGTCGCGGAGCAGTGGGTTGGTGTTCGCCGTGCGGTGGACGACGTGGACGTGTCTGCGCAAAGGCTTGTGGCGCAACGGCATCGCGTGGGTGCCCGGCAGCGTCCTGTAGCCGAGCGCGGGTATCAGGGCCACGCCGACGCTGGCTGCCACGAGTGACTGGACGACCTCGTAATCGTTGCTTCGGAAAGCAATCCTGGGCGCGAATCCCGCTGCCGCGCACAGGCGGGTCAGACAGGTGGCGCCTGATGTCCCGTCGCGTGAGGCGATCCAGCGTTCGTCTTTGAGATCCTCGAGTTTGACGTTGTTCTTCGCGGCCGGGTGGTCAGCGGGGACCATCACGAGCAGGGACTCGTCCAGCACCGGTGACACGGTCAGCTCCTCCGGCCACGTCCGCGGCACCAGGTCGTAGGCGTAGACGAGCGCCAGGTCGAGCTCGCCGGTCAGGACGAGCGGCAGCACGTCGTCCGGTTCGGCCTCGTCCAGGCGGATCTCGGCGTCCGGCAGGTCGGCCTGCAGCCTCGCCAGCGCCTTCGGCACGATGCGCGAGCTCGCCGTGGGGAAGGTGCCGATCCGCAGGCGGCCGCGCAGGCCCTGCACCATCGCCTTCACCTCGTGCTCGAACCCGTCCAGCGCGGCGAGCAGCTCGCCGCCGCGGTCGGCGATCAGCAGGGCGGCGCTGGCGGGGCGGATCGAGTGCGCCTCGCGTTCGAAGAGCGTCACGCCGACCGCCCGCTCGAACGCCGAGATCTGCTGCGACACGGCCGACGACGTGTAGCCGAGCCGGCGGGCCGCCTCGGCGAAGGAACCCGTCTTCACGACCTCGACGAGCGTGCGGAGATGGACCGGGTTGAGCACCAGGGCAGCTTATGCTCGACGTCGGGAGATCTCGTTCTGCGGCCTCTGGCGCATCCACCCCGCAGCCACCAGGGTGGATGCATGCCCTACGTCTCCACGAACCCGTCGAACACCTCCGACGTGGTCGCCGAGATCGAACTCGGGACCAGTCGCACCTTCGTCGACGCCGCCCAGCGGGCCAAAGCCGCACAACGCGCGTGGGCACGTGTGCCCGCACCTGTGCGCGGGCAGGTGATCGGCAACATCGGCCGGCTGGTCGAGGCGAACTCCGAGGCCCTCTCCCAGCTCGTGACCCGCGAGATCGGCAAGCCGATCGCGGAGGCCCGCGGCGAGGTGCAGGAGATCGTGGACACCTGCGACTTCTTCGTCGGCGAGGGCAGGCGCCTGTACGGGCAGACGGTGCCGTCGGAGATGCCGGACAAGCAGCTGTTCACGTTCCGCAACCCGGTCGGCGTCGCGGCGATCATCACCGCCGGCAACTTCCCCGTCGCCGTGCCGTCCTGGTACATCGTGCCCGCGCTGCTGTGCGGCAACTCGGTCGTGTGGAAGCCCGCCGAGTACTCCGCCGCGTCGGCGCAGGCCTTCTACGACGTGTTCCAGGCCGCCGGCATCCCGGCCGGCGTGTTCGAGATCGTCTTCGCCGAGGGCTCGGAGACGTTCACCGGGCTGGAGCAGTCGCTGCGGCAGGGCCTGGTCGACAAGGTCGGCTTCACCGGCTCCAGCGAGGTCGGTGTGCGGATCGGCGAGCTGTGCGGGCGCCACCTCCAGACACCGTGCCTGGAACTGGGCGGCAAGAACCCGATGGTCGTCACTGAGGACGCCGACCTCGACCTGGCCGTGCAGGGCGCGCTGTTCGCCGGCTTCGGGTCCGCGGGGCAGCGCTGCACCTCGCTCGGCACGGCGATCGTGCACGAGTCGGTGTACGACGAGTTCCTGTCCCGCTTCGTCGACGCCGTGGCCGGTGCCACCGTGGGCGACCCGACCGGCGATGTCCTCTATGGACCGCTGCTCGACGAGAAGTTCGCGCTGGCGTACGAGAAGTACCTCGGCTGGATCGGCGAGCACCACACGGTGCACGGTCCGACCGGCCGCATCACGGACTCCAGCCCGCGCAACGGTTTCACTGGTGGGAACGGCTTCTTCTACCACCCCGCAATCGTTTCCGGTGTGCGCGACGACGACGAACTGTTCCTCCAGGAGACGTTCGGACCGATCGTCGGCGTCATGACGTACTCGGACCTGGACGAGGCGATCGAGCTCGGCAACAAGCCGGGCTACGGCCTGTCGTGCTCGATCTACACCACGGACCCGAACAAGGCCTTTCGGTTCCGCGCCGGCATCTCCGCCGGCATGGTGAGCGTCAACAACTCGACGTCCGGGGCCGAGGCGCACCTGCCGTTCGGCGGCAACGGCAAGAGCGGCAACGGCTCCCGGCAGTCGGGCGTGTGGGTGCTCGACCAGTTCACCCGCTGGCAGTCCATGAACTGGGACTACTCCGGGAAGCTGCAGAAGGCGCAGATGGACACTCTCGCGATCGAGGCGGACCTTGACTTCCGGCTGGCCTGAGCTGCCCGGTCAGGCCGAAGTCGTCGTCATCGGCGGCGGGGTGATGGGGACGTCCATCGCCTTTCACCTCGCCGAGGCAGGCGTCCGAGATGTGTTGGTCGTCGAGAAGGACGAGCTGGGCTCCGGCTCCACCTGCACAGCGGCGGGTGGGGTGCGCGCCCAGTTCTCCGACGAGCTGAACATCAGGCTCGGAGCTCGATCCATCGAACTGTTCCAGCGCTTTCCGCAGCGGCCCGGGCAGGAGATCGATCTGCACCAGGTCGGCTACCTGTTCCTCCTCTCTTCCGACGAACACGTCACGGCGTTCGAGCGCAACGTCGACCTCCAGAACTCCCTCGGGGTACCCAGCCGCATGGTGACGGTCGAGGAAGCACGGCGGATGTCGCCGTTGATCGAAGCGGACGGCCTGCTCGCGGCGACCTTCTCGCCGGACGACGGACACTGCACTCCGGAGTCCGTGGTCCTCGGCTATGCCACCGCGGCCCGCCGGTTCGGTGCCCGCTTCAGCACCAGGACAACCGTGAGATCGATCGTAGGGACGGGGTCCGACACTTTTCGCGTCGAGACCGACCGCGGGACCGTCTCGGCGTGGAAAGTGGTCTGCGCGGCCGGTGCCTGGTCGCGGGAGATCGGCGAGATGGTGGGCGTTGACCTGCCGGTTTCTCCCCTGCGGCGGCAGGTCCTGTTCACCGAACCCATGCCGGAACTACACGATCGGGTGACACCGTTCACCATCGACTTCGGCAGCACCTTCTACTTCCACCGCGAGGGCCGCGGACTGCTTTTCGGCATGTCCGACCCAGACGAGACGCCGGGCTTCAAGCTCGACGTCTCCGACGCGTGGCTGCCACGCCTCACCGAGGCGATCGGACGGCGTGCGCCCAAGCTGTTGGACGTGGGCGTGCGCGGCGGGTGGGCCGGGCTGTACGAGGTGACGCCGGACCACAACGCCCTGATCGGCTCCGTCGGCGGCTTCTACTACGCCACCGGCTTTTCCGGGCACGGCTTCCTGCAGGGTCCCGCGGTCGGCGAGGTCGTGCGCGACCTCGTGCTGGACCGCGAGCCCTTCGTCGACGTGTCCGGTCTGGACGCCTCCAGGTTCGCCGCCGACAGGGCACGGCCGGAACTCAACTGCGTGTGAGGGATGTGATGGACGTTCTCGAGCTCATGGACGAGTGGGGTCCGGAGAAGGTCGTCTGCGTGTCCGATCGCCGTACCGGCGTGAAGGGCGTGCTCGTCATCGACAACACCGCGCGCGGTATGGGCAAGGGCGGCACGCGGATGAGCCCGCACGTGACGGTCGCCGAGATCGCCCGCCTCGCGCGTGTGATGACGTGGAAGTGGGCCGGGGTCGACCTCTTCTTCGGCGGCGCGAAGGCGGGGATCAGGTTCGACCCCGCCTCCCCCGACAAGGAAGCGGCGCTGCGGGCGTTCGCGCGCAAGCTGTCCAACGAGGTGCCGCGGGAGTACGTCTTCGGCCTCGACATGGGCCTCACCGAACGGGACGCCGCGATCGTCCAGGACGAACTGTCGGACCGCGGCGCTATGATGGGCGCACCGGCTCAACTCGGCGGTCTCCCGTACGACGAGCTGGGCGTCACCGGGTACGGCGTGGCCGAGGTGGCGGACGAACTGGTGGAGTTGCGCGGCAGACGCGTGGCCCTGCAGGGTTTCGGCGCGGTGGGCGCCGCGGCGGCGAAGCGGTTCGCCGAACTGGGCGCCGTCGTCGTCGCCGTGTCGTCGGTGCACGGCGCGTTGGTGGATCCCAACGGGCTCGACGTCGCCCGGCTGCTGAAGCTGCGAGCGGAGTTCGGCGATCTCGCGGTCGAGGAGTACGGCGGCGTCCGTCCGCTCGGTGCCGAGCTGCGCGTGCCGTGCGACGTGCTGGTGCCGGCCGCGCTGCAGGACGTGATCGACGCGGATCTCGCGGGCGAGCTCGACACCGCACTGGTGGTCGAGGGCGCGAACCTGCCGACATCCGTTGTGGCGCAGGAGGTTCTCGCGGGACGCGGAATCACCGTCGTGCCGGACTTCATCGCGAACGCCGGCGGCGTGGTCGCGGCGGCGTTCGGGATGGACGCGCGGTACTCCCCGTTCCCGGTGGACCCCGCGACGGTGCTCGACGCCGTGTCCTCGAAGCTGAGGGCGAACGCGGCGAAGGTCATCGCCGAAGCGAGAAGCCGTGGCACCACGACGCATGTCGCGGCGCGCGAGCTGGCGCAGGAACGCGTGCTGGCCGCGATGAAGCTGCGCGGGCGGGTGGCATGACCGTGCCCGCAGGCGTGGTGGCAGGCGGACGGGCAACCGGGACCGATCGGCGGGAGACGATCGCATGAGCTCACTCGAAGGCGTGGTGATCGCGGACTTCAGCCGCGTGCTGGCGGCGCCGTACGCGACGATGGTGCTGGGCGACCTCGGTGCCGAGGTCGTCAAGGTCGAGCAGCCCGGCAGGGGCGACGAGACCCGGACGTGGGGTCCGCCGCACTACGAGGACGAGGCGACGTACTTCCTGTCCGTCAACAGGAACAAGACGTCGGTGCAGATCGACCTGTCCACCGGGGCGGGCCGGGAGCGGGCGCGCGAGCTGATCGCGCGGGCGGACGTCGTGGTCGAGAACTTCAAGCCGGGCACGATGAAGAAGTTCGGGCTGGACTACGAGTCGCTGGGGCGTGACGACCTCGTGTACTGCTCGATCTCGGGGTTCGGTTCGGGCAAGGGTGCGGACCTGCCCGGTTACGACCTGCTCGTGCAGGCCGTGGGCGGGTTGATGAGCGTCACCGGGCCCGGCCCGCACGCGCCGGTGAAGACCGGTGTGGCGCTGGTCGACGTGCTGACCGGTCTGCACGCGTGCGTCGGGATCCTGGCGGCGCTGCGGCACAGGGAGGCGACCGGGCTGGGGCAGCTCGTCGAGCTGGACCTGCTCACGGTGTTGTTGTCGAGCATGGTGAACCAGAGCGCGGGCTTCACGCTGGCCGGTTCGGTGCCACAGCCGATGGGCAACCGGCACCCGTCGATCGCGCCGTACGAGGTGTTCCCCACGGCCGACCAGCCGATCGTGCTCGCGGTGGGCAACGACCGGCAGTTCCGCCGGTTGTGCTCGGTGCTGGACGTGCCGGAGCTCGCCACGGACGGGCGCTTCGCCACGAACTCCGACCGCGTGCAGAACGTGGACGCGTTGTTCGAGGTCCTCTCCGCCCGGCTGCGGTCGCGGCCGGCCCAGCACTGGTTCGAGACGCTGCCGCCGCTGGGCGTTCCGTGCGGGCCGGTGAACGACGTCGCGCGCGCGTTCGCGCTGGCGGAGTCGCTGGACCTCAACCCCACCGCGACGATCGGCGACATGACGCTCGTCGCGAACCCCATCCGCCTGTCGCGCACGCCGGTCACCTACCGGCTGCGCCCGCCGAAGCTGGAGCCGTGACGTGCAGGACCCGTTGGAGCTGCTGGACATCCCGTCGCTGCTGAGCGACGAGGAGCGCGACATCCAGGCCACCGTGGCGGCGTTCCTGTCCGACCACGTGCGGCCGCACATCGCCTCGTGGTTCGAGGAGGGCGTCCTCCCGCGCGAGCTCGCGCGGGAACTGGGCAAGCTGGGCGTGCTGGGCATGCACCTGGAGGGGTACGGGTGCGCCGGGACGTCGGCGCTGGCGTACGGGCTCGCCTGCCTGGAGTTGGAGGCCGTCGACAGCGGCATCCGCAGCTTCGTGTCCGTGCAGGGCTCGCTGTCGATGTACTCGATCTGGAAGTACGGGTCGGAGGAGCAGAAGCAGGAATGGCTGCCGCGGCTGGCCGCCGGTGAGGCCATCGGGTGCTTCGGGCTCACCGAGCCGGACTTCGGCTCCAACCCGTCCGGCATGCGCACGCGGGCCGTGCGGGACGGCGGGGACTGGGTGCTGAACGGCACCAAGACGTGGATCACCAACGGCGGGCTGGCGGACGTGGCGACCGTCTGGGCGCGGACGGAGGAGGGCGTTCGAGGATTCCTCGTTCCTCGGGGCACACCGGGATTCTCCACTCGGGACATCAAGCAGAAGCTGTCGATGCGAGCATCCGTCACTTCCGAGTTGGTGCTGCAGGACGTGCGGCTGCCGGAAAGTGCTCGGCTTCCGCTCGCGACCTCCTTGCGCGCTCCGCTTTCCTGTCTGAACGAGGCGCGGTTCGGGATCGTGTTCGGAGCCGTCGGCGCGGCGCGGGACTCGCTGCAGGCCGCGCTCGAGTACTCCGGCACGCGCGTCCAGTTCGACAAGCCGATCGCCGCTTTCCAGCTGACCCAGCGCAAGCTCGCGAGCATGACGGTGCAGGTCGGCAACTCGATGCTGCTCGCGCTGCACCTCGCGAGGCTCAAGGAGGCCGGCACGCTGAAGCCCGAGCAGATCAGCGTCGGCAAGTACAACAACGTCGAGTCGGCCATCGCCGTCGCCCGGGAAAGCCGCACCATCCTCGGCGCGAACGGCATCTCGCTCGAGTACTCGCCTTTGCGCCACGCCAACAACCTGGAATCGGTCCTTACTTACGAGGGGACCTCCGACATCCACCTGCTATCCATCGGCCACGCGTTGACCGGAATCGCATCATTCCGCTGATCGTTCGCCCTATCCTGCATCTCGCCATCGGTTCGCGGGGTAGGAGGGCGTTCTGCCGGAAGAGACAAACAGCCGCAGCGACGCACGCCGCAACCGCAAGCGATTGCTGGAAGCCGCGACGCACGTCCTGCGGGCTGCACCAGCAACCGCGACGATGCAGTCCATCGCGCGTGAAGCGGCGCTTTCGCAAGCGACGGCCTACCGGCACTTCCCTTCCGTGGAGGCGCTGGTAGTCGCGTACCACGAGGACGTCATAGCGTCGTTGGTCGAGCACGGCGAACGGTCTCGCAAGACCGGCAAAGAACTGTTCGAGCACCAGGCCACGCGCTGGGTGAAGCTGCAGAGCGTGCACGGTCCGGTGATAGTGCGGTTTTGGTCCCAGAAAGGCTTCTTGGAACGCCTCCACGGCGGCGACGGAATGACCGCGTTGTCATGCAACGCGTGGGACCAGGCGTTGCGCGGCGTGCTGATCGACCTCTCGCTGCCCGATTCTTTGCTGAACGTGGCGCGCTTCCTGCACAACGCCCTGTTCGACCCGCGGGAGATCCTCGACCTCACGAAAACCGCCGGACTACCCGACGAGCAGGTGGTCCGGCGGCTCTCTGACGCGTTCTACGGTGCCTTGAAGGGCTGGGCCTCGAACTAGATGCCGAGCGGGAGCACCCACTTGAGCTCGGACTTGACGTTCGGGCGGCCGTCGAGGGGGTTCTCCCCCGCGATGCCACCGGCCGCGATCTTGTCCAGGGTCTTCAGGCCCTCGGGCAGGATCTGGCCGAACACCGTGTAGTTCGGGCGCAGGATCGAGTCCGACTGCACGAGGAAGAACTGCGAGCCGTTCGTGTCCGGACCGGCGTTGGCCATCGCGAGAGTGCCGCGCGGGTAGATGCGGCGCTGGCCGGTGGGGTCGTTCGGCGCGGGCTCGAGGTCCGTCGGCAACTCGTCCCTGTACCTGTAGCCGGGGCCGCCCTCACCGGTGTTGGACGGGTCGCCGCACTGCAGCACCTTCAACGTCGGGTACGCGGTGAGGCGGTGGCACTCGGTCTGGTTGTAGAAACCGCGGAGCGCCAGGTGGATGAAGCTGTGCGCGGTGCACGGCGCCTTGGTGCGGTCGAGCAGCAGTGGCACGTCGCCCTGGTTGGTCCTCACCTTGACGAGGACCTTGCCCTTGGTGAACCACGGGTCGCGCGGGATCGAAACGGGGCGAGCGGCCGGCTCCTCCGGGGTCGCGGTGTAGCCGCAGTCCGGCCTGGCCACCTGCTCCTCGGCGGACGCGGTGCCCGTGGTGATGAACCCAACGGCCAGTGCCGCCACTGCCAGACCAGCTGCGATTCGCCTCATGCGCGTTTCCTAGTGGAGCCGGAGGCGGCCGGGCAAGGGTTAACGGATCACTCAGCTGTCCGTGTCCGCGGTGATCTCGTATGCAGTTTGCACTTCACCTGCCCTTGCTGTGGCTTCGCCTTGAGCGAGGCCTCGGCCCGGCCGGTGCCCTCAGTGTCGTAGAAGGCCTGCAGGTGTAGCTCTTCTGACCGCACGCCGTGAGCGCCAGTAGGTTGTCGGTGCTCGAACGGACTCGTGAGTTCGGTCTGCTGCGTGCGATCGGGTTGACTCGCAAGGAACTCGGCTTCCTGGTCACCAGCCTAGGCCGGTCCGCACGGCCTCATCGGTGCGTTGCCGGGCTCGGCATCGAGTGGCTGTCGCAGGTAGCTGCTGTCTGCTCGCCGCGCGGCGCGGGTGAGCCCGGTGGCGGCACTTCACTCGATCCAGCGAGGTGTTCCGGATCCGAGACCGGGTACCCGCGCTCCATAGGGAGGTGATGCAGTCATGGGCTTCGAGGAAATGAAGAACAAGGCCAAGGACCTCATCGGCCAGCACGGCGACAAGGTCGACCAGGGTGTGGAACGCGCTGGGCAGTTCGCCGACGACAAGACCGGCGGCAAGCACACCGAGCACATCGACCAGGGCGAGAACAAGCTCAAGGAAGGCCTCCGGAACTTCGGCGGCCAACAGCAGTAGGACAGGTCTACTCAGCGTGGGTCTCCGCAGGCTGCGCATGCGGGTTGTTGCGCATGTGAGTTACGCCTGATCTGACGATCCGCGCCTGCGTGCGTGCACACGCGTCTGAGCCACTTCCGCGATCCCGGCAGCACGGTTACCGTCGTTCGCCGGGATCGCGGAGGTGGAAGTGGATCCGAGCGGTGTGACGAGGGCTGCACGGCTGACCGCGTTGGCCGCGTTGTGCCTGGTCACCGTCGTTCTGTTGCTTCCCGCAGCCATCAGTGTGAGCACCGGCGGGGCGGTACCGGGGTTCATCGGCGAGTTCGGCCGGTGGCTGTGGCCCGCGGTCGGCGCGATGGTGCTCGTCGCGATCGGCCTCGCGCTCTGGGAGCGGGTCCGCGGGCACGAGACCAGCAGCCGGACCGCCGCGCTCAGCCGGGTCGAGTCGCGGGTGAAGGCACTGCTCGCGTCCTCGCTGGCCGCTCAGACGCAGATCAAGCTCGGAGTGCTGAAGCAGCCCCGGCTCGCCGTGCGGGTCGAGGGCGAGGGAATGTCCTCTTCTGATCTCGAAGCCGTCTACGACCGCCTCGGTCACACCATGGTCCTCGTCGGGCCGGTGGGCAGCGGGCGGTCGACGTTGTTGCGCGAACTGTGCCTCGCGCTGGTCGAGCGGGCGCGCAACGACCCCGAGGCACCGATTCCCGTCGTCGTGGACTTGGCGACCTGGCGTGCGTACGGCACGCGCAAGCCGACTGAGTTCACCGCCTGGCTGCTGCGGGAGATGAACCGGCGTTACGGCATCAGCCGCTCGGCGGGCACGATCTGGCTGCGCCGGGAACGCGTCGCGGTCCTCGTCGACGGCCTGGACGAGGTGCCGCGCGTCGACCGGGCGCACTGCGAGTCCGAACTCGCGCCCTTCGCCTCGGTCGTGTGCTCGACAGGTCCGATCGAGAACCTGCCGTCAGTGTTCGTCGAGCCGTTGTCGCGCGGCCAGGTGCTCGAGTACATCGCCTCGGTCAGCCCCCGTCTCGACAGCCTGGAGTCCGCTCTCACCCCGGAGATCTGGGACCTGCTGGACTCACCACTGGCGCTGAACCTGCTGGCTCTCACGCACCTGGACAAGCAGGTCGACACGATCGGCACCGACTTCGTGGGGTCCTTCGTGGTGGAACGGCTCTCCGGTCAACGCGGTGCGGGACCCACCATTCGCGCGTTGAAGTTCCTCGCACGATTGGGCAGACCAGACCTCGGTGCACCTGTGCACATGCCTCACCGCCGAGCGTGGCTTCCACTGCTACCGACGCGTCCGTTGTGGCTGTTGTTCATCCGCGCAGTCCCTGCCGCGTACGCCGGTGGTGTGTGTGCCGTGGCGTTCATGACCGGACTGCGCCTCGGGCTGTGGTCCGCTCTGGTGTTCGTGGTCACGGCGTCCGCGTTGCTCGTGATGGTGAACAAACTGCCGCACGTCTTCCACCCACCCGGACGCGCGCACGGCATCATCACGGCCGCGTTGGCATTCCTCGCCGGCGTGCTCGCGGGATTGCTGGTCGGGCTCGTCGGATTGTGGCTGGGCGAGATCGGAACGTCGTGGCCGTATTTCGTGACGTACGTGTTCGTGGTGGTGGCGTCATTCTTCTTGGCGTTGGGGTTCATACCGGGTGACGCGCCCGTGCCGTGGGCGGTGCTGATCGCTGCCGCGCCCGGCGTCGCGATGATCTGGACCGGCCCCTACGCGGTGCTGTCGGGCATGGGGCTCGGTTTCTCCGCCGGCGTGGCGGGTGGTGTTTTCGCGGCCGCCGTGGGGCGCGTGTGGCGCACGGTGCGTCCGGCGCAGCACCAGCGGATGCGGCTCGGGCGGCCGTGGTGGGTCCAGCCGGCCATCCCGGTTTTCGGCGCGGCCGGTCTGCTGGGCGGGATCGGCACGACGGGATCATGGGGCACCGCGCTGGGCGTGGCACTGGGTTTGCTGGTGACGCCGACCGCCGCTCGTGACTACGTCTGGCCGTTCGACGCGCTGGCGGAAGTCGCCGCCGAGGGCGTCACCAGGCCCCTGTCCCTGGGCGAGTTGTCGTTCCGCCGCAAGGCTTTGCTCCACCTCGCGCAGGACAGGCTGCTGCTCACGCGAGTCGACGGCGAGTACCGCTTCATGCACAGCGCTCTGCGCGACCACCTCGCGTCGTGCGACCCGACCGCGCTGGTCCGGGCCACGCGCCGTTGAACCTTCTTGATCCGCGGGCCGTACGCCTCGCAGGAGAGGTGGGGTGGTGCACATGCGCTGGTCACGGGGCTGGATCGCGGGCGCCGGGGTGTTCTTCGTCGTGGCGGCCATCGGGGGGACGGCCTTCGCGCTCTCCGGATCCGCCGCGCCGGCGTCGCAGCCGGACGTGGCGGGCAAGGAGGTGTGCGGCGGGCACCCGGTGCGCGCCGTCGCCTCCACCGGACCGGCGGGCGTGCTGTCGGACCGCTTTCCCGTCGGCACGTCGTTGCGCGTCACCAATCTCGCGAACGGCCGCGCGGTCACCCTTCCGGTCGTCGCGGAGTCCGGCGGCTGCGCGGTGCTGAACACCGCGGCATTCGATGCCGTGCGGTCAGCCGATTCCGATCGGGGCGGTTCGGAGGACGTCCTTCGCCGGGTGCGCGTGGAAATCGTCGGGAACGCGCCCGCACCGATTCCGGCGACCAGAACCCCGGTGTCACGAGTGCGTGCTTCCGGAGTGGTCGGGCAGGTCGTGTGCGACGGTGCGACCGTCGGGTTGTCACCCGTCGGCGGTGCGCCCGGTGCGTTCTCGTCACAGCTCCCCGTGGGGACTTCGGTGCGGGTCACCAACCTCGACAACGGGAAGCAGTCGACGGTGCGGATCGTCGGCGTCGGGCCTGCCTGCGTCGTGCTGAACAGCGAGGCGTTCGCGCTCGTCGGGGAGTCCGGCAAGAGCGTGATCAAGCGCGTTCAGATCGAGAAGGTGACCTGAGGTCGGTCCCGGCGGCAGAGGGGCCGAGGACCGGCGGGTCGCCGGTCACGTGAGCTGCCCAGCGGACCAGCACGGGCGCAGGCTTCCGGCGCGATGGCCGGCGAGCCGGCGTGGCCGGTTGGCAGCGGAGCCGGTGCCCGACGTGGCGGCGGTGCGGCACAGGGCCTCGGCACGGCTGGAGGCCCGGCTCACCCCGGCACTGCCGCGCGGCCGTGCCGGGATCGGCGCATCGTCCTGTGGTCGCTGAGCGGCCCTGTCACCAGTCCATCGGCTCGTCGGGCTCCTCCGGCTCCGGCCATTCGTCCGCCGCGCCGTCGCCCGACCCCCACGCCGCGCCGCCGGTGCTGCTGGTGCGCGGCTTGGACTTGGCGGGCGAAGGTGTGGCCGGGGCGGGTGCGGCGGAACCGGCGCCCGCCACCACCTCCAGGATCTGCTCGCCGTACTTCGCCAGCTTGGCCTGGCCCACGCCGCTCACCTCGCCCAGCGCGGCCAGCGAGCCGGGCCGGGAGGCCGCGATGGCCTTGAGGGTGGCGTCGTGGAAGATCACGTACGCCGGGACGCCCTGCTCGCGGGCCTGGCCGGCACGCCACTCGCGCAACTGCTCGAACAGCGGGCCCGCGTCGGCGGGGAGGTCGACCTTCGGCTTGGCGGCGGGGGCGGAAGCCGTGCGCGTCGTCGAGCGGGTGGGCGTCGGGTCCTTGCGCAGCTTCACTTCGCGCTTGCGGCCCAGGACCTCGGAGCTCGCCTCCGTCAGCACCAGGGTCGAGTACTCGCCTTCCACGGCGAGCAGCCCCTGCGCCAGGAGCTGGCGGACGACGCCGCGCCACTCGCTCTCGTTCAGGTCCTCGCCGATGCCGAACGTGCTGAGCTGGTCGTGGTCGAACTGGATCACCTTGGCGGTCTTGCGCCCCAGCAGGATGTCGATGGTCTGGCCGGCGCCGAACTTCTGGTTCCGCTCCTTGCGCAGCCGGTAGACCGTGGAGAGGATCTTCTGCGCCGCCACGGTGCCGTCCCACGACTCCGGCGGCGCCAGGCACGTGTCGCAGTTGCCGCAGGGGACGCCGGACTCGCCGAGGTACTCGAGGAGCATCGTGCGGCGGCACGTGATCGTCTCGCAGAGGGCGAGCATCGCGTCGAGGTGCGCCTGCGAGCGGCGCCGGAAGGCCAGGTCGCCTTCGGACGACTCGATCATCTTGCGCTGCTGCACCACGTCCTGCAGGCCGTAGGCGAGCCACGCGGTGGACGGCAGGCCGTCGCGGCCCGCCCTGCCCGTCTCCTGGTAGTAGCCCTCCACCGACTTCGGCAGGTCGAGGTGGGCGACGAAGCGGACGTCCGGCTTGTCGATGCCCATGCCGAACGCGATGGTGGCGACCATGACCAGGCCGTCCTCGCGCAGGAACCTGGCCTGGTTGCGCTGGCGGACCGACGCGTCGAGGCCCGCGTGGTACGGCAGCGCGGGGATGCCGTTGGCCACCAGGAACTCCGCCGTCTTCTCCACCGACGCGCGCGACAGGCAGTACACGATGCCGGCGTCGCCCTGGTGCTCACCGCGCAGGAGGTCCAGCAGCTGCTTCTTCGGCTCCTTCTTGCCGACGATGCGGTACTGGATGTTCGGCCGGTCGAAGCTCGAGACGAACTGGCGGCCGTCGCCCAGGTCGAGACGCGTCAGGATCTCCTTGCGCGTCGCCTCCGTCGCCGTGGCGGTGAGCGCGATGCGCGGGACCTTCGGCCAGCGCTCGTGCAGGTGCGTCAGCGAGAGGTAGTCGGGCCGGAAGTCGTGGCCCCACTGGGAGACGCAGTGCGCCTCGTCGATCGCGAACAGCGCGATCTCGCCCTGGTCGAGCAGCTTCAGGGTGGCCTCGGACGTCAGCCGCTCCGGCGCCAGGTAGAGCAGGTCCAGCTCGCCGTTGACGAACTCGGCCTCGACCATCCTGCGCTCGTCCCACGACAGCGAGGAGTTCAGGAAGCCCGCGCGCACGCCCAGCGCCCGCAACGCGTCCACCTGGTCCTGCATCAGCGCGATGAGCGGGGAGATCACCACGCCCGTGCCCGGCCGGACCAGCGCCGGCACCTGGTAGCACAGGGACTTGCCGCCACCCGTCGGCATGAGCACGAGCGCGTCGCCACCCGCGATCACGTGCTCGACGATGGCGGCCTGGTCGCCGCGGAACTCGGGGTACCCGAAGACGCGCTGCAGGACCTGCAGCGCGTCTCCGTGGTCGGTTGAACCCATGTCGCCGATGCTAGCGAGCAGCACCGACAGCCCGGGCCGCTAGCCCAACGCACCCTTCGTACCAGCGGAAACGCTGCTCGCCACCAGCGGAGCCGTCGAGGCGGCCGGCACCGAGCCCTTCAACGGGACGCGCACCGAGGTGTCCGCGAGGTCGACGGTGAGCCTCGGCAGCTGGCTCGGCCGCACGATCGCGCTCGAGTCGGTCCCGCCGATCAGCAGGCCCAGCCGGTGCCCCGCCGGGATCACGTGGTCCGTTGTGGACAGTCGGAACGTCATGCGGTACTTCGTCCCCGGCGTGATCGTGCGCGGCACCGAGAGCGACTCGTAGTTCGCGAGGTCCGCCCACCCGCGCGCGATGATCTGCGCGTCGACGTTGCCCGCCGTTGCCTCCGTGTCGCGGTAACAGGCGTCATCGCCAGTGCGGCTCTCGCCCCAGCACGACTCCGTGGTCAGCGTCCGGATGCCCTCACCGGTCCGCACCCGAGCCGGGCCGTAGTCGACCAGGTACGCCGTGAGGTGCGCGGTGCGCGTGGACGACGACACCCCGACCGTGATCGACGAGGTGCCCGCGACGCGCAGGTCCGACGTCAGCGGGGCGGTCGAGTAGATGACCCGGCCGGTGTTCGAACCCGACAGCCAGGTGGAGGGCGTCGCGCTGCCGTTGTCGGTGAACGCCGCCGTTCCGGTTCCCGCCGTGGTGCCGAGCCCCGCGGCCGAGGGGCGCAGCACGGTGCTGACGGTCCCCGCAGGAGGCCACGTCTGGTCGTCGGCCCACTGGTCCGGCGCGCGTTCGGCGGACACCTGCGGCTCGTTCTCGATCCCGTTCTGCACGTTCAGCAGCCAGCGGTCGAACCACCGGTGCAACGTCGGCACCCACTCGCCGCGCCGGAAGTCGAACGGGTCGACGTGCGCGGTCTGCGAGAACCACAGCTTCTTCGGCACCGTCGCGGGCACGGCGTCCCAGAACTGCCCGTACTGCAGCGTCTTCACGTTGAGGTCGTTCAGACCGTGGATCGCGAAGATGGAGGCCTTCACGCGCGAGGCGTTGCGCACGAAGTCACGCGCTTGCCACATCGACGTGTAGTCGCCGTTGGCAGGAGAGCCGTTCGTCATCTGCGTGCGCACGGCACCACACCGTGAGCGCGCGTTCGAGTTCTCGAACTGCGAGCCCAGCCCGGTCGGCGAGCTGTAGCCGGGGTACGCGACGCCGTCCGAGCGGAACCAGTCGTACCAGGAGCTGATGGCCGCGATCGGCACGATGGTCTTCAGCCCGTCGATGCCGGTCGCCGCGACGCCGTTCGCAATCGAGCCGTCCCACGACTTGCCGATCATGCCGACGGCACCGGTCGACCAGGAGGCTGACTTCGTCGTGGAACCGGTCGGGGTCGAATAACCGGTGCGCCGGCCGTTGAGCCAGTCGATCACGGCGGTGCCGGACGCGATCTCCGACTGCCCGCCGACGTCGACGCAGCCGCGCGACCGGTTCGTGCCGAGGAAGTCGACCAGCACGACCGCGTAGCCGCGAGGGACGAAGTAGTTGTCGTAGAAGAGCGGGAACTTCACCGGCACGCCGGCGGAGTCGTAGGTCTTGACCTCGGACTCGTTGCCCCGGCCGGCGCTCTGGTAGTAGGGGCTGGCGTCCATGATCACGGGCACGCGCCCGGTCGTGGACGGCCGGATGATGTCGGCGGCCACCCTGTCGCGGGTACCGTCGCCGTCGAGGTCGAGCCCGGAGTCCACGTAGACGGTCTCGCGCACGGCGTCGGCCATCGAGTGGATCGGCGCGGACACGCCACCGGACAGGGTGAACGCGGGTGTCGCCGCTGTGGCAGGGATGGGCGTCAGGGTCAGGGCCCCTGCTAACGCCACTACAACACGAACACGCTTCATGAAGATTCACGCTAAGGAGTGACGAAGTCGCCCCGTCAGAGCCGAAAGGCTTGACCCTGTGCTGTTGCGCCCGCGGCGTCGCTCGCGAATATTCGTCCTCCGTGAGCTTCACCTTCGAGCCCGGACGCACCCGTGTCGTCTTCGGCCGCGGTACCGCCTCCACCGTGCGGGCCGAGGTCGAGCGGCTCGGCGCGGCACGGGTGCTGCTGATTGCCCGGCACGGCGGCGACCGGGTGGCCGCGGAACTCGGCCCGCTGCTCGTCACCAGGTTCACGGGCGCGGCGATGCACACGCCGGTCGAAGTCACGGAGCGCGCGCTCGCGTTGTTGCACGAACACAGCGCGGACTGCGTCGTCTCGGTCGGCGGCGGGTCCAGCACGGGGTTGTCCAAGGCGCTCTCGGTGCGCGCGGGCGTGCCCCAGGTCGTCCTGCCGACGACCTACGCCGGGTCCGAGGTCACGCCGGTGCTCGGCGAGACGGCGTCGGGGCGGAAGAAGACGCGGCGCGACGCGGCGGTGCAGCCGGACACGGTGATCTACGACGTCGACCTGACGCTCGACCTGCCCCTCGACGTCACGGTGACAAGCGCGCTCAACGCTCTCGCGCACGCCGTCGCCGCGAGGGGCAACGAGAACCCGTTGGTCGACGCCATCGCCGCCAAGGCGATCGAGGGCGTTTTGCACGCTTTGAGCGAAAATCCGTCCACTGTGGAGGCACGAACCGAACTGCTGGCGTCGGCGTGGCTCGCGGGGACCTGCCTGGCGTCCGTCCCGATGGGACTGCACCACAAGCTCGCGCACGTTTTGGGCGGTTCGTTCGGGATGCCGCACGCCGCGACGCACACGGCGCTGCTCCCCCACACCGCACCGGCCGATCTGGCCAGGCGCATCCACGGCACCGCCACGCGGTTCGGCGCTGCGACGTCGTTGCGGGACTTGGGGATGGCGGAGTCCGATTTGCCCCGTGCCGCGGAGATCGCCGAGCACCCGGAAGCGTTGCGGGTGCTGACGAACGCGTGGCGCGACGCGTCATCCGGCTGACGGGTTGTCATTCTTCAGGCTGATGTTCCTCCCTTCGAACTCAGACGAATCTCCGATGTGGAACCTGAAGAGTTCCTGAAGCATCCACGGCATGCTCAGCCCGTTGGATCTGTCGCTGACGAACGGACCGATCCCCCAGGCCGCCACGGTCGCGGCCGTGCTCGCCGTCACGTACCTGGCCGTTCGGAAGGACCGCACCTGGTGGGTCCGCGTCCTGCCGATCGTCGTGCTGGCGTGCGCTCTCGCGGTGACCGGGCTGGCTCTCGTCGTCGACCACGTGTGGAAGCCGTGGCCGGAGCCGCTGCCGGCTGTGCTGGTCGTGTGGCTCGGTGCGGTTCTCGTCGCCCTGACGCTCGCAGTGGTGCGGTTGCGCTCCGGCCGCTGGTACGGCCGTGCGTTCGGCGTGCTGCTGGCGCTGGGCGTGGTGGCGAGCGCGGTGGTCGCGACGAACGCGCACTTCGGGCAGTACCCCACCACTCGCGCCGTGCTGGACCTGTTCAGGAACGACCGCGTCGACCTCGACGAGGCCGCTCCCCCGGCGTCGGGCGTGGTCGAGGTGCCCGTGGGCAAGACGCTCGGCGACGTCTGGAAGAGGCCGGAGGGGCTGCCGGACAGGGGCACCGTCTCCGAGGCGGAGATCCCCGGCGCGTTCAAGGCACGACCGGCCTGGGTCTACCTGCCGCCCGCCTACACCACCACCCCCCGTCCGCGGCTGCCCGTGATCGTCCTGATGGCGGGCCAGCCGGGCAGCCCGCGCGACTGGTTCGACGGTGGCCGGATCCTCGACAACCTCGACGCCCACGCGCGGCAGCACGACGGGCTCGCACCGATCGTCGTGGTGGTCGACCAGCTGGGGACCTCGACGGCGAACCCGCTGTGCCTCGACTCGAAGCTCGGCCGGTCCGAGACGTACCTGGCGCGTGACGTGCCCGCGTGGATCAGGCAACGGCTCACCGTCGACGAGCGCCGTGAGGCCTGGACCGTCGCGGGCTTCTCGCAGGGCGCCACATGCTCGCTGCAGCTGGCCGTGCGCGCACCGGACGTCTACGGCAACTTCATCGCCCTAGCTCCCCAGCGCGAGCCCTCGCTCGGCACGCGAGAAGAGACGGTCAAGGCCGCGTTCGACGGCGACGAGGCCGCTTTCGCCGAGGTCAACCCGATGGACGTCCTCGCCGGTCAGCGGTTTCCCAGGACAGCGGGCGTGGTCGTCGCCGGCCGCGACGACGTCACCTACCGCCAGGCCGACGCCGAGGTGTTCGAGGCCTGCCGCAAAGCCGGAATGGACGTGCAGTGGAAAGAACTGCCGAACAACCACGACTGGAACATGGCCAGGGACGGTCTCTTCGGGTCGCTGCCGTGGCTCGCGCGGCGGACGGGACTCGTCAGATGATCGCCCGGCTCCTCCGCACGGCGCCGCTGACGTGCGCGTTCCTGGTCGTCTTCTGGACGGTCGGGGCGCTGACCGGTGCGATCGGCGGCGCGGGCGAGGACCTGCTCGCGGCGACCGGGTTCGGCACCGGAAGTCCGGCGTGGACCGCCTTGACCTCGGCGCTGTGGTCGATGGACCTGCTGGGGTACGTGGGCACCACCGTGCTGCTGCTGGCGGCCGGGGTGGCGGCGGAGCGCGCGTTCGGGGGCCTGCGGACAGCGGCGATCTTCCTGTCCTCGCACGTGCTGGGTTCGTTCCTGGGCCTCGGGCTGGTGCTGGCCGGGCGGGACGTGCACTGGGGCTGGCCCGAGTCGCTCGTGGGCGAGGTCGCGACCGGCCCGTCGATCGGCGGCGTGGGCCTGGTGCTCGCCCTGACGTTCCGGATGCCGCCGCTCCGGAGGCGTCGCGTCCGGCTGTTGACGATCTTGTCGGTGCTGGTCCTTACCCTGTACTCGGGTTGGCTCGAAGATCTGTTCAGGCTGTCCGGTGGCGTGGCCGGACTGGTGATCGGAGTGCTCTTCCTCAGGAACGGTCCCGAGTCCCGGGCGCGTTCCCTGCAGGAAACGCGGGTGCTGGTGGCGCTGCTGCTCGCGGCTTCGGCGCTCGGGCCGGTGGTGTCGATGATGTCGCCGTACCCGAACGGCCCGCTGTGGTGGTTCGCGGACGTCGTGGCGGTCGCGCAACCCTCGCGGGACGACGTCGACGCGGTGTGCGGCGCGGACGCGGTCGAGTTGTGCCGGACGATGGCGGTCCAGCTGTCGTACGGCCGGTTCCCCGCGCTCGTGATGTCGTTGCTGCCGGCGTTGCTGTTGCTCGTACTGGCGGAAGGACTGCGACGCGGCTGGCGGTTCGCATGGCGGTCGGCGCTCGTGTTCAACGTGGCGTATGCGGCGTTCATCGGTTCGTACGTCGTCTACGTCGCGCAGTTCCCGGACGCCACGGCGTTGGAGCTCGCGGTCTCGTTCGGTGTGCCGATGCTGGCTCCGCTCGCGATCATCGGCGTGTTGTTGTTGACGCGCAGGCATTTCGACGTGCGCCTGCCTCGGCGTGCCGTCACGAGGTTCTGGCGGTTCACGGCGGGCAGCGTCGCGTTGCTGTCGGCGCTGTACGTCTTCGGCGGGTACCTGGTCCGCGACCAGTTCACGCCGGAGCCGGGGTTCACGGCACTGCTCGCGGACCTGCCCACGCGGTTCCTGCCGCCGGGCTACCTCGACCTGGTGCCGTTGCGGTTCCAGGCGGAGGGCTTCGTCGGCACGCTGCTGTTCGAGTACACGGGCGTGGTGTTCTGGCTGATCGTGCTGACCGGTCTGCTGATGGCGTCGTGGCGGACGTGGCCTTCGCCGTGCGAGAAGGAGGCGGCACAGGCACGCGAGCTGATGCGGCGCTACGGCGGTTCGTCGCTGTCGTACATGACGACGTGGCGGGGCAACCAGTACTGGTTCACGCCCGACGGTGAGACGGCGGTCGCGTACCGGGTGGTGGCGACGATCGCGCTGACGGTCGGCGACCCGATCGGCCCGGCGCGGGCCGAGGCCGTGCGCGGGTTCGCGGAGTTCTGCGCCCGCAACGGGTGGACGCCGTGCCTCTACAGCGTGGGCGCGGAGACGAAGGAGGTGGTCGAGGGTCTCGGGTGGTCGGCGGTGCAGGTCGCCGAGGACACCGTGATCGAACTGGACGCGCTGAGCTTCACCGGCAAGAAGTGGCAGGACGTGCGCACGGCGTTGAACAAGGCCGCCAAGGCCGGCATCACCGCCGAGTGGTGCGCGTACGCCGACGCGCCGTACGCGATCACCGACCAGATCCGGTCGATCTCGGCGGAGTGGGTGGCGGACAGGGGCCTGCCCGAGATGGGGTTCACGCTGGGCGGGCTGGAGCAGCTGGCCGGTGACGGTGTCCGCTGCCTGCTCGCGGTGGACGGCGACCGCACGGTGCACGGCATCACGAGCTGGCTGCCGGTGTACGCCGACGGTGAGGTCGTGGGGTGGACGCTCGACTTCATGCGCCGCCGCACGCACGGTTTCCGCGGCTCGATGGAGTTCCTCATCGCCTCGGCGGCGCAACAGCTCCAGGCGGAGGGGGCGCGGTTCCTCAGCCTGTCCGGGGCACCGCTCGCGCGGCTGGACCGGGGCGAGCGCCCTCGGGCGCTGCAGCGCGTCCTCGACTTCACCGGGCAGGTGCTCGAGCCGGTGTACGGGTTCCGGTCGCTGTTCGCGTTCAAGGCGAAGTTCCAACCGGCCTACCAGCCGATGTTCATGGCGTACCCGGACTCGGCGGCGTTGCCGCGCATCGCGAACGCGGTGAGCCGCGCGTACCTGCCGCACCTCAACGCACGCCAGGGGCTGCGGCTCGCCAGCAAGATGATCATCCGGCCGCGTGGGCGGGTCGCCACGCATGGTCGAACTCGCTAGGCCGAAAGGGTGGTGACGTGATGCTCGTCATCACACCTCTGCCGCGTTGGGCGAAGATGCGCCGATGACCGTGCGGGGCACCCTGTCTGCCCAGACCACGACGTTCATCGGCCGCGGTGCGGTGCTCGCCGAGACCGAGGTGCTCCTGCGCGAGACCGGGCTGGTCACGCTGACGGGTGCGGGAGGTGCCGGCAAGTCCCGGCTCGCCGTGGAGGCGGGGCGCTCGCTCGCCGCGGCGGAGGCGTTCCGGCACGGCGTCCGGCGGGTGCGGCTCGGGGACCTCGGGGATCCGGCGCTGCTCGCCCGCGTGGTCGCGGCCGAGTTGCGGATCGTCGACAACGCACCGGACGGCGGGTTCGGCCGTCTCGTGGAGTCGTTGCACGACAAGCACCTGCTGCTCGTCCTCGACGACTGCGAGCACCTGCTGGACGCGGTGCGGCACCTCGTGCACCACCTCCGGCGCGGCTGCGAGGGCCTGACGATCCTGGTGACCTCGCGGGAACCGCTCGGCCTCTACGGCGAACGCGTGCTGCGGGTTCCCCCGTTGAGCGTCGACGACGCGGTGCGGCTGTTCGAGGACCGGGCCGAGGTGGTGGCCGAGCAGGCCGACGTCACGGCGTTGTGCAAGGCGGTGGACGGGCTTCCGCTCTCCGTCGAGCTGGTGGCGGCACGACCCGCCGGGACGCCGCTGACCGAGGTGCTCGACGAACTCGGGCCCGCCACGCTGGAACGGGTGCTCGGGTGGGCGGCGCGGCGGTGCTCGGACGAGGAACGACTGGTGTGGGCGGCGCTGTCGGTGTTCCCCGCGGACTTCGACCTCGCCGCGGCCGAGGCGGTGGCGGACGCGGACGTGCAGGAACCGTTGTCCGCGTTGGTCCGCAGGTCGGTCGTGGTGGCGACGACCAGTCCTGTCACCGGCGAGACGCGGTACCGGTTGCTCAGCGCCGTGTCGCAGTTCGGTGCGCGTCTGCTGACGGACGCGGACGAACCGTTGCACCGCCATGCGCTGCACTACAGCGAGTTCGTGGACGAGGTCGCGCGCTCGTGGTTCTCGCCCGGCGAGGCGCTGTGGATGGGCAGGCTGTGGGAGGAGTGGCCGAACGTCCGCGCGGCGATCGGCCACGCCCTACGCACCCCCAGCCTCGCCGCGATCGGGGCGACGATGGCGATGAACGGCCAGAGGGCGCGGTTCACGTCGTTCGCCGGCATGCTCGGCCAGGCCTGGGACTTGCTGGCGGCGGCGCGCGAGGTGATCACCGAGGCGCCGTTGCGGACGTCGCTGCTCGCGCACTGCGCGTACATGGCGCAGGCACGCGGCGACATGGCGACGGCGATCCCGCTGATGAACGAGGCGCGCACGTTGCCACGGCTGCCGGTCACCGACGTGCACCTCGTTCTGGCCGAGGCCACGCACCTCTTCTTCGTGGAGGGGTCGCCGGATTGCGTGCCGTTGTACGCGCACGTCGTCGAACTGTGCCGTCTGCACGCCTCACCGGGTGACACCTACATCACCGAGCTCATGCACGCGATGGCGACGTGCTTCCTGCTGGACGCCGAAGCGGCGGACAAGGCGACGACCGGGCTCATCAGGCAGGCGGAGAGCAACGGCGTGAACTGGTCGCACGCCTGGGGGCTGTGGCTGCGCGGGCTCCACGAACTGCTGCACGGCGACCCGGCGGAGGCGCATGGGCCGGCGTTGGGGGCGTTGCGGATCCAGCTCGCGCTCGGCGACACGTGGGGTGCGCCGTTCAGCCTCTGGCTGCTCGCCTGCGCGTGCGCGGAGCTGGGGGCGTTCGACCGCGCCGCCCGGCTGCTGGGCGCCCTGCGGTCGCAGGAACGGATCTCCCGGATCTCGTTCGGCGGCATGAGCCCGTTCCACCGGGTGCTGGAGCGGGCGGACCGCGGCACCCGCCGCGCGCTCGGCGACGACTACCAGGTGATCACGACCCTGGGGGCCGACCTGCGTCCCGACCAGGCCATGGCGTTCGCGCTCGAACCGGTGCCCGCCTCCGAGCGCAGGCCGGTCCTGCCCGCCCTGCCCGGTGGTCTGAGCAGGCAGGAGTTCACGATCGCCGGCCTGGTCGCGGAGGGGTTCACGTCGAAGCAGATCGCGGCGAGGCTGTTCATCTCGCCGCGGACGGCGGACCGGCACGTGGTCAACATCCGCGTGAAGCTCGGCCTGCCCAGCAGGACGGCCCTCGCGGCGTGGCACCGCTCGGCCGCGGCCGACCGCTAGCGCGCCTCGAAGGCCAGCTTCAGCCCGAGCGCGACGAGCACCGAGGCGGTCAGGCGGTCCAGCAGAACCCGTTGCCGCAGCAGGAAAGCACGAGCGCGACCGGCCACGACGACCAGGAACGGCAACCACACGAGACCGAGGCCGAGGTGCACGGCGACGAGGACGGCGCCCCACGCCGGCTGGCCCGCGGGCATGAACTGCGGCAGCAGCGACAGGTAGAAGACGCCGACCTTGGGGTTGAGCAGGTTCGTCAGCAACCCCACCCGCAACGAGGCCTTCGCGGTCGGCACCGGACGGGAGTCTTCCAGCGACACGGTGTTGCGCGAGTCCCACAACGCCTTGGCGCCCAGGTAGACCAGGTAGGCCGCGCCGAGCCACCGCACGACGTCGTAGGCCAGCTCCGACGCCGTCAGCAGCGCCGTCAGGCCCGCGAGGCTCGCCACTGCCCACACCAGGCAGCCGAGCGAGATGCCGAGCACCACCCCCATCGCAGCGCGCTTGCCGCTGAACAGCGCCGTGCGCAGCACCATCACCGTGTCGAGACCGGGCGTGAGGACGGTGAGCAGTGCGATGAGCGAGAAGCTCAGGAGCGCGGCGGTCGACATGGGCACATCAGATCACACGCTACCTCGCGTCAGCAGCGGTTTTCAGGCCGAAGGCGATCAGCGCGGACGCGGACAGGCGGTCCAGCAGAACCCGTTGCCGCAGCAGGAAAGCACGCGCCCGCCCGGCCGCCGTGATCAGGACGGGGAACCACAGCAGGCCGATGCCGAGGTGGATGGCCACGAGCACGGCACCCCACGCGGGCTGACCGACCGGGAGGAACTGCGGCAGCAGCGAGACGTAGAAGACGCCGGGCTTCGGGTTGAGCAGGTTCGTCAGCACCCCGACCCGGACCGCCGCCCGCACGGACGGCACCGGCGCCGGTTCGTCGAGCTCGGCCGGCCGCCGGGACGCCCACAGCGCCTTGATCCCGAGGTAGACCAGGTAGCCCGCACCGAGCCAGCGCACGATGTCGTAGGCCAGTTCGGACGCCTGCAGCAACGCCGTCAGCCCGACCAGTCCGGCGGTCGCCCACACCAGGCAGCCCAGCGTGCTGCCCACGACGACGCCCATCGCGGCACGGCGGCCCACCAGCAGCGCCGTCCGCAGCACCAGGAGGGTCTCCAGGCCGGGCGTGATGACGGTGAGCAGCGCGACGAAGGTGAAGCTCAGGAGCGCGGTGGCCGACATGCGGCCATCAGAACACGGAAACGCCGCGACGCCGGAAGAGTTAACACGTCCGACACGACCCCGCTCCCCTGAGCTCCCCTTGCTAGCGGTACCAGGCGCGAACGCCCATCCGTCCCGTGCTGCCGAGGTCGATGTAGATGCTCTGTTGCGGTGCCACCGCGATCAACGGCTGTTGCACGGCACCCGGAGCGGTCGCCAGTTCGACGTGCTCGGCGACCTGCGGCGGCTCCAGCGAGGTGTTCGTGTTCCGCCACACGAACGCGCTGGCGGCGCTCTCCCCCGGTTGCACGGTGATCGGCTGCGGCGGGTCGTCGAACCCGTCGAGGACGGTGATCCCGCCGGTGCCCTCGAGGATCGCGACGTCCAACGGCAGGCGCTCCGCGTCGAACAGGCTCACCTGCGGATACCCGTTGAGCTGCAACGCCTCCGTCCCGCAGTTGGCCACCTCGACCGACATCACGCGCAGCCCCGAGGCCGCCTCGGTGTAGTTCGAGGTGAACCGCACTCCCGCCGCACAGCCGGGATCCTCCGACGCCTGCGCGACGGGGCCGCTCGCGACCAGTCCGGCCAGAACGGCGATTGCTGTCAGAACCTTGCCCCCATGTCTCATGCACCCGAGCATGCCAGTGACCGCGGTGGTTGCGGTGAAACCTTCACAAGACCTCCACGAGGATGGAACGTCCATTGTGGAGTGATCGATCAGGTCAGCCGGTACCCGTGCGCCGGGCGGTTCGCCATGCCGTAGCGCGGCTGCACCTCCGCCTTGCCGATCGTCACCAGGTGTTCCAGGTAGCGGCGAGCGCTGACCCGCGACAGTCCCGCCCGGTCACCGACCTCCTGCGCCGACAGGTCGTTCTCGCTGTCCCGCAACGCATCGGTCACCAGCCGCAGGGTCACCGCCGACAACCCCTTGGGCATCGCGGGGGTCCGCGGCCGGTGGTGCATCAACGAGTCGACCTCGTCCTGGTCGAGCACCTGCCCGAGCCGCTGCACCTCGATGCGCTGGGCGAGGTACTCGCGCATGCGATCGATGAACGCCGTGCGCGTGAACGGCTTCACCAGGTAGTTGTCGACGCCGCGGGACATGGCCTGCCGCACGGTCTCCCGCTCGCGCGCCGCGGTGACCGCGATGACGTCGACCGGGGACCCGCCGCGGGCGCGCAGCCGTGACAGCACCTCGAGCCCCGACATGTCGGGCAGGTGGATGTCGAGCAGCACCAGGTCGGGCCGCAGCGCGTCGACGGCCCGCAACGCCTCGCCGCCGCGGTGCGCCTCGCCGACCACCTCGAACTCGGGCATCGCCTCCAGGAAACCGCGGTGGATCGCGGCCACGGCGAAGTCGTCATCGACCACGAGCGTCCGCACGCTCATCGGTTCCCCGTCTCCGGCAGCCACACGTCGAACGACGCGCCGCCGAGCTCCGAGTCGGTGATCGCCACCCGGCCCCTGCGCCGGGTCACCACCCTCGACACCAAGGCCAGCCCTATTCCCCTGCCGTGCGCGCCCTGGACGTCCTTCGAGCTCACGCCGAGGTCGAAGATCCGGCCTCGTTGCGATTCGGCCACCCCTGGCCCGTCGTCGTCCACGACCACCCGCACCCCGCTCGCCGACGATCGCACCAGCACCCGCACGGTTCCTCCGGTCTCCACGGCGTCCACCGCGTTGTCGACCAGGTTCCCCAGGACGGTCAACGCGTCGTCGCCCGCACGGATGTCGACGGAGCTGCCGGGATCGAGCCGCAGCTCCACACCTCGTTCGTGCGCGGTGGAGGATTTTGCCAGCAACAGGGCCGCCAGCGCGGGGTCGGTGTTCGCCCCGTCGATGATGTCGGCGGTGAGCGACCCCGCTCCGCCGACCCGTTCGATGTACGCGACCGCGTCCGGGCCGCGGTCGAGCTCCAGCAGACCGCCGATGACGTGCAGGTGGTTGGAGAACTCGTGGGCCTGCGCCCGCAGCACCTCCGTGACGGTGCGCTGGCCGTCGAGCTCCCTCAACGCGTCGTGCAGTTCCGTCCGGTCGCGCAACGTCAGCACGACGCCGACCGCGCGGTCGTGCGTCTTGGCGGTCATCCGGTTCGCGACCAGGACCCGTTCACCGGCGAGCACCAGCCGGTCCGCCACGTCGTCCTCGCCGCGCGCCAAGGCGAGCAGGCCGTCGTCGAGGACCTCCGCCGCCGGCTGCCCGCCGGGGTCCTCCGCCAGGCCGAGCAGGCGCATCGCCTCGTCGTTGACCAGTGCCAGCCGCTCCTGGTCGTCCACGGCGACCACGCCCTCGCGGATGCCGTGCAGCATGGCGTCCCTGGTCTCCAGCAGCTGCGCGATCTCCGCGGGTTCGAGGCGGAACATCCGGCGCCGCACGTGCTGCGTGACCAGCGCGGCCCCCAGCACGCCGATGAGGGCGGCCGCGGCCAGCCAGCCGATCAGCTCCGGCAGGTCCTCGGCGAGGTCGTCGGACAGCTGGCTCTCCAGGATGCCGACCGAGGCCATGCCGATGATCCGGCCCTCGGAGGCGCGGATCGGCACCTTCGCGCGCAACGACGTGCCGAGAGTGCCCGTCTCCGTGCCGACGAACACCTCGCCGGACAGCGCGGTGCTCGGGTCGGTGGACACGTGCTCGCCGATGCGCTTCGGGTCGGGGTGGGCGTAGCGGACGCCGTTGCCGTCGGTGACGACGACGTACGTCACGTTGGACGCCTTCCGGATCACCTCGGCCAACGGCTGGATGGACGCGGACGGGTCAACGGTTCCAAACGCCTCGATGACTGTCGGTAGCCGCGCCACGCTCTCCGCGACCGACAGCATCCGGTCCTTGTACGAGTCGCGGATGCGGTCGCTCTGCAGCTTGGCGGCCAGCAGCCCGGCGGCACAGGTCGTCATCAGGACAATGACCACCTGCAACGCCAGCAGCAAGGCCCCAAACGAAACAGATCGGCGGAACATGGATGGAATTCTGACGCATCCCCTGTGAAACAAGTCACGAACTAAACGACCAATACGGAACTTACGACCTAACACTTACGTGTGCACTCACCCGTTACCTAGCGTCCCCGCCCGACGTTCGCGACGATGCGAGGAGTGTTCGATGGGTACGGCGTGGAGACGAGCCGTGGCGGTGGCCGCCGCGGGACTGGTGCTCGCGGGATGCGGTCAGGGGGCGAAGGGCGCGGGCGGCGGTGACTCCATCGCCAAGCTGGAGATCATGGCGCCCGCCGACCCCGGTGGCGGCTGGGACCAGACCGCCCGCGCGATGCAGTCGGCGGTGACCGGCGCGAAGCTCGTGAACTCCGTGCAGGTCAGCAACGTCGGTGGCGCCGGCGGCACGGTCGGTCTGCAGAAGCTCAGCTCGGAGCGCTCCGAGTCGTTCCTGATGATCACCGGCCTGGTCATGGTCGGCGCGGTGGAGACCAACGCGTCGCAGACCCGGCTGGAGGAGACCACGCCGATCGCCCGGCTGACGGCCGAGGACGAGGTCGTCGTGGTGCCCGCCGACTCGCCGCACAAGACGATCGACGACCTGCTCAACGCGGTCAACGAGAAGGGCAAGGGCGTCTCGATCACCGGCGGCTCCGCCGGCGGCACCGACCACATCCTCGCCGGCATGCTGCTCAAGGCGAAGAACATCGACACGGCCAAGCTGAACTACGTGCCCTACTCCGGTGGCGGCGAGTCGCTGGCGGCGCTGCTCGGCAAGAAGGTCGACGCGGGCATCTCGGGCGTCGGCGAGTACAAGGAGCAGATCAAGGCGGGCAAGCTGCGCGCGCTGGGCACGTCCGGCCCGAACCCGCACCCCGACCTGAACGCGCCGACGTTCAAGGACCTCAACGTCGAGCTGATCAACTGGCGCGGCGTCGTGGCGCCGGCGTCGATCTCGGCCGAGGCCAAGACCCGTCTCACCAAGCTCGTCACCGACATGCACGCGAGCGACGCGTGGAAGGCGGAGCTGCAGAAGAAGGGCTGGACCGACACCTTCCTGACCGGCACCGAGTTCTCCACGTTCCTGTTCAAGGAGATCGGCCGCGTGAAGCCCGCTCTGCAGGACATCGGGCTCGTCAAGTGATCGCTGAAAGAGCGGAGGAGTACGCGTTCGGCGGTCTGGTCGCGGCGATCGGGGTCTTCACCCTCCTCGACGCGACCACGATCGCCGCGCGCGACGACAACGCCGTCGGACCACGCGCGTTCCCCTACGCGGTGGGAATCCTGCTCGTCGTGACGGGCATCGCGGCGATCATCGCGACCGCGCGCGGGAAGCTCGGGCGGGCCGAGGAGGCCGAGGACGTCGACGAGACCGTCCGCACCGACTGGGTCACCGTGGGCAAGCTGGTGGC
This sequence comes from Lentzea sp. DG1S-22, assembly GCF_036321065.1. Taxonomy (NCBI): domain Bacteria; kingdom Bacillati; phylum Actinomycetota; class Actinomycetes; order Pseudonocardiales; family Pseudonocardiaceae; genus Lentzea; species Lentzea sp. DG1S-22. The sequence goes on along the minus strand of NZ_CP143276.1, from coordinate 7,818,501 downwards.
CGTCCTCGTCGCGCACCTGGTGCTGATCGACCTGGTCGGCTGGCCGGTCGCGGCGGCGCTGCTGTTCTTCGGCGCCGCCTGGAGCCTGGGCGCGACCTGGTGGCGGGCGCTGCCGATCGCGGTGGTGCTGGCGCTCGTCGTGCAGATCGTGTTCGCCTCCGGCCTGGGCCTGTCGCTGCCCGCCGGGATCTTCGAAGGGGTGCCGCTCCTCGATGGATAGCATCACCGCCCTCATGGAGGGCTTCGCGACCGCCGCGCAGCCCGAGTACCTGCTCTACGCGCTGCTGGGCGTCACGCTCGGCACCGCCGTCGGCGTGCTCCCCGGCATCGGCCCGGCGATGACGGTGGCGTTGCTGCTGCCGCTGACCTACACGCTGGAACCGACGGCCGCGTTGATCATCTTCGCGGGCATCTACTACGGCGGCATGTACGGCGGTTCGACGACGTCGATCCTGCTGAACACCCCGGGCGAGTCGGCATCGGTCGTGACCGCCTTGGAAGGCAACAAGATGGCCAAGGCCGGGCGCGGTGCGGCCGCGCTCGCGACGGCGGCCATCGGCTCGTTCGTGGCGGGCACGATCGCCACGGTGCTGCTCACGTTGCTGGCGCCCACCATCGCGGACGTCGCCGTCCAGCTGGGCCCCGCCGACTACGTGGCGCTGATGGTGGTGGCGTTCACGACCGTGGCGGCACTGCTCGGCTCCTCGCCGGTGCGCGGTCTGGCGTCGCTGGGACTCGGCCTGTTCATCGGGCTCGTGGGCACCGACACGCTGACCGGGCAGCAGCGCTTCACGCTCGGCATCGCGACGATGGCCGACGGCATCGACGTGGTCGTGGTGGCGGTCGGCGTGTTCGCGGTCGGCGAGGCGCTGTACGTGGCGTCGCGGCTGCGGCACGGGCCGATCGAGGTCATCCCGATCGGCGGGAAGTGGATGACGCGCGGCTTCTGGTCGCGTTCGTGGAAGCCGTGGCTGCGCGGCACGTTCATCGGCTTCCCGATCGGCACGGTGCCGGCCGGTGGCGCCGACGTGTCGACGTTCCTGTCGTACGCGGCGGAGAAGAAGCTCTCGAAGCGGCCCGAGGAGTTCGGCAAGGGCGCGATCGAGGGCGTGGCGGGTCCGGAGGCGGCCAACAACGCGGCCGCGGCGGGTGTTCTGGTGCCGTTGCTGACCCTCGGCCTGCCCACCACCGCGACGGCCGCGGTGATCGTGGCGGCGTTCCAGAGCTACGGCATCCAGCCGGGACCGTTGCTGTTCACCAACAACTCCGCGATGGTGTGGGCGTTGATCGCGTCGCTGTACATCGGCAACGTGATGCTGCTCGTGCTGAACCTGCCCCTCGTGAAGATCTGGGTGAAGGTGCTGCAGATCCCGCGGCCGTACCTGTACGCGGGCATCCTGCTGTTCGCGGCGCTGGGCACCTACGCGGTGAACTTCGTCGTGGACGACCTGATCGTGCTGCTGGTGATCGGTGTGGTCGGGTTCTTCATGCGGCGCCACGGTTATCCGGTCGCGCCGCTCGTCGTCGGCCTCATCCTCGGCCCGATGGCGGAGGAGCAGGTCCGGCGCACGCTGCAGATCAGCGAGGGCTCGCTCAGCGCGCTGGTGACGAGCCCGTTCGCGGCGGTCGCCTACACCGTTCTCGTGGTGTTGCTCGTCGTGGCGTTCACGCTTCGGTTGCGCCGCAAGAAGTCCGAAGTGACGGTCTAACCGCGCACGGCGGCAAGCGCTCGTTCGTACAGCTCGAACGGATCAGCCTTGCCGCCGTGGCGGACCCACAGCTCCGAGGCCGTGTCGACGCACGCGAACACCGTGGCGATGACACCCATCGCCGCGGGGTCGGGGATCTCGCCGTGCTCGATGCCCATCCGCTTCTCGACGACGGGCACGAGCGCCTTCTGCCACTTCAGCCGCTTCTCGAAGTACCTCGCGCGCAGCGAGGCGTTGCCGAAGATCAGCGTCGAGATCTCCAGCACCCGCTCCTGCGGGTGGTTCGAGGCCGTGAGGATCGCCGTGAACCCGGCCCGCAGCGCGTCCCAGGTGGACACCTCGGGCGCCTGCTCCTCGACCGTGCGGACCAGCAGCTCGCCGAGCGCGTCCTGCTCACCGCAGACCAGGTCCTCCTTGGTGCCGAAGTAGCGGAACAGCGACCGCTGCGACACACCGGCCCTCGCGGCGACCTGCGCCATCGTGGTCGCCTCGTAGCCCTGCTCCGCGAACAGGGCCAGTGCCGTCTCGACGATCTCGGCGACCACGGCCCGGCGCGACCGGTCCCACAACGTCGCCGCCTTCTCCATGCGCCCACTCTAACCGCGCCGGACCATGCGCCCGATCATCCGAGCGTTGAAGGCGCGCGAGGTCAGGTGGCGTGACGCGAACGCCAGGAACCGGTTCGTCCTGCCCGAGATCACTCCGACGGGCGTGACCCTCCGCTCCAATGCGCGCATGGCGCTCGCGACCACCTCGCCGGCCGTCTGCATCCTGGTCCCGCCCGCCATCTCCTCGCTGCCCGCGACGTCGAAGAACTCGGTCCGCGTCGCACCGGGCGACAGCACCACGACCCGCAACCCGGTCCCCCGCGACTCCACCCACAGCCCTTCGGTGAAGCTCACGACGAACGCCTTCGCCGCGCCGTAGACCGAAGCCCACGGCGACGCCTGGTAGGCCGCCATGCTCGCGACGTTGACGAGGAAGCCGTGACCGTGGGCGCGCAACGGTCCGATGAACGCCCGGCTGATCTCGACGACGGCGTTGACGTCGACCGCGACCTCCTGCCGCAACCGGTCCGGGTCCTCCTCGTGGAACGGCCCGAAGTTCGCGAACCCGGCGTTGTTGACGACGCTCGTGACACCGAACCCGGCGGCCTCCTCGGCCAGCCGCTGCCCGATCCCCGGCTGGGCCAGGTCCGCCGCCACCACGTGCACCTCCACGCCGTGCGCCGCGCGCAACTGCCCGGCCAGCTCCTCCAGCCGGTCCTTCCTGCGCGCGACCAGCACCAGCCCCGACCCGCGCGCCGCCAGCTGCCGCGCGAACTCCGCGCCGATGCCCGAACTGGCCCCGGTGACCAGCACCGTCTGCTTCCCGAAGTCGACTCCCATGATGTCACCGTACGCCAGTCTGGCAGTCACTGCCAACCTGTCTTCTCCTGCTACTTCTGCTGGTAGCAGAACCGCTCTTCGGGGTGGCCGGGGTGCTGTCACGATGACGACATGGCGGAGATCCTGGACTTCAACCGCAAGCCCGGTCCTTCACCGCGCCCCGAACCGCTGTGGCGCGAGGCCTTGGGCCGCAAGCTGCGCGAGACCCGGGAAGAACGGGGCGACCGCCTGGTCGACGTGGCCGAACGGGCCGGGATCTCGGTGCAGTACCTGTCCGAGATCGAACGGGGCCGCAAGGAACCCTCGAGCGAGATGATCGCCGCCGTGGCGGGGGCGCTGGGCGTCGACCTGGCCGACCTGCTGATCGGGATCGCCGGTCAGGTCCGCAACCTCCGCTCCGCCAGCTCCTTCCGGGCCGGCGGGCACTTCCAGACCTCGCGCCCGACGGGCCGCCCCTCGGGCCCGGTGGCGATGGCGGCCTGACCGACGCCGGCCTCCTCACCCCGCACCGGGAAGGCCCGCGGCGCGACCAGCCGCAACGCGGCCATGCACACAGCCTGGCTCAGCAAGCCATCAGAACCCAACGCCGCCGGGCAGCGCTCGGCGCCGACGCAGTGATCAGGGCTTTACCTCGAGGGGCGGGATGCCCCCTCACAGGGCATGGCCGGGCGCTTCTCAGCCCCGCTGGTCCAGCACCCGGTCGGCCAGCCCGTACTCCACCGCCCCGGCAGCGTCGAACACCCGGTCCCGGTCGGTGTCGTGCCGCAGCTCCTCCACGCCTCGCCCGGTGTGCCGGGCCAGGATGTTCTCCATCTGCGCCCGCACCCGCACCACCTCGTCCGCCGCGAGGATGAGGTCCGGGATGGTGCCCCGCCCCTGTGCGGCGGGCTGGTGCAACACCACCCGCGAATGGGGCAGCACCGACCGCCGTCCCTCGGCCCCCGCCGCCAGCAGCACCGCTCCCACCGCCACCGCCTGCCCGACGCACGTGGTGGCCACGGGCGCCTTGATGTACCGCATGGTGTCGTACAGGGCGAGCATCGCGGAGGGATCCCCGCCCTCGCAGTTGATGTAGAGGTTGATCTCCAGGTCCGGGTTGTCCGCCTCCAGGTGGAACAGCTGCGCGATCAGCGCGTTGGCCACACCGGAGTCGATTCCCGTGCCGAGGTAGACGATCCGCTCGGACAGCAGGTGCGAGTAGACGTCCATGACCCGCTCGCCGCGGGCGTCGCGCGTGATGACGTTGGGGATGGTGTAGCTGCTCATGCGACGGCTCCCGAGTGAAGTCCCAGCTTGTGCATGCGGACGGGCACGACCTGGCCGAGGTCGCTGACCACGTGGTCGATGAAGCCGTACTCGCGCGCCTGTTCCGTGGTGAACCAGCGGTCGTGCAGCGAGTCGGTGAAGATGCGGTCGAACGGCTGGCCGGTGTCCTCCGCGATGAGGCCGAGCACCGTGTCCCTGGTGTGGCGCAGGTCGTCGGCCTGCACCTCGACCTCGACGGCCGAGCCGCCGATGCCCGCACTTCCCTGGTGCATCAGGATTCGCGCGTGCGGCAACGCGAACCGCTTGCCCGGCGTGCCCGCCGAGAGCAGGAACTGGCCGGCACTGCACGCGAGGCCCAGCGCCAGCGTCGCCACGTCGCACGGCACCAGCCGCATCACGTCGCGGATCGCCAGCATCGAGGGCACCGACCCACCCGGCGAGTTGATCCACAGCGCGATGTCCTGCCGCGGGTCCTCGCTCGCCAGCGACAGCATCTGGGTCGCGAGCACAGTGCCGTTGTCGTCGTCGAGCGCGCCGTCGAGAATCAGCACGCGCTGACCGAAGAACCGCTCCCTCAGCCCTGGGCTGAACATCTTCTCGTTGTTGGTCATGGCACCGACGATGCCGGGCACGCCCGCCGGTGCGCCGCTTTCTCTGCCGTGAGCAGATCAGCTCACAGCAGGCGCGGTCAGCTCGTCGCGCAGGCCGTCCCGTTGAGCGTGAACGACGAGGGCGCGGTGTTCCTGTCGCGGAAGGCCCCGATGAACCCGATGGTCACCTCACCGGGCGCCGGAATGGTCTTGGTGTGGTCGACGCTGGTCGCGGTGACGGCCGTTCCCCGCTGCGACGCGGTCGCGCCCCACATCTCCCGCACGCTCTGCCCGTCGGCGAACGACCACCGCAACGTCCAGCCGCCGATCGCCGCCGCGCCGGTGTTCCTGATCGTGATCCTGCTGCGGAACCCGCCCTGCCACTGCTCGTCGACCCGGTAGGCCACCGAACAGGTCGGTGCGGGAGGCGCGGTCGTCGTCACCGGAACCGAAGGCGCGGCCGCGGAAGTGGTCGCAACCGACGTCGAGGGCTCGGCACGCTGAGAAGACGGCGGAACCGTGGTCGTGGTGGGTGCGACGTCCATGCCGTTGCACGGCGCTCCCCACAGGCCGCGGTCGGCGCGAGCGGCACCGAGTTCGGCGTCGGAGAGCGAGCCGGCCGCGTCCTGCGCCCTCAGCACACCTTCGCGAACGGCGAGCGCCGCGTAGTCGGTGTCGTCCTCCAGCCGGACGTTCACCTCGCCCGGCGTGACAGCGCTGACGCGAACGGGCTTGCCCACCAACGTCTTCTCGGCGAACGCGCGGGCCTGCGCGGCCCAGCACCCCGCCGGCGCCGCCAGCAGCGAGATCCGCACCCGCTCCCCGCTGTCGAGCTCGATGGTCCGCCCGTCCACCACCGCGCGAACGACGGCGGCCACGTCGCCACGCGAGTCGTTGACCAACGTGGGCACCTGCAGCTGCACCGGCGCCGTCACGGGTCGCGACTGACCCTCCACAGTGCACCCGCACACCAGCAGCACGAGAAGAAGCGACAAGGACTTCCGGACCACCGAAGACTCCCGCACACGATCGTTGAATCCTGCACGACCGTAGCGGCCCGCACCGGTCACCACATCCACCGTTCGGCCTTGATCACCAAGGAATCGAAAGATCCGATTCCACTGTGGAATCGCGTGATCGGTCGAGCGAAGCGACGACCGCGGCTGGGGTCCGGGGCGCAGCGCCCCGGCTGGGGTCTGGGGGCTCGGCCCCCGGAAAACACCACGAGCGAGGCATGGTCTGCGCATTCCGCAGACACACCTCGCCCGAAGATCGTGCCCCCGGTGCGACTCGAACGCACACTGGACGGATTTTGAGTCCGCTGCCTCTGCCGATTGGGCTACGGGGGCGTAGCAGGGTGAACTGTAGCGGATCACCCAAGCGGGTTTCTCGTGGGTCCCTACGACTTGACCAAGCGGCTGATCGCCGCCGACGCCTCCGCGATCTTCTCCTCGGCCACCGCTCCGCCTTCGGCCGCGGCCTGGGCCACACAATGCTTCAGGTGCTCGTCGAGCAACCCGAGCGAGACCGCTTGCAGGGCCTTCGTGGCGGCGGAGATCTGGGTGAGGACGTCGATGCAGTAATCGTCGTTCTCGACCATGCGCTGGAGACCGCGGATCTGTCCCTCGATGCGGCGCAGTCGCTTGAGGTATGCGTCCTTGTCCGCGGTGTACCCGTGCATCGGCTCCCGACCTTCCCTACCCGTGCGGGTATGTGGAGGATACCCGCACCCGACGCGGGTGCGTTATGCGCAACGCTGCTCCGTCAGCGGGAATGGGGAAGCGTCCGGCAAGCCCAGCAACGGGCCGAAGTGAGACGACTAGCTGCACATTTTGGACCCATAACACCCGTGTGGTTTACCGGGGGAAATGCCCCGACCGGGCGGTTGGGGTCACATTTTAGCGGCGAAAGGTTCGCCGTTTTTCACGATGTGCACTATGGTGTTGTCGAAGCACGTGGTTACGTCGAGGATCCGCGTGCTATGTGAGTACCCAACGGAGGAACAGTGGCACAGCAGACCGTCGTCCAACTCATCGACGACCTCGACGGCGGAGAAGCCGACGAGACCGTGACCTTCGCACTTGACGGTGTCGAGTACGCCATCGACCTGTCGAAGGGAAATGCGGAGCGGCTTCGTGAGTCGCTGGCGGACTTCGTCGCCAAGGCTCGCCGTGCGGGGGGCCGCAAGCAGCGCAAGGGCACCGGCAAGTCGACGGTGAAGGCCAGCGACAAGGCAGAGGCACAGCGCATTCGCGACTGGGCTCGCGCACAGGGGCACCAGATCTCGGACCGCGGTCGCATTCCGCAGAACCTGGTCGTGCAGTTCCAGGAAGCTCACGCCTCCTGACCTGCTGAAACCAGCGAGGTTTCCACACGTCGGCCGGACCGCCGGCCGACGTGTTAAACCGCGTTCCGGCTCGTTCACACTATCCCCGGAACGCGGGATCAACGCCCTGGAAAGTCCACGCCGAACAGGCGCGACACCGCAGTGGCCTTGACAGCTGTCTCCTCGAATTCCTCGGCGGGGTCGGACAGCGAGATCACCGCTCCCCCGACACCGAATGTCACCCGGTCGCCGTTCGCGACCAGCGTTCGGATGACGATGCTGAAGTCGGCTGCTCCGTTGAGCGAGAAGTAACCGAGCGCTCCCGAGTACACCCCGCGTGGACCGGCTTCCAAGCCGTCGAGGATCTGCATGGTCCGGATCTTCGGCGCACCGGTCATGGAACCGCCGGGAAACGCGGCCCGAACACATCGGACGGCAGAACTGTCCGGCCGGAGCCGTGCCCGCACGGTGCTCACCAATTGGTGCACGGTCGAGTAGGTTTCGACGTCGAACAACCGCGTCACCTGGACGGAACCGACTTCCGCGCAGGTGCCGAGATCGTTGCGGACGAGGTCCACGATCATGAGGTTCTCGGCGCGGTCCTTGACCGATCGCGCCAACGTCGTGCGCAACATCTCGTCGTCCGCCGCATCAACGCCGCGAGGTCGCGTGCCCTTGATCGGCGACGACTCGACGACGCCATCCCGCTGCACACGGATAAATCGTTCGGGTGACGTGCTGAGCACGGAGAGGTCACCGAAACGCAGCAGTGCGCCGAACGGAACGGGATTTGCGGCTCGAAGCAGCCGATATGTGTCCCACGGGTCGAGCGGGGCACGCCACGACATCATGTTCGTCAGGCACGCCTCGTACGTCTCACCCGCGGTGATCGCTTCCTGGCAGGCGCCGATCAGCTTCAAGTAGTGCGCGCGCGGATGTCGCAACGTCACGTCGGACACGACGGGACGGGATGGTTCGGCCAATGGCGACAGACCGGCCAGAACCGCCGAAACCTCGTCGAACCAGTTGTCCTCGGTCAGCGACAGCAAATAGACGCGATCTTCTTCGTGGTCGATGACGACGGCGCGGTCCGCGAACACGAACGACGCGTCCGGCTGTTCGGCGCGGTGCGCGAAGTCGCCGCCGCACTCGGCCTTCAGCTCGTAGCCGAGGTAGCCGACCCAGCCCAGGGCGAAGTCGAAGGGCACGTCGGGCTGCTCGACACCCCACTCCGACAGGTCGTCGTCCAGCCACGAGAAGAAGGACGGGCAGTGCTGCCGTTCGCCGTCGAGCGTGAGCACGTGGTCCTGCACGGAGTACTGCGCGACGCGGGCGAGCGGCCCTGACGCGTCCCCCATGAAGGAGAAGCGACCGCGGGTGCCGCTGTCCAGCCAGAACGCGGCCTCAGACGCCCCGTGCAGCGCCGCGAAGGCTTCCTCCGCGTCAACGGCAACGTCGAGCCTCCGCACCTGCACAGGACGCTTCTGGGCCTCCGCGCGAACCGGCGGCGGCTCCGCGACGGCGGCGGTCCGCGTCGGGGTCAGCGCGGCGAAGTTCGCGAGCATCTCGCGGCCGAGCTCCGTGCAGATCGACTCGGGGTGGAACTGCACGCCCCACGCGGGCCTGTCGAGCGCGCGCACGCCCATGAGAACGGAGTCGTCGCTCCAAGCGATCGCTTCCAGGGAAGGAGGCAGGTCCGTGACCGCCAACGAGTGGTACCGCACGACTTCCATCGGCGACGGCAATCCAGCGAAAACATCAACGCCCGTGTGTGTTATCGGCGAAACGATTCCATGTCGCGGCACGGGTGCGGGCCCCACAACAGCGCCGTACGACAGGCACAGGCCCTGATGTCCCAGGCACACGCCGAGCAACGGGATCTCGGCGTGGTCGATCACCGCGCGGCACAGGCCGAAGTCGGCGGGGTTGCCGGGCCGGCCTGGTCCGGGCGAGATCACCACGTGGTCGAACGACCTCAACGAGGACAGCCGGAACCGCGGGTCGTCGTTGTGGACGACCACGGGCTCGGTGCCGTTCACCTCGGCCAGGTGCTGGAAGAGGTTGAACGTGAACGAGTCGTAGTTGTCGATGAGCAGAGTCCGCATTGCGGACGGCACTCTACCTGCCAAAACACTCGAAAGGAGCAACGAGAGAGGGCGGCCACAGATCGTGACCGCCCTCCGGACTCGAACGCGAACTCAGCTGCCGAGCAGGAACTTCGGATCAGCCGCCAGCGCCGCCAGGTCCGGCGTGAAGAACGGCTGCGCGTCCAGCTTCGGATAGCCGCTGTAGGCGTACTCCTCCTCCTGCCCGACCGTCACCGTCCAGCCGTTGGCCGCCCGGTAGGACGCCCAGGTGCCGGCGGGCATGGCGGGGTTCGTCGAGGGCAGGGTCGCCACCTGCTTCCCGTCGACCTCGTAGGTCTTGCAGCTTCCGGAGCCGCCTTCCGGCCGCCTGAGCACCGTGCACGGATCGGCCTGGTCCTTCGGGTTCGGCGTGGACACGCGCACCGTCAGCCGGCCGACCTTGTCGCCCTTGCGCACCGGCACGTACGCCGTGTACTCCCAGACCTCCGGCGTCTCGCCCTTGTTCGACGAGACCTGCGCCTGGCCGCGGAGCATGTCGCCGCGTGGCCCGGAGTCCTGGTACTGCAGGTCGGGTGTGTCGTACCCGGCGGGCACGGACGCCTTCGCCAGTTCCAGCAGCTGCCTGCCGCGGTCCGCCTGCGGTCCGTTGGTGGCCGTCCGGTCGCTCTGCCCGACCGGCCACTGCTCGCCCCACTGCGTGTCGGGCATGCCCGAGCTGGAGCTGCTCGGCCCGGCCCCCGTCAGGTACTCCTGCGCCCCCTGCGGGTTCAGCGCGAACGCCGACCCGAGGCCGACGCCCACCACCAGCACGGCGACCACGGCTCCCGTGATCGACGCCCGCCGCTTCGACCGGGCCTTGTGCGCCCTGCCGAGCGCGACGCCGGGATCCATCGACGGCGGCGGGCTGCTCGCCACCACCACGTCCTGGAAAGCTCGCTTGAGGTCCTGTTCGTTCATCGAACCCTCTCCTGCTCCGAGAGCAGGCCGCGCAGCGTCTGCAGCCCCCGCGCGGCCTGGCTCTTCACGGTTCCTTCCGAACACTTGAGGACCACGGCCGTCTGTTCGACGGACATGTCCTCCCAGTACCGCAGGACGAGGCACGCACGCTGCTTCGGAGGCACCTTCGCCAGCGCCTCCAGCAGCACCATCCGTTCCTCGGGGTAGGTCCCCGGTGGAGCGGCCGAGTCGGTCAGGTCGTCACTCGCCGACTCGAACCGGAACCACCCGCGCCGCCGCTCGGACAGGAACGTCCGCACCAGGACCTGCCTGGTGTAGGCGTCCAGCGCCTCGTGCCGCTCGATCCGGCGCCACGCCAGGTACAGCTTCGTGAACGCCTGTTGCACGAGGTCTTCCGCGCGATGCCAGTCACCGCACAGCAGGTATGCCGTGCCGCGCATGACGTCGGAACGGGCCGCGAAGTACTCCTGGAACGCGGCGTCCCGGTCACTCATCAGGTTCCCCCTTCTGCGGTGCCGGGTTAGTCACGCCACCTGGGGCCTGGCGGGTTGCACGGGTTCGCCGGCGATTTTCGCCGGAGCGGGGAAGGGGGTCGCACCGGTTGTGACGGTGCGCGTGCCGAACGTGAGCGCGCTTCCCCGAAGGGAGCACCGAAGGTCGCCCACGCGAGAGGGAAAAGCATACTGATGTCGTGATTTTCCTGTTGCTCCTCGGAGTTCCGACCGCGCTCGGTCACCTCTACCTGTGGCGTCGGCTGGTCGTGGACACAACGCTCCCGCGCACGCTCGGGCGCCGCGTCGGCGCGCTGGCCATCGTCGGCGCGTTCCTGCTGCTGATGAGCGCCCTGGTCGTGACGCGGAGGGTGCCGCCGGAGTACGGGAAGTTCTTCGCCTGGCCGGGGTTCGTCTGGCTCGCGGTGCTGTTCTACCTGGTGATCGTGCTCGGGATCGCCGAGGTGCCGCGCCGGGTCCTGCTCAGGCGGGCGACCGCCGCGCCGGTCGCCGTCGGCACCGGCGCCGAGGCCGTCGAACCGGTCGAGGTCGTGCCGGACCCGTCGCGGCGGCTGTTCATCTCGCGCTCGGTCGCGATCGGCTCCGGCCTCGCCGCGGGCGGCATCGTCGGCTACGGCATGACCGAGGCGCTGGGCGACCCGAGGATGCTGAACGTCCCCGTGTCACTCGGCAAGCTCAAGTCGTCGCTGTCGGGTTTCCGCATCGCGGTCGTGAGCGACATCCACCTCGGGCCGCTGCTCGGGCGTTCGCACACCGAACGGATCGTGCGGATGATCAACGAGCAGGAGGCCGACCTCGTCGCGATCGTCGGTGACCTGGTCGACGGGTCCGTCGCCGAGCTGGGCGAGGCCGCCGCACCGTTGCGGGACCTCGTCTCGAAGCACGGCAGCTTCTTCGTGACGGGCAACCACGAGTACTTCTCCGGTCACGAGCAGTGGATCGCGGAGCTCGAGAGGCTCGGCGTGAACCCGTTGCGCAACGAGGGGTTGACGGTCGCCGGCGGCATCGAGGTCGTAGGTGTGAACGACGTCACCGGCAAGTCGTACGACGACGGGCCGGACTTCGACCGGGCACTGGCGGGACGGGACCGCAACAACCCGGTAGTCCTCTTGTCGCACCAGCCCGTGCTGGTCGGCGACGCCTCTTCACACGGCGTCGATCTCCAGTTGTCCGGCCATACACACGGCGGACAGATGGTGCCGTTCAACTTCCTTGTGCCGTTGCAGCAGCCCAGCACGGCGGGGCTGTCGAAGGTGGACGACACGTGGCTCTACACCAGTCGTGGCGCGGGTTTCTGGGGTCCGCCGGTGCGCGTCGGGGCCCCGCCGGACATCACGATGATCGAACTTCGTTCTGCTGGCTAAATCACACTCGGCTCGACGGGATTGCGCGATTGCGGTGTCAAGGCCGTAGAGTGGTCGGCCGTGCCCGCGTACGGAACGCGGGCGGATGAAGGGGGAACCCTGGGGAAATGACCGAGAGCTTCGCCGTTCATCGGCGCACCGAGGCAGAGGCTCGTATTCGGCGTTTCCTGGACCAGGAGAACCCGTCGACACCGTGTCTGGTGATCGACCTCGAGACGATTCGCGGCCGCTACCAGGCGATCCGCACCGCACTGCCGTCCGTCGACATCTACTACGCGGTCAAGTCGAACCCCGAGTCCGACGTGGTCGGCACGCTGGTCGCCGAGGGTGCGCACTTCGACGTGGCGTCGCCCGCGGAGATCGACCTGTGCCTGGCGCGCGGCGCCGCGCCGTCGTCGATCTCGTACAGCAACCCCATCAAAAAGGCCGCTGACATCGCGTACGCCCACTCGCGCGGCGTGCGGATGTTCGTGTCGGACAGCGAGCAGGACGTCCGGTTCGTAGCAGCTCACGCGCCGGGCTCGGCCGTGCTGGTGCGGATTCTCGTCCACAGCAAGGGTTCCACGTACCCGTTCGGCAACAAGTTCGGTTGCGATCCGGAGATGGCGACGGATCTCTTGCGGCTGGCGCACGAGTTGGGACTCGTTCCTCTCGGCGTCGCGTTCCACGCGGGCTCGCAGCAGCTCTCCGTGGAGGGCTGGGACTCCGGCATCGCCGACGCCGCCCTGATCGCCGCTAAGCTGCGCGCCGAGGGCATCGAGACGACGACGGTCAACCTGGGCGGCGGTCTCCCGGCCGTGTACCAGGCCTCCACGCCGTCGCTCGAGTCCTTCGCCTCCGCCATCGAGGCTTCGCTCGCCCGGCACTTCGGTGCCGAACGTCCCCGCGTGATGATCGAGCCCGGCCGGGCGATCTCCGCCGAGGCCGGGATGATCCGGTCGTCGGTCGTGCTCGTGTCGCGGAAGTCCTATTCGGACGAGCGCCGCTGGGTCTACCTCGACATCGGCCGCTACCAGGGCCTCGCCGAGACCGAGGGCGAGGCGATCGCGTACCGGTTGCGGACCTCGCGCGACGGCGGCGAGACCGGCCCGATCGTGCTGGCGGGTCCGACGTGCGACGCGGACGACGTGATCTACCAGCACACCCGCTACGACCTGCCGCTCGACCTGCAGGCGGGCGACCACGTGGACATCCTCCACGCGGGCGCCTACACCTCCTCCTACTCGTCCGTGTGCTTCAACGGCTTCCCGCCGCTGGCCACGTACTGCATCTGAGTCCGTCGCAATTCACATAGTTTGGAGTGATTGATGTCCGAAGCGCCCTGTCAGACCGAGGAGACCGTCGGTTTGTTCGCGGGACAGCACGTACTTGCAGAGCTTTCGGGTGTGAGTGCCGATCTGCTCGACGACGAGCAGTTCTTGCGACACGCCCTCGGTGAGGTTCTCACGCAGGCCGACGCAACTGTGCTGGAGGTGATCTCCAAGAAGTTCGATCCCCAAGGAGTCACCGTGCTGGCTTTGCTGTCGGAATCCCATGCCTCGATCCACACCTACCCGGAAGTGGGTTCGGTGTTCGTCGACGTGTTCACCTGCGGTACTCGTGCGAAACCCGCGCTCGCCGTGCAGCTACTCGCTGACGCACTGGGCGCCGCTCACGTGAGCACGGATCTCGTCACTCGTGGCATCAAGGAGCACGCCGCGTGAACGTCATCAACGAACCACTCGCCGAGGGCATGACCCGCCACTGGCGCGTGGACGAGGTGGTGGTCGACACCAAAACCGACTTCCAGCACCTCGTGATCGCCCGCACGGCCCAGGGGTTGTCGCTGTTCTGCGACGACGACCGCCAGTCGACGGAGTTCAGCCAGCTGACCTACCACGAGGCCCTGATGGTGCCGGCGCTGCTGCTGGCCGACACCGTCGAGCGCGTGCTGGTCATCGGCTCCTCCGAGGGCGTCGTGTGCCAGATGGCCGTTCAGCACGGTGCTTCGGTGGTCGACCACATCGACATCGACGAGCAGGCCGTGAAACTGTGCGCGGAGCACCTCCCGTACGGCTACACGGTCGAGGAGCTGGCCGCCGCGGAGAAGGGCGACGGCCCGATCCGCGTGCAGTACATCGACGGGTTCGAGTACATCCGCACGACGTCGGAGAAGTACGACATCGTGCTGGTGGACCTGCCCGACGAGCGTGAGGAGGAGGCGCAGCACAACCGCTTGTACGGCGCCGACTTCCTGCGCATGTGCAAGGCCCTGCTGCGTCCCGGCGGCGTCGTCGTCAACCAGTCCGGTTGCCAGACTATGTGGCGCAACACCACGCTGATCCGCTCCTGGCAGCGGTTCAACGAGGTGTTCGACACGGTCGCGTACTACGGCTCGGACGAGCACGAGTGGGCGTACCTGTTCGGTCGCGCGGACGTCGTCGAGGACCCGACCGCTCTCATGGTCGAGCGCCTGAAGACGGCCGGGTACGAGCCGGAGACGATCGACGACCTGGCGCTGGTGGGCAACAGCATCCCGCCCTACCGGGTGCGGCAGTCGCTGGCCTGACGGTTCAGGTTCTTCGGAAGGGGCGCTTCCCGTTCGCGGGAAGCGCCCCTTCCGCTTGCTCAGGCCAGGGACTGCTTGAGGAAGTCGACCTGCAGGAGCAGCAGGTTCTCCGCCACCTGTTCCTGCGGGGTCATGTGCGTGACGCCCGAGAGCGGCAGCACGGTGTGCGGGCGACCGGCGGCCAGCAGCGCGCTGGAGAGGCGCAGCGTGTGGGCCGCCACCACGTTGTCGTCGGCCAGGCCGTGGATGATCATCAGCGGGCGGGAGAGCTTGTCCGCGTCGGCGATGAGCGAGTTGGAGTCGTAGACCTCGGGCTTCTCGTCCGGGTGGCCCAGGTAGCGCTCGGTGTAGTGGGTGTCGTAGAGGCGCCAGTCGGTGACCGGGGCGCCCGCGATGCCCGCGTGGAAGACGTCCGGGCGGCGCAGGACGGCCAGCGCGCTCAGGTAGCCGCCGTAGGACCAGCCCCGGATCGCCACACGGGTGAGGTCGAGGTCGGGTTCGACCTCCGCGGCCGCGTGCAGCGCGTCCACCTGGTCGTCGAGCGTGACGCCGGCGAAGTCGAACGCGATCTCGCGCTCCCAGGCGAGGCCACGCCCCGGCGTGCCGCGGCCGTCCGCGACGATGACCGCGAACCCCTGGTCCGCCAGCCACTGCGAGGCCAGGAAGGCGTTCTGCGACGACAGCACGCGCTGCGCGTGCGGGCCGCCGTACGGGTCCATCAGCACCGGCAGCTTCGTGCCCGGCACGTGGCCGGACGGCAGCAGCAGCGCTGCCCTGATCCCGCGTTCGCCCAGCGTCAGCATCCGCGGGGACGCCTTGATCACCGGCGTGTCCGCCCACGACTCGATCTCGTGGTCGCCCACCCGGACGCGCGCGCCGAAACTGTCCAAAGTGGCCGAAACAAGCACAACCGTGTCCCCGCCGCGGATGGCGGAGTGCACACCGTCCTCAGTGGACATCTTCTCGACTGTCTCGCCGACCGAGTAGACGTGCACCTGCGTCGGGTCGTCGGCGGACGCGGCGACCAGGACCGAGTCGTCGGCGATGTCGAGCACCCGGCGCACCTGCAGCCCGGAGGTGAGGACCGCGTGGCCGACCTTCAGCGCGTACTCGTCGCCCTCCCCCACGATCCGCACGAGGCGGCCGTCCGGAGTCCAGGCGGGAGCGCCGTCGGTGACCTCGAGCCACACCGGGTCGGTCTCGACAGCGAGCTCGGTGACGGCGCCGGTGTCGGGCGTCAGCGCGTGGATCCGGCGAGTGCGCTGGTCACGGGTCTGCGTCGTGATCAGCGGAGCACCACCGGACGACCAGTGCACGTCGTTGAGGTAGTCGAACTCCAGCAGCACCGGCACGAACGTGCCGTCCAGCGACACCACCTGCAGCGACACGGTGGCGTTGGCCGTGCCCGCCGCCGGGTAGGCGATCTCGGTGGCGGCGGTGCCGGGGTTCGCCGGGTCGGCGATGTACCAGCGCTGCACGGGCGCGTTGTTCACCCGCGCCGCGATGAGGCGCTTGCCTCCCGGTTCCCACCAGTAGCCGCGGTAGCGCGACATCTCCTCGGCCGCGATGAACTCCGCCAGCCCGAACGTCACGTCCTCGCCGTCCGGCACGGCGACGGCGTAGTCCTCGCCCGACGCCAGCTCGACGACCCGCAACGTGCCGCGCGTGACGTAGGCCACGCGCTCCCCGGTCGGGTCGACCCGCGGGTCGATGACGCCACCCTCGGTGGGCAGCTGCCGGACGGCGCCGTTGACCAGGTCGGCCACGAACAGCCGCCCGGACAGCGCGAACGAGGCCACCGAGGCGTCCCGGGACAGCGCGTACCCGACGATGCCCGCGCCGGACTCACGCGTGCGCTCCCGGCGCGCCTTCTCCTCGGCCGGCAGGTCCTCCGGGTCGGTCAGCAGCGCCGCCGGATCGGCGAGCAGCCGCTCGGCGCCGGTGGAGGTGTTGAGCTCCCAGAGCCCGTTCGCACGGCTCGTGGCCGTGGCCGGGCGCAGGAAGAAGACGCGTGCGCCGTCCGCCGACACCGCGAAGGTCCTCGGTGCGCCGACGGTGAACCGCTGGGTGCGCGCCTGTTGGCGCGGGAAGGAGATGTCGTTGCCCACGACCCACCCTAACCCGCACACGCCGTCGGCACGGGCGCTGTGACGTGCGCTGCCTGGCGCGATCCAGGTCCCCCGAGGGGTTGCGGCACACGGCCGCAGGCGCTCGCACCCGTCACCAGGCCCGTCCGGCTACCCCGCCCGGCTCTTCTTCGGGAGCAGCGGAACGAAGCCGCTGGTACGCCGGACGTACTCGGCATAACCAGGACGGCGGGACACGATGTCCTTCTCCAGCAACGGTTTGCCGCTGCCCTTCGCGAGCAGCCACGTCATGACCACCGGACCGATGATCGTGAGCGTGGCGACACACGAGTGCAACGCGAACAGGTACAGGCCCCACCACACCACGGAGTCGCCGAAGTAGTTCGGATGCCTTGTGTAGCGCCACAAACCGCGGTCCATCACGGCATCTTCGTTCGCCGGGTCCGCGCGGAACCGGGAGAGCTGCCAGTCACCCACGGCCTCGAAGACGAAGCCGACCAACCACACGCCAGTGCCCACCCAATCTAGCACCCCGAAAGGGGCCGAAAGGTGCTGCGCGGCCTGGACGGGCAGCGACACGATCCACATGAGCACGGCCTGCAAGAGGTAGACCCGGTACATCTTCAGGCGCGGATTTCCCTTGGCGCGCCTCAGGATGTCCTGGTAGCGCGGGTCCTCGCCCTTCCCGCGGTTCCGCGAGTGGATGTGCGCTCCCAGGCGCAGACCCCACACCGCGGTGAGCGCGGTGACGATCCACTGCCGAGTCGGTTCGCCCTGCGCGAACACCAGCGTCAGCACCGCGATCACGGCGAAGCCGGGACCCCACACGGAGTCGATCAGGTCGTAGCGCTTGCGCGAGTCCGCGTAGAAGAACAGGGCGCTCAGCAGCAGGACGACCGCTACGAACGTGATCAGGAAGCTCATCGGGCGACCAGCTCGCGGCGGACGCGAGGCATGCCGCTGCGTCCGCTCTCGCTCCGGCGCACCGCGAGGACCTGGTCGACGCCCATCCGTCCCTCCTCGAACGTCAGCGCGCCGCCCGCCAGGTACGACCGCCAGACCCGCGCCTGCCCCTCACCGACCAGCGCGACAACCTCGTCCCACCGCTCATCGAGCGTCTCCGCCCACGCGCGCACCGTCCACACGTAATGCTCGCGCAGCGCGTGCACGTCGCGGATCTCCAGGCCGGCGCCTTCGAGGAAGCCGGTTGTCTGGCTGACGGGCCGCATGTGCATGTCCGGTGCGACGTACGACTCGATGAACGCACCGCCACCCGGCGCGTTCCGGCCGCGCGACATCTGCTGCAGCAGCAGGCGACCCTCCGGCTTCAGCAGCCGGTGCACCGTCGCGGCGTACTCGGGGTAGTTGCGCTCGCCGACGTGCTCCCCCATCTCGATCGTGGAGATCGCGTCGAACGGCTCGTCGCGCACCTACCGGTAGTCCTGCAGCCGCACCTCGACGCGGTCCCGCAGCCCCTCGGCCTCGATCCGCCCGAGGACGTGCGCGCGCTGCTGGGCGGCGATCGTCACACCCGTCGCGTGCACGCCGTAGTGCTTCGCCGCGTGGATGATCATCGAACCCCACCCGCACCCGACGTCGAGCAGGCGCATGCCCGGCCGCAGGCCGAGCTTGCGGCACACGAGGTCGAGCTTGTTGTGCTGCGCCTGCTCGAGCGACTCGTCCTCGGACGTGAAGTACCCGCACGAGCAGGCCATGCTCGGGTCGAGCACGAGCTGGTAGAACGCGTTGCCCAGGTCGTAGTGGTGCGAGATCGCGTCCCGGTCGCGGCTCTTGGTGTGCAGCGCACCCCGCAGCCGCGCCTCCTCCTGCGCGTCGGGGTTCGGCCCGAGCACCTTCAGCCGCACCGCGAGCCGCACGACCTCTGAGATCCGCGGCCGCCGGGTCACACCCCGGCGCACGAGCCCCCAGATCTGCGAGAGCCCGGTCGCGAGATCCCCTCGACGTCGAGCTCCCCGCTCACGTACGCGCGAGCGAGCCCGAGCTCGTTCGGACTCCACACGAGCCTCCGCAACGCGTCCCGCGACCGGATCACGAGCACCGTGCCGTCCCGCGGCCCGGCCACGCTCCCGTCCCGGGCGCGAATTCCGATCGGCAACGGCGCACCCAGCACCCGTTCGGCCATTCCCGCCAGCTGACCAGCGACGACCACCCTGCACCTCCTGCACGACCCGGCTCCGCCAGGCGTTCGGGAGACGAGGAGGTTCGGTTCGTTTCTGAACCGAGACGCAACCCCGCCCGTATGGCCTCGATAGAGCGAACGGATGGACAAGGAGGACATGAGTGTGATCCGACGTAACCGCATTGCCATCGGGCTCGCCGCGGGACTGGCAGTTGTGCTGGGTCTGGGTGTCTGGAGCGCCACGGGCAGTGGCTCGAACAACTCCAAGCCGGTGGCACAGACCGAAACCGACCTGGGCGTCCTCGGTGACTACGGCGACGTGGGTCAGCCCCCGGTACTCCAGGAGCCCGCTGCGGCGCCCGAGACCCCTGTCCAGCAGCAGGCCCCGGAAACCCCGGCCGCACAGCCCGCGGCGCAGCCCCCTGCAGCCGCCCCGGTCAGCTCGCTGAAGCTGGTCGGCAAGCCCGTCGACAAGATGGGCCTCGTGGTCCAGGACGGCGACGGCCGCACGATGTACCGCTTCGACAAGGACACCCCGAAGCCGGAAGGCAAGTCCAACTGCAACAACCAGTGCGCGGTGACCTGGCCGCCGCTCCTCTCGGACACGGTTCCCCAGGTCGAGGGCATCGACCCGAAGCTCGTCTCGCTGATCACCCGCGCCGACGGCAAGAAGCAGGTCGCGATCGACGGCTGGGCGCTCTACGCCTACTCCCAGGACCCGAAGCCGGGCGCCTGGAAGGGTCAGGGCGTCGGCGGAACCTGGTTCGTGATCCAGCCCGACGGCAAGCGCAACGTGGAGTGCCTGCCCCCCGGCGTCACGGCCCCCGCCGCGTAACCCACACACTCCCGTTAGGACGGTCCATCTGAGACACACAACACCCTGACACGGTGACACCCCGGCCCTGGGGAAGGGGCCGGGGTTCCCGTCGTTCTCGCTCCGGGTCGCGAAGGGCGTCGCCACAGAGGCGGCGCCCTTCGTCGTACACCGCGGGGGCGCAGGGGAAGCAGTCGCCACGCGAGGCCGACGGCGAGCAGTGGCGATGGCGAAGCCGAGCCAGCCAAGAAGCGCCTCGCAACCGCAAGCACCTGCTCAACAGCAAGCCGATCCCGCCACCGGCAACCCGAGCACCCCCGGAACAGGCGGCAATCGAAACCGGCACAGGCGCAGCCACCCGCACCCACCTGCGGACAACCACCAGGCAGCCGCCAACCGCACAGGGGGACGCCCCACAACCCACGCGCACGCCGAAGGCGGCCAACAAACCCACGCCAACCCCAGAGCCGCAGGCGACCGCAAGGGTCCCCCCAAAAGAAGGACCCCCTGAGCCCAAAGGCTACTCAGGGGGTCCGACAAGACCAGGAAATCAGAGCGACGAGTACAGCGGGTGCTTGGCCGCCAGGACCTCGACCCGGGCCCGCAGCTCCTCCACAGCCGCCCCGGGCTTCAAGGCCTCGGCGATCACATCGGCCACCTCGGCGAAGTCCACCTCACCGAACCCGCGGGTGGCCAGCGCCGGCGTTCCGATCCGCAGGCCGGACGTCACCATCGGCGGACGCGGGTCGTTCGGGACGGCGTTGCGGTTCACCGTGATGCCGATCCGGTGCAGCACGTCCTCGGCCTGCTTGCCGTCCAACTCGGACGAGACCAGGTCGACGAGGACCAGGTGGACGTCGGTCCCCCCGGTGAGCACCTTCACGCCGGCGGCCGCGACGTCGGCCTGCGACAGCCGGTCGGCCAGGATCCGGGCGCCCTCGAGCGTGCGGCGCTGCCGGTCGGCGAACTCCGGCGAGGCGGCGTGCTTGAACGCCACGGCCT
This sequence comes from Lentzea sp. DG1S-22, assembly GCF_036321065.1. NCBI lineage: Bacteria > Bacillati > Actinomycetota > Actinomycetes > Pseudonocardiales > Pseudonocardiaceae > Lentzea > Lentzea sp. DG1S-22. The sequence continues at coordinate 7,797,711 of NZ_CP143276.1, read as the reverse complement.
TGGCCGCGATCACGTGTTCCAGCGGACCGCCCTGCTGGCCGGGGAACACCGCCGAGTTGATCTTCTTGGCGATGTCGGCGTCGTTCGACAGGATCACGCCGCCGCGGGGGCCGCCGAGGGTCTTGTGCGTGGTCGTCGTGGTCACGTGCGCGTGCGGCACGGGCGACGGGTGCAGGCCCGCGGCCACGAGGCCCGCGAAGTGCGCCATGTCGACCATCAGGTACGCCTCGACCGAGTCCGCGATGCGGCGGAACTCGGCGAAGTCCAGCTGGCGCGGGTAGGCGGACCAGCCGGCCACGATCAGCTTCGGGCGGTGCTCGGTCGCGAGGCGCTCGACCTCGGCCATGTCGACGCGGCCGTCTTCGTCGGAGACGTGGTACGGCACGACGTTGTAGAGCTTGCCGGAGAAGTTGATGCGCATGCCGTGCGTCAGGTGGCCGCCGTGCGCGAGGTCCAGGCCGAGGATCGTGTCGCCGGGCTGCAGGAGCGCGAACATGGCGGCCGCGTTGGCCTGGGCGCCCGAGTGCGGCTGGACGTTCGCGAAGCCGGCGCCGAAGAGCGACTTGATGCGCTCGATGGCGAGGCGCTCGACGACGTCGACGTGCTCGCAGCCGCCGTAGTAGCGGCGGCCGGGGTAGCCCTCGGCGTACTTGTTGGTGAGCACGGAGCCCTGGGCCTGCAGCACGGAGACCGGGGTGAAGTTCTCCGAGGCGATCATCTCGAGGGTGCCCTGCTGGCGCGCCAGCTCGGCCGCGACGGCCTCGGCAACCTCGGGGTCGTACTCCGCGAGGGAGGCGTTGAACTGGTCGGACATCTGGAGGATCTCCCTACTTGGCGCGCTTGTAGAACGGAAGTGCGACGACCTCGACCGGCTGCTTCTTGCCGCGGACGTCCACCAGCAGTGAGGTGCCCGGCTCGGAGCTCGCACGGGTCACGTAGGCCATCGCGACCGAGTAGCCGAGGGTCGGGGACAGGGCGCCCGAGGTGACCTCGCCGACGACCTCGTCGCCGTTCAGCACCGCGTAGCCGTGGCGCGGGGCGCGCCGCTCGGGGGTCTTCAGTCCGACCAGGACCGAGTCCACACCGGACTCCGCCACCTTCGCGAGGGCGTCGCGGCCCACGAAGTCACCCGGCTTGTCGAGCTTCACGACGCGGCCGAGGTTCGCGTTGTAGGGCGTCAGCGACGTGGTGAGCTCGTTGCCGTACAACGGCATCCCGGCTTCGAGGCGCAGCGTGTCGCGGCAGCCGAGTCCGCACGGCTTGAGCTCGTGCGGCTGGCCCGCCTCCAGCAGCGCGGCCCACACGGCCGAGGCGTCGGCCGGGGCGACGAACAGCTCGAAGCCCTCCTCGCCGGTGTAGCCGGTGCGCGCGAGCAGCGCCGGGACGCCCGCGACGGTCGACGGGTACGAGGCGTAGTACTTCACCGTCGAGAGGTCGGTGTCGGTCAGGCCGGCGAGGATCTCGACGGACTTCGGGCCCTGGACCGCGATCAGCGCGTAGTCGGTCGACCTGTCCGCGACGGCGGTGTCGAACCCGGCGGCGCGCTCCACCAGCGCGTCGGCCACGACCGCGGCGTTGGAGGCGTTCGCGACGACCATGAACTCCTCGTCGCCCAAGCGGTACACGATCAGGTCGTCGATCACGCCGCCATCGGCCTGGGTGATCATCGTGTAGCGCGCCTTGCCGACGGCCAGCGCGGAGATGTGGCCGACGAGCGCGTAGTCGAGCGCCTCGCCCGCCTGCGGTCCGGTCAGGACGATCTCACCCATGTGCGTGAGGTCGAACAGGCCCGCCGAGGTGCGCACCGCGTGGTGCTCGGCGAGCTCGGACGAGTAGCGCAGCGGCATCCGCCAGCCCGCGAAGTCGGTGAACATCGCGCCGAGCTGCTCGTGCTCGGCGTTCAGAGGCGTGAGGCGGGACATCAGAACGCTCCTTGAGGGTGCGCCGAAGAGCCGGAGCAGGCCGGCTGAGGCAACAGAAGAATGACACGGTCCATCAGAGACTCCTCGTCTGAGAGAGCCTCCCCCTCTGTCATGAGCCTGAGAGCTTCACCACCGGAGTGGCTTGCACCGTGGGCGAGGCTGCTGACGAGCCTGCTTTCCAGAGTTGCCTTCGTCGCGCGGTACGGGGACCTGAGAGATTCCGGGGAGGAGTTGCTCCTTCGGCGCTCCCCACGCCGGAAACCGGCAGCGGTGGAGCTCTCCCGCGCGACATCGACGGCCGTGTTCAGTTGGTTGCCCCAGACGCTAGCAGGCCGAACGTCACAGCGGCACGCCCTGCGCCGTCTTCTCGACCACCTTGCGCTCCGCCCAGAACGACAGGAACGGGATCGTGCCGGCGATCAGCACGAGCGCCGTGCCCTTGATCGACCAGCGCAGCTTCAGCGCCAGGTCTACGGAAAGCACCAGGTAGATGGCGTAGAGGAAGCCGTGGACCGGGCCGACGACCTTCATCGCGCCGTCCATGTCCGCGGCGTACTTGAGCACCATCGCCACGACCAGGAGCAGCAGGAAGACACCGACCACGTAAGCCATGACCCTGAACCGGGTCAACGCACCCTTCATCTGCCCGCCTTCGCTCAACGACCGTCCCGCGCGTTGAGGTTCGCGAGCATGCGGTTGTAGGCCGCGAGCTCCGCGTCTTCTTCGTCGTCGAAGTGCTCGACGGGCGCGGGTTTGACGGCGTCAACGGTAGTCACCGGCTCGGCGGCGGCCGCAACCGGCTCCGGTGCGGAGAGAGCCTCGTCACGGCGCTGGCGTGCCAGGCGGCGGAAACGCCACACCATGAAGAGGGGGAAGAGGCCGAAGAGCGGCCACTGGAGCACGTACCCGAGGTTCTGGAACGTGCCGCTGGAGGACTCGAAGCGCTGCCACTGCCAGTACGCGAGCCCGCAGCAGACGATCAGCGCCGCCAGACAGGCGAGCGCGATCAGCACACGCTGGGGAGTAAGGAGGCCGCGCACGACCTCCACACTACTGGGGTGAGGCCTCCTGACAGGAGGCCACCCGTGGGGATGGGTACAGGGCTGCCGCCTCCGGCAGCCCGTTCCTCTTATGCCACGCCGTCCCGGCGCTGCCTCTGCAGACGTGCGACGCACCAGGCCGCGGCGGAGCCACGGCGAAGGTGCTGGAGAACCGTCATCGGTCCCAGGCGCCTCCCGAGGTCGGCGGGCGTGAGGCCGGCCGCGCGGTAGTCGAGCGCGCGCTGGTCCAGCGGGCTGATGCCCGCGTCCCACCACTGCTCGGCCTCGGCGACGTCGCCCACCAGCTGCCAGTAGCTCGCCGCGGCGGCGAGCAACGCCTCGGGTGCCTCCGGCGCCCGCTTGCGCATCGCGGCCACGTAGGCCGGATCCGCCGAGTCGACCTTGACCAAGCCACGCGGCCCGCTCCGTGCGGCACCCCGCTGCACGGGGATGCCCGGCGCCGAGGGGGAGCCTCAGCGAGCCACGCGTTCTTGATCCGGTTCACCTCCTGCATCTCTGCGTCATCAGACCGTTCAGCCGCCCACTGCTTCAAGAGCTCGTGGACCCCGGAGTCCTCGACCATCCATGCCTCCTCGTCGGTCGGGGATCGGCCATTGCAGCGGAAGGTATTCGGTAGGTCTGACAATCGCCAGACCCTGAATCCTCAGAACACCCGTTACCAGTGCGTGATTGGCCGCATTCCACCCGTCCGGCTCAACGCGAACGGTCGAGGATCACGGTGCGTCACTAGGCGATGGGGGTCGCCGTGCCGAAGAGGCTCCTGACGAAGGTGATGATCGACTCCGCGCCCTCCCGCAGCCAGCCGAGAGCCGTCTGGACCGCCGAAGCGGACTCTTCGGGCCGGGTGATCAGGAGGAACAGCACCAGCGCGACGCCCGCCAGCACTAGCACCTTCTTGAGGTTCACAGGTACCTCTCCGTCCATGTCGCTCACCGGTCAGGCGGCGGACCGCCCGTGTCACCCGACATGGTCCACCATTCACCCTTGCGATGAACAACGACCACGCCCAACCACAGCGGCGATCGACCAGGGGCGCACGCCTGCGGGGCGCCCAATGTCACCCGAATGGCGGCTAAAGCGGGGCGTCAGCAGCGCCGATGTCCTGGGCACGAGGTGAACACGGACTCCCTCGCATCCCACAGCTTGGACAGAACCTGGTGCACCGGGCCTCACCCGGATGCCGAACCGCCGCCTTCACGCTCCGTCACGCCCTCGTGGCGCAATTAATGCGCGCCCGGCCATTCATCCAATTACTCCAGACCGCCGCAGTTCCATAATTCGGTCGGCGGACACACCCATGTCGGCAAGCACTTCCCCGGTGTTCACCCCCGCGGACACCGGAGGGGTCGGAACGGCCGTCGGCGTGCGGTCGAAGCGGGGCGCCGGAGCCGGGTGCAGCGCGCCACCGACGTCCACGAAAGTGGAACGTTCCGCGTTGTACGGGTGACGTGCCGCCTCGTCCGGGGTCAGCACGGGCGCCAGGCAGGCGTCGGTGTCCTCCGCGAGGCCCGCCCACTCGTCGCGCGACCGGGTCTTCACCGCCGCGGTGATGCGTTCCCGCAGCTCAGGCCAGTTCGCGGGGTCGTTGCGCGAGGGTGCGTCCTCCAGCCCCAGCACGCGCACGAGGTCGGCGTAGAACTTCTCCTCCAGCGCGCCCACGGCCACGTACCCGCCGTCCGCGGCCTCGTAGACGTCGTAGAACGGCACTCCACCGTCGAGCATGTTCTCGCCGCGCCCGCCCGGCCACATGCCCGCGGACCGCATCCCGTGCAGGAACGTCGTCAGCAGCGCCGCCCCGTCGACCATGGCCGCGTCGACGACCTGACCGCGCCCGGAGCGTTCCCTCTCATACAGCGCGGCGAGCACGCCGAGGGCCAGCAGCAGCCCTCCCCCGCCGAAGTCGCCGAGCAGGTTGATCGGGAACGACGGCGGCCCGCCGGCCCGGCCCAGAGGCTCCAGCGCGCCCGCGACGGCGATGTAGTTGATGTCGTGGCCGGCGCGGTCTGCGAGGGGCCCGTCCTGACCCCACCCGGTCATGCGCCCGTAGATGAGGCGCGGGTTGCGGGCGAGGCACTGGGCCGGGCCGATGCCCAGGCGCTCGGTGACACCCGGCCGGAAGCCCTCCACCAGCACGTCCGAGCGTTCGACCAGCCGCAGCACCAGATCGGCGCCCTCGGGGGTGCGGGTGTCGATCGCGACGGAGCGCCGGTTGCGGCCCAGGAAGTCGCCGGGAACCGTCGACCGGCTCCCCGGCTTGCAGACCTGCACCACGTCCGCGCCCAGGTCGGCGAGCACCATGCACGCGAACGGCGCGGGCGCGAGGCCCGCGAGCTCGACGACGCGCAACCCCTCCAGAGGCCCGCTCACAGGGACCTCGCGATGATTTCCTTCATGATCTCGTTCGTGCCGCCGTAGATCCGCTGCACGCGGGCATCGGACCAGGCACGTGCGATCGGGTACTCGTTCATGTAGCCGTAGCCGCCGAACAGCTGCACGCACTCGTCGACGACCCTGCTCAGCCGGTCGCTGGCCCACCACTTCGCCATCGCGGCGGTCGGCACGTCCAGTTCGCCGCGCAGGTGCTTCTCGATGCACTCGTCGATGAACGCCCTGGTCACGGACGCCTCGGTCGCGCACTCGGCCAGCTTGAAGCGGGTGTTCTGGAACTTGATCAGCTCCTTGCCGAACGCCTTGCGCTCCTTCACGTACCCGAGCGTGAGGTCGACGGCCGCCTCGATGCCCGCGATGCAGCAGACGCCGATGATGAGGCGTTCCTGCGGCAGCTGCTGCATGAGCTGGACGAACCCGAGGCCCTCCTGGCCGCCGAGGAGGTTGTCCGCCGGCACGCGGACGTCGTCGAAGAACAGTTCGGCGGTGTCCTGCCCCTTCATGCCGACCTTGTCGAGCACGCGGCCGCGCCGGATGTCGTTCTCGACGACGAGCAGCGAGATGCCGGTGGCGCCCTGCGCAGGGTCGGTCTTGGCCACCACGATGACGAGGTCGGCGAGCGCGCCGTTGGTGATGAACGTCTTCGAGCCGTTGATGACGTACTCGTCGCCCTCGCGGATCGCCTTCGTGCGGATGCCCTGGAGGTCGGAGCCCGCGCCGGGCTCGGTCATCGCGATCGCGCCGACGTGCTCACCCGAGGCGAGCTTCGGCAGCCAGCGCCGCTTCTGCTCCTCGGTGCCGTAGGAGTTGAGGTAGTGGGCGACGATGCCGCTGTGCACGCTGTTGCCCCACGAGCTGTCGCCGGCGCGCGCCTGCTCCTCGAGCAGCACGGCCTCGTGGGCGAACGTCCCGCCGCCGCCTCCGTACTCCTCGGGGATGGAGAGGCACAGCAGCCCGAGCTCACCGGCCTTGAGCCACAGCTCGCGGTCGACCTGCTTCTGCTCGGCGAAGCGTTCCGCGTGCGGCGTGACCTCCTTCTCGAAGAACGTGCGCGCGAGCTGGCGCAACTGGTCCAGGTCGCTGTCCATCCACCGCGATCGACGCTCTGCCATGCGGTCCACGAAACCACCGGGCGGTGGTCCACGCCATGACCGGCGCGCCAGGTCGTCACCCGAAAAACTGAGCGAAATTCCCACCCCGGTCGTCCAGACTGCTCGGTATGCAGATCCATCAGGTCGCGCCGGACGAGTGGCGGCTGTGGCGCGACATCCGCCTGGAGGCGCTGTCCAGCGACCCCGAGGAGTTCGGGTCCGCGCTGGCGGCCGAGCAGCGGTACGGCGAGGACGAGTGGCGCGACCGCGCGGCCGAGGGGCTGAAGGTCGTCGCGCTCGACCCCGACCCCGTCGCCCTGGTCGCGGCCACCGGAAAGCCGGAGGGGCTCTACCTCTACTCGATGTGGGTGCGCGCCTCCCACCGCGGCCGCGGCATCGGGGAAAGCCTGGTCAGGACCGTTCTGGCGTGGGCGGCGGAGCAGGGCTGGAAGGTCGTCGTCCTGCGGGTCTGGGAGGACAACCTGCCCGCTCGCAGGCTCTACCGGCGGCTCGGGTTCCGGCAGGCCGAGGATCCCGAGTACATGGAGTTCCAGGTGAGCTAATCGGTCACCCTCCACGGTCATGGCCAGCTCGGCGGGGCGGGCCTAGCGTGAGGACCATGAGCGAAGCCTTGATCTTCGACGCGGTGCGCACGCCGCGCGGCAAGGGGAAGCGCGGGTCGCTGCACAGCGTCAAGCCCGTGGATCTGGCCGCCGGTGTGCTGCGCGCGCTGTCCGAACGCAACTCCCTCGACACCTCCGCGGTGGACGACGTCGTGTTCGGCGTCGTGTCCCCGCTCGGGGAGCAGGGCGGCGACATCGCCCGCACGGCGGTGCTGGCCGCGGGCTGGGACCAGCGCCCGGCCGGTGTGCAGCTCAACAGGTTCTGCGCGTCCGGGCTCGAGTCGGTGAACCTCGCCGCGGCCAAGGTCGCGTCCGGGTTCGAGGACCTGGTGGTGGCGGGCGGCGTCGAGTCGATGTCGCGCGTGCCGATGGGCTCCGACGGCGGCGCGTGGGCGATCGACCCGCAGACGAACTTCGACCTGTCGTTCGTGCCGCAGGGCGTGTCGGCCGACCTCATCGCGACGCTGGAGGGCTTCTCCCGCACCGACGTCGACGAGTGGGCGGCGCGGTCGCACGCGCGGGCGTTCGAGGCGCAGAAGAACGGCTGGTTCGAGCGGTCCGTCGTGCCGGTCGTCGACCAGAACGGCACGGTGGTGCTCAAGGAGGACGAGACGATCCGTCCCGAGTCGACGGTGGAGTCGCTGGGCAGGCTCAAGCCCAGCTTCCAGTTCCACGGCGACCTCGGCTACGACACCGTCGCGATCGACCGCTACCCCACCGTCGAGCGCATCAGCCACGTGCACACGCCGGGCAACTCCTCGCAGATCGTCGACGGCGCCGCCGCGATGCTGATCGGCTCCGCGGCCGCCGGCCGGGCGTTGGGCCTCACGCCGCGCGCGCGGATCGTGTCCGTCGCGGTCGTGGGCACCGAGCCGACGATCATGCTCACCGGACCGGCGCCGTCCGCGCGCAAGGCCCTGGACAAGGCGGGCCTCTCGGTCGAGGACATCGACCTGTTCGAGGTCAACGAGGCGTTCTCCTCGGTCGTGCTGAAGTTCCTGCGGGACATGGACATCCCCGAGGACAAGGTCAACGTCAACGGCGGCGCCATCGCGCTCGGCCACCCGCTCGGCGCCACCGGCTGCATGATCCTCGGCACGCTGCTCGACGAGCTGGAGCGCCGGGACCTGCGCCGCGGACTCGCCACGCTGTGCGTCGGCGGCGGCATGGGCATCGCCACGATCATCGAGAGGGTCTAGAAGATGCCGTTCCACTACGACAAGGACGCCGACGGCATCGTCACCCTGACGATGGACATGTCCGGCTCCGCCAACGTGATGAACGACGAGTACCGCGAGCTGATGGGCGACTCGGTCGCCAAGCTCGAGGCCGACGACATCACCGGCGTGATCGTCACGTCCGCCAAGAAGACGTTCTTCGCCGGCGGCGACCTGAACGTGCTCATCGCGATCACGCCGGAGAACGTCTCGCAGGCGCTGGACGGCGTGGAGGAGCTCAAGGCGCAGCTGCGGCGCCTGGAGAAGCTCGGCAAGCCGGTCGTGGCCGCGATCAACGGCACCGCGCTCGGCGGCGGGTTCGAGATCGCCCTCGCCGCGCACCGCCGGATCCTGCTGAACGACGACAAGATCCGCGTCGGCCTGCCCGAGGCGACGCTGGGCCTGCTGCCCGGCGGCGGTGGCGTCACGCGCATGGTGCGCCTGCTGGGCGTGCAGAAGGCGTTGCCGTTGCTCATGGAGGGCAAGCAGCTGCGTCCGGAACGCGCGCTGCAGGCCGGGATCGTGCACCAGCTCGTGGACACGCGCGAGGAGCTGCTCTCCGAGGCGCGTGCGTGGATCAAGGCGAACCCGGCGCCGACGCAGCCGTGGGACGTGCAGGGCGCGGGCGTGCCGGACCTCAAGTTCGCCGACCCCAACAGCTACGGCGTCCTCGCGGCCGCTCCCGCCGTGCTGAGCAAGAAGTCGCACGGCGTCTACCCGGCGCCGGAGAAGATCATGGCGGCGGCCGTCGAGGGCGCGTACGTCGACTTCGACACGGCGCTGAAGATCGAGGCGCGCTACTTCCTGGAGCTGGCGTCCGGCCAGGTCTCCAAGAACATGATCACCGCGTTCTGGTTCAACCTCAACGAGGTCAACGGCCGCGCGTCCGCCACGGGCAAGCGCGTGGGCAAGCTCGGCGTGCTGGGCGCGGGCATGATGGGCGCGGGGATCGCCGAGGTGTCCGCGAAGGCGGGCATCGAGGTGGTCCTGAAGGACGTCACGCTGGAGTCGGCCCGCAAGGGCGCACAGGGCCTGGACGGCATCACGCCGACCGACTCCGACGACGACCTCGCGGGCTGCGACCTCGTCATCGAGGCGGTCTTCGAGAACCGCGAGCTGAAGAACGAGGTGCTGCCCGCGGCCGAGGCGAAGGCGTTGCCGGACGCGGTGATCGCGTCCAACACCTCGACGCTGCCGATCACCGGTCTCGCGTCCGCGGTGACGGCGCCGGAGCGGTTCATCGGCCTGCACTTCTTCTCGCCGGTGCCGAAGATGCGGCTCGTGGAGATCATCCGCGGCGAGAAGACGTCCGAGGAGACGCTCCAGCGCGCGCTGGACTACGTGCGGCAGATCGGGAAGACGCCGATCGTGGTCAACGACTCGCGCGGCTTCTACACCTCCCGGACGTTCGGCACGTACGTGATCGAGGCGATCACGATGCTCGCCGAGGGCGTCTCGCCGGCGTTGATCGAGAACGTCGCCAAGAAGTCCGGCATGGCCGTCGGCCCGCTGGCGGTGTCGGACGAGGTGACGCTGTCGCTGCAGCTGAAGATCCACGACCAGACGCTCGCGGACGACCCGTCGCTGGTGTCGGAGAGCGCGGCCTACGACCTCATCCGCGAGATGGTGTCGCTGGGGCGCAGCGGGAAGTCGGCCGGTGCCGGGTTCTACGAGTACCCTGAGGGCGGCAGGAAGTTCCTCTGGCCCGAGCTCACGACCCGGTACGCGAAGGCCGACGCCGGGGTGTCCGAACAGGACGTTCGCGACCGGCTGCTGTTCGTGCAGTCGCTGGAGACCGTGCGGTGCCTGGACGAGGGCGTGCTGACGTCGGTGGCGGACGCGAACATCGGCTCGATCTTCGGGTTCGGCTTCGCCCCGTGGACCGGTGGCACGCTGCAGTTCATCAACTCCTGCGGCGTGCAGGCGTTCGTGGAGCGGGCGGACTACCTCGCCGACACGTACGGCGAGCGGTTCCGGCCTCCGGCTTCGCTGCGGGAGCGCGACAGGTTCTAGGCGCGGTAGGAGCCGGGTGAGGACCCGGTCCACCTCTTGAAGGCCCGGTGGAAGGCGCTCGCCTCGGAGAACCCGAGGCGCAGCGCCAGCTCCTCCACCGACTCCCCGCCCCGCACCAGCGAGGCGACCGCCTGGTCGCGCAGCAGCTGTTCGCGCACCTCGCGGAACGACGTCCCCTCCGCGGCGAGCCTGCGCCGCAGCGTCGGCGCCGACACGCCCAGCTGGGCCGCCACGGCCTCCAGCCCCGTCACCCCGCGCCCGAGCAGCCGCCGCACGTGCCCCGCCGTGTCCGCGCCGTGGTCGCGGCGCGAGAGCAGGTCCGCCGGCGAGTGCCGCAGGAAGCGCCGCAACGCGGCCTCGTCCTGCACCACGGGCATGCGCAGGAACCTCGGGTCGAACGTGATCGCGGTGGCGGGTGCGCCGAACGCCAGCGGGCAGCCGAAGATCAGGTGGTACTCGGCGGCGTGCGCGGGTTCGGGGTAGGCGAACTCGGCGCCCCGCAACGGGATGCGGCGGCCGATCAGCCACGACGAGAAGCGGTGCCACAGCACCAGCAGCGACTCGGTCAGGAAGTGGTCGGGGTCGCCGGGGATGTGCAGCGTGAAGCGGCCGTCGACGAGCGCGAGCTCCAGCGGTTCGTCGAACAGCGCGTAGAAGGCGAGGCCGCGCCGCAGGGCCGATTCGAGGTCCGGGCAGTGCACGGCGAGCAGGCACATCATCGCGAACGTGCCGCGCTTGGACGGGCGCGGTCCGAAGCCCATGAACTCGTCGTCGAGGACTTCCCAGAGGGTCTGGATGAACGTCGTGTACTGGGCGGGCGTCACGCGCGCCCTGTCGTCGTCCAGCAGGCTCGGCGGGATGCCCGCGCCCCGCAGGACGGTGGACGGGTCCGGGCACGCGCGCAGTGCCGCGCGCACGTAGTGGATCGCCACGGTCCTGGAGTGCACGAACAACAGTAAAACGCCCGCGGGGGTGACGCGGCTCCGGGGAGAGCCGGAGCCGCGTCACCGCCGCAGTGGGCCCACGCGGTGAGCCGTGCTCCTCGCCAACGGGGCTTCCGCACGCCCATCGGCAAGGGACGATGTTGTGTCCGTTGACGTTATGTGGTCTAGACCAAGAAAGTCAACAGTGCGAAGAGAACGGATGACCGCCTGGTGTTTCAGGCTTGTTCCAGTGGGGCCACGGCGAAGCCCGCGGAGAACCTCTGGCACCAGATCACCACGCTCCGAATGGTGGACACGTCCACACCGGAAGGGATTTCGTACACCTGGTCGCCGCGGTTTCCCTTCAGCTTGCCGAGGCTCGTGAATCCCTGGCCGAACGTCTTCTCGGACGAGTCCGAGGCGTGCGGGGACAGGTAAACGTACAGGTCAGGGCCATCGCTGGTGTTCAGCGACGCGAACTGGACGGAATGGCGGCCGCCGGGCAGCGCGATGAGGCTCGCTTTGCCGGTGGTCGCGTGTTCGAGCGAGCGCCACTGCCCCGCCGCGATCTCCTCCGGCGTTTCGGCGACCTGCTTCGGCGTTTCCGAGGCCGGCGCCGAAGCGGCGGAAGACGTCATCTGCGAGGTCGCGGTGGGCACCAGGAGCGCGTCGTTCGTTTGGCGAACCGTGAACAGCCGCCAGGGCTGGAACAGGTACAGCCCGATCCCGAGGGCGACGACCAGGAGAACTGAGACGGGAATCAGGAATCGACGATGGCGCATACCGAAAATACTGGCGCAAACCGGACCGGAAAGAGCTTACGGAGTTGTTAGGGTCCGTAACCGTGGCGACACAGGCGAGGATCGGCCAGGCCGTGCTCGGCGTCCTGATGGTCGGCTGCGCGCTGACCGGCCTGTTCCCCAGACCGGTGCCGCTGCTGTTCGCCATCGCGGCGGTCGGCACCGCGAACGCCGCGTTCCCTCTCATGCGCACGTTCGGCTCCGCGGTGCTCGGCGGGGTCGCCGCCTCGTCGATCGCCCTCACGTCGGTCCCGTTCGTCACGTGCTCCTCGCAGCGCTTCACCGAGGTGTTCACCTGCACGGGTGACGCTCCGACGTGGCACATGACCGGAACAGTGCTGGTGGCAGGGCTTTCCGGGGCCAGTTTGGTACTTGCCCGGATCACGGTGGAATGACGGCGATCACTCAACCGGGACCGTCGGGCAGCCGATAAGGCACCCGGACGAGCGTTCTCCTGCGACCGGGTCAGCCGGTAACCTGCCGGGGCGTGACCGTCTGACTTCCAACCGTGAGCATCCCAAGGAGGACCGCTGTGCGCGCACTGTGGACCGCAGGCGGTTCCGCCGTGCTCGGTTCCGCGTTGCTCGGAGTGCTGGTGGGCATGGCGATCCACGGCGTTTCCGCCGACGACCCGTTGAGCAGAACGCCCGACTCCACCTGGGTCGGTTCCACCAGCTCGACACCGCCGAGCACGACGGAGATCTCGACCACCGTCAGCAGCGCCCCGCCGAGCACGAGCAGCACGCCGCCGAGCACGCAGCCGCCGCCGAGGAAGACCACCCCGCCGCCGGCCGTGACGAACCAGGAGCAGCCGCCGCCACCTCAGCCCACCGCGACGACCACGGCGCCGTCGTCCTCCGGCTGGCCGTGCAGCCCGCTCAACCCGTTGCCGCCGCCCACCTGCAAGAACATGGGTTAGCCCTTCAGGGGTGACAGCGCAGGCGGGTCGAGCCGCGTGCCGGCTCTGCCGGGGTCGTCCGCGCTCAGGCCGACTCGCGCCGCACCAGCACCGTCGGCAGCATCTGCTGCTTCTTCTTGACCGTCTCGTCGCGCAGCAGCTTCATCAGGTGCTCGACCATGTGCTTGACCTGCTCGTCCGAGTCCTGCCGCACGGACGTCAGCGGCGGCGTCGTGTGCTCGGCTATCGCGACGTGGTCGTCGAAGCCCACGACCGCGACGTCCTGCGGCACGCGCTTGCCCGCCTCGTGCAACGTCTCCAGCGCGCCGGCGGCCATGAGGTCGGACGCCACGAACACGGCGTCGAGGTTGGGGAACTTCGCCAGCAGGACGGACATGGCCTTGCGGCCGCCCTCCCTGGTGAACCCGCCGTCCTCGGTGAGCTTCGCGGCTGCCTTGTCGTCCAACGACAGCGCGGACTTGAAGCCGTTCAGGCGGTCTATGGCGGACATCTCGTCGAGCGGGCCGGAGACGTGGACGATCTTCTTGCGGCCGAGCGACTTCAGGTGCTTGGTCGCCACCACGGCGCCGCCCTCGTTGTCGTTGTCGACGAGGTGCATGCCCCGCAACGACCCCCACGGCTTACCGGCGTACACGACCGGCAGCGGCAGCTTCTTCACGATCGACACGAGCTCGTCGTTGCGGTGCGGTGCGAACACCAGCGCGCCGTCGACGTGACCGCCTGCCAGGAACCGGTGTGCGCGCGCCTGGTCGTCCAGCGAGTGCACCAGCATGAGCACCATCTGCACGTCGACGTCCGCGAGAGCGCGGGCACCCGCGCGGATCAGGCGTGCGAAGTGCGGGTCATCGAAGATCTTGGGCTCGGGTTCGGAGAACACCACGGCCACGGCGCCGGTGCGACGGGTGACCAGTGCCCGCGCGGCCCGGTTCGGCTGGTAGCCGAGAGCCAGGACGGCGGCGTTGACCGCCTCGAGCGCTTCGGGGCTCACGCGGGGTGACGCGTTCAGCACCCGGGACGCCGTGGCGCGGGAGACCCCTGCCCTCGCGGCAACGTCTTCCAACGTCGGACGCGCGTGGTTGGACACGAGCACCACCACTCCTCGATGAAAACCTTTGAGTCGCCGAGCAGCTTAGCCGCAAGCGATCTCCGAGGAGGGTTTCCGCGCTGTTCATCGTGTTTTTTCGCCCGCGACAGCCACCACCGGTGTCGTGAGCGCACGTCCACGTGGGGCGATGGACACCCGCAGCAGTCCGTCCTCCCGGCGTGTCGTGGCGGCGAGGCCCGCGCGGGCGGCCGTCCTCACGAGAGCGGTCTCCGTGGGCAGGCACCACGCGACGAGTTCCGCGAACCCCGCGGCACGGGCCTCGGACGCGAGCGCGGCGAGCAGGGCCGCGCCGACGCCGCGGTGCTGCCAGGCGTCCTCCACGAGCAACGAGATCTCGGCGCACTCGGGCGTTCCGGTGTGGATGAGCTGACCGAGCGCCACCACCTGGTCGCCGCACTGGACGAGGGTCGTGGTGCCGCGCGGCGGGTCGAGCAGCCGGTGCACCCAGCGGCGGGGCAGCGTGCGCATGCCCGCGTGGTAGCGGTTGAACAACGTCCTCATCGAACAGCGGGCGTGCAGGCCGGTGACGGCCTCCTCGTCCTCGGCCACGCCGGGCCGCAGGACCAGTGCCACGCCGTCGTCGCTGAGCATCCCGCGCAGCGAGGGCGCCGGCGCGTCCAGCAGCTCGAGGAACGCCTGCGCGCGGGTGAGCTCGACCTGGGTGAACCTCGCCCAGCCGCGCCGGGCGACCAACTCTCCCAACTGGACCTGGTCGTCCGTCGCCTCGCCGGAGGTCACCGCGTCGGCGGCCAGGACCTGCCGCAGCGCCTCCGCTGTCCGGTCCGGGTCGGTCAGCGCCATCTTCGCCGCGCGCAGCACCGCCGTCGGTTCGTCGACGAGGTCGCGCATCTCGGCCCTGGTGATCCCGACGCGCCTGCCGCCCTCGCTGCGCACGGCCTCCACCAGGTCGGCGGGCAGCACGCCTTCCCCCGCCCGCACGACGATCTCGTCCAGCACCCCGCCGGGGACGGGGATCACGTGCAGCGCGAGGACGTTGCAGTCGGCCGCGGCCAGCCGGACGGTGACGCGGGCGAGCGCGCCGGGGCTGTCGCTGAGTTCGAAGCGCATGCGCCAGGTCGTCGTCATGACGTCAAGAGTTCACGGAACTTGTTGCCGCGAGGCGAACCGCGGGTAAAACGCTCGTCATAGGGTCGCGGCATGAGGAGAACACTGGCCGCAGGCCTCACCCTGCTCACCGTCACGGCGCTGGCCACCCCCATCTCCGCCGCGCCGGTCGAGGTCAGCAGGAAGGCACCGGGGCGGGCGACGCTCACGAACTTCGCGTCCCTCCCGGCGCTCACCTTCCTGCCCGGCAGCGAACCGAGCGGCTCGGCGCTGGGCACGGCGCCGATCAACGGGGTCACGCCGCCGTTCGCCGACCAGCCGGTCCAGGGCTTCAGCGGTCTCGTCCGCAACGGTGACGGCACCTTCGACGCCATCTCCGACAACGGGTACGGCACCAGGGCCAACAGCGCGGACTTCCTGCTGCGCATCCACCGCATCGCGCCGGACTTCGCGAAGAACACCGTCGACGTGGTAGGCGGCGTCACGCTGACCGACCCGCACGGCCACATCCCGTTCCCGCTCACCCGGCCGGACCGGGTGATCACCGGCGCCGACCTCGACGTCGAGTCGATCACCCGCCGACCCGACGGCACCTACTGGATGGGCGACGAGTTCGGCCCGTACCTGCTGCACTTCGACCGCGCGGGCCGGCTGATGTCCCCGCCGGTCCCCCTGCCGGGTGTGCGCGCCCCGGAGAACCCCGCCGGCAACCCGAACCTGGGTGGCAGCAAGGGGTTCGAGGGCATCACGCTCTCGCCGGACGGGAAGAGGATCAACGCGCTGCTGGAGGGCACCGTCGCCGGTGACGCGCCGGGAACGTTGCGCCTCAACGAGTTCGACGTCGCGAGCGGCGCCTTCACCGGCACGACCTGGAAGTACCGGCTGGAGGACCCGAACTTCGCGATCGGGGACGCCATCGCCGTGGACGCCAACCGGCTGCTGGTCATCGAGCGGGACGGCGCGCAGGGCGCCGACGCGATCGTCAAGCGCGTCCACCTCGCCGACAAGCGCGACCGCGACCGCGACGGCGCGCTCGACAAGACCCTGGTCGCCGACCTGCTGGACCTCGCCAACCCGAAGCACGTCGGCGGGCAGGCGAACCCGTTCAGGTTCCCGTTCGTCACGATCGAGGACGTCACGATCCTCGACGACCGCACGATCGCGGTGCTCAACGACAACAACTTCCCGTCGTCGTCGGGTCGCAACCCGGGCAAACCGGACGACAACGAGTTCATCACCATCCGGCTCGGCGAGAACCTGCACGCCGACCCGAGGGTCCTGCGCAGGCGCTAGACAAGAGAGCGCTCTCACCCGCGGCACGGACGTGTCCGCGGGTGAGAGCGCGAGACCCCTCGGCCCGAGCAAGGGGCTAAACGGTGTAACCGCGGGCGGGAAGCCCGTTCTGCCCGATGATCCTGGACAGCGCGACCGCGCTCTCCTTGATCGTGCGCTGCTGCGTCTCGAAGTCGACGTGCACGATCCCGAACCGCTGCGAGTACCCGGCCGCCCACTCGAAGTTGTCGAGCAGCGACCACGCGAGGTAGCCGCGGACGTCGGCGCCCTCGGAGATCGCCCTGTGCACCGCGCGGACGTGGTCCACCAGGTACTTCGTCCGCTGCACGTCGTTCACGCGGCCCGCGGCGTCGACGACGTCCGGGAACGCGGAGCCGTTCTCCGTGACCACCAGCGGCACCCCGCCCGCGTCGCGGGACAGGCGCACCAGCAGCTCGGTGAAGGCGTCGGCGTTCTGCTCCCACCCGAACCCGGTGAGCTCGCCCTGCGGCGGCTCGATCGTGACACCGCGCAGACCCGCGTGCGGCCCGGCGGGCACGTGGTCGGGGTCGGCCGGCGCGACGCGGGTCGGGTTGTAGTAGTTCACGCCGATCCAGTCGATCGGGGTCGCGATGGTCTCCATGTCCCCGTCGCGCACCACGTTCGTCCAGTCGCCCAGCCACGTCGTGTCCTGCAGGACGTCGAGCGGGTAGCCGCGGCCGAGGACCGGGTCGAGCAGGATGCGGTTCTGCAGCCCGTCGACCTTGCGCACGGCCTCCCGGGAGGCCTCCGAGTCGCCGTCGCCCCAGATGGTGCTGAAGTTCAGCACGATCGACAGGCGGTGCGAGTCGGGTGCCTGCGCGCGCAACGCCTGCGTGGCGAGGCCGTGCGCCAGCAGCAGGTGGTGCGCGGCTTGCAGGGACGCCACGGCGTCGGTGACGCCCGGTGCGTGGATGCCGTTGCCGTAGCCGAGGAACGCCGAGACCCACGGCTCGTTCAGCGTGGTCCACGCCTGCACGCGGTCGCCGAGCCGTTCGTGCACGATGGCGGCGTACTCGGCGAAGCGGTAGGCGGTGTCGCGGTTGCGCCAGCCCCCGAAGTCCTCCAGCACCTGCGGCAGGTCCCAGTGGTACAGCGTGACCAGCGGCTGGATGTCCTTCTCCAGCAACGAGTCCACCAGCCGGTCGTAGAACGCGAGCCCGCGCTCCTCGACCGCGCCGCTGCCGCTCGGCTGGATCCGCGGCCACGCCACGGAGAACCGGTACGAAGCCAGCCCCAGCGACTTCATCAGCTCCACGTCGGAGGCGTAGCGGTTGTAGTGGTCGCAGGCCGGGTCACCCGTGTCACCGGCCAGCACCTTGCCGGGCGTCGCGGCGAACGTGTCCCAGATCGAGGCGCCACGACCGTCCGCGGTGGTCGAACCCTCGATCTGGAACGCCGCGGTGGCCGCCCCCCACAGGAAGTCCGGTGGGAAGGTCAGCACCTCCCGCCCGACCTCGACGTCCGAGTCGGTCGTCATTCAGTCACATCCTCGTGGCTTGATCCCTGCGGTGTTCTATCCCTTTACGGCGCCCTGCATGATGCCGCCGACGATCTGGCGCGACAGCAGGACGAAGATCGCGATCACCGGCAGCACCGCGATGGAGGCGCCGGCGAGCATCAACGAGTAGTCGGTGTAGTAGCCGCTGGCGAGCGTCGACAGCGCGACCTGCACCGTCGGGCTGTCGTTGGGGTCCAGCACGATCAACGGCCAGAAGAAGTCGTTCCACGCCGTCATGAACGTGAACATGCCGAGGACGGCCGCCTGCGGTCGCACCGCCGGGAAGCCGACGTGCCAGAACGTCCGCAGCACCGAGCAGCCGTCGACGCGCGCGGCCTCGATCAGCTCGTACGGCACGGTCTCCTCGCACGCCTGGCGCATCCAGAACACCGCGAACGACCCGATCAGCACCGGCACGATGACCGCCTGCAGCGTGCCGTACCAGTCGAGGTCCGACATCAGCATGTACAGCGGGATCACGCCGAGCTGCGTCGGCACCATCGCGGTGCCGAGCACGACCAGGAACAGCGAGTCGCGGCCCCTGAACCGCAGCCGCGCGAACGCGAACCCGGCGAGCGTGCCCAGCACGACGTTCGAGATCGCCACGGTCGACGCCACGATGAACGAGTTCTGCATGGCGAGCCAGAAGTCGACCGTGTCGAAGACGCGGGTGATGTTCTCGGCCAGGTTGCCGCCGGGGACCAGCGGCGGGACCTTCTCGCCGAGGACCGAGTTGTCCTTCGACGCCACGATGAACGAGTAGTACAGCGGGAACACCGACGCCGCGAGCACGGCGACCAGGAACCCGTACAGCAGCGGTCCTGCCTTCGCGTTCTTCACGATCACTCCTTGCCCGCGATGCGCCGCGTCAGCGTGAAGTTGACGATCGCGACCAGCAGGACGACCACGAACAGCATCCACGCGATGGTGGCCGCGTACCCGGCGTCGAACAACCGGAAGCCCTTCTCGTACATGTAGAGCACCAGCGTCTGGAACTGCCGGTCGGAACCACCGGTGGAGTTGTTGGCGGCGAACCCGGGGTCGAACAGCGCGGGCTCGGCGAACAGCTGCAGACCACCGATCGTCGAGGTGACGACGGTGAACAGGATGGTCGGGCGGATCGACGGCACGGTGATCGACCAGAACATCCGCCAGCGCGACGCACCGTCCAAAGTGGCCGACTCGTACATGTCCTTGGGCACCGACTGCATGGCCGCCAGGTACAGCAGCGCGTTGTAGCCGGTCCAGCGCCACATGACCATCGTGGACACCGCGAGGTGCGAGGCCCAGGTCTCGGCGCGCCAGTCGACCGGGTCGACACCGACGAGGCCGAGCAGGAAGTTCACGATGCCGAAGTCGCGGCCGAAGAACTGCGCGAACACCAGCGCGACCGCGGCGACCGAGATGACGTTGGGCAGCAGGACGCCCGCGCGCCAGAACGCGCTTCCGCGCAGTCCCCGGTCGAGCAGCGCGGCGAGCCCGAGCGCCGCGAGCAGCTGCGGCACCGTCGAGAGCACGAACAGGCTGAGCGTGTTGAACAGCGCGTTCCAGAACTTGCTGTCGCCGAAGAGCTCGGCGTAGTTGGCGAAACCGACGAATCCCAGGTTCCCGTCGATCAGCTGCCACTCGTGCAGCGACACCCACGCCGTGTAGACCAGCGGGTAGAGCCCGAAGATCCCGAACACCAGGAAGAACGGTGCGATGATCAGGTACGGCGTGTACTTGGCGTCCCAGTTGCTCAGCTTGAAGCGCTTCGGCTCCTTGGAAGACGAGACCGAGACGGCCGGGGCCGCCTCGGTCTCCGTGCGGACAGCCGTCACTTGGCGGCGTCCGTCGCTTCCTTCAGGGCCTGCGTCCACGCCTCGGCCGCGGACTGCTTGCCCTGCTCCACGCGGGTGAGCGCGGTGGCGAACACCGGGCCGACCTTCGAGTCCTTCGTGCCGCGGTAGGTCGGCTTCAGCGACTCCGCCGAGGTCGCGAAGATCTGGCCCACCGGAGCGGAGTTGAAGTACTCGTTGACGGTCGCCTGCACCTCGGCGTCCTGGTAGACCTTCGGCTGGCTCGGCAGGTTGCCGGTCTCCTTGAAGATCCGCTTCTGCTGCTCCGGGGCCGTCAGCCACTTGGCCAGCTCGTAGGCCTCCTTGGGGTGCTTGCTCTGCTTCGGGATGGCGAGGAACGAGCCACCCCAGTTGCCGCCACCGCCGGGCGCCGTCGTCACGTCCCACTTCCCGGCCGCCGCGTCGCCGGCACCCGCCTTGATCAGCGCGAGCGCCCAGGCCGGGCAGGTGGTGGTGGCGAACGAACCCTGCTTCAGCGCGACGTTCCAGTCCTGGCTGAACGGCTCGAGGGCACCGGTCTGCTGCTTGGTGCCGAGCGCCGCCGCCGTGTCGAACGCCGTCTTGACCTTGTCGTTCTTCTCCGCGATGTACGAGTCGTCCTTCGCGAAGTAGCCCTCCTCGGTCTGGTCGAGAATGGCCTTGTAGACGTTGCGGCCGGTGTCGACGAACTTCACGTTCGGCGTCTTGGCCGTGAACTGGTCCGCGACCTTGGCGTAGTCGGCCCAGGTCGGCCACAGCTTGGCGACCTCGGTCCGGTCCGTCGGCAGCCCGGCCGCCGCGAACAGGTCGGCGCGGTAGCACAGCCCGAGGCTGCCCATGTCCGTGCCCAGCCCCAGCACGAACTCGCCGTTGTCAGCGGTGCCCTGGTTCCACTTCCACCCGGCCCACTGGTCCTTGAGGTCCTTGGCCCCGTACTCCGCGAGGTTGACGAACTTGTCCTTGGAGGCGCGGAACTGCGAGACCACGCCTTCCTCGAGGGCGACGATGTCCGCGGCACCACGGCCACCCGCGAGCTGAGTCGCGAGCTGCGTGTTGTGCTGCTCCATCTTGACCTTGCGCTGCTCGATCTTGATGTTCGAGTGCGAGGCCATGTACTCCTCGATGAGCTTGTCGTACCCGAAGTCGGAGAACAGGCCCAGCGACAGCTCGATCTTGCCGTCGGCCCCGGAACTCCCGCCGCACCCGGCGACCAGAACCATCACGAGGGTCGCAGCGACGCTGCCGACCAGCCTTCTGCTCATCCGTCCTCCTCGACGACGCCGTGAGCGGCGCTTAACTGTGATGAGAGCGCTCTCACACTCAACCGGAGACGCGCGGGTGTCAAGCGGTCGACATCGTTCCGTAACTTTGTGGAGAGAGGCAACAAAAACCTGCGCCGGATCTCCGGGCGTCTCGGGTGGACCGGGTGGACGGTCGGTCCCGGACGGCGTCTGGGGTGCGCCTGACGTGCGAAGAGGGACGACCGGGCCCTCGCTCCGGTCGTCCCTCACCCCAGGTAGAGGGGGTTGAGGGCGGATCGTGACGCGCGGGGCCGAGATTTTTTGCCGGAAGCCGGTTGAGAGGCGCCGGGGGTGGGTAGCGCAGGATCGCGGGCCGCGGTCTGCCGAGGCCTGTGCCGCGCCGGTCAGTTCGCGTCGGCTCGTTTGTGTTCCGGCGGATTGTTCACCATTGTGCACGTATCGCGCGCCTTACTTCATCACCGTGGTTCTCGCATCATCACCGCTGGTCAGAGCTGCACGAATCGGTTTTGCCACCGCATTTGCCGACCAGGTGACCGACCGGGCGAACAACCCTCGTCAGAAAAGCGGCAATGAGGTGGCACCACTGTTGTCGCGAAGCAGCGATGAATCGACGGCTCCGCAGCCCACGCGAACGCAGCGGAGGTCCGGTGCCCCGACAGCACCGGACCTCCACCGATCCCCCGGTCGTGCGGCCCCTGTTCCGCACGCCCGAACCCACCTGACCCCGAGCCCCCGACAGCGGGGAGCCAGGCGGGGCGTCCCCTACGCCTCGGCCATGCCGGCCACCACGGAGTTCCGGGCGGCGCGGCGGGCGGGGAGCGCCGCGGCGATCACGGCCGCGACCACCGCCAGGCCGAGCATCACGCCGATCTGGCCGAACGGGATGGAGTAGCTGATCTGCAGCTCCGGGCTCGACAGGGCCTCGACGAGCAGCCAGCCGAAGCCGGCGCCCAGGACCACTCCGACCACGGCGCCGATCAGGGCCATCAGGATCGACTCCACCACCAGCATCTGGCGCAGCTGGCCCCTGGTGAGGCCCAGGGCGCGCAGGAGGGCCGACTCGCGGGTTCGTTCCAGGACCGAGAGGGTCAGGGTGTTCGCGATGCCGAACAGGGCGATGACCAGGGCCAGGCCGACGAGGGCCCAGATGAACAGCAGGATCTGGTCGATCTGCGCGTTCAGCTCCGCCTTGGTCTCGGCCGCCGAGTTCAGCACGGCCACCGGGGACGACGCGATGGCGCGTTCCAGGTCGGCTCTGGCGACGGTGATGTCGGTGCCGGGGGCGAGCTTGACCAGCAGTTTCTGGTACCCCTTGGGGGCGTCCTCCATGACGGCCTGGGCGGCGGGGAGGGTGACGATGCCGGCGCCGTAGGCGTTGTCCTTGATCAGGGCGACGACCTTGAAGGTCTTGGCGCCGATCTTCACCGACGAACCGATCGACAGGCCCACGTCCTTGGCCTCGCGCTCGCGCAGTGCGATCTCGTCGTCCTTGAGGGCCGTCAGGGTGCCGGCCGCCAGCTGGGGGCGGACCAGGGTGCCGATGGCGTCGGACGGGTAGCCGGTGACGTCGCCGTACTTCAACTTGTCGGACTCGCCGTAGACCTGGAGCTCCGGTGCGATCTTCTCGACGTTGCGGACCTTGGTCAGCTCGTCGGCGAACTTCTGCGAGAGCGGCTGGCTGTAGACGTTCGAGGTGACCTCGTAGTCGGCCGGGAAGCGCTCGTCGACCTTCTTGGCCATCGTTTCGCGGCCGCTGCCCGCCACGACGGTCACCATCGCCACGATGGTCACGCCGATCATCAGGGCCGCGGTGGTGGCGGCGGTGCGCTTCGGGTTGCGGCCCGCGTTGGCCGAGGCGAGCTTCGCGGGGACGCCGCGCAGCGCCTTGCCGAACAGGCGGTTCACGAGTGGCACGTACAGCGGGCCGAGGAGCAGGACCGCGAGCAGCAGCACCATCGTGCCGCCGCCGGTGATGAACATCGCCGCCTCTTCCTTCTCCTGCTGGAGTCCGAGGTAGACGGCGGCGCCGCCGGCCAGGGCGATCAGGGCGGCGAGGACGATGCGGACCTTGCCGGTGCGGGCCACGTCGTCCTGGCTGTCGGGCTGCGAGCGCAGGGCGGCGACCGGGGCGACCTTCGTGGCGCGGCGGGCCGGCAGCACGGCCGACAGGACCGTCACGACGACGCCGACGGCGAAGCCCGCGGCGATGGTCGTCCACGTGATCGGGAGGCGGATCGGGAAGTCGTCGCCGCTGGGGCCGCCGACCGAGCCGATGAACGCCTGCAGGCCCGCTGAGACGCCGAGCCCGCCCAGGATGCCGAGGACGGACGCCGCGAGGCCCATGAAGACCGCCTCGGCGAGCACGCTGCGGAACACCTGGCCGCGTTCGGCGCCGACGCAGCGCAGCAGCGCCAGCTCCTTCGTGCGCTGGGCGACGAGGATGGTGAAGGTGTTGTAGATGACCATGCCCGCGACGACCAGCGAGATCGCGGCGAACGCGAGCAGGACCGACCTGATCTCGCCGGCGGCGTCACCGACCTGCTCCAGCGCCGCCTTGGTCAGCTGCTCACCGGTCTGCACCTGGTAACCGGGGCCGATGGCCTTGGTGATGTCGTCGACGAGCTGCTGCTGCGACACGCCGTCCTTCGCGACGGCCACGATCTCGTAGACGTGCTGCTTCGGGATGACCGTGCGCAGGCCCTCCGGCGACACCACGACGTGGTCGCTGCCGGACATCGAGATGCTGCTCGCACCCTGCTGGTAGGTGCCGACGATCGTGAACGAGTGCTCGGCGTTGTCCTCGTCGAGCAGCTTGAGCTCGTCGCCGACCTTGAGCTTCGCGACCTGCGCGGTTTTCGTGTCGACCGCGGCCTCGTCGGCCTTGACCGGGAACTTGCCGTCCTTGAGGTTGAAGTCGCGCAGCTTCTCCGTGGTGGGCAAGGGCTGCACCAGCGCGTTGCGCGCCTTGTTGTCGCTGCCGAGCAGAGCCGCGCTGCCGAACTCGCGGGCGTCCGCTCCGGCCACGCCCTGCGCCGCCCTGATCTTCCCGACGAAGTCGGCGGGGATGCCGTTGTCGCGGTCCGGGCTGTTCTCGGTCATGTGCACCGCGGCGTCGACGTTGCGGGCGCCGCGGGCGAAGTTGTCCCTGGTCTGGGCCTCGACGGCGTCGCTGAGGACGAGGGTTCCCGTCACGAACGCGACGCCGAGCGCGATGGCGATGCTGGACAGCACCAGCCTCGCCGTGCGGGCCCGCAGGCCCGCGAGGATGGTCTTCAGCATTACCTCACGCCCCCAGGTGCGTGAGGGCGTTCACGACGGACTCGGTGGTGGGCTGGTGGATCTCGCCCGCGAGGCGGCCGTCGGCGAGCAGCACCACGCGGTCCGCGTAGCTCGCGGCCACCGGGTCGTGCGTCACCATGATCACGGTCTGGCCCAGCTTGCGCACCGACATGCGCAGGAAGTCGAGGACCTCGGCACCGCTGCGGGAGTCCAGGTTGCCGGTCGGCTCGTCGGCGAAGATGACCTCGGGGCGGGCGACGAGGGCACGGGCGCAGGCCACGCGCTGCTGCTGGCCGCCGGACAGCTCGGTCGGGCGGTGGGTGAGGCGGTCGCGCAGGCCGAGGACGTTGACGATGGTGTCGAACCACTCCTTGTCCGGCTTGCGCCCGGCGAGCTCGAGGCCCAGCAGGATGTTCTGCTCGGCGGTCAGCGTCGGCAGGAGGTTGAACGCCTGGAACACGAAGCCGACGCGGTCGCGGCGCAGCTTGGTGAGGTCCTTGTCGTTCAGCTTGGTGATCTCGGTCTGTCCGATGTGGATCGCGCCGCTGTCGACGGTGTCGAGGCCCGCGAGGCAGTGCATCAGCGTGGACTTGCCGGAGCCGGACGGACCCATGATCGCGGTGAACCTCCCCGCCTGGAACGCGACGTTGATGCCGTCGAGCGCCCGCACCGCGGTGTCACCCTTGCCGTAGACCTTCACCAGGTTGTGGGCCGCCGCCGCGGTCCGGGTGCCGACCTCGGACACCAGTGCAGACATGTCGCTCGCCTTCCTCACAGGGGATGTTCCGTGCTGAGGAAGAAGCTATGAGGAGCCTGAGTGCGCTGACATCAACTCCGCGACGCGTTGCGCGTCAGCCTGAGGTATGACATCCGGGGCTAGTCGAGCAGACCCCGGTCGTACGCGATGGCCACGGCCTCCGCGCGCCGCGACGCCCCGAGCTTCGCCATGATCCGGGAAAGGTGCACGGAAACGGTCTTCTCGCTGATGTAGAGCTCCTCGCCGACCTCGCGGTTCGTCCGTCCCGCGGCCACCAGGCCGAGCACGTCGCGTTCGCGCGGGGTGAAGAGGTCGACGTGCTCGCGCACCGGCTCGTCAGCCCTGAGGGTGATGCGGGCCCGCTTCGCGCACGCCGCGACGGCCTCCGCGAGCGGCACGGCCTTGAGCCTCGTCGCCACCTCGTCGGCCTGGCGCAGCTGCTCGGCGGCCTCGTCGCGGCGGTCGGCCCCGAGCAACGCCTCCGCGAGCCGCCACCGGCACAGCGCCTGCTCGAAGACGACGCCGTAGGCGAACTCGTCGACGGCGGCCTGCCACAGCGCCGGGTCGCCCGCACCCTCCAACCTGGACTCCTCGGCGAGCGCGCGGGCGAGCCACGCCCGTCCCTCCGGGCCCAGGACGCCGGCGCGCGGCTTGCCGTTGCGCGCGGTCAGCCGCACGTGCTCGGCGAGCTCGTGCCCTGCCGCGACGGCCTTCCCCTCGGCCCCGGCGTCCCTCTTGCGCCGGGCCTTCGCGGCGATCTCGGCGTGCGCCGCGATGCCGATCGCGCCGATCCGGATGCCCGCCAGCATCCACGGGCCGCCGAGCTTGCGGGCCCACTCCAACGCGTCCGTGACCCGTTCGACGGCGAGCTCCGGACGGCCGCGCCACAACGCGAGCTCCGCGCCCGTGCCGCCGTTGATCAGCGCGATCTGGATGTCGCGGTGCCAGTCGCTGCGCAGCTTCGTGATCATCCGCTCGGACTCGGCCAGGTCGCCGCGCGAGACCGTGAGGTGCGTGCTCGCCGACGCCAGCCGTGCGAGCACCGTCGACGACACCGACATGCCGGGCGGCTCGCTGGCCCACGCCGCGTAGTCCCAGTCGCCGATGTAGTAGTGCACCAGGACCTGCAGGATGCGGATCTCCAGCCCGAACATGCTCCACGTCAGGCCGGTCTCCTTGGCCCTGTCCCCGGCCAGGTTGAAGACGCGGGCGGCTTCGGCGAGATCGCCGTGGTCGTAGTGCATCAGGCCGTAGTAGTACCAGGCCCTCAGCTCGTTGTTGAAGGCTCCGACCTCGCGTGCGCACTCGATCGCACGCTCGAAGCTGTCCTCCGCCTCCCGCAGCCGGTTCGCGTGGTCGTCGAGGATCGCGAGGGTGCCCAGGCCGTCCGCGACCGCTCCCGGTGCGTTCGCCGTCCGGCCGTCGGCGATCGCCAGCTCCGCGGCCTCCCGCGCCTCGTCGTCGCGGCGTTGCTGGCGCAGGGACGACGCCTTGCCCGCGAACACGCGGGCGCGGGTCGGGCTGGGGTCGCGGCCCTGCACGAGCGCGAGCGCCTTCCCGAGGGCGAGGAAGTGCTCCTCCTCGTTGCCGTCGAGGATCGACAGCGCCTGCGAAAGCCGCAGCCAGATCTCGGCGGCCTCCTCGGGGGTCTGCTCGGCGCCGATCGCCTTGGTGGCGCTGCGGGCGAACGCCACGGCGCGTTCCGGTTGCCCGGCCGTGCCCGCCACCCAGGAAGCGCGCCGCAGCAGCACCGATTCGTCTACATCGGACGGACGGTCGACCTCGGGCACGGCGTTCCACAGGTTGAGCGCCTTCTCCAGGTACCGCAACGACTCCGCGGGCGCGCCGGCCCGTTCTGCCTCCTTGGACGCCTGGATGGAGGCGGTCAGCGCCTGCGGCAGGTCGTGGCTCTCGAAGGCGTGGTGGGCCAGCGCCGCCGCGGTCCCGCGCTCGTCGGGCCGCCGGGCCAGGTGACGCGCGTAGGCGGCGTGCAGCCGCACCCTTTCTCCGGGCAACAGGTCGCCGTAGACGGCTTCGCGGACGAGGGCGTGGCGGAACGTGTAGACCTCGTCGTCCCCCACGACGAGCAGGTGGTGCTGGACCAGCTCGCGCAGCGCCGCGTCGAACGCGAGGTCGGTCATGCCGGCCACCTCGTGCAACCGGTGGTGCCGCACCCGCCGCCCCCAGGCCGACGCCACCCGGACGGCGTGCTGCGCTTCGGGACTGAGGCTCTCGACGCGGCTGAGCAGCACGTCGGCGAGCGCGGACGGCAGCGACCTGGCGTCGTCGCAGGTGGCCACCGCGATGAGTTCCTCGGCGAAGAAGGCGTTGCCCTCGGAGCGTTCCGCGACCTGCTGGACGACGTCCTCCGGCAGGTCGTCGGACAGCGCCTCGACGAACCGGCGGGCGTCCGCGGCGTTGAACGGCGTGAGGTCCATGCGGTCGACGGCGGGCAGCCGGACCAGCTCGGACAGCAAGGGGCGCAACGGGTGGCTGCGGTGCAGGTCGTCCGCGCGGTAGGTGCCGACGACCAGCAGGCGCTGGGAACGCAGGCGGGACAACAGGAACGACAGCAGGTAGCGGGTGGACGCGTCGGCCCAGTGCAGGTCCTCGACGACGAGCAGCACCCGTTGCCGCTCCGAGAGGTCGCCCAGCACCCCGAGCACGGCGTCGAACAGCTGGAGCTGTCCGACGTCCTGCTCGGGACGGCGGCCGGGGACCAGGCTGGGCGCGATCATGGCCTCGGTGCCGGGCTCCCGTGCGGCGGGCAAGGCGAGCTGCGGCAGCAACATCGCGAGCGCGGGCCGGTTCACCACGGCGTTCTTCACCGTGCCGAGCGCCTCGGCGAACGGCAGGTACGGCAGGCCCGTCTCACCGGCGTCGAGGCACCGTCCCGTGAGGACGAGCGTGTCGTCCGCGCCGGCCGCGAGCTCGTCGACCAGCCGCGTCTTGCCCACACCGGCGTCGCCCGCGAGCAGCACCGCCCCCGCGGTGCCCTCCCCGGCCTTCGCCAGTGCGGCGCGCAACCGGTCGAGCTCGCGGTCGCGCGCGACCAACGGGATTCCGGAACCGAGACGCGCCACAAGGGGCATGCTGTCACACGTCATGAGCCGGTGCTGCTGTGTTTTCCGGAGGTGCGGTGCATCACGCGGCTGAACCACGACGGCATGTCCCGGTTCGCCCGCCGCCAGGCGCACATCGCGTTGCCGCGCCGGTAGTCGATCTCCGCCTTGATCGCCTCAGGGGTCCATTCGGTCATGGTCCTGAGGTTCGTCCTGAGGCGGCGCCCCCGGCATCGGTCGATCACGCAGTCCCGGGTGCGGAAACCCTTACCCCACGGTCACCGCGCGGGCACGGGCGAGCCGCGCCCTCACACCGTCGGCCTCCGGCGCTCCCAGCTCGGTGAACAGCGCCAGGGCTCGTTGCCAGTGCGCCGCCGCCCCCGCCGCGCCGAGCCGGTCGAACACCGCCGCCAGCCGGTCGTGCGCCAGCGCCTGGTGGTACGGCGAGACGGCGTCGCACGCCACCGCCAACGCCGTGCGGGCCGACGACAGCGCGCCCTCCATGTCCCCGGTCTCCAGCAGCGCCGTGGAGATGTCGACGTGGCAGGCCGCTTCCCCGCACTGCTCGCCGACCTCGTGGTACATCCGCAACGCCACGCGCAGCCACGGCATCGCGTCGTCGAAGCGCCGGCCGCTCAGGTAGAGCAGGCCGAGGTGGTGGTGGGCGTTGGCCTCCGCCCACTTCGACCCCGCGACGCGCGAGATCTCCATGGCCTCGCGGTAGTGGGTCTCGGCCTCCTCCGCGCGCCCCATGTCCTGCAACGTTCCGGCGATCGTCGTCAGCGCCCGTGCCTGCTGGTGCACGTCCTCCTTGCGGCGCGCCACCTCCAGGGCGTTGCGCTGGGCGTGCAGGGCCTCGTCGTAGCGCTCCATCTGCAGCAGGGCGATGCCGACGTTGAACTGCATGACGAACCGGGCGTCGTCGTCGTTCAGCGCGATCGCGGCCTGCAGCGCGGCCTGGGTGATGCGCAACGACGTCTCGCGCTCGGTCCGCAGCCACAGGTACCGCGACAGGGTGTACGGCAGCTGCCACGCGTGCACGTGCCAGCCCGTCGCGGACGCCAGTTCCGCGGCGGCGATCAGGTTCGCCCGCTCGGCGTCGAACCACGCCATCGCGTCGGCGGCACCGGCCAGCGCGGGCACGTGGACGGGCCGGTGCTCCGGCGCCACCAGGACGCTGCCGCGGTTGATCGGGAGCAGGCCGTCGGCGATGTCCGCGCAGTGCAGGTAGTAGTCGAGCATCCGGCCGGTGGCGGCCCGCCGCTCGGGTTCGGACAGCTCCCCCGCCAGCGTCTTGGTGTAGACGCGGACCAGGTCGTGGGCGAAGTGGCGGCCCGGTTCGCTGACCGACAGCAGGTTCGCGGCCGTCAGGGCGTCGAGCGACCGCTGCGCCTCCGGCAGCGGGACCTCCCCCATCGCGGCGACCACGTGCGCGGTCAGGTCGGCACCGGGGTGCAGGCCGATGATCGCCAGCAGCCGTGACGCCAACGCGGGCAACGCACGGCGCGAGGCGTCCAAAGCTGCTCGCACGGTGCCCTCACCGTCTTCCAGGCCGAGGGCGGCCAACCGGCCGTGCTCGTCCTGGAGCTCCTCGACCAGTTCGGCCACCCGCAGCTTCGGTGAGACGGCGAGGCGGGCGGCGGCGATGCGCAACGCCAGCGGCAGGCCGTCGCACAGCTCGGCCAGCTCGCGCAGCGCGTCGGCCTCGGCGTCCGAGCGACCGGCGACGCGGCCCAGCACGGCGACGGCGGCGTCCGGGTCGAGCATGTCCAGCTCGACGAGCTTGGCCTCGACCTGCGCGACGAGCCCCACCAGGCGGCGCCGGGACGTGACGACCACGCACGAGGGCGCGCCCGGCAGCAACGGCAGCAGATCGGCCGAACCGCGGACGTTGTCGAGCATCACGAGCATCCGGCGGTCGGCCAGCAGCGTGCGCAGCAGGGCGGAGCGCTCGTCGACCGAGACGGGCGTGTCCCCGGCCGGGACGCCGAGGGCGCGCAGGAACCGGTTGAGCACCTCGCCGATCTCCAGCGGCTCCCGGTCCGGGTCGTAGCCGTGCACGTCGACGTAGAGTTGACCGTCCGGGAACTCGTCGCGGACCCGGTGCGCCCAGTGCAGGGCCAGCGCCGTCTTGCCCACTCCGGCAGGGCCCGTCACCAGCAGCACCGGGCCGTCGTGGCCGCGCAGCAACGCGTCCATGACCGCCACCTCGGCGTCGCGGCCCACCAGCGAGACGGGGGCGCGCGGGAGCTGCGCGGGAACCGTCACGGGCGCGGGTTCGGCCGCGGCCTGGGGCGTCGTGCGCACCGGCGCGCGGGCTGGTTCGGGGCTCTCCCCCGCCAGCACGGCCTGGTGCACGCGGCGCAGTTCGGGGCCGGGCTCGACGCCCAGTTCCTCGATCAGCACGCCGCGGGCCTCCCGGTACGCCGCGAGCGCCTCGGCCTGCCGCCCGGCCTGGACCAGCGCCCGCATCAGCAGGCCGTGGCCGCGTTCGCGCAACGGGTGCTCGGCGACCACGGCGGTCAGCTGCGAGACCAGCTCGGGGCCCTGGCCGATCGCGAGCCCGAGCTCGGCGCGTTCCTCCAGCACCGCGAGCCGCCGTTCCACGAGGCGGCCGCGTTCCACGTCGAAGAAGAGCCCGGAGACACCGCCGAGCGGCTCGGCGCGGAACAGCGCCAGCGCGTCGTCCAGCTCGACCGCGGCTCCGGCGAGGTCACCGGCCGCGCGCAGGCGGTTCGCGAGCAGCACCTGGCGTTCGAAGACGTCGAGGTCGAGCGCACCGGGGTCGACGCGCATCAGGTAGCCGTCGCCGACCGACGTGAGCAGCTCGGCGGGAGCCCTGCGCGCGCGGGCCGGTTCGAGCGCCCGGCGCAGGCCGGCGACATAGGTCTGGACCAAATTCACGGCGCTGGAGGGCACGTTGTCACCCCAGACGGCCTCGATGATCTGGCCGCGGCTGACCGGCGTGCCGCGGGCCAGCAGCAGCACCGCGAGGACGGCGCGCTGCTTCGCCGCACCGAGATCAACCTCTTGACCTGCGCGAACGACTCGGAGAAGGCCGAGAACCTCGTACCTGAGGAGTTCCTCGCCGTGCGTCACCGATGTGTCCTTCGCCTGTGGGCCACCTGGAGCTCGAAGATCACTTCAGTCGGGCTCCAGTCGTGCTGTAGAAGGCATTCTTACGCTTAGCGTGTCCAACCAACCACAGACGGCGAGATCAACGGAAACCGGAGATCACCGAGTGGGAACAGGTTGGACCGGACAGCGGAACACCCGCTGCTCCCCATGATCGACGTGGGTCGGCCGGCGTGCAAGGGGCATCCAGCCCGCGGCGGCGGAACGCCGGCCGGCCCTCGTCCCCCTTTGCGAAGAGCAGAAGGCCCCGGCTGGATCATCCAACCGGGGCCTTCTCGTGCACCTGTCACTCAGCTGACAAAAGAGCCGGTCTTCGCGGCGGCGAGGAAGGTGTCCCATCCGGCGCCACCGAACTCGAGCCGCGCTCCGTCCGCGTTCTTGCTGTCGCGGACCGCCGCGCCCGACGGGACGAGCGCGATCTCCACGCACTCCGGCCCACCGGCCGACGACCGGCTGCTCTTGCGCCAACGCAAGCTTTCCACTGTCTGTTCACTCCCGATCGCGGTCACGCGAGAGTGCGAGCGATCTCAGTGATCAGGGTTGCCGATTCCCGCTGACTCAGAGCGGACTTCACGAGGCGCTCGAACATCTCGGCGTAGGAATGGACGTCTGATTGTTGCTCGAGGTAGACGCCGCTTCTGGTGCTTTCGATGTACACGACGTCGGGGTCGAGCTGCTCCGGAAAGCTCAGGATGACGAACGGGCCGTCCATCGCAGCATGACCACCGGCGCTGAACGGCACGACCTGCATCGTGACGTTCGGCAATGCACCGACTTCGAGGAGACGCGCCATCTGCACGCGCATCACCCCGGCGCCGCCGACGAGCCGGCGCAGGGCGGCCTCGTCGATCACGACGTGCAGGCGCAACGGGTCGTCCTCGCTCAGCAAGGCCTGCCGGGCCTTCCGCAACCGGACGCGCCGGTCGATCTCGGCGGCGCTCGCGTCCGGCAGCACCTGGGAGATCAACGCCCTCGTGTACGCCTCGCACTGCAGCAGACCCGGGATCATCAGCCCCTGGTAGGTCCTGATCGAGTCCGCGTCGGCCTCGTACCCCACGTAACGACCGGGCACGATGTCGCCGAACTCGTCCCACCACGCCTTGCGACGGGCTTCCCTGGCCAGCTGGACCAGTTCCTCGAGGGTGGCGGTGTCCGCACCGTAGGCGGTGAGCATGTCCCGCACGTCACGCGGGCTCACCCCCACACGGCCCGTCTCGATGCGGCTGATCTTGGAGGCCGAGCACTCCAGGCGCTCTCCGACCTCCTCGATCGTCAGCCCGGCCGTCTCGCGCAGTCTCCGGAGCTCGCTCACGAGCCGCCTCCTGCGCAGGGTCGGGCTGCTACCCCGTGGCATCCACACCTCCTGGTCCGCACCAGTTTGAGAGCAAAGGAGCGCGCCGCAAAGAGACGTCATCCATTCGTGTACTGCAACTTGCAGATCGCAGGTACGGCGCGACAGGCTGCATGGGCTGCTTACGTAGGGACTGGAGCTCTGAGCCTGATGGCCGTCACGGTGTTCAGCCAACTGGACAAGTCGCTGCACTCGCACCTGGCCACGCTCACCGATCTGGCCCAGCGCGGCGACGACCAGACCGCTCTCGTGCTCGCCAGGGTTGAGCTCCCGAGGGTGGTGGCGGTGGTCGAGGCGCTGCTGGACGAGCACCAGCCCGACGAGCACGGCCGGTGCGCGACCTGCAGGCGCGGCTGGTTCTCGAGGCGGATGCCCGCACCGTGCCGTGCCTACCTCTCCGCGCAGCTCGTCCTGACCGTCGTCGGGCAGGAGACTGCGCACGGCAAGCACCTGCGCTCGGTGGGCTGATTTCCGGAACCCGATGGTTTAGCTCGTCGGTTCCGCTACGACCTGGGCCGGCTCCGCACCCCCCGACCGGAGCCGGCCCTTCTACGTCATCACCTCGCGTGACGATCTTCGACAAGATCAACACGGTTGGCTGAAAGATCTGCCGCGGCGCGGTTCCCGGCCTCATCATGGAGGGCGACGCGGCCCGATCCGCCCAGGACGCCTGTGCCGACACGGAGGTGTTCCCGTGCCGACCCCGCATGACCGCGCCGACGAGCTCGATGCCGTGCGGCCGCGCCGGTTGCTGCCCTTAGGTCGCGTGCCGCGCCGCTAGAGCCCCACCCCGGCTCACTCCCCTTCCCCGCCCTGCGCCCCAGGCGCACAGGGCCATGCCGTCTTTCCTCCGAAGGGACATCTGTCGTGAACCACCCGCCCAGGTCCAACGCCGGCGAGCACACCCCGCACGGTCCACCGCTGGTGCTGAGGAACGACCTGCCCGCGAGCTTCGTGCTGTTCCTGATCTCGATCCCGATGTCGCTCGGCATCGCGCACGCCACGGGCGCACCGCTGATGGCGGGGATCATCTCCGCGGTCATCGGCGGCGTCGTGGTCGGCGCGCTCAGCGGGGCGCCGTTGCAGATCAGCGGGCCGGGCACCGGTCTCGTCGTGATCGTCGCCGGGCTGGTCGCGCAGTTCGGGTGGGCCGCCACCGCGGCGATCACGCTCGCCGCGGGCGTGCTGCAGATCGCGCTGGGGCTCACCGGGATCAGCCGCCTGGTGATGTCGCTGTCGCCGGCCGTGGTGCACGGGATGCTCGCGGGCATCGGCATCTCCATCGCCGTGGGACAGCTCGTGGTGGTGCTCGGCGGCACGGCGGCGTCGTCCGTGCCCGCGAACGCCGCCCTGCTGCTGGAACAGCTCTCCGGCCCCCAGCTCGGGTCGGTGGTGGCAGGCGTGGTCGCGGTCGCGGTCCTGCTGCTGTGGCCGCGGGTCCCGCGTGCCTCGGTCATCCCCGCACCGCTGGTCGCCGTGGCCGTCGCGACGGGGCTGGAGCTGGTGCTGCGCCTCGACGTCGCGCGCGTCGACCTGCCGGACAGCCACGCCCTGGTGTTCCCGGAGATGCCCGAGGGCAGTGCCGGCGCGGTGGCCACGGCCGTCGTCACGGTCGCGCTGGTGGCGAGCATGGAGTCGCTGCTGTCGGCGGTCGCCACGGACCGGCTGCACGACGGGCCGCGCGCCCGGCTGGACAAGGAGCTCGTCGCGCAGGGCACCGGCAACGTGCTCGCGGGCGCGCTGGGCGGGTTCCCCATCAGCGGCGGCCTGGCCCGCAGCTCCACGAACGTCGCGGCGGGCGCGAAGACCCGCTGCGCCGCCATCTTCCAGGGCCTGTGGATCGCGGTCGCGGTGCTGGCGTTCTCCTCGGCGTTGGAGCTGATCCCGCTGGCGGCGCTGGCGGGCGTGCTGCTGGTCGTCGGGCTCAAGCTCGTGTCGATCGACCGGATGCGGACCCTGTCGCGGCACGGCGAGTTCGTCGTCTACGCGGCGACGGTGCTCGGCGTCGTCCTCTTCGGACTCCTGGAGGGCGTGGTCGTCGGCCTCGCCATCGCGCTCCTGCGCGCGTTGTACCGGTTGACGCACTGCTCGGTGCGCGTCGAGGGCGACCGGGTGTGCGTGCGGGGAACCCTGGTGTTCCTGGGGGTCGGGCGGCTCGTGCGCGAGCTGCGCAGGCTGCCGCTGGGCCGGACCGTGGTGCTGGAGCTGCACGTCGACTACCTCGACCACGCGTCGTACGAGGCGATCGACGACTGGCGCGAGGGGTACGAGCGGCTCGGTGGCCAGGTGCGGGTCGACGAGGTGCACGACACCTGGTACGACCGGGCGAACCAGGGCAAACCCGGACGGCGCAAGACGTTGCCGGGCCCGCTGCCGCGGTGGTTCGCCCCGTGGTCGCACTGGCAGGGCACGCCCGGCGAGGTCACGCTGCCCGCCCAGCGGTCGTCCGCCGAACAGCTCCCGGAGAGCGATCCGATGCTGCGCGGAATGCACGAGTTCGAACGGCGTTCCGCACCGCTCGTGCGGCCGTTCCTGCACGAGCTTGCGGTGCGCGGACAGCGGCCGCGGCAGCTGTTCATCACGTGCGCCGACTCCCGGGTGGTGCCGAACCTGATCACCACGTCCGGGCCGGGCGACCTGTTCTGCGTCCGCAACCTCGGCAACCTGGTGCCGGTGCCGTCGGCGGGCGACAGCTCGGTCGGCGCGGCGATCGAGTACGCGGTGGAGAACCTCGGCGTCAGCACGATCGTGGTGTGCGGGCACTCCGACTGCGGCGCGATGAAGGCGCTCGTCAAGGGGTCCGCCTCGCGCGGCTCGCACCTGCACTCGTGGCTGCGCAACGCCGAGCCGTCGCTGATCCGGTTCCACGCGCCCACCGCCCCCGGCTGCGCGCAGCTGCCGGTGGCCGACCGGCTCGCCGTCGCGAACGTCGCCCAGCAGCTCGACAACCTGCTGGGCTACCCGAGCGTGCGGGAGGCGATCGCCGCGGGCACGTTGTCGTTGAAGGGCCTGTACTTCGACATCTCCAACGCCCGCGTGTACCTGGTCGACCCGGACCGCAACGGGCTGGAGCCGGTGCCGTCACCGGCCTAGAACGTGAGGAGCCGCCCCGGAAACGCTCGGGACGGCTCCACTCCGGACGTTCTCCTAGCAGGTGCCGACCCAGGAGCACTCCACGTCGAAGCGCTCCTTCGCCGGGACCGCGGTGCGGTCCTGCGCCGGGGCCCTGCGCTGCTGCGGCACCGACTGGACCTGCGGCGAGGCCGGCTGGGCGGCGCCGTCCGAGGCCAGGCGCACGGCGATCCTGTCCTCGATGTTCCTCGGGTTGTTGAACAGCAGGACGTTGTTCTGCACCACCGAGAACACGAGGTCACGACCGGCTGCCGTGCGCACGTAGCCGGACAGGCCGGACACGCCGGACAGCGAGCCCGTCTTGGCCTTCACGTTGCCCGCCGCCGGCGTGCCGCGCATGCGGTTGACCAGCGTGCCGTCGACACCGGCGACCGGCAGCGACGCCTGCCAGGCGGCGAACCACGGCTTGGTCCTCGCCTTGACCAGCACCGAGGTGAGGTCGTCCGGCGAGAACTGGTCGAGCCGCGACATGCCGGAGCCGTCGAAGACCTCGACGGCGTTCGGGTCGACGCCGAGGCCCGCCCACTTGGTGCTGAGCTGGTTGACGCCGTTGACGAACGAGCCGCCCGCGGTCTTGACCAACACCTCGGCCAGCATGTTGTTGCTGTCCTTGAGCAACGGCACGTTCAGCTCGCTGAGCTTCATCGACGTGTCGGTCGCGAGCACCGCGGCACCGGCCGGCGCCTTGGCCCTCTTCACCCCACCGGTGACGGTGATGCCGTTGGCCTGCAACGCCTTCTGGAACACCGAGCTGACGAGGCCGGTCGGGTCCTTGACCGTCGAGAGCCGCGTGGTCTCGACGTTCGTGGACCCGCTCACCCTGATCACGTTCGTGCCGTGCTCGCGCTCCACGACGATGCCGGCGCCGCCGGTGGTCGCCGTGGACGCGATCTGCACGTGGTCGTTCGCCGGCTCGACGGTCACGACGGCCGGGGCACCCGCCGCGGCGCCCGGCTTGACGCGCACGACCACCGTGCCGGCGCTGAACTTCGCGTCGGGCGAGAGAGTGAGCGCCGAGGTCTCCGCACTGTAGGAGTACGGCTCGTCGTCCCACGCCCAGCCCGTGCCGTACGGCTGCGCGTCGAACTTGGTGTCGTCGACGACCAACGCGCCGTTGACCGTCGTGACACCGCTGGCCTTCAGCGTGTCCGCGAGCTGCTGGTAGCGCAGCCGGGACATCGTCGGGTCACCGCCGCCGCGCAGCACCAGGTCGCCGTTGAGCGTCGACCCGGACCTGGTGCCGCTGGAGACCAGTTCGGTCTTCCAGCGGTGGTCCGGGCCCAGCAGGTCCAGCGCCGTCGCCGTGGTGAGCAGCTTCAGGTTCGACGCGACCTGCGAACGCCTGCCGCTCTGCCTCGTGTAGATCACTTCACCGGTACCGGCGTCCCGCACGACCAGGCCGACGTCCGCGCCCTTGAGCGCGTTGTCGGCCAGGATCGCGTCGAGGTCCGCGGTGAGCGCCTCGTTGCCGGCCGCTCCCGCGCCGCCGCTCGACGTCAGGGTCAACCCTGCCGCCGCAGCGACGACCACCCCCAGGATTCGTAATTTCACGCTTCCACCTCTGATCGATCACCCGACCACAACGTGTGGAAGCTACCGCTCCTGTCGATGCGCCTGTACGTGTGCGCGCCGAAGAAGTCGCGCTGTCCCTGAACGAGTGCGGCGGGCAGGCGCTCCGAGCGGAGTCCGTCGTAGTAGGCCAGAGCGGACACGAAGCCCGGCGTCGGCACGCCGGATTCGACCGCGCGGACCACGACCCTGCGCCAAGCGGCCTCCGCGTCGCGCACCGCGTCGCGGAAGTAGTCGTCCACCAGCAGGGAGGCGAGATCCGCGTTGTTGTCGTACGCCTCGCGGATGCGGTTGAGGAACCGCGCGCGGATGATGCAGCCGCCGCGCCAGATCGTCGCCATCGCGCCGAGATCGATGTTCCAGTCGAAGTTCTTCGACGCCTCGCGGATCATGTCGAAGCCCTGCGCGTATGCCACGACCTTCGACGCGTAGAGCGCCTGGCGCACGTCGTCGACGAGCTCGGCGTCCGGCTTCGCGACGACCTCGGCGGCGCCGAACGCGTCGCGCACGGCCTTGCGCTGGTCGGTGTGGCCGGACAGGGACCGCGCGAACACGGCCTCGGCGATGCCGGTGACCGGGACGCCCAGTTCCAGCGCCTCCTGCACGGTCCAGCGGCCGGTGCCCTTCTGCTCCGCGGCGTCCTCGATGACCTGCACCAGCGGCGTGCCGTTCGCGTCGACGTGCTTGAGCACCTCGGCGGTGATCTCGACCAGGTACGACTCCAGGTCGCCCGAGTTCCACTGCGTGAAGACCTCGGAGATCTCCGCCGGCGTCTGCCCGCCGATGCGGCTCAGCAGGTCGTACGCCTCGGCGATCAGCTGCATGTCGGCGTATTCGATGCCGTTGTGCACCATCTTCACGAAGTGCCCGGCGCCGTCCGGTCCGACGTGCACGCAGCACGGCTGACCGTCCACCTTCGCCGCGATCTCCTCGAAGACCGGCCCGACGTGCTTGTACGACTCGGCGGGTCCGCCCGGCATGATGCTGGGGCCGTTGAGCGCGCCCTCCTCGCCACCGGAGATGCCGGCGCCGACGAACAGCAGCCCCTTCTCCTTCAGCGCCGCCTCGCGGCGCCGCGTGTCGGCGTAGTGGGCGTTGCCGCCGTCGATGACCATGTCGCCGGGCTCCAGCAGCCCGCTCAGCTCGTCGATGACGGCGTCGGTCGGGCCACCCGCCTTGACCATGATGATGATCTGGCGCGGCGTCTGCAGGCTGTCGACCAGGTCCTGCAGCGTCTCGGCGCCGACGAAGTCGCCCTCGTGGCCGTGCTCGTCGAGCAGGGCCTTCATCTTCGCGGGCGTCCGGTTGTGCACGGCGACCTTGAAGCCGTGGCGCGCGAGGTTGCGCGCGAGGTTGCTGCCCATGGTGGCCAGACCGGTGACCGCGATACGTGCTTTGCCTTCCGTCATAGCGCACAGCCTGCCGTGTTCTCCGGCATTACGCGAGACGTCACAGGGTGTTCTCAGCCTTCGTTTCGCCAGGTGAACCGCGTCACGTGCCGGTACGTAGTGCTAGGCGTACGTTGGCTTCATGGCGGAATTCACGAGCGTGGGACGCTCGGCGACCGACCGTGCCTCCAGGTACGGATCGCAGCTGGTGAAGCACTTCACGCACAAGGACCTCGAAGGGTCCTGGGAGGACGGACGCGGGTTCGTGCGCTTCTCGGGCGGTGTGGCGGAGTTCGAGGCTTCGTCCGACGCGCTGATCATGCGCGTGGTCTCGTCGTCGGAGGAGGACGTGGCCCGGCTGCGCGACGTCGTCGAACGGCACCTGGTCCGGTTCGGGACCCGCGACGAGCTTTCCGTCACGTGGGACTCAGGTAGCGAGAACTGACGCCGCCAGCCCGATGAGAGCGGTCCCACAGAACCGCTCGAACACGGCACGCGTCCTCGGCTTGCTCAGCAACCGGCCCAGCTGACGCGCCGAGGGCACCACGAGGACCCAGAACACCGCGAACACGCCCACCGTGACCGCGCTGAGGAGCGCCGCCTGCGGCAGGGGTGCGGCGTTCGGGTCCATCGCCTGCGGGATGAGGCTCAGGAACGTGAGCATCACCTTGGGGTTCAACAGGTCGCACAACATGCCGCGCAGGAAGACGTTCCGCTGCCGCGGCTGTTCCCCGACGGGCTTGCCGGCGCTCCGGAACGTCATGAAGCCCATGTGGACCAGGTAGGCCGCGCCGATCGCCTTGACGACGAACAACGCCGTCGGCGCCGCCGCCACGAGCGCGGACAACCCGACCGTCGCGAGCGTCGCGTGGACCAGCAACCCGGTGAGCACCCCGAGCGCCGCCTCGATCCCCTGGCGGAGGCTCCGCACCGCGTTCCCCATGACCAGTACGAAGTCGGGGCCGGGCACGACCGTGATGACCACGAGCGCCAGCAGGAACGACGTCCACGCGATGTGCATGGCGCAGATCGTCTGCGCATCGTTCGTGCCTGTTCCAGCAGGTCAGTACGATGTTCGGTTATGCGCGAACAAGCCGAACTCGATTCGGTCGACTGGCACATCCTGGAGGAGTTGCAGAACGACGCGACCCTGCCGAACAGGACGCTGGCGGAGATCGTCGGGCTGGCGCCGTCCTCGTGCCTGCAGCGCGTGCGGCGACTGCGCGACCTCGGTGTGATCACGGGCTGCCACGCCGTCGTCGACCCGGCGACGACCGGGCTGCCGCTGGAGGCCGTGATCTCGGTGAACGTGCGGCCGCACACGCGGGTCGTGGTGGCCGGGTTCCGGGCGTTCGTGATGGCCCAGCCGGAGACGCGGTCGATCTTCCACGTCTCCGGGCAGGCCGACTTCCTGATCCACATCGCGGTCGCGGACTCCACGCACCTGCAGGCGTTCCTGATGGACAAGATCGCCTCGCGGACCGAGGTGCGGAACCTGACCTCGTCGGTGGTGCTGGAACGGGTGGAGACCCGCGCTCTGACGCCGCCTTCGAACCTGCGGCCCACGCACCGCCGCCGGAAGGCTTAGCGGCGGCGGGTCAGCGCGTCGAGGTCGAACGCCAGCGGGGCAGGCCGGGTCAGCCGCACCTCGCCCACGCCGTCCTCCACGAGCTTGTAGATGCCGTCCACGAGTTCGAACGCGGTCAGGCTGATCGGGTCTCCGAGCTCCACCAGCCAGTAGTGCGCGATCCCCGCCTTGGCGTACTGCATGGGCTTGGTGACGCGATCGACGCGCTCGGAACCAGGGGACACGATCTCCACCGCGAGGACCACGTCCTCCGCGGTGAAGCGCTTCGGGTTGCGGTCCGCGGCTTCCGCGGTCACCACGACGACGTCGGGCTTGCGCACGGTCGGCCGGTTCGAGCTGTCGATCACCACGTCGACGTCTTGGTAGGAGATCAGACTTCCCGGGAGTTGCTCGTCGAGCCAGTTGTCCAGCCTGCTCTGAGCCTTCTGGTGCAGGGGTGCGGCTGCGGCCACCACGTGCAGGACTCCATCCACGAGCTCGAGGTTCTTGTCCTCTGGCATCGCGTCCCACTCATCGAGGCCGATCAGGTGATCCGGCCACGCTTCAGCGCTCACATGATCACCTTTCTTCGGCCTGAATGGAGTCTCTTCCGCCACCAGCTCTCACCAGCTTCCTGCTTGGAGATCCTCCATGCCATCACTCGGAAGACTTGATCACCCGGATCAGCCCTTCCTGCACCACGGTCGCCACCAGGGCCCCGTCCCGGGTGAAGAACCGCCCGGTCGCCAGCCCGCGATTCCCGGAAGCGGTGGGCGAAGTCGTGTCGTACAACAACCACTCGTCGGCCCGGAACGGCCGGTGGAACCACATCGCGTGGTCCAGGGAAGCCCCGAGAACCTTGTCCAGGCCCCAATAGACGCCGTGCCGGGCCAGAACTCCGTCCAGCAGCGTCATGTCCGACGCGTACGTCATCACGCAGAGCTGCAGCATCGGGTCGTCCGGCAGCTTGCCGTCGGCCTTCATCCACACCTGTGACGCGGCCTCGCCCGGACCGTCCTCACGCGACTCCCACGGCGGCTCGGTCACGTAGCGGACGTCGATGGGGCGCGGGAACTTCAGGTTCACCAGCGGGTAGCTCTTGGCGGACTCGCTCCACGTCGGCAGGGACTCGGGGTCCGGCACCGGTGGCATGTCCGAGGTGTGCTCGACGCCCTGCTCCTCCACCTGGAAGGACGCGGACAGCGAGAAGATCGCCTTGCCGTGCTGCACGGCGACGACGCGGCGGGTGGTGAACGAGCGGCCGTCGCGGATGCGGTCCACCTCGTAGACGATCGGCACGCGCGGGTCGCCGGGCCGGATGAAGTACGAGTGCAGCGAGTGCACCCGGCGTTCGACCGGGACGGTGCGGCCGGCGGCCACCAGGGCCTGGCCCGCCACCTGGCCGCCGAAGACGCGCACCGGCGACTCGGCGGGCGAGACGCCGCGGAAGATGTTCTCCTCGATGCGTTCCAGGTCGAGCAACGCGACCAGGTCGTCCACTGCGGATTGTCCGGTCAGGCCCGACGGGCTCTCGGCAGCGGCACGGGCGGCCTCAGTCACGGCAGAAACTCTCCTAGCGGCACGGCATCGGCCCCGCGCCCTCACGACCAGTATGAGGGGACGGGGCCGGGGGGCACGACGTATCGGGCTGAGAGCCCAGCCACTTACGCGTGGTCGTCCTCGCCGAGGCGGTGCACGCGGATGAGGTTCGTCGACCCGATGGTGCCGGGGGGCGAGCCCGCGACGACGACCATGAGGTCACCGGCCTGGTAGCGGCCGATCTCGATCATGGCGACGTCGACCTGGCGCACCATCTCGTCGGTGGACTCCACCTTCGGGACCAGGAACGTCTCGGTGCCCCACGTCAGCGACAGCTGCGAGCGGACCGAGGGCTCCGGCGTGAACGCCAGCAGCGGCAGGTGCGTGTGCAGGCGGGCCAGGCGGCGGACCGTGTCGCCGGACTGCGTGAACGCGACCAGGGCCTTGGCGTTGAGGCGCTCGCCGATGTCGCGGGCCGCGTACGAGATCACGCCGCGCTTGGTGCGCGGGACGTGCGTCAGCGGCGGCACGACGACCGACTCGGTCTCGACGGCCTCGATGATGCGGCCCATGGTCTGCACGGACTCGATGGCGTAGCGGCCGACCGAGGTCTCGCCGGACAGCATCAGGGCGTCCGCGCCGTCGAGCACCGCGTTCGCGACGTCGGACGTCTCGGCGCGGGTCGGGCGGGAGTTCGTGATCATCGAGTCGAGCATCTGGGTCGCGACGATGACCGGCTTGGCGTTCTCGCGGGCGATCTGGATCGCGCGCTTCTGCACCAGCGGCACGTGCTCGAGCGGCAGCTCGACACCCAGGTCACCGCGGGCGACCATGACGCCGTCGAAGGCGAGCACGATGGCCTCGAGGTTGTCCACGGCCTCCGGCTTCTCGATCTTCGCGATCACCGGGAGGCGCTTGCTGCCCGAGCGGTCCATGACCTGGTGGACCAGGTCGATGTCGGCGGGCGAGCGGACGAACGACAGTGCGATGAAGTCCACGCCGAGCGAGAGCGCGAACTCGAGGTCCTCGATGTCCTTC
Organism: Lentzea sp. DG1S-22; assembly: GCF_036321065.1. Taxonomy (NCBI): domain Bacteria; kingdom Bacillati; phylum Actinomycetota; class Actinomycetes; order Pseudonocardiales; family Pseudonocardiaceae; genus Lentzea; species Lentzea sp. DG1S-22. The sequence continues at coordinate 7,754,876 of NZ_CP143276.1, read as the reverse complement.
TCCGACAGCGCCGGCACGGAGACGTCCATGCCGGGCAGCGAGAGGCCCTTGTTGTTGCTGACGGGCCCGCCCTCGGTGACCTCGCACACGACGTCGGAACCCTCGACGTCGATGACCACGAGGCCGACCTTGCCGTCGTCGACGAGCAGGCGGTCGCCGACCTTGGCGTCCTTCGCGAGCTCCTTGTACGTCGTCGACACGCGGTCGTGCGTGCCCTCGACGTCCTCGACGGTGACGCGGACGACGTCGCCGGTGTTCCAGTCGACCGGACCCGCGGCGAAACGGCCGAGGCGGATCTTGGGGCCCTGGAGGTCGGCGAGGATGCCCACGGCGCGGCCGGACTCGTCCGCTGCGGCGCGGACCATGTCGTAGACCTGCTTGTGGTCGGCATGGCTGCCGTGGCTGAAGTTCATCCTGGCCACGTCCATACCGGCCGCTACCAGGTCGCGAACCTTGTCCGGCGTGCCGGTGGCGGGACCGAGGGTACAGACGATCTTTGCGCGTCGACTCACGTCTAGAGAGAGTAGTCCTGGTTCCTGGACCGATCCCGAACTACCCATCGGTAATGTTTCGGGAATGGGTCGAGTACTGCCTTTTGTGACCGCGGCGTTGCTCAGCGTCGTCGTGCTGTTCACCCCGGAGTCAGGTGTGCCCAGCTCGCCACCCGGCACGGACAAGGTGGTCCACGCGGTGCTGTTCACACTTCTGGCGTTCACCGGCCTGTACGCGAAAATCCCTCGCATCCTGCTCGCGCTCGTCGTTTACGCGGGTGTTTCGGAGGTTCTCCAGCAGGTGATCACGCCGCTGCACCGCAGCGGCGACGTGGTGGACGCGCTGGTGGACGTGCTCGGCATCGGCCTGGGCTGGGCTATCGCCGCGGCTGTTCGCTCACGCCGACGTGGTCCTCGCACCACGCGTTGAAGTCCTTGAGCTGCCTCCACGACTTGCGCACGCGGTCGAGGCACTCCGGCTCGTGCAGCACGTCGTCCGGCTCCCACACCTTGCGCACGTAGATCGACCGGTGCTTGAGCAGGTCGAGGTGCGGGTGGTCGTCGGCGAACCCGCGCGGCTTCGTCTTCATCACGTCACCCGCGAGCGTCCAGCCCTGCTTGAGCAGCTTGTCCAGGATCTTGCGCAGCAGGACGCCGTGCGCGTCGACCGAGGCGCGGTAGCGGGCCAGCTGGTCGGACTGCATGTGGAACGAGCCGCCGCCGGTCATCAGGCCCTCGGGGCTGAGCTGCACGTAGTACGCGCCGCCACCGCGGCCCTTCTCGACCACACCGCCGCAGTGGTCCTTGTAGGGCGTCTTGTCCTTCGCGAACCGCACGTCGCGGTACGGGCGGAACACCTTGCCCTCGCCGAACTCCTTCTCCAGCGCGAGCAGCAACGCCTCCATCGGGGCGCGCACGTCGCGCAGGTAGGTCTCCTTGTTGTCGTCCCAGTACGCCTTCGAGTTGTCCAGGACCAGACCGTCGAAGAAGTCGATGGCGTACTCGCCGAAACCGCTGAACGTCACCGAGTCAGCCTAGGCCGATCGCCCATGTGCGTGAAAATTCGTTTGAGGGCGCACAACCGCGACCATAATCCGACGAATGCCTCGCCGTATCAACGCGCTCGCGACCTGGCTCCTCCGACTCGGTCCCGACGAGGTGACCTCGATCCTCCTGCACCGCCGCGACGTGGCGGACCGGTTCATCCGGACGATGAAGGACCTGGCGACGCAGCTCACCGACTCGGACTCGGTGCACGCCGCCGAGGACACGCTGGACCAGGGCGCGCTCGACGTCCTGGGCACGATCGTGGCGCAGGGCGGCACCGGGACCGTCGACACCGTCTGCACCGAGCTGGGGTGCTCGACCGGCGACTTCGAACGGGCGCTGGACGAGCTCAAGAAGCGGGCGCTCGCGTGGCCGGAGGGACCGCGGCTCATCGCGGTCAACTCGGTGCGCGCCACGGGTGCGGTGCGCGGTCAGCTCACGTTACGGCCGAAGACGCCCGGCAGGCGCAGGGCGTCCGCCATCTCGCCGGTCGTCCCCGCGATGTCCACAGTGGACGGGGTCGCGCGGCTTCTCGCGCACTGCGAGCAGGACGCGTTCGACGCCCGTTACACCGGCGGCGTGGCGACCGTGGAGATCCGGCGGGCCGCGCGGGTGTTGCGGGTCGCGGACGGCGTGCTGCGGTTGTGGCTGGAGCTCGCGGTCGAGGCGCAGCTGCTCGGGGTGGACCGCTCCCGGCTGCTGCCGACCAGGCAGGGCGACGTGTGGCTCGACTCGCAGCCTGGCCCGCGGCTCGCCGCGCTGGTCGGCGCGTGGCGGCGGATGGACTGGCGACCGGCTCCGGACCAGGCGCGGGCGGCGTTGCGCGACTACACCGGCGCGCACGGGCTCCTGCTGCGGCGCAGCGCGCTGGAGCGGTTCTCGGCGGACGAGGCCTTCACCGACGTCGGCGAGCTGGTCGCGGAGCTGGCCTGGGAACGGCCGGCGGTGCACGACCCGCGGGCGACCGCGGCGGTGATCGGCGAGATGGAGGCGCTGGGGCTGGTCGCGGGCGGCGCGCTCACGCCGCTGGGCCTCGCGGTGGTGCACGACGGTGACGTCGGGGCCGCCGCGGCCGCCCTCATGCCGCCTGCGACGGAGAAGGCCGCGTTCCAGACGGACATGACCGCGGTGGTGAACGGGCTGCCGTCGCCGGCGCTCAGCGCGACGCTGAACCTGGTGGCCGACCTGGAGGACAACGACGCGGCACGCGTGTGGCGGCTGTCGGCGGGCTCGGTGCGGCGCGCGCTCGACTCCGGGCTGTCCGCGGACGAGGTGCTCGCCGAGCTGGCCGCCGTGTCGGAGGCCGCGTTGCCGCAGGTGATCGACTTCCACGTGCGCGACATCGCGCGCAAGCACGGGCACCTGACGGTGACGAACGTGGCGAGCTGCGTGCGCGGGACAGATCCCGTTCTGCTGCAGGAGATCGCGAGGTCGAAGCGGCTGGCGTCGCTGAAGCTGCGGTTCCTGGCGCCGACGGTGCTGGCGTCGGACCGGCCGATGGCGGAGACGCTGACGGCCCTGCGCCGGTCCGGGTACGCGCCGACCGGCGTGGACGGCGGCGATCAGTCCATCGTGGAGCACGTGGAGCGGCTGCGGGCACCCGCACGGGGCGAGCGCCGGCCGGACCGGTGGTGGCGCGACGAGGTGGACGACCTGGAGCTGACCCAGCTCGCGGTCCGCCTGGTGGAGCAGGAAAGGCCGTCCGTGGGCCGGGGGACGCCGCGCGCCGACGCCGCCAGGACGCTGCGGGACCAGAACGTCTTCCTGCGCGACGAGGAGGTCCTGCTCCTCGCGTCGGCGCTGGTCGACGGCAGCCGCGTCGAGATCGGGCACGCCAGCGGGCCGCGCAGGACGGAGACGTACGTGGTGGTCCCCACCAAGCACCTCGAGGGCGTGCTGAGCGCGGAGTGCGAGGACGGCACGAGCAGGGAGTTCACGATCGGCCACGTCCGCAGGGTCGCGCTCCCCGCCGACCGGCTGGGATGAACAGCTGGTGAAGTCACCGGGCTCCCGGTGATCACGTGCCGATACTGGGGACGTGGCCGACCCGTTCTCCGCCGGACTGCTGATGGTGCTCGAGACCGTGCTGGAGCGCGTGCTGCTCGGTCTCTTCGAAGTCGTGCACAAGGGAGCCAGGGACAAGAAGCGCCGGCGCGAGCTGACCAGGCCGGGACCGCTGGTCGAACGGGTCAGCGCCGAGCTCGCCCGCGGTGAGCTGAGCACCGTCGAGGAGCACGAGTGGCGGGCCGCCGTGGACGCGGTGCGCGAGTCGATCGAGGCCTCGCTGCCGTTGCGGCCGGACGAGGCGCTGCGCGTGATGCTGACGCCGGAGTCGTTGCGGGCCCACGTGCTGGGCAGGTCGGAGAAGATCCGGCGGGCGGCGGGGCTCTCCGACCAGGCGACGGCGGTGTACGACGCGTTGCTGCTGCGGGTCTGCACGGCGGTCGTCGAACTCGTGTGGTCGCAGCCGGAGTACGCGCGGCGGCTCGCGGTGGAGATGTTCCGGATGGGGCGGGCCACGGCCGACGCCGTCGCCCGGCTCGCGGACCAGCAGCAGCTGGCGCTGACCGCGTCGCACCGGGACTTCGAGGACCGCTACGCCGACCAGGTCGCGCACGCGCTGGGCGGGCTGGAGCTCTTCGGGGTGTCCCGCGGCCGGGCGCCGCGGCGGCACTCGTTCGACAGCTCGTACGTGTCGCTGGCGGTGGCGCGGGTCGGCGACACCGACGAGCTGACCGGGGCGGGGCTGCCGGTGGCGGCGGCGCTCGCGGACACACCTCGCGTGCTGATCCGGGGTGGCGCGGGCGCGGGCAAGACGACGTTCCTTCGGTGGCTCGCGATGAACGCGCTGGGCGAGACGCGGACGTCCGGCGACGAGTGGCTCGGGCTGGTGCCGTTCTTCGTGCCGTTGCGGCACTACACGACGTTGCCGAAGCCGGAGGAGTTCATCTCCTCGACCGCCGCGATGATCGAGGAGGAGAAGCCGGCGGGGTGGGTCACCGCGCGGCTGCGGGAGGGGCGCGCGCTCGTCCTCGTCGACGGCGTGGACGAGCTGGTGTGGGAGCGGCGGGCGGAGGCCCGTGCGTGGCTGGAGAAGCTCGTCACCGCCTACCCGCAGGCCCGGTACGCGATCACGACGCGTCCGGCGGCGGTGCCGGAGGACTGGCTGGAGGACCTCGGCTTCGCCGCGTTCGACCTGTTGCCGTTGAGCGACAAGGGCGTGCGCGACTTCGTCGAGGCGTGGCACACCGCCGGCCGCGACGAGCCGGGCCTGTCGCGGGACGCGCGGGTGTGGCTGACCGAGTGCGAGGCGCGGCTGGTCCTGACGCTCGCGAAACGCCCCGACCTGCGGCGGCTGGCGTCGAGCCCGTTGCTCGCGGGGCTGCTCTGCGCGTTGCACCAGGACCGGAACATGCACCTGCCGCGCGATCGCCGTTCCCTGTACGAGGCGGCCCTGGACCTGCTGCTCGTGCGGTGGGACGAGGACCGGGGGCTCGCGCTGCCGTCGTTCTCGAAGGAGGAGCAGCTCGTCCTGCTGCAGCGGTTCGCGTACTCGCTGGTGCGCAACCGGGAGCTGATGGTGCCGCGCGAGGAGGCCGTGCACCGGCTCGGGAACGCGATGCGCGGGCTGCGGTCGCACGACATCGACCCGGACGAAGCGATGCAGCGGCTGCTCGAACGGGCCGGGCTGCTGCGGGAGGTGTCGAACGAACGGGTGCAGTTCGTGCACCGGACGTTCCGGGACTACCTGGCCGCCAAGGAGGTCGTCGACGCCGGCGACCTGAACCTGTTGGTGGACAGGGCGCATCTCGACGAGTGGCACGACGTGGTCGTGATGGCGGTCGCGCACGCGCGTCCCCGCGAACGGGCCCGTGTGCTGATGGACCTGTTGGCGGGCAACGACGACACGCGCAAGGACGAGCGCGGCCGGGACAAGCTGCGGCTGCTCGCCCTGGCGTGCCTCGACCAGGCCGACGTGATCGAACCGGAGACGGCACGAGCCCAGGTGACCTCGGCCGCCGCGTCGCTGATCCCGCCGACGAGCTTCGCGCACGCCGACGCGCTGTCCGAGGCCGGTTCGTTCGTGGTCGACCTGCTGCCCGGCCCCGAGGCCTCCGAGGAGGCCGCGTACATCGTGCGGACGCTGGCCAACATCGGCGGCGAGGGCGCGTGGGAGCGGATCGCGGAGTTCGTGGCCGTGGACCACGCGATGGTCATCGACGAGCTGCTGCGGGCGTGGCGCAACACCCCGGACGCGGAGAAGTACGCCAAGACCGTGCTGTCCAAAGTGGATTTCGGCGACCGCCGGGTCGACGTCCGCGGCTGGCACCGCATCCAGTTCATCATGCACCTGGCGAAGCTGCGGTACGTGCGGTGCATCGGCAACATCAACCCGCTGGACCCGCTGGGCGCCATGCCGTCGCTGCACCGCCTGGAGCTGTGGCAGAACGAGGTCATGCGCGACCTCTCGCCGCTGGCGGGCTCGCGGTCGTTGAAGGAGCTGCACCTGAGCCGCTGCCGCCCGCTCGGCCGCATCGACCTGACCCCGGTGAAGGACCTCGACGAGCTGCACCTGCACTTCAGCCGCGTCGACCTGGCGTCGCTCCACGGCGGCCTGGTCCGGCGCCTGCGGCTCCGCGACTCGGCCACGGACGACGGCCTGGCCGCGCTGCCGCCGTTGCCCGCGCTGCGCGAGCTGGCGATCGACCACCGCCCGCCCTACCCGCTGGCGGGCCTGGAGCGGTGGCCGACCATCACCGCGCTGGAGGTGTTCGGCGTGCCGGTCGCCGCCGAACTGCGCGACCTGCCCGCGTTGGAACACCTCGTCGTGCACCAGCCGGAGTCACCGGCCCGGCTGGAGGAGCTGCGTCAGGAACTGCCCGGCGTGCGCGTCACCACCTGATGTCGGCGAGGCTGTCGAGCGGCTTGCGCTCCTCCGCGTCGAGCAGCTGGACCGAGGCCGTGTCCGCGGCGTGCAACGAGGCCGGGAAGGTGAAGCTGGTGCGCTTCTCCAGCTCGGTCAGCGACACCTGGAACACGCGGAACTCGTCGAGGTCGAGCGCCTCGGCCAGGACGATGTTCTGGGTGAGCAGGAACGCGCTGCAGCGCAGCTCCCCGTCCACCACGAACGCGATGGCCTTGTAGAACTCGCGCGGGATCGCGACACCCCGGAAGATCCGGTCGTCGACGTTGAACACCGGCCCGCCGTAGACGCTGACCCTGAGGTTGTCCACGTCGACGTCGGCCAGCACCGCGTCCTCCAGCCGCCCCCAGAGCCCTTCCTTCGTGCTCTGGTTGAAGTCGTCCATCTGCGGCGTGATGTTGGTGAAGAAGAACGAGTCCTTGTTCGCCCTCTGCGCCTCCGCCTTGGGCCCCCAGCAGAGGTCGGCACGGCGGGCCAGGTGCCCGCGGTCGAGCCGGTTGTCGCGGTAGAGCTCGTCCCCGGTCTGGAACCCGGCGGGGACCCGCGGGTCCTTGACGAACGGGATGTTGTTGCGGCTCAACGCCTTCATCTCGGCGCCGTCGATGTTCCACGCGACCCAGCTCGCGAACCTGCGCGACTTGCTCATCGCCAGCGAGAAGTGGGTGTAGTCGATGGTGGTCTCGCCGCCCAGCTCCACGGCGTCGGCGGCACCTTGCTCGGTCAGGACCGGGAGGCCTGCCTCGGTGCCGAGGAACTGCGTGTCGAAACCGGTTTTCACGGCTGTGGTGGTCATGGTGTCGCCCCCTACTGGTTCACCTGGTGGGTCGACACTTTTCACGTCGGCGTTAGCTGGGTGCACCCGAACGGCCTAGTGTTCGCCGGGAGTTCGGCTGTGGTTCGTCGGGGGTGGTTGCCTTCTGCGGTGACGTTGCCTTTGCGTGGTAGTCGCCTTGGGTCCTGTATCGCGCGTGGTCGAGTCATCGCCGCTTCGCGACGATTGCGATCGGGGCTTCACTTCGGGGCCCTCGCGAGATGCTGGGCGGCCTGAAAAGCCGAGCAGAAAGGCTCGGCCGGTCCGGGCAACGGTAGCATCTCGCACCCGAAGTCAAGCCCCCATCGCCGTCGTGGTTGCGCCATTACCGCTGCTCAGGCGGGGTTGGCTCGGACGGCTCGGCTTCGCCATTGCGCTCGGTGGCTTGGTGGCTCGCCTAATGAGTGCTGAGCCGGTCGTCTGGCAGGCTCGGTTCTGGTAGCGCTGGTGGGTGAGCACTCGGCTCGCCTGGACTGTGAGTCCTTGCCGAAGATCGTGCCCTCGCCGGTGCCGGGAGAACGGGATCGCTGCTGGGATGTCGTGCCCACCGGCTGGTGTGAGCACTGTTCATTAGGTCGCTGATGGTTCTCCCGTTGCTGCTGATGAGGTGTGAGTCGGGAGGGTGAGATGCTGCTGCTGGTGGGTGATGACTGGGCTGAGGATCATCACGATGTCGAGGTGATGGACGCTGGCGGACGCAGGCTGGCGAAGGCCCGGTTGCCCGAGGGGGTGGCGGGGATGGCGCGGTTGCACGCGTTGATCGCCGAGCACTCGGGTGATGCCGATGTGGGGGATGTGCAGGTGCGGGTCGGGATCGAGACCGACCGGGGTCCGTGGGTGGCCGCGCTGGTCGCCGCTGGGTATGCGGTGTTCGCGGTGAATCCGTTGTCGGTGGCGCGGTTTCGGGACCGGTATCAGGTGTCGGGCGCGAAAAGCGATGCGGGGGACGCGCATGTGCTGGCGGACATGGTCCGCACCGACGCGCACCAGTTGCGTCCGGTCGCGGGTGATTCGGCCGAGGCCGAGGGCATCAAGGTCGTGGCGCGGGTGCACAAGACGTTGATCTGGGATCGGACCCGTCACACGCTGCGGTTGCGGCATTCGTTGCGCGAGTACTTCCCCGCTGCGCTTGCGGCGTTCACCGATCTGGACGCGCCGGACACGCTGGAGCTGCTGGGCCGGGCAGCCGATCCGGACACCGCGAAGAGGTTGTCGTTCAACCAGATCCGCGGCTCGTTGGCGCGGGCCCGGCGTCGGGACGTCGACACCAGGGCCGCCGAGATCCAGGCCGCGCTGCGCGCCGAACACCTCGGACAGCCGCCGGTGGTGACGGCCGCCTATGCGGCGGCGACCCGCGCCACGATCGCGATCCTGGCCACGCTGGCCGAGCAGATCACCGGCCTGCAGCGCGAGGTCGAGGCCCATTTTGGCCGGCACCCGGACGCTGAGATCATCCTGTCCCAACCCGGGATGGGACGCGTTCTCGGCGCTCGGGTGCTCGCCGAGTTCGGAGACGACCCCACTCGCTACGCCAGCGCCAAGGCGCGCAAGAACTACGCCGGCACCAGCCCGATCACCATCGCCTCCGGCAAGAAACGCACCATCGCGGCCCGGCACGTCCATAACGACCGGCTGCTCGACGCCCTGATCGCCCAGGCCTTCGTCGCCATGCGGGTCAGCCCCGGCGCCCGCGCCTACTACCAGCAGCAACGCGCCCGAGGCGGCAGCCACAACGCCGCCTTGCGCCAGCTCGCCAACCGCCTGGTCGGCATCCTGCACGGCTGCCTCAAAACCCGCACCACCTACAACGAACACACCGCCTGGGCACACCACACCGCCGCAGCCGCTTGACACCCCTGGCAACTGGGATGTCTTCGGCTTCACGACGGAATTGTCAGACCCGGTGAGTAAGTTGGGTCGCGGGGGACCCCATTCCGAAGGGGACCCCCGCGAGAGCTTGCCTGCCCGCCTCACCTCTGGGGCAGGCTCACCCCTGTCCGGGCCCGCTCACCCCTGTCCGGGCCCGCTCGCCCCTGTCTGCGGGCAGGCTCACCCGTGTCCGGGCGCGCTCGCCCCTATCTGCGAACCGGCTCACCCCTGCCGACGAGCTCGACGGTCCTGCCCGCCCGCCGCGACTCGTCCACCCACTGCTCGATCGCCTGGCCGCAGGCCTGGTCGAGGTGTCGCACCCCGCTCAGGTCCATGCGCACGTGCTCGCGGTCCACGCCGTCCAGCACGTCCAGCAGCCGGGGCAGCCGCAGGAACGTCGCGTTGCCCTTGAGCGCCAAGCCCTCTGGCGTCTCGACCACGGAGAGCCGGGACACGTCCCAGGCCGTCTTCACGACCGCCGCCAGCAGGCCGGCGAGGGTTCCGGTCAGCAGGTCCGTGGCCACGATCAGGCCCGCGGTCAGCACGAGGACCGCGCCTTCCGCCCTGTCCGTGCGCCACAGGCGGACCAGGTCCTTGAGGCCCAGCAGCTTCCAGCCGGCGTGCACGAGGACGGCCGCCAGCACCGCCACCGGGATCAGCGTGAGCAGACCCGGCAGCAGCACCACGAACAGCAGCAGCCACACGCCGTGCAGCACTCGCGAGGCCTTGGTGCGGGCGCCGGCGGCGACGTTCGCCGAGCTGCGCACGATCACCGCCGTCATCGGCAGGGCGCCGAGGAGGCCGCAGATCGTGTTGCCGACGCCCTGGGCGACGAGTTCCTTGTTGTACCGGGTGCGCGGGCCGTTGTGCATGCGGTCGACGGCGGCGGCGCTGAACATGCTCTCCGCCGACGCCACCAGGGCGAAGACGACCGCCGTGCCGATCACCCCCGTGTCCAGCAGCGAGAAGTTCGGCAGGTGCACGTCCGCGGAGAGGGTGCCCACGACGATCTTGTCGACGCCGGAGGCGAACAGCGCCGCCAGGGCCGTGCAGACGACCACGCCCACCAGCACGCCCGGTACGACGCGCATCGGGGTGCGTTGCCACAGCAGCATGATGACCACGGTCAGCAGGCCCAGGGCGAGGGAAATCGGGGACGCCACGATCGGCTTCAGCTGGCCGAAGACCAGGACCAGGCCGATGCCCGCGAGCATGCCCTGGACGACCGACGGGGAGATCGCGCGGAACCACCTCCCGCAGCGCGCCAAGCCCAGGAGCACCTGCAGCAGTCCGGCGCCCAGGACGATCACGCCCAAGGCCTGGATCCCGTGCCTCGAGACGGCGTCCGCCACCAGCACCGTCAGTCCGGCAGCCGGTCCGCTCACCTGCATCGTGCTGCCCGGCAGGAGGCCGACGACGATGCCGCCGACCACGCCGGTCACGATGCCCAGTTCGGCCGGCACCCCGGAGGCGACCGCCACGCCCACGCACAGCGGTAGCGCCACCAGGAAAACGACGATCGAGGCCCCGAGGTCGGGCCAGTGCTTCTTGATCACGGCCGGCCCCTACAGCGGAAGGAAGGCGTGCTCGTCGCACGTGGAGACCTCGCCGGTCTCGATGTCGTAGAACCAGCCGTGCACGCGCAGCGAGCCCGCGGCGGCCTTCTCGGCCACGAACGGGTACGCCCGCAGCACCTCGAGCTGGGCGCGGACGTGGTCCTGCCCTTCCGCGCGCATCGCCGGGTCGGACGGCGTGCGCGGGGCCTTCGGGCGCAGCCAGCCGCGCATCGCGGGCAGGTGGTCGATGCCACCGCCGGTGAGCGCGCCCACCGCGCCGCAGTGGGAGTGGCCGCACACGACGATCTCGCTGACGCCGAGCTGCACCACGGCGAACTCGATCGTCGCCATTTCGCTGGTCGGCGCGGTCAGCGAATACGGGGGAATGACGTTGCCCGCGGTGCGGAGCTCGAACAGAGAACCCGGTTCGGCTCCGGTGATCGCGGCGGTCACGATGCGCGAGTCGGCGCACGTGATGAACATCGTGCTGGGTTGCTGCCCCGCGGCGAGCTCGCGGCCGAGTGCGCGGGAACGCGTTGCGGCGTGTGCGCGGGCATGCTGAACAAAGCGATGGAAGTCCACGGGAATCCCTCACTGCTGGAGAAAGTGTTCGGTTTGATCGGGTGGTGGGGACCGATCAGTTCCGGAACACCTGCAGTGCGGGAGGTGTGCGCCAGACGGCTATCGGTTCCGCCTCCGTCACCGGGGCGGCTCCGGGTGCCGTCCGGGGTGCGAAAACCGTCGTGAAAGACGGTGTGGCCTCCTTGGACGCGCGGTCCGCGGACGCGACCGGCATCCTCAGCCGGCTCGGCTCCCGTTCCTCGCGGGGCGCTTCCTCCTTCGGCGCGGAGGTCTTGGACTTCGGCGGTGGTGCGCCGACCGAGGCCGTGGAGATGGCCGGGGTCAGCACGGCGCACAGGGCGACGACGACAGCAAGAAGAACGCTGCGCATGCTCACACCCCCGACCGAGTTGATTTCCCTCCACCAGTTTTACCCGAGCGGATGACGGGATGGTTAACACATGACATGTGCCACCGTTTCAGGCACCAAATTCACCCGAAAGTATCTTCAGGTTTCACAGGGTGGAACGACACGGAGCGATGCCAATCGCTGAACTGCGACTTCACTTCACGTTCATTTCATGCGCGAATGCACCAAGGTACAGCACCGCGCACAACGAGTCCGGACCGCGAAGCGACGGTGGCCATCGCAGCGACTACCCGAGCGGCAGAGCCACGCCGCCGGCCCCGCGGGTATGCAGAGCGCAGCTCTCCCGCGTTGGAGTTGTGCCAATTGATGGACAACCGATCACCGACCCCCTGCCGCTCTGCACAATCGGTGGCCGAATGCCAAAGGAGGCCTGCCGTGGCGAGGGTGTTCATCAGCCATGCGACGCAGGACGTGGCGATCGCGGCGCAGATCCGCGACTGGCTCGACCCCGATCACGACACCTTCCTGGAGGTCCACCCCGACGACGGCATCCAGGTCGGCGAGGCGTGGCGCGAGCGCCTGCACCACGAGCTGCGGCGGGCGGACGCGGTGGTCTGCCTCGTCAGCGGGGCCTCGGTCGTCTCCAGCTGGTGCACCGCCGAGGTCGCCATCGCGGACGCCCTGGGCTGCCTGCTGCTGCCCGTGCAGGCCGAGGGCGTCATCCACCCGTTGATCGGGCACCTCAACCACATCCCGCACGCCACCGCGCGCGAGCACCTGGAGAAGGCGCTGCGGCAGTTCGACGCCGGTGGCCGCAAGCTCGCGAAGGACCAGGAGCCGTTCCCGGGCCTCGACGCGTTCAGCACGGCGTTGAGCGCCGTGTTCTTCGGGCGCGACCAGGAAACCCGCGCGCTGGCCCGCAAGGTGCGCCGCGGGCCGGGGCTGCTGGCGGTCGTCGGCCCTTCTGGCTGCGGCAAGTCGTCACTGGTCAAAGCCGGTCTGCTGGCCCAGCTCGCGGACGACCCCCGCTGGCTCGTCATGCCGCCGTGGCTGCCGGGCAACGACCCGCTGGACGCGCTGGCCCGGTCGGTGCGCAAGACCGCCGAGCGCGTCGGCCTGCGCTGGAGCCTGCGCGAGACGAGGGACCGGCTCGTCCTCGACGGGCTGCGCGGGGTGGCGCACGAGCTCGTCGACGAGGACCGCCGGCTGCTGATCACCATCGACCAGGCGGAGGAGCTCTTCACCCGCGCCGGCGAGGAGGATCGGCAGTGCGTGGCGAGCCTGCTCAAGGACGCCCTGGCGGACAACGTGCGGGTGATCGCCACGCTGCGGTCGGAGTTCCTCGACGACCTGCGGACGCTGCCGGAGCTGGGCGGTGTCCACCTCGGCAGCTACGTGCTCGCACCGCTCGCCCGGGAGGTGCTGAACGTGGTGATCACCGGGCCGGCGCGGGTGGCGGGGCTCAAGGTGCACCCGGAGCTCGTCGCACGGCTCGTGGAGGACACGGCGAGCGGCGAGGCGTTGCCGCTGCTCGCGTTCACGTTGCAGCACCTCGCGATGGGCGTGCCCAGGGGCGGCACGCTGTCCAGCGAACGCTACGAGCACCTCGGCGGCGTGCACGGGGCGCTCGCCCGGCACGCGGACGACGTGCTCGACGGCGCCGTCTCGGAGACCGGGCTCGGCCGGGAGGAGCTGCTCTCCCGGCTCGCGTCGCTCGCCACGCTCGACCACACCGGCAGGCCGACCCGCAAGCGCGTCAGCCTGGCGCGGCTCGACCCCGGCGCCCGCGAGGCGCTGGAGGTGTTCGTCCGGCACCGGCTGCTGACGGCGAGCGGCGACAAGCAGGGCCGCTGGATCGGCGTGGCGCACGAGGCGCTGTTCACCGAGTGGAAGCCGCTGCGCACCGCGATCGACGAGCGGCAGATCGGCCTGCGGGCGGCGCAGTCGGTCGAGCTGGACGCCTCGCAGTGGAACGAGGGCGGGTGCGCCGACCACCTGCTGCTCAACGAGGACACGTTCGCCGCCATCGCGCCGCTGGTGGCCGACGACGACCTCTCCCCCGACGCCCGCCGGTTCCTGGCCGCGAGCCGCACCAGGATCGTCGCGCTGCAGGGACAGCGGCGCCGCGACCGCAGGCGCACGACCAGCTGGCTCGCGGTGTTCCTCGTGGCGGCCGTCGGCGCGGCGGGGCTCGCGGCCGTGCAGTGGAGCATCGCGAGCGACGAACGCGACACCGCGACCGCCCGCGCCCTCATCGCGCAGGCCCAGGTGGCGCGCAACTCGTCGCCGCGGCTCGCGTTGCGGCTCGGGCTGGCCGCGCACGGGCTCGTTCCCAGCTCGGACACGAACACCGAACTGGTCAACACGTTGCTGACAACGCGGTACGGCGGTTCGTTCGGCGAGACGGTGTCCGCGGTCGCGTTCGGTCCCGCCGGGCACACGGCCGTCGTCGGCAGCACGGACGGCACGGCGAGCCTCTGGGACCTCACCGACGAGCCGCGGCAGCTGGCCACCGAGTCCGGCACGGGCGCGGCCGTCACGTCGGTGGCGCTGTCTCGCGACGTCGCCGCGGTCGGCAGTTCCGACGGCTCGGTGCTGGTGTGGGACCGGGGAACCACCTCACGGCGTCAGCGCCTGCCGTCGGGCCAGCCGGTGACGTCGGTGGCGATCGACCAGACCGGGACGCTGCTCGCGATCGGCCGCTCGGACGGCACCACGGCGTTGTGGCGCCTCGGACCGCGGCCGGCACAGCTCGGCGAGCCGTTCCAGCGCCAGGGCGCCGGGGTGTCGTCGGTGGCGTTCTCGGGCACGAAGCTCGCCACCGGCAGCCACGACGGAACGGTGGTGGTCTGGGACATCGGCTCACCGGAGCGGCCGGTCGCGGGCGAGCCGCTGAACGACAACGTCCGCAAGGCCGTGACGTCCGTGGCCTTCAACGACACCGGGACGCTGCTGGCCACCGGTGGTTCGGACGGCGCCACGACGTTGTGGACCCCGGCGGACCGCACGCACACGCGACTGACCGGGCACAGCGGTCTTGTCTCCTCCGTGGCGTTCTCGCCGACCTCGTCCGTGCTGGCCGCCGGGAGCCACGACGCCACCACGGTCCTGTGGGACCTCAGCACCCCGGACCGGCCGCGCCAGGCAGGCGATCCGCTGGTGGGACAACGGGGTGCGGTGTCGTCGCTGGCGTTCTCCCCCGACGGCCTGCGCCTCGTCACGGGCAGCACCCGCGGGCCCGCCGTCGTGTGGGAGATGGCCGACCGGCCCCGCCGCATCGGGTCGCCGCTGACCGGGCACGGCATGCTGGTGAAGTCCGTCGCGTTCGAGGACGGCACCACGCTCGTCACCACCGGGGCGGACAACCGGCAGATCCGCTGGGACGTCGGCCACCCGCAGCAGCCCAGGAAGATCGGCGAGGGCACCGGGGTCTCGCGGCTGCACTCGCTGGCCTCGCACGGCGGCATCGACGCGACGGCGGGCAGCGACAACACGATCGTGCTGTGGGACGTGGCCGCCGGCGAGCCGATCGGGCCACCGCTGGCGGGGCTCAGGAACAGCGTGAGCGCGGCGGCGTTCTCGTCGGACGGCAAGGTGTTCGCCGCGGGCAGCACCGACGGCACGACGATCCTGTGGAACATCAGCGATCCGGGCCACCCGCTCCCGATCGGCCAGCCGCTGGGCCAGAACAAGCAGGTCACCGCTCTCGCGTTCGCCCCGGACGGCACGAAGCTGGTCGCGGGCACGTCCACCGGCGGCACGCTCGTCTGGGACGTCACCGACCCGAACCAGCCCCGCCAGGTCGGCCGGCAGCTCGACGGCCACCGGCTGGCGGTGAACTCCGCCGCCTTCGCCCCCAGCGGCGCCGTGCTCGCGACCGCGGGCTCCGACGGCACGACCGTGTTGTGGGACATGGCTTTGCTCGACAACACCGTCCACCGCGCCTGCGCGGTCGCGGGCGGTGGCCTCAGCCGCCTCGAATGGCAGCAGTACCTCCCGGCCCTGCCCTACCGCGACACCTGCTCAGGAGACCTGCGATGAAACGCTTCCTCCCGGCGGTCCTGCTGCTCGCCGCGTGCTCGTCCCCGCCCGCCGAGGTGGCGCGGGCCCGCGAACCCCTGGTGTTCAGCGGAGTCCCGACCGCGAGCTCGATCACGACCCAGCAGACGTTCCTGCCGATCGTCGACATGCTGCGCCGCGAGACCGGCGTGGAGATCCGCGTCCAGGAACCGACCGGCTACGAGACCCTCGTCGACGGCATGCGCGACGGCTCGATCGACATCGGCGCGTTCGGCCCGCAGTCCTACGTCGTGGCGCGCGAACGCGGTGCGCGCATCACCCCGGTCTCCGCGCAGGTGAAGGAGAAGGGCGCCGCACCGTCGTACCGCGGCTTCGGCTTCACCCACGCCGGCTCGTCCATCAGGTCGCTGGCCGACCTGCGCGGACGCAAGGTCTGCTACGCCGACCGCCTGTCCACCGCCGGGTTCCTCTACCCGAGCACGGCGCTGCGCGCGATCGGCCTCGACCCGGCGCGCGACACCGTGCCCGTGTTCACCAGCGGCCACGAGGCCACCGTGCTCGCCGTGGCCACCGGGCAGTGCGACGCGGGCTTCGCGTTCGACGAGATGGTCGACCGGCACCTGGTCGAACGCGGCCAGGTCCAGCCGGGGCAGCTGAAGAAGATCTGGACGTCCGGTCCGATCCCCGGCGCTCCCCTGGCCGTGGCGGACGACCTGCCGGAACCGCTGCGGCAGCGGATCGTCTCCGCCCTGCAGACGAAGGCGACGGCGGACCACCTGCGGGCCAACGGGTTCTGCCAGGGCGAGTGTCCGGTGGGTGACGCCACCGCCTGGGGGTACGCGAAGGTCGACGACTCGTTGTACGAACCGGTGCGGGCGGCGTGCCGGGCCGTCGGCTGGAGCTCCTGCACGCCCGGCTAGCGGGTGGCCCCGGACGCGTCGGCCCCTGGAAAAGGCGAACGCCCCGCGCGACTCCGTTGTCGCGCGGGGCGTCATGCTGCTCTCCGCTGTCGGACGCCGTTGTCAGACCACAGCGAGCGGAAGCTGGTTGGGGATCACCGGCGAGGGCAGGCTCGAGGCGCCCGTGAGGAACTTGTCCACGGCGTTCGCCACGGACCGCCCCTCCGCGATCGCCCACACCACCAGGGAAGCGCCGCGGTGGGCGTCCCCGCAGACGAACACGCCGGGCGCGGTCGTCTGCCAGTCGGAGCCGCACGAGATCGTGCCGCGGGTCGTGAGCGAGATGCCCAGGTCGTCCAGGAGCCGCATGTGCTCGACGCCCTCGAAGCCGATCGCCAGCAGCACCATGTCGGCGGGCAGGACCTCGATCTCGTCGGACACCGGGATCACGGCGCGGCGGCCGGACGAGTCCTTCTCGACGCGCACCTGCTGCAGCTCGATGAACCGAACGTGGCCGGCGTCGTCCCCCACGAAGCGCTTGACCGCCACGGTGAAGCGGCGTTCGCCCGCCTCCTCGTGCGCGGGGTACGTGCGCAGGATGTGCGGCCACACCGGCCACGGCGAGCGCTCGTCGTCGCGCACGGTGGGCGGCATCGGGTACTGGTCGAGCTGCGTCACGGACAGCGCGCCCTGGCGGGTCGCGGTGCCGTAGCAGTCGGCGCCCGTGTCGCCACCGCCGATGACGATGACGTGCTTGCCATCGGCGGAGAGCGACGACGGGCCGTCGCCCTCGCAGGCGCGGTTCGCGGGGACCAGGTGGTCCATCGCGAGGTGCACGCCCTCGAGCTCGCGTCCCGGGGTCGTCTTGTCGTCACGGCCGCGCAACGCGCCCACGGCCAGCACGACCGCGTCGAACTCGGCGCGCAGCTGCTCCACCGTGACGTCGACGCCGACCTCGCAGCCGGTGACGAACTTGGTGCCCTCGCGGCGCAGCTGCGCGAGACGGCGGTCGAGGACCTTCTTCTCCATCTTGAACTCGGGGATGCCGTACCGCAGCAGCCCGCCCAGGCGGTCGTCCCGTTCGTACACCACGACCTCGTGGCCCGCGCGGGTCAGCTGCTGCGCGGCGGCGAGCCCGGCGGGGCCGGACCCGACGACCGCGACGCGCTTGCCCGAGGACACGGCTGCCTGGGACGGCTGCACGTAGCCGTTCTCCCACGACATGTCCGCGATGGTCTCCTCGACCCGCTTGATCGCGACCGCACCACCCGCGTCGTGCGAGATCGACAGCACGCAGGCGGCCTCACACGGTGCCGGGCACAGCCTGCCCGTGAACTCCGGGAAGTTGTTGGTGGCGTGCAGGCGGTCCGAGGCGAGCTCCCAGTCGCCACGGCGCACCAGGTCGTTCCACTCGGGGATCAGGTTCCCGAGCGGGCAGCCCGCGGTTCCGCTGTGGCAGAACGGGACTCCGCAGTCCATGCACCTCGTCGCCTGCGTGCGCACGGCGGCGTTGCGCTCCTCCGGGGCCTCCTGGAGGTAGACCTCGTTCCAGTCCTGCAGCCGTTCCGGCTTCGGACGCTTCGGCGCGTCGGAGCGGGAGTGCTTGAGAAAACCCTGTGGATCAGCCACGAGACGCCTCCATGACAGCCGCGTCAACGTCCCGGCCCTCAGCGCGGGCGAGGCGCATGGCCTCGAGAACGCGCTGGTAGTCGCCGGGCATGACCTTCGTGAACGCACCGGCCCGACGGGTCCAGTCACCGAGCAGCGACGCGGCCACCGCGGAACCGGTGTGCCGGTGGTGCTTGGTGACGGCGTCCTTGAGCCAACGCAGGTCCTCGGCGCTGAGGCGCTGCAGTTGCACCATCTCCTGGTTCACCGACAACGGGTCCAGGTCGAGCACGTACGCGATTCCGCCGGACATGCCGGCCGCGACGTTGCGCCCGGTCGGCCCGAGCACCACTGCCCGGCCACCGGTCATGTACTCGAACGCGTGGTCGCCCACGCCCTCCGCCACGAGCAGCGCGCCGGAGTTGCGGACGCAGAAGCGTTCGCCGACGCGGCCGCGCAGGAAGACCTCGCCGGACGTGGCGCCGTAGCCGATCACGTTGCCCGCGATCACCTGGTCCTCGGCGCGGAACGGCGCGTCGTCGTGCGGCCGGACGATGATCCGCCCGCCGGACAGGCCCTTGCCGACGTAGTCGTTCGCGTCGCCGACCATTTCCAGCGTGATGCCGCGCGGCAGGAACGCGCCGAGCGACTGGCCGGCCGAACCGGTCAGCTTCACCCGGATCGTGTCGTCCTCCAGGCCCTCGCCGCCGAAGCGGCGGGTGACCTCGGCGCCGAGCAGCGTGCCGACCGTGCGGTTGACGTTGCGGACCGGCAGCTCGAGCGTGACCTGGTGCGCGTCCTCCAGCGCCGCCTCGGCGAGCTGGATCAGCGTGCGGTCCAGGGCCTTGTCGAGGCCGTGGTCCTGGTCGCGGACGCGGCGCTTCGCCGTCGGGTACGGGGTCTCGGGCACCTCGAAGACCGGGTCCAGGTTCAGGCCCGCGGTCTTCCAGTGCTCGATCGCCTCGTCCTTGTCGAGCAGCTCCGCGTGACCGACGGCCTCGTCGATCGTGCGGAAGCCGAGCTCGGCCAGGATCTCCCGGACCTCCTGCGCGATGAACTCGAAGAAGTTCACGACGTGGTCGGCCTGACCGGTGTAGCGGGCGCGCAGGTCGGGGTTCTGCGTGGCGACGCCGACCGGGCACGTGTCGAGGTGGCAGACGCGCATCATCACGCAGCCCGCGACGATCAGCGGTGCCGTGGCGAAGCCGAACTCCTCGGCGCCGAGCAGCGCGGCCACCACGACGTCGCGGCCCGTGCGCAGCGCGCCGTCGACCTGGACGGTGATGCGGTCGCGCAAGCCGTTGAGAAGCAACGTCTGCTGGGTCTCGGCGAGGCCGATCTCCCACGGCGTCCCGGCGTGCTTGAGCGAGTTCATCGGCGAGGCGCCGGTGCCGCCGTCGTAGCCGGAGATCAGCACGACGTCCGCGTGCGCCTTGGCGACACCCGCCGCGACCGTGCCCACGCCGATGGACGAGACGAGCTTCACGTGAACCCGTGCCTGCTCGTTCGCGTTCTTCAGGTCGTGGATGAGCTGCGCCAGGTCCTCGATCGAGTAGATGTCGTGGTGCGGCGGCGGCGAGATCAGGCCGACGCCCGGCGTGGAGTGCCGGGTGCGCGCGACCCACGGGTAGACCTTGAAGCCGGGCAGCTGGCCGCCCTCGCCGGGCTTCGCGCCCTGCGCCATCTTGATCTGGATGTCCGTGGAGTTCACGAGGTACTCGCTCGTGACGCCGAACCGTCCACTCGCGACCTGCTTGACCGCCGAGCGGCGCTCGGGGTCGTACAGGCGCTCGCGGTCCTCGCCGCCCTCACCGGAGTTCGACCGGCCGCCCAGGCGGTTCATCGCGATCGCGAGGGTCTCGTGCGCCTCGGCCGAGATGGAGCCGTACGACATGGCGCCGGTGTTGAAGCGCTTGACGATCGCGCTGACGGGCTCGACCTCGTCGATCGGGATCGGCGTGCGGCCCTCGCTGCGGAACTTGAACAGGCCGCGCAGCGTGCCGCCCTGCCGCGAGATGCGCTCGACCTCCGCCGTGTACTGGCGGAAGACGTCCTCCTTGCGCGTCTTCGTGGCGTGCTGCAGCAGGAACACCGTCTCCGGCGTGAACAGGTGCAGCTCGCCCTCGCGGCGGTAGGAGTACTCGCCGCCGACCTCGAGCCTGCGGTGCTCGCGCGCCGTCGGGTTGTCCGGGTGGGCGCGGCGGTGGCGCAGCGCCACCTCCTCGGCGAGCACGTCGAGGCCGGCGCCGCCGAGCTTCGACTGCGTGCCGGTGAAGTACTCGTCCAGCAGGTCGTTGGACAGGCCGACCGCCTCGAAGATCTGCGCCGCGGTGTAGGCGCCGACGGTCGAGATGCCCATCTTGGACATGATCTTCAGGACGCCCTTGACGAGCGCCTTGACGTAGTTGCGGATCGCCTTGTGCGCCGGGACGCCGGTGATGGCGCCCTGGCTGATCAGGTCCTCGATCGTCTCGAACGCGAGGTACGGGTTCACCGCGGCGGCGCCGTAGCTCAGCAGCGCGGCGACGTGGTGGACCTCGCGGCAGTCACCGGACTCGACGACGAGCGCGACGCGCAGGCGTTCCTTGGTGCGCACCAGGTGGTGGTGCACCGCGGAGACCAGCAGCAGCGACGGGATCGGCGCCATGCGGTGGTCCGAGTCGCGGTCGCTCAGCACCAGCGTGCGGGCGCCGTTCGCGATCGCCTCCGACGCCTCGCGGCGCACGCGCTCGATCGCCGCGGCCAGCGCCTCGCCGCCACCGTCCACCTCGTACAGTCCGGACAGGACGGTGCAGGCGAAGCCCGGCAGGTCGCCGTCGTCGTTGATGTGGATGAGCTTGGCGAGCTCGTCGTTGTCGATGACCGGGTAGTCGAGCGTGACGTGGCGGCACGACACCGGGCCGGGCTCCAGCAGGTTCTGCTCGGGGCCCATCACGCGCTTGACCGACGTGACGATCTCTTCGCGGATCGCGTCCAGCGGCGGGTTCGTGACCTGCGCGAAGTTCTGCACGAAGTAGTCGTAGAGCAGCCGCGAGCGCTGGCTGAGCGCCGCGACCGGGGTGTCGGTGCCCATGGACGCGAGCGGCTCTGCGCCCGAGACCGACATGGGCGTGAGCAGGATCCGCAGCTCCTCCTCGGTGTAGCCGAAGGTGAGCTGGCGGCGCACGACGGACTCGTGGCTCTGCACGACGTGCTCGCGGTCCTGCAGGTCGGCCAGGTCGAGCAGGCCGGCGTGCAGCCACTCGTCGTAGGGCTGCTCCGACGCGAGGGTCGACTTGAACTCCTCGTCGTCGATGATCCGGCCCTGGGCGGTGTCCACGAGGAACATGCGGCCGGGCTGCAGGCGGCCCTTGGCGACGACCTGGTCGGACGGCACGTCGAGCACGCCGGTCTCCGACGCCAGGACGACGCGGCCGTCGGCGGTCTGCCACCAGCGGGCGGGACGCAGGCCGTTGCGGTCGAGGACCGCGCCGACGATCTCGCCGTCGGTGAACGTGACGCAGGCCGGGCCGTCCCACGGCTCCATCAGCGAGGCGTGGAACTGGTAGAAGGCGCGGCGCTTCGGGTCCATCGTGGCGTGGTTCTCCCACGCCTCCGGGATCATCATCAGCACCGCGTGCGGCAGGCTGCGGCCGCCGAGGTGCAGCAGCTCCAGCACCTCGTCGAACGACGCCGAGTCCGAGCCGTCCGGGTTGCAGATCGGGAACAGCCGGGCGAGGTCGCCGGGGATCAGGTCGCTGTCCAGCAGCGCCTCGCGGGCGCGCATGCGGTTGCGGTTGCCGCGCACGGTGTTGATCTCACCGTTGTGGGCGACGAACCGGAACGGGTGTGCGAGCGGCCACGAGGGGAACGTGTTCGTGGAGAAGCGGCTGTGCACCAGCGCGATCGCCGTGTAGAGGCGCTCGTCGTGCAGGTCGGGGAAGAACGCCGGCAGCTGCTCGGTCGTCAGCATTCCCTTGTAGACTATCGTGCGCGCCGACAGCGAAGGGAAGTAGACGCTGCCCTCGTGCTCCACGCGCTTGCGCAGGCAGAAGGCGAGGCGGTCCAGGGCGATGCCGGACTCGTCGCGCGTGCCCTTCACGAACAGCTGTGCGAAGTGCGGCGCCACCGACATGGCCGTCGGGCCGACGCCGGCGGACTCCGGGGCGACCGGGACGTCGCGCCAGCCGAGGACGACGAGGTTCTCCTCCTCGGCGATGCGCTCGATCTGCCGCATGGCGGCTTCGCGTTCTTCGGCCTCGAACGGCAGGAAAGCGATTCCCGCCGCGTACTGCCCGCGCTCGGGCAGGTCGAACCCGGCCACCGCGCGGAGGAACTCGTCCGGCAGCTGCAGGAGGATGCCCGCACCGTCGCCCGAGGTGGGCTCGGCACCGGCGGCACCCCGGTGCTCCAGGTTGGCCAGCGCCGTCAGCGCATCGCTCACGATGCCGTGGGAACGCCTGCCCTGGATGTCGGCCACCATGGCGACACCGCAGGCGTCGCGCTCATCAGCCGGGTCGTAGAGACCCTGGGGGCCGGGGATGGCGGAGAAGATCACTGCGCAGACCTCCTTCGTCGTCCTCGCGAAAGAACAATGTCCTCGTGCTCAGACCTCGAACCAACAGGTGGGAGCACGGGACGACGATGGCCCGCGTGTTGACGCGACTTTAACAGCCGCGAAACCCAGGGACACCCGCCAATGGGTGATCTAGGTCATGGATGTGTAACGATTCCCCGTTGCGGAGCGACATTGCGGCCAACGTCGGCGTTCGTTACATCCGGGTTAGCGTAACCGAACGTTCAACTGGCGCCAGTCCGATGAGAGCTGCACTACATTCGGTGCTTCCCACTGGATCAGCACGCGCTACCGGCGTCTTCGCTGGTCAGCGCCTTATCGTCTCAGTTAGCGGACGCTCACGTCGTCCCACTTCAGATGGTACGCGCACCGTGCAAACCGGGTCGCGGCAGTTGTTTCCGGTCAAACGAGACCGAGGTCCCGTTCACCCCGCCGCAGGCGGGAGAGCGGGACCTCGGTGTTCGCGGAGGTCGTGGGTCGCGTGGCCGGAGGCGGGAAGAGTCGCCTCCGGCCACGGACGTCTCAGTGAGCCGCGACCGGCTCCTTCTCGTCGTCGCCGGCGCCGGTCTGCTTGGCCAGCAGGTCGTCGACGTCGACGCTGTCGGGGTTGTTCAGCACCTCGGTCAGGCGGTCCTTGTCGAGGGCCTTCTGCCACGCGGCGACCACGAGCGAGCCGACACCGTTGCCGATCACGTTGGTGATGGCGCGGGCCTCGGACATGAAGCGGTCGATGCCGACGATGAGCGCGATGCCGACCGCCGGGATGGCCGAGTGGGCCTCGAACGCCTGCAGCGAGGCGGCCAGGGTGACGAGGCCGGCGCCGGTGACGCCCGCCGCGCCCTTCGACGCGATCAGCATGAACAGCAGCAGGCCGATCTGGACGCCGATCGACACGTCGTGACCCGTGGCCTGGGCGATGAAGATCGCGCCCATGGTCAGGTAGATGCAGGTGCCGTCGAGGTTGAACGAGTAACCCGTCGGGATGGTGAGGCCGACGACCGACTTCTGCGCGCCCGCCGCCTCCAGCTTGACCATCATGCGCGGCAGCACCGACTCGGACGACGACGTGCCGAGGACGATGAGGATCTCGTCCTTGATGTAGCGCAGGAACTTGAAGAGGCTGAAGCCCGCGAACTTCGCCACGAGGCCGAGCACCACGATGACGAACAGGATGCAGGTCGCGTAGAACGAGCCCATCAGCCAGAGCAGCTTGCCGAGGACGCTGCCGCCGAACTTGCCGACGGTGTAGGCGATACCGCCGAAGGCACCGATCGGGGCGACGTACATGACGATCTTGATGATGCCGAACATCACCTTGGACAGCGTCTCCATCGCGGAGACGACCTTGGCGCCGCGCTCACCCATGCCGGCGACCGCGACGGCCACGAGGATGGCGACCACGAGCACCTGGATCAGCTGGCCGTCGGTGAACGCGCTGACGAACGACTTCGGCACCAGGCTCAGGATGAAGCCCGTGACACCGGTCTCCGCGTTCGCCGCGGACTTCAGCGTCGCGTCGGCCTGGCTCGCGTTGAGCTGGATCTCGCCACCGTGGTGACCCGGCTGGACGATGTTCACGACGACGAGACCGATGGCGAGCGCCACCGTGGTCATCGCGGTGAAGTAGAGGATCGTGCGGAGTGCGAGGCCACCCGCCTTGGCGAGGTTCCCGAGGCCCGCGATGCCGACGATGATCGTCGCGAAGATGGTCGGCGCGATGACGACCTTGACGAGGTTCACGAAGAGGTCGGCGAGCCACTTCATCTCGGACGCCTGTTTGGGGAACAGGAACCCGACGGCAGCGCCCAGAACGATGGAGACGAGCACCCAGAAGTAGAGGTGCTTGTAGATCGGTTTGCGCCCTGTGGTCGTGGTGGCCACTGTTCCTCCTTGAACTACGTGTTGGGAGAGAGAGTGAGCCGCGCCACCAGGCCCGACAAGCGGACGTCAGGAAACTTCAGACAGCCCTGACGTAACAGCTAGGCTTCATCGGTGTCGTTCAGCCGTCGCACGCTTCTGCTAGGGGCCGGGCTGGCTCTCGCCGGGTGCACCCCGCGCAGGGTCGACGCCCCCGCTGAGCTGGTGCTCGCGACCGGTCCCGAGGGCGCGGTGTTCCGCGAGGTGGGCGGAGCACTGGCCGCCGCGCTGGCCGAGCAGCTGCCCGGCACGAAGGTCACCGCGATCCCCACGGCCGCGTCGGTGGAGAACCTGCAGCTGCTGCGCTCCGGCGAGGCCCAGCTCGCGCTGTCCTCTTTGGACCCGATCGACGACCCGCAGAGCGTGCGCTCGGTGGGCAGGCTCTACGACAGCTTCATGCAGATCGCGGTGCCGGTGGCGTCGCCGATCCACACCTTCGCCGACCTCGCGGGCAAGCGGATCTCGTTGGGTCCCATCGGTTCGGGCACGGAGTTCACCACCAAGCGGATGCTGGACTTCTTCAAGGTGTCCGCATTGGACGAACGCATGGCGCACGCGGAGGCCTCGCGCA
This sequence comes from Lentzea sp. DG1S-22, assembly GCF_036321065.1. Taxonomy (NCBI): domain Bacteria; kingdom Bacillati; phylum Actinomycetota; class Actinomycetes; order Pseudonocardiales; family Pseudonocardiaceae; genus Lentzea; species Lentzea sp. DG1S-22. Next base: position 7,729,677 of record NZ_CP143276.1, on the reverse strand, counting down.
GGGTCGCGAACGGGTCGCTGGACGCGTTGCTCGCGCTGACCGGGATCCCGACTCCCGCGATCTCGGACCTGGTCGGGAACGTGCGGCTGGTGAACATCCCGGCCGAGGCCGTCCAGCTGGCCGACGAGTACAAGGGCCCGTACATCCCGGCGACGATCCCGAGCACCACCTACGAGGGCGTGCAGGCGAACCAGACGTTCGCGGTGCCGAACCTGCTGCTGGCGCGGGAGTCGCTGAGCGCGGACGTCGTCGAGGTGGTGACGCGCACGGTGTTCACCGAGACGGCGCGGATCGTGGAGGGCCACCCGGAAGCGTCGCGCATCAACGTCCGCACCGGCATCGCAACCGGGCTCGTGCCGCTGCACGAGGGCGCTATGCGCTGGTTCCGTTCCGTGAAGCGCTGAGGGCGACCTTCACGTCCAGGCCCGGGCCGGCGTCGTGCAGCGTGAGCGTGCCCCCTGCCGACTCGATCAGCTCGGCGCAGATCGCGAGCCCGAGGCCCGTACCGGCGATGTTCTGGTGCTTGGTCGCGCGCCAGAACCGTTGCAGCGCGAGCTCGCGCTCCTCGTCGTCCAGGCCGTCGCCGTTGTCGACGACGTGCAGCTCACCGGGCTTGCCGGTGACCACGACCTCGGTGGCGTTGGAGAGGCGGACGGCGTTGCTGACGAGCTCGTCCAGGACGCTGCCGAGCCCGCCCGGCGGTTCCTGCATGGTGAGGCCCGCCGGCACGTCGATCTTCAGCTCGACCCCGCTCCTGCTCGCGAGCGCCTGCCAGGCGGCCCGGTGGGTCGTGATGAGCTGGTCGATCTCGACGGGTTCGGTCTGCCGCGCGCTGTCGAGCCGGGTCGCGGCGAGCAGCGTGTCGAGCACTCGGCCCATCTCCTCGGCCTCCTCGACGGCGATCTGGTGGGCCTCTCTCGCGTCCTCCCCTTGGACGTGCGGCTCCAGGTTGTCCACGGCGAGCCGCAGGCTGGCCAGCGGGTTGCGCAGCTGGTGCGAGGCGTCGGCGACGAACGCCTTCTGCCTGTTCAGCGCCCTGCCGACCACGTCGACCATCGTGTTGAAGCTCTTCGCGAGCCTGCGCAGCTCCGCCGGCCCGCCGACCTCGTCCGCCCGCACGTCGAGGTTGCCCTGCGCGACGGCCGCCGTGGCCTCGTCGAGCTTGCTGACCGGCCGCAGCACCCACCGCGACATCGGCCAGGCCGCGGCGACCACGGCCAGCATCGGCGCGAGACCCGCGAGTGCCATGAGCCCCCACTGCCGCAGCACCTCGGCGCGCAGGCCGTTCGTCCGCGAGATGGTGACGACCGCGGCCACCACCTCGCTGTCGCGCCCGACCGGTTCGACGACGACCAGCGGCCCCGTGCGCCACGGCCAGCCCGTGTACTCCGGTTCGGGCCGCACGCCGCCGTTCAGGGCGGTGTTCAGCAGTGCGGTGACCTCGGGGTCGCTGCTCGGGTTGAAGCCCTGCCGTGACGCCAGCACGATCCGCCGGTCGGCGCTGACGATCGCGACGGGGACGTCGTAGAGGGTGTCGTAGCGCTGGATCTCCTGGCTCAGCGCCTCCAGCCGGTCCGACTGGAGCGCGCTCTCGGCGAGGGAGGCGAACCTGCTCGCGTCACCGAGGCGGTCGAGGTAGGTCGTCTGCGTCTCCCGCTGCACCACCGCGGACGCCAAGGGGATGCCGAGCGCCGCGACCAGGGCGACGAGCAGCGGAACGGTGATGACGAGCAGTCGGCGGAGCATCGCTTGGAATTGTTCCGCACCGGCCTGTGGATGTCTCTCGGAGACTCGTCACGTGGCGAGCCGGTACCCCACCCCGCGGACCGTCTCGATCTTGACCTGGTCGCCGAGCTTCCCGCGCAGCGCCGCGATGTGCGTGTCCAGCGTCCGCGACGGCGCCTCCCAGTGCGCCTGCCACACCTGGTCCACGATGAAGTCGCGGCTCACCACCTCGCCCTTGCGGGTGGCAAGCAGGGCGAGCAGGTCGAACTCCTTGCGCGTGAGCGCGAGAGCCTCGCCGGCGAGCGTCGCGCTGCGCGTCGAGGCGATGATCCGCAACGGGCCGACCTGGATCGGCCCCTCGCTGTCGGGCTCGGCCCGGTGGGTGCGCGTGCGGCGGAGCACCGCCTCGATCCGGGCGAGCAGTTCGGACGTGCCGAACGGCTTCACCACGTAGTCGTCCGCGCCGGCCCGCAACCCGAGCACGCGTTCACGTTCCTCACCGCGCGCGGTGACCGTGATGACGGCCGTGCCCGGCCGGTGCCGCAGCTCGCGCAGCACGTCCAGGCCGTCGCCGTCGGGCAGGCCGAGGTCGAGCAGGACCACGTCCGCCGGCGCCGCACGCAGCGCGTCAGCGGCCGTGGCCACCCGATGAACCTCGTAGCCCGCGTGCCGCAACGCGGTCAGCAGGCCCCTGGCCACCCGGTCGTCATCCTCGACGACGAGCACGCGCACAGATCACTCCGGTTTGACGGATTCCGGGGAGTTCTTCTTGTCCTTCTCGGCGTCGTCCTCGACCGCCTCGGCTCCTCGCGACGTGGTCTCGCCCGGTTCGACGGGCTCGCCGTCGGTGGGGTGGGCGGTTCGCACCGCCGCCACGTCCTCACGCCCACCACGCGACCGGGCGATGACGAAGTACGCGATGGCCCCGAAGAACACCAGCGCCGACACGAAGACGTTCACCCGCTGCCCGAAGATCAGCGTCGCCTCGTCCGTGCGCATCAGCTCGATCCAGAACCGGCCGGCCGTGTAGCCCGCGACGTAGAGCGCGAACACCCGCCCGTGCCCGAGCCGGAACTTCCGGTCCGCCCACACGATCAGCAGCGCGACACCGAGGTTCCACAGCAGCTCGTAGAGGAACGTCGGGTGCACGACCTGGATCGGCGTGTGGTCGATCGCCACGCCCGCCAGCGCGTCCTCACGCCCCTCGGGCGTGACTCGGCGGTAGATCTCGAGCCCCCACGGCAACGTCGTGTCGCCGCCGTAGAGCTCCTGGTTGAAGTAGTTGCCGAGCCGCCCGATCGCCTGCGCCACCACGATGCCGGGCGCGAGCGCGTCCGCCATGGCGGGCAACGGGATGCCCTTGCGCCGGCACCCGATCCACGCACCCACCGCACCGAGGGCGATGGCACCCCAGATCCCGAGGCCGCCGTTCCAGATCTCCAGAGCCGCGAGCGGGTCCTTGCCCGGCCCGAAGTACTTCTGGTTGTCCGTGATGACGTGGTAGAGCCGCCCACCGACGAGCCCGAACGGCACCGCCCATACGGCGATGTCCGTGACCTCGCCCTTGATGCCACCCCGCTCGACCCACCGGCGCTCACCCCACCAGATGGCGACGATGATGCCGGCGATGATGCACAGCGCGTACGCCCTGATGGGGAGCGGTCCGAGGTACCAAACACCACGGTCTGGGCTCGGGATCGTGGCCAGGACGGCGGCGTTCAACCCGTTCAACACGACGCCCACCGTACCGGTGGCCCTGTGTGCGCCTCGTTCGGACGCGCGATCGTTACCGAACCAGGCGAGGCCCGAGCCGAGTTGGGCGAGCCTTGCCAGCCGGCTTCGCGGATGCACGCGACCGCCCAGCCTCCCGTACACCCGTGGACACCCCCAACTCCCGGCGCCCAGCCTCGGCCCGGCCACCTCCACGACCGCGTGATCGCGGAGTCGCGATACTCGGACGCGGTCTCTGGCGGGCTCGCGAAAGGTCGGACATGACGGTCCTGGTGGTCGGCGGCGGCATCGGCGGTCTGGCAACGGCTCTCGGTCTCGCGCGAGCCGGGCACCGCGTGAAGGTGCTGGAGGCCGCGCCCGCGTTCGAGGAGATCGGCGCCGGCATCCAGGTCGGCCCGAACGGGTTCCGCGCGCTCGACGCTCTCGGCGTCGGCGCCGAGGTGCGGGCCCGGGCCGTGCACGTCGACGAACTGCGGCTGCGCTGCGGTGTGTCCGGGAGGCGGATCGCCGGACTGGCCGTCGGCGAAGAGTTCCGAAGGCGCTTCGGGACGTACGCCGTTGTGCACCGCAACGACGTGCTCGCGCCGCTGCTCGACGCCTGCCGGAACCACGAGCGCGTTGAGCTGAGGGGCGACAGCGCTGTCGAGGCCTACGCGCAGGACGGTGACGGAGTCACCGCGAAGCTGCGGTCCGGTGAGCTCGTGCGCGGCGAAGCGCTCGTCGGGGCCGACGGGTTGCGGTCCGCGGTGCGGCGGCAGCTCGTGGGTGACGGGGAGCCGCGGGTTTCCGGGCACACCGCCTTCCGCGCGGTCATCCCGGCACAGGACGTGCCGCGGTCGTTGAAGGAGAACGTCGTCACCCTCTGGGCCGGGCCTCGCTACCACGTGGTCTGGTACGTGATCGCCGGCGGGCGGTACGTGAACCTCGTGGCCACGACGGACAACGGCGCCACGGAGCCCGTCACCGGCAAGCCGACCGAGCACGCCGAGGTGCTGCGGCACTTCGCGCCGATGTGCGACGACGCTGCTCGCGTCATGGCGTTGGCGCGCGAGTGGCGGGCGTGGGTGTTGTGCGATCGGGAGCCGGTCGCGACGTGGCAGGACTCGCGGGTCGTGCTGCTCGGCGACGCCGCCCATCCCGTGCTGCAGTACGCGGCGCAGGGGGCTTGCCAGGCGTTGGAAGACGCCGTGTGCCTCTCCGAGGTGTTCGACTCACGGGACGTGGCCGGCTCTTGTGCGCGGTACGTGGCGCTCCGCTCCGAGCGGACCGCGCGCGTCCACCACGTGTCGCGGTTGATGGGCCGGGAGGTCTACCACCCGGCTGGTGGGGCGGCGGAGGCCCGGAACGCGCTGTTCGCCTCGTGGACCACGGCCGACCTGCACGAACGGCTGGAGTGGCTCTACGGCTAGGAAGGCAGCTCGATGGTGACCGGGAACGGTCGCTCGATGGTCAGGACGCCCTCCCCGCTCCGGGCGATCTCGGCGTACTCGCCTTCGTCGTCCAGTTCGAGCAGCACCGCTTCCGGCACGCCCTTCGCCGGATCGATGATCAGGTAGTAGGGCACGCGTGCTTCCGCGTACACCTGGCGCTTGACCACCAGGTCCTTCAGCTTGGTGCTCCTGGAGATCACCTCGCCGATGAGGAGCACGTCCTCCACCGGAACGGTCAGGCCCTTCGCGCCCTTCCTCTTCAGCACGGTGAAGTCGGGGATGAACAGACGGCGGTCGTCGAACTCGACGTTCAACTCGATCGTCGCCTCGTAGTCCTGCGGACAGGCTCCGCGCAGCGCGTACGACGCCTCGAACACCAGTCTCTGATGTGCGGCCGTGCCCAGCGGGCTCACGTAGAGCATCCCGTCGACGAGTTCGATCCGCTGGCTGTTGTCCTCCGGCAGAGCGAGGACGTCCTCGATCGTCCAGGGCCCCTCGTGGCTGGGCAGCAGGAAATCGGTCTTGGCTTCGGTTGGCGCCACCACCGGGCATCACCTCCGTTGACCACCTGCGCACCACCAGTGTGGCACGCCGGGCGGGCGGCTGACTCGTGCATGAGGACAGGTTCGCAGGTAGGACCGACGCTCAACTGGGGTTTGACCCAACCGGACGCAGATTCACTCGATCAGGTGTTCGAATCCGTGTCATGCTCATGGCGGAACACCAAGGACTCCGGAAGGAGGCAGGTCCGACATCCGCGCCGAACACGACGAAGCCGCCCGGTTCCGGAGAACCGAGCGGCTTCGCGAAGAGAGAGGAGGTTCAGACGGTCGCAGCCGCCGACCGCACGCCCTTGGCCAGATCAGCGGCCAGCGCACGCACAGCCGTCTCGCCCTCGGCCACGGCCGACACGAACGCCGACCCCACGATCACCCCGTCCGCGAACCCGGCGATCTCCGCCGCCTGCGCACCGGACCGCACGCCGAGCCCGACGCCGACGGGCAGCGACGTGTGCTCGCGGACGCGGCCGACGAGCTCGGGAGCAGCGGACGACACGACGTCACGAGCACCGGTGACGCCCATGACCGCGGTGGCGTACAGGAAGCCGGATGAGGCGCGGGCCGTCATCGCGACGCGCTCCTCGGTCGACGACGGTGCCACCAGGAAGATCCGGTCGAGGCCGTGCGCCTCGGACGCGGCCATCCAGTCGTCGGCCTCGTCCGGGACGAGGTCGGGCGTGATGATGCCGAGGCCACCGGCGGCGGCCAGGTCGCGCGCGAACGCGTCCACGCCGTAGCGCAGCACGGGGTTCCAGTACGTCATCACGACCGCACGCCCGCCGGCGTCGGAGACGGCGGACACCACGTCGAACAGGTCGCGCACTCGGAAGCCCGCGGACAGCGCCTGCTCGGCGGCGGCCTGGATCGTCGGGCCGTCCATCACCGGGTCGGAGAACGGCAGGCCGACCTCGACCAGGTCACAGCCAGACTCGATCATCGAACGGAGGTGGTCCTTGGACCCGTCGACCGTCGGGTAGCCCGCGGGCAGGTAGCCGATCAGCGCGGCACGCGACTCGGCGCGCGCGGTGGAGAACACGTCGGACAACGACATCAGGCCTGTCCCCCGTCAACGAGGCCGAAGTACTTCACGGCCGTGTCCATGTCCTTGTCACCACGCCCGGAGAGGTTCACGACCAGCAGCCCGTCCGGCCCGAGCGACGGCCCGAGCTTCAGCGCGCCCGCGAGCGCGTGCGAGGACTCGATCGCCGGGATGATGCCCTCGGTGCGGGAGAGCAGCGCGAACGCCTCCATCGCCTCGGCGTCGGTGACGGGGAAGTACTCGGCGCGGCCGATGTCCTTGAGGTGCGAGTGCTCCGGGCCGACACCGGGGTAGTCGAGACCGGCGGAGATCGAGTGCGCCTCGGTGATCTGGCCGTCCTCGTCCTGCATGACGTACGACATCGCGCCGTGCAGCGAGCCGGGCGTGCCGGCCGTCAGCGTGGCGCCGTGGCTGCCGCTGTCGAGGCCGGAGCCACCGGGCTCGACACCGACCAGGCGCACGTCGGCGTCGTCGATGAAGCCGTGGAAGATGCCGATGGCGTTCGAGCCGCCACCGACGCAGGCGACGACGGCGTCGGGCAGCCGGCCTGCCTTCTCGAGGATCTGCTCGCGCGCCTCGATGCCGATGACGCGGTGGAAGTCGCGCACGAGCAGGGGGAACGGGTGCGGGCCCGCGGCCGTGCCGAGCAGGTAGTGCGTCTCGTCGACGTTGGTGACCCAGTCGCGCAACGCCTCGTTGATCGCGTCCTTCAGCGTGCGCGAGCCGGACTTCACCGGGATGACCTCGGCGCCCAGCAGGCGCATGCGCGCGACGTTGAGCGCTTGCCGCTCGGTGTCGACCTCGCCCATGTAGACGACGCAGTCGAGCCCGAGGAGCGCGCACGCCGTCGCCGTCGCCACGCCGTGCTGGCCGGCGCCGGTCTCGGCGATCACGCGCTTCTTGCCCATGCGCTTGGCCAGCAACGCCTGGCCGAGCACGTTGTTGATCTTGTGCGAGCCGGTGTGGTTGAGGTCCTCGCGCTTGAGGAAGACCCGCGTGCCGGCGTGCTCCGCGAACTTCGGGGCCTCGGTCAGCAGGGACGGGCGGCCCGCGAAGTCCTTCAGCAGCCGCTGGAACTCGTTCACGAACTCCGGGTCCAGGCGGGCCTTGTCGTACTCGGCGGCCAGCTCGTCCACCGCCGCGATCAGGGCCTCCGGGACGAACCGGCCACCCCACGGGCCGAAGTGGCCGCGTGCGTCGGGATCGTGCGGTGTGGGCGTGAACTGGCCCATCGGGTAACTCCTCTAACGCTGTTGTCGACCGGTCCTCATCGGCTCGGCCGGGGGCACGCGGGGTGTGAGCCCGCGGTCACGAGCTTGTTCACGGCGGCCTTGGGGTCTCCGCTGGTCACCAGGCTTTCGCCGACGAGCACCGCGTCAGCACCCGCGCCGGCGTACGACATCAGGTCGCCGGGCCCGGTGACCCCCGACTCGGCGATCTTGATCGTCTCGAAGGGTAGTCCCGGCGCGATCCTGCCGAAAACGTCCTTGTCCACCTCCAGCGTGTGGAGGTTGCGCGCGTTCACGCCGATGACCGCCGACCCGGCTTCGAGAGCCCGGTCGGCCTCCTCGGCCGTGTGCACCTCGACCAGCGCCGTCATGCCGAGCGACTCGACCCGGTCGAGCAGCGACACCAGGGCGTTCTGCTCCAGCGCGGCCACGATCAGCAGCACCAGGTCGGCGCCGTGCATGCGCGCCTCGTGGACCTGGTACGGCGACACGATGAAGTCCTTGCGCAGCAGCGGGATCTTCACCGCCCGGCGCACCGCGTCGAAGTCCGCCAGCGACCCGCCGAAGCGGCGCTGCTCGGTCAGCACGCTGATCACCGACGCTCCGCCCGCCTCGTACGCGGACGCGAGCTCGGCGGGTTCCGGGATCTCCGCCAGCGCGCCCTTGGAGGGGCTGCGGCGCTTGACCTCGGCGATCACGCCCACGTTCGGCCCGCGCAGCACCGACAGCACGTCGAGCGGCGGGGCGGTCTTGGCCGCGCGCTCCTTGACGACGTCGAAGGGCAACCGGGCCTCGCGAGCGGCGAGGTCCTCACGCACACCTTCGAGGATCGACTCGAGAACCGTCACAGTCTTGCTCCCCTTCCCGCTATGGGGATGCTAACCCCGCCGGAGTAACGCCTCCGCCACCGGGGGTTCGGTGTCCACGCAGCTAACCAGGGCTGTGCACGTGTCACATGCGCGAACGTCAATGGATGATCTTCACTCGTTCGAGGATGGTCCGCCGCGGGGCTTATCGTCGGTCGGATCGTCCCCGCGCTCCAGCGCCCGCCACATGTCCGTCTCCGGGTCGTGCGCGCGAGCCTTCTGCCCGCCCACCCCGATCTTCGGCATACGACTCCCCAGAGCCACCTGGAGCACACCGGAACCCGCCAGGAGCACGCCTCCGACGACGGCCAGCCAGTGGCCGGAGAACCCCGCGACCAGACCCACGACGACGAGCAGCGCACCGAGAACGCGGCGCGCCACCCCGCTCAGGGCGACGACCGCCGCGACGGAGGCGAGGCTCAGCAGCGCGATCGGCACCGAGCCCGCACCCCAGAAGGCACCCGCCGCGCCCACGAGCAGGAGCGCGGCGATCCACAGTGGACGGCTACCGTTCAACGGCGGGGGCCATCGTCTGCGCGGTGGCGATCGCGGCCAGCACCGCGCCCGCCTTGTTCAGGCACTCGTTGTCCTCGGCCCGCGGGTCGGAGTCGGCCACGATGCCGCCGCCCGCCTGCACGTACGCCACCCCGTCGCGCACCAGGGCGGTGCGGATCGCGATGGCCGTGTCCGCGTCGCCGGCGAAGTCGAAGTAGCCCACGACGCCGCCGTAGAGACCGCGGCGGGTGGGTTCCAGCTCCTCGATGAGCTCCATCGCGCGCGGCTTCGGCGCACCGGACAGCGTGCCGGCCGGGAAGCAGGCCGCGACCGCGTCGTAGGCGGTCTTGCCCTCGGCCAGCTCACCGGTGACGGTCGACACGATGTGCATGACGTGGCTGTACCGCTCGACCTTGAAGAAGTCGACGACGTGCACGGAGCCCGGCTTGCAGACGCGGCCCAGGTCGTTGCGGCCGAGGTCGACGAGCATCAGGTGCTCGGCGCGTTCCTTGTGGTCGGCGAGGAGGTCCTTCTCCAGCAGGGCGTCTTCTTCGGGGTCCTCGCTGCGCCAGCGAGTGCCCGCGATCGGGTGAGTGGTCGCCTTGCCGTCGCGCACCGTCACCAGGGACTCGGGGCTGGACCCGACGATGTCGAACCCCTCGAGGCGCAGCAGGTACATGTACGGGCTCGGGTTGGTCGCCCGCAGCACCCGGTAGATGTCGAGCGCGTCGGCGTCGGTGTCGATCTCGAACCGCTGCGACACCACGACCTGGAACGCCTCGCCCGCGCGGATGGCCTCCTTGGCCTTCTCGACGGCCGCGAAGTGCTCCGCCTGCGTCCGGCGGCGCCGGAACTCGGGCTTGGGCCGCGAGAACACGGCCGCGGTCGGCGGCGCGGGCGTGTGCAGGGCCGTCGTCATCTCGTCGAGGCGGCGCACCGCGTCGTCGTACGCGGCGTCGACCCGCTCGGCGGAGTCGTCCCAGTTGATCGCGTTCGCGATGAGCGTGACGGTGCCCTCGTGGTGGTCGAGCGCGGCGAGGTCGGTCGCCAGCAGCATGACCATCTCGGGCAGCTTCAGGTCGTCCTCGGCGATGACGGGCAGCCGTTCGAGGCGGCGCACCGCGTCGTAGCCGATGTAGCCGACCATGCCGCCGGTCAGCGGGGGCATGCCGGGCAGCGGGTCCGTGCGCAGCACCTCGACGGTCTCGCGCAGGACCTGCATGGGGTCGCCGCCGTCGGGCAGGCCGACCGGTCGCGTGCCCGTCCAGAACGCGTCACCACCGGTCGCCGTCAGCGCCGCGGACGACCGCACGCCGATGAACGACCAGCGCGACCACGAGCGTCCGTTCTCGGCCGATTCGAACAGGAACGTGCCGGGCTGGTCGGCCCCGAGCTTGCGGTACAGGCCGACCGGCGTCTCGGCGTCCGCGAGGAGCTTGCGCACCACCGGGATGACCCGGCGGTTGACCGCCAGCTCGCGGAACTCCTCACGCGTGGGGCTCACGGCCCCCAGACCAGCAGCGGCCACAGCCCCGATGACGCTCACCATGGGACGATTGTTGCATAAATTCAACATCTGTTGAAATATGGCCCGTGTGGAGCAAGTGAACCAGAAAAGGCGAGGCCGCCGCGCCGCGGGCGAGGACACCAGGGCCGCGCTCGTCGCCGCGGCCCGCGAGGTCTTCGTCGAGAAGGGCTACGACGGTGCCACCGTACGCGCGATCGCCGCGAAGGCGGGCGTCGACGCCGCGATGGTCAACCACTGGTTCGGCGGCAAGGAGGGCCTGTTCGCCCAGTCCGTGCTGCAGCTGCCGTTCGACCCGGCCGAGGTCCTCAAGCGCCTGCTCGACGGGCCGGTGGAGCAGGCGGGCGAGCGCATCATCCGCACGTTCGTGACGGTGTGGGACGCGACCGGCGGCGGCACGTTCGCCGCCCTGATCCGCAGCGTCACGAGCCAGCCGGAGGTGGCGGGCGCGCTGAAGCAGTTCCTGGTCAACGCCATCTTCAGGAGCGTGCTCGCGGAGATCGGCGTCGAGCAGAGCGAGCTGCGCGCCACCCTGTGCGCGACGCAGATGGTCGGGCTGGGCATCGTCCGCTACGTCGTGCGGTTCGAGCCGCTGGCGTCGGCCGACGTGGAGACCGTCGTCAAGGCCATCGCCCCGAACCTGCAGCGCTACCTGACCGGCGACCTCGGCTGACCGAGCAGCAGGAACCGCTGCGCCGCCTGCACGGCGAGGCCGACCGCTGTGCTCAGCACCCCGACCGCGCGGAACACCGGCTCGACCGCGGCGGACGGGTCGAAGCCCGCGTTGAGCGCGATCCGGCGCCGTGGCTCCCGCAACGCGTCAGCCAGGGCCGCGTGCGCGGGATTGGACCCGTCGAGCACGTCGGCGGCGCCTGCCAGGGCGTCACCCCCGCCGAGAACCACGCCGTCGCCGGCCGCGAGGCGCACCATGAGCACCGCCCGCTCCAGCCGCCGGCGCCGCTCGGCCAACGCGGTCTCGCCCAGCACCCCGACCGTGAGCACGGCTACCACCGAAGGGGTCCACACGGGGTGGTAGCCGTGGGCCACGACGACGGTCTCGCACTCGCCGACCGACGCCCTGCGCACTTGGCCCCAGCTCGGCCGGTTCGGCCTGCTGGAGCCGGTCGGCGGGCAGCACCTTCCCCTCCACCGCCCAGGCGATCTGGCGGAACACCTCGGGATCGCGTGGTAGCCGAACAGCTCCTGGGCGTCGATCCAGCCGTCGCCGTTCAGGTCGGCGGCACCGCTCGACAACCCCTCCAGCAGCACGTCGGTGAAGACGGAGGCCCGTGGCGCCCCAAGGGAAAGCCCTTCCTCCTCGAACGCGTACTCGAAGGCGTTCGACGCCGTCAGCACGACGTAGCCCTCGCCGCTGCGGTCGTCGAGCACCGAACCTCCGGTGGAAGCCTTGATGCCCTTGCCGTACCCGCCGCTGAAACAGCAGTCCAGCAACAGGATCCGGCCCGCGGCACGGGGCAACCCTCGAACAGCTCGTTGACGAGGGTGCGCGCCACGGCCGTGCCCGCGGACGGTCCTGCCGCGTGTTGGTGGCGGCGAAGTACAGTCGCTGCTGCGGTGTTTTGACGCCGTGGCAGGAGAAGTAGACAGACACGAGGTCGTCCGCGTCGCGTTCGGCGAGCGTGTCCTCGAGCGCCTTGCGGATCTCGTGGTCGGGCGCGTCGGCCACGACCCGCACCGAGTCGAAGCCGCCGACCGCCGGGTCTTCCAGCACGGCGGCCAGGCGCGTGACGTCCTGCTTCGGCGCACGCAGGGCGTTGAGGCGAGGATCTTCGTAGTCACCGACCGCGACGAGCAGCGCGTGCCGGCTCATCCGCGTTCACGCAGCCACTTCTCGACCAGTTCCTGCTGAGCGCGCGTCAGCGGACCGTCGATGACGATCTCGTCGTCGCCGGACTTCAGGGTCACCTTGCGCTTCGCGTGTCCTTGCAGCCATGACGACAGGACCGACGAAGCGGCGCGCACGGACGCAGCGGACAGCACACCCGTCACGACCAGCTCGCCGATCGCCAGACCGGCGGACTTCGCGCCGTCCGGTGCGGACCCGGTGACGGGGCGGGCGGCTGTGGTCAGGAGTTCGAGCAGCTCCGCGCTGCCCTGCGCCAGGTTCTCGCCCTACGCCTCGACGTGGACCGTGATGTCAGCCATGAAGACTCATCAGGATCAGTGCGCCGTGCGTCACACGTCCGCTAGGAGAACCGTGGCGTCGAAGCACGTCCTGTCACCCGTGTGGCAGGCGGCACCGACCTGGTCGACGGTCAGCAGCAGCGTGTCGCCGTCGCAGTCCAGCCGGACCTCGTGCACGTACTGCGTGTGGCCCGAAGTCTCGCCCTTCACCCACAGCTGCTGGCGGCTGCGCGAGTAGTACGTCGCGCGGCGGGTGGTGAGGGTGCGGTGCAACGCCTCGTCGTCCATCCACGCCACCATCAGCACCTCACCGGTGCCGCGTTGCTGCGCGACCGCGCACACCAGGCCGTCCGGGGTGCGCTTGAGCCTCGCGGAGACGGCGGGATCGAGCGGGCTGCTCAACGGGATCCTCCCAGGTGTTCACGAGCCGGTCCGGTGTTCAGCAGGACCACGCCGTAGATGTGCACAGCGGACAGCACGCCGGACGCGACGCGAGCCCACGCCGGTCCGTCGGCGAGCACGATGACGAGGTGCAGCAACGCGACGAGGACGAACACGAGCATCGCCGGGTAGTGCATCAGCCGCAGCCTGAGCAGCAACGCCGCCGCGACCGGCAGCTCGACGGCCGCGATGAACGACGGCAGCTTCAGCACGTCCGCGTCGCCGGTCGAGCGCCACAGGACCAGCCCGACCACGAAGAACACCAGGCCGCCGCCGAACCCGACCGCCGAGGCCACCCGCACCTCGACGGGCTTCACCGCACCACGACGCCCGCCTGGCGCAGGCCGTCCTTGACCTCGCCGATGCGCAGCTGGCCGAAGTGGAACACGCTGGCCGCCAGCACGGCGTCCGCACCCGCGGCGACGGCCGGCGCGAAGTGGTCGACCGCGCCCGCGCCACCGCTCGCGATCAGCGGGACGTCGACCTCGCGCCGCACCAGCTCGATCAGCTCGAGGTCGAACCCGGCCTTGGTGCCGTCGGCGTCCATCGAGTTCAGCAGGATCTCACCGACGCCCAGCTCCTGACCCTTCGCGGCCCACTGCACGGCGTCGATGCCGGTGCCGTTGCGCCCGCCGTGGGTGGTGACCTCGAACCCGGTGCCGCCGGGCACGCGCCGCGCGTCGACCGACAGCACGATGCACTGGGCGCCGTAGCGCTCCGAGCACTCCTTGAGCAGCTCGGGTCGCGCGATGGCCGCGGTGTTGAGGCTGACCTTGTCCGCGCCGGCGCGCAGCAGCTTGTTGACGTCCTCGGGGCTGCGCACGCCGCCACCGACCGTGAGGGGGATGAACACCTGCTCGGCGGTGCGGCGGACCACGTCGAACGTCGTCTCCCGGTCGCCGCTGCTCGCCGTCACGTCGAGGAACGTGAGCTCGTCGGCGCCCTCGGCGTCGTACGCCCTCGCGAGCTCGACCGGATCGCCCGCGTCGACGAGGTTCGTGAAGTTGACGCCCTTCACCACCCGGCCCCGGTCGACGTCGAGACAGGGGATGACACGGACCGCGACTGACATGCGGGAAAGCCTACAAGCCGCCGTCTCGGACTACGCTGCGCGGCCATGATCCGGGAACTGGGCGAGGGCAAGTACCTGCTGCTGACGACGTTCCGCAAGAACGGCACCCCGGTACCCACACCGGTCTGGGTCGTGCCGGGCGAGAGCGACGAGGTGATCTACGCGTGGAGCGCCGTGGACACCGGCAAGGTCAAGCGGATCCGGCGCAGCGGTGACGTCGAGGTCGGGCCGTGCGACGTTCGCGGCAACCCCAAGGGGCCGTCGATCAAGGCGCACGCGTCCCTGCTGGACGACACCGGTAGCGACGACGTGCGGTCCCGCATCTCGAAGAAGTACGGGGTGTTCGGGTGGATGACCGTGTTCGGCAGCAAGCTGCGGCGCGGACGGACCGGCTCGATCGGCATCCGGATCACGGCGGCGTCCTGACGCGGGGTGGACCGTCAACGTTGATCTCAGCGGGTCGACGTTGATTCGGTGACATCGACGTGGAGACGATGTTGACGCCTCTGATCGGCATGGAGGGCAACTGGTCGACATTGTCGAGAACCGTCCACGTTGATGGAGTCGTCAATGTGGACCAAGCGCATCAACGTGGACGGGATGGCCGTCGACATGGATCGACATCGGTTGACATGGGTTGACATGGATGGCAGAGTCGATGCGGACCAAGCGTGTCATGTTGTGTCGTGTCCACCTCTTCGCAAACGCTTGGCGCTGGGTCGATGCTGATGACAACGTTGTCATCAGCACACATGGATCCAGGCGGATCGACGTTGATCAGGCCGTCCACCTTGAGTCGACGTGGACCGCAGAATCGACATTGATTGAGCGCGCCAGTCCGTCAACCCCAGGTTGACCCACCACTCGACGTCAACCTAAAGTTGACGCATGATCCAGTTGACCGACCTCATCGTCACCGTCGCCCGGGAGGCCGACGACGCTCTCGTGCGCCTGGCGAGAGCAGTGGAGACGAGCGGTCAGCTGAACGAGCTGGGCGATCACCTGATCGGTCACTTCGTGGACGAGGCGAGGCGCGGCGGGGCGAGCTGGGCCGAGATCGGCGAGAGCCTCGGCGTCACGAAGCAGGCCGCGCAGAAGCGGTTCGTGCCCAGGGAGTCACCGGACCTCGGCAAGCCCACCATGGAGCGCTACACGCAGCGTTCGCGGCGGGTGATCGCGCTCGCGAGGCACCACGCGCGGTTCAGCGAGCGGATCGGCACCGAGCACCTGCTGCTCGGGTTGCTGGACGAGTCGGGCGGGCTCGCGGCGAAGACCATCGCGAAGCTGGAGTCGGGTGACGGCAGCACGCGCATCGCCACCCTCAACCGGCTCGACACCGAGGCCAAGCAACGGCCGGAGAAGCAGCCGTACACGGCGCACTGCAAGAAGGCCCTCGAACTGGCCGTGCGCGAGGCGCTGCGGATGGGCCACATGTTCATCGGCACCGAGCACATCCTGCTCGGCGTGCTGCTCGAGGAAGGCGGGACCGCGGCCGACGTGCTGCACAACACCGGTGTGACGCACGCGGCCGCGGCCGCTCACATCGAGTCCGTGGTCAGCGGACCGCGGCCAGTGCTTCCGGGAGCGTGAAGGCGCCGGCGTAGAGGGCCTTGCCGATGATGGAGCCCTCGACGCCGTCGCGCGACAGCTTCGCCAGCGCCACCAGGTCGTCCACGGTGGACACGCCGCCGGAGGCGATCACCGGGGCGTCGGTGCGGGCGCAGACCTCGCTGAGCAGGTCCAGGTTCGGGCCGGTGAGCGTGCCGTCCTTCGAGACGTCCGTGACGACGTAGCGGGAGCAGCCGTCGCGGTCGAGGCGGTCGAGGACCTCCCAGAGGTCGCCGCCGTCCGACGTCCAGCCGCGGCCCTTGACCCGGTGACCCTGCTCGGTGATGCGGACGTCGAGGCCCACGGCGATCTTCTCGCCGTACGCGGCGATCGCCTTCGCGCACCACTCCGGGTCTTCCAGCGCGGCCGTGCCGAGGTTGACGCGGGCGCAGCCGGTGCCGAGCGCGGCCTCCAGCGAGGCGTCGTCGCGGATGCCGCCGGACAGCTCCACCTTCACGTCCAGCTCGCCGACGACGCGCGCGATGAGCTCGCGGTTCGAGCCGCGGCCGAACGCCGCGTCGAGGTCGACGAGATGGATCCACTCCGCTCCGTCGCGCTGCCACTGCAGGGCCGCGTCGAGCGGCTCGCCGTAGTTCGTCTCGGTACCGGCTTCGCCCTGCACGAGCCGGACGGCACGACCGTCGGCCACGTCAACAGCGGGGAGGAGTGTGAACGTCACCTGAGCAGCCTAGCGTCCCGCGGCACGGGCTCCGCCAAGTGCTCCTGGCGTCTGCGCCGACTGCGCACGGGGGCGTCACGCCAGGGTGGACAGCCAGTTCCGCAGCAGGTGCGCCCCGGCGTCACCGGACTTCTCCGGGTGGAACTGCGTCGCCCAGAGCGGTCCGTTCTCGACGGCGGCGACGAACTCGTCGCCCGAGTGGTCGGCCCACGTCACGAGCGGCGCCTTGATGTGGTCTGCCGCCTCCAGCTCCCAGCGGCGCACGCCGTAGGAGTGCACGAAGTAGAACCGGGTGTCCTTGTCGAGGCCCGCGAAGAGCTGCGAGTCCTCCGGCGCGCGGACCGTGTTCCAGCCCATGTGCGGCACGACCGGCGCTTCGAGCCGTTCGACGGTGCCGGGCCACTCGCCGCAGCCCTCGGTCAGCACGCCGTGCTCGATGCCGCGCTCGAACAGGATCTGCATGCCCACGCAGATGCCGAGCACCGGACGGCCGCCGGCGAGGCGCTCGCCGATGATCCGGGCGCCCCGCACCGAGTTCAGGCCCTCCATGCACGCCGCGTACGCGCCGACGCCGGGCACGACCAGGCCGTCCGCCTCACGGGCGGCGCGCGGGTCGGACGTCACCTCGACATGGGCGCCGACACGCTGAAGCGCGCGCTCGGCCGAGCGCAGGTTGCCGGAGCCATAGTCAAGTACGACGACACGTGCCACGACGTCCAGGTTAGTCGGTCGGCACCGCACCCTGCGTAACCGGTATGACCGGCAACACGGTGTTGATGGGCTTCTTGCGCACGAGCTGCCGCCTGAGCGCCACCATCAGCGTGCACATCACCACGAGCAGAAGCGCGCCGATGAGGTAGTACACGACCGCCGGGAGCTGGAGCAGGACCGTCGCCAGCGCCGCCACCACGAGCAACGGGAAGATGAGCGCGGACGGCCACATCTGCGCGCGCGGCGGCTCCAGGGCCTGCAGCATGAAGTCCGCCCGGCCCTCCTCGGTGAGCTCGGCCACCTGCGCGACCTCCTGCAGGCCCGCGGCGCGGAAGAAGTCCGGGATCGCCGCCTCGGCGTTGGTGAAGTCGCGGATGCGTTCGAGCGGAGCCCGGCGGCCGGCGGCCGGGTGCAGCGCGGTGAGCTTGTCGATGGCGTCGAGCTGCCACCTCTCCTTCTCGCGCAGGTCGATCATGCCCGCGGTCGCGCGGTCGAAGAACCTCCCGGCCGGGCCCGACTGCTTCGCCTGCGCCGACAACCGCAGCACCGCCTCGCGCGAACCCCACATCGAGGCGCGGCCGAGCGTCGTGGTGAACAGGTAGAGCAACGCGGCCTCGTCGTTCCACACGGCCAGCGCGGCGCCGCCCCCGATCCTGCGCACCCTGCTCGTCATGTACGCGGCCTCGTTGAGCCTGGTGGCAGGCGGAGGCAGCAGCACCGTGCCGGTCTGCACCGGGACGAGCGCCGCGGGTCCCACGTTGCCGCCGTGCATGGCCTTCTGCAGCTCGGCGGCGTTCAACGGGGTCCAGATCAGCATTCTCACGCACAACATCATTCCTGGTCCGGTTCGGGGGCTCGTGGAGACATGCCACCGTCGTCGCGTTCCGGAACGGACAGTCGTGCGAACAGCGGTGCGCGATCGGGCGCACCGCCCGATCGCGCCTCGCTTCCCCTATGCGGCGCGGGAAGGCGCGCCGGTCCAGTCATCCCCCATGACTGCGAACATGTTCCTTCACCCCCTGAAGAAACTCCGCACAGCGCTGCCCAGCCCCACCACGTCGAGGTCGTGCGCGGCGTCGTGGTCCTCGGCCGTGCCGTAGTTGCGGAGTTCAGCGTGTCGTTTGACACCTGTAGAACGAATGCGGTGCGGGATTTGTTGCAGCGCCTCGGATACCAGATGGGATGACGTTCCCTCGAGGTACGGCTCCACGACCATCACGTCGGCGTGGTCCGTGTCCTGCACGGCGGCGCGCAGTCCGTCCGAGTCGAACGGTCGGACCGTGGCCGCGTACAGCACCGTGACGTCGGCGTTCTCGGAGTCGACCGCCTCGAGGACCCGGTCGAGCATCGGCCCGACGGCGAGCACGACGCCGCGCTTGCCGTGGCGCAGCGCGGTGAAGCCCCGGCCGACCGGGTACGCCCGGCTGTTCTCGTGCAGCGAAAGCCTGACGTACACGCGGTTGTCGTCCTTCAGCGCCTGCCGCAGCAGGGGTGTGACCTCGTCCGGGTGTCCGGGCACGTGCACCGTCCAGCCGGGCAGCGTGTCGAACAACGCGACGTCGCCCGGCGACTGGTGCGTGCGGCCCCACACCGGGTCGTCGTAGGACGCGCCGATGCTGACGAACACGGCACCGACGTCCTGGTGCCCGATGTCGAGCTTGATCTGCTCGTACGGCCGTTCGACGAGGAACGGCGCGTAGCTGTGGACGACCGGTCGCAGGCCTGTGAGCGCCAGGCCGCTCGCGACGCCCACCATGGTCTGCTCGCGGATCCCGACGTCGACGACGCGTTCGTGCTCCTGCGGGAACTCGTTGCTGGAGATCACCGCGGTCACCACGGCGATGCGCGGGTCGGTGGCGATCTCGTCGTTGACGGTCTTGACGAACGCCTGGCGCATGGTCGTCATCAGTGGCCCTTCTCGATCTTGGCCACGACCGCGTGCGGGCGGTCGTGCGGAGCGGTCAGTGCGGTGAGGAGGGCCTCGTGGTCGCGGCCGTCCACCTCGGCGGTCTGCCAGCCCTCGACGGCGAAGCGCCGGGCGATGCCGCCGGGCCAGCCGTACATCGCGGACTGGTTGTCGACGACGATCGCGGTGAGGTTCGCGACGCGCAGCCGCGCGGCCACGGCGATCGCCTCGTGGTTGCTGCCCTCGTCCAGCTCACCGTCGCCGACCAGCACGAACGTACGCCCGCGGCTTCCGCCGATCCGCTGTCCGATCGCCGTGCCGACCGCGATCGGCAAGCCGTGGCCGAGCGAGCCGCTGCTGATCTCGGCGCCGGGTACGAGCACGCGGTCGGGGTGCTGGCCGAGCGGGCTGTCCCACGAGGTCCAGTCGTCCAAAGTGGACTCGTCGAGGAAGCCCTTCTCCGCCAGGACGGCGTAGTAGGCCATCGGACCGTGCCCCTTGGAGAGCAGGAACCGGTCGCGGTCAGGGTCGTCGGCCGTGGCGGGCGTGACGTTGAGGACCTTGTCGTAGAGGACCCAGAGCACGTCGATCGTGGAAGCCGCCGCCCACTCGTGCTTCTCGTCCCCGGTCATCCTCGCGAAGAGCTCCGGTATCCGTTGCATGGCACCAACTGTTCAACCTCGACTATGCTGGAGGTCAAGCGGTTACCATGATCCGGTGAGCAAGTTGCCGGAAATGCTGACCATCGGGCAGGTCGCCGAACGCAGCGGCGTGCCCCACACGGCCCTGCGGTTCTACGAGGAGCGGGGCCTGATCACCTCCGTGCGCACCGCGGGCAACCAACGCCGCTACCTGCGCTCGGTGTTGCGCCGCCTGGCTTTCATCCGCACCGCCCAACGCGTGGGTCTCACCCTGGAGGACATCCGCGACGCGCTGGCCCAGCTGCCGGACAACCGCACGCCGACGAAGTCCGACTGGGAACGCCTCTCCCGCGCGTGGCGCGCCGAGCTGGACGCGCGCATCGACGCCCTGTACCGCCTGCGCGACCGGCTCACCGGCTGCATCGGCTGCGGTTGCCTGTCGCTGCGCAGCTGCGCGCTGCAGAACATCGACGACGAGCAGGCCTCACACGGGCCGGGTGCCCCCAAGCTCAAGCCCGCCCTCGAGGGTGGCACCGCCTAGGAACTCCCGCAGTGCGCGCAGGTACCCCTCGGGGTCGTCGACGTGCAGCATGTGGCCTGCCTCCAGCACGACGGCGCGTGCCCGCGGGATCAGCTCCAGCGTCGGCTCCACGAGGCTCACGGGGAACGTCATGTCATAGCGGCCGTGCAGCAGGAGCACGGGGATGTCGAGCTCCGCGATCCGTTGCGCCGCATCGGGGAGCCGGGGTGTGACGAGGGTGCCGGCCTGCAGCTGCCGCACCCACTCGACGCCGAACCGGACGGCCTCCAGCCGCCGCAGGTAGCCCGGCATCGCCTCGGCGCGCCAGATGTTCACCGGTGCCGCCGCGACTGCCTCGGCCTTGACGTCGTCCGGTGTCGGATCCTGGCGCTGCCAGGGGTCCTCCCGGCCGGCGAGCAGCGCGTCGCGCTCCGCCCAGCCCTCGAACGCGTCCGGCGGTACCGGCAGCATGCTGCTGCCCGACACGACCAGGCTCCGCACGCGGGACGGGTGGGTGATCGCGAACCGCTGCGCGACCATGCCGCCGTACGAGTGCCCCAGCACGTCCGCGCGCTCGACGCCGAACGAGTCCAGCACGCGCACGAGGTCGTCCACCACGCCGTCGGGGTGGTACTCGCTCACTCGTCCCGAACGGCCACATCCGCGCAGGTCGGGCAGGAGCAGCCGGCAGGCGAGCTCCGACAGCGGGTCGCGGAGGTAGCTGTGGTCCCAGTCGGGGCCGCCGTGGATCGCGAGCAACGCCCGGTCCTGCCGCCCCTCCCGCCACGCCACGAAGATCTCGGTCTCACCGGTCACCCGCCGCTCGCGCCACACCCGGCCATGAAATCGCAAAATCGATGGACGCGCTGTGGTTTCCTGGGGGCGAAATGGAAGACGAAAGAATGATCCGCCTCTCGAAGCGGATGTCCAAGGCGCTCCGGCACAAGCCCGAGCGCGTCGGCCTGACCCTCGACCCCGCGGGCTGGGTCCCGGTGGCCGACCTCCTGGCCGCGCTCGGCATCTCCGAGGCCGAGATGCTCGAGGTCGTGGCACGCAACGACAAGAACCGCTTCACGGTCGCGGGCGACCGCATCCGCGCGAACCAGGGCCACAGCGTCGAGGTGGACCTCGGCCTGCCGGCGGCGACGCCGCCGGACCAGCTGTTCCACGGCACGGTCGCGCAGCACCTCGACGACATCCTGCGCGACGGCCTGCGCCCCATGTCGCGCCACGACGTGCACCTCTCCCCCGACCGCGAGACCGCGCGAAGGGTCGGCGCGCGGCACGGGCGGCCGCTGGTGCTGACGGTCGACGCCAAGGCGATGCACGAGGACGGGCACGAGTTCCGGCTCAGCGCCAACGGGGTGTGGCTCACCCAGCACGTACCGGCGAGCTACCTGGCGACGTCGTGAAGCGGACCGTCGAGAACGGCTACGACGCCATCGCGCAGCGGTACCTCGCGTGGTCCGCGCAGATCGCCGACGACCCGCGCTCGCACTACCTCGCGGAGTTCGACCGCCGGCTGCCCGAGGGTGCGAAGGTGCTCGAGCTCGGCTGCGGGGCGGGCGTCCCGTGCAGCCGGAAGCTCGCGGAACGGCACGACGTCCTCGGCGTCGACCTGTCGGCGCGGCAGGTCGAACTGGCGCGCGCGAACGTGCCGGGAGCACGGTTCGAGAAGGCCGACATGACGGCGCTCGACTTCCCGGACGGCGAGTTCGACGGCGTCGCGGCGTTCTACTCGATCCTCCACGTGCCCCGCGCCGAGCAACCCGCGCTCTTCGCGGGGATCGCGCGGTGGCTGAAGCCCGGCGGCCTCTTCCTGGCCTCGCTGGGCGTGGGCACGCCCGACGTCACCGAGACGTGGCTCGGCGTGGAGATGTTCTTCGGCAGCAACACCCCCGAGAGGAACCGGGAGCTGCTCACCGAGCACCTGGAGATCGTCGTCGACGACCTCGTGACCATGCACGAGCCGGACCCGGCGACGTTCCACTGGGTCCTCGCCCGCAGGGGCTAGAGCAGCCAGAGAACGGCGCCGCCCACCGCCACCAGCGCCAGCACCAGCAGGACGACCGCCATGACCCTGGCGGTCTTCCACGTGGTGTAGACGCCACCGGCCAGGAAGCCCGCGAGGGCCAGCAGGCCGATGACGACGACTTCCTTCGGCATCAGAGAACGCCCTTGGTCGACGGGATGCCGCCGACGCGCGGGTCGGGCTCCACGGCCGCGCGCAGGGCGCGGGCGATGGCCTTGTACTCGGCCTCGGCGATGTGGTGCGGGTCGCGGCCGTACTCGACGCGCACGTGCAGTGCGATCTGGGCGTGGAAGGCGAGCGACTCGAAGACGTGCCTGTTCAGCACGAACGGGTAGTTGCCGCCGATCACGAAGCTGTTGAACTGCTCCGGTTCGCCCCTGTGCACGGTGTACGGGCGGCCCGAGACGTCGACCGAGGCGTGGGCGAGGGTTTCGTCCATGGGGATCCAGCAGTCGCCGAAGCGGCGGATGCCCTTCTTGTCCCCCAGTGCCTCGCGCAGCGCCTGGCCCAGCACGATCGCGATGTCCTCGACCGAGTGGTGGGCGTCGATCTCGACGTCACCGGTGGCGCGGACGATCAGGTCGAAGCAGCCGTGCACGCCGAACGCGGTGAGCATGTGGTCGTAGAACGGCACTCCGGTGCTGATCTCGACCTTGCCGGTGCCGTCGAGGTCGATCTCGACGTAGACCGACGACTCCTTGGTGGTGCGCTCCACCTTGCCGACACGACTCACCGGCTGACCTCCTTGCTGGCCGCGAGGAAAGCGTCGTTCTCCTCGGGCGTTCCGATGGTCACCCGCAGGTGACCCGCGATTCCGACGTCCCTGATGAGCACGCCGTGGTCCAAATAGGACTTCCACACCTCGCGTGCGTTCTCGAACCAGCCGAACAGCACGAAGTTCGCGTCCGACGGCACGACCTGAAAGCCCATCGCGCCCAGCTCGGCCACGACCCTGTCGCGTTCCGCGGCCAGCAGGGCCACCGAACCGAGCGTCTCCGAGGCGTGCCGCAGCGACGCGCGCGCGGCGGCCTGCGTCAGCTGCGAGAGGTGGTACGGCAGGCGCACCAGCTGCAGGGCGTCGACGACGGCCGGGGCCGCCGCCAGGTAGCCGAGGCGGCCGCCCGCGAACGCGAAGGCCTTCGACATCGTCCGCGAGACGATCAGGCGCGAGCCGAACTCGTCGAGCAGCTTGATCGCGCTCTCCTGCGGCGAGAACTCGGCGTACGCCTCGTCCACGACGATCATGCCGGTCGAGGAGGCGATCAGCAGGCGGAGGTCCGCGAGCGGGATCGACTGGCCCGTCGGGTTGTTCGGCGACGTCACGAAGACGACGTCCGGGCGGGTCTCGGCGATGATCGCGGCCGCCTTCTCCACGTCCAGCGAGAAGTCGGGCCGGCGCGGGGTCGGCGACCACTCGGTGCGGGTGCCGGCGGCGATGATCGGGTGCATCGAGTACGACGGCTCGAAGCCCAGCGCCACGCGGCCCGGACCGCCGAACGCCTGCAGGACCTGCTGGAGGATCTCGTTCGAGCCGTTGGCGGCCCAGACGTTCTCCGACGTCAGCGTGACCGACGTCGCCTCCGTCAGGTACGCGGCCAGGTCCTCGCGCAACGCCACCGCGTCGCGGTCCGGGTAGCGGTGCAGCTCTCCGGCGATCTCGGCGACCGCCGCGACGACGTCCGCCGCGAGGGCATCCGTCGGCGCGTACGGGTTCTCGTTGGTGTTCAGGCGGTACGGGACGTCGAGCTGCGGCGCGCCGTAGGGCGTGCGGCCCCTCAGGTCCTCGCGCAGGGGCAGGTCGGACAGCTCCACCCTCGCGCCGACGACTGGCTTCATCGGGAGAACCTCGCTGTGACGGCCTGCCCGTGCGCGGGCAGGTCTTCCGCGTTGGCGAGTGCCACGACCTTGTCCGCGACCTCGCGCAGTGCTTCCTCGGAGTAGTCGATGACGTGGATGCCGCGCAGGAACGTCTGCACGGACAGCCCCGACGAGTGCCGCGCGCAGCCGCCGGTCGGCAGCACGTGGTTCGAGCCGGCGCAGTAGTCGCCCAGCGACACCGGCGCGTACGCGCCGACGAAGATCGCCCCGGCGGACCGGACGCGGGCGGCGACGGACCGGGCGTCGCGCGTCTGGATCTCCAGGTGCTCGGCGGCGTAGGCGTCGACCACGCGGACGCCCTCGTCCACGTCGGACACCAGGACGACACCGGACTGCTTGCCGCCCAGGGCGGTGCGGATGCGCTCGACGTGCTTGGTCGCCACGACCTGCCGGTCCAGCTCGGCGTCGACCGCGTCCGCCAGCTCGGCGGAGTCCGTCACCAGCACCGAGGCGGCGAGCGGGTCGTGCTCGGCCTGGGAGATCAGGTCGGCGGCCACGTGCACCGGGTCGGCCGACGAGTCGGCGAGGATCGCGATCTCGGTCGGGCCCGCCTCGGAGTCGATGCCGATCAGGCCGCGCAGCAGCCGCTTGGCCGCCGTCACGTAGATGTTGCCGGGGCCGGTGACGATGTCGACCGGGGCCAGCTCGGCCCCGTCGGTGTCCACGCCGCCGTGCGCCAGCAGCGCCACGGCCTGCGCGCCGCCCACGGCCCACACCTCGTCGACGCCCAGCAGCGCGGCGGCGGCCAGGATCGTCGGGTGGGGCAGGCCGCCGAACTCGGCCTGCGGCGGCGAGCACACCACGAGCGACTCGACGCCCGCGATCTGCGCGGGGACGACGTTCATGACGACGGTGGACGGGTAGACGGCGAGGCCGCCGGGCGCGTACAGACCGACGCGCGCGACCGGCACCCACTTCTCGGTGACGGTGCCGCCGGGCACGACCTGCGTGGTCGTCTCCACCCGGCGCTGGTCGGAGTGCACGCGGCGGGTGCGCTCGATGGCCTCTTCCAGCGCCTCGCGCACGGCCCGGTCCAACGAGGACAAAGCGGACGAGATCTCCGGCACGGGCACGCGGACGGAGGCCGGGCGGACGCCGTCGAACTTCTCCGTGTACTCGAGAGCGGCCTCGACACCGCGGTCGGCGATCGCGTCCACCAGCGGACGCACGTGATGCAGCACCGCGTCCACGTCCACCTCGGCGCGCGGCACGACGGCGCGCAACTGAGCGGGGGTCGTGGTACGACCTCGCAGGTCGATGCGGTTCAGCATGTCCTACAGCCTAGTTCCCGCGGAAATCTGTCAACGGTCACCCCGCTATCGGCGCTACTCAGCCTGTGACGCCCCGGCCACGCTCGGTCGAGCACCACTCCGTCGCAAACCCCTGCTGATGATGGAGGAACCATGTTCACCAAGCGCCGCGGCATGATCGCCGCAGTGCTCGGGTTCTGCCTGCCCGTGCTGGTCGCGGGCATGGCGGCACCCAGCAACGCCGACTCCGGCCGCTACCTGCTGGAGGTCACGGCGAACACGTCCGCCGAACGCACGCAGGTCGCGCGGATCGGCGTCGACGTGCTCGGAGCGACGAAGCTCACCACGGTCCAGGTCGTCGCCGACAAGGCCCAGTACCGCGCCCTGCAGGCGACCGGGCTGCCGATCAGGTACGTCGGTGACTTCGAGGCCGAGCTCAAGAAGCTCGGCAAGGTCGACTTCACGGATCCGCAGCCCGGTCAGGTCGGCACCCAGGACTTCCCGTCCGGCTACACCGGCTACCACAACTACGCGGAGATGACCGCGGAGCTGCAGCAGACGGTCCGCGACCACCCCACCCTGGCGAGCCTGCGCAGCATCGGCAAGAGCTACCAGAACCGGGACATCTGGGCGCTCAAGGTCAGCGACAACGTCGCGTCCGACGAGAGCGAGCCGGAGGTGCTGTTCGTCTGCGGCCAGCACGCCCGCGAGCACCTGACCGTCGAGCAGTGCCTGCAGATCATCAAGCGCTACACCGACAACTACGCCACCCCGGCGGTCAAGAACCTGGTCGACAGCCGCGAGGTCTGGCTCGTCCCGATGATGAACCCGGACGGCGCCGAGTACGACATCGCCACCGGCTCCTTCCGCGGCTGGCGCAAGAACCGCCAGGGCAACGGCACCGACCTCAACCGCAACTGGGGCTACAAGTGGGGCTGCTGCGGCGGCTCCAGCGGCACCAGCACGTCGGACACCTACCGCGGCACCGCGCCGTTCTCCGCGCCGGAGACCGCCCGCATCCGCGACTTCGTGAACTCCCGCGTGGTCGGGGGCACGCAGCAGATCAAGACGTTCATCGACTTCCACTCGTACTCGGAGCTCGTGCTGTGGCCGTACGGCTACACCCGCGCGGACACCGACACGGGCCTGAACGCCGACGAGGCGCGCGCGTTCCAGACGCTGGGCCGGCAGATGGCCGCCACCAACGGCTACACGCCGGAGCAGGCGAGCGACCTCTACATCACCGACGGCAGCAGCGACGACTGGATGTGGGGCCAGCACAAGATCTGGGCCTTCACGTTCGAGATGTACCCGGCGAGCGGCAGCGGCCTGAACGGCTTCTACCCGCGCGACACGGTCATCGGGACGCAGACCGCCCGCAACGACCGCGCCGTCGACCTGCTGATGAGCTACTCGGACTGCGTGAAGCGGGTCATCGGGCAGACCTGCTGATCCTCTCCACCGCCTGATCGACCTCTTCGGGGGTGACGAAGTAGTGCGGGGAGGCCCGCACTACCTCGTCCAGGCCCCGCCGGGTCATGTCGATCAGCGTCGACCCGCGCTGCGACACGGTCACGGCGACGTTCTCCCGCCACAGCCGGTCCTTGAGCTCCACCGCGGACACCACGTCACTGGTGAACGTGACGATGCCGGACCGCCGTTCGCCCAGGTCGCGCACGGTGATGCCGGGAATCGCGGCAAGCCCTCCCGCAGGCGCGCGGCGCGGTCACCCACCTCGGCCTCGATCACGTCCAAGCCCTTGGCCAGCGCGTACCGGGCCGCGGCGATCATCCCCAGCCTGTCCGCGACGCTGAACTCCCACAGCTCGAACACCCGCGCGTCGTCACGCGGCTCGAAGCGGTCCGGCGCGACCCACTCGGCGGCGCTGTGGTCGATCAGCCTCGGCCGCAGCCTCCGGCGGACCTCGTCCCGCACGACCAGCGCGCCCGTGCCGCGGGGCCCGCGCAGCCACTTGCGCCCGGTGCAGACGAGCATGTCGTAGTCGACCGCGCGGAGGTCGATCTGCCCGGTCGACTGGCACGCGTCGAGCAGCACCAGCGCGCCGGCCTCACGGGCCTTCGCGGTGATCTCGCCGACCGGGTTGACCAGGCCGCCGTTCGTGGGCACGTGCACGAGCGAGATGAGCTTGACCCGTTCGTCGAGGTCGAGGGCCTCGACGTCGACCTGGCCGTGCCGGTCGGACGGCATGACCTCGATCGTCGCGCCGGTCTCCTGCGCGCGGCGCAGCATCGGCACGGCGTTGCCGCCGTACTCGACCTCGGTGATGAGGATCCGGTCGCCCTCCGCGAGCGGCACGGCGTCGAAGGCCGCGAGCCACGAGCGGGTCGCGCTGTCGGTGAACGCGACCTCGGACGGCTCGCAGCCGAAGAGCTCGGCCAGCACGCCGTACCCGGCCTCGAGGTCGTCGCGGCGTTCCGCGGCGGCCCGGTAGCCGCCGATCTCGGTCTCCCGGCGGAGGTGTCCGACCACCTCGTCGACGACGGGTGCGGGCGGGATCGAGGAACCGGCGCTGTCCAGGAAGATCAGGTCGCTCACGGTTCGCACTCTGCCACGAAATAGGCTCGTCGCATGGTGGAGATCCCCTACGGCAAGCGCATGAAGCCGCGGTACGTGCGGTTCCTGATCATCACGGCGGTCGGGATCGCGCTGGTCGCGTTCGGGCTGGACATCCCGTGGCTGCTCATCACGCTGATCGTCCTGGGCGTGCTGAACGCCGTCGTGTGCGCGGGCGCTCTCTACGTGCTGACGAAGCAGCCGCACACCGTCTCCGCCGACGAGCTGCGGTTGCGCCAGCTGGGGTTCTTCGACTGGCGCATCCCGACCGCGGACCTCGGCGCGGCCCAGGTCGCCGAGCGCGGCCACAAGGGGCAGCGCAGCGTGGAGGTGATCGGGGACGCGCTCGTCATCCAGTCGCTGACCAGGACGAACGTGTCCGTGCCGTTCCGCGAGCCGCAGCTCGTCGACCTCGGCAAGTCGGGCGCGAAGCGGGTCGAGCGCGTCGAGTTCTGGGCGGACGACCCCGAGCGCGCCGTCCGCGAGATCAACGCCCGCACTACTTAGGCTCCCACTTCTCCAGGTTCCACCACGGGCCCCAGGCCAGTGCGCCGTAGGAGTTCGCGTCGACCACGGGCTGGTAGCCGTTCCACGAGTCGCGCAGCACGTACGCGTGCTCGGGGAAGACCAGCACCACCATCGACGGAGCGGCCACGAACGCCTGCTGGAAGAGCTTGTACGCCACCGCCCGCTGCGCCGGGTCGATGAGCTCGCGGCCGTTCTCGATCGCCGCGTCCGCCGCCGGGCTGCCCTGGCCGCGCAGGTCGTAGAGCATCAGGTCCGGGTCGAACGGCGAACCCTCGCCGTAGAGCAGAGCGTCCTGGTCCATCCGCGGGCGGATCGCCTCCCACGACAGGCCGGCGAGCTGCACGTCCACGCCCACCGCCCTGGCGTCGGCAGCGAACGCCGTCGCGAGGTCGGCTCGCAGGTCGTCGCCCAGCGGGTACATCAGCGTGAAGCGGGCCGCCACGCCCTCGCGGACCCGGATGCCGTCCGCACCGGGCGCCCAGCCGCCCGCGCCGAGCAGCCTCGACGCCTCGTCCTTGTCGAACCGGAACCTCGCGGACGGGTCGAACTCCTCGGCCAGCGCGTCGGGCACGGGCGTGTAGCCGATGGTGCCCTTGCCGTCGAGCAGGCTGTCGATCATGCCCTGGCGGTTCGCGGCGAAGTTCAGGGCGAGGCGGACGGCGGCGTTGCCGGTGACCGGGTTCGCCGCGGGCAGCCGCACCGCGCGGTAGTCGGCGCTGCGGTGGTACTGCACGGTGAGACCCGACCTGCCGGTGAACTGCTCGGCGGTCTTGGGCGGCAGCACCGTGCCGTCGAACTCGCCGTCCTGCATGCGGCGGGCGCGCTGGTTGTCGTCGGTGACGAAGACGACAGTCACCTTCTTCACCTTGGGCGCGCCGTCGAAGTAGCTCTCGTTGCTCTCCAGGAGCAGCCGATCGCCCTTCTTCCACTCGGTGACCTTGTACGGGCCGGTGCCGACCGGCCGGCCGTCCGGGTTCGCCTGCTCGCTGGGCAGGATGCCGAGCACCAGCAGGTGCGGGAACGCGGCGTGCATCTGCTTCAGGGTGAAGCGGACCGTGGACGGGTCGAGCTGCTCGACGCTCTCGAGCGTGCTGAACCGCTCCTTGACCGGGTTGCTCAGCGCCGCGGTGTACGTCGCGACGACGTCCTCGGCGCCGAACCCGCTGCCGTCGGTGAACTTCACGTCCCCGCGCAGCTTCACGGTCCAGCTCAGGCCGTCCGCCGCCGGTTCGGGCAGGTCGGCCGCGAGCCGGGGAGCGAGCGAGCCGTCCTGGCGGTGCTCGACCAGGCCGTCGTAGATCTTGGACACGCCCTGCGCGCCGTAGCCGAGCAGCGGGTTCAGCGTCGTGGGTTCATCGCGGTCGGCCAGCACGATCGACGTGCCGTTCGACCCTCCGTCCGGGCGGGGCGTGGCGGTCTCGGTGCAGCCCGCGACGGCCAGCAGCACGACTAGGAGCAGTGGGGAACGCACGTCCCGGACCCTACAGTGATCCCCATGCGCATCGCCGTGAGTCAGATCAGCTCCACGACCGATCCCCGTTCGAACCTGGAGCTCGTCCGCGACGCGGTGCGCCGGGCCGAGGACGCGCGGGTCGTGGTGCTGCCGGAGGCGACGATGTGCCGCTTCGGCGTGCCCCTCGGGCCCGTCGCCGAGCCCCTGGACGGCCCGTGGGCGTCCGCCGTGCACGAGATCGCCGCCGCGCACGACGTCGTGGTGGTGGCCGGCATGTTCACGCCTGCCGGCGACCGGGTGGCGAACACGCTGCTGGTGACCGGGCCCGGCCTGCACGTCGGGTACGACAAGATCCACCTGTTCGACGCGTTCGGGTTCCAGGAGTCGCGGACGGTCGCTCCCGGCTCCTCGCCGGTGGTCTTCGAGGTCGACGGCGTGACCCTGGGCGTCGCGACCTGCTACGACATCCGCTTCCCCGAGCTCTTCCGCGCGCTCGCGGACAAGGGCGCGTCCGCCGTGCTGGTCGGGGCGTCGTGGGGCGCCGGGCCGGGCAAGAAGGAGCAGTGGGAACTGCTGGTGCGGGCCCGTGCTCTCGACTGCACCTCGTACGTCGTGGCGTGCGGACAGGCCCATCCCGGCGACCTGGGGTCGTCCGCGCCGACCGGCATCGGGTACTCGACGGTCGCGGACCCGTTCGGCAACGTCGTCGTGCAGCTGTCGGACCAGCCGTCCGGCACGGTCGTCGACCTGGACCTCGCCGTGGTCGAGCAGGCGCGCGAGGTGCTGCCCGTGCTGGCGAACCGGCGCTTGACCTCCAGTTAGGTCGAGCCCGCAGGATCGGGGCATGACTCTTCCCGAACTGCCCGGGTTCGTCCGCGACCGCAAGGAGATCGACGGCTTCGAGCTCTACCGCACCGCCGGCATGTCCTCCCCGGACAAGCCCGTGGGGTGCGTCGTCCTGGTCACGATCGACACCGACGACGAGGCCGCCGCGCGGGGGTTCGTCGACGCGGTCTTCGTGGCGCTGGCGAGCGAGCCGAACCCGCACCCCGGCGGCATCTCCGCCGCCTTCCACATCCGCGAGGACGGCAAGCAGGTCATCAACTACGCGGAGTGGGTGAGCGCGGAGGACCACGCCGACGCGCTGGCGAACGGCGTCGGCGTCGGCTCCGCCACCGCGGACTGGCGCCGGGCGCAGACGTTCCCCGGCACCCGGCAGGGCGGTTTCGTGCGCTACCGGCCGCGCCGCGGGTGACCCCGGCCGGGCGGCCCGCCTCGGGGGTGCGGGCCGCCCCCTGCGCTACTTCAGGTCCAGGCCGAGGTCGAGCGACGGCGACGAGTGCGTGAGCCCGCCGACGGCCAGGTAGTCCACGCCCGTCCCGGCGTACGCGCGGGCCACGTCCAGGGTGAGCCCGCCGGACGCCTCCAGCTTCACGCCCTCCGGCCTGCGCGCCACGGCCCGCGCGCACTGCTCGGGCGTGAAGTTGTCCAGCAGCACCAGTTCCGCGCCTTCGGCCAGCGCCTCGTCGAGCTGCTCCAGGCTGTCGACCTCGACCTCCATCAGCAGCTCCGGCGCGTGCGCGCGCGCCGCGCGGATCGCGGCACCGACCGAACCGGCCGCGGCGACGTGGTTGTCCTTGATCAGGATCGCGTCGCCGAGGCCCATCCGGTGGTTGACGCCGCCGCCCGCCCTGACCGCGTACTTCTGGAGCAAGCGCAGGCCCGGCAACGTCTTGCGCGAGTCGCGGACGGCCGCACCGGTGCCCTCGACCGCCTCGACCCACAGCGCTGTCCGCGAGGCGATGCCGGACAGGTGGCAGATCAGGTTCAGCGCCGTGCGTTCGACGGTGAGCAGGCCGCGCGTCGATCCCCTGAGCACCAGCGCGGGTTCGCCGGGCACGGCCTTGTCGCCGTCGGAGGCCTCGTGCAGCACCTCGATCTCGGGCAGGTAGCGCTGGAAAGCCGTGCGGGCCACGGAGACCCCGCACAGCACGCCGGCCGCCCGGGGAGTGATCTCCGCGGTGGCGACGGCCTTCTCCGGCACGGTCGCGAGCGTCGTGGCGTCGAGGCCGTAGCGGAGGTCCTCCTCGAGCGCGAGCTGGATGACCCGGTTCGCGTCGTCCCAGTCGATGCCGTTGTCGGTGCTGCCCTCGGTGGTCATGCGACCCCCTCCACCAGAACGGGATCGGCCAGCACGGGCTGACCGGTCGGGGTGAGCCGGACGAGCTGGCTGCGCTGCCACGCCCCGGAGCGCTCGGTGAAGTCCGTGCGGACGTGGCAGCCGCGCGACTCGGTGCGTTCCTGCGCCGCCGCGATCAGGGCGCGGGCGGCGATGGTCAGCGCCGCGTCCTCGACCAGTTCCCGCGACTCCAGCTGCTTGTCCACAGTGGACACGTCGAGCACCGAGCCGACGACGGCCAGCCCCTCGGCGTCCCTGCCGATCGCGGCGTAGCGCGACATCACGCGCTGGAGCATGTCCCTGTCCGCCACCGGCGCCGTCGGCAACGCGGGGTCGACGGCGCGGGCGGGGGCGATCAGGCCGATGGCGAGGTCGGCGGCCACGGTCTCGGCGGCGCGGGTGCCGCAGACCAGGCCTTCGAGGAGGCTGTTGGACGCCAGGCGGTTCGCGCCGTGCAGGCCCGTGCGCGCGACCTCGCCGACGGCGTACAGGCCGGTCACGCCGGTGCGGCCGTCGACGGTGGACACCACGCCGCCGCACGCGAAGTGCGCCGCCGGGGCGACCGGGATCGGGTCCACGGCCGGGTCGATGCCCACGGAGACGCAGGCCGCGTGGACGGTCGGGAAGCGGGAAGCCATGTCCCGCAACGACGTCGCGTCGAGGAAGACGTGGTCGTCGACGCCGCCGGGGCCCGCCGCCATGTGGCGGGTGATCGCGGCCGCCACGACGTCGCGCGGGGCCAGGTCCTCCAGCGGGTGCACGCCCTTCATCACGCGGGCGCCGGTCGCGTCGACCAGCACGGCGCCCTCGCCGCGCACGGCCTCGGTGACGAGCGGGCAACGGCCTCGCGCGCCGCGTCCGGTGTAGAGGACGGTCGGGTGGAACTGGATGAACTCGACGTCCGCCGCCAGGGCGCCGGCGCGCAGGGCCAGCGCCAGGCCGTCACCCGTCGCCACGGAGGGGTTCGAGGTCGCCTGGTACATCTGGCCGATGCCACCGGTCGCCAGCAGCACGGCGGGCGCGGTGAGCACGCCGGGCACGCCGTTGCCGTCCAGGACCAGCAGTCCGGCCACGGCACCGAGCGGCGTCTTGACGGCGTCGACCGCGACGTGGTTCTCCAGCAGGGGAACCCGTCCGTCCACAGTGGCCTTGAGCAGCGCGCGCTCGACCTCGGCGCCGGTCGCGTCGCCGCCGGCGTGCACGACGCGGAACGCGCTGTGGCCGCCTTCGCGGGTGCGTTCGAGCAGGCCGTCGGGCTTGGCGTCGAACACGGCACCGCGCTCGCGCAGCCGGGCGACGGCGGCGGGGCCGCCGGTGATGATCGCCGCGACCGCCGCGTCGTCGCAGAGGCCCGCGCCCGCCGTCAGCGTGTCCTCGACGTGCCTCGCGACCGAGTCGCCGGGGTCGTGCTGGTCCTCCAGGACGACGGCGACGCCGCCCTGCGCCCAGCGCGTGTTGCCGTCGTCCCCCGCGGCCTTCGTGACGACCATGACCCGGAGTCCCAGCTCACGAGCCCGCAGCGCGGCGGTGAGACCCGCCACACCCGTGCCGACCACGATCAGGTCGGCTCGCGCCTCCCAGCGCGCGGCCATCACTCACCGCCGCCGGGCTGGCCGATCTCGATCATGCGCTGCACGGCGCCCTGGGCGCGCTTGGCGGTCTCCAGGTCGACGTGCACCTCGTCCAGGCCGTCGCGCACGCACCGCAGCAGCGCGGCCGGCGTGATCATCTTCATGTAGGTGCACGACGCGCGGTCGTTGACGGCGCGGAAGTCGATCTCCGGCGCGGCCTTGCGCAGCTGGTGCAGCATGCCGACCTCGGTCGCGACGAGCACCTTGCGGGCGTTCGTGCTGCGCGCGGCGGTGATCATGTCGCCGGTCGAGAGGATCTTGACCTTCTCCGCCGGCACGATGCCCTCGCCGCTCAGGTACAGCGCGCTGGTGGCGCAGCCGCACTCCGGGTGGATGAACAGGTCGGCGTCCGGGTTCGCGGCGGCGCGCTCGGCCAGCTCGGGACCGTTGATGCCGGCGTGGACGTGGCACTCGCCCGCCCAGATGTGCAGGTTCTCGCGGCCGGTCTCGCGCTTGACGTGCGCGCCCAGGAACTGGTCCGGGCAGAACAGCACCTCGCGGTCGGCGGGGATCGAGCGCACCACGTCGACGGCGTTCGACGACGTGCAGCAGATGTCGGTCTCGGCCTTCACCTCGGCCGTGGTGTTCACGTAGGACACGACGACCGCGCCGGAGTGCTGCGCCTTCCACTCGCGCAGCTGCGCGCCGGTGATCGAGTCGGCGAGCGAGCAGCCCGCGCGCTCGTCCGGGATGAGCACGGTCTTCTCGGGGCTCAGGATCTTCGCGGTCTCGGCCATGAAGTGCACGCCGCAGAAGATGATGGTCCGCGCGTCGGACTGCGCGGCGATCCTGCTGAGCGCGAGGGAGTCGCCGGTGTGGTGGGCGATGTCCTGGATCTCGGGCAGCTGGTAGTTGTGCGCCAGGATGACGGCATCCCGCTCCTCGGCGAGGCGCAACACCTCGTCCCGCCACGCTGCGTTCGGCTCGACTCCGCCGTACACACCCGACGCGGTTCGCTCCACGATTGCGGTAGCGACCATCACTGCCTCCTCGATCCGGGGTTTTCGCCTATTGGTCGAAAACGTGGCCGATAGTATCAGCCGAGTGGCCGGTGTGGGACATGAAGTTCTGGCAGCTGTGCTGCGGGTGAGAGGTGCGTCACTCCAGGTCATGCTGTGGGAGCGCGCACGGGAGCCACACGCTCACCGCTGGTCGCTGCCCGGTGGCGAGCTGCGGGTCGACGAGGACGTGGAGTCCTCCATCCGCCGTCAGCTGGCGGAAAAAGTCGACGTGCGACAGTTGTCACACGTCGAGCAGCTGGCTGTCTTCAGCGCCCCGGACCGCGTTCCCGGCCCCCGCGTCGTCGCGACGGCGTTCCTCGGGCTGGTTCCGTCGGACGTCGACCCCGAGGTCCCCTCGGACACCACGTGGCACTGCGTCGAGGAACTTCCCGCGATGGCGTTCGACCACGCCTCGATCGTCGGACGAGCGCGGCACAGGCTCGGCTCGAAGCTGTCGTACACGAACCTCGGTTTCGCCCTGGCACCACCGGAGTTCACCATCTCCCTGCTGCGCGACCACTACTCCGCCGCACTGGGCTACCGCGTCTCCGCGACGAACCTGCAACGCGTGCTCTCCCGCCGCCTGCTGCTGGAACCGACGGGCGGCACCGCACCCCCCGGCCCGTCGGGAGGCAGGCCGGCCGCCCTGTTCCGGTTCAGCGCCAAGGGAATCAAGGTGACCGATCCGTTCGCCGTGCTGAGGCCGCCGGGATCCGGCCGTCCAGCAGGCGGAGTTGCCACCCCGTAACGTTGCACGCGTGGCAGAGACGCTTCCGTTGTTCCCCCTGGGCACCGTGCTGCTGCCCGGGGCGTCCCTGCCGTTGCACATCTTCGAACCGCGTTACCGCCAGCTGGTCGTCGACCTGATGACCGGCTCGCTGTTCGGCCGCACCTTCGGCGTCGTGTGCATCAAGGAGGGCTGGGAGGTGGGCGCCGACAACGTCCGCTCCCTGCAGGACATCGGCTGCTCGGCCGACCTCCTCGACGCACGTCCGCTGCCCGAGGGGCGCTTCGACATCGTGACGCGCGGGGTGCGGCGGTTCCGGTTGCTGGACGTGGACACCACCACCGCCCCCTACCTGCTGGCGCACGTCGACTACGTGGACGACGCCCCGGTGCCCGAGGCGGCCCAGGAGGTCGTGCCCATCCTCGAACGCGGGGCCCGCGCGGCCCACGAACGCTACTGCGGGGCGGCGTGGAACCGGGAGGACTGGTCCTCCCCCGCCGCGGACGTGGACCTCGGCGCGTTGTCGTACCTGCTGGCCGCGGACTGCCTGCTGCCCGTCGAGGACCGGCAGCGGCTGCTGGAGGAGAGATCGCCGGCCCGCCGTTTGCGGCTGGTGCGGCGGATGCTGCACCGGGAGACCGGGATCTTGAGCACCTTGAAGGCGGTTCCGGTGCCGTTGACGGAGTTCGGGCACGTGCCTTCGCCCAACTAGGCGGCTCGGCCGGGAGCCCGCGCTGGGCGCACCCGGAAGCCTGACCCCGTGGGCCTCGGCGGCGGAACGTGCAGCCGACCGCCCGATGGGCCTCGGCGGAACGCACAGCCGACCCCGACCGTCCAGTCGACCGGCTCGGCGGCAGTCCCGGTCAGGACGTGTCCCTCCACAGGGCTGTGCCCCATTTCGCCATGCTGCCTGCTGAGCGCATCGCGACTCCTGCCCAGTTCTCGCCTCGCCGCACAGGTCGCGGCCAGGCCTTACCTGCCACGCGGGCGCCAGCATCCTTCTGGCGTACAGACAAACCCCAACGCGCTGGTTTCTAGGCAGCCCGCCTGCGTTCACGCCCGCCACGGCCACCTCGGGTCCTCCGCCCCTGAGCCGCAGCCCGTTGAGCCGCACTCCGGAGCGCCGCTCAGCCCATCCGCCACCCACCGATCGTCGGATCGTTGAATTGTGGTCTTGTCGGATTGTTCAACAATCCCATACGCTGAGTCCCACATCACACTCGACCACTCCTCCACCACGCTGCGAGGTGTCGCATGAGCACGACCACGACCGAGGACACAGGCCGTTTCGCCTGGTTCCGCAGTCTGGGCCAGAAGGGCAGGCGCGCGTTCATCGGCGCGTTCGGCGGCTATGGGCTGGACTCGTACGACTACTGGGTTCTGCCGTTGAGCCTGGTCGCGATCACGGGCTACTTCGGCCTCACCAAGGCGGAAGCGGGCCTGCTGGGCACGAGCACGCTGCTGATGAGCGCCATCGGCGGCGCGGTGGCGGGCGTCATGGCCGACCGGTTCGGGAGGTCGAGAACGCTCATCATCACCGTGGCGGCGTACGCGTTCTTCACCGTGCTGTGCGGCTTCGCGACGAACTACGAGACGCTGCTGGTCTTCCGGGCGTTGCAGGGCCTCGGTTTCGGTGGCGAGTGGGCGGCCGGGGCGATCCTCGTGGCCGAGTACTGCAAGCCGAAGTACCGCGGGCGCACGGTGGCGTTCATCCAGAGCGCGTGGGCCGTGGGCTGGGGGCTCGCTGTCGTCGTCAACACGCTGGTGGCGAGCTTGGCCGACCCCGCCATCAGCTGGCGGGTCATGTTCTGGACGGGCGCGCTGCCCGCGGTCCTCATCTTCTACGTGCGCCGCAACGTCGACGACGCCCCCGAGGTCAAGGCGCAGCCCAGGGCGCGCGGGACGTTCCCGAAGATCTTCCAGGGGCCGATCCTCAAGACCACGCTGTTCGCGGCGTTGCTCGCAACGGGTGTGCAGGGCGGGTACTACACGCTCGCCCTGTGGTTGCCGGCGTTCCTGCAGACCGGGCGCGGGCTCACGATCATCGGCACGGGCGGGTACCTCGCGTTCCTCATCACCGGTGCGTGGATCGGGTACGTGTGCGGCGGCTACCTGACGGACTACCTGGGGCGCAAGAAGACCTTCGCGCTGTTCGCGGTCACCAGCGCGTTGCTGATCGTGGCGTACACGCAGATCCCCAACGGTGCCAACACGTTGGTCATGTTCCTCGGTTTCCCGCTCGGGTTCTGCACGTCCGCCATCTTCAGCGGGTTCGGCAGCTACCTCAGCGAGCTCTACCCGACGCAGCTGCGCGGCACGGGGCAGGGCTTCACCTACAACCTCGGGCGCGCGTTCGGCGCGGTGTTCCCCGGGCTGGTCGGCTTCATGGCCGACCGGCTGGGCATCGGCGGTGCGATGCTGTTCGGGGCGGCCGCGTACGGGATCGCCGTCGTCGCACTGGTCTGGCTGCCGGAGACCGCCAACAAGGAGCTCGAATGACGACCGCGGGACAGGCGCCGGGCCAGGCGCAGGCCAACCTCATCGCCATCCCCCGGGACTGGGCGTACGACTTCCTCCTCTTCACCCACCGCAACCCCAAGCCGTGCCCGGTGCTCGACGTGCTGGACGCGGGCGAGACGGTCAGCGCGCTCAAGCGGGACGCCGACGTGCGCACGCACGCACCGCGCTACCGGGTCTGGGAGAACGGTGAGCTGACAGCGGAACCGGAGGACGCGACCGAGTTCTGGCGCGACGACCTGGTGACGTTCCTGATCGGCTGCAGCTTCACGTTCGAGACCGCGCTCGTGAACGCGGGGGTGCCGCTGCGGCACGTCGAGCAGGGCAGGAACGTCTCCATGTTCGTCACGGACATCCAGTGCCGGCCCGCCGGGAGGCTGCACGGGCCGATGGTCGTGTCGATGCGCTGGATCCCGGAGTCCCTTGTGGACATGGCGCACAAGGTCACGGCGCTCATGCCGTCGGTGCACGGCGCGCCGGTCGGTGCGGGCGACCCGAAGATGCTCGGGATCTCCGACGTCGGCGCACCGGACTTCGGCGACGCCGTGGAGCACGAACCCGGTGACGTGCCGGTGTTCTGGGCGTGCGGGGTGACCCCGCAGGCGGTGCTGATGAAGTCCAGGCCGCCGTTCGCGATCACGCACGCGCCGGGGCAGATGTTCGTGACGGACATGCCCGACTTCGCCTATCGGGTCGGATAGGCCACCACGAGGGCGGTGCCTCAGCCGAGGCGCCGCCCCAGGTCGTCCAGGCCGTTCCACGCCGCGCAGCAGCCGTAGGCGAGAGCCGCGCCCAGCGGCCACGCGAGGATCCCCCACCACGTCTCCAGGGCCGGGGCCACGAGCAGGGTGTCGTTCGCCTCGATCGTCGACGGCATCGGGTAGCGGCCGGCGGCCAGCGAGCCGCCCAGGTACTGCGCGAACCAGGCCGCGCCGAACGAGCCCGCGGTCATGCCGAGCATCGCCACGGGACCGCGCCGCTGCCGCAGCAGCCACACCGCGATGCCGGTGACCACGCCCGCGCCGAGACCGATCAGCACGAACACCATCAGCGCGTCGAGCCGGTGGTAGCTCTCCACGCCGATCGGGTAGAGCTTGCCGTCCTGCGCCGAGACGATCTTGAGCTGCGCCGGGGCGAGCCACGACCACAGGTAGGCCGCGGGCAGCCCGGCCGCGAACGTCGTCAGCGCGACCACCAGGCCCGGCAGCAGGTCCCGCTTCACCACCACCTTCGGCCGTGGCCGGAGGTAGTAGTGGTAGACGTACGGCGGCTCCGGCACGGGTTCGGTGCGCACCGGCGCTGCGTTCTCGTCCATTCGCGAGAGGTTACTACCGAGCGGACCCGATCTCCCCGTGGCGGCTGCAGCGCGCCGTCCAGCCGTCCGGGGTCACCTGGACGACCATGCGGCGCGCGCATTCCCCGCAGTACCTGGGCGGATCGATCACCGACAACCGCTGACGGCAGACCGCGTGGTCGCCGTCAGCTTCCTCTTTGCCGCAGAAGGAGCAGTACACGGTAGTGATCATCACAGGGTCTGGCTCAGCGCCTTGATGGGCATCGACAGCTCCTCGAGCATGTCGAGGTCCTGCTGCGCCGGGCGGCCGAGGTTGGTCAGGTAGTTGCCGACGATGATCGCGTTGATGCCGCCGAGCATGCCCTGCTTCGCGCCCAGGTCGCCGAACGTGAGCTCACGGCCGCCCGCGAACCGCAGGATCGTGCGCGGCAGGGCGAGGCGGAACGCGCCGACCGTGCGCAGCGCCTCCGCGCCCTCCACGACCGGGTAGTTCTCGTACGGCGTGCCGGGGTTCGGGATGAGGAAGTTCAGCGGGACCTCGTCGGGCTCCAGCTCGGCGAGCTGCACGGCGAACTCCGCGCGCTGCGCCAGGGTCTCCCCCATGCCGATGATGCCGCCGCAGCAGACCTCCATGCCGGCGTCGCGGATCATCCGCAACGTGTCCCAGCGCTCCTCCCAGGAGTGCGTGGTGACGACGTTCGGGAAGTGCGAGCGGGCCGTCTCGAGGTTGTGGTTGTAGCGGTGCACGCCCATCGCCACGAGCTCGTCGACCTGCTCCTGCGTGAGCATGCCGAGCGAGCAGGCGATCTGGATGTCGTTGCCGTCGGCGCGGATGGCCTTGATGCCGTCGCGCACCTGCGAGAGCAGCCGCTTGTCCGGGCCGCGCACGGCCGCGACGATGCAGAACTCGGTCGCGCCGGTGTCGCGGGTCTGCCGGGCCGCGCGGACCAGGCCCGGGATGTCGAGCCACGCCGAGCGCACCGGCGAGGGGAACTGGCCGGACTGCGAGCAGAAGTGGCAGTCCTCGGGGCAGCCGCCGGTCTTGAGC
The DNA here is from genome assembly GCF_036321065.1 of Lentzea sp. DG1S-22. NCBI lineage: Bacteria > Bacillati > Actinomycetota > Actinomycetes > Pseudonocardiales > Pseudonocardiaceae > Lentzea > Lentzea sp. DG1S-22. Next base: position 7,689,242 of record NZ_CP143276.1, on the reverse strand, counting down.
GAGACGATGCCCTCGACCTCGACCTCGGGGCCGCACCAGCGCTCGCGGACCTCGTGCGCCAGCGCCAGCAGCTCGGGGATCCGGTCATCGGGGAGCTCGAGCACCTTCAGCACCTGGGCCTCGGTGAGCCCGACGCCTCGTTCGAGCACCTGCTCGCGAGCCTCGTCGAGCACGTCGATCTGTTCCGGTGCTGCGGTCACGGTCTCTCCTCCTCCTGTGGCCTGGCGTGCACTATGCCGCACTGGATCCTTCATCGTGGAGCGACGTAGGTCACTGGACCGCGAATTGAGCCGCGAACGTCTCCGGGTCGAACTCGCCCCCGAACCAGGGTGAGAACGCTCTCCTGGCCACCGGGAGGAAGTCCGCGGAGCCGAGCTTCGTCACACCCTGCGGCAGCGCGCCGAGCAGCGGGGCACCCGCGGCCTCGGGCAGGTCGGCCAGGTTCGTGAGGGACGCGAGGTCGGGGTGCGACGGCCAGCTGCCGACGACCACGCCGATCGACTCCAGCCCGCGCCGCTGCAGCGCCTCCGCCGTCAGCGCCGTCGCGTTCAGCGTCCCGAGCCCGGCCTGGGCCACGACCAGGACGGGCGCGTTCACGGCCCACGCGATGTCGGCCAGGGTCGACCCGGCCTCGTCGAACCGCACCAGCAACCCGCCGGCGCCCTCGACCAGCACCAGGTCGTGGGTCTCGTCGAGCTTCGTCACCTCCGCGGCGACCTCCTGGGGGCGCAGGGTGGCCATGCCCGCGCGTCTGGCCGCGGTGGCCGGCGCCAGCGGGTCGGGGTATCTGACCAGCTCACGCGTCGTCACGTCGCCCGCCAGCCGCGCCACCTCCGCCACGTCGCCGGGCTCGCCGGGCAGCAGACCGGTCTGCGCGGGCTTCAGCACCGCGACCCGTCTGCCCTCTGCCCTGGCCAGCGCCGCGATGCCCGCGGTGACGGCGGTCTTGCCGACCTCGGTCCCGGTTCCGGTGATCACCAGCACGCTCACGAACCATCACCTTAGGACGTCACCTACCGTGAGGGCATGACTGAGCAACCGATCGTGATGTACGGCGCCGAGTGGTGCGGTGACTGCCGCCGGGCCAAGTCCTGGCTGACCCGCAACAACGTGCCGTTCACCTACGTCGACGTCGCGAACGACGACGCGGCGCGTGATCGGGCCGTCGAGCTCTCCGGACGCCGGAACATCCCCGTCCTGGTGCTGCCGGGCGGGGACGTCCTGGTCGAGCCGACCGACACGCAGCTCGCGGCCGCGATCGACGTCCAGCCCTCGCCGTAGAGGCGTACGGGGGCGCCGCCGTGGCTCTCAGCTCTTGCCGTGCACACCGATCGGCGCGCCCTCGTGGACGCTCCACACGCCGAGGACACCCCTGGTCGCCTTGCTCGTGAGGAACAGGTCGCCCTGGTGGTGGATGACCTCCCACCGCTGCTCCACGCGGCCGGTGCAGTCCCACATCTGGAGCCTGCCGCCCTCGGCGCCGAGCTCCTCCGGGGCGACCTCGAGGCACTTGCCGTTGGCCTGGCTGACGATGTACGCGCCGGCGCCGATGTCGGGGAGGTGGTCGTAGCGCCACTGCTGCTCGTCACCGGCGAGGCCGCACGTCCACATCTGCACCTTGCCGCCGTTGCGGTCGATCTCCTCCAGCGCCGCGTCGAGGCACCTGCCCGTCCCGGGGAGGCTGATCGTGCCGCCGCGGCCCGAGCCGTGGAGCTTGGGGAACGTGACGGGCTCGGCCGACGCCCGCGCCGGCACGACGAGAACCGCGGCGAGCAGGACGACCGCGCCCAGGGCGGCCGGGAGTTTCCCCATGAGGTGTCACGTTAGCGGGCGGCGGCCACCACCGCGGCGGCGATCTGGGCCACGTCGTCGTCCGTGCTGACGAACGGCGGCATCGTGTAGACGAGGTCGCGGAACGGCCGCAGCCACACCCCGGCGTCCACGGCGGCCCGTGTGGCGCGCGCCATGTCCACCGGCTCGTTCAGTTGCACGACGCCGATAGCGCCCAAGACGCGTACGTCCCGAACGCCGGGCAAGGCGCGCGCGGGCGCAAGGCCCTCGGACAGCCCGGCCGAGATGCGAGCGACTTCTCTCTTCCAGTTCTGGGACAGCAGCAGGTCGATCGACGCCAGCGACACCGCCGACGCGAGCGGGTTGCCCATGAACGTCGGCCCGTGCGCGAGCACCGGCACCTCGCCCTTGCTGATCCCGTCCGCCACCCGTGACGTGCAGAGGGTGGCGGCCATCGTCAGGTAGCCGCCCGTCAGCGACTTGCCGAGGCACATCACGTCCGGGCTGACGTTCGCGTGGTCGGCGGCGAACAGTTCGCCGGTGCGGCCGAATCCCGTGGCGATCTCGTCGAACACGAGAAGCACGTCGTGTGTGTACGCGAGCTCTCGCAGCACGTGCAGATATCGCGGGTCGTGGAACCGCATGCCACCGGCACCCTGCACGACGGGCTCGACGATGATCGCGGCCAGCTCGTCGGCGTGCTGCTCGACGAGGTCCGCGAGGTGCTGGACGTAGGCGGTGTCCATCTCGGCCGGCGGCGCGTCCGCGAACACTTGGACCGGGAGGATTCCACGCCAGAGCGAATGCATTCCGCCTTCGGGGTCGCACACGGACATGGGGTTGAACGTGTCCCCGTGGTACCCGCCGCGCCACGTCATCAGGCGGCGCTTCTCCGGCCGCTTGCGCGAACGCCAGTACTGCAGGCACATCTTGATCGCGACCTCGACCGACACCGAGCCCGAGTCGGCGAGGAAGACGTGCTGCAACGGCTCGGGGGTGATCTCGACGAGCTTCGCGCTCAGCCGGATGGCGGGCTCGTGCGTGAGCCCGCCGAACATCACGTGGCTCATCCGGCCGAGCTGCTCGGTGACGGCCGCGTCGAGCACCGGGTGGCGGTAGCCGTGGATGGCCGCCCACCACGACGACATGCCGTCGACCAGCTCCCGGCCGTCCGCGAGGGTGAGCCGGACACCCGAGGCCTCCGAGACGAGCAGCGGTTCCTGGGTGCCCGGCATCGGGCCGTACGGGTGCCAGACGTGCGCCTGGTCGAGCTTCAGCAGGTCGTCCACCCGCAGCACATTAGGCGAGGCGTACCGGCAGGGTGTGCAGGCCGCGGATGAGCGTGCTGTCCCGCCACACCAGCGTCTCGGGCTCCGCCGCCAGCGCCAGGTTCGGGAACCGCTCCAGCAGCTGCGTCAGCGCCACGTCGAACTCCAGCCGGGCCAGCGGTGCGCCCAGGCAGAAGTGGATGCCGTGGCCGAACGCGACGTGCCCCTGCGCCGACCGCGTCACGTCGAGCCGGTCGGGGTTCTCGTAGCGCTCGGGGTCCCGGTTCGCGGCGATCAGCGACACCATCAGGATCTCGCCCGCGGGCACGGTCACGCCGCCCAGCTCGAGGGGCTCCCTGGTGTAGCGGAAGGTCGCGACGTTCACCGGGCCCTCCAGCCGCAGGAACTCCTCGGTGCTCGCCGGGATCAGCTCCGGGCGGTCCCTGAGGACCTGCAGCTGGTCGGGGTTGCGCAGCAACGAGAGCACGGCGTTGCCGATGAGGTTCACCGTCGTCTCGTGACCCGCCACGAGCAGCAGGAACGCCATCGAGATCAGCTCTTCTGTGTTCAGCCGGTCGCCGGAGTCGTCGGCGTGCACCAGGGCGGAGAAGAACGTGTCGTCCGGCTCGGCCTCGGCGATCGCCGTGACGTGCTGGAACAGGAAGCCGGCCATCGCGGACGCGGCGGCCTGGACCTGCTCGGGCGTGCCGAAAGTCAGCAGCTGGTTCGACCACTCGCGGAAGTCGTCGCGGTTGTCGATCGGGATGCCGAGCAGCTCGCAGATCACCGTGATGGGCAGCGGGAACGCGAACGCCTCCAGCAGGTCGACCTCGTCGCCGTCGTTCAGCTTCGCGATCAGCTCGGCCGCGATCTCCTGCACGCGCGGGCGCATCAGCTCGATGCGGCGGGCGGTGAACGCCTTGGTCACGAGCTTGCGCAGCCGCGTGTGGCCGGGCGGGTCCATGTTGAGCATGTGCACCGAGAGCGTGGGCTCGATCTCGCGGTGCTGGTCGCTTCGGGAGGAGTGCACCGCCATGAGGTGACCACCCTCGGCGATGTTCTTGCTGACCTCCGCGGCGGTGAGGGCGATCTTCGCCTCGTCGTACCGAGTCACGAGCCAGACCTTGAGCCCGTGCGGCATGAGGACTTCCTGCACGGGGCCCTCGGCGCGCAGCAGGTCGTGCACTTCGTGCGGGTTCTGGACGTAGTCGTCGGGCAACTGGGTGAGTGTCGTCACCTCACCCAGTTAACCCCGTTCACTGAAACCTCGCCACTACCGCTGGATGGTGATCCCGCGGATCGTCTTCAGGTCGCCGAAGAGCGAAGGCGTCGTGTTGACGCGGTAGTTGTCCACCACCAGCATCTCCTTCGACTTGTCGCGCTTCTGCACCTCCAGGTGCACGGCGACCTGGCCCGCGTGGGACTTGAGCGTGATCTTCAGTTCCTCGATCAGCTCCGGCGTCAGCATCTTGGTCTGCAGCCCGAGGACGAGGGGCGGCTCCGCGTCCGGGTTCATCTCCGCGTCGCTGATGTCGAGCGGGACGACACCGTCGCCGAAGATCGCCATCTTGTCCTCGCGCCAGTTCACCCGGCCCTTCACGCACACCGCGGAGTCGAGCTCCAGGTCGTCGCGCAGCACCTCGTAGGCCTTCGGGAAGAACAGCACCTCGATGGAGGCGTCCAGGTCCTCGATCACCGTGATCGCCCACGGCAGGCCGTTCTTGTTCACCCGGCGCTCGATCGACGAGATCATGCCCGAGACGATCAGCTCGCCTTCCTTGGGCGGGTCGTCGAGCACGACGGCGATCGGCCTCGGTGCGAACTTGCGCAGGATCCGCTCCGCGCCGTCGAGCGGGTGCGAGGAGACGTACAGGCCGAGCATCTCCTTCTCGAGGCTCAGCATCTGCTTGCGCGGGTACTCCTCGGTGCCGAACTTGAGGTGCGCGAGCGGCGAGGTGCTGTCGTCCTGGTCGTCGGCGCTGTCGCCGCCGAACAGGTCGAACTGGCCCTCGGCCTCCTTGCGCTTGATCGGGACGACGGCGTCGACCGCGTCCTCGTGCACCTGGATCAGCGCGAGGCGCGGGTGGCCGAACGAGTCGAACGCGCCCGCCTTGATCAGCGACTCGATCACGCGCTTGTTGCAGGCGACGAGCTCGGACTTGTCCATGAAGTCCGTGAAGGACGTGTAGGCGCCCTTCTCCTTGCGGGTCTTGATGATCGACTCGACGACGTTCGCGCCGACGTTGCGGATCGCGCCCAGGCCGAAGCGGATGTCCGTGCCGACCGCGCTGAACCGCAGCGCCGACTCGTTGACGTCCGGCGGGAGCACCTTGATGCCCAGCCGACGGCACTCCGCGAGGTAGACCGCGGACTTGTCCTTGTTGTCACCGACCGACGTGAGCAGGGCGGCCATGTACTCGGCGCGGAAGTTCGCCTTGAGGTACGCGGTCCAGTAGGAGATCAGGCCGTACGCGGCGGCGTGCGACTTGTTGAACGCGTAGCCGGCGAACGGGAGGATCGTGTCCCACAGCGCCTGGATCGCCTCGTCGGAGAACCCGCGCGGGTCGGCCCGCATACCCGCCTGGAAGCCCTCGAACTCCTTGGCGAGGACCTCGGCCTTCTTCTTGCCCATCGCCTTGCGGAGCACGTCCGCGCGCCCCATGGAGTACCCGGCGACCTCCTGGGCGATGAACATGATCTGCTCTTGGTAGACGATCAGACCGTGCGTCTCGCCGAGGATCTCCTTGAGGGGCTCGGCGAGCTGCGGGTGGATCGGCTTGACCTCCTGGCGGCCGTTCTTGCGGTCCGCGTAGTCGTTGTGCGCGTTCACACCCATCGGACCGGGGCGGTACAGCGCGCCGACCGCGACGATGTCCTCGAACGACGTCGGCTGCATGCGGCGCAGCAGGTCGCGCATGGGGCCACCGTCCAGCTGGAACACGCCGAGCGTGTCGCCGCGGCCGAGCAGCGCGTACGTCTCCGGGTCGTCCATCGGGAGCGTGTCGAAGTCCGGGACGGCGTCCTTGCCCCGGTTCATCTCGATGTTCTCGATGGCGTCGCCCATGACCGTCAGGTTGCGCAGCCCGAGGAAGTCCATCTTCAGCAGGCCGATGTTCTCGCACGACGGGTAGTCCCAGCCGGTGATGAACGAGCCGTCGTCGCGGTACCAGAGCGGGATCGAGTCGGACAGCGGGTCCTTCGACATGATGACCGCGCACGCGTGCACACCGGCGTTGCGGATCAGGCCCTCCAGGCCGAGCGCGGTGTCGAAGATCTCCTTCACCTGCGCGTCGGTCTCGAGCAGCGAGCGGACCTCGGCCGCCTCGTTGTAGCGCGGGTGGCTCTTGTTGATGATGCCGTTGAGCGGGATGTCCTTCGCCATGATCGGCGGGGGCAGCGCCTTGGAGATCTTGTCGGCGATCGCGAAGCCCGGCTGGCCGTGGTGCACGCGCGCCGAGTCCTTCAGCGCGGCCTTGGTCTTGATGGTGCCGAAGGTGATGACCTGGGCGACCTTGTCGGCGCCGTACTTCTCGCTCGCGTACCGGATCATCTCGCCTCGACGGCGGTCGTCGAAGTCGATGTCGATGTCGGGCATGGCGGTGCGCTCGGGGTTCAGGAACCGCTCGAACAGCAGACCGTGCGGGATCGGGTCGATGTTCGTGATGCCGAGCGCCCACGACACGGCGGCACCCGCGGCGGAACCACGGCCGGGACCGACGCGGATGCCCACGCTGCGGGCGTAGTTGATCAGGTCGGCGACGATGAGGAAGTACGCCGGGAAACCCTTGTCGATGATGACCTTGGCCTCGTAGTCGCAGCGCTCGATGTACTCCTGCGGCACCTCCTGGCCGCGGAAGCGCCACTCGAGGCCGCGCCGGATCTCCTTGCGGAACCAGGACGCCTGGTCCTCGCCCTCGGGGACCTCGAAGTTCGGGATCCGGTCCTTGATGCTCCAGATGTCGTCGTAGGACTCGACCATCTCCGCGACGAGCAGCGTGTTGTCGCACGCCTCCGGCAGGTCCTTCCAGATCTGCCGCATCTCCTCGGACGACTTCAGGTAGTAACCGTCGCCGTCGAACTTGAACCGGTTCGGGTCGGTCAGCATCTTGCCGGACTGCACGCAGAGCAACGCGGAGTGCGTGTCGGCCTGGTCCTTGGTGACGTAGTGGCTGTCGTTGGTGGCGAGCGGCGGGATGCCGAGCTTCTTGCTGATCTCCAGCAGGCCGTCGCGGACGCGGCGCTCGATGTCGAGGCCGTGGTCCATCAGCTCCAGGAAGAAGTTCTCCTTGCCGAAGATGTCCTGGTAGTCCGCCGCGGCCTTGAGCGCCTCGTCGACGTGGCCGAGCCGCAGCCGGGTCTGCACCTCGCCGGACGGGCAGCCGGTCGTCGCGATGATGCCGTCGGCGTGCTGCGCGACGAGCTCGCGGTCCATGCGGGGCTTGTAGTAGTAGCCCGTCTTGCTCGCCTCGGTGTGCAGCCGGAAGAGGTTCCGCAGGCCGTCCGCGTTGCGGGCCCACATCGTCATGTGCGTGTAGGCACCCGCACCGGAGATGTCGTCGCCGCGCTGGCCCGGGTCGCCCCAGAAGACCGGCTTCTTGTGCAGGCGGTTGTGCGGTGCGAGGTAGGCCTCGATGCCGATGATCGGCTTGATGCCGGTCTTCTGCGCCGTTTGGTAGAACTCGTCGGACCCGTACATGTTGCCGTGGTCGCTCATGCCGACCGCCGTCATGCCGAGACGCCCGGCCTCCTCGAACAGCGGGGCCACCTTGGCCGCGCCGTCGAGCATCGAGTACTCGGTGTGCACGTGCAGGTGCACAAACGAGTCTGCCACCGGCAACCCCCTTGTGTAGCAAGCGTTTTAGCGCGAATGAGGGACGAACACGTCCGGGCGCCCGCCAACACTACAGGCACCGCTCGCGGCAGCCTCGGATTGGCCTCCGCGATTCGCGAACGCCCCGCCGACACGCCGTGGCGAAGGCCACGGCGCCCGCATGATCTCGATCAGGTACGCGGTGGCACACGCCTCCGCGGCGGCGGGTAGCGTTCTTTTCGTGGTGGCCCCCGATCCCGTAGACGCTCGCCTTCTCGCCGTTCTCGCCGAGTCGGGTCGTGCCGCCGTGCACGAGATCGCCCAGCGCCTCGGCATGGACCCGCGCGAGGCGGCCATGCGGTTGATCACCCTGTCGGGCAGCGGCCTGCCCCTGCTCGTGGGCGTGGAGTGCGACCCGAACGGCGTCCGCCGGGCGCTCGCGAACGCCGCCGCCTACGGCAACTACATGGGCGGCCCGCCGTCCGGGCCCTACGCGGTGCACCAGAGCGGCCCCCACCAGGTCCAGCAGTACGGCCCGCAGGGTCCGGTGAGCCAGCCGTTCCCGGCTCAGCAGCCGCCGCAGTCGACCTGGGGCCCGCCGCAGTCGGCGGGCTGGGTGCGCGCCGACCAGCCGCAGCCCAAGCCCCTCTCGCGGACCGGCAAGATCGGCACGGCGCTGGAGGCGGACAGCCTCGAGGGCGCCCGCCTGTCGATCCAGCTGGTCGAGGTCGTCGACCCGGCCGACTTCCTCTTCACGGCGGCCGGCTACAAGCTCGCCGACGGGGAGCGGGCCGTGGTCGTGCACACCGAGGTGACGAACACCTCGCAGGTGCCGTACACCTCCCTGCCGGACATGTACCTCGTGCTGGTGACCAAGACCGGCGAGACCGTCACGAAGGCCCCCGTCTCGCTGTCCTCCCGCCCGGCGCACAAGCTCGGCGTGCAGCCCGGCGAGACCGCGGGCGGGCACAGCGTGTTCGTGCTGCCGGACGCGACCGAGATCATCCAGGTCCGCTGGAGCGTCCGCCCTGAGGTCGACCAGAACACCCTCGTCTGGACCGTCGACGACTAACCCAGGACCTCCAGCGCCTCGGCGTGCACGCCCGGCGCCGCCGCCAGGTACCCGGCGCTGGTCAGCGTCCACGGCTTGCCGTCGAGATCAGTGACGACACCTCCCGCTTCCTGCACGAGCAGCACACCGGACGCGTGCGCGCGCACGTTGTCGTACTGCCAGTGCACGTCCATCCGTCCGGCGGCGACCTGGGCGAGCTGGTGCGTGACGGGCACGGAGATCCGGACGTGGAGGGCCTTCTTCGCCATCGCCGCGTACGACGCGCCCACCCGGTCGGCCATCTCCGGTCCCTGTCCCGGCTGCGCCTGCCCGGTGCCGGCCAGCGCGCCGTCCAGGGACGTCTTCTCCGACACCCGCAGCCGGACGCCGTTCAGGAAGGCGCCCTCCCCCTCCACCGCCGTGCAGGTCTCGTCGAACAACGGGAAGTGCAGGACCGCGAGCACCGGGCGGCCGTCGCGGACCAGGCTGACGCCGATGTTCCAGTCGGTCATGCCCTGAACCGCGTTCATGTTGCCGCCGACCGGGTCGACGAGCCACCACTCGCCCGGCCCCAGCTCCCCCGAGCCGTGCTCGTCGTCGAGCCAGCGGGCTTGCGGGCGGATCTCCGCGAGCGCGGGCTTCAGGACGTCGACGACGGCGGCGTCGTTGGCGCGGACGGCCGCGACGAGCTCCTCGAGGGAGGACGTGCGCGACTCGGTCGAGTAGCGCTTGAACATCCGCGCCCCGGCTGTGCGGACGGCGGCGGTGGTGGCGGCGAGCATGGTTTCCTCCAAGATTGTCCGTCATGCAAGCGGATCTGAACCTGCTGACCGTGCTGGACGCCCTGCTCGAAGAGGGCAGCGTGATGGGGGCGGCGCAACGGCTGCACCTGTCGTCGCCGGCGGTCAGCCGCACGCTCGGCCGGATCAGGAAGGTGACGGGCGACGACATCCTGGTGCGGACGGGGCACACGATGACGCCGACGCCGTACGCGCTGGCGATCGCCGACGAGGTGCACCGGCTGGTGCGGCAGGCCAACGCCGTGCTGGCGCCGAGCCGTGAGCTGGACCTGGCCGGACTGGACCGCACGTTCACCGTCCAGTGCCACGACGCCCTGGCCTCGTCGGTGGTGCCGGCACTGGTCGGCAGGATCGCGGAGCAGGCTCCCGGCGTGCGGCTGCGGGTGCTCGCCGAGCACTCCGCCGACACCGACGACCTGCGGCACGGCCGGGTCGACCTGGAGCTCGGCGGTGGTGCTCCCGACCTCCCCGAGTTCCGCTCGGAGACGCTCGGCACCGACCCGCTCGAGGTGGTCGCGCGGTCCGGCCACCCGTGCACCGACCTGGACCTGCGCTCCTACGCCGAGCACCCGCACGTGCTGGTCTCCCGGCGCGGACGGCTCACCGCCCCGATCGACGACCTGCTGGCCGCGCAGGGCCTGCGGCGGCGGGTGATCGCGACCGTGGCCACGGTGCACTCCGCCCTGCAGATCGCGGCCGCGAGCGACGCGCTGGTGACCACCACGGCGATCCTCTGCCGCCCGCTGATCGAGGCGTTCGGGCTGGTCACCCACCCGTTGCCGGCCGAGTCGCCGGAGGCACCGGTCAACTGCAACTGGCACCAGCGCTACGACTCCGACCTCGCCCACGCCTGGCTGCGCGACCAGGTGCGGACGACCGTCCAGGACGTTCTAGGCCGCTAGCGGCAACGCGACCGAGCCGGCGAACCGCGGCTGCTCGGCCTCGTCGAGCATGGCCGCCGCCACGGTGTCGCGACTGATCTTGACGCCCAGGTCGAACGGGGGCGCGGCGTCGAGACCGACCGTGCGGCCGGGACCGGACGGTTCGTCGCTCAGCACCCCTGCGTGGAAGACGGTGCCGCCGGCGGAGAGCACGGCGTTGTCGGCCGCGACCTTGTCGGGGATGCGGTCGCCGAAGAACTTCCACAGCACCTCGGCACCCGGACCCGCCGCGTCGGCGGACGGACCCGTTCCGTAGGCGCCGAGCCAGACGATCCGGCGCGGTCCGGCGGCGATCACGGCCCGGGCGCCGTCGTGCAGCACGCCGGGCACGTCGGTGCCGAGCCCGGACACCACGACGGAGTCCGGGAAGACGACCGCGGCGATGCTCGCGGGGTCCGTCACGTCGCCCGCCACCTTGCGGAGGTTCTCGTGGTCGAGGCCGATCCGCCGCGGGTCGCGGGCGACGGCCGTGACGGTGTGGCCGCGGCCGAGGGCCTGCCGGGCCAGCGCGAGACCGGTCCGTCCGGAGGCTGCGAGAACGATGAGGTTCATGCCGAGAACGCTATGGAGCACACCGATTGACATCAAGTGCAACGTCGTCAACCGGTGATTTACCCAGACGCAATCAGCCCTCGTCGCGCAGCTTCTCCAGCGCCGCGGCCAGGTCGTCCGGGTAGTCCGAGGTGAACGCGACCCACTCGCCGGTGCCGGGGTGGTGGAACCCGAGCTGGCGCGCGTGCAGCCACTGCCGCGACACCCCGAGGCGCTTGGCCAGCGTCGGGTCGGCGCCGTACGTCAGGTCGCCCACGCACGGGTGGTGCAGCGCCGAGAAGTGCACGCGGATCTGGTGGGTGCGCCCGGTCTCCAGGTGCACCTCGACGAACGACGCCGCGCGGAACGCCTCGATCACCTCGTAGTGCGTGATGGAGGGCTTGCCGGAGTTCATCACGGCGAACTTGTAGTCGTGCTTCGGGTGGCGGTCGATCGGGGCGTCGATGGTGCCCTTGATCGGGTCAGGGTGGCCCTGCACGATCGCGTGGTAGACCTTGTCGACGGTCCGCTCCTTGAAGGCGTGCTTCAGCGCGGAGTAGGCCGACTCGGACTTCGCGACGACCATGACGCCGGTCGTGCCGACGTCGAGCCGGTGCACGACGCCCTGGCGCTCGGCGGCACCGGACGTGGCGACGCGGTGGCCCGCGGCGGCGAGCCCGCCCACCACGGTCGGCCCGGTCCAGCCCGGCGACGGGTGCACGGCGACACCGACGGGCTTGTCGACGACGATGATGTCGTCGTCCTCGTGGATGATCTCCAGGCCCTCGACGGGGATCGCCTGCACGGTGATCGGCTGCGGCGGCGCCGGCAGCGTGATCTCGAGCATCGCCCCGGCCGTCAGCCGGTCGGACTTGCCGACGACGCGGCCGTTGACCAGCACCTCGTCCGCGTCGGCGATGGCAGCGACGGCCGTGCGCGAGAGGCCCAGGAGCTTCGCGAGGCCGGCGTCCACGCGCATGCCGTCCAGACCGTCGGGAATCGGCAGCGTTCGGTATCCGCTCAAGCGGGGTCCTCGACCTTCTTCTCCTTGTGAACCGTCCCGTCGTAGTCGTGCTGCAGGAGCGCCAGCACGATGATCGTGGCGCCACCGCCGACGATCGCCATGTCGGCGACGTTGAACACCGGCCACACACGGCCGAACGGGTCGAAAAGCGACAGGAAGTCCACCACGTGGCCGCGCATCGGCCCCGGCTCGCGGAACAGGCGGTCGGCGAGGTTGCCGACGGCGCCGCCCAGCACCAGGCCCAGGCCGACGGCCCAGCCCTGCGAGCGGAGGTTGCGCGAGATCCAGAGGATGAACCCGACGACGCCCAGCGCGATCAGCGCCAGGATCCACGTCCAGCCCTCGGCGAGGCCGAAGGCGGCACCGGGGTTGCGGACGAACGTCAGGTAGAGCGCGCCCCCGAAGACCTTGATCGGGTCGGCACCCTCGAGGAACGCCACGGACAGGACCTTGGTGAGCACGTCCAGGGCCAGCACGCCGCCGGCCAGCACCGCGAGGAGCGTGGTCTTCGGCTCCGGCAGCGAGCCGGTGATCGAGAAGCCCTCCTCGTCGTCCTCCGCCTCCGCGGGGGACTCGGCCTCGGCGGGCTCCTCGGCCGCGACCACGGTCGCCTCGGCCGTCCCGGGCTCGCTGACCTGCACCTCGGCAGGCGGTTCAGCGGCCTTCCCGGAGACCTTCTCCGCGGCCTTGGACTCGTCACTCACCAGGTCATTGTCCACTACCGGGACTACGCGAGGAACGGCGGCAGGGTTCGGCCGTCGTCCTCGGGCACCCAGCGGCCGTCGCGCCGGGTGTAGGTCCACTTCGGACCTTCGGTGACGAGCGTGCGCAACGCCGCCACCAAGCGGTCGACGTGCTCGGCCGTCGTGCCGAGGCCGATCGACGCGCGCACGGCACGCTGTTCGTGCGATCCGGCCTTCTTCACCAGGCGACTCACGATCACGTGCGCGCAGAACGCGCCGTCGCGGACACCGATGCCGTACTCGGCGGAGAGCGCCGCCGCGAGGAAGCCCGCGTCGAAACCGCTGATCGTGAAGCTCACGACGCCGACCTTGTCGGCGTCGGTCAGGATCGACAGCTCGCGGAAGCCGGGAACCGTGCGCAGGCCGTCCCGCAGGCGCGTCAGCAGCTCCTGCTCGTGCGCGACCGTCTGCTCCCAGTGCCGCGACAGGATCTCGCAGGCCGCCGCGAGGGCGTGCACGCCGACGACGTTCGGGCTGCCGGCCTCGTGCCGCTCGGGCACGGCGGACCACGCGACGCCCAGGCGGTCGCCGTGGTCGGTGACCTTCGAGGTCGCGCCGCCGCCGACGAGGTACGGCTGGGCCTGCTGCAACCAGTCGGCACGGCCGACCAGCACGCCGGCGCCGAACGGCGCGTAGATCTTGTGCCCGGAGAAGGCCACGTAGTCGACGCCCAGCTCACGGGCGTTGATCGGGCGGTGCGGGGCGAGCTGCGCGGCGTCGAGCGCGATGCGCGCGCCGTGGCGGCGGGCGAGGTTCGCGAACTCGGCGACCGGCCACAGCTCCCCCGTGACGTTGGACGCCCCGGTGACGATCACGAGCCGAGGGCCGACCGGGGCGGCGGCGAGAGCCCGGTCCAGCGCCACCACCGCGGCGCCGGACGAAGACGGAGCGGGAACGCGCTGGACGTTCGGCCCGCGCCACGGCAGCAGCGCCGCGTGGTGCTCGCTGTCGAACAGGACGACCGCGGTGTTGCGGGGAACGCTGCGCGCCAACAGGTTCAGCGAGTCGGTGGTGTTGCGGGTGAAGACGACGGTGTCGGAGGGGTGCGCGCCGACGAACCTGCGGACGCGGTCGCGCGCCTGCTCGTAGACGCGGGTCGAGACCTGGGAGGCGAACCCGGCACCGCGGTGCACGCTGGCGTACCAGGGCAGCAGCTCGTCGACGGCGTCGCGCACCTCCTGCAGGCAGGGCGCCGACGCCGCGTGGTCGAGGTTGGCGTAGGTGACGCGCTCTCCGGTCACCAGGGGAACCCGCAGGTCGGCACCGACGACGGCCGGGACGGAAGTGGTGGTTCCAGGGGTGATCGCGAGCGTCATCGAGCTGCCTCCGAGGCCAGGGGCCCCGTGTCGCGAAGGCCCGCGCTTGACCGGCGCCCCACGCGCCGGACCAGGTCCTCACCAAGGGCACCCCACCGCGGTTGGAGGGTTGCCGGCCAGCAAGCTTGGGCTTGACGCTGGCTCTCATGACCTGCCGACGACGTTAGCGGAGGGTGACGCGCTCGTCGACACCCGATTCACATGCTGGGAAGGCTCGCAGACCGATCATTCGCCGGTCTCGCCCTTCCAGCGCGCGTAGCGGCCGGCCCTGTCGACGGCTCGAACGCGCCGTTCAGCGGCTTCGCGCGCCTCCTCCGTCGTCACGATGAGCAACTGGTCCTCGGTCTGGAGCCGGGTCGTCGGTTGTGGCGTGAAACTCTTCCCGCCGCGCACCACGAGGCTCACCGTGGCGCCGCCGGGCAGCCTCAGCTCGGACATGTAGACGCCGTGCAGCTTCGACCCGCGCTGGATGTGCACCTGCAGCAGCTCGGCGCCGAGCTCGTCGAGCGGCGAGGAGTCGACCTGGACCTCCAACGCCTCCCCCGTCTTCACCAGCCCCAGTCGGCGCGCGAGGAACGGCAGCGTCGTGCCCTGCACGATCGTCAGGATGATGACCAGCAGGAACACCACGTCGACCAGCTGCCGCGCGCCCTCGACCCCCTGGATCAGCGGGATCAGCGCGAACACGATCGGCACCGCGCCGCGCAGGCCGGACCACGAGAGGAACGCCTGCTCACGCCACGGCACCTTGAACGGCAGCGAGGCCAGCACCACCGACAACGGCCGGGCGACGAACGTCAGCACCACGCCCGCGACCAGCGCGGGGAACAGCACGTCGAGCAGCCGTGACGGCGAGGCGTAGAGGCCGAGCAGGACGAAGAGCCCGATCTGGGCCAGCCAGCCGAGACCTTCGGCGAACGAGAGCGTGTCGGCGCGGTGCGGCAGGCGGGCGTTGCCGAGCACCAGCGCGGCGACGTAGGTGGCGAGGAAGCCGGAGGCGTGCGCGAGGTCGCCGGCCGTGTAGGCCATCACGCACACGGCCACGGTGGCGAGCGGGTAGAGACCGGTCGAGGGCAGCGCCGCGCGTCTCAGGCCCGCGGCGCCCAGGACGCCCAGCAGGACGCCGATGAGCGCTCCCGCGCCCAGTTCGTAGACCACCAGCAGCGGCGCGGTCCACGAGATCCGGTCCGAGGACGCCAGCAGCACGACGGCGATGTAGACCGGTGCGTCGTTGAGACCGGACTCCAGTTCGAGCGCGCCCGTGAGCCGCGCCCCGACACCCAACGACCGCAGGACGCTGAACACGGCCGCGGCGTCGGTGGACGACAGCACCGCTCCCCAGAGCAACGCGATCCGCCAGTCGAGGCCGAGCAGGAAGTGCAGTGCCGTACCGGTGACGGCGACGCTCACCACAACGGCCACTGTGGACAGTGCGACCCCCAGCCACAGCGAGGGTTTCACCGCGCTCCAGCGGGTGGTGATGCCGCCCTCGGTCAGGATCAGCACCAGTGCGGCGATGCCGAGGGACTGCGTGAGGCCGGCGTCGTCGAACCTGATGCCGAAGACGGACTCGCCGAGGAGCACGCCGATGCCGAGGTACAGCAACAGCGAGGGCAGGCCGAGGCGAGTCGACACCCGCACCGCGATCACGGAGATCAGCAGCACGACGGCACCGACACCCAGAACGACCGTGACGTCACCCACCCGGACCATTCTGGTTGATCACCATCGATTCCGACGAATCAGACGAGTCAACAACTCCAGCCGTTCGCCCCTAGCGGGGTCATGCACGACGGAGCATGTTGATCAGTGGCTCAATCCCAACCCTGCACGGAGTTGAACCATGAGGATCCTGATCGCACTGGCGGCCGCCTTGACGATGGCCGGAGCAACCACGGCGCAAGCCGCCGCACCGTCGGCACTGGCGGCGCCCGACATCAACGTGGCGAACGTGCAAGCCCACCTCAACCAGTTCCAGTCCATCGCGAACGCCAACGGCGGCAACCGCGCCCACGGACGTCCGGGGTACCTGGCCTCGGTCAACTGGGTGAAGGGCAAGCTCGACGCGGCGGGCTTCACCACCCGCGTCCAGTCGTTCACCTACAACGGCGCCACCGGCTACAACCTGATCGCGGACTACCCCGGCGGCGACACCAACAACACGGTCATGCTCGGCGGCCACCTCGACAGCGTCACGTCGGGCCCCGGCATCAACGACAACGGCACGGGGTCCGCGTCCCTGCTCGAGGTCGCCCTGCAGATGAGGGCGACGGGCTTCCAGCCGACCAAGCACGTGCGGTTCGGCTGGTGGGGCGCCGAGGAGCTCGGCCTGCGCGGGTCGACGTTCTACGTGAACTCGCTGAGCACCACCGACCGGTCGAAGATCAAGGCATACCTGAACTTCGACATGACCGGCTCGCCCAACCCCGGCTACTTCGTCTACAGCGCCTCCGGCCAGCCCTCCGGCTCGCTCGCGCTGCAGCAGCGGCTCCAGGCGGGCTTCACGGCGCTCAACGTCCAGACCGAGCTGACCAGCGTCGGCGGCCGCTCCGACCACGCGGCGTTCGCCCGCGCGGGCATCCCGGTCGGCGGCACCTTCACCGGCGCCGAGGGCATCAAGACCGCGGCCCAGGCGCAGAAGTGGGGCGGCACGGCCGGCCAGGCCTACGACCGCTGCTACCACCGCTCCTGCGACACCACGGCGAACGTCAGCACCACGGCGCTCGACCGGAACGCGGACGTGATCGCCTCCGCGCTGTGGGCGACCGCTTCCTGATCACCTGCCTGATCACCGGGCGGTGAGCACCTGCACGGCCTCGTCGAGCACCGGTTCGACGAGGCCGGGCAGGCTCACCCACATCTGCGCCTGCCCGAGGTAGAGGCTGAACGCGATCAACGCCCGCTTCCTCGCGTGGTCCCGGTCGAACCCGAGCCGCACGAAGAGCTCCGTGACGTAGCCGATCCGCTTCTTCGTGACCCGCTCGAGAACGGGCGCGATCACCTCGTTGCCCGCCCCGGCCTGCAACGCCATCTCGACCGAGCCCTTGCGGGTCGTGTCGAGCACCAGGGTGAACAACGTCCTGAGCTTGTCCTGCGGCGTCCCCTCGGACTCGACGAGCTCGATGACCTTCTCGGTGTGCTCCCGCTCCCACCGCTCGACGGTCGCCCGCAGCAACGCCTCGCGGTTCGGGAAGTGGTGGTAGACGCTGCCCTTCGTGGCGCCGGCCCGCGCCGCCAGCGGCTCGATCGCGACGGCGCCGAGCCCGCCTTCGGCCAGCGCTCTCAGCGCTATCTCAGTCCAGTCGTCACGATTCCGCCGCGCCACGCTCCCATACGCTACCGTACGGTCCAGGAACATACGGCAGCGTATGGAAGGGGCTCTCATGATCAGGAACGTCCACACCCGCGACCTCGGCGTGCCCGCGGGCCCGTTCGTCGACCGCATCCAGGAGCTCTGGCCACCGGCGTGGGGCAAGCTGGAGTTCGACCGGCCGCTCGGGGTCGGCGCCGACGGCGGGCACGGGCCGATCCGCTACCGCTGCACCGAGTTCGTGCCCGGCGAGTCGATCACCTTCGAGTTCGTCGACATGTCGGGCAGTCACACGCTCTCGGCGTCCGGCACGGTCCTGCGGCACGAGCTGATCGGCCGGTTCGCCCTCGTGGACCGGCTGCGCTGGGTGCTGGCGATCAGATGGCTGCACGACGCGTGCCTGGAGGACCTGTTCGACGCCTGCGAACGCGCGGCGGGCCGGGAACCGAAGGCCCCGGCCCGCTGGTCCTGGTACGTGCGCCAGGTGCGGCGCCTGTTCGCCCCGAAGCGTCAGCCACAACGCGCGTGACGCGAAAACGACGAAGGGCCGCCGTCCGAAGACAGCGGCCCCCCACCACTGCTGTCAGGCCTTCGCGACGGCGACCTTCACCTTGGCACCGTCGCCGACCGTGCCCTCGGACGTGCCCTCACCGAACACCACCGAGGTCGTCAGCGTCTCCGACTGCACGAACGGCAGGTGCGGCTCCACGGCGGCCTTCACCGCGTCCGGCAGGTCCAGCGTCAGCGTGATCCGGTCGGACACGTCGAGCTGGGCGTCCTTGCGGGCCTGCTGCACCACGCGCACGAGGTCACGTGCGACGCCCTCGGCCTCGAGCTCCGGCGTCACCGCCGTGTCGAGCACGACGACACCGGCGCCGCCCGGCAGAGCGGCCGTGGCAGCGGGATCCGTTGCCACCAGGCGCTGTTCGTACTCGCCCTCGAACAGCTCGACGCCCGCGGCCACCACGCGACCGTCCACTTCGGACCAATCACCGGCCTTGACGGCCTTGATGACCTTCTGCACGTTCGGCCCGAGGCGCGGACCGGCGGCACGCGCGTTCACGACGAGCTGGAACTGGCCGTAGGCGTCGACGTCCGTGGACAGCGACACCTCCTTGACGTTGACCTCGTCGCGCACGATCTCGGCGAAGTCCTCCAGCGACGCCGCCACCGGGGAGGCGACCGTCAGGCGCGCCAGCGGCAGCCGCACGCGCAGCTTGTTCGCCTTGCGCAGCGACAACGCCGTCGAGCAGACGTCGCGCACCTCGTCCATCGCCGCCACGAGGGCGTCGTCCGCCGGCACGTCCGACACCGACGGGAAGTCCGTCAGGTGCACCGAACGGCCACCGGTCAGCCCGCGCCACACGACCTCGGTCGTGTACGGCAGCAACGGCGCCGCCACGCGCGTGACGACCTCCAGCACGGTGTGCAGGGTGTCGATCGCGTCCTGCTCGCCGTCCCAGAACCGCTGCCGCGACCGGCGCACGTACCAGTTCGTCAGCACCTCCAGGTACTCGCGCACCAGCTGGCACGCGCCGGAGATGTCGTAGCCGTCCATCGCCGCCTGCACGTCGCGGACCAGGTCGTGCGTCTTCGCCAGCGCGTACCGGTCGAGCACGTTCTTCGAGTCGACGCGCCACGTGCCCTCCTTCCCGGCGGCGTTGGAGTACAGCGCCAGGAAGTACCAGGAGTTCCACAGCGGCAGCACCGCCTGGCGCACCGCGTCGCGGATGCCGCGCTCGGTCACGACCAGGTCGCCGCCGCGCAGGATCGGCGACGCCATGAGGAACCAGCGCATGGCGTCCGAGCCGTCGCGGTCGAAGACCTCGTTGACGTCCGGGTAGTTCTTGAGCGACTTCGACATCTTCTGGCCGTCGTCACCGAGGACGATGCCGTGCGCCACGCAGTCGCGGAACGCCGGCCGGTCGAACAACGCCGTCGCGAGCACGTGCAGCGTGTAGAACCAGCCGCGCGTCTGCCCGTTGTACTCGACGATGAAGTTCCCGGGGTAGTGCTCCTCGAACCACTTCGCGTTCTCGAACGGGTAGTGCACCTGCGCGAACGACATCGAGCCCGACTCGAACCAGCAGTCGAGCACGTCCGGGATGCGGCGCATGACCGACTTGCCGGACGGGTCGTCCGGGTTCGGCCGCGTCAGCTCGTCGATGTAGGGCCGGTGCAGGTTGTCCGGGCGCACGCCGAAGTCGCGCTCCAGCTCGTCCAGCGACCCGTACACGTCCGTGCGCGGGAACTCGGGGTTGTCCGAGGTCCACACGGGCAGCGGCGAGCCCCAGTACCGGTTGCGCGAGATGTTCCAGTCGCGCGCGTTCTCGAGCCACTTGCCGAACTGGCCGTCCCTGATGTGGCCGGGCACCCAGTTGATCTGCTGGTTGAGCTCGACCATCCGGTCCTTGAACTGCGTGACCGCGACGAACCACGCCGACAGCGCGCGCTGGATCAGCGGGTTGTTGCACCGCCAGCAGTGCGGGTACGGGTGGTCGTAGGTCTCGTGGCGCAGCAGCAGGCCCGCTTCCTTGAGGTCGCGGATGATCAGCTTGTTCGCCTCGAAGACGTGGACGCCCTGGTACGGCGCCACTTCCGCGGTGAACTTGCCGTCCGGCCCGACCGGCACGACGACCTCGATGCCCGCCGCGTCCGTCACGACCTTGTCGTCCTCACCGAACGCCGGTGCGATGTGGACGATGCCCGTGCCGTCGTCGGTGGTCACGTAGTCGGCCGTGAGGACCTGGTGCGCGTTCTCGCGACCCACGAAGAAGTCGAACGGCGGCAGGTACTTCTTGCCGACCAGGTCCGAGCCCTTGTGGCGCGCGACGACCTCGGGCTCCTCGCCCAGCTCACGCGCGTACGCCGCGACGCGGGCCTCGGCGAGCAGGTACCTGTCGCCGTCGGAGCCCACCACGGTCACGTAGTCGACGTCCGGGTGCACGGCGGCGGCGAGGTTGCTCGGCAGCGTCCACGGCGTGGTTGTCCAGACCAGGGCCTTCTCACCGGACTCCAGGCGCAGCGCGACCGTGACGGCGGGGTCCTGCCGGTCGCGGTAGGCGTCGTCCATCTTGGTCTCGGTGTTGGACAGCGGCGTCTGGCAACGCCAGCAGTACCAGAGCACCCGGAAGCCCTCGTAGATCAAGCCCTTGTCCCACAAGGCCTTGAACGCCCACATGACGCTTTCCATGTAGTCGAGGTCGAGCGTCTTGTAGTCGTTGTCGAAGTCGACCCAGCGGGCCTGGCGCGTCACGTACTCACGCCACTGGTCCGTGTACTGCAGCACGGACGTGCGGCACGCCTCGTTGAACTTCTCGATGCCGAGCTCGTCGATCTCGTGCTTCTGCGTGATGCCGAGCTGCTTCTCGGCCTCGTACTCGGCCGGCATGCCGTGCGTGTCCCAGCCGAACCGGCGCTCGACGTGCTTGCCGCGCATCGTCTGGTAGCGCGGCACGACGTCCTTGACGTAGCCGGTCAGCAGGTGGCCGTAGTGCGGCAGCCCGTTCGCGAACGGCGGGCCGTCGTAGAAGACGAACTCGTTCTCGCCGTGCTCACCCGCCGGGTTGCGGTCGATGCTCGCCTGGAAGGTCTCGTCGTCCTTCCAGTACCCGAGCACGTCCTGCTCGAGGTTCGGAAAGGACGGCTGCGCCGGGACCTCGTTCGCTCCGGCCCTGGGGTAGGCCATCTCCACTGCTCCTCGCGGTCAGATGCGACACGCGAGGACGACACGCCGATGTGGCTCGGCCTGCCGCGGTACCACCCCGCTTGCCCACCTCGCGGTGAGCCTCTCGTTCTTCGGCTGTGACGGGCCGGTCCCGTCCGGTTCTACTGAGACGCTCGCGCGTCCGTTCTTCCGGAGGCTCCCCGGTGATGGCCGGATCGGTGCCTGTGAGTTACAGGGTAACCGGAGGCGCAAACCGTATGCTCGCCCGATGACGTTGACCATCGCGTTGTCGATCGCGCTGGCCCTGCTGTTCGTGGCGACGGGCGCGGGCAAGCTGTTCGGCGCGAAGGCGTCACTCGAGGCCCGCGACCACTTCCGGATGAACCCGGCGCTGTGGCGCACGATCGGCGCGCTGGAGTGGGCGGGCGCCGCGGGCCTGGTGGTCGGCCTGGTCACGTGGGAGTGGGTGGCGCACGCGGCCGCCGTCGGGCTCGGGCTGCTGATGGCCGGCGCCACGATCACGCGGCTGAGGTACGACTCGAAGCCGACGGGCGTGGTCGTGGACCTGGCGCTGCTGGCCCTGCTGATCATGTTGCTGTTCCTGGACCGCTGAGGAGCCAGGCCACCGGGCGCGATCAGTCGCCGAGGCCGGGCCTCAACCCGTTGATCAGCAACCGCACGAGGTGCCGCACGTCGTAACGCACGCCCTTGGCCGCATTCGCGCCGGCGCAGATGCTCCCCACCGCGCGCATCAGCTCGTTCGGGTCCTGGCCGGGCACGATCTCCCCCGCCGCGGCGGCCGCCTCCAGCAACCGCGTGCAGACGGGGACGAGGTGTTCGAGGAAGTAGTCGTGCAGCGGGTCGTAGCAGGCCTCGCCGGACTGCAGGACCGACGCGAGCCCCTGCTTGGTGACGACGAAGCCGACGAACTGGTCGATCCACCTCGTCAGGGCCCGGTGGGGGCTCGCCTCGGCGGCGAGCAGGGCGGGGCCTGCCTCGGAGAGCGCTTCCACCTGCGAGCGGTAGACGGCCACGATCAGGTCGGCCCGCGTCGGGTAGTGGCGGTAGATGGTCGCGGTCCCCACACCGGCGCGGGCGGCGATCTCGCGGATCGACGCGTTGACGCCCGAGGTGACGAACACGGCGGCCGCGGCCTCGAGCACGCTCCCGGCGTTGCGGCGCGCGTCGGCGCGTCGCTGCGGGGATCCCGCGGTGCCGGGGGCGTCGCTCACAGCCTTGATCCTAACGACCGGCACCCGCCGGGGCGGACGCCCGCGCCGAGGCCTGAGATCCGATGTCGAGCAGCATCCCTGCCAGTTCGGCGGGCATGGTGATCATGCAGTCGTGGCCCGTCGCGAGCTCCCGCACGTCGGCGGGGTCGCCGTTCGGCTGCACGGCGGGGACCGGACGGAGTTCGACGCCGGGGGGCGTCACCGTGCAGTGGACGTGCGTGCGCGGGATCGCGGCCAGGGCGGGCGCGTCCATGGCGACCGGTTCCCGCAGGCACAGCGCGGACTGGTCGGAGACCATGGTGTTCAGCCACGCGATGTCGGCGTCGTCGGTGAGGCCGAACAACCCGAAGGGCGCGGGCGGCGGGGGCACCCGCCAGTCGCTGCCGATCATGTCGCGGATGATCGGCAGGACGTCGAGCGCGCTCTCGCCGTCGGTGGGCACCATGGCGTCGAGGTAGACGAGGCGCGCGATCCGTTCCGGCACCTCGTTGGCCACGCCGGAGATCACCATGCCCGCGTAGCTGTGCCCGACCAGGACGACGTCGGTCAGGTCCTCGTCGACCAGCAGCCCGACGACGTCGGCGATGTGCGTGCCGAGGCCGACGTCCGGGCTCAGCAGGTGCCGGGTCTCCCCGTAACCGGTGAGCGTCGGGGCGAACACCCTGCTCCCGCTCGCTCCCAGCCTCGGCACGACCCGTGCCCAGGACTGACCGCTGTGCCATGCCCCGTGGACAAGTACGTACGTCACCGCCACGATCTCTCCTCACGTAAGTGGGACGCTGTCCCGTTACTATATGGGACAGCGTCCCACTTACGTGGGACAAGGAGGTGCCACAGCGGCACGAGGAAGAAGAAAGCCCTGGCCGTCACCGCGGCCGGATGCCGGCGGCGATCAGGAGGACGCGTCCCGCGGCCGGGCGCGATGGCGCGACACCAGCGTCGAATCGGGACTGCACAGGGCACACGGGGTGAACTGCAGTTGCCGTGCCTCCTGCACCGGGAGGCCCACGGTGGGCCTCCCGGCGAGCCAGGAACACGAGCTCAGGTGGTACCGGGGCCGTTCGTCCAGCACCCGGACCTCGTCCACCAGATCGGCCACGACGAGCAGGTCCGCCGCGTCGGTGTCCTCTTCCGGTGGTTCCTCGTCCGCGGGCGGCGTGTCGGCTACCGCCGGCTCGACCACCCGTTGATCATCTTCTGCAGCGAGTTGATCTACACTCTGCGCGTCGGCCGCGGGGTCCCCCGGACGCCGCCGCCACCAGTCCCAAGCGAGGACCAGGGCGGCGAGCACGCTCGCTCCCACGGACGACCACGCCCAGATGTTGTCGGACGTGGTCAGCGCAGGTACGAGCAGCCCGAGGGCAGCCAACACCAGAAGCAGAACTACGAAGAGCACCTAGCGAACAGTAGTTCAGCCCGCTTCGGCGCGTGCGCCGAACGAGTAGCCCTGGGAACGGCCCTCGGACGGAGCGGCCGGGCCGCGGTCCTGGAGGTCGCGCAGGGACGACTCGAGCATGGTCTTCAGTCGCGTGCGGTACTCGCGCTCGAACGTCTGCAGCTTGTCGATCTGCTTCTCGAGCGTGTTCTTCTCCTGGGTGATGTTCCCCATCACCTCGGCGTGCTTGCGCTGCGCGTCGCGGTCCAGCGCGGTGGCCTTCTCACGGGCCTGCCGCTCCAGCGTCTCCGAACGCGTGCGCGCGTCGTTCAGCATGGTCTCGGCACGCGTGCGCGCCTCGTTGACCATCGTGTCGGCCTTGGCGCGAGCCTCGGACAACAACTGCTCGGACTTCGTGCGGGCCTCGGACAGCATGCCGTCCGCTTCGGCCTTCGCCTCGCCCGTCAGCCGGTCCGCCATCTCCTGGGCGAGACCCAGGACCTTCGCGGCCTGCACGTGGTGGTCTCCGCCACCACCGGGGGACGTCTGCTCCATCACCGTGGGCGGCGGGACCGGCGCCAGGCGGCGCGGCTCCTCCACCGGCATGCGGCTCGTCATGGGGCCGGAGGAAGCCTTGGCGCGTGCGTCGTCGAGGTCTGCACGCGCGGTCTCGAGCTGCTGGTCGAGCTGCTCGACCTGCTGACGGAGGTCGTTGTTCTCCTCGATCAAGCGGGCCAGCTCGCCCTCAACCAGGTCGAGGAACGCATCAACCTCGTCCTCGTTGTAGCCCCGCTTGCCAATCGGTGGCTTGCTGAATGCAACATTGTGCACGTCAGCGGGGGTCAACGGCATCGGATCACCTCTCGCACTCCTGGGCTGCGGTCATCCCACGGTTCCCCGTCACCTGGGATCTGCGAATCGCATCAGAATGATAACGACCAGCCACAGCACAATAATCGATAGGTCCAGCCCGACGCCCCCGATCCGCACAGTCGGGATCACCCGACGGAGTGCACGAACCGGTGGGTCGGTGACCGTGTAGACGGTCTCCAGCGTCACGGCTACGCCGCCCGCTGGGCGCCACTCCCTCGCGAACGTCCGCACCATCTCGACCACGACACGCGCGGTCAGGAACAGCGAGAACGCGAAGAGGACGTAGAAGATGACGAGACGGATCGGGTCCACGGGTCAACTCTAACCGTGGTTGCCGAACCCGCCCTCGGCCAGCTTCCTCCGGTCCTCCGCCGTGACGTCAACGTTCGGCGGTGAGAGAAGGAACACCCTGCTGGTGATCTTGTCCATCGACCCGCGCAGAGCGAACGCGAGTCCGGCCGAGAAGTCGACGAGGCGCTTCGCGTCC
The DNA here is from genome assembly GCF_036321065.1 of Lentzea sp. DG1S-22. Taxonomy (NCBI): domain Bacteria; kingdom Bacillati; phylum Actinomycetota; class Actinomycetes; order Pseudonocardiales; family Pseudonocardiaceae; genus Lentzea; species Lentzea sp. DG1S-22. The sequence continues at coordinate 7,664,023 of NZ_CP143276.1, read as the reverse complement.
GCGTCGTCCATGTCGGTCAGGTTCAAGATCACCGGGGTGCCGTCGCGGTAGTGCTCCCCGATCGTGCGCGCCTCGCTGTAGTTACGGGGGTGAAGCGTGGTGATGCGCGCCATCGGGTTGCCTGCCGGTTCAGCGGCGACAGGACGCAGCCTGCTCACGGGTTCACGCTGCGGCTCGACCGCGAGTGCGCCGTGCACGGGTGCATCGGCGCTCCAGCGACGCGTGCTCGAGGGGGTGCCCCCGCGCCGCGACTCCGGCTCGTAGTCGTCCGGCTCGTCGATGTCGGGCCGGTACCCGGAGCCCTGGAGCTCCGACCGGCCCGGCGTGAACACGCGACTGCGCCGCGGGTAGGGGTCGTAGTCGTCGGCCTCGGCCGCGTACTCGGACCGGTAGTCGCCGTAGCGACCCCGGTCGTCGTCGTAGCCGGGGTCGTCTGCGTACTCGGCGGGGACCATCCCGAAGTAGGCCTTCAGCTTGTGCAAAGCGCTCATTCCAGCCCCTCCTCGGCGGTGCCCCACTCTTAGGGGACGGTGCGGACGGTCCCGAGGTTCCCGACAACCTATGGCGAGGTTAGTCGCCGGCTGCCGAGCAACGCCGTTCCGACACGCACACAGGTCGATCCGTGCGAGATGGCATCTTCCAGGTCACCACTCATTCCCGCTGACACACCGGTGGCAGTGGGATGATCATCACGTAGCCCAGATACCACCGAAGCCAACGCTTGAAACGCCTGCGAAGCATCCATCGTCAAAGGCGCGACAGTCATCGCACCTCGCAGAATAAGATCACCCGAACGAGCGATCACGCCAGCGAGTTCCGCCACATCGCCCAGCGCCACTCCCCCGCGCGACGTATCGCCGTCGATGCTGACCTGCAGCAACACGTCCAACGTCCGCCCGCGGGCCCGCGCCGCCTTGGCCAGCGCCTCGGCCAGCCGGACGCTGTCGACCGAGTCGACCTGATCGGCCCACCCGACGACGGACTTCGCTTTGTTGCGCTGCAATCGCCCGACCATGTGCCATCTCGCGCCTTCGAGATGTCTCAATTGGGCGACCTTGGCACTCGCTTCCTGATCCCGGTTCTCCGCGAAGTTCCGCAACCCGAGCTCGTAAAGGATCTCGACATCGCTCGCCGGCCAGGTTTTCGTCACCGCGAGCAACATCACTTCACTTCGCTCACGCCCCGCCGCCTCACACGCTTCGGCGATCCGTTCCTCGACCTCCGCGAGGTTCTGCCGCAACTCCTCGGCGCGGTTCACGGCTCAATCCAAATCACGGACGCAAGCCGCCCCGTGGGCGCCTGCCGCCGATGGCTGAAGAGGTCCTTCTCCTCGAACGTGCACCGCGGGTCGACCCCGATCTTCCCGACCCCGGCACTGGCGAGCTGGTTCCACAACCCGGCCTTCAGGTCCAGCGCAGGCGTGCCCTTCCGCGACTTCGACGCGCTACCGGGCAGGTGCTTCTCGACGTCCTTCTGCATCTCGGCGGGCACCTCGTAGCACTCACCGCACACAGCGGGCCCGAGCAGAACCTCGATGCGCTCCAGCTCCGCCCCGAGCGCCATCATCGCCTTGAGCGCCTCGACCACCACCCCGACCCGAGCCCCGACACGCCCGGCGTGCACCGCCCCGACAACCCCGGCCTCCTGATCCCCGAGCAACACGGGCACGCAGTCAGCCGTCAACACGACAAGCCCCAGACCAGCCCGTTTCGTCACAACAGCATCAGTGGCCTCCAGCGCCCCGGCCACAGGCCCGTCCACCGTGGCGACGGTCCGCCCGTGCACCTGCTCCATCCAGACCAGCCGCTCGGGCGTCAACCCGATCCCCGCAGCAAGACGAGCCCGGTTGGCCTCGACCGCCTCCCCGTCGTCCCCGACGTGATCGCCGAGGTTGAACGACTCGTACGGCCCCTTGGAAACCCCACCGGCGCGGGTGGTGACAACACGACGAATGCGCACGCCTACACCCTAGTTCGCACGCCCGTTGCCGGACCGCGAGGCCGATGGCGAGGGGAAGGGGAGGCGAGAAGGACGGTAGGGCGTCGTAGGGGGAGATCACGGCGTCGGCGAAGGCGCGGGTGCGGGCGCGACGAGGTGACGGCCGGGGCGAGGGGAGAGCGGGCGGGGCGTCGGCGGGGTGAGCCACTCGCTTCCGCGAAGCCGACGGCGAGTCGCTTTTGCTCTTGGCTTTTCGCACACGAACCGGGTGGGGCAACGCCACCCTCAAAGCAACCGGCAGCCGCCCAAAGCACCAGGCGTGCCATCAACCCGCGAACGGCGCCGGCCCGGTTTTCGATCAGATTGGCGGGTCCGGGGCAGAGCCCCGTGCAGTGCTCGCAACCGCAACGTCACCGCACGCACCCCAACCACCTACGAACAACAAACGCGCCAGCCGCCAACGAACCAGGGAGGCGACCAACGCAACAGCCGCGCCCGCCCACAGAGACTCACCCACAGGCAGCCGCCAACAGGCACCCATCCACAGGCACCCAGCCAACGACGCTGACCGACGCCCACCGACCGGCTCTCCACCCAACCGGCCCCCACCCACAGGCGGCACAAGCCCGCCCCAGAGCAAGCTGCCGCAGGCGTCCCCGAAAGGAAGACCCCCTGAGCCCAAACGCTACTCAGGGGGTCCGACAAGATCAGCCGACGATCCTCACCGCCGCATGAACGGCGGAACGTCGACCTCGTCGTCCGGGTCGTCGGTGACCGGCACGGGACGGGAGGGAATCGACCCGTTCTGGGCCAGCGACCGAGGCACGGAAGGCGCGTACCCGTTCCCCTGCGAATGCGACGGCTGCGGCGGCACCGAGGTGGGCGGCTGAACCGACCGGACCTCAGCCGGCTGAACCGGAGCGGGCTGAACGTGCACCGGCTGGGCCTGCACGGGCTGGGGCTGCACGGGCTGGGCCTGCACCGGCTGGGCCTGGACGGGCGGAGCCTGCACCGGAGGCGGAGCCACCGGCTGCTGCACGGGCGCGGGCGTGGCGGAAGCGGACGCGATCGGCCCGGAAGCGGTCCTGGGCGGCGAGGACAACGCCGTCGGCTCCAGCTTCTTGTGCGTCGGTCCCCCGCCGTCGAACCCGGCCGCGATCACCGTGACCCGGACCTCGTCGCCGAGCGAGTCGTCGATGACCGTACCGAAGATGATGTTCGCGTCGGGGTGCGCCGCTTCCTGCACGAGCGAAGCGGACTCGTTGATCTCGAAGAGACCCAGGTCGGAGCCACCGGCGATCGACAGCAGCACGCCGTGCGCGCCCTCCATCGAGGCCTCCAGCAGCGGCGAGTTGATCGCCTTCTGCGCGGCCTGGACGGCTCTGCCCTCGCCGCGGGCCGAGCCGATGCCCATCAACGCCGAGCCGGCACCGGACATGACCGACTTGACGTCGGCGAAGTCGAGGTTGATCAGACCGGGGGTCGTGATCAGGTCCGTGATGCCCTGGACACCGGAGAGGAGCACCTCGTCCGCGGAGCGGAAGGCGTCCATGAGGCTGACACCGATGTCGCCCAGCTGCAGGAGCCGGTCGTTCGGGATGACGATGAGCGTGTCGCACTCGTTGCGCAGGGCCTGGATGCCGTCCTCGGCCTGCTTGGCGCGGCGCTTGCCCTCGAAGGAGAACGGGCGCGTCACGACACCGATGGTCAGTGCGCCGAGCTTGCGGGCGATCGAGGCCACCACCGGCGCGCCGCCGGTGCCCGTGCCGCCGCCCTCGCCGGCGGTCACGAAGACCATGTCGGCCCCCTTGAGGACCTCCTCGATCTCCTCCCGGTGGTCCTCGGCGGCCTTGTGGCCGACCTCCGGGTTCGCGCCGGCACCGAGGCCGCGCGTGAGCTCACGGCCGATGTCGAGCTTGACGTCGGCATCGGACATCAGCAGGGCCTGCGCGTCGGTGTTCACCGCGATGAACTCGACGCCCTTGAGCCCGACCTCGATCATGCGGTTGACGGCGTTGACGCCGCCACCACCGATGCCGACGACCTTTATCACCGCGAGGTAGTTGTGCGGGGGCGTCATCGGATCCGCCTTCCTGATCGTGGTCCGCGCTGTGGTGCTGGGTGTGATCCACCCGGATTGCCGCTCCCGACCTCGTCGAGGTCCAGAGTTATGTCAACCCCGTATGTTCCTGCTGGACGGTAAGCACCGGCGGTGCGTCGGTCCAGCAGCCACGCCGCAGAGTCCCAACACTGTGCGCTACTACTCCCCGGTCGTGCCGTCAAGCAGTACGCACGATGACGAGCACGGCGCACCCCAAGCCTAGTCGGACCTCTCACCGGAGATCGTCTCGCCCATGCTTTGGCCGCTTCCACCCGTTTTCCCGAGACGGATTCCGCCCGGCAGGTACCTCGAAATGACACACCGCGGAGCCGGCACCCACAGCTCAGCGGCGGACAGGGACCACCACGCTGCCTTGAGTACTTCCTTCGGGTGACAACGATCCCTGCGGCTAATACCGCCGGTGGCTCTCCGATGAGCACGGTAGTCGTCATCACCAGGAGGCACGTCTTGGCACCCGCACCCGCGTCCGTGCGTTCGCTCGTCTTGGAAGCGATCGTGGTGGAACTCGTCACGAGCAGGCTCGGCAGCCTGGTCGTCCGAGCCGCGCTGACGCGGCTGAGGCCGATCGGCTAGCGGCGAACCCCGGGACAACCCCGTGTGCTCCCCACCGAACCCCTGGTCGAAGTACCGCCGCCCGCGCCGGTTCCCGACGCCGTCGAGGCCGCGGACGCCGCGCCCGTAGGACACGGGTCAGGCCCGGCGATCTGTCGTTCGCCGGGCCTGACAACACAACTGGTGGACTACGAAACCGTGGCCAGGTCCGGCGACGACACGTCGTAGGTCGTGCCCGGCTTCGAGAGCAGCACGAGCAGCACGGCCGCCTTGCGCGGGGTGAGCTCGGAGCTGCCCCACTTCACCACGCGGTCGCCGGTCAGCGTCAGCCTCACGTCGGCACCGGTGGTGGCCGACACCGACACCACGTCGGGCCGCAGCTTCTCCGGCAGCTCGTTCAGCACCCCGACCACGGCGCGCGTGGCCGGGTCCGAGGACGACGGCAGCGTCAGCACCAGTTCGGGAACGCCCGGAGCGGCCGCCGGCACGATCGCGTAGTCCTTGCCCGTCGAGTCCACGAGGTGGAAGCCGTCGGGCATCTTCACCGAGCCGACCGGGCTGCGTTCGGTGAGCAGCAGCCGGACCGTGCCGGGGAGCTGGCGTTCGACCTCCACCGCGGCGACGCGCGGGATGGCGGCGACGCGGTCGTGGATGCCCTGGAGGTCCAGGCGCACCAGCGGTGAGCCCGGTTCGATCGCCGCGATGTCGCGGACCTCTTCCTCGGTGAGCACCGAGTTGCCCCGCACCTGCACCTGCGAGACGCCCAGCAACGGCGTGAAGAAAACGCAGTACACCAACGCGATGACGGACACCAGCGTCAGCAGCGCCACCAGGCGGCGGCGCAGGATGACCCTGCGCCGCGCCCGGTACTCGGCGCTCTTCGGTCTCCGGTTCGCGGGACGAGCTCGCGTGGACCTGCCACGAACCGGGGCGCTCATGCCTGCTCTTCGCCGGCCAGCGCGGTGACGATCTCGGGGCCGAGCATCGTCACGTCGCCCGCGCCCATCGTCACCACCAGGTCGCCCTCGCGCACCAGCGAGGCCACCAGCGGCGGCACGCGGTCGAACGACGGCTCGTAGTGCACCGAAGCCGTGACCTGGTCGGCGACCAGCGCACCCGTCACGCCCGGCTCCGGCTCCTCGCGGGCGCCGTACACGTCCAGCACGACGACCTCGTCCGCGAGCGACAGCGCGGCGGCGAACTCGGTCGCGAACGTGCGGGTCCGGGAGTACAGGTGCGGCTGGAACACCACGACGACGCGGCCGGCACCGGCGACCGGACGGGCGGCGCGCAGCTGCGCGTCGACCTCGGTCGGGTGGTGTGCGTAGTCGTCGTACACCGACACGCCACCGCCACGGCCCTTGAACTCGAACCGCCGCCGCACGCCACCGAACGCCGCGAGGCCTCCGAGCAAGCCCGCCTGGTCCGCGCCGAGCTCCAGTCCGGCCAGCAGGGCGGCCACGGCGTTCAGCGCCATGTGCTCGCCCGGCACCGCGACCCGGACCTCGAGCGCGACGCCGTCGACCTCGACCGACGCGAGGCCACCGGACTCGAGCGGCTTGTAGTCGACCAGACGCGCGTCGGTGGCCGAACGTCCGTACTCGCGCACGCGGATCCCGCGCGCACGGGCCTCGGCGGCCAGCCGGACGGCACCGGGATCGTCCGCACAGGACACCAGAACGCCACCGGGTTGGATCCGCTCCAGGAACGAGTCGAACACGGCCGTGTAGGCCTCGACGGTGCCGTGGTGGTCGAGGTGGTCCGCCTCGACGTTCGTCACGACGGCGACCGACGGCGAGAAGTACAGGAACGAGCCGTCGGACTCGTCGGCCTCCGCGACGAACACGCCACCGGTGCCCTGGTGGGCGTTGGCGCCGGACTCGTTGAGGTCGCCGCCGATCGCGAACGACGGGTCGAGCCGGCAGTGCTGCAACGCCACGGTCAGCATCGACGTCGTCGACGTCTTGCCGTGGGTTCCGGCGACGCACACGACCCGGTGGTCTTCCATCAGCGCGGCAAGCGCTTCGGCGCGGCGCAGCACCGTGATGCCTCGCTCGCGCGCCGCCGAGTACTCCGGGTTCGTGTCCTTGATCGCGGTCGACACCACGACCTCGGTCGGACCGCCGACGAGCTGGTCGAGGTTCGCCGCGTCGTGGCCGACGGCGATCCGCGCGCCCTGGGCGCGCAGGGCCAGCACGGTCCGCGAGTCCTTGGCGTCCGATCCGGACACCTGCACGCCGCGGGCCAGCAGGATGCGGGCGATACCGCTCATGCCGGCACCACCGATGCCGACGAGGTGCACGCGTTCGAGGCTCACTTCTTGATCACATCCAGCACTGTGCGGGCGAGGACCTCGTCCGCCTCGCGACGGCCGGTGCCGAGCGTCGCGGCGGACATCCGGGCCAGCCGGTCGCGGTCGGCCACCAGCGGGACGACGAGCGACGCGACCTTCTCGGGCGTCAGCTCCTCGTCCGGCACCAGCAGGCCACCACCGGCGGCGACGACGGGACCGGCGTTCAGGGCCTGCTCACCGTTGCCGATGGGCAGCGGCACGAACACCGCGGGCAGACCGACGGCCGACACCTCGGCGACGGTCATCGCGCCGGAACGGCACAGCACGGCGTCCGCGGCGGCGTACGCGAGGTCCATGCGCTCCAGGTACGGCACCGGAACGTACGGCGGCCGGCCGGGAACCTGTTGCACCGCAACGGTGTTCTTCGGTCCGTACGCGTGCAGCACGCCGACGCCGGCACGGGCGAACTCGGCCGCCACGGGCGCCACGGCCTCGTTGATCGAGCGCGCGCCCTGCGAACCGCCGAACACCAGCAGCGTCGGCGCGTGCGGGTCGAGGCCGAAGAAGCGGCGGGCCTCGTCGCGCAGCGCGGCGCGGTTCAGCGTCGTGATCGACTGGCGCAGCGGGATGCCGATGATCTGCGCGTCGGCCAGGCCGGAGTCCGGCACCGCCGCCGCGACGTGCTCGGCGAACCTGGCGCCGACCTTGTTCGCGAGACCGGCCTTCGCGTTCGCCTCGTGCACGACGATCGGCACGCGGCCCCGTGCGGCCAGGTACGCGGGCAGCGCCACGTAGCCGCCGAAACCGACGACGACGTCGGCGCCGACGCGCTCCAGCACCTCACGCGTCTGCTTCACGGCACCGCGCACGTTCAGCGGCAGCTTCAGCAGGTCCAGCGTGGGCTTGCGGGGCATCGGCACCGGCGGGATCAGCTCCAGCGGGTACCCGCGGGCCGGAACGATCTTGCTCTCGAGGCCGCGCTCGGTGCCGAGCGCGACGACGCGCGCGTCCGGCCGCAGCCGCATGACCGCGTCGGCCAGCGCCAGTGCCGGCTCGATGTGTCCGGCGGTGCCACCGCCGGCGACCACGACGCACGGACCACTGGGGGCGGGGTGCCCGGTCAAGACTTGCCTCCGGTTGTGTTGAACTCAGGAAATTCGACTCAGTTGTACCGCCCGCGACCGCGGGTCGACCTGCCTTGCTCGGAGCGGCCCTGGTTCACCCGCCGCGTTTCGCGGCGACGGTACTCCGAGGGCGGAGCGGACCTCCCGGCCACACGACGTTCGTCGACCACCGGGAGTTGCTGCGTCCGGCTGCGTCCCGGTGCGCGGGGCGGCGTGGAGGGGCGGACGGGCTTGCGCTTGGGCGGCGGCCGGTACGCCTCGGGCGCGGGCAGCCGCAGCAGCCCGCCGACGCGGCCGGGGCCGAGCGACCGCAGCGCCGACACGGCCTCGGGCTCGTGCCGGGCGCAGTTCGCGAGGATGCCGAACACCACCATGGTCGTGACGATCGACGTGCCGCCGGAGGAGATCATCGGCAGCGTGATGCCCGTGACGGGCAGCAGCCGCACGACGTAGCCGATGTTGATCGCGGCCTGCGCGACGAGCCACACCGTCAGCGTCGCGGCCACGATCCGGATCCACGGGTCGGTGTTGCGCGCGGCGATCCGCAGGCCCACCCACGCGAGCCCGCCGAACAGCGCCAGCACCAGGCCGCAGCCGACGAACCCGAGCTCCTCGCCGATGACGGCGAAGATGAAGTCCGACTCGACGTTGGGCAGGTACCGCCACTGCGAGCTGCCCCGCGCGAGCCCCTTGCCGAACAGGCCGCCCTCGGCGAGCGCGAACATCGCCTGCCGCGCCTGCAGACCCGCGCCCAGCGGGTCGGCGTCGGGGTTGAGGAACGTCGTCACGCGCTGCAGGCGGTACGCGGCACCGATAGCGAGCACGACGGCACCCACCACCGCGCCACCGGCGATCACGCCGAACAACCTCATCGGGGCGCCGACGAACCACAGCAGGCTGATCAGCACCACGCCGAGCGTGATGGTGCCGCCGAGGTCGGGTTGCAGCATGACCAGTGCGAACACCAGCATCGCGACGGGGACGACGGGCACCAGCAGGTGCCGGTACTGCGACAGCAGCGCCCGCTTGGTGACCAGGACGTGCGCGCCCCACAGCGCCAGCGCGAGCTTCACGGCCTCGATGGGCTGGAACGAGATCGGCCCTACGGTGAACCACGACCGGGCGCCACCGCGGACGTCGCCGAGCGGCGTCAGCACCAGCGCCAGCAGCAGCACGCCGATGCCCATCGCGGCCGTCGACAGGTGCCGCAGCCGCCGCAGCGGGAACCGCAGCACCAGCCAGAACAGCACCGAGCCGACGCAGACGTAGATCAGCTGCTTCTGGAACACGCTGTACGCGGACACACCGGAGGCGACCTGGCCCGGCGCCGACGCCGACAGCACCATCACCAGGCCGAGCACGGTGAGCATGCCGAAGATCGCGAGCAGGAGGTGGAAGTCGGCCAGCGGCCGGCCCAGCCACGCGGTCATCCCGCTGCGCACGGAGCCGACGCGGCCCGCGGGCCGGCCCTTCCGCTTGTTTCCCGGCTTGTCTGCGACGACGGTCACCAGATCATCGTCTCCTGTGTCAAGCGCTCGAACGGGGATTCCTGGGGCGTGTCGCCGTTTCGAACCCTACCGGCCGCCCGTGAGGCTCTTCACGGCGTCCGTGAACGCCACCCCGCGGTGCGCGTAGTCGCTGAACATGTCCATCGACGCGGCGGCGGGCGCGAGCAGCACGGTGTCGCCGGGCCGCGCCAGTTCCTGCGCCGCGCGGACCACGGCCTGCATCGGCTCGCCGGTCCCGGCGACGTCGAGGACGCGCACCGGCACGTCCGGCGCGTGCTTCGCCAGTGCGTCCGCGATCGCCTGGCGGTCCGCGCCGATCAGCACGGCTCCGCGCAGCCGGTGGGCCTCCGTGCGCACCATGTCCTCGACCGACGCGCCCTTGAGCAGCCCGCCCGCGATCCAGACGACGCTGTCGAAAGCCCGCAGCGAGGCCACCGCGGCGTGCGGGTTCGTCGCCTTCGAGTCGTTGACGTACTGGACGTCCGCCGCGTCGACGGTGACCAGCACGGCGCGGTGCGCGGCCGGTTCGAACGCTTCCAGGCCTTCGCGCACGGCCTCGGACGGAACGCCGTACGCGCGCGCAAGAGCCGTGGCGGCGAGAGCGTCCGCGATGCCGGGAGGACCGGCCGGGCGGATCTTCGCGACCTCGACCAGCGGCTCGTCGTCGGCGAACGCGCGGTCGACCAGCCAGCCGCCGCGCACACCGAGCTGACCGGGTTCCGGCTCCTCCAGCGTGAACCCGACGCGGTCACGCGCGGGAGCTTCCTCGAGCAGGTCGACGACCAGGTCGTCGTCGAGCCAGCCGATCGCCACGTCACCGGTGAGGACGCGGGCCTTCGCCTGCGCGTAGGCCCGCATGCCGCCGTGCCAGTCGAGGTGGTCCTCGGCGAGGTTGAGCAGCGCGCCCGCCTGCGGCCGCACCGACGGCGCCCAGTGCAGCTGGAAGCTCGACAGCTCCACGGCGAGCACCCGGCGGCCGGCCAGCAGTGCGTCCACGACGGGCAGGCCGACGTTGCCGCAGGCCACGGCGTCCGCACCGGCGGCGTGCAGGATCGACTCCAGCATGCCGACCGTGGTGGTCTTGCCGTTGGTGCCCGTCACCGCGAGCCACACCGGCGGGTCGGCCAGCTCGGCGGCCATCCGCCAGGCCAGCTCGACCTCGCCGATCACCTCGACGCCCGCCGACGCCGCGGCCGCGAGCAGCGGGCTCGACGGCGGCCAGCCCGGGCTCGTGACCACCAGCGCCGTGCCGGCGGGCGGTTCGGCGAGGCCCGGAACCAGCTCCACGCCTTCGAGCAGCGTCTCGAGCGCCGCGAGGCGGTCGGCGGACGAGTCCGTCACCACGACCTCGGCGCCCGCGGCGAGCAACGCCTCCGCGGCGGACCGGCCGGTCACTCCAGCACCGGCGACCAGCACCTTCATCCCGGCCAGCTTCGTCATCGTCCTAGAACCCGCCCGTCAGCCACTCGCTGTAGAAGACACCGAGACCGAACATGCAGCAGATGCCCGCCATCAACCAGAACCGGATGATGACCGTGGTTTCCGCCCAGCCGGCCAGTTCGAAGTGGTGGTGGAACGGCGCCATGCGGAACAGGCGCCGTCGTGAGGTGCGGAAGACCGCGACCTGCAACGCCACCGACAGTGCCTCGACCACGAACAGACCGCCGATGACGATCATCAGCAGCTCGGTGCGGGTGGCGATCGCGAGACCGGCGACGAGGCCGCCGAGCGCGAGGGAGCCGGTGTCGCCCATGAAGATCTTGGCGGGGGCGGCGTTCCACCAGAGGAAGCCGATGCAGCCGGCCATCGCGGCCGCGGCGATCACCGCGAGGTCCAGCGGGTCGCGGACGTCGTAGCAGCCGGCGACGGCGTAGCTCGAGCAGTTGTAGCGCCACTGCCAGAACGAGATCACGACGTACGTGCCGAACACCATGGCGGACGAACCGCCGGCGAGGCCGTCGAGGCCGTCGGTCAGGTTCACGGCGTTCGACCACGCGGCGACCATGCCGTAGCAGAAGACGATGAACCCGATGACGCCGAACGAGACCACGGTGATGTCGCGGACGAACGACAGGTTGACCGACGCGGGCGTCAGGCCGTCCTTGTTCGGGAACTGCAGCACCAGGATCGCGAACGTGATCGTCGCGATGAACTGGCCGACCAGCTTCGCGGTCTTGTTCAGGCCCAGGTTGCGGGACTTGCGGATCTTGATGAAGTCGTCGAGGAAGCCGACGAGCCCCAGCGAGGTCGTCAGCATCAGCACGAGCAGGCCCGACGCCGTCGGGGTCTGCCCGGACGCCGAGGCCGACATCGAGTTCACGAGGTGCGTGCCGAGGTAGCCGGCCCACATCGCGACCAGGATGGCGAGGCCACCCATGGTCGGCGTGCCGCGCTTGGTCTTGTGGTGCTGCGGACCGTCCTCGCGGATCTCCTGGCCGAAGCCCTGCCGGGAGAAGATCTTGATCAGGTAGGGCGTCAGCAGGATCGACACCGCGAGGGCGATCGCTGCCGCGATCAGGATGCTCTTCACTTGGTTCCTGCCTCCAGCAGGGCCTCGGCAATGCGCCACAGGCGATAGGCGTTGGATGCCTTGACCAGCACTACGTCACCGGGCCGGACTTCCCCCTGGAGCAACGCGACAGCGGCGTCGGCGTCCGGCACTGCGACGGATTCGTCGCCCCAAGATCCTTCCAGGTGCGCGCCCTGGTGCATCGGCCGGGCCGCCTCACCGACGACGACCAGCTTGCTGATGTCCAGGCGCACCACCAAACGGCCGATCTCGTCGTGCTCGCGCACCGCGTCGTCGCCCAGCTCCGCCATCGGGCCGAGGACTGCCCAGCTGCGCCGCGCGGGCGTGGTCGAGCGCGCGATCGACGCCAGCGCCTTCAACGCCGCCCGCACGGAGTCGGGGTTCGCGTTGTAGGCGTCGTCGATCACGGTCACGCCGTCCGCGCGGTCCGTGATGACCATGCGGTGCGCGGAGACCCTCTGCGCGCTGCCGAGCCGCTGGGCCACTTCCTCCGGCGTGGCACCGAGCTCGAGCGCGATCGCGGCGGCGACCAGCGCGTTGGCGACCTGGTGGGTGCCGTTGACCGCGAGCTTGACCTCGGCGTCGCCCCGCGCGGTCTTCAGCGTGAAGCTCGCACGGGCCTGCTCGTCCAGCACGATGTTCTCGGCGCGGACGTCGGCCTTCGGGTTCTCCCCGACGAGGACGACCTTGGCCTTCGTGCGGCTCGCCATGCCGGCGACCAGGGGGTCGTCGGCGTTGAGGATGGCGACGCCGTCCTCGGGCAGCGACTCGACCAGCTCGCCCTTGCCCCGCGCGATCCCCTCGCGGGAACCGAACTCGCTCAGGTGCGCCGTGCCGACGTTGAGCACCGCGCCGAACTTCGGCGGGGCGACCTCGCACAGGTTCGCGATGTGGCCGATGCCGCGCGCGGACAGCTCCAGCACCAGGAACCGGGTGTCCTCGGTCGAGCGCAGCGCGGTCCACGGGTGGCCCAGCTCGTTGTTGAACGACTCCGGCGGCGCCACGACGTCGCCGACCGGCCGCAGCACCTGGGCGATGAGGTCCTTCGTGGACGTCTTGCCCGCCGAGCCGGTGATGCCGATGACCGTCAGGTCCTCCAGGCGGTCCGTGACGTGGCGGGCCAGCTTGGCCAGCGCCTCGAGCACCGCGGCGCCCTCGCCGTTCGTGTCGCCGGCGAGCACGTAGGCGTTGGCGTGCCTGGTCGGCACCGGCGGCGCGATCACCGCGGGGGCGTCGACCTCCCGGCCCGCCAGCACACCGGCGGCGCCCGAGGACACCGCCTGCGCGGCGAAGTCGTGGCCGTCCACGCGTTCGCCGGGCAGTGCCAGGAAGAGGCCGCCCTCGGTGATCTTGCGGGTGTCGAACTCGATGGTGCCGGTGACCACCGGACTGCCGTCGGTGGCGTGCAGGCGTCCGCCGACGATCTCAGCGATCTCGGCGAGCGTGAGTGCGATCAACGGTGCGCCTCTCTGATGGCGGCGGTCAGCGTCTCGACGTCCGAGAACGGGTGGACCACGCCGGCGATCTCCTGTCCCGTCTCGTGCCCCTTGCCCGCGACCACGACGACATCCCCCGGACGTGCCAGCTCGACGGCCTTCTCGATCGCGAGCTTCCGGTCGCCGATCTCCAGCACCTCGCCCCGGTTCGCGGTGGCGAGAGCGCCTTCGAGCATGGCGGCCCGAATGGAGGACGCTTCTTCGCTCCTCGGGTTGTCATCGGTGATGATCAACACCTCGGCGCGTTCCGCGGCGGCCTCGCCCATCAGCGGGCGCTTCGCCCGGTCGCGGTCGCCACCGCAGCCCAGCACGACGATCACGCGGCCGTCGGTCTTGGCGCGCACGGCGTCCAGTGCGAGCGCCACGGCGGCGGGCTTGTGGGAGTAGTCGACGACGGCGGTGAAGTCCTGGCCCTCGTCGACGCGCTGCATGCGGCCGGGGACCCCGACGGTGCTCAGGCCTTCCCGGATCGCCTCGGCCGCGACGCCCTCGGCGTGCAGGCAGGCGATGGCGAGCAGGGCGTTGGCGACGTTGAAGCTGCCGGCGAGCGGGAGGTGGATCTCGATGTCGCCGTCCGGACCGTGCGCGGTGAACGTCTGCTCGCCGGTCGCGCTGACGACGACGTCGCTCGCGGTCCAGTCGGCGGGCCCGGTGGTGGAGACGGTGATCGTCGTGTCCTTGACGAGCCTCGGGCCCCACTCGCCGTCGACGCAGACGACCTCCTTGCGCGCGCGGCCGTCGAACAGCTGCGCCTTGACCTGGAAGTACTCCTCCATGTCGGCGTGGAAGTCGAGGTGGTCCTGGCTGAGGTTCGTGAACGCGCCGATCTCGAACTCGGTGGCGGCGACGCGGCCCATGTGCAGCGCGTGGCTCGACACCTCCATCGCCACGTCGGTGACGCCGCGTTCGGCCATGACCGCGAACAGCGCCTGCAGGTCCGGCGCCTCGGGCGTCGTGTGCGAGCTGCCGAGCTGCTCGGTGCCGATGCGGGTGCCGACCGTGCCGATCAGGCCGGTGTTCCTCCCGGCGGCGCGCAGCACCGACTCGATCATGTACGTGGTGGTGGTCTTGCCGGACGTGCCGGTGACCCCCCACAGCTTGACCTTCGTCGACGGCTGTCCGTAGACGTGTGCGGCGAGCAGGCCCACGACCTCGCGAGGTCGCGGGTGGATGAGCACGGGCACGTCCTTGAGCGAGTCGCGGGCGGCTCCGGCCTCGTCCGTCAGCACGGCGACGGCACCGTTCGCGATCGCCGTCTCGGCGAAGTCGGCACCGTGCACGTGGGCACCGGGCAGCGCCGCGTAGAGGTCCCCTGCGATCACGTGCTGTGCACGCAGAGTCACCCCCGTCACCTGGACGTCGGCATGCGCCGGCCTGGTCAGGTGCACGTCGGCGACCGCGGCGAGAGCAGCCACGGAAGCAGGGCGGATGGCGTTGGGGCGGGGCGGGGCGGTCGCGACCTTGCCCTCGAGCTTGGCAGGCACGGGCAAGAGGCTACCGGCGGGCGTGCGGCGCCCGAGCGGCGCGTTGGCGTTCGGGTGATGATCGCCGGTCGTGGACCGTTCGGGTGGCCGTTCGCGCTGGTTCTCGCGGGCGAGCCCGTCCGGCCGAACAAGTTCCTGCCCGCTTCGTGACTTAGTGCCCTGTGAGCGCACGTGCGCCTGCGGTGGAGTTGAGGGCGGCAGGAGGCGGCAATGAGAACTCGTACGGCGGTCGATCCCAGGAGGTTCTCCTTCTGGTCCCCCGATTTCAGCCGGTCCGTGACGGTCGGCGTCGACACGTCCGAACCCGCGTACCACGCTTTCGAATGGGCGGCGCGCCACGCGTGGTCGCTCAGGACGGACCTTCAGGTGTACCTCGCGGACCCCGGCGACACGACGGTCCAGCGGGTCCTGGAACGGCTCCCGATGCTCACCGCGCACTTCCGCCCGAGCGGCGACGATCCGGTGGCCGCACTGGTGGGGGCGTCGGACTCCAGCGCGACCTTGGTCTTGGGGTGCAGAGGAGAACAGCACCGCAGCCTGGGTCTGGGGTCCCTCGTCCTCCCGGTGTTGCGCCGCGCGCGGTGCGGCGTCGTGGTCGTCCGCGGCCGCCCGAAGGCGATCCGCGGCGAGTACGGCTGGGTCACCGCGGCCGTCGGCGGGTGCGAGGACGCGGTCGTGCTGCGGCGCGCGGTCGAGCTCTGCCGCACCCGCCGGGCGTCGCTGCGGCTGCTGCACGTCCACCCACCGGCCCAGCACGGCGGGACCGCGCCGCGCGACGAGGCGGCGGTGCGCCGGGCGGTGCTGCTGCTGCGCACCACGGCCCCCGAGCTGACCCCCGAGGTCCTGGTGGAGTCACGCCACCCGCACGAGGCCCTGGCCGATCTGGACTCCGACCTCGTCGTGGTGGGTCGCGGCGGACAGCACGACGGGGTCGGGCTCATCACGCGGGCGGCGCTCTACCACGCCTCGTGCCCGGTGATGGTCGCCCGGCCGGAGCCGGTGCACGACGACCGCACGCCCTGACAGGCCTTGCGCAGCACGGATCCGCTCGTCCCCGGCAACGCCACGGAACTGACCGGCGCACCGCGCTCGTTCTTCTGGGCCTCGGAGAGCCTCACGGTGACGGGGGCGCTGCCGGTCCTGTTCGCGTTGACGATCACCGTGCCGCACTCGAAGTCGCGCCGGTGCACGTTCTCCGCCACCTCGCGGTGCGGGCCGAGCGGGTCGCCGAGCTCCCAGTCGTACTCCGCGCGCCACGGCGAGGGGTTGCCGTAGCGGTCGGTCTGCTCGATCTCGGAGATCGCCGTGCGGGACCCGGCGGCGAGCAGGTAGCTCGCGAAGGCGTAGCGGAACGGCTGTTCGGCGCCGCTGTGGTGCGGCTGCACCCAGGTGGTCCTGCCCTTGGCCTCGTTCGCGGTGATCTGCGCGATCTGCCTGCTCCAGCCCTGCGGGTACTCGGAGAGCAGGTCGGTGTCGCCGAAGGTCAGCCACCACTCGTCGAAGCCGCCGTCGAGGTGGTCGACGTAGGAGTCCCAGGCGCCCTCGTGCAGGCGCGCGCCGGACAGGTTCGCGACGGTCTCGAGACCCGCGTCGACGAACTTCTGCCTCGTGTTCGCGAGCATCGAGACGTACGCCTCGCGCATCGCCGCGTCGGTCGGGTACGCCGCCGGGCAGGCGCCCGGGTGGTAGGTGTCGCAGGCGAACAGCGCGTTGTCCATGAACACGCCGTCGAAGGCCTTCGCCGAGGACGCGACCACGTTCTCGGCCCAGGCCTTCTGGTAGGCGGTGTTGCCGACGTCCATCTGCCAGTGGTCGCGGTAACCCTCGTACTCGAACCGCCGGCCGTCGGCACCGCGCAGGAACCAGGAGGGGTCCGCCTCGCAGTACCCGACCCCGGTGGGGAGGTCGGCGTCGTCGACGCCGTTCTCGCAGGCGTAGCCGCGGGTCGAGGAAAGGTCTTTGTAGACGAACGTCCTGATCTTCGGGTTGGCCGCCTTGAACTTCGCGGCGAGGTCCTTTTCCCAGGCGTTCACGACGACGTACGAACGCCTTTGCGCTTCCAGTTCGATCATTGCACCCGAAACGGGAGTGCTGTTCAGGTGGAGCCAGAACGAGTGGACGACTGATCCTTCCTCACCTTGCTGAACAGCGGGAACGGGAGTCACCGCCAGATTCCCGCCAAGATCGTGTCAACGGTGGAAGACACGTAGAACCCCATCTCGCCTCATGCTCCGGTTCAAGAGCATCAGACGTGATGGTCCGCGTCTCATTTCGAATTCTTGTTCACATGAACAGTTGCTTGTCCTGTTGTCACGCCTGGGCGTGGCTCAGGTCACCTACATCTGCAGCTGCACGAACGGCGTCTGCTCCGCCGACATCGGCACCTGGAACCGCTGCGTCAGGTAGGCCGCGATGTCGTGGAACAACGGCGCGGCCGACGAGCTGAACGGGGTGCCGTCCGGCGCGTCGAGCATGATGCCGACGACGTAGCGCGGGTTGTCGGCGGGGAGGATGCCGGCGAACGTGATCCAGTACTGCGACTGGGAGTAGCACTTGCAGACCGGGTCGATCTGCTGCGCCGTGCCGGTCTTGCCCGCGATCTGGTAGCCGGGCAGCGCCGCCGCCTTGCCGGTGCCGTTCTGGTTCGCGTCGCGCGGATCGGACTGCGTCACCGAGCGGAACATGTCCCGGACGGTCTTCGCGGTCTCCGGCGACACCACGCGCACGCCCTCGGGGCGCGGCTTCTCCGACCGCGCGCCCTCCTCGCCGATCTCGGCGCGGATCAGGCGCGGCGGGATGCGCAGGCCGTCGTTGGCGATGGCCTGGTACATGCCGGTCATCTGCAGCAGCGTCATCGACAGGCCCTGGCCGATCGGCAGGTTGCCGAAGGTCGAGCCGGACCACTGGTTCAGCGGCGGCACGACGCCGGACTCCTCCGCGGGCACGCCGGACTGGGTGCGGCGCCCGAGGCCGAACTTCTGCAGCATCTCGGCGTAGCGCTCCTGGCCGACCTGCTGCGCGGCCTGCAGGGTGCCGACGTTCGACGACCTCGCGAAGACGCCCGTGAACGACATCGGCACGGTGCCGTGCGTCCACGCGTCGCGGATCACGCGGTCGGCGACCTTGATCGAACCCGGCACCTGCAGCACGTCGTCCGGCTTGAACAGGCCGAGCTCGATGGCGGCGGCGGCCGTCACGATCTTGTTCACCGAGCCGGGTTCGAAGTTCGACGAGACCGCGCCGTTGCGGCGCTGGTCCTCCGAGGACTTGCCGAAGTCGGCCGGGTCGTAGGTCTTGTCGTTGGCCATGGCGACGATCTCGCCGGTGCGGCTGTCCAGCACGACCGCCGACGCGTTCTTGGCACCCGACTTCTTCGCGTAGTCGGTGACCATGCGCTGCACGGCGTACTGGGTGTCGATGTCGATCGTCAGCTCGAGGCTCTTGCCCGGCTGCGGCTTCACGAGCTCGCGTTCGGTGTTCGGGATGACGACGGTGTCGTCGCCCGACATCGTGTCGACGATGCGGCGGCCCATGCGGCCGGCGAGCAGGTTGTCCTGCGCGCTCTCCAGGCCGAGGATGCCCTGGGTGGTCGGCGGCTTCTCGTCCTGGCGCCAGTTGGCGGCGCCGATGACGTTCGAGGCCAGCTCACCGTTGGGGTAGATGCGCTTGGAGCGGTACTCCGAGCCGATCTCCGCCGGGTACTTCTCGACGATCTTCGCGGCCTTGGCCGGCTCGGCCTCGCTCACCAGGACCTCGTAGCTGATGTCCTGCACGAGCTGCTGGTAGATCGTCTCCTCGTCGGTCTTCTCGCCGTTGACCTCCGGGCCCAGCGTCGACGAGATGAACTTCGCCATCTCGCGCGCGTGGTCGTCGTAGGACAGCGGGTAGTCCGCGGGCTTGGCGGCGCGGGCGTCGTCCCACGTCTTGCGGGCGCGCTGCGGGAGGATGTAGAGCGCGCGCACCTCGATCGAGAACGCGAGCTGGTTGCCGTTGCGGTCCAGGATGGAGCCGCGCTCGGCGGGGATGTCCTGCCGCGTCGTGCGCTGCTTCTGCGCCTGCTGCGACAGCTCGTCGGCCTGGATGCCCTGCACCTGCACGAGCTTCACGCCCGCGATCAGCAACGCACCGATCAGCAGGATGCGGCCGACGGCGATGCGCACCCTGCTGTTGCCGCCCAGGCGCGTGGCCGGGCGAGCGCCGCGCACCGACAGCGGGCGGCGCGACCCCTTCGACTGCGGACCCGGCATCAGCCACCCGCCGGAGGCGTCTGGCCGGCGGGCGGCGTCTGACCCGCCGGAGGCTGCTCACCGGCCGGCGGCGGAGGCGTCTCGGGGGACGGCGGCGGGGTCGGCGTCGGCTTGGTCGGCGCGCTCGGCTTGCCGAACTCCTCGATCGACCCGTCCGGGTTCTGCCGCAGCCGCGCCGGGCTCGGCGGCTCGACGAGGCCCATCTCGGTGGCCCGGCGCGCGAGGTCGGTCGGCGACTCGAGCAGCGCCACCTCGCGGCGCAGCTGCTCCATCTGCAGCGTCAGCTTCTCGGCCTCGGCGCGCGCCTCCTGCAGGCGGTACGTGTCCGCGGCGGCCTGGGTGGAGAAGTACATGATCCCGGCGACGCCCGCGCCCAGCACGAGCATCACGAGCACGACGAACGGCGCCTTGGACACGGCCTTCTGCGGGGCGGCCGAACCGCTGCGCAGGTTCTGGGCGCGCTGGGCCCGCCGCGCGTAGGCGCGTTCGGCACCGGCTGTGCGGCGCCGCGCCTTGTCCTTGTCCTGGCGCTTGTTCCTGGAGGGGTCGCGGGGCGACGGCCCGCCGACGCGTGCGGGTGCCGTCATCTCGGTTCTCCGATCCGCTCCGCCGCGCGCAGGCGCACCGGCGCCGCGCGCGGGTTGTCCTCGATTTCCTGCTCCGACGCGAGCTCCGCGCCCTTCGTGAGCAACTTGATCTCGGGCCCGTGGCCCGGCAGCTCGACCGGCAGGCCCGGTGGGGTCTTCGACTTCGCGAGCTCGGCGAAGGCCTGCTTCACCATCCGGTCCTCGAGGGACTGGTAGGACTCGACGACGATCCGCCCGCCCACGCCCAGCACGCCGAGCGCGGCCGGCAGGGCCAGCCGCAGCGACTCCAGCTCCCCGTTGACCTCGATGCGCAACGCCTGGAACGTGCGCTTCGCCGGGTGCCCGCCCGTGCGCCGCGAAGCCGCGGGCACGACGGCGTAGAGCAGCTCGACGAGCCGCCCGGAGTTGGTGAACGGTTCCTTCTCGCGTTCCTTGAGCACGGCCGAGGCGATCTTGCCCGCGAACCGCTCCTCGCCGTAGGTGGACAGGATCCGGGCGAGGTCGCCGTGGGAGTACGTGTTCAGCACGTCCGCCGCCGTCATGCCGGTGCCCTTGGACATCCGCATGTCGAGCGGGGCGTCCTTCGAGTACGCGAAGCCGCGCTCCTCCTCGTCGAGCTGCAACGAGGACACGCCGAGGTCCATCAGCACACCGTCGACGCGCGAGTACCCGAGGTCGGCGACGGCCTCGTCGATGTGGTCGTACGTGACGTTGACGAGGTGGACCCGGTCGCCGTGGCGCGCCAGCCGCCTACCCGCCATCTCGATGGCCTGCGGGTCGCGGTCGAGCCCGATGAGCGTGAGCTCCGGGTGGGCGCCGAGCAGCGCGTCGGAGTGGCCGCCCATGCCGAGCGTCGTGTCGACGACGACGGCGGGCCTGCCCCGCAACGCCGGGGCGAAGAGTTCCAGGACGCGGTCCAGCAGCACCGGAACGTGCCGCGGCTGATCCATCGTCCCTCTACTCCCCTTAATGCGCGATCGGGTGACGTCAGGTCCCCGCCCGCCCGTCGAACCTGGCGCCGGGGAAGGTGCGCCAGGGCCGATACTCGAGCGGACCGAGGCCTCACGGCACCCGAGTCGCGTGTGGAACATCCGGCCTGTTGCTCGGCTGACCGCCATCAGAAGACGCCCGGTATGACCTCCTCGCGAGCCGTGGCGTAGCCGTCCTCGTGCTCTTCGAGATAGGTCTGCCAGGCCGCCGCGTCCCAGATCTCCAACCTGGTGAACGCGCCGACGACCACGCACTCCTTGGTCAGCCCGGCATACCGGCGCAGTTCCGGTGCGATCAGGACGCGGCCCTGACCGTCCGGACGCTGCTCGTCCGTACCTGCGAACAGATACCGCTGGTAGGCGCGTACGGCGTCGTTGGTGAACGGCGCCTCGGCGACCTTCCTCGCCATCTGCTCGAACTCAGCCCGGGGAACACGTACAGGCAGTGGTCCTGGCCCTTGGTGACCATGAGACCTCCCGCCAGCTCGTCCCGGAACTTCGCAGGCAGTGTCAGCCGACCTTTGTCGTCCAGACGCGGGTAGTGAGTGCCGAGGAACATCGGCAGCCACCTCCCTTGCCGGACGACGAGACCGGCAGTGGAGCCCCCGTCTGCCCCACCGGCCGCCACAGTACCCCACTTTTCACCACAGTCAACGCTGAAACAGGCGCTTACACACCATGCCGCGGCCTGTTTCCGCTGGTAGACGAAGTGGAGCGAGGTGGGGGGACGGTGGGGGAACTCGTGCGGCACCACCTTCGCGGGTGAGGGTTCAGCCCCCGTAAAGCACTCGAACGGCGTACAAATTTCCGTCGAAACACGGGGTTCGGGCGCGTTGGTGGGGGAAGGTGGAAACTGGTGGAGCGAACCCGATGCGGCCCGCAGGTGTAGGGCACTTAGCCGTGGTTTGACACACTGCGTGAAACGCTCACACGTCCGTGTTCCGGACACGGCTGCTGGAGGTTTAGTGACGCCGGGAAGCCCAAGCGCGAACAGCCACGCGCCGGTAGATCAGGTTCTGGGGGAGCTTCACGGCGCCGTCCAGCGGATCGCCGCCAACGTCGAACGGGTGCTCGTCGGCAAACCCGACGTGGTCCGTCTCGCCCTCGTGACGCTGCTCGCCGAAGGGCACCTGCTGGTCGAGGACGTGCCGGGTGTCGGCAAGACCTCGCTGGCGAAAGCGCTTGCCCGTTCGATCGACTGCACCGTGAGCCGCGTGCAGTTCACGCCGGACCTGTTGCCGAGCGACATCACCGGCTCGTCCATCTACAACCGGCAGGAGAACGACTTCGAGTTCCGGCCGGGCCCGATCTTCGCGAACATCGTGGTCGGCGACGAGATCAACCGCGCCTCCCCCAAGACGCAGTCCGCGCTGCTGGAGTGCATGGAGGAGCACCAGGTCACGGTCGACGCGAACACGTACCCGCTGGGGTCGCCGTTCATGGTGATCGCGACGCAGAACCCCGTGGAGATGGAGGGCACCTACGCCCTGCCGGAGGCGCAGCGCGACAGGTTCACCGCGCGCGTGTCGATCGGCTACCCGGACCCGCAGGCCGAGCTCGCGATGGTCGACGAGCACGCGGGCCACAACCCGCTCGACGACCTGCGGCCCGTCTCGGACGCGGCGCAGATCCTGCGGCTGATCGAGGCCGTGCGCCGGGTGCACCTGTCCCCCGAGGTCCGCCGGTACGCGGTCGACCTGGTGTCGGCCACGCGCCGGCTGCCGGAGCTGCGGCTGGGCGCGTCCCCGCGGTCCACGCTGCACCTCGTCCGCGCCGCCCGCGCGCAGGCGGCGCTCGCCGGTCGCGACTTCGTGGTGCCGGACGACATCCACGCGGTGTCGATCCCGGTGCTCGCCCACCGCCTGGTGCTGACCGCCGAGGCGCAGGCCGCCCGCCGGTCCCCCGCCGAGCTGATCAGGGCGCTGCTGCAGCGGGTGCCGGTGCCGACGGCGGCACTCGACCCGAGCGCGGCGTTCGTCCGCAGCATGAACAACAACAACGCAGGGACACCACGCTAACGATGCGCACCGCACTCTCCGGTCTGACCACGCGCGGAAGATGCTTGCTGGCCGCGGGGTTCGCCGCCGGAGTGTGCGCCGCCGTGCTGAACGAGCGCGACCTGCTGCGCGTGGCGGCCTTCGTCATCGCGCTGCCGCTGCTGGCCGCGTGGCTCGCGACGAGGGCCAGGGTGGGGTTGCACGCCGCCCGGTACCTCGCTCCGAGCCGGGTTCCGGTCGGCGCCGCCTCCGAGGTGAAGCTCGACCTGCGCAGCACCGGCCGGCTGCCCACGGGCGGGCTGATGCTCGAGGACACCGTGCCGTACGCCCTGGGCGCGCGGCCGCGGTTCCTGGTGGAGCGGCTGCCCCGCAACACGCCCACGACGTTGCGCTACCCGCTCAAGCCGGTGATGCGCGGCGTCCAGCAGGTCGGCCCGCTGATGGCGCGGATCACCGACCCGTTCGGCCTCGCCGAGTTCGACCGCGAGCTCGCGGGCCGGTCGCGCCTGGTCGTGGTGCCCCGCGTAGTCCGGCTGGCCGGGCTGCCCGGCGGGTCCGGCATGGGCGCGGGTGACGACGGCTCGGTGCGGCTGCGCGCCGGTCAGGGCGAGGACGACGCGGTGGTGCGGCCGTACCGCCAGGGCGACGACCTGCGGAAGGTCCACTGGCGGTCGACGGCCCGGCGGGACGAGCTGATGGTGCGCGTCGAGGAACGCCCGTGGCGCGGCGGCACGACGGTGCTGCTCGACCACCGGGTGCACGCGCACCGTGGCAGCGGACCGACGGCCTCGCTCGAATGGGCGATCTCGTTCGTGGCGTCGATCTGCCTGCACCTGCACCACTTCGGCCACCAGGTCCGCCTGGTCGCCGAGGACGGGCGGGTGCTCGCGGGCGGGTCGGCCGACGGCGGGCACAGCGACCACGTGGTGCTGGACTCGCTCGCCGCGCTGCAGGGCTCGCACCGCCGTGAGCTGAGCGGCGGGATCGACCCCGGTGCGGGCCAGGAGGTCATCGCGGTGCTGGGCGGCGTGTCCCCCGCCTCGGTCGAGGAGCTCATCCGGTACCGGCCGCGCGGCATGCGCAGCCTGGCCGTGCTGCTCGACGTCAACGCGTGGTCCGGGGGCACGGACGCCTCGGCGCCCGACCCCGACGACGCGCGGCGGATGCTGGCCGGCGCGGGCTGGGGCGTGGCGATCGCGAAGCCGTCCGCGTCGATGCAGCAGGTGTGGCAGGAGTTGTGCGCCTCGGCAGGCAACCGGGGTCCGTCGGTGCGCTCGGAGGTGGGCTGAGATGGGAAGCCGTTCCGCTCCAGCGAAGGGCACCGAGCCCGAGTGGTTCACCTCGGCGACGCCGTGGATCGCCGCTCTGGCCGTGCTGTGCGCGTCGACCGCGCTGTCCGGGGTCATCGAGGGCGACCTGTGGCTCGTGCGCATCGGCGTGGTGATCGTCGCGATCACCGTGACCGGGGCCTTCCTGCGCGCGACCCGGCTGACGCCGCCCCTGGTGGCGATCGCCCAGGTCTTCGTGCTGCTGTGCCTGCTCACGGCGTTGCACACGCGGTCGGGCATCTTCCTGTTCATCCCCGGCCCCGAGGCGCTGGGCGACCTGGGCGACGTGCTCGCGGAGTCGGTGGCACAGGTGCAGACCGGGGTGCCCCCGGTGCACGCGTCGCCCGCGATCCAGGCGCTCGTGGTGCTCGCGATCGGCCTGGTCGCGGTGCTCGTCGACACCCTCGCCGTGGCGGCGGCCGCTCCGGCGGCGTCCGGGCTGGTGCTGCTGTGCGTGTTCGCGGTGCCCGCGTCGCTGGCCGACGAGATGCTGCCGTTCTGGACGTTCGTGCTGGGAGCGGCCGCGTTCGCGATGCTGCTCGCGGTCGACGGCCAGCACCGGCACGAGGCCTGGCGCGGCCGGCTCGGGTCCGGGTCGGCGAGCGGGTCCGGCGGGTCGGCGACGACGGTCGCGAGCATCGCGATGGTGATCGCGCTGGTCGTCGGGGCCGGCTTCACGGTCGTCGGCACGGTCGGCAGGCTCCCCGGCGGCGGGTCCGGTGGCGGCGGCAAGGGCGGCATCGGGCTGAGCGAGATGACGTCGCTGCGCGGCATGCTCAACCGCGGCAGGCCCGCCGAGGTGTTCTACGTGCGCGGCCTGCCGGAGCAGACGTACATGCGGGCGTCGACGCTGGCGCAGTACGTGCCGAACAAGGGCTGGGAACGCGGCACCCCACCCGGCGGCCAGCCGGCGCGCGGTGAGCTCCCCCGCAGGCGGGCGACCGCGGCGAGGGCAAGACGACGCGGATCAACATCGAGCCGCGCGACTGGCGGAGCTTCTGGCTGCCGACCTACGGCGCCGTGCGCCGCATCGACACCCCGGACGACGACTACCGCTTCGACGCCAAGAAGGGCGTCATCTACACCGAGCGGGAGCGCGAACCGGCGTCCTACGAGATCGACGCGGTCCTGTCGACGCCCACCAAGCAGGCGCTGCGGCTGGCGCCCTCGCAGAAGAACGCGGTCGAGTCCGAGTACTACAAGTTCGACGGCGTCGAGCAGGAGGTGGTCGACCTCGCGAACAAGATCGTGGAGGGCGCCACCAACGACTTCGACAAGGCCGCCAAGCTGACCGAGTTCTTCAACAGCCCCACCACCGACTTCAAGTACGAGCTCAAGACGCAGGGCGACGTCAACAGGGACGCGCTGACCGACTTCGTGCTCAGGAGCAAGGTCGGCTACTGCGAGCAGTTCGCCTCCGCGATGGCCGTGATGGCGCGCGTGGTCGGCCTGCCCTCGCGCGTGGCGATCGGCTTCACCGCCGGTGTCGCCGCCGCGGACAACGCCTACCGCGTGATCAGCACGGACGACGCGCACGCGTGGGTCGAGATCTTCTTCCCGAACCACGGCTGGATGACCTTCGACCCGACCCCGATCTCCGACGGCCGCGGCGTCGTGCCGCCGTACCTGCGCGAGACCGCGCCGGGTGGCGAGGAGGTGCCGACCGCCGAGACGACGACCGAGTCGGTGGCGCCGTCCACGTCCGGCTCGGCCCAGGCGTCCGCCTCGCCCGACGGCGAGGACGGCGACCAGGGGCTGCCGCAGGCGCAGGCCGAGGGGCCACCGCCGTGGCACCTGTGGGCGCTGGGCGTGGTGCTGCTGCTGGCGGCGCTGCTGTCGGCGTTCCTGGTGCTGGCGCTGCTCGGCGTGATCGGCGCCGGTCTGCTGGGCGTGTCGTGGGCGCGCAAGCTGCTCATACCGGCGGTCGCCGGGTTGTGGCTGATAGGCGTGGGTCTGGCGGCGGCGTTGCTCTCGTGGTGGCTCGCGGCGGTGCTGGTGCTGGCGGGTGTCGTGCTGACACCGCTGCTGGTGCGCGGCGTGCGGCGGCGCAACCACCTGCACGCCGTGGCGGCGCTCGGTCCGGGGGCGGCCACGGCCGCGTGGAGCGAGCTCATGGCGGAGTCGATCGACCGCGGCGCGGCAGTGCCGGCGGCCGAGACGATCAGGACGGCCGCCCGCCGGTTGGCGCGCGAGCACAACCTGGACGAGGCGGGCAGGGACGGGCTGCGGTCCGTGGTCGGGTCGATCGAACGGTCCTGGTACAGCGCGAACCCGGTCGCGGACGCGGGCCTGCCCGGTGCGCTGGCCGCGGTGAGGCAGTCGCTGAAGAAGAACGCCCCGCTGTCGTTGCGGGCGAGGCTGTTCCCGAAGTCGGTGCTCAGGCCCGCCCCGGCGCCGGTGGCGGAGACGCCCGAGCGCGAGCCCGCCGGGGTCTGACGGGGAGTCCGGGAAGGCAAAAGCGATGGGCCCGCTCCCCTGCCGGGGGCGGGCCCATCGCACTTCAGCTTCGTCGGTCGGCTACTGCTCTTCGTCGAAGCGACGGCGGAAGCGCTCTTCCATCCGTTCGGAGAACGAGCTGCGGCTGCGCGCTGGCTTGCCGTCCTCCTGCGTTCCCTCGGCGACCTGGTCACCGCGACGCAACGTCGTCAGGGTGATGAGCGCACCGAAGAACATGAGCAGGAAGCCGAAGACGCTCACCACGGGAATGCTGGCGATCGAGAGCTGCGGCAGCATCACTCCGGTGATGAGCGCGGCCACGCCGACCACGAACAACACGATGCCCTGCACGCGGCGTCGCTTGGACGGCCGCCGCAACTTGGCGCCCCGTACGGTTGATGCGAACTTCGGGTCCTCGGCGTAGAGCGCGCGCTCGATCTGGTCGAGCAGTCGCTGCTCGTGCTCGGAGAGTGGCATCGTTCCTCCTCCGGCACAGCGGTCGCGGGCGCCGGGTGTTCGCGGTTTCCGCCGAACCCGGCGGACGACCCACCCTGGGGACGTCACCTTCCAGGATACGAGTCGCGCGCCCCGGCGACTACCCAGTCGGCCGTCTCATGCGGTCTGTTCTGTCACCATCATCCTCCTGGGGCAGTGGTGAGGCCTTCGTGAGGCACTTCCGGAGCCTTGTGGCCTGCCGTTCACGCGCCGTTCGGCGGCGTGATCCGCCGGGGACAGCCCCGCTTGCTCGGATCAGCCGCATGACCCAACTCATCGTCAACGGCGCCGCCGAGCAGGGCCTGACCGGCTGGCTCACGGTCGCGGGTGCCCCGGTCGTGCTGCGGTACGACGCCGGCCAGGGCTATCCGGGCCCCGGCGACCCCGGGCCGGCGGAGCGCGGCGCGTCGTTCTTCGGCGGCGGCGACACGCCTCTGAGCACCCTGCGGCAGAGCGTGGCGCTGCCGCGGCGCGCGTCTCGTTTCGCGGTCTCCGCCTGGCTCGGCGGTTACGCCTCGCAGCAGGACGGCGCCCGTCTGTCGGTCGAGTTCCTCGACGCGGGCGGCACACCGCGCGGCCTGGTGGTGCTCGGCCCGGTGACCGCCGAGGAGCGCTCGGGCCGCACCGGCCTCTTCGAGCGCACCGCGAGCGGCACCGTGCCGCCGGGCAGCCGCACCGCCGTGGTGACGCTGCAGATGACCCGATCCGGTGGCGGCACGTCGAACGACGGCTACGCGGACAACATCTCGTTCACGGTGGAGGACCGCTGATGCTGAACCGACGTGATCTCCTCCGGGCCGCGGCCGCCGCCTGCGCTCTTGGCACCGTGTGGCCGCTCTCCGCCGGTTTGTCACCCGCACAGGCGCACGCCGCCGCACTGGACCTCGGCGCCTCGTGGGACGCCGCGCCGTTCACCCTGGGCGTCGGCTCCGGGGACCCGTTGCCCGACAGCGTGGTCCTGTGGACGCGGCTCGCGCCGGAACCGCTGGCGTTCGAGCAGCCGCTGCCCGAGATCGTCGAGGTCGAATGGACCGTGGCCCTGGACCGGACGATGCGCTCGCGCGTCGCTTCGGGCACCATCGCCGCGTCGAACCTGTTGGGGCACAGCGTGCACGTGCCGGTCCACGGACTCCGCGCCGGCCGAACCTACTACTACCAGTTCTCGGCGCTCGGCAAGCGTTCGCGCGTCGGCCGCACCCGCACGGCACCCGTCGGCCCGGTCTCGAAGGTGCGCTTCGCGACGGCGAACTGCCAGGCGTTCCACGACGGCTTCTACGCGGCCCACCGCGGCATCGCCCGGGAGAACCTCGACTTCGTCGTGCACCTCGGCGACTACATCTACGAACACGGCCAGGTCGGCGGCGCACACGTGCGCGACCACGAGGGCCCCGCCGTGCTGTCCCTGGCGGACTACCGCCGCCGCCACGCCCTCTACAAGGGCGACCCGTCGTTGCGCGACGCCCACGCAGCCCACCCGTTCTACCTGACCTGGGACGACCACGAGGTCGTCAACGACTACAGCGGCACCGAGGGCGCCGCACCGTTCGTGAAGCGCCGGGCCGCCGCCTACCAGGCCTGGTACGAACACCTCCCCATCCGCTCGGGCAGCGCACTGGAACCGCGGATCCACCGCCGCCGCGAGTGGGGTTCCCTGCTCGACCTGACCGTGCTGGACCTACGCCAGCACCGCTCGGCGCAGAACCTCGCCAACGGCACGATCCTCGGCGCCGAGCAGAAGAAGTGGCTGCTCGACGGCATCTCCGGCGCCCGCGAGGCCTGGCAGGTGTGGATCAACTCGATCATGCTCTCCCAACTCGCCCGCCCCGGCGGCGGCTACTACTTCACCGACCAGTGGGACGGCTTCCTGTCCGAGCGCCGCGAGGTGCTCGGCCACGTCGCCACCACGGGCCTGGAGGACCTGGTCGTCCTGACCGGCGACTGGCACTCGGCGTTCGTGGACGACATCCGCCCGGACTTCGACGACCTCTCGTCACCGGTGATCGGCACGGAGTTCACCGCGCACTCGATCACCTCCGGCGCCTACTCGCCGGAGTGGAACGCGGTGAACGGTCCGGTGATGGGCGCGGCCAACCCGCACCTGAAGTACTTCGAGGGCAACAGGTACGGCTACGACGTGTACGAGGTGACGCCGCGGCGGTTCACCACGCACATGAGGGTGATCGGCGATCGGCGGGACGCTGCTTCGCCGGTCACGACGTTGACGACTTTTCATGTGGATCGGGGGAAGGCGGGGAGTTTCGAGGATCCGGCGACTGCTGGGTCTCCGGCCCAGTACCGGCGTCCTTGAGGTAGGTGGGGGCGGCTTGGGTGGGCCCCTCGGGCGGGCGCGGACTCGGGCGGACGGACGGACTCGGGCGGACTCGGGTGGCCTGCCCGAGCCTGGGTTCGCCGCTGCGGTCAGGTTCATGGCTGCGGAAAAGTGTCAGACCCGCTGACCAAGCCGGGGCGATCGGTGGTGTGGGCATTGGGCGGTCCGACGATCGAGCGATGCGGGGGTGGAAGGTGACGCGGGCAGACGTTGGAGCGGACGAGGCGGTGGGTGCAACACCAGCGGATCGGCGATGGTGGGGCGGACGCGGTGAGGTCGGTGGCGGTGGAGCCGCCAGGTGACGGCGGTCGGGCAGCGAGCCGGTGCGGCTGGGCGTACTTGCCGGGCCGGCGAACGGCGAGACCGGTGGGCGGGTCGTGTGGGTGGTGAGCGGGCCGGCCACCCGGGTGCACCGGTGCCGGGTGGCGGCCGCGCGGGCTGGTCAGCCGACGGGGAGCGGGGTGCGCGGGGCCGGGAGGCGGCGGTCCATCACCGCCAGTTCCAGCTGGCGGGCCGGGGAGTCGCCCAGCAGCTTGCGGGCCAGGGTGGTGCCCTTGTGCGGGGCGAGGGCCAGTTCCGCTCGCAGGGCCTGGATGCCCACGAAGTGCGTCACCTCGTCGAGGATCGCCTTGGTGTCCGGGATGGAGCGGGTGCGGCGGATGGCGTCCACCGCGGCTCGTTCGAGGGGTGCCACGTGGAAGCCTCGGCGCAGGACCGGTTTGGGGAGGCGGTCCGTTCGTTCCAGGCGCAGGGCTGCGTGGCCCCAGGCCCTGGAGTGGCGTGGGGCCAGGACGTGGATCGCGTCTGCCGAGGGGAGGACGGCCCTCATGCCGTGCAGGTAGAGGGCGTCGAAGGCGGTCAGCATGGCGCCTTCGCCCGCGTAGAGGAGGGCTGCCTGCACCAGTTGTTCGCGGGAGGGGCCCGCCCTCGACAGCAGGAAGATGCTCGGGAACAGGCGTTGCCAGGGGCCGCCGGGACGGGAGCGCTGGTCGATCAGGGACGCGGACAGTCCGATGTGGAGCAGTGCGGCCACGGGGGCCACTCGGTGGACGAAGAGGGTGCCCAGGGCTTCCAGGTCGATGGGGTGGCGCATGGGTCCAGCTTGGGGCCGGACGGGGTGGGGGTGGTGGGGTGGGCGGGAAGCTGTGGACAACTCCCGGGTTGTGGACAGGTCGCGATCACTCGGGCTTCGGTTCGAAGTCGGCTGGCCTTTCCGGACCCTTGCGCAGCAGGGAGGCCGGGCGGACCGCCAGCGAGCCGAAGCGGGAACGGGCCTGGTCAGCGGCTTGGTCGGCTTCGCGCCAGCCGTTCTCGGGGGCGTCGAAGATCAGTTGCTGGGCCGAGTCGGCGTTGTCAAGACCCTCTATGCGGACGCCGATCAGGCGGACCGCTCCCGGCGGGACCTGGGTGTCGAGCAGTTCGGTGGCGACGCGGTAGATCTCCTGCGTCACGTCCGTCGAGACCGGCAGCGTGCGGGAGCGGGTGATCGTCGAGAAGTCGGAGAAGCGGACTTTGATCGACACGGTCCGCCCGCGCAAACCCTTGGCGCGCAACGAACCCGCCGAACGCTCCGACAGGCGCAGCAACTCGCGGCGCAGCACGGCGCGGTCCAGGTGGTCGACCTCGAACGTCTCCTCGGCGCCGATCGACTTCTCCCGCGTCACCGGCTCCACCGCGCGGTCGTCGACGCCGGAGGCCAGGGCGTGCAGGTGTTCCGCCAGTGCGACGCCGATCATGCGGCGCAGGCGCGGCAACGGCGTGGCCGCGACCTGGGCGACCGACTCCAGGCCCAGTTCCTCGAGGCGCGCAGCGGTTTTCGCCCCGACGCCCCACAGCGCGGACACCGGCAGCGAGTGCAGGAACTCCAGGGCGGAAGCGGTCGGGACGACCATCATGCCGTCGGGCTTGCACATGCCCGAGGCGAGCTTCGCGAGGAACTTCGTCGACGCCACACCGACCGAACACGACACACCGTGATCAGCGAACACACGGGACCTGATCAGCTCGCCCACACCGCCCGGTGTCAGGCCGAGCCGGCGAAGGGCGCCACCGACGTCGAGGAAGGCCTCGTCCAACGACAGCGGCTCCACCAGCGGCGTGATGTCGCGGAAGATCGCCATGACCCCGCGCGAGACCTCCTGGTAGAGGTCGAACTGCGGTGGCAGGTACACGGCGTGAGGCGCCAACCGGCGGGCATGCGCCGTGGGCATCGCGGAACGCACGCCCAGCTCACGCGCGATGTAGTTGGCCGAGCACACGACACCACGCCCGCCCACGCCACCCACGACGACAGGCACGGACTCGAGCTCAGGGCGTTCACGGATCTCCACCGACGCGTAGAAGGCGTCCATGTCGACGTGCAGCATCCGGCAGCCCGTGTCGTCGGGCCACACACCGTCACGCGCACGGAACCGGTCACGCAGGCCGCGTGGCAGGTTCGCACTGCGACCCATGAACACCCCTCTCGAACGCCAGTTCGAGGCAAATCCTACAGTTTGTACACGCGCGCCGCGTTCTCCGACGCGATCAGCCGCGCGATCCGGTGTGCGTCCTCCTCCACGAACGCATCGCGGCGCAGCCCATCGGACAAGAAATCCGACAACGCGCGCCGGAACAGCAACGCGCCGAGGTAGTACAGCTCGGGCAGGGCGAACGCATCGGTCGAGAACAGGAACTTGCCGTACGGCACGATCTCCAACGCCTCCGCGAACACCCGCGACGCCTGGTGCCCCACCCCGTGCGTCGCGAGCCCGAGATCGCAGAACACGTGCGGGAACACCTGCGCGAGGTACCCGGCCTGACGGTGGAACGGGTAGTTGTGCAACAACAACACGGGCACACCGAGCGATGCGGTCGCACGCAGGAACGGCGTCAGCAACGACGGATCGCACAAGTGCAGATCGAGGTCCGAATCGCCGTACCCCACGTGGAACTGCAACGGCAGCCCTGCGGACAACGCCTCCCAGGCCAGCCAAGTGATCACCACCGGGTCCGCCAGGCGTCCCGGCGACCACGCCGCCACCGCCCGCACCACGTCCGCGTCGGCGGGCCGCTCACCCGGCAGCCCGAGCCCGATCCGGTACGCCGCAACGGATTTCGCCCCCACCGCGGACGACGAGGCCAGCCGCTCCCGGACGGCGGGCACGAACTCGGCAGCGGAGACGGAAGGCCGCAACGACTCGGCCAGCTCCTCCAGCCGCACGACCTCGTGCGCGACTCCCCCTCCCAGCGACGCCAGCTCGGCGGCCGACAACAGCCGGTCGGCCTGGAACCCGCCGTCGACGAGGAACGTGTGGATCCCGGACGCCATCAGGAACGTCCGCGACACCTCGGCGATGTGCAGCGAGTTCCGCCGTTCGAGGTACTCCTCCGCCGGCGCGTGCCGCGGCAGGTCCAGCAACGGCGCACACCACCGCCGCACCGCGAACCCGACCGCCGAGTCGAAGAACGATCCGCCGAGCGGGGCCACCGCATCGGCCTCCAACAGCAACGACTCGAACTCCTCGCGAGTGCTGTCGGTCCGCAGCACGCCGTGGCAGTGGTGGTCGACCAGCCCGAGTTCGGCGACGAACGGCAAGGTGCCCATAACCTCAGGATCGTGGACTCAGCGGAGCGGGACCAGCGGTTCGACCGGGCGACGGAACTCTTCGACGGGCTGAACGCGAGGGACGTGAGCGTCGTGGCGCTCACCTGGGTCGACAACAGCGGCATCACGCGCGCGAAGTCCGTGCCGCTGCGCAAGCTCGCCCACGCGGCGGCGCACGGCGTGGGGGCGTCACCGGTGTTCGACGTCTTCCTGTTCGACGACTGGATCATCCAGGGCCGGTTCGCGGGCGGCCCGGTCGGCGACCTGCGGCTGCACCCGGACCTCGACCGCCTCACGGTGCTGGCGGGCCAGCCGGGCTGGGCCTGGGCGCCCGCCGACCGCCACTTCCAGAACGGCGTTCCCTACCCGATGGACCAGCGGCTGCAGGCCCGCAAGGCCGTCGAGAACCTCGCGGCGAAGGGCTTCACCGCCCGGGCGGGCTTCGAGGTCGAGTGGTGCGTCGGCAAGGCCGGCACCGACGACTGGGTGCCCGCGACCAGCGGCTCGGCGTACGGCCACGCCCGCCAGGTCGAGCTGTCCGACTACTGCGTCGACCTCCTGCGGGCGCTCGACCAGCAGGACGTCGAGGTCCTCCAGTTCCACCCGGAGTACGCCGCCGGCCAGTTCGAGGTCTCCACCGCGCCGGAGGACCCGGTGAACGCCGCCGACACCGCGGTCCTGGTCAAGGAGACCGTCCGCGCCGTCACGGTCCGGCACGGCCTGCGCCCCTCGTTCTCCCCCAAGGTCGTCAACGGCGGCGTCGGCAACGGCGGTCACCTGCACCTGAGCCTCTGGCGCGGCGGCACGAACCTCTTCGACGGCTTCCAGGACGAGGCCAGGCAGTTCAGCGCGGGTGTGCTCAACCACATCCGCGCGTTGTGCGCGATCGGCTGTCCTTCTCTCGCGAGCTACCTCAGGCTCGTGCCGCACACGTGGGCGGCACCGTTCGCGGCGTGGGGCGAGGAGAACCGCGAGACGGCGCTACGCCTGGTCCGGGACAACCTGGAGATCAAGTGCTTCGACCTCACCGCGAACCCGTACCTGGTCGTCGCGGGTGTGATCGCGGCCGGGCTGGACGGCATCGCCACCGGGGCCTCGCTGCCCGAAGGCCTGAACGTCGACCCCGCGCTGCTCGACGACGTCCCGCGCCTGCCCACGTCGCTCAAGGAAGCCGTCGACCAGTTCGAGAAGGACGCCGTGCTCACCGAGGCGTTCGGCCAGGAGCTGGCGGGCACGATCGCGGACGTGCGGCGCGGCGAGATGGAGCGGTACAAGGACGCCAGCCCGCAGGGGATCGCCGACATCACCCGCTGGCGCCACTGATCTCCTTGCGCAGCCGGTTCAGTGCCCGGTGCTGAGCCACGCGCACGGCACCGGGCGTCGATCCGACCGCCTCGGCCGTCTCCTCCGCCGACAGACCCACCACGACACGCAGCACAACGATCTCGCGCTGCTTCTCGGGCAGCACGCGCAGAAGCACCGCCATCCGGTCGGAAAGCTCTCCCTGCATCGCCCGCTGCTCGGGGCCCGCCGCGGTGTCCATCGACTCGGGCAGCTCCGGCACCGCCTCGGCGCGGTTGCGCGAGAAGCTGCGGAACGAGTCCGCCACCTTGTGCGCCGCGATGCCGTAGACGAACGCCAGGAACGGCCGCCCCTGGTCGCGGTACGACGGCAGCGAGGTCAGCACGGCGAGGCACACGTCCTGAGCGACGTCGTCCGCCGACGCGAACGAGCCGACGCGCGCACGGCAGTACCGGACGATCAACGGCCGGATGGTGCCCAGCAGCCGTTCGATGGCGACTCGGTCACCGGCGACAGCGCGCGCAACGTGGTCCTCAGCGGTGTCCGGACGACTCGAGTAGTACGAGGGCGCGGGCGGGTCGACCGGCTCCCGGTCACCGCCCGCGGTCCGCTCGACCAGCGCGTCGACCGTGCTCGGGGAGGCGGACACCGGGCCGCCGACGGAGGAGCGCTGGACGACCTCCGCGGGGACCTTCCGGTGCAGGCCGGGCGTGAACTCCACGCAGATCACCGTTCCTCTTCTGGACGCCGGCGCACCGCGAGACGTGCTCGCCGGATCCGTCCTTCGACCGCGCGCGGGGTGAGCCTCAGCAGCTCGGCGATCTCCGCATGCGAATAGCCCTGGTCATGGAGGAAGAGCAACCGCCTGCTGTCCTCGCTCAGCGCGGCGAACACGGCGTTCACCGCGTGCTGCTCGACGACGGCGTCCTCGGGGTTCCCCTCGGTGACGACGTTCTCGAGCGAGGCGAGGGTGTCGACCAGCCGCACGTCCTGCCAGCCGTTCACCCGCGTCTGCCAGCGGCGGTAGACGTTCGGGAACGCGAGCACGCAGGCGTTGACGAAGTACTCCCGCAAGGGCAGGCCCTGCTCGACCGTCCACTCCCTGCCGAGGACCCCCCGGTCCCGGAAGTAGACGAACCCCTCGTACACCGCGTCGCTCGCCAGTTCCTCCGCCTCCTGCGGCGGGATCTCCTGGCGGTGCAGGTACCGGCCCTGCTGACCGCACCGGGAGAACATCGCACCCGACCGCACGAGCTTCGTGACGATCCCGAGACCGAGCCCGAGAAGCTGACGGTGGAACTGGTCCCAGCGCGGCCCGGTCAGCCCCGACTCGCGGAAGTGCTGCACCAGCACCCCGTCCATGCGCAGCCGCTCGGCGGCAAGCGCGGAGTCCGAACTTCCCATGCCCCCTGGTCCTTATGTCGGCGTCTTCCTGCCTCTAGGTATGTCGTTTGGGTACGTCCACCCCACGCACTCCGCACGACTTGTCACAAATGCAAACGAATGTCACCCGATCGGGAGACTCAGAGCCGCGATCTCCTTGCGCAGACGACCGAGCGCGCGGTGCTGCGCGACGCGGACGGCGCCGGGCGTCGACCCCACCGCCTCCGCGGTCTCCTCGGCCGACAAACCCACCACGACGCGCAGCACGAGGATCTCGCGCTGCTTGGCGGGGAGGACGTGCAAGAGCTGCCCGAGGGTGCCGTTCAGCTCGTCCTGGAGGACGAAGTCCTCCGGTCCGAAGCCGCGCACGACCTGATCGGGCACCTCCGCGACCGGCTCCGCACGGTTACGAGCCAGCGCCCGGTGCGCGTCGGCGACCTTGTGCGCCGCGATGCCGTAGACGAATGCCAGGAACGGCCTGCCCTGCTCCCGGTAGTTCGGGAGAGCCGTCAGCACGGCCAGGCACACCTCCTGCGCGACGTCGTCCGCAGTTGTCGCGGAGCGCCCCACACGCGCGCGACAGTACTTCACCACCAGCGGTCGAAGGTGGCGAAGCAGCAGCTCAGTGGCCTTGCGGTCACCCTGCACGGCCATGCTGACCAGCTCTGCGGTTGAAGCCGAACTCTCCATCCGAAGCGTCCCCTCGTCGACGTCCCGGAGAGGAGACGTGCGACGCGTCACTCCTTATGCGGAAAGTAGGGATAAGTTCCAAACGTCACCCGTTTGTAGCAATGAGCAGCGGTTGATAATAGGCACAGAGCAACCACTCCACGTAACCGAAACCGGCTCGTTCCGCCAAATCGGTGATTTCGTGACGGGTAATCGCCCAATATCGTGCCTTGCCCACCACGACCCGCCACGACTCCGTTTCGTGCAGCCGGAACATCTCCAGCTCGTACCGGTCGCCGTCCCAGTGCCAGAGCTGGAACCACACGACGCGGCCCGGTCCGACCGACGGCGGCGTCGACAACGGCCGTTCCCGCCGGATCGCGTCGTAGTCGCGCGTCGAGAGGACGAGCCTGCCGCCGGGCCGCAGCACGCGCCGCATCTCCCGCAACGCCGCCAGCACGTCGTCCGCGGTCAGCAGGTGCGGCAGGGCGTTGTACGCGGCGAGCACGACGTCGAACGAGTCGTCGGCGAACGGCAACGCCCGCATGTCCGCGGCGAACGTGGGCAACGCGACGCCACGCGCAGAGGCCTCTACAACGGCCCGAGAGGCCGCCCTGGGGCTCAAATCAGTGCCCACGACCTGATAGCCGCGCAGAGCCAAACCGATCGCCTGCGTGCCGATGCCGCACGCACAGTCGAGAACGCGCGAGCCCGCCGGGATGAACTCCGCGAGCTGCGACGCCTGCCGGGCCATCGACGCGTCCCAGTCCGGGAACATGAGGTCGTACGTCCCGGACAGGTCGTCGTAGAAGGCACCGGTCAAATCAGCTCCTCGACCCCCGCGGAGGTCCGCAGCTTCGCCAGCGCGCGGTGCTGGGCCACCCGCACGGCTCCCGGCGTCGACCCGGTCGCCTCGGCGGTCTCCTCCGCCGTCAGGCCGACCACGACCCGCAGCAGCAGGATCTCGCGCTGCTTGTCCGGCAGGCTCCTCAGCAACTGGCCGAGCCGGACCGAGAGCGAGCCGAGCAGCGCGTTCTCCTCCGGGTCGACGGCGAGCGACGGGCCGTCCGGCACCTCGGCGACGGGCTCGGACCGGTTGCGCGCCGAGACGCGGTGGGCGTCCGCGACCTTGTGCGCGGCGATGCCGTAGACGAACGCCAGGAAAGGTCTTCCCTGCTCGCGGTAGGTGGGCAGTGCCGTCAGCACCGCCAGGCACACCTCCTGCGCCACGTCGTCAGCCGACGCGTACGCCCTTTCGTTGCGTCCGACTCGCGCACGGCAGTACCGGGCCACGAGCGGACGCACGGAGGCCAGCAGCCGTTCCACGGCGGGCCGGTCACCCGCAACGGCCTCGTTGACCAGGGAGGCCAGCAGGTCGGAACTTTGCATCGCGTCGGTTCCCTACGTCGGCAGCGGAGTCATCATCTTTCGCCGCCGCGTCGTTTGGGACCACTCATGGGGACATAACTGTCCCGAATGCAAACGCTGTCAGGCGGTTCGGCGGGCGAGGACGTGCAGCCGGGCGGCGACGTCCCGGAGCGGGGACCGCGTGGCGGCGGCCAGTTCCAGCTCGG
Source organism: Lentzea sp. DG1S-22 (assembly GCF_036321065.1). Lineage (NCBI taxonomy): Bacteria > Bacillati > Actinomycetota > Actinomycetes > Pseudonocardiales > Pseudonocardiaceae > Lentzea > Lentzea sp. DG1S-22. The sequence continues at coordinate 7,626,054 of NZ_CP143276.1, read as the reverse complement.
CGAGGGCGTCGGCGGCACCTGGATTCGCGTCCAGCACCACACCTGGTACGAGGTCTGAGACAATGCCATGCCCCTGCAGGAGCTCGACGGACAGCCCCGCCTCGAGGACGAGTTTCTCGAGACCTGGGACGTCGAACCGGCGCTGCAACGGGTCGCGCGTGCCCGCGAGCTGGCCGGCGTCGTCGTCCAGCAGCCTGCGCGCGTCGACGATGCGACCGGCGATCGCGCGGTGCAGGATCGCCGCGAACCGGTTCGCGACGAGCACGGACACCGCCCCGCCGGGGGCGACGGCGGCGGCGAGAGAGGACAGCGCCGCCGAGGCGTCGTCCACGACCTCCAGCAGCCCGTGCGCGAGCACCAGATCTGCCTCACCAGCGGAAACGCCGAGCGAGTCGGTGTCGCCCTGGACCGCGTCGATCGTCACCCCCGCCTCGCGCGCACGCGTGTGCAGCGTGGCCAGCGCGTTCGGGGAGGGCTCCACGACCGTGACCGCGCAGCCCGCCGCGGCGAGGGGCACGGCCCAGACACCGCTGCCGCCTCCGACGTCGAGCACACGGGGCGGTTCCCCACCCCTGCGCTCCCGCGCGGCGGCCAGTTCGGCGTCGAGCACCCTGTGTACGGCGTCCGGTCGCATGGCCAACAGAGTAGGAGACCCTAGAGTAGGTCTGTGCATACGGTGTCCGTGCTCAGCCTCAAGGGAGGCGTCGGCAAGACGACGGTGGTGCTCGGCCTCGCCTCAGCCGCTCTCCGCCGCGGCGTCCGCACGCTCGTGATCGACCTCGATCCGCAGTGCAACGCCACGTCGACGCTCGAGCCCGAGGAGTCCAAGGCGAGCATCTACGACGTCCTGCAGGACCCGTCCGAGGAGAACCTGGAACAGGCGATCCGCCCCAGCAGGTGGGGTGACGGCATCGACGTGCTGTCCGGGTCCGAGGACGCCGAGCTGCTCAACCACCCGGATCCGAACGAGTCGCGCCTGCACCGCCTGAAAGACGCGTTGCGCACGTTGCGGGACATGTACGACGAGTTCCCGTACCACCTCGTGCTGCTCGACTGCCCGCCGTCGCTGGGCCAGCTGACCCGCTCGGCGCTCGTGGCGGCCGACCGCGCCCTGCTGGTCACCGAACCGACGATGTTCGCCGTAGCGGGCGTGCAGCGGGCGTTCGAGGCGGTGCAGAACGAACGCGAGAGCAACAACGCCGACCTGCAACCGCTGGGCGTCGTCGTGAACCGCGTGCGGCCGCGTTCGCACGAACACCAGTTCCGCATCGAAGAGCTGCGGGACATCTTCGGCCCGTTGGTCATGCCGGTGGCGTTACCGGACCGTCTGGCCGTGCAACAGGCACAGGGCGCATGCATGCCGATCCACGAGTGGGGTACTCCGGGTGCCCGTGAGGTCGCGCTGGCGTTCAACCTGCTGCTCGCCCGCATCCAGCGCATCTCGCGGAGCCGGCGCCGCGCCGTGCACCACGACTTCGACGACGACGAGATCCAGGAAGCGGTGGATGCCTGAAGGGGACACGGTCTTCCTCGCGGGTCACCGCATGCACCAGGCGCTGGCCGGGAAGACGCTGATCCGCGGTGAACTGCGCCACCCCAGGCTGGCCGCGGTCGACCTGGCCGGTCTGGACGTCCTCGGCGTGCGGACGTACGGCAAGCACATGTTCACGCACTTCTCCGACGGCAACAGCCTGCGCAGCCACTTCCGCATGGACGGCTCGTGGCACCTCTACCGCCCCGGTGAGCGCTGGCGCCGTCCCGCGCACCAGGCCCGCGCGGTGTTCGAGGTCGACGACCGGCAGGCCATCGGGTTCGCGCTGCACGACATGGAGTTCGTCCCGACCTCCCGCGAGGACGAGTTGATCTCGCACCTCGGACCTGATCTCCTGGCCGACGACTTCGACGCCGACGAGGCCGCCCGGCGGTTGACCGCGGACCCCTCGCGGCCGGTCGGGCTCGCGTTGCTGGACCAGCGCGTGATGGCCGGTGTCGGCAACCTCTACCGCGCGGAAGTGTGTTTCCTGCTGCGCGTCCTGCCGACGGCACCCGTCTCGTCGGTCGACGCCTCACGAGCGGTTGCGTTGTCGCGCAAGCTCTTGCAGGCGAACCAGTGGCGGCCGGAGCAGAGCACCACCGGCGACCTCCGGGTGCAGCACTACGTGTTCGAGCGGACGGGCAAACCCTGTTTGCGTTGCCGCACAAGGGTCCGATCGGACGAGATCGACGGCAGATTCGTGTACTTCTGCCCAAAATGCCAGTCCGGTTGAACCGAGGCGCTCTCCTGGCCGTGTGCCCCAATATGGCGGTAGATCTGGATGCGTTGCGCCCCGGCTTCACCGACGACCCCTACGCGGTGCTGAAGAGCCTGCGCGACGCCGGCCCCGTGCACCGGGTCGAGACCTTCGGCGTGCCGATGTGGCTCGTGACCCGCTACTCCGACGTGCGTGCCGCGTTGGACAACCCGCTGCTGTCCTCCCACGGCTCGGCGCTCGCCGAACCCCTGCGCCGCCATCCGCACTTCGCGTCGTGGTGGTTCGGCGACCTGTCCGACCACATGATGAACAGCGACGAGCCTGATCACACGCGCCTGCGCCGGGCCGTGTCGAGCCAGCTCACGCCGCGCCGCATCGCCGGCCTGCGCCCCCGGATCGAGCAGGTGGCCGCCCAACTGGCCGACTCGTTCGCCGACTCCGGGCGCTGCGACCTGATCGCGGACTTCGCCGCCCCGCTGCCCATCACCGTGATCATGGAGCTCCTGGGCGTCCCCGCCGTCGACCAGGAGAACTTCCGCTACTGGGCCGACGTGGTGACCGGCCTGGCCGACGGTGACGCGGCCTCGGCCCGCGAGGAGACCTCCGGCTACCTGCGCGACCTGGTGACCCACAAGCGCACCTCCGGCGACGACGACCTCATCGGCGGCCTGGCCAGGGCGAAGGGCGAGGCCGCGCTCACCGACGACGAACTGGCCTCGCTCGCGTTCCTGCTGCTGGTGGCCGGCTACACGACCGCCGTGGACCTGGTCGGCAACGGCGCGCTGGCGCTGCTGCGCCACCCCGAGCAGCTCGAACTGCTGCAGCGCTCGTCGTCCCTGCTGCCCGGCGCCATCGAGGAGTTCCTGCGCTTCGACGGCCCGGCCTCGCACGTGCTGCGGTTCGCCACGCGGCCGTTGACGATCGGCGGCGTGCAGATCCCGGCCGGTGACGTCGTGCTGCTGTCCCTGGCCTCCGCCGAGCACGACCCGAACCGCTACCCGCGCGCCGACCAGCTCAACATCGAGCGGGCGGACCGCCGGCACCTGGCGTTCGGCCACGGCATCCACTTCTGCCTGGGCGCGCCGCTGGCCCGCCTGGAGGGCGAGATCGCGTTCCGGACGCTGCTGGAGCGGTGCGCCGGGCTGGCCCTCGACACGGCGCGGCCGCTCGGGTGGCGGGTGTCGCTCGGGAGCCGGGGCCTGCGGGAGCTGCCGGTGACGTTCCTCGCGAAGCCCCGGATGCCGCTGGACGGGCAGGCGACGGTCAAGGTGCCGGGACCGATGTGACGCCGGCTACCCTGAGCTGGCGTTATAGGGTGAGCGCGTGGTCTACAAGCAGGTGGTTCGCAGGGCGTTGTTCGGAATGCACGGCGGCGACGCGGAGCGGGTCCACGAGACCACGCTCGGCGTCATGGCCCGGCTGAGCCCGCTGGCGAGGTTCGCCCGCAACCAGGACAACCCGCGCACCGTCTTCGGCGTCCGGTTCCCGAACCCCGTGGGGCTCGCGGCGGGCCTCGACAAGGACGGGCGCGCGCTGCCGGCGTGGGCCGCGCTGGGGTTCGGGTTCGTCGAGGTCGGCACCGTCACGTGGCACGCGCAGCCGGGCAACCCGAAGCCGCGCCTGTTCCGCCTGCGCGAGGACGAGGCGATCATCAACCGGATGGGCTTCAACAACGCGGGAGCGCAAGCGCTCGCCGCGAAGCTCGCCCGGACGCCACTCAAGGCGCCGCTGGGCATCAGCCTCGGCAAGTCCAAGGTCACGCCGGTCGAAGACGCCGTGCAGGACTACCTGAACTCGCTGAACGCCCTGAAGGACCACGGCGACTACTACGCCGTCAACGTGAGCTCGCCGAACACGCCCGGCCTGCGCAGCCTGCAGGACAAGGGCGCGCTGACCGAGCTCGTCCAGGCCCTCACCGCGGCCACCTCGAAGCCGATGCTGGTCAAGATCGCACCCGACCTCACCGAGGACGCCATCGCCGAGGTCATCCAGGTGTGCGTGGACAACGGCATCAAGGGCCTCATCGCCACGAACACCACCCTCAGCCGTGAGGGTCTCAAGAGCGCGCACGCGTCCGAAACCGGCGGTCTCAGCGGCAAGCCCCTCACGCAGCGCGCGAACGACGTGGTCCGGTTCATCACCAAGAACAGCGACCTGCCGGTCATCGGCGTCGGCGGCATCGCGACCCCCGACGACGCCAAGCGCATGGTCGACGCCGGCGCGAGCCTCGTGCAGATCTACACCGGGTTCATCTACGAGGGCCCCGGACTCGTGTCGAGGATCAACCGGGCACTGAGGTAGAGCCCGCTCAGGGCCGGTCGTCAGGTGCGGCGCGCTGCCCTGAGCCAGCGCATCACCGGGTGCAGGATCACCACGAGCAGCGAGCCCCAGACCATGCCGCCCATCTCCAGGTCGCCGATCTCGACGGTCAGGTCGCCGACCCCGGCGACCAGCGCGGCGCCGCCGACCATCGCGTTCACCGGGTTCGCGAGGTCCACGCCGCGGTCCATCCAGATCCGCACGCCGATCAGCACGATCAGGCCGTAGAGCACGAGCGTGCAGCCGCCGAGCACGCCCGGCGGGATCGTGCCGAAGAGGGCGATGGCCTTCGGGGAGAACGCCAGCGCCGCGGCGAACACCCCGGCGAACGCGAACGCCGCCGTCGTCTGGACGCGGGTCACGGCCATCACGCCGATGTTCTCGGAGTACGTCGTCGTGCCCGCACCACCGCCCAGGCCGGACAGCGCGGTCGACAGCCCGTTCGCGATGATCGCGTCACCGGCGCTGCCGTCGAGGTTGCGGCCGGTCAGCGCCGCGACCGCCTTCACGTGGCCGACGACCTCCGCCACGAGCACGATCACCACGGGCAGCATCAGCAGCACCACGGACGGCCGCAGCTCGGGCTGGTGGAGCCTCGGCAGGCCCACCCACGCCGCGTCGCGCAGCGCGGCGAGCCGTTCGGACGACACAGCGCCGAACGCGAGGCCGCCCATCCAGACGGCCACGAAGCCGATGAGGATCGAGAACCGGAACACCAGGCCGCGGCCGAGCACGCCGGCCAGCAGGATCACCGCGGTCGTGAGCGCCGCGAGCAGGGGCTGCTCGCCGAAGTTCGAGGTGGCCTGGTGCGAGAGGTTCAGGCCGATGATGATCACAACGGCGCCGGTGACGACCGGCGGCATGACCGACTCCAGCAGCCGCACGCCGAGCGCCTTGACCGCGATGCCCACCACGATCACGAGCAGACCGGCCGCGACGACACCGCCGAGCTGCGCGGCGATGCCCTGTTCGCGCGCGGCCACGAGCGGCGCCACGAAGGCGAAGGACGAGCCCAGGTAGCTCGGGACGCGGTTCTTGGTGATCACCAGGAACAGCAGCGTGCCCAGGCCGGAGAACAGCAGCGTGGTGGCGACGGGAAGACCGGTGGCGGTGGGGACGATCACCGTGGCGCCGAACATGGCCACGAGGTGCTGCACCCCGAACCCGAGGGTGAGCGGCCAGCTCACCCGTTCCTGGGGTGCGACGGTTTCACTGTCGGTGATCCGACCGTCCCCGTGCACGGTCCACAACGCCAACGCACTGCCTCCCGGCAATTCAGCCGGACTTCCCGCAGACCGGCCCCGGAATCCTGCCACGCCATGTAGCGGCCACGGCTAGATAACAGTCCGATAATCACACGATTGCCCTAGAGATCCCAGGGACACTCGCCGAATAGCCGTACGCAACTACATAGGGTGACAATCAGTACGCTGAATAGCCTGATACGTCGCGCATCGCGGACGCCAAGCCCGCCATGTGGTCCGTCGCGTCGTCCAAGACCTCGCCGGGGTTCTGGAACTGCGTGCTGGCGGCCAGCGCCTTGCCGGCCTCCGCCACCAACGCGCAATAGCGGTCCACGCCGTCCGCCAGCTGGATCCTGAGCACCCGGACGCCCTCGACCAGCGCCGTGCGCTCCAGCGGTGGAGCGGTGTCACGGGCGCGTTCGACGGCCTGCAGCTGCGCCGACACCGCGCGGATGGCCGTGGCGGCCTCCTGGGCGGTCTGGCGGGCGTGCTGGACGGACTCCGTGGGCATCGACGTGAGCGCGGGCGAGTCGAGCTGCACCAGCAGCTGCGTCATCGCGTCCTCGGCGCTGTGCAGCTTCTCCATCGGCACGCGCGCGGCGGAGATGTGCGCGGGCAGCGGCGGACGGGGCGGGGGTGGCGGCGACAGCGCGAGCCGCTGCCGGGCGGCGCCCAGCTCCTTCAGCTTGAACCCGCTGCGGACGGCGAGGAGCCCGGGCAGGGCCGCGCCGATCGTGCCGCCGACGGTGGCCCACGTGCCGAGCACGCCGGTGAACCCGAAGACGGCGAGCGTGCCGAAGATCGTGATCAGCGCCAGCCAGAACGTCAGCACCGCGTTGGTGCGCTTGCGCTTGCGTTCGAGCTTGGCGACGGGGTCGTTCCACTTCTGCAGGCGGTAGCGCGCCTGCTCGGCCAGCGGGTGGCCCTGGAGCGACGCACCCAACTCGCCGACGACCTTGCGGACGATCTCGTTGTTGGGACGGTTTCTCCAGGGCTCCATGATCACCTGCTGACTCCTCCTGCCCCGTGGCTCAGTTCTGAGCCGGCGGAACCTGCTGCTGCGTGGTCTTCTGCTCCTGCTGGACGCGCTGCGCGATCTCGGCCTGGATCTGCGCGGCGGCGCTGTTGCCCGCGGTCACCTGCTGCGGCGTGCTCGCCTGACCGCCGTGCATGGACGCGCGGATCTGCTCGAGCCGCGACGACCCGGCGAGCTGGGTGGTCGAGGCCTGCACCTCGAGCATCCGGCCCTGCACGGAGTTCTGCGCGAGCTCGGCGGACCCGATCGCGGTCGCGTAGCGCTTCTCGATCTTGTCGCGGACCTCTTCGAGCGACGGCACGTTGCCCGGTGCGGCGAGCTCGCTCATCTGCGTCAGCGAGGCGGAGACCTGCTCCTGCATCTTCGCCTGCTCGAGCTGGCTGAGGAGCTTCGTGCGCTCGGCCAGCTTCTGCTGCAGCATCATCGAGTTGCGCTCGACGGCCTGCTTGGCCTGCGCCGCGGCCTGCAGCGACTGGTCGTGCAACGTCTTGAGGTCCTCGATGCCCTGCTCGGCGGTGACGAGCTGGGTGGCGAAGCCCTGCGCGGCGTTCTCGAACTGCGCGGCCTTCTGCTCGTCGCCCTTGGCGCGCGCCTCGTCGGCGAGGACGAGCGCCTGGCGAGCGGAGGCCTGCAGCTTCTCGACGTCGCCGAGCTGCCTGTTGAGCTTCATCTCCAGCTGCCGCTGGTTGCCGATGACGGCCGCGGCCTGCTGAGAGAGCGCCTGGTGCTGACGCTGCGCCTCCTCGATGGCCTGCTGGATCTGCACCTTCGGGTCAGCGTGCTCGTCGATCTTCGACGAGAACGAAGCCATCAGGTACTTCCAGAACTTCACGAACGGACTGGCCATCTCCTACGCCTGCCTTCTCGGTGCCGGTGTTGGATCCATCGTCTCAATTGTGCGTCGGGGTATCCACCGACACGGGGAGATATCCGGGAACACCCTGACCCACCCCGGGACTTAGGAGAACACGCCTGACGACGCGCCAATCCTGCCCGCACCCGCGTCCGGGGACGCGGTGACCCAGCGTGCCGATGCCAAGCCGTTGCCTGCCGTCCAGCACGCTGCCCTCGCTGTCAGTTGAACGTACGAGGACGCGTTCTTGTTGCAGACCGTCACGTGGCCCGGACCACAAACGGTGACATGTCACCTGAATGCAGGCGACCCCGCCCGCCAGGTGGCGGACGGGGTCGGGAGGACGGGGGGTCAAGCCGCGACGACCGCCTTGGGCGTCTCGCCGATCTTGCTCGTGAGCCGGTGGCTCAGCATGGGCTGCAGGCGCAGGTCGGACAGGTCGTCCGAGAGCGTGGACGGCAGCACGCGGCCACCCTCCAGCTTGCCCCTGTCCGAACGTCCGTCCGGGACGGTGTCCGGCACCGTGTCCGGCGTCTGCTGGACGGCGCCGATGTCGGAGGCGACGTGGTGCAGCAGTTCGGACAGCGGCAGTTCCAATGCTTCGCAGATGGCCGCGAGGAGTTCGCTGGACGCCTCTTTGCGGCCGCGCTCCACCTCGGACAGGTACCCCAGGCTCACGCGGGCGGTCCGAGAGACCTCGCGCAGCGTGCGGCGTTGGTTGGTGCGGGCATGGCGAAGCCGATCACCGATCGCCTCGCGCAGCAGCACGGTCATCGCGCGCCTCCTTCCGGCCGGCCGTGTCCCTACGTTACCGATCGACACCGACAACGGGCACTGACTTCCGAACACGTCCGCCAAGGGCGAACGAACGCGGAGTCATCATTTGTTCCCGTCCACGGCGTCCAGCAGGCAGTCCGACAGCAGGACCAGGGCTTTTTCCACAGCACCGGAACGGACCGCTGCGCGATCACCACGCACAGTGATTGTCCGCACTGTGGACACTCCAGGCCCGCTCAAGCCGATGTGGACCGTCCCCGGAGCGACCCCGTCCTGGGGGTCCGGTCCGGCGACTCCCGTCAGCCCGATCCCCCAGTCCGATCCGCACCTCGTCCGGGCACCTTCGGCCAGCTGGACCGCGACGTCGGGGTGCACCGCACCGTGCTCGTCGAGCAACCGCTGGTCCACGCCCGCGAGCACGTGCTTGAGCTCGGTGGCGTAGACGATCAACCCACCGCGGACCACGGCACTCGCCCCCGGTGTGTCGACGATCGTCGCGCACAGCAGACCCGCGGTCAGCGACTCCGCGGTGGCGACGGTCTGCCCGCGCGCCTTCAGCAGTGCGACGACGTCGGTCACGCCACCGCCCTACCCGCGCGGGCTTTCAATTTAAACGCTCGGACGACGTAGTCGATTCCCGTCACGACGGTGAGGACGAGGGCGACCACCATGATCACCCAGGCGATCAGCTGCAGCACGTCGTTCTGCGGGAGCACGAACAACCCGATCGCGATGACCTGCGCCAGCGTCTTGGCCTTGCCGCCGCGGCTCGCCGGGATCACGCCGTAGCGGATCACCCAGAACCGCAGCAGCGTGATGCCGACCTCGCGCACGGCGATGGTGATCGTGATCCACCACGGCAGCACGTCGAGGATGCTCAGGCCGACCAGCGCCGACCCGGTCAGCGCCTTGTCCGCGATCGGGTCGGCGATCTTGCCGAAGTCGGTGATCAGCCCGTGCTTGCGCGCGAGCGTGCCGTCGATGTGGTCGGTGAAGCTCGCGATCGCGAAGATCGCGAACGCGATGAGGCGCCAAGTGGTGTCGAAGCCACCCGCCTCGAACAGGGAGAACAGGAAGACCGGAACGAGCGCCAGCCGCGCCATCGTGAGGATGTTCGCGACGTTGAGCAGCGGGACCTTCCGGGCCTCCGTCATGTCGGGATTACCTCGACGATCAGGTCCACGCCCTCGGAGTCGACCACGCGGCAGCGCACGAGGTCACCGCGCTTGAGCCCTTCGGCCTCCAGCACGACGCACTCGCCGTCGACCTCGGGCGCCTGGTGCTCGGCGCGGCCGACGCAGTCGTTCTCGTCGTCCTCCTCGGTTTCGACCAGCACCGTGACCTCGGTGCCGACCCGGTCCTCCGCGCGCTGGCTGGTGAGCTCCTCGACGAGGTTGCCGACGCGCTGGACGCGCTCCGCGATGGTGTCCGCGTCGAGCTTGCCGTCGAGCCCCTCGGCCTCGGTGCCGTCCTCGTCGGAGTAGCCGAAGATGCCGACCGCGTCGAGGCGCGCCTCGGTGAGGAACCGCTCGAGCTCAAGCAGGTCCTCCTCGGTCTCGCCGGGGAAGCCCACGATGAAGTTGCTGCGGATGCCGGCCTCGGGCGCGTGCTCGCGGATCTGCCACACGAGCTTGAGGAAGCTGTCCGTGTCACCGAACCGGCGCATGCGCCGCAGCACGTTCTCGCTGGAGTGCTGGAACGACATGTCGAAGTAGTTCGCGACCTTGTCGGTCTTCGCGATGGCGGCGACGAGGCTCGGCTTGGTCTCGGCCGGCTGCAGGTAGCTCACCCGCACGCGCTCGACGCCGGGGATGCTCGCCAGACGCGGCAGCAGCTGCTCCAGCGCACCCTGCTCGCGCGGCAGGTCCTTGCCGTAGCTCGTGGAGTTCTCGCTGACGAGGAACAGCTCCTTGACGCCGTTCTCGGCGAGCCACATGGCCTCGGCCACGACCTCGTCCGGGTGCCGCGAGACGAACGCGCCGCGGAAGCTCGGGATGGCGCAGAAGCTGCACCGCCGGTCGCACCCGGACGCGATCTTCAACGGCGCCACGGGGGCGTCGTCGAGGCGCTTGCGGGGCGTCTTGGTGGGCCCCCAGCCGTGGCCGGGCACCTGCACGGCGTCCTTGGCCTCCTGGCGCTTGACCGGCGTGATGGGCAGCAGCGTGCGGCGGTCGACCGGCACGTGCGACTCGACGGGCTTGCCGTGCAGCACGTCCTGCAGCCGCTCGGCGAGGTCGTTGTACTGGTCGAAGCCGAGGACCGCGGCGGCCTCGGGGAGGCTGTCCGCGAGCTCCTTGCCGTAGCGCTCCGCCATGCACCCGACCGCGACGACCTTGGCGCCGGTGTCGGACGCGGCGAGCAGCGTGTCGACCGAGTCCTTCTTCGCCTGCTCGACGAAGCCGCACGTGTTGACGACGACGACGTCCGCGCCCTCGTCCACCAGCTCCCAGCCGCCTTCGCCGAGACGTCCGGCGAGCTCTTCGGAGTCGACCTCGTTGCGGGCGCAGCCCAGGGTCAGCAGCGACACACGTCGCGGAGTGGTGGGAGAAGACACGGCGCTCAGGGTAACCGCCCCAGGTCTGGGCGCTTGAACTCAGTGCTTCCGAACGACCTCGACGAGCCGCCACATGTCACTCGACGGGTTGTCCGAGCCCAACGCCTTGGCCCGCTCGACCGCCTTGTCGACGCGCTCCGCGAGCACGGCGAAGTCGAGCGCGCCTTTCGCGTAGCCGGGCAGGTGCTTGCGCAGTTTCTCCGCGGCAGCCCTCGGGCTGGAGATCCCCGCGGTGCAGTCCGCGAAGTGCAGGATCAGCCACACCTCGAAGCACGGGGTTCGACACGGCCAGCGAAATCCCCTCCGAGCCGGCCGCGGCGACGGCCTCGTCGATGTCGAACTCGTCGACGTCGACGACGCACCAGTACTCGTCGAAACCGCCTCGGTCGGCTTGGCGCCGCTTCGCCGCGTACCTGACGAGCTGTGCTGGTGAGCCGACCTTGACCACAGGTTTCAAGGTCACCGGCTTGGACAGCCGCTTCAACCCGTCGAGGTATGCCTGCTCGGTTTGTCCACGGCACACGGCGAGCACGCGGCTCGTGGAAATCCTCGAAGGTGTCCGACGGCGGGGCGAATTTTCACGTCGCGCCATCAGCACCACGCAAGATCGCCGAGATGAACGCTTCAGCCTGCACGTCCGGAATGCCCCCGTAGCTTCCTCCCAGGTAGCGGCGCTCCAGGTTCTCGCCTTCTTTCCGCGGCTTGAAATCCGTCAACGGGTACAACTCCGAGGCGCCGTCTTCGTTCTTCGTCACGAACCAGACGTCTTCCCGGGTGAGCACTTCATCTCCCAGCACCGGGCTGAGCAAGCTCGCGTCGTGCGTCGTGAACAGAAGCTGCGCACCATTCGGGTTCGCTTCCATGTCGCGGAACAGACCGACCAGAGCTGCGGTCAGGCGCGGATGCAGACTGGCATCGATCTCGTCGATGGCCAGTAAACCGCCACTTTGCAACGTCAGCAGCACCTGCGGCAGCAGCATCAACCACGACAGCGTGCCAGCGGACTCCTCGTCGAGGTCGAAAGCGTGCCCCTGTGGTCCATGAGTCAGCCTGACGCGGTTGGCCATCTGCCCCAGCGCGTAAGGCAGATCACGGTCGTCCACGGGCTCATCGGTCAGCTTCGGCACATGAAACCGAATGCCGCTGATCCCCAGGTCAGCGAGCCTGAGCAGCTCGGTGAGCTTGATTGCCGACGAGCGCTCCGATTGGAGGAACCGAGCGATCGCAGCCTGATCGAATCTCGTGCGCACCTCGTTGCGGAACACGACGTCTTCCGCGAACCAGCGAAACGCGGGCAGCACGACCTCGAACCCGGACTGCGCAGCCAAGCTGAGCAGCAGAGCGTTCGGCCGAAGCAGTTCACCGAGCAACTCGGTGATGGCGGCACCCCCAGCCACCGTGCTCCCGAACTTGATCTTGCTCCCCTGCCGTTCGAACAACACCCGCCTGCGCTTTTCCGGGTAGCTGTACAGCCACTCCTCCCGCACCCGCTCGTCATCCACCTCGAAGCCGTAGGTGTGCCGGACATCGGCAATGATCAACTCGACCACGAAGACCGACGGCTCCCGGCGACGACCAGGATCGAGCTTGAACGGCCGTCTGGGCACTCCACCACCCGGCGCCCACGCCGCGAACGACTCACGCACCGCGTCCGCCATGAACTTGAGCCCGTCGAGCAGGTTGGACTTGCCGGAGGCGTTCGCCCCGTAGATGGCCGCGACCGGCAGCACCGAGCGCTCGTTCGAGTAGAGCGGCATGAGCAACAACTCATGCTCCTCCCGAAACGAGCGGTAGTTGCCGAACCGGAAGCTTCGCAACACCTCATCCACCTTTCACAGGCCGTCCTGCGCAATTAAACCGCACAGATCAGCCCGTAGCTGGCCACAGAGCGTATTTCAGGACTTGGACCTCTGCTGACGACCGCACCAAGAGCGGCGCCCATACTTGACGGCTGTGACCAGTGGGGTAGTCGTGCGGCGCGCCCGCACCAGCGACGTGCGCGCCATGAAGACGTTGATCGACGGGTACGCGGGCAAGGTCCTGCTGGCCAAACCCCTGGTCACGCTGTACGAGGCGGTCCAGGAGTTCTGGGTGGCCGAGGAGGACGGCGAGCTGCTCGGCGTCGGGGCCCTGCACGTGATGTGGGAGGACCTGGCCGAGATCCGCAGCGTGGCGGTGTCCCCGATGGCGCTCGGCCGGGGTGTGGGTCACCGGATCGTGGCGCAGCTCATCGCGACGGCCAAGGAGCTGCAGCTCACGCGCATCTTCGTGCTGACGTTCGAGACCAGGTTCTTCGCCAAGCACGGGTTCGTGGAGATCGAGGGCACGCCGGTGAGCCCCGAGGTCTACGAGGAGATCATGCGGTCGGTGGACGAGGGCGTCGCCGAGTTCCTCGACCTGAGCTACGTGAAGCCGAACACGCTCGGCAACAGCCGGATGCTCCTGGAGTTGTAACTATTCGAGTGATCACTCGAATAGTCTTGACTCACATAACGCGGGCGCGCCAGGATCGGTGGCGTGCCCGAATCGCTCACCGTCGACGAGCTCGCCGCCCGGATCGGCCTGCCCAGCAGCACCATTCGCATGTACCAGACGAAGGGTGTGCTGCACGCGCCGAGACGGCAGGGGCGCGTGGCGTACTACGACGCCTCGCACGTCGAGCGGCTGACGTTGGTGCAGCGGTTGCAGCAGCGGGGGTTCTCGCTGCCCGCGATCGCCGAGCTGATCGCGGCACGGGAGAAGGGCGAGTCGGTCGCCGCGGTGCTCGGCATGGGCGAGGCCGAGGGGCCCGACGACTGGGTTCGGATCAAGGTGCGCGACATCCGGCACCTCGTTCCGATGGGAGACGTCCAACCGCGACTCCTCCTCCGGGCTATGCGGTTGGGCTTGGTGCGGTGGAAGTACGGCTGGCCGCACGCGCGTCGCTGGGCACTCGAGGCGGGCGGCAGGCTCGCCGGCCTGCGGGTGCCCAGCGATGACGTCATGGACAGCTTCACGCGCCTGCGCACGGCGACCGACGCGGTGGCGGCGGACTTCGTGCGGTTGTTCGAGCGGCAGTTCTGGCCGGAGCTCGCGCGCAAGGCCGGTGACGAGAACCAGCTGGAGAACGTGCGGGCGTTGCTGGTCGAGCTCACGTACACGGCGGAGACCGCGGTGGTGGGGACGCTGCGGGAGTCGATCCGGGACGCCGCCGAGGAGTTCGCGTCGCGGCACGGGCTGCTGCCCAGCGACGACTACCAGCCGGCGTGGGCTGAGCAGCCGCTGCCGCCGATCGCCGAGAACCTCATGGACCCGGCGGGCGAGCTGCCGAGCGAGCAGGAGATCGAGAACTTCCTGAGGCGGGGGGACGAGGATGAGCCTGGTCGCTGACCCCGCCTGGCACGCCCGGGTCCGGGACGAAGGCCTCGTCGTGTACGCGGGTGCGGACCTCGCGTACCTGATCCCGGACCTGCCCGGGGCAGTGGCCGTGGCGCTGGCGGGGCTGTTCGAGCCGGTGTCGGGGGGAGTGGCCAGGACGGTCGACGAGAGCAGGTTGGGGGAACCGGCTCGCCCGTACCTGGCCCAGCTGACGACCCTGGGCGCTCTCCGCCCGGCCGGGTTGCCGCCCGACGGCGTGGACGGGCCGGTGGGGGTCGGCACGCGCGTCGTCGGACAGGCGCCCGCCGGGCTGGCGGAGCGGTTGCCGCACCACGAGAACCCGGACCTCCTGCTCGTCGTGCGGACGACCGGCACGTTGCTCGACCTGGTCGAGGTGGCGCGCGAGACGAAGGTTCCGCACCTCCTGCTGGACCTCGCGTACCACCACACCGCCGCCATCGGACCGTTCGTGGTTCCCGGTGCCGGCGCGTGCCTGGCGTGCCTCGCCGTGCGGGCGGGGCGGCGGTGGGGGGATCCGCCCCCTCCCCCGCACCCGGCGGCGCTGCGGCACGAGTTCCCGCTTTCGCTTGCGGAGCAGGCGATCCGGAACATCCGCAACGGCTCGCTGGCACTGCTCGACACGGTCGTCACCGTGAACCTGGACGAGTTCACGACCACGCGTGAGAGCGTGCTGCCCGCGGCCGGCTGCGAGGTCTGCCCGACGGTGGAGCTCGGGCGCGTGACACTTCCTTGGGGGGACCATGAACGCGACGGCAGTCCGGTTACCTGACCAGTTCTCACCCGGTGCGGCCGCCGCGAGCGCCGCGACGCCCACCTGTTGCTGTTGTTGTTGCTGCTGCGCGGTTTCCTCGGTCGGCGCGGCCGTGCACATCCCCGCCGCCCTGCACCGGGACACCCAGGACCTCGAACGCCCTCGCGGCGCTCTCGTCCTCCCCGCCGCGGTCTTCCCGTTGCTCGTCGTCGTGCTGCCGTTCGCCACGGCGGGCGCGATCTTCGACCTGCACCGGGGCTGGTGGCTCGGCGGTGTCGGGGTGGCGCTCGCGTGGGCGGTCGCGTCGGGGTTCGTCGCCCGGTCGCCGAAGCCGTGGAGGAGCCTGCTCAGACTGCTCGGCTGGTCGTTGCTCTGGTGCGTCGAGCCGTTCGTGGTGCTGATGGTGCTCGGGCCCGTCGCGCAGGCGGGTGAAGCGGGCGCCTGGATCGGCGGCACGCTCTACCTCGGCGGGGCGCTGGCCTTCGGGTACTGGCTCTTCCGGCACTACCGGGTGCAGCGGTGAGGACCGTCGCCGAGGCGCTGGCCGAGCGCGCGGTCGGCTGGCGGCAGGGCGTGGTGGCGCAGCTGCACCCGGTGCCGCACAGCCTGTCCGATGTGGACGTCGAAGGCTGGGCCGCCGTGCCCGAGCCGTTCGCCACCGGCGGCACCTCGGGCGGTGCGGATGAGGTGGCCGCGATCGCCGAGGCACTGGAACGGCACGCCGCCGCCCGCGCACCGCTGGAGATCGCCACCACCGGCGAGTGCTGGCCGTTGGAACACTTCAGCCTGCACACGGTCGAACAGCGCGTGTCCCCGAACTACCGCTACCGCAAGGGATACGTCGACACTCCGTACACGCGCGCCTGGACGTTGCCCGCCAACGAACCGATCCGCGTGCCCGCCGGTCTCGTGGGCCTCGACGCCTCGTACGGCCTGCACACGACGTCCTCGGGCCTGGCGGCCGGCCCGTCGACGACCAACGCGCTGCTGCGAGCCGTCCAGGAACTGGTCGAACGCGACGCCTTCACCACCACCTGGCTGCACTCCCTTGCACCGCAACGGTTCGCGGCCGACCTCCCGCACGGCGTCCAGGCCTTCGACCTCACCCCCGCCTACAGCCCGCACCCGGTGGTCGCGGTGGCGGGCTCCCTCCCCGTCGCGGGCAAGCCTCGCCCCACGCTGGGCCTGGCCTGCCGCGCCACGGTCGCGGAAGCACTCCGCAAGGCCTACGAGGAATGGGTGCAGGGCACCGTGTTCGTCGAGGTGTGGCTGGCGCGCCACGGCGACGAGCCCGTCGAGGCCATCGACTTCGACCGGCACGCCGCCTACTACGCCACCCACCCGGCGGAGTGGGACGCGCTGCCGTGGCTGCGCGGCTTCGAGGCGGACCCGCCACCCGACGCCGAAGCCCGCGGCACCGCGGCGGAACTCACCGAGCTGGTGCACGCCCTGGACCGTGCGGGGATCCGGCTCGCCTACCGCGAGCTGACCACGCCGGAGCTCTCGGCCGTGGGGCTGCACTGCGTCCGCGTCCTGTCCCCCGACCTGGCACCGCTGCACGCCGACCACCGCTGGCCCCACCTGGGCGACCGGGCCCGCGAGCTGGCCTGGCGCTACCCGCGCGCCTCACCGGGCGCGTTCCCCAATCCCGCACCGCATCCGCTGGGGTGAAACCATGTTCGACGACTTCTGGGCCGCCAGCCGCTACTCGGTCCTGCACCGGCGCCGCCTCGGCGAACGACTGCGCGACTTCCGCCCCCGGCCACCGCTGGTCGACCCGCTGGAGCTCCCGAGCGCCCCCGTCGCGCTCCCGCGCCCCGGCGGCCGGCTGCAGAAGCTGTTCCGGGCCCGCCGAAGCACCCGCGAGTTCGCCGACAAGCCGTTGGGCGACAAGCATCTCGGCGCCGTGCTGGGAGCCCTGTCCGACAACAGCTACCCGTCCGCGGGCGGCCTGAACCCGTTGCGCTGCTACGCCTTCCACAACGGCCGGGCGGTGCGCTACGACCTCCGCCGCCACGCCCTGCAGGACATCGGCGAGGCCCCGCCCGACCTGGCCGAGGTCCTCGGAACCCCGTCGGCGCCACCGCTGGCGATCGTCCTCGTGCTGGCGGACGGCGAGTCCTTCGAGAAGTACGGCGAACGCGCCGGGCGCTTCGGCCTGGTCGAAGCCGGCGCCGCGGCCCAGAACATCTGCCTCCGCCTGGCCGAGCTGGGCCTTGGCGGCCACCTGCTCGGCGGCGTGGCGGACCACGAGGTGCTGCACGCCCTGGGCCTGCCCCGCGAGCTCCGCGTGGCCACCGCGATCGCCTGCGGGCGTCCGATCACCTGACGTTCACCGGATCGTGTCTACCTACGACGGACGATCACCCGCTACAACTGGCGAGACATGCTCACAACCGGAGGAGCTCGCCATGTCGACGAAGACGCTGCGCTCGGCGTTCGTGGGTGCCACCGCATCCCTGGCCCTCATCTTCACGGGCTCCCCGGCGCTGGCCGCGGACATCGTCGCGGTGACCGACGACTACCTCTACGCGAAGTCCCTGAGCCAGTTCACGGCACTGCGCGCCCAGCAGCCCCACGCGGACCAGCTCGACTGGTCCTCCGACGGCTGCTCGTACTCGCCGGACAACCCCTTCGGCTTCAAGTTCCTGCCGGCCTGCCACCGCCACGACTTCGGCTACCGCAACTACAAGCGGCAGGCCCGGTTCAGCGAGCCGAACCGGCTGCGCGTCGACGACAACTTCAAGTCCGACATGTACGCCCAGTGCGACTCGAACTGGGCGTGCAAGCGCACCGCCGACCTGTACTACAAGGCGGTGCGCCAGTTCGGAGGCACCGGTAGCTCGACGGCCGAGAGCATCGAGCAGGCCGGCCTGGGATAGGTCACTCGCCGTCGGCGGGGCCGCCTCCACGCATCAGGTAGATCACGTTCTCGAGCTCGTCCGGCTTGATCAGCACCTCGCGTGCCTTCGAGCCCTCGGACGGCCCGACGACGCCCCTGGTCTCCAGCAGGTCCATGAGGCGCCCCGCCTTGGCGAACCCGACGCGGAGCTTGCGCTGCAGCATCGACGTCGACCCGAACTGCGACGTCACGATCAGCTCGGTCGCCTGCACGAGCAGTTCCAGGTCGTCGCCGATGTCGGCGTCGATCTCCTTCTTCTCCCCGGCCTTGGCCGCGGTGACCCCGTCCGTGTACTCGGGCTGGGCCTGGTTCTTCGTGAAGTCGACGATCTGCGAGATCTCCTCGTCGCCGACGAACGCGCCCTGGATCCGGACGGGCTTCCCGGCGCCCATCGGCAGGTACAGCCCGTCGCCCATGCCGATCAGCTTCTCGGCACCGGGCTGGTCGAGGATGACCCGCGAGTCCGTCAGCGACGACGTGGCGAACGCCAGCCGCGACGGCACGTTCGTCTTGATCAGGCCGGTGACCACGTCGACGGACGGGCGCTGGGTGGCGAGCACCAGGTGGATGCCGGCGGCACGGGCCTTCTGCGTGATGCGGACGATCGCGTCCTCGACGTCGCGCGGCGCCGTCATCATCAGGTCGGCGAGCTCGTCGACGATCGCCATGATGTACGGGTACGGCCGGTAGACGCGCTCGGAGCCGGGCGGCGCCGCGATCTCACCGGACTTCACCTTGCGGTTGAAGTCGTCGATGTGGCGCACCCGGTTGACCTGCATGTCCTGGTAGCGCTGCTCCATCTCCTCCACGAGCCACGCCAGCGCGGCCGCCGCCTTCTTCGGCTGCGTGATGATCGGCGTGATCAGGTGCGGGATGCCCTCGTACGGCGTCAGCTCGACCATCTTCGGGTCGATGAGGATCATCCGGACCTCGTCGGGCGTGGCGCGCGCGAGGAGCGAGACCAGCATCGAGTTGACGAACGACGACTTGCCCGAACCCGTGGAGCCCGCGACCAGCAGGTGCGGCATCTTCGTCAGGTTCGCGGTGACCATGTGGCCCTCGATGTCCTTGCCGAGGCCGATCACCATCGGGTGCGTGTCCTTCAACGTCGACGGCGCGCGCAGCACGTCGCCGAGGCGCACCATCTCGCGGTCGCTGTTCGGCACCTCGATGCCGACCGCGGACTTGCCGGGGATCGGCGCGAGCAGCCGGACGTTGTCGGTGGCGACCGCGTACGCGATGTTCTTCGTCAGCGCGGTGATCTTCTCGACCTTCACACCGGGGCCGAGCTCGACCTCGTAGCGCGTGACTGTCGGGCCGCGGGTGAAACCGGTGACCTGGGCGTCGATCGAGAACTGGTCCAGCACGCCGGTGATGGCCTCGATCATCTGGTCGTTGGCCTTGCTGCGGGCCTTCGGTGCGTCGCCGTCCTTCAGGATCGTAGGTGGCGGCAACTGGTAGTTGCCCTCGACCGCGCGCACGGCCATCTCCGGGGCCGGGGCCGCGGCCGGGGCCTTCTTCGCCGCGGGGGCGGGCTTCGGGGCGGGCTCCGCGGGCTCGTCCAGCGGGAGCTCGGCCTGCGGCTCCTCCACCGGGGTCTCGGCGGCCTGGCGGCGGCGCGACGGGCGGCGCAGGCGAACCGGCTTGGGCTCCTCCTCCGGCACGTCCTCGGAGTCGAACGGCTCGGCCGTGCGCTCGCGGTGCACCAGGGCGCGAAGTCGTTGCGGCACCTCGCGAACCGGCCAGTGCAGCACGCAGAGCAGGCCGAAGACGAAGATCATGACGAGCAGCGGGCCCGCGACCAACGGGGTGAGGCCCTGGGCGAGGAAGCCGCCGGCGAGGTACCCCAGCGCGCCACCGGCGTCGCGGCGGGCCAGCGGGTCCATCGGCAGGCCGCCGATCAGGTGGAACATGCCGAGCACGCCGATGCTGATCAACGTGCCGCCGACGACGAGCCGGAACCGCTCCTCCGGCTTGGCATCGGTGGACATCAGCACCACGCCGATGCCGAGCAGCACGACCGGGACGAACACCGCGGGGAACCCGACGGAGCTGCGCACGGCGACGTCGACCCACCGGCCGACCGGTCCGCCCGCCTGCCACCAGACCCCCGCGCCCGTGATGAACGCGAGCGCGATCAGGAACAGGCCGAGCCCGTCACGCCGATGTTCCGGTTCGAGTCCCTTGGTGCCGGTGATCCCCCGGACCACGGTGCCGACGCCACGTCCCAAAGCCCCCCAGACGGCGCTGAAGGCACCGCCACCACTCCTGCGCGCCACGGGCTTTTTGGACGCGGTGGATCGTGCCCGCGGCTTGGCTGGCGCTTTGCCGCGTGACGTGGTCTTTCTCGAAGTCCCTGTACGCCCGGCCATGTCTACAAGGTAGTCCCTCGCATCCCACCAGCCCCATTTGCAACCGGGACGCGTGCGAAATCCCCATGGTTCCCCGGATCCGCCACGGTGTCCGCACGACACGCCGTACGCTGCCCGGCGTGTCCACACCGCTCCTCTGGCGCGTGCTCATGGCTGTCGACCGGGGCCTCATCGCGCTGACCGGCAAGCTCGAGGTATCGGGCGACATCCCGCCGGAGCTCGTCGGCAAACCGTTGCTGCTGGCGTCCAACCACATCGGCAACCTCGACCCCATGGTGCTCGTCGCCGCGTGCCGCAAGATGGGCGTCAACCCGCGGTTCATGCTCGCGGGCGGGTTGCTCGACGCGCCGGTCATGGGCCCGGTCCTCAAGGCGTGCGGTCACCTGCGCGTCGACCGCCGGTCGGCGAACGTGGGCGAGGCGATGCACCGGGCGGTCGAGGCGTTGCAGAAGGGCGGCGACCCGATCGCCGTCTACCCCGAGGGCAAGATCACGCTGGATCCCGGCATGTGGCCGGAGCGCGGCAAGACCGGCGTCGCCCGCATGGCGCTCGGCGGCGGCATCCCGGTGATCCCGATCAGCCAGTGGGGCGCGCACGAGGCCGTCTACTGGGGCAACCTCAGCGTCGGCAGCTGGAGGGACGTCCTGCCGTACCTGACGTCGTGGCTGCGCGCGGTCCGCAGGCGGCCGACGTTCAAGGTCCACTTCGGCAAGCCCGTCGAGCTGTCGGACCTCAGGGCCGACACGGTGGGCGATGCCCGCCGCGCCCACGAGCGGATCATGGTCGCGATCACCGAGGGCTTGGTGCCGTTGCGCCTCGACGAGCCGGACCTCCCGAGGTTCCACGACCCGACGCGCCCGACGACCGGCTCCTCCCCCTGGCGGCCCGCGTGATCGAGTAGGCGATCACCGTCACCAGCATGAACAACGGCCTCGGTCCACCCGTGCGGAGGCTGACCGCGACGTCGGCCAGCGCAGCGACCAGCGCGACGACGAACACCGCCGTGCTCGCCGTGGGCAGCTTGACCTTCGGGTCCGCCCACGGCGTGCGGCCCCACGGTTTCGCCACGCTCAGCCAGGCCTGGAACGCGATCGCGCTGATCATGAGCGAGGTGCCCACCGGCATCCACGCCGTGACGTGGCCGTGCGCGGCCGCCTCCAGGTTGCCGCTGAGGATGAAGATGCCGACGTAGAGCTGCACGACGGTGATGACGAACTTGGTCAGCACCCACCAGTGCCGGAAGTAGCCCCACGGCGTCGTGGCGCTGAGCATCATGCCGGTGAAGGCGCTGATGTTCGCCATGACGGCGAGCACCCGGTGGTCGAGGAAGCGCGCCATCTCGAACGCGCTGACATCACCGGTTTCCATGCCGTACAGCAACAACGCCAGCAACGCGACGGCCTGGCTCATCCAGCCGACGGACGTGACGACGTGCAACCACACCAGCAACGTTCGCGCGCGCTTCTGCATGACATGTAGCTTGCCTACATATCAGGCGACGCACATCGGGGATCTCCCTTAGGAGAGCTCGTGCAGCCGCGCCCGCACTTCCGGCGTGAGCGGGTGGTCGTAGTCCTCGTAGATCGTCAGCGCCTCCAGCAGGTGGGTGCGCGCCACCTCCGGCTGCGCGGCGCTCGCCTCGCCCACCCCGTGCAACGCCTCCGCGAGGCTCTTGCGGTCGCCGAGCACGCGCAGGAAGCCCACCGCCTCGCGGAACGAGTCGCGCGCCTCGACCCGTTGCCCCAGCTTCACGAGCGCCCAGCCGATGCTCACCAGAGCCATCGCCTTGCCGTGCACGGCACCGTGCGAGTCCATCACGTCGAACGCCCTGCTCGCCGACGCCAGCGACTCCTCGTACCGCCCGGCCAGCCGCAGGATATCGCTCAGGAACAGCCTCGTGCCGCCCTCGCCGAACCACGAGCCGACCTCCGCGTGCCGGTCCAGCGCCTCGCCGAACCGCTCGACGGCCAGGTCGAACCGGCGCAGGCCGCCGTAGGCCATGCCCAGGCCCGTCAGGCTCCACGCCGCACCGACCCGGTCGTCGATCTCGCGGCGGATCGCCAGCGCGCGGTCGAACAGCTCCAGGGCGTCGGCGAAGCGCTGGCCGCGGAACGCCGCGAGCCCCAGACCGTGCACCGCCCAGGCGCGCGCTGCCTGGTTGCCGTCACGAGCGGCGGCGCGTTCCGCGACGCGGTACGTGCGGGTCCACTCGTCCAGAGCGCTCGACACGATGAAGTAGTTCCACAGCGCGAGCGGGATCTGCCACGCCGCGGGCGAGTGCTCCCCTTCGGCGAGCCGCGTCACCGCGAGCAGGTTCGCGGACTCCGCGCGGCACCAGCGGAACGCCTCGTCGTGCGTGGTGAAGTCCTGTGTGGACAGCGGTGGCAGCAGGAACGCCGGGTGGTCCGGCGGCGCGATGACGGTGCCCGCGGCGTTCGCGGTGTCGGAGTACCACCGCAGCAGGCGTTCCACGGCCTCGCCGCGGCCACCCGCCGACTCCTCGGCGGCGCTCAGCTCCGTGGCGTACAGGCGGAGCAGGTCGTGCAGCCGGAACCGGCCGCGCGCGACCTCCTCGAGCATGTGCCCGCCCGCCAGCACGTCGAGCAACGCCCGTGCCCGCGGCACCGGCACGCCCGCCAGCGCGGCGACGGCGTTCAGGCTGACCTCGGCACCGGGGTGCAGGCCGATCAGCCGGAACGCCCTCGCCGCGTCAGGTCTCAGCGCCAGGTACGACCACGAGAAGGCGGCGCGCACCGCCGTGTCCTCGTCGTCGCCCGTCGCCAGCACGTTCAACCGGTCGCGCTCGTCGGCGAGGTCGCTCGCCAGGTCGGCCAGCGTGAGGTGCGGCCGCGTGACGACCCGTTCGGCCGCGATCCGCACGGCGAGCGGCAGGTGCCCGCACAGTTCGACGAGCTTCGCGGCGGCCTCGGGCTCGGCCTCCACGCGGTCCGCGCCCACCGCCGAGGTCAGCAGCGCCAGGCCTTCGTCGCGCGTGAGGGTCGACAACGTCACCGAGTGCGCACCGTCGCGCGCGACGAGCCCGCCGAGGTGGTTGCGGCTCGTCACGAGCACCATCGACGTCGACCGTCCCGGCAGCAGCGGGCGGACCTGCTCGGCCAGCCGCGCGTTGTCGAGCAGCACCAGGACCCGTTTGCCCGCCAGGACGCTGCGGTAGAGCGCGGACCTCGCGGGCAGGTCGTCCGGGATGCGTTCGGCCGGCACGCCGAGGCTCTGCAGCAGCTGGTGCAACGCCGCCGAGGGCTGCACCGGCGGCGACGAGGCGTCGAACCCGCGCAGGTCGACGTGCAGCTGCCCGTCCGGGAAGCGCGCCGCCACCTGGTGCGCGAACCTGACCGCGAGCGCCGTCTTGCCGACGCCGCCGGTGCCGGTGATCGCGACGAGCACCGGCGAGTGGTCGTGCGGAACGACTTCGGCGAGCTTCGCCAGCTCCTTCTCCCGGCCTGTGAAGTCGCGGACCTCGTGCGGCAGCTGAACGGGCACGAGCACGGGCGCCGCCGGTTCGGGCTCCGGGTCGTGACGGCCGACGAGCAGCTGCTCGTGGAGCCGGCGCAGTTCCGGACCGGGCTCGATGCCGAGCTCCTCGACCAGCACCCGGCGCAGGTCCGCGTAGGCGGCGAGCGCTTCGGCCTGCCGGCCGCAGCGGTACAGCGCCGACATCAGCAGGCCGTGCAGCCTCTCCCGCAACGGATGCGCGCTCACCAGCGTCGTCAGCTCCGCCGCCACCTCGGCCTCACGCCCGACCGACAGCATCAACGCCGCACGCTGCTCCACGGCCGTGAGCCGCATTTCGGCCAAGCGCGCGCGTTCCACCGCAGCGAACGGCCCCGGCACGCCTTCGAGAGCGATGCCACGCCACAGCCCCAACGCCGCGTCGAACTGCGCGAGAGCCTCTGCGGGCTTCTCACGCAGACGCGCGGCCTCGTCCAGATGAGCGCGGAACACCGCGGCGTCCGAACTGCCGGATGGGAGCCTCAGCAAATATCCAGCGTCCGTGGAGAGCAGCACGGAGCTCGGCGCGCGCGAAGCCCTGCCGGGTTCGAAGAGCCTGCGCAGTCCCGCGACGTAGGTGTGGATGCCGTTGTCGGCGCTGGCCGGTGGCTCGTCACCCCAGACCGCGTCGATCAGTTCGCTGCGCGACACGACGTGGTTCGCCCGCAACGCGAGCACGGCCAGCACGGCCCTCTGCCGCGGCGGACCGAGCGCGAGCGCCTCGCCGCCCACCGTGGCCGCGAGCGCGCCCAGCAAGCTGACGCGCAACTCGTTCTGCAACTTCCATCTCACTTCGTCGCTGTCCGCAGTCACCCGGCAACCTACCGTCA
This sequence comes from Lentzea sp. DG1S-22, assembly GCF_036321065.1. Lineage (NCBI taxonomy): Bacteria > Bacillati > Actinomycetota > Actinomycetes > Pseudonocardiales > Pseudonocardiaceae > Lentzea > Lentzea sp. DG1S-22. The sequence continues at coordinate 7,601,276 of NZ_CP143276.1, read as the reverse complement.
GGATCCGTCCAGAAGCCATCCAGAAGCCGTGCAGAGAGGTTCTCCACACTTCACAAGAGGTGGATTGGGTCGAAATGAGGGGCGGGGCATGAACGCGGCCGAGGTCTTCGACACGCTCGGGCTGGAGTACCAACGCGCTTGGTCGCACCAGCCGGCACTGCACGGCACTCTCGCCTGGTTCGCCGCGACGCAGCCCTCGGGCTCGCGGGTGCTCGACATCGGTTGCGGCACAGGCGTTCCCGTGGCGCGCACCCTCACCAGGGCCGGCATGAGGGTCACCGGCCTCGACGTCTCGCCGGTCATGGTCGACCTCGCGTCCTCCCAGGTCCCCGACGCCACGTTCCACAAGATCGACATCCGCGACTTCGAGTCGCCGCCCGGCTCGTGGGACGTCATCTGCGCGGTCTTCTCGCTGCTGCAGATGACCCAGGCCGAGATCGTCCGGACCCTCGGCCAGGTCTCCGCGTGGCTGCGGCCGGGCGGCCACTTCTTCCTCGCCACGGTGCCGATCGACGTCGAACAGGTCACCCTGCCCTGGATGGGCCAGGAGATCCAGGTGTCGTCGTTCTCCGAGGAGAACTTCGAGAAGCACCTCGGCGAGGTCGGCCTGCGGGTCGTGCGCCGCAGCCGTCCGGTGTTCACGCCGTCGTTCCCCGGCGCCACGCCCGAGGAGTCGCTGCACCTGGTGTGCCAGCGCCCCTGAGCGCTCGGGGGCGGCGGCCTAGTGCTGCTCGGCCAGCGCGCGCCCGATGAAGTGCGCCGACAGCAACGCGAAGATGTACGCCTGCAGCACCTGCACCAGCGCCTCCAGGAAGAACAGCGCGATCGCCAGCGCGAACCCCAGCGCCGACACCGGCTTCAGGTGGATCGGCGCTTGCAGCAGCATGAACTCGCTGCCGAGCGTGAACACCAGGATCAGCAGGTGCCCGGCGAACATCGCCGCGAACACCCGGATCGCGAGGTTGACCGGGTCGAAGAAGAACTTGAGGATCACCTCGGTCGGGATCAGCAGGCCCCACAGCACCGGCTTCGGCACGTCCGGGATGACGAACTGGTTGCGCAGGTAGCCCTTCAGGCCGAACTTGCGGATGCCCACGTAGTGGTAGAGCGGGAAGACCACCAGCAGTGCCACGGCGAACGGGAAGCCGCTGTGCGTGAACGTCGGGAACTGCACGAGCGGGATGAGCCCGTAGAGGTTGTTCACGAGCACGAAGCAGAAGATGCTGACGATCAACGGCACGTACGGCGCGAATTCCTTGGCGCCGATCTGCTCACGCGCGATCGTGTTGCGGCCGAAGTCGTAGACCGATTCGGCGGCGAACTGCCAGCGCGACGGGACGAGCTTCAGGTTCCTGGTGGTGACCAGGAAGAACGTCAGGATGATCACGACGGACAGGACCAGCAGGACCTGCGGTTTGGTCACCGGGACGTCGAACGGCAGACCGAACGGGTCGTGCCAGGTGAAGATCGGTGGAAGGAGAACGTCGTCTTTGCCCGGTGGGCTGAAGACGTCGGCCATTGGGCGAACCCCCTCGTCCATGGTCTGGGATCAAACCTTATCGGACGAGGGGGACGCAGATCACAGCAGGGTCACGGAGAAACGCGCTATTCCATTCGAAGTGTCAGACCGGAATGACGGTCGGAACGATCATCGGACGGCGGCGGTAGGTCTCCGCGACCCAACGCCCGACAACGCGCCGCACGGCCTGTGCGACCCGGTGCGTGTCCGTGATGCCCTCGGCCTCCGTGCGCGCGAGTTCCATCTCCACGAGCGGCACGACGGCCTCCAGCGCCTTGGGGTCGTCGGAGAAGCCGCGGCCGGAGATCGTCGGTGACGTCACGGCGCGGCCGGAAGCCGTGTCGATGGCGACCGAGATCGAGATGAAGCCGCCCTCGCCCAGCACCAGGCGGTCGGACAGCGTCGACTCGCCGACGTCGCCCACGGACAGGCCGTCGACGTACACGTGGCCGACGACGACTCGGCCGGACACCGCCGCCTTGCCGTCGATGAGGTCCACGACCACGCCGTCCTCGGCGATCACGACGTGGTCCTCGGCGACACCGGTGGCCACGGCCAGAGCGGCGTTCGCGCGCAGGTGACGCCATTCGCCGTGCACCGGCATCACGTTCGACGGCCGCACGGCGTTGTAGAGGAACAGCAGCTCACCGGCCGGGGAGTGGCCGGAGACGTGGACCTTGGCGTTGCCCTGGTGCACGACGGTCGCGCCGAGCTTGGCGAGGCCGTTGACGACGTTGAAGACCGCGTTCTCGTTGCCCGGGATGAGCGACGACGCGAGGATCACCGTGTCGCCCTCGCGGATCGAGATCTGGCGGTGCTCGCCGCGGGCCATGCGCGACAGCGCGGACAGCGGCTCGCCCTGCGACCCGGTCGAGACGAAGAGGACCTCGTCCTCCTGCATCCGCATGGCCTCGTCGAGGTCGACGAACAGGCCGTCCGGCACGTTCAGGAAGCCCAGGTCCGACGCGATGCCCATGTTGCGGACCATCGAGCGGCCGACGAAGGCGACCTTGCGCTTGTACTGCACGGCCACGTCGAGCACCTGCTGCACGCGGTGCACGTGCGAGGCGAAGCAGGCCACGATGACCCGCTGGTCCGCCTTGCGGATCACGTTCTCGAGCACCGGGCCGATCTCGCGCTCGGGCACCACGAAGCCGGGCACCTCGGCGTTGGTCGAGTCGACCAGGAAGAGGTCCACGCCCTCGTCGCCCAGGCGGGAGAAGCCCGCGAGGTCGGTCAGGCGGCCGTCGAGCGGCAGCTGGTCCAGCTTGATGTCACCGGTGTGCAGCACCAGGCCGGCGGACGTGCGGATGGCGACGGCCAGCGCGTCCGGGATCGAGTGGTTGACCGCGAAGAACTCGAGCTCGAACGGGCCGAACGAGCGGCGCTCGCCCTCGCGGACCTCGACGAGCCGCGGGTTCTGGCGGTGTTCGCGGCACTTGGCGGCGAGCAGCGCCAGCGTGAAGCGGGAGCCCACGACCGGCACGTCGGGGCGCAGCTTCAGCAGGAACGGGACCGCGCCGATGTGGTCCTCGTGGCCGTGCGTCAGGACGATGGCATCGATGTCGTCGAGCCGGTCCTCGATGGCGCGGAAGTCGGGCAGGATCAGGTCGACGCCCGGCTGGTCGTCTTCGGGGAAGAGAACGCCGCAGTCGACCACGAGCAGCCTGCCGGCGTGCTCGAAGACGGTCATGTTGCGGCCGACCTCGCCAATTCCGCCGAGTGCGACGACGCGGAGGCCGCCTTCCGGCAGTGGGGGCGGCAGTTCGGTCGATTGGGTCACGCGTTGACTCCCAGTTCGGCCGCGATGGCCTCGATGTCCTCGGCGGCGGCCGGCACCAGCGGCAGACGCGGTTCGCCCACGTCCAGTCCGCGCAGGCGCAGCGCCGCCTTCGTGTACGTCACGCCGGGTACCCGGCGGAAGGGCCGCAGCAGCGACAGCAGCGACTCGTGGATCTCCTTCGCGCGCACGACGTCACCCGACTCGTAGGCGTCGGCCATGTCGCGGAGGCGGTCCGCCGCGAGGTGGCCGATGACGCTCACGAACCCGACGGCGCCAACGGACAGCCACGGCAGGTTCAGCGGGTCGTCACCCGAGTAGTAGGCGAGGTCGGTGCTCGCGATCACCCTGCTGCCCGCGTGCAGGTCGCCCTTGGCGTCCTTCACGGCCAGGATCCGCGGGTGTTCCGCCAGGCGCAGGAGGGTGTCGACCTCGATCGGCACGACCGCGCGCGGCGGGATGTCGTAGAGCATCACCGGCACCTCGGAGGCGTCGGCGACGGCGGTGAAGTGCGCCAGCAGGCCTTCCTGCGGCGGACGCGAGTAGTACGGCGTCACGACCAGCACACCGTGCGCGCCGGCCTTCGAGGCCTGCTGCACCAGGTGGACGCTGTGGGCCGTGTCGTAGGTGCCGGCGCCGGCGACCACGGTGGCGCGGTCGCCCACGGCCTCGACGACGGCGGTGAGCAGCGCGGCCTTCTCGCGATCGGTCGTCGTCGGGCTCTCCCCGGTCGTGCCGTTCACGACCAGGCCGTCGTTGCCCGAGTCCACCAGGTGTTTCGCCAGTTCCTGCGCCTTGGGGAGATCGACCTCGCCGCGGGGGTCGAACGGGGTGACCATGGCGGTGAGAACGCGGCCGAACGGGCGGTCCGGCCCTGCGTAGGGGCTTCCTGGCATGCGCAGAAACTACCCGAGTTCACACGCTTCGGTTCAACGACCGCACACGTTGCACCGAGTCGGGGTCACCGCTGTATTCCACACGGACCTGGTCGCGCCCGAACGCGAGCATCACGAGCTCGGGCACCTCACCCGTGATCACCACGCCGTTCGCGCCCTGCTTGGCGACGACGTGCTCGCCGTCGGGGCGCACCAGGGTGACGCCGACCGGCGACGACTTGTACGTCATGCGCGCGGTGAGCGGCAGCACCTTCCACAGCGTCGCCTCGCGCCGCGCGTCGTACGGCCGTGGCTCCCAGCCGGCCTGAGCGCGGCGCACGTCCTCGTGGTGCACGAAGTACTCGGCGGTGTTCATCAGGTCGTCGATCGGCTTGATCCAGAACGGCGGTGTGCGCACCAGGTCCAAGAGCTCACTCCACGCCTTGTGCTTGTAGTCCTCCTGGACCTTCCCGGTCCAGGAGGCGAAGACCGGCAGCACGATGCCGGGTGCGGTGTCGGGCCGCCTCTCGCGGATCGCGAGGTGTGCGGCCAGGTCCAAGGTCCGCCAGGGGTCGCACAGCGTGGGCGCGTCCGGGCCGAGCTCGGTCATCAGGTCGACGAGTGCCTTGCGTTCATCGCGGGCGAGACTCACCCGACCATTGCACCACAGCGGCGGGTCAGGGCTCGTTCGGCTTATAGCAGCCCTGGAACCCCGCCGGCTTGGCCGAGCTGTCCGCGAGCAGCTTGACGACCTGGTCGCGGTTCAGGTTCTCCGGGTAGCCGGGCCATTCCGGTTCCTGCCCGTTCACGTGCAGCTCGTCGAGCCAGTAGCCGGACTGGCCGGAGATCTTGGCCATCTCCAGGTCGCAGCCCTTCACCCGCACCACCACCTCGATGGTCTTCTCCGAGGACTTGACGGTGCGCTTGCCGACCTTCTTGGACTTCTTCTCCTTCTCGGTGCTGGGCTCGCCGGGGTTGCTGAACCCGGCGGCCTTGAGCTCGGAGACGAACTTGTCCTCGTTGTTCCCGCAGGCCGTCAACGCGGCCACGCAGCCGAGGACGAGCAGGGCGGGAGCGATCCTTCTCTTCACGTTCAGTTGTCCTTCTTCGCGCTGATGCTTCCGTCGAGCTTGCTGCCGTCCTTGTTGCCGGCCACGCACCAGATCTTGCGGTCGGCGTTGCCGCTCTTGTCCTTGGTCCACGCCCTCTCGCCGGGAACCAGGGTGGTGACCTCGAGCTTCGAGCCGTCCTTGATCCACTCCGAGTTCAGCGTCATCTCGCAGCGCGCCACGCCGAGGCTCTTCAGCGCGTCGACGCCCGGATACGCCGCGTCCGGCAGGTTCGTCTGCAGCGGCAGGGTGTCGATCACGTCGAACACCTCGAAGTCGTGCGGCTTGTCGCACTCCTCGCGGGTGTCGGAGTTGAGCAGCTTGGTCGGCGCGACGTCGCCGAGGCCGCACGTGTTCTCGTACAGGCCGAACACCGGGACCTCGGCGCCCTCGCCGTAGGTCAGCGCCTGGCTGCCGCTGCCGCCTCCGGGCGCGGTGAACGCCCTGTGCGTGAAGATGCCGCCGGTGAACGCCGCCACGGCGATCACGGCGGCGCCGACCAGCGCGAGGACGCGGTTGCGCTTCTTCTTCGCGGGGTCGGCGGCCGCAGGATGCTGGTACTGCTGCGTCGCCTGGGGCGGGATGCCGGTGGGCGGCGTCGGCTGGTTGCCGATGCTGGAGAGCATCGCGCGGGCCTGCGGGCCGGACAGGCGGGCGTTCGGGTCGGCGATCAGCAGACCGGTGATCACGGCGCTGAGCACGCCCGTCGCGCGGGTGAGGCGCGGGGTCTCGCTCATGATCGCGTGCAGCGTCGAGGCCGTGGAGGAGCGCTCGAACGGGCTCCAGCCCTCGACGGCGTAGCAGAGGGTCGCGCCCAGCGCCCACAGGTCGGACGCGGGACCGGCCTCGTGGCCGTGGATGCGCTCCGGCGACATGTAGGCGGGCGAGCCGATGAGGCTGCCGCTGGTCGTGAGGCGCGGGTCGTCGACGGCCTGCGCGATGCCGAAGTCGGTGAGCTTGACCTTGCCGTCCGGGCGGACCATCAGGTTGCCCGGCTTCACGTCCCGGTGCACGATCCCGGCCGCGTGCGCGGTCTCCAGCGCGGACAACGCCTGCAGCGCGATCGAGACGACCTGGTTCGGCGGCATCGGGCCGTGGGCGCTGATCAGCGTCGACAGCGTCGCCGCCTCGACCAGCTCCATGACGATGTAGGTCGTGCCGTTCTCGTTGATCGCGTCGTAGACCGTCACGATGGACGGGTCGTTGAGCTTGCCGGCGGTGCGCGCCTCACGCAGAGCGCGCTCTTCGAGCACACGGCGTTCCTCGTGCGCGATGCCGTCCGGCAGGTGCAGTTCCTTGATGGCGACGAAGCGCCCGATGTGACGGTCCTGGGCCCTCCACACGATGCCCATGCCACCGCGGCCGAGCTCCGCCACCAGGGCGTACCTGCCCGCGATGACGCGTGGTTCGACTGCCTGTCCGTGCAACGTGCGCTCCTACAACCTCGGAACCGGGGGCGTTGACGGTGCTTGAGACCCGCCAACCGGAGGATCGGTTCCTAGGCTTCCGGCGCTACAACCAGTTCGTGACCCGCGGCACGCAACGCCTTCACGGCGCGGCCGAGGTCGGCCTGCTTCACGAGCAGGTGGTCGGTGTCGTAAGTGGACAGCGCGAACAGCGAGACGCCCGCCGCCGCCAGTTCACCCGCGAGGGCGGCCATGATGCCGGTGAGCGTGAACTCGAGCGGCCCCCGCACGGTGAGCAGCCGCCAGCCCTTCTCCGACACGTCGCCGCCCGGTGCGGACGACGCGGGGGCGATGATCGACAGCTCGGCCGGGGTCCTGGTCACGGACACCAGCACGTCGGTGAGGTCGAGCAGCCCGGTGGGGACGGGTGCGTCCGGTGCCAGGCGCGTGACCGCGTATTCGCCGGGCCGGACGTCCACGATGAGCCGCTTCATGGACGTCAGCCTTCAACCACGAGCGGGCTGGAGGCAACTTCCGTGCCGTCCGGGAGTGTCGAGATGACGAAGTCCGCGAACGCGTTGGGAGCGGCCTTCACCAGTTCGCGCAGGCAGGCGACGGCGAGCTCGCGCAGTTCGACGTTGATGTGCTCGGTCGCGCGCATCGCGATGAAGTGCCGCCACGAGCGGTAGTTGCCCGTCACGACGATCTCGGTGCCGGTGGCGTTGGGCAGCACGGACCGTGCGATCTGCCGCGCGCGCCGGCCGTTGACGGTCTTCTCCAGGCTCTTCACCAGGTCCTCGTACGCCTTCAGGCTCGCCTCGGTGGCGGCGACGAAGCGGGCGTGCAGCTCCGGGTCCTCGGCGATCAGCGAGGGCTCGACGACGTCGGTCGGGTCGGTGCGCTGGGACAGCTGCGAGTACGAGAAGTGCCGGTGCCGGATCAGCTCGTGGGTGAGCGACCGCGGCAGCTCGGTCAGGTAGAGCGAGGCGCTGCCGTGCTCGAACGCGGCGAGGTGGCCGACGTCGAGCAGGTGGTGCAGGAACGTCGCGTTGGTGTTCGTCATGGGGTTCGAGCGGTCCCACGACTGGTAGCAGGCCCGGCCGGCGAACTCGACGAGCGCCGCGCCGCCGTCCGCGTCGGTCGTCCACGGCACGTCGTCCGGCGGGATGAACTCGGTTTTCGCCACCAAGCGCACTCTCGGCATGAGCCGACATTAGCCCTGACACCACGAGTTGGTTGCACGATGTCGCAAGTGACGTCATAGTGGTGTCATGGATCTGTCGCCGTACATCGCGTCACTGCGCGAGGACCTGGCGACGGCCGCATCTGCGGGGGACGAGAACACCCGTCGAACGGCCGCCGCGTTGTCCGCAGCGCTCGAGCCAGCCGCGCGACTGGCAATCATGAACGCACTGTCCGACCTGGCCGCGGAGGTCACCGCCTCCCTGGACGGCCAGGTCGTGGACGTCCGGCTGGCCGGGCGGGACGTGCAGGTGGTCGTCACCGGGTCGGCCGAGCCGGAGCCGGAGCCCGCCCCGCGCCAGGAGGCACCGGGCTTCGGCGCCGGTGACGCCACGGGTGACATCAGCCGCATCACCCTGCGGATGATCAACGAGCTCAAGTCGAAGGCCGAGGCCGCCGCCGCGGCCCAGGGCGTGTCGCTGAACTCGTTCATCCAGCAGGCCGTCGGGGGTGCCGTGCACGGCAAGCACAAGCACCAGCACAAGGGGTGGAGCGGGAACGCGGGCTCGGGCTCGCGCGTCCGCGGATGGGTGCAGGGGTGAGCGGGATGACCGAACAGGACCAGACCGGCGTGGTGCGCCGGCAGAGCTTCGAGCCCGCGGGCACCGCCGAGATCGACATCTCGCTGCTCAGCGGCCGCGTGCAGGTGCAGCTGGTCGACGCGCCCGGAGTGCACGTCGAGGTGCGGCACGACCCCGGCGCCGGCAACACGTGGACCGAGGGGCTGGCCGGCGTGCTGAGCTGGGTCAGCGGCCAGTTCGGCCCCGACAAGACCGCCGCGCCGGCCGGGCCAGAGGACGCCGTGCGCGACGCCCGCGTCGAACTGCTGGGCAACCGCTTGCGCATCGAGTCGTCGAAGGCTCTGCCCTTGCGCGCGGTGCCGCTCTCGGTGGTGGTGACGGCACCCGTCGGTTCGCACGTGTCTTCACGGACCGGTGCGGCGGACGTGACCGTGACCGGGGGTGCGGGCCGTCTGGACCTGAACACCGGCACCGGCAACGTGTCCGCGGACCGGGCAACTGGCGAGACCAAGGTGAACTCCGGCGCCGGCACCGTGCGCCTCGGCACGATGCTCTCGTCGCTGAAGGCGAAGACGGGCAGCGGTGACGTCGAGGTGTCGTCGGTCGGGGGCACCACCACGCTGGTCACCGGCACCGGCGACGTCTGGCTGGGTGCGGTGCAGGGCGACGTCCAGGTGCGCACCGGCAGCGGCGACCTCACCGTCGCCGACGCCGCCTCGGGCGAGATCCACCTCGGCACCGGGTCGGGTCACATCCGCGTCGGCATCCGCCAGGGGGCGCTCGCGCGCATCGACCTCGTGTCCACGTCCGGCACCGCCCGCAGCGACCTCGACGTCTCGGCGGAACCGCTGGGCGACGCCGTGCTGTCGGTCACGGGCCGCACGGGCAGCGGCAACGCGCTGGTGACCGCCGCATCGAGCTGACCGGGGGGTCGGGAGGGAACCGGACGGCGTCCCTACGGCTCCTGGAACGGCTTGGAGCCGCCGGGGACGTCGTCCGGGAAGAGCGGGCAGCGGATCTCCGCGGTCAGGAACTTCCTGGTGAAACTCGAGAAAGTGCCGTCGTAGGACCACTTCTGCCGCATGTCCGTGATCATCACGGTCCACTCGTCCGGCTCTCCCCCGGTCACCCAGAGGCAGTGGTCGCCGTTCACGGTCATGCCCCAGGGCAGCAGGCCGGGGACTCCGGGTGTGCCCGCAGACCCGGCTGGCGGCGCAACGCGCGCAACATCTTGGGCGCTGTTGACATCCAGTTCATGAAACCGGCACGCGCCGTTGGGTGGAGGATGCGAACGTAGCCACCGACGATGAGCGGGGGGTAGGCCTCGACGAGGTGCACGTAGTCGCCGGGCAGCGCCGTGCCGGCCCGTGCCCTGACCGCGTCCCAGTCAACCGGGTCCGGGCGCCTCTCGGGCGCTCCCAGCAGATCGATCCACTCGTCAGGCGGCACCGCTCACCTCCGTGACCCTCAAGCATCGCCTGCGGCACTTGGGATTCGGTTGTACCGCAGTCCGGCGACGACCAGGGAGACGACCGCGTCGAACGCGTCCTGAATGTGAGGATTCCCCCACTCCTGGGCGTGAGCCGGGTGGTGGAACACCTGCGTCGCGTCCCACACCGCCTGCGCCGTCCTGCCGACGTCGTCCGTCACGAACTCGTGGGTATCCACTCCGGCCTGGATGATGCGCGTGAGCTGCCCCACGAGGTGCCCCAGGTGGTACTCGACGACGGCGCTGCTCTCGCCGACGAGCGTGCGGAACGTGGTGAACAGCTCCAGGTCCTCGGTGTGCGAGCGCCGCTTCTTGTCGAAGAGCTTCTGCAGCCAGTCCCTGAGCATCCGCGAGGCGGGGACCTCCCGGTCGAACGCGGGCTCCATCTCCTCGTGGATCGCGTCGAGCCAGCGCCTGGTCACCGCCTCGCGCAGCGCGGCCTTGGTGGCGAAGTGGCGGTAGACGCTGCCGTGGCTGACCCCGAGCGCCTTGGCGACGTCGACCACCGTCGCCTTGGCGGGACCGTACCTGCGCAGCACCTCTTCGGTCGCCGCGAGGATCGCCTCCGCGGTCAGCGCCTCCGCCACTTCCCACTCACCTCTCGCTGTCCAGCACGGCCATCTGCTCGGCCGCGTAGCGCGTGCCCGCAGCTGCCCCGACAGGGACGACAGCCTCGATCTCCTGCAATTCCCGTTCGGTGAACGTCACGTCGACGGCACCGATCGCCTCCGTCAGCCTCGCACGCTTCGTCGTGCCGACAAGAGGCACCACGTCCTCACCGCGCGCCGCCACCCACGCGATGGCGAGCTGCGCGACCGTGACGCCCTTGTCCCGCGCGAGCTCGCCGAGCTTGTCGACGAGGTCCTGGTTGCGGGTCAGGTTGTCGCCCTGGAACCGCGGCGCGTGGCCGCGCCAGTCGTCCGCGCCGAGGGCGAGCGGGGTGGCGGAGATCAGGCCGCGCGACAGCACGCCGTACGCGGTGATGCCGATGCCGAGCTCACGGGTGACCTGGAGGATCTCCCGCTCGACACCGCGTTCCAGCAGGCCGTACTCGATCTGCAGGTCGGCGATCGGGTGCACGGCGTGGGCGCGGCGGATGGTCTCGGGCCCGACCTCGCTCAGGCCGATGTGCCGGACGCGGCCCTTCTCGACCTGCTCGGCGATGGCGCCGATGGTGTCCTCGATCGGCACGGCCGGGTCGAGGCGCGCCGGCCGGTAGACGTCGACGTGGTCGGTGCCGAGCCGCTGCAGCGAGTACGCGAGGAAGTTGGCCACGGCGGCCGGACGGGTGTCGAACCCGATGAACGCGCCGTCGGCGTCGCGCAGGCCGCCGAACTTGACGCTGAGCTGGGCCTCGTCGCGACGGCCCCTGATCGCCTCGGCGATGAGCATCTCGTTGTGGCCCTGGCCGTAGAAGTCACCGGTGTCGAGCAACGTGACACCCGCGTCCAGGGCCGCCCGCACGGTCGCGATGCTCTCGTCGCGGTCGGCCGGGCCGTAGGCGTTGGACATGCCCATGCACCCCAGACCGAGGGCGGACACGACCGGACCGGTGGCTCCGAGCTGGCGCTTCTGCATTTCGAACCCCTTCGTCTCTTCGATGTTCTCCAGCCTGCCGCAACAACTGACAGATTTCAATATCTGTCAGTCGATACTTGTTCATGCGATTGACAAAAGACTTTTGAACGTTCAAAGTGTTTTTTGCGATGAGAGACGTCATCTACCTGGACCGGATGGAGCAGGCCGAGACCCTGCTCAAGCCGCAGCGCGTGGAGGTGCTGCGGCAGCTCGCCGCGCCGCGCTCGTGCACCGAGGTCGCCGAGGTGCTCGACCAGACCCCGCAACGCGTGCACTACCACGTCAAACAGCTGGTCAAGGCCGGTCTGGCCACCCAGGTCGCCGAGCGGAAGGTGCGCGGCGTCCAGGAGGGCCTCTACCAGGCCGTGGCGCGGTCGTACTGGCTGTCGCCCCGCCTGGTCGGCCGGATCGGGGCCCGCGACGAACTGGCCCTGGGGCACCTCGTGGACCTCGCGGAGCAGATCCAGGTCGACGTGGCGGCGCTCGACAGGTCGAGCGAACTGCCGTCCGTCGGCGTGTCCGGAGAGATCCGGGTGCGGCCGGAGGAGCGCCAGGAGTTCCTGGCCGAGCTGCAGACGACGTTGCAGGACCTCTTCACCCGATACGGCGGCGCGGAAGGGGATGCGTTCCGCATCGCGCTCGCCTGCTACCCCAAGGGAGACGATCGATGAGCACCGGAGTTGTCCGCGTACGCACCACCGCCGACCCCGCCCGGATCCGCCGGGCGCTGACGACGGCCGACGACATGCGGGTGTGGCTCGCCGAACACGCCGACGTGGACCTCGAGCAGGGCGTCTACGAGTTCTGGGGTCGCTACACGCCGGAGGGCGAGCGCGGCCGGCAGAAGCTGCTGGAGGTCACCCCGACCGGTGTGCGCTTCTCGTGGCTGTTGCAGGGCACCGAGTACACGCTCGAGCTCGGCGTGGAGGAGCGCGACGGCCAGACGCTGATCGTCGCGACGCAGTCGCCGTACCCGCAGTGGGGCGCGGGCATCGAGGACGAGGGCGGCACGGGCGTCATCCAGACGTTCTGGTCGCTGGCGCTCGCGAACCTGGTGGAGCACGTCGAGGGCCGGCCGGTCTTCGCGCTGTGCGACTTCTCGACGCCGGAGCAGCGGATCGAGGTCGACATCGCGGCATCACCCGGTGCCGTCCTGCACGCGCTGACCGACGAGGAGGTGTTCGCGCGGTACTTCGGGGCGCGGTGCTCGATCGAGCCGCACGTCGGCGGCCGCTGGGCGATGGGCAGCTTCGAGGACGAGCCGAACCCGGCGAAGGTCGTCGCCCTCGACGAGGAGCACTTCGCGATCGAGTTCCCGGACGGGATGGTGTCGTCCTGGGAGCTGAAGGGCTCCGAGGGCAAGACGCGGCTGACGTTCGTGCAGAGCGGCTTCGACCCCGCCGACCCGCCCTACGGGTCGTGGCTCGGCTGGCTGTCCGGGTTCGCGGACATGCGCCGCATGCTGGAGGTACCCGGCTGGCGCCCGATGTGGCACTCCTACGAGATCCCCGGACTGCCCGACGGCGTTCTCGTCCTCGAATAACCGGGCGAAAACCGGGCAGGTGAGAGCCAGATCATCCGGCTACCACCTGCCCGAGCCTGGCTTTCAGCGGTTCGGAATCGATAACTTCAGAACCGTGCTCGACTCAGCGCGAATCACCGTGGCAGCCGTGTTGATCGCCTTCTCCGTGACGGCGTCGATCTTCTTCAGCTACTAGAACCACGCCATCACGACGGCCGGGGAGGCCGCGAGGAGGCTGAACCTCGCGAAGCGGCCGACCATGCCGGTGGCGACGAACATCAGCGTCGACATGCCCGAGAGCCCGGCGAGCACGCTCGTCGCCATGAACGGCGGCACCCCCACCAGCGCGCTCACCCCGTGGGTGCCGGCCATCCAGTTCGGGTGCGCCCGGCACTTGTCGTGGATCCACTCGGCCCAGCGGTGCGGGCGCGTGCCGGGCCCGAACCAGCGCCTCAGCCTCGACGGCTTGTCGCTGGGCTTGCGGTGCAGGAACTTCGGCAGGTGGATGTCGCCGCGCGCCGCGTAGAAGTACAGGAGCTTGCCCAGCACCTGGCCCACGGCGACCGAGGCGCCGACGACCCAGAACGACGTGTCCGGCCAGCGCGCGCAAAGCCCCAGGACGAACATCTCGATGCTGATCAGGGGAATGACGGCCGAGCCGAGCGCGACCCCGAAGGTGAGGCCAACCAAGGCGAGCACCGTGCCGAGGTTACACAGATGTCAGTCGTCGAGCCGGACGCTCAGCGGACCGGACACCCGGACCTCGCGCAGCGGACGCCCGGCAGCGTCCAAAGTGCGCACCGTGCCGTCCCCCGTCCAGCCCAGTCGCTCGTAGAAGTTCCTCGACGCCTTGTCGGCCTCCGGCACCCACGCGATGCCCCTGGTGGCCCCCGTCTCGCCCAGCCGCCTGCCGGCCTCCGCGACGAGCCGCGTGCCGTGACCCCTGCGGCCCCAGCGGGGTTCCACGAGGACGCTCAGGAGCGCCGTCGTCGCGGCGTCCTCCGGCAACGACCCGTCGGCCTTCGCCACCTCGTCCTCGGGCGCCTTGCTCGCCACGACGAACCCGACCGTCCACTCCCCCTCGGTCGCCTTCAGCACCGCGCCGAGCTGGATGGCGCTCGACCACGCGTCGTCGGTGTCGAGCGTGTCGAGCACCTCGGACGGCAGCAGGTCGGCGTAGGCGAGCCGCCAGGTCTCCCGGTGGATGCGGACGATCTCCGCGAGATCAGCAGCGGTGGCGGTGTGCACGCCGGCGTCGGCCATGGACGCACCTTATCGACGCCGGAATTGTCAGGGGTGCGTGGCACCATCGCCCTCGTGCAGAGGATGAGTGCGGACGTGGCCCGCCGGATCGCGCTGGGCGCGCAAGGTTTCACCGACCCGAGGCCGTCGGCGGCCACACGCAGGCACCTGCAACGAGTCCTGTCCCGCGTGCAGCTGCTGCAGATCGACTCGGTGAACGTGGCCGTGCGCGCGCACTACATGCCGCTGTTCTCCCGCCTGGGCGCCTACGCGCCTTCGCTGCTCGACGAGGCCGCCTGGACGCACTCGGCCCGCAAGCCGCGCATGCTGGTCGAGACGTGGGCGCACGAGGCCTCCCTGGTGCCGGTCGCGGACTGGCCGTTGTTCCACTCGGGAGCCAAGAAGCGCGGCTGGTGGCAGAACTACCGGACGATCCTCGAACGCTCGCCGCAACTGGTGGACGACGTGCTCGCCGCCGTGAAGGAGCTCGGCCCGATCGGCGCAGGCGCCCTGGAGAAGGCCCTGATGGGCGACTCCGGCCGCGCGAAGGGCCCCTGGTGGGACTGGTCCGAGGTCAAGCGCGTCTGCGAGGTCCTCTTCGGGGTCGGCGTCCTGACCACCGGCACCCGCCGCTCGTTCGAGCGCCTGTACGACCTGACCGAGCGCGTGATCCCGGCCGACGTCCTGGAGCGGAGGTACACGCCCGATGAGGGCGCCCGCGAACTGGTCCAGCGCTCCGCCGTCGCCCTGGGCGTGGCCACCGAACCCGACCTGCGCGACTACTACCGCCTGGACCCCCGCCGCTCGCAGGCCGCGGTGGCGTCCCTGGTCGAGGAGGGCGTCCTCGAACCCGTGGCCGTCGACGGCTGGCGTGCCGCGGGCTACCGGCACCGCGACGCCTCCGCGCCCCGCCGGGTCACCGGCCGCGCCCTGCTGTGCCCGTTCGACCCGCTGATCTGGGAGCGGGCCAGGACGGAGCGCATCTGGGGTTTCCGGTACCGCATCGAGATCTACGTGCCGGAGCCCAAGCGCGTGCACGGGTACTACGTGTTCCCGTTCCTGCTCGACGGGGAGCTGGTGGGCCGCGTGGACATCAAGGCCGACCGGGCGGCGGGCGTGCTGCGGGTGCAGTCGGCCTGGGCCGAGGAGGGTGTGGACCGGCCTCGGGTGGCGGCCGAGCTGGCCGCGGAGCTGCGGCTGATGGCCGGCTGGCTCGGGCTGGAGGACGTGCTGGTCGTGCAGAAGGGCGACCTGGCGGCGGAACTGATCGCCGCGGTGCTCCGGGGATAGCTCAGCCGCGCCGCACGAACCGGGCGACGCCCTCACCGACCGCGACGTGCCGGTGCGGGTGGCGGTTGTGCTGCTCGTCGCCCAGCGTGGTGAGCACCTGGCAGCCACCGTGCCGGTCGACCACCTGCAGGGCGACGGTCTTGACGGTGGCGAGCAGTTCGAGGGCGAGGTCGTCGTCGGCCCTGCCCGGGATGACCTCGCGCAGTGCGCACCAGCAAGGCTCATCACAGCGAGAAGCCCCGGACCGATGGGCCCGGGGCTTCGTTCACGAGTGCAGCTCGATCGCCTTCCGCATCGTCTGCCGCGCCCGGCCGCGGTCCCCCGCGACGTCGTACGCGTAGGCGAGGCGGAACCAGGTCCGCCAGTCGTCCGGCGAGGCCTCGACCTCGGCCCGCCGCTCCTCGAACCACGAGTCGGCGGCGTCCCGGTCGACCCGCCCGGACGGCCGGCGCGGCAGGTGCGAGACGTCCGGTAGCAGCCCGTCCGCGTCGAGCTCGCGGGCCATCTTCTCGGTCTCCCACCCGAAGCGCAGGTTCGAGTACACGAGCCACACGCCGAGCAGCGGCAGGATCAGCACGCCGACGCCGAGCAGGACGCCGACGACCTCGCCGGTCCGCAGCAGGGCCACCGCGCGACCGGCGAGCAGGACGAAGTAGACCGCGAGGGCCGCGATCAGCAGCCCTACCGTCAGCCTGACCTTCACAGGTCGAGGTACTTGTCGAGGCCGACGGCCAGACCCGGCCGCGACACGACCTCCCGCACGCCCAGCACCACGCCGGGCATGAAGGAGGTGCGGTGCAACGAGTCCTGGCGGATGGTGAGCGTCTCGCTCTCGCCGCCGAACACGACCTCCTGGTGCGCGATCATGCCGGAGATCCGCAGCGAGTGGACCCGCACGCCGTCGACGACGGCGCCGCGCGCACCCGGCTCCTCCTGCGTGGTCGCGTCGGGCATCGGGTCCATGCCGGAACGCGCCGCCGCGATCAGGCGGGCCGTGTGCGCGGCCGTGCCCGAGGGGGCGTCGGCCTTGCGCGGGTGGTGCAGCTCGATGATCTCGGCCGACTCGTAGTAGCGGGCGGCGATCTCCGAGAAGCGCATGAGCAGGACGGCGCCGATGCCGAAGTTCGGCGCCACCAGCACGCCGACGGACGGCTTGTCCGCCAGCAGTGCCGCGACCGCGTCCAGCTTGGCCTGGTCGAACCCGGAGGTGCCGACGACGCAGTGGATCCCGGCGCCGATGCAGAACTCCAGGTTGCCCATCACCACGTCGGGGTGCGTGAAGTCGACGACGACCTGCGCGCCGGAATCCACCAGGGTCTGCAGCGGGTCGTCGGCGTCGATGGCCGCCACGACCTCCATGTCCTTCGCGGCCTCGACCGCGCGGACCACCTCGGAACCCATGCGGCCCCGCGCGCCGAGAACTCCGACGCGAATCATGCAATCACCTCGTGTACCTGGTCCGGCAGATCGTCGGCGTGATCGTAAGGGCCGACCACGGCCGCGGCGACGGGACGGCGCAGCAGATCACGTGCGAGCAGCGCCACCTCGTCGGCGGACACCGCGTCGATGCGCGCCAAAGTCGCTTCCACGCTCAGGTGGTCGCCGTAGTTCAGCTCGGACTTGCCGATGCGCGACATCCGGGAGCTGGTGTCCTCCAGCCCCAGCACGAGAGCACCGCGCAGCTGGCCCTTGCCGCGCGCCACCTCGGCGTCCGACAGGCCACCGCGCGCCACGTCCACGAGCACCTCGCGGATGACGCCGGCGGTCTCGCCCAGGCGGTCCGGCTGGCAGCCCGCGTAGACGGCGAACGTGCCGGTGTCCGCGTAGAGCCCGACCGACGAGTACACCTGGTAGGCCAGGCCCCGCCGCTCGCGCACCTCCTGGAACAGCCGGGAGCTCATGCCACCGCCGACGGCCGCGTTCAGCACGTTCAACGCGAACCGGCGCTCGTCGTGGCGGTCGAGCCCCTTCATGCCGAGCATCATGTGCGCCTGCTCGGTGTCGTCGGTGTGCAGCACCAGCTTGCGGGCGTCGGCGATGCGCGCGCGGCCCGCCCGGGGCGTCACCGCGCTGCCCTGCTTCGACAACCGGTCGCCGATCGCCTTGCGCACCAGGCGCATCACGTGCGTGTGCTCGATGTTGCCCGCGACCGAGAACACCATGCGCGGCAACGTGTAGTTCTTCTTGTAGAACGAGAAGAGGTTGTCCCGCTGCATGTCCTGGATGGACTTCTCGGTGCCGAGGACGGGACGGCCCAGCGCGTGCCCGCCGAACAGCGCCTCGATGAAGGCGTCGTGCAGCAGGTCCTCGGGGTCGTCGTCGCGCATCGCGATCTCTTCGAGCACGACACCGCGTTCGGTCTCGAAGTCGCGCGGACCGCACAGGGCCTCGAACACCACGTCCGCGACGAGGTCCACCGCGAGCGGCAGGTCTTCGTCCAGGACGTGCGCGTAGTAGCAGGTGTGCTCCTTCGCGGTGAACGCGTTCAGCTCGCCGCCGACCGCGTCGATCTCCTCCGCGATGGCCGCCGCCGTGCGCCGCGACGTCCCCTTGAACAGCAGGTGTTCGAGGTAGTGCGCGGCACCCGCGACCTCGGGCCGTTCGTCACGGGACCCGACCTGCACCCACAGCCCGACCGAGGCGGACCGCACGCCGGGGATGCGCTCGGTGATGACCCGCAGGCCCGAGGGCAGCATGCTGCGCCGCACCTCGGAGCCCGCGGACATCTCGAGCACCCGCGTGCTGCCGGGCTTCTGGAGGTGGCCCAGCACGGGAGTACGCGGACGGCCGCGGGTGGATGCACCCGCGGCCGTCACGTTGTTGCTCGTCGCACTCACTGCGCGGGAGCCGCCTCAGCAGCAGCGTCCTCGGCGGCAGCGGGGGCCTCAGCCGGCTTCGCGGCGTCCTCGGACACCACGATCAGGCTGATCTTGCCGCGCTGGTCGATGTCGGCGATCTCGACGCGGAGCTTGTCGCCGATCTTGACGACGTCCTCCACCTTCGCGATGCGCTTGCCGTTGCCCAGCTTCGAGATGTGGACGAGGCCGTCCTTGCCGGGCAGCAGCGAGACGAACGCGCCGAACGCGGCCGTCTTCACCACGGTGCCCAGGAAGCGCTCGCCGACCTTCGGCAGCTGCGGGTTCGCGATCGCGTTGATCATGCCGATCGCGGCCTCGGCCGAGGGGCCGTCCGCCGCACCGACGTAGATCGTGCCGTCGTCCTCGATGGAGATGTCGGCACCGGTCTGCTCGGTGATCGAGTTGATCATCTTGCCCTTCGGGCCGATGACCTCGCCGATCTTGTCGGTCGGGATCTTGACCGACGTGACGCGCGGGGCGAAGGCGCTCATCTCGTCCGGGTCGGAGATGGCCTCGGCCATGACCTCGAGGATCGTGTAGCGCGCGTCGCGGGCCTGGCCCAGCGCCGCCGCCAGCACCTCGGACGGGATGCCGTCGAGCTTCGTGTCGAGCTGGAGCGCCGTCACGAACTCCTTGGTGCCCGCGACCTTGAAGTCCATGTCGCCGAACGCGTCCTCGGCACCGAGGATGTCGGTCAGCGCCACGTACTCGGTCTTGCCGTCGACCTCGTCGGAGACGAGACCCATCGCGATGCCGGAGACCGGCGCCTTCAGCGGGACACCCGCGTTCAGCAGCGACAGCGTCGAGGCGCAGACCGAGCCCATGGACGTCGAGCCGTTGGAGCCGAGGGCCTCGGACACCTGGCGGATCGCGTACGGGAACTCGTCGCGCTTCGGGAGCACCGGCATGAGCGCGCGCTCGGCCAGTGCGCCGTGGCCGATCTCGCGGCGCTTCGGCGACCCCACGCGGCCGGTCTCACCGGTCGAGTAGGGCGGGAAGTTGTAGTGGTGCAGGTAGCGCTTGTGCGTCTCGGGGGACAGCGAGTCGATCTGCTGCTCCATGCGCAGCATGTTCAGCGTGGTGACACCCAGGATCTGGGTCTCGCCGCGCTCGAACAGCGCCGAGCCGTGCGTCCTCGGGATCACGGCCACCTCGGCACCGAGGTCGCGGATGTCGGTGAGACCGCGGCCGTCGATGCGGACCTTGTCGCGCAGGATCCGCTGGCGCACGAGCTTCTTGGTCAGCGAGCGGAACGCGGCGCCGACCTCCTTCTCGCGACCCTCGAACTGCTCGGCCAGCTTCTCGAGCGTGGCGGCCTTGATCTCGTCGAGCGTGTTCTCGCGCTCCTGCTTGCCCGCGATGGTCAGCGCCTGGGCGAGCTCGCCGGAAGCGGCGGCCTCGACGGCCTCGAACGCGTCCGGCTGGTAGGCCGGGTACGTCGGGAACTCACCGGTCTCCTTCGCGGCGACCTGGGCGAGCTGCGCCTGGGCCTCGCAGAGGACCTTGATGAACGGCTTGGAGGCCTCGAGACCCGCGGCCACGACCTCCTCGGTGGGGGCGGTGGCGCCCTCGCCGATCAGGTCGATCACGTTCTCGGTGGCCTCGGCCTCGACCATCATGATCGCGACGTCGCCGGACTCGACCACGCGGCCCGCGACGACCATGTCGAACACGGCCTTCTCGAGCTGCTCGTGGGTCGGGAACGCCACCCACTGGCCCTCGATCAGCGCGACGCGGACGCCACCGATCGGGCCGGAGAACGGCAGGCCCGCGAGCTGCGTGGACGCGGACGCGGCGTTGATCGCCACGACGTCGTACAGGTCGGCCGGGTTGAGGCTCATGACCGTGATGACGACCTGGATCTCGTTGCGCAGACCGTCCACGAAGGACGGGCGCAGCGGACGGTCGATCAGGCGGCAGGTGAGGATGGCGTCCGTGCTCGGACGGCCCTCACGCCGGAAGAACGAGCCGGGGATGCGGCCCGCGGCGTACATGCGCTCCTCGACGTCCACCGTGAGGGGGAAGAAGTCGAAGTGCTCCTTGGGGTGCTTCGACGCCGTCGTGGCGCTCAGAAGCATCGTGTCGTCGTCCAGGTACGCCACCACGCTGCCGGCGGCCTGACGCGCGAGGCGCCCGGTCTCGAAGCGGATGGAGCGCGAGCCGAACTTGCCGTTGTCGATAACGGCGGTCGCCTCGTGGACCTCGATGTCCGTCATTTACTTGTTGCTCCTCGTCTTTTGGACACCGCTCACGCGTTCTGACGAGGCCGGTCTTCGATCGAAGTCCTCTGGGGCGTTTCCACCAGGGGACCACTACCGAGGACCGGCGCGGAAACTGCTGCGCGCGACGCGGGTCCTGTTTTTCGTCCTCTTTGCAACCAGGGATCTGTATACACCCGGTTGTGCGCGGAGGGGGAGTGACCGGCCGGTCACTCCCCCTCCGCGTGAATCACCTGCGCAGACCGAGGCGCTGGATCAGCGCGCGGTAGCGGTTGATGTCCACCTTGGTCAGGTAGTTCAGCAGACGGCGGCGACGGCCGACCATCAGCAGGAGACCACGGCGGGAGTGGTGGTCGTGCTTGTGCTGCTTGAGGTGCTCGGTGAGGTCGGCGATGCGCTTGCTCAGCAGAGCGACCTGCGCCTCGGTCGAGCCCGTGTCCGAGTCGTGCAGACCGTACTCACCGAGGATGGACTTCTTCTGTTCCGTGGACAGTGCCACTAGGTACTTCTCCTACTTGTTCAGGTCCGTGCGGCCCCACGCCGCCGAATTGCTGGCCGGGGTAGCCGGTACTGGCCGCCACGGACCGCAGCCAGACCCAACTGCGAAGGCTATCAGGCAGAGCGCTCATCGGCGCGTTGACGTGCGCAGCCCCACCCGGTCCACGGGTGTGTGGACGCCGTCCGCGCTGCTCACGAGCACTGCTTCCGACGGCTGCCACGGACTGCTCAGGAACTCCGGCATCGCCTGGCCCTGGTAGCCGTACGCGACCGTCAGGTGCGCGAACCAAGTGTCGTCCGCGCCCGCTGCTCTTGCCAACTCATTTAGGTCGCCGTCGATTCCCGCCCACAGGACTCTCCCGCGGAAGTCGCCGAAGTTCCTGAGCCGCAGCCGCGGGACTTCGTGCCCCTCGAGCGCCCGGAAGCGCTCCTCATCTGCGGTTTCACCGTGGAAGCACAACGTGATGTGCCACTTCTCCGGCTTCGTCCACTCCAGGCCCAGATCGCGGTCCAGCACGGCGTCGAGCTCGGAGACCACGTTCGGCGGTGGGTAGAGGGCGGTGAAGAACTTCACCTGCCGGCGGCCCGGATGACGCGGCGGAAGAGGTCGGCGATGGCGGGGAAGTCGTCGGAGAGCAGGTCGGCGGCCTGCTGGAGCTCGGTGCGGTCGGCGACTCGGCGCAACACGGGGTACGCGACGCTCTCGTCACCGTTGACCGGCAACGAGTCGCGGGACACCGTCGGCTTGGACTCGCGCACGTCGTCGAGCGCGCGCTGCAACGCCTCCGGCGCCCCGGTCGCCACGTCCGGTGTGAGGACCTTGCGCTCCAGCATGATCATCCGAGCGAGCACGGCCGGGTTGCCGATCTTGGCGCGGCGACCGCTCATCACCTGGCTGAGCATGGGCGCGCTGATGCCCAGGACGTCCGCGAGCTGGGCCTGGGAGACGTTGAAGGCCACGACCAACCGGCGCACTCGGTCGCCCAGGGGCTCCCCGTACCACTCCCGCTGCAGGGCGAGGTTGCGCTGAACGATCTTGTGGTCCTCCACGTTGGCCTCTCCCGTAGCCGCACTCCTGAGCGCATCCTGCCAGCACAACGGCTCTCAGATGCCCACTTCGCCTGATCTGACGGTCACGACTCCGCCAGCAGTTCCCTCGTCCGGTCCACGTCCCGGTGCATCTGCTCGAGCAGGGCCTCGACGGAGTCGTACTTCTCCATCTCGCGCAGCCGTTCGACGAAGTCCACGGCCACGCGCTGGCCGTAGTAGTCCTCGTCCACGTCGAGCACGAACGCCTCGACCCGCCGTTCCCGCCCGGAGAACGTGGGGTTGGTGCCGACGCTCACCGCGGCCTTGAGCGTCTTGCCCTTGGCGTCGGTGAACCAGCACGCGTAGATGCCGTCGGCGGGCACGGCGGCGAACTTCGGCGTCGACAGGTTCGCGGTCGGGAACCCGAGGTCCTTGCCCCGCCCGTCGCCCTTGACGACGATCCCCTCCAGCCGGTGCGGCTTGCCCAGCGCCTCGGCCGCCGCTTTCACGTCCCCCGCGTCGATGCACGCGCGGATGTAGGTCGACGAGTAGGTGAGGTCGTCAGCGGACACCAGGTCAGCCCCCTCTGTCACGAATCCGAACCGCTGCCCGAGCTGGCGCAGCAAGGCGACGTTACCGGCAGCCTTGTGCCCGAAGGTGAAGTTCTCCCCCACCACGACCGCCGCCGCGTGCAACTTCTCGACCAGCACCTCGTGCACGAACTGGTCCGCGGGCATCCGGCTGGTCTCGAGGGTGAACGGCACCACGACGAAGTGGTCGATCCCGAGCGCCTCGACCAGCTCGGCCCGCCGCCGCAGCGTGGTGAGCTGCGCGGGGTGGCTGCCGGGACGCACCACCTCGGAGGGGTGCGGGTCGAACGTCATCAGCACACCGGGCAGACCGCGCTGCCGCGCGAGCTCGACGGCCCTGCCGATGAGGGCTTGGTGGCCTTTGTGGACACCGTCGAACACGCCGATGGTCACCACGCAGCGGCCCCAGCCGCCGGGGAGGTGGTCTAGTCCGCGCCAGCGTTGCACGCCGATCAGCCTACGACGCCCGCCGAGCCCGGCGACCGACCGCCTCGCGACCGGGCCGGACTCGGGCGCGACTCAGCCGGCGGGGCTCAGCACCACCACGGGTTTGCAGGCCGTGCCCTCGTCCTTCGCCAACGCGATGACGTGCCCATCAGGCCCGAACACCCCATAGGTCCCATCAATCCCACCGGCGCGCAACCGCTGCCCGTGCGACAGGGCAGAAGCCTCGCCGGGATCGATCTCCCGGCGCGGGAACGCCGTGGCCACGGCGGCGTCGAGGTCCAGCGACAGGCCGGGCGTCTCCTCCAGCTGCTGCAACGTCCGGGCCACGCGCAGGTCGAACGGCCCCACCCTCGTGCGCCGCAACGCCCCCAGGTGCCCGCCGACGCCCAGGGCGGCGCCGAGGTCGCGGGCCAACGCGCGCACGTAGGTGCCGGAGGAGCACTCGACCATCACGTCGAGGAGCACCTGCTTGTCCTCACGGCGCGAGAACAGCACGTCGAACCGGTGCACGGTCACGGGACGTGCGGGGATTTCGACCTGTTCGCCGGCGCGGACGCGGGCGTAGGCGCGCTTGCCGTCGATCTTCACCGCGGACACGGCGGACGGCACCTGCTGGATCGGGCCGGTCAGCTTCGCCACCTCGGCGGCGACCGCGTCGTCGGCCACCCCCGAAGCGTCCACTGTGGACAGGACCTCGCCCTCGGCGTCGTCCGTGGTGGTGGACGCGCCGAGCACGATGGTCGCGAGGTAGGCCTTGCTGTCGAGCGCGAGGTGCCCGAGGAGCTTCGTCGCGCGCTCGATGCCGAGCACGAGCACGCCGGTCGCCATCGGGTCGAGGGTTCCCGCGTGCCCGACCTTGCGGGTGCCGAGGATCCTGCGCACACGCGCCACCACGTCGTGCGAGGTCATGCCGTCCGGCTTGTCGACGACGACCAGGCCCGGTGCAACAGAGGGTTTCACGGCGGGAAATCCTAAGCGACGCGCAGAGCGTCCCAACGGCGACGCCGGATCTGCACCGGCACGGTCTCCCCGCGCTCCTCCGCCTCGAACACGGCGGCCCGCGCGCGACGCCACCAGACGAGCATCCGCCAGCCGCCGAGCACGATCACCAGCACGAGGAAGCTCAAGGCGACGCGGAACGCCGTGACGGGCGCCAGCACGCCCTCGAGGAGGTCGAGCAGCACACCGATGCCCAGCGCCGAGACCGTCACCGCGAGGAAGCCACCGACGTTGACCAGGCCGCTGGCCGTGGACTGCCGGTGCGACGGGTTGTAGTCGCGGGCCAGGGCGAACGCCACACCCGAGATCGGCCCGCCCACCGTCAGCACGAGGAACACCGCGGCGATGACCGGCGCCGGCACGTGCCCGCCCGGCCACAGCAGCAGCACGGCCCAGCCGGTCAGCGCGAACGCCAGGAACCCGACCGAGATCGGCATGCGCCACTCGGGGTTGCGGGAGAACAGGCCGCCGACGACCGGGCTCGCCACGATCGCGCCGATGACGAGCAGGCCCAGCGTGGACGACGCGGCCTTCGGGGACATGCCCTGCGCCTGCACGAGGTACGGGTAGCCCCACAGCAGGCCGATGACGGCCGGCGTCGACATGGTGCTGAAGTGCGCCCAGAACCCGAGCCGGGTGCCGGGCACGCTCCACGCCTGCCGCACCTTCGGCCAGATCTTGCGCAACGGCACGGGTTCCGGCATCGGCGCGACGAACCCGGCGGGCACGTCGCGCACCCGCAGGAACGCCACGGCGGAGTAGAGCGCGGTGATGCCACCCGCGATGAGGAACGCCCACGTCCAGCCGATCGAGCCGAGCATCAGCGTCAGCGGCACGGTGGCGACGAGGTTGCCGACACCGCCGATCGCGGCCGTGACCGCGACGACGAGCGAGTACTGGCGCGGCGGGAAGTGCGTGGCGACGAGGCGGATCACGCTGATGAACGTCATCGCGTCACCCATGCCGAGCACGGCCCGTGCGACGAGACCCAGCGGGTAGGAGCCCGCGATGGCGAAGAGCACCTGGCCGGTGCCCATGAGCAGGGCAGCGGCGGTGAGCACGCGGCGCGGCCCGTAGCGGTCCACCAGCAGGCCGGTGGGGATCTGCATGAGGGCGTAGACGCCGATCTGCAGCACGGTGAACACACCGAGCTGGGCGGGTCCGAGCCCGAAGCGTTCGCTCGCCTCCAGTCCGGCCACGCCGAGCGTGGTCCGGTGGAACAGGGCGGCGAAGTAGACGAGTACGGCGGTGGTCCAGATCAGCCACGAGGCCCGGGTGGCGCGATCGACCGACGGCAAGAGAGCACTCTCCCCAGGTAGGAGTCAGGCGGATATTAGTTACATCGCCTAAACAACCTTTTTGGTGACGATTCCATGCCGTGAGGTCGGCCACAGGGCCCGGCCGGGAGTGCGGTGGTGGGCCTGCTCACCCCTGCCGGACGGCGCCCTCCACGGCCCACTCCCCCGACCGCGTGCGCCACACCACGGCCAGCAGCCGCAGCACCATGAACGCCGACAGCCCGGTCCAGATGCCCGCGAGGCCCCACCCGAACGCGTACGACGCCCACACCAGCGGCAGGAACCCGACCACCGCCGAGCCGAGCGTCGCGGTCCGCATGAACTTCACGTCACCGGCGCCGAGCAGCACCCCGTCCAACGCGAACACCACGCCCGCGATCGGTTGCAGCGCAACGAAGAACCACCACGCGTGCGGGATCTCCGCCAGCACGCCCGCGTCGGAGGTGAACGCCCGCGGCAGCACGGTGAACAGCGCCGCGAACACCACCCCGAGCCCGATGCCGAACACCAGCCCGTACCGGGTGACCTGCCACGCCAGCTCCTCCGCCTGCCGGCGCTTCGACGCCCCCAGGGCCGCCCCGACGAGGGATTGCGCCGCGATGGCGAGCGAGTCGAGCACGAGCGCGAGGAACGTCCACAGCTGCAGCACGACCTGATGCGCGCCCAACGCGCCGACGGACGTACGCGCCGCCACGGAAGCCGCGCTGATGAAGCACGCCTGGAACGCCAAGCTCCGCAACACCAGGTCGCGCCCCATGCCGAGCTGCGCGCGCATGGCGGGCCACTGCGGCTTCAACGGCACGTGCTCGGCGAACAACGCCCGGAAGAAGAGCCCGGCCGAGAGCAGCTGCGCCACGACGTTCGCGACCGCGGAGCCCTCCAGCCCCCAGCCCGCGCCGTAGACGAGCGCGGGACACAGCACCGCGCTGATGCCGTTGCCGATCAGGATGTACTTCAACGGCCGCTTGGTGTCCTGAACACCACGCATCCACCCGTTGCCGGCCATCGTGACGAGGATGAACGGCGCACCGAACAACGCGATGCGCACCCACTCGACAGCCGCGTCCGCGACAGCGCCGTCACCCGCGAGCAGCTCCGCCAGCGGACGCGCGAACACCTGCCCGAGCAGCACCACGAGCACGCCGGCGGCGAGCGCGAGCCACGTCGCCTGAACGCCCTCCTCGACGGCCTCCCGGCGCCGCCCGGCACCGTGCAACCGAGCCGTGCGTGCCGTTGTGCCGTACGACAGGAACGTCAGCTGCGTCGACACCTGCGTGAGCAGCACACCGCCGAGCGCGAGCCCGGCCAGCGGCAACGCCCCCAGGTGACCGACCACCGCCGTGTCGACGAGCACGTACAACGGCTCCGCCGCCAAGACCCCCAGGGCAGGCACCGCCAGCCCGATCACCCGCCGAGCGGGAACCCGATCCTCCACCTCACGAACCTAAGCGCTGACGAGTGCGCCCGTGCGGTGACGGCGGCCACTCACGACCGCTGGGACAGCCCGAACACCCGCTCCCGCGCCACGGCGAGAGCCGAGTGCAACGCCCCCGACCGCACCGGCTTCGCGGTGATCTGCGCCAGGTGCACCGGCGTACGCGGCACGACGAGCTCCACCAGCTCGGCCGCCACGAGGTCGCACAACGTCTCGCCTCCCGCGTGCGCCACCGCACCGGACAACAGCACCAGCTCCGGGTCGAGCACGCACACGACGTTCGCCAGTCCGAGCGCGATCCGGTGCGCCAGGGCGGTGAGGAACGCCTTGCCCTCGGTGCCCGCGTTCAGCGCGTGCGCGACGGCCTCGAGCCCGGTCGGCCGCACGATGCCGTACTCCGCCGCGAGCTCGACGATCGCGTCGCTGTCGACCTGGTCGCCGTAGCGCCCGCCGGGCACCTGCATCGAGTCGATCTCACCGGCACCGCCGGTGACGCCGCGCAGCAGCACGCCGTTGACGACGACCGCGGAGCCGATCTCGTCCGCGGGCCAGAACAGCACGAAGTTCCGCACGCCGACGGCCTTGCCGGAGCTCATCTCCTCCAGCGCGGCGAGGTTGATGTCGTTCTCGATCGACACCGACGTCCCGAGCAGCTCGCGCAACGTCGACGGGAGGTCCACGTCGACGAGCCCCGGCAGGTGCGGCGCGAACCCGAGGTGCCCGGTGGAGGGGTCCACCGCGCCCGGCGTGCCGACCACGACGTGCGCCAACGCGTCGAGCGACAGCCCGGCCAGCGCCGCGGCCTTCTGCACCGTCTCCCGCACCACCCGCAGGGTGTTCTCCCCGGGCATCGGCGCGCTGTGCTCGGCCAGCAACGACCCGGTGATGTCCGCGATCACCACGTCGATCAGCTCGGCCGACAACGCCACGGCCGCGACGTACCCCACGCCCCCGTTGACGGCCCACATCTGCGCTCGCGGCCCGCGTCCGCCACCGCGCAACCCGGTGCGGACGACCATGCCGTCCTCCTCGAGCCGCGCCAGCAGCTGGGCGGTCGCGGGCTTCGAGAGCCCGATCACCTCTTCCAGCTCGGCGCGCGTCATCGCGCCCGTGCGCAACAACGTCTCGATCGCGGCCCGGTCGTTGATCTCCCGCAGCAGCCGCGGACTGCCTGTCCGTGTCATGACCCCACCTGCTCCAACGCGCCCTTCAGGGCGGCGACGACCTGCTCCGCGGCCCCGTCGAACGTGAACCCGGCCGCCAGCCGGTGCCCGCCACCCCCGAGGACCTGCGCCACCTCGCGAACGTCGACCCGGCTGACCGCGCGCAGCGACACCGACCAGAACCTGGGCCTGAGCTCCTTCAGCACCGCCGCGACCTCGGCCTCGGAGGTGGAGCGCACGACGTCGATGACGCTCTCGACCTCTTCACTGCGAACACCGCGGGCGTCGTCCAGATCCACGACCGCATGCACGAGCCCCAGTCCGTGCGCCGCTTTTGGATCGAATTCGGCTTTGGCCAGAACCTTCGACAACATGCCGAGATACGCGAACGGGTGCGAGTCCATCAACGGCCGCGTGACGGCGTACGCGTCCACTCCGGTCTCCAGCAACCGCGCGGCCGTCCGGTGCGCCTCGGGCCCCGCCTTGCGAAAACCCCCGGTGTCCGTCACGAGTCCCGCGTAGATGCAGCGCGCGACCGGCTCGTCGATCTCGACGTCCATCTCGTCGAGCAGCTTGAGTGCGATGAGCGCCGTGGCTTCGGCGTGCTCGTCGATGCAGTGCACCGTCCCGTAGCGCGTGTTCGACACGTGGTGGTCGACGACGATCACGGGCCCACGGGCGTTCGCGACGCGATCCCCCAACGGCCCCAGCCGCTGCACGCTGCCCGTGTCCAGGACGACCAGGAGCTCGGGCGCCTCGGGCACCTCGTCGCGGTGGACGAGCAACCCGGCCGTGTCCAACGCTTTCAGGCTCTCGGGCACGGCCTCCGGCTCACCGAACGCCACCCGCACCGCCACCCCGCGCCGGTGCAGCGCGAGCCCCACCGCCAGAGCGCTCCCGAGCGTGTCGGCGTCGGGGTTGATGTGACTGAGAAGGGTCACATCGCGGGCGCCGGCCAGCAACCGCGCGGCCTCGGCAATGGTGGTGCTCAGGTCGTCTGCCACAGGGAGACGTTAGCCGCTAACTGTCCAAAAGTGCTGTGCGGGACCCTCGGACAAGACAGTTTCCATCCGATTGCAGCGCGAGCGTGCCAAGTGGACTGTTCGCGACGACGGCAGGGCGGACGCGGTGAACCGCGTCCGCCCTGGTCACGAGCAGAGATCCGGACGAGGTCAGTCCTCGTCCTCGTCGTCCTCACGAGGTGCCTTGTACGGGTCGGCCTCTCCGGCGGGAGAAGCTCCCACCGCGCGCCGGGCCACCTCGGCGTCGGCCGCCTGGGCCTTCGCCAGCAGCTCGTCCATCTTCCGGGCCGCGTCCGGCACGGTGTCCGTCATGAACGTCAGCGTCGGCGTGAACCGGACTCCGGTCTGAGCGCCCACCAGGGAGCGCAGGACGCCCTTGGCCTTCTCGAGGGCCGCGGCGGCACCGGCGTAGTCGGGTTCGACGTCCAGGCGCTCGCCCAGAACGGTGTAGTACACGGTCGCGTCGTGCAGGTCCCCGGTCACCTTGGTGTCGGTGATCGTGACCCTGGCCAGGCGCGGATCCTTGACCTCGTGCTCCAGAGCCGAAGCGACGATCTGCGAGATCCGCTTGGCGAGCTTGCGGGCACGTGCCGTGTCGGCCACGAGCCTCCCCTTCCTAATCGTCCTCCGGCCCGACGAGACGCGTCCGGGCGGAGAGCAGTTCGAGTTCGGGCCGTCCCGCGACCAGCCTTTCACAGCCGGCCAGGACGTCCCTGACATGCGCCGCGTCGGCCGAGACCGCGGCGACACCGATCAACGCGCGCCGGTGCAGGTCCTGGTGACCTGCTTCGGACGCGGCGACCTCGAAGCGCTTGCGCAGTTCGGCCACGACGGGCCGGACCACCGAGCGCTTCTCCTTCAACGAGTGGACGTCGCCCAAGAGCAAGTCCAGTTCCAGAGCACCCACGTACATGAGCGAGATCCTCCAGAAGAAAGGGGTGCGAAGCCACTGGTTAAAGCGGCTTCGCACCCCCTCACCCACCGACTAGGCGCGCGGCTTCTCGCGCATCTCGAAGGTCTCGATGATGTCTTCCAGCTTGAGGTCGCTGTAGTTGCCGAGCGTGAGACCACACTCGAAACCTTCGCGAACCTCGGTGGCGTCGTCCTTGAACCGCTTGAGCGAGCTGATCGGGAGGTTCTCCGCGATCACCTTGCCGTCGCGGAGCAGGCGAGCACGCGCGTTGCGGCGGATCTCGCCCGACAGGACCATGCAACCCGCGATCGTGCCGACCTTGGAGGACTTGAAGACGTCGCGGATCTCGGCGCGGCCGAGCTGGACCTCTTCGTACTCCGGCTTGAGGAGACCCTTGAGGGCCGCCTCGATCTCGTCGATCGCCTGGTAGATGACCGTGTAGTACCGGACGTCCACACCTTCGCGGTTCGCGAGTTCGGTCGCCTTGCCCTCGGCCCGGACGTTGAAGCCCAGGACGATGGCGGAACCGGCCACGGCGAGGTTGATGTCGCCTTCGGTGATGCCACCGACACCGCGGTGGATCACGCGCAGCTCGACGTCGTCGCCGACCTCGATCTTCATGAGCGCGTCCTCGAGGGCCTCGACGGTACCCGAGTTGTCACCCTTGATGATCAAGGTGAGAGCGCTGGTTTCCTTGAGCGCGGCGTCCAGGTCTTCCAGGCTGACGCGCTTGCGCTTCGCCGCGTTGGCGGCGTTGCGGGTGCGGGCCTGACGACGCTCGGCGATCTGGCGGGCCACCCGGTCCTCGTCGACGACGAGGAACGAGTCGCCGGCGCGCGGCACCGAGGTCAGACCGATGACCTGCACCGGACGCGAGGGCGTCGCGACGGTGACGTCATCGCCGTGCTCGTCGACCATGCGGCGGACGCGACCGTACGCGTCACCCGCGACGATCGAGGAGCCGACGCGGAGCGAACCACGCTGCACGAGCACCGTGGCGACCGGACCTCGACCGCGGTCGAGGTGCGCCTCGATCGCGACACCCTGGGCCTCCATGTCCGGGTTGGCCCGGAGGTCCAGCGAAGCATCGGCGGTCAACAGGATGGCCTCGAGGAGGTTGTCGATGTTGATGCCCTGCTTGGCCGAGATGTCGACGAACATCGTGTCGCCGCCGTACTCCTCGGCGACGAGGCCGTACTCCGTCAGCTGCTGACGGATCTTGGAGGGGTTCGCACCCTCCTTGTCGATCTTGTTGACCGCGACCACGATCGGCGCCTGAGCGGCCTGCGCGTGGTTGATCGCTTCCACGGTCTGCGGCATGACGCCGTCGTCAGCGGCGACGACGATGACCGCGATGTCGGTCGCGTTCGCACCACGGGCACGCATGGCGGTGAACGCCTCGTGACCCGGGGTGTCGATGAAGGTGATGAGCCGCGGGTTGCCCTCGAGCTCGGTCTCCACCTGGTACGCGCCGATGTGCTGGGTGATGCCACCGGCCTCGCCCTCGTGCACCTTCGCCTTGCGGATGGTGTCGAGCAGGCGGGTCTTACCGTGGTCGACGTGACCCATGACGGTCACGACCGGCGGGCGGATCTGCAGGTCGTCCTCGTCACCGGCGTCCTCGCCGTAGGTGATGTCGAACGTCTCGAGCAGCTCGCGGTCCTCCTCCTCGGGGGACACGACCTGCACGACGTAGTTCATCTCGGTGCCGAGCAGCTCCAAGATCTCGTCGGACACCGACTGGGTCGCCGTGACCATCTCGCCCAGGTGGAAGAGCACCTGCACGAGCGACGCCGGGTTGGCGTTGATCTTGTCGGCGAAGTCGGTCAGCGAGGCACCGCGCGGCAGGCGGATCGTCTCGCCGCTGCCCTTGGGCAGGCGGACGCCACCGACCGAAGGCGCCTGCATGTTGTCCATGTACTCCTGGCGCTTCTGCCGCTTGGACTTGCGTCCACGGCGCGCCGGACCACCCGGACGACCGAAGGCACCAGCGGTGCCGCCGCGACCAGCGCCGCCGCCACCGGGGCGACCGCGGAAACCGCCGCCACCAGCGGGCGCGCCGCCACCGCCACCGGCACCACCGGGACGGAAGCCACCGCCACCGCCACCGCCGCCACCGCCGCGGAAGCCGCCACCGCCGCCGCCCCCACCGGGACGACCGCCGCCACCGCCACCGCCACCGGGACGGCCACCGCCGCCACCGGGACCAGGACGGTTACCGGCCGGACGGTTGCCCGGCATCATGCCGGGGTTCGGCCGCGGGGGCATGTTGCCCGGGTTGGGACGGGGACCGCCCTGACCCGGCGCCGGGCGAGGACCGCCCTGACCGGGGCCGGGACGACCGCCACCCTGTGCGGCCGCGGGACGCGGACCACCCTGACCGGGCGCACCGCTCGGACGGGGGTTCGCCGGACGCGGGTCACCGGGCTTCGGACCACCGGCGGGGCGGTCGCCGCCCTGCTCGGGGCGCGGGCCGGGACGAGGTCCGGGACGCGGCGAGGGAGCGTTGCCGCCACCGACGCCGAAGGGGTTGTTGCCCGGACGCGGGGCGCGCGGGCCCGCGGGCTTGGGAGCCTGCGTGCGCGGCGGGACCACGGCCGGGGACTGGCCACCGGCGGACGCGGCCGGGGCCTGCGGCTGCTGGGGCTGTGCGGGCTGCTGCTGCGGAGCCGGGCGCGGGCCCGGACGCGGACCGCCACCCGGCTTGGTGCCGGGAGCCGGGGCAGCCTTCGGGGCGGCCGGAGCCGACGCGGCGGGTGCCGGTGCGGCGGCCGGGGCCTGGGGCTGCGCGGCGGGCGCCGCGGGAGCCGGAGCCTGCGCGGCAGGAGCTGCCGGAGCGGGCTTCGGGGCCGGCGGGCGCGGGGCGGCCGGACGCGGTCCGGGCATGCCCTTGGGCGCAGCGGGCCTGTTGTCGGACGCTGCCGGCTTCGACTCCGCCGGGGCGGGGGGTGCGGCAGCTGCGGGTGCCTTCGGCTTCGGAGCGGACGGCTTGGGCGCCGGCTTCGAGGACTTGGCTTCGTAGGCGTCGCGAAGTCGCCGGGCCACCGGGGCCTCGACGGTCGACGACGCGGACTTCACGTACTCGCCCTGTTCGGCGAGCTTGTTGAGAACTTCCTTGCTCGTAACACCGAGCTCTTTCGCGAGCTCGTGCACGCGGGCCTTGCCTGCCACTGGTCTCCTAGGTCGTGAGGCCGGTGGGCAAGTCCCATCGACCTCGTCTTAACGTCGCGCGTTCATGTCTTCAGCTTCACGGCTGACTCATGACGGGTCGACCTGCTTCCTTGTTTCCTGCTGGCCCCGGGGCTGTCCCGGGACCTGTTTCCCGTGCCGCTCGAAGTGCTCGCGCAGCGGAGCGACGTCGAGTGCTCCCTGGACCCGGAGGGCCCGCGAGAACGCCCGTCGCCGCTCGGCGTTGCGGAGACATTCGAGATCGAAGTGCAACCAAGCACCCCGACCCGGAAGCCGCCGATGGACGTCCGGAACCACCGAACCGTCCACCGCGACCACTCGCAGCAGCTCGGAGGGCAACGTCCGGGTGCGGCATCCAATGCACGTGCGAACAGGGCCGATGTGCTGGGACACCACTCCCGACGATGAACCGTTGATAATTCTATCCCCTGGAGCTCATTCAGCCGAACCGGATGTGACCGCACCGGCGGCCGGAGCCTCCGCGTCACTGCGGATGTCGATGCGCCAGCCGGTCAGGCGGGCGGCCAGGCGGGCGTTCTGCCCCTCCTTGCCGATCGCCAGCGACAGCTGGAAGTCGGGCACCACGACGCGGGCCGTCTTGGCGCGCTCGTCGACCACCTTCACCGACACGACCTTCGCAGGTGACAACGCGTTCCCGACGAAAGTGGCCGGGTCGTCCGAGTAGTCGATGATATCGATCTTCTCGCCACCGAGCTCGTGCATGACGTTGCGCACACGGGCACCCATCGGGCCGATGCAGGCGCCCTTGGCGTTCACTCCGGCAACCGTTGATTTCACCGCGATCTTCGAACGGTGACCTGCCTCACGTGCCACCGCGGGGATCTCCACGGTGCCGTCCGCGATCTCCGGGACCTCGAGGGCGAACAGCCGCCGCACGAGGTTCGGGTGGGTGCGCGAGAGGGCGATCTGCGGCCCGCGGGCGCCGCGGGAGACGCTCACGACGTAGCACTTGATGCGCTCGCCGTGGTTGTACTGCTCGCCCGGCACCTGCTCGGCCGGCGGCAGCACCCCCTCGGTGTCCCCCACCTGGACGACGACCATGCCGCGGGCGTTCGCGCGGGCGTCGCGCTGCACGACACCCGCGATGATCTCGCCCTCCTTGGCGGAGAACTCGCCGAAGGTGCGCTCGTGCTCCGCGTCGCGCAGGCGCTGCAGGATGACCTGGCGCGCCGTCGTGGCCGCGATGCGGCCGAAGCCCTCCGGAGTGTCGTCCCACTCCTCCTGGACCGACCCGTCCGGACCCAGGTCCTGCGCGAGCACGCGCACGACGCCGGTCTTGCGGTCGATCTCCACGCGCGAGTGCGTGGCGTGGCCTTCGGTGTGCTTGTAGGCGGTCAGCAGTGCTGACTCGATCGCCTCCAGGACCGTCTCGAAGGGGATGTCCTTTTCACGTTCGATCGCCCTCAGGGCGGCGATGTCGACGTTCACCTCGGCTCCTCCTCCGGTGCTTTCCGAGTGAGCCGAGCCAGTTCCTCGACCGGCGGCTGCTTGAACTCGATCTCCATGACCGCGCGTTCGATGTGGCGGTACTCCACGCGCCGCAGCTCGCCCTGGTGCAGCAGCTCGACCCCGGTCTCGTCGCACTCGCCAACCCGGCCGAACCACTCGGCCTTCTCCGGCTGCTTGACCTTCACGAGACGCAGGTGCGCGCGCTTCCAGTGGCGCGGGCGGGTGAGCGGGCGGTCGACACCCGGCGAGGTGACCTCGAGGGTGTACGGCCCGTTGATCAGGTGGTCGTGCGCGTCGAGCGCGGCGGAGACCACGCGGCTCGCCTCGGCGACCTCGTCGAGCCCGATGCCGTCTTCACCGTCCACGACGACCTTGACCAGACGGCGGCGCCCAGCCTGATTCACGTCGAGCGCGTCGAGGTCGAAGCCGGCGGCTTCGAGAGCTTCCCGCACAACGGGTGTTAGCTGCGCGGAAAGGT
Organism: Lentzea sp. DG1S-22; assembly: GCF_036321065.1. Classification (NCBI taxonomy): domain Bacteria; kingdom Bacillati; phylum Actinomycetota; class Actinomycetes; order Pseudonocardiales; family Pseudonocardiaceae; genus Lentzea; species Lentzea sp. DG1S-22. The sequence goes on along the minus strand of NZ_CP143276.1, from coordinate 7,566,095 downwards.
CTCCGCGCGGCGGGCTGGACACGTGGTGTCTCCTTCAGTTCGAACGCATGAAAACCCCGGCCGACGCTGTTTCCGGCGGCCGTGGACGACCAGACTATCTCGTTCGCCCGGCTCCCACCGACCCGCACGGCTGCTGGCAATATGGGTTCGCGTGATCTCCGAATCGGTCAGCCGCCGCCGTGTGCTGCTCGCGGTGGCCGCCGCACCGCTCTCCGTTGCGTGCACCACAGAACCCCCGGCGCCACCCCCGCCGGACCCGCTGTCGGCCCTCGCCGCGCGGGCCCGTGCGGACGTCAAGCTGGCGCAGTCGCTGACGGCGGTGCCCGCGGCCGCGGAGATCGCCAAGGCCCGCGAGACGCACGCGACCCTGCTGCAGGCCGAGGTCGACCGCGAACGGCCGCCGCTGTCGTCCACGGCGCCGCCCGCCCCCACGAGCCCGCCCACGCCGCCGGACCCCCTGGCCGCGCTGCGGACCGCGCTCGACGAGTCCGTGCGCGAGGCCTCGGCCGCCGTCGCCTCGCTGCCCTCCTACCGCGCCGGTCTCGTCGGCTCGGTGGCCGCCGGCTGCGCGTCGCTGCGGGAGGTGCTCGGATGAGCGTGGAGGCCGTCCAGACCGCGCTCGGGACCGAGCACGCGGCGTTGTGGACCTACGGCATGGTGTCGGCGTTCCTGGACCAGCAGTCCGCCGCCGTCGCCGAGGGCGCGAACCTGCACCGGGCGCGCCGCGACACGACCGAGCGGTGGCTGAAGGACCACGGCGCGACGCCGAACCCGCCCGCGGCCGCCTACCTGCCGCCGGCGCCGGTGTCCGACGCCCCGTCCGCGCTGGCGGCGCTCGTCGCCGCCGAGCAGGACACCTGCGCGGCGTGGCGGGGAGTGCTGGAGCGGACCGACGACGCGGCGCTGCGCACGTCCGCGCTGGAGGCGCTGACGACAGCGGCGGTGCGGGCGACGCGGTGGCGCAAGGCCGCCGGGACGACCCCGGCATCCATCGCGATGCCGGGGGTCGCGTCCGGTTAGCCGGTGAACGAGGACGCGAGCCTGATCGCGTCCTCGGAGACCTTCTTCATGTCCTTGTTGTGCGCGAGCGCGTCGGGGCCCCTGGTCGGCGAGTCGGACTCGACGATCACGACCTCCTCGTCGCGCTGCTCGGAGGCGTACCCGCCGTTGGCCAGCGTGGTCAGCGGCGGCACGCTGATGGCCTTGTCCAGGACCAGGTCCTTGACGTTGCCGGTGCCGTCGCGCTGGGTCAGCTCGCGCAGCTGACGCGCCTCCTCGGCCGTCTTCATCTTCACGACGGACACGGACGAGTAGACAGTGCGGCCGTCCGGCAGTTTGGCCGTGTAGAACGCACGGGTCAGCTGCAGGCACGGCGTGGTCTTGAAGAACGCCTGCGTCTGGCTCGTGGCGTGCGCGGCGCAGTCGCTGTCCTTCACCGGCTCCGGCAGCTCCGGCACGGTGGTGAACTCGTACTCCCCCGCGGTCTTCTCGGGTTGCGCGACCTGCTTGTCCACCGGGTCCGAAGGCTGCAGCACCCACCAGACGAGCCCGGAGACCACCGCGACGCCGACGAGTGCCAGCGCCCTGCCCACCCACGTGCTCTTCCGCACGGGTGCGGGTGGGGGCGGCGCGGGCATGTGCCCCTGGCGGTTGTCCATGATCGACTGGAGCTTCACGAGCTCGTCGGCCGGGTACAACGGCGCGGTGTCGGTGGGCCTCGGTGGGAAGCGAGGCAGGTTCTGGGTCACCTCTTCAGGTGACTGGCGTGGTTCCGACACAAGGAGCCACGGTAACGGACGGCAGTCAGCCGAGCGCTTCGAGCACCCGGTCAACGTCCTCGACCGTGTTGTAGAGGTGACATGCGAACCGTGTGCGACCTGCGCGGACAGACGACACGACGCCCGGGACGGGTGGTGCGTCGACGGACACGATCGCCGAGCCGCGGGACGGCAGGCCGAGCCCGGTGAGGAGCCGATCAGTCAGGCTCACGCAGTGCGCGCGCACTGCGTCGAGGTCCAGGGTCGCCACCCACGGGAGCGCAACCGCCGCGCCGACGTGGGAGAACCACGTCGGCGATAGGTCGAACCGCCGTGCGTCGGAACGCAGCACGAGCTCCGTGCCGTAGTTCTCGCCGGTGCTGTACCAGTTGGCCGCCAACGGCCTGAGGAAGTCCATCCGGTCCGGCCGCACCGCCATCCAGGCCGCGCCCCGCGGTGCCATCAGCCACTTGTAGGCCACGCCGACGACGAAATCGGCCCACGCCAGTGACAACGGCATCCACCCCGCCGCCTGCGAGACGTCGAGCAGCACCGGCTTCCCGGATCCGCGAAGGCCTTCGAGGTCCGCGATCGTCCCGTCCGCGCTCTGGACCACGCTCACCGCGACCAGGTCGCACTCGTCCACCGTGGACACGACCCGGTGCCCCGCGGCGACGAACGGCAGCGAGACGCTCGTGAACTCGCCGGGGTCGACGAAGACCTTCGAGCCGGTCGGCAGGGCCTGGGCGACCAGCGACGCGAACTGCGACACCGTGGCACCGCACGCGACCGACGCGGCGGGCACCCCGACCAGCCGCCCGAAGGCCTCGCGGGAGGTCTCCACGACCTCGTTGAACGTCGAGGACGTGTCCTGGCCGCGCCGCCACCGCTCGTGCGAGGCCGCCACCGCGTCGGCGACGTGCCGCGGGGGCACCCCGATGGACGCCGTGTTCAGGTAGCCGGGCTCGACGTCGAAAACCGCTCCGAAGGCCTCACGCATGCGTGAGCTGCTTGTCGCGCTTGCGCCGCGCGTAGACCTGCTTCTTCACCCGTGCGATCACGGTCCCATCCTGCCCGACGACGTCCGTGTCGAACCAGATCAAGGCCTTCTCGGTGTCCCTGGTCCGTTCCAGCACCTGCTCGACGTGCTCGTCGGTCAGCCGGAACTCGGCGTGCACCGTGCCGCGGCCGGGTGCGACGAACTCGATCTCGCCCGCCCGGTCCCACACGACGTGCTCACCCTTGAGCTGGTTGAACAGGAGCAACACCCAGAACGGGTCGGTCATCGCGAACAGCGAGCCGCCGAAGTGGGTGCCGAAGAAGTTGCGGTTCCACGGACGCAGACGCATCCGCACGCGCGCATACCGGTAGTCCGGCGAGATCTCCTCGACGCGGATGCCGGCGAACAGGAACGGCGGCCACAGGTTCATCCCGAAGCGCAGGCGGCTTGCCTTCATAAAAAACAGTGTTACACAACCTCCACCAGCCTGTCCGCAACTTCCTCCGGCGACGGCATGTGACTTATCTCGTCCGCGATCCGACCTGCGGCTTCCCGGTAACGGCCGTCGGTGAGCAGCAGCTGCACGCACCGGGCGACCGCCTCGGCACCGATCGCGTCCGGGCGCACTCCGGCGCCCGCCTTGACGAGCGCCTCGGCGTTGCCGAACTGGTCCGCCCCTCGCGGCAGTACGACCTGAGGGACCCCCTCGGCCAGAGCGTTCAGCATCGTGCCGCTTCCGCCGTGGTGCACGACGACGTCCGCCTGCTTGATCACCTCGGCCTGCGGCAGCCACCGGTCCGGCGTGGCGACGACGATCTGGGCGTCGAGCCGTCCGAGGTCCCCCACCGCCGTCGCGAGCAGTTCTTCCGTGCCGAACACCGTTCCGAAGGTGACGTAGACGAGCTTCTCGTGCGTGCGTTCCGGGACCCGGCCGGGCGTGGCGTGCGGCACCGGGCGGAGCAGGATCCGGTCGTCGGTGAAGTCCGCGTTCTGCAGCGAGGGCGGGCAGAGGTCGAGGTGCCGTCCGCCGTCGGGCCGCGCCAGCCCGATGCCGTCGTCGAACATGCGCCCGAACCCGTGCCACAGCACCGGGAACGCCCGGCGCTTCGCCTCCCGGACCACCTCGGGCACCGACCAGCCGCTGATCACCAGGTCGGGCAGGACGCGTTCGAGTTCGGGAGCGATGTCCTCGGCGTAGATCTCGCCGAACGCGAGGCCGGGGCGGAACGGCCGCAGCCCCAGCCGCCCGAGTTCGGGGTGCATCTCCTCGCCGACCGCGAAGTGCACCTCGTGCCCGGCGTTGCGCAGCGCTGACGCCAACGGGATCAACGGGTACGTGTGGCCGACCGTGGCCATGCAGGCGAACAGCACGCGCATGACGTGACGATACTGAGGTCTTCGAGAGCGAGGCGCGATTCGCCTGCTCACGTGCTTGCGGTCGGCGGCCCTGCCCGGGTGGTTCGTAAGATCTGAGGCCATGCGCAGCGAGGAGATCCAGGTCCGCACCGGTTCCGACGAGGTCGTCCACGACCTCACGAGGGAGTGCGAGCGGTTCCTCGCAAGCGAGAACGGCGACGGGCTGCTGCACGTGTGGGTGCCCCACGCGACCGCGGGCGTCGCGATCATCGAGACCGGCGCGGGCAGTGACGACGACCTGCTGACCGCGCTGGAGCGGATCCTGCCCCGCGACGCGCGGTGGCGGCACCGGCACGGCACCCCGGGTCACGGCCGTGACCACGTGATGCCGGCCCTGGTGCCGCCCTACGCGACGATCCCGGTGCTAGGCGGTGTGCTGGCGCTCGGCACGTGGCAGTCCGTCTGCCTGGTCGACACCAATGTCGACAACCCCGTCCGCACGGTCCGTCTGAGCTTCCTGGCCGGCTAGCAGCAGCACGACGCCGACGAGTGCGATCCCGCCGAACACCCACCACTCGGTGGTGACGGAGCCGTCGTACAGGAGGCTGCGCAAGCCTTCCGCGGAGAACCGGAAGGGCGTCCACGACCACAGGACCGCCTCGTAGACGGGGTGGAGCAGCTCCGGCACCTGCCCCGCGACGGCGGGCGCCATCAGGTAGAGCAGGCCGAGGACGCCCATCGCGCGGATGCCGAGGTGCCGGAACAACCCGGCCTGCAGCAAGGCGAACGCCACGGCGACGGCGAGCAGGAAGGTGAGCGCCGCTGCGCCGGGGGTGACGCCCCACCAGACCAGCAGCCCCGCGGTCGAGCCGGTGACCAGCACGGCGGTGACCAAGGCGGACAGCCACCTCATGCGCTGCCCCCTCAGCACCACGAACAGCAGCCCGGCGATCATCCCGCCGACCCACAGCAACGCGCTCGCGGCGAGTGGCGCGGTGCGTTCGGCGGCCGTGGGGGCCCGGGCGTCGACCTCGACCGGCAGCCCCGCGCCCTGCGCGACTCCGGTCAGGACCTGTTGCGCCACCTGGGTGCCGGACGGGTTGACCGCCGGGTTGAGCCGGATCGCCGCCCGGCCGGGCGCGATCTCCAGGACTCCGTAGACCTCCTTGTCCGCCAACAGGGTTCGCGCCTCGTCGGCGGACACGACCCTGATGTCGACCTCGGCCGAGTCTGCGGCCTTCACGCGCTCCGCGACCGGCGGAGGCGCCACCACGGCGAGCGGCACGTCGCGCGGGTGCACGGTGGCCTGCACGCCGAACGTCAGCAGTCCCAGGAGAAACGCCACCACCGCGCCTGCGGCGGCGGTGACCAGCGCGGTGCGCATCGTGCACCTCCAAAGTTCACCAAGCGTTGAATTAACAGGGACGGTACGCCCGTTTCTCCCGGAAAGTAAACGCATGATGAATTGCAGGGCTGTCAGACCCACCAGGTACGGTTCCCCCGTGACGTACCCAGGTGGTGGACAGGGCGGCTGGAACGACCAGCAGGGCTGGGGCCAGCAGCAGGGTGACCAGAGCGGTGGCCACCCGACGGGGGGCTACCAGACCGGCGGCTACCCGCAGACCGGTGGTTTCCCGGAGACCGGCGGTTTCCCGCAGCAGGGCGGCTTCCCGCAGCAGCCCTACGGCGGCGGGTACGGCGGCCTGGGCGTCTACGGCGGCTTCGACAACGAGCCGCCGAAGAAGAGCAACAAGACGCTGTGGCTCGTGCTCGGCGCGGTGGTGCTCGTGCTCCTGGTCGGCGGCGGCCTCACGTGGCTGCTCCTGTCCCGCTCGGACGACCAGGCCGCGCAGCCCGCCCCGTCCCCGACGAGCAGCGCCACCTCCTCCTCGCAGCCGGCCGAGGCGAAGTGCCCGAGGAACGACGGCCAGCAGTGCGTCGAGACCAGCCTCGGCTTCACCTACGAGGTCCCGAAGAACTGGGACATCCTCAGCGAGGCCAGGATCCCGGTCGACAAGTTCGACGGCATCTCGCTGTCCGGCGTCACCTCGTACGGCGACTACGAGTGCGAGGGCAAGAACTACACCAAGGGCACCAACGGCGGCGCGCTGCTGCCCAAGGGCGACATCGACAAGACCGCCACCGACTTCACGAAGTCCTTGGCCACCCAGTACTACAACTCCGGCGGCGAGCCCAAGGTGGAGCTCACGCAGCCGAAGCCGGTGAAGATCCAGCACACCCAGAAGGACGGCAAGAAGGTCACCGTCGAGGGCGTGCAGGTCGACGCCACCGTGACCCAGTCCGCCAACAAGTGCCTGGCGTCCAAGGGAATGCTCAAGGTCGTCGTGCTCAACGGCAGCAACAGGCTGCACGTGCTGGTCGTCAACGGAGACCTGGAGGGCGGCGGAGGCGGCACCACCCCGCCGCTGGTCAAGGAGTCCGACCTGCAGAAGATGGCCGAGTCGCTGGTCCCGACGACCTGACGTCCGGCCCGCGCCGCTCCGGTCCCCTCGCGCCGACCGGCACCGCGTCCAGAGCCTCCTGCGGCGTTCGCCTTCGGACGCCCCTCCGCCCTGCGGCAACGTGCCTCCGCCGCCACGCCGGAACCGTTGCCCCGCAACCCGCTCAGCGGCCGCAGGACCAGCCCCGGAAACGCCGGACGCCGGGCCGCGCGACCAGCGCGCGACCCGGCGTCCGAAGTTCCCGGCTCAGCCCTTGACGACCTGCACCAGGTGGTCGACGGCCTCGGCCACCGGCACCTCGACGCGCTCGCCGGAGCGGCGGTCCTTGACCTCGACCGTGCCGTCCTTCAGCCCGCGCCCGATCACGAGGATCGTCGGGATGCCGACGAGCTCGGCGTCGGCGAACTTCACGCCGGGGCTCGCCTTGCGGTCGTCCAGCAGCACGTCGAGACCCTTGTCGCTGAGCTGCTTCGCGAAGTCCTCACCGGCGTTGAGCAGCGTCTCGTCCTTGCCGGCGACCACGACGTGGACGTCGGCGGGCGCGACGTTGCGGGGCCAGATCAGGCCGCGCTCGTCGTGCGACTGCTCCGCGATGACCGCGACGAGCCGCGAGACGCCGATGCCGTACGAGCCCATGGTGATCCGGACCGGCTTGGAGTCCGGGCCGAGGGCGTCGAGCGAGAACGCGTCCGCGTACTTGCGGCCCAGCTGGAAGATGTGGCCGATCTCGATGCCGCGCGCGGCGACGAGCACGCCCTTGCCGTCCGGGGAGGCGTCGCCCTCGCGGACCTCGGCGACGTCGATGACGCCGTCGGGCGTGAAGTCGCGGCCCGCCACGAGGTCGACGACGTGGTGGTCGGCCTTGTCCGCGCCGGTGACCCACGCGGTGCCCTTGACGACGCGGGGGTCGGCGAGGAAGCGGATGCCGTTGGCCTGGATCGCGCCCGGACCGATGTAACCCTTGACCAGGAACGAGTTCTTCGCGAAGTCGGCCTCGTCGACCATCGCGACCTCGGCGGGGCTGAGCGCCGCCTCGAGGCGCTTGAAGTCGACCTCGCGGTCACCGGGGACGGCGATCGCGAGCAGCGTCCAGTCCTTCTGGCCCGGCTGCTGCGTCTTCACGATGACGTTCTTCAACGTGTCCGCCGCGGTGAACTTGCGGTCGGTGTTCGCGTTGAGGAAGTCCACCAGCGTCTCGATGGTGGGCGTGTTCGGCGTGTGGTGCACCTGCGCCGCGGGCTTGTCGTCGATCGGCTGCTCGGCGGGCACGGGCGTCGCGACGGCCTCGACGTTCGCCGCGTAGCCGGACTCGGTGCTGCGCACGAACGTGTCCTCACCCGTCTCGGCGACGGCGAGGAACTCCTCGGACGCGGACCCGCCCATCGCGCCGGACGTGGCGGAGACGATCACGTACTCCAGGCCGAGCCGGTCGAAGATGCGGATGTAGGCGTCGCGGTGGTTCACGTACGACTGGCTCAGGCCCTCGTCGGTCAGGTCGAACGAGTACGAGTCCTTCATGAGGAACTCGCGGCCGCGCAGGATGCCCGCACGGGGACGCGCCTCGTCGCGGTACTTGGTCTGGATCTGGTACAGCGTGACCGGGTAGTCCTTGTAGGAGCTGTACTCACCCTTCACGGTGAGGGTGAACATCTCCTCGTGCGTCGGCCCGAGCAGGTAGTCGGCGCCCTTGCGGTCCTTGAGGCGGAACAGGTTGGGGCCGTACTCCTCCCACCGGTTCGTCGCCTCGTAGGGCTCCTTGGGCAGCAGGGCGGGGAACTGGATCTCCTGCGCGCCGAAGGCGTCCATCTCCTCGCGGACGACGGCCTCGATGTTGCGCAGGACCTTGAGCCCCAGCGGCAGCCAGGAGTATCCGCCCGGCGCGACGCGGCGGACGTAGCCGGCGCGCACCAGCAGCTTGTGGCTGGGCACTTCGGCGTCCGCCGGGTCCTCGCGAAGGGTTCGCAGGAACAGCGACGACATCCTGGTGATCACGGTGGGTACTCCTCGTTCACGGGCTGTTGGAGCAGCGTACTGGTTGGACGTTCCGCGAAATCGCGCGCGGTGCTCGCCACGGGCCCTCACCTGCGACGACAAGAATTGTCAGACTCCTTGAGTAGCGTCCTGCCCATGCCACTGACGATCGACATGATCACCATCGACACCCCGGACGCGCGCAAGCTCGCGGAGTTCTGGACGGCCGCTCTGGGCACGACGGTCCAGAACGACTGGGGTGGGTTCATCGTCCTCGCCCCGAGCTCCGAGAGCGGCCCGACCCTCGGCTTCCAGCAGGTCCCGGACGCCACACCGGGCAAGAACAGAGTGCACTTCGACTCGCACGTGCCGGACCGCAAGGCGGAGGTCGAACGCCTCGTCGGCCTGGGTGCCACCGAGGTGGCCGTGCACAGCGTGCCGGGCCTGGTCTGGTCGGTCCTGGCGGACCCGGACGGCAACGAGTTCTGCGTCGGCCAGGCGGGCGAGGAGCTCTAGAGCTCCACCGGCATCCCGTAGTCGGCCCAGGTCCGCACCACCCCGAACCCGGCGCGCTCGTACACCCCGAGCGCACCGGTCGGGTTCGCCGTGTCCACCGAGAGCCCGGCTCTGGCGTACCCCTGAGTCCTGGCCTGGGCCAACGTCCAGCTCAGCAACCCGGAGGCCACCCCGCGCCCGCGGTGCTCCTCGAGGGTGCCGACGTCCCCGATCCACAGCTCGCGCACGCCGGTCATCTCCTCGACGACCGGGTAGTGCCGCGCGAGCACGAACCCGACGACAACACCCTCGTGCAAAGCGAGGAAGGAGCTCTCCGGCACGAACCGCTTGCTGTTGGTGAACGACGCGGCCCACTCCTCCGGACTGCGCTCGACGGACCCCCAGTGCCGCGCGAACGCCGTGTTGGACACCGCCCGGACCTCGGCATCCCGAGCCGCCGAGAACGGCACGGCCTCGTACCCGGCCGGCATCGGCACCCGGGCGAGTGACTCGCCCAGCGCCACCTCCAGTTCGTGGAAGTGCCGCTCAGCACGAAAACCCCACCGCTGCACCAGCGCCACGTGCCCTGCGCACCGGCTCTCGACCATCGTGCTCACCACGAGCGGAAGGTCCGGGTGCTTGTCGACGTGCAGGCCCCGTGCCAGCTCGACCATCCGCGGCAACAGCCGAAGCCCGACACCACGCCGCCGAAACGAGGGGTGCACGAACCCGTCGAGCCGAACCCGGTGCGCCCCAACGGGCTTGTCCCGCACCACGACCATCCCGTAGGCCGCGAGCTCGTCCCCCACGAGCGCGGCAACGGACCCGCGAGGGAGGTCGGCCTCAGCGAACGACTCGACGAAGTCCTCTTCGGACAACAACTCCCCGGTGTCGTCCGCGGCCTCGACAGCGTTGTACAACGCGGCCACCGCCGGGATGTCCGCGGTCGTGAGCGAGCGCCACACGAGTTCCACACCCCGAAACTACGACGAGACCCGACCCCAGCCAACCGAATAACGCGTTGCCCGAACACCCCGGCAACGCCATCCTGCGCCAGATGACACCGCCAGAGATAGCGCCCCTGCACGACGACCTGACCTTCCACGGCCCGTTGTCCGAAGAACGAGCAGCCCGCCTCATCCGCTCACTGCTCCCCCTCGACAACGCCCACGTCCTCGACCTCGGCTGCGGCTGGGCGGAACTGCTCCTGCGCACCCTCGAAGCAGCCCCCACGGCCACCGGCACAGGCGTGGACCTGAACCCGGCCGACATAGCCAAAGCCACCGCCAACGCACAGGCCAGAGGCTTGACCTCGCGAGCGAGCTTCCACGCAACCGACGTGGCCCAGTGGCAACCGGACAAACCAGCCGACGCCGTCATCGTGAACGGCGCAACCCAGGTCTGGGGCGGCGACCCCCTGCACCACACCACGAACGCCCTGACAGCAGCCAGGTCCCTGCTACGCCCAGGCGGCAAACTCCTGCTGGGCGAAGGCTTCTGGGAACGAGAACCCACAGAGGCCCAACTGGCGGCAATGCCCATCCCCCGCAACCAGTACGGCTCACTGGCAGACCTGGTCGACCTGGCCCACACCCACGGCTACCGCCTGCTGGCCGCAGAACAGGCGAGCCTCGACGAGTGGGACATCTTCGAAAACGGCCACGGCCTCGCCTGGGAACGCTGGCTGCGCGACAACCCGACCTCCGAACACGCCGCCGAAATCCGCGCCAAGGCGGACAGGAGCCGCAACTACCGCCTGCGAGGCTGGCGAGGAACCCTGGGCCTCGCCTACCTGACGCTCCAGGCCCCCTGACAGCGGCGCGGGCAGAGCCGGCGTAGAGCAAGGCGAGGCTGAGGAGGGCCAGGCGGGCCAGGGCCAGGTTGGCCCGGTCAGGTAGGTGCCGGACCGGGCCGGACACAGCCGGACCGGGCCAAGTGGAGTTGGGCCGGGCTGGACTGGCGGGGCTGGGCGGCAGGCCGGGCAGGGCTGGGGCCAAGGGGCCAAGCCGTGCATCGGCCCCACGCAACCCACGATGCCGAAGGCGAGCCAGGCGCAAAGGCGAAGCCGAGCCGTTTTCAACCCCGCCCCAGGCTTGTCAGCTCTTCACAACGACCCGAGGTGGGGCGGTCCCGTCACGAGTCGTGCCTCAGCTCTTGCCGGCTCGGGCGCGGCTTGTGACGGGACCACCCCACCGGACGCCCACCGCTACGCAACAGCAAGCCGCCCAAAGCACCAGGCGTGCCATCCGACCCGCAGACGGCGCCGGCCGGTCTTCGATCAGATTGGCGGGGTCCGGGGTGGAGCCCCGAGCCTGAAACCGGCGGCTCCCGGCCCAAGCAGACCCCGACAAGCGGACGGCGACCGCCAACGCAACCAGACAAAGACCAAGCGCCAAGCTGGCGCAGGCGTCCCCCCAACAGGAAGACCCCCTGAGCCCAAACGCTGCTCAGGGGGTCCGACAAGATCACCTGGCGGATTTCACCGCCGGCCGATCCTCAGTGCTGAGGCGCCCGGCGAGGCCGTCCGCTGCGCTCCGAACGGCCGAACGCACGACCGCCCTCGGTCCGCTCGGTCCGGCGAGGCCCGCGGAACTCGCCACCGTCCGCGGAGGACCGACGAGGCCCACCGCGGAACTCGCCCCCTTCCGCGGAACGACGACCGGCTCCGCCGCGGAACTCACCGCGACCGGTACCGGCACCGGGGGCGCCGAACCGGCGCGAGGACCCGCGGCGGGCGGGCTTCTCCCGCTCCAGCACGGGCTCGCCGCTGGGCGTGCGGGCGCCGGTGATGCGGACCAGCTCGTCGTCGCCGGGCCGGACCTTGGTGCTCTCCGGACGGATGCCGGCGCGAGCGGCCATGCCCTGGACGGCGCGGCGCTGGTCGTGCGTCACGAGGGTGACGACGGTGCCGGACTGGCCGGCGCGCGCGGTGCGACCCGCGCGGTGCAGGTAGTCCTTCGGGTCGGCCGGCGGGTCGACGTGGACGACGAGCGAGACGTCGTCGACGTGGATGCCGCGGGCGGCGACGTCGGTGGCGATCAGGACCGGCGTGGTGCCCTCGCGGAACTCGCCGAGCACGCGGGTGCGGGCGCTCTGCGCCTTGCCGCCGTGCAGGGCGCCGGCGTGGACGCCGACCGAGCGGAGCTTCTTGGCCAGGCGGTCGACGTGGTGCTTGGTGCGCACGAACATGATCGTGCGGCCCTCGCGCGCGGCCATCTCGGTCACAACGTTCTGCTTGTCCTCAGCGGACACGAACAGCAGGTGGTGCTCCATGGTCGTGACGCTCGCGGTGGACGGGGCCACCGAGTGCGTCACCGGGGAGTGCAGGTACTGGCGCACCAGCTTGTCCACGTCGCCGTCGAGCGTCGCGGAGAACAGCAGGCGCTGACCGTCCTGCGGGGTCAGGTCGAGGATGGCGCGGACCTGGGGCATGAAGCCCATGTCCGCCATCTGGTCGGCCTCGTCCAGCGCGGTGATCTCGACGGAGCCGAGGTCGCACGTGCCCTGGCGGACGTGGTCGGACAGACGGCCGGGCGTGGCGATCAGCAGGTCGACGCCGCGGCGCAGGTGTTCGATCTGGCGCGGGAACGACGTGCCGCCGACGACGACGCGGCACCACAGGCCCAGCGCGCGGGCGTGCGGCATGAGCGCCGTCTCCACCTGCATCGCGAGCTCGCGGGTCGGGACGAGGATCAGGCCGCGGGGCTTGTGCGGCAGCGAGCGGCCGGCCGCGAGGCGGGTCAGCATCGCGAGGCCGAACGCCAGCGTCTTGCCGGAGCCGGTCTGGCCGCGGCCGAGGATGTCCTTGCCCGACATCGCGTCGGGAAGGGTGGCCGCCTGGATGGGGAACGGCTCGGTGATTTCGTTGGCGACGAGCGAGCGGATCAGCGCGTCGGCCAGGCCGAGTTCAGCGAACGAGGGCAGCGGGCCTTCCGGCAGCGTGCTCTCGAAGTGCTCGGCGACGATCGGTTCCTCGACCCGCTGCTGCGGACGCGAGGAATTGCCCTGGCGACCCGAGCGGCGGCGCGGTGACCTGCGGCTTTGTCCACGCTCGGAACGACCTTCGGACATTGATGGCAAAACAAACCTCCGGGACATGGCACGTCTCGAGGCTGCCCCGCGCGCTACCGCGGTGCCGATCACAAGGACGGGCCCGGCGTGGTGGTCACGCCGCTGATGAGTAGGTGGAAACACCGGTCAACGGCCGTCAGGCCTTCATCGGTGTACAGCACAGTCTAACTGATCAGTGGCGACACCTCACGCGCCCGGCAGTGTCCTTGGACACGGCCGGGCGCGCGACGGCGGGGTCAGCCCATACCCGCCACGTCCAGCAGCGTTGCCACCAGCGCGGACGGGTCGCCGATCTCCGGCGGGAGGCCGCGCGCGGCGAACCAGCCGCAGATGTTGCGGACGTCGCGGTCGAGGAACTCCACGCCGCGGGGGTTCGCGACGAGGTCGACCACCTGGGGCAGGTCGATCACGACCAGCCTGCCCTCGTGGACCATCAGGTTGTACGCGGACAGGTCGCCGTGCGTCAGGCCCGCCTCGGCGAGCGTCGTCAGCGTCGCGACCAGCTGGCGCCACAGGTCGAGCAGTTCGTCCTCGTCCGGACGGGTCTGCGCGAGCCTCGGCGCCGCGTTGCCCTCGGCGTCCCCGATGAACTCCAGCAGCAGCTCGGTGCCGCTGCGCTGCACCGGGTACGGCACGGGCGCGCCGATCTGCCACAGCCGGGAGAGCGCGGCGAACTCCGCGACCGTCCACTGCTCCGCGATCAGGTTGCGCCCGAACGAGGTGCGGTTCGTGATCGCCCGCGTCTCACGGGACTTCTTCATGCGACGACCCTCGAGGTACCCCGCGTCGCGGTGGAACATCCGGTGGTCGTTGCTGCGGTAGCGCTTGGCGGCGAGCAGGCACGCCCGGTCGCCGATCGCGCGTTCCAGCAGGAAGACGTCCGCCTCCTTGCCCGTCTTCACGATGCCGAGCTCGCGGTCGACCGCGGCCAGCTCCGTGATGAGCCACGACGGGTGCGGCTTCGGTCCCTGGTCGGCGTCGCCCCACGTGGACCAGCGGTCGCCGTCCTCGGGGGTGTCTGCCGAGCTGAGCTGGTCCTCGCGCACTCGCGCGACGCGCAGCTTCTCTTCCTCGGTCATGCGGCCGCGACGGGTGGGTTCCGCGTCGTCGATCCTGGACCTGGTGCGCTTTCCCTTGCGCCGCATCGTGTCGGCGGTGTCGTCGAAAGCGGATTCGTAGCGTTCGAAAAGATCGTGCTCGCGCACGGTGGGGTCTCCCGGAAAGGATGAAGGGTGACCGCCCCACTGGCGCTCTGCGATCAAACGGTGCTGATCAGGCGCGAAGGGCGGCTGGACGGGTCGCGAACGCGGTGCCACGTCCCCAGACAGGTTCTGACATCACGCACCTCCTCGATCCAGTTCCGATGTCACGCTTCGAGGCAGAAGAATGCCCTGCGGCCCCACCGGCCGCAACCGAATTAACCGGTGATCAGGTCGGCGGTCTTCCCGCCGGTCGGCACGAGCCGCAACCCGGCCTTCTGCGCGAGCTTGACCAGGCCTTTCAGGTCGCCGGGCTCGGCGCTGGACCGGGCGATGGCCCGCGCGAGCAGGCCCTTGTGCGCCTTGTTGAAGTGGCTGACGACCTTGCCCTCGCTGGTCACGACCCGGACGACGACGGCGTGCGGGATCTTCGCGAGGCTCGAGTACGCACCGGACCGGAGGTCCACGACGAACTCGTCCGCGCCGGCCAGCACGGGCTCCAGCGCGGGCTTCCACACCGTGCGCAGGCTGCCGTGGTCCGGCAGCGCGCTGCCGCCCGACAACCGGTAGGCAGGCACCGGGTCACCGCCGCGGACCACTCCGAACAGCGCGGACGCGACCGCGAGCCGCTGGCAGGCGCGTTGTTTCTCGGCCTTCTTCAACGACGGGAAGTCCAGGTTGTCGTAGAGCACGCCGGTGTAGCGCAGGAGCGCGGGCGTGGTCCGCGACGTGCGCAGGGCGGCGTTGCGGTGCACCTCGTCGACCTGGCGTTCGGAGATGTCGAGCGCCTTGAGGCTCGCCGGGACGTCCCGCGCGAGGTCGGCCAGCGCGGACACCAGCTCGTCCCGGACCGGGTTCAGCTCGGGGAACGACAGCGCGTCGAGGTCGAGCGGCGCGCCCTCGCCGCCGATCGCCTTGGTCTCCGACGGGGGAAGCAGCACCAGCACGGTCGAAAGGGTAGGGCAGAGCCCGAAAACCGCTGGACAGGGCGTGGTCCTCTGGAGGCGTGGAAGCACTCGACCGCCTGTACCGCTCGCTCGACGCACGGCCGCGCCCGGAGGACGTGGCCGTCCTGGTGCTGGAGGTGAACCAGACCCTGACGCGCCGCGAGCGCGCGGTGGTCGAGGGCGTCGCCGGGCACGCGTCGCGCTGGCAGGGGTTCTCCGGCATGAGCGACGACTACGCGCGCCCGGTCGGTGCGGCGCGGCAGGTCGCCGCCACCAGGCGCCTGTTCGACGTGGACGCCGCGGTGGACACCGAGGACCCGGTGTCGGTGCTGGAGTTCGCCGAACTGGCCGGCGCCGGCATCGGCTGGGACCCGGAGCACACGGACTTCCTCGCGGACCGGCTGAACCGCGAGGCGCGCGAGGCGGCCGGTGTCGAGCTGTCCAAGCGGCAGTACAACCGCCGGTTCCGCATGCTGCGCAGGCTGTCCGCCAAGGCCGACCGGCTCGGCCGCGCCCAGCGGCTGCGCAGCGCGACGCTGCGCGCGTCGGCGGGGTTCGTCGACGTGATCGACCGCGACCGCTTCGGCGCGGACGTCGACGCGGCCTGCTTCGTCGCCTACTTCACGGCTCGCCGCAAGCTGCGCCGCGAGTTCAGCCTGACCGGCCGGGAGAACCCGTTCGACCAGGTCGCGGACGTGCTCTTCGCGCGGTGCCGGGCCCGCGCGGACACCGACTGGGCGATGATCGCGCTGGCGCACCCGGTGTGGGACGTGCTGCGGCACCTGTCCGCCGACCAGCTCGGCGAGCTGCTCGGCCGGTGGTCCGCGGCGACGCGGTCGATCGCGGCCGTGCTCGGCGGCGTGTGGCGTTCGTCGGACGTCGACCGGGCGACCATGGTCGTGCGGTCCGGCGTCGACTCGTCGACCTGGAACGCCTTCGCGGGCGCTTACAATGCCGCACGCGCGGCGTGGATCTCGTGCCTGCACGCCGCGGGGCTGTCGTCGCTGCTCGACGGCGCCTGGCCGGGCAAGGCCATGCGCGTGATGGCGGCCGACCTCGTCGCGTGGCACGGCGGCCTGCACCCGGACACCTCGGTGTGGGCGCGGCTGCCGCTGCCGTGGGAGGTCCTCGACGGCACGGCGGCGTGCACCCGCGCGGACGTGGAGGCGGCGTGCCGTGAGCACGGCGTCGACCCGGAACGTGCCGGGTGGACGGCGCCGCGCGAACACGGCGCGATCGCGCGCTTCCGCCCGACCCCGGAGCTCGTGCACGGCGTGTCCGTCTCGGATCCGTTGTGGGGCATGGTGTTGCGGCGCGCGCACGTGTTCAGCGGCAAGCCGGTCCGCGCCGAAGTATCGGGTGGACAGAACACGCTCGGTTGAGCAAGCTGGGACGCGTTCGGTGGTAGCTCAGTGGTGGAGCGCCCGGCTCTGGACCGGGTGGACGCCGGTTCGAGCCCGGCCCGCCGAACGCCTGGAACGCGTAGCTCAGCGGTAGAGCTCCGGCTCTTCTCCGGAGGGACGCCGGTTCGAGCCCGGCCGTGTTCCCCAGTCGCCTGCGTGCCGGTCTCACAGGGACCGGCACGTAGGGTGCCCCATGGGGCGGAACTGGTACCTCCTGTGGGGGCGGCAGCGCGATCTCGGCGCTGGGCGACGGCATCTTCCTCGCGGCACTGCCGTTGCTCGCCACCACGATCACCCGCGACCCGACGCTGGTCGCCGGCGTGAGCTTCTTCGGCGCACTCCCCTGGCTGCTGGTCTCCCTGCCCGCCGGCGCGGCCGCGGACCGCTACGACGGACGGCGGCTTCTCCTCGCCGCGCTGTGGATCCAGTGCGCGCTCATGGCGTTGCTCGCGACCTTCCACAGCGCGCACATCGCGGTCCTGTACGGGTTGGCGTTCCTCATCGGCACCGCCGAGACGATCCCCAGGGCCGTGGGACAACCACTCATCAAGGCCACCGTGAAGAACCATCTGCTGGAGCGCGCGAACGGCAGGTTGTTCGCCTCTCAAGCGGTAGCGCTGCAGTTCGCGGGACCACCGTTGGGTGGTCTGCTGTTCGCCATCGCCGTACCCGCGCCGTTCTGTGTCAACGCGCTGACGTTCGCCATAGCGGCGTTGCTGGTCACTCAGATGCGTACGGAGCGCAAAGTGCCGTCCGCCAGGCAGAAGGCTCGCGACGGCTTGCGGTGGCTGATGAAGCACGAGGCTCTGCGCACCATCACGGTCGTGTCCGCGACGACCAACCTGTGCATCGCGATGACGATGGCGACGCTGGTGCTGTTCGCCCAGCAGCGCCTGGGGCTCACCGACGCCGGCTTCGGGGCGCTGCTCGCGACCCTCGCCTGCGGCGGCGTCGCGGGGGCACTGCTGGCCGAGCGGGTCCTGGCCCGGGCGAGCTGGGCGGTCCTCGCGACCGTGGTGCTGATCCCGCTGATGTGGCTCGGCGTCGCCACGATCGCGCGTGACCTCCCCACGGTCGCGGTGTTCGCGGTCGTGAGCTCGTTCTGCACGGCGGTGTGGGGCGTGGCGACCTCGAGCTTCCGGCAGCGGGTGGTGCCGACCGGGCTGCTGGGCCGCGTCAGCAGTGCGCAGACGCTGATCACCTGGGGAGTCCAGCCGGTCGGCGCGCTGGTGGGCGGGCTCGTCGCGGACGGCTTCGGGCTGCTCGCGCCCTGGTACGCCGCCGTGGCGTTGCGCACGGCGGTCGGGGTGCTCAGCCTGAAGCCGCTGCGCACCCACTTCCGCGACGTCCGCCCGAGCCGGCCCTAGCCCTCCAGGGAGGCGATGTCGGCGACCGGTCCGACGACGATGATCGCCGGCGGGCGGATCTGGTGCGCCTCCATGTCGGCCGCCAGCGAGTCCAAAGTGGAGCGCAGAACGCGCTGGGCGGTCGTGCTGCCCTCCTGCACCACGGCGACGGGCGTCGACCCGGGACGGCCCTCCATCAACGCCGTGGCGAACGCACCGGCTCGTTCGACCGCCATCATCAGCACGACCGTGCCGCGCAGGCGTGCGATCGCCGGCCAGTCGACGAGAGAACGCGGGTCGTCCGGTGCCACGTGACCGGAGACGACGACGACCTCGTGCGCCACGCCCCGGTGCGTCACCGGCACACCGGCCAGCGCGGGCACGCCGAACGCCGACGTCACGCCCGGCACGACCGTCACCGGGATCCCGGCCTCGGCGCACGCCAGCAGCTCCTCGAAGCCGCGGCCGAAGACGTACGGGTCGCCGCCCTTGAGCCGGACGACGAACTTGCCCTCCTTGGCCCGGTCGACCAGCGTCTGGTTGATGAAGTCCTGCGTCGCCGCGCGGCCGTAGGGGATCTTCGCCGCGTCCACGACCTCGACGTGCGCGGGCAGTTCCTCCAGCAGCTCACGCGGGGCGAGCCGGTCCGCGACCACCACGTCCGCGAGCGCCAGCAAACGCTTGCCCTTCACCGTGATCAGCTCGGCGTCGCCCGGACCGCCACCCACCAGCGCGACACCGACGGGTGGTGCGGCCTGGTCCGCGATGCGGCCGTCGCGCAACGCCGCCACGAGCCCGTCCCGCACCGCGGCCGACCGGCGGTGCTCGCCACCCGCGAGAACACCGATCAGCATGCCGTCGTGCGTGCCGGAGGCCGGTGTGACGGCCGTGCCCTCGACGGCGATGTCCGCGCGCACGCAGAACACACGCTGAGAGAGCGCTTCTTCACTGATCTGCGCGTTGACCTCGGCGTCGGACGTGCACGCCAGCACGTACCAGGCACCCTCGACGTCCCCGGCCTCGAACAGCCTCTCGTGCCAGGTCAGCTCCCCCGCGTCGACCATGCCCTGCACGGCGGGGGTGATGACGGGCGACACGAGGTCGACGACGGCGCCGGACGCGATCAGGCGGGGAAGACGGCGCTGCGCGACCGTGCCACCGCCGACCACGAGCACGCGTCGGCCCCGGAGGTCGAGGCCGGCCAGGTAGTGCTGTTCAAAGGGCATGCGTAGAAGCATCCACACCGGACCCGCCGTGTCCAGCCGAAGGGAACATGGTCACAGCGGCAGGAGCTCGAACGAGGTCGCGAGGACGCCTCCGAACCTCTTCCCCGCGGCTTCCGCCATCGAACGGAGGAACGGCTCCGGCTCGGCCATGTCGCCGCTCAGCGCCTCCAGGTACGCCTTGTGAGCGCGCAGCGAGGCCACGGAGGCGTCGAACGAGTCGGTGATGTCCACGGCGTGCGTCGCCAACGGCGAGGACGCCGCCGCGACGTACTTGACGCCGTCCCACTTCTCCAGGCCGAGCTCCGGGAAGATCCAGCGGTTGCCCGCGTCCCGCACGGCGTCGACGGTCGCGCGGCCGACGGCGATGTGGTCGGCCATGTTGAGCCCGCCGCTCGGCCAGGTCTCGCGGAAGTTGCCGGTGATGACGAACTCCGGGCGGTGGCGGCGGAGGGCGGCCGTGATGTCGCGCCGCAGCGGGACGCCGTACTCGATGGTGCCGTCCGGGTGGTCCAGGAACTCGACCTCGGTCACGCCGACGGCCGCGCACGACGCGATCTGCTCCTCGACGCGCAACGGCGCGCAGACGTCCGGGTCCATCGAGTCGATGCCGTTCTCGCCACGGCTCGCGAGCAGGTACGCGATCTTCTTGCCTTGGGCGGTCCAACGAGCGATGGCGCCCGCACCGCCGTACTCCATGTCATCGGGGTGAGCGACGACGACCAGGGCGCTCGACCAGTCCTCGGGCACAGCTTCGAGATCAGCCATGCGTGCAGGGTGCGCGCCGGAGCACGCACCCCGCAACCGGCGACCTAGAGCTGAGCGGTGATGACGGAGTTGTACGACGCGATGCGCGCGTACACGCCGGGGTAGCCCGCCGAGGCGCAGCCACGGCCCCAAGACGTGGCACCGATCAGCTTGCCGCCGTAGACCAGCGGACCGCCGGAGTCGCCCTGGCAGGTGTCGACGCCGCCCTGCGGGAAGCCCGCGCACACCATCGAGGTGTTGCTGTACTGCGAGTACGCGGTCTTGCAGGTCGAGTCCGACGTCAGCGGCACGTTGGCCTTGAGCAGGTACCGCGAGGCCGAGCCACCGGAGGACGTGGTGCCCCAGCCGAGGATCAGCGCGGAGTTGCCGGCCGCGTAGAGCGCCGTGTCGGTCGGCGTGGCGAGCGGCAGGGTGGCCGAGCTGATGTTGCGGTCCAGCGTCAGCACCGCCACGTCGTAGCCGGACGTCGCGCTGCGGTAGCTCGGGTGCACCCAGATGCGCGTGACGCTCGCGACGGTGCCCGCGGTGCTCTGCTTGTCGTCACGCCCGTGCACGACACGGGTGCTGGAGGCGGAGCGGCCGGAGACGCAGTGCGCGGCGGTGACGACCTTGTTGGCCTTCACCAGCGTGCCGCCGCAGAACTGCGAGCCGGACGTCGACGCCAGGTAGACGACCCACGGGTAGGTCGACGTGCTGGCGCGCGTGCCACCGACGATCATCGGCGACACGTCGTCCGCGCTGGCGGGCGGAGCGATGAAGAAGATGCTCGCGAGAGCGGACACCAAGACAGACATGATCAGGCGATGCAGGGTTTTCGCCATGTTGCCAGTCCTTCCCTATGACGCCGTGTGTGCAGGGTGTGAAGCAACGGCGCACACAGCGTCACCGGGGAGGATTCGGCGGCATAACCGCCATTAGTCGGGGATGCCGGACTTGACTTTTGACTCAGCCGATTCCGGGAACGACGACCACGTCGGCTTCGACCGGACCGTCCAGCGCGGGACCGGCTCCCAAAGCGACGAACGCGACGGCGGCCCCGGCTGCGGCCAGTTCGCCCGCGCCCTCGTGACGAACCTCGGTGCCGGCACGCAGGATCGGTCCCACGGCGTCGAGCGCCTCGGGCGTCCCGACCACGAACGCCGCGCGCCGGATCTCCGCCTCCGCCCGCGGCGTGCGTTCCTCTGCGGGGCCAGGACCGAGCCCGACCAGCGCGAGCCTGCCGCGCGGCAGCACCCGTGCCGCGGCCACGGTCACGTTGTCCCGCTTGAACTTCTCGGCCGCCAGCTCGACCGGCCCGCCGGCGCAGAGCGACCGCGCACCCCGCAACGCCGCCGCCTCCGCGACGCTCGCGGTGCCCATCGAGTTGCGCACCACCGAGCTCGGGTTCGGCACGCCGATCTCCGCCAGCTCCTCGGTCGGGAACGTGAGCAGCTCGGCGGTGTCGCCGTGCCAGAAACCCCAGTCCTCCACGGCGTCCACGATGCCGGGCTCGTCCGCCTTGACGTCGGCCGTCGCGAACGCCTTGATGGCGCGCAGGTCGAGCCCGCCCTGGGCGTCCAGTTCCGACAGTGCCGCGCCGACGCTCGTGGCCGACGCGCCCCTCGTCGACCCCACGCCGACGACGAGCGTGCGCGGCACGATCCGCAGCACGTTCTCCTTGCTGGAGCCCGCCCGGTCGTCGACGACGATCACCCAGGTCGCGTCCTCGCCCGCCGCCACGACGTTCGGCGGCAGGGCGGGCAGCGGGAAGTTCAACGGGTTGCGCAGCACGACCTTCTCGCCCGCCTCGATGGCGGCGAAGCAGGCCTCGACGTCGCCGTCCGCGGTGGCGTCGAGCTGCTCCACCAGCTCGTCGAGCACCGAGTCGATCGACGGTCCCTTCGTCACCACGGCCGTGCGGTTCAGCAGGTCCGCGACGTGGCGGGCGAACGTGTCCGCGTTCCCGGCCAGCGCGACGACGAAGTGCTCGTCCACGCACACCACGGCCGGGTCACGGCGCCGGTCGCGCAGCAGCGGCGCGATCAGGCGGACGGCGGACCCGGCGTCCAGGAACAGCACGACGGCGCCGAGCCGCGGCCAGAGACCGCGGACGGCGAGCTTGACAGGACCGTCGGGGACGACCGCGTCGGCGCCGAGCAGGCCTGCCAGGTCGGCCGCGTCACCGCGGTGGGCGGCCCCGGCGAACACACCGATCACCTGCTGCTTCCCCACGGTCCGGCGGCCGGGCGGCTCGGCTCCACCGCGCTCACTTCTTGCTCCCCCACAACACGGTCACCGGCACCGCGGGCGCGAACCCGGAGTCCAGCAGGCGCGAGGCGGTCCAGTGCACGCCCTCCACCTCGTAGCCCGCGGCCACCAGCGCGTCGCGCGCCGGCACGATCTCGTCAACTCTCTCGGTCGCCACCACGACCCGGCGGGCCGACACGGCGGCGGAGGCCTTGACCGCGCCGATCTCACCGCGACCGACGAACACCGCGTCGGGGCGCGGTAAGGAGGGCGCGTCCAGCTCGGACTCCTCGACGCGGACGTCCACGCCGTGTGCGGAGGCGTTCGCGATGATCCGCACGCACTGCACGGGGTCGGGCTCGACCGCGATCACGGCGGCGCCCAGCCGGGCGCACTCCACGCCCACCGCGCCGGAACCGGCCAGCACGTCCCACACCAGCACGCCGGGGCGCGGGGCGAGACGGGCCAGCACGAACGCGCGGACCTCGGCGCCCAACACGTGGCCGCGGCTCGCGAACTCCTCGTCCGGGAGCGCCCAGCCGTCGCCGGACCGGAGGAACTCGTTGTCCGCCAGGCACAGCACGGCGTCCGGCGCGGTCCAGCGCCTGGTCACGGCGTCACGCGGGTCCACTGTGGTCAGTCCGTCGGCGTCCGACACGACCATCGACCGGCGCCAGCCCGCGAGGCCCGCTCCGATCTCGGCGGGGCCCACGCCCTCGGCCAGCTCCACGACCACGGCGGAACGGGCACGGCACACGTTCAGCGCCGGGCGCAGACCGTCCGCGGCGTCGACGACCTCGACCGGGCGGCCCGCCGCCTCCCGCAGCTTCTCGACTGTCACGGCTTCCGCCTCAGTTGCCGGCCGTGCGCTTGGACTTGCGGGCGACCGGCTTCTTCTTCGCCGTGGCCGTGGAGGCGCGGACCGTCGGCGGCTTCGGCTTCTCGGCCGCCACCACCGTCAGCTTCGGCTTGGGCGCGGACTCCTCGGCGGGCTTGCGCACGGACTGCTGTATCTCCTCGACCGCCGTCCACGCCGGGTTCGGCTCGGCGGGAGCGGCGGGCGAGGGAACCGCGGCCGGGATGGGCTCGTCCGTGCGCGTCGCGATGCGCGAGGCGGCGCGGCGGGACCAGCGGGTCGGGCGGGCGGTGCGCGGGGGCTCGTCGGCCGAGCTCGTGGCCGACGCCGAGGCGCGGCGCGCCGGCGCCTTCACCGCGGTGCCGACCAGGAACAGCGTGGGGCGGTACAGCTTGTGCTGCTTCACGACCGCCTCGAGCTCGCCCACCGTGGTGTGCACGACGATCTCGTCGGTCTGGCTCACCTTGTACGCGACGACGACCGGCGTCTCGGTGGTGTAGCCGCCCTGCAGCAGCTTCTCCACGAACTGGCCCGTGCGCGCGCCCGAGACCGTCGCGGCCATCGTGGTCTGCAGCCGCGCGAACTCGGCGACGCGCTCGCTGCTCTCCGGCGAGATCAGCACCGCCGACGACGCCTCGGTCTGCGTGAGCTCGCGGCCGATCCTGGCGGCAGCGGCGGCCACGACCGACACGCCGGGGACGACCTCGACCTCCAGACCGAGGCGCACGCACAGGTCGTGCTGCTCCTGGACGCCACCACCGGTCGCGGCGTCGCCCGCGTGCAGGCGCACGACGACCTGGCGCGAGGCCGCGGCGCGGCGGTACAGGTCGGTGATCTCCTCCGGCGTGACGCGCGAGAAGTCGACCAGGTCGGCGTCGGGGCGGGCGTGCTCGCGGACGCACTCGACGTCCACCGCGCTCGGGGCCCAGATGACGACGTCGGCTTCCGCGATGCGGCGCGCGCCCCGGACAGTGATGAGGTCGGCGGCACCGGGACCGGCGCCGACGAAGGAGACCCGACCGGTCGTCGTCACGACAGCTCCACAGGGGGTTTCGGGAAGAGGCTTAAGCGAAGACCGTACCGTCTGCCACTCCTGCCACGAACGGGTGGCAGGCGCGCACGAAACGGGCCACCGCCTCCGGATCACCGGCCGGGTGGGTGTGGAGGTACGACGCGTGCACGCCGCCCACCACGAACCCCTCGGCGACGGGCCGCGAGCCGACGCCGCGCCAGTGCCACGCGGGTGGGGCCGAGTGCGGTGTGGACAGCTGGGTCCGGTGGAACTCGTGGCCGGTCACGCGGCTGCCCGGCGGGTGCAGCGGCGAGCTCGCGGAGGCCACCGCGTCCCGGTAGCCCAGGGTCAGCTTCGGGGTCATGAACCCCTCGGCGTCGACCACCCCGCACATCGGGTGCCCGTCGAGCGAGCGGGCCAGGTACAGCAACCCTCCGCACTCGGCGTGCACGGGAGCGCCCGACCGGGCGAACCGCGCCACGGCGTCGCGCAGCTTCGCGTTGGCCGACAGGGCTTCCGCGTGCTGCTCGGGGAACCCGCCCGGCAGGACGAGACCGGCCGTGCCCGCCGGGAGGTCCTCGTCGTTCAGCGGGTCGACGACGGCGACCGCGGCGCCCGAGGCCTCCAGCACCTCGACGTGCTCGGCGTAGCCGAACGTGAACGCCGCTCCCCCGGCGACCGCGACCAGCGGCTCGTCCTGCACGCGGTCGACCTGGGGCTCCCACGCGGCGACGGCCATCGAGGGCACCGACGACGCGAGCCTGCGCACCGCGTCGAGGTCGACGTGCTTCGCGACGGCGGCGGCGATCGCGTCGACCGCGGCGACGGCCTCCGGCCCGTGCTCCGCGGCCGTCACGAGGCCCAGGTGCCGTGAGGGCAGGGAGAACCGCGGGTCGCGGGGCAGCACGCCGAGCACGTCGAGGCCGACCTCGTCGCACGCCGACCTGAGCACCTGCTCGTGCCGTTCCGAGCCGACCTGGTTGAGGATGACGCCGCCGAGCCGGACCGTCGGGTCGTAGCCGCGGAACCCGTGCAGCAGCGCGGCCAGCGACCGGCTCTGCCCGCGGGCGTCCACGACGAACAGCACCGGCGCGTTGATCAGCTTGGCGACGTGCGCGGTCGAGCCGATGCCCGCGGTGTCGACGCGGCCGTCGAAGAGGCCCATCACGCCCTCGACGACGGCGATGTCGCAGCCCTTGGCACCGTGCGCGAACAGGCCGGGGATCCGGTGCTCGCCGACCATCACCGGGTCGAGGTTGCGGCCGGGCCGCCGCGTCGCCAGCGCGTGGTAGCCGGGGTCGATGTAGTCGGGCCCCACCTTGAACGGCGCGACCCGGGACCCGGCCAGGCGCAGCGCGGCCATCAGACCGGTGGCGACGGTGGTCTTGCCGCTGCCGGACGCCGGGGCGGCGACGACCAGCCTGTTCACCACTCGATCCCCCGCTGGCCCTTCTGCCCGGCGTCCATCGGGTGCTTGACCTTGGTCATCTCCACCACGAGGTCGGCGGCGTCGACGAGGGCCTGGGGCGCGTACCTGCCGGTGATGACGACGTGCTGGTGACCGGGCCTGGTCGTCAGCACGTCGACCACCTCGTCGACGTCGATCCAGCCCCAGTGCAGCGGGTACGTGAACTCGTCGAGCACGTAGAGGCCGTGGCGTTCGGACCGGATGCGACGGGCGATCTCCGCCCAGCCCTCCCGCGCGGCGGTGGCGTGGTCGTCCTCGGTGCCCTGCTTGCGGGTCCAGGACCAGCCCTCGCCCATCTTGTGCCACTCGACGGCGCCGCCCTCGCCGGTCTCGTCGTGCAGCCGGCCGAGCGCCTTGAACGCGGACTCCTCGCCGACCTTCCACTTGGCCGACTTCACGAACTGGAACACGCCGATGTCCCAGCCCTGGTTCCAGCCGCGCAGCGCGAGGCCGAACGCCGACGTCGACTTCCCCTTCATCTCGCCGGTGTGGAGCATGAGCAACGGCCGGTTGCGGCGCTGACGGGTGGTCAGGCCGTCCTTCGGCACCTCGGTGGGTTGTCCTTGAGGCATCGGGATCTCCTTATGCGGCCCGGACGACGCCGGCGAGGTGGTCGGCGGACAGCTGTTCGAGCCTCACGCAGGTGCCCTGCAGCGCCTCGGCGATCTTCTGGGCGAGCCCGAGGCGGACGTGCCCCTGTTCGCAGTCCACGACGACGACAGCGGTCTGCTCCAGCAGTCCGGCGGCCTTGAGCGCGTCCGCGGCCGGGTCACCGCCGAGCCCGGACGACGTGGCGCGCCCGTCGGTCAGCAGCACCACGAGCGGGCGCTTGCGCGGATCCCTCAGCCGTTCGACCTCCAGCACCCGGTGGGCCTTCAGCAGACCGTCCGCGAGCGGGGTCCGTCCTCCGGTGCGCATCTTCCTGAGCCGCGTCGCCGCCGCGTCCACGGAGGTCGTCGGGGGCAGCGCGACCTCGGCCTGGCTGCCGCGGAACGTGACCACGCCGACCTTGTCCCGGCGCTGGTAGGCGTCGCGCAGCAACGAGATCACCGCGCCGCTGACCGCCGACATCCGCTTCTGCGCCGCCATCGAGCCGGAGGCGTCGACGACGAACAGGACGAGGTTCGACTCCTTGCCCTCCCTGACCGCCTTGCGGAGGTCGGCGCCCGTCAGCAGCAGTCCCGGTCCGCTGCGGCCGCGGGCCCGCTGGTGCGGCGCCGCGTTCGTGAGCGTGTCGACCAGGTGCAGCCCACTTCCGTCCACTGTGGACGAACGCACGACCCGGCCCGTGCGGGCGCGTGCCCTGGAACGCTTGCCGGGCGTGCCTTCCCCGACTCCGGGCACCTCCAGCAGCCGTGCCTTGAACGCGGGCGCGGGCTCCGGTGCCGGACGGTCACCGGGCGCGTTCCCGCCGCCCTTCGGGCCCTCCTGCGGTTCGGGCAGCTCGCCACCACCCGGCCCGTCGTCGTCCGGTCCCTCCCCGGGGTCCTCCGCGTGCTCGGCCGCCTGCCGCATGGCGTCCTCGAGCTGCTGCTCCTCGATGCCGGGCTCGTCGAACGGGTCGCGGCGGCGCCGGTGCGGCAGCGCGAGCCGGACCGCGGTCTCGACGTCCTGCTCCTCGACCTGATCGGCACCCCGCCACGCCGCGTGGGCCGTGGCGGCACGGGCGACCACGAGGTCCGCGCGCATGCCGTCGACCTCGAAAGCCGCGCAGACGGCGGCGATCCGGCGCAGCTCACCGTCCGGGAGGGACACCGCGGGCAGCCTGTGCCGCGCGTCGGCGATCCGCTGCCGGAGCAGGGTGTCCTCGTCCTCCCACTTCCGCGCGAACCCCACCGGGTCCGCCTCGTAGGAGAGCCGGCGCCGGATGACCTCGGTGCGCACGCCGACGTCCCGCGCCGCCTTCACCGCCACCGTCAGCCCGAACCGGTCGAGCAGCTGCGGCCGCAGCTCGCCCTCCTCGGGGTTCATGGTGCCGACCAGCAGGAACTGCGACGGGTGCGAGATCGACACGCCCTCGCGCTCGACGTGCGCGCGTCCCATCGCGGCGGCGTCGAGCAGCAGGTCGACCAGGTGGTCGTGCAGCAGGTTGACCTCGTCGACGTAGAGCACGCCCCGGTGCGCCGCCGCCAGCAACCCGGGCTGGAACGCCCGCACGCCCTCGGTCAGCGCTTTCTCGAGGTCGAGGGAGCCGACCAGCCGGTCCTCGGTGGCGCCCACGGGCAGCTCGACGAGCTTCGCGCGCCGCCGCTCCACGCCCTCGTGCGGCGCGTCGGGGCAGTCCGCGCTGCCGGGCACGCACCCGAAGCGGCAGTGCGCCGACACCTCCAGCTCGGGCAGGAGTGCGGCGAGGGCACGCACGATCGTCGACTTCGCGGTCCCCTTCTCGCCTCGGACGAGAACGCCGCCGATGCCGGGGTGAACGGCGTTGAGCAGCAGGGCCAGCCGGAGGTCGTCATGTCCGACGACAGCCGAAAAGGGGAACATGCTCGGTGAAGTCCTTCCTCGGGTGTCCACGCCCGCGGTCAGGTGAAGAGGGGGACGAGTTCCTGACTCCCGACCTGCCGGGCCGGTCACAGTCGCGGGACGGCGCCGGATTCGCACCGGCTTCCTCGCACTCCCCTCACAGCCCCGGCATCGTCGCATTTCGCACCGCCGTGTCCAACAGCCAGGTGAGCGACGTCGCGTCAGAAGTGCGGTATCGTTGGTCCGCGCAGTCGCACTAGCGCTGCGAAGTGGACCCGGCAGCCTTCCGGACGGTGGGTGGGCCGGGTTTCGCGGTTTTCAGACGACTTCCACGGCGGCGACCAAAGGCTGCACCCGCTTCTTCCACTGACCACCCCGGTGCCAGCACCAGGCGATCGCGTCCGGCAACGCGAGCAGCGGTTCCTCGTGGGCGCGGTGGTGCCGGTAGACGAGCGTCTCGTGACACCCGAGATCTCGAACACAGCGGTAGAGGAGCTTCTTGTCGGCTTCGAGGACGGAATCGTCCTGTTCGAGCACCGGCATTCCGGCGCCGGACACCGCGAGGTCGCAGACCAGCCGGACGAGGCATGCATCCCGTTGGCGCCTGCGCACGTGCGCCGATCCGTCGTGGATCGTGACCTCCGGCGCGATCTCCACCACCACGTCGAGGATCTGCTTCCTGCGCTGATCCGATTCCTTGTGGAAGTGGATCCTCCGCTGGTTGGCCATGACCGGACCGCGCACGGTCCGGCGGGCGGAGACCGGATCACCCGTGAGCAACGCCGCCGCGGTGACCAGGAAGCCCTCTCCTCGGTCTCGTCCACGAACACGTGGGCGGTTATGTCGAACTGCCTCCTGATCACGCCGAGATCTGATCGTGGCAGAAGGCTCGGCGACACGATCGGGCGATGGCAGGCGACGTCGCCCTAGATCAGGCTCCGGAACTCCGCCCAGGCCTCCCGGACCTCGTCGGCGGTCCACTCCAGCGCGGGCTCCGCCACCGTGATCTCCGTCTTGGCGAGCGTCCCGTCCCGCCAGAACCCGCCGAGGAACGGCCCGCTCACCTCGGTCAGCCGCGCCGGGTCGCCCGGCAGGTGCAGCGCGAACTGGTGGGTGTGCGGTTCGGGCAGGTCCAAGGCGGCGGCCACGACCTTGGCGTGCTCGACGTACAGGCCCAGCCGGGGCAGCACGGTGTCGAGGCCGTGCAACGCCGACAGGGCTGCGGGCCACTGCTGGAACAGCATGCCGCCGTACCGGTGCCGCCAGACGCGTGCCTGGTCGACGAAGTCCTGCGAACCGGCGAGCGCCGCGCCCGAGACGCCTTCGAGCGACTTGTAGAACGACACGTAGACCGAGTCGAACAGGCCCGCGATCTCGGGCAGCGGCTTGCCGAGGCCGTACGTGCTCTCCCACAGCCGCGCGCCGTCGAGGTGCACGACGGCGTCGCGTTCCCGTGCCAGGTCCACGAGCGAGGTCAGCTCGTCCCAGGTCGGCAGGACGAACCCGGCCTCGCGGTCCGGCACCTCCAGCAGCAGCGTCCCGTACGGCTCCGGGCAGGAGCCCACCTCGGAGTCGCGCACCTCGACCGGGCGCAGGCCGGACAGCACGGTCAGCGCGTCGTCCTCGTGGTTCAAGGGGTGCGCCCGCGGGTGCATCGCCACGATCGGGTTGTGGGTGCGGTCGGCCCAGCAGCGCAGCGCGATCTGCTGCGCCATGGTGCCGGTGGGCACGAACAGCGCCGCCTCGGTGCCCAGCAGCTCCGCGACCCGCTTCTCCAGCGTCTCCACCGGGCCGCCGTCGCCGTACCGGTCGGGGTCGACGTCCGGCACGGGGCCGAGCCGTTCCAGCAGCGTCTTCTTGCGGATCCCGGAGAGTTGGCGGTTCAGCACCCCAGCATCAAACCTCAGCCGCGAGAGTGTCCGCGAGAGAGATGACGCCCGCACGGATCTCGTCGGCGGTCATGCCCTGGTTCAGCAGGAACTCGATGTGCTCGCCGCGCAGGACGGCCAGCACGGTGTGCGCCTTGAACGTCGAGCCGACCAGCCGGGCCAGGCGTTCCACGGTGACGCGGAAGTTGCCCTCGCAGCTGCGGACCGTCGTCCGTTCCACGGCGATGACCAGCGGCAACGACGCCAGCACGTGGTCGAACAGCGTGCCGGCGAACTCCCCCGCGGTGCGGCACTCCAGCGACGCGGTCCTGATCCACGACGCCGCCGTCTCGTCGACCACGGCGCTGACCAGGCCCGCCTTGTCGCCGAACCGGCGGAACACGGTGCCCTTGCCGACGCCTGCCGCGACAGCGACGTCGTCCACGGACACGGCGTCGATGCCGCGTTCCCCGATCAGCCGGGTGGCGGCGGCCAGGATCGCGGCGCGGTTGCGGGCGGCGTCGGCGCGTTCCAACGGGTTCTCCCTTGACACAAGCGGACTGACGGTCCGTATAGTAACAACCGGACCAACGGTCCGCTTATTGGGGAGGAAGATGATGAAGGCAGTGCGGTTCCACGAGTTCGGCGGGCCCGAGGTGTTGCGGGTCGAGGAGGTGCCGGACCCGGTCGGCGACACGCTCGTGGACGTCACCGCGATCGGGCTCAACTACGGCGAGACCGTGATCCGCCGCGGCAGGGGCCGGGAGCTCTTCCCCTGGTACCCGGGGCCGTCGCTGCCCGCCACGCTCGGGTCGGAGGTCGTGGGCACGACACGGCAGGGCCGCCGGGTCATGGGCGTGCCGAGGGACGGCGCGTACGCCACGAAGGCCGTCGTCGAGAACCCGGTCGACGTGCCGGACGGCGTGAGCGACCACCAGGCGCTGGCGCTGCTGCTGCAGGGCACCACGGCGGTCGCGGCGGCGAAGGCCGCGCGGATCCAGCCGGGCGACCGGGTGCTGGTCGAGGCGGCGTCCGGCGGTGTCGGCACCCTGCTCGTGCAGCTCGCCCGCCGCGCGGGCGCCACCGTGCTCGAAGCGTCCAGCAAGGGCGGCATCGGCTACGACTGGGACGGCCTCGACCCGGTGGACGTCGTCTTCGAGTCGATCGGCGGCGAGGTCGGCAGGCGCGCGTTCGAGCTGCTCAGGGACGGTGTGGGCCGGATGGTCGTCTTCGGGTACGCGAGCGGCGAACCGCTGGACGTGACGGCGAGCGACATCTTCCGCAAGGGCGTCGCGGTGATGGGCCTGCCGCGGAACACGACGCCGGAGGAGGTCCTCGGACTCGGGCTCGAACCCGTGCTCGGCGACGTCTACCGGCTCGACGAGATCGCCGAGGCGCACCGGGCGCTCGAAGCCCGCACCACGAGGGGCAAGCTCATCGCGCGACCGTGACCGACCGCGGCGCGCGGAACGACAGCAGGTTCAGCCAGTCCGGGCCAGGCCCGGTGAGGTGCAGCGTGGGCTCGTGCTCGGCCACCGTCCGCAGCGTCACCGCGGCCTCCAGCCGGGCCAGCCCGGCGCCGAGGCAGAAGTGCCTGCCGTAGCCGAAGGCCAGGTGCCGCGGATCGGTCTCCTTGCCGCGCAACAACAACACGAGCTCGGCACCGGCGGGCAAGCGCACCCCGGACAGCACCACCTCCCGCGCGGTCAGCCGCCGCCACGTCACCACGGGTGTCTCGGTGCGCAGCACGTCCTCGACGAACTCCTCCGCGACACCGGGCAACGGCAGCCGCGCCCACAGCTCGCGGTCCAGCAGAGCCCGGCGCAACGCCGTGGACAGCAGCTGGGTCGTCGTCTCCTGACCCGCGATCAGCAGGAAGTAGCAGAGGCCCGCGGAGTCCTCGGCGGACACCCCGGCGTCGGCCAGCGCGCAGAACAGCTCGCCGTCGCGCGCGTGGTAGCGCTTGACCAGCCACTGGTGGAAGTCGCCGACGTCGTCGACCAGTTCCAGCTGCCGTTCGCGGGTGATGTCGCCCCAGAAGAACTCCAGCGAGCCGGAGCTCCACCGCTTCAACGTCGGAATGTCAACATTCGGACAACCCAGGAGGTCCATCAGCACGATCGCGGGCAGGTCCCACGCGAGGTCGCGCACGAGATCCGTGCCACCCAGCCGTTCCCAAACCAGGGATCGGATGCGAGGCTCCGCAGCGGCGACGCGGGCCGGCGAGAAGAACGACGCCACCAGCTTGCGCAGGCGGGTGTGGGACGCGGAGCTGTTGTTCGCGAGCGTCGGCGGCAGCGAGAAGCGGGCCCTCACCAGGGACCGCAGCGCGGCGGGTGCGACCGGGGTGACGGCGGTCAGCGCGTTGTCGGGCAGGAACGTGACCGGGTCGGCCAGCACGGCACGCACGTCGTCGTACGCGGACACCACCCAGCGGCCGCCGGCGAACTGCACCGGTGAGGTGAGTTCGGCGCGCGTGAAGGTGAACAGGTCCACGAGCGGCACGCTAGTCGGCGGATGGGAGACTCAGGCGGTGACCGTGAGCACAACCGAGGCAGTGTCCAGTGGCGGTGAGTCGACGTTCGACTGGATCGACGTCCGCTCCGAGGCGCGGTCCAAGGCGGGTCTGACCCGGCGCGTGAGGCCGCGCACGGCGGACTCGACGGACCTCGACCTCGCGAGCAACGACTACCTCGGCCTCGCCAGGGACAAGCGCGTCGCGGGTGCCGCGGCCGCCGCCACGCTGAAGTGGGGTGCGGGCTCGACGGGCTCGCGTCTCGTGACCGGTTCGACGGAGCTGCACAACGAGCTGGAGTACGAGCTCGCGAACTTCTGCGGCGCGCAGTCGGCGCTGGTGTTCAGCAGCGGCTACATGGCGAACCTCGGCGCGGTCACGGCGCTGTCCGGTCCCGGCACGGCGATCGTGGCGGACCAGCACATCCACGCGTCGCTCATCGACGGCACGCGCCTGTCGAAGGCCGACGTCGTCGTCGCGGACCACTGCGACGTGGGCAAGGTCCGGCACGCGCTCGAGACGCGCGGCAAGCGGCGCGCGATCGTCGTCACGGACTCGGTGTTCAGCGTCGACGGCGACATCGCCCCGCTGAACGAGCTGCACGAGGCCTGCCGCGCGACCGGGGCGGCGCTGGTCGTCGACGACGCGCACGGCCTGGGTGTCGTCGGACCGGGCGGCCGCGGCGCGGTCGCCGAGGCGGGGATCATCAAGGCGCCGGACGTGGTCACCACGCTGACGCTGAGCAAGTCGCTCGGCGCGATGGGCGGTGCCGTGCTCGGCCCGAGCCGGGTGATCAGGCACCTGATCGACACCGCGCGGACGTTCATCTTCGACACCGGTCTCGCGCCCAGCAGCGCGGCGGCGGCCCTCACCGCGATCAAGATCCTGCGCGAGGAGCCGGACCGCCCCGAGCGGGCGCTGACCGTGGCGCACGACCTGAGCAACCGCCTGAAGGAGGCCGGTTTCCAGGCCAGCACACCGACCGCCGCCGTCGTGAGCGTGCGGGCGCCGAGCCCGGAGCAGGCGTTCCAGTGGGCCGAGAACTGCCGCGCGAGCGGCGTGGTCGTCGGCTGCTTCCGGCCGCCGTCGGTGCCGGACGGTGTCAGCAGGCTGCGGCTCACCGCGCGCGCCGACCTGACCGAGGCCGAGATCGAGCGCGCGGTGCGCGTGATCAGGGAGAGCGCCGCATCCGCAGGTGTGGGATCCCGTCGTCCATGAACTCGGCGCCCTCGGCGACGAACCCGAACGACGCGTAGAAGTCCGCGACGTACGTCTGCGCGTCGAGCACGCACGGCGTGGTGCCCACGTCCACGAGCGCGGCCTGCATGAGGCGGCGGCTGTAGCCGCGGCCGCGGGCCATGCGCGCGGTGGCGACGCGTCCGATGCGGAACGTGCCGTCGGGCTCCTCCAGGAGCCTGAGGTACGCGAGCGGGTCGTGCGACCCCTCGGCTTCCAGCCAGAAGTGCCGTGTGCCCTGGTCGAGGTCACGCCCGTCCACGTCGGCGTAGACGCAGCTCTGCTCGACGACGAAGACGTCCTGGCGCAGCCGCAGGATCGCGTAGAGCTGGGCGGGGCTCAGGTCGAGTCCCCACTGGCGGCGCAGGGTGGCCGGAAACTGTGTGGTTCGCACCGCACCTTGGATATCAGAAGCCCAGCGCCTGCCGGTAGTGAGCCAGCCGGGTGTAGACCCCGGGCTCGTCTGGACGGGCACAGCCGCGGCCGAACGACACGACGCCCGCGAGCCTGCCGCGCACCACGAGCGGTCCGCCCGAGTCGCCGGTGCACGCGTCACGGCCACCCCGCCCGGCGCACAGCATCGCGCCCTGCCGGTAGTCCGGTTCCTTGAGCAGGCACTCCTGGTCGGACAGCACCGGCACCGTCACCTTGCGCAGCGACATCGCGGGCGCGGAGTTCTCGGACGTGCGGCCCCAGCCCAGCACGACGCCGTCGTCCCCGCCCTCGCCGAGCGCGATCGTCCGGTACGGCACGGTGCGGGCGAGCGTCAGCACCGCCACGTCGTCGCCCATGGTGACCTCGCGGTAGTCGGGGTGGCGCCACACGCTCGCGACCGCCGCCTCGACGCCCTCCCCCTGCACCCTCAGGTCGGTGCGGCCGGCGACCACGCGCAACTGCTCCGCCGAGCGCTGGTTCTTGCCGACGACGCCCTTCGCCGTGACGCAGTGGGCGGCCGTCACGACCTTGTCCGCGGCGACCAGCGCGCCGCCGCAGATCAGCTGACCGTCCGTGGTGGTGATCGCCACAACCCACGGGGTGTCCTCCACCTCCGCGGGCGTCCCCCCGACGACCGCATCGGCGGTCGTGGCGCCGCTGACCAGCGCGATCACCGCCATCAGCACGGCACACCGCTTACCCCTCACGGACCACTCCTCGTTGCGCCAGGTGGACGATCGGTCACCAACCGTAGCGATCGCGCCAGTACGGCGTCAAACCGGAGATTCTTGTGTTAGTGTCCCGGCTGGCCGTAGATTTTACGGCTAGTGGCGCAGATCACGGGGGTATGTACGGTGTTGTTCGACTTCGGCCAGGTTCCGGCCTTTCTCATCGCGTGCGCGGTCGTCATCGTGACCCCCGGTGTTGACGCGTTCCTGCTGCTGCGCACGTCACTGCGCTCCGGCACCCGAGCCGGGCTGCTCGCGCTGGGCGGCATCCACACGGCCGCGGCGGTCCAGGTGGCTCTGGTCATCTCGGGCCTCGGCGTCGTGCTCGCGCAGTACCCGATGGTGCTCACCGCGCTGCGCTGGATCGGCGCCGGCTACCTGCTGTACCTGGCCGTTTCCATCACGCGCGGCCTGCTCAGGCGCTCCGGCGGCGAGCCGGAGGAGGTCGTCGGCGACCGGCCGTTCCGGCAGGGCTTCCTGACCAACATCACCAACCCGAAGATGATCCTGTTCTCGCTGGCGTTCCTGCCGCAGTTCATCGGATCGGGTGAACCGGCACCGCAGCTCGCGATGCTGGCGGCGCTGTTCCTCGGCTTGGCGGCCGTCTGGGAGCTGATGATCGTGCTGGCGGCGTCGCGCGTCGCCGGACGGCTGAAGCGCCCCGGTGTCACGACGGCGTTGGACGCGGTCTGCGCTGCGGTCTTCCTGACCATGTCCGTGGGCCTGGTGCTCTAGGCGATCCCGGGAGCGGCGCCCGTCCCGGCACGAGATCCCTACGATCGATCACGTGGTGGATCGACTGCGGGCCCTGCGCGACGCGCTGGCCGAGCGTCCCGGTGACCCCGTCCCGTTCGACGTGCTGGCGGCGCGGGTCTGGCCGGCAGAACCGCCGAAGCACCCCCGAGCGGCGCTGCGCACGCTGGTCAGCAGACTGCGCGCCACGGAGCAGGTGGTCACCGAACCGACCGGGTACCGGCTCGTGCCGCGCCCGCCCGCACCGTGCCAGCTGCCCGCCGACCTGCCCGACTTCGTCGGCAGGGAGGAGGAGCTGGCTCGGCTGGAGCTGCTCGACGCCGCGGTGCGGGCGATCACCGGCCTGCCCGGTGTCGGCAAGACCGCGCTCGCGGTCCGCGAGGCGCACCGGCTGCGCGGGAGGTTCCCCGACGGTCAGCTGTACGTGGACCTGCGCGGCTTCTCCCCCGGGCCGTCGACGACGGTCGAGCAGGCGCTGGCGCGGTTCGTGAAGGCGCTCGGCGGCGGGCCGGACGACGACTACCGCGAGCTGCTGCGGGGCCGGCGGGTGCTGGTCGTGCTCGACAACGCCACCGCCGAGGTGATCGCGCCCCTGCTCCCGGCCACGCCGGGGTGCGCCGCGCTCGTCACGAGCCGCCAGGACCTGCCGCAGTTCGCGCAGGTCAAGATCGGCGTGCTGGCGGAACGGGAAGCACGCGAGCTGGTGAAGGGCATGCGGGTCGAGGGCGACACCGGCGAGCTGGTCCGGCTGTGCGCGCGGCTGCCGCTGGCGTTGCGGATCGCCGGGGCGAACCTCGCCGGGCGGCACCTGCCGGACTACGTCGCGGAGCTGCGCGAACACCGGCTCGAAGCGCTGGAGATCGAAGAGGACGACACGGCGGTGCGAGCGGCGTTCGACCTCTCGTACCGCAAGCTCTCGTCGCGGGCGCGCCGGACGTTCGACTTCCTGGGCGCCGTGCCCGGTCCCGACGTCCCGCCCGGTCTGGCCGGGCCTGCCGTGGACGACCTGGTCGCGGCGAACCTGGTGCAGCGCACCGGCGACCGCTACCAGCTGCACGACCTGCTGCGCCTCTACGCCGACGAACGGGCCACCGCCTCGGACCGGCGGGCGGTGTTCGACTGGTACCTGCGGCACGCCGACGGCGCCGAGGCTCGGGTGCGGGCCGGCTTCACCCGGCTGCTGCCGCCCGTGCCGGATCCCGTGGAGTTCGCGGACAGGGCGGAGGCGATGGCCTGGTTCGAGGCGGAACGGCAGAACCTCGTCGCGCTCGCCGTGGAGCGCCCCGACGCGTCGCTGGTCGCGGCCATGCGGCCGTTCCTGCTGCTCACCGGCCAGTACGCCGACCTGCGCACGATCGCGCAGGCGGCGCTGGACGCCGGCGAGACCGGGCAGCGCGCGGCGGCGGTGCGGGTGTGCCTCGCCCTCCTCGACTGGCGTGCCGGCGAGCACCGGCGGGCCGTCGAGCACAGCGAGCGGGCGATCGCCGAGTTCCGCGCGGCCGGAGCGCAGGCGCAGGAGGCCACGGCGCTCAACACGCTCGCCGGAATCCGCCACGACCTCGGCGAGCTCGACCGCGCCCGCGAGCACCTGGCGTCCGCGATCGAGCTCTACGGGCCGAACGGCATGCGGGCGCAGCTCATCGGCGGTCTCGCCAACCTCGGACTGGTCGACCTCGAGCTCGGCGGGCTCACCTCGGCCGAGGAGATGCTGCGGCGCTCCGTCGAGCTGGCGCGCGAGACCGACGACTGGCAGCACCTCGCGAACGGCCTGAACAACCTGGGCGTGGTGCTCGCCGCCCAGCACCGGCACGCCGAGTCCGAGTCCGCGTTCACCGAGGCCGTCCTGCTGGCCCAGCGCCACGGGCTGCGGCCGGTCGAGATGTCCGCGCGGGTCGAGTACGCCGAGCTGCTCCTGGCCGCGGGCCGCCGGGAGGAGGCGCGCGAGCAAGCCGGGCGCGCCCTCGGACTCGCGGGCGACGACGACCTGTTCATCGAGGTCGACGCGTGCCTCGTGCTCGCGGAGGTGAACCGTTCGGTCGCCGAGTACGACGAGGTGCTGCGCCGCGCGGTGGAGGCCGGGTTCCGCATCATCGAGGTGCGCGCGCTCGCGGGCAAAGCAGCGCTGACGCAGGACGACGCGTTGTACGCCAAGGCGGTCGAACGGGCGGAGAGCGCCGGACTGCGCTACCGGGCCGACGTGGTCAGGCGGCTGCGCTCAGGTACGTCGTGACGCGCGTGTAGACGCCGGGCAGGTTCGGGCGGGCGCAGCCGACGCCCCACGACACGATGCCCACGAGCCTGCCGTCGATCACGAACGGACCGCCGGAGTCGCCGACGCACGAGTCGATGCCGCCGTCCGGGTAGCCGGCGCAGAACATGGCCACGGCGTCGTACCGCGGATGGGCCGCCGCGCACTGCTCGTCCGGCACGATCGGGATGTGCGCCTTGTGCAGCAACGGACTCTTGACCGCGTCGTCCTCCGCCTGCCGGCCCCAGCCGTACACGACGCCGACGCTGCCGGCCATGTACACACCGGACGACTGCGCGACGGGCAACGGCGCGTAGGGCATCGGCTCGGCGAGCGTCAGCACCGCGAAGTCCTTGCCGCGCGAGGGCGTCGAGTAGCCGTCCACCACCCGGTGGGCCGAGACGGCGGAGGTGGCTCCGTCGCCGGTGCGCAGGTCGAGCCGTCCACCGACGACGGTGATCGAGGCGGGCGGGCGGCCGTCGACGCAGTGCGCCGCCGTGACCACCCGCCCGGGAGCGACGAGAGCGCCGCCGCAGAACTGGTCGCCCGACGACGTCAGGGCCACCACCCACGGCGCCTCACCGGCCTCCGCCACGACGCCGCCGACGATCCGGGGAGCCGCGTGAACCGGCGTCGCCGTGATCACGAGCAGAGCCAGGACCGCCGGCAGCACGCCCCTCACCGAACCCGCCGCCCTACGGCTCGACAACGGCAGGCGGCGGAGAATCCACCACCGAGTGCAGCTCCTTGGCGTACCGGGAGATCCGGACGTACACGCCGGGCTTGTTCCTGCGCGCGCAGCCCTCGCCCCACGACGTGACGCCGACGAGCTTGCCCTCGACGACGATCGGACCGCCCGAGTCGCCCTGGCAGGTGTCGACCTTGCCGCCCTCGTACCCAGCGCAGAACATGTCGGTCTGCACGAACTGCGGGTACGTGTTGACGCAGAAGTCGTCGGGCAGCACCGGCACGGTCGCCTGCATGAGGAAGCGCGAGGTCCTGCCGTTCTCGCTGGTGCGCCCCCAGCCGAGCGCGCGCAGCGGCGTTCCCGGCCGGTAGAGCGCCCCGTCGGTCTCCTCCGCGAACGGCAGCGGCTGGTACGGCAGCGCCCTGGGCAGCGTGAGCACCGCGACGTCCTCGCCCTGGTCGGCGGAGACGTACTGCCGGTGGACCCAGATGGACTCGGGCACGACCGAGACCCCGGACTCGCGGTCCTGCTTGTCCTCGCGACCGGCGACGACCCGCAGGCTCCTCGGGGAGCGGCCCAGCGCGCAGTGCGCCGCGGTGAGCACCTTGGTCGGCGCGACGATCGTGCCGCCGCAGAACTGCGCACCCCGCTCGTCGGTGAGGTGGACGACCCAGGGATTGGCCGCTATCGACGCGCGCTCGCCGCCGACGACCTGCACGTCGGCGGCGGCGACACCCGCGGAGGCCAGCATTGCGGAGAGAACCAGCACCAGGAGTCGTCTCATGACTCCAGATGGTAGCTACTCCGCTGGTCCATTTGGAGCAACCTTGCTCCACATCTTGCCCGCCGCGCCCATCACGGTCTCGCCGATGTCGTTGATGGTCTTGATCAACGGGTCGGCGGAGCTGCTCATGGACTCCTTGTACGACCTGGCGGCGCCCTTGATGTCGTCGGTCAGGTTGTTCGTCGGGTGGTCGTCCTCGCGGCGCGGGTAGGTGCCGGTGAGGATCTCGCGGTACTCCTCGCTCGCGGCCCACCGCTGCAGCTCGGCGGCCCGGACGACGGCCAGCGGGTGCGAGCGCTGCTCGTTGTCGAGCAGCTTGAGGATGCTGTCGCGGATGTCCTCGCCCTCGTACTCCTTGGCCTGCTCGAGGAACGACGCGATGTCCACCTGGTCGCCCGTGTCGCCGGCGAACGCGAGGTGCACGCGCAGCGCGGCCTGCGGGTCCTGGCCCGCGAGCAGGCCGGCGCGGTCGCACGACAGCTCGGTCTTGCGCTGCCACTCGTAGAGCGCCGCGATCACCGCGCGCATGGCGAACGTGCCCGCCGGGTTCCAGCCCATCGTGTACCTCAGGCCGAGCAGGCGGTCGAGGATCGTGTTGTAGAGACCGTGGCCGGACATCGCGTGGCCCATCTCGTGCCCGACGACCCAGCGCAGCTGCTCCCGGTCGAACCTCTCGACCAGCGCGGAGTTCAGCACGACGAAGGGCTTGTCGATGCCCCTGGTCTGCGCGTTGACCAGCGGGGAGTGCCGGACGAACAGCTCCGGGACCTCCTGCAGGTCGAACGCGGCGGCGACCTCGTTCTGCAGCCGGTGCAGGTCGGGGAACTGCTTCGGGCCGACGCGCACCGAGGACGCGATCTGGACCAGGCGCTCCCCGCGCTCGGAGAACGCCGCCGCGACCGCCTTGATGATCGGTCCCACGGCGGGCACGGCGCGCAGCACCGCGAGGGCGCCCCGGTCGGCCGGATGTTCGTAGGCGCGCGAGCTGATGCCCGGGAACCGCACCCTGGATGACTGTTCGATGTCCCCCGTCATGTCCCCAGGTTAGACACGATCCGGACGCGGGTGCGCGGAATCGGCACCGGACCGTTGCAGACTTGCGCGGTGAGCAGCGACGAAGACACCACCGTTCTGCCGTTGCGCGGCGGGGCATCGGCCACCCTGGTCCGCCGGCGGGCCGCGGCGAACGACCGGGGCGCGATCCTCTACGTGCACGGGTTCGCGGACTACTTCTTCCAGGAGCACGTGGCCGAGCACTACACGGCCCGGGGCTACGACTTCTACGCCGTCGACCTGCGCGGGTACGGCCGGTCGCTGCGCGACGGCGAGGTGCCCAACTACACGACCGACATGGCGGTGTACTTCGAGGAGATCGACGCGGCGATCGCGAAGGTCCGCGAGGAGCACTCGCGCGTCGTCCTCATGGGCCACTCGACCGGAGGTCTGACCACGTCGTTGTGGGCGCACGAACGGCGTTCCAGCGAGCTGATCGACGCCTTGGTGCTCAACAGCCCGTGGCTGGACGTCGTCGAACCGCCGTTGACGCGCCGAGTCGTGAAGCTGGTCGGCCGGCTCGCGCCGAAGGCGAAGATCCGCGCGAACCTCGGCGACGCGTACGGGTCGGCGATCCACAGCTCGCGCAACGGCGAGTGGGACTTCGACCTCAGGTGGAAGCCGCTCGCGGGCTTCCCGGTGCTGGCCGGGTGGATCCGGGCCGTGCTCATCGCCCAGGAGAAGGTCCAGAAGGGACTCGACGTGCGCGTGCCCGTGCTCGTGCTGCACTCCGACAAGAGCATGCTCAACGCCCGCGAGTGGAGCGAGGACGTCTCCCGGGCCGACGCCGTGCTCGACGTCGAGGGGATGCGCAGGTGGGGTCCGAAGCTCGGGTCGTCGGTCAAGGTCGTCGAGATCAAGGCCGGCATGCACGACCTCTTCCTCTCCCCGGAGCCCGTGCGCGCGGCGGCGCTCGCCGAGGTGGACGCGTTCCTCGAAACCGCTTGACCTCCTGATAGGTCGAAGTTCGAGACTGGTCGTCATGAACATCGACTTCAACGCCTGGTACGCGCTCGAAAGCGCGATGCAGGACGAGAAGAACCGTCGCGTGAGCCGGGCGACGTTGAAGCGCGTCGCCCGGTTCGCCCGCCCCCAGCGGCGGGCCGTGTACGCGTTGCTCGCCACCAGCGCGGTCGCCGCCGTGCTCGCGGTGGCCTCGCCGCTGCTCGCCGGTCGCGTCGTCGACACCATCATCACGGGCAGGGACTTCGGGCTGGTCGTGTGGCTCGCGCTGGCGATCGCCGGCGTCGCGGTGCTGGAGGCCGGGTTCTCCCTGGCCGAGCGGTGGCAGTCGTCGCGGGTCGGCGAGGACCTGATCCTGCGGCTGCGCCAAGCCGTCTTCGACCACGTGCAGCGGATGCCGGTCGCGTTCTTCACCCGCACGCGCACGGGTGCGTTGGTGTCGCGCCTGAACAACGACGTGATCGCGGCGCAGCGGGCGTTCTCCGAGACGATCTCCGGTGTCGTCACGAACGTGATCGCGCTCGTGCTGACGCTGGCCGTGATGCTGACGCTGTCGTGGCAGGTCACGCTGCTCGCGATGGCGCTGCTGCCGATCTTCCTGATCCCGGCGCGGCGGATGGGCAAGCGCTTGGCGTCGATGCACCGCGAGGCGGCGAACCTCGACTCGGCGATGACCACGCAGATGACCGAGCGGTTCTCCGCGCCGGGCGCGACGCTGATCAAGCTGTTCGGCCGGCCCGCCCTGGAGAGCGCCGAGTTCGGTGCACGGGCGCGGCGGGTGCGCGACATCGGCGTGCGGACCGCGGTGGCGCAGTGGCTCTTCCTGGTGGCGCTCACGCTGGTGTCCTCGCTGGCGCTGGCCCTGGTCTACGGCCTGGGCGGGTGGTTCGTGTTCGCCGGGCAGATGGCGCCGGGCACGATCGTGACGCTGGCACTGCTGCTGACCAGGCTGTACGCACCGCTGACGGCACTGGCCGGCGCACGGGTCGACGTGATGACGGCGCTGGTGTCGTTCGAGCGCGTCTTCGAGGTGCTGGACCTGCCGCCGCTCATCGAGGAGAAGCCCGAGCCGGTCCCCGTTCCCGACGGGCCGGTGTCCGTCGAGTTCTCCGACGTGAAGTTCGCCTACCCGTCCGCGGACAAGGTGTCGCTGGCCTCGCTGGAGGAGGTCGCGTCGCTCGACACGCGCGGAGGTGAGCAGATCCTCGACGGGGTGTCGTTCACCGCCGAGCCCGGTTCGATGATCGCGCTGGTCGGGTCGTCCGGTGCGGGCAAGTCGACGATCGCCTCGCTGCTGCCCCGCCTGTACGACGCGGACTCCGGCTCCATCCGGCTGTCCGGTGTGGACGTTCGCGACCTGTCGTTCGACTCGATCCGCGACACCGTGGGCATGGTGACGCAGGACGGGCACCTGTTCCACGAGACGATCGGCGCGAACCTGCGGCTCGCGGCTCCCGCGGCGACCGACGAGGAACTGTGGGACGCACTTGAACGGTCGCGGCTCGCGGACCTGGTCTCCTCGTTGCCGGACCAGCTCGACACCGTGGTGGGCGAGCGCGGCTACCGGCTCTCGGGCGGGGAGCGGCAGCGCCTGACCATCGCGCGGTTGCTGCTGGCCAAGCCCCGCGTGGTGATCCTCGACGAGGCCACCGCGCACCTCGACTCGCGTTCGGAGGCCGCGGTGCAGGAGGCGCTGGTCGAGGCGCTCGCCGGGCGGACCTCGCTCGTCATCGCGCACCGGCTCTCGACCATCCGCGCGGCGGACCAGATCCTCGTGGTCGAGAAGGGGCGGATCGTGGAACGTGGTACGCATGAAGCGTTGCTGGCCCGGGAAGGCCACTACGCCAAGCTGTACCGCACGCAGTTCAGCGAAGAGCCGATCGGAGCGCCGTGACGATTCCCCCGCCCGACAACCTCTACCCGTTGCCGGACCACCCCCGGACGGTGCTGCTCAAGCCGTTGGTGAAGAACCCGCAGATCGAGGTCGGCGAGTACACCTACTACGACGACCCGCACCACGCCGAGGAGTTCGAGCACCGCAACGTCCTCTACAACTTCGGCGAGGAGAAGCTGGTCATCGGCAGGTACTGCGCGCTGGCGGAGGGCGTGCGGTTCATCATGTCCGGCGGCAACCACCGCACCGACGGCGTGTCGACGTTCCCGTTCACGATCTTCGGCGGGCTGTGGGCGGAGAAGACGCTCGACATCGCGCTGGGGACGCCGAGCCGGGGCGACACCGTGGTGGGCAACGACGTCTGGATCGGCTACCACAGCCTGGTCATGCCGGGCGTGCGCATCGGCAACGGCGCGATCATCGCGTCCGGTTCGGTCGTCGTGGCGGACGTGCCGGCGTACGGCGTGGTCGGCGGCAACCCGGCCAAGCTGCTCAAGAAGCGGTACAGCGACGCCGACGTCGAGCTGCTGGAGAGCATCGCGTGGTGGGACTGGCCGGTCGAGAAGGTGACCGAGCACGTCCGCGTGATCATGTCCGGGACGCCGGCGGAGCTCGCGGCGGTGGCGGGGTGAAGGCGCTGCTGATCACCGGGCCGGTCGGGGTGGGCAAGACGACGGTCGCCGAGGCGGTCGGCGGCAGGCTCGCCGAGGC
Source organism: Lentzea sp. DG1S-22 (assembly GCF_036321065.1). Taxonomy (NCBI): domain Bacteria; kingdom Bacillati; phylum Actinomycetota; class Actinomycetes; order Pseudonocardiales; family Pseudonocardiaceae; genus Lentzea; species Lentzea sp. DG1S-22. The sequence goes on along the minus strand of NZ_CP143276.1, from coordinate 7,522,193 downwards.
GAAGGTGCCGCACGCGGTCATCGACCTCGACTGGCTGTCGTCCTGCTGGCCCGCACCGGACTCCGACCCGTTCCACTTCGAGCTGCAGCTGCGCAACCTGCGGGCCGTGGTGGGCAACTACGTCGAGACCGGTGTGCACCGCATCGTGCTCGCGGGCGTGGTGGAGAGCCAGGCGGACCGCCTGCGCTACGCCGAGGTGATCGGCGGGAAGCTCAACGTCTGCCGGTTGAAGGCCGACCTGTCCGTCGTGCACCGGCGGCTGTCGCAGCGGCACCTCGACGAGGCGGAACTGCGGTGGCACCTCAACCGCGCCGACGAGCTGGAGATGCTCTACGCGGCGTCCTGGGTCGAGGACTACGTCGTCGACGCGGACCAGTCCGTGGCCGACGTGGCGCAGGACGTGATCTCGTGGTGGCTCGCCGTGGAACGCGGTCCGGTCCGGCCGCTGGCGTCCGGGTGAACTTTCCCGGGAGATCGCGCTGACCGCGCGATCATGAGCACATGGAGTACGACCGCTACTGCGACCTGACCATGCGGGGCGGCACGACCAGCGGCGTCGTGTACCCGCTCGCCGTCGCCTCGCTGGCGCGCCACTACGAGTTCAAGCAGATCGGTGGCGCGTCCGCGGGAGCGATCGCCGCGGGGTTCACGGCGGCGGCCGAACGCGGTCGTGCCTCCGGCGGGTTCGAGGAGCTGGCGGGGCTGATCGACTGGTTCACGTCCGGCACGGGCGCGGAGCGGTGGCGGATGGCGCAGCTGTTCCAGCCCGCGCAGAAGACCCGCGCGCTGTACCGGATCGTCGTCGCGTCCATGCAGAAGCGCTCCACGACGGGCCGCAGCGCGATCACGTGCCTGTTCTTCGCCCTGCTCGGCGCGATCGGCTGGCGGGCGAAGGCGGTGCTGGCGCTCATGGCGGCGCTGTGGCTGGGCGGGCCGGTGCTGTGGTCGGCGTGGCTCGCCCCGTCGTCCTACGCGGGCTGGCTCGCGGCGCTGGTGGTCGTGCTGGCGCTGGCGTGCCTGGTCCTGGTGCTGTGGCCGCTGAGGTCGAGCCTGCCGTGGCCCGCCTGGATCTTCGCCGCCGTGCCCCTGGTGCTCGGGCTGGCGTTCTCCCGCCACCACGCCACGGCCGCGGTCGTGCTGCTGGTGTGGCTGGTGCTGTCGCTGGCGGCGGTCAGCGCGTTGATCGTCACGTACGGCTATGCCGTGCAGCGGTTCCTGAAGAACAACGCGCGGTCCATCCACTTCGGACTCGTGCCGGGCACCGGTGACTTCACGCCGTCGTGGCTCGACCGGCTCGCCGGCGTGCCGAAGTCGACCGGCGTGCCACCGCTGGCCGACTGGATCGCCGACCAGCTCGACGCGCTGGCGGGCACCTCGCAGGCGCTGACGTTCGGCGACCTCGGTGACATCAACCTCGTGCTGATGACGACCGACGTGTCGGAGGGGCGGCCGTACCGGTTGCCGTTCAAGGAGGAGTGGCAGTACTGCGAGGAGTGCCTCGGCCACGTGCTGCCCCGCCGGGTCGTCGAACAGCTGGACGGTCCCGAGGTCTCCGCGAAGTGCCCGCTGCACGAGCACATGCCGTTGCGCGCGCTGCCTCCCCGCGACCGGCTGCCCGTCGCGCTCGCCGTGCGGATGTCGTTGTCGTTCCCCGGCCTGATCGCCGCCGTGCCGCTGTGCCGCGACGGCCGCGTGCACTGGTTCTCCGACGGCGGCATCACCAGCAACTTCCCCATCCACTTCTTCGACGCGCTGCTGCCCCGCTGGCCCACGTTCGGCCTGAGCCTGCAGTCCTACCCGAACGGCGACACGCGGGAGGTGTGGCTGCCGGAGCAGGACGCGTCGAGCTCCGGCACGCCGTACGCGTCCCTGGACTCGATGCCGCGCTTCCTGGTGTCGATCCTGAACACGTTCCTGGACTGGCGCGACACCATGCAGTCCGCGCTCCCCGGCTACCGCGGCCGCATCGCGCACGTGCGGCAGGCCGACGACGAGGGCGGCTCGAACCTCTTCATGCCGCCCGCCACGATCCGGCGCTTGGCGCTGCGCGGCCGGCGGGCGGGCGAACTCCTGCGCGAGCGGTTCGAGCAGCGGCACAACACCGACCGCTACCGCTGGATCCGCCTGCGCATGGCGCTGCGCGAGTACCAGGAGCTCGGCGAGCAGGCCGCGGACCGCGAGGCGCTCTACGACGAGCTGCTCGCCCGGTTCGAGATCCCCGCGGAGCTGCACGACTGGTTCCGCACTCCCCCGGCCGACGGCGACCCGTTCCGGGACGGGATCGAGGTCGCGCTGGACCACGTGGGGCGGCTGAGGGACGACGGGCCGTTCGACGGGGTGCCGCCGGTGGACCCGGATTTGCGGCTGACGCCACCGGAGTAGGCGCGCTAACCTGAACCCGTGACGCGATTTAGCCACCCCCGACCAGCGTGGGTGGCGCGCGCCTGAAATTCCCGTCGGTCGGGGGACTCCGCACCCACTCGACCGAGCAGAAACGGGAACTCCCATGTACAGCACCGAAGAACTCGTGCGCGCCCTGAACGTCCGCGACCTCACCGACCCCGCGCAGGGCCCGCACGCGATGCAGCTCCTCATCGCCGATCTGAAGGCGGTGCTGGACGCCCCGCGGGAAGTCCGCCACCACCCGCTCGTCCCGGTGGAGCACAACTACGAGCACCTCGGCTACCCGGCCGACGCGATCACCAGGGACGCCCGCTACACCCGGTACGTCAGCCAGACGTGCATGCTGCGCAGCCACACCACGGCGATGATCCCGCCGGCGTTGCGGGAGGTCACCCCGGACGTGACGCTGCTCTGCCCCGGCCTCGTCCACCGCCGCGACACCGTCGACCGCCTGCACACCGGCACGCCGCACCAGCTCGACGTCTGGCGGATCAGCACCGCGGAGGAACCTCTGGACGACCTCATCCACACCGTCGTCACGACCCTGCTGCCCGGCAAGCGCTATCGGACCGTCGACGCGCAGCACCCGTACACCACGCACGGCAAGCAGATCGACGTCGAGCACGACGGTCGGTGGGTGGAGATCGGTGAGTGCGGCAGGGCGGCGCGGCACGTGCTCAAGCACCACCCGCACGGCCTCGCGCTGGGGCTCGGTCTCGACCGGGTTCTCATGCTGCGCAAGGGGATCCCGGACATCCGCCTGCTGCGCAACGAGGACCCGCGCATCGCGGCGCAGATGCTCGACCTGGACGGGTACCGGCCGATCTCCCGGCACCCGGCGGCGATCAGGGACATCTCGATCGTGGCCAACGGCAGCGACGACGCGGAGACCCTGGGCGACCGGATCCGCGCTCTCGTGCCGGAGGACGTCGTCGAGGAGGTCGAGATCCTCGGCGAGACACCGTCGGAGGAGCTGCCCGAGCACGTGAGGGCACGGCTGGGAGCCCTGCCCGGTCAGAAGAACGTGCTCATCCGCGTGACGATGAGGGCGCCGGAACGCACCCTCACCGACCGCGAGACCAACGAGATCCGGGACCGCCTGCTTCAGGGCTTGCGGGCGACGGCGCCGTAGATGCCCACGTGGGCCTCGTCGAAGGAGTCCGGGCGCCAGTCGTTGACCGCGACGACGCCCGGCTCCACCATTTCCATGCCGTCGAAGAACTTCGTCACCTCGGCGTGCGTGCGCATCTTGAGGCCGTTGTCCGAGCTGCTGTAGATCTTGGCGACCTGCTCGGCCTCGGCGCGCTCCTCGTCGTTCAGGGTGTCCCAGGTGGCGTGGGTGATGGCGAGGTACGAGCCGGAGGGGAACGCCGCCATGTACTCCTCGACGGCCTGGTACGGGCTGTCGGCGTCCTGGATGAAGTGCAGCGCGGCGATGACCAGCACGCCGACCGGGCGGGAGAAGTCGAGCGTCTCGCGGGCTCCTTCGAGCACCGTCGAGGTGGCGCGCAGGTCGGCGAGGATCGCGGTGGCGTTCGGGTTGTCGGCCAGCAGGGCGTTGCTGTGCGAGACGGCGACCGGTTCGAAGTCGACGTAGACCACGCGGGCGTCCGGGTTCTCGTGCTGCGCGATCTCGTGGACGTTGCCCACGGTCGGGATGCCGGAGCCGAGGTCGAGGAACTGGTCGACGCCCTGGTCCATGAGGTGGCGGACGACCCTGCGCAGGAACGAGCGGTTGGCCTGCGCGCTCTGGGCGACGCCGGGGAAGATCTGCTCCACCTGCTTGGCGGCCGCGCGGTCGGCTTCGAAGTTGTGCGAGCCGCCCAGGTAGTAGTCGTACATCCGCGCCACGCTCGGGCGCGTGACGTCGACCGTGGACGGGACCCACTTCAGCTCTTCCTTCACGTGCGCATCCTCCGTCGTCGCCGCACGGGTGTCCACCGCCACACACCCGAACCGGGATGGTGTCGCTCACGTGTGGAGGACATGCCCTCCAGCACCGCTGAACGCCACGCGAGGTTCCGCTACCTCAGGGAACGCTCGCCGGTGCACTTCGACGCCGACATCGGCGGCTGGTGCATCAGCCGTTACGACGACGTGCGCACAGCGCTCGGCGTGGACGCGGGCGGCCCGCAACCTCCACCCAAACGGGCGATCGCACGCGCGCTGAAAGTGGCCCGGCCGGCGATCACCATGAGCACCGTGGAGCTGCTCGACGCCGACGACGCCACGTTCGCGCAGTCGGTCGCCGCCACGGCCGCGGAGGCGTTCACCCTCACGCACGGCGTGGAGGCGTTCGCCGCGTCCGCCCTCGCCACCACGCGGGGGTTGCTCACCAACGCCCTGCGCGCGTTGCACGAGCACCCCGGCCAGGCCGCGCTGCTCCGCGCCGACCCGGGCCTCGCCGCGGACGCCGTCGAGGAGCTGCTCCGGTTCGACACACCGGTCCCCGTCGCCCCGGCCCGCCGCACGCCCCGGCCGATCGTGCTGAGCGGGCGTACGGTCGAAGCGGGCGAGGTGCTGGTCCCCCTCGTCGCGGCGGCCAACCGCTGCACGGTCAGGTATCCCGGCGCGGACCGCCTCGACCTGCGGCGCAGGCCCACCGGCGTGCTGTCCTCGTGCGAGACCGGCGCGGCGATCGCCCGCTTGACCGGCGAGATCGCGCTGGTCAGACGCCTGCAAGCCACTGCTCGCTGACAGCGAACACTGTGGGGGAACACCAGCAGACTCCAGTTGGTTGAGCGATACAGACTCAACTTTGGAGGATGACGAGATGGGCGAAACCCTGGCCCTGCCGGTACTGCCGCTGGACGACGTCGTGGTGCTTCCCGGCATGGTGGTGCCGATCCGCATCTCCGGTGCGGACGCGAGCGCCGAGGCCCGCGCGGCCGTCGACGCGGCCACGACCGCGGCGAACCATCAAGTGCTGCTCGTCCCACGGCTGGACGGCAAGTACGCCTCGGTCGGCACACTGGCCGAGATCGAGCAGGTGGGCCGGCTGCCCGGTGGCGAACGCGCCGCCGTCGTGCGCGGCACCAAGCGCGTGCGCATCGGCACGGGCACCACGGGGCCGGGCGCGGCGCTGTGGGTGAACGCCACGATCGCGGACGAGTCCGAGGTCACCGACCGCACCCGTGAGCTCGCGAAGCAGTACCGCGCGCTCGTCACGAACATCCTGCAGACGCGCGGCGCGTGGCAGATGGTCGACTCGGTGCAGCAGATCACCGACCCGTCGGCGCTCGCCGACCTCGCGGGCTACGCCTCCTACCTCGACGAGAAGCAGAAGATCTGGCTGCTGGAGACGTCCGACGTCACCGCGCGCCTCGAGAAGCTCGTGGAGTGGGGCCAGGCGCACCTGACCGAGCTCGACGTCAACGAGACGATCGCCAAGGACGTCAAGGAAGGCGTCGAGAAGCAGCAGCGGGAGTTCCTGCTGCGCCAGCAGATGGCCGCGATCCGCAAGGAGCTGGCCGAGCTCGACGGCAAGCCCGCCACCGAGCAGGAGGACTACCGCGCCCGCGTCGAGGCCGCCGAGCTGCCCGAGAAGGTGCTCAAGGCCGCGCTGGCCGAGGTCGACAAGCTGGAGCGCACCTCCGAGCAGTCGCCCGAGGTGGGCTGGATCCGCACCTGGCTCGACACGGTTCTCGAGATGCCGTGGAACGAGCGCACCGAGGACTCCTACGACATCAAGGCGGCGCGCGAGGTCCTCGACGCCGACCACGCGGGCCTCGACGACGTGAAGCAGCGCATCACGGAGTACCTGGCCGTGCGCAAGCGCCGTGCCGACCGCGGCATGGGCGTCGTGGGCGGGCGTCGTTCCGGCGCCGTGCTCGCGCTGACGGGTCCTCCCGGCGTCGGCAAGACGTCGCTCGGCGAGTCCGTGGCACGGGCGATGGGCCGCAAGTTCGTCCGCGTGGCGCTCGGCGGCGTCCGCGACGAGGCCGAGATCCGCGGCCACCGCCGCACGTACGTCGGCGCGCTGCCGGGCCGGATCGTCCGCGCGATCAGCGAGGCGGGGTCGATGAACCCGGTCGTGCTGCTCGACGAGATCGACAAGGTCGGCTCGGACTACCGCGGCGACCCCACGGCGGCGTTGCTCGAGGTGCTGGACCCTGCGCAGAACCACACGTTCCGCGACCACTACCTGGAGGTCGAGCTCGACCTCTCGGACGTGGTGTTCCTCGCGACCGCGAACGTCCTGGAGTCGATCCCGGCTCCGCTGCTCGACCGCATGGAGCTCGTGCAGCTCGACGGCTACACCGAGGACGAGAAGGTCACGATCGCGAGCGACCACCTGCTGCCGCGCCAGGTCGAACGCGCCGGCCTCACCCCCGAGGACGTCACGTTCGACAAGCCCGCGCTGCACCAGCTCGCGAGCGAGTACACGCGGGAAGCCGGTGTGCGACAACTGGAACGCGCCATCTCGCGGATCCTGCGCAAGGTCACCGCGAAGGTCGCCCTGGGCGAGTCGGAGCTGCCGGTCGTGGTCGACCAGCCGTCGCTGAAGTCGTACCTGGGCAGCCCGAAGAACACGCCAGAGTCGGCGGAGCGGACCTCGGTGCCCGGCGTGGCGACGGGTCTGGCCGTCACGGGTGTCGGCGGCGACGTGCTGTTCATCGAGGCCTCGCTGGCCCCGAAGGGCACGGGGTCGACCGGTGTCACGCTGACCGGCCAGCTGGGCGACGTGATGAAGGAGTCCGCGCAGATCGCGTTGTCGTACCTGCGTTCGCACGACGACAAGGCCGCGGCGCTGGCCGACCGGGGAGTGCACATCCACGTCCCGGCGGGCGCGGTGCCGAAGGACGGTCCGTCCGCGGGCGTCACGATGACGACGGCGCTGGCGTCGCTGCTGTCGGGCCGCCCGGTGCGCTCGGACGTGGCGATGACCGGTGAGATCTCGCTGACCGGCCGCGTGCTGCCGATCGGTGGCGTGAAGCAGAAGCTGCTGGCCGCCCACCGCGCCGGCATCACGACCGTGCTGCTGCCCCAGCGCAACGAGCCGGACCTGGACGACGTGCCGGAGTCGGTGCGCGAGCAGCTGACCGTGCACTTCGTGTCGGACGTGGCCCAGGTGCTGGAGCACGCGTTGTCGAAGGAGACCGTCGCGACCGTTGCGGCGTAACGGAATCCTGACGTGGACCCCTCGTGGGGGCAGTAGCGGCGACTACTGCCCCCACGAGGCTTTTCCGTTCTACAGGCCGATGTCGATGACGAGCCTGTTCGGGCTCGTCAGGGTGAAGACCCGGTGCCACGACGAGGGGTTGCCGTACCCGACAGCAACCCCGAGCGTGGCCTCGAAGTCGCACGTGAGCGCGATCCCGCGGACGTGCGTGAGGCCGGGCGTCGCGAAGTTTCGCGACCCCAGGTAGGTCGGGTTCCCGGCGTCGTCGTGCGCGGCGGCACCGATCAACGTGACGGACAGGATCTCCCGGATCCCGGATCCCGCGACGGTGATCGGGTTGCCGGACCCGCAGTTCGACACGCCGGTGACCTCGCTGACCCGGTGTTCGGCCGGCAGTCCGGACAGGTCCAGCACCACGCGGCTGAACCCGGCGTGCTGCCCGGTCCTGATGTTCGACAGCGTGGGCGTGCTCTGCGCCGACGCGATCGGGACGAACGTGAAAACCGCCAGCACCGCGACCAGGACCGCGGCAATGCGTCTGTTCATCTTCGGCCCCCTCTCAGGGCTCGTTCGATGACTTCAAGACGTGTGACGCAGGGCACAGTTGCGTCAGAACGAGTAGACATCGATGACGAGCCGGTCAGGACCCGTCAGCGTGAACACCTTGTGGTACGAGTGCGGGTTCGCGTACCCGACGGCGATGCCCAGCGTCCCCTCGAAGTCGCACGTGATGGCGACGCCCTTGACGTTGGTCAGCCCCTGTGGCACGAAGTTGCGCGGCCCGGTGTACGTCGGGTCGAAGTTCTCGTCGTACGTGGCCGCGCCGTAGAGCACCGTGTCGAGGATCTTCGCGCCCTGCACGGGAACAGGGTTGCCCGAGGCGCAGTTCGAGACCTCGGTCGTCTCCCGCGAGAGGTAGTTGCCCGGCAGGCCGGTGAAGTCGAGCACGATCCGCTCGAAGCCGTCGTGCTTGCCGGTCCTGATGTTCGTGAGCTCCGCGTGCCCGCTGGCCGAGGCCGCCGGGACGAACGTGAACACCGCGAGCACTGCGAGCAGCACCGCGATAAGCCGCTTCTGCACTTGTCTCCCCCTGCGAACGTCAGTGGTCGTGAACCGTTCCACCCCTACCACGCAACGACCGTCCGCGGGGTTGCTCCGCTACCCCAGGAAGTCCTCCAGCGGCACCGGCGTGAGCCCGTCCTGCTTGGCCCGGTCGAGGAACGCGGTGAAGTCCTCGACGAACGTCGTCCGGAAGTGCATGAGCACGATGTCCCCGGCCTTGAGCCGATCCCCCTGCTGGAACTGCACCCGCCCGTCGTTGACCGCGGCGGTCCAGTTGACCAGCGCCTTGAACCCGCAGCTCGCCGCGGCGTGCCGCGTGGTGGCGTCGTAGTTGCCGAACGGCGGCCGGAACAACGTGGGCCGCCTCCCGTACTCGGCCGCCAGGAAGTCCGCGTTGCCGCAGATCTCGTGCTTCTGGAACTCCAGCCCCTTGCCGGCGAGGTTCGGGTGGCTCGTCGTGTGGCTGTGGACCGTGACGGGCAGTTCCTTGAAGTAGCCGCGATGCCCCTCGGCGTACTTCGTGTTGAGGAACACCGACGGCCACACCCCGGCCTGGATCATCAGCTCACGGGCCTTCGGGTGCTGCACGGCCCCGTCGTCGACCGTGATGAACACGTACGGCTTGTCCGTCGGGATGTGCGTGACGACGGGAACCATCCCGTCCACCACGGCGGGCGCCTTGGCCTGCACCGTCCCGTACGGGTACGGCGGCTCGAACATCCTCTTCGGCCGTTCCCGGGTCGTCGTCACCACCGCGGGCGACGACGTGGTGAGCACAGGCCCGCCACCGGACCCCTCCGGCGTCTCCGCACAGGAGACCACCCCCGCGACCAGCACAAAAGCAGCAAAGAGCCGCAACCTCGACATCAACATCCCCCTCCAGGCCGAAGACGTCGAGCGGGCCCCACCGGTTGCACGGGGATAGGGTCGAACCGATCACAAAAGGAGGACTCCCATGAGCCTCGAGCGCCCAGTCGCTCCCGACCCCTACGAGCTGCTCCCGCAGGTGGGCACCTTCACCGTCACCTCGACGGACGTGCGAGACGGCGAACAGCTCCCCGAAGCCCAGGTCTTCGAGGGCGGCAACACCTCACCCCAGCTGTCCTGGTCGGGCTTCCCGGAGGGAACCCGCAGCTTCGTGGTCACCTGCTACGACCCCGACGCCCCGACCCCCTCGGGCTTCTGGCACTGGGTGGCCGTGAACATCCCCGCGACCACCACCAGCCTCGACACGGGCGCGGGCGCCTCGGACGACACCCTCCCGGGCGACGCCTTCCACGTCCGCTCCGACTACAGCACCCGAGCGTTCGGAGGAGCCGCCCCGCCCAAGGGCGACCACCCGCACCGCTACTACTTCGTGGTGCACGCCGTGGACGTCGACAAGCTCGACGTGGACGCCGACGCCTCCCCCGCGGTGGTCAGCTTCAACCTGGCCTTCCACACCCTGGCCAGGGCGATCATCACCCCGACCTACCAGCACTGATCGCACGCGACGCCGAAGGCGAGCCGCTTCGCTCCAGGCTTCCGGCCGCCTCGCCGGTGGGGTGTCCCGTCACGAGTCGCCCCACCGGCCCACCCCACGACGGGCACGACCACCAGCGCGACAGGCAGCCCGTCAACCCGTTCAAGGCGCCGAGCCCCCGGCGGAACAACGCGAGGCAACCGGGCCGTCCGCAACCCAACCGCCCGCCGACGGGGCAAGCCACGTAACCCCGGGTGAGACCCGTCCGGGGAACACCCACCCACCCGAAGTGGTTGGATCGACACGTGAGGCACTTCGACCTGGTCATCATCGGCACCGGCTCCGGCAACAGCATCCCCGCCGAAGCCATGGCAGGCTGGCAGATCGCCATCCTGGAGAAAGGCACCTTCGGCGGAACCTGCCTCAACGTGGGCTGCATCCCGACGAAGATGTTCGTCCACACCGCGGACCAGGCCGCAGCCCCGGCCAACGCCAGGAAGCTGGGCGTGGACGCCCACACCGACGCGGTCCACTGGCCGGAGATCCGCGACCGCATCTTCGGGCGGATCGACCCGATCGCCGAGGGCGGGCGCAACTGGCGGGCCAACGAGAACGCCAACGTGACCGTCTACGAGGGCACCGCGCGTTTCCTCGACGCCCACACGATCGACACCGGCACCGGCGAGACCATCACCGCCGACCGGATCGTCGTGGCCGCCGGCAGCCGTCCGAGCATCCCCGACATCGCGGACCTCGACACGACCGGCTTCCACACCAGCGACACGGTCATGCGCCTCGACGAGCTGCCCGAGAGCCTCATCATCGTCGGCAGCGGCTTCATCGCCTCGGAGTTCGCGCACGTCTTCAGCAGCTTCGGCGTGGACGTCACGGTGATCGCCCGCTCGAACCTCCTGCTGCGCCACGAGGACCTGGAGATCGCCGAGCGCTTCACGTCCGTCGCGAAGTCGAAGTGGAACGTCCTGCTCCAGCGCAAGACGACCCGCGCGGAGAAGACCGCGACCGGTGTGCGGCTGCACCTGGAGGGGCCGAACGGCGCGGAAACCGTTGAGGCGCAGCAGCTCCTCATCGCCACAGGGCGGCAGCCGAACTCCGACCTGCTCGACGTCGCCAAGGCGGGCATCGAGACGCACGACGACGGTCGCGTCAAGGTCGACGAGTTCCAGCGGACCTCGCAGCCGCACATCTTCGCGTTGGGCGACATCAGCTCGGACCACCAGCTCAAGCACGTCGCGAACCACGAGGCCCGCGTGGTCCAGCACAACCTGCTGCACCCGGACGAGCCCAAGGCGAGCGACCACCGGTTCGTGCCGGCGGCCGTGTTCTCCAGCCCGCAGATCGCGAGCGTCGGGCTCACCGAGGAGCAGGCCAAGGAGCGGGGAATCCGGTACGTCACCGCGAGCCAGGCCTACGCGTCGATCGCGTACGGCTGGGCGATGGAGGACACGACGGGCTTCGCGAAGCTGCTCGCGGACCCGGTGACCGGGCAGCTGCTCGGCGCGCACATCATCGGGCCGCAGGCGTCGACGGTGATCCAGCCGCTGATCCAGGCGATGAGCTTCGGGCTGGACGCGAAGTCCATGGCGCAGGGCCAGTACTGGATCCACCCGGCGATGCCCGAGCTGGTCGAGAACGCGCTGCTGAACCTGCCGTTGGACTGAAAGTCCCCCGCGACAGGGTCTTCCGCCGCCGCTGCCGCGATTCGCTCGCACGGGCCAGGATGCGGCGATGGCAGGCAAAGTCCTCGTCGCGTACACGTCGAAAATCGCCGCCACGGACGAAATCGCCCAGATCATCGGCACCGAGCTCGCGGGCTGCGGCCTGAGGGTCAGCGTGCTCCCGGTCGCCGCCGCGGAGACGCTGCACGGGTTCGGTGCCGTGATCATGGGTGATGCCGCCGCACGGGACGCGCACAGATTCGTGCGGCGGCACAAGGCTTCCCTCAAGTGCACGCCCCTGTGGCTGTTCCACCGCGGCACGCCTCCGGTGCCCGACGACGTCACGCGCATGGTGCGCAGGCTCGGCGCCATCGGGCCCGTCAGCTTCGGCGGCGCGGCACCGGACCGGGACAGGGCGAAGGCGTGGGCGCGCTACCTCGCCGACCAGCTCACGGTGCTGCACCGCGGTTTCGTGTCCGGCTGAGGGGGATCAGGCCTGCTGGATGCGGACCGTGTTGCCCGCCGGGTCGCGGAACACGCAGTCGCGCACGCCCCACGGCTGGTCCGCCGGCTCCTGCACGACGTCCGCTCCGCCCGCCTGCAACGCCTCGAACGCGCCCGCGAGATCGGGCGTCGCGAGGGTGATGAAGGCGTAGGAGCCGTTCTCGATCATCTCGGCGATGGCGGTGCGGTGGGAGTCGGTGAGGCCCTCCGCCATGGCCGGCGGCTCCAGGACGACCGACGAGCTCGCCCCGGCGGGGGCGACGGTGATCCAGCGCAGCGCGCCCTGGCCGACGTCCGCGCGGACCTCCCAGCCGAGCAGGTCCCGGTAGAACGCCAGCGAGGCGTCGGGGTCGGTGTGCGGCAGGAACGTCGCGTGAAGGGTGATGTCCATGCCGGCAACGCTAGGACCGGCGGGAACGCCGTGCTTCTCGATTCCTGACCGGCTGTGCTCAGACGTAGCGGGGACGGCCGGCGATCATGCCGAGCGCGGTCAGCGCGGCCAGCAGCACCAGTTGCAGGACCAGCGACGTGGTCCAGGTGCCGGTGGCCTCGCGCAGCACGCCGAACGCGAACGGCCCGGAGGCCGCGATCAGGTAGCCGAGGCTCTGCGCCATCGCGGACAGCCGCGCGGTGTCCGAAGTGGACTTCGTGCGCAACGACATGATCAGCAGCGCCAGCGGGAACATGCCCATGCCGAACCCGATCAGCACCACCCACAGGCCGGGCGCCGCGGCGGGCGCCACCAGCATGCCGAGCATGCCCGCGAACGACAGCGCGCCGAGCGCCAGCACCATCCGGCCCTGGCTGCGCAACCGCGCGGCGATCGGTGGCACGAACAGGCTGACCGGGACGCTCAGCAGCATCGAGACGGCGAGCAGCATGCCGGCGGTGTTCCGGTCGACGCCGGAGTCCACGAGCATCGCGGGCAGCCAGCCCATGACGGTGTAGGCGAACAGCGACTGCAGGCCGAAGAACGCGGTGATCACCCACGCCAGCGGGCTGCGCAGCAGTGAACGCTTCTCCGCGGGAGCGGTGGAGCGCACGACCGAGGCTTCGGAACCGTGCCGCGCGCCGGCGAACCACACGATCACCGCACCGGCCGACAGCAGCGCCCACGCGCCGACGGCGAGGCGCCACGAGCCGAGGTAGTCCTCCAGGCGCGGCGTCAGGGCGGCGGCGAGCGCGGCGCCCGCGGACAGCGTCCCGGTGTAGACACCGGTGATGAGGCCGACCTTGTCCGGGAACGAGGCCTTCACGACCACCGGGATCAGCACGTTGGACACCGCGATGCCCGCACACGCGATGAAGGTGCCGCCCAGCACGACCCAGGGGCCGTCGATCACGCGCAGCACCAGGCCGAGCGTGAGCACCCCCAGTGACAGACCGATCGCGCGGGCCATGCCGAGACGGCGGCCGAGCCAGGGGGCCGCGAACGCCGCGAAGCCGAAGCAGAGCGCCGGAACGGCCGTCAGCGCGCTGGTCCAAGCGGCCGAAACGCCCAGGGCGGCGCGGACATCGCCGAGGACCGAGGCCAGACTGGTGACCGCAGGCCGGAGATTCGCGGCAGCGAGGGCGACCCCGATCGCGAGCATCGTGGACCCGACCAGCGGAACGTGACGATTCTTGACGACCGTCACCCTGCGACCTCGATCGGTGGCAGTCTGTGCGGCGGGAGTCGTCTGCTGAAGCGTCACGCGAGCCACTATCGCAGACGTAGGATGTTCGGATGAAAGGATGACGCTGTGCCGTTGGCCACTACCCGGCGGGCGGGCCTCGTCGACCAGGTGATCGAGCAGATGCGCGGCGCGATCACCACTGGTGAATGGCCCGTCGGGCAGCGCATCCCGCCCGAGCCCGAGCTCGTCACCGCGCTCGGGGTAGGTCGGAACACAGTCCGGGAAGCCGTGCGGGCGCTGTCGCACGCGGGCCTGCTGGAGGTGCGGCAGGGCGACGGCACGTTCGTCCGCGCGACCAGCGAGATCTCCGGCGCGGTCCGCCGCATGTGCGGGTCGGAGCTCAGGGAGGTGCTCCAGGTCCGCCGCACCCTCGAGGTGGAGGGCGCGCGCCTGGCCGCCAAGCACCGCACCGACGCCGAGCTCGCGCGCCTCACCGAGTTGCTGCACAAGCGCGACGCGGCGATGGAGGCGGAGCAGTGGGTCGAGGTGGTCGAGCACGACACGGCGTTCCACGTGCTGCTCGTCCAGTGCTCGCACAACACTCTTCTAGCCGAGCTCTACCGGGGCTTGACCGAGGCGGTCAAAGCTTCGGTGGCGGCCTCTGTCGACACCAGCCAGCCTGGCACCGACCAGGTGTCGCACACCGGGCTGTTGCACGCGGTCCGCGACGGCGACCAGGAGAAGGCGGCGATCGAGGCGGGCGGGTTCTTCGAGGAGCTGATCGAGAAGTTCTGCTGAAAACGCGGACAACGGCTGTCCGCACGAGCCCATAGCGGGGGCCATGGAGATCACGCCGTTCCGCATCGAGATCCCGCAGGCCGAGGTCGACGACCTCCGCGCCCGCCTGGCCGGCACCCGCTGGCCGGAGGACGACCTGCCCGGTGTCGGCTGGTCCTACGGCATCCCGCTGAGCTACCTGCGCCCGCTCGCCGAGTACTGGGCCGACGGGTTCGACTGGCGTGCGCAGGAGGAGCGGCTGAACTCCCACCCGCAGTTCACGACCGAGGTGAGCGGGCAGCGCATCCACTTCCTGCACGTCCGCTCGAAGAACCCGGACGCGCTGCCCCTGCTGCTCGTGCACGGCTGGCCGGGCTCGGTGGTCGAGTTCCTGGACGTGGTCGAGCCGCTCTCGCAGGACTTCCACCTGGTGATCCCGTCGATCCCGGGCTTCGGCTTCTCGGGCCCGGTGCGCAAGTCCGGCTGGAACGTCCTGCGCGTGTCGTGGGCGTTCGCGAAGCTGATGGAAGCCCTGGGCTACGACCGCTACGGCACGCAGGGCGGCGACTGGGGCTCGGGCATCGCGCAGGAGATCGGCCGGGTGTTCCCCGACCACGTCGTCGGCGTGCACGTGAACATGCTGCAGACGTTCCGTCCGCAGGGCGTGAACGACCTCTCGCCCGAGGAGATGCGGGCGCTGGAATCGCTCGACCACTACCAGAAGGAACTCTCCGGCTACATGCACCTGCAACGCAGCCGGCCGCGCACTCTCTCGTACGCCCTGACGGACTCACCGGTCGGACAGCTCGCGTGGATCGCGGAGAAGTTCCACGACTGGACGGACAACAACGGCGTGCCCGAGGACGCCGTGGACCGCGACCGGATGCTGACCAACGTGTCCGTCTACTGGTTCACCGCCACCGCGGGCTCGTCCGCGGCGCTCTACAAGGAGCAGTCCGCGGCCTGGGGCAAGCAGCAGCCGTCGACCGTGCCGACGGGCGTGGCCGTCTTCCCGCACGACCTCAGCCTGCCGGTGCGGTCGCTGGCGGAGAAGACGATCCCGTCGATCGTGCACTGGACGGAGTTCGACCGCGGCGGCCACTTCGCCGCGATGGAGGAGCCGGACCTGCTGGTCCAAGACATCAGGAAGTTCTTCGGATCACTATGAGCACAACACTTTCCCACCGCACCCTCAACCGCACGCTCCTCGCGCGGCAGATGTTGCTGCAACGCACCGACATGCCGATCGTCCAGGCCGTCGAACACCTCGGCGGCCTGCAGGCGCAGGCGCCGATCCCGCCCTACCTCGCCCTCTGGGCGCGGCTCAAGCCGTACAAGGTCGACGCGCTGAGCAAGCTCATCATCGACCGCTCCCTGGTGCGGATGACGCTGTGGCGCGGCACCCTGCACCTGATCTCGGCCGACGACGTGTACCTCATGCGCACGGCGTTGCAGCCGGAGCTGAACAAGTGGGCGAAGACCGTGATGCCGCCCGCCACGCGCGTCGAGGTCGACCTCGAGAAGCTCGCCCGGATCACGCGCGAGTACGTCGACGCCGAGCCGCGCACGGTCGCCGAGATCGGCGCGCACCTCGAGGAGCACTTCCCCGGGGCGAAGGCCCGCGAGCTGTCGACGCAGGCGCAGATGCTCGTGCCGATGATCCAGGTGCCGCCGCGCGGGATCTGGGGCGTGGGCGGTGTTCCGCAAAACGTCGCCATGGCCACGTGGCTCGGCCGCGAGCTGCCGGAGAAGGCCGCGGTGCCGGAGCTCGTCGAGCGGTACCTGCGGGCGTTCGGGCCGGCGACGCTCGCGGACATGCAGGCCTGGTCGCGGTTGGTCGGGCTCAAGGCGCACGCGGCGGACCTCGACCTCGTGGAGTACCGCAACGAGGACGGCAAGGTGCTGCTCGACGTCCCGGACGGCGTGATCGTGCCCGAGGACGTGCCCGCGCCCGCACGGCTGCTCCCCGCGTTCGACAACGTGCTGCTCGGGCACGCCGACCGCAGGCGGATCATGAGCGAGGACGCGCGCTCGCGGTGGGGCGCGGTTCGCAACGCCGTGTTCCCGCCGACGTTCCTCGTGGACGGGTTCCTGCGCGGCACCTGGAACGTGGTGGAGAACAAGGACGCGGCGACGCTGACGATCGAGCCCTACTCCAAGACCACGAAGAAGGACATGGCCGGCGTGATCCGGGAGGCCAAGGCGGTGCTCAAGGTGATGGCACCGAAGAAGCCCCATGTCGTCGTGGCGCCCTAGGCGACCTGCCTGATCACGTCGAGCGCCGCGGTGATGGCGGGCCTGCGCGAGGCCTGGGTCCGCCACACCGCGTACAGCCGCCGGGTGGGCGTGGGCCGCAACGGCACGATCCTGACCGTGCCCGGCACCTCCCCCCTGCCGAGCCGCGGGATCAGCGCGACCCCGATCCCCTTGTCCAGCAACGCGATCTGCGTCCGGTACTCGCTGATCCGGTAGGCCACCACGGGTTCGATGCCCGCGCCGTGGAACGTCCGCTCCAGCCAGTCGAAGCAGATCGAGCCCTCGGTCTGGCAGATCCACCGCTCGCCGGCGAGGTCGACCGGTTCGAGGAACTCCCTGTGCGCCAGCGGGTTCGTGGCGGGGATCAGCACCTCGGCGACGTCCTCGACGAGGTACTCGCGGGACAGCGACTCCGGCACGGGCAACGGCGTGTTCGCCCAGTCGTGCACGATCGCCATGTCGAGCTCACCGCGGGCGACCGCCTCGGTGGCGTAGGGCGGGTCGATCTCCGTGAGCCGCACGTCGAGTGCCGGGTGCTGCTCGCCCAGCCGCGCGAGCACCTCGGGCAGCAGGCCGCGCGCCGCCGTGGCGAAGGAGCCGACGCAGAGCCTGCCGATCGCGGCGCCGCGCTGTTCCTCCAGCGCCACCTCGGCCTCCTCCACGAGCTTGAGCACCTGGTCGGCGGTCTCGGCGAGCAGCCGGGCCGCGTCGGTGAGGCGCACACCGCGTCCGTTGCGCTCCAGCAGCGTGGTGCGAGTCTCGCGTTCGAGCTTGGCGATCTGCTGCGAGACGGCGGACGGCGTGTAGCCGAGCACGTCCGCAGCGGCGCCGACGGTCCCGTGGGTGGCGACGGCGTGCAGGGCCTTCAGTCTGCCGAGATCGAGCATGTAGTGATGCTAAACCCATCACCTTAGGAATCGGAACTAGTGCTAAACAGTTAGCACGCGCAAGCTTGAGCCCATGAGTCCCCGCCACGTCCTGCTCGCCGTTCTCGTCGCCGCCATCTGGGGCTTCAACTTCGTCGTGCTCAAGGTCGGCCTCGACGAGTTCCCGCCGATCCTGTTCTCCGCGCTGCGCTTCCTCGCGGCGGCGGTCCCCGCGATCTTCTTCGTCGGGCGGCCGAGGGTGGCGTGGCGCTGGATCGTCTCCGTCGGGCTGGTGCTGGGCGTCGCGAAGTTCAGCTTCCTGTTCATCGGCCTGAAGGCGGGCATGCCGGCGGGCCTCGGGTCGCTGGTCCTGCAGAGCCAGGTGATCTTCACGACCCTGTTCGCGGCGGTCGTGCTCCGCGAACGGCCGAAGTCCGTGCAGATCACCGGGATCGCGCTGGCCGTCGCGGGCATCGGGGTCATCGCGTGGGACTACGGGCTCTCGTCGCCCCTGCTCGGGTTCGTGCTGCTGATCGCCGCGGCGGCCTGCTGGGGCGTGTCGAACGTGCTGATGCGGTACGCACGACCCGCGGACGCGCTGCGGTTCATGGTGTGGGTGAGCGCGGTCGCGGTGCTGCCGTTGTTCGCGCTGTCGGCCCTCACGGAGGACATGAGCGCGCTCGGCGACCTCGGCTGGTCCGGGATCGGCGCGGTCGGGTACGTCGCGTGGATCTCGACGCTGCTCGGGTTCGCCCTCTGGGGGTTCCTGCTGCGCCAGTACGAGTCATCCGTCGTGGCGCCGTTCTCGCTGCTGGTGCCGGTGTTCGGGATGTTCTCGGCGTGGGCGTTCCTCGGCGAGGACCTGAGCGGGCTGCAGGCCGCGGCCGGCGGGCTCGTGCTGGCCGGGCTCGCTATCCCGCAGCTGCTGGGGCGCCGGGCGGCACGAACGGCAGTCCTGCCGGAACCCCTCGTTCCAGCAGGTCGATGACGGCCTTCGTGTCGAGGTGGTCGGCGACCAGGTCGCCCAGCAGGTCCAGCTGGGCCTCGCGGGCGGCCTGGAAGCTCACCTCGGCCGGCTCGAAGTCGCGGCCGGCGCGGTCGGCGGCCCAGCGCAGGAACCTGCGGCGGAACGCGTCGTTCTCCAGCAGGCCGTGCCAGTGCGTGCCGAGGACCCTGTCGGTCTGCGCGCCCTCGTCGCCGATCAACGGCTGCTCGGCGCTGCGGACGACCTGGCCGTGGTGGATCTCGTACCCCGTGACGGGTTCGCCCCAGGCGACGTCCGACGGCGTGGCCAGCGTCTTGCGCCGCCGGAAGCGGATGTCGACGTCGAGCAGGCCGAGCCCGTCGACCGCGCCGCGCCCGGACTCGACGTCGTCCTCGATCCGCTTCGAGAGCATCTGGAACCCCCCGCAGATGCCGAGGACCGGGCCGTCGAAGCGCGCGATCGCCTGTGCCAGGCCGGTTTCGCGCAGCCAGGCGAGGTCGGAGACGGTGGCCTTCGAGCCGGGCAGCACCACCAGGTCCGCGTCGGCCAGCCTCGACGGCTCCGTCACGAACCGCACCGAGACGCCGGGCTCGCACGCCAGCGCCTCCACGTCGGTGGCGTTCGAGATGCGCGGCAGCCGGATCACGGCGACGCGCAGCCAGTCCCTCACCGGCGGCCGAGGCCGGCCGATCACGCCGTCGGCGTTGTAGGACAACGAGTCCTCGGCGTCGAGCCACAGCTCCTCGCGCCACGGCAGCACGCCGAGCACCGGCCGGCCGGTGAGCGCCTTCAGCTGGCGCAGCCCGGGTTCGAGCAGGCGCTGGTCGCCGCGGAACTTGTTGACGACGAACCCCGAGACCAGCGCCTGGTCGGCCGCGTCCAGCACCGCGACCGTGCCGAAGAGGTGCGCGAACACGCCACCGCGGTCGATGTCGCCGACCACGAGCACCGGCAGGTGCGCGTTGACCGCGAGGCCCATGTTCGCGATGTCGTCGGCGCGCAGGTTGATCTCGGCGGGCGAGCCCGCGCCCTCGCACACGACGACCTCGTGGTCGCGCCGCAGCTCGTCCAAAGTGGACAGCACGGTGCCGAGCAGCTGCCGCTTGCGGTCGCGGTAGCTCAGCGCCGACACCTCGCCGACCGCCTGCCCGAGCACGACGACCTGGGACGTGCGGTCGCTGCCGGGCTTGAGCAGCACCGGGTTGAACCGGACGCTGGGCTCCTTGAACGCCGCCCGCGCCTGCACCGCCTGCGCCCGCCCGATCTCACCGCCGTCGAGTGTGACGAACGAGTTGTTCGACATGTTCTGGGCCTTGAACGGCACGACGTCGACGCCCTGGCGTGCCAGGAACCGGCACAGACCGGCCACCAGGACGCTCTTGCCCGCGTCGGAGGTCGTCCCACAGATCAACATCGCGCCCCGCATGGACGCCAATGCTGCCATCATCACCCCCATGGTCACCGTCGTGCTCATGCACAGCCCGTTCCTCGGCCCGTCGAGCATGCGCCCGCTCGCCGACGAACTGGCCTCCGACGGGGTGGCCGTCCTGCTCGTCGACCTGCAGATGACGGTCAACGAGGCCCCGGTGCACCAGCGGCTGATCGGCGCCTTCGCCGACGCACTGGAGGACGCCGGGGTGTCCGGCCCGCTGGTCCTCGTGGGCCACAGCGGAGCCGGTCCGCTGCTCCCCGCCTTCGCCGACGCCCTCGAACTGGACGTGGCCGGCCTCGTGTTCCTCGACTCCGACCTGCCGACGCCGGGCAGGGCGTGGCGCGAGACCGTCGACCCCGCCCTGGTGAGCCAGGTCAAGGCGTCCGTGCGCGACGGCAGGCTGCCGCGCTGGGACCGCTGGTTCGACTCCGACCCGCTGCGGCTCGTGCCCGCCGGCCTGCGCGAGGAGATGCGCGACGAGGCACCCGAGGTGCCGTGGGAGTTCCTGAAGGAGCAGCGCCCGAGCGTCGAGTGGCCCGGACCCTGCGGCTACGTGCTGCTGTCCCCGGTCTACGAGGACGCGGCGGTGCGCGCGGAAGGGCTCGGGTGGCCGGTCGAGCGCGTCGAGGCGCACCACCTGGCGGCCGCGACGTCGCCCTCGTCGGTCGCGGCCGCGGTGAAGTCCGTGGTCAGCAGACTGTGAGGATCTCCGAGCCGGTCTCGGTCACGACGATCGTGTGCTCGAACTGGGCGGTCCAGCTCTTGTCCTTGGTGGTGACGGTCCAGCCGTCGTCCCACATCTCGCCCTCGTAGTCCCCGAGCGTGATCATCGGCTCGATCGTGAACGTCATGCCGGGCTCGAGCACGGTCTTCACCGACGGCTCGTCGTAGTGCAGCACCACGAGGCCGCTGTGGAACGTCCGGCCGATGCCGTGGCCGGTGAAGTCGCGCACGACGCCGTAGCCGAACCGCTTCGCGTACGCCTCGATGACGCGGCCGACGACGTTGAGCTCGCGACCGGGCTTCACGGCCTTGATGGCGCGCATGGTCGCCTCGTGCGTGCGCTCGACGAGGAGCTTGGCCTCCTCCGAGACGTCGCCCGCGAGGAAGGTGGCGTTCGTGTCGCCGTGCACGCCGCCGATGAAGGCCGTGACGTCGATGTTGACGATGTCGCCGTCCTCGACGACGGTGCTGTCCGGGATGCCGTGGCAGATGACCTCGTTCAGCGAGGTGCAGCACGACTTCGGGAAGCCGCGGTAGCCCAGCGTCGACGGGTACGCGCCGTTGTCGCACAGGAACTCGTGCGCCACCGCGTCGATCTCGTCCGTCGTCACGCCGGGCACGACGACCTTGCCGGCCTCCTGCAGCGCCTGGGCCGCGAGACGGCCGGCGACGCGCATGGCTTCGATGATCTCCGGCGTCTGCACCCAGGGGTCGGTGCCGCGCTGCGGCGCGGGCTTGTCGACGTACTCGGGACGCACGATGCGCGAGGGCACCTGACGCCGCGGAGATTGCACACCGGGTTGCAGTGGGGCACGAACAGCCATGCGTTCCACATTAGCCGCCTACGCGCGGACCACCCTGAACCTGGTCCTCGGCACGAGGTTCGGGCACGCGCGGCGCGGGCAGGAGGATGCCTGCCCGCAGCAGGCGTTCGCGCAACGTCAGGTCGCTGGTCTTGCTCATCACGGCACCGCCTTGAGGAACCTCACCGCCACGTCCACGGCCGGGGTCGAAGTCTCACCGCTGAGCACCAGGGTCGCGAACGCGAGATCGCCCCGGTAACCCATGAACCACCCGTGCGAGTGCACTCCGTCACCGAACTGTGCGGTACCAGTCTTCCCGCGCACGTCTCCGTACGGCTTGAGTTGCGGTGCAGTGCCGTAGTCGACGACCTCGCGCATCATCTGCCGCACCGGGTCGAGCGCGGCGGCGGGCGGTGCGGCCGGCTGCTTGTCCGCTTTGGTCTCCTTGCCCCGCACCAGTTGCGGCACCGGCATCGAGCCCTTCGCGATGGACGCGCCGACCAGCGCCATGCCGAACGGCGACGCCAGCACCTTGCCCTGCCCGAAGGCGTCCTCCGCCCGTTCCACGACGTCGGTCGCGGGCGGCACGGAGCCGGTGATCGTGGTCAGCCCGGGGACGTCGAAGTCGACGCCGAGGCCGAGCGACAGCGCGGAGTTCGTCAGCAGGTCCGCCGGCATGTCGACGGCGAGCTGCGCGAACGTGGTGTTGCAGGAGAACGCGAACGCCGAGCGGAACGGGATGGTGCCCTTGTCGAACTCCGAGGAGTTCGGCACGATCCGCCGCCCGTCGATGGTGGTCTTGCCGGGGCACGGCAGCGGGGTGTCGGCGGCGGCCTTGCCGGACTGGATCGCGGCGAGCGCGCTCACGGCCTTCATCGTCGAACCCGGTGGGAAGCGGCCGGTCAGCGCGAGAGCCCCCTGCGCGTCGGCCGGGTCGTTCTGCGCGACGGCGAGGACGTCCCCGGTCGACGGCTGGATCGCGACGAGGATCGCGGGCTGCGTGACCGGTTCGACGGCGTCCTCGGCGGCGGCCTGGATCGAGCGGGACAACGCGGTGCTCACGGCCTTGGCGGGCTCGGGCGCCTTCGAGTGCAGCTCGTCGACCTCGTTGCCCTGCGCGTCGACCGTGGCGATCCGGAAGCCCGCGTCACCGGCGATGTCGTTCTCGACCAGCTTGCGCACGGCCGGCAGCACCTGCGAGCCGAAGTTGCGGCTCGGCGCCAGCAGCGACGTCTGCGAGCTGAACCGCACGCCCGGCAGCTCGTAGATGGCGGGCTTCACCGACTGGTAGTCCGGATCGCGCAGCGCCGCGACCTGGTAGGCCTGCCCCTCCGGCGTCTTGGCCACGCCGTCGGTGATCGTCTGCTGGGTGATGGCCTTGTCGAGCGGGTTGAGCGCGTCCGCGAGGGCCTTGCTGACGGCCCCGACGTCCCCGGCCTCCTTCGCGACGAGCAGCACCGACACGACCCGTTCCGGCGCCAGCAGCGGCGTGCCGTCGCGGTCGAGCACCGGCGCCGGGTCGGGCTTGAGCTCCGTGAGCCGCACGGACTGCTGCGGCGCGAGCTTCGGGTGCGCCACCGACGAGGCCCAGTGGACCTTCCACGTGTCGCCCTCCTGGCGCACGTCGAACTTGGCCGGGTACGTCCAGTGGCGGTTCTTGCCGAGGTCCCAGTCGAGGGTGACGCTCGCCTCGGACGCCGTCTCGCCGTTCTTGCGGATCTGGTCGACCTTGCTGCTGAGCCCCTCCGGTTTCAGGGCACCCCGGAACTTCTCCAGGGTCTCCTCGGCCTCGGCGGGGTTGTCGGTCATCCCGGCGGCACCCCGCACGTCACCGGACGCGAGCTTCGCCAGGAAGTCGTTGGTGATCTCCGGTGCCCCCGGTTCCGACTCGAACAGCCCGCAGCCGCTCACCGTCACCAGCACCACCGTGATCATCGCGAGTAGGCGCACTCGCGCGAGTATGCCCTCTCAGAAGAGGACAGTGGCGTATTGCCCGACCTGTTCGAAACCGATTCGGCGGTAGGCGGCCTGCGCCACGTGGTTGTAGCCGTTGACGTAGAGGCTCGCGGTCCTGTTCAGAACCCTGGTGAGGCGGTCGGCGACGGCCGCCGTGCCCGCCGTGCCGATGCCCTCGCCCCTGCGGTCCGGGCGCACCCAGACCCCCTGGATCTGTCCGACGCGGCTCGACATGGCGCCGATCTCGGCCTTGAAGACGACCTCGCCGTCCTCGAACCTGGCGAACGCCCGGCCCGCGGCGATGAGCTCGGTGACTCGTGCGCGATAGCCCGCGCCGCCGTCCTCGGCGCACGGGTCGATGCCGACCTCTTCGATGAACATGCTGATCGCCGCGGGCAGGTAGCGGTTCAGCTCGCTCGGCCTGACCTGCCGGACCGCGGGGTCCGGGGTGGTCTTCGGGGCCGTCGAGATGGCCATGAGGGGCTGGTCCGCCCTGACCTCCCTGGCCGGGCCCCAGTCCGGCCGGAGCTCGTCCCAGAGGGTGAGGACCTGTTCGGCCGGGCCCACCAGGCTGGAGCACATGCGGCCTCTGCGGCGGGCCCTGTCCGCGAACATGCGCATGGCCGCCGCGCTGCCCTTGAGGGGGATCAGGTTCGGGCCGCTGAAGCACAGGCCGTCGATCGTGCCCCTGGTCGGCTTGCTGTCCGAACCCCACATCTCGCCACCGAGGCGCCACGGGTCCAGGCCGGCGACTTCGACCCTTGCGGCGACCATGCACGCGGCTACGGGGTCTGATTCGAAGACCCCGCGTACGTCGATCAGGTCGCGTTCGTCCAGCACGCGCGCTCCGGCCAGCCTCAGCACGTCATCCAGCGTGCCAGATTCGCGCGCGAATTGGGATCAGCCGTTGGTGCGGAGCAGGGGTGATGGTGGTTGCGTTTATTCTGCGGCCGCTGTGCGAACCGTCCCGTCGAGGTGGCACGCCGGTTCTCGCGGTGACGGATGGCTTCGGCGTCGCGACAAAGCGAAGGGCGCCCCGTGGGAGCGCCCGTCGGTGGTGCTGTTGTTGCTGCTAGCCGACGGTGACGGCGGGCGCGCCGCCCTCTACCGGCTCCATCTCCTCGGCGAGGCGCATGGCCTCTTCGATGAGGGTCTCGACGATCGCGTGCTCGGGGACGGTCTTGATGACCTTGCCCTTGACGAAGATCTGGCCCTTGCCGTTGCCGCTCGCCACGCCCAGGTCGGCCTCGCGGGCCTCACCGGGGCCGTTCACGACGCAGCCCATGACGGCGACGCGCAGCGGCACCTCCATGCCCTCCAGACCGGCCGTGACCTGCTCGGCGAGCGTGTAGACGTCCACCTGCGCGCGGCCGCAGGACGGGCAGGACACGATCTCCAGCTTGCGCGGGCGCAGGTTGAGCGACTGGAGGATCTGGTGGCCGACCTTGATCTCCTCGACCGGCGGGGCGGACAGCGACACGCGGATCGTGTCGCCGATGCCCTGGCGCAGGAGCGCGCCGAAGGCCACGGCGGACTTGATGGTGCCCTGGAAGGCCGGGCCCGCCTCGGTGACGCCCAGGTGCAGCGGGTAGTCGCACTGCTCGGCCAGCAGTTCGTAGGCGCGGATCATGACCACCGGGTCGTTGTGCTTGACCGAGATCTTGATGTCGTGGAAGTCGTGCTCCGCGAAGAGCGAGGCCTCCCACATCGCGCTCTCGGCCAGGGCCTCCGGGGTGGCCTTGCCGTACTTCTGCAGCAGGCGGGGGTCGAGCGAGCCCGCGTTGACGCCGATGCGGATCGGGGTGCCGTGGTCGCGCGCGGCGGCCGCGATCTCCTTCACCTGGTCGTCGAACTTGCGGATGTTGCCGGGGTTCACGCGCACCGCGGCGCAGCCGGCCTCGATGGCGGCGAAGACGTACTTCGGCTGGAAGTGGATGTCGGCGATCACCGGGATCTGGGACTTCTTGGCGATCGCCGGCAGCGCGTCCGCGTCGTCCTGCGACGGGCAGGCGACCCGGACGATGTCGCAGCCGGCCGCGGTGAGTTCCGCGATCTGCTGCAGCGTCGCGTTGACGTCCGAGGTGAGGGTCGTCGTCATCGACTGGACGGAGACGGGGAACTCGCTGCCGACACCGACGTTGCCGACCATCAGCTGCCTGGTCTTGCGACGTTCCGACAGCACCGGCGGCGGCAGTGCCGGCATTCCGAGCATCACGCCGTCACTCATGGGTTGTGCACCTTTCCGTAAATCACTACTGCAACCTGATCGGGTTGACGATGTCGGCGGTCACGGTCAGCAGCGTGATGGCGCCACCGATGAAGATGACCACGTAGGTGAGGGGCAGCAGGCGCATGTAGTTGACCGGTGCGCCGGCGGGCTTCCCGCGGAGCTTCCTCACCCAGTCTCGCACCCGTTCGTAGAGGTTGACGGCGATGTGACCACCGTCAAGCGGGAGCAGCGGCAGGAGGTTGAACACACCCACGAAGAAGTTCAGGCCCGCCAGCATCAGGATGAAGAACGCCCAGAGGCCCCGCTCCGCCGCGTCACCGCCCAGGCGCGACGCGCCCACGACGGAGATGGGGGTGTCGAGGTCGCGCTCGCCGCCGCCGATGGCCTTGACCACGGCCGGGATGCGCTCCGGGAAGCGCATGAGGCCCTTCCAGGTGTTCACGAACATGTCGCCGGTGAACGCGATGGACGCCGGCACCGCCGCGAGCGGGCTGTACTCGAAGTTCTGCTGCCAGGTGACGCCGATGGCGCCGACCTCCTTGACCTCGCGGCCGCCCTTGCCGTCCGTCACCTCGCGGGTGACCTTCGGCACGTTCACCGTGAGGGCCAGTTCCTCGCCGTTGCGCTTGACCTTGAACTCGGTCGGGCCGCTCAGGTCGCGGGTGACCTTGAGCATCTCCGACCACGTCGAGATCGGCTTGCCGGCGATGGCCGTGACCTCGTCGCCGGGCCTCAGGCCCGCGTCCTTGGCCGGGGCCGGGGCGCCCGGCTGGCACGGCGCGGTGAGGCCGACGGTGTGGTCCTGGACGCACGGCGTGATCTCGGCGAGGACCGGGAGGTCCTTGTTGTTCGGCAGGCCGAGCGACATCGCGAGGACGAGCAGGATGAGGAAGCCGAGGATGAAGTGCGTGATGGAGCCGGCGGCCAGCACGACGACGCGCTTCCACACCTTCTGGTTGTAGAAGGCGCGCTTGCGGTCGTCCGGGTGGACGTCGTCCAGCGCCGTCATGCCGGTGATCTCGCAGAAACCGCCGGCCGGGATCGCCTTCAGGCCGTACTCGGTCTCGCCCTTGCGGAACGAGAAGATCTTCGGGCCGAAACCGATGAAGTAGCGGGTGACCTTCATGCCGAAGGCCTTGGCGGTCAGCAGGTGCCCGAACTCGTGCAGCGCGATGGACACCGCGATGCCGAACGCGAACAACAGCACCCCGAGGATGTTGATGAATGTGTTCACGAGTAGTTCAGTTCCTTCCAACCAGCTCGCGGGCACGTGCGCGTGCCCAGTCCTCGGCGGCCAGCACCTCCGCGACGTCCGCGGGGTCCTTCTGCCAATCGTTCGCCTCGCCGAGAACCTGGCCGATGGTGTCCACGATCGACAGGAACGACGTCTTCCCCGCCACGAATGAGGCGAGTGCCTCCTCGTTCGCGGCGTTGTAGATCGCAGGGTGGCACCCACCCGCCTTGCCGGCCTGCCGCGCGAGCTCGACCGCCGGGAAGGTCACGGTGTCCAGCGGCTCGAACGTCCACGAGGTGGCGGTGTCAAAGGTACAGGCGGCGGCCGCACCCGGTACGCGCTCGGGCCACCCGAGGCCCAGCGAGATGGGGAGCCGCATGTCCGGAGGCGACGCCTGCGCGAGCGTCGAGCCGTCCGTGAAGGTCACCATCGAGTGAATGACGGACTGCGGGTGCACGACCACGTCGACGCGGTCGTAGGGCACGCCGAACAGCAGGTGCGCCTCGATCAGCTCCAGGCCCTTGTTGACGAGGTTCGCCGAGTTGATGGTGACGACCTGCCCCATCGACCACGTCGGGTGCGCCATGGCCTGCTGCACGGTGACCGATTCGAGTTCTTCGCGGCTTTTGCCCCGGAACGGCCCGCCGGAGGCCGTCAGAACGAGTTTGTGGACCTCGTTCTCGGTGCCGCCGCGAAGGCACTGCGCGAGTGCCGAGTGCTCGGAGTCGACCGGGACGATCTGGTCCGGCTTGGCCGCCTTGAGCACGAGCGACCCACCCGCGATGAGCGACTCCTTGTTCGCGAGCGCGAGCACGGCGCCGGTCTCGAGCACCTTGAGCGACGGCTCGAGCCCCCTGGACCCGTCCATGCCGTTGAGGACGACGTCCGCCGGACACGCCTCGATCAGGTCGACCATGCTGGTCAGCGTCCTGACACCGGGCACGTCGGCGCCGTTGGCCACGGCGACCGTCTTCACGTCGAACTCTGCTGCCTGCTGCTTCAGCAGGTCCAGCTGACGCCCACCCGCGCCGAGCCCGACGACCTGGAAGCGGTCGCGGTTGCGCCGGATGACGTCGAGCGCCTGGGTCCCGACCGAACCGGTCGACCCCAGGATCAGGACAGTGCGTGGAGTACTCATCGCCCCTCATTGTTCCGGAGAGTGCCTGAGAGCCTCGGCACGGCCCGCTACTTTGATAACGGAGTGGTTTTGGAGGTGTGAAGTCGCCGGATCGAGGGCATTCCACGATCGTCAAGTCGTTGGAAGGAGATTCTCGGTGGGCATCCTCGGATGGATCGTGCTCGGCCTGCTGGCCGGAGCCATCGCCAAGGCGATCATGCCGGGTAAGGACCCGGGCGGAATCATCATCACGATGCTGATCGGCATCGTCGGCGCGATCCTGGGCGGTTTCATCGGGTCGGCCATCTTCGGGACCAGCCTGGGCAATTTCTTCGATCTCCGGACGTGGCTGCTGGCCATCGTCGGATCGCTGGTCCTGCTGGGCGTCTACCGCCTGGTCACGGGACGACGCAGCCACGCTTAGCCGCACACACGACGTTTGAGGCCGTTCGGGTGACACCCGAACGGCCTCTCGTCTTTTCCGGGTCAGTTCGCGATGCCCGCGTCCCGCGCCAGCAGAGCCGCCTGCACCCGGTTCGTCAGCCCCAGCTTCGCCAGCAACCGCGACACGTACGTCTTCACCGTCGCCTCGGACATGTGCAGCTTCGCGCCGACGTCCGCGTTCGACATCCCCTGCCCGAGCAGCGCCAGCACCTCGACCTCCCGCTCGGTCAGCCCCTCGACGGCCTTCTGCGCCTCCTGCCGCTTCGGCTGCCCGGACGTCGCCACCATGCCGACCACGCGGGACGTGACCATCGGCGACAGGTACGCCTCGCCGTTGTTCACCGCGCGCACGGCGCGCAACAGCTCCTCGGGCGCGGAGTCCTTCAGCAGGAAGCCCGCGGCGCCGTCGGACAGGGCCCGCACGATGTTGTCGTCCTCGCCGAACGTCGTCAGCATCACGACCCGCACGGACGGCGCCACCGTCCGCAGCTCGCGGGCGCACGCCAGACCGTCCATGCGCGGCATGCGGATGTCGAGCACCGCCACGTCCACGCGGCGTTCGCGCACGACCTGCAGCGCCTCGCGGCCGTCGCCGGCCTCCGCCACGAGCTCGATGTCGTCGGCGGTGCCGAGGATGGCCTTGATGCCGGCGCGCATCAACGGCTCGTCGTCGGCGATGAGCACCCGGATCATTGACCAGTCCTCTGAACGTGGATCTTCTTCTCGACCAGCTTGCCGTCCCGGAAGCAGAAACGCACCACCCTGGTGCCCTTCGCGAGGTACGACTGCTCGTCGGTGATGTGGTAGACGCACCGGGCACCGGGCGGCTCCGGGGAGGCCTGCGACTTGCGTTCGCCGTCGGCCACCAGGGGCTCGTCGCCGTTCGGGAGCAACGCGCGCACGTCGGCCTCGGGCTGGCCCTCCTGGATCTTGTCCAGGTTCTCCTGCGAGACGACCTCGGTCACCGGTTGCGCGCCGAGGTACGTGAAGCCGCCGATGATGATCGCCAGCACCACGGACGCGCCCGCGATGGAGCCGACGCCCGCCCACTTGCGGATGCCGCGCGGCGACTCGGTCTCGTCCTGCTCGTCCTCGGGCTCGTCGGGGAGCGCGGTCTCCTCGTACGGCAGCACGGCGGCGATGCGGAAGCCACCGGACGGCAGCGCGCCCACGTGCAGGATGCCGCCCGCCACGCGCACGCGTTCCGTCAGGCCGATGAGTCCCACGCCCGGTGCGCCGCTCGGCGAGCCGTTGCGTGACGGGTTGTTGCGGACTTCGACGACCAGGGCGTCCGGCTCGTACTTCACCGTCACCTGCACGGCCGCGCCCGGCGCGTGCTTGGCGGCGTTCGTGAGCCCCTCCTGCGCGACGCGATAAGCCGCGTGAGAGACACGGGACGGCAAAGGGTGTGCTTGTCCGCCGCGCACCAGACTGACCAGAACACCAGCCTTGCGCGCGTCGG
Organism: Lentzea sp. DG1S-22; assembly: GCF_036321065.1. Classification (NCBI taxonomy): domain Bacteria; kingdom Bacillati; phylum Actinomycetota; class Actinomycetes; order Pseudonocardiales; family Pseudonocardiaceae; genus Lentzea; species Lentzea sp. DG1S-22. The sequence continues at coordinate 7,492,063 of NZ_CP143276.1, read as the reverse complement.
TGACCAACGAGTCGATGGACTCCGCGGTGCGTGTCGCCGGGTCGTCGTCGGGACCGTCCTCGGCCCGCAGAACGCCGATGATCGCCCGCAGCTCCCCCATGCCGGTCAGCGCCGCCGAGCGCAGCACCCCGATCGCCTCGCGCTGCTTCTCCCCCAGCGACGGGTCCAGCGCCAGGGCGCCAGCGTGCACCGAGATCAGGGAGAGCCGATGGCCGAGGCTGTCGTGCATGTCCTGGGCGATGCGGCTGCGTTCGCGCAGGCGGACCTGCCGCGACAGCATCTTGTGCTCGCCGCGCATGCGCGCCTCGCGGTCCTGCATGGCCTGGACGAGCGCCTCGCGCTGCGCGAGGTACCGGCCGACGAGGAACGGCAGCGCCACGCCCACGCCGAAGATCGTGATGAGGATGAGCATCCCGTAGACGGGGTCGAACTCGAGCGGGCGCGCGTCCCAGTCCCACAGCAGGACCACGACGACGAACGTCAGCGCGGTCGACGCGACGGCCTTGACCCACGATTCGATCCGGCGGCCCGCCGTGTAGCTCAGCACGACCATCGCCGCCGGTCCGAGGAAGGGCAGCGCCGCACCTCCGATCATGGTCGTCGCCGGGAACAGGTGCCGCAGCGGCAGCAGCACCACGTAGACGGCGGCGATGCCGGCGAGCGACCAGCCCGTCGCCTTCGTCTCGGCCCACGGGCCCGGCCACACGTCCAGCAGGAGCGCGGCGACCATGACGACCAGGTCGCCGACCAGGCGCACCACGGTCAGGCCGCGGAACCGGGCCAGGGCGTCGGCGCGGAACGCCTCGGCCCTGGTCCGCACAGCAGTAATCACGCTCTCAAGCTACGAGACGTCCCCTGTCCGCGCGGCACGCTGGAGTATCGGAAACCAGCGACGAAAGTTGACTACCCGGCCAGCTTCGCGGCTGATCCGGCCCTGCGCGCCCGCCAGGAGGCGAAGACGACGCCGATGATCAGCAGAAGAGCCGTCGCGGCCACCATCAGCGTCGAGAGCGCGACGATCTCCGGCGAGATGCCGCGCTTCGACGCCTGCGCGTAGACGAACACCGGCAGCGTCGTCGAGCCGACACCGGTCAGGTACGACGAGATCACCACGTCGTCGAACGACAGCAGGAACGCGAACGCCGCGCCGGCCACGACCGCGGGCGCCACCAGCGGCAGCGTCACGGTCCGGAACGCCACGAACGGCGACGCCCCGAGGTCGGCCGCCGCCTCCTCCAGCCGGACGTCCATCCCGGACACCCGCGACCGCACCACGACGACCACGAAGCTCAGCGAGAACGCCACGTGCGCGAACAGCAGCGCCCCGAACCCGAGCGGCACACCGGCGAGCTTCACGAAGAACCCCAGCATCGCCACGCCCAGCACCACCTCGGGCACCACGAGCGGCAACGACAGCAGCACCGTCCAGAGCCCGCGGCCGGGGAACGCCCGCCGCAGCCCGAACGCCGCCAGCGTCCCGATCACCGTCGAGATCAGTGCAGACGACAGGGCGAGCTGCAAGGTCAGCTGCAACGAGTCGAACACACGCGTGTCGTCCACCAGCTCCGCGTACCACTGCAGCGAGAACCCGCTGATGCGCGACAACGACCGCGAGGAGTTGAACGACGCGATGGCGAGCCACGCGATCGGTGCGTACAAGAACAGGAACACCAGCGCCACGACAGCGCCGAGTGCCCACGGACGACGGTTCACAGCACGTCCTCCCCGCGCCGTCCACGCAGCGCCAGCACCACCACGACGAGCACCAGCAGCAGCACCGCCATCACCGAGCCCAGCGGCCAGTTGTTGCCGCCGCGGAACTGGTCGTCGATCACCGACCCGAACGTCGACTGCTCCACCCCGCCGAGCAGCTTCGGCGTCACGAAGTCACCGGCCGCGGGCACCAGCACCAGCAGCGACCCGGCCAGCACACCGCTCATCACCCCCGGCAGCACGACGCGGAAGAACGTCGACACGCGCCCGTGGCCGAGGTCGTGGGACGCCTCCACCAGGCGCACGTCGAACCGCTCGCAGGCCACGTAGAGCGGCAGCACCATGAACGGCAGGAAGCCGTACGTCAGGCCGAGCACCACGGCGCCGTGGGTCAGCAGGAAACCGCCGTCCCGGTCCAGCCCGACCCAGCCGAGCACGGTGTTCACGAGCCCTTCGCCGTCCAGCAGCGCCTTCCACGCGTAGATCCGCGCGAGGTAGCTCGACCAGAACGGGATCAGCACCGCCGCGAGCAACGCCGTCCGGTAGCGCCCGCCGTGCCGCGCGATGAACCACGCCAGCGGGAAGCCGAGCACCAGGCACAACAGCGTGGTCGCACCGGCGTACAGCAGGGTCCGCCCGAAGATCGGCAGGAACGCCGGGTCGAGCGCCGTCAGGTACGCCTGCGCCGTCCACGGCAGCACCGCGCGGGCGACCCCGGTGTTCCTGGTCGCGAAGCTGAACTCGACGACCACGACCAGCGGCGCGATCAGGAAGATCCCCAGCCAGATCCCGGTCGGGGCGAGGAGGGCGTTGGCCTTCAGCCAGCGTCGGAGCACGGGCCGCATCTTGCCACCGCACCAGCGCGAACATTCGTGTACCGTTGTGAACATGAGTGTTCACCTGCTTCAGACGGCAACGTCGGTGCTGCTCAAGGACCCGACGGCCTCGCTGAGCGACGTCGCGCGGGCCGCCGGTGTCGGCAGGACCACACTCCACAAGCGCTTCCCGACCCGCGCGGCACTGGTCCGCGCCGTCGCGAGCGACGCGCTCGACCTGATCTACTCGGTCGCCCGCGAGGTCGACTTCGGCTCCGACGAGGCGCTCGAAGACCTGGTCACCCGCCTGGTCGCGCTGGGCCCGCGGGTGGAGTTCCTGCTCCGCTTCCCCGGCCTGGAACGCGACGAGGAGCTGGCGGCCCGCATCCGCGAGATGGACCGGCCCGTGCTCGACCTGATCACCCGGCTGCAGGGCACGACGCTGCGCCGCGACCTGCCCGCGTGGTGGATCCTGCAGACCCTCTACGCCGGGCTCTTCAACGCCTGGGAAGCGATCAGCGACGGCCGTCTGGCGCCGCTGGACGCTCCCCGGTTCGTGCTCACCACTGTGTTCGAGGGGGTAGCAAGTGCTGGACCAGCTGACCGGACATGAAGACCCGCACCCGATCTACGAACGACTCCGCGCGCAGGGACCGCTGACGCGGGACAACGGGACGTGGCTCACGACGAGCCACGCGCTGGCCAACAAGGTCCTGCGCGACCGCCGCTTCGGCGTCCGGTTCGCCGACGGCGGCTACCCGGCCGGCGGCAGCCTGCTGCCCGACTCGTTCCTGGAGCTCGATCCGCCCGACCACACGCGGCTGCGCAGGCTCGCCATGCCGGCGTTCAGCCCGAAGAAGATCGACGAGTACCGGGCGCGCGTGGAGAAGGTCGCCGACGCGTTGCTCGACCGCGACGAGTTCGACCTGATCGCCGACTTCGCGGCGCCGCTGCCGATCTCGGTGATCAGCGACCTGCTCGGCATCCCCGACTCCGACACCGCGGAGTTCGCCGACTACGGCGCGCTGGTCGCCGCGTCGTTCGACTCCGGGGTCACGCCGGAGATGTCCGAGGCCCACGACAAGGTGCTCGCGCTGTTCGACCGGCTCATCGCGGAACGCCGCAGGACGCCCGGCGACGACGTGATCAGCTCGCTGGTCGCCGCGGAGGCGGAGCAGAGGCTCACCGCGCAGGAGATGCTCGGCACCCTGGTGCTGTTGCTGGTCGCGGGCTTCGAGACCACGGTGAACCTCATCGGCAACGCCACCCGTGCGCTGCTCGACCACCCCGCGCAGTGGAGGTTGTTCAAGGCCAACCCGGACCTCGCGCCCGACGTGGTCGAGGAGACGCTGCGGTGGGCGCCGCCGGTGCAGCTGACCAGCCGGATCGCGCACGAGCGGGTCGACGCGATCGGCAAGGACGAGGTGGTGACGCTCCTGCTCGCCGCCGCGAACCGCGATCCCGAGGTCTACCCCGAGCCGCACAAGTTCGACGTGATGCGCGTGCACAAGCCCGAGCACCTCGCGTTCTCCAGCGGCATCCACTACTGCCTGGGCGCGACGCTCGCGCGCATGGAGGGCGACGTGGCGTTGCGCGCGCTGGCCCGCCGCATGCCGGATCTGCGGCAGGCGGGTCCCGTGACGTTCCGCGACTCGGTGGCGATCCGGGGCATGAGGTCCATGCCGGTCAGCCGGTCTTGACCTTCGTCCAGGCGTCGGCGTAGAGCGCTTCGGCGTCGCCGCCGAGGTCCTTGGTGAACGGGAGCTTCGCCAGCTGCTCGTCCGGCGGGTAGACCACCGGGTCGTTCAGCAGCTCCTTGTCGATCAACGGCTTCGCGGCGGCGTTGGGGCTGCCGTACCGGACGGCGTTGGACAGCGCCGCGCCCGCCTCCGCGCCGAGGACGAAGTCGATGAACCGGTGCGCGTTCGCGGCGTGCGGCGCGTCCTTCGGGATGACGAGCAGGTCCACGTAGGACAGTCCACCCTCCGCCGGGATCGCGTAGCCGACGTCCTCGGTGGTCTCGCGGGCCTGGAACGCGTCGCCGGAGTACGCCTGCGCGAGCCGCACCTGCCCCGACGTCAGCGGTTCGATCACGTCCGAGGTGATCTGGCCGAGCTTCTTCTTGAGCGACAGCAGGAAGTTCGCGGCCTCGTCGATCTGCCGCGCGTCGGTGGTGTTCGGGTCGTGGCCGAGCTTGAGCAGGCCGATCGCCATGCCGTCGCGGGCCTCGTCGAGGATCGAGCTGCGCCCCCGGGCGTTCGGCAGGTCGAAGGCGTCGAAGCCGGTGACCTCGCCGCCGATCTCCGCCTTCGAGTACGCGAGTCCGGTCGTGCCCCAGGCCCACGGCACGGAGTACCGGTTGCCGGGGTCGTACTCGGCCTCGGCGAACCGCGGCTCCAGGTTGCGCAGGTTCGGGAGCGCGTCGTGGTCGAGCGGCTGCAGGAGCCCGGACCGCAGGAACCGGCGCAGGAAGTTGTCGCTCGGCACCACCAGGTCGTACCCGGCCTGCCCGGACGCGATCTTGGCTTCCATCTCGTCGTTGGTCGAGAAGTTGTCGTACGTGACCTCGATGCCGCTCGCGGACGTGAAGGCGGGCAACGTCTCCGGCGCGATGTAGTCGGTCCAGTTGTAGAAGTTGAGCTTCGGCTCGTCCAGCAGGTTCGCGGCCTTGGCGGCGCCGCCGGAGCCACCGGAGTTCGTCGGCGCCGGACCGACGGCGCACGCCGCGAGGGCGAAGAACGCCATCGAGCCCAGCATCGCGCGCCGGGTCACCCGCGGGCTGTCGACGTCCCACAGCCGGGCGATCCGGACCCGGTCAGCCATCCGAGCCCTCCAGCAGCACGGTGAACTCCGGGTCCCACGCCATCCGCACCGGCTGGCCCGGCGCGCCCGCGTCGTCGATGCGCTGGGCGTTCTGCACGAACGCCGACAGCACACCGGCGGGCGTCTCGACCACGAACTGCGTGGAGACGCCCGTGTAGACGACGTCCTGGACGACGCCCCTGAGCACGCACCAGCCCGCCGGGGGCTCGGCGGACTCGTCGAACAGGTGCACCTTCTCCGGGCGGACGGTGGCGGCGACCTCGCGGCCGTGGCCGACGCTGCCGGAGAACTTGGCGCGCAGGTGTTCCGCCCCCGGTGCCCGGAGGGCGGCGAACTCACCGTCCACACCGGACACGACCGCGTCGAGGATGTTCGAGGTGCCGATGAAGCCGGCGACGAACCGGGTCGCGGGGCGCTCGTAGACGTCCTCGGGGTAGCCCACCTGCTCGATCTTGCCCGCGTTCATGACCGCGATGCGGTGCGACAGGACCAGCGCCTCTTCCTGGTCGTGCGTGACGTGGAGGAACGTCGTGCCGACCTCGCGCTGGATGCGCATCAGCTCGATCTGCAGCTCCTTGCGGAGCTTGGCGTCGAGCGCGCCGAGGGGTTCGTCGAGCAGCAGCAGCCGGGGCCCGGCGGCCAGCGCACGGGCGATGGCGACGCGCTGCTGCTGACCGCCGGAGAGCTGCGCGGGCCTGCGCTTGGCGAACTGCGAGAGCCGCACGAGCTCGAGGTGCTCGCCGACGCGCTTCTTCAGCTCGTCGCCGCGGATCTTCTTGCGCTTGAGGCCGTACGCGACGTTGTCCCACACCGTCATGTGCGGGAACAGCGCGTACGACTGGAAGACGGTGTTGACGTCCCGCCGGTGGGGAGGGACGCCGACCATGTCGTTGCCGTCGAGCTCGATGCGGCCCTCGTCCGGGTCGACGAACCCCGCGATCATGCGCAGCACCGTGGTCTTGCCGCAGCCGGACGGGCCGAGGACGGAGAAGAACTCGCCCTCGTGGACGTTCAGCGAGACGCCGTCGACCGCCACCTGGTCGGAGAAGCGCTTGCGCACGCCGTGGAGACCGATCTCGACGGGGGCGAACGTGTCCGGGGCGGAGGCCTCGGCGGGGGAGAAGCCGGTCAAGTCGAGGCGCCTTCGAGGTCGGACGGGTGGGGCCGCGCTGAGCCTAGACCGGCGTCACCTCGCCCGTCAGTCGTGCGCGCGCGACCTCACACATCCGTCCCCGCCCACATGTGCGACGATGGCCCCGTAATCCGGATGAGCAGTGGAGGAAACCGTGGCCACGTCCTCGGAACTGGACAAGCGTCCTGCCGTCGACCCGCACGAGGAGCCGTCGGCCGAGTGGGGCTGGCACGGCACGTTCCCCAAGGGCACCCGCATCGCGGGCTGGCTCTCCGCGATCTTCTGCTTCCTGATGCTGATCGGCAACCACCACGGTCAGACCGAGAACATCTGGCTCGTCGCCTCCGGTGTCTCGATCATCGCCCTGCTGCTGTGGGACGCCGCGCGCCGCAAGAAGCCCTGGCGCCGCTAGAGCGTCTCGAGCACGATCTTGCCCTGGGTGCGACCCGTCTCGCCCAGGGCATGCGCCTTTTCGGCGTCCTCCAGCGGGAACGTCGCGTCGACGTGCACCCTGAGCTCACCCGACTCGACCAGCGCGGCGACGGCCTCGAGCCCCGCGCGGTCGGGTTCGACCAGGATCGGGCTCGTCCTGATGTCGTCGCGGCTCTGCCGGTCCACTCCGGACGGCACGCCGACGAACAGCCCGCCGGGCCGCACCGGAGCCGGTGACGCGCCGCCGACCAGGTCGACGTACAGGTCGATGTCGGTGCCCTGGTAGTCACCCTGGGTGTAGTCGACCACCTCGTCGGCGCCGAGGTCCTTCAGGAACGCGTGCTTCGGCTCGCGCGCGGTGCCGATGACGTATGCGCCGTGCGCCTTCGCGATCTGCACGGCGAGGTGACCAACGCCACCCGCCGCGGCCGAGATCAGCACCTTCTGCCCTTTCCGCAGGTCAGCGGTGTCGATGAGGATCTGGTGCGCGGTCAGGGCGGCGAGGGGCAGCGCGGCCGCCTCGACGTGGGTGAGGCTCTTCGGCTTCTTCGCGAAGTGCCGCGACGGCGCGGTGACGTACTCGGCGTAGGCGCCCGCGGCCCGCGGGAACCACGGCATGCCGTAGACCTCGTCTCCGGGCTTGAGGGTCGTGACGCCGAAGCCGACCTCCTCGACCACGCCGGAGACGTCCCAGCCGTTGATGAACGGGAACGTCTGGAGCCCGGCCATGCCGCTGCCGGCGCGGGTCTTCCAGTCCACCGGGTTGACGCCGGCCGCGTGGACCCTGACCAGCACCTCCGTCGGAAGCGGCGTGGGCTTGGGAACCTCGGTGAGGGTGAGGGGGCCGCCGAACTCGTTCTGGGTGATCGCTCGCATGCCCTCAATCCTGGGAGAGCAGGTCACCTTTGACAACCAGGCACTATCTTGTGCACTGGGTACCTGGTAGAAACTACCCGTGATCAGGGACGTTTACCTCAGGATGTGCCCGTGCCGCGACCTGCTGGACATGGTCGCGTCCAAGTGGACGGCGTTGGTGATCGGCGACCTCGAGGACGGGCCCAAGCGGTTCGGTGAGCTCAAGCGCCGGCTGGAAGGCATCAGCCAGAAGATGCTCACCCAGACGTTGCGCACCTTGGAGCGCGATGGGCTCGTCACGCGCACGGTCTACCCCTCGGTGCCGTTGCGCGTCGAGTACGAGCTGACCGAGCTCGGGCGCAGCGTCACCGAGCCGCTGGCCGCGCTGCGGTTGTGGGCGCAGCAGAACTACGAGTCCGTCGCCGAGGCGAGGGAGACGTTCGACAGCTCGGCGCCGGTCGGCCTGGAACCCGCCACGACCCGCTGACCGGGCCGGTCAGGTGAGCACCCAGCCCTGCACGAACTCCTGCGGGTAGCCCTCGCAGCCCGCCACCGAGTCGAAGTGGTGGCCGCCCATGTTGCAGCGGTGCAGCGGCAGCGAGCCGACGTCGGCGGGCTTGCTGGTGAAGACGTGGCCGAGGACGCCGCCGTAGCGCTTCTGCCCCTCGCACCCGTCCGAAGCCGACGTCATGCGGTCTTCCGAGTTGTTGATGATGCAGCTGTACAACGGCTTCGTGCCCGGCTCCGGCTTGGCGAGGAGCTTGCCGAGGCCGCCGGTGTTCTCCACCGTGAAGCCCGGCGGCACCGCGATGTTCGGCGTTCCGCTGTAGTGCCAGCCGTTGGCGTTGCGGTAGCGGGAGAACGCCAGGGTCTCGCGCGGTGGCTTCGGCGGTGTCGTGGTCGGCTGGGGCTGTCCTGCCTGCGACGTCTGGGAAGGCTTCGACACCTGCGTGGACGACGGCGCCGCGCTGCTGCTGCTCGGAGCCGCACTGCTGCTGCTCGCCGTGCTGGAGGGCGTGCTGCTCGCCGTCGAGGACGGTTGCGCGGGAGCCGGACCCTGTTGTGCGGCAGCGGCTTCGCCCTGCCTCGTCTCGGGCTTCACCAGGAAGACGGCGGCCAGGGCGATCACCACGACGACCGCCGCCGCACCGGCGAACAGGCCGACCTTCTTGCGCGACCTGGGTTTCCCGTCGCTCCAGTCGTCCCGCGTCGCCGCCTGCGGCACGACGTAGCCGGTGACCGGTTCGATGACGACGGTCTGCTCGGACGGCGTCAACGGCTTCACGACGCCGGTGCGGTTCTCGAGCCGTTCGCGCAGCTGGGCCGCGGTGAGCCGCCGGGTGTCGTCCTGGGTCAGCAACGCCATGATCGTGTCCGCGAGCGGGCCCCTGGTGCGCTGGAGGACCGGCTCCTCGTACATGATCGCGTGCATCGTGGCCGCGGTCGTGTCGCGCTGGAACGGAGAACGCCCCTCCACGGCGTGGAACATCGTGGCGCCCAACGCCCAGAGGTCGCTCGCCGGCGAGGGTTGCTTGCCCGCGAACAGCTCCGGCGCCATGTAGCCGGGCGAGCCCATGATGCCGCCGGTCGCCGTGAGGCCCGGGTCGTCCATCGCGCGGGCGATGCCGAAGTCGGCGAGCTTCACGCGTCCGTCGGGCAGCACCATGATGTTGCTGGGCTTGACGTCCCGGTGCACGATCCCCGCCGCATGCGCCGCTTCCAGGGCGTTGAGGGTCTGCAGGCCGATGTCCGCGACCTCGTCCTCGGTGAGGACCCTGCGGGCCATGACCTCGGAGAGCGTGGGCGCCTCGACCAGCTCCATGACCAGGTACGTGACGCCGTGCTCGACGATGACGTCGTAGATGCCGACGACGTTCGGGCTGTTCAGGCGCCCTGCCGTGCGTGCTTCCCGCAGCACCCGCTCGGTCTCGCCGGTCCGCAGCTCCTTGAGCGCGACCTGCCGGCCGATGACCCTGTCCTCCGCCAGCCAGACGACCCCCATGCCGCCCCGGCCCAGCTCTCTGAGCGTCGCGTACCTGCCCGCGACCAGCCTTGTCGAATCCCCCACGAGGCCGCATGGTAGCCGCACGGTCGTGGCGGCAGGTTCCTGTCCGGCAGTTCCAGCCGTTCGCCGACCGGATCGACAACGCCGCGCGACCGGGGTGAAACCCTAGACGCAGGCCCAGCAGTAGAGCCGCTCGCCGTTCTTCCGCGCTTCGGAGGCGAGGTCCCGCAGCTCCGCCAGGACCTCGGCGAGCACGGCGGCCTCGAACCCCTCCAGCTCCTCGATCCCGGCCCACCGCACCGAGACCCCGTCCAGGTCACCGGCGGCCGCGAGCCCGTCCCGCAGGCCGTCGGTGACGGCGAGGACCGCCACGTTCCCGTCGTGTTCCACGGCAACGCCGTGACCGCACCTCGGGTCCTGGACGACCTCGGTGTAGGGGCGGCCGGTCAGCAGCTCCTCCAGCTGTCCCATCACCACGACGGGGTCGAGCGACTTGGTCTCGACCGTCCTGAACAGACCCACCGGCCCGTCCTCGATCGCGGTGGCCGCGAGCTCGTCGGACGGCGCGGCGAAGTAGTCGCAGAACACTCCCATGAACGGAGCTTCGCAGAACTCCGCGCCGGCGTCAGGCGTTCACGCCGACTCGGTGATCGTCGCAGCGGACGACGTGCAGCCAGTCCCAGTCCCGCTCGACCGCGACCTCCGCGCAGCAGTGCCGGCCGGGGTTCTCGTGGATCCAGCGCGGCCCGTCCTCGACCAGCCACCGCCACTGTTCCCCGGTGAGCGCGAACGCCTTCCGGCTCCCCGTGAGGAACACCGTGTGAGCCGCGACGTGGTGCCGCACCACGTCGCGGTAGGTGCGCGGCGCAGCGGCTGGTAGTCCGGCGCGAGCAGGCTCTCGACCGGCGGGAACCCCCTGCTCCGGACGACGTGCGGCCTCCCCCGCCCGAGCCGCGCCCGCACCTCTTTCCACAGCGACGGCGGAAACCCGAGGCTGTGGTGCATCAACACGAGGTCCAGCAACGGCTCGTCGTCCTCCTCGAACGACCGGCACTCGTACTCGGCCTGCCGCAACGGCAGGTACACCAACGTGCGCGGCGACCGCATCGCGAGCTCCCACGCCATCGCCAGCTCACGAGCAGCCACCTTGTCGACGAGCAGTTCCGCGTTGCGATACGCGTCGTCCGTGATGTACATCGACGCGTGCCGCGACGGTTTGGCAGGCCGCACGACCCGGTACTCGTCCCGTCCCAACCTGACGGTGCTGATCAGCGTCCGCCACCGCGCCACTTCGAGCTTCATCGGCGCGTGCTCACCCGGTGCTCGTCGCAGTACACGACGTGCAACCAGTTCTCGTGCCGGCCCTTGGCCATGACCTCGGCGCAGCAATGCGTGCCGGGGGCCTCGTGCATGTGCCGCGGGCAGTCCTCCACCAACTGCCGGAACGCCTGCCCGCCTGCCTGGAACGCGGCCTTGCCGCCGACGACGAACACGGTGCCTTCCACGATCTCGGCGCGCAGCTCCTCCCTTTCCCACTCCGGCGGCGGGTGCTCCCGAGGTATGGCACGGGAGACAACGGTGTGCGGCCGCCCACCCCGAAGCCTGGCCCGCACGTCCCGCCACGTCGAGAGGCGGAACCCGAGGCTGTGGTGGAGCAGCACGAGGTCCAGCGCCGGTCCGCCGTTGCCGCGGCACTCGCAATCGCTCTGCCGCAACGGCAGGTACACCAGCGTGCGTGGCGACCGCATCGCGAACGCCCACGCCATCGCGATGCCGAGCGCCGACGCCTTGGTCACGCACGACTCGACGCCCATGTACCCCTCGTACAGCGGCGCGTGCTCCAAGGGCTTGGCGGGCTGCACGACCCGGTACTCCTCGGGCCCCAGCCGCACGGTGGTGACGAGCGTGCGCCACCGCGCCCCTTCGAGCTTCATCGGCGCGTGCTCACGCGGTGTTCGAGGCAGTACTGGACGTGCAACTGCTCCCTGCTGCCCATGCCCTTCGCGACGATCTCGGCGCAGAAGCCTTCCCGCTGCCTCTCGTGCATGAGCCGCGGCCAGTCCTCGACCATGTCCAGCAGCTCCTCGCCGGTGGCCGCGAACGCCTTCCGGCTGCCGGTGAAGAAGGCGGTGTCGGCCGCGAAGTGGTAGCGGAGGTCGTCCTTGAAGTCGCGGCGAAGAACCTCCCCCCGCCGCAGCACGCCTCTCGGCAACCCCTGGCACACAACGGTGTGCGGCCGTCCACCCCGGAGCCTGGCGCGCACTTCCTTCCACCGCGACGCGGCGAACCCCAAGCTGTGGTGCAACAACACGAGATCGACCGAGATGTCGCCGTCGTCGGCGTACATCCGGCATTCACAGCCGCTCTGCCGCAACGGCAGGTACACCAGCGTGCGAGGCGACCGCATCGCGAACGCCCACGCCATGGCCAGCTCGCGCGCCGACGCCTTGTTCACCGTGACGCTCACGCCGCACGACGCGAGGTGCATCGACGCATGCGCGACCGGCCGGGCAGGCTGCACCACCCGGTACTCGTCGCGGCCCAGCCGCACCGTGCTGACGAGCGTGCGCCAGCGTTCCCCCGCAAGTTTCATCGCGGGGAACGGTAAGAGCCGCAGTGGACCTCAGCGACTGATTTTCGCTCAGTCCCCGGCCACGAGCGAACCGCTGGCCGCCGCGATGCGGTCCGGCTACTCGTCGACGGTCACGACGAAGGGCACGTGCCCCGGCTCGACCCTGTCGACCACCACGTCATCTTGACGCGGTACCGCGGCATCGCGACGGTCCGGCTCAGCCTTCGGCGGCGAGCTGACCGCAGGCCGCCGCGATCTCCTGCCCGCGCGTGTCCCGCACGGTGCACTCGACACCCTGTTCCCGGACCCGCCGCACGAACTCCCGCTCCACCGGCTTCGGCGAGGCGTCCCACTTGGACCCCGGAGTCGGGTTCAGCGGGATCAGGTTCACGTGCACGAGCTGCCCGAGGTGCTTGCGCAGCTTCTTGCCGAGCAGGTCGGCGCGCCACCCCTGGTCGTTGATGTCGCGGATCAGCGCGTACTCGATCGAGACGCGGCGCCCGGTCTTGTCGGCGTACCCGCGGGCGGCCTCCAGCACCTCGGCGACGTTCCAGCGCGTGTTGACCGGCACCAGGGTGTCGCGCAGCTCGTCGTCCGGCGTGTGCAGCGACACCGCGAGGCGGACCTGCAGGTTCTCCTCGGTCAGCTTCTTGATCGCCGGCACGAGCCCGACCGTCGACACCGTCACGTGGCGCTGCGAGATGCCCAGGCCGTCCGGCGCGGGGTCGCAGATGCGGTGGACGGCCTCGAGGATGCGCTTGTAGTTCGCGAGCGGCTCACCCATGCCCATGAAGACGATGTTCGACAGGCGGCCGGGGCCGCCGGGCAGGTCGCCGTCGCGCATGGCGGCGGCGCCGAGGCGCACCTGGTCCACGATCTCCGCGGTCGACAGGTTGCGCTGCAGGCCGCCCTGGCCGGTCGCGCAGAACGGGCACGCCATGCCGCACCCCGCCTGCGACGAGATGCACAGCGTCGCCCGGTCCGGGTAGCGCATCAGCACGGACTCGATGAGCGTGCCGTCGTGCGCGCGCAGCAGCGTCTTCGCCGTCGTGCCCTCGTCGGTGGTGACCTTGCGCACGACCGTGAACAGCGGCGGCATCAGGTCCGCGACCAGCTTGTCGCGCGTCGCGGCCGGGATGTCGGTCATCTCGGCCGGGTCGACGGTCAGGCGGCTGAAGTAGTGGTTCGACAGCTGCTTGGCCCGGAACGGCTTTTCACCCAGGGCCGCAACGGCCTCGGCGCGTTCGGCGGGCGACAGGTCGACGAGGTGGCGCGGCGGCAGGCCGCGCTTGGGCGCGTCGAAGACAAGGGGAAGCGAGGTCATAGCACATCTAGTGTCCCACGAACTCCGGCAACACAAGACCGTTACATCGCGATAGGTTCCGATATATCGTTAACGACATGATGATGAGACCACACCACCGAGAACACCACCACAGGCACCGCCACGGCCCCTTCGGGGGCGGCGGCAGGGGCGGGGGCGGTCGCCAGAGGCGCGGCAACGTCCGGGCTGCGGTTCTGGCGTTGCTGGCAGAACGGCCGATGCACGGCTACGAGATCATCCAGGAGATCGCCCGGCGCACCGGCGGCGTGTGGAGCCCGAGCCCCGGCTCGGTCTACCCGACGCTGCAGATGCTCGCCGACGAAGGCCTCATCTCCTCAGCGGAGGACGGGGGCAAGAAGCTGTTCGACCTCACCGAGCACGGCAGGACGGAGCACACGGCCCCGCCCTGGCGCGACATCGAGATCCAGCTGGACCCGGTGGACGGCGAGCTGCGCACGGCGGTCCGCCTGCTCGGCGCCGCGATGGAGCAGATCTCCCACGCGGGCACGCCGGAGCAGAAGGCCCGCGCGGTCGAGCTCTACAACGGCCTGCGGCGCAAGCTCTACGCCATCCTCGCCGAGGAGTGACCTACCACCGGTCGTGCACGTGCGGCCGGATCAGCTCGTCGTACACGGCCTCGACGGCCTTGCCGTCCACCGGCGCCAGGTCCGCGGCCTGCGAGTTGGCGCGTGCCTGCTCCACGTTGCGAGCACCCGGGATCACCACCGTGACACCGACCTGGTCCACGATCCACCTGAGCGCGAACTGCGCCATCGTGGCACCTTCCGGCACCAGCGGCCGCAGGCGTTCCACCGCCTCCAGGCCGACCTCGTAGGGCACCCCGGAGAAGGTCTCGCCGACGTCGAACGCCTCACCGTTGCGGTTGTAGTTGCGGTGGTCGTCCGCGCCGAAGGTCGTCGTCCTGTCGTACTTCCCGGTCAGCAACCCGGAAGCGAGCGGCACCCGCGCGATGATCGCGACCCCCGCCTCCGCGGCCCTGGGCAGCACCTCCTCGAGGGGCTTGAGCCGGAACGCGTTCAGGATGATCTGCACGCTGGCCACGTGCGGACGCCTGATCGCCTCCAGCGCCTCCTCGACCTTCTCCACGGACACGCCGTAAGCGGCGATCCGCTGCTGCTCCACCATCTCGTCCAAGGTGTCGTACACCTCGTCGCGGCTGTACACGGCCGTGGGCGGGCAGTGCAGCTGCACGAGGTCCAGCGTGTCGACACCCAGGTTGCGGCGGCTCCGGTCGTTCCACGCGAGGAAGTTTTCCCGGCTGTACCCCTCCGCGACCTGCGCCGGCAGCCGTCGCCCCATCTTCGTGGCGACGAAGATCCCGTCGTCCTTGCGCTCCTTCAGGAACCGCCCGACGAGCGTCTCGCTGCGACCGTCGCCGTACACGTCAGCGGTGTCGAAGAAGTCGACACCCGTGTCGGCGGCGGCGTGCAGCAGCGCGAGCGCGTCGCTCTCGTCCACCTC
Source organism: Lentzea sp. DG1S-22 (assembly GCF_036321065.1). Lineage (NCBI taxonomy): Bacteria > Bacillati > Actinomycetota > Actinomycetes > Pseudonocardiales > Pseudonocardiaceae > Lentzea > Lentzea sp. DG1S-22. The sequence goes on along the minus strand of NZ_CP143276.1, from coordinate 7,476,910 downwards.
GCCCCAGTCCGCGCCGAGCTGCCAGCACCCCAGCCCCACGACGCCGACCTGGCGGTTCAACCTGCCTGCGTTTCGCTTCTCCACGAACCGAGCCTAGTCCCGATCACACGATCAGACCCTTCGGCTTGCGCCGCACGTGCACCCGGTACCCGACCGGGAAGCTCACCCCGCTCACCGAGGCGATCGCCCGCTCGGCCACCTTCGCCGAGAACTCGATGCGCAGCACGGCCTCCAGGTCCTCGCGGCTCTCGAACCGCCACTCCGCCACGACCCGCCGCAACGAAAACCCGTTGTCCGCGAAGAACTTCTCGACCACCACGGGGTCGTAGCGCGGCTCGTCGGCGAGCAACCAGGGCCCGTACGGGTCGGCCAGCCCGTCGAGGTCGACGACCACCAGCGCGCCGCCGGGCCTCAGCACCCGGTCAGCCTCCCGCATCCCCGGCTCGCACCCCGGCCCGAAGAAGTAGGCGGTGCGGGCGTGCACCAGGTCAGCGGACGCGTCGTCGAGCGGGAGCCCTTGCGCCGGGCCGGAAACGACGCGGGCGTTCGGCAGCGAGGCCACCCGCTGCCTGGCCCGCACGACCAGCGGCGGGTGCGGTTCGACGCCCGTGACGGACTTCGCGGTGCGCGCGAACAGCGGCAGGTGGAACCCGTCACCGCAGCCGACGTCCACGACGTCCCTGCCGTCAAACGGACATTCTTCGCTTATCGCCGTCCAAATCGCACCGTGGACGTCCTGCGCGCGGTTCTCGACCTCGTAGACGTCCGGCCAGTGCCAGATGTTCGGGCTGGGCACGACGTCTGCCGGACGCACCGCGTTCAGCGCCGCCCGCACGAATCCCCTCACGAAGCCACTGTAGGGCCTCCATTTCCCGGCGACCGTACGAATTCGCCCGATCACGGCGTAGCGTGTTGACATCTCTTTCCCCTGCAGGAGGCGGCTGTGTCCATCGCGCCCAACACGCCCAAGCTCGCGCCGTTGCTCTCCGGAAGTCCGTGCTGGGTCGAGAGAACCGTCGACGACCTCAAGAGTGCGATCGAGTTCTACACCGGCCTCTTCGGCTGGCACTACGCCGACGACGCCGGCTACACCGTCGCGATGGTCGACGGCATCCCCGTCGCGGGCTTACCCCAGGGTGATCCGGAAGGGTGGCGGTTGTACCTGGTCACACCGCATGCGCGTGCCACCGCCGAGAAGGCCTTCCACCTCGGCGGGTCCGTGCTGCGCAACACCGAGGACGCCGCCGACCACACGCAGAGCACCGTGATCGCCGACCCCACCGGCGCCGTCGTCGGCTTCCGCCACGTGCCGCCGGACTGGCGGTTCGGCATGGGAGGCCACGGCTCGTACGCGTGGGCCGAGCTGAACACCCGCGACGGCGTCGCGGCGGACGAGTTCTTCGGCGAGCTGTGCAACTACGACATCACCCAGATCGGCGACGGCCAGCGCCTGGACTACGCCTCCTGGTCCGTCGAGGGCACGGAGGTCATCGGGCGGCAGAAGATGGGGCGCGAGTTCCCCTACGGAGAGCGCTCCCACTGGATGGTCTACTTCAACGCGGCGCCGGAGATCGGCATCGACTCGGTGGCGTACCGCGTGCTCGAGCTCGGCGGCCGGGTGACCGTCGAGCCCTACGACACCCCGTTCGGGCGCATCACGGTGGTCGAGGACCACGCGGGAACGGCCTTCTCGGTGATCGACCCGTCCCGCGTGATCGAGGCCGAGCCGCGCACCGAGGTGGACGACCCGTTCGACGACTGACCGGGGCTCACGGCACGAACAGGTGCAGCAGCAGCCAGGAGGCGACGGCGGACGGCAGGAGCGAGTCCATCCGGTCCATCAGCCCGCCGTGGCCGGGCAGCAGCGTGCCCATGTCCTTGATGCCGAGGTCGCGCTTGATCAGCGACTCGACCAGGTCGCCCGCGGTGGCCGTGACGACGAGCGCGGCACCGAACAGCGCGCCCTGCCACCACTGGCCGTCGAGCAGCGTGGACACCGTGACCGCGCCACCGACCACACCGGCGGTCAGCGAGCCCGCGAAGCCCTCCCAGGACTTCTTGGGGCTGATCGTCGGCGCCATCGGGTGCTTGCCCAGGAAGACGCCGGCCGCGTACCCGCCGACGTCGGACAGCACGACACCGACGATGAACGCGAAGACGCGGCCCACGCCGTCGTCGGGCACGACGAGCATGGCCGCGAACGCCGCGAACAACGGCACGTACGCGACGGTGAACACCGACGCGCTGAGGTCGCGCAGGTAGCCGTCCGAGCCGCCCCGGAACCGCCAGATCATGCACACCAGCACGGTGACCACGAACGCGGTCATCATGCCGGCGCGCTCCAGCGGCCAGGACAGCCAGAGGATCGCCTGGCCGCCGATCAACGCCGGCCAGAAGGCGACGTTGATGCCCGCCTTCTTGAAAGCGGTGGCGATCTCCCACGTCGACACCGCCACGGCGGCCGCGACGATGGCGATGAAGGTCTCCTTCACCGTCAGCAACGACGTGATGATCACCGCGCCGAGGCCCACGCCGACCAGGATCGCCGCCCGCAGGTCACGTCCCGCGCGCGACGGCTTCGACGCGGGCGCGTCCGCGGGACCGCCTGCCACCTGTGCTCCCATCACGACCTCCGCCCGGCCAGGGCAATCACGCCTTCGGCGACTCGGCCGGGCGAACCATCAGGGGGATCAGACTTCGAGAAGCTCGGCTTCCTTGTGCTTCACGAGCTCGTCGACCTGCGCGACGTACTTGTGGGTGAGAGCGTCGAGCTCCTTCTCACCGCGGGCGCCGTCGTCCTCGCCGACCTCGCCGTCCTTGACGAGCCGGTCGATCTCTTCCTTCGCCTTGCGGCGGACACCGCGGACGGAGACGCGCGCGTCCTCGCCCTTCTGCTTGGCGACCTTCACCATGTCCCGGCGGCGCTCCTCGGAGAGCTGCGGGATGACGATGCGGATGATGCTGCCGTCGTTGCTCGGGTTGACGCCCAGGTCGGAGTCCCGGATCGCCTTCTCGATGGCGTTGAGCTGGCTCGCGTCGTACGGCTTCACGACCGCCATGCGCGCCTCGGGGACCGTGATGCTGGCCATCTGGTTGAGCGGCGTCATCGAGCCGTAGTAGTCGATGTTGATGCGGTTGAACATCGAGGGAGTCGCACGACCGGTTCGAACGGAGGAGAGGTTCTCCTTCGCGACCGAAACCGCCTTTTCCATCTTCTCCTCGGCGTCGAGGAGGGTCTCGTCGATCACGACTGCTCCTTGCTCTGCGTGTTCGTGCCCAATTCCCGGTCCTGGAGAGATCCCACCAGGTCTAGAAGGCCGGACGGCCACCGGGGGTGCTGACCAGGGTGCCGATCTTCTCACCACGCACCGCGCGCGCGATGTTCCCCTCGGTGAGGAGGTTGAAGACGAGGATCGGCATGTTGTTGTCCATGCAGAGGCTGAAGGCCGTGGCATCGGCGACGTTGAGGCCTCGCTCCAGCACCTCGCGGTGGGTGATGTTGTCGAACATCAGCGCGTCGGGGTCGATCTTGGGGTCGGCCGTGTAGACGCCGTCGACGGCCTTGGCCATCAGGACGATCTCGCAGCCGATCTCCAGCGCGCGCTGGGCGGCGGTGGTGTCGGTGGAGAAGTACGGCAGACCCGCGCCGCCACCGAAGATCACGACGCGGCCCTTGTCGAGGTGGCGCATCGCGCGGCGGGGGATGTAGGACTCGGCGACCTGCGTCATCTGGATGGAGGTCTGCACGCGGGTGTCGATGCCGTGCTCGCGCTCGAGGAAGTCCTGCAGTGCCAGGCAGTTCATGACCGTGCCGAGCATGCCCATGTAGTCGGCGCGCGACCGGTCCATGCCGCGCTGCTGGAGCTCGGACCCGCGGAAGAAGTTGCCACCACCGATCACGACGGCCACCTGCACGCCGGACTTGTGGACGGCCGCGATCTGCTTGGCGACTGTCTGGACGACGTCGGGATCGACGCCGACGCCACCACCGCCGAACATCTCGCCACCGAGTTTGAGCATCACCCGGCTGTAGCCGTGGCTACCTTCTTCGCTCACAGGTCCCTCTCCTTTGACCCCGGGAACTTCTGTAGACACGCCAAGGGCGGGGTCGCTGGTACCTGCAACCCCGCCCTCATGCGAATCAGCTCTGGCCGACCTCGAACCGAGCGAAACGGGTCACCGTCACGCCGGCCTCGTCCAGGAGAGCCTTGACCGTCTTCTTGCTGTCCGTCACGGAAGCCTGCTCGAGGAGCACGACGTCCTTGAAGAAGCCGTTGACGCGACCCTCGACGATCTTGGGGAGCGCGCCCTCGGGCTTGCCCTCCTCGCGAGCGGTCTCCTCGGCGATGCGGCGCTCGTTGGCGACGAGCTCCTCCGGCACCTCGTCACGGGTGACGAACTTCGGGCGCATCGCGGCGATCTGCATCGCGGCACCCTTGGCGACCTCGGCGTTGTCACCGGTGTACTCGACGAGCACGCCGACGGCCGGCGGCAGGTCCGCGGCACGCTTGTGCAGGTAGGTCGAGACCGTGCCGTCGAAGTCGACGGCCTTGGCCAGCTCGAGCTTCTCGCCGATCTTCGCGGAGAACTCCTGGACCAGCGCGTCGACGGTCTTGCCGTCGACCTCGACGGCCTTGAGGGCCTCGACGTCCGCGACCTTGTTGGCCTTGGCGATCGCGACGATGTCGTCGGCCAGGGCGATGAAGTCGGCGTTCTTGGCGACGAAGTCCGTCTCGCAACGCAGCTCGACCATCGCGCCGTCCTTGACGGCGACGAGGCCGTTGGACGTGGTGCGCTCGGCGCGCTTGCCGACGTCCTTGGCGCCCTTGATGCGCAGGATCTCGACGGCCTTCTCGAAGTCGCCGTCAGCCTCGTCCAGCGCCTTCTTGCAGTCCATCATGCCGGCGGCGGTCAGCTCGCGGAGCTTCTTGACGTCCGCGGTGGTGTAGTTCGCCATCGTGTTCCTTCTGCGATGTACGCGCTTGGGTCACGAGGTGCCCGCTGGTCGCGGGCACCTCGTGGGGGAGATCAGGACTGGACGGGCTGCTCGGCCGGAGCTTCCTCGGCAGGAGCCGCCTCGGCCGGAGCCGCCTCGGCCGGAGCCTCGGTGGCCGTGGAGCTGGTCAGGAGCTCCTGCTCCCACTCGGCCAGCGGCTCGTCGGCAGCGGGCTTGTCCTGGCCCTCGGCGGCGTCGCGGCGACCACCGGAGCGCTGCATGAGACCGGCGGCGGCGGCCTCGGCCACGACCTTGGTCAGCAGTGCGGCGGAGCGGATCGCGTCGTCGTTGCCCGGGATCGGGAACTCGACCTCGTCCGGGTCGCAGTTCGTGTCGAGGATCGCGACGATCGGGATGTTCAGCTTGCGAGCCTCACCGACCGCGATGTGCTCCTTCTTGGTGTCCACGATCCACACGGCGCTGGGCACCTTGGACATGTCGCGGATACCGCCGAGCGTGCGCTCCAGCTTGTCCTTCTCGCGGTTCATCATCAGGATTTCCTTCTTGGTGAAACCCTGGAAACCGCCGGTCTGCTCCATCGACTCGAGCTCCTTGAGGCGCTGGAGCCTCTTGTGGACCGTCGAGAAGTTGGTGAGCATGCCGCCCAGCCAGCGCTGGTTCACGTAGGGCATGCCGACGCGGAGCGCCTCGTTGGCGATGGCCTCCTGCGCCTGCTTCTTGGTGCCGATGAACAGGATCGACCCGCCGTGCGCGACCGTTTCCTTCACGAACTCGTAAGCCCGGTCGATGTAGGTCAGCGTCTGCTGCAGGTCGATGATGTAGATGCCGTTGCGCTCGGTGAGGATGTAGCGCTTCATCTTCGGGTTCCAGCGCCGCGTCTGGTGCCCGAAGTGCACGCCGCTGTCGAGCAGCTGCTTCATGGTTACGACGGCCATGGCCGGTTCGCACCTCATCTGTAGGACGCGCCAGGTCTGGCCTTGCGCGTCGGTCCGGTTGTCGCCTCAGGCCAGCAGGCCGTCAGCCCTGGTGCCGAACGCCGCCGCCCGCACCCTCGGAGCATCTCTGCACCTTCAGGACCGTCGGACGTCGTGACTCGACCCTGCTGGGACCAGCCGGTCGGATCTGCATTGGCACGCGAAGTCGTCCCGCGCACAGACGGGACGCGCCCGAAAGCCTACTCCTCACCCCCGTCAAACTTCGAATCGCCCCCGTCGATCAGGTGGCAGTTGTCCACAACCGGCGAGTAATCCACAGATCCCCGATCACCGCTGGTCCCCGGTGTGCCCCGTAGCCGACCGTTGACCCATGCCCCTCCTCCCCACCGCCCTGGTCCTCACCACGCTCCTGGCCCCGCCTCCGGCGCGCTTCGGCTGGCCGCTGCCCCCGCCGCACCCCGTGGTGCGCGCCTTCGAGGCCCCGGCGACCCCGTTCGGCCCCGGCCACCGGGGCGCGGACCTCTCCGCTCCGGCCGGCACCGGCGTGCTGGCCGCGGCGGACGGGGTGGTGGTGTTCGCCGGGCCGGTGGCCACCAGGACGTTGGTGTCGCTCCAGCACCGCGGCGGCCTGCGCACGACGTACGAGCCGGTGGCGCCGACCGTCGCGGCGGGGAGCCCGGTGCGCCGGGGACAGGTGATCGGTCATCTGCAGGAGGGCCACTGCTCCACGCCGTGCCTGCACTGGGGCGCCAGGCGGGGCACCGAGTACCTCGACCCGCTCCGCCTGGTCAGCTCGCCGCACGTGCGCCTGCTGCCCCTATCCGCGCCGGCCAGGAGCCCCTGACCGGACGAGACTCGCGCCGCGCAGCCCAGCGCTTGCGAGCGGCGCTCCGATAGGGCGCTTCCCGCCGTCCCCGACGGCCGGACAGCGGCGCGACCCGTCCCCGCGCCGCGGCGCCCACCAGGTGCCGGGAGGCGGCCCCGCTCACGTTCCGGCCGCCTCCCGGCCCACCTGGCGCTGGCCCCGCAGACGTCCGAGCCCGGCCGGCACACGGCGGCCCTGCCCGCTCTCCGCACGAAACTGCCCGGCCTGCACCCGCAAGCCGTCGGCTCGGCACCCGCTCACCTTCCGCCCGCCCCCGACCCACCTGACCCTGGCCCGCAGACGTCCGAACCCGGCCGGCACACGGCGGCCCTGCCCGCTCTCCGCACTGAACCGCCCGGCCTACACCCGCGAGCCGCCGGCTCGGCACCCGCTCACCTTCCGCCCGCCCCCGACCCACCTGACCCTGGCCCGCAGACGTCCGAACCCGGCCGCGCGCGGCGGCCCTGCCTGCTCTCCGGGCGGAATCGCCCGGCCTGCACCTACAAGCCGGCTCGGCCCCCGCTCACCTTCCGGCCGCCTCCCGGCCCACCTAGCCCAGGTCCGCGGACGCCCGGGCCAGGTCGACGCGCGACGGCCCTGCCCGTTCTCCGCGCGAACTGCCCGGCCTGCGCCCGCGAGCAGGCTCGACCCCTGCCCACTGCTCCCGCTCGTCCACCTACCGCGGGCGACAGCTCGACTTTCCAGCCGATCGCCGAATCGCGGTCCGACGATGACGACCGGCCTGTTCGGCGCCTGCCCGATTGCCGTTGCCGGTACAGGTTCGCAAGCGCTGAATGCATTTTCTGCGGGCTCGCAGATTGGCCGCCGTCTTCCGCAGCTCGACTCGACGGCCCACCGCGGGAATCGACCGGCGCGCCCGAAGTCCAGCAGCTCAGCTCGGCGCTCGACTGTTCGCCTGCTGCCCGAGCGGGCACGCGGCGTGCTGAGACCGAGAAGAAGTCCACCCGTTCGAGTGAATTAGCCCGGCGAGGGGCGGAAAGGAGGCTCAAAGCTCACTTCCAGGGCCGCACACGACTTCTCGGTACGCGCGTCCGGCAGCTCGGGCGGTGCGCCCGACTGCGGGTGGAATGAGCCTTCGTCAGGCCTCGGACTGCTCGTTGAGCTTGGTGCGCAGGCGCAGGACGGCGCGGGTGTGCAGCTGGCAGACCCTGGACTCCGTCACGCCGAGGACCTTGCCGATCTCGGCGAGGGTCAGGTTCTCGAAGTAGTAGAGGGTCACGACCACGCGGTCGCGCTCCGCGAGCTGGGCGATCGCGTCGGCCAGCTGGCGGCGGCTGTCCTGGTCGACGAGGCTCGCGACCGGGTCTTCCGCGGCGTCGTCGGGCAGCGACTCGGCGAGGGAGGAGCCGCCCTTGTTCGGGGCGATCAGCTCGTCGAGCGCGACGACGCTGGTGAGCTGGAGCTGGCCGTACAGCTCGCGCAGCTCGGCCAGACCGATCTTGAGCTCTGCGGCGAGCTCGCGGTCGGTCGGCGTGCGCTGGAGCTTGGCGCCGAGGCGTTCCAAGGCCCGTTCGACGTCGCGGGCGCGGCTGCGGACCGACCGCGGCACCCAGTCCTGGGAGCGCAGGTCGTCGAGGATCGCGCCGCGGATGCGCTGCATGGCGTAGGTCTCGAACTTGAGACCGCGTTCCGGCTCGAACTTCTCGATCGCGTCGACCAGGCCGAAGATGCCGGACTGGATCAGGTCGGCGACGTCCACGTGGGCGGGCAGGCCCGTGCCGACGCGGCCGGCGACGTACTTGACCAGCGGCGCGTAGTGCAGCACCAGGCGGTCGCGCTGGCCCTGGTCGCGGGACTCGCCGTAGCTGCGCCACAGCGCGACGATGCCGGCCTCGACGTCATCACCGGACCGGACATCCGTACGCGTCACGCCGGTCGGGACGGCAGCGGGCGTGCCGTTGACATGCGTGTCGGCACCGGGCTCGGGGGTCGCCTCGGTGCTGTGTGGCGCGCCGTTCTGACGGTGCCCGTTGCTCGCCTGCTTCGACGCTGGTGCGGGCAGGACGGGGTCAGGGGGCACGGTCGCCGTACGCGATCCTCCCCCTGCGGCGTCAGGAACGGGGGTGGGTTCGGTCATGGATCGCCTTCAGCCGTTCGACAGTGACGTGTGTGTAAAGCTGAGTCGTTGCGAGCGTAGCGTGACCAAGCAGCTCTTGGACGGTGCGCAGGTCCGCTCCTCCTTCCAGCAAATGGGTCGCAGCGGAGTGGCGCAACCCGTGCGGCCCGATGTCCGGCGCTTCCGGCACCTCGGCGACGACCTCGTGCACCAGAGCGCGGACCGCCCGCTGGTTCAGCCGGCCCCCGCGCGCACCGAGGAACAGGGCGGGCGGCGAATCCGGTGCTACCAGGGCGTTCCTGCCCTCGTCCACCCACCGCCGCACCGCGCGCTCGGCCGGCACGCCGAACGGCGCGCTGCGCTCTCGTCCACCTTTGCCCAGAACTCGAATCACCCTTAGGGAGTAGTCCACGTCGTCGAGATCAAGACCACAGAGTTCGGCCACGCGGATACCGGTGGCGTACAGCAACTCCACCACGGCCTGATCACGCAGCGCAACCGGATCACCTTGGGACGCGCCAGAGGATACGGCGCTCATCACGTCCTTCGCCTGGTCCTGTCGCAACACGGACGGCAACGTCCGGTGCGGCCGCGGAGCAGCGAGGCGAGGTCCCGGATCCGTCGCCAAATGCCCAGTTCGGTGCGCCCACGCCGTGAACGCGCGTGCAGCGGCAGCGCGGCGCGCGAGAGTCGTGCGGCTCGCACCCGTTGTGCGTTGTGCCGCAAGCCATGACCGCAGATTTGTCAGGTCTATGTGCCCGACATCGGCGTTTTCCGGGATATTCCCGGCGACGTGTCCCAGCAAAGCCACCGCATCGCCCACGTACGCGCGCACTGTGTGCGTCGAGAGATCACGCTCCAATGCCAGGTGGCGTTCGTACTGCCGCAACACCTCCGCGACGTGCGCAGGCAGTTTTTCGCGCAGGCGAACGAGATCGACACGACGTGTCCGACCATGCGGCGGCGGGGACATAGGCCAAGACGCTGCGCCAGTCGGGGCGTTTGGTCAAGTATCGCCACACCCCCGAGCCGCATGAGAGCGCTCTCATGGTCGGGAACACGATAACGTTTCAACTCCCTGTGACGACCAGGGGTTTGGTGGCACGTACAGATCACCTTTCGGAGTAGCGATGGTAGCCAGCACCACCGTCCGAACAGTCGACGAGCTCGCCCGCCGAGTCGTGCGCAAGATCGCGCCCGAGGAGCTGCCTTCGTTCGAGATAGTCGCCGCGCCCTACCTGGAGAACCCCCAGCAGGCCGAACGCCGGCTCCGCCAGGCCCACGACGACCCGCTGGGCTTCGGCCTGGGCGACATCGTCGCGATGGCGACCCCGGTGATCGCCCTGGTGTCCGGCAGCGTGATCACCGCCGTGTCCGACAGCGTCGGCAAGGCCGTGCAGCAGGGCACGACGAACGCCGCGCGCAAAGCGTGGCGCAAACTCCGCGGCAAGCCCGCCGAACCGCTCGAGCTGCCGTCCACGCCCCTGACCACGCCCCAGCTGGCCGAGGTGCGCAAGACCGCCCTCGAACGCGCTCTCTCGCTGGGCATGGAGAAGGAGAAGGCGGAGGCTCTCGCCGACGCCGTCGTCGCCGCCCTGGTGCTGCGCGACAACGACCCCGAAGAAGGCCCGGCCGACCCGGACTGATCAGCACCGCACCTCCAGCTTCTGCCAGCCACCGTCGACCTGCAGCGCCAGCCCGGCCAGCTCCAACTCGGGCAGCAGCGCCCGCACCCGTTCCAACGGCACACCGGACTCGACCGACACGACCTCGTCGCTGACCCCGCACCGCTTCCCGAGGGCCTCGTAGACCCGCATGGCCTCGCCCTGCGGCGCCCCGAGCTCGCTCTCCTTCTCCGCGGGCTCGGTGGCGAGGTCGTCCCCGAACCGCCCGACCGACTCGACGACCTCGGCCACCGAGCTCACCGACACCGCCTGCCCGTCCCGCAACAGCTCGTGGCACCCGATCGAACTGGCCGACGTCACCGGCCCCGGCACCACCATCAACGGCCGCCCCAGCGCGAGCGTGATCGCGGCGGTGTTCTTGGCCCCGCTGCGCCGCCCGGCCTCGACGACGACCGTGCCACCGGCCAGCGCCGCGATGAGGCGGTTGCGCGTCAGGAACCGGTGCCGAGCAGGCATCACACCGGGCGGGTACTCGCTGACGATCACCCCATCCCGCGAGATCTTCGCGAGCAACCCCTGGTGCCCGGCGGGATAGGCGAAGTCCACCCCGCACGCCAGCACCGCGACGGTCAGCCCGCCACCGGCGAGCGAACCGCGGTGAGCAGCACCGTCGATCCCGTACGCCGCCCCGGACACGACCGTCACACCCGCCGCCGCCAACCCGAACGCGAACTCGCCGGCAACGTGCTCGCCGTACCCGGTCGAAGCCCGCGACCCGACGATCGCCACGGCCTTGTCCACCGCCTCGGCGAGGTCGTGCGCCCCACGGACCCACAACGCCAACGGCTCACCACCACACCGCCGCGCCGACACCCCCTCCAACGCGATGAAGGGCCACCGCGGCCACTCCTCGTCCTCAGGAACAACCAGCCGCCCACCCAACCTGGTGACGTGCGCGAGGTCCTGCTCAGCCCGCTCCTCAGCCCGCCGAGCAGACGTCTGACCGGCGACCGAAGACGACACCTCACCAGCCCGGACGAGCGCCGCGGCCTCAACCGGCCCGACCTCGGCCACCAACGCGGCCAGCGCCGCCGGATACGGCTCCGCCACCCGTGACAGGTACGCCCGCGCCAGCCGGACGGCGTCCGTCGCCCCGGCGCTCACCGGAACCACCACCAGGGCAGCCAGCGCTGCCAGGGCTCCGAACGCCACGGCGACGGCGGACTGGCACCCGACGAGCGCCTTCGCACCGTGCACGGCATCCGCAGAAGCTCGGGCAAAGCAGCGGCTGCTCGGGCGGTGGTCGAGGTGGCCGCGCAGACGAGAAGCGGGGACATGGTCGGACTCCTTGGTCTGGATTGGACGGGGCCGGGCGCGGAGTGGGAGTGGGGCTCCGCGCCCGGCGGCTCGGGAGGGTCAGGGGTTGGTCGTCGGTGCCGGGGGTCGGACCTCTGAGGTTGGTGGGTGAGCGAGCGCTCGCAGGGGTGGACGAGCGCCTGCTCCACCGGGGCCGGACGCGGAGTCGGGGCGGAAAGCTCCGCGACCGGCGGCTCTGGAGTTGGCAAGAGGGCTGGGGTGGTGGGCCGCCCGGTGGGGAGGAGCGGACGGCCCACCTGGGGACCGGAGACGAGCAGAGGCTCGAAGCTCGCCTCCGGCGGCTCGGGTGAGCGGGACAGGTGCCGGGCGCGGAGTGGGAGTGGGGCTCCGCGCCCGGCGGCTCGGGAGGGTCAGGGGTTGGTGGTCGTGGCTCGGGCTCGGGGCGTTGGTGGTCGTGGCTCGGGGATCAGGGCGTTGGTGGCCGTGGCGTGGGGTGGCCCCTGGGGTTGGTGGGTGAGCGGGCGCTCGCCGGGGTGGACGAGCGCCCGCTCGACCGGGGGCCGGACGCGGAGTCGGGGCGGGAAGCTCCGCGACCGGCGGCTCGGGTGGACGGCTGTCTTGGAGTCCGCTGGCAGCCGGGGTGACAAGGGCCGCCGCTGGCGACCGGCGGCTCCGGGTGGGCGGCTCCCTTGGGCTCGCTGCCAGGCGGTCGGCCGCCAGACACGAGCGCCGTTTGTCAGGCGGTACCTGTGGACGACCGCCCACGGTGGCGCGGGGTGCTGGCCTGGCGTCGTCGCAGGAGCGCCGGAGGCCAGCGGAGAGGCGTCAGACCCGGCGTTCTCGGAACTGGAGGGCGGCGGCCACGTGGTCGGCGGTGGGGCGGTCGGCTTCGGCCAGGTCGGCCAAGGTCCAGGCGACTCGCAGACACCTGTCGGCGCCTCGGCCTGTCAGGGCGCCGATGGCCAGGGCTCGGTCCAGCAGCGCCGTGGTGTCGCGTGGGAGGGCGAACTCCTGGCGGAGTGCCGGGCCTGGGACCAAGGCGTTGGCCCGCCAGTTGTGGCCGTGGGCCGACCAGCGGGTGGCGGCTCGGGAGCGGGCCTTGAGGACACGTTCGCGGACCGTTGCCGTCGAGTCGGGTGGGGCCGCGTCGGCGTTCGACATGGCGGTGGTCGCTCTCATGCGGACGCGGAGGTCCACTCGGTCGAGCAGCGGGCCGGAGAGCTTGGACTGGTAGCGGCGGCGGACCGTGCTGGTGCAGATGCAGTCGACCTCCTTCGGCGGGGCGCACGGGCACGGGTTGGTGGCGAGGATCAGCTGGAAGCGCGCCGGGTAGCGGGCTATGCCGTCACGGCGCGGGATGCGGACCTCGCCCTCTTCCAGCGCTGTGCGGAGGGTGTCGATGGTCTTCTGGCCGAACTCGCAGGCCTCGTCCAAGAACAGCACTCCCCTGTGCGCCCGGGAGGCGGCGCCCGGCTTCGCCAATCCACTTCCGCCGCCTATCAGGGCCGCTATCGACGTCGTGTGGTGCACGTTGACGAACGGTGGGCTGGCGACCAGCGGGTAGTCGGAGGAGAGGACGCCCGCCACGGAGTGCACCGCCGTGACGGCCAGCGACTCCTCGCGGGTCAGGGGTGGGAGCAGGCCCGGGAGGCGTTCGGCGAGCATCGTCTTGCCGGTGCCCGGTGGACCCGTCAGGAGGAGGTGGTGGGCGCCGGCCGCGGCCACCTCCAGCGCCCAGCGGGCTTCCGGCTGGCCGACCACGTCGGCCAGGTCCGGAACCTGCGGCAGCGGCGGGTCGACGGGCCGCGGTGGCTTCTGCAGCGTCACCTCGTCGCCGCGCAGCCACGCCAGGACCTCCGTCAGGGTGAGGGCGCCGTGGATCTCCACGCCGTCCACGAGGGCGGCCTCGGGCAGGGTGGCGACGGGGACGACGGCCTGCGTGAGGCCCGCGCGGCGGGCCGCCAGCAGGGCGGGCAGGACGCCGCGGACCGGGCGGATGCGGCCGTCCAGGGCCAGCTCGCCCAGCAGGACGGTGGTGGCGAGGCGGTCGGGCGGGATCGCGCCCGAGGCGGACAGCGTGGCGCACGCGATGGCCAGGTCGTAGCTGCTGCCGCCCTTCGGCAGGTTCGCCGGGGACAGGCCCAGGACGATGCGCTGCTTCGGCCACTCCTCCTCGCTGTTGCGGACGGCGGCCTTCACGCGCTCCTTCGACTCGTGCAGCGACGCGTCGGGCAGCCCGAGCAGGTGCGTGCGGGGCTGACCCACGCCCACGTCCGCCTCGATCTCCACCGGCAGGCCGTCGACGCCGCAGAGCGCCACCGACCACGCCTGTGCGAGGCCCATCTCAGGCTCCCCGCAGGTGCTGAAGGCGGGCTTCGCCGGACGGGGGCCACGTGACCGAGATCAGGTCGACGCGGACGTGGCACCAGCCGACGCCGTGCGACGCGAGCCAGCGCAGGGCTGTTCGGCGCAGGCGTGAGAGCTTGCTCTGGTCCACGGCCTCGTCCGGGCGTCCCCACGCGGGACCGGATCTCGTCTTGACCTCGCAGACGACCAGGCGGTCGCCCTCCACGGCCACGATGTCGAGCTCACCGTCGCGGCACGTCCAGTTCCGCGACAGGACCACCAGGCCCTGCTCCTCCAGGTACCTGCACGCCAGGTCCTCGCCCTGACGGCCTCTCTCCTGCTGCCTGGTCCCGGCCGGTGCCTGTGCCACCACTGTCCTCGCCTCCCTGCGGGTCGTCGGTTCGACCTTGCCGGGTGGAACGGGGTGGGTGGCCGGGCTGAGGGGGATCTGTGGACAACTCAGCGGCTGTGGACAGGTCGGCCATTGTGGATCTTGAAAGGGCGGAGTTGTCGGTGGGGTGTGCTATTGGCCCGAGGACGGCGATCCGCGGCACAAAACAGCACCGCCCCCGCGTCCCGGTACGACCCGGGACGCGAGGGCGGTGCTGCGGAAGACCTCAGGTGGGGAACGGACCGCTCTCGGGCAGTCGGAGGTCCGGCTTGTCCAGCTCCTCCACGTTCACGTCCTTGAACGTGATGACACGAACGTTCTTGACGAACCTCGCGGGCCGGTACATGTCCCACACCCACGCGTCCGACATGCGCACCTCGAAGTACACCTCGCCGTCGGCGTTGCGCACCTGCACGTCCACCGAGTTGGCCAGGTAGAAACGCCGTTCGGTCTCCACGACGAACGAGAACTGGCTGACTATGTCGCGGTACTCCTTGTACAGCGACAGTTCCATCTCGGTCTCGTACTTCTCGAGATCCTCTGCACTCATTACGCCTCCGCGCGGGTCATCATCTGCTCCGCGCCCTCCCTCGTCGCGAGCTCCCCGGCATCAGCCGGGGCTGCATCATTCTGGACCACGGCCGCCGCGGTCGTGGCGCGCGCCACCCTGTGCGGCGCGGCGAGACCGTGCTTGGCAGCCGCCGCTGCCACATTTACATACGACCACCGGTGCTCCGCACACGGCCCGTGCTCCATCAACGCAGCGGTGTGGTCGGGCGTGCAGTAACCCTTGTGCACGTTGAACCCGTACTCGGGATGGCGCTCGTGCAGGTCGGCCATGATCCGGTCCCGCGTGACCTTGGCCAGCACCGATGCCGCGGCCACGCACGCAGCGGCCTGGTCGCCCTTGAGCACTGCCACGTTCGGCGCGGGCATGCCCGGCACCTTGAACCCGTCGGTCAGGACGTAGCCGGGATGGGTCGACATCTGCGCCACCGCGCGCCGCATGCCCTCGATGTTCATGACGTGGATGCCCAGCCAGTCGATGTCCGCGGGCGGCACGACGACCACCGAGTGGTCCACCGCGCGCTTCAGGACCAGGTCGTACATCCTGTCGCGCGCCGACGCCGTCATCAGCTTCGAGTCGTTCAGGCCCTCGAACCGCGACGCGTCACCCGGCCGGAGGACGCACGCGGCGATCACCAGCGGCCCGGCGCACGGACCGCGCCCCGCCTCGTCGACCCCGGCGACGGGACCCAGGCCCCGGCGCTCCAGGGTGCTCTGCAGCGCCCAGTTCCCCGACGAGCCCCGCACCACCGCGCGAGGCGGCATCAGCATGGTCATCGGCGGAATCGGTCTCGCACTCGACGTCCGAGCAGCAGAAGCGGCCACGCGGCGACGATACCCAGACCCAGCGGCACGTTCTCCTGCCAGCCCGGCGCACCCATCGACACGGCCTGCGGGTTGTGGTCCGACACCCCGCCCCACCTCGACGGGGGCAGCACGATCACGCGCGCCTTGCCGATCACGTCGTCCACCGGCACGAGGCCGTTGAGACCGCCCTGGCCCTGGCAGCGCGAGTCGCACGAGTGGTTGCGGTTGTCGCCGAGCACGAACAGCATCCCGTCCGGGATCTTGAGCTCCTCGAACGACTCCTGCTCGGCCGGCGTGCCCTGGTCGAAGTGCTTGTACGGCTCGTCGAGGGGCTTGCCGTCCACGGTCACGCGGTTCTGCTCGTCGCAGCACTTCACGGTCTGCCCGCCGACGGCGATCACGCGCTTGACGAAGTCCTCCTCGTTCGCCGACGGCAGCCCGACCAGCGACCCGAGCCACGACAGCCCCTGCGAGACCGGGTTGCCCGGCTCCTCGGAGACGAAGTCGTTCTGCCACGACGGCGGCCCGCGGAAGACGATCACGTCGCCGGGCGCCGGCTCGGTGAAGCGGTAGGTGACCTTGTCCACGAGCACCCGGTCGCCGTAGCAGTCGGTGCACCCGTGCAGCGTCGTCTCCATCGACTCCGACGGGATCATGTAGACGCGGCCCAGGAAGACCTGGATGCCGATCGCGAGGCCGAACGCGACCAGGATGAGGACGGGCAGTTCCTTCCAGAAGTTGCCCTTTTTCTTCTTCCCGGTTTCACCCGAAGCGTCGGAAGTCGGCTCGTCACCGGACGGGTTCTGCTCTGGAGCGTCGTCGACCACGAGATCAGCCTAGGGGCTGGGGGTTGTGGTCGGACACAACACTCCACCGATCTTTCGGGAAGATGACGTACCGGGCTTTGCCGATGACGTTCTCGAGGGGCACCGTGCCCGCTACGCCCCCGCCGCCCTGTTTGCGCGAGTCGGTGGAGTTCATCCGGTTGTCCCCCATCACGAACAACCGCCCCTCCGGCACGCGGATCGGTGCGAACGGCTCGTGGTCGGCGGGAGAGGTGCCGGGCTGCCAGTACACGTACGGCTCGTCGAGCGGTTTTCCGTCCACGACGACACGGTGCTGCTCGTCGCAGCACATCACCGTTTGACCGGGAAGCGCGATCACGCGCTTGACGAAGTCGCGCTCGTTCGCGGGCGCGATGCCCAGCAACGAACCGACGTACTGCACCGACCGTGCGACGGGGTTCGTCGACGGCGGGTTGCGGAAGTCCGTCGTCCACGCCTCGGGCCCGCGGAACACGACCACCTCGCCGGGCTCGACGTCGCCGAACCTGTAGGTGACCTTGTCGACGAGCACGCGGTCGTTCTCGCAGCCGGTGCACCCGTGCAGCGTGTTCTCCATCGACGCCGAGGGGATCACGTAGACCCGCGCCACGAACGCCTGGATCAGCACCGTCAGCACGACGGCCGTCAGGACGACGTAGAGGACTTCCCTCCACACAGGAGTACGCCCCCGCTCCGGTTCATCCGGTGCGGAGGCGTCCTCCGGGTCTTCTGGGCTCGAAGCCACCGATCAGGAGACCGGACGGGCCTCGCGCTTCTCCTTGATCTTGGCGGCCTTGCCGCGCAGGTCGCGCAGGTAGTACAGCTTGGCGCGACGCACGTCACCGCGGGTGACGACCTCGATCTCGGAGATGTTCGGGGAGTGCACCGGGAAGGTGCGCTCGACGCCGACGCCGAAGGAGACCTTGCGGACGGTGAAGGTCTCGCGGATGCCGCCACCCTGGCGACGGATCACGACGCCCTGGAACACCTGGACGCGCTCGCGCGAGCCCTCGATGACGCGGACGTGGACCTTCAGCGTGTCGCCGGCGCGGAAGGCCGGGACGTCGGAGCGCAGCGACTGGGCGTCAAGTGCGTCCAGGATGTTCATCGGTGGTCCTCACGTGTGTCTGTGAACTCCCCAGAGCATGTTCCATGGCTGTGCACGACATGATGGGGGTCGGCTTGGTGCGCACGCCGATACGACACCGGCTGCGGCAACTGTTCCAGTGTGCCAGACCAGGCACTCCGGAATGAAATCGGGCTACTCGCCACCCTCGCGCAGGCGTGCGAGCAGGGCCCGGTCGTGCTTGTCGAAGGCGTCCTCCGGCAACGATTCCAGCAGGTCGGGACGCCGTTCGAAGGTGCGGGCGAGTGACTGGTCACGCCGCCAGCGGTCGATGAGCCTGTGGTTGCCCGAGCGCAGCACGTCCGGAACGGCCAGGTCGCGCCACACGAGCGGCCGCGTGTAGCTCGGCCCTTCGAGCAGCCCGTCCTGGAACGAGTCCTCCGCGTGCGACTTCGGGTTGCCGAGCACGCCCGGCAGCAGCCGCGCGACCGCTTCCACGATCGCGAGCACGGCCACCTCGCCGCCGACCAGCACGTAATCCCCGATGGACACCTCGTCGACGCGAACGCGCCGCCGGGCGTCGTCGACCACACGCTGGTCAATGCCCTCGTAGCGCCCGCACGCGAAGACGAGGTGCGACTCGCTCGCGTACTCGTGCGCGAGCGCTTGCGTGAACGGACGACCGGCCGGCGTCGGCACGATGAGACGCGTCTCGTCCGTGCAGACGTCATCGAGCGCGGGGCCCCAGATGTCGGCCTTCATGACCATGCCGGGCCCACCGCCGTACGGGCTGTCGTCGACGGCCTTGTGCACGTCATGGGTCCAGTCCCGCAGGTCGTGCACACCGACGCTGATCAGACCCTTGTCGATCGCCTTCCCGAGCAACGCCGCGCGCAGCGGCGCGAGGTACTCGGGGAAGATCGTGACGACGTCAATCTGCATCGAGAAGACCCTCGGGCGGGTCGATCACGACACGGCCGCCGCGAACGTCCACAGTGGGCACGATCTCGCGCACGAACGGGATCAACGCT
The DNA here is from genome assembly GCF_036321065.1 of Lentzea sp. DG1S-22. Taxonomy (NCBI): domain Bacteria; kingdom Bacillati; phylum Actinomycetota; class Actinomycetes; order Pseudonocardiales; family Pseudonocardiaceae; genus Lentzea; species Lentzea sp. DG1S-22. The sequence continues at coordinate 7,458,102 of NZ_CP143276.1, read as the reverse complement.
TCCCCGCCGTCGCGGATGACCACGAGCAGCTCGCCACCGGGGCCGTGCAGGATCTCCTTGACCGTGCCGATCTTCGTGCCGTCGACCAGCTCCGCGGCGAGCCCTTCGAGCTCGTGGTCGTAGAACTCGTCGGGGTCGTCGGTCGGCGGGAGGTCGTCGGTGCTGCCCAGCAGCAACGTGCCGCGCAACGCCTCGGCGACATCGCGGGTGACGACCTCGGCGAAACGCACGAGCAGCCGCCCGGCATGAGGCCGGGCGGCTGACACGGTGAGGCTTCGGGACGTGCCGTCACGCAGCTTGGCCTGGAGCTTGGCTCCGAGCGCGAACCGCAGTTCGGGTGAATCAGTGCGCACGTCAACGGCGAGTTCGCCGGTGATCCCGTGCGCCTTGGCCACACGGCCGACAACGACGTCCATTTGCCCTTGAAGTTCGTTCAGCGGTCGGTGTCGACGACGTCGACCCGCACACCACGACCGCCGATGCCGGCCATCACGGTGCGCAGAGCCGTCGCGGTGCGACCGCCACGGCCGATCACCTTGCCGAGGTCGTCCGGGTGGACGTGGACCTCGAGGGTGCGGCCGCGGCGGGTCGTGACGAGGTTCACCCGGACGTCGTCCGGGTGGTCGACGATGCCGCGAACGAGGTGTTCGAGGGCGTCAGCCAACAAACTCACGCCTCGTCCTTGGTGGCCTCGTCAGCCTTGGGGGCCTCGTCGGCCTTCTTGGCCTTCTTCGCCTTCGGGGTGGTGGCCTCGGTCATCGGCTCCTCGTTCGCGGCGGCCAGGGCGGCGGCGAACAGGTCGGCCTTGGAAGTCTTCGGCTCCTTGACCTTCAGCGTGCCCTCGGTGCCCGGCAGGCCCTTGAACTTCTGCCAGTCACCGGTGATCTCGAGGAGGCGCTGGACCGACTCGGTCGGCTGCGCGCCGACACCCAGCCAGTACTGCGCGCGCTCGGAGTCGACCGCGATGAACGACGGCTCTTCCTTCGGGTGGTACTTGCCGATCGTCTCGATGGCCTTGCCGTTGCGACGGGTGCGCGCGTCGGCGACCACGATGCGGTAGTACGGCTGGCGGATCTTGCCGAGACGCTGAAGCTTGATCTTGACGGCCATTGGCCTGGTACTCCTCGAAAGCTCTGTGTTGATGGTTCGCACAGCCGTGGCCCGGGCAGAGGGGCCGACCACGACGGACAGCGGGCAATTGTGCCAGATGGCGGCCGGTGGATCCGAATCGGGCCTACGCGAACGGCGTCACGGAGCCGAGCGCCTCGCGCACCGCGCGGGCGTGTTCGACCGCTCCGGGCGTGTCGCCGTGCACGCACAACGACTCGGCGCGCGTCTTGATCACGGTGCCGTCGACCGCGACGATCTCGCCGTCCAGGAGCCTCTTGGCCCGTTCGACGACCTCGTCCGTGCTGCTCAGCAGGGCGTCCGGCCGGCTGCGCGGGACCAGCGTGCCCTCCGGCGTGTAGCCGCGGTCCGCGAACGCCTCCTGGACGGGCCTGAGCCCGGCTTCGGCGGCTTTCGCGAGCAACTGGGAGCCCGGCAGGCCGAGGATCGGCAGGTCCTTGAACGCCTTGGTGCCGTTCACCACGGCTTCAGCCTGCTTCTCGTGGTGCACCGTCGCGTTGTAGAGCGCGCCGTGCGGTTTCACGTACACGACCTCGGTGCCCGCTGCTCGCGCGCACGCGTCGAGCGCACCGATCTGGTAGAGCACCTCGTCGGCCAGTTCGAGCGGGTCGGCGTCGATGAAGCGGCGCCCGAACCCGGCGAGGTCGCGGTAGGACACCTGGGCGCCGATCCGCACGCCGTTGCGCGCCGCCTCCTCGCACACCTTGCGCATGGTCGACGGATCACCGGCGTGGAAGCCGCACGCGACGTTCGCGCTGCTGATGAGGCCCAGCAGGGCGGTGTCGTCGCCGAGCTTCCAGATGCCGAAGCCCTCGCCGAGGTCGCTGTTCAGATCCATCACATGACCCCGACGGAGACGAGCAGGAGCGTGAGCCCCGGCAGGAAGTTGTTCATCACGTGCGCCACGATGCTCGCCCCCAGGCGGCGGGTGAGCAGGCGGGCTATTCCGATCGGGATGGCGATCACGAGCAGCAACGACGTGCGCAGCGGTTCGAAGTGGCCGATCGCGAAGATCACCGTGGTGAGCCAGAACGCGGCCCAGCGGCTCCAGCCCTGGCGTTCGACGGCGCCCCAGAGCATGCCGCGGTAGATGATCTCCTCGCAGATCGGCCCGATGAGGCTCACGTAGAGGAACATCGTGATCGCGGCGCCGAGCGGCAGGTTCGAGCCGGACAGCAGGTCACCGACCGCGCTCGTCGCGTTCTCCTCGCCGACGACCTTCGTCCAGAGCGTGGCGGCGGCGTAGGTGAGGACGAGGCCGAGGACGCCGAGCTTCAGCCCGATCGCGACGTCCTCCTTGGTCATGCTGAAGCGGAGGTCGATCTTGGGACCGTTACCCCTGACGTAGGTGATCACGATGGCGGCGCCGGCCGCGAGGACCGTCGGCACGATCGAGCCGACCAGCACCAGCGGCACCGAGTCCAGCAGGCTGATGCCGAACTGCTTGGCGAGCGCCGTGATGAACACGGCGCTGAGGATGAAGATCGCCTCGACCAGGAGGAACGCGCCGAACCCCCAGCGCTGGCCGACCCGCTCGGGCTCCGGGTCGCGGTTGATGTTCCGCACCGCTTCGACGGCGCCGCGCACGGCCCCGGCAACGCGGCGCGCGGCCCCGGCGACGCTCTCGGCGAAGCCGCGCTTGGGCTTCAGGGATTCCGGCTCGCTCACGCTCTGCAATCTAGTCACACCGCGGCTACCAGCGGGGCAACAGCGGGCACCGACACCCTCATGATCAACCCACCTCGCGATCGACGGCTGCTGAAGCACCTCCGGGCTGTCGGTGCCTCGCGATACGCTTGGAGTGGGGACCGCGAGCCCCCTCGGGGAGCGTTGCCGCCCCCGGATCCGAGGTTACTGTGCGGCACCGACGGAATCCGGGCCGAGCACCTGGCCAAAAGATGGTCAGATCGGGTCCCCGCCGGATGTCCCGGCTCCTGGTGAACGGATCGGCGCACGAACCGGGTCGCAAACCACAGGCGCGGGAGATGCCGGACCGGTGCCGCGGCGAGGTCGCCCCGGGTGGCCGGCTCTCACCACGCCCGGCGGCACGGGACACGTCCGCACCAGCCGGTGATCAGCGGCGCAGGGACGTCTCCCGTTCCATGTGCGAGAGCTTCTCCGGGTTGCGCACGGCGTAGAGGCCGCTGATCCGCCCCTCCTCCATCCGCACCGCGATCACCGTGTCGAGCTCGCCGCCGAACTTGACCACGAGCGCCGGGTAGCCGTTGACCTGGGCCGGTTCCATCTCCCACCCGGTCACCTTCAGCAAGCCGCCGAGCAGCAGGCGCGCGACCTTCGAGGCGCCGACGACCGGACGCGGGACGGCCTGCTTCACGCCGCCGCCGTCGCCGAGGAACACGACGTCCGGGGCGAGCAGGTCCAGCAACGACTGGAGATCACCCGTCTCGGTGGCGCGCTGGAAGGCCGCGAGGGCCTCGCGCGACTCGGCCTGGGTGACGACCTCGCGCGGGCGCCGGGCGGCCACGTGCGAGCGGGCGCGGTGGGCGATCTGGCGGACGGCGGCCGGGTTCTTGCCCACGGCCTCGGCGATCTCGTCGTAGCCGAGGTCGAACACCTCGCGCAGCACGAAGACGGCGCGCTCGGTCGGGGTGAGCGTTTCGAGGACCAGCATCATCGCCATCGAGACGCTGTCGGCGAGCTCGACGTCCTCGGCGACGTCCGGGGCGGTCAGCAGCGGCTCCGGCAGCCACGAGCCGACGTAGGACTCCTTGCGGCGCACCAGCGTTCGCAGCCTCGTCAGCGCCTGGCGCGTCACGACGCGGACCAGGTAGGCGCGGTGGTTCTCGACGGCGCCGTGCTCCACGTCGGCCCACCGCAGCCACGTCTCCTGCAGCACGTCCTCGGCGTCGGCGGCGGAGCCGAGCATCTCGTAGGCGATCGTGAAGAGCAGGTTGCGGTGGCTGACGAACGAGTCGGTAGCGGCGTCCATGGACAGAAGACGCCAGGCCGGGAGCGCCTGTGACGGTGTGCTGGATCACAGTCACAGGATTCGGGGGTCCGGCATCTCGTGGTCGTCCGGCAAGTCCACGAGGGAGGAACCAACGATGGAAACCCGCTTCGACCTCTTCGCCACCCAGACCGGCGCCAAGCTCGCCAAGCGGTTCGCGGGTCTGCACGGCGTGCTGCACGAGTCGCCGCTGCCGAAGACCGTGATCGAACTGGTCAGCATGCGGGCGAGCCAGCTCAACGGCTGCGGCTTCTGCCTCGACATGCACGCCAAGGACGCCGTCGCGGCAGGTGAGGACCCGTTGCGGCTGCACCTGGTGGCCGGGTGGCGCGAGACGACCGTGTTCTCGGAGGCCGAACAGGCCGCGCTCAAGCTCACCGAGGAGGGCACGCTGCTCACGCTCGACGGCGTGAGCGACGAGACCTGGGCAGCGGTCCGCAAGCACTACGACGAGGAGGAGACCGCCGCCCTGGTCTGCCTGGTCGGCCTGATCAACGCCGCCAACCGGCTGGCCGTCATCACCGGCCGGAAGGGCGGTGCGTACCAGGTGGGCGCGATGGCCCAGTTCGACTAGTGGATCCGGCCCCGGAGCATGACCATGCGCGGCGTCCGGAGGACCTCCAGGTCCTCCCGCGGGTCCTCGTCGTAGACGACGATGTCCGCCGCCGCGCCCTCGGTCAGCGACGGGAAGCCCAGCCACTCGCGGGCACGCCACGACGCGGCGCCGATGGCGTCCGCCGCGCTCATGCCCACGCGGTGCAGGGCGACGACCTCGTCGACGATGCGCCCGTGCCGGATGCCGCCACCCGCGTCGGTGCCCGCGTAGACCGGCACGCCCGCCTCGATCGCGGACGCCACCGTGGACGAGACGCGGGCGTGCAGGTCCCGCATGTGGTTCGCGTAGACCGGGTACCTGCCGGCCCTGTCCGCGATGCCGGGGAACGTCTCGATGTTGATCAGCGTGGGCACCAGCGCGGTGCCCCGCTCGGCCATCAGCGCGATCGTGTCGCCGGTCAGGCCGGTGCCGTGCTCGATGCAGTCGATGCCCGCGTTGATCAGGCCCGGCAGCGCGTCCTCGCCGAACACGTGCGCGGTGACCTTGGCGCCGGCGTCGTGGGCGACCTTGATCGCCCCGGCCAGCTCCTCGTCCGTCCACAGCGGGGCGAGGTCGCCCGCGCCGCGGTCGATCCAGTCGCCGACGAGCTTCACCCAGCCGTCGCCCTGCGCGGCCTGCTCGGCCACGGCTGACGCCAGGTCCGACTCGATCTCCACGCCGATGTGCGGGAGGTAGCGCTTCGGGCGGGCGATGTGGCGGCCCGACCGGATGATCCGCGGCAGGTCCAGGCGTTCCTGCAACGGCGTCGTGTCGATCGGCGACCCGCAGTCGCGGATCAGCAACGTGCCCGCGTCGCGGTCGGTGATCGCCTGCTCGACGGCCTCGGACAGCTCCACACCGCCCTGCGGGCCCAGGCCGACGTGGCAGTGCGCGTCGACCAGGCCCGGGACGAGGAACCCGCCGTCGACCACGGTCCGCGCACCCGGCACGGGCTGGGTGCGCACACGGCCGTTGACGACCCACAGGTCTCGCGGCTCGCCGTCCGGCAGGACGACGCCGCGCAGGTGCATGGTCACTTCTTCTTGTCGTCGCCGTCGAACTTGAACTTCGACGGGTCGAAGCCGGGCGGGAGCTCGTTCATGCCGCCACCGAGCTTCGACAGGTCGGGCATCCCGCCGGGAGGCATGCCGGGGAAGCCACCGGGCAGGCCGCCGGGGAGCATCCCGGGGAAGCCGCCCTTGATCTTGGGAGGCGTCGGGCCGCGTCCGCCCTTGCCCTTCTTCCCCTTCTTGCCCTTCTTCCCCTTGCCGCCGCCACCGCCGCCGAAGCCCATCCGGCCGGCCATCGAGGCCATCATCTTGCGGGCCTCGAAGAAGCGGTTGACCAGGTCGTTCACGTCGCTGACCTTGACGCCCGAACCGTTGGCGATGCGCAGCCGGCGGGAAGCGTTGATGATCTTGGGGTCGTCGCGCTCGGCCGGCGTCATGCCGCGGATGATCGCCTGGATGCGGTCGAGGTGCTTCTCGTCCAGCATCGCGAGCTGGTCCTTCATCTGCCCCGCGCCCGGCAGCATGCCGAGCAGGTTCGCGATGGGACCCATCTTGCGGATCGCGAGCATCTGCTCCAGGAAGTCCTCGAGCGTGAGCTGGCCGGTGTGCAGCTTCGCGGCGGCCTTCTCGGCCTGCTCCTGGTCGAAGTGCTGCTCGGCCTGCTCGATCAGCGTGAGGACGTCACCCATGCCGAGGATGCGCGAGGCCATCCGGTCCGGGTGGAAGACGTCGAAGTCCTCGAGCTTCTCGCCGTTGGACGCGAAGAGGATCGGCTGGCCGGTGACCTCGCGGACCGACAGGGCGGCACCACCGCGGGCGTCGCCGTCGAGCTTCGTGAGCACGACACCGGTGAAGCCGACGCCGTCGCGGAACGCCGTGGCGGTGTTGATCGCGTCCTGACCGACCATCGCGTCGACGACGAACAGGACCTCGTCCGGGTCGACCGCGGCCCGGATGTCGATGGCCTGCTTCATCATCTCCTCGTCGACGCCCAGCCGGCCGGCTGTGTCGACGAGGACGATGTCGTGCTGCTTGGCCTTGGCTTCCTCGATGCCGCGGCGCGAGACCTCGACCGGGTTGCCCACGCCGTTGCCGGGCTCGGGGGCGAACACGGGCACGCCCGCGCGCTCACCGACGACCTGGAGCTGCGTGACGGCGTTCGGGCGCTGCAGGTCGGCCGCGACGAGCAGCGGCGTGTGACCCTGGCCCTTGAGCCAGCGGGCCAGCTTGCCGGCGAGCGTCGTCTTGCCGGCACCCTGCAGACCCGCCAGCATGATCACCGACGGCGGGTTCTTCGCGAGGTTCAGCCTGCGGGTCTCGCCACCGAGGACGTTGACGAGCTCCTCGTTGACGATCTTCACGACCTGCTGCGCCGGGTTCAGCGCCTGGTGCACCTCGGCACCCTTGGCGCGCTCCTTCACCTTGGCGATGAAGCCGCGCACAACGGGCAGCGCGACGTCGGCCTCGAGCAGGGCGACCCTGATCTCGCGGGCGGTCGCGTCGATGTCGGCGTCGCTGAGCCGGCCCTTGCCGCGAAGGCCCTGGAGAACCGTGGTCAGCCGGTCGGAAAGCGTGGAGAACACGCCGTCCAGCCTAGCCAACCTCAGCTCCACCCGATCCCGTGGCTCGCCAGCGCGTCCAGCAGGACCGGCTCACGGCGTCCGACCGGAGCAGTGGAGATCCGCGCGAACCGCAGTCCCGCCCCCACCGCGGCCCCGTCCGCCACGGGGTCGTCGCCGACGTACAGGCACTCGGACGGGTCGACGTCCAGCCGCACGCAGGCGGCGTCGAAGGCACGGGGCGAGGGCTTCGAGAAGCCGATCTCGTACGACAGCGCGAAGGCGTCCACCGACAGCCGTTCGCGTGCGAACACGCCGCGGATGTTCCACGAGATGTTGCTGAGCACGCCGACCTTCAGCGGCCTCACCACGCTCAACGCCGCGGCCGTGTCGGGGTACGGCAGCCAGAAAGCCGGGTTGTGCAGGCGCTGGAACAGGTCCTCGGTCAGCGGCAGGCCCGCCAGCCGGAACAGGGTCCGGTGGGCCGAGCGGTTGGCCAGCGCCGTCAGGTCGCGGGCGTCCCAGACGGCGCGCTCCGCCGCGTTCATCCGCGCGACGTACGGGGCGGGCGCGCGCAGGACGGAGAGGTGCCGCGGCGGGAGCCACGGGTGGGCGGGACGCCCGAACAGGGTGCCCGCGAAGTCGAACAGGACAGCCTTGATCACGACACCACGATGCGCAGGCCACCCGAGGTCCCCGCACGGGTGAGCAGCGTCACGTCCTGGAAGCCGAACGGGACCCAGCCCGCCTCGAACCGGGCGCGCATCGACGTGCCGCGGCGGACGTGGCGTTCGAACGCGTGGGTGCGGACGACCCGGTTGCGGGCGATCTGGCCGTCCAGGGCCTGGGCGGCGGAGGCGTCCAGCCAGAGGAAGTGGCGGGAGCGTCCCGACAGCAGGCCCGCCAGCACCAGCATGAACCGGGTGCCGGGACGGGTGGAGGGTTCGTGCACCACCAGCAGGCCCGCGCAGGACAGCGCCGCCCGGAACACGCGCAGCCGGTGCGTGAGGTGCACGAAGACGCGCCAGTACCGGTACGGCAGGCGCACGCGCGGTTCCAGCCACTGGCGCACCTGGTCGGAGTCGAGCACGGTGACCGGTTCGTCCGCGTCGAGGCGGGTGAGCAGCGTCGTCTTGCCCGCGCCGGGGATCCCGGCGAGGACTACGAGCGAGCGCGGCCGCACTCGGACGGCGGTGGTCTGCGTGTTCAACACGGCGGTCATGTCCTAGAAGACGTTCCGGCCATCCTTCTCGTTCAGTTTGGTCCGGTTTCTCACCGAATGCACAGCCTTCGGCTCCGCGGCCGTGCCGTTCGCCCACCGACGGCCTGCCCGGACCGATCGCGGAGTGACGTGCGGCACGGGAGAAACGCCGGCGGCGGTGCGGGTGCCCGGTACCTCCCCCGGCCCCGTCACCCGTCACCACCGCCTTCGCCCGCCCGGGAAGCGGTCCACCCCTCGAGGACGCTTTCCGGACACCGCGAAGACTGCCGCGTTTCGGAAGCGTCCAGGAGCGTGAGCACCCCGAGTGGTTGTGCGTAGTGCTACTCAACCTCTACCTGGCCGCGTCGAGCACCGCCCGCTCGATCCGCCTCCGGTCCAGATCGGCGCCGGCGATGCTGAACGAGTCGACGACGGTGGCGCCCAAGGTGGACACGCGCGCCCACCGGACGTCCACCCCGCACTGCTCCAACGCACCGGCCACGCGGTGCAGCAGCCCGATGCGGTCGGCGGCGCGCAGTTCCAGCACCACGGCACCGGTCGCCTCGTCGTCGAACCACAGCACGCGGGCGGGCGGCGGGTCGAGCGGCGGGCCGCCGTAGTCGCGTTCCTTGGCGGCGAGCTCGTCCGCCAGCGGCAGCGAGCCCTCGACCGCCCTGGTGAGCTGTTCGCGCAGCAGGGCCGCGTCCGGCAACGAGCCGAAGCGCGGTGACACCGTGAACGCGTCCACCGTCGCACCGCCGTGCGAGCGCAACGTCGCCGCGTGGACCTCCAGCGAGTTCAACGCGAGCACACCGGCCGCCTTGGACAGCAGCCCCGGCCGGTCCGGCGCGATCACCGTCACGACCGCCGCGTGGTCCTGCTTCTCCAGCAGCACGTCCGGCTTCCCCGACGCCGCGACGCGTTCCGCCATCTCGACGTGCACGGGGTCGAGCGGTTCCGGTTTGGGCAACGCCTCCCCCGCCATCGCCGTGCGGCAGCGGGCGACCAGGTCGGCCAGCAACGCGGCCTTCCAGTCCGTCCACACGCCCGGCCCCGTCGCGATGGAGTCGGACTCCGCGAGCGCGTGCAGCAGTTCCAGCAGCACCGCGTCGCCGCCGAGGGTCTCGACCACGCGGTGCACGGTGGCCTCGTCCTCGACGTCACGACGGGTCGCGGTGTGCGGCAGCAGCAGGTGGTGGCGCACCATCGCGGACAGCGTCTCGACGTCCTGCGGCCACAGCCCGAGCCGCTCGCCGATCTGGGTCGCCAGAGCGGCCCCGACCTCGGAGTGGTCCTGCTGCCGTCCCTTGCCGATGTCGTGGATCAACGCGCCCAGCAGCAACAGGTCCGGCCGCGCCACCGTCGTCGCGAGGCGGGCGGCGTGCGCGACGGTCTGCACCAGGTGCCGGTCGACCGTCCACATGTGGGCGGCGTCGCGGGGAGGCAGGTCCCGCACCGCGCCCCACTCGGGGAACAGCCGGCCCCACAGACCCGTGCGGTCCAACGCCTCCACGACGTCCACGAGCCCGCTGCCGCTGCCCAGCAACGCCAGCAGTTCCTCGCGGGCCTCGCGCGGCCACGGCTGGCGCAGCTCCGGCGCCGAGTCCGCGAGCCGGGTGAGCGTTCCGGACGCGATGGGGTGCTTCGACCGTGCCGCCGCCGTGGCCACGCGCAACAACAACGCCGGGTCACGGCTGGGAATCGCGTCACGGGCGAGGGAGACCTCGGAGCCGTGCAGCACAACGCCTTCGTCCAACGGCCTGCGCGGCGGCTGTCCGCGGAGGAACGCGCCGAGTCCACGCTTCGGTGCGGCCGCACGAGCCGAGCGCATGGCCACGTCGAACGCGTAGACAACGGTGCGTGCGGCAGAAGAAAGCGCACGGGCCAAAGCAAAACGATCGGCCAGCCCCAGAGCCGATGCCACCTCGTCGCCGTCCTGCGCCCGCAGCACGTCACGAGGTTTCCGCGCCACGCGGCGGAGTTCGGTGCGCACGTCGAGCAGCAACCGGCGTGCCTCACCGACGTCGGCGGACGGCCGGTCCACGAGCTGCGCGAGCGACAGGGCGTCCAGGAGGGTCAGGTCCCGCAGGCCACCGCGGCCGTGCTTGAGGTCGGGTTCGACGCGGTGGGCGATCTCGCCGCTGCGCGCCCAGCGCTTCCGCGACGACTCGGCGATCTCGTCCAGCCGGTTGCGGACGTTGCCCCGCCAAGCCTGCCGCGCGCCGTCCGCGAGCTTCTGCGTGACTTCCGGATCGCCGGCGACGTGGCGGATGTCGAGCAGTCCCAGCGCTGTCCGCAGATCGCCGGCGGCGACCCTCAACGCCTCCCCGACGGTCCGCACGGAGTGGTCCAGCCCGATGCCGGAGTTCCACAGGGGGTACCAGAGCTTCTCGGCGATCTCATCGATGTTCTTGACACCGTTGTGCACCAGGACCAGGTCGAGGTCCGAGTAGGGCACGATCTCGCGCCGCCCCAGCCCGCCGACCGCCACGAGCGCGACACCCGATCCGGATATCCCCGCTCCCTGCGCGTGTTTGGTCAACCAGAACTCGTGCAGGTCCACGAGTGCTTCGCGCAGGGGTTCGGCGGCCAAGCGACGACGACCTGGCACGAGCAGCCTTTCGCGTGCTCGCACCAGGTCGTCAGCCGTTACGACGGCCGTTTCGTTGTTCTCCACGGGCCGTCTCCTAGTGGTTAAAGCGCATCCGATCCGCGTTCGCCCGTGCGCACGCGAACGACTGTCTCGACCGGAGTGACCCAGACCTTGCCGTCGCCGATCTTGCCGGTGCGGGCGGCCTCGACGACCGCCTCCAGCACCTTGTCGACGGCGGTGTCGTCGATGACGACCTCGATCTTGATCTTGGGCACGAAGTCCACCGAGTACTCGGCACCGCGGTAGACCTCGGTGTGGCCCTTCTGGCGGCCGTAGCCCTGCACCTCGCTGACGGTCATGCCCAGCACCCCGAGCTGTTCCAGGGAGCTCTTCACGTCGTCGAGCGTGAACGGCTTGATGATCGCGGTGACCAGCTTCATTTCTTGTTGCTCCCCTCGAGGACCGCGGTCGCACCGGCGGCCACGCTCGTCTTGCCGGTACCCCGCGCACTGGTGAGGCTGCCGTACTCGTAGGCGCGCTCGGCGTGCTCGGCTTCGTCGATGCTCGCGACCTCCGCTTCCTCGGAGGCGCGGAACCCGACGGTGAACTTCACCAGGTACCCGAGCGCGAGGCTCAGGACGAACGAGTAGGCGAGCACCGCGAGGGCGCCGACGGCCTGGCGCCACAGCTGGTCGACGCCGCCGCCGTAGAAGAGGCCGTTGATCTTGGCGGGCGCCGCCTCGCTGGCGAACAGGCCGATCAGGATCGTGCCGGACAGACCGCCGACGAGGTGCACGCCGACGACGTCGAGCGAGTCGTCGAGGCCGAAGCGGTACTTCAGCGACACGGCCAGGGCGCACAGGGCACCGGTGATCGCGCCGATCGCGATGGCGCCGACCGGGGTGACCGCGGAGCAGGCGGGCGTGATGGCGACCAGACCGGCGATGACACCCGACGCCGCGCCGAGCGTGGTGGCCTTGCCGTCGCGGATGCGCTCGGTCAGCAGCCAGCCGAGCATCGCGGCGCACGTGGCGACCAGCGTGTTGATGAACGTGACACCCGCGGTGCCGTTCGCACCGAGAGCGGAACCGGCGTTGAACCCGAACCAGCCGAACCACAGCAGACCGGCACCGAGCACGACCAGCGGCAGGCTGTGCGGCTTCATGGGCTCCTTCGGCCAGCCGACGCGCTTGCCGAGCACCAGCGCCAGCGCGAGACCCGCGGCACCGGCGTTGATGTGCACCGCCGTACCGCCGGCGAAGTCGATCGCGAGGAGCTTGTTGGCGATCCAGCCGCCGGGGTCGACGACGTTGCCCGCCTCGTCCTTGCCGTCGAAGTCGAAGACCCAGTGGGCGACCGGGAAGTAGACGATCGTGGCCCACAGACCCGCGAACAGCAGCCACGGGCCGAAGCGGGCGCGGTCGGCGATCGCACCGGAGATCAGCGCGACCGTGATGATCGCGAACATGGCCTGGAACGCCACGAACACGGTGCTCGGGATCTTGCCCGACAGCGAGTCGGCGCCCAGCAGACCGTCGAGGCCGAAGAACTCGAACGGCTTGCCCAGCAGGCCCGCGCCGACGTCCGCGCCGAATGCCGTCGAGTACCCGAACAGCACCCACAGGACACCGACCACGGCCATGGCGCCCAGGCTCATCATCATCATGTTGAGCACGCTCTTCGAACGGACCATGCCTCCGTAGAAGAAGGCGAGGCCCGGTGTCATCAGCAGCACCAAGGCGGCGCTGGTGAGCACCCAGGCGGTGTCCCCTGTATCCACTTCGACCTCCACTGCACGTCGGTTGCAGGGAGCATCGGCAGGTCCTGTTTCACGGACCCGCGTGGAACGTTTCGCCGAGGTGAACTGTCGACTTGGACGTGTTACGTCCGCGTTTCACGGCGTTCACGGTCTCGATTCGGCCACCTCACGGCGGCGAACCGGTGACGAGGAGTGGCCCCCGATCTCACCCTTCCGGGGGACGCGAACGGACCGCGTCCCCCGGTGCGCTCACCGGCGGACGCGGTCCGCGACCTGACTGGACTACGCGATCGAGAACGGACCCGCGGGCACCCGCGGCTTCACGGACATGGTCGCCGTCTCGGCCGGCTCGACGGCGGCGCAGGACGTGCCGTTGCGCGGCAGCTTCAGCGACACGAGGTACTCGTTGTTGATCTTCAGCGTGCACTCGCTGCGGTCGTAGACGCCGTGGCCCCAGCCTTCGTAGGTCACGAAGACGGTGGTGTCGCGGGACTGGCGGTGCGCGTTGACCGCCCACTCGTAGGCCGTCGCCGGGTCGTGCTTGGCGTTGGTGAGCAGGATCTTCGGCGCGTTCTTGATCTTCAGCGTGCGCTGCGGGTTCGTGGCCTTCGGGAACCCGGCACAGCCCATCATGGCGCCGTGGCCCAGCGAGGAGCCGCGCGTGTTCGGCGCGATCCGGTACTCGGACTTCGTCAACGCCTGGTACTCACCCCACGAGCTGACGCGCAGGTTGTAGTCGTTGCAGAAGATGCCGGGGAACGGGTTGGGGAAGGTCTCCTCGACCGCGAAGGCCGAGAACGCCGACTTCGGCGCCTGCACACCGTCGATGATCTGCTTGACCTGGTCGGCGAACGGCTTCCAGCTGGGGCCGTAGGCCATGCCGACCACACCGCTGCCGAGGTCCTCCGGCGTCATCTTGAGGGTCGGGTCCCACGGAGCCGGCACCTCACCGCGCTCGGCCTTGGCCAGCAGGTCCTTCCAGATCTTGCGGAGGTCCTGGCCGTGGAACGGCGACGACGGGCTGCGGTCGCTCCACTTGACCCACTCGTCGAACGAGTCCTCGGCGGTGCGCGCCTCGGAGTCGAGGAACGCCTTGGTGCCGAGGCTGTGGTCCATGTTGGAGTCGATGATCATGGCCCGGATGTTGCGGCCGAACCGCTCCGCGTAGTGCTGGCCCATGATCGTGCCGTACGAGATGCCGTAGTAGTTGATCTTCTTCTCGCCCAGGGCGCGGCGGATGGCGTCGATGTCCTGCGCCACCTCCGCGGTCGAGGCGTTGTCGAAGATCGCGCCGGACTGCTTGCGGCAGTCCTCGCGCAGCGCCTTGTTGAACACGACGAGCGCGTCGAACTCGGCCTTGGACTTCGGGTAGCTCGACGGGGTCTTCTGCAGCATCTCCGCCGAGCACTTGATCGGCGCGCTGCGGGCGACACCGCGCGGGTCGAACCCGATGACGTCGAACTTGTCGACGATCTCCTTGCTGAAGTAGCGGTCGGCGCCGAACGAGAAGTCGACACCGGACCCACCCGGCCCGCCGGGGTTGATCACCATCGCGCCGATGCGCTGGGACGGGTCGTTCGCCTTGCGGCGCGACACGGCCAGCTGGAACTTCTCCCCCTTGGGCTTCGCGTAGTCGACGGGCAGCTCGAGGAAGCCGCATTCGACCGTCGGCACCTCTTCACAGGGCTTCCAGTCGATCGCGCCGACGTTGAACTCCGGCTGCCCTTCCGGAGCCGCGACCGCGACCTGGCTCGCACCTAGCACCAATGCAGAACTCGCTAGCGCGGCTCCGAAGACGCGCACCATCGGTTGCATGGATTTCCTCCCTAGATCCCCGATCTTGCGGGAGGAACGCTTCCACCGATCGTGTGACGCAGACAACCGACTCAGGTAGGGAGAGAAATCAGCCCGTGGTCGTACAACCACCCTCAGTTGGTCGTTTTGTCCCACATCGTCCGCAGGTGGGCCAGGCCGTCACTCGTAGGGGTTCCGAGGATCCGCAGGCGCGCCATCCCACCGTCCGGGTAGATGTCGAGGCGCGCGGCCGTCGCCTCGGCCGGGTCCACGAGGAACCGGTGCCTCGTGTCGGGCTGCAGCCGCGTGCGCGGGAGCAGGTCGAACCACGTGTCCGGGTCCTTGCGCTCGTCGCAGCCCTTCACCGACGCCCAGCCCGGCGCGTTGCCCTTGAAGTGGCTCGTGTCGAGCTCGACGAGCCGCACGAGACCGGGCGCGGCGAGCCGCAGCGACACCCAGTCGTTGCCGTCGTCACGGCGGCGCGCGGTCTCCCAGCCCTCGCCCATGACCGTGGCCTGGCCGGGGGCGATGAGGTTGTTGGGCGAGCTGTAGAACATGTTGCTGCAGCCCGTGACGACCGCGCCGTTCTCCAGGGCGGCGAGGTCGACGCCGCCGACGAGCAGGCGCGGGTCGGCGACCGGTTCGCCGTGCACGCGCAGCCGGGCGACGCCGCCGTCCGGGTCGATGGTCAGGCGCACGTGCGTGACGCGGCGGCCTTCGCCGACGTCGAAGAAGTGCTTCTCGTCGCCCTTCAGCGCGGTGCGCCCGACCAGCGGGAACCACCCGGTGATCTCGTCGGCCGGCGGGTAGCCGTCGACCTGGGCGCCCTCGACCCAGCAGAACGGCGGGTAGTTGCCCTTGAAGAACGCCGTGTCGACGACGATCCCGCGCACGACACCGGGCATGCCGAGGCGGACCACCGCCTGGTCCACGCCGGGCTCGCGACGCCGGCGGGTCTCCCAGCCGTCGTAGACCTGCCCCTTGTGGCCGAAGGTGTAGGGCCGGTAGACCGGCTCGGCGGGCTCGACCAGGTTCTCCCGCTCGGCGAACAGCTCGTCGTTCGCCCACACCACACCACCTCCGACCGCGCGCGAGGCGAGATCGGGCAGCCGGGTCCACTCCGTCATGCTTCTCCTCTTCTGAGCAGCTTGCCTTGCGTCTGACCGGTTTCCTTGCCGCGCAACCACGTCTGGCGCACGACGCCGTGCAGCGTGCGTCCGTGGTAGGGCGTGACCGGGTTGCGGTGGTGCAGCTTCTCCTTGTCCACCACGAAGGTCTCGTCCGGCGCGAACACCACGAGGTCCGCGTCCTTGCCGACCTCGATGGCGCCCTTGGTCTCCAGCCCGGCCTGGCGCGCCGGGTGCGTCGCCATCCAGCGGACGACGTCGGTGAGCTGGAACCCGCGTTCCCGCGCGCCCGTCCACACCGCGGGCAGGCCGAGCTGCAGCGACGCGATGCCGCCCCAGGCCGTGGCGAAGTCGCCCTCCTTCAGCTCCACCGTGCTCGGCGAGTGGTCGCTCACGACGAGGTCGATCACGCCGTCGCGCAGGCCCTGCCACAGCGCCTCGCGGTTCTCCGCCTCGCGGATCGGCGGGCAGCACTTGAACTCGGTCTGCCCGTCGCGGATCTCCTCCGCCGTGAACGTGAGGTAGTGCGGGCACGTCTCGGCGGTGATCGGCAGGCTCTCGCGTTTCGCGGCCTCCAGGATCGAGAGCGCGTCGGACGACGAGAGGTGCAGGATGTGCGTCCGTGCGCCGGTCTTGCGGGTCAACGCCACGACGTCGCTGATCGCCTTGTTCTCGGCCTCTCGCGGCCGTGAGGCGAGGAACCCGGCGTAGTCCGGCTCGGACTCACGGACCGTGTGCGCGTCTTCGGCGTGCACGATCGTCAACGCGTCGAGCGTCGCCAACTGGCGCAGCGCAGCTTCGAGTTCATCGGTGGTCACCGCCGGGAACTCGTCCACGCCCGAGTGCAGCAGGAAGCACTTGAAGCCGAAGACGCCGGCCTCGTGCAACGGCTTGAGGTCGGCGAGGTTGCCGGGGACGATGCCGCCCCAGAACCCGACGTCCACGGACACGGCCGCCGCGGCTTTGCGCTTGATCTCCAGCGCCTCGGCCGCGACCGTCGGCGGGATGCTGTTGAGCGGCATGTCGATGATAGTCGTGACGCCCCCGGCGGCGGCGGCCCTGGTCGCCGTCGCGAAGCCCTCCCACTCGCTGCGGCCGGGGTCGTTGACGTGCACGTGGGTGTCGACCAGGCCCGGCAGCAGCACCTCGTCGTCGGCGAGGTGCACGACGTTCGGCGAGTCGATGCGCTCCTCGACGGCGACCACCCTGCCGTCGACGACGCCGACGTCGCACGCGATCTCACCCCGCGGGGTCACGGCTCTGCGGGCGCGGAAGACCAGGTCCATGGCACTCACTGTGACACCCAGTCGCGGGCGATGCGACCGCCTAGAACGGTGAGGAGCGGATCGGCCTGAGCCATGCACCGCGTGAGGTCCGGTTCGACGTCCAGCAACGCGTAGGCGGCCTTCAGCCCGAGGTCGCCGGGTTCGACCGAGCACTGCCCGGCCACCGCGACCACCGGTACGTCCCCCGAGGCCCTGACCACGCCGTACGGCGCCTTGCCGTGCCTGGTCTGGGCGTCCAGCGACCCCTCGCCGGTGATCACCAGCGACGCGTCGGCGACGGCCTCGGCGAAACCGGCGAGCTCGAGCACCACCTCGATGCCGGGCCGGAACCGCGCGCCGAGCACCGCCAGCGCCGCGAACCCGATCCCACCGGCCGCACCGGCGCCGGGCCGTGAGGCGTGCTCCGGCCCGATCGATTCGGCGAAGGCTTCGAGCCGCTGCTCCAGGACCTCCACCTGGCCGGGTGAAGCTCCCTTCTGCGGCCCGTAGACCGCCGCCGCGCCGGTCGGCCCGAGCAGCGGGTTGTCGACGTCCGAGGCCAGCACGAGGTCGACGCCGCCGAACGACGTCCCGCCGAGCGCCTCCAGCATCCCGGCGCCGCCGTCCGTGCACGCGCTGCCGCCGAGCCCCAGCACGATCGTGGAGCAGCCGACGTCCAGAGCGGCTTTCAGCAGCTCACCGACACCGCGGCTGGTGGCGTCCAGCGGCGCGGGCTCCTCCAGCAACGTCAGCCCGGCAGCCGACGCCACCTCGACCACGGCGGTCGTGCCGCGGACGGCGAAGGACGCGGGCACCGGCGTGCCGGCCGGCCCGGTGACCCAGCGCCCCACCTTCAGGAACCCGGCGGCGACGGCGGCGTCGACCGTGCCGTCGCCGCCGTCGGCCACCGGGAGGAGGCGCACGTCGGCGTCCGGGACCACCTCCCGCAGGCCGCGCGCGACGGCGGCGGCGACCTGCGGGGCGGTGAGCGACCCCTTGAACTTGTCCGGCGCGATGATCACGGCACTCACGGCAGCGGCTCGAATTCCCTCATCGCGGCGATCGACGTGCCGTTCGCGGTGTTGCCCTCGCGTTCGACCATGATCTCGACGAGCACCGGCCGCCGCGTGCGGTCGGCCTCCTTGCGCGCCCACTCCAGCGAGCCGCGGATCTCGCCCGGATCGGCCACGCGGACACCGGAGCAGCCGTACGCCTCCATGATCTTGACGTTGTCCGAGCCGGTGGTGTCGTAGTGGATGTCGACCTCGTACTTCATGTCGTAGCCACCGTGCTCCTCGGCCATCCTGATCAGGCCGAGGTACTCGTTGTTGAGCATGATCAGCACGAACGGCACGTCGTACTGGGCGCCGACCGCCAGCTCCTCGACCAGGAACTGGAACGAGTAGTCGCCGACGACGCCGACGACCTCGGCGTCCGGCCTGGCCTTCTTGACCCCGATGGCCGCCGGGATCTCCCAGCCGAGCGGACCGGCCTGGCCGCAGACCTGGTAGTGCCGCGGCCTGTGCGCCTTCTGGTGCTGGCCGGACCAGATCTGGTACAGCCCGATGGCCGTGACGAAGTACGTGTCCGGGCCGTAGAACTCGTTGATCTCCTTGAACACCCGCGGCGCCTTGACCGGCACGGTGTCGAAGTCCTCGCGCCGCAGCAGCGTCCGCTTGAGCTCCTGGCACCGCTCGACCCAGGCGCCCCCGTTCCGGGGCCCGTGCTGCTTCGCCTTGTCCAGCAGGGCCTTCAGGAACAGCCTGGTGTCCGCGACGATGCCGAGGTCGGGCCCGAACACCTTGCCGATCTGCGTCGGTTCGACGTCGACGTGGATGAACTTCCGGTCGCCGCGGTAGGTCGCGAGGTCACCGGTGTGCCGGTCGCCGAACCGCGCACCGAGCGCCAGCACGAGGTCGGACTCCAGGAACGACGCGTTGCCGTAGCGCTGCGAGGTCTGGATGCCGGTCATGCCCGCGTAGAGCGGGTGGTCCTCGTCGAGGGCGCCCTTGCCCATCAGCGTGGCCTGGACCGGGACCTGCAGGAACTCGGCCAGCTCCAGCAGTTCGGCGGACGCTTCGCCGAGGATGACACCGCCACCCGCGAGCAGCAGCGGGCGTTCGGCGGCCAGCAGCATCTCCAGCGCGCGCTCGACCCGTGCGTCACTCGGAGCGCTTCTCTGCACCGGCAACGGCTCGTCGATCGTGGAGTCCCACTCGATCTCCTGCTTCTGCACGTCGATCGGCAGGTCGATCAGGACCGGTCCCGGACGGCCGGACCGGGCGATCCGGAACGCCTCGCGGAAGATCCACGGCATCTGCGCGGCTTCCCTGACCTGCACCGCCCACTTCGTGACGGGCGCGGCGATCGAGACGATGTCGACGGCCTGGAACGCCTCCTGGTGCAGCTTCGAGACCGCGGCCTGGCCGGTGATGCACAGGATCGGCACCGAGTCGGCCTGCGCGGTGTAGAGGCCGGTGATCATGTTCGTGCCGGCCGGACCCGAGGTGCCGATCGCGACGCCGACGTTGCCGGTCGTGCGCGACCAGCCGTCGGCCATGTGCGTGGCACCTTCCTCATGGCGGACGATGAGGTGCTCGATGGAGCCGTCCTGCTCCATCGCCTTGTACAGCGGGAGGATCGCGGCGCCGGGGCAGCCGAACACGGTGTCGACGCCCTCGGACCTGAGGACTTCGACGACCGCTTGCATGACGGGGATCTTCGGCATGTGTCAGGCCCTTCCCGCGAAGTTCTCGACGACCTTGAGCAGCGCGGAGTGGTCGAGGGAGCCGTACCCCTGCGCGCGTGCCGCCGCGACCAGCGCGGCGATCTGGTTGGTGACCGGCAGTGCGACGTCGGCGGCACGTGCCGCGTCCAGTGCGATGCCCATGTCCTTGTGGTGCAGGTCGACCCGGAAGCCCGGCCGGAACTCGCGGGCGATCATCGACTCGCGCTTGAGGTCGAGGATCCGGTTCGCCGCGAGGCCGCCCGCGAGCACGTCGAGGCCCGCCTTGGGGTCGACACCCGACGCCTCCAGCAGCACGATCGCCTCGGCGACCAGGGCGTAGATGCCGCCGACCACGAGCTGGTTGGCCGCCTTCACGACCTGGCCCGCGCCGTGCGACCCGACGTGGACGACCGTCTTGCCGACGACCTCCAGGAACGGCCTGGCCGCGGCGAAGTCCTGCTCCTCGCCCCCGACCATGATGCTGAGCGACGCCTGGACCGCCCCCGTCTGCCCGCCGGAGACGGGCGCGTCGAGCACGCGCACGTGCGTCAGCCTCGCGGCGATCTCGATCGAGGTGGACGGGCGGATCGTGCTCATGTCGATCAGCAACGCGCCTTCGTCGAACGCCACCTCGTCGACCACCGCCTCGACCTGCGGGTGGTTCGGCAGCATCGTGATGACCACCTCGGCGCCGCTCACGGCCTCCTGCGCCGATCCGGCCGCCTTGCCACCGTTCGCGACCAGCTCGTCCAGCGAGGCCCGGCTGAGGTCGAAGCCCGTCAGGTCGTGCCCGGCGGCTACGAGGTGGGCCGCCATCGGGCCGCCCATGATGCCGAGCCCGATGAAACCGATCTTCGTCATGCGTTGTCCCTCCAAGTGAAGGAGTGGGTGACGGGCTTGTACTCGGCGCCGACGAAGCCCGTGTAGCCGTTGGCGCGGAGCTTCGCGAGATGCCCGAAGAGGTCGAGCTCGCCGGTGCCGGGCTCGCCGCGTCCGGGAGCGTCGGCGATCTGCACGTGACCGATGCGGTCGGCGTGGTCGGCGAGGAGGTCGAGGTCGTCGCCGTTCGTGGCGAGGTGGTAGAGGTCGGCGAGCAGCTTCACGTTGCCGCGGTCGATCTCGTCGATCAGCTCGAACGCCTGGTGGGCGGTCCTGATCGGGTACCGCGGCGCGCCGCTGAGCGGTTCGACCACGATCTGCGCGCCGATCTCCGCCGCGACGTCGGCGGCGAAGCGGTAGTGGGAGATGGTCTGGGCGGTGGTCTCGAAGTTGCCGTGCAGCGCGTTGAGCGTGCGGCAGCCGAGGCGTGCCGCGATGGCCGCGGTGACTTCGACGTTCGCGCGGAACTCGGTCTCGCGGCCGGGCCAGCTCGCGAGGCCCCTGTCCCCCGCGGGCATGTCGCCCGCGTAGAGGTTCAGGCCGACCAGGCGCACCTGCGCGTCGACGATCGCGTCCTCGAACGCCTCGATCTCGCGCGTCTCGGGTACGGCGTCCGCGAACGGCCACCAGATCTCGACCGCGTCGAACCCGGCCGCGCGTGCGGCTCGGGGACGCTCCAACAACGGCAGCTCGGTGAAGAGCATCGAGAGGTTGGCATCGAACATCGATGGCTTTCCTTCCACATAGCGGAAGTTAGATTTCGTACTACGGAGACACTAGACATCTCACGCGAGCCGGGTCAAGAATGTGGAAGTTCAATTCCGCGATGTAGAAACTTGGAGAGCCGTGGAGAGCTTCAACAGCGCCCCGGAGTCAGAACTCCGCCCCCTGCTCGCCGAGTGCCTCGCGGTACCCCGCTGGATCGACGCGATGGTGGCGGGCAGGCCCTACGCGTCGACGGATGCTCTCCTCGCGGCTTCTTCGGTTGCCGCACAAGGACTTTCCGACGAGGAGGTGCTCGGCGCGATCGCCGGGCACCCGCGCATCGGCGAACGGCAGAGGACAGGCGGGGTGTCGGCGAGGTGGTCGCGGTCCGAACAGTCCGGTGTGGACGCCTCCGAGGCTGATCGCCTGGCGGCTGCCAACGCCGCGTACGAGGATCGGTTCGGGCACATCTACCTGGTGTGCGCGACCGGCCTGAGCGGTGCGGAGATGCTCGGCAACCTGTCCAGCCGCATGGACAACCCGCCGGAGGTCGAGCTCCGCGTCGTCAACGACGAACTCGCGAAGATCGCCGCCTTGCGGCTGCAGAAGCTGATCGGGAGCTGAACATGGCCATCGTCCTGGGTCCCAACCAGTACGGGAAGGCGGAGAACCGCCTCGTCACGGTGTCGCGCAACGGTTCCGTGCACACGATCAAAGACCTGACCGTCAGCACCTCGCTGCGCGGAGACCTCGCCGACACGCACCTCACCGGTGACAACGCCAAGGTGCTCGCGACCGACACGCAGAAGAACACCGTCTACGCGTTCGCCAAGGAAGCGCCCGTCGGCGAGATCGAGGACTTCGCCCTGCGCCTCGGCCGGCACTTCGTGGGCTCGCAGGAACCGATCACGGGCGCGCGCATCCTCGTCGACGAGCACTCCTGGGACCGCATCGACGGCCACGACCACTCGTTCGTCCAGGGCTCGAACGAGAAGCGCACCACCGCCGTGACGATCGAGGGCTCGTCCGCCTGGGTCGTCTCCGGCGTGCGCGACCTCGTGGTCCTGAAATCGACGGGCTCGGAGTTCCACGGCTACCCGAAGGACCCGTACACGACGCTGAAGGAGACCGACGACCGCATCCTGGCGACGTCGGTGACCGCCCGCTGGCGCTACACCGGCACGGACGTCGACTGGGCGAAGTCGTTCGCCGAGATCCGCTCGACGATGCTGAAGACGTTCGCGGACAAGCACTCCCTCTCGTTGCAGCAGACGCTGTACGCGATGGGCGAGGCCGTGCTGAACACACGTCCCGAGGTCGCCGAGGTGCGGCTCTCCATGCCGAACAAGCACCACTTCCTCGTGGACCTGAGCCCGTTCGGCCTGGAGAACGACAACGAGGTCTTCTACGCCGCCGACCGCCCCTACGGCCTCATCGAGGGCTCGGTCCTGCGGGACGACGCCCCGGAGGCGGGGCTTGCCTGGAGTACTTTGCCAGCCTTCTGAACACCACCGGGTTGAACAGGCTCGCCGGAGAGGCGACCATGTGCGCGACCCGGATGAAGCGCCGGAACAGGTCGGGGTCGCGCACGATCCCGACCTGCCACTTCTCGAGGTACCACCCGAGCACGCCCCGGCGCCCGTCCTCGACCCAGCTGCGGTCGGCGTTGCTCGACATCGCCCACGACCCCCGCGAGGTCCTGGCGACCTTGCGCTGGAACGCCCGGCAGCCCTTGGCGCTGAAGTCCTGGTGCCGACGGAACAACAACGCCTCCATCGCCGCCACGGTGATCCCCTGCCCGTACACGGGGTTGAAGGCGCACACCGCGTCCCCGACCGCCACCAGCCCGCCGGGCCAGTGCGCCGTGGCCTCGAACGCGGTGCGGCGACTGGCCGTCCGCGCGAACAGGTACACGGGCGTGAGCGGCTCGGCGTCCTCGAGCATCTCGGCGATCGGCACCCGCAGCGAACCCAGGAACTCCTCGTAGCCCCGCACGTCCCGCGACGGGTGGTCGCCCGCGGCCCCCTGCGCGGTCACCATCAGCCGCCCGCCCTCCACCCGCATCACCGCGCAGCCCCTCGGCACGTGCGGCGCGGACAGGCTTTCCGCGTACACCACGGGGAAGTCCTCCGGCGCGGTGTAGATCCGCGTGGCGTACCCGGTGCGCGAGTCGACGACCTCGGGCTCCGGCGTCGTGATCCCCGCCTCCGCGAGCCAGTTCGCGAGCTTCGAGGACCGCCCGGAAGCGTCGACGACGAGGTCCGCGCCGATCTTGCCGTGGTCCCGCGTGAGAACGCCGTCGACCGTGCCGTCGCGCAACGACAACCCGGTGACGTGCACGCCGTCGACGATCTCGGCCGTGACCCGCCGCCTGATCGCGGTCTCCAGCAAGGGCCTGCTCAACGACAGCAACGGCAGCCCCGTCCGCGTGCGGGCGAGCCAGCCGAGCGGGTTGAGGATCCGCATGTCCCCCGCGTCCGCCAGCACCGCTCCGGCCGCCACGAGCTCGTCGCGCAACCCGGGGAACAGCCCCTCCAGCAGTTCGCCGCCGCGCACCAGCAGCCCGTGCACGTGCCGGCCCTGCGGCACACCGGCCCGGTACTCGACCTCGTCGGACAGCTCGTCCCGCTCCAGGACCACGACGTCGTGGGACTCGCTCAGCACGCGGGCGGCGAGCAGTCCGGCGATTCCCCCACCTACCACCACGACCCTCATGGCCCCATTGAACCAGCAGGGTCAGCGGTTCTCCGCGCCCCGCAACGACATCTGCTGGTTCCGCCACGAGTGGAACAGGTCCGCCTCGCGGTACCGGTCCACCCCGGTCGGCCGAAGTGGTCGAGGGAGCCGTCGTTGCACCCCGGGATGGCCGAGCAGCCCGATCAGCTCGACCGGGTCGCGAGGCTCCTCAGCGCCGGTTCGTCCAGACCCGTCGCGGCCTGCACCTCCGCCGGGTCGAGCGCGCCGCAGTCCACCGCGCGGAGGAAGAAGGACGACAGCGCCTGAGCGGTCGCCGGCTCGTCCAGGACGCCACCGGAAACGTGCTGGACGTACGACTTCAAACGGGCGGCGTCGGCGGCGAGGCCTTCGCGGTAGAAGGCGTAGACGGCCGCGTACCGCGTCACCAGTTGAGCCGGGTGCAGGTCCCACCCCTGGTAGAAGCCGTGCTCCAGCGAACGGCGAACGAGCCGGTAGTGCGTCTCCCAGGCGTGCTGCTTCCCGTCGCCCACGGGCAGCACGTTGGTGGAGCCGTCGGACAACCGGACACCCGTGCCGGCGGCGGACACCTGCATCACGTGGCGGGCGAAGTCGCACGCGCCGTGTGCCAGGTGTTGTTGCGCCGCGGACAGACCGCAGCCCGCGGTGTAGTCGTAGGTGCCGAAGTGCAGACCCGTCACGCGGCCGCGCCCCGCCTCGATGAACTGCGGGATCGCGAGCCGGCCTGAAGAGTCCACAACGGACTGCGTCGTCTCGACCTGGATCTCGAACCTGAGGTCGCCGCCGAAGAGGTCGAGGATCTCGCCGAACACCTCGACCTGCTCGACCGACGTCACCTTCGGGAACGTGATCACGAAGCCGGGCGGGACGTCCTCCAGCGCGGTCAGGAAGATGTCGAGGGTACGAAGCCCGCGCTCGCGCAGTTCCGCGGTGTCGAAGGACTTGATGCGCACGCCGAACGACTGCGGCGCGGTGCCCTCGGCGACCCAGCGGGACACGAGGTGGGCCGTGCTCTCGGCGTCCATGTCCTCGACGTCGTCCTCGGGCGCGCCGTAGCCGTCCTCGAAGTCGATCCGCAGGTCCTCGACCGGCTCTCGGCGCAGCTTCGCCTCGACGCGGTCCAGCACGCCGTCCGGCAGGTCCGGCAGCAGTTCCGGCTGGATCGACTCCAGGGCCTCGCGGCCCCAGTCGTCGACCGTGGAACCGATGAGGCGCCCGGCGGGCACGTAGCACGTGTGCACGGGCTGACGGCCGACCGGCCAGCTGCGTTCCACAGTGGACAACCGCGCTGTCAGCCGTTCGACCTCCTCGGGAGGCAGCGATGTCCGGTACATCAGATGCGCTCGTACGCCGGCAGCGTGAGGAAGTCGACGAACTCCTCGGACAGGGCGACCTGCTCGAACAGCTCGACGGCCGCCGCGACGTGCGGGCCCTCCAGCGAGCCGCCGACACGGGCGAGGACCTCGCGCACCGCCTCCGGGGTGACCTCGGTGCCGTCGTCGAGCACGACCTTGTTGTGGATCCACTGCCAGATCTGCGAGCGCGAGATCTCCGCGGTGGCGGCGTCCTCCATCAGGTTGTGGATCGCCGCCGCGCCGTTGCCGCCCAGCCAGGACGCGATGTAGCGCACGCCGACGTCGACGGCGCCTTCCAGCCCGGCCCGCGTCGCCGCGCCACCCGCCGACTTGAAGTCCAGCAGCTGCTCGGCCGTGACGCTGACGTCGGGTCGCTGCTTGTCGACCTGGTTGGGCCTGTCGCCCAGCACCCCGTCGAAGATCTCCCGGCAAATCGGCACGAGATCAGGATGCGCCACCCACGACCCGTCGAAACCATCGTTCGCCTCGCGCGTCTTGTCCTCGCGGACCTTGCGCAGCGCGATCTCCGTGACCTCAGGATCGCGCCTGTTCGGGATGAACGCCGCCATGCCACCCATGGCGAACGCCCCGCGCTTGTGGCACGTCTTCACCAGAAGCTCGGTGTACGCGCGCATGAACGGCGCCGTCATCGTCACGCTGTTGCGGTCCGGCAGCACGTAGTCGGCGCCGGCGTCGCGGAAGTACTTGATGACGCTGAAGAGGTAGTCCCACCGGCCGGCGTTGAGCCCCGACGCGTGGTCGCGCAGTTCGTGGAGGATCTCCTCCATCTGGAACGCGGCCGGAATCGTCTCGATGAGCACCGTGGCGCGAATCGTGCCGTGCGGGATGCCCAGCAACTTCTGCGCCGTCGTGAAGACGTCGTTCCACAGCCGTGCTTCGAGGTACGACTCCATCTTGGGCAGGTAGTAGTAGGGCCTGCCCAACTCGGCGTTGTGGAAGAAGTGCAACCCGAAGTCCACCAGCGCACCGACGGCGTTCTTGCCACCGAACCGGAGGTTGCGCTCGTCGAGGTGCCAGCCGCGCGGCCGCACGACGATCGTCGGGTACGGCCCGCCCTTGAGCGAGTACTCCTTGCCCTCCGGCGAGGTGAACGCGATGGTCCGCCGCTCCGCCTCGTACAGGTTCACCTGCCCCTGCACGACGTTGTCCCAGTGCGGCGTGTTCGCGTCCTCGAGGTCCGCGAGCCACACCTTCGCGCCGGAGTTGAGCGCGTTGATCGTCATCTTCCGCTCGGTGGGCCCGGTGATCTCGACCCGCCGGTCGCGCAGCAGTTCGGGCGCCTCGGCGACCTGCCACTCCCCGTCCCTCACGTCCTGCGTCTCGGGGAGGAACCCGAGGGGGCGGCGCTCCTTGCGAAGGGCGAGCAACTCGTCCCTGCGGGCGGCATGCGCCTCGTGCAGCTTCGCGACGAACTCAAGAGCCTCTTCGGTCAGGACCTGCACCGGAATCCACCTCTCTCGGTTTTGCTGTGTGGACTATAGTTTTTGCATTGCGGAACTGCAATGGAAGGAGCCGCACGTGTCCACAGGTGGCGTGCAGTCCCTGCAAAGGGCATTCGACCTGCTCGAACGCCTGGCGGACGCGGGCGGCGAGGCATCGCTGTCGGAGCTGGCGACCACGTCCGGCCTACCCCTGCCCACGATCCACCGCCTCATCCGCACCCTTGTCACGCTGGGCTATGTGCGCCAGAACAGCAACCGGCGCTACACCCTCGGCTCCCGCCTGATCCGCCTCGGCGAGACCGCCTCGCGCCAGTACGGCACCTGGGCCAGACCACTGCTCTCCCAGCTGGTCGACTCGGTGGAGGAAACGGCGAACCTGGCGGTCCTGGACGGCGACGAGGTCGTCTACGTGGCGCAGGTGCCCTCGAAGCACTCGATGCGCATGTTCACGGAGGTGGGCCGCCGCCTGCTGCCCCACGGCACCGGCGTGGGCAAGGCGATGCTCTCGCAACTACCGCGATCCGACGTCCGCGCACTCCTGGAACGCACGGGCCTACCCGCCTACACGTCGAACACGATCACAGACGCCGGCGAGCTGCTGGCTTCACTCGACGAGATCGCCGAACGCGGATACGCGCTGGACGAGTCCGAGCAAGAACTCGGCGTGCGCTGCATCGCGGTGCCGGTGGTGGGAGGTCCGACGCTGGCCGCGGTGTCGGTGTCGGGCCCGGAGGGACGGCTGACGAAAGAAGCGGTGACCCGCATCCTCCCCGAGGTGCTGGCAGTGGCGAAGCGGCTGGCGGACCAGGCAGCAACAGCCTGATCAAGCGCGACGCCGAAGGCGAGCCGTCCGAACGCCTTCCCGAGCAAGTGCTCCCGGCGGTGGGTCCCATCACGAGTCGCGCCACAGCCCCGGCAGCCGCCCAACGAAACAGGCGTGCCATCAACCCGCTCGAAGCGCCGGCCCCCTGATCAGATTGCCGGGGGTCTGGGGGCAGAGCCCTCAGGGGAACCGCCAAACAGGAACCCGCCAACGGCGACAGGGAACCCACGGCCAGAGCGCACACACCAGCGAAACCGCACGCTAACGCAGGCGTCCCCCCACCCTCAGGACCCCTCGCAACACAACCTACCCAGCACCCCCGACAAGATCAGGCGGCCGAGGCCCACAAGATCACCCGAGCAGCGCGTCCACGAACGCACCGGGCTCGAACGGGGCCAGGTGGTCCGCCCCCTCCCCCAGCCCGACCAGCTTCACCGGCACCCCGAGCTCCCGCTGGACCTGGAACACGATCCCGCCCTTGGCGGTCCCGTCCAGCTTGGTCAGCACGATCCCGGTGATGTCCACCTGCTCGGCGAAGACGCGGGCCTGGGCCAGCCCGTTCTGCCCGGTGGTGGCGTCCAGCACGAGCAGGACCTCGTCGACGACGGCCTGCTTCTCCACCACGCGCTTGACCTTGCCGAGCTCGTCCATCAACCCGACCTTGGTGTGCAACCGGCCGGCGGTGTCGATCAGCACCGTGTCCACACCGGCGTCCACGCCGCGCTTGACGGCGTCGAAGGCGACGGAGGCCGGATCCCCGCCCTCGGGGCCGCGAACGGTCTCGGCACCGACCCGCTTGCCCCAGGTCTCGAGCTGGTCGGCGGCGGCGGCGCGGAACGTGTCAGCGGCACCGAGCAGCACCGTGCGCCCATCGGCCACCAGGACGCGGGCGAGCTTGCCGGTGGTCGTGGTCTTGCCGACGCCGTTGACGCCCACCACGAGCAGCACGGCGGGCTTGCCGGCGTGCGGCAGGGCCTTCAGGGACCGGTCCATGCGCGGCCCCAGGGCGTCGACCAGCACGGACCGCAGCAGCGCCTGGGCCTCGGCCTCGGTCCGCACTCCGGACCCGGCGATCTTCGAGCGCAGCGTGTCGACGATCTCGGTCGTCAGCGCCGCGCCGAGGTCCGCGATCAGCAGCGTGTCCTCGACGTCCTGCCACGAGTCCTCGTCGAGGTCGCCGGCGCCCAGCAGGCCCAGCAGCGAGGTGCCGAAGGCGTTGCGCGACTTCGAGAGCTTGCCGCGCAGCCGTTCCAGCCTGCCCTCGGTCGGCTCGATCTCCTCGACCTCGGACGCCTCTTCCGGCAGGTCGATCTCGACGAAGCCGCGCTGGGGCGAGTCGCGCGGCACGGAGGCGTCGTCGCCCACGCCCGGCTGGCCGTCGACTTCGGTCCGGTCGGCCACCGGGTGCTCGACCGGCGCCGGGCGCTCGACCGGCGCGGGGCGCACGGGGGTCACCTCGGCCACGGCGACCGCTTCGGCGTCGGTGGCTTCGGGGGTGGCCGGGGCGAACGTGATCCCCGACGCGGCCTGGTACCCGCCGGGGCGAGGGGTCTCCTCCTTCTGGGTCAGGCTGATGCGACGGCGACGCGTCAGCACCACACCGGTCACCAGCGCGGCGATCAGCACGACCGCCACTACTACGAGGATCAGGACAAGGGAGGACGTCGACACGGGACCATGGTTTCACAGGCCCGCATGTGATCTGTCAACCAGCTGTTGCTCAATTCAGCGAAGATTTCACCACAGCTCTTGCGCCCGACCACGGTGTGGAATAGACCACACGTCGTGAGGGTGATCGGACTGATTTCCGGCACGTCGATGGACGGCATCGACGTCGCCGTCGCCGACCTGTCGATCAACGGCGACGTCGTCGAGCTCGTGCCGGTGCAGTGCGCCGAGCACCCGTTTCCCAAGGACCTGCTGGAGAAGCCGCGGGACCTCGCTGAAGTGTGCGCCTTCGACACGTCGCTCGGGCAGGCTTTCGGTGAAGTCGCCGCCGGGTACCTGCCGGCGGACCTGATCAGCTCGCTGGGGCAGACCGTGCACCACGAGGTCCAGGACGGCGACTGCCTCGGCACCCTGCAGCTCGGCCAGCCCGCCTGGATCGCCGAACGGACCGGCGTGCCCGTGATCGCCGACCTGCGGGTCCGCGACGTCGCGGCGGGAGGCCAGGGCGCCCCGCTCGCGAGCACGCTGGACGCGCTCTGGCTGGCCGGGGACGCGCCCGCCGTCGCGCTCAACATCGGCGGCATCGCGAACATCACCGTGGTCAGGCCGGGCAGCCCGCCGATCGCCTACGACACGGGCCCCGGCAACGCGCTGATGGACGCCGTCATGGAGGTGTTGTCCCGAGGCGAACGCCGCCAGGACACCAACGGCGAGTTCGCGAGCAGGGGCGCCGTGCGCGAGGACGTCCTCAAGAAGCTCCTCGCCGACCCGTACTACGCGAAGCCGTGGCCCAAGTCGACGGGCAAGGAGCACTTCAACGCCGAGTACCTGCAGGGCCTGCCCACGGTCCAGGCCGAGGACATGCTCCGCACGCTCGCCGAGCTCACCGCCCGCACCATCGCCGACGCCTGCCGCGCGCACGACGCGAGCACCGTCGTCGCGTCCGGTGGCGGCATGCGCAACCCCGTGCTGGTCGAGGCGCTGGCACGTGCCCTCGACCCGATCCCGTTGCGGATCAGCGACTCGCTGGGCCTGCCGCGCGACGGCAAGGAGGCCTACCTCGCCGCCCTGCTCGGGTTCCTGACCTGGCACGGGATCGCGGGCAACACGCCGTCCGCGACCGGAGCGTCCGGACCGCGGCTGCTCGGCAGCATCACGCCCGGCGCCGGGCCGCTGAGGCTGCCCGAGCCCGTCACCACCGCCGTGACCAAGCTGGAAGTGGGGGAGCCGAAATGCGCGGACTAGACCTCGCGATCATCGCCCTGTTCCTCGTCGGGATGCCGTTGCTCGGCATGTGGATCGGCGGCAGGCAGAAATCGTCCACCGACTACTTCGTCAGCGAGAAGCGCATCTCGTGGTGGGTCGTCTGCCTGTCGGTCGTGTCCGCGGAGACGTCGACGCTCACCGTGCTGAGCGTGCCGGTGATCGCCTACATGGCGACGCCGGCGCAGGGCGGCATGACGTACCTGACGCTCGCGCTCGGCTACATCGTCGGGCGCGTCGTCGTCAGCTTCGTCCTGCTGCCGCGCTACATCGCCGGTGACCTCGTGACGGCGTACGCGTTCCTGGGCAAGCGGTACGGCGGCGGCATGCGCGCCACGGCGTCCGTGACGTTCCTCTTCACGCGCCTGCTCGCGGACGGCATCCGGCTCTTCGCGACGGCGATCCCCATCAAGCTGGTGCTCGCCCGGTACGGCGTCGACGCCGGCTATTGGACGATCATCCTCGCGCTCGGCATCGCGATGGTGTTCTACAGCTTCTTCGGCGGCGTGCGCGCGGTCGTGTGGGTCGACGCCATCCAGATGCTCTGGTACGTCCTCGGCGGTCTCGTGGTGATCTGGTGGCTGTCCGGCCAGCTGCCGGACGGCTGGTTCGCCAAGGCCGTCGACGTCGACAAGTTCCAGGTCTTCGACTTCACCTCCTCACCGCTGACGGGTGCGTACCCGTTCATCGCCGCGTTCTTCGGCGGCGCGCTGTTGTCTATGGCGTCGCACGGCGCGGACCAGCTGATCGTGCAGCGGCTCATGGCCACGCGGGACGTGAAGTCCGCGCAGAAGGCGTTGATCGCCTCCGGCTTCGTGGTGTTCCTGCAGTTCGCGTTCTTCCTGTTCATCGGTGTGATGATGTGGGCCTTCTACAACGGCGTCGACCCGGTGAAGGACCTGGGGCTCGGCAACAAGGACGAGCTGTTCGGCTACTTCATCGTGAACGAGCTGCCGTCGGGCCTGTCCGGCTTCGTGATCGCCGGCATCCTCGCGGCCGCGCTGTCGTCGTCGTTGGGCGCCTTGGCCTCCAGCACCGTCACCGACGTCTACGAACGCGTCCGCAAGACCCCGATGACCGACGAGGAACGCCTGCGCCACGGGCGGATCTGGACCCTGGTGTGGGCGGGTCTGCTGATCGTCTGCGCGGGTCTGTTCGCCTCCTCGAACAAGACCACCGCGGATCCGATCGTGGTGCAGGCGCTCGGCATCGCCGGCTACACCTACGGCGCGCTGCTCGGGGCCTTCCTGCTCGGCCTGGTCTTCCGGCGCGTCACGCAGGCGGACGCGATCATCGCGTTCGTGGCGACGGTGGTGGTCGTCGGGTTCGTGATCCTCGGGGTCAAGTTCGCCGGCAGCACGCCGACGATCCACTTCGGCAAGGCGACCTCGGAGCTGAAGTCGCTGACCGGCTGGTGGAACACGCCCCTGGGGGTGGCGGTCACGATGCTCGTGGGCGGGTTGCTGTCGCTGCGCCACTCACGCGGTGTGGCGGTACGCGACGAGCTCGACGTGAAGGCGGAATCCTAGTCGGGCGAACATGTTCTGCGAGGACTCGTTGCCGGCGTAGATCGACGCCGCGGCCTGCGGCCGGGCCCCGTGCTCGGCCGCGAGCTTCCACAGCAGCTCGGTGACGAGAGCGGCTCCGACGCCCTGGCCGCGGACGTCGGGTTCGACGGCCACGAAGTCGATGTAGTACTCCTCGGGCTGGGCCTTGCCCGCGGCGTACCCGAGCACGCGTTGGCCGTCCATGGCGACGACGACCGTGCGCGTCTTGGGATCGGATTCGACGAGTTGCCTGCCGGACAGGTACGTGCGCGGGAAACATCGCTCGTGCAGCACGGCGACGGCCTCGTGCACGAACTTGTCTGTCGGCAGGATGCGCATCTCGCGCTCGTTGGGACATTTGGCGTCCCTGAGGAGCAACGTGCGCAGGTCCCCGTTGTCGAGGACGTGGATGGCACTGGCCTTGCCGGCGCTGAAGGCGTGGCGTTCGGCGAACGCCGCCAGCCGCCGGTGGGCGGTGTGCCCGTAGAGCTCGAGGTCGGTGATGCCGGTGAGGAGCTCGGTGGCGCGCCGGAACATCGCGTCGGCGGTCTGGTCCCAGATGCGGCTGCCCGCGGGGTGGTTGACCGGTACGTCGACGAACGGGCCGTGCAGCCACGCGCGCTCGAGCTCGGTGTCGATCTCCACGCTGAGCATGCCGGTGATGTTGTCGTCGGCGTCGACGGCGACCACCGTGCAGTCGGCCCAGCTGGGCTCGAACTCGGCGAGCTCCGCGCGGAGCTCTTCGACTGTCTCACCGAGGTACCCGATGTGGTGCGCCTTGTCGGCCTGGAGCCGGACCAGCAGCGCCATCGTGGCGCCGAGGTCGCCAGGTTCGGCGAAACGGATGTCGTACATGAGAGGAATGGTTGCTCGCACGGCCGTTCGAAGCGAGGGAGTTTTCACCGGCCCCAGGTCACGGCCGCGCGCTCGCGTAAAATCGGGCGGATGTCGTCCGCCGGGGAACTCGAAGAGCTGCACGCCCGCGCCGCCGAGGCCGAGGCCAGAGCCCACGCGGGTGACTTCAGGACGGCCGTGAAGGAGCTCCGGGCGCTCGTCGGGCAGTACGGGGAGGTGGCGGGCGCGGACGCCCCCGGGACCCTCACCGTTCGGCTGAACCTGGCGCGCGTTCTGGGCGCGGCGAAGCAGTCCGCCAAGGCCATCGCCGTGTGCGAGCCACTGCTGCGCGACCAGGTGCGCGTGCTCGGCCCCGACCACGAGGACGTCCTGGAGACCCGGCAGCTGCTCGCGAACCTGCGCTACGCGACCGGGGACACCGGTGGCGCGGCCGCGGACCTGGAGCAGCTCCTGGCCGCGCTCTCCCGCGTTCTGATGCCCACCCACGACCGGATCACGAAGGTCAAGCGCGACATCGAGTTCCTGAAGCGGACCCGCTGAAGCGGGAGACAACACTCACACCGACCCCCTCCGCGACGCTGGTATGCCGGGGCACTACCACCGGCGCCGCGGGCACGACAACCAGATTCGGGCTTGCAGCCCAGGTGAGGGTGGGGGACTCTTTTACGGTGAGTGAGGAAACGATCCAACTCGATCTCAACGAATCCGGGGTGGCCGTCGACCTGCCCTTGCCGTCGAACAACCGGGACGGTGTCCAGGGAGTTCCGTACAGGCCGGTCGAGTTCCGAGACGATGATCTTCCCGCCGCTCTGGAACGTGCTGCCGCCTGGTTGCGGCAGACCCAGGAGTGGCTGGGCGAGCCCGTGGACGTCATCGCAGTCCATCTCGACTACGACGACACCCATGGAAACCCGTACTACGACCTCAAGCTGCTGTGCAACGACGAGGACCTGGCGGGCGTGCCCAAGGTCATGCGAGAACACGAAGGGGCGGCTACCGGTCAGTAGCTTTTCCGGCTACCGTTCGGAAGCATGTCGGATCGCGTATATCCCCCGGTGATCGCCGCAGCGAAGCTCATGTTCAAGGTGCTCGACCTGCGGATCACCGTCGAAGGGGCGCACCACGTTCCGCGCACGGGTGGAGCCGTGCTGGCGTCCAACCACGTCAGCTACCTCGACTTCATCTTCGCGGGCTACGGTGCGCACCCTTCGAGGCGCCTCACGCGGTTCATGGCGAAGCACGAGATCTTCGCCAACAAGATCGCAGGCCCGCTCATGCGCGGCATGCACCACATCCCCGTCGACCGGAGCGCGGGCCAGGCCTCCTACCAGCAGGCCCTGTCCGCGCTCCGCACCGGCGAGGTGGTCGGGATCTTCCCCGAGGCCACCATCAGCCGCTCGTTCACGGTCAAGGACATCAAGTCCGGCGCGAACCGCCTCGCGCACGAGGCCGGCGTGCCGCTCATCCCCGTCGCCCTGTGGGGCACCCAGCGCCTGTGGACCAAGGGCCGTCCCAAGGACCTGACCCAGCGGCACATCCCCATCACGATCCTCATCGGCGAGCCGTTCGAGGCCTCCCCCGGCGACTCCGGCGACTCGCTGCTCCGCAAGCGCCTGCAGGACCTGCTGGACGTCGCGCAGGCCGGCTACCCCAACGAGCCGGGTGCCTGGTGGGCTCCGGCGCACCTGGGCGGCAGCGCGCCCACTCCGGAGGAAGCGGCGGAGCTGGACCGCGGCGGGCGCTGACCCGCGGCGCTCAGGCCTCGGCCTGAGCCGGTTCCGCGGCGCGCGCGGGCTCGTCGCCCGTCGTGCGCAGCCGCTGCGAGATCACCTGCGAGATGCCGTCACCGCGCATGGAGACGCCGTACAGCGCGTCGGCGATCTCCATGGTCGGCTTCTGGTGCGTGATGATCAGCAGCTGCGACTTGTCCCGCAGCTGCTGGAACAGGCCGATCAGCCGGTGCAGGTTCGTGTCGTCCAGCGCCGCCTCGACCTCGTCCATGACGTAGAACGGCGAGGGGCGGGCGCGGAAGATCGCGACCAGCATCGCGACCGCGGCCAGCGACTTCTCGCCACCGGAGAGCAGCGACAGGCGCTTGACCTTCTTGCCGGGCGGGCGGGCCTCCAGCTCGATGCCGGTGGTCAGCATGTCCTCGGGCTCGGTCAGCACCAGGCGGCCCTCGCCGCCGGGGAACAGGACCTTGAACACGATCTCGAACTCGCGCGCCACGTCCTCGTAGGCCAGCGTGAAGACCTCGAGGATCTTGTCGTCGACCTCCTTCACGACGGTGAGCAGGTCGCGGCGGGTGTCCTTGATGTCCTCGAGCTGCGTGGAGAGGAACTTGTAGCGCTCCTCCAGGGCCGCGAACTCCTCCAGCGCGAGCGGGTTCACCTTGCCCAGCAACGACAGGTCGCGCTCGGCCCGCTTGGCGCGGCGGGCCTGGGTGTCGCGGTCGTACGGCATGGGCTGCGGTTCGGAGACCTGCTCGCCGCGGTCCTTGGCGGCCTGGTACTCGGCCATCTCGGCGGCCGACGCCGGCACCATCACGTCGGGGCCGTACTCGTTGACCAGGTCGTCGAGGCCGATGCCGAAGTCCTCGGCGATCTTGGTCTCCAGCTGTTCGATGCGCATGCGCTGCTCGGCGCGCAGCACCTCGTCGCGGTGCACGGCGTCGACGAGCTTCTCCAGCTCGCCGGACATCTCGCGCACCACGTTGCGCACCTGGGTCAGCAGGAGCTCGTGCTGCTGGCGGCGTTCCTGGGCCAGGTCGCGCTCACGGGCGGCGCGGGCCAGCGAGATCTCGATGCGTTCCAACGCCTGCTCACCGCCGCGGACGACGGCCTTCGCGACGACCGCACCGCGCGCACGGTGCGCCGTGGCGCGGGCGTGGCGTTCGCGAGCCTCACGCTCGGCGCGGGCGGCACGGCGTAAGGCGTCTGCCTTGCCCTGTACGGCCCGTGCGCGCTCTTCTGCCGTGCGCTGCACCAGGCGGGCGTCCATTTCGGCCTGACGGGCCTGAGCCAGCTCCGCGGACAGCGCGTCGCGCTGGTCGGTGTCCGGCTCGTCCTCGAGGGTCTGCTCCTCCTCGGCCATCAGCAGCCGTTCCTCGAGCTCGCCCAGCTTCATCAGGGCTTCCTCGCGGGACCGCTCGACCTTGGAGCGCTGCTCGGTGATGCGGGCGACCTCGGCCTCCGCGGACCGCACGGCCGCGGCCATCCGGTTCAACCGCTCGCCGGAGCGGGCCTGGCGGACCTTGGCCTCCTGCACGGCCTCCTTGACCGCGTCGAGCACCTTGCGGCGGGCCTGCTGCTCGGCGCGGGCACCTTCGAGCGCCGCGGAGGCGTGCTCCAGCGCCCGTTCCGCCGTCGCCAGCTGCTCCTGGGCCTCGTCGACCGCGGCCTGCACCTCGATCACGCTCTGACCCTGGCCACCCGAGCCGCCGACGGCCCAGTCGGAGCCGAAAACGTCGCCTTCACGGGTCACCGCGCGCACGTTCAGGCGTGCCGCCGTGTCGAGGTCGTCGACCACGGCGAGGCGGTCCAGTGCTCGCGCGAGCGCCGGGCGCAACGCCTCGGGCGCGTGCACGACGTCGATCGCCCAGCGCGCGCCGTCCGGCAGGTGACCCCACGTGGAGGTGTCCACAGTGGACCCGCCGGAGCCGATCAGCACTCCCGCGCGACCGGCGTCCTTCTCCTTCAACAGCTTCAGGGCGGCCAGCGCGCCGTCCCCGGACGACACCGCGACGGCGTCGGCGATCGGGCCGAGCGCGGCGGCCAGCGCCACCTCGAAACCCGGTTCGACGGTCAGCAGCGCGGCGACGGAGCCCAGCAGGCCCGGCACGTCCGACGCGAGCAGCGCTCCCGCACCGTCCTTGCGCGTGAGACCCAACGAGAGAGCGTCGACGCGGGCCCGCCACGACGCGATGTCGCGTTCTGCCGTGCGTTCGGCCTTGACCAGCTCCTCGACGCGCTGGCGTGCCGCGTCGTTGGACTGCACGGCCTGGCGGTGGCGTTCGTCGAGGTCGTGGTCGTCCTCGTCCTCGGTGCCGGTGATCTCGCGGGCCTCGGCCAGTTCCATCGACGCGAACTCGACCCGTTCGGCGGCCTCCGCCACCGTGACGGAGAGGCGTTCGATCTCCTCGGCGGTGGCGTTCGTCTTGCTGCGCAACGCTTCCACCTGACCGGACAGGCGGGCGAGGCCCTCCCGGCGGTCGGCGATGGCGCGGACGGCGGCGATGTGGGCCTTCTCCGCCTGCGAGACCATGCGTTCCAGCTCGGCGCGCGTCTCCACGGCCTCGGCCAGGGCGATGCGGGCCTCGGTCACGCCTTCCTGGAGCTCCAGCTCCATCTCGGCGGTCTCCTCGGCCTCGCGGTCGAGGTCGTCGGGGTCGCGGCCCCTGCTGGGGGCGTCCACGTCGGCGGAGAGGTGCCGCGCGCGTTCGGCCGCGAGCCGGACCGTGCCGCGCAGGCGTTCCTCCAGAGCGGACAGCCGGTACCAGGTGTCCTGCGCGGCCTGCAGCTTCGGCGAGTCGGCCGCGACCCGCTCCTCCAGCTCGTTCTGCTGGTACTGCGCGGCCTGCAGCGACTTCTCGACCTCGGCGCGGCGCTCGCGGGCCTTCGCCTCGTCGTGCTCCTCCTGCGCGATGGCCGCGCGCTGCGTCACCAGGTCGTCGGCGAGCAGGCGGAGCTTGGAGTCCCGCAGCTCGGACTGGACGACCTGCGCGCGGCGGGCGATCTCGGCCTGCTTGCCCAGGGGCTTGAGCTGGCGGCGCAGCTCGGCGGTGAGGTCGGTGAGGCGCGTCAGGTTCGCCTGCATCGCCTCGAGCTTGCGCAGCGCCTTCTCCTTGCGCTTGCGGTGCTTGAGGACGCCGGCGGCCTCTTCGACGAACGCGCGCCGTTCCTCCGGTTTGGACTCGAGGATCGCGGCGAGCTGGCCCTGACCGACGATCACGTGCATCTCGCGGCCGATGCCGGAGTCCGACAGCAGCTCCTGGATGTCCATGAGGCGGCACGAGTTGCCGTTGATCTCGTACTCGGTGGCGCCCTCGCGGAACATGCGGCGGGTGATCGACACCTCGGTGTACTCGATCGGCAGCACGCCGTCGGAGTTGTCGATCGTCAGCGTCACCTCGGCGCGGCCGAGCGGCGCGCGGCCGGACGTGCCGGCGAAGATGACGTCCTCCATCTTGCCGCCGCGCAGGTCCTTGGCACCCTGCGTGCCCATCACCCAGCGCAGCGCGTCGAGCACGTTGGACTTGCCGGACCCGTTGGGTCCGACCACGCAGGTGATGCCGGGCTCGAAGCGCAGCGTGGTAGCCGAGGCGAAGGACTTGAAGCCCTTCAGCGTCAGGCTCTTGAGATGCACGCCGGGCAGAGTACCCAAGCGCTTGCGGCGGTCGCGGGAGGCGTGCCTTGACCTGCGCGTCTAGGGACGCAGGGTGACGAGCAGCCCGCTTTCGTCCGACACCTCCAGCCTGTCGATCTGGTCCACCCGGAACGACGTGGAACCGGGAATGCGCTCGTCAGGGCCGTGGTCGGACCCCCACCAGCCGCCGACCTCGCGCTGGCCCCGCCGGTCGAACACGATGACCTTGCAGCGCGCACCCGGTTTGACGTCGCCGAGCTTGAACCACATCTCCGTGCCCCACGACTTCGAGACCATCGAGACCTCGCCGTCCACACCGGTGCCGGGGTCCCTGGCCGCCCACGTGGGCGCGGGCGGTGGCCGCAGGAACAGGATCCCGCCGGCCAGCGCCAGCGCCACGAGGACGGCGGCGCAGACCAGTGCCACGCGGCGCTGCCGGTCCGGCCCCGGCGGGCAGGAGGCGATCTCGTCGAGGTTCTCGACGTCCTGCGGGGTCAGGCGGCCGAGCAGGCCCGGCAGCGGGGCGAGCCGCAGCATCTCGGCCCGGCAGCAGTCGCAGGTGCCGAGGTGGCGTTCGAACGCGGCTCGTTCCCCGAGGTCGAGCGCGCCGAAGAGGTAGGCGCCGACGTCGACGGTGTGCTGGCAGCTCACGCCCCGGTCACCCCTCTCTCCTCCAGTGCGTCGCGCAGCGCCCTCAGTGCGTAGAAGCAGCGCGACTTGACCGTGCCCGGCGGGATACCGAGCGTCTTGGCGGCCTCCGCGACGGTGCGGCGGCGGTAGTACAGCTCGATGACGACCGTCCGGTGCTCGGGCGTGAGCGCTCTCAGCGCCGACGCGACCTGCCACGTCTGCAGCACGTGCTCGACCTGGTCGCTGACCGGCGGGAGGTCCACCGGTTCGAGCGGCACCTCGGTCGCGCGTGCGTTGCGGCGGCGGTACCCGGAGATCACGAGGTTCTTGGCGACCGTGTAGAGCCACGGCGCCGCGTCGTCCGGTTTCAACTCCTCGTGGTGCCGCCACGCGCGGAGCAGGGTCTCCTGCACGACGTCTTCGGCCTGCTGGTAGTCGCCGTCGACCAGCCGCAGCACGTAGTGCAGCAGCGGGCCTCTCCAGCGGTCGTACAGCTGGATGAGGACGTCTTCTGAGGAGTCCACGATCTCCTACTACGCCATCCTCCCGCGGAAGGTTCAGCGTTCGACGAAGCCGGTCAGGTCACCCCGGGCGGCGGACCACTGCTCACCCACCGATTCGACGTGCCCTGGGGTGTCACCCGATCGGAGAGCTTCCAGCAGTTGTTCACACTTCTCCCGCGAACCCTCGGCCACCACCTCGACCCGCCCGTCCGGCCGGTTCGAAGCACTTCCGACCAGGTCCAGCTCCAGCGCTCTGGCGCGCGTCCACCAGCGAAAACCCACACCCTGCACCCGTCCACGCACCCAGGCGTTCAGTCGTACGTCCACCTCCGAATGGTGGCGCAGTGACCGAAGGTGACGGATGACGCACTCTGGGGTGTCACCCATTAGTGGTACGGTCCCGACCCGTGAGTGCCCGCAGCCTCTTACTCGGCCTGCTGATCGGTGCAACCGGAATCGGCGGCCTCGCCATCACCGGAACCTCCCCTCTCGGCATCGGCTTCACCACCGCCGCGCAGCAGGAGAGCACCGACGCGGCGAACCAGTTCGGCACGGGCAACGCCGCCGCCCCCGGCAGCCGGACTCCGCCCGAAGACGGCAGCACCGGCATCGGCACTCCCACGGCCTCGTCGTCCTCCTCCGCTCCCACCACCTCGTCGACGACGGCGACGCCCTCCTCCACCACCTCGTCAGCGGCTCCCGCCACCACCACCACGACGACGACGCCTCCCGAAGCGCCGAAGCCGCCCGTCCAGCCGCCGAAGCCGCCCGCCGGCCAGACGCCGGAGCAGGCCGTGCTCGCGCTCGTGAACGACGCCCGCGCCGCCGCCGGCTGCAAGGCCCTCGTGATCGACGACCGCATCACGACCGCCGCCCAGGCCCACAGCACGGACATGGCCACCAAGAACTACTTCTCGCACACGTCGCAGGACGGCAGGACGTTCGACGTGCGGATGAAGGAAGCGGGCTACCCGAGGCCCGGCGGCGAGAACATCGCGAAGGGCTACCCGACGCCCCAGGCGGTCGTGACCGGCTGGATGAACTCGACGGGCCACCGCGAAAACATCGAGAACTGCAGCTTCACCACGATGGGCGTGGGCCTCGACACGCGAGGCAACTACTGGACCCAGAACTTCGGCCGCTGACAGCTTGAGCAGGGGAAACTTCGTGTACGAGAGCCCGGAACCGGACTCGAGCCCGCGCTGGCGCCGAGGCGCGCCGCAGATCGTCCTCGCCGCGTCGGGCGTCGTGCTGGCGACCGTCTTCGCCGCCGTCGCCTCGCTCGCGGCGGGCTCGGACAGCGCCACCGAGTCGCCCGCGACCCAGCCCCCGCGCAAGGAGGCCGTGCGCGACGCCCTGAGCATCGTGCCGACGTCCACGCCGGGCTCGTCGGTCGAGCAGACGTCGACGACGGTGGAGGCGACGACCTCGACGACGACCACCACCACGTCGAAGAAGCCGACGCGCGTCACGACCATCACGCGTCCGGACGGCACGACGACGACGGTCACGACCGAGGACCCGCCGCCGGTGGTCACGTCGGACCCGCCGACGACCACCAAGCCGCCGGTCACCACCACGGAACCGACGACGACCACCACCGCGGACCCGACGACAACGACGACGACCTCTTAGGGTTACGCCAGTCACCGCCCTGTGACGCAGAGCTACACGAAGGTGTGGCTCTGCTGAGGCCTTGGTGTGTTTCCGCCGATAACTCGAACGCAAGTCCATCCGACCGGGTTTCCCACGAGGAGATGGGTGTGTTCGAGGAAGATCATCCGCAGTCACCGGCAGAGGCTCCGGCGAAGCGCGTGGGCACGGCCGTGATGCTCGCTGCGGGCGGCGTGGTCGTCGCGACGCTGTTCGCCACGGTGGCGTCCATGCTCGCCGCGTCCGGCCGCGAGGCGAGCCCGGAACGCACGGCGGCCGACGTCGTGCAGACCATCACCAGTGTCGCACCCGACGGCAGCACGAGCACCGTCGTGGTCACCGTGTCGTCCGGCGCCCCGTCGTCGCAGGCGAAGCAGGACCGCAGGCAGGCGGCACGCCCGCAGGAGCAGCAGCCGAAGCCCGGGACGCCCGACCAGCCGCAGGTGACGACGAACCCGGCGGAGCCGACGCGGTCGCAGAGCAACCCGCCCACGTCGATCGAGGA
Source organism: Lentzea sp. DG1S-22 (assembly GCF_036321065.1). Taxonomy (NCBI): domain Bacteria; kingdom Bacillati; phylum Actinomycetota; class Actinomycetes; order Pseudonocardiales; family Pseudonocardiaceae; genus Lentzea; species Lentzea sp. DG1S-22. The sequence goes on along the minus strand of NZ_CP143276.1, from coordinate 7,416,447 downwards.
ACCGGCACCGACGACGTCCAGTTCCTCGGCGTCGGAGACCACCGCGCCGCCGTCGTCGGGCTCCTCCAGCTCGGCCGCGCCGGACCCGCAGTCCTGACGGCTCAGAGCTCGAACCGGTACCCCATGCCGGCCTCGGTCAGCAGGTGCCGCGGCCGTGCGGGCTCCGGCTCCAGCTTGCGCCGCAGCTGGGCGAGGTACACGCGCAGGTAGTGCGTCTCCTTCTCGTAGGCGGGCCCCCAGACGTCCCTGAGCAGCTGCTTCTGCGCGACGAGCTTGCCCGCGTTGCGGGCGAGGACCTCCAGCAGCCCCCACTCGGTGGGCGTGAGGTGCACCTCGGCGCCGTCCCTGAGCACGCGCTTGGCCGCCAGGTCGACGGTGAACGACGCGGTCTTCACGACCGGCTCGTCCTCGGGGCCCGCCACGGCCGAGCGGCGGACGGCGGCGCGCAGGCGGGCGAGGAGCTCGTCCATGCCGAACGGTTTCGTCACGTAGTCGTCGGCGCCGGCGTCCAGGGCGTCGACCTTGTCGGTCGAGTCGGTGCGGGCGGACAGCACGATGATCGGCAGGGTCGTCCAGCCGCGCAGGCCCGCGATGACGTCGGTGCCGTCCATGTCGGGCAGGCCGAGGTCGAGGACGACGACGTCCGGTTTGCCGTCGGCGGCGAGCCTCAGCGCCGTGGCGCCGTCGGGGGCCGTGAGCACCTCGTAGCCGCGCGCCGAGAGGTTGATCCGCAGCGCGCGCACGATCTGCGGCTCGTCGTCGACCACCAGTACCTTCGTCACGCGTTCCTCTCCTCGGCGGGAAGCGAGATCACCACGGTGAGGCCGCCACCGGGTGTGTCCTCCATGGTGATCGTGCCTCCCATGGCCTCGGTGAAGCCCTTCGCCACGCTCAGACCGAGACCAACGCCACCCGGCGTGCGGTCGCCGAGGCGCTGGAACGGCGCGAACACCTGCTCCGCGGCACCGGCGGGCAGACCGCGACCGTGGTCGACGACGCGCAGCTCCACCTCCGAGCCGTGCGCGGACGCCCTGATGGCGACGGCTCCGGCGTAGCGCAGCGCGTTGCCCACGACGTTGGCGATCACTCGTTCGAGGAGTCCGACGTCGGCGCGCACGGGTGGGAGCGACTCCGGGACGTCGACCTCGACGTCGCCGCCGAGGCCGCTCAGCGCCCGTGCGACGGCCTCGTAGTAGCCGACCGCGCGGAACTGCGGCGACACGGCTCCCGTGGCGAGGCGGGACGAGTCGAGCAGGTTGTCGACGAGCGCGGTGAGGCGGTCCGCCGACTCCTCGACCGCCTCCAGCAGCTCGGCGGTGTCCTCCGCCGACAGGGTGAGCTCGGGGTCGCGCAACGAGCCGACGGATGCCTTGATCGAGGTCAGCGGCGTGCGGAGGTCGTGGCCGACGGCCGAGAGCAGCGCGGTGCGCAGCTCGGTGCGCGAGGCCTGCCGCTGCGCTTCGAGGGTTTGCTCGGCCATGCGCTGCTGCCTCAGCGCGAGCAACGCCTGACCGGCGGCGGCCTCCAGCACGCGGCGGTCCGACGCGGGCAGCGAGCGTCCGCGCAACGCCAGGTGCACGTCCGGCGTCACGGCGATGTCGACGTCCGCCTCGTCGGGTTCGTCGCACGGGCCCGCGCCGACGCACGCGACCCGGTCCCAGGCGCCGTCCGCGCGTTCCAGCAGGGCGACGGACGCCAGGCCGAAGTTCTCCTTCACCTTCTCCAACAGCCGTGCGAGCGGATACGGGTGCGTCAGAACAGTGCGCGCGTACGAGGCGAGAAGCGTGGCCTCGGTGCGTGCGCGCGCTGCCTGTGTGGCGCGTCTGGCGGCATAGTCCACGACCAACGCCGTGGAGACGCCGATGATGATCATCGCGAAGAAGGTGAGCACGTTCTGCTGGGCGTCGATGGTGAACGTGTAGAGGGGTTCGGTGAAGAAGAAGTTCAGCAGCAGCGCGTTGACCAGCGCGGCCGCGATCGCGGGCCCCAGGCCGCCGACGATCGCGACGACCAGCGTGACCAGCAGGTAGCCGATGACGTTGGTGGAGAAGTTCAAGCCGCTCCGCAGCGACGCTCCCGCAGCCGTGACCAGCGCGGGCCCGGCAACGGCCAGGAACCAGCCCCAGGCGAGCCGGCTCGGCTTCAGCGGACTGCCCGCGAACCGCGCCCGCCAGCCGCTGGCCGTCGCGGGGTGGGTGACCATGTGGACGTCGATCGCCCCGGACTCCTGCACGACCGTGGAGCCGATCCCTGCCGAGAACACGCGCGCGAACCGTGAGCGGCGCGAGGTGCCGACCACGAGCTGAGTGGCGTTGACGCCGCGCGAGAACTCAAGCAGAGCCGTGGGGACGTCATCACCGACAACGGTGTGGAAGGTCGCACCGACGTCGTCGGCGAGCTTGCGGTACTTCTGCAGTGAGTGCGGATCCGCCCCTGCGAGCCCATCACCTCTGAGCACGTGCACGACGAGAAGGTCACCACCCGCGCGCGTGGCGATGCGACGAGCGCGACGGATCAACGTCTCGCTTTCCGTACCACCGGTGATGGCGACGACGACTCGTTCGCGCGTCTCCCACGTGTCCGTGATCTGCTGCTCCGCCCGATAGCGCAGCAACGCGACATCGACCTGGTCAGCAACCCACAACAGCGCCAGTTCGCGCAGCGCGGTCAGGTTTCCGACGCGGAAGTAGTTGCCGAGCGCCGCGTCGATCTTGTTCGCCGCGTAGACGTCGCCGTGGGCGAGCCGGCGGCGCAGCGCTTCCGGCGTCAGGTCGACGAGCTGGATCTGATTCGCATTCCGCACTACCTCGTCGGGCACGGTTTCCCGCTGCGGAACGCCCGTTATGCGCTGCACGACGTCGTTGAGCGATTCCAGGTGCTGCACGTTGACCGTGGAGAGCACATCGATGCCCGCTCCGAGGAGCTCCTCGACGTCCTGCCACCGCTTCGCGTTGCGGGAGCCGGGGACGTTCGTGTGCGCGAGTTCGTCGACGACGGCGACCTGCGGCGCACGGGCCAGCACGGCGTCGACGTCCATCTCGGTGAGTTCGACGCCGCGGTGCACCGAAGACCTGCGCGAGACGATTTCCAGGCCTTCGACCAGTTCGGCCGTCCTCGTCCGGCCGTGGGTCTCCACAAATCCGATGACCACGTCGGTGCCGCGTTCCCGTCGGCGGTGCGCTTCGCTGAGCATGGCGAACGTTTTCCCCACACCGGGAGCGGCGCCGAGGTAGATGCGGAGTTCGCCGCGACGGGTTTTCGCACTCACCAGCCCAGTCTGCCCCTGATCACCCGTGGACCGTTCGGGTGTATGCGCTGCGCCACACGGCGAAACCAGTGCGCCTTCCCACAGTTCTGACAGCGGATCTGTCTCGTTGAATCCCGCTTCAACCCGGCGACCGTTCGAGTGAGCCGGGTTGCGCTTTTTACGCCGTTTACCAGCACATTCAAGTGCGTCGGACGCACGCGGTGACACCCCGCGTCACCACAACGGCCGAATGGGTTATCGGCAGTTGGCGGATAGCGCGCAGAGCGTGAATGAGGGAAAGTGCCAGGGTTCGTGTCCGAATTCGGACAATCACATGCGCGCGGAGAAACGATGCCCACCACCGTCACCAACCACGAGGCACTTCAACTCGTGGTGGCCGTGCACCGGCTGGTGCGAAGTCTTCGACAGGCCGCTCCGGCCCGTCGTTTGCAACCCACCCAGTTATTGGTGCTGTCAGAACTGAGCGCCCACGGCCCGATGCGGATCGGCGAGATCGCGGTGCGCGCGCTGTGTTCGCAGCCGACCGCGACAACCGTCGTGACCAGCCTCGAGTCCACCGGCCTCGTGCGCCGCGAGCCCGACGCCGCCGACGGACGAGCGACGATAGTCGTGCTCACCGAAGTCGGCCGCGAGACGATCCTGTCGCTCGCTCACGGCGAAGCCGAACTATTGAGTGAAAGAATGTCCGAGCTTTCCCCGGAAGACAGAGAACACCTGCGCTCGGCCATGCCGGTATTGCGCCACCTGGCGGACCCGCAGGAGAACAAGTAGGAGCGGGACCCCCCGACAGGTCCCGCTCCCGGCTTTACTTGCTCGGTGACACAGAAGTAGGTGGTACCGAGCTCGAAGTCGCACTTCCAGAACTCTCCGGTACCGAACTCGGCGTTGACGACGTCGATGACGGAGCGGTCACGGACGGTGTCACTGTGTAACAAACACCGTTTTCGTAGTCGATCTGAGGCCGCGGATAGCGGTTGGCGGGAATGACCGGCTCGGGCCCGTTGCCGGGCATGTTGCAGCCGTTGTAGCTCCGCGGCGCGTTGATGGGGCTGCCGTCCTGGTCGTACAGCAAGACGTTCGTGAGCAACTTGCCGTTCTCGTCGTACGCGTAGATGTTCTCGTACGACTCGACGATGGGCGGCTGGTACGACGAGCGCGAGGCGTTGTACCCGAGCTGCCCCGCGGTCACGTCGATGACCTGGAACAACAACCCGACCGCCAACGCCGAAGCGGGCAGGCTGAACCACAGCCAGCGCCGGTCGACCTTGGCCCGCGGCCCGGCGAACACCGACACCACGGCGATGGCGGCGATCGCCAGGAACCCGAGGATGTCGCGCCCCGCGAGCAACACGGCCCCGAGACCGAGCAGACCGGCCCGCACCAACCACCACGCCGGCTGCAACGACTTCAGGTACGTGATGGCACGCTCCGCCGGCGTGCCCTCCTCAGGCGTGAGCCACTTCTTGAGCCGGTGCGTCTCCGGCAGGTTCATGATCTCCTGCTGCACCGGACCGCGGTCGTGCACGAGCGCCAGGCTCAACACGAGGATCACCCCCGGCAGCAACAACACCGCCGGCTCCCGCAACGCCGCCGCCCCGGCCAGCAACGTCACACCGGTGGCCACGACGAGCCCCCACGCGGCAGCCCTCGGACGCGACAGCCACGACTGCTTGGTCGTCACCGGCAACCGCTCGGTCCTCGGCGGATAGCCGGCGGCCTGCCGCAGCTCCTGCGCGTACTGCTCCGGCGACCCGAGCCGCTGCTCGAGCGTCTCGTCCTCCCGGAGTTCCGTGGACAGCTCGGCGACGTGCGCCTCGACGTCCTCCAGGATCTCGGCGACCTCGTTGGCCGGCAGGTCGTCGAGGGCGGCACGCATCCCGGCCAGGTAGTGCTCGACACCGAGCGCTTGCGTGTTCATGCTGCGACCTCCTCGAGCAGGCCGTCCAACGTGCTGGCGAACGACCTCCACGTCTCCCTCGACTCAGCCAGGCGCGCCCGCCCGGTCTCGTTGATGCTGTAGTACTTGCGGTGCGGCCCCTCTTCACTGGGCACCACGTACGAGGTCAGCATCCCGGCGTTGTAGAGCCGCCTCAGCGTCCCGTACACCGACGCGTCGCCCACTTCGTCCAATCCCCCGGCGCGCAGTCTGCGCACCACGTCGTACCCGTACCCGTCGTCCTTGCGCAGTACCGCAAGGACGGCCAGGTCCAGCACCCCTTTGAGCAGCTGACTGGTGTCCATGGCCCCTCCGACCCAGGCCGGACCCCCTCTTCCAGGGGTCAGGCACTGTTGCGCCGTGAACACTACTACGCATCGCACAGTACTGTCTAACCCGTTGTTCCCTCCGGAAGATCCCTGGGGCTCCCGGATACGTTGGATGCGCTTGGGAAGATCGATTTCAACGGGCGCGAGCCGTTGCCGCACGCTTGCGAAAGGCGAACCGGAGGGCGCCGGCTACCTCAAAACCCGCACAGAGCTGACGAAGATCCTCAAGCCCGGGGGCGAGGCTGACAACGAGGGCAGGAGAACGAGGACCGGTTCATGAACGGCTCCCGGATCATCATCGCCCCGCACCGCTTGCAGGGCCGGTTCTCCTGCCCGTAAGCGTTCAAGGACCGGTCGAAGTACCCGGACTGCCCGTTGATGTTGACGTACAAAGCGTCGAACGAGGTCCCGCCCTGCCCGAGCGCCTCACGCATCACGTCCGAAGCGTGGTCCAGCACCTCGGCGGCCTTGGCACGGCTCAGCTTGTCCGTCATCCGGGTGCCGTGCAGACGGGCACGCCAGAGAGCCTCGTCGGCGTAGATGTTGCCGATCCCGGACACGAGGGTCTGGTCCAGCAAGGCGCGCTTGATCTCCGTGTGACGCAGGCGCAACGCGCGCACGGCAGCATCACGGGAGAAGAGAGGATCCATCGGGTCGCGGGCGATGTGCGCGACCGAGTCGGGCACGAGAGTCCCGTCCACCTCGACCAGCTCCGCCAGGGCCAAGCCACCGAAGGTGCGCTGGTCCACGAAACGGAGTTCGGGCCCGCCGTCTTCGAACGTGAAGCGGACGCGCAGGTGCTTCTCGTCGTGGGCCGACGAGGGTTGGACGAGCATTTGGCCGCTCATGCCCAGGTGTGCGAGCAGGGCGGCTTTGTCGGCCAGTTCCACCCAGAGGTACTTGCCGCGGCGCTTGGCTGCCACCATCGGTTGCGAGGCCAAGCGCGCGCAGAAGTCCGCGGAGCCCAGGTCGTGCCGGCGGATGGCGCGCGGGTGCAACACCTCTACCGAGGAGATGACCCGGCCGGCGACGTGGGCTTCGAGGCCGAGGCGTACTACCTCGACCTCTGGGAGTTCGGGCACGTCAGGCTTCGGACTTGCCCTCGTCGACGGGCTGTGCCTCGATCACGGCGGCCTGCGGCTTGGTGGGCTTGAGCACCCACACGCCCGCGCGGCTCGTGTCCCTGACCAGCACAAGTCCCTGGATGCCTCCGCTGCGGGAGGTGTTCACCGGCCCGCGGACGGTGCGGGTGCGGCGGTTGGCGCGGTTCCTGGTCGCATACATCGCGTGTCTCAGTCTTCCTCGGATGGGAGGGTCCCTGGCGTCACCGAGGCGCCGTTCTGCCCGTTCGTGGCCTTGACCGAATCCTGCTCGGCCTTGACCCGCTCGTGCAGAACATGATAAGCCGCTTCAGCGGCTTTCTGCTCGGCTTCCTTCTTGGTGCGCCCATCACCCTTGCCGTAAGGCTGGCCACCGACGAGCACCGTGGCGGTGAACTCCTTGCGGTGGTCCGGCCCCTGGTCGTCCACGCGGTACTCCGGGACGCCGAGGCTGGCTTGAGCGGTGAGCTCCTGCAGGCTTGTCTTCCAGTCCAGTCCAGCACCCAAAAGCGGAGCTTTGGCCAAGAGCGGATCGAACAGCCGGTGAACGAACGTTCGTGCGGTATCGATACCGAACTGCAGGTACACCGCACCGATGACGGCCTCGAGGCCGTCGGCGAGAATGCTCGCCTTGTCCCTGCCGCCGGTCAGCTCTTCGCCACGACCGAGCAGCAGGTGTGCACCGAGCCCGCCCTTGCCCAGGTCACGCGCTACGCCCGCCAGTGCGTGCATGTTCACCACGCTGGCACGGAGCTTCGCGAGTTGACCCTCGGGAAGATCAGGATGGGTGCGGTAGAGGTGGTCGGTGACGACCAGCCCCAGAACCGCGTCTCCCAGGAACTCGAGACGCTCGTTCGGCGGAAGCCCGCCGTTCTCGTACGCGTACGACCGGTGGGTGAGTGCGAGCACGAGCAGCTCGGCGTCCAACTGGACGCCGAGCGCTTCGAGCAGGTCCGCGCGGTCCGCTTGCGGTGCGCGCGGCGGCTTTCCCCCACTACGACGGCGAGGAGATCAGGCCGGCTGAGCGACCTGGCGGCCAGCGTACTGACCACAGGCCGGGCAGGCGACGTGCTGCGGCTTCGGCTGACGGCAAGCCTTGTTCTGGCACGCCACCAGGTGCACAGCAGACGTCTTCCACTGGGAACGGCGCGCACGGGTGTTCGAACGCGACATCTTCCGCTTCGGGACGGCCACGACTACTTCTCCTCCGAGTTGTCATCGCTGAACCGCTCTTGCAACGCGGCCCAACGAGGGTCAATCGTCTCATGCCCGTGGTCGGGCCCGAGCTCCGCCCACCTGCCACCACACTCGGAGCAAAGCCCCTTGCAGTCCGGCTCGCAGAGCGGCGCCTGCGGCAACGCGAGGACGATGGCGTCCCGCACCACAGGCTCGAGGTCGATCAGATCGTTCTCGATCCGGCTGACCTCGTCTTCCTCAGTGGTCTCGTCCGTGGTGCTGTCCGGATACGCGTAGAGCTCCGTGATCCGGACTTCAACCTCATCGGTGATGGGCTCGAGGCACCTCGAGCACTCACCTTCGACCTTGGCGAACGCCGTCCCCGACACGAGCACGCCCTCCACGACCGACTCGGTCAGGAGGTCGAGCTCCACCTCTCCGCCTTCTGGCACCGCGATCACGCCGAGGAGCCCCATGCCTGCCGCGGGAACCGACCGGACGAAGGGTCGGCTGGACCCGGCGCGACGGCCGAGATCCCTGGTGTCGAAGACCCAGGGACCGGATGCTGTGGGACGCGTGGACGCGTGACGATGCTCAGTCATGATCAGATTGGTTGCCGGCGGGGACCTACCACGTCCAGCCGGTCCAGGGTACGGGACGACGGCCCCGCGCGTGAAATCGCCAGGTGATCGCACCTGTCCGACGTAGCGCGAATCACACGTTCAGGCGCCGGAGAACCGGGCTGGTTCGTCAGGAGCCGTAGTCGAACGGCGCCGCGGCACCCGCGACGGCCGGTCCGCGCAGGTGCGAACGACCCTTGCCGACCGACCTGAGGGTGTGCGCGAGGAGGTCCTCGAAGTCCGCGAGCTTGCCGTCGACGTACGCGTCGCACTCCGACCGCAGCCGGATGGACTCGTTCTGCGCGGCGTCGAGGATGCGCGCCGCCTCGGCGTGCGCGGCCCGGACGACCTCCTGCTCGTTGACGAGCCTCGCCTGCTCGGCGCGGCCGTCCTCGGTGGCGCGCTCGTAGTTCGCGCGACCCGCCTGGATCATCCGCTCGGCCTCGGCGTGCGACCGGCCCACCAGGTCGTCGTACTCCTGCCGGCCCGCGGCGACGGTCCGCTCCGCCTGGTCCTCGGCCTCGGCGATCATCCGCTCGGCACGGGCGCGCGCGTCGGACAGCATCGCCTCCGCCTCGGCCTGGGCCTCGGCGAGCATGCGGTCCGCGTCCGCGCGGGCCTTGGACACGCCGGTCTCGGCCTCGTGCTTGGCCTTGCCGACGACCTCGTCGCGGTGGTCCAGCACGTCCTGCGCGTCGTCGAGCTCGGCTGGGATCGCGTCGCGCACGTCGTCGAGAAGTTCGAGCACGTCGCCGCGCGGCACGACGCAGCCCGAGGTCATCGGAACTCCGCGCGCTTCCTCGACGATCGTGACGAGCTCGTCGAGAGCCTCGAACACCCGGTACACGTCTCACTCCCTAACCCCTGTGACTCCCACCCACAAGTGTGCCCTGCCGATCTCCCGCGCTCCGGGAGATCGGCAGGGCGTGTCAGGATTTCCCCCACATCCACCTGGGGGAACCGTGAAGATCACAATCAGGCGGGCCACCGCCGCTGACGTCCACCCGATCGTGGCGATGCTGGCGGACGACCCGCTGGGCGCACGGCGCGAGAAGCCGGGCGACCCGGCCTACCTGGCGGCGTTCGAGGTCATCGACGCCGACCCGCACCAGTACCTGGCCGTCGCGGTCGACGAGTCCGGCGAGGTCGTGGGCACGCTGCAGCTCACGTTCACGTCCGGCCTCTCGCGCCTGGGCATGACCCGCGCGACCGTCGAGGCCGTGCGGGTGCGCTCCGACCAGCGCGGCCACGGCCTGGGAGAACAGCTGGTGAAGTGGGCCGTCGACGAGGCCCGCGCACGCGGCTGCGGCCTCGTGCAGCTGACGACGGACGCGTCACGCGTGGACGCGCACCGCTTCTACGAGCGGCTCGGGTTCACCGCGTCGCACGTGGGGATGAAGCTGACCCTCTAGCGGTTCTCCTCGAGGCGCAGCTTGAGCCGCTGCTCGATGGACGCCGGGAGCAGCGTCGACACGTCGCCACCGTAGGTCGCAACCTCCTTGACCAGCGACGACGCCAGGTAGGAGTACTGCGGGCTGGCCTGCATGAACAGCGTGTCGACCCCGGTGAGCTGGTGGTTCATCTGCGCCATCTGCAGCTCGTAGTCGTAGTCGCTGACCGCGCGCAGGCCCTTCACGATGGCCTTGATGTTGTTCTCACGGCAGTAGTCGACCAACAGCCCGTGCCACGAGTCCACGCGCACGTTGTCCCACTGGGCCGTGACCTCGCGCAGCATCTCCTGACGCTCCTCAACGGAGAACAAGGTGCGCTTGTTCTTGTTGATCAGCACAGCGACGACGACCTCGTCGAACAGGTGCGCGGCTCTCCCGATGATGTCCAGGTGACCGTTGGTTACCGGGTCGTAGGAGCCGGGGTACACGGCACGTGTCATGGAGCGGACGTTAGCACCCGATCGGACGCCTCCAGGCGTGTCCGTGGTTCTCGTCACCCATCGGCACGCACCTGCCCCCAGTACACGGCAGTGTCCCCATAACGCTTGGCGCGCAAGGATTCCACCTCTTCAGGCCACGCAGGTTCGCCGCTTCGCGAAGCACGTTCCACGATCAAGACGGCATCGGCCGTGAGCCTCGGCACGATCCCCTTCAGCACTGCGGCGAGCTCGTCGTCCCCCACCGCGTAGGGCGGGTCGGCGAAAACGACGTCGAACTCCTCCCCTTCGGTCACCACGTACGCCTCAGCCGTCCGGTTGGCGATCACGACGTTCGCGAACCCGAGCTCCTTGGCGTTGCCCTTGAGCACGTCAGCGGCCCGCTTGTCCGACTCGACGAACGTCGCGTGCCCCGCTCCCCTGCTCAACGCCTCGAACCCCAGCGCACCCGAGCCGGCGTAGAGGTCCAGCACGCGGGCGCCGTCGAGGTCCATCAACGACTCCAGGGAGCTGAACAGCGCCTCCCGAACCCGCTCGGAGGTGGGGCGCGTGCCCTTGGGCGGGACCTTGAGCCTGCGGCCTCCCGCGGTCCCGGCAACGATGCGTGTCACGGGTACATCGTCCCAGGCGGCGGCCACACACCCACGCCCACCACGGCGAGCCGTCCTGAGCAGACCCCACCGCCAACGCAACCGGCAGCCGCCCAGCACAACAGGCGTGCCATCAACCCGCCAACGGCGCGGGCCCCTGATCAGTTTGCCGGGGGTCTGGGGGCAGAGCCCCCAGGGAACCGCCAAACAGCAACAGGCCGCCCGCAAAGCGACCACCCGCAGAAGCCGCCAACCCACGCTGACGCAGGCGTCCCCCCACCCTCAGGACCCCTCGCACCACAACCTACCCAGCACCCCCGACAAGATCAGGCGGTCGAGGCCCACAAGATCAGGCGAGCGACTGCCACCACCCGTCGACCTCCCCGGGAGAGTCGACGTCGACCCGCTCCCCGGGCCGGGGCACCGCCAGCTTCATCCCCCGGGCCTTGACCTCCCGCCACACCCGGTCGATCGGCTCTCCCCAGGGGTGCAGCGCCAGGTTGAACGTCGCCCAGTGCACGGGGATCAGCAAGCCACCGCCCAGGTCGTCGAACGCCCGGACGCCGTCCTCAGGCGTCATGTGGATGTCGGGCCAAGCGTCCCCGTAAGCCCCGACCTGCATCAGCACGGCGTCGAACGGCCCGTGTGCCGCCCCGATCGTCTTGTACCCGGCGAAGTACCCGGTGTCCCCGCTGTAGAACACGGACCGTTCCCCGCGCCGGATCACCCACGAGGCCCACAGCGTCACGTCGCGCTGCACCGAACGGCCCGAGAAGTGTTGTGCCGCAGTGCAGGTGAGCGTGAACCCGTCCACGGAGTGCGACTCGTCCCAGTCCAGCTCGACCACGCGGGAGGCCGGCACGTCCCACCGGGCGAGGTGCGCCCCCAGCCCCAGCGGCACCACGAACACCGCGGACGTGGTCGACGTGAGCTTCTGCACCGTGTCCATGTCGAGGTGGTCGTAGTGGTCGTGCGAAACGACGACCGCGCTGATGGCGGGCAAGTCCGACAACTGGTGCGGAACGGGGTGCAACCGGCGAGGCCCGACGTGAGCGGAGGGCGACACCCGGTCGCTCCACACGGGATCGACCAGCACCGCGGCGCCGTCGATCTCGATCAGCGCGGAAGCGTGGCCGTACCAGGTGATGTGCAGGCCGTCGGTCACCGGCGCGGCGGGTCCGACCAGTGGCACGGCGACGGACGGCTTGCGGTCCGCGCCGCCGAAGATGAAGTCGCGCAACGAGAAGGCGTCGCGGTCCGGGACCGAGCTGACCTTCTCGTCGTTGTGGAACTTGCCGTCGCGGTAGCGCGGTGAGCGCGACATGTGGACCGGGTCCGGCTTGCCGCCGAGCTGCCGCGGCACGTCCTTCAGCGCGTACGCCACCCCTGCCAGGCCGAGCAGGCCGGCCAACGCCTTCTTCATGATGCGATTCCCTCTCCCTGACCCCGTGCTCGGTGCAACGCACGGCATCGTCGTGGAGTTCCAGGCCTCCCGCAGCACGAAGGGCCCGGTCTCGGGCAGAGACCGGGCCCTTCGACGAGCAGGGTTCACTCCAAGATGATCAGGAGGTCGCCGCCCTCGACCTGCTGGGCTCCGCGCAACGCCAGGCGCTGCACGACACCCGCCTTCGGGGCGGTGATCGCCGCCTCCATCTTCATGGCCTCGATCGTCGCGACGGTCTGACCGGCGTCCACGCAGTCGCCCTCGGCCACGGCCGCCGTCACCACGCCGGCGAACGGGGCCGCGACGTGGTTCGGGTTGCCGCGGTCGGCCTTCTCGGCGGCCGGGATGTCCGCCGCCACGGAGCGGTCGCGGACCTGGATCGGGCGCAGCTGGCCGTTCAGGGTCGCCATGACCGTGCGGATGCCCCGCGCGTCCGCCTCGGAGATCGCCTCCAGGCCGATCAGCAGCCGGACGCCCGGCTCCAGGTCGACGGAGTACTCCTCGCCGGGGCGCAGGCCGTAGAAGAAGTCCTTCGAGCGCAGCACCGACGTGTCGCCGTAGGCCTCGCGGTGCGCGGTGAACTCCCTGGTCGGCGCCGGGAACAGCAGCCTGTTCAGGGTCGCCCTGCGGTCGTCGGCCAGGCCCGCCTCGTCCTCGGGCGAGAGCTCCTCGACCGGCTTCGGGGCGGGACGGCCCTCGAGCGCCTTGCTGCGGAACGGCTCCGGCCAGCCGCCGGGCGGGTCGCCCAGCTCGCCGTGCAGGAAGCCGATCACCGACGCCGGGATGTCGAACCTGCCGGGGTTCTCCTCGAACTCCTTCGGCTCGACGCCGGCACCGACGAGGTGCAGCGCGAGGTCGCCGACGACCTTCGACGACGGCGTCACCTTCACGAGGTGGCCGAGCATGCGGTCGGCGGCCGCGTACATCGACTCGATCTCCTCGAACTTCTCGCCGAGGCCGAGCGCGACGGCCTGGGTGCGCAGGTTCGAGAGCTGACCACCGGGGATCTCGTGGTGGTAGACGCGGCCGGTCGGGCCGGGGATGCCGGACTCGAACGGCGCGTAGATCTTGCGCACGGCCTCCCAGTAGGGCTCCAGGTCGCAGACGTTCTGGAGGTTCAGGCCCGTCGAGCGGTCGGTGTGGTCGGTCAGCGCCACGATCGACGACAGCGGCGGCTGCGACGTCGTGCCCGCCATCGACGCGGTGGCGCCGTCGATCGCGTCCACGCCCGCCTGGATCGCCGCGAGGTACGTCGCGAGCTGGCCGCCCGCCGTGTCGTGCGTGTGGAGGTGGACCGGGAGGTCGAACTCCTTGCGCAGCGCGGTGATCAGGCGCGACGCGGCCGGTGCCCGCAGCAGGCCCGCCATGTCCTTGACGCACAGCACGTGCGCGCCGGCGCCGACGATCTGCTCGGCCAGCTTGAGGTAGTAGTCCAGTGTGTACAGACGCTCGTCCGGGTCGGACAGGTCGCTCGTGTAGCAGAGCGCGACCTCGGCGACGGCCGTCCCGGTCTCGCGCACGGCCTCGATCGCCGGACGCATCTGCTCGACGTCGTTCAGGGCGTCGAAGATCCGGAAGATGTCGATGCCGGTGTTCGTCGCCTCCTGCACGAACGCCTTCGTCACGGCCTCCGGGTACGGCGTGTAGCCGACCGTGTTGCGGCCGCGCAGCAGCATCTGCAGGTTGATGTTCGGCACGGCCTCGCGCAGCGCCGCGAGCCGCTCCCACGGGTCCTCCGCGAGGAACCGCAGCGCCACGTCGTAGGTCGCGCCGCCCCAGCACTCCAGCGACAGCAGCTCGGGCGTCATGCGCGACACGTGCGGCGCGACGGCGAGCAGGTCCTTGGTGCGCACGCGGGTCGCGAGCAGCGACTGGTGGGCGTCGCGGAACGTCGTGTCGGTGACGCCGACGGCCTTGCTCTCCCGCAGCCACCGCGCGAAGCCCTCGGGGCCGAGCTCCACGAGCTTCTGCTTGGAGCCCGCCGGCGGTTCGGCGCCGAGGTCGGCGACCGGCAGCTTCTCGCGGGGGTCGACCGCCGTCGGGCGGGTGCCGTTCGGGTGGTTGACCGTGACGTCCGCGAGGTAGGTCAGCAGGCGCGTGCCGCGGTCGGCCGAGTGGCGCGCCGTCAGCAGGTGCGGGCGCTTCTCGATGAACGACGTGGTGACGCGGCCCTCGTAGAAGTCGGGCTCGTCCAGCACGGCCTGGATGAACGGGATGTTCGTGGACACACCGCGGATGCGGAACTCCGCGATCGCACGGCGCGCACGGGCGACGGCGAGACCGAAGTTGCGGCCGCGGCACGTGAGCTTCACGAGCATCGAGTCGAAGTGCGGGCTGATGGCCATGCCGGCGCCCGCCGTGCCGCCGTCGAGGCGGATGCCGGAGCCACCGGGCGAGCGGTAGGCGCTGATCGTGCCGGTGTCCGGGCGGAAGCCGTTGGCCGGGTCCTCGGTGGTGATGCGGCACTGCAGCGCCGCGCCGCGCAGCTGGACGGTGTCCTGGGACAGGCCCAGGTCCTCCAGCGTCTCGCCGGACGCGATGCGCATCTGCGACTGCACCAGGTCGACGTCGGTCACCTCTTCCGTGACCGTGTGCTCGACCTGGATGCGCGGGTTCATCTCGATGAAGACGTAGTTGCCGTCGGGGTCGAGCAGGAACTCCACGGTGCCCGCGTTGCGGTAGCCGATGTGCCTCGCGAACTTCACGGCGTCGTTGCAGATGCGGTCGCGCAGCTCGGGGGCGAGGTTCGGCGCGGGCGCGATCTCGATGACCTTCTGGTGGCGCCGCTGCACGGAGCAGTCGCGCTCGAAGAGGTGGATCACGTTGCCCTGGCCGTCGGCGAGGATCTGCACCTCGATGTGGCGCGGCTCGACCACGGCCTGCTCGAGGAACACCGTCGGGTCGCCGAACGCCGACTCGGCCTCGCGCGACGCCGCCTCCAGCGCCTCGCGCAGCGCGGCCGGGTCGTCGACCTTGCGCATG
Organism: Lentzea sp. DG1S-22; assembly: GCF_036321065.1. Lineage (NCBI taxonomy): Bacteria > Bacillati > Actinomycetota > Actinomycetes > Pseudonocardiales > Pseudonocardiaceae > Lentzea > Lentzea sp. DG1S-22. The sequence continues at coordinate 7,401,114 of NZ_CP143276.1, read as the reverse complement.
CCGCGGCCACCGCCACCGGCGACGGCCTTCACGAAGACCGGGAAGCGCATGGACTCCGACGCCGCGAGCAGCTCGTCGATGTCCGACGACGGCGCGCTCGACTCCAGCACCGGCAGCCCGGCCTCGCGGGCGGCGGCGATGGCGCGCGCCTTGTTGCCCGTCAGCTCCAGCACCTCGGCCACGGGGCCGATGAAGGTGAGACCTGCCTCACGGCACGCCATCGCGAGCTCGGGGTTCTCCGACAGGAAGCCGTAGCCCGGGTAGATCGCGTCGGCGCCGGCCTTGCGGGCGGCCTTGATGATCTCTTCCACGGACAGGTAGGCGCGGACGGGATGCCCCGGCTCACCGATCTCGTAGGACTCGTCCGCCTTCAACCGGTGCAGCGAGTTGCGGTCTTCGTGGGGGAAGACGGCAACCGTTCCCGCGCCCAGTTCGTAGGCGGCTCGGAACGCGCGAATCGCGATCTCGCCGCGGTTGGCGACAAGAACCTTGCGGAACATCCGTGCCCTCCCGGTGTTGCTCGGCGGTCATCAGTCGAGGCACGTTACCGTGCGACTCTTGCCTGTTGGGAGGACTGTCCCACGTGATGGGTGTCATCCTGATCGGTCTTGCTCCCGTGGATTCTCGCGTGGTGAGAGCGATGTGGACACCCGCCACCCGGTCAGACTCCACCCGGTAGTGGGATTAACCAGATCGAGTGACGATCTTGGGAAGCATCTCGGTAGGGTGAGCCATATGGCCGGGGCTGATGGAGCCGGGCAGCCTACTGCCCGCACACCGCATTTCGACGTTGTCCTTCGTGGTTACAACCAGCGACAGGTGAACGAACGGGTCACCCGCTTGGAGTTCGACCTCAAGAACTCGAACCGCTCCCGAGACGCTGCCGCAGCGCAGGTGGCGGAACTCACCAAACTCCTGAACTCGATGCGCGCGGACCTGGACAAGACCAAGATCCAGCTCCAGAACCTCGCCAACAGCCCCGTCAGCGCGTCGAACGTCACCGAGCGCGTCCGCGTGATGATGAGCCTGGCCGAGGAAGAGATCGCGGACATCCGCCAGGACGCCCTCGACAAGGCCGCCGCGACGCGCGGCGAGGCCGAGAAGTGGGCGGCGGAGCAGCGAGAGGCCCACCAGCGCCTGCTCGCCGAGACCGAGGCGCGCCGCAAGCAGCTCGAGGTCAGCTACCAGCAGCGCCACGCCGAGCTCGACCAGCAGGTCGCCGGCCGCCGCTCCGAGCTGGAGGCCGAGTTCGAGGCGATGCGCGCGAAGCTCGCCACCGAGCACGAGACCCTGGTCTCCGAGGTGCGCGCGAACGGCGAGCGCGTCGCCGCCGAGTTCGAGCAGAAGTCGGCCGACCTGGACGCCCACCGCGTCGAGCTGGACGCCAAGTACAAGGCGTACCACGACGAGCTGGACAAGGAGTACGACGGCCTCAAGGCGAAGCTGACCGCCGAGCACCAGAAGGTGCTGGCCGACGCGCGCGCCGAGGCCGAGCGGATCACCGCCGAGGCCGAGGCCGAGCGGACCGGGACGCTGCAGGCGCTCGCCGACGAGCTCGCGGCCAAGCGGGCGGAGGCCGAGAAGGCCCTGTCCGAGCTCGAGTCCGAGTCGCTCGCCCGTGCCGAGAAGACCACCGCCGACGCCACCGCGCAGGCGACCGCCCTGGTCACCGCGGCCGAGGAGAAGGCGGCGACGACCCTGCGCGAGGCGGAGGACAAGGCCACGGCCACCGTCGAGGAGGCCACGCGCAAGGCCGAGACCACGGTCCGCGAGGCCGACGAGAAGGCCGCCGCGCTCGTCCGCGACGCCGAGGCCAAGACGTCCGCTCTCGTGCGCGACGCCGAGGAGCGGTCCGCCGCTGCCGTCGCCGAGGCGGACCAGCGCGCCGCTGCCGCCGCCGAGAAGGAGTCGTCGCTGAGGGCGGCGCACGACAACCTCGCCACGCAGTTCCACGCCGCGCAGGCCGCGGTGGAGGCGGCGATGTCGGTGCTCAAGCCTCTGGAGGACGGTTCGGCCGACGCCGACGAGGCGGAGTCCGCTCCGGCCTCGGGCAGGGCCGTGGGCACGGGCAAGACCGGAGACTCGGGCAAGACCGGGGACTCGGGCAAGACCGCGGACTCGGGCAAGACCGGGGCTCCGGGTGCGTCGGCGAGGCCGGGCAAGGCCGTGGACGCGAGCGAGCAGAAGACCGAGCAGCTGCCGAAGCCGCGCCGCAAGGACTGACCGCAAGGACTGACGACCGACCCGGGAACGGCGGCACGCTGATCACAGCGGCCGCCGTTCTTCGCGTGGTCAGCCGCCGGCGGGGACGGAACGGCCGAAGTGGTGGCACAGGTCGAGGCGGACGGGGACCGAGCGCGGTCCAGGTCGCGGCGGCGCACCGCCTGGGCACCAGCGCTCCCGCGACCGGCGCGACCAGCGCGGCCTCGACGCGGCCGCTCCCCCGGCGGCTAGGCCTTCTCCAGGAAGCCCGCGCTCTCCTCCGTCAGCAGCGTCGCCACCATGCCCGCCAGCCCGGGGTGCTTCTCCAGGTCCGGATCGGCGTCCACGACCTGCTGGGCCGCCGTGCGGGCGTCGGCGATGAGGTCCTCGTCGCGCAGCAGCGACAGCATCTTCAGGCCCGAGCGGCGTCCCGACTGGGCTGCGCCGAGGATGTCGCCCTCCCGGCGCAGCTCCAGGTCCAGCTGAGCCAGTTCGAAGCCGTCCAGGGTGGACTCGACGGCGCGCAGGCGTTCCATGGTGGCCGTCATCTCGGGCATCTCCGTCACCAGGAGGCAGAGGCCCGGCGCGCTGCCGCGGCCCACGCGGCCGCGGAGCTGGTGGAGCTGCGAGACGCCGAAGCGGTCGGCGTCCATGATGGCCATGACGGTGGCGTTCGGGACGTTCACGCCCACCTCGATGACGGTGGTGGCCACGAGCACGTGCACCTCGTTGGCCGCGAAGGCGCGCATCACGGCGTCCTTCTCGTCCGGTGGCATGCGGCCGTGCAGGATCTCGATGCGCAGGCCGCGCAACGGGCCCTGGGCGAGCATCGTCGCCACGTCGATCACGGACAGGGCCGGGCGCTTGTCCTCGTCTTCGGACTTCGCCGGCTCCTCGTCGCCGATGCGCGGGCACACGAAGTACGCCTGGTGGCCCGCCGCCACCTCCTCGCGCACGCGGGCGAAGGCCCGGTCGAGCCACGCGGGCTTCTCGCGGACCGGCACCACCGAGGTCTTGATCGGCGAGCGGCCGCCGGGCAGCTCGCGCAGGGCGGAGACCTCGAGGTCGCCGTAGACGGTCATGGCCACCGTGCGCGGGATCGGTGTCGCCGTCATCACGAGCACGTGCGGGTTCTCCCGCTCGCCGCGTGCCGAGAGGGCCGCCCGCTGCTCCACGCCGAAGCGGTGCTGTTCGTCGACGACGACCAGACCCAGGGAGTGGAACTCCACCTTCTCCTGGATGATCGCGTGCGTGCCGACGACGATGCCGGCCTCGCCGGTCACGATGTCGAGCAACGCCTGGCGCCGCTGGGCCGTGTTCATCGAGCCCGTCAGCAGCGTCACGCGGGTCGCGTCCTCCGCGCCGCCGAGCTGACCGGCCTGGGCCAGGTCGCCGAGCATCTCCGACAACGAGCGGGCGTGTTGTGCCGCGAGGACTTCCGTGGGCGCGAGCATCGCCGCCTGACGGCCCGCGTCGACGGCCTGCAACATCGCCCGCAACGCGACCATCGTGTTGTGGGTGACCACGAAGTGATCGGTGACGTAGAGCTGGTCCGGATGCGCCACGGAGATGCACTGCACCGGCTTGCGCCCGACGAGCTCGACAGCTCGAATCGCTCGTACGGGCTTCGCGTACTTCGTGCGCTCCTTCACGAGTTCCGCCTTCCTGCCGAGGCGGAACGGTGGGAACTCTTTCGGCAGCCGGAGGCTGACCAGGTGGCAGGTCTTGCCCTCCTTCTCGACCGGCCGCACTCGGCCGGTACCGCCGAGAGATTCGGCCAGCCAGGCGACCTGGTCGGCGAGCCGCGGAGAAGCGGACAGGAACGTGACGTCGGATCCGCGCTTCCCGTCGATGGTGCCGTCGGTGTCGAGGAGACCCTGCAGGAGCGCGTGACGAACTTTGACCGGAGCGACCAGATAGCGCTCCGGGAGGAACTTCTCGTGGGCACGACGTCCGTGGAGGCCCAGGTCGCGAAGGGCCTGGAGCACGGGGTTCGTACCTCTGCGGCACCCCAGCACGAACCAGTCGTCCTTGTTCGCCGACGGCGTCTTGGCGAGGTGAGCCCCGCGCGGGAGAGCCGCCGTCAACTCCACGAGCAGTTCCGGGTCCGCGCTGGTGAACATCACCCGGCCGTTCAGCCGAGAGCCGCCTCCGACCAGCAACCCCAGCAGGTACGGATCCAGCGGACGCTCCTCCAGGCACTCCAGCTCAGGTGCCTCCACCACGGGCAGGTACCACTTGGACGAGCCGTTCGCGGTCACGAGGTCGTCGCGGATCTCCCGCAACGACAGCACCTCCAGGGGGTTTCCCCGATCCCTGCGCACGGTCGTGTTCACCGCCCACAAGTGCTCCAGATCGGACTCCACGCTGCGCCCGTCGGACAGCACGACCCGGTAGACATCCCGTTCCCCTTGGGGAAAGACCCCTGTCACCACGGTGACCTCGCCGGTCGGCGCGATCACCTCGTCGCCGACCCGAACGTCCCCCATCCGCTTGAAGCCGGTCGGCGTCAGCACCAGCGAGTCGAGCGGTTGTGCCTTGCCCGAACCCACCTCGCCCTGCAGCAGGCGGTTCATCGGCACCACGGACTCGAGGTCGGCGGAGATCTGCTCCCCCACCTCCACCTGGCCGGCCGTGAGCGTGAACGGCAGCCGCGCGTCGAACGCGTCCAGGATGCCGCCGGACCGGCGCGCGCACGACGGGGCGGGGCGGGCGGTGGAGGCCTTGCGGCGCTGGGCCAGGGCCAGCTGCACGGCCAGCGCCTCGTCCCACTTCAGGCGTTGCTGCGCCACGGCGATCTGCGCCCAGCTGTCGGGGCGGTGGATCGCCCGCAGCGCGTCCTCCAGGCCGATCAGGCCGTGCTCGGAGCGGAAGTCGGCGGGCAGCGGGTCCTCGCCCGGTCCGTCCCAGATCTCCAGCAGCTGCTTGACGCAGTTCGCGATGTTCCACGTGTTGATGTGCTGCGACGCCGGGTAGACCGGCAGGAACGCCTGCAGGAACGACGACCCGTCCTGCTCCGCGGTGAGGACCTCGAACGCCGGGTGCACGAGCTGCAGGTTCTGGCGGTAGCGGCCCACCTTGCCCGCGAACAGCGCGCGCGTGCCCGGCAGCAGCTGCTGCTCGGCCACGAACGCCGGCTTGCCGAAGAACACCAGGTGCAGCTCGGAGGTGCCGTCGGTGATCACGGCCTCGGTCATCTGGCCGCGGCGCGCCTTCATCTGGCGCTTCTGGCACTTGCGCACCTCGGCCTGCACCGTCACGTGCTCGTCGATCTCCAGCGAGCGGATGTCCGTCAGCTTCCCGCGCTCGTCGTAGCGGCGCGGGTAGTGGCGCAGCAGGTCACCGACCGTCGTGAGGCCGAGGCCGGTCTCCAGTGCGTCGGCGGTCTTCTTGCCGAGCAACGGCTGCAGCTTGTCGTCGAAGGAGATCATCGCGTCCCATTCAACTACTCGACACCGACAAAAATGAGCGCGTCGGGCTGGCCGCCCGGATACGCCGTCACCTCGACCTCCGGATGGGTGACCCGCAGGTGGTCCTCCAGCACGTCGACGAGGCCGTCGGGGGCCTCGGCGCCCAGGAGCAGCGTCACCAGCTCACCGCCGCCCGCCAGCATGCGGTCGACCAGGCGGCAGGCCAGGTCCGCCACCGAGTCCGGTGCCGCGGGACCGGGCTCGATCAGCACGACCTCGCCGTCCAGCATGCCCAGCAGGTCGCCGGGCTGGCAGCGGCCGACCCACGTCAGGGCCTCGTCGGCGGCGACCGAGAGCTCACCGCGGCGGGTGGCCGCGGCGGCCTCGGCCATCGCGACGACGTCGTCACCGGCGCGGCGAGAAGAGTCGTGGACCGCCAACGCCGCGAGGGCCTGCACGGGCGAGAGCGTCGGCACCACCACCACGTCCTGCCCCGCGGCTTGTGCGTACGCCACGGCTTCGTCCAGCTCCTCACGGATGTCCGGGTCACCGGGCAGCACCGCGACGTGACGCGCGCGCGTCGACACTATTGCCGACAACAGGTCCGTGGGTGTCGCCGAAGTCGTGGAGAGGTCGAACACCGTGGCGCCCTCGGCGCGGAACAGGTCCACCGCACCGCTCACGACGACCACGATCGCCCGGTCGCGGACGAACCGGGAGGCCTGCGCCGCGATCTGGTCCGCGAACCGCGCCACCGTGATGCGGTGCGGGCGCCCGGCGCGCACACCCGCCTCGATGGCGGCGCCGATGTCGTTGCAGTGCACGTGGACGGTCCACAGCGAAGCGCCGTCCCCCACGACCGACACGCAGTCGCCCAGCTCGTTCAAGGTGGCGCGCAGCTCGGCCACGCGCTCTTCCGAGGTCTCGTCGACCAGGTACATGACCTCGTACTCGAACTCCGCCGACCCGGCCTCGCGCGCGGTCGTCAGCGACTCGGGCGTGCGGGGCAGCAGGGGTGCGTCCACCGGTGTTTCCACGCTCCGGCCGGTGACCACCGCGGCCAGTGTGTCCAACAACACAACGAGGCCCCGTCCGCCCGCGTCGACCACCCCCGCCTTGGCCAGCACGGCGAGCTGACGGGGCGTATCGGCCAGCGCGACGGCACTCGCGCGCGACGCCGCCATCACCACGTCGTCGAGCTCGTCGGAGGAGCAGTCGCGGGCGGCCTCGGACGCGGCGTGCAGCACGGACAGCACCGTGCCGGGGACGGGCTTCGAGACGGCGGCGGTGGCCAGCTCGTCGGCCCTGTGCAGGCCCTTGCGCAGCGCGGACCCCGTGACCAGGGAGACCTCCTGCACGGTCTCCGCGAGGCCCCTGAGCACCTGCGACAGGATCACGCCCGAGTTCCCGCGCGCCCCGGCCAGCGCGCCGCGGGCGAGGGCGGACAGCGCGTCCCCCACCGTCGACATGGGCGAGCGCAGCAGCGCGTCGAGCGCCGACTGCATCGTGTGCAGCAGGTTCGTCCCCGTGTCACCGTCCGGGACGGGGAAGACGTTGATCTGGTCGATCGACTCCCGGTTGGCGTCCAACGACCGCACGCAGGCGTCTGCCCATCTGCGCACCGCGACCGCATCCATGACCTGCATGGCGGCGAGAGTATCCACCCGGTTTGGTCGCAGGTGAGGCCACCGGCTACCCTCATCGAGTTGCCGTGCCCGGTTGAGGCTTGTGCACGCTTGCGCGCCCACCGGGACGCATGACTTACCGCTTGAGGAACCTGAAGGAGTGGCTGACGTGGCTGCCGTGTGCGACGTCTGTGGCAAGGGGCCGGGCTTCGGCCATTCGGTTTCGCACTCCCAGCGGAAGACGAACCGCCGCTGGAACCCGAACATCCAGTCTGTGCGCGCGAAGGTCTCGGCCTCGCAGCGCCAGCGGATCAACGTGTGCACGTCCTGCCTGAAGGCCGGCAAGGTCGTGCGCGGCTGATCACCGCCACAGATCACCAGTTCGGAGAGAGCCCGGCTTCGGCCGGGCTCTTTTCGCGTTCCAGGGCCCGGCGCACGAACACCAGGCAGGCGACGCCGCTGAGCAACGCCCCGGTGCCGCCGAGCGCGAACACCGTCCGGGGCTCCACGACCAGCAGCAGTCCGCCCGCGGCCGCCGTGCCGAGCAGGTTCGCCCCGATCACCACCGACCCGACAGCGGCGAACGCCCGCCCGCGCACCTCCTCGGGCGTGCGCATCCGCACGACGGCGTTCAGGGCCACGTTGTGGACACCGTTCGACACGCCACCGACCACCCAGCCCGTTCCCGCCGCGACGACGAACGGGAAGGACGCGGGGATCAGCACGCCGATGCCCGTGGTGACGGCGGCGACGGCGATCGCGTGCGCCACCCCGGAGATCGTCTCCAGCCGTGCGGCGAGCCTGTTGCCGACCAGGATCCCGGTCATCCAGCACGCCTGCATCGCGCCGAGCACGAACTCGTCGCCGTGCAGCACGTACCGGACGAACGCGGGATCGGCCACGTTGACGACCACGACCGCGCCGACGCAGAAGGCCAGTCCGACGACCGACACGAACAGCACCTGGTCCCGCCGCACGTGCCGGATGCCCGTGAGTGCGCCGGGGCGCGCTTCGTGCGTGCCGGAGGGCCGGCGTTCCGTGCGCACGAACACCAGCAGCGCCGCGTAGCCGACGAACGTGCCGCCGTCGATGAGCAACGCGGCGGGGTGGCCGAAGAACCCGGCGAGCAACGCACCGCCGGTGACCCCCGCCATGCTGCCGAGGCTGCGTCCGGTGCTGAGCCACGCGTAGCCGCGCGTCGCTTCTTCCTCGCCGGCGATGTGCGGCACGAGAGCGGAGACGCAGGGCTGTGCGACCGCGCGGCCGCAGCCGGAGAGGAGCACCAGCGCCACGACGAGGACGGGGCGCCCCATCAGCGGCGCGATGGCCGCGATCGCGACGCCCTGCCACAGCAGGGCGACGATCAGCAGGCGGCGGTTGGGGAGCCGGTCGACGAGGGCACCGGCGAGGGGGGCGCCGAGCACGAGCGGCAGCAGCTCGGCGATCAGGACCGCGGCGACGAGCAACGAGCTGATCGGCGTCGCCCAGAAGAGCAGGACGAGCAACGACAACGCGTTGCCGAACTCGCTGACGGCCGCACCGGCGGCCGTCAGCGTCAGATCACGTCTTGCCGGGGCAACTACGGGAGCTTCCAGTCGATCGGCTCGGCGCCCTGCTTCTCCAGCAGCTCGTTGGCACGGCTGAACGGCTTCGAACCGAAGAACCCGGAGTGCGCGGACAGCGGCGACGGGTGCGCGGATTCGATGGCGGGCAACGGCTCCAGCAACGGGCGCAGGTTCCGCGCGTTGCGGCCCCACAGGATCGAGACCAGAGGTGCCCCGCGGGCCGCGAGCGCCTTGATGGCCTGCTCGGTCACGGCCTCCCAGCCCTTGCCCTGGTGGGAGTTCGCCTTGCCGGGCTGCACGGTCAGCGCCCTGTTGAGCAGCAGCACACCGCGCTCGGACCAGGGCGTGAGGTCGCCGTTGGACGGGATCGGGTACCCCAGGTCCTCGGCGTACTCCTTGTAGATGTTGATGAGCGACTTCGGGATGGGACGGACGTCCGGCGCGACCGAGAACGACAGGCCGACCGCGTGACCGGGCGTCGGGTACGGGTCCTGACCGACGATCAGCACCTTCACCTGGTGGAACGGCTGCTGGAACGCGCGCAGCACGTTCTCGCCCGCCGGCAGGTAGGTGCGGCCGGCGGCGACCTCCGCGCGCAGGAACTCACCCATGGCGGCGATCTGGTCAGCGACGGGGGCGAGAGCTTCAGCCCAGCCGGCTTCGACAACTTCGTTGAGGGGACGAGCCACGGCTGTGAACCCTATCTCACTCAATCGAGCCGACGGAGCTTCTCCCGGTACAGGGCGATGTTCTGGACGTACTTCTCCACGATGAACTCCCAGGCCCGTTCCGGCACGACGTGTCCGGCGCGTTCGCGGGCCGGAACCCCCAGCACCATCGTGCGTTCGCGGACGTGGCCGTCGAACGACACCACCGCGCCGGCGCCGACGATCGCGCCCTTTTCGACGATGGAACCGTTGAGCACCACCGAACCCGACGCGATCAGGCAGTCGTCCGAGACGGTCGCGCCCTCGATGTGGACGTTGTGGCCGATGACGCACGACGACCCGATGTGCACCGGGTGGACCTCGGTGCAGTGGATGACCGTGCCGTCCTGGATCGACGTGCGCTCGTCCACGACGATGCGCCCGTAGTCACCGCGCAGCACGGCCTGCGGCCACACCGACGAGAAAGCACCGATGCGCACGTCGCCGATCACCGTCGCGTCCGGGTGGACGTACGCGTCCGGGTGGATCTGCGGCGTGTAGTCCCCCAACGCGTAGATGGCCATGAGCTTGAACCTACAACGACTTCCCGTAGCAGCGGCTCTCCGGGTGGTCGCGGTAGACGCCGAAGTTCTCGATGCGCTCGTAGCCGGTGGCGAGGTACAGGCCGATCGCCTCGGGCTGGCGCAGACCGGTCTCCAGCACCATCCGCCGGTGGCCGGCCTCGCGCGCGGTGTCCTCCAGGTCGGTGAGGACGAGCCGGGAGAGCCCGCGGCCGCGCAGCGCGTCGGCGACGTACATGCGCTTGATCTCGGCGGCGCCCTCGAGCTCCTGGTGCACGCGCCAGCCACCGCACGCGACGGGCGTGCCGTCGAGGTAGCCGACCACGAAGTAGCCGAGCGGCGCGGCGAACTGCGCCGGGTCCACGGGGGTGGCGTCCTCGTCGCCGTAGCGCTCGACGAAGACCTGCTGGAGGTCGGCGATCAGCTTGACCGAGTCTGGATGATCATACGCGCGCGTGCATAGTTCCACATCGACCAGTTTACGCCCGCCAGTGCTCCCAGCCGGGAGGTTTTTCGTAAACCCTGCCGTCGACCGTGACCCCTTCGCCCGCGCGGACGGTGCCGATCGTCGTCCAACCGGGCGGAACCGACTTGGGACCGGGGAACGTCGCCGCGAGGGCGTGATCTTCGCCTCCGGTCAGCGCCCAGTGCCGTGCGTCACCGCCGAGCGCCGAGGCGACGTCGAGCAGGCGCGGGTGCAGCGGCAGCAGGTCGGTGCGGACGTCGATCGCCACGCCGGAGGAGTCCGCGATGTGGCTGAGGTCCTGCAGCAGCCCGTCGGAGATGTCGATCATCGACGTGGCTCCCGCCTCCGCGGCTCTGGGGCCCTCCTCGTACGGCGGCTCCGGGCTGCGCTGGGCGTTGACGATGCCGACCGGCGAACGGAACCCGCGACCGAGCACGGCGAGTCCGGCGGCCGCCCAGCCGAGCCTCCCGGTGACCGCGACGACGTCCCCGACGAGCGCTCCGGACCTCGTTACCGGCTCGAGCCCGTTCATGTCGCCCATGGCGGTGATGGAGATCACCAGCGTGGCGGAGCTGACCATGTCGCCGCCCACGATGCCCGCGCCGGCCTTCGCCGCTTCCTCCCACAGACCCGCCATGATCCCCTCGACGACCGACGCCGGGGTGTCCGCGGGACACGCGAAACCGACCAGCAGGGCCGAGGGCAGGGCGCCCATCGCGACGACGTCGGCGAGGTTCACCGCGGCCGCTTTTCGGCCCACCTGCTCGGGTGTGGACCAGTCGAGTCTGAAGTGGACACCCTCGACGAGCAGGTCCTTGGAGGCGACGACCCGTCCGTCCGGGACGGCGACGACGGCCGCGTCGTCACCCGGCCCGAGGATGGTCGTCTCCGGCTGCGCGCGACCGGTCGTCACCCTGTGGATGAGGTGGAACTCACCCACGTCGGCGACCGTCTCCGCGTCGCGCGGCGGCTCCGGACGCAAAGTTGCCTCCCAATCTGAGCATTCGGAACCCCAACTGGGGTACGTTGCGTGACACGTTCCTACCCCGACCCAACCTGTCGCGACGAAGGGGCACGCCGTGGTGCATGCATACATCCTCATCCAGACCGAGGTCGGCAAGGCCGCCGCAGTCGCCTCCGAGATTTCCGGGATCACCGGGGTAGCCACCGCAGAGGACGTCACCGGTCCGTACGACGTCATCGTGCGCGCCGAGGCGGACACCGTCGACCAGCTCGGCCAGCTCGTGGTCGCGCGCATCCAGAACGTCGAGGGCATCACCCGCACCCTGACCTGCCCGGTGGTCCATCTCTAGCTCGTGCTGTCATAGCCGGGTGACTCAGCAGGAAACCACGTCGGCGCTGTCCCGGCCGCTGCTCGCGGCGGTCGGGCTCGCCGTGCTGCTCGCCATCGGTGTCGCCGGGCTCGGTCTGTGGCTGGGCACGGGAAACCAGTCCGAGGACGTCCCCGGTCGCACGGGTCCGCTCGCACTGGTCTCGATCGACGCGCCGTCGGCCGGCTCACCGGAATGCGCTTCCCTCGTGGAGAAGCTGCCGCTCGGGCTGCCGTCCGGGACGGACATGCTGTCGCGCAGGGAGATCGCCTCGCCCGCGCCGCCCGCCACGGTCGCGTGGGGTGACGCCAAACACGACCCGGTGGTCCTGCGCTGCGGGTTGCCGCGGCCGTCCGAGCTGACGCCGACGTCGCAGCTGCGGCTGATCTCCGACGTCCAGTGGTTGCAGCTGCCCGGTTCGGGCAGCTCGACGTGGGTGGTCGTGGACCGCGGCGTGTACGTGGCGCTGACGGTGCCCGACGACGCGGGCACCGGACCGTTGCAGGACATCTCCACGACGGTGCGCGACCTCCTGCCGAAGCAGCCGGTCAAGACCTCCTAGCGCAGGCCGCTGCCGCGCGCGATCGCCGTCTCCACCAGCGTGGTGAGCAGCGTCGGGAAGTCGATGCCGGTCGCGTCCCACGCCTTGGGGTACATGGAGATCGGCGTGAAGCCGGGCATGGTGTTGAGCTCGTTGACGATGAGCTCGTTCTGCTCGGTCAGGAAGAAGTCCACCCTGGACAGGCCCTGGCAGTCGAGCGCCTTGAACGCGGTCACGGCGAGCTCGCGCACCCGCGCCGTGGTCTCGTCGTCGAGCTTCGCCGGGATGTCGGCCTCGTAGGAGTCGTTGACGTACTTGGCCTCGAAGTCGTACCAGTCGGCGCCCTCACCGACCGGGCGCAGCTCGGCGGGCAGCGAGGCCTCGACGCGGCCGTCCGGGAACTCCAGCACGGCGAGCTCGATCTCGCGCGGGTTCGCGACGGCGGCCTCGACGATGACCTTGGGGTCGTGCTGTCGGGCCTCGAAGATCGCGGCGTCGAGGTCGGCCCAGTCGTTCACCTTGGAGATGCCGACGGACGAGCCCGCGCGCGACGGCTTCACGAACACCGGCAGCCCGAGGTGCTCGCGCTCGTCGAGCGTCAGCGTGGTGGCGGACCGGTCCAGCGCGACGAACCTGCCGACGTCGAGGCCCGCCGCCTGGAGGATCTTCTTGGCGAAGACCTTGTCCATGGCGGCGGCGCTCGCGAACACGCCGGGCCCGACGTACGGGACGCCGCCCAGCTCGAGCAGGCCCTGGATCGTGCCGTCCTCACCCCACGCGCCGTGCAGCAGCGGGAACACGACGTCGACGTCCTTCAGCGCCTGGCCGGGCTCGACCGGGGTGATGTCGGACCTGCCGCGCAGCGTCGGGAGGTTGCCCGCACCGGCCTCCAGCGCGTTCGGGTCCGTGCCGAGCGCCCACTGCCCCTGCGGCGTGATGCCGACGGGGACCACCTCGAAGCGGTCCGGGTCCAGGTAGGGCAGGACGCTCTTGGCGGACTGGCAGGAGACCTCGTGCTCGGAGCTGCGGCCGCCGAACACCACGGCCACCCTCGTCTTGCGCTGCGTCATGCCGGGGACCCTACCCGTTTGGGCGATTGTGCCCATCGCATCGCTGCGGGAGCCGAACCCGGACCTCGGCGAAGTGCTCCGGTTCGTGGGCGGCACGCGTTGGAGAGCTGGGTGTCACCAACGGCAGCGCGGGCGAGCACTGCCGGCCGGAGCTCGAGCACATCGACACCGGACCGGTTCGGCCAACTCCGCGATGGTCCGGGTGAACGAGCGGCTGGGCTTCGTCACGGCCCGCGAGGTGGTCGTGGTCAGCCGCTCGCTGTGATCAGCTCGGTCAGCACCGGCAGCGCGCTGACCAGCTGTTCCCGTGAGCACGCGCTGTAGCCGATGGCGAGCCCGTGCCACCTCGCGCGGTTGACGAAGTGCCTCCCGAGCCCGTCGACGCGCAGCCCGCGTTCCAGCGCCGCCCGCATGACCTCGCGCTCCTGCTCGGCACCGGGCAGCGGCACCACGACGTGCGCTCCGGCGTCGTCGCCCAGCACCTCGATCCCCGCTTCGGCGAACGTGCCGACGATCAGCGCGCGGCGCTCCGACAGCTCGCGGCGCAGCTTGCGCAGGTGCCGGCCGAGGTCACCGGTCCGCGCGAGCTCGACGACGACGCGTTGCCCCGCCGCGGCCGGACTCGTGCCGGTGAGGTCGCGGTGCTCGAGGACGGCCGTGGCGATGTGCTCGGGCGCCACCATCCAGCCCGCGCCGAGGGTGGGCGTGAGGATCTTGCTCGTGGTGCCGAGGTGGACCACGACGTCCGGGGCGAGCGCGGCCAGCGACGGCAACGGGGCCACGTCGTACCGGAGCTCGCCGTCGTAGTCGTCCTCGATGACGAGCCAGCCGTCCCGCCGCGCCCGTTCGACGAGCGCCACCCGGCGTCCCGCCGACATGCGCCCGCCGAGCGGGTACTGGTGGGCGGGCGAGCAGTAGACGGCCTTCACGCCCGCGGGGACGGCGTCGGGCAGGAGGCCTTCCGCGTCGACGACCGCCTGCACGACCTTGAGCCCGTTCGCCTTGAAGACGCCCACCGCCCGCTGGTAGCCGGGTTCCTCGACGGCGACGGCGTCTCCGCGTTCGAGGACGGCCACCGCGATCTCGGTGAGGACGGCCGTCGTGCCCCCGGTGGCCAGCACGGGGTCCGCGTTGACGGCGAGACCGCGGTGGCGCAGCAGGTGCTCGGCGATGACCTCGCGGTACTCGGGCAGCCCCGCCCGTTCGGGCCGGGACAGCGGAGGCGCGTCGGCCGCCGCCCGCCACGCCCTGCGCCAGGCCGCCCGGTCGAGCCCGCCCGCCCACGGTGCGCCGGTGCCGAGGTCGACGAAGTCGGTGATGGCGGGCACGACCGGCTTGCGCGAACGTTTGCGCAGCGGACCGGGCGGGGTCGTGGTGACGTAGGTGCCGGAGCCGTGCCGGCCCGCGATCCAGCCTTCGGCGTGCAGCTGCTCGTAGGCGGCGGCGGTGACGGTGCGGGAGACGCCGAGGCTGTCGGCCAGTGCGCGCGTGGACGGGAGGCGGTCGCCCGCCCGGAGGCGGCCTTCGGAGGCGGCGGAGCGGAGGGCGTCGGCCAGCTGGACGGCGAGTGGTTCGGCGGACTCGCGGTCGAGGGCGACGGGGAGCGCGGTCTCAGCCACGGGCGACCTCGCACGCTCGCGCAGGCGTCCCCCGGCCAAGGGGACCCCTTGTTTTCATTCTCCCGGACAGCACTGACACCCCTGGTGGACGCAAGCCACGAAGTGGACTTCTGAAATGAGCGGAAAATGGCGCTTCAATGATGCCACTTATCCCCGCACAGTAGGAGTATGACCTCCGAGCTGCAGCTCTCCCCCACCGAACGCAGCACCGTCGTCCGCGGCAAGAACCGAGCCGTCCAAGACCGCCAGGTGCTCTACGACATCCTCGACGCCGGCCTGGTCTGCCACCTCGCCGTGGAGGTCGACGGGGCGCCGTTCCTCGTTCCCACCGCGTACGGGCGGGACGGCAACCGCATCTTCCTGCACGGGTCGACGGGCTCACGGTCCATCAGGAGCATGCTCGAGGGCAAGCCGGTGTGCGTCGCCGTCACACTGGTGGACGGCGTCGTCTACTCGCGGTCGGTGTTCCACCACTCCATGAACTACCGGTCGGCGATCGTCCACGGCACGGCGAAGGTCGCGGAGGACCCCGAGCACGCGCTCAAGGTCATCGTCGAGCACGTCACGCCGGGCAGCTGGGACTACGCGCGCGGTCCGTCCAAGAAGGAGCTCGCGGCGACGGTCGCGCTCGAGATCGACCTCACCGAGGCGAGCGTCAAGGTGCGCGAGGGCGGGCCCGGCGAGGAGCCAGAGGACCTCGCGGCGAACCTGGTGTGGGGCGGGCACATGCCGCTCATCCAGTCGTGGGGTGCGCCGGTGCCGCACGAGACGGACAAGCCCGTGCCGCCGCACGTCAGCGGACGGGGCCGTTGACCGGGTCGTAGCGGTACGGGGTCATGGCGCGTGTGCCGTGGCGGTACACGTGGATCGACACGGCCGGGTCCACGCCGTCGTTGCGCACCTGGTGCACGTAGCCGGGGCCCCACACGCGCGACTGGCCGGCGCGCAGCGAGTGCACGACCTGGATGCGGGTCGTCACCACCTCGGTCAGCAGGCCGCTGACCACGGTAAACGCGCCGGAGGTCGTGGAGTGGTCGTGCAGCGACGCGGTCTGGCCGGGCAGCCAGCTCATCAGCCAGATCTCCTGGTCGCCGGTCTTGTCGACCAACGCCGAGAAGCGCTCTTCCGGGTCGTAGCGGAGCAGGTGCTTCCAGCGGTCGCGGTCGGCGGCCCACGCCAAAGCCACCCGGACGGGGTGCAGCAGCTGGGTGTTCTCGGGCAGTACGACGCTGTTCTCGGGAACGGCGAACATCGGGAAAAGGTCCTAACCAGGCGAATGCGCGAAAAGAGGACGCGGGACTATCGCCGGGTACAACAGCAACACGTGTTGAAGGACATGCCGCAGAGGGTCCCGGAACCGGGACCCTCCGTCAATCCAGTCCCAGAGCTTGGGACACGTCCGCGACCAGGTCGGCGGTGTCCTCACAACCGCAGGAGAAGCGCACCAGACCTTCGGGCACCGGGTCTCCCCACTGCGCGCGCCGGTCCGCCGTCGAGTGCAGGCCGCCGAACGACGTCGCCGCCGACACCAGCTCCGAGCGCTCCACGAACTCCTCCACCGCCGCGGCGTCGGGCAGCTCGAACGTCAGCACGCCGTTGAACCGCCGCATCTGCTGGGCGGCCAGCAGGTAGGCCGGGTCCTGCTCGGCGCCGGGCCAGCGCAGGCCCCCGACCTTGCCGGACAACGCCTCGTACAGCGCCGCCGCGTTCTTCGCCTGCCGCTCCAGCCGCAGGTCCAGGGTGCCGAGGCCGCGCAGCACGAGCCACGTCTCGAACGGGCCGGGGATCGCGCCGTTCAGCGTGCGGGCGTCGCGCAGCCGCGTCGCGAGCTCGGGCGACGCGACCGTGACGTGTCCGAACAGGACGTCGCTGTGCCCGGCGACGGCCTTGGTGTCCGAGGCCACCACCACGTCCGCACCCAGCTCCAGCGGCCGCTGCCCGAGCGGGGTCGCCGTCGTGTTGTCCACGGCCAGCAACGCGCCCGCCTCGTGCGCCGCGTCGGCCAGGGCGGCGATGTCGCACACGTCCAGACCGGGGTTCGACGGCGTCTCCAGCAGGACCAGCCGCACGCCCTCGAAGGACGGGTACGGGCCCGCCGTGGGCGCCTCGACGACCCGCACGTCCATTCCGGACACGAACCTGCGGCTCAGGAAGTACCCGTCCGACGGCAGGACCAGGGTGTCGCCGCTGGACAGGACCGTGCGCAGCAACGTCGAGATCGCCGCCATCCCGGACGGGAACACGACGCACTCGCCGCCCTCCAGCGAGCCGAGAGCGCTCTCCAGCGACCGCCACGTCGGGTTGCCCGACCTGGCGTAGGTGTCCTCACCGCCGAGGTGGAACGCCGACGCGAACACCGGCTGCGCGCCGAACGGCTCGCCCGGCCCGCCCTGGACGGCGTGCACGACCCGCGTGCCGTCGCCGAACTCGGCGTTCACTGGCGCTCGTGCTTGCGGTCGCGGCCCAGCAGCGCGGCACCGAGCTCGCGCACGCTCAGCCCGTCGTGGCAGACCTGGTGGACGCCTTCGGTGATCGGCATGTCGACGCCGTGCGCCGCGGCGAGCTCGCGGATCGACGAGCAGGACTTCACGCCCTCGGCGACCTGCCCGTGCGCGGCCTCCTGCGCCTGCGCGAGCGTCTCGCCCTTGCCGAGCCGCTCGCCGAAGGACCGGTTGCGCGACAACGGCGACGCGCACGTCGCGACGAGGTCGCCCAGGCCGGCGAGGCCCGCGAACGTCAGCGGGTCGGCCCCGAGGGCGGCGCCCAGCCGCGCGGTCTCGGCCAGGCCGCGCGTGATGATCGACGCCATCGTGTTGTCGCCGTAGCCCATGCCCGCCGCCATGCCGCACGCCAGCGCGATGACGTTCTTGCACGCCCCGCCGAGCTCGCAGCCCACGACGTCGGTGTTGGTGTACGGGCGGAAGTACGAGTTGGAGCACGCGTGCTGCAGGTCGACCGCGCGGTCGTGGTCCGTGCACGCGATGACCGTCGCGGTCGGCTGCCCGACGGCGATCTCCTTGGCCAGGTTCGGCCCGGACACCACGGCCACCTGCGACTCGTCGACGCCGGCGACCTCGCGGATCACCTCGCTCATCCGCTTGAGCGTGCCGAGCTCGACGCCCTTGGACAGCGACACCAGGGTCGCGTCCGGCGGCAGCAGGTCCTTCCAGGCCGAGAGGTTCGCCCGCAGCGTCTGCGACGGCACGGCGAGCACCACGGCGTCCGCCCCGTCGAGCGCCTTCGCCGGGTCGGAGGTGGCCGCGAGGTTGGCGGGCAGCGAGATGCCGGGCAGGTAGCCGGAGTTCACGCGGGTCTCGGTGATCTCCGCGGCGACCTCCTGGCGGCGCGCCCACATCACCACGTCGGGACCGGAGTCCGCGATGACCTTCGCGAAGGCCGTGCCCCACGACCCGGAGCCCAGCACCGCAACGCGTTCGATCGCCATGGTCAGGCCTTCCTCGGTCCGTAGAAGCCCTCGGGGGCCTGCTGCTGCCGGATCTCGGCCAGGTTGTCCTTGACCGCGCCCATCAGCAGGTCCGTCACCTCGCGCAGCAGCGGCAGGGTCTCCTCCCGGCCGCGGTACGCGGACAGGTCGACCGGCTCGCCGACGAGGTGGGTGATCGTCTTGCGCGGGAGCGGCCGGAACTTCTTGCGGTAGTGGTTGTAGAGGTCGAGGGTGCCCCAGCGGGCGACCGGGATGACCGGGCCGTCGTGCTGCAGGGCGAGCCGGGCGACGCCGGTGCGGGAGTTCGCGGGCCAGCCGTCGGGGTCCTTGGTGATCGTGCCCTCGGGGTAGATCACCACGAGCAGGCCGTCCTCCAGCGCCTTGTGCGCCGCGCGCAGGCTCTGCTGGGCGTCGGTGGTGCCCCGGTAGACGGGGATCTGCTTCGCGCCCTTGAGGATCGAGCCCATGATCGGCACGTTCCACAGGCTGTGCTTCGCGAGGAAGTGCGGCACCCGGTCGTTGCGGTGCACGAACACGGCGTCGTAGCACGGGTCGAGGTGCGAGATGTGGTTCATGACGAGCAGCGCGGCGCCCT
This sequence comes from Lentzea sp. DG1S-22, assembly GCF_036321065.1. NCBI lineage: Bacteria > Bacillati > Actinomycetota > Actinomycetes > Pseudonocardiales > Pseudonocardiaceae > Lentzea > Lentzea sp. DG1S-22. The sequence goes on along the minus strand of NZ_CP143276.1, from coordinate 7,382,017 downwards.
GGCGCGGGATGCGCTCCCCGTTCAGGATCCGGTGCCTGCCCAGCACGAACGACATGGGGTAGACGATCGCCGCGGCGACCCCCACCCAGAAGCCGCCCTTCTCCTTGGCCACGTGGACCTCTCCTCACTCCAGACCTGCGTGGACCTGAACCCGAGAGCACACTAGTCGCCGGATCGTGGACTATGGCGAGGTGCGGGATGAAGTCGACCTCGTGGTCCCGGTCAAGACCCTGGACAGGGCGAAGACCAGGCTGACCAGCGCGACAGGCGGAGATCCGGTGTCGCACGCGGCGCTGGCGCTCGCGCTCGCCCTCGACACCGTGAGCGCGGCTGCGCGCACGCCGGGTGTCCGGCGCGTGGTCACGATCACATCCGATCCCGCCGTCGCGTCCGAAATGGCCGCCTTGGGCGTCGAGTCGCTGCCGGAACCCGGCGAGCCCGGGCTCAACGCCGCCTTGCGGCACGGTGCGCGCACGCTCGGGTCGGCCCGCGTCGGCGCGCTCCAGGCCGACCTCCCGGCGCTCAGGCCCGACGAGCTCCGGGCGGCGCTCGACGCCGCCGCGGGCCGCCGCGCGTTCGTCCCGGACCGCCAGGGCACCGGCACGACGCTGCTGCTGGCCGCGCCCGGCGGGGAGCTCGACCCCCGGTTCGGCGTCGGGTCGGCCGGGCACCACCGGCTCTCCGGGGCGGCCGAGCTGATCGGGCCGTGGCCGTCGCTGCGCTGCGACGTGGACACGGAAGAGGACCTGCGCCTCGCCCTCGCCCTCGGTCTGGGGGCCCGCACCGCGAACGCCCTGCCCGCCTGGACAACCTGAGCAGCCGTCGCGCGTCTTCCGGGTCGCTGGGGTGATCACGACTTGGGAGACCGATGCGAGCGCTGACCGCGCTGGCGGCAGTCACGGCCATCGCGGGCTGTGTAGCCGCCTTTCCGATCGACCGTCCCTCCGACTACACGGCGGAGAGCAAGCTCGGCACGTGCCGGGTGGACCTGCCCCAGGACTGGAAGGACCGGCTGTCCCGCAACACGACGGAGGTCGGTTCGCACGAGAAGGTCACCGTCGTCGGTGCGGACGCCGACGCCGGCACGACGCTGGTGAAGACCACGCGCAACAGGACCACCGAACTGGTGCTGCACGACCACGGCAAGCGCCAGCAGGTGATGGCCGTCCAGAACGACGGTCAGCTGTTCGGCGTCGAGTTCGACGGCCGCTGGGTCACGTTCTCGACCTCCCCGAGCCCCGGCGACGCCACCACCACGACCTACGCGTGGGACTCGCGCAACGACGGCGCGCCGGTGCCGATCGGCGCCAGCGGCGCGGTGCTGCACAACGGCAAGGCCGCCTGGGCGGACCAGGCGGGCGTGCACGTCTACGACCTGGCGAGGAAGAAGGACAGGGTCGTCGGCCGGGGCGGCAGGCCGGTGTTCCTGGGCGACGCGGTCATCTGGCTGCAGGACGGGAAGTTCCGGTCGGAGGGGGCGCTGCCGGTCCAGCTGGAGAACGCGAGGCCCTCGGACAGCGTGGCTTCGGACGGGCGCACGGTGGTGTGGGCGCAGGACGACGAGCTGCGCGGCTGGCGCGACGGCTGGGCCGAACCGCGCGAGCTGGCCGCGATCAGGCCGGTGCCGAGGACGGAGGGCATCGTGTTCCCCCGCGTCAGCGGCGACTTCGTGTCGTGGCAGTCGGAGTCCTCGTACGTGACGGACATCCGCAGCGGGGCGACCGTGCACACGACCGAGGGCGCGTACTGGCTCGAGGTCCACGGCGGAGCGTTGACGCGGCAGGGGTGGCGCGTCGCGTCGGCGGCACCGCTTTCGGAGCTGTCACCGCTGAAAGCCTGCTGACGGGCGGCCGCCCTGCGCTTTCCCCTTTCGCGCCACGTTGATTCCGTGACGAACGACACGAAAATGTTGGTTTGAGCAACTCGGTGGGGAACCCCGGCACCTTTACATCCGTATCCCCCGATGCAGACGGCGCAACCCCCCACGCCGTTCCCCCGACGCATTGCTCAGAGGTGTACCTGCATGAAGTCGTTGACGCACGCCGACTACCTGGCGTTGCGCCGCTTTCCCGCTCTCGACGGCCTTCGCGCCATCGCGGCGGTCCTGGTCGTCTTCTTCCACTACGGCGGTCCCGACTGGCTCCAGGGCTGGGCCGGGGTCCAGATGTTCTTCGTCCTCAGCGGATTTCTCATCACCACGCTGATGCTCCGCGAGGAGCGCAGGACCGGGCGGATCTCGCTCGAGGAGTTCTACCTGCGGCGGGCGTTCCGGATCCTGCCCGTGTACTTCGTGGTCCTCTTCGCCACAATCGCCGGTTCGCTCGTCATGGGCACGTTCGTCAGCAACGGGACCGGCCCGGCGCTGCAGTACTTCTTCACCTTCACCAACGAGTTCGCCGACCCCAGCCCGTACGGGCAGTCCTGGTCGCTGGGCATCGAGCAGAAGTTCTACCTCGTCTGGCCGCTGGTGGCGATCGCGCTGGGCACCGTCGTGCTCAGGCGCCGCGCCGGTGCCGCCGCGCTCGGCATGCTGCTCGCCCTCGTGGCCGTGAACTTCACCGTGTCGCACAGCAACCCCGGCTGGCCGCTGCACTACTTCTCGATCCTGACCGGCGTGCTGCTCGCGACCGCGCTGCACAGCCCGCGCGGCTTCGCCCTGCTGCGCCCGCTCGCGAACCCGGTCGCGCAGGTCTTCGTCTCCCTCGGCTTCGTGATGGTCCACGTGGGCGTGAAGCCGATGGCGGGCTTCCTCGACGGCACGGGTGGCATCCCCGGCCACGTGCTGGTCGTCCCGGTGTACGCGCTCGCGACAGCCGTGCTGCTCACCTCGGTGGTCACACCGGGTCCGGTCACGGCGGTGCTGTCCACGAAGCCGATGCAGTTCGTCGGCGAGCGTTCCTACTCGCTCTACCTCGTGCAGACGATCGCCGCGACGGTCCTCGCGCTCGTCTGGCCCGACCTGTCCGGCCTCGGGCAGGCCGTCGTCGTCACCGCGCTGGGTCTGGCGCTGGCGAGCGTCCTCTACGCGACCGTGGAGATCCCGATGATCGACCTCGGCCGGCGCGTGATCACCCGCCGGCGCGCGAAGGCCGCCGTCACCGGCGGCGTGGCCCGGCAGGGTGCGCCGCGGTCCGCCGACCCGTCGCGGTTGGCGACCACCGGGCGGGCCCAGCCGTAGAACGGGTTCGGGGCGAGCGGCACGGGTTCCCGGTCGCTCTCCCCGGCCGGTCTCCGCGCTCACGAACGCCGCGGTCGCGGGTTCGGCGGCCTCTGCCGAAGCGAGTCCTGCCGTGGCGGAGGCAGCCAGGACCGCCCGAACGTCTAGGGTTCTGCTCCGTGCAGGCGACCGTGTCCACGTTCAACAGTGACGGCTCTGCCGTCGTCCTGCGAGATGACGGCGTTCTCGTCGACGTCAGTGCCGAAGCAGTCACCGCGGGTGGCTGGCGGATGCTGCGTCCCGGCCAGCGGGTGACCCTCGAACGTAGCCCCGACGGAGTCGTTACAGCTCTGCGCCTGCCTGTTCTGTGACGAGGAGTTCACCAGACGGTCGTCCTGGTTGAGGGCGCCAACGGCGATAGTGCGCGACAATGCGTGACGTGAGCACGGAGAACTCTGACGGCAAGGCGACCCCACCCCGACGCCGCACGCCGCGCGCGAAGGGCGAAGCGGCGACCCCGCGCAAGCAGCCTCGTGCGGCTACCCGGCGGGTTTCGACCACGCGGGCGAAGGTCGAGCGAGGCCCCGCGGCCGCCGCTCCGTTGCGCGGCGTGCCCTCGGCACCGCCCGCGGTGACGTCGAGCGCCCTGCCGGGCGACCTCCCGGACGACCGGTACTTCAACCGCGAACTGTCCTGGTTGGACTTCAACGCCCGCGTGCTCGCGCTCGCGGAGGACTCCTCGCAGCCCCTGCTGGAGCGCGCCAAGTTCCTCGCGATCTTCGCCTCGAACCTGGACGAGTTCTACATGGTCCGGGTCGCGGGCCTGAAGCGGCGCGCGGAGACCGGCCTCACGGTGCGCAGCGCGGACGGGCTCACGCCGCTCGAGCAGCTCGTGGGGATCTTCAAGCGCTCGCAGGAACTGGTGGAGCAGCACGCCCGCACGTTCCTCGACCACATCCGGCCCGGCCTGGAACAGCACCAGATCAGCATCGTGACGTGGGGCGACCTCACGGACTACGACCGGCTGAGGCTCTCCCACTACTTCAGCGAGCAGGTGTTCCCGGTCCTGACGCCGCTCGCGGTCGACCCGGCGCACCCGTTCCCGTACATCTCGGGGCTGTCGCTGAACCTCGCGGTGACCGTGCGCGACCCCGAGGGCGGCGGCGAGCGGTTCGCCCGCGTGAAGGTGCCGGACAACGTGCCGCGCCTCGTGCGGGTCGAGGCGGACCGGTCGTCCTCGTCGGCGACCTTCCTGCCGCTGGAGGAGCTCATCGCCGCGCACCTCGGCGAGCTGTTCGCGGGCATGGAGGTCATCGAGTGCCACGCGTTCCGCGTGACGCGCAACGCGGACCTCGAGGTCGAGGAAGACCGCGACGAGGACCTGCTGCAGGCGCTCGAACGCGAGCTCGCGCGGCGCCGCTTCGGTCCGCCGGTGCGCCTGGAAGTGGCCGACGACATGACCGAGCACATGCTCGAACTGCTGCTGCGGGAGATGGACGTCGACCCGCACGACGTCGTGACGGTGCCCGGCCTGCTCGACCTGTCGTGCCTGTGGCAGCTCTACGGCATCGACCGCAAGACGTTGAAGGACCCGGCGTTCGTGCCGGCGACGCACCCGGCGTTCGGTGAGCGCGAGACGCCGAAGAGCGTGTTCGCGACCCTGCGCGAGGGCGACGTGCTCGTGCACCACCCGTACGACTCGTTCTCCACGTCGGTGCAGCGCTTCATCGAGCAGGCGGCGGCCGACCCGCACGTGCTCGCCATCAAGCAGACGCTGTACCGCACCTCCGGTGACTCGCCGATCGTCGACGCGCTGATCGACGCCGCCGAGGCGGGCAAGCAGGTCGTGGCTCTGGTGGAGATCAAGGCGCGCTTCGACGAGCAGGCGAACATCAAGTGGGCGCGCACGCTGGAGAAGGCGGGCGTGCACGTCGTCTACGGCCTGGTGGGCCTGAAGACGCACTGCAAGACCTCGCTCGTGGTGCGCCAGGAGGGGTCGACGATCCGGCGCTACTGCCACATCGGCACCGGCAACTACAACCCGAAGACCGCGCGGCTCTACGAGGACGTCGGCATCCTGACCGCCGAGCCGACGATCGGCGCGGACCTCACGGACCTGTTCAACGTGCTGACCGGCTACGCGCGCCAGGACGAGTACCGCTCGCTGCTCGTCGCGCCCTACGGCGTGCGCAAGGGCATCGTGGAGCGGATCAACTCCGAGATCGAGCGCGCGCAGGCCGGTGAGCCGTCGGGCGTGCGCATCAAGGTGAACTCGCTCGTGGACGAGCAGGTCATCGACGCGCTGTACCGGGCGTCGCAGGCGGGCGTGCCCGTGGACGTGGTCGTGCGCGGCATCTGCGGCCTGAAGCCGGGCATCAAGGGGCTGTCGGAGAACATCCGGGTGCGCTCGATCCTCGGCCGGTTCCTCGAGCACTCGCGCGTCTTCCACTTCGTCGCCTGCGACGAGTACTGGATCGGCAGCGCGGACATGATGCACCGCAACCTCGACCGCCGGGTCGAGGTGGCCGTGCGCGTGGCCGACCCGCGGCTCACCAAGCAGCTCGGCGACATGTTCGAATCCGCGCTCGACCCGCACACGCGCTGCTGGGTGCTGCGCGCGGACGGAGAATGGGAAGCGTCACCGTCCGACGGTTCGTCGGTGCGCGACCACCAAATGGAACTGCTGCACAAGCACGGAGCTCTGGGGTGATCAAAGCTGCTGGGGCGGTGCTCTGGCGCGATGCCGGCGGTGACGTCGAAGTCGCGGTCGTGCACCGCCAGCGTTATGACGACTGGTCGTTGCCGAAGGGAAAGCTCGACGACGGGGAGACCATTCCCGCCTGCGCGGTGCGCGAGATCCGCGAGGAGACCGGCTATTCCTGCGTCCTCGGCCGGCACCTGCGGCAGGTCGCCTACCAGGTCCGAGGGGTGCCGAAGACCGTCGACTACTACGCGGCCGAGGCGGTTTCCGGTTCGTTCGAGGAGAACGACGAGGTCGACTCGCTGAAGTGGCTGCCGGTCGCCGACGCGTCCTCCCTGCTGACCTACGAGCCCGACCGCGAGGTGCTGGAGGAGTTCGCCCGCCTGCCCGCGGACCTGCTGCTGGTGCTGCTGGTGCGGCACGCCAAGGCCGGGAAGCGGTCCGAGTGGGACGGCGACGACGACCTGCGTCCCCTCTCGGACGCCGGCTGGCGCCAGGCGGCGGCCCTGCGCACGCTGTTGCCGCTGTGGGCACCGGTGCGCGTCCACACGGCCCCCAGGGTGCGCTGCATCGACACCGTGCGGGGCGTGGCGGCCGATCTGTCCGTCGAGGTGGTCGAGGAGGCCCGGCTGTCCGAGGAGGGCTACTGGCCCGACCCCGACGCGGGCCTCGTGCGCCTGCTGGAGGTGGCGGCCCTCGAAGGCCGCGCCGTGGTGTCCTCGCAGGGCGGTGTGATCCCGGCCGTCGTGCAGTCGCTGGCCGAGATGGGCGGGCTCCGGCTCGACAAGATCCCCTGCAAGAAGGGCAGCACGTGGGTGCTGGCCTTCACCAGGCCGTTCGGCGCCTGGTCCACTTCGGACTCGCCTTCGCGCTGGCCAACGCTGGTGTCGGCGCACTACCTGCCCTCCGCGCTGCCCCGTCCCTGACGAGCCCGCGCGGGCGTTCCACTGCCGCCGTCTTCCCGTTCCGACGAAAGTTCGCCTCTGGCAACCAAGTCGGGTGGGAAGGCGGCGGTTTCGCTTGCGCCTCGGGTGTTCACCGGCGTGATGGCGTTATTTCTATTGGTGCGCAGAGCGATTCTTCCGCCTCCGCGGAGTGTGCGCATTGAGGCCGCCGAGCGTTCGGAGCCGGCGGTGAATTCGGCCTTCCGGCGGGAGTGGACGAGTCCGCCCGGGGGACAGCGGAATCGGAGCGGAACCGTTCTCCACGGGCGCCGCGGTCCCGCTGCGGCACACGGGATTTCGATCGACCGACCCCGTTCCCTGAACCACACCGTGCAGCTCCGCCGCAGGTCAGAGGCCTCGCGGGACGGCTTCCCAGGCACGGCAAGGGCTTCTCCGGGGACTCCTGTGCCCCAACGACCTCCCCGGCCCGGTGACGTCCTGCCCCAGGCACGCGGAAGGCCCCGGTGTGCGCACACCGGGGCCTTCCGCGTTGTTGCTGAAGTGACGCAGCCTCCTCGTGGAGGCCCGTCTCACTTCTTCTTGGCAGCCGTCTTGCGAGCAGCCGGCTTCGCAGCCGCCGTCTTCGCGGCGGGCTTGGCAGCGGCGGTCGTCGTCTTGGCGGCGGCGGCCGTCGTCTTGGCAGCCGGCTTCGCAGCAGCCGTGGTGCGCTTCGCCGGAGCCTTGGCAGCCGCCGTCTTCGTGGTGGCGGCCTTGGTGGCGGTCGCCTTCGCGGGCGCCTTGGCGGCAGCAGCGGTCTTCGTCGCGGCGGCCGTGCTGGTGCGACGGGTCGCGGGCGCCTTGGTGGCGGCCGCGGCCGTGCGGGTGCGCGTGGTGGTGGTCGTCGCGCGGGTCGTCGCGGCCTTCGTCGCCGGAGCCTTGGTGGCCGCGGGCTTCGCGGCGGCAGCGGCGGCGGGCTTGGCGGCGGCCTTGGCGGCAACGGCCTTCGGCAGCTTCTTCGCACCGCTGATGACGTCCTTGAACGTCGAGCCGGGGCGGAACGCGGGCACGTTGGTCTTCTTGACCTTCACGGTCTCGCCCGTGCGCGGGTTGCGCGCGGTGCGAGCCGCACGGGCACGCTTCTCGAAGACGCCGAAGCCCGTGATGTTGACCTTCTCGCCCTTGTTGACGCTGCGCACGATCACATCGACGATGCCGTCAACAGCAGCACCCGCGGTCTTCTTGTCTCCCAGGCGCTCGGCGAGCGCCTCGATGAGCTGGGCCTTGTTCACCTTCAGTCCCTCCCAGGACGCTCACGGCCCCTAGCGTCGGGCCGACTAGAACGCAACGGTAGGCCCAAATCGCGAGAAATACCAATCGCCACGCCAAAATTTTCGTTGTGGCGTGGCTAATTGCGCCCCTTCGAGGGACTCAGGGGGCCGGATTCGCCCCTCTCAAGAGGAGAATCCGGCCCTCTCTCAGACCGCCGGAAGCGGATCCGTTGTGGGCAACCAAGTCTGGCGATTGCCTTCAAATGCGCTGATCTCGGGCTCGTGGCGCAGCGTCAAAGCGATGTCGTCGAGGCCTTCCAGAAGGCGCCAGCGGGTGTAGTCGTCGATCTCGAAGGGGGCGACCAAGTCCTTGGCGCGAACGGTCTTGTCGGTGAGGTCGACGGTGACCGGCGTGCCGGGCTCGGACTCCAGCAGCTTCCACAGCAGCTCGACATCGGACTGGCTGCACTGCGCCGCCACGAGGCCCTGCTTGCCCGCGTTGCCCCGGAAGATGTCCGCGAACCGGGACGAGACGACGACGCGGAAGCCGTAGTCCATCAACGCCCAGACGGCGTGTTCCCGAGAGGACCCGGTGCCGAAGTCGGGGCCCGCGACGAGGACGCTGCCCGCCCTGAACGGCTCCTGGTTGAGGATGAAGTGCTCGTCGCCGCGCCAGGCGGCGAAGAGCCCGTCCTCGAACCCGCTGCGGGTCACGCGCTTGAGGTAGACGGCCGGGATGATCTGGTCGGTGTCCACGTTGGACCTGCGCAGCGGCACACCGACGCCCGTGTGGGTGGTGAAGGCTTCCATGGTCAGTTCTCCAGGTCTGCGGGGGCCGACAGGGTGCCGCGCACGGCCGTGGCGGCCGCGACGAGCGGGGACACGAGGTGCGTGCGGCCGCCCTTGCCCTGCCTGCCCTCGAAGTTGCGGTTGGAGGTCGACGCGCTGCGCTCGCCGGGGGCGAGCTGATCCGGGTTCATGCCAAGGCACATCGAGCAGCCGGCCTGGCGCCACTCGGCACCCGCGTCGAGGAAGACCTTGTCCAGCCCCTCGTCCTCCGCCTGCTTGCGCACCCGCATCGACCCGGGGACGACGAGCATCCGCACCCCCGAGGCGACGTGCTTGCCCTTCAGCACGTCCGCGGCGGCGCGCAGGTCCTCGATGCGCCCGTTCGTGCACGAGCCGAGGAACACGGTGTCCACGCGGATGTCGCGCAGCGGCGTGCCGGGCTCGAGCCCCATGTACGTCAGCGCCTTCTCGGCGGCCACGCGCTCGTTCTCGTCCGCGATCTGCCCGGGGTCGGGGACGCTCGCGCCCAGGGGCAGTCCCTGACCGGGGTTGGTTCCCCAAGTGACGAACGGGGTGAGCTCGCCGGCGTTGATGTGCACCTCGGCGTCGAACGTCGCGTCGTCGTCGGTGCGCAGCGTCTTCCAGTACTCGACGGCCTTGTCCCAGTCCGCGCCGGACGGTGCGTGCGGGCGGCCCTGGATGTAGTCGAAAGTCGTGTCGTCCGGTGCGATCATGCCGGCGCGTGCGCCCGCTTCGATCGACATGTTGCAGACCGTCATGCGCGCTTCCATCGACAGCTTCTCGATGGCCGAGCCGCGGTACTCGAGCACGTAGCCCTGTCCGCCACCGGTTCCGATCTTCGCGATGACCGCGAGGATGATGTCCTTCGCCGTGACGCCGGGACCGAGGTCGCCCTCGACGGTGATGGCCATCGTCTTGAACGGGCGCAACGGCAACGTCTGCGTCGCCATCACGTGCTCGACCTCGGACGTGCCGATGCCGAACGCCAGCGCGCCGAACGCACCGTGCGTGCTCGTGTGGCTGTCGCCGCACACCACGGTCATCCCCGGCTGCGTGAGGCCGAGCTGCGGGCCCACGACGTGGACGATGCCCTGCTCGAAGTCCCCCATGGGGTGCAGCCGCACCCCGAACTCGGCGCAGTTGCGGCGGAGCGTCTCCACCTGCGTGCGCGAGACGAGGTCCGCGATCGGCTTGTCGATGTCGACGGTCGGGACGTTGTGGTCCTCGGTGGCGATCGTCAGGTCGGGCCTGCGCAGCTTCCGGTTGGCAAGGCGCAGCCCGTCGAACGCCTGGGGGCTGGTGACTTCGTGGAGCAGGTGGAGGTCGATGTAGAGCAGGTCCGGCTCCGCACCACTTCCGTGGCGCACAACGTGTGCCTCCCACACCTTCTCCGCGAGCGTGCGGCTCATCGCGACATCTCCCACAGTATGGACGTGCCGACAGATCTGGACTTCTCACTGTCTGGGAAGTTAGTATCGGCTTGTGGGACAGCATAGCGGGATCGGCGTGCTGGACAAGGCAGTGGCCGTGTTGAACGCCGTAGCAAAAGATCCGTGTGGCCTGGCCGAGTTGTGCAACCGCACCGGCCTGCCGCGGGCGACCGCGCACCGCCTGGCCGTGGGCCTCGAGGTGCACAGGTTGCTGCGCCGCGGCTCCGACGGCCGCTGGCGCCCCGGCGCGGCACTCGCCGAACTGGCCGGCGGTGCGACGGACCCGTTGCTGGACGCGGCTTCCTCGGTGCTGCCGCGCCTGCGCGACATCACAGGCGAAAGCGTGCAGCTGTACCGCCGCGACGGCATGCAGCGGGTCTGCGTCTCCTCGGCCGAGCCTCCTTCGGGCCTGCGCGACACGGTCCCGATCGGCGCCAGGCTCCCGATGACGGCGGGCTCCGGCGCCAAGGTCCTGGCCGCGTGGTCGGACCCCGGCACGCAGCGCGCCGTCCTGGCCGACGCCGTCTACGGCGAACGCACCCTGCTCGAAGTCCGCCGCCGGGGCTGGGCGCAGAGCGTGGCGGAACGAGAACCGGGCGTGGCTTCGGTCTCGGCCCCTGTGCGCGACTCCTCGGGAGCCGTCGTCGCCGCCGTCTCGGTCTCGGGCCCCATCGACCGCATGGGCCGTCGCCCAGGGGCCCGCTGGGCCGCAGACCTGCTGGCCGCGGCCGAGGCCCTGCAAAGCCGCCTCTGAAGCACCACGCCGCCAAGGCCGCCCTCCCACGGGAAGGGCGGCCTTCTGCTTTCCGAGGCCCCGACACGCCGCCCGTTCCACACGACACGCAGACACCCGTCTCAACTGGCGACCAGCCACCCGCCACCGCCCGAGGGACAGCCCCAGAGCAGAGAACGCGCCGCCAGAAGGGCCTCAGCAGGGCGACGCGACCCGAGGACCGCCACAGCGGGACGGACGCGACCGCGCAGGGCTGAGGCGAGGCACACAGGCGGGCCAGACCGCGAAGGACGCAGCCGGGGACATCGAGCCTGACGCGGCGCCGAGAACGCGACACGAAGTCAGAGAGGTGCGACACAAAAGGCAGCCAGCCGGCATCAAGCCATCAGGAAGTCGAGACATCTGCGCCCAAATTGTGTGCGGCAACACAAAGCGACGCAATACAAGTCACACCAATTCGACCCAAGGAAACGAACTCGGCAAGCGAAGCGAAGCCCCCACCCAGTGGCGAGCGAAGCGAAGCCCGAACCAGAACAATCGGGCAACCCCGAGGCGGGGGTCCGGGGGCGGCAGCCCGCCGGCTGGGGGTCTGGGGGCTCGGCCCCCAGAGGACAAATGCGAAAGAGGCCCGTCTGCGTTCTCCGCAGACGGGCCTCTCCCACCTCTGTAGCCCCGAAGGGATTCGAACCCTCGCTACCGCCTTGAGAGGGCGGCGTCCTAGGCCGCTAGACGACGGGGCCCTAGAACTTCTTGCCGGTGTGAACCTTATCAGATCGCTCTGTCCGGTCCAAATCCGGCTATTCAGTTCGTTTTCTTGCTGTGCTCCGGAACCTTACCCGAGGGCAGTTCTTCCGTTGCAGCTGGGGTACCAGGACTCGAACCTAGACTAACTGAACCAGAATCAGTCGTGCTGCCAATTACACCATACCCCATTGGCTTTCACGATCGACTTCGTTGTCCCTGGGGAGTTCCGAGGCCCTCGTTGCTGCCGGGAGAAATACTAGACCACGCCCCCACCAGAAGTGAAATCGGCCCCCTCCTAACCGCATACGCGCAGGTGGGGGCCGGTCTCGGAGGTGAACTCAGGCGGTCGCGGCGGAGAGTTCGCACACGAGGAGCTCGGGGAGTTCCGCGAGGCTCGTGATCGACGACAGTCCCGCGGGCAGCGTTCCGCCGGTCGGACCCGTGCGGTTGATCCAGACGCCGTGCATCCCGGCGTCGCGGGCGCCGATGGCGTCGGCGTGCAGGCGGTCCCCCACGTGGACGGTGTCGCCGGGCGGGACGCCGAGTGCGAGGCACGCGGTGTGGAAGATCACCCGGTCCGGCTTCGCGCAGCCGACCTCACCCGCGATGAGCACTGCGTCGAAGTACTCGGCGAGGCCCAGCTGGGCGATCTTCACGCGCTGGTGGAGGCCGGAGGCGTTGCTGATCGCGGCGATGGGCAGGCCCGTGGCGCGCAGCCAGTCGAGCATCGGGATCACGTCCGGGAAGAGGCACCAGCCGGCGGAGAGGACCTCCTGGCGGCCGACCTCGCGGCGGGTCGCTTCCTCGAGCGGCAGGTCCTCGCCGAGCGCGGCGAAGAAGGCCTGCGTCCGGATGTTGCGCATCTCCTCGTAGCGGAGCTCGCCGGAGAGCTGGCGGGACACGTGGTCGTCGGTGATGCGCTGCCACAACGACCAGGCGTCGGCGTTACCGACCATCGATGCCAACGCGGCTCGCGAAGAAGTGCTGTAGTCGACAAGTGTGTCGTCGACGTCCAGGCACACAGCGCGGATCTCGCCGGTTCTCTTACGCGTGAAAGTCGGGGACGCAGTTGTCACCCACGAAGGTTAGGTGCGTGGGGGCCTCGTCCGATTCGGCTAACGAGGTGATTCCTCCAGGTCCTTGCACGATCAAGCGGACCTTGAGGCCCCGAACGAACTAGTCAGACTCCTCCGAGCGCTGAAAGCAATCGCCCGGTCGAGTGTTGTTCGGCAACGCAACCGCCACCGCCGGACCCCTCTGTTCCGCGGGCGCGACACCATAGCCCGCGAGGCGGCGTTCCGCACCAGCCGCAACCTTTTCGAGGCCTGGTTTCCCAGACCGTCCACAATGGATGGTCCCGAACGAGGTCCACGCCACTCCGAACTCCGCTTGACGCGCCTGGCGATCAGGAGCATGCTGAGTTTATTCAACACCAGTTGAAAAGAGGGGATCGACATGGAGAGGACGACCTGTCTCGTCGTCGGCGGCGGGCCCGCGGGGATGGTGCTGGGGCTGCTGCTGGCGCGCGGGGGTGTCGAGGTGACGGTGCTGGAGAAGCACGGCGACTTCCTGCGCGACTTCCGCGGCGACACGGTGCACGCGTCGACGCTCACGCTGATGGACGAACTGGGGCTCGGTCCGGCGTTCGAGCAGGTGCCGCACCAGGACGTCGACAAGCTCGAGGCGCTGCTCGACGGCGGCGCCAAGGCCACGATCGCCGACCTGTCACGGCTTCCCGGCCCGAACAAGCGCATCGCGATGGTGCCGCAGTGGGACTTCCTGGACCTGCTCGCGGACGCCGCCAGGCTCGAACCGGGATTCTCGCTGCGGATGAACACCGAGGTCACCGCGATCACCAAGAGCGGCAACAGGGTCACGGGCGTGAAGTACCGGGACCGCGTCGACGGGCACGAGGGTGAGATCGCGGCGGACCTCGTCGTCGCGGCGGACGGCAGGAGCTCGACCCTGCGCGCCGCCGTGGAACTCCCCGTCCACAGCTTCGGCGCCCCGATGGACGTGTGGTGGTTCCGCCTGCCGCGCAAGGAGACCGACGACCTCAAGGGCGGCGCCGGCCGGTTCAGCGCCGGCAGCGCGATGGTCCTGATTCCCCGTGGTGACTACTTCCAGTGCGCTTTCCTGATCCGCAAGGGCACCGACGAGGCGCTGCGCGCCGAAGGTGTCGAGAAGTTCCGGCAACGCGTCGTCACGCTCGTCCCGTGGCTCGCCGACCGCGTCGACCACATCAGCAGCATCGACGACTGCAAGCTGCTCGACGTGAAGCTGGACCGGTTGCGGCGCTGGCACGTCGACGGGCTGTTGTGCATCGGTGACGCGGCGCACGCGATGTCGCCCGTCGGCGGCGTGGGCATCAACCTCGCCGTGCAGGACGCAGTGGCGGCGGCCACCCTGCTCGCGAAGCCGTTGCGGGAGGGCCGGGTCACGAGCGCGACGCTCGCGAAGGTGCGCGGGCGCAGGCTGTTCCCGACCCTGGTGGTCCAGAGCGTGCAGCGGGTGATCCACCGGCTGTTCCTCGGACGCAAGCTGGGCAGCACCGAGACGGTGTCGCGCACCGGCGTGCCGCTGCCGCTCAAGATCGCCCAGAAGCTGCCGTTCCTGCAAGCCGTGCCCGCCTACGTGATCGCGATCGGCCCGCGCCCGGAGCACGCGCCGGAGTTCGCGCGCCGTGCTCCGCAGGTCATCACCAGGTCGTGACGATCAGGTCGTGACGAACGCGTCCGAGGACTCGCTGAGCACCATCGCCACGGCGTGGGCGCGATCGCGGGCGCCCAGCTTGCGCAGGATCGCCTTCACGTGGGTCTTCACGGTGTCGTTGCTGATGAAGAGCCGCTGGGCGATGCGGGCGTTGTCCAGCCCCTTCGCCATCTCGGCGAGGACGTCGAACTCGCGCGCGGACAGGCGGCCGAGCGACGCGGGCGGGGGCATCCGCGCCGGCAGGCGTGCGAGCGAGCCCACCCTGGCGTCGATGGTGGCGGGAGCACCCCGCACCGCGGCCGCGATCAGCGGCAGCAGCTCGGCCACGGGCGAGGTTTTCAGCAGGTAGGCCACCGCGCCGGCATCGAGTGCCGCGCGGGCCCAGCTCGGACTGTCCGCATTGGACAGGACGACGACGCGGGCGCTCGGCCGGTACTGCGCCGTGTCCCGCACGGTGCGCAGCGGTCCGGCGCCCGGCACGTCGAAGTCCGTGACGACGAGGTCCACCGGTGTGCCGCGCAGGCTGCGCGCAGCATCGGCCACGGTGTGGGCGATTCCCACAACGCGGAAGCAGTGCGTGCGGTGCAGCGAGATCCGCAGCCCTTCGGTGATGAGCTGCGAACCGTCGACCAGCAACACACGGGTGGACGCCGGGTCCGTCATGACACCGGGAAGTTACTCGCGGGTACCCGGGTGCGTAAGCCGCCGGGCGCCGGATTGCTCCGTACGGCTACCTATTTGCGACCGGATTGGTGAGCGTGCCGAGGCCGTCCACCGTCACCGAGACCGTCTGTCCGGCGGTCATCGGGCCGACACCGGCCGGCGTACCGGTCAGGATCAGGTCGCCCGGCAGCAACGTCATGATGCCCGACACGTACTCCACGAGCGACGGGATGTCGTGCACCATCGAGGAAGTACGTCCGTCTTGTTTGACTTCGCCGTCGAGCTCGGTGACGAGGCGGACGTCCGACGGGTCGAACTCGGTCTCGATGAAGGGCCCCAGCGGGCAGAACGTGTCGAACCCCTTGGCACGCGTGAACTGCACGTCCTTCTTCTGCAGGTCGCGCGCGGTGACGTCGTTGGCGATCGTGTAGCCCATGACCACACCCGCCGCCTTGGACCGCGGCACGTCCCGGCACGGCTGGCCGATGATGACCGCGACCTCGCCCTCGAAGTCGACGCGCTCGGACGCCGCCGGGAGCTTGATCTCGACGTTCGGGCCGATGACCGACGTGTTGGGCTTGAAGAACAGCAGCGGCTCCTCGGGGACCTCGTTGCCGAGCTCCTTGGCGTGGTCCGCGTAGTTCCGGCCCACGCCGATGATCTTCGTCGGCAGGATGGGGGCGAGCAGCCGCACGTCCGCCAACGGCCACTTGCGGCCGGTGAACGTGGGTGTGCCGAAGGGGTGTTCGGCGATTTCCGCGGCCTCGTCGCCTTGAACCTCGACGAAGGCCACGCCTTGCGGATGGGCAATCCTGGCGATACGCACGGCGCCAGTTTACGAGGTCAGCCGGACCGCATCGCCTTGTGGACGAGGGCGTCGCACAGGGCGAGCCAGCTCGCCTCGACGATGTTGCCGTGCACGCCGACCGTCGTCCACTCGCGCTCGCCGTCGGTGGACTCCACCAGGACCCGCGTCACGGCGTCGGTGCCGGGGTGCTCGGTGAGGATGCGCACCTTGTAGTCGGCCAGTTCCACGGCGTCCAACCAGGACAGGTGCGGCAGCAACGCCTTGCGCAGCGCCGCGTCCAGCGCGTGCACGGGGCCGATGCCCTCGGCGGTGGCGATGACGCGCTCCCCCGCCACGTGCACCTTGACCGTGGCCTCGGACACGATCTCCCCGTCGGAGCGGTGGTCGAGCACCACCCGGTACGACTCGAGCGCGAACGGCGGAGTGTCCAGCTGGGACAGCTCGGACCGCAGCAGCAGCTCCATGGAGGCGTCGGCGGCCTCGAACGACCAGCCCTTCGCCTCCAGCTCCTTCACGCGCTTGAGCGCGCTGCCGACCTCGGCTGACCGGCCGGCCAGGTCGAGCCCGAACTCACGTCCCTTGAGCTCGATGCTCGCCCGGCCGGCCATCTCGGTGACCAGCACCCGCATGTCGTTGCCGACGGTGTCCGGATCGATGTGGTTGTACAGCTCCGGATCCACCTTGATCGCGCTCGCGTGCAGACCCGCCTTGTGGGCGAATGCTGACGACCCGACATAGGCCTGGTGGGTGTCGGGTGCGATGTTCGCGATCTCGGCCAACGCATGGGAGACACGGGTGAGCTCGGCCAGCGCCCCGGTCGGGAGCACCTCCAGGCCGAGCTTGGTCACGAGGTTTCCCACGACGGCGAACAGGTCCGCGTTGCCCGCTCGCTCGCCGTAGCCGTTGGCAGTGCACTGCACGTGCGTCGCGCCCGCCTGAACGGCCGCGATGGTGTTCGCCACGGCGCAGGACGTGTCGTCCTGGCAGTGGATGCCGACGCGGAAGCCGGTCTTCGCGACGACCTCCGCGACGGTCTCGGCGAGCCCGAGCGGCAGCTGCCCGCCGTTCGTGTCGCACAGCACGACGACGTCCGCGCCACCCTCCACAGCGGACTCCAGCACGCGCAGGCTGGTGTCCGGCGAGAACGCGTACCCGTCGAAGAAGTGCTCGGCGTCGAGGAAGACGCGCCTGCCGTGGTCCTTCAGGAACCGGACGGTGTCGCGCACCATCTTCAGGTTCTCACCGGTGTCCGTCCGCAGCGCCCGCTCGATGTGCCGCAGGTCCGACTTGGCCACCAGCGTGACCACCGGCGCCCGGGAGTCGAGGAGGGCCTTCACCTGCGGGTCTTCCTCGACCTTGAGCCCGGCCTTGCGCGTGGCCCCGAACGCCACCAGCTTGGCGTGCTTGAGCTCCAGGTCCCCACTCGCCGCGCGAGCGAAGAACTCCGTGTCCTTCGGCAGCGCGCCGGGCCAGCCGCCCTCGATGAACCCGACGCCGAGCCCGTCCAGCAACCTCGCCACAGCGAGCTTGTCCGTGACGGAGTACGAGATGCCCTCACGTTGTGCGCCATCGCGCAACGTCGTGTCGTAGACGTGGAAGTCGTCGTTCGGGCCGGCCATCGGGGGTCATCTCCTCATCCGGGCAAACAAAAAGACCCCCCGCGGGATGCGAGAGGTCTGCGCGTCGGGTGCCAGGGGCGGCACTACCCGACGCGCTCGTCGATAATGATGGCGAGGTGCTGAGCCATGTCCGGGATGCTGCCACAGCCCGGCACGGGGTACCAAGCGACGGGAGGAAATCTCCCACTATCTGGTCACGGGTTCACGCGTGTGACAGCAGCCCGGGTGCGCCGGGGACGGATGGATCGCGCGGCGTGCTGGACAACCGGAGCGGGGCGGGATCAGACCCCGGCGAGGAACTCCGCGAACGCCTCGACAGAGGCCGGGTTCCGCGGCGACTCCACCAACGCCGCGTAAGGCAGCGAGAAGAACCGCTTCCCCTTCACCGCGGGCGAGTTGGCCAGCGGGGCGAACCCCTCCAGGAACGCCTGCTTCTGCTCGGGCGTGTTGGCCTCCCCGTCGGCGTAGTCCACGATCAGCACCACGTCGGGGTTGCGCTGCACCACGGCCTCCCAGTTCACGGTGGTCCAGCTGTCGTTGAGATCGCCGAAGACGTTCTCCCCGCCGGCCTTCGAGATCACGTCCTGCGGCGCCGCGTTCCTCCCGGACGTGAACGGCTGGTCCTGCCCGCTGTCGTACAGGAACACCTTCGGCCGGGGCTTGCCCTCCATCAGCCGACCGGCGCGGGCGATCTGCTCCTGGTAGCCCTTGACCAGCTCCTCGGCCTCGGCCTCGACGCGGAAGATCTTCCCGAGGTTGCGCAGGTCCGTGTACAGCGCGTCGAGGGCGGGCATGATGCCGCGCTGCTTGCCCACGCCGTTGCGGCACGCCTCGGTGAGCTGGTAGGTCGCGATGCCCAGCTCCTTCAACGAGTCCGGGGTGAAGCCGGTGCTCTCGCTGAAGCCGTAGTTCCAGCCGGCGAAGACGAAGTCGGCGTTCGCGCCCTGGACGACCTCCTTGGAGATCTTGTCGGACAGGTGCTTCCCGCTCTCGAAGTCCGCCTTCCAGGGCGAGGTGCGGATGTCGACGGTGTCGATGCCGTTGACGACGTAGCCCGCCATGCGGTCCCCGAGGCCCAGCGCGAACATCATCTCGGTGATGCCGGTGTCGTTCGTGACCACTTTGGACGGAACGCGGTCGAAGGTGACCTGCTGACCGCAGTTCGTGACGGTCACCGGCGCGGAGTCCGAGGGCTCCTGGGCCACCGTGGCGCCGCAGCCGGAGAGCAGGAGCAAGGCGGCGCAGAGAACGGTCCTCATGGGGTGACCTCCTGGTCGAACAGGAGCTGTGGAACTCCCGTTGTGGGATGGGTGACCACGTGTGCGATGACGTGGAAGACCTTGGCGACGAGTTCGGGCACCAGCACCTCGCGGGGTGTGCCGGAGGCGACGACGCGGCCCTCGTCGAGGACGTACAGGCGGTCGCAGTAGGACGCGGCGAGGTTCAGGTCGTGCAGCACGGTCAGCACCGTCACGCCCAGGCCGCGGGTCAGCGCCAGCACGTCGAGCTGGTGCCGGATGTCGAGGTGGTTGGTCGGCTCGTCCAGCACGAGCACGCGCGGTTCCTGGGCGATGGCGCGGGCGATGAGCACGCGCTGGCGTTCGCCGCCGGACAGGCTGAGGAAGCTGCGCGCCGCCAGGTGCGCGACGTCCGCCGCGTCCAGTGCCCGCGCCACCACGCGCGCGTCCCGGGCGGGGTCGCGGTCGTGCGGCAGCCTGCCCATCTCCACGACCTCGGCGACCGTGAAGTCGAACTCGACCTGCGACTCCTGCGTCAGGGCGGACAACGAGCGGGCCACGTCGTGTCGCTTGTGGACGTCCGCGCCGTCGAGCAGCACCACGCCGGCGTCCGGTTCCAGGGCGCGGTAGACGCAGCGCAACGTCGTCGACTTGCCGCTGCCGTTCGGGCCGACGATGCCGACGACCTCGTCGCGGGCGTCCAGGGTGATGCCGGAGATGATGTTCCGGACGGTGACGTCGCGCAGCTCGACGCGCATCAGCGGCCTCCGAAGACGTAGGACCGGCGCCGCATCAGGAAGATGAAGCACGGCACGCCGAGCGCGGCCGTGATGACGCCGAGGGGCAGTTCTTCCGGCGCCGCGAGCATGCGCGCGGCCACGTCGACCCACACGAGGAACGAGGCCCCGGCGAGCGGTGCCAGCGCCAGCACCTTGCGGTGGTCCGCGCCGACGACCATGCGCGTGAGGTGCGGCAGCATCAGGCCGACGAACCCGACGGCGCCGCTGACCGCCACCAGCACCCCCGTCATCGCCGCGGTGACGACGAACAGGTGCGTGCGGAACCGCGTCACCCGCAACCCGAGCGTGGTCGCGGTCTCGTCGCCCATCGCCATCGCGTTGAGCGGACGCGCCTTCGCCGCCAGGTAGACGATGCCGGCCAGCGTCACGGCCGTGGCGACCGGCAGCGACTGCCAGTTGGCGCCGCCGAGGCTGCCGAGCAACCAGAACATGGCCGCGCGCGCCGCCTCGCCGTGCGGCGCCTGGAACACCAGCAGCATCGCCACGGCGGAGAAGCCGTACGCGAGCGCGGTCCCGGTCAGCACGAGCCGCAGCGGGGTGAGCCCCCGGCTGGTGCGCGCGGTGATGTAGACGAGGGCGGTGGCGCCGAGCCCGGTCAGGAACGCCCCGACCGACAGCGCGTAGATGCCGAGACCGGACAGCACGCCGAGCGTCGCCACAGCCGTCGCGCCCACGCTGGCGCCCGAGGAGATGCCGAGGACGTACGGGTCGGCCAGGGCGTTGCGGACCATCGCCTGGATCGCGACACCGACCGCGCTGAGCCCCGCCCCGACGACGGCGGCGAGCAGGACGCGCGGCAGCCTGATGTCCCAGACGATGTGGTACTGCCCGGCGAGGTCCGCGGGGACCGTGCCGCCGGTCAGCGCCGCCCGCAGCAGGTCGAGCGTCACGCCGAACGGCACGGACACGGGTCCGAGCGCCACGCCCGCGACGACGCTGACGACGAGCACGCCGACGAGCGCGCTGATCTTGGAGATCACTGATGCCCTTCCCGCAGTCCACGGCAGGAGTTGGTTCCCGGTCGACCGTGCACGGGTGTTCGGGCTCGTCCCCGGCCATCCGGGGACCTACCGTTGCGGGTCAGCGCCGGACTTCGACCGGTCTTCCCCCACGCACGACTCCGGTGACCCTACCTGCGCAAACAGGAACCGCGAAAATCTCGCGGTGTGATGTCGATCCGGCGGGGGTCCCGTTCGACCTCCGGGTGCAGGCGAACAGGGACACGAGCGGGGAGATCCACCGTGAAGTACATGCTGATCATGCGGGCCACCGACGAGGGCTACGCGAACCTGGGCGAGCTCGACTTCGACGAGGTGCTGCGGGAGGTCGGCGAGTACAACGAGGAGCTGATCCGCGCCGGTGTCCTGATCGCCGCCGAAGGGCTCGCCGACGCGTCCGAGGGCGTCGTCGTCGACTTCTCCTCCGAGCCCCCGATCGTCACCGACGGGCCGTACGGCGAGACCAAGGAGCTGTTCAACGGCTTCTACCTCCTCAACGTCTCGTCACAGCAGGAGGCGGTCGAGTGGGCCAAGCGCGCCCCGATGACCGGGCCCGGGTTCAAGACCGAGATCCGCAGGGTGCCGACGATCGACGAGTTCCCCCAGGACAACGAGTGGATCCGGAAGGAGCGCGCGTGGCGGGAGGCCAACGGCCGGCTCTGACGGGTGCGGAGAAACGCCGAAGCCCCGGCCGGGAGATCCCGGCCGGGGCTTCGCGACGTCTGGCGGTGGAACTCAGCCCGTGCGCACGTTCGACGACACGAGAGCCGCGAGCCTGTCACCGATCGCGTAGGTCGCGCCCGGCGACTGGTGGTCGCGGGTCGCCAGGTCGAACGCCACGGAGGCCTCGATCCGGCGCGCCGACTCGTGCTCGCCGAGGTGGTCGAGCAGCAGCGCGACCGACAGCACGGCGGCGGTCGGGTCGGCGATGCCCTGGCCCGCGATGTCCGGCGCGGAACCGTGCACCGGCTCGAACATCGAGGGGTTGCGACGGGTCACGTCCATGTTGCCCGACGCGGCCAGGCCGATTCCGCCCGTGACGGCGGCGGCGAGGTCGGTCAGGATGTCGCCGAACAGGTTGTCCGTCACGATCACGTCGTAGCGGCCCGGGTCGGTGACCATGTGGATGGTCGCCGCGTCCACGTGCTGGTAGGCCACGGTGACGTCCGGGTGCTGCAGCGAGACCTCCTCGACGACGCGCGACCACAGCGAGCCGGCGTGCGTGAGGACGTTCGTCTTGTGCACCAGCGTCAGGTGCCGGCGCTGGCGGTTCGAGGCACGCGCGAAGGCGTCCCTGACCACGCGCTCGACGCCGAACGAGGTGTTCAGCGAGACCTCGGTGGCGATCTCGTGCGGCGTGTCCTTGCGGAGCAGGCCGCCGTTGCCCGCGTACGGGCCCTCGGTGCCCTCGCGCACCACCACCATGTCGATCTCCGGCGGGTCCGCGAGCGGGCTGCGGACACCGGGGTAGAGACGAGCCGGGCGGAGGTTCACGTGGTGGTCGAGTTCGAAGCGCAACCGCAGCAGCAGTCCGCGCTCCAGGATTCCGCTCGGCACCGACGGGTCGCCCACCGCGCCGAGCAGGATCGCGTCGTGCTGGCGAAGCTCTCCCAGCACCGACTCGGGCAACAACTCTCCCGTGGCGTGCCAGCGCGCCGCGCCGAGGTCGTAGCGAGTGATCTCGGCCGCCGGAACGACCTCGTTGAGGACCTTCAGGGCCTCAGCGATGACCTCGGGCCCGATCCCGTCTCCTGGGATCACTGCGAGCCGCATCCACACACCTCCCAGGTGTCAGTCCCCAATTGGTGGGACTACTTTCCTCTGCGAAAGGCTACCGCCACCGCGGCCGCTCGCCGCATGCCGGACACCCCTTCGGGGTGTTATCTCCCGTACTGCGGGACACCCACACGGCCCATTCCCCGCTTTCGAGTGTCACTCGACCGTAGGAAGGGGGTCGCGTCAAGGGGTGACGACCGGCAGTTCCACCCTGTGACAGAACGAGAGGCCCGGCTCTCCGAGGAGAACCGGGCCTCTCGTGAAACATCCGATCTGGCCGTGGCCCGCGGTGCCTAGTAGGCGCCGCCCCGGCCGCTCGACCTCACCGTGACGACCGACGCGCGGTCACCGTTGGCGTTGTGGTGGTGCAGGACCAGCAGGCCCTCGGACCTGTCGGCCTTCAGCGCCGCGTCGTCCTTGTTGACCACGAGAGCGGTGCCCGGCTTCGCGAGGTGCGCCAGCGCCGCGTCGCCACCGCCCTGAGCCCACAGACCCGGCTTGAGCGGGTCGAAGGACAGCGGGCGGTCGATGACGTCGATCAGCTTGTTCGCGTTGCCAGGCGCCGGGTAGTAGCCCGCGGTGCCGACGGTGTACGTGAGGCGCGAGGTGTCCTTCGTCGCGTCGATGCCCAGTGCCGACAGCAGCACCGGCAGGACCACGACGTTGGTGTCGGACACGTTCGCGTCCACGTCGCCGAACAGGCCGTTGACGCCCTGGATGTCGACCGTCTCGCCCGTCCCGAGGTCGACGGTGGTCGCGACCAGGAGGTCGGTGTCGGTCAGGCGGCTCGCGTAGACCTCGAAGTCCGCCGTGCCGTCACCGTTGGTGTCGATGTCGACGAACGGGACCGTGTTGATGCCGAGGTTGTACCAGTTGCCCCACGTCGCGACACCGAACGCGAGCAGCGACTCCTCGGGCTTGCCCTGCGCCTTGGCGAGCGGGGCCGTGGAGGCCGCGCCGACGTAGCGGAGGTCGCCGCCCTTGGCGGTCTCGTTGAGCGCGCAGTTCTCGGTGACGTTGCGGCGGCAGTCGCGCAGCTTCGGCGACTGGGCCTGCAGCTCGAGAACGCTGACGAGCGAGCGGTACGCCTGCGAGCCCGTGCCCTGGTCGACGCCGCGGCCGGTCAGGTTGAGCACCGCCTGCCCGTCCTTGCCCCGGAAGCGGAGGCTGTCGGCCGTGGAGATGTCCGCGACGGGCTTGGGCGCCGAGTAGACGGAAAGGCGCAGCGGCACCGCGGCACCGGCGGTCGGCGTGAGGGTCACGCGACCGGAGGCGTCCGCGAGGAACTGGCGCGGCACGTCGAGCTGCGTCGGGGCGACCGTCGGGTCGACGGTCTTGCGCAGCGCCTTCGGGTCGTCGATCTTCAGCGTCACCTTGACGCGGGCGACGCCGCGCGGGCTCAGCTTCACCCTGTCCTGCGAGAGCACGTAGCTCACGCCGGGGATCGTCGTGGCCGCGGTGTAGCCGACCTCGTACTCCACGGACCTCGTGGACTTGTTGACGATCTTGATGGTCTTGGTCTTCCGCACCGGCTTGGCGACCTCGACGACGCCGAAGTTCGCGCTGACGTAGCCGTTGTCCTCCTCCACGTACGCGAGGACCTGGTTGTCGATCGCGGACTTGCCGTCCACGCGGCCCGTGCCGACCCGGTTGGGCGCGAAGGTCTTGCCGTCCTCCTTCACGTCCGCACCGGCGGTGTTCATGATCGAGGCCTTGACCTCCTCGAGCGTCCAGTCCGGGTGCGCCTGGCGGACCAGGGCGGCGATGCCGGCGACGTGCGGGGACGCCATCGACGTACCGGAGATCACCGAGCGGTCGTCACCGGAACCGACGGCGGCCGACGAGATCGTGTCACCGGGCGCCGCGACGTCCGGCTTGATCGAACCGCTGCGGGTGCCGCGGCTGGTGAACGCGCTGGGAGTGTCCGAAATGGACTGGTCGTACGTCGGGGTCGACGTGCGCAGCTCGCCCGCGAGGCGGACGGTCAGCGTGCCCGCGTCCAGCGCCGGGCGGACCGCCGCGGTGGCCGAACCGGTGAACTGGAACATCGGGATGGCCGCGTTGCCCGCGATGCCCGCGGCGAAGTTCTCCAGGGTGGAGGACAGCAGCACGCCCTGGCCACCGGCGGCCTGCACGTTGTTGGCACGGGCGCCGGAACCGCAGCGGCGCGTGGCGTCGTTGTCGTCCCACTCCAGCCAGACGAACCTGCCGGAGACGGCGTCGGTGATCGGCTGGCAGCCGTCGAGGTTGCCCGCCTGCGTCAGCTTCACGACCGGCAGGGTCTTGTCGTAGCCGAGGTAGCCGGTGAAGTTCTGGCTGTACTGACCGGGCTTGAGGCCCTGGCCTTGCACCTCGGCGCCGTCGCGCAGCACGTACGAGTCGCGCACGGACGCCACCGTCAGCGCCTCGGGCGTGTTGCCCGGCGAGCCGCCGATGTCGTAGAGGTCGCCGCCGTTGCCCGCGGAGAAGACCGGCATGACGCCGACCTTGTACAGCTTCTTCACGAAGAGGCTGTCGGGGTCGTCCGGGGCGCCGTAGTCGGAGCCGAGCGACAGGTTGACCACGTCGAGGTGGTCGGAGAAGTCGCCGTCGCCGTCGGGGTCGAGCGACCAGTCCAGCGCCTGCGAGGTGACGTTGGTCGAGCCGTCGCAGCCGAAGACCTTGAGCGCGTAGATCAGGGCCTTCGGCGCGGTGCCGGGGCCGATCTTCATCGCGTTGAGCTTCTCGGCGTCGAGCTTGGTGTAGTCGCCCTTGAACGTGCTGCCGTCGGCGTTCTCGCCGAAGCCGGCCGCGGTGCCCGCGACGTGCGAGCCGTGACCGTTGCAGTCGATCGGGTTGGCGTCGGGCTTCGGCGTGTTGATCGCCGGGTCCTCGCTGGCGCCGTCGTACTCCTCGCCCACGAAGTCGTAGCCGCCGACGACCTTGGAGGTCGGGAAGTTCGGGTCCTTCGCGCGCGGGTCGACGGCGCGGAACGCGTCGACCGTGCCGGGGCCGCCGAAGTTCGCGTGGGTGTAGTCGACACCGGTGTCGATGATGCCGACCCGGACGTCGTCACCGAGCTTGCCGTACTGCTGCCAGACGTTGAGCGTCCTGGTGAGCTGGACGGCGTTCGAGTTCTGGCGCTTCTTCGGCACGACCGGGTAGACCGCGAGGACGTCCGGGCGCTGCGCGAGCTCGCGGACCTTCGCCGCGTCCGCCTTCACGACGACGCCGGGGACGCCGTTGGAGGTGCGGTACAGCTCCCTGGTCCCGGCGTCCGCGCTCCTGAGCTGGCCGACGACCTGGTCCGCGGTGGCGGACACGTCGTTCTTCGCCTGCTTGGCCGCCTGCTTGGCGACCTCCTTGCCCTGGCTCTTCTTCTCGTCGAACGCGTCGACGGCCGGCTTGCGGTCGAGCGCGACGAACGCGGTCACCGCGCCGGACGAGTTCAGCCTGGGAGAGACCTTGAGGTGCAACGCTTTCGCGTCCAGCCCCTGTGCACCCTTGACCGGCTGCGCGAGCGGTTCGCCCTGAGCCTGTGCCGTGGCGGGTGCGATCAGCAGCGTGGTGATGGCAGAGAACACCACCAAACTCGATCGTCTTTTCACAACGTTGCCCCAACCGAGGTGTGTGCCTTCGACCCGAACGGCGCCGCGCCCTCTACGGCACCGGGTCAACCTCGTGGGGACGCTAATCGCTGACCGTGTCTCTGCGACTGCCCCGAAAGTATGAATATGGTCTACGGATAGTTGCCTGTTACGCGTTCGTTGTGAACAGCGATAGACACGGGAAGGGGACTTTGACCGTCCCCTTCCCGTATGTCGTGACTATCCGAAGTCGACAGAGCGGACCGTGCGCGCACCGACGGCGGCACCGATCGGGTCGAGGACCTGCGTGTCGACCGGGCGGTCGACGCGCAGCACCATGACGGCGTCGCTGCCGGTCTGGCTGATCTGCGCGGCCTCGATGTTCACGCCGGCCTCGCCGAGCAGCGTGCCGACCGTGCCCATGACGCCCGGGCGGTCCGGGTACTCCAGCAGCAGCACGGTGCCTTCGGCCCTGAGGTCGAAGTTGCGGCCGTTGATGTTCACCAGCTTCTCGACCTGCGCGATGCCGCTGACGGTGCCGGACACGCTGTTCGTCGTGCCGTCCGCCTGCACGGCCCTGACCGTGACGAGGCTGCGGTGGTTCGGGCTCTCGGTCTCCTTGGTGAGCTCGACCGTCACGCCGAGGTCCGCGGCGAGGCTCGGCGCGTTCACGAACGTGACCTGGGACTCGACGACCTTGGAGAACACACCGCGCAGAGCGGCGAGCGGCAGGATCTCGACGTCCTCATTGGACAGTTCGCCGCGGACCTCGACGGTGACGCTGGTCGGGGCCTTGGGCGAGAGTGCACTGAGGACGGTGCCGAGCTTCTGCACCAGCGGCAGGTACGGGCGGACCTCCTCGCCGACAGCGCCGCCCTGGACGTTCACGGCGTCCGGCACGAACTCGCCGGCGAGCGCGAGGATGACGCTCTTCGCGACGTCGGTGCCCGCGCGGTCCTGCGCCTCGGCCGTGGACGCGCCGAGGTGCGGCGTGACGACGATGCCCGGCACGTTGAACAGCGGGCTCTCGGTCGTGGGCTCGGTGGAGAACACGTCGATGCCGGCGCCGCCGACCTGGCCCTCCTTGACCGCCTCGGCGAGGGCCTCCTCGTCGATGAGGCCACCGCGGGCGGCGTTGACGATGATGACGCCGCGCTTGGCCTTGGCCAGCTGCTCGGCGCCGATGAGACCCTTGGTCTCCGGCGTCTTCGGCAGGTGGATGCTGATCGCGTCGGCGCGCTCCAGCAGCTCCTCGAGGCTCACGAGCTCGATGCCGAGCTGGGCGGCGCGCGCGGCCGAGACGTACGGGTCGTAGGCGATGAGCTCGACGCCGAACGCGGCGATGCGCTGCGCGAACAGCTGGCCGATCTTGCCGAGGCCGACCACGCCGACCGTCTTGCCGTTGATCTCGACGCCGTTGAACTTGGAGCGCTTCCACTCGTGGTTCTGCAGCGTCTCGTGCGCGGCCGGGATCTGGCGCGCGACGCTGAGCAGGAGCGCGACGGCGTGCTCGGCGGCGCTCACGATGTTCGACGTCGGCGCGTTGACGACCATCACGCCGTTCTGCGTGGCCGCCGGGACCTCGACGTTGTCGAGACCGACACCGGCGCGGGCAACGACCTTGAGCTTGCGGGTGGCCGCGAAGACCTCGGCGTTGACCTGGGTGGCGGAGCGGACCAGCAGGGCGTCGGCGTCCGCGACGGCCTCGAGGAGGGCCGGGCGGTCGGTGCCGTCTACGTGGCGCACTTCGACGCCGTCGCCGAGAGCGTCGAGCACGGACGGCGCGAGCTTCTCGGCGATGAGGACAACGGGTCGGCTCGTGTTGCTCACGGACATCGCTCCCAGGAAGGGTCGGATCGTGGGGCGCGGGCGTGGTCGGGGGCGGCTGGCCCGCGCCGACCGGGCACCGCAATGTGTCCGGACTGTTAACGAGCATAGACACCGGGCTCGCTCGCGCCTTCCGGCGGGTGGCTCAGGTCACTGTCGGCGTCTTGGAGTATGGGAGTGGGTGGGGTTCTACGTGGGGTTCACCTGTGAGGGTGACGCCCAGGGGTTGGGATCTGGTCGGGTTTGGGTGGAGGGCGGTTCAGCGGGTCGGGTCGGGTCGGCTGGGTTGCGTCGGCCGGGTGCGGCTCGGGTTGGTGGGTGCCGGTTCCAGCGCGGTTGGTTGCGTTTGTCGGGCCGGGTTGCGTTGCGAGGGTGGTCCTGCGGGCCGGGACGAGGCGTTGGGGTGGCGACCGCTGCCCGGCGGCGTCAGGTTCATCCGGCTCGCTGCGCATCGCCACGCCAAGCCGCGTGCTCGGCCGGGTTGCGATTGCGGGCGTCCGGTTGAGTGCGCGCGCCTGACCTGATCGCGTGGTCGCCTTGCGTTGGCGACTGCGGTCGAGTGCGCGCGCCGGGCCTGGGTGCGTGGTCGCCTTGCGTTGGCGAGTGCGGCTGGCACCTGGCGCGGTGGGCTACCAGGGCTCGTCGAACTCGCCGTCCTTCGCGCCCAGCACGAAGGCGTCCCACTCGGCCATCGTGAAGGTGAGCACGGGTTCGAGCTGCTTGGAGTTGCGCATGGCGACGTACGTGGCGCCGTCGGTGTGCTCGATGAAGGCGATCTCGACGTGGCCGTCTTCCGGTTCGGGCTCCGGCGGGCGCTTCCACTGCGCGTTGCGCAGGTCCAGCTTGCCGCGCACGTGGGCCTTGTCGTCGTAGATCGGCGCGCTGTCGGTCATGCCGAAGAAGCTAGCGGATGGGACCAGCCGAAAAGCGGAAAGGCCCGCGGAGCGTCACACGCGCTCCACGGGCCTCCCTGGGGAAAGACCTGGTCGAGAACTCAGGCGGTCTCGGTGATCGGGCGGTCGACCCACGACATCATGTCGCGGAGCTTCTTGCCCGTTGCCTCGATCGGGTGGTTCTCACCCTCCTGCTGCAGCTTCTTGTAGTTCGCGCGGCCGTTGTCGTCCTCGGCCACCCACTCGTTCGCGAAGGTGCCGTCCTGGATCTCGCCCAGGATCTTCTTCATCTCCTCCTTCACGGCAGGAGTGATGACGCGCGGGCCGCGGGT
Organism: Lentzea sp. DG1S-22; assembly: GCF_036321065.1. Lineage (NCBI taxonomy): Bacteria > Bacillati > Actinomycetota > Actinomycetes > Pseudonocardiales > Pseudonocardiaceae > Lentzea > Lentzea sp. DG1S-22. Next base: position 7,353,058 of record NZ_CP143276.1, on the reverse strand, counting down.
CAGGTCGCCGAACTCCGCGGTGTCGGAGATCGAGTAGCGCATGCGGGCGATGCCGCCCTCGTACATGAGGTCGACGATCAGCTTGAGCTCGTGCAGGCACTCGAAGTACGCGACCTCGGGGGCGTAGCCCGCCTCGGTGAGGACCTCGAAGCCCGCCTGGACGAGCGCGGAGGCGCCACCGCAGAGGACGGCCTGCTCGCCGAAGAGGTCCGTCTCGGTCTCTTCCTTGAACGTCGTCTTGATGACGCCGGCGCGGGTGCCGCCGATGCCCTTCGCGTAGGACAGGGCGAGGGCCTGCGCGGTGCCGGAGGCGTCCTGCTCGACGGCGATGAGCGCGGGGACGCCCTTGCCGTCGACGAACTGGCGGCGGACCAGGTGGCCCGGGCCCTTCGGGGCGACCATGGCGACGTCGACGCCGGACGGCGCGGTGATGAGGCCGTAGCGGATGTTGAAGCCGTGGCCGAAGAAGAGGGCGTCGCCCTCCTTGAGGTTCGCGGCGATCTCGTTCGCGTAGATGTGGCGCTGCGCGGTGTCGGGCGCCAGGATCATGATCACGTCGGCCCAGGCGGAGACCTCGGACGGCGTGCCGACCTCCAGGCCCTCTTCCTCGGCCTTGGCGCGGGACTTGGAGCCCTCCTGCAGACCGATGCGGACCTCGACGCCCGAGTCGCGCAGGGACAGCGCGTGGGCGTGGCCCTGGCTGCCGTAGCCGATCACGGCCACCTTGCGGTCCTGGATGATGCTCAGGTCGGCATCGTCGTCGTAGAAGATCTCGACGCTCACAGTGTTTCCTTCTCTCTGGGTTTTCTAGCGGACCGCGGTGGCGGTGATGGAACGAGCGCCACGGCCGATGGCGACCATGCCGGACTGGACGATCTCCCGAAGCCCGTAGGGCTCCAGCATGCGCAGCAGCGCGTCAAGCTTCTCGGAGGTGCCCGTTGCCTCGATCGTGACGGCCTCGGGCGAGACGTCGACGACCTTCGCGCGGAAGAGCTGAACGGTTTCGAGGACCTGCGACCGCACCGTCGCGTCCGCACGAACCTTAATCAACACCAGTTGCCGCTGAACGGAAGCGGTGGGCTCCAGCTCGACGATCTTGATGACGTTGATGAGCTTGTTGAGCTGCTTGGTGACCTGTTCCAGGGGCAGCTCGTCGACCGACACCACGATCGTCATGCGCGAGATGTCGGGGTACTCCGTGCGGCCGACCGCGAGCGACTCGATGTTGAAGCCGCGGCGGGAGAACAGGCCGGCGACGCGTGCGAGCACACCGGGCTTGTCCTCGACCAAAACGCTGAGCGTGTGCCTGGTCATCAGATGTCCTCGTCGAACAGGGGGCGGATGCCGCGGGCGGCCATGATCTCGGAGTTGCCGGTGCCGGCCGCGACCATGGGCCACACCTGCGCGTCCTTGCCGACGACGAAGTCGACCACGACAGGGCGGTCGTTGATCTCCAGCGCCTTCGCGATCACCTCGTCCACCTCCTCGCGCGACTCGGCGCGCAGGCCCACGCAGCCGAGGGCTTCCGCCAGGAGCTTGAAGTCTGGGATGCGGTGCTTGTGCGTGCCCAGATCCGTGTTGGAGTACCGCTCGCCGTAGAACAGCGTCTGCCACTGGCGGACCATGCCCAGGTTGCCGTTGTTGATCACGGCGATCTTCACCGGCAGGCCCTCGATGGCGCAGGTGGCGAGCTCCTGGTTGGTCATCTGGAAGCAGCCGTCGCCGTCGACGGCCCAGACCGTGCGGTCCGGCTCACCGGCCTTGATGCCCATGGCGGCGGGAACGGCGAAGCCCATCGTGCCGAGGCCGCCGGAGTTGATCCACGTGCGGGGGTGCTCGTACTTCACGAACTGCGCGGCCCACATCTGGTGCTGGCCGACGCCCGCCGTGTAGATCGTGTCGGACGGCGACAGCGCGCCGATCCGCTCGATGACGTACTGCGGCGAGAGCGTGCCGTCCTCGGGCCAGTCGTAGCCCAGCGGGAACGTCTCGCGCAGCGACTTCAGCGTGTCCCACCACGGCGTGAGGTCGACGGCCTTGGCCGTCTCGCGCTCGGTGCGGACCGCGTCGATCAGCTCGGTGATGATCTCCTTGCAGTCGCCCACGATCGGGACGTCCGCGCGGCGGTTCTTGGAGATCTCGGCCGGGTCGATGTCGGCGTGGACGACCTGCGCGTCCGGCGCGAACGTCGCCAGCTGGCCGGTGACGCGGTCGTCGAAGCGGGCGCCCAGCGCGATCAGCAGGTCCGCCTTCTGCATCGCCGCGACGGCCGCGACGGTGCCGTGCATGCCGGGCATGCCCAGGTGCTGGTCGTGCGAGTCGGGGAACGCGCCGCGCGCCATCAGCGTCGTGACGACCGGGATGCCGGTGTCCTCGGCCAGGCGCAGCAGCTCGGCGTGGGCGTCGGCCTTGATCACGCCGCCGCCGACGTACAGGACGGGCTTGCGGGCGGCCACGATCAGCTTGGCGGCCTCGCGGACCTGCTTGCCGTGCGGCCGGGTCGTCGGCCGGTACCCGGGCAGGCGCATGTCGGGCGGCCACGTGAAGCTGGTCTGCTCCTGCAGCACGTCCTTCGGGATGTCGACGAGGACGGGGCCGGGTCGGCCGGTCGCCGCGATGTGGAACGCCTCCGCGATCGCCCGCGGGATCTCCGCCGCGTCGGTCACGAGGACGTTGTGCTTGGTGATCGGCATGGTGATGCCGCAGATGTCCGCCTCCTGGAAGGCGTCCGTGCCGATCAGCGGCCGCGACTGCTGGCCGGTGATCGCGACGACGGGCACGGAGTCCATGTTCGCGTCCGCGAGCGGGGTGACGAGGTTCGTCGCACCCGGACCCGAGGTCGCCATGCAGACCCCGACCCTGCCGGTGGCCTGCGCGTACCCGGTCGCCGCGTGGCCGGCGCCCTGCTCGTGGCGGACGAGGATGTGCCGGACCTTCGTGGAGTCGAGCAGCGGGTCGTACGCGGGGAGGATCGTCCCGCCGGGAATGCCGAAGACCACTTCGCAGCCGACCGCTTCGAGCGAGCGGACGAGCGACTGAGCACCGGTTACACGAATCGGTGCGCCCGTCGGCGGGGCCGGTTTGGGCCGCGGACCTGGACGTGGCGACGTGGGCTCGGAAGCCTGTCGCGATGGTGCGCTGGTCATCATTGCCTCGTGGGTATCGGGGTCCGGACACGAAAAAACCCTCGACAACCCGGAGACGGGTCGTGCGAGGGTCGCGCGTCGACGCAGGCTGTTCGGCTCAGGCGTCGACGCGCCTGAGAAGTACGAGAACGAGCGTGCGCTGCATGGCCGGGACGTTATCGCCTTTGGCAAGAGGGCGTCAACTCTGCGAGACGGAATTCCCGGATCGTGGACGTGGAACAATCGTCCGGGTGAAGAAGCTGGTCTTTCGCATCCCGGCAACGGCCCTGCTCGCGGCGGGTCTGATCGCCATCTGCGTCACCCCTGTGGCGTGGGTCGCTCCCGGGCTGCAAGTGCTCTACGTCCTCCCGCTCGCCTACGCCTACTGGGTGCTGCGCAACCGCACGACGGTCACGGAGGAGCGGATCGTCGCGCGCGGCGTGTTCGGCACGACGACGCTCGAGTGGTCCGAGGTGCGGTCCATCCGCCTGGTCCAGAAGGGCTGGCTGCGGGCGGTCAGACAGGACGCCTCCGAGGTCGTGCTGCCCGCGGTCCGGTTCATGCACCTGCCGGCGCTGTCGGTCGTGAGCGGTGGCCGCGTTCCCGACCCGACGGTCGCGGAAGAAGAACCCGAAGAGGTGACTGACGAGGTCACCGGGGACGTGAACGGCGACAGCGGCGGGGACGCTGTCGAGGAAGCCCCCGGGAAGTCCGTACAGTCCGAGAAGTGATCGAACGGGTTCCGCAGCTGAGCCTGCTGCTGTCCATCGCAGGCCTGCTGACCTCGGCTTATCTGACATACGCGCACTTCGACACGAGCGCGCTGCTGTGCTCGGCGGACGCCGTCGTCGACTGCGGGACCGTGACCACGAGCGAGCAGTCCGCGCTGTTCGGCGTCCCCGTCGCGTTCCTCGGACTGGCCTTCTTCGCCTTCCTGACGGTGATCTGCCTCCCGTTCGCGTGGCGGGTCGAACCCCTGAGGTGGGTGCGTCTCGCGGCGGTCGGCGCCGGCGTGCTGATGGTCGTCTACCTGGTCGCGGCCGAGTTCCTCATCATCGGCAAGATCTGCCTGTGGTGCACCGCCGTGCACGTGATCACGCTCGCACTGGCCTGTCTGCTGGTCTCGGCGAGTCTGCGCACGAGTAGCCTTTGAGGCACCGCTCCCAGACTTGGTGACGCCTCACCCGGCCGTCCCGCGCGCACTTTTTCTTGAACTGAACCTGGAGGAGCAGTGCCTCAGCTCCGCTCTCGCACCACCACGCACGGTCGCAACGCCGCCGGAGCCCGCGCCCTCTGGCGCGCCACCGGCATGACGGACAGCGACTTCGGCAAGCCCATCATCGCGATCGCCAACTCCTACACGCAGTTCGTGCCCGGCCACGTGCACCTGCGCGATCTCGGCGACATCGTGGCCGAGGCCGTGCGAGAAGCGGGTGGCGTGCCGCGCGAGTTCCACACCATCGCGGTCGACGACGGCATCGCCATGGGCCACAGCGGGATGCTCTACTCGCTGCCCAGCCGCGAGATCATCGCCGACTCCGTCGAGTACATGGTGAACGCGCACCAGGCCGACGCGATCGTCTGCATCTCGAACTGCGACAAGATCACCCCCGGCATGCTCAACGCGGCGATGCGGCTCAACATCCCCGTCGTGTTCGTGTCCGGCGGCCCGATGGAGGCCGGCAAGGCCGTCGTCGTCGAGGGCGTCGCCGTCGCACCGACCGACCTGATCACCGCGATCTCCGCGTCCGCCTCCCCCGCCGTGAGCGAGGACGGGCTCTCCGAGGTCGAGCGCTCCGCGTGCCCGACGTGCGGCTCCTGCTCCGGCATGTTCACCGCGAACTCGATGAACTGCCTCACCGAGGCCCTGGGCCTCTCGCTGCCGGGCAACGGCTCGACGCTCGCCACGCACGCCGCGCGCCGCGAGCTGTTCTCCGAGGCCGGCCGCGTGGTCGTGGAGCTGTGCAAGCGCTGGTACGGCGAGGACGACGAGTCCGCGCTGCCGCGGTCGATCGCGAACCGCCAGGCGTTCGAGAACGCGATGGCGCTCGACATGGCCATGGGCGGCTCGACGAACACCGTGCTGCACATCCTCGCCGCCGCGCAGGAGGGCGAGATCGACTTCACGCTGCAGGACATCGACGACCTGTCCCGCCGCGTGCCGTGCCTGTCCAAGGTGTCGCCGAACAGCGACTACCACATGGAGGACGTGCACCGGGCGGGTGGAATCCCCGCGCTGCTGGGCGAGCTGTACCGCGCCGGACTGCTCAACGACGACGTGACGTCGGTGCACACGCCGACGCTCGCGGAGTGGCTCGGCAAGTGGGACATCCGCGCCGAGAACCCGTCACCCGAGGCGGTCGAGCTCTTCCACGCGGCCCCCGGTGGCGTGCGCACGACGCAGGCGTTCTCGACGTCGAACCGCTGGTCCTCTTTGGACACCGACGCCGCGAACGGCTGCATCCGCGACTTCGAGCACGCCTACACGCGCGACGGCGGCCTGGCCGTGCTGCGCGGCAACCTGGCCGAGCGCGGCGCGATCATCAAGGCCGCGGGCATCGACGAGGAGCTGTGGCACTTCGAGGGCCCGGCGCGCGTCGTCGAGTCCCAGGAGGAAGCCGTCTCGGTGATCCTGAAGAAGGAGATCCAGGCCGGCGAGGTCCTGGTCGTGCGCTACGAGGGCCCGTCCGGCGGCCCCGGCATGCAGGAGATGCTGCACCCCACGGCGTTCCTCAAGGGATCGGGCCTCGGCAAGAAGTGCGCGCTGATCACGGACGGCCGGTTCTCCGGCGGTTCGTCGGGCCTGTCGATCGGTCACATCTCGCCGGAGGCGGCGGGCGGCGGCACGATCGGCCTGGTGCAGAACGGCGACCGGATCCTGATCGACGTGCACGAGCGTCGTCTCGAACTGCTGGTGGACGACGACGTGCTGGCCGAGCGCCGCGCCAAGATGGAGGCCTCCGAACGGCCGTGGCAGCCGGTGGACCGGGTCCGCCCGGTCACGGGTGCGCTGCGGGCGTACGCGCGGATGGCGACGGACGCGTCCACGGGCGCGGTGCGCGACCCCAGCCGCTAAAGAGCGAAGGCGAGCGCCAGGCAGGCGCCGAACACGAGCCAGCCCGTCAGCGGTCCGCTGACGGGCTGCTCCGTCTTCTTGACCACGATTCCCGCGACGACGAGGCCCGCGAGCAGGCCCAGCGGTGGCAGGAGCGACTTCGCGGAGAGCCCGAACGGGAACGCCACCAGGTACACGACCGGGATGCCGACCACCAGCAGGGCGAGCTGGAGCACCGCTCCCGTCACGTTCTTCCGCACGGACCACTTCCTACCGGAAGACGAAGTACGTCACCGCGGCGCCACCGGCACCGATCAGCAGCGCGATGAACCCGGCCGCCAGCGGGTGGCGGAACCAGCTGCGGTTGTAGTCCAGGGCGGCGCGGCCCGGTCCGGCGAAGAGCGCGGCGAACGCCATGCCGGCGAGGGCGAGCTCGAGCTCCACGCCGTTGGGGCCGAAGAAGCCGCCCTTGTACTGCAGCGCGATGACGTTGGCCATCACGGCGAGCAGGCCGGCGGCGGCGAGCGGGGTGAAGAGGCCGAGCACGAGCAGGCCGCCGCCCGCGAGTTCGGTGATGCCGGTGACCCAGGCGAGGACGACCGGCTCGCGGTAGCCCATCTTCTCCAGCGACTGCGCGAAGCCGTTGATGCCGGGGCCGCCGAAGAGGCCGAAGACCTTCTGCAGGCCGTGCAGCAGGAAGATGCCGCCGAGCACCGCGCGCAGGCCGAGCAGGCCGACGTCCGGGCCCGCGGTCCAGCCGAACTTCCCGCGGTCGTCGCCGGCGAACACGTCGTCGTGCCGCACGTCCACAGTGGACTTGTCGAGCGGCGTGTAAGCCGTCGTGTCGAACGACTTCGTCGCCGAGTCGAACGGCGAGATGGCGTCCGTACCGGCTCGCGCCACGCTGTCGTCGAAGTGGTGAACTCCCCCGCCGCTGCTCGAGTAGAACGAGTCGTCGGAGAAAGCGCTCGAGGTGGTCGAGCCTTTGTCGTGAGTGGCCACGCCCGCACGCTAGGGGGCCGCGTGCGGGCGCGCGAGAGCCGAACGGCAGCCCAGTTTCACCCGGACGGGCTAATAGTCCCCGTGGACGAGGTTGCGCGGTTCCTCCCCCGCAGCGAACCGCGAGATCTCCGCGATGGCGACGGCGTACGCGCGCTGTCCGCTGCCCGTGCACGACCCGGCCACGTGCGGCGTCAGGAACAGCCCCGGCGCAGTCCACAGTGGATGATCGGCGGGCAGGGGCTCGGGATCGGTCACGTCGAGGGCCGCGCGCAGCCGCCCCGAGGTCAGCTCCGCGAGCAGTGCCCCGGTGTCGACGACCGGGCCGCGCGCGCCGTTGACCAGGATCGCGCCGTCCTTCATCGCGGCCAGGAACTCGGCGTCGACGAGGTGGCGGGTCTCCTCGGTCATCGGCGTGAAGATGACCACGGCGTCGAACTCGGGCAGCAGCCGCGGCAGCTCGTCCTGGCCGTGCACCCCCTCGCGGGCGGTGCGGCCGACCAGCGTGGCGGTGGCGTTGAACGGCTCCAGGCGGCGCTTCAGCTGCTCGCCGAGGTCGCCCGCGCCGACGATCAAGACCTTCTTGTCCTGCAGGGTGTCCGTGCCGTGGTAGTCCCAGCGGCCTTCGGCGCGCGCCCGTTCGAAGACGAAGAAGTCGCGGTAGATGGCGATCAACGCGCCGATGGCCCACTCCGCGGTGCTGCCGCCGTGCGCGCCCCGGGCCGTGGAGAGCATCACGCCGTCGGGCACCTTGCCGATGAAGTTCTCGGCACCGGCGCTGAGCAGCTGCACCAGCTCGAGCTTCGGCAGCTGCTCGAACACCTCGCGCGGGTCGGTGCCGGAGAGGAACCGCGGGATCAGGACCTCGGCGTCACGTCCCTCGGACGGCAACGGCCGCCCCGGCTCGTAGCGAACCGCCCGGACACCGTCCACCCGGGACAGCGCTTGAACTCCGAAGTCATCTGGCACGAGCACGGTGAGCGTCACCGGGCCAACGTACGTCAGAATGTCCGCCATGCGGGAGCACGACGTCATCGCGTGGGACGGCACGAGGATCCGGACGTGGCAGGTGGCCGACGAGGGCACACCGGTGCTGCTGTGCCCCGGCGTGGGCTCCGGGCCCGAGTCGTGGCCGTCGCTGACCGGCCGGGGTGGCGTGCTCAGCTGGTACATGCGCGGCACGATGGGCTCCGGCAGGCCGGTCGACGAGCGCAACATCTCGCTGGACGACCACGTGTCGGACGCGATCGCCGTGCTGGACGACGCGGGCATCGACCGGTGCGTCGTCATGGGCTGGTCGATGGGGGTGACGATCGCCGCCGAGCTGGCGTTGCGCCACCCGGAACGGGTGGCGGGCCTGCTGCTCGTCGCGGGCGCTCCCGGTGACTCGTTCGACGCCATGCTGCCGTTGGCGCCGAAGGCCGTGCGCCGGTTCATCGGGCTGACGGGCACGAAGCTGCTCCAGCAGGCCGGTCCGGTGCTCGACCGGGTGCTGCACCGCGTCCCGGCGGCGGATGCGACGACGTTCCTGCTGCGGCACAGCGGCGTGATCAAGCCGACGAGCGACCCGAAGGCCGTCACGAGCGCGGTGAGCCGGTTCCTGCAGCACGACTGGCGCTGGTACTTCACGCTGGCGCTCGCGCTCGGCGGGACCCCGCGCCAGGACCTCGGCCCGATCGTGTGCCCGGTCACGCTGCTGGCGGGCCGCGACGACGTGCTGGCGACGACGGAGAGCATGTCCGGGCCCGTCGCGGGGCTGCCCCAGGCCCGGCTGCGGGTGCTGCCGTGCAGCCACTACCTGCCGCTCGAGGCGCCCGAGGTGGTGTCCGAGGAGCTCGACCTGCTGCTCGACCGGGTCCGCTCGGTCGACTTCGCCACGTCCGGGAGAAGTTGACTTCGGGTTCACGGTCGCCCACCTACCCTGGAGCCGTGGTTCGTTCCGTTGCGTTGCTGACCGCCGCCTGCCTGCTGGCAGGGGGCTGCGCGAGCTTTCCCGACGAGCCGGCGCCGACGCAGTGGAGCGCGCAACCCCAGCTGACGCCGCAGGCGGGCCCGCGTCCCGAGCTGCCGGGCGAGTACCGCCCGGCGCCCGGTGAGCAGGGCCGCGGGCAGCAGCCGCCGCAGAGCGTGCCGCCGCCGCAGGGCTGCAAGGACTTCAACCCCGCCGTCATCGCGACCTGCCTGAACACCGTCACCGGCGTCGCCCCGATCGGCGGCGACGCCCAGGGCGGCGTCGCGGCGTACGCGACCGAACGCGGCGGGCGCCTGGTCAAGGTGTCGAAGGACGTCGACCCCGTGGTGATCGCGCAGCTGGAGGTCGACGCGTCGACCGACGGCGGGCTGACCGGCCTCGCGCTGTCGGCGACGTTCGCCGAGGACCAGCTGGCGTACGTCTACGTGACGACGGCGACGGACAACCGGGTGCTGCGCATCGCCCCCGGCGACTCCCCCAAGCCCATCCTGACCGGCATCCCGAAGGGTCCGTCCGGCAACCGCGGCGTGCTGGCGAGCGACCGCAAGGGCGCGCTGCTCGTGGCCACCGGTGACGCGGGCAACCCGGCTCTCGCCGCCGACCCGGCCTCGCTCGCGGGCAAGGTGCTGCGCATCGACGGCTTCGGCCGGCCCGCGCAGGGCAACCCGACGGCGGGCACCGCGGTCGTCTCGTCCGGGCTGAAGCTGCCCGGCGGCCTGTGCGTCTCGGCGGACACCACGAAGATCTGGGTGACGGACTGGGCCGCGAACGCCGACGTCGTCTACCGCGTCACGCCGGGCAAGCTCGGCGAGGCGGCGTGGACCTGGCCGGAGCGGCCGGGCGTGATGGGCTGCGCGTCGTTGTCCGACGTGCTGTGGGTCAACACGTCGAAGATCCCCGGCGCGCAGAACCTGCCGATGAACCCCGAGGGCGCGTTCACGGGCAAGCCGACCGTGAGCGACGAGGACGGCAGCGAGTTCGGCCGGCGAGGGCCGATGGAGCAGATCAACGACTCGGCGGCGCTGATCGGCACGGTCAACAAGGCCGGCGGCCAGCCCGTGTCGTCGGACGACAGGGTCGCGATCGTCGTGCGCGACGGCGGCGGCTCGCCCGGCAAGGACTGACCGCCCCGCTCCAGGCCGGCACCACGTGACCAGGGGTTTTCGTTCCGCCGAACGGGGGAAACCCCTGTGCGGGGTAGTGCAGGCGGGGGTGGAGAGGCTGTCGGGGCCTTCCCACCCCCGCCTTTTCCCTACCTGGTGCTCGTCCAGAACAGAGCGCGCGCCACCTGCGCGTACAGGCCCTTCGGGTGGTCGCGGAACATCGGTTCCGTGGCGAACAGGACCACGCGGGCCCCGTTGGCCGCCGTGCCGGACACGACCGCCGCCTGACCCGCCGCCGCGTCCTGACCGCCCGTGCCGTTGTCGCGTGCGCGCCAGTGGCCCGCGGCGATGACCGTGCTGCCGTAGCGCTGCTCGACCGTCACGCCCGCGCCGAGGTTCGTGAACCACTGCGGTGCGTAGACGAACGAGTGCGGAAGCGCGCCGGTGCCGACCGGACCGGTGCCGTTGACGACGTTCACCACGCCGTTCGCGTCCTCCCGGCCGGCGACTGCGGTGGCCTGCAGGAGCTGGGCGTCCGCGTTGAACCTGCTTCCCGTGGCACCGCGGGTGACGACGCCGCCGCGCTCGAGGAACTCGTCCAGCGCGGCCTTGGCGGTGGCGTTCAGCCGGCTGTGGTCGAGGCCCGCTCCCACGTACAGCGCGTCGACCCGCGACCAGTCGAAGCCCGCGTTCAGCACCGCTGTGGAGATCGTGCGGACGTCGAACCCGGACTGCCGCAGCACCTGGAGCTCGTCGGCGGAGACCGCGGCCGCGATCACCTTGCGCTGCAGCGCGACGCCACCGGGCGCGGCGGCGCTGAAGCGCACGCCGTACCGGTCGGCGACCTCCTTCGCGGCGGCCCTGTCCTTCGCGGGGACGACGACCGTGCCGTCGTCCTGGCGCTTCAGTTCCAGGCCGCGGTTGAGCAGGTCGTTGACCGCGCTGACGTCCTTCTGGTCGGTCAGGACCAGCGCGAGGTCGGCACCCGGCGCGGCGCTGACGTCCCCGGTGGGCGAGGCAGCGGTGACGGGCCTGCCGTCGAACCGGAGCTGGCCGCTCCTGTGGACGTCGACCGAGGCGCCCCAGAGCAGGCGGTGGCTCCAGCCGGAGATGTCGTACATGACCGGCGCCTTGCCGGAGATGTCGCTGCCCTGCTCCAGCATCACGTTCGCGAGCCCGCGCTTGGGCTGGTGCATGTCCACGACGTACGACCCGGCGGGGTAGCGCCTGCCGCCCAGCGTGAACGGCCTCTCCGCCCGCTGCACCCGGACGTCGTGCCGGACGAGCTGGTCGACGAGCCTGGCCGCGGCGGGCGCGGACCGGTCGTTCGTGATCACGTAGGCGCGCGGGAACTCCGTGCTGAAGCGGTCCTCCGGTCCGAAACCGGGCACGAACCCGTCCGGGACGTACCGCTGCCGCTCCCCCGCCGCGCCGCGGCGGAACATCTCCGTCTGGTTCGCGATCAGGCTGCGCCGGTTGTCGTCCACGTAGTCGAGCGTCGACCTGATGGTGGCCTCGACGACGTCGGTGTTGATCCGCGAACGCCGCTGCAGCTCCGCCGCGGGCAAGGTGTCGTAGTCGGCCCGGTTGACCCGCATCGGGATCTCGATCGTGTACGACACGGCCCCGTGGTACATCGAGTACTGGGCGGTGTAGATCGGCGCCCAGCCGTCCCACTCGCCGACCGGGTAGTCGCGGAACGGGATCTCCGGCTTCGCGGCCTCGGGGTGCCCGAGCGCCTGCACGGCCTTCTCCATCTGCAGGCCACCCGCGTAGCCGTGCTTGATGTAGAGGTCGAAGTCGTAGTTCTGCCCGTGCGGCGGCGTGGTCGGCTCGATCAGCGTGTTCGCCACGTACCCGTGCTGGTCCAGCATCATCACCGGCTGCGTGCGCTCGACGATGTCCTGCATCACCCGGTTCTCCGGCTGGGAGCTCGTGACGAAGTCGCGGTTGAGGTCGAAGCCCGCCGCGTTCGACCGCGTGCCGGCGACGCGGCCGTCCGGGTTCGCCGTGAGGTTGAAGTAGATCCTGCTGCGCTGCAACAGCTTCCGCGTCTCGGCGTCATCACTCGTGGCGAGGTGCTCGATGACCCGCAACGCGCCGTCGGTGCCCTCCCACTCGTCGCCGTGGATGTTGTTGTTGATCCAGATCGGCGCCTTGTAGAGGTTTTCCGGAACGCTGCGCCCTTCCTCGACGGTGGCGCGGAACCGTTCCTGCAACCGGGTCTGGGCCGCGGTCTCCGGTGCCGTCAGCGTGACGAGGTACAGGTCGCGGCCGAGCCCCGACTGGCCGACGACCTCGACCGAGACCCTGTTGCTCTTCTGCTGCAACGCGTTCAGCCGCGGCGCGAGCGAGTGGTAGGGCGCCAGGTTCAGCTTGATGGCCTTGTCGGCCGGGTTCTCCGGGTACGTGCGCAGCTTCGTCCTGCGCGGGTACCCCTGGTGTCTGTCGGCCTGGTTCTCCCCCCGGGCCGACACCGACCCCTGCGCCTGGAAAGCGTTGTCCAGGACGGCGACGTCATTGCGCTCAGGCCCGTTGCCGGGCTCACGATCCGGACTCGACGGTTGCGCCGTCGCGTTGACGGGCGCCGCCACCACCGCGGCGGCCGCCAGGACGACGGCGAGCAGAGTTCTGCGCATGCGGTCGTTTCTCGCACAACGGCCCGCTCATCGACTAGAGCCGATAGGCGGGCCGTTGTGTCCCCTCGGTCAAGACCTCGTGCCGTCGAGGGTGGCACAGGAAGCCGGGTGCGGGCGAGAAAAGTTCACCAACCGCCGTTGACACTTGGACCACAACTAACCGCTGACCAGCACGTTCGTCGGCTGGGAGACCGCACAACCACTCGAACGGCCTATCCCGACCCGAGGCAGAGGAACGGCCGGCGGAACGGGTCCTTCGCCATCGCCTCGGCCAGCGCCACCGCGGGCGCGGCCCCGGCGACCAGCGCCCGGTGGTAGTCGGCCATCGCCGCCGCACTGGCCTCGTCACCGACCTTGCTGGCCGCGGCGACCACGGTCCGGGTGCCGCCGGCGAGCATGGCTCCGGCGAAGCCGAGGGCCTCGTCGCCGGGCCGGATGCGGTTGAGGGCGAGCTCGCACGCGGCCAGCACCACGTGTGCGGGCGGCTTCCGCAGCCTGCCCAGCTCGTGGGCGAACAGCGGGCCGTCGACCAGTTCCAGGCGGGAGAAGAGGGCGTTCTCGGTCTCGTGCTCACCGTGGGCGGCGACGTGGACCAGGTCGGCGCCGTCGAGGTGGGCGAGGACCTCGGCAGCGGTCGCGGTGTTCCCGGACAGCATCGTGACGTTGGCGTGGTAGGTCGCCAGCTTGTCGACCTCGTCGTGCCCGAAGAGGAGCCCCGGTCCCTGCACCACCAGCACGCGATCGGTCCTCACCTCTCCGCCCTGCGCCGCCGCCAGCCACGCCGTGGCCGAGGGCGCCGTGACGACCGGCCGCCCGTGCAGGCCGGGGATGACGCCCCACGGCACCGCGTACAACGTCCCGGTCGGCACCACCACCAGTTCGCGATCACCGATGAGGTGCCGGAGCGGCTTGATCAGCAGGGTGTCGAGCCGGTCGGCCTGCTTGTGCGCGGACGCCCCGATGACCTGCACCAGAGGTGGCGGCAGATGATCAGGAGCGAGAGCGTTGAGGTCGAAGTGGAGCTTCTGGGCGCTCTCCAGCGCCTCCGCCGCATGGCCGAGCCGTTCGAGGCGGACACGGCCGCCGGCCACGACGACGGCAGCGATCTCTCCCCCGGACACGACGTAGCTGACCATGGCCCGTTCGCCCAGCTCAGCGATCACCTCGCGGATGCCGGCGACGGGTCGCGGCTTGCCCCACCGCTGCGAGTGCCAGCCGAGCCGGTTCGCCTCGCGCTGCGCCTTCACGAGCTTGCCGCGCAGCTCCGCGGTCGGCTGTCCGGACAGACCGTGCCGCAGGATCGCCCAGCTGAGGTTGCGCACCTCGGTGATCCGCTCGGCGACCTCGTTGTTGTCGGTGGCTTCCAGCGGTTCGTACCGGTAGGTCTGCGCGCGGGTGCGTTCCAGCCAGGCGAAGAGCCTGCGCGCGTCCGCGTCCTCCAGTGCGAGCTTGATCGCGAGCTCGCTCAGCTCCCTGCCGTGCACCGCCGTGGCGGACACGAGCTCCAAGCCGCCGAGCTGGTCGCGCACGCGCCCCAACTCGTCCAACGCCTGCCGGGCGTGCGTCAACGCGGCGCGGCGACTTCCCTTGGCCAGCGCGAGTTCGGCCAGCACGAGCCTGCGCTGCATGCGGTGGTCGAGCGGCGTGACGGTCCTCGGACCGGGCACCCGCTTCAGCAGTTCCTCCGCTTCGACGAGCCTCCCCCGCCGGATCTCGAGCCGGGTGGCGAGCAGGAGCGCCAGCCTCGACTCGTCGACGAGGTGGTTGGCGGCGAGCTCGTCCGACAGCGCCAGCGCCTTCTGCACCAGGGCGTTCGAGATCCGTCCGGTGTGCATCGCGTGCCGGCCGTGGGCCCACAGCTCGATCAGGCCGGCCATCATCCACCACGTGCTGCCGCGGCGGACCAGCTTGCGTTCGGACCGTTTCGCCATGCGGCGAGCCAGGTCGAGCTGGTCGTCCAGCAGTGCGGCCGACGCGCGGAACATCTCGACCTCGGCGATCTCCTGGCCGAACTTCTCCTTGCGCATGACCGGAAGCGCCTCGTCGAGGTGCTTACCGGCCTCATCGGACAGTCCGATCATGAGCATGGCCTCGGCCTGGTCGAGCTGCAGCCGCGCGAGGAGCCCGGGCTGCTCGTCCTCGCGGAAGATGCGCTCGGCTTCCTCGTAGCGGCGCAGAGCCGCGGCGAGGTCACCACTTTGTTTGTGGACGTTCCCGAGAGCGTGCACGCCGAACGGGTAGAGGTGGTGCAGTTCGTGTTCGCGGGCGAGCTGGATACCCCGCTCCAGGTCTGCTGCCGCTCGTTCGCTCCGGCGCACCGCGGCCAGCGCGAACCCCCGGTTGAGCAGTGTCGAGACGAAGCCCTGGACCAGGGCGCGGTTCGCACCGGGACTCGTCCGCTCGACGTCGTGCTCGACCGCCTCGATGAACCTGTTGAACCACTCGACCGCCCGCTCCGGCTGGCCCATCCGCATGACCATCAGGCCGTGGTTGTGGTCCACACCTGCGTTCAGCAGCGTGCGGGTCGCGGTGTCCTCAATGGTCTCGATCTCGCGGCGGGCGGCGTCGAAGGCCTCGACGGCGATGTCCATTCCGCTGGTCTCGCCCTGGCACAGGCCGAGGGTGTAGAGGATGCGCGCACGAGTCGCCGCGCGTTCCTGGCTCGGCGCCGCGCGCTCGACGTGCACGAGCGCACGCTTGAGGAACCGGATGGCTGACGGGAAGCGGAACTTCGCTTGCTCCGCCCATCCTCTCTCGTACAACTCGCGCGCTCTCTCCAGGGCACGAGCGGGCATGTGATCATCACACCACACGTGGCCACACAGCGCTGCCCGCCAACCAGGCATTCGGCCAGGTGACGGGCAGCACACGCTGCGTGACTACACAGCGATGTTGTTCGGGTGGTTGGGGCAGTCGTGCGCGTGCTCGACATCGCCGCCCGAGTCCGCGACGCCACCCTCCGAGAGGAGCTTGTGCGGTCCGACGAGGAAGCCCGGCGTGCCGCCGCAGCACATCGGCGTGACTTCCGGGTCTTCCTTCTTGTCCGGCCGCGGCACCTCCGCAGGCGGCGCCGGCTCGACCGGGACCGGCTCCACCGGGACGGGTTCGACGACCGGCGTTCCCTCGAGCACCGACTCGGCTTCCTGTACGACCTCGGTCGCCGCCACGTCGAAGTTCTCGCGCTGAACAGTCATGAGGATTCCCCCCTCGTTTGGACTATTACATTCCATCCCCCCAGATGGGATGCAGGGAAAGAGTGGCACACACCGCTACGGGCATACGTCTCATTTAGCTAACAGCCACTCAAACGGCCTAAGATCACAAAGGGCCACCTGCACGAACAGGTGACCCTTTGTGATTTTTCTGGCGAATGTGTATCTAGGAGCAGCGAGCGAGCACGATCTCGCGAACTCGGGCCGCGTCGGCCTGTCCCTTGGTCGCCTTCATGACCGCTCCGACGATGGCGCCGGCCGCCTGCACCTTGCCGTCGCGGATCTTCTGGGCCACGTCCGGCTGGGCGGCGAGGGCCTCGTCGACGGCCTTCTCGAGCGCCGAGTCGTCCGAGACGACCTTGAGGCCGCGCTTCTCGACGACCTCGTCCGGGGAGCCTTCGCCCTCCAGGACGCCGTTGACGGCCTCGCGGGCGAGCTTGTTGGTCAGCGCGCCCGTGTTGACCAGCTCGATCACCCGTGCCACCTGGGCCGGGGTGATGGGCAGGTCGGACAGCTCGACGCCGCGGCTGTTCGCCTGCTGCGCGAGGTAGGACACCCACCAGGGGCGGGCCTCGTCCGGCTTCGCGCCCGCCTCGACGGTGGCGATGATGAGGTCCAGGGCGCCCGCGTTGACCAGGTCGCGCAACACCTCGTCGGTGAGCTTCCACTCCTCCTTGATGCGCGCGCGCCGCTCCCAGGGGAGCTCGGGCAGCGTGCCGCGCAGCTCCTCGACCCACTCGCGCGACGGCGCGATCGGGACCAGGTCGGGCTCCGGGAAGTAGCGGTAGTCCTCCGCGGTCTCCTTCTTGCGGCCCGGGGAGGTGCTGCCCGAGGACTCGTCGAAGTGACGGGTCTCCTGGGTCACCTCGCCGCCGGAGGCGAGCACCGCGGCCTGGCGCGTCATCTCGAAGCGGACGGCGCGTTCGACGCTGCGCAGCGAGTTGACGTTCTTGGTCTCGGTGCGGGTGCCCAGGGCGCCGGTGGTCTTCGGCGACAGGGACACGTTCGCGTCGCAGCGCAGCGAGCCCTGGTCCATGCGGACGTCGGACACGTCGAGCGCCTTGAGCAGGTCGCGCAACGCCGTGACGTACGCACGCGCGACCTCGGGGGCGCGACGGCCGGTGCCCGGGATCATCTTCGTGACGATCTCGATCAGCGGCACGCCGGCGCGGTTGTAGTCGAGCAGCGAGTGCTCGGCGCCGTGGATGCGACCGGTCGCGCCGCCGACGTGCAGCGACTTGCCCGTGTCCTCCTCCATGTGCGCGCGCTCGATCTCGACGCGGATGACCTCGCCGTCGTCCAGCGTCACGTCGAGCCAGCCGTTGAAGGCGATGGGCTCGTCGTACTGCGACGTCTGGAAGTTCTTCGGCATGTCCGGGTAGAAGTAGTTCTTCCGCGCGAACCGGCACCACTCGGCGATCTCGCAGTTCAGCGCGAGGCCGATGCGGATCGCGGACTCGACGGCCTTGCCGTTGACCACCGGCAGCGAGCCGGGGAGACCCAGGCACGTCGGGCAGGTGTTCGTGTTGGGCTCGCCGCCGAAGGCGTTGGCACAGCCGCAGAACATCTTCGTGTTCGTGTGCAGCTCGACGTGCACCTCGAGGCCCAGGACGGGGTCGTACTTCTCGATGACCTCGTCGTAGTCCATCAGTTCGACCAGAGCGGTCATGCCAACTCGTCCTTCCGCAGAGCGCGCGCCGCGAGCGCCGCACCGGTGACCGCCACGACGATGCTGGCGATCGAGTTCGCCAGCATCAGCTTGTCGTTCTTCGCACGGGCGTTGCGGAAGCCGGAGAACGCTCCCACCGCACCCGCGACGGCGCCGGCCAGGCCCAGCAGGCCCCTTGCCTTCTTGATGTTCACAGCGACGGGCCTCCAAACGCGCCACGCGCGGCCTCGTAGGCGGCAGCGACTCGGTACATGCGGTGGTCCTGCAGCGCCGGCGCCATGATCTGCAGGCCGACCGGCAGACCGTCCTCGTCGGACAGGCCACTCGGCACGCTCATGGCCGGGGTGCCCGCGAGGTTCGCGGGGATGGTGCAGAGGTCGGCCTTGTACATGGCCATCGGGTCGTCCGCGCGCTCACCGATCTTGAACGCCGTGGTCGGCGTCGTCGGCGAGATGAGCACGTCGAACTTCTCGAACGCCTTCGCGAAGTCCTGCGTGATGAGCGTGCGGACCTTCTGCGCCGAGCCGTAGTACGCGTCGTAGTAACCGGACGACAGCGCGTACGTGCCGATCATGATGCGGCGCTTGACCTCCGGCCCGAAGCCGGCCTCGCGGGTCAGCGACATGACCTCCTCGGTGCTGCGCGTGCCGTCGTCGCCGACGCGCAGGCCGTAGCGCATGGCGTCGAACCGGGCGAGGTTCGACGAGCACTCGCTCGGCGCGATGAGGTAGTAGGCGGGCAGCGCGTAGTCGAAGCTCGGGCACGACACGTCCGCGATCTCCGCGCCCAGCTCCTTGAGCTGCGACACGGCGGCCTCGAAGCTGCGCAGCACGCCCTGCTGGTAGCCCTCGCCGCTGAACTGCGTGACGACGCCGACGCGCAGGCCGGACAGGTCGCCGCTCAGGCCCTCGCGGGCGGCGGCGACGACCGGCGGCACGGGCGCGTTGATGGACGTGGAGTCCATCTCGTCGTAGCCCGCGATGACCTCGTGCAGCAGCGCGGCGTCGAGCACCGTGCGCGCACACGGACCGGCCTGGTCCAAAGAGCTGGAGAACGCGACGAGGCCGTAGCGGGAAACGCCGCCGTAGGTGGGCTTCACGCCGACGGTGCCGGTGACGGCGCCGGGCTGGCGGATCGAGCCACCGGTGTCGGTGCCGATCGCGAGCGGGGCCTGCAGCGCGGCCAGCGCGGCGGACGAGCCACCGCCGGAGCCGCCGGGGATGCGGTCGAGGTCCCACGGGTTGTGCGTGGGGCCGTACGCCGAGTTCTCGGTCGACGAGCCCATGGCGAACTCGTCCATGTTCGTCTTGCCGAGGATGACGACGCCGGCTTCCTTGAGCTTGCGCGTCACCGTGGCGTCGTAGGGCGGCAGCCAGCCTTCGAGGATCTTGGAGCCGACGGTGGTCGGCACGCCCTCGGTGGTCATGACGTCCTTGAGCGCCAGCGGCACACCGGCGAGCGGCGAGACCGCCTTGCCGGCCTTGACGTCCTCGTCGACCCTGCGGGCCTGCGCGAGAGCACCCTCGGTGTCGACGTGCAGGAAGGCGTGGACCTTCCCGTCGGTCTCGGCGATGCGGTCCAGGTGGGCCTGCGTGACCTCGACGGACGAGACCTCACCGCTGTGGATCTTCGCGGCCAGCTCGGCCGCGGTGGCGTGGACCAGGTCGTTGGTCATGCTTCCTCACCCAGGATGCGGGGCACGCGGAACCGGCCGTCCTCGGCCTCAGGAGCGCCGGAGAGCGCCTGCTGCTGACCGAGGCTCGGACGGACCACGTCCTCGCGGAAGACGTTGGTCAGCGGAACGGCGTGCGACGTCGGCGGGATGTCGGCCGTGGCGATGTCGCCGACGGACGCCACCGACTGGAGGATCACGTCGAGCTGGCCGGCGAACAAGTCGAGCTCGTCCTCGGTGACGGCCAGCCTGGCGAGCTTCGCCAGGTGCGCGACCTCGTCGCGGGAGATGCTGGGCACTCCTGTCAACCCCCGTAGGGTCGGGATTCGAATCGGGAACCCCGTGAGTCTATGGGCTGGTCAGGAGTGCCTTCGAACCGGTTACCGCCTCTGAAGCTGACTGGCACGTCAACTTAACCGTTCCGCAACGCGGACAGCAGGTCATGCGTTGACGATGCGTCTGCGAGAATCACCGACCGGCAACGGCGCGAGACGCGGGGTCTCTCGCACGAGCTATGGAGGCGTTCACCTTGTCGTTCCTGATCCGGGTCCAGCTCCCGGACCGTCCCGGCACCCTAGGCGCGGTCGCTTCGGCTTTGGGCGAGATCGGGGCGGACATACTCAGCGTGGACGTGGTGGAGCGCGGTTCCGGCCTCGCCATCGACGACCTCGTCGTCGAGCTCCCCTCCGGCCGCCTGCCCGACACCCTGATCACCGCCGCCGAGTCGGTCGAGGGCGTCGAGGTCGACGCCGTCCGCCCCTACGCGGGCATCCTCGACACCCACCGCGAGCTGGAGCTGGTCGAGGAGATCGCCGAGGAGCCGAAGAAGGGCCTCGAGGTCTTCACCGAGGGCGTCCCGAAGATCATCCGCGCAGGCTGGGCCGTCGTCGTCGGTCCCGAGGGCACCGGCATCAACCGCCTGACCGCGTCGTCGGCCGCGCCGGAGACCCGGATGGCGGACGTGCCGTGGTTCCCGCTGGAGCGCGCGACCGTGCTCGACGGCGAGGAGGAGTGGGTGCCGGAGACCTGGCGCGAGCTGGGCACCGAACTCGCCGCCACGCCGCTCGGCAAGCCGGACCGCGTGCTCGTCGTCGGCCGTCCCGGCGGCCCGATGTTCCGCGCGGCCGAGGTGGCGAGGCTGGCGCACCTCGCCGGCATCGTCGCCGTCGTGCTCCCGGACTAGCGAGGGGCCTTCGACCGCTGGTTGCGGCGCGCCATCGCGACCAGCTCGGCGTTGTTCCTCGCCTGGCGCCCGTCGGGCATGGTGAGCGTGTCCTCCAGGCCCATGCGCACGTGGTGTTCGAGCCGCGCCGCGTGGACGAGGACGGGCCAGGCGTCCGCTTCTTTGCCGTGCAGCACGATCGGCAGCCCCAGCGGTTCGACCACGCGCAGCAGGCCCTCCGCCGACTCGCGGGTCGCCACGACGGCGATCCTCCTGGTGCCCGGCGGCAGTTCGCCCAGCTCGGCGGGCTGCGCGACGACGAGTTCGACGCCGACGCCGACCCGGTGCAGCGCGCCGGCCAGCTCCCGCCAGCCGGGCTCGTCGACGTGCACGCGCGCGACGTCCGGCCGCCCCGCCGCCAGCGGAGCCCAGCTGCCGACCAGCGAGGCCCGGTCGCCGGGCACGTTCGTCGACACGCTGATCTCGACCTGCGGCGCGGCCGCCCGCACCGTGGCGACGGTCGTGGCCACCTCGGACCCGACGAGCGTGAGCCCACCGATCACGTCACGCGGGTGGACGTGCACCGACGTGGCGCCGAGCGCGGCGGCGTCGGCCGCGTCCTCCGCGAGCCGCTCGGGGGACAACGGCAGGGCCGGGTGCTCCTCGGCTGTGCGGGAGCCGTTCAGACAGGCTTGCAGCACACTCACACGGTCCCACACAACGCTCGGCGCCGCGGTGGTCCAAGGGTTAAGTTGGGGACATGCGACCGGACGTGGTGCTCGCCCAGGCCGACGCGCTCGCGATCGGTGACCTGGCCCTCGGGGTGGCCGGGTTGATCGCGGTGGCGGCGGTGGTCGTGGTGGCGCTCAAGCGCAAGCGGTGACGACTCTTCACGTTCTGCGGGATCTTCGAACCGGCCGCAGAATTCGCCGTGATCGCCCTACTTCCCGGAGGTATGAAGATCATGGCCGTGACCGTGAACCTCGACATGCTCCTCGACAAGGCTTACGAGAACCTCCCGCTCACCGAGATCCTGGACGCCCCCGTCGACGCGCTGCAGGGCGTGAGCGCCGGTGACGCGGAGAAGCTGAAGGCCGCGTTCAACATCAAGACCGTTCGCGACCTGGGCACCAACAAGTACTTCCGCGCCGCCGTGACGCTGCTCGACCTGGAGACGACGGCCCGCTAGAGGACCATGCGGTAGTGGACGAACCGGGTCTTCTCCGCGACCTGGTCGTAGAGCCGGCGGGCCGCCTCGTTGTCTTCGGCGGTGTGCCAGTAGACGCGCGCGCAGCGCTGCCTCCGTGCCCAGTCCGCGACCGCCTCGACGAGCGCGCGGCCGATGCCGCGGCCGCGCGCCTCGGGGGCTGTGAAGAGGTCCTGCAGGTAGCAGACGTCCGGGCCGGACGTGCTGGGGTGCCGGAAGAAGTGCGCGATGCCGACGACGCGGTCTCCGTCGCGGGCGCACAGGGCGTGGATCGATGTGCCCGCTTGGAACGCCTGCCACTTCTCGTCGTACGTTTCCGCTGGCAGAGTGCGTTCGTAGAAGGTGTTGTAGCCCTCGAAGAGCTGCTGCCACCCGGGGCGGTCCGCTGGTTCGAGGCGGCTGATCGCGATCATGTTGATCCTTTCTGTGGTCACCCGGTTGGATGACCCCCGTGTCGACGACCCTGACCACCGAACTGCTGCTGCACCGCGCGGGCACCAAGTCGTACTGGCGCGGGCTCACCTACCGCGAGGCTGTGCTGTCCCTGCGGGTGCACAGCCGGCACGTCGCGGCGCGGGTGCGGGGCGGTGACGACGACGCCTACGTGGTGGAGCTGTCGTGGTCGGGGACGCAACTGGTCGGGTCGTGCAGTTGTCCGCACGGATCCGAGGGGTTCTTCTGCAAGCACTGCGTGGCGGTCGGGCTGGTGCTGCTGGACCGGGGGCAGACGGTGCCGCCGCCGGACGCCGAGGACGTGGAGCTCAAGGACGCGCTGAGATCGCTGCCGCCCGACGCGCTGCGGGACCTGCTGTACGAGCAGGCCGCGGGGGACCTCAAGCTGCGGGCGCGGATCATCTCATCCTTCTGACAGGTGCCCGCAGAACTGGGTTTCCGGCGGTAGCCCGCACTTCGAGCCCGGTGGGCGGGTCGCCGCCGCCAGCACCCAGCCGGCGGGGCCGCGCTCGAAGACCAGCACGTGGGGCATGCCGTAGCTGGTGCGGTCGAACGTCGTGGACTTCGCGAAGTACAGGTCCGTGACCTCGTGGAGGTGGACCACCACGCTCCCGTCCGGATCGACGGTGGTGCGCCTCAGCTCGGTGGTGACCTTCGCCCGCGAGTAACCGCCGTGCGGCAGCTTCTCGTGCCGCTCGCGGCGTCGGTCCAGCTTCGCTTCGTCGACGCGCAGCTCGGCCGCGAGCGCCCTGGTGACGGGCACGCCGAAGCCCGGCGTCCGCGGGACGGCGGTGACCTTGTCCGCGCGGCGCTGCAGGTAGTGCTGCGCCAACTGCTCGAGCTGGCGCCGGTCGTGCGCCGCCAGGTGCCCCGGCGCGGCCGAGGCACCCAGCAGGAACAACGCGGTCAGCAGGACGGCGACCGATCTCATTCGCGAACCCCCACTCGCGGCGACGTCCGGTGGACGCGCGGCCGCGGGATGGGTTGCTCAAACCGGTAAGCCGTAGGCGTAGGCCACCAGGTTCAGGCCGGGCACCGGCGTCCAGTCCCGTTCCGGCAGCCGCGTGAAGCCCAGCCGCTCGTACAACCGGTGCGCCGCCAGCATCTTCTCCGACGACGACAGCACGACCGAGCCCGCACCCGTGGCGCGCGCCCTGTCGACCACCACCCGCACCAGGGCCTCGCCGACGCCCCGGCCGCGCGCCGCGGACGCGACCGAGAGCATGCGGAACTCCAGTTCGCCCGGCCGCGAGATCTCCGCGTACGGCGTGCCCGGCCGCACGATCGTCACCGAGCCGAGCACCTCGCCCGAGGCGGTGTCGACGGCCACCACCAGCTCGGCGTCGCGGAAGCGGGCGGCGGCGTCGGCGAGGGTGGTCGTGTACTCGTCGTGGTCGCCCACGAAACCGTCGACGCGGTACGCCTCCACCGTGATCGCGCCGACCGCGGGCAGGTCGGCCTCCTCGGCCGGGCGGATGATCAGGTCAGCCATCGGAACCTTCTTCTCCTGTCAGGGCGACCTCCCTCGCGGCGTCCGGGCCCTGTTCCAGCAGGACTCGGAACCCCGCCTCGTCGAGGACGGGGACCTTCAGCGAGACGGCCTTGTCGTACTTGGATCCTGGCGAGTCGCCGGCCACGACGAAAGAAGTCTTCTTGGAGACCGAGCCCGCCGCCTTGCCGCCGCGCGCGAGGATCGCCTCCTTCGCGGAGTCGCGCGAGAACTCCGCCAGCGAACCCGTGACCACGATGGACAGGCCTTCGAGGTTGCGGGCGATGGACGCGTCCCGCTCGTCCTCCATCCGCACGCCGGCGGCCCGCCAGCGCTGCACGACGCCCTGCCGCCACTCGGTCTCGCGCCACTCGACGACGGCGGTCGCGATCGTCGGGCCCACTCCCTCGGCACCCGCGAGCGCCTCCTCCTCGGCTTCGAGGATGGCGTCCATCGAGCCGAACTGCTGCGCCAGCGCGCGGGCGGCGGTGGGACCGACGTGGCGGATCGACAGCGCGACGAGCACCCTCCACAGAGGACGGGACTTCGCGGCCTCCAGGTTGTCCAGCAGCTTGAGCGCGTTCGCGGACAGCTCGCCGTTCTTCGTCTTGAAGCGCTCGACCCCCAGCAACGCCTCGGCGTCGAGGTCGAACAGGTCGGCCTCGTTCGTGTACGCCGTGGACTCGGTGATCGCGGCGGCGGCCTCGTAGCCGAGCACCTCGATGTCCAGCGCGGCGCGGGAGGCGAGGTACGCCAGGCGTTCGCGCAGCTGACCGGGGCACGTCTCCGCGTTGGGGCAGCGGATGTCGACGTCGCCCTCCTTCATGGGCCGCAGCACCGAGTTGCACTCGGGGCACCGGGTCGGCATCTCGAACTCGCGCGCGTCGGCGGGCCTCGCGGCCAGCACCGGGCCGAGCACCTCGGGGATCACGTCGCCCGCCTTGCGGATGACGATGCGGTCGCCGATCAGCACGCCCTTGCGCTTGACCTCGGAGC
Source organism: Lentzea sp. DG1S-22 (assembly GCF_036321065.1). Taxonomy (NCBI): domain Bacteria; kingdom Bacillati; phylum Actinomycetota; class Actinomycetes; order Pseudonocardiales; family Pseudonocardiaceae; genus Lentzea; species Lentzea sp. DG1S-22. The sequence continues at coordinate 7,328,305 of NZ_CP143276.1, read as the reverse complement.
CGTTGTGCAGCGTGGCCCGCGCGACCGTCGACCCGGCCACCTTCACCGGCTCCATCACCGCGAACGGCGTGACCCGGCCGGTGCGCCCCACCTGGACCTGGATGTCCAGCAACGTCGTGGTGGCCTCCTCCGGCGGGTACTTGTACGCGATGGCCCACCTCGGGGCCCGCGACGTGGTGCCCAGGCGCCGTTGCAGCGCCACCTCGTCGACCTTGACGACCAGGCCGTCGATCTCGTGGACCGCGTCGTGCCGGTGCTCGCCCCAGTACTCGACCTTCTTGCGCACGTCGGCCGGGTCGGTGAGGACCTCGGTGTGCGAGGACACCGGCAGGCCCCACGACTTCAGCGCCTCGTACGCGAGCGACTGGCGGGCGACCTCGAAGCCCTCGGTCTTGCCGATGCCGTGGCAGATCATCCGCAGCTTGCGCGACGCCGTGACCTTCGGGTCCTTCTGCCGCAACGACCCCGCCGCGGTGTTGCGCGGGTTCGCGAACGGCGGCTTGCCCTGCTCGACCAGCGAGGCGTTGAGCGTCAGGAAGTCCTCGACCGCGAAGAAGACCTCGCCGCGCACCTCCACGAGGTCCGGCACCGGGTACTCGTCGGACCCCTTGAGCACCACCGGGATGTCCGCGATCGTGCGGACGTTCAGCGTCACGTCCTCGCCCGTGCGGCCGTCGCCCCTGGTCAACGCGCGCGTCAGCTTGCCCTTCTCGTAGAGCAGGTTGATCGCGAGACCGTCGATCTTCAGCTCGCACAGGAAGTGCGTGCCCTCGCCGATGTCCTTGCGGACGCGCTCGAACCACGCCGCCAGCTCGTCCTGGCTGAACACGTTGTCGAGGCTGAGCATGCGCTCCAGGTGGTCGACCGCCTGGAACTCCGTCGAGAAGGTGCCGCCGACGAGCTGCGTCGGCGAATCCGGCGTCGCGAGGCCGGGGTGCTCGGCCTCCAGTGCCTCCAGCGACCCCAGCAACGCGTCGAACTCACCATCGGTGACGGTCGGGTCGTCGAGCACGTAGTAGCGGAACTGGTGCGAGCGCACCTCTTCCGCGAGCACGGCATGCCGCTCGCGCACCTCTGCGGGGACGTCTTCAAGGCTCTCGCTGGTCACGTCCCACAGCTTAGTGAGCAGGTCCGACAGTTCTCAGCGCCGCGAATCCCCGGCGAGCTCACGGACGAGTGAACGCAGCTCCAGCAGGCTGATCGTGCCCTCCGGTTCGAGCTGCGCGGTCTCCACCCGCCGCAGCCTCTCCCCCGCGAGGCGTTCGCCGAGAGTGACGTCCAGCGGCAGGAACGTCATCGTCTGCCGCTGCTGGTCGCTCAACCCGGCCAGCGCAGGGTGGTAGACGGCGACGTCGACCACGTCGCCGTCCACCTGGGCCACCACGCGGTAGTCGCCCAGCCGCATCCTCACGTCGCCGAGGTTCACGACCACCTCGGTCGGGTCCGGCACCGGTGGCACCGAGTCGTGGAACTCCCACACCATGTCCGACGGCGGCGCGGCGTTGATCCAGGCGTCGGTGTACGGCCGCAGCCGCGGGTCCTCCTGGCCGGTGACCACCAGCGCGTACATCGCCATGTGGCCCTGTTCGAGCGAGAAGACGAGGTCCGGGTGCAGCCCGCTGACGAGGTCCCGCAGCTCGTCCTCGACCCGGTGCGGCTCACCGTCGCCGAGCGCCGCGCTGACCACCGGCACCAGCTGGAACCACCGTTCCCAGAACCGCCGCGCCGCCTCCTGCGCGTTCGGCAGGTGGTCGGGGACGACGTCTTCGGCTTTGCGGCGGCGGAACCACTTCATGATTCTCAAGAGTAGAGCTTGCGGCCCTCCGCCAGCATTTCAACGAACTGGGCGATGCGTTTCCGGCGCGTCTCCGGCCTCTTCGCGTCGTGGATGCGCAACAACACCGCATAGCGGTTCTGGCTGTTCAACGTCTTGAAGAACTCGGCGGCCCGGGGATTGGCGTCGAGCGCCGCGACGAGGTCGTCCGGCACCTCGATCGTGGCGGGCCCCGCGTACGCCGCGTCCCACCGCCCGTCGGCCTTGGCCTTCTCGACCTCCCTCAGGCCCGCCGGCAGCATCTTCCCGGCCGCGATGAGCGCCTCGACCTTGCCGCAGTTGCGCTTGGACCACTTGCTGCGCGGCTTCCGCGGCGTCCACCGCTGCGAGTAGTAGGTCTCGTCCACGGACCGCACGAGCCCGTCGATCCACCCGTGGCACAGGGCGACGTCCAGCGCCTCGTCGTAGGTGATCGTTCTGAGCCCCGACCCCTTCTTGGCGTACTTGATCCACAGCTCGGTCTCGGTCGCGCCGTTGCGGTGCAGCCAGGCGTCGAACTCGGCCGGACCCTCGAAGACGATCAACGCACCCTCCTCAGGCAGAGCGTCATCTCCTCATAGGGAACACCGAGTTCGGCCGCTTCGGGGCAACTTCCCCGTATGAAGTCCACGACCTGTACGTTCGCCCGCGGCGCCGCACAGTCGAACTTGGGCACCGCGGAACTCTGGAGGTCTTCGGCGTCGAGCTCGAAGCAGTCGCCCCGGGCCGCGTTGGGAAGCAGGCACAACGCCGCGTTGTGCCTGGTGTCGCGCAACACCTTGTACTCACCGCGCGGGCACCGGCCGTTCGTGTCACCGAGGACGGTCCCGACCTTCAACGCGGCCTTGGCACCGCCGCAGTCGACGACGGTGAGGCCCAGGTCGTCCTCGCCGGGCCCGTCGAACTTCACGCAGCTGCCCTTCACCGCCCGCGAGTAGTCGGTGAGGAACAGCGACGCCGGTGCCGCCGGTGCCGGTTCCGTGCCGCTGAAGGCCCACCACACGGCGAGATAGGCCACCACGGCAAGGACGCACACCATCACGGTCTTTCTCACGACCACGTCGCGGAGTATGGCGGCGAAAACGGAGTGGCGCGCGGCGACGGATTTGGCCACAGTGCGCGTCATGCTGATCCGGCGGGAGACACCCGCAGACATCTCCGCCATCCGCGACGTCACCAACCTGGCGTTCAAGGAAGGGCCCGAAGCCCTGCTGATCGACTGGCTGCGGGACGACCCGGGCTGGATCCCGGAGCTGTCGCTGGTGGAGGACAGCGTTCTCGGGCACGTCGTGTGCACGCGCGGGTACGTCGACTCCGTGCCGGCGCTGGGACTCGGGCCGATCGCGGTGCACCCTTCGCACCAGCGCTCCGGCATCGGATCCGCGTTGATGCACGCGGTGCTGGGGGCCGCGGAGGCTCGTGGCGAGCGCGCGGTGATCCTGCTGGGGTCGCCGGACTACTACTCGCGGTTCGGGTTCCGGAGGGCCTCGGAGTTCGGGATCACGCCGCCCGACCCCGCCTGGGAGCCGTACTTCCAGGCGCGGCTGTTCTCGGACGTGCCCGCGGGGGCGTTCCGGTACGCGGAGCCGTTCAACCGACTGTGACGACCTCCCCGCTGGACTTGCGGGCGTGGACCGTGCCGTCGGGCTGGGCGGACACGGTGTCGATGAAGGCGGTGTCGCTCAACGGTTCCCAGGCCGCGGCTCCGAGGCGGTGCGGGCGTCCGGCCATGAGCGTGTAGAGGCCTATCGTCCCGTCCTGGCGGATCACCGCTTCGGGTGATGCTTCCAGGCCGTACGCCACTACGCGCCAGGTGCCGGCGTTGCCCGCCACGAGCTTGTCGCCGGAGCGGACGTGGAGGGCGGCGGTGCCGTCCCACTGGAGGACGGCTGACGGCTTGCCCTGGGCGAACCCTGGTGGGCTCAGGGGCTGCCAGGCCGGAACGGAGCCAGGCGCGGCCGAGCGGCGCGGAATCGATACCGACTGGCGGGCCCCCTGGGGGGATCCACCCCCCATCCCCATCATCGCACCGGGGTCCGACAGTGTCGCGACGCTGCCGTCCACCAGCACCGCGTACAGCTCGACCGTCCCATCAGGACGCAGGACCGCCTCCGGATCCCCCGCCACCCCCGAGGCCACCACCCGCCACACCCCGTCGGCCAGCGCCCGGACCTCGCCGCGAGCCGTCCGCGCGTACACGACGAACCCGGCCACCGAGGGCCGCCCCACGAAGTCCCCGAACGTGCTCAACCGCGTCGAACCGGCCCACACGTCGCCGTCGGTCACCAGGTGCACGACACCGCCGACGACCTCGGGCCCGCCCTGCCACGCCTGCCGGATCAGCGACGACGCGCGCGGCTCCGACTGGTCGTACCGCTCCGGGCAGCAGGACCGCTGCACCGCGTCGGCCAGCAGCCCCGCCGACAGGTCGGGGCGGTCGACCTCGACCGCGCGCTCGAAGAAGCGCCGCGAGGCGTAGGAGACGTCCATGATCTGCTCCGGCGTCCCCCAGCCCATCGACGGCCGCTGCTGGAACACGCCGAGCGAGTCGCGGTCGCCGCAGGCGAGGTTGTTCATGTGCGACTCGACCCACCCGGCCTCGAACCCGGCGAGCATCACCTTGTCGCCCACGCCCAGGGAAAGACCGACGGCGTGCACGGTCCGGATCACGTCCGGGTCGTGCTCGGCGGGAACCTGGCACCTCACGTCCGTGGGCAGCGCATGTGCCGTACCGGAGAAGAGCAGCGAGAGAACCAGCGCGAGCCTGAGCACAAGTCCGAATTGGACACCCGGGCCCGCGCCGGCGCCACTCAGGAGTTCGCGATCAGGGAGAAGCCCAGGACGCCCGTCGCCGTGAAGTCGATGGCCGGTTCGGAGCTCGGCCACGAGCGCAGGTCGTCGGCGAACACGGACTTCGCGGAGTCGAACTCCAGCGTGTACGGCTTGGTGCACGGCACGGAGCCCGGCGGCATGTCGCCGAGGCCCTCGAACAGGGTGGCGTCGTTCGGGCCGTTGATCACGGCGCCGACCAGGACCTTCGAGCCGCCGTCCGGGGAGCCGGAGAGGTTCGCGGCCTGGTGGTGCGGGCACTCGGGGAACTTCGTGCCCACGCCGACGACCAGCGAGGTGCCCCAGGCGTTGGTGCCGAGGGCGAAGCCGCGCTGCTGGGTGCCGAAGGTCGCGTACTCCTTCGAGCCGGTCAGCCTCTGGTGCAGCGCGGCGGTGGTGATGTAGCCGAACGTGCGCGAGCCGACGTCCCAGGTCTCGACGTCGGCCGCGGTGCGGAACGGCGAGGTCCTGGCCGCGTCGGCGCCCTTGCGGAGCTGCCGCTCGATGTCGCCCACGACCTGCTGCTCGGTCACCTCGGCGCCGGGGATGCCCTTGCGCAGCAACGGGGCGAGGTCGGCGTGGCCCAGGGCGGAGATGTTGTAGACGTTCAACGTGTCCGGGTCACCCGTGGCCAGGAACTCCTTCGCCCAGTGGGTGGCGGCGCGGGCGAACTGGCCGTAGCGCTTGTCGTGCAACGCCTTCGCGGCCAGCGCGAGCTGGGTGGCGCCGAACTCCAGGTCGTCGGTCCACGACGCCTCGGGGTAGTACGCGTGCGGGAACGCCGTCACGAGCTCGCCGACGTCCGAGGTCTTGGCCAGCGCGAACAGCTGCGCGGCCTTGTCCAGGTACGAACGCGCGACGCGCGGGTTCCGGTGCGCTTCGACCTGCGCCGCCAGCGCGAACGACCCGGCGACGCGGCCGACCAGGTTCGGGCTGATCTTCTCGCCGGCGGCGTTCGCGCGGAACACGGGGCGGTGCTTGATGTAGTACTCGCTGTCGCCCGGCTTCACGTCGAGCTCGTCGTCGGCCTCGGGCAGGCGCCAGACGTCGTGGTCGCCGACGAAGCCGAACTCCTCGGAGCCGGTGCCGATGCCGACCTGCGCGTAGAGCGTGCCGGTCTTCTCGTCCCACGCCTTGTCGAGCCACTTGAGACCGAACTTGGCCTCTTCGTAGAGGGCGTCGTTGTGCTTGTTGCGCAACGCCAGCAGCATCGACGCCGTGGAGTACGACGAGGCGTGCGTGAACTTCACGAAGTCACCCGCGTCGAACCAGCCGCCCTCGAGGTCGACCTTCGCACCGGTCGGCTTCAGCGGCGCCGCGATCCGGTCGCCGCCCTCGCCCGCGAACACCGGCGCCTCGTGGACGAGCGCCTCGCGGTCGGTGAGGTGCGCGGGCTTGCGGTTCAGCCTGCCGGGGATCACGTCGGCGCCGTCGCGCTGCGCCTGGAAGAACTCGACGGTGTTGTGCGCGACCGGCGAGAACAGCTTCTTCAGCGAGTCGACCCTGAACGCCGTCGAGGTCGCGCCGCCGACCTTGATGCGGTACGTGCCCGACTTCTTGAGCTGCGAGAAGTCGATCGGGTGCACCGCCGGGTACCTGTCGCTCCACGAGCCCGTAGAGGCACCCGTCCTGCCGGTCAGCACGGTCCGGCCGCGGCTGTCGACGACGGAGAACTTCGTGTTCGCGGCACCTCCGAGCACGTACGCGTGCTTCTGCTCGGAGGTGCCGAAACCGACCTGGTCCAGCCTGATGTGGCCGGCGGGGGACGGCTGGGCCTGTGCAGGCGCCACGACCACGCTGGTGAGGACTGCGGCGACGAGGGCCGCACGTCTGATGCGCATGATGAGGAACTCCCGGTCCAGGCCCCGACGCTCGGCCTTCGGTTAAGAAAGTTTCCTAATAGTTCGCAGCAGACTAGTCCCGCGGACCGCACATCACCAGCCCTCGGGCGGCTCCGAGAACGACGAGGAGAGGTCACGCGTCAGCGAGAGGGCGCGTTCGACCCAGGCGGACGTGGCACCGGCGAGACCGCACGTCGGAGTGGGCAGCGCCTTCTCGGCGAGGATCGACCGCGGGAAGCCCAAGCGGTCGGCCAGGGTGAACGCCCGCTGCCCGACCTCTTTCAAAGTCACCGGGACGCCGGGGTCGGTGCTGGGCACCAGACCCAGCGCCAGCGTCGTGCCCGCCTCCCAGGTCTCGCCGATCTCGTCGAGGGCCTCCGCGCCCTTGATCAACGTCGCGTCGAACGCGATCGCCGCCGCCCCCGCCTCGCGCAGCAGCGTCAGCGGCGGATGGGGCGCGCAGCAGTGCACGACCACCTCGTGGTCCCCCAGCGCCTCGATCACGGTGGCCAGCACCGCGCGGGCGTCGGGCTCCGGCACGGCGGGCACGGTGCCGAGCTTGGACGGCGTCGGCAGCAGGCCCCGCAGCACGGCGGGCAGGCCCGGTTCGTCGAGCTGCACGACGACCTCCGCCCCGGTCCGCCTGGCGACCTCGGCGGCGTGCTGCCGCAGCCCCTCGGCGAGCGACTCGGAGAACTCCTTGACCGCCCCGCGGTCCGTGAGGACCCGGTGGCCGCGCATCAGCTCGATGTTCGACATCAGCGTCCACGGCCCCGCGGCCTGCACCTTGACCACCGAGGGCCGGGCCCCCGCGCGTTCCAGCGCCTCGTCGAACGCGTCCAGGTCGCCGCGCAGCAGGTCGACGGCACGGCGGTGGTCGCGGCCGGGACGCGGGGTGACCCGGTACCCGGAGGTGATGACCTCGATCGCGAGGTCGACGAGCAGGCCGGCGGTGCGGCCGACCATGTCCGCGCCGACTCCCCTGGCGGGCAGTTCCGGGACGTGCGGCAGCTCGGGCAGTTCTCCGACGACGACGCGCGCCGCCTCGTCGATGTCGATTCCGGGCAGCGATCCGATTCCAGTTGCTCCACGCACCCGCCGAATTGTTCCACTGTCCGGCAGACAGAAGAGGTCTAGACCCATTGACGCTGTGGTCTAGGCCACTTACCGTGATCGAGCAGGTGCTGAACGTAGGAGCACCTCCCTGCACGTGGTGCAGGACCGCGACGCGCCCCGCGGTCCTGCACCGCTCCCTTCCTCCCCTGCCGGAAGGACCACCGATGGCCCGCTTCGCCGTACTCGCCGCCGGGGCCGCCACCGCACTGGTGGCCGGACTCGTCGCGATCGCCCCCACCGCCTCGGCCGCCGGCGAGTCCGCGGCGTTCAGCCAGGACTCGTCCTGGGGCTCCGGCTACCAGGGCAGGTTCACGATCACCGCGGGCGGCACCGCGCTCGCCGGCTGGAAGCTCGAGTTCGACCTCGCCGGGGCGTCCGTCGGCTCGTACTGGGACGCCACGCTGACCAGCAGCGGCAACCACCACACGTTCACCCACCGCGAGTACAACGGCAACGTCGGCGCGGGCACGTCGACCAGCTTCGGCTTCCTGGTGAGCGGCTCCGCGTTGCCGACGAACTGCAAGCTCAACGGCGTTCCGTGCGGCGGCGGTGGCACGACGACCACCACGACAACGACTGGCTCGACCACCACCACGACGTCCGATGTGCCGGCGCCCGGTAGCGCGCGCGTCGCCCCGTACATCGACATCACGATGCCGACGCCGTCGCTGATGGACGTGGCCAACGCGACGGGCCAGAAGCACTTCACGCTGGCCTTCGCCCTGGGCTCGTCCGCCGGCTGCGACCCGGCGTGGGGCGGCACGGTCCCGTTGAACGACAGCCGCATCGTGAACGACGCCAGGGCGCTGAAGGCCGCGGGCGGCAGCGTCATCGTCGCGACCGGCGGCGCCATGGGCCCGTACCTGGAGCACGTCTGCTCCACCGCGGACGCTCTCTACAACGCCTACGTGAAGGTGCTCGACGCCGTGGGTTCCAACAGCATCGACGTGGACGTGGAAGCCACGATCCCGCAGGCGGTCGTGAACACGGCGCTGAAGCGGCTGCAGGACACCCGCGGCACCACGGTCAGCTACACGATGCGCATCCAGGGCCAGGACTACGGCATGGACCCGTACTCGGTGGACGTGCTCGAGGACGCGGCCGCCAAGGGCGTCACCGTCCTCGTGAACCCGATGCTGATGAACTTCGGCTACACGGGCAACTGGGGCGACGCGATGGTCAACGCCGCGAACGCCACCCTCGGGCAAATGCGCGCCATCTGGCCGTCGAAGTCCGACGCGCAGTTGAAGGCGCTGCTGGGCCTCACGCCGATGATCGGACGCAACGACACGGGCCCGACGACCACGCAGGACGACGCCCGGAAGGTCCTCGAGTACGCGAAGGCCAACCACGTCGGACGCGTCGCGTTCTGGTCGGCCGGTCGCGACAAGGGCTGCCCCGGCGGCGGAGTCTCACCCACGTGCAGCGGGATCTCCCAGGCGAACTGGGAGTTCACCAACCTGTTCAAGGCCTACACGGGCTGATCGCACCTCTACCGGGTGAAGGCCGTTGCGGGAGCTTCCGCCCCCGCAACGGCCTTCCTCATCCCATCAAGGCGCTCAGCAGGAGCTGCAACACCCGCAGCCGGGCCCCGTACACCCGCCGCAGCAAGAACAACCAGCCATGGTGACCACCTCCGATGTTGAACGATCACGCGATCGGACAGTAAGGCGACTCGAACGCCGCGTGACACCACCGCCAGGGTGATTACGCTGCCACGAATGAATGGTCCTGCTGAGATGCTGGCCGCCGACAAGGCCTCGACCGGCCTGGGCATAACGCCGATCGAGCTGCGCGACGGTTACGCGGTGCTGCGGATGGCTGTCACCGAGAACATGCTCAACGGCCACGGCATCGCGCACGGGGGCTACGTCTTCCTGCTGGCGGACACCGCGTTCGCCTGCGCGTGCAACAGGGCCGGGTCCGTCACCGTCGCCGCCACGGCCGAGATCGACTTCATCAAGCCCGTGCACGCCGGTGACGAGCTGGTGGCGGAGGCGGTGGAACGGACCCGGTTCGGCCGCAGCGGGATCTACGACATCACGGTCAGGCGTGGGACTGAAGTCGTGGCCGAGTTCCGCGGTCGGTCGCGGACGTTGCGCTCCTGAGGCCGATGAGCTGCAGCACCGCGAACCCCAGCACGGCGAGCCCCTGGGCCAGCACCAGCGCGACGCCGACACCGGTCAGCGGGAACCAGTCCATGGTCGCGGTGAGAACGCTGTCCAACGCCCAGACGACGTTTCCGATGATGACGAGCAGCACGATCCGGCGGTCCGGGACGGCGCGCGTTCCGAGGAAGAACACGCCCACGCCGTAGAACACGCAGAAAAGGCCGAGTCCCAGCTGCAGGCCCGCCGGCATTCCGACTTCCGGGCGGATCAGGACGGTCAGGAGACCGAGAGCGAACGAAGCGACACCGTCGAGTTTCAAGGCGAATTTCAACATGGCCCGACGATCGCCCGGTCAACGCTGCCAAAGCCACGTCAAGCGCTGCCAACTCCTGCCACCAGGTCCGCCGCGACCAGGCGCGCGGCGGCGTTCTGCCAGTTGTGGAGCGTGCGCTCGGGCACCTGGGTCACGAACCACTGCAACGCGCGCCGGTCCTCGGCGTCGAGGTCCTCGCGCTTCGTGCGGACCGAGTACGGGCGGATTCCCTTGACGTAGTAGAAGTAGACGGCGTTGTAGTAACGCCATTCGTCGCTCGTGCCGAAATCCCCGTCGGCGGGTTTCAGCCGTTGAATGCTCGAAAGCAGCATGCTCTTCAACTGGGCGGCGCGCTCGAGAGGCGGGCCCTCGTCGGTCAACGCGATCAACGGGCTCGCCACGAGCTTTCCCAGATCGCCGTAGTGGCTCAGCGCCTTGCGCGTCAGCCGGGCGAACTCCGCCTCGTCCTCGGTGATCAACGGGCGGCGCTTGGGCAGCGACTCGGCGGCCTCGCGCAGCTCGGCTCGTTCGGCGGCCACGGCCGGCACGGCGAGACGGTCGACCACGGAGGCGAGGGGGTTCGCGAGCACCTGGACGGCGATCGCCGCGGCCACCGTCGTGAACGCGAGGAGGTCGGGGCCGCCGAAGAGGACGACCTGCGAGCCGAACAGCACGGCGGTGAAGCCCGCGATGACGAGCGACCGCAGCATGTCCGCGCGGATCGCCTCGCCCTCCTCGACCGCGTCGGTCACGGCGACCAGCACCCCGAACACGACGAGGTCGAAGCCGATCATCGGCAGCGTCAGGGCGTCGGGCAGGAGTTGCAGCAGGAAAGCGCCGGCAGAGAGCCCGAACATCACCCCGACGAGTGAAAAGTAGGCCCGTTTCCTCATGGCCAGAACCGTCGACACCGCCAAAGGCAGCAGCACGATCCACGGCAACCAGAACGACGCGACGAGGAACACCACCACCCCGCCGGCCCACCACCTGATCAACTCGGGGCGGGCGAGCACCAGGATCGCACCCGTCCAGGCCAGCGAGGGCACGCCGATCAGCACGGGGTGCGGCACGACGACCGCCGCCGAGTAGCCGATCATCCCGACGCCCGCCCACCACAGCAGCGGTTTGCGGGGGTCGCGGGCGAGCAGGTAGAGACCCAGCCACCAGGCGAGGCCGGAGACCAGCAGCGATAGGCCGAACACGGGTCAAAGCTAGTCCCACCTGCAAAACTGTTCGCCATGCCGGTAGAGCTGACGCTCCACAAAGCGGCCGAGGAGTTGCGCCGGGGGGACCTCGCGAACGTGCTTCGCGCACGTCAGCGCATCGCCGGACTCGTCGGCACGTTCCCCCACCGGCTCGACCTCCGCGAACGGCTCGCCGAGGTGTACCGCGTGCTCGGCCAGCCGGCCCAGGCGGGGCGCTGGGCCTACCTCTCCGACGAACGCGATCCCGAGGAGACGCAGGCCTTCGAACGCGCCTACCGCCGCGCGGAGGCGCGTCTGGTAGCGCTTTCCTGGCAGGGCCGCGTCGACGAGGCCCCCACCGAGACCGCGCGCACCCGTCTGGGGACCCTGCACGAGGAAGCACGCCTGGAGCTGCGGCGCGAGCTGGCCTCGACCCCGCACGAGGAGACGTCCTGGGGTGCGTGCCTGGTCGTCATGGCCGGTGGGACCTTCGTGCTGGTGTGTTTCCTGCTGGGTCTCGTGACTCTCGCGCAGTTCTTGTGGAAGCTGGTCTCATGAGAACGTTGTCGCAGTACGTCCGCCGCACCCCGGTCATGCGCGTGTCCGCCGACGGCAGGCCGCTCGTGTTCAAGCTGGAGCACCTGCAGCTCACCGGGTCGTTCAAGCTCCGCGGTGCGGTGAACACCCTGCTGGCGCTGAACGTCTCCGAGGTCGTCACCGCGTCGGGCGGCAACCACGGCATCGCCGTGGCGCAGGCCGCCCAGCTGCTCGGCGCGCACGCCACGGTCTTCGTTCCGGTGACCGCGCCCGAGACCAAGACGCGGCGCATCGAGGCGTTGGGCGCCAAGCTGATCCGCCACGGCAGGACCTACGCCGAGGCCGCCGCTGCCGCCCGTGAGCTCGACCTGCCCTACGTCGAGGCCTACAACAGCCGGACCGTGATCGAGGGGCAGGCCACGGTCACGCAGGAGATCGTCGAGGACGCCCCGGACGTGGACGCGATCTTCGTGGCGGTGGGCGGCGGCGGTCTCGTCGCGGGTGCCGCGCTGGCCTCCGGGGGACGGCACATCGTCGCCGTGGAACCCGAGAACTGCCGCGCCATGCACAACGCTCTGGAGGCCGGCGAACCCGTCGACTCGGTGGTGGACTCCGTCGCCGCGGACGCCCTGGGTGCCACCCGTGCGGGCTCCCTGTCGTTGGAGATCCTGCAGCAGCACAACGTTTCCTCGCTGCTGGTCTCCGACGCGGAGATCCTCGCGGCGCGCGACCGCCTGTGGGAGGAGTTCCGGCTCGCGGTCGAACCCGCCGCCGCGGCGGCGTTCGCGGCGTTCCTCAGGGGCGACGTGTCGAGTGAGCTGCCCTGCGTGCTCCTGTGCGGAGCGAACTCGGAGTGGCGTCCCAGCTAGCCCGGCGGAACCGGCGAGCGCCCAAGCGGCGCAACGGCGTCACGACCCACACGGGCAGGTCGTCGTGACGGGCCTGACCGCTCAGCTTCCGCCGGTCCGCGGGGCTGACGAAGCACCGGAACGCGCTGCGGGCGCGAGCGGCCAGGTCCGACTCCGGGAACAGCGTGTCCATGAACGTCACACAGCGAACGCTAGATCCGCTTTCCCGGCCCTACAAGCGATTTAGCTGGTGGCGTCGATGGTCGCGCTCGCCAGCACGACGTCGCCCGCCGCGTCCTCGCGGTAGATCGCGACGGCCTGACCGGGTGCCACGCCCTTGAGCGGTTCCCGCAGCCGCACCCGCAGCACGCCGTCGACCAGCTCGGCCACCGCCGGAGCGGTGCCGCCGTGGGCCCGCACCTGCGCGACGCACTCGACCGGCCCGTCGAACGGGACGTGGGCGACGGGTGAGGAAGCGGAAATGCCGGTCACGGCGAGCTTCTCGGCCGAGCCGACCCGGACGTTGCCCGACACCGGCTCCAGCGCGAGCACGTACCGCGGCCGCCCGTCGGGGGCGGGACCGTCGATGCCGAGGCCCTTGCGCTGGCCCACGGTGAACTCGTGCACGCCCGCGTGCCGGCCGAGCACCGCGCCGGTCGCGTCGTCGATCAGCAGGCCCGGCTTGGTCTCCATGCGACCGGCCAGGAACTTCTGCGTGTCGCCGTCCGGGATGAAGCAGATGTCGTGGCTGTCCGGCTTCTTCGCGACCGACAGACCGCGCGACGCCGCCTCGGCCCGGACGTCGTCCTTCGTCGTGTCCCCCAACGGGAACATGGCGTGCGCGAGCTGGTCCGCCGTCAGCGACGCCAGCACGTAGGACTGGTCCTTGCCCAGGTCGGCCGAGCGGCGCAGCTCGGGACGGCCGTCGACCACCTCGAGGCGCGCGTAGTGGCCGGTGCAGACGGCGTCGAAGCCCAGGGCGATCGCCTTGTCCAGCAACGCCTCGAACTTGATGCGCTCGTTGCAGCGCAGGCACGGGTTCGGCGTGCGGCCCGCCGCGTACTCCGCGACGAAGTCCTCGACGACCTCTTCGGTGAAGCGCTCGGCGAAGTCCCAGACGTAGAACGGGATGCCCATGAGGTCGGCCGCGCGCCGGGCGTCGTGGGCGTCCTCGACGGTGCAGCAGCCGCGCGCCCCGGTGCGCAGGGTGCCGGGCTTCGCCGACAAGGCCAGGTGCACGCCGGTCACGTCGTGCCCCGCTTCGACGGCGCGTGCCGCCGCCACCGCGGAGTCGACACCACCGCTCATCGCCGCGAGGACCTTCACTGCTCGACCACCTTCCGGGAACGCCTCATGCCTGCCAGACCCGCCGTGCGGGCCCTCTCCACCACCGGACCGATCACCGACACGAGTTCCTCAACATCGGCGCGGGTCGACGTATGCCCGAGCGAGAACCTCAGCGACCCCCTGGCCAGCGCCGGTTCGACGTCCATGGCGACGAGCACGTGGCTCGGCTGCGCGACACCGGCCGTGCACGCGGAGCCCGTCGAGCACTCGACACCGCGGGCGTCGAGCAGCATCAGCAGGCTGTCGCCCTCGCAACCGGGGAACGTCAGGTGCGCGTTGCCGGGCAGCCGGTCGGACGGGTCGCCGTTGAGGATCACGTCCGGCACCACCGCGCGCACCGACGCGATCAGCTCGTCGCGCAGCGCCGTCAGCTCGGCGGCGCGCTGTTCCTGCTCGTCGACGGCGATCCGCACCGCGCGCGCCAGGCCGACGATCGACGGCACGTCCAGCGTGCCGGACCGCACATCGCGCTCCTGGCCGCCACCGTGCAGCAACGGCGCACACTTCACGTCACGCGCGAGGAGGAGCACACCGACGCCGTAGGGACCGCCGACCTTGTGGCCGGTCATGGTCAGCGCGGAGGCACCGGAAGCGGCGAAGTCGACGGGGACGGCGCCCACGGCCTGCACCGCGTCCGTGTGGAACGGCACACCGCGCTCGGCGCACACGGCGGCGATGTCGTGCACGGGGTTGATGGTGCCGACCTCGTTGTTCGCCCACATCGTGGTGACGAGCGCGACGTCGTCGTCCAGCGCCTCGGCCACGGACTCGGCGGACACGCGGCCGAAGCGGTCGGTCGGCAGCCAGGTGACCTCGGCGCCCCGGTGCTCCAGCCACTCGACGGCGTCCAGCACGGCGTGGTGCTCGACGGCGGAGGCCAGCACGCGGCGCTTCCCGCTCGCCCAGTAGATGCCCTTGACCGCGAGGTTGTCGCTCTCCGTGCCGCCGCCGGTGAACAGCACCTCGGACGGCCGGGCGCCCAGGGCGTCGGCGATCGTCTCGCGGGCCTCCTCGACCGCTCGCCGCGCCCGCCTGCCGGAGGTGTGCAGCGACGAGGCGTTGCCCGTGGTGGACAACGCCTCGGTCATGGCCGCGACCGCCTCGGGGTGCATGGGGGTCGTGGCCGCGTGGTCGAGATAAGCCATCAGGCCTCAAGGGTAGCCCGCATGCGGGGCCCGGTCAGAATCGCTCCCACCACGGCCAACGCCGCCATCGACAGGTTCAGCACCACCACGCCCGCGGTCGGTGCCGTCGCCACGACCAGCACACCGCCGATGCCGATCATGGTCGCCGAGAACAGCATGTCGCTGATCTGCAGCGCGGCCGAGTTGAAACCGCGGTCGGCCTCGGGCGACGCCGCCATCATCAGCACACCGACGCTCGACGTCGCCATGCCCATGCCGGCGCCCGCGACGCCCCACAGGACCGGGGTGAGCCAGGCGGGACCCCACGAGGGTGCGATGAGCGTCACGGCCGCGATGCCGGTCGCGGAGAACAGGAACCCGACGCGCACGAGGGTGTGGCGCTCGATCTCGGGGTGCCGTGAGGCCCACATCGACGCACCGGCCCAGCCGAGCGCGCTCAGGGTGAGCGGGATGCCCGCCTCCAGGGGCGAGTAGCCGTGCACGACGGTCAGCGTGAGCGGGATGAAGCCCTCGACCGCGAAGAACGAGCCCGCCAGCAGGCCGCGGGCGAGGATCGTGACGGGCAGGCCGCGCCGGGCGAGGAGCGTGCCCTTCGGCAGCAGGACGCGCAGGGCCGGCGCCAGCAGCAGCACCGCCACCGCGAGCAGCCACCACGTGCGGTGCTGCAACGCCCAGCTCAGGCCCACCACGCCGGCACCGACGGCCACGGCGGCGGCCGGCAGGTGCCTGCGCTGCGGCGGCGTGGCACCGTGCGGGGGCAGCTTCTTGAGCACCGGCACGAGCAGAACGCTGCCGAGCAGGATCAGCGGCACGACCGCGAGGAACACCCAGCGCCAGCTCAGGTGCTCGGTGGCCCAGCCCGCGACCGCCGGTCCGACCAGCGACGGGATCACCCACGCCGAGGAGAGCGCGCCGAACACGGCCGGCCGGTCCTCCTCGGAGTAGGCGAGCGCGATCAGCACGTAGACCGCGACGATCAGGAAGCCGGCGCCGAAGCCCTGCAGCACCCGGCCGACGAGCAGCGTCGTCATGGTCTGCGCCGCACCGGCGACCACGAGGCCGGCGAGGAACAGCACCACGCCGATCAGCACCGCGGGCTTGGGTCCGCGCCGGTCCGACAACCGTCCGGAGAAGACCGTCGCGATGACGCTCGCCGCCAGGTTCGCGAGGAACGGCCACGCGTAGAGCGCCTCACCCCTCAGCTCGCGGACCATCGTGGGCATCGCCGTGCTGACCCCCATCACCTCGAAGGCGAGCAGGGTGACCAGCAGGAGGATGCCCATCGTGGGCCAGCGGCGGTCAGGCGACCAGAGGCGAGACGGGGCGGGAGCGGTGACTGTCACCCCTTGATGGTGCTATCTCCAGTTCGGTCGAGGTCAAGCGGCGTGATTGCTCTTCGGCGAGTTTCGCGAGCTCCCTGCGCGTCGCGGCCCTGCCGGGAGCGATCTCGTCGAGCACGTGCACCTCGACGACCAGGCCTTTCACCTTCAGCACGCGCCGGATCGAGTCGACGAGCGTGTCGCTGCCGATGAACGCCGGCTGCGTCGTCAGGTGGTCGCCGATCCGGTAGCGCAGCACGATCGGCCGCACCGGCACACCGGCGTCGAGCGCGGCCTGGAACAGCGCCGGCTTGTAGCGCCCGGACGCGAGCCCGCACCACGTCGTGCCCTCGGCGTGGATGCCGACGGCGCTGCCGCCGCGCAGGGTCGCCGCCAGCTCCTCGACGGTCCGGGGCAGCTCGCGGAGCCGTTCGCGGTCGAGGTAGACGGTGCCCGCCGCGGTGATGATCCGGCCGAGCACCGGCCAGCTCCGGATGTCCTCCTTGGCGACGAGCTTGATCGGCTGCACCGAGTCGATCGCGAGCTCGTCGAGCCACGACACGTGGTTGCTCGCGACGAGCACGCCGCGCTCGGGGATCTCCTGGAACCTCCGCGCGCCGTGCACCTCCAGCCGGACGCCGAACGCACGGAGCACGGCGCGGAACCACAGCCTGATGGCGCTCTCGCGCTGCTTGCCCGGCAGCAGGAGGGCGAGGCCGATCGCGACGCCGCACAGCAGCGCGGTGACCGCCGTGACCGCTCGCCAGACCTGGCGGACCCTGCCGACCTCCGCGGGCGTCGCACCGACGCACCCGTCACCGCACGGCGACGCGGGCATCCAGGCGTGGCTCATGACGTCTCCCCCAGGAAGAACTTGAGGTAGCGCTGGTCCACGTGGTCCATGCCGAGCAGGATGAACAGGTCGGCGACGCCGAAGTCCGCGTCGAGCGCGGGCCGTCCGCAGATCTTGGCGCCGAGCCGCAGGTAGCCCTTCAGCAGCGGCGGCAGCACCGTCTTCTCCGGCCGCGCGACGCTGTCGACGTCCCACGGGTTGTGCGGCGTGACGCGGTACCGCTCGGGCGCGAAGTGCTTGGCGTGCACCACGTCCCACACCCCGGCCGCGAAGCTCCCGCCGTCCTGCAGGGGGATCGACGCGCAGCCGACGAGCCACTTGTGGCCGCTCAGCAACATGTACCGCGCGATGCCCGCCCACACGAGGCTGACGACGGCGCCGTT
Organism: Lentzea sp. DG1S-22; assembly: GCF_036321065.1. NCBI lineage: Bacteria > Bacillati > Actinomycetota > Actinomycetes > Pseudonocardiales > Pseudonocardiaceae > Lentzea > Lentzea sp. DG1S-22. The sequence continues at coordinate 7,310,666 of NZ_CP143276.1, read as the reverse complement.
GCGGTGGTCGGGGTGCACGCACGAGCGCCCGGTCTCGACGGTGCTGTGCCGGATGTCGTCGAGGTTGGCGAGGTCGAACTCGCCGTCGCTGTAGAGCCGCCCGGCCTCCCTGGCCCGCTCGGGCGGCAGCATGCGGTAGCCGCCGACGATCTCGCCGGTCCGGTCGTCCCGCACCACGAGGTGGTCGCAGTGCCGGTCGAACTCGTCGACGTCGTGGCCGGGCACGCCGGTGTGCAGCGTCGCCCCCATCTCACCGGCGAACACCTCGTAGCGCAGTTTCTGCGCGGCGACGACCTCTTCGCTGTCACGGGCGACGAGGAGGGAGTAGCGAGGAGCGTCCCCGTCCTGTCGGACAGGGGTGCTGACAAGCAGTTCCGGCTGCGTCATGCGAACCAGGGTGGGGCCGGGTCGGCGAATGACAGCAGGTCAGAACGATGACCGGTCAGTGGCAGTCGGGTTAACCCCCGGAGATGCGAAAAGCCCCTCCTCGCGGAGGGGCTTCGCGGGTCGCGGGACTCAGCACCACTTGGGCTTGTTGTACTCCGCGATGCCCTTGAGCCGGTTGTACTCGAAGGACCGCGTCTCGCCGAACGGGATGTTCTTGCAGTCCGGGTCGAAGCCGCGCGAGACGTCGATGCTCGCCTTGCGCTTGGTGGCGTGGCAGTTGAGCAACGTGTCGATGCCGCTGCCGCCGAAGTTCGCGTCCTTCTCGCCCATGAAGTAGAGCTTCTGCTGACGTCCGGTGCACGGGCGGTCGGCACTGGCCGGCGCGGCGGCGAGCGTCATGAAACCGGCGGCCATCGTGAGGCCGAGCACCACGGACGCCACTCGCTTGATCTGTCGCATCAGGACCCTTTCACTCGGTCGATGCGGACAGACTTCGCCAAAGCCCTGGCACATCCCTGACTACACTTAGCATCCCGAAACGGACACCCGCTTCAGGCGAGGTCACCGCTCAGCACCGGGCGGAAGCTCTCGCGCCCGAACGTGAAGACGCGCCGGTAGCCGTTCGCCAGCTCCGCGACGACGTCCGGGGCGAGGTCGAGTTCCACCGAGAGGACGGGCCCGGCCAGTTCGAGCTCCGCGACCGCCTTCTCGGAGAACTCCAGCACCAGCACGCCGCCGGTGAGTTCCGCCCGGGTCACGCCGCCGTACGTGCAGCGGTGCTCGTCGTCGACGACGCAGTACGAGTCCATGTCGTAGTCGGCGTCGTCGAGGTCGTCCTCGCTCGCCGTGACCATCAGCTGCCTGCCGCCGCCGTCGGGCTGCTCGGCGACGCCGACCGTGAACATGGTCCGGTCTTCGTCCTCGAAGCCCATGCCGTGGCCTCGCACGACGAAGCTGTTGTCGCTCAACGCTCTTCTCCCCGAAAGACTCGTCACCGCCGACCACGCCCCAGCACGCGGTCCAGGTGGAGCTCCTTCCCGATCATGAAAGACGACCTTAAACGCCAACGGCCGCCCCACCGAGGCGGGGCGGCCGTTGGCAGCGCGGAGGGTGCTCAGCCCTTGCGCTTGGCGACTTCTTCCTTCAGCTGCGGGGCGACGTTGAACAGGTCGCCCACCACGCCGAAGTCGGCGATCTCGAAGATCGGGGCCTCGGGGTCCTTGTTGACCGCGACGATCGTCTTCGAGGTCTGCATGCCGGCGCGGTGCTGGATGGCACCGGAGATGCCCAGCGCCACGTACAGCTGCGGCGAGACCGTCTTGCCGGTCTGGCCGACCTGGAACTGGTGCGGGTAGTAGCCCGAGTCGACCGCGGCGCGCGAGGCACCGACGGCGGCACCGAGCGAGTCCGCGAGCTCCTCGACGACGGAGAACTTGTCGGCGGAACCGACACCGCGGCCACCGGAGACGACGACCGAGGCCTCGGTCAGCTCCGGGCGGTCGCCACCGACGACGGCCTCGCGCGAGGTCACGCGGGCGGACTTGGCGGCGTCCACGGAGATGGAGACCGACTCGTCCAGCACGGCGTCCGCCGCGGACTCCTCGGCCTCGACGCCGCCGGGGCGGACCGTGATGACCGGGGTGCCCTTGCTGACCTTCGCCTTGACGACGAACGCGCCACCGAAGATGGACTGCACGCCGGTGCCGTCGGCCTCGACGTCCACGACGTCGACCAGCCAGCCGGAGCCGATGCGCGCGGCGAGCCGGCCCGCGACCTCCTTGCCCTCGACCGTCGCGGAGACGAGCACCGCGGACGCGTTCGGGACGAGGGCGGCCAGCGCGTCGACCTTCGGGGTCACCAGGAAGTTGGCGGCGTCGTCGGACTCGACGGCGTAGACCTTCGCGGCGCCGAACCTGCCGAGCGACTCGCGGATCTTGGACGCGGTGCCGGAGGCGCCCACGACCACGGCGGCCGGGGTGCCCAGGCGACGCGCGGCCGTCAGCAGCTCGTAGCTGACCTTCTTGACCTCGCCGTCGACGTGGTCGACCAGAACGAGAACTTCAGACATGACTTCCCCTCCCTCAGATGAGCTTCTGGCCGACGAGGAACTCGGCGATCTTCTGACCGCCGTCGCCACCGTCCTCGATGCGCTGGCCCGCGCTGCGCGGCGGCTTCGGGGACGCCTCGAGCACCTGGGTGTACGCGCCGGACAGGCCGACCTCGGACGCGTCGACGCCGAGGTCCGCCACGGTCAGCGTGGAGACGGGCTTCTTCTTCGCGGCCATGATGCCCTTGAAGGACGGGTAGCGCGGCTCGTTGATCTTCTCGGTCACGGAGACCACGGCCGGCAGCGACGCCTCGACGAAGGCGACGCCCTCGTCGGTCTCGCGCTCGCCCTTGATCGTGGAACCGTCGACGGTGACCTTGCGCAGCTGGGTGACCTGCGGCAGGCCGAGCAGTTCGGCGAGGATGGCCGGGACAGCGCCCGCGCGGCCGTCGGTGGCCTCGTTGCCCGCGATGACCAGGTCGACGTTCTCGACCGTGCCGATCGCCTTCGCGAGGACCTTGGCCGTGGCCAGCGAGTCCGACCCGTGCAGCGCCTCGTCGCTCACGTGGATCGCCTTGTCGGCACCCATCGACAGCGCCTTGCGGATCGCGTCGGTGGCGCGGTCGGGACCCATCGCGATCACGGTGACCTCACCGCCGTGGGCTTCCTGCAGCAGCAGGGCCTCTTCGACGGCGCGCTCGTTGATCTCGTCGAGCACGGCATCCGCGGACTCGCGGTCAAGGGTGTGGTCGGCGTCGGTGAGCTTGCGCTCGGACCAGGTGTCAGGCACCTGCTTGACCAGGACAACAATGTTCATAGGTCCTCTTCGACCTCCTGCGGACGGGCGGCGACGCTTGCGCAGAGGACTCTAGAACTGCGCCGCCGGGTGTTCACGACCCTGCCATCACCCGGATGTTACCCGCCAGTAGCAGTCGCGCAAACAGCAGCAAGCACCCCGCTAGCGTGACAGTTGTCACCCGTTCACGCCACCAACTGAGACTTAACCCATTCGGGGTCTAGGCTGCGCTGACATGTACCGGCGAGTAGCTATCGTGACCGACTCCACGGCCTGCCTCCCGGCGCAGCTGACCAAGACGCTCGGCATCGAAGTGGTGCAGATCCAGGTGCGGATCGGCGACCACACCGACGACGAGTCCCGCATCCCGGTCCCGGACCTGGTCTCGGCCATGCGTTCGAACGTGCCCGTGACGACGATCCCACCCGATCCGGACGCGTTCTTCTGGACGTACGACGAACTGGCGGCGCAGGGCGTTCGCTCGATCGTGTCCGTGCACGTGTCGAGCCGCCAGTCCGCCACCGTCGAGGCGGCCAGGGAAGCCGCCGCCAAGGTCCGCGTGCCCGTGCACGTCATCGACACCCACACCTGCGGGATGAGCATCGGCTACGCCGTCCAGGCCGCCGCGAAGGTCGCCGAGGCGGGTGGCAGCGTCGAGAAGGTGCTCGCGACGGCCCAGCGACGCTTCGACAGGTCGACCGAGCTGATCTACGTGGACACGCTCGAGTACCTGCGCCGCGGCGGCCGCATCGGCGCCGCGGCCGCCCTGGTCGGCGGGGTGCTGTCGATGAAGCCGCTGCTGACCATGGCCGACGGCCAGATCACGCCGCTGGACAAGGTGATCGGCGCCGACCGCGCGCTCAACCGGATGCTCGACATCGCGGTCAAGCGCGCGGGCACGGACACCGTGGACGTGGCCGTGGAGCACTTCGACGCGGAGGAGAAGGCCTCGCGCCTGCTGCGCAACCTCCGCCGCAACGTGCCGAACGTCCGCCAGTTCATGGTGACGCAGGTCAGCTCGGCCATCGGCGCCCACGTCGGACCAGGTGCGCTGGGCATCACCGTTTCGCCGGTCTGACTGCCGGGAACTCCGGGAACGGTTTCGTCCGTTGAAATGGACGTAACGGACACCTGGAGGACCGATGGCCGGCTTCATGGACAAGATCACCAGGTTCCTGCGCAGCCCGCAGGGCCACAAGCTCCAAGCCAAGGCACGGCAGATGGCGCAGGACCCGCGCAAGCGCGCGCAGGCCGAGCAGCTGCTGCGCAAGTTCCGCGGCGGCAAGAGGCACTAGCGGAAGAGGGCGTTGAGCTCGGCGTAGCCCAAGCCCTCACCGGTGCTGTCGTACGTACCCTTCGCCAGCAACTCCTCGGCCGCCTTCTTGGCGGTCGCGTAGGCGGCTGACGCCAGCGCCGTACCGACGCTGATCCTGGCGGCGCCCGCGGTCCCGAGCTCTCGGACCGCGGGCGCGCCCGGACCGGCCAGCACGTTCAACGGCGCGTTGATGTTCCGCGCCAACAGCTCCACGGTCTCGAGATCGGTGACGCCCGGCACGAAGATGCCGCTGGCTCCCGCCTCCAGGTAGACCCGCGCGCGGTCGAGCGTGTGCTGCAGCCTCTCCTGCGGCTCACCGATCCCCCGCAGGAACACGTCCACGCGCGCGTTGATGTAGAGCGTCGGCGCACCTTCCCGCGCCGCCTGCAGACGTTCCTTCTGCTCCCGCACGTCCCTCAGCGCCGCGCCCCGCCCGTCCTCGATGTTGACGCCGGACGCGCCCGCCTCCTCGACGGCCTTCGCCGTCTCCGCGACCCCGGCGGCGTCCTCGCCGAAACCGGACTCGATGTCCGCGGTCACCGGGACCTCGACCGCCTTGACAATTCTCGCGACGAGATCGATGGCGAGGTCGCGGTCGAGCGCGTCCCCGTCCGGCGCGCCGAGGCTCCACGCCACCCCGGCACTGGTGGTGGCGACGGCCTGGGCGCCGGCCGCCTCGACGATGAGGGCGGAGGCGACGTCCCAGGCGTTGGGCAGGACGAGCGGGCCCTGCGCGTGGAGGGCGTGGAAGAGGGCGGTGCGGTCCGTGGCGGAAGTCATGATCGATTGATATCAGCGCGCGGGGGCGGTGTCCTGCCGGTTTCGGACATGGACCGATGAGTTTCCGACACGGCTGTGGGTGTGGCTGTGGTTGTGGGGCGTGGTCGTGGGTGTGGCTGCCGGGTTGGGGGTTCCGGGTGGCAGCGGCGGCGTGGGGCCGCTGTGGTGGAGCGGACGGCAGGCACGGCAGGCTTGCGCAAGGGTCCCCTCGGAATCAGGAACCCCCGCGCACCAACGTACTCAGCAGGTCTGACACTCAACCGGATCTCCTGCGCGACCGGCCTCGTGCCTGGCTGGTGCCATGCACGGCCGGTCTCCTGCGCGACCAGCTTTGTGCCAGACCAGCCTCATGCGCGGCCGGTCTCCTGCGCGGCAGTCCTGTGCGCAGCCGAATCCGCGCACAGCCGGTCTCACGCCACTGTCCCCGAGTGCCTGGCACCGCCCCCGTCCGACACCGCCGCGTCGTCGAACCTCCAAGCCGACGAACACGAAACCCCCGCGGTCAGTTGCTGTCCGCCTTGCGGCGCACCTCTTCGAACGTCCTCAGGTAGCGCTGCCGGAAGTCCTCCCGCTCCACCCACGTCGCGCGCTCGACGGGCTGCGGTGCGGCGGGCGGCGGCAGCACGGGAGTGTCGGTGCCGGCCGCTACCGTTGGTTCGGGGGCTTCAGGTTCCCCCACGGGGGGCTCGAAGTCCCCATCCTGATCGTATCGAGCGGCACCGACAGTTTCGGGCTCGTCGCTCGGCTCGGCGTCCTCGGCCACGGGAGCGGGATCGCGTTCGGGACCGGCGGTCGGCTCGGGCGCGACGGCCGGTTCCGGTATCGCCGCAGCGATCGGAGCCGCAGCGATCGGAGCCGCAGCGATCGGAGCCGCAGCGATCGGAGCCTTGGCGGTCACCGGCTCCCCCGCGTCCCCGAACTCCACGAGCAACTCGAGTTCCTCGGCCTCCGCAGCCACCGCGGGCTTCGCGGCAACCGCCGGCCGCGGCTCCACCGCCGGCTGCGGCTCCACCGGGACCGGCTCGGGCGGGACCTCGCCCACCGCCCGCAGGTCCAGCCGTGGCACCGACCTCAGCACCGGTCCCGACACCGGCTCAGAGAGCGAAGCCAGCGCCGGTTCCAGCTGTGACAGCCCCACCACCGGGTTGCGGTGGATCGGCCGCGTGTCGTAGTCGTCGGCGACCGGTTCGACGGTGGTGGGCTTGGGAACCCACGTGCGCTCGGCCGGCTGTTCCGGTCGAGCGGACTCGGCCAGGGCGGTTTCCTCGCGGCGCCGCACCAGCGTGTACATCAGGGCCGCCCCCAACGTGAAGGACAGCACGCACAGCCCGAAGACGATCCCGACTGCCCCTGCCATGCGAAGGCTCCTAGCTCACGAGGACGTCGATCTGAGGTCCGAAGTCCGCGGGCGGGCCCCACACCGGGTCCACGACGACCCGCGTGGTGATCGTGCTCGCCACGCCCTGCTCGGCCAGGTACTGCCGCAGCAGGCCGGCCCTCTCCAGCGCGAGCACGTCGCACCTGTGCGATGCGGTCTCGCCGTTCCACGCGTGCGCCACCAGCGTCACGGAGCCCGAGACGTTGCGCAGCACGCTCGCCAGGCTTCGGCGCACGTCCTCGCCGCGGCCCACGAGGGACGCGGTGCCCGGCGCGAAGGTGACGCCCTTGACCGAGTGGGTGGTGAACAGGTCGCGCACCGCCTGCTGGGCCACCGCCGGCGGCAGGAGCAGAGGAGCGGCGGGTTCCATCCGGACGGGGGCGGCGAAGTCGGAGACCGGCACCGGGCCCGCCACCACCGGGGCTGCGGGCGAGGACGACAGGGCCGTCTGGAGTTCCTCGCCGTAGACGGAGAAGCCGAACGCCGTCACCGACGCGGGCACCATCAGCGCGCCCGCGACGAGCGGCATCCAGCGCTTCACGAGGCGGCCACCTGCTCCGGGACGTGCACGGGCGTGATCCGGTCGGCGGCCACGGAGAGGGCGGCGCGGACCGCGGACAGCTGCGAGTGGACGGCGCGGCGCAGCTCGTGCAGCTCGGCGGTGCGCTCGGCGACTTCCGCGAGGCGGCGCTGGGCTTCGCGGCACGCCATCTTCACCACGAACTCCGAGCGGGCGCGCGCCAGCGCCTCCTGCTCCTGCAGGTGGCGCGCGGCCTCGTTGCGGCGGCGGGTGATGGTCAGCTCGAGGAACTGCTCCGCCTTCTGGCGCTTGCGCTCGGAGTCGGCCTCCAGCGAGTTGCACTGCAACGCCGTCTCGCGCAGCAGCCTGTCCGCGTCGGCCTGGGCCTGGGCGACTGCCTCGGTGCACTCGCGCTCCACCTCGTCGGCGCGCTGGCGGTGCTGGGCCTCGAGGTCGGCGCAGCGGCGCTCCGCCTCGAGCTCACGGCGTTCCATCGCGGCGGCACGGGTGGCGCAGTCCTGGCGCGACGCGTGGAGCTCGGCCTCGGCCTCGGCGCGCATGGCCGCGGCCTCCTGCTCCGCGGCGGCGCGCAGCGCGGCCAGCTCCACGTCGGTGCGCGCGCGGAGGTCGGCGCACTCGCGTTCGGTCCGCAGGTGCATCTCCGCGGTCTCGTCCTCGGCGAGGCGGAGCATGCGGTGCATCCGTTCGGTCGCGCTCGCGTGCGTGCCCGAGGTCGACTCGAGGCGCTCGATCCTGGCGCGCGCCTCTTCCAGGTCCTGGCGCGTCATCTCCAGCAGCTTGCGCAGATCGGCCGCCTGTGCCAGCGCCTCGGCCCGGTCGAGGCTCGTGAAGCGCAACTGCTCCTCGAGACCCTCGATGTGCTCGATGACCTGACGTCGGTGAAAACCTCGGTAGACAACGTCGAAACCGGCGTGCAGCGGAACCAGTTCCTGCTCTTTTGCACCCATGGTCACCTACTCGCTCAACCGTGCTGAAGATTGAGCGAGCTTACCCACGGCTCATGGCCCCAACCAGCGTCGAAAGTGGACGGAACGACTCCGAGGAAATCGCCCCATAGCACCACTTTCCAGCACAAACGCCGTAAATGTAGATCAACACCAGACAAGCCGCAGTCACCCGATTGTGTCTGGCGAGGCGCCTTTCCGGAGCGGTCGGCCCGTGCGTTCGGCGTACACGGAATGCAACCGCGAAGGTCGAGATCACACGAATTGCCAACCATCGGTCGTGGCCACTTCGATCACCCTTGGTTAACCTTCTCGTTCGTGTCCTCACGAGTAGCCGTCGTCACCGACTCGACCGCGTCGCTGCCCGCCCGTCTGGCGGACCGGTTCAACATCATCACGGTCCCCATGCAGCTGAAGATCGGGTCGGAGCTGATCGACGAGGCGTACGTGCCGACCGAGCGGCTGCTGCAGGCGATGGAGGCGCAGATCCCCATCTCGACGCAGCCTCCGGCGCCCGATGCGTTCTTCTGGGCCTACCAGGACGCGTGGGCGAAGGGCGCGGAGACGATCGTCTCGGTGCACGTGACGCCGAAGCTCTCCCCGCGACGGACGCGGCGAAGGTGGCCGCGGCGAAGTCGCGCGTCCCGGTGTTCATCGTCGACTCGCACTCCTCGGGCATGACGCTCGGGTTCGCGGCGCTCGCGGCGGCGCGGGTCGTGCAGGCCGGCGGCAACGTCCAGAACGCGCGCAGCGTCGCCGAGCAGCGCGGCCGCGACGCGAGCGTGCTCATCTACGTCGACACCCTGCAGTACCTGCGCCAGGCGGGCCGGGTGAGCGCGGCGGCGAAGCTCTTCGGCGACGCGCTGTCGGTCAAGCCGCTGCTCACGGTCGCCAACGGCGAGGTGGAGCCGTTCGACAAGGTCGTCGGCCGCGACCGGGCGCTGGGCAAGCTCGTCGACAAGGCGGTGGCGCAGGCCTACGGGCGCAACGTCGACCTCGCCGTCGAGCACTTCGCGGCCGAGGAGGACGGCCACGAGCTGCTCCAGATGCTGCGCCAGCGGATCCCGCACGCGCGCGACATCGTCCTGACCCAGGTCAGCGCGGCCATCGGCGCGAACGTGGGACCGGGCGCGCTGGCCGTCACGATCTCACCGTTCTGAGCCCAACTCCGCCACTTCCTCCGCCAGCAGCAGACCGGCGTCGATCCCCATCGGCGTGAAGTGCCCGGCGAGCTCGAGCGAGAGCACGCCCTGCACCCGCGTCCAGAACGACAGCGCGCGGTGGACGGCTGGGGTCGGCGCGGGCAGGGCGGCCGCCCACTGGCGGTTCATGCCCAGGACCAGGTCGAACGGCGTCCGCGGCGCCTCGTCCGCCGGTCCCCCGCACACCTGGAGCAGCACCGCCAGGATCTCGTCCGAGATCGCGGTGATGTCCTCGGGCGCGTGGTAGCCGGGCACCGGCGTGCCGTAGATGAGCAGGTACCGGTGCGGATCGCTCAGCGCCCACCGCCTGATGACGCCCGCGAGCGCCACGACGGTGGTCCCGGCCCCGTGGGCGGCGCGGACGGCGTCGGCGAGGCTGCGGTAGGCGTCCCGGATGAGCGCGGTGATCAGCTCGTCGCGGCCGGCGTAGTAGCGGTAGAGGGCCGGCCCGCTCATGCCCATCTCCTTGGCGATGGCGTTGATCGACAACGCCGTCACGCCGGTCGAGGCGATCTGCTGCCACGCGTGCCGCTTGATCTCGTCGCGCACCTGGGCCCGGTAGCGCTCGCGCGGGTTCCGCACCGTCTCCGTCATCGTTAGACCCTCTCACATTCGTTATTGACACCCGCAGCGGTGACACCCTAGCTTCATGGCATCACCTTAGTTAGAGGATATAACTGACGCAAGTGATGCTAACGAACGAAGGAGCTCGTCATGTCCGGGATCGCCACTCGCACCGCCGCCCACCCGTCGACGTCCGCGCTGGTCGCGGCGTGGGCGGTCCCGGTCATGGTGATCGGCGGGTTCGTGCTGCTCTCCGGCATCCCGATCGCCGTCCTGCTCGTCGCGAGCCTGCGCGACCGCCGTTCGCAGGCGCTGCGCTGGTGGGCCGGCGCTCTCGCACTCGCCTACGCCACCCCGTTGACGACGTGGCTCGCCGGACCGAGCGAGGCACCCAGCCTGTCCAAGTACATGGACGCCCCGACGACCGCGGTGCTCGCCGGGACCGGCGCCGCCGTCGCCATCGCGCACCAGGTAGTTCGCAGGCGCTCTACTGACAAGTAACCTGACGGGCGTGACCCTCCCCCTGACCGGCGAACGCACAGTGCCCGGTATCGCGGAAGAGAACTACTGGTTCCGGCGCCACGAGGCCGCATATCTGCACCTCATCGGCCACTGCGCGGACGCCGTCGTGCTGGAGGCGGGCTGCGGCGAGGGCTACGGCGCCCAGCTGATCCGCACGGTCGCGCGCAGGGTCGTAGCGCTCGACTACGACGAGCTGACGTCGCAGCACGTGTCGCGCGCGTACCCGCAGCTCGACGTGCTGCGCGGGAACCTCGCGACGCTGCCGTTGCGCGACGGCAGCGTGGACGTCGTCGCGAACCTGCAGGTCATCGAGCACCTCTGGGACCAGGAGGGCTTCCTCGCCGAGTGCCGGCGGGTGCTGCGCCCCGGCGGGAAGCTCATCGTCACCACGCCGAACAGGCTGACGTTCTCGCCCGGCCAGGACACCCCGCTGAACCCGTTCCACACCAGGGAACTGGCACCGTCCGAACTGGACGAGATGCTGCGCGGGGCTGGTTTCCGCGTTGACGAACTGACGGGGCTGCGTCACGGCGAGAGGCTTGACATGCTCCTGAACGGACAGATCATCGACGCACAGGTCGAAGTCGCCCTGTCCGGTGCGCCGTGGCCCGCCGAGCTGAAGGAGGCGGTGGAGTCGGTGACGGTGCGGGACTTCGACATCACGCCCGACGACATGGACGCGTCCCTCGACCTCGTCGCCGTGGCGGTGCGCACGTGACCTCCACGAAGTCCGAGGGAACGTTCTGCCTGGTCCTGCACAGCCACCTGCCCTGGCTCGCCCACCACGGCGCGTGGCCGGTCGGCGAGGAGTGGCTCTACCAGGCGTGGGCGCACTCGTACCTGCCCGTCGTGGACATGCTGCGCCGGTTCGCCGACGAGGGCCGCACCGACGTCCTCACGCTCGGCGTCACACCGGTCCTGGCCGCGCAGCTCGACGACCCGTACTGCCTGCGGGGCATGCACGACTGGCTCGGCAACTGGCACCTGCGCTCGCACTTCGCCGGGGAGCGGCTGCCCGAGCTGTCCGCGTACGAGCACCGCGCGTCGTCGTGGGCGCTGGAGAAGTTCGAGAGCCAGTGGCGGCACGGGTTCTCGCCCCTGCTGCGCTCCCTTGTGGACTCCTCGGCCATCGAGCTGCTCGGCGGTCCGGCGACGCACCCGTTCCAGCCGTTGCTGGACCCGAAGGTGCGGGCTTTCGCGCTGCGGACCGGCCTGGACGACACGGCGCTGCGCGTCGGCCGCGCGCCGGAGGGGATCTGGGCGCCGGAGTGCGGTTACTCGCCCGGCATGGAGGCGGGGTACGCGGCGGCCGGCGTGCGGCGGTTCCTGGTCGACGGGCCCGCGCTGCACGGCGACACCTCGTCCGCGCATCCCGTCGGATCGTCGGACGTGCTGGCGTTCGGCCGCGACCTCGAGGTCTCGTACCGCGTCTGGTCGCCGAAGGTCGGCTATCCGGGCGATGCCGCGTACCGGGATTTTCACACCTACGACCACCCGACGGGCCTCAAGCCGTCGCGCGTGACGGGCAAGAACGTGTCGCCGGAGGACAAGCGGCCGTACGACCCGCTGCTGGCGCGCGAGGCTCTCGACCGGCACGTGGCCGACTTCGTCGAGACCGTCGTGAAGCGGCTGCGGGCCATCGACGGTGGCCTGGTCGTCGCGGCCTACGACACCGAGCTGTACGGGCACTGGTGGCACGAGGGTCCTCTGTGGCTGGAGGCCGTGCTGCGCGCGTTGCCCGAGGCGGGTGTCCGGGTCACGACGTTGCGCGGCGCCGCCGAGGCGGGTCACGTGGGCGCGCCGGTCGAGCTGCCGGCGTCGTCGTGGGGCAGCGGCAAGGACTGGCGCGTGTGGGACGGTGCGCAGGTGTCCGACATCGTGTCGCTGAACGCGTCGGTGCAGCAGGAGCTGCTGGGGCTGGACTTCTCCTCCGACGTGCGGGATCCGGTGCTGGACCAGGCGGTGCGCGAGGCGCTGCTGGCGTTGTCGAGCGACTGGGCCTTCATGGTCACCAAGGACTCGGCCGCCGACTACGCCCGGTACCGCGCGAAGATTCACAGCGACCGCTTCAGCGAGCTCGCGGCGCTGGCGCGCGGCGGTCGTGGACGTGCGAGGGCGGCGGAACTCCGCGCGGCGGACGGCCCGTTCGGGCATCTGGACGCGCGAGGAATGAGGTAACGGGATGCGCGTGCTGATGGTGTCGTGGGAGTACCCGCCGGTGGTCGTCGGCGGACTGGGCAGGCACGTCCACGCGCTCGCGACACAGCTGGCCGCGCAGGGGCACGACGTCGTCGTGCTCTGCCGACAACCTTCCGGCACCGACGCCGTCACGCACCCCACCGTCGACGTGGTGAGCGAGGGCGTGCGGCTGGTCCGCGTCGCCGAGGACCCGGCGCACTTCGTGTTCGAGAAGGACCTCCTGGCGTGGACCCTCGCGATGGGCCACGCGATGACGCGCGCCGGCCTGGCGTTGGGCTCGTGGCGCCCGGACGTCGTGCACGCGCACGACTGGCTCGTCGCACACCCGGCCGTGGCGCTGGCCGAGGCGTTCGGCGTGCCGCTGGTGGCGACGATCCACGCGACCGAGGCGGGCCGGCACTCCGGCTGGCTGTCGCACCCGCTGAACCAGCAGGTGCACTCGGTGGAGTGGTGGCTCGCGAACCGCGCCGACTCGCTGATCACCTGCTCGTCGGCGATGCGCGGCGAGGTCGCGCACCTGTTCGAAGTGGACACCGCCGACGTCTCCGTGCTGCACAACGGCATCGAGCCCGGCGGCTGGAAGGTGCGCGCGAAGGACGTCGGCGCCGCCCGCCGCGCCCACTCGCCGCACGGCGACCCGCTGCTGCTGTTCTTCGGCCGCATCGAGTGGGAGAAGGGCGTGCAGGACCTGATCGCCGCCCTGCCCCGGATCCGCCGCTTCCACCGCGGCACGCGCGTCGTCGTCGCCGGTGGCGGCTCGCAGACCGAGTGGCTGCGGGACCAGGCGCGCAAGCACCGCGTGCTGCGGGCCGTCGAGTTCGTCGGCCACCTCTCCGACAGGTCGCTGGCGGCGTTGCTCACCGCGGCCGACGCCGTCGTGCTGCCCTCGCGCTACGAACCCTTCGGCATCGTCGCCCTGGAGGCCGCCGCGGCCGGGACCCCCCTGGTCGCCTCGACCGCCGGCGGCCTCGGCGAGGTCGTGGTGGACGGCGTCACCGGTCTGTCGTTCGCACCCGGTGACGTGGACGGACTCGCGCGCGGCGTGCGTGCCGTGCTCTCCGACCCCACTGCGGCGGCGGCGCGCGCCCGTGCCGCGAAAGCACGTCTGGCCACCGACTTCAACTGGGCCACCATCGCTTCCGGCACGGCGGCCGTCTACTCGAAGGCCTCGGTGCGCGAGCCGCGCGTCCTCGGGCGTCCCAAGATCGCGACGGGAAATCTGTTCACCTAGGTCCGCTACAGTCGCCGGTCCCGTGAACAGAAGGTGACCGAGGACTGAATGACCTACCAACGCTTCGTGGCGCTCGGGGACAGCTGCACCGAGGGCCTGGACGACCTGCTGCCCGACGGCCGCTACCGCGGCTGGGCCGACCGCGTCGCGTCCGCGCTCGACGCACCCGGCTTCCGCTACGCCAACCTCGCCGTGCGCGGCCGCCGGCTCGACCAGATGCTGGTGGAGCAGGTCCCGTCCGCGTCCGCGCTGGACCCCGACCTGGTGGTGCTCTTCGGCGGCGGCAACGACGTGATGTCCGGGGCTTCGGCCTCGCAACTGGAGCAGCGGGTCGACGCGATGGTGCGCGCCGTGACGTCGTTCGCGCCGACCGTCGCCGTCTTCACGTTGAGCGACATCTCGCACCGCATGCCGTTCGGGTGGCGCATGCGGCCCCGGATCGAGGCCCTGAACGCGGCCGTTCGTGACGCTTCTTCGCGCTACGGCGCGGTTCTGGTCGACGTCGCCGCCGACGAGTGCGTGCACGACTCGCGGTACTTCGGGCCGGACCGGCTGCACCTGTCGTCGCTGGGGCACCGGCGGCTGGCCGGGCACCTGTTGTCGGCGCTGGAGATCCCGTTCGACCCGTCGTGGCTCACGCCGCTGGAGGGCGCGGCGGCGCCGGCCTCGGTCCTGGACCACTGGCGGTGGTTGCGGGACCAGGTGCTGCCGGTGGCGTACACGCGGACCCGGAACCGGCTGATCGGCCGGCAGCCCGGGGACGGGTTCAGCCCGAAGCGCCCGCAGCTCGCGCCGCTGGCGTGGCCGCGGCTGGCCGACTCACGCTGACGCGTCGGACGACTGCTCCCGCTGGGCCAAGGCCTCCTTGGCCTTGCGGGCCATGTCGGCGATGTCCGCCCGCCGCTGCGCGTCCGCCTCGTAGTCGGCCCGCCGGTCCCGGACGACCCTGGCCGGCATCCCGACCGCGATCTTGAAGTCGGGCACGTCCCCGCGCACCACCGCGTGGGCACCCAGAACGCACCCGCGGCCGACGCGGGTGCCGCGCAGCACGGTGACCTTGGCGCCGAGCCAGCAGTCCGGCCCGATGCGGACCGGGGACTTCACGATGCCCTGGTCCTTGATCGGCAGCGTGATGTCCTCGACCTTGTGGTCGAAGTCGCAGATGTACACCCAGTCCGCGACCAGCGACGACGCGCCGATCTCGATGTCGAGGTAGCAGTTGACCGTGTTGTCCTTGCCGAACACGACCTTGTCGCCGATGCGCAGCGACCCCTCGTGGCAGCGGATCGCGTTGCCGTCGCCGATGTGCACCCAGCGGCCGATCTCGAGGCGGCCGAAGCCGGGCCGGGCCATGACCTCGACGCGCTTGCCGAAGAAGACCATGCCGCGCAGCACCACGTGCGGGTTGAGCAGGCGGAACTTCAGCAGGCGCCAGTACCGGACGAGGTACCAGGGGGTGTAGGCGCGGTGGCGCAGCACCCAGCGCAGGGAGTCCACCGTGAGGAACCGCGCCTGCATCGGGTCACGGCGCGACCTGCGCCAGCGGGTCCAGACCGGTGCGCCCCACATCGAAGTCATGGACGAAGACTCTAACTTCGGACGGCCGGCGCGCCGGACGCGGTCGTGGGGTGGCCCGGGCGACGGTGAGAGGCGCGGCACGTGGGACGCGGCCCGCCCGTGAGGCAGGCTGGCGGCATGGCGACTCCTCTCATCATCGACACCGACCCCGGCGTCGACGACGCGTTCGCGATCGCGCTCGCGGCCCGCAGCCCCGAGGTCGAGCTGAAAGGCCTGACCACGGTCTTCGGCAACGTCGGGCTGGACCTCACGACGGCCAACGCGCTGCGGCTGCTCGCGCACCTCGGGCGCACCGACGTGCCCGTGGTCAAGGGGTTCGAGGGGCCCGGCGGGGCCGCGGACGTGCACGGCGCGGACGGGCTCGGCGGGCAGGCGCTCACGTTGCCGGAGAACCCGCGGGGCGTGCAGGGTGAGGACGTCGTGCGGTTCTTCGCGGACACGATCACGCCGGACACCGTCGTGGCGGCGATCGGGCCGCTCACGAACATCGCCGCCGCGCTCGACGCCGGTGTCGAGTTCCCGCGGCTGATCGTCATGGGTGGCGGGCTCGGCATCGGCAACACGACACTCCGGGCCGAGTTCAACTTCTGGGCCGACGCCGCGGCGGCGCGGACGGTGATCCGCAAGGGGAACCCGGTCGTCGTGCCGCTCAACCTCACGCAGCGGTGCATCGCGGACACCGAGTTCCTCGCGAACGTCGACCCCGTGCTGAGCAACCTCACCGGCACCTACCGGGCCTACCTCGCCGCCAACACCGACCAGAACCGCTCCGACCGCGAGGAGGGCATCCTCGTCCACGACGCCGTCGCCGTGGCGGAGGCGGTCGTGCCCGGAAGCCTCGTCCTGAAGACCCACGGGCTCGACATCGACGACGAGGGCGCGCTCGTCGAGGGGAACTACCGGGTGGAGGTCGCGGAGGACTGCGACTGGCCCGCGCTGAGGGCCTTCATGGAGCAGCGGTTGTCCGTTTGACGACAACTTCACGTCGCTCTCTGGGGTTGGACGGGCACGGAAAGTAGGGTCCGCGACCATGCGGCGAAGAGTGCTCACGACAGCTGCGGTGGTGGCGGCCATGACGTTCGGAGTGGTCCCTGCCTCCGCTCAGCCCCAGGTCCAGGTGGTGCCGGATCCGGCAGCACACGTGAACCCGTTCATCGGCACGACCAACCTCGGGAACACCTTCCCCGGCGCGGTCGTGCCGTTCGGCATGTTCTCCTTCAGCCCGGAGGCCAGTCGCGGCAACACCCTGCGCGCCGCGGCTCCCGGCGGTTACCGGTACGACGCCACGAAGATCCGCGGCTTCAGCCTCACCCACATGTCCGGGACCGGCTGCGCGGGCGGCAGCGGTGACATCCCGATCTTCCCGCACGTCGGGACCGTCACGACCAGCCCGACCACCGACGCGACGGACGCCGTCTACGCGAGCGAGTTCGCGCACGCGGACGAGGTGGCCAAGCCCGGCCGTTACGACGTGACGCTCAAGTCGGGTGCGAAGGCCGAGCTGTCCGCCACCGAACGCACCGGCGCGGCGCGGTTCACCTTCCCCGCCGACAAGCCGGCGACGGTGCTGGTCAACACGTCCAAGTCGCAGGTCGGCAGCAGTGACGCCCAGACCGTGGTCGACAGGGACAAGCGCACCATCACCGGCAGCGTGACCAGCGGCAACTTCTGCGGCTACATCAACCAGGCCGGCCGCCGCAGCTACTACACGCTGCACTTCGTGGCGGAGTTCGACCAGGCGTTCACCGAGGTCGGCACGTATCAGGACAACGTTGTCACGCCCGGGAGCACGACCTCGAAGGGCGGCACGACCTACGGCACCAACGGCTGGCCGGTGCTGGGCAAGGGCTCCGGCGCGTACCTCGGGTTCGCACCGGGCTCGCAGGTCGGCGTGAAGATCGGCATCTCCTACGTCAGCCTGGACAACGCCAAGGCGAACCTGAGGGCCGAGAACAAGGGCCAGTCCATCGAGGACATGAGGGACAACGCGTACATCGCGTGGCAGAAGCAGCTCCGGCGCATCGAGGTCGGCGGCGGCTCCGACGACGAGCGGACGAAGTTCTACACGGCGCTGTACCACTCGTTGCTGCACCCCAACCTCTTCAGCGACGTCAACGGCGAGTACGCCGGGTTCGACGGCGAGGTCCACAAGATCGACAAGCGGAGGCAGAAGGCCCAGTACGGCACGTTCTCGGGCTGGGACGTCTACCGCTCGCAGCTGCAGCTGCTCACCCTGCTCGAACCGCAGATCGGGTCGGACATCGCGCAGTCGCTGCTCAACCAGGCCGAGCACAACAACGGCGTGTGGGACCGCTGGACACACAACAACGGTGGCACGCACGTCATGAACGGCGACCCGGCGCCGATCGCGCTGGCCGCCATCTCGGCCTTCGGCGGCAACGGCTACGACCTCGGGGCGTCGCTGAAGTCGCTGGTGAAGGCCGCGACCGTGCCGACCGCGCTCGACCTGAGCAAGGAGGGCTGGGCCGTGATGTCGGTCGGGCAGCGGCCGTCGCTCGACAAGTACCTGAAGCACAGGTACATGCCGTCCGTCTCGAACGCCTGGGGCGGCGCCGCGGAGACCCTGGAGATCTCCGCGGCGGACTTCGCGATCAGCCAGCTCGCCGAGCGCACGGGCGACCGCAGGACCGCGAGGACGTTCGCCGAACGCGCCCAGTGGTGGCAGAACAACTTCGACCCGGTCGCGGACGCCACCGGTGGGTACATCCGCAACCGCAACGCCGACGGCACGTGGGTCAAGGACTTCACGCCCGACACCGGCAACGGGTTCGTCGAGGGCAGCAGTGCCCAGTACACGTGGATGGTCCCGCACAACGTCGCCGGGCTCGTGGAGTCGCTCGGTGGCCGGGAACGCGCCACCAAGCGGCTGGACGACTTCTTCCACAACGCCGACGGCAGCTGGGCGCTGACCGGCCGCGGCGGGGCGAAGTCCGAACTGGACAACGAGCCGTCGGTGAACGTGCCGTGGCTCTACAACTACACCGGTCAGCCCGCCAAGGCGCAGGAGACGCTGCGCGAGACGGTGAACACGCTGTGGAAGAACGCCCCCGGCGGCATTCCCGGCAACGACGACCTCGGCGCCATGTCGTCGTGGTTCGTGTTCACCGCGATGGGCATCTACCCGCAGGTGCCGTCCCGCGCCGAGCTGGTGCTGAGCGCGCCGCTGTTCACGTCGGTGAAGATCAACCGCGGCGGCGGCAGGGACATCACCATCACCGCGCCCCAGGCCGGCACGGCCACGAAGTACGTGCAGTCGTTGAAGGTCAACGGCCGTGCGTCGTCGAAGACCTGGCTGCCCGAGTCGTTCGTGGAACGCGGCGGCAGGCTCGACTTCGTGCTGGGCAGGTCGGCGTCCTCGTGGGGCACCGGCGCCGCGGACGCCCCGCCGTCGTTCCGCGACGGCGAGCAGCCGATCCGCCACGACCAGCCGTACTTCCTCACGGTCGAACCGCGTCAGCTCGTCGTCGAGCCCGGCGGTTCGGTCCAGGGGAAGGTCAACTCGGTCAAGCTCTACGACGGCGACCCGAAGGCGACCTACACGATCACCGGTCCCGACGCGCTGTCGTTCACGCCGGCCACCGGCACCGTGCCCGCGGCGTTCACGGTCGCGGCCGGCCCCGGTACCGCGCAGGGCTTCTACGACATCACCGTGACGGTGACCGTCGAGGGCGCCTCGAAGCCGGTCGTGCTGCCGCAGACGGTGAAGGTCGCGCCGGCGGGCAGCATGCTCGCCGCGGTGAACAACGTCGGCGCCTCCGCCGACGCGGACGGCGAGGGCGACTTCGACGGCGGCGGCTACAGCTACTCGCGGGAGGCACTGGCCACGGCCGGGCTGGCGCCGGGCGGCACGGCCACCGTCGACGGCCTGACGTTCACGTGGCCGTCCTCCCCGGCGGGCCGTCCCGACAACGCGACCGCCGCGAAGCAAACGCTTGCGCTGTCCGGGACGCGGCTCGCCTTCGTGGGTTCCGCGGCCAACGGTGCCCGCACCAAGCCGGCCGTTGTCACGTTCACCGACGGCACGACCGCTTCGGTGGACATCGGGTTCAGCGACTGGACGCTGGGCGGAGGCGGGGCGACGCCGAGCTACGGCAACGTCGTCCTCGCGACCACGCCGTACCGCAACACGCTCGGCGGCGGCAACGAGAAGGTGGCCACGCACATCTTCGCCACGAAGACGTACGTGGCTCCGGAGGGCAAGACGCTGGCGAGCGTCGTGCTGCCGGAGGACGGGAACATGCACGTCTTCGCCGTGGCACTGGCTTGATCCCACCCGGTGCGGCTTCGCCCTCCCGGCGGAGCCGCACCGGACAGCCGTAGCTCATAAGGTTGTGCGGTGTTCAGGGTTTCAGAGCGCGAGCAGTTGCGCGGCGATCTCGTCCGCGCCGCCGAGACCGACTTCCGGGTGGTCGGTGCGGCGGTGACCGGGTCGGCCGCGGTGGACCGGGAGGACCGCTGGTCGGACATCGACTTCGCGTTGTCGGTGGAGCGGGACGTGGACGGCGTGGTCGCCGACTGGACGGCGTTGATGCAGGCGTGCGGCGCCGTTGGTCATCTTGACGTGCGGCGGGGCAACGTGCTGTTCCGCGTGTTCCTGATGCGGTCGACGTTGCAGGTGGACATCGCGTTTTGGCCGTCGGACGAGTTCGGGGCGACCGGGCCCACGTTCCGGTTGCTGTTCGGGGAGGCCAATGAGCTTCCTCCCGCCGGGCAGCCCGATCGGGACGAGCTCGTCGGTCTTGCCTGGTTGTACGCGTTGCACGCGCGGTCGTCGATCGAGCGCGGGCGGGTGTGGCAGGCCGTCCACATGATCAACGGGATGCGCGACCACGTGATGTCGTTGTGGTGCCTGCGCGAAGGGGTGTCCGCGGTGCAGGGGCGGGGGCTCGACGACCTGCGGGACGCCGGGGCGTTCGCGGGGACGCTGGTGTCGTCGGTGGATCCCGCCGAGCTGCGGCGGGCGTTCCAGGTGGTGACCGGGTTGCTGGTCGACGAGATCAGCGAGCCGGTGTTGCGGGAGACCGTCCTGGCGCTGTCTCGCGGAGCAGCAGAGCCGCGGTGAACAGCACGAGCACCGCTGCGGAGCCGTGCACCGCGAGCGCGTAGCCCACGGTGCCGCCGTGCGTCATCACGGCTATGCAATCACCGATCGGGATGATCGAGTCCGCCAGGACGACCCACCCGAGTGCCCGGCGGTGGCCCAGGAGCAGCAGGATCAAGGCCGTCAGGGCGTAGGCGAGATCTCGCACGCCCTTCACGACGTAGTAGCCGGTCGGGTCGACGATGCCGAACCCCGACGCGGCCCCGTCACCGTCGAGCAGGTAGCTCAGGCCGAAGTAGAAGCCCGCCGCTACGACGAGCCAGCCCATGATCGTGGCCAAGCGCATTTCGTCCTCCTGGATATCTAGCACTGCTAGCGACAAGAGCGACGCTAACAGGAACGGTGCTCGGATGTCTAGCAGTGCTAGATTCTCGGCGTGACCATCCAGAACCGGCGTGAGCGCGAGCGGGCCGAACGCCACCAGCTGATCATCGACGCCGCCCGGGACCTGGCCGAGCAGGAGGGCTGGGACGCGGTCACCACGCGCCGGCTGGCCGAGAAGGTCGAGTACAGCCAGCCGGTGCTCTACAGCCACTTCAAGGGCAAGGACGCGATCGTGCGCGCGGTCGCGATCCAGGGGTGCGGCGATCTGGCGCGCGTGCTGCGGGAAGCCCGTCCCTCGCGAGGGGGGTCACGGCTGCGGGCCGCGGCGGAGGCCTACCTGCGGTTCGCGAAGGAGAGGCCCGCGCTCTACGACGCGATGTTCGTGCAGCAGTCCGACATCCCGTGGGGCACGGACGAGGTGCCGCAGGAGCTGCTCGACGCGTTCGGCGAGCTCGTCGCCGCGGTCGAGCCCGTCCGGCGTGACCGCGACCTGGAGGCGTTGACGGAGGTCTTCTGGAGCTCGCTGCACGGCATCGCGACGCTCATGCGGGGCGGGAGGTTGCGACCGGTGCACGACGACACCCGACTCGACCTGCTGCTAGGTGCGCTGAGCCTCGCACAGGACGAAGACGGGCTTTGAGCCGATCCTGGTCAGCACGACCGTGGCCGACCCCGGACCGGAGAGCTTGAGGCGCTTGCGCATCGTGTTCGGGTCGACGTCGAGGCCGCGCACCAGGATCTCCAGCGAGCCGATCCCCCGCGTCTTCAGCAACGACTTGAGCGACTTCTCCGCGTAGTGCCCGTGTTCGAGCACGCGGAACGCCCGGATGCCGGGCGGGGGCTCGTCACCGCTCAGGTACGCGATGCGCTCGTCGAGCTGCCACAACCCGTGCCGCGCCGCGTAGTGCCGCACCAGACCGGCGCGCACCACCGCGCCGTCCGGGTCGACGAGCCACGCACCGGGCGGCGCGACCGGGCAGTCGTCGGGTTCGGCGTCCGTCAGGGTCCACGACGACGACCCGCGCAGAACCGTGGCGCGGCGCGAAACCCCGGGGGTGGCGAGGCCCCGCGTCCACAGGCAGGCCTCGCGGACGGCGCCGTCCAGCGACACGACCTCGATCTCGTCCGCCCAGGGCGCGACGGCGAAGTCGATGCCGGGCGCGCACTTCACGGCGAGGTCGACGCCCGCGTACACCTCGGACAGCTCGTCGAGCGGCGGCACGAAGTCCGACGGGTTCCACTTGCGGCGGCCGGAGGAGTCACGACGGGCCGGGTCGGCGGTCACGGCGGACGCCCGCGACACCGGGCGCAGGGCGTCGGCCAGGACGACCAGCGAACCCGGGACGTTGTTGCGGGCCATGGCGAGCCGCACCGGGTCGAGGTCCGAGCCGACGCACGTGGAAGCGACCGAGCTCAGCGCGAAGAGGTCCGCCCCGACCGAGCACGTGACGTCGTGCACCGTGCGACCGGCGAACCGCGTGGCGCGGTGCCGGGCGACAGCGGACGCCGTGGCCTGCTGCAACGCGTCGTCGGTGAAGAGCCACGACGCCGCGGAGTCCAATTTGGACAGCGCACGACGGCGCAGCAGCACGGTTTCCACGACCGGGGCGAACGACGGGCCGAGGCGCCTGCGGGCCGTCTCGACGTCCCTCAGGCGGGAGGCGTCGGAGAACGGCAACGCGTCCACCTCCGCCACCGCGGCGGTTCCGGCGGCGGAGCGCAGGAACGCCACGTCGGCGGTGGTGAACGCGTAGCCCAACTCAGGAAGACTTCTCGCCGGTGATCGACACGTTGTAGAACACCTCGCGCGGCAGCACCTTCGAGAGCACGTTCTGGTCGACCCACGAGAGGTTCTGCCAGGTGCGGTAGGCGAACATCGCCCACCCGAAGCCCAGCTTCCCGCGCGGCACGGCGGCCTCGAACGTCCGCACCGGCCAGCCGAACAGGGCCGCGGACAGCTCGTCGGTCACCGCGCGCACACCCACGGCACCGGCGCGGCGAGCCGTCGCCTCCAGCTGGTCCGGGTCGAACGTGTGCAGGTCGACCACGGCCTCCAGCGCGGCGGCGCGGGAGGACTCGTCGAGCTCCTCCTGCGGCCGGCGCCAGTCGTTCAGCACCGGCAGGGCCTTGGTGATGTTGGTGGTCAGCCACCACGTCGCCTGGCCGAGCTTGCGGGCGTAGAAGTTGCCGATGTTCGTCGGGTCGCCCGCGAACACGAACTTCCCGCCGGGCTTGAGGACGCGCAGCACCTCGCGCATCGCCGCCTCGACGTCCGGGATGTGGTGCAGCACCGCGTGGCCGACGACGAGGTCGAACGTGTTGTCGTCGTACGGGATCCGCTCGGCGTCGGCGACCCGGCCGTCCACGTCGAGACCGAGGTGCTCGGCGTTGCGCAGCGCGACCTCGACCATGCCGGGCGACAGGTCGGTGACCGATCCCTTCTCGATCACCCCGCCCTGCATGAGGTTCAGCAGGAAGAAGCCGGTGCCGCAGCCCAGTTCCAGCGCGTGCCCGTACGGGCCGACGTCGCCCGCGGCGGCGCGGAAGCGGTCCGTCGCGTAGGTGATGCAGCGTTCGTCGTACGAGATCGACCACTTCTCGTCGTACGTGCCCGCTTCCCAGTCGTGGTAGAGCACCTGCGCGAGCTTGGTGTCGGAGTAGGCCGCCTCGACCTCTTCCGCGGTCGCGTGGGGGTTGGGTGCCGGGTCAGTTGCCACTGAACTTCGCCTTTCCGGGACCGTTCTCGATGAACGACTCGACGCCCGCCTTCTTGTCCTCCGTCGCGAACAAGGCCGCGAAGAGGTGGCTTTCGAGCTTGAGACCCGACTCGAGGTCGGTGTCGAGGCCGCCGTCGACGGCCGCCTTGGTGGCCGCCAGGGCGAGCACCGGCCCGCCGACGAACTGCTTGGCCCACCGCACGGCCGCGGCGTACACGTCGTCCGGGGCCACGACCTCGTCGACCATGCCGATCTCGAGCGCCTCCTGGGCGCCGACGAACCGGCCGGTGTAGAGCAGGTCCTTGGTCTTCGACGGACCGATCAGCCGGGCGAGGCGCTGCGTGCCGCCACCGCCGGGGATCAGGCCGAGCAGGATCTCGGGCTGGCCGACCTTCGCGTTGTCGCCCGCGATGCGGCGGTCGCAGCCGAGCGCCACCTCGAAGCCGCCGCCGAGCGCGTAGCCGGTGATCGCGGCGACCGTCGGCTTGGGCACCGAGGCCAGGGCGCCGAGCGCGTCCGACAGGCCCTTGGCGCGCAGCGTCATCTCGGCGTGGGAGATCTGCGCGAACTCCTTGACGTCGGCGCCGGCCGCGAAGACCTTCTCGCCGCCGTAGACGATGACCGCGTAGACGTCCGAACGCTCGGAGGCCTCCTTCGCGGCGGCCTGGAGCTCGGTCTGCACCTGCCGGTTCAGGGCGTTCATCGGCGGCCGTTCCAGGCGGATCGTGCCGATCCCGTCCTCGACCTCGAGCCTAACGAACTCAGCCACGCGGCCCTCCACAGTTTCGTCGTGACAGCGGTGTCACGTTACCCGGCGGTAGCTTCTCAGATCTTCCTGCGGGCGAAGAAGCGGTCTCCCGACTTCTGCAGCTCCAGGTCCTGGCCGAAGGTCTTCGAGAGGTTCTCCTCGGTGAGGGTGTCCTCCAGCAGGCCCTGCGCCACGATCGAGCCCTCGCGCAGCAGCAGGGCGTGCGTGAAGCCCGGCGGGATCTCCTCGACGTGGTGGGTGACCAGCACCATCGCCGGCGCGTCCGGGTCCAGCGCGAGCTCGGACAGCTTCGCGACCAGGTCCTCGCGGCCGCCCAGGTCGAGGCCCGCCGCCGGCTCGTCGAGCAGCAGCATCTCGGGGTCGGTCATCAGCGCGCGGGCGATCAGCGTGCGCTTGCGCTCGCCCTCGCTCAGGGTGCCGTAGAGGCGGTCGGCCAGGTGGCCCATGCCGAGGGTGCCGAGCAGCTCGCGGGCGCGGCCGGTGTCCTGCTCGCCGTACTCCTCGCGCCACCGGCCGAGCACCGCGTAGCCCGCGGAGACGACCAGGTCGACGACCGCCTCGTCGGGCGGGATGCGGCCACCGAGCGCCGCGGAGCACAGGCCGATCCGGGGCTTGAGCTCCTGGACGTCGGTCTTGCCCAGGCGTTCACCCAGGAGGTGGACCTTGCCCTTGGTCGGGTGCAGGTCGGCGCTGGCGAGCCGTAGCAGGGTCGTCTTGCCGGCTCCGTTCGGGCCCAGCACCACCCAGCGCTCGTCCAGCTCCACGCTCCAGTCGATGTTGCCGACCAGCGTGTTCTTCCCGCGGCGGACCGATACGCCCGCCATGTGCACGACCAGATCTGTCACGTCGACGTCCGCCACGCCCCCATTGTTCCGAACGGCACCCGACCGCCCACTCGGCGGGGTGCACCTCACGCCGGGTGAGGGCGCTGCGCCGCCTGTGTGAACTCTTGAGTTGGTTGTCGGTGCCGGATGCCAAGATCGGGGGCATGGCTACTCGACCCGAGTCCGAGGTGCTGGCAGGGCGTCCGTTCCCGCTGGGAGCGCACGCCGAGGCCGGCGGTGTCCGGTTCGCGGTGACGTCGCACGTCGCCGACGCGGTCGAGGTCTGCCTCGTCGACGACGACGGCACCGAGAAGCGCGTCGAGCTGACCGAACGGACGTTCGGCGTCTGGCACGGCCTCGTGCCGGGCGTCACACCGGGCCAGCGGTACGGGTTCCGGGTCCACGGGCCGTACGACGCGGGCCGCGGCCTGCGCTGCAACCCGGCCAAGCTGCTCGTCGACCCCTACGCCCGGCAGATCGTGGGCGGGATCACGAACCTGGAGGCCGCGCTCGGCTACGTGGGCGACCCGATGCACGGGCCGCCGTCCTCCGTCGACTCGCTCGGCTCCGTGCCGCTCTCGGTCGTGAGCTCACCGGGCGGCGCGGACACGGGCGTGAAGCCCGAGGTGCCGTTCGAAGAGGCCGTGATCTACGAGATGCACGTCAGGGGTTTCACGAAGAACCACCCCGAGATCCCGGAGAAGCTGCGCGGCACCTACCTCGGCCTCGCGCACCCCGCCGCGATCGAGCACCTCGCCCGGCTCGGCGTGACGACGGTCGAACTGCTGCCGGTGCAGGCGTTCCAGGACGAGCCGTCGCTGATCAGCAGGGGTGCGCGCAACTACTGGGGCTACTCGCCGCTGGGCTACTGCGCGCCGCACGCGGCGTACGCGAGCGAGCCCGGCAACGAGATCCAGGAGTTCCGCACGATGGTCGCGGCGCTGCACGCGGCGAACATCGAGGTGCTGATCGACGTCGTCTACAACCACACCTGCGAGGGCGGGCCGGACGGGCCGACGATCTGCTTCCGCGGCTACGACGCGCCGGGCTACTACCTGCACGCGGGCGGCGGCAGCACGGTCGACATCACCGGCTGCGGCAACACGCTCGACGCCGGGTCGCCGCAGGTCGTGCGCCTGGTGACGGACTCGCTGCGGTACTGGTCGCAGGAGATGGGCGTCGACGGGTTCCGCTTCGACCTCGCCTCCACGATGGGCCGTCCCGGCGGCGGGTTCTTCGACCGCGACAGCGCCCTGCTGACGGCCATCACGACGGACCCGGTGCTGTGCCGGTCCAAGCTGATCGCCGAACCGTGGGACGCGACGGGCGACGGCTACCGGGTCGGCGACTTCGGCGTGCAGTGGGCGGAGTGGAACGGCCGCTACCGCGACACGGTGAGGGACTTCTGGCGCGGCCACACGTCCGTGCGCGACCTCGCGTACCGGCTCTCCGGGTCGAGCGACCTGTACGCGGACGACCTGCGCCGGCCGTGGCAGTCGATCAACTTCATCACCGCGCACGACGGTTTCACCTTGCGCGACCTGGTGTCGTACAACGACAAGCACAACGAGGAGAACGGCGAGCAGAACCGCGACGGCACGAACGACAACCGCTCGTGGAACTGCGGCGCCGAGGGGGAGACGACCGACGCCGGGGTCCTCGCGCTGCGGGCCAAGCAGGCGCGCAACCTCCTGGCGACGCTGCTGCTGTCGACCGGCACGCCGATGATGACGGCGGGCGACGAGATGTGGCGCACCCAGGGCGGCAACAACAACGCGTACTGCCTGGACAACGACGTCTCGTGGGTCGACTGGACGGCCACGGACGCGAGCGAGGCGATGCTGGGCTTCACCCAGCGCCTGATCGACCTGCGCGCGTCCTCCCCCGCGCTGCGGCAGCCGGAGTTCTTCGAGGGCCGCACGACGCCGAGCGGCAACCCCGACCTGGTGTGGTTCCGGCCGGACGGCCAGGAGATGGCCGAGACGGACTGGTTCGACGAGGGCCGCCGCACGCTCGGCATGTTCATCGACGGGTCGAACTGCCTCTCGCGCACGCGTGACGGTGAGCTCGTGTCGGACGACTCGTGGCTGATGCTGATGCACGCCGGCGCGGAGGCCATCACGGTCACCCTGCCGCACGAGCGGTACGGGCCGTCGTACGAGCCGTACCTCGACACGACGACGGCCGACGGCTCGCCCGCCACGCCCGGTTCGTTCGCACCCCGTGAGAAGGTCACGGTGGCGGCGCGGTCGCTGTTGCTGCTGCGCATACCGCGCTGAAGCCCTGAGGCCACTTGGCTCTGGGTCCGAGGTTCTTCCGGCAGGTGGACGCTCTGGCCACGCTCCGAAACGGTCTGGCACGATCGCGGTCGTGGTCGTCTACTGCTGGACGGACCGCACGATCGACCTCGTCCTCGTGGCCTCGTGCGGGTGTAGCTCGACGCGGCGCACGCGCTGAAAACCAGCGCCCCGCGTCGCGTCTTGATCGCTACCCCCGTACCGACGCGACCTCCAGGAGCGAGTGCGTGACTTCGACGTTCGCCGGACCCACCACCGATCAAGATCGATTCGACGTGCACCCGGCGCTGGACAGCCGGCTGCTGCGGGACGTCGTCCACCCGTCCCGGGACCTCTGGACGCCGCGCGAGCTGCGCGACCTGACGTCGTTCGTGGCGAGCGAGCTGACCACCGGCCTGCTGGGGATCCTCGAGTACTCGGCCGAACGCCGCTGGTGGGCGCGCCTCGGGCTGACCGAGGGGGTCGAGCTGTGGCTGCTGTCGTGGCTGCCGGGGCAGGGCACCGAGCCGCACGACCACGGCGGCTCGGCCGGTTCCTTCACCGTGCTCGAGGGCAGGCTCCGGGAGGACTACCGCTACCCCGCCGGGCCGATCCGGTCCGCGGTGCGCGAGACCGGTGACGCACTGGGCTTCGGCTCCGGGCGGGCGCACCAGGTGCTGAACCCGTTCGACGCGCCGGCCGCCACCGTGCACGCCTACTCGCCGCCGCTGGTGCCGACCCGCGAGTACCCGTCGCTGCTCGACATCCCCGACTCGATCCCGCCGCTGCCCGCGCGGCGCCTCCCGCTGGCCGAGCTGCGCCGGCTGGCCGACCTGGAGGGCCCGTGAGCACCCTGGACACCATCCTCGACGAAGCGCGGTCGCACCTGAGGCGCCTCGAACCGCACGAGCTGCTCGCCCTCGAGGACGCCCTGGTCGTCGACATCCGGCCGCACCACAACAGGCTCGCCGAGGGCGAGATCGAGAACTCCGTCGTGGTCGAGCGGATCGTGCTGGAGTGGCGGCTCGACCCCGCCGGCGACTGGCGGCTGCGCGGCTTCACCGCGGACACGACCGTCGTGGTGGTGTGCAACGAGGGCTGGGCCTCGTCGCTCGCGGCACGGGACCTGCAACGGGTCGGCCTCCCGAACGCCACGGACCTCGTCGGCGGGTTCCGCGGCTGGCGCGCGGCCGGTCTCCCGATCCGCGAGGGCGGCTCGCAGCCGGTGGTCTGAGCGGGGAACCGCCGTCGCGCCGGTAGCGTCTGGAGATCGTGACAGTGGTGCGCTGGGCCGCGACGGCCCTGGTGGTGGCCGGGACGATCGCCTGGACCCTCTCCGACTTCCTCCTCGGGCTGACCGGTGCTCTCGCCGGCCTGCTGCTGGGGCTCGCGGCGGCGCAGGGAGGCCTGGCGCTCGGCGCCGTCCTCTTCGGGCTCCGCATCACGAACGTGATCATCGGCGTCGGCTCCGAGGTCAAGGCGTGGACCAGCCCGAACCGGCGGGTGGTGCTGCGCGGCATCCCGGTGCTCGCCACGATCGGGCTCTCCGGGCGGAAACCGGGCGTGCGCAGGCGGACCGTCCTGACCGGGGTCTTCGCCGCCGTGCTCTGCGCAGCGGTCGCGGCGGCCACCTGGCTCACCGTCGGCACCGCGTTCGGCAAGGGCCTGGCGCTCGCCACGACGGCGTGCTTCCTCGTGCAGCTCGTCCCGGTCGAGAAGCCCGCGTACGTGAGCATCGGCTGGTTCGCGTTCTCGCTGCCGAGGCTCACCGGCAGGCGCGTGGCCGAGCTGGAGGCGCGGCCGCGGGTCATGGCCGGCATGGACGCCTACCACCGCGGCGACCTCGACGAGGCCGAGCGGATCTACGAGGACCTGGCGCGCGAGCACCCCGACCTGCTGACCGTGGTCGGCTTGGAGGTCGCGACCAGGTGCGCGCGGGAGAAGTACCTCGAAGCGCTGCAGACCGTGATCGCGCTGAACGGGCGGGAGGACCTCGGCGAGCGCGAACTGGCGTTCGTCCTCGCCACCACGGCCGGGGTCGCGGTCTACGCGGTCGAGGCAGGCCAGTTCCCCGCCGAGGTGGGCCTGGAGACCGCCCGCAGCATGCTCGGCAACGCCTACCGGGCCGGGTACCCGAAGTCCCGCTCGAACGGCACGCTGGCGATCATGGCGTTGCTGGAGGGCGACACCGCGACGGCGAGGCAGCTCGCGGGGTACGCCGCCGAGGCGAGCGAGAGCGGAACGGACCGCGCCGACGACCTGGTCACGATCGCGCGGGCGTGGATGGCGGACGGCGACAACGCGAGAGCTCGTGAGCTCGTGGCCGAGGCCCACGAGCTCGCGGCCTGGAGTCCGCGGGTGGCGGCGACCCGCGCCCGGCTGCAGATCAGCTAGTGGTGTGGCGCAGAACGTTGCCGGTGGAATCCGCGGTCGGACGGGTGCATCGCCGAGCGTGGATCAGACCGCCGACGTTCTGCGACGCGCCACGGGGACCCGCGACCGCGGCGCACGCGGAGAAGGGCCCGTCACCGAGACCGTGACGGGCCCTTCTCCACCCCGAGAACAGGTCAGCCCTTCTCCGCCGGCACCGGCGCGCCGGGCGACGCGGGCAGGCCACCGGGAGGCACCGGCAGGCCGCACTTGCCCAGCAGTTCCTTGGCGGCCTTGAGCACCGCGTTCATCAGCTCGGTGACCTTGGCGGCGTCCGGCGGCGTCGCTCCCGCGCCGAGGATCGTGCCGCCGAGCGCCGCGACCGCCGCGATCAGGTCGAGCACGGCCGGCAGGCACTGGTCGGCGGGGGCGGTCTGCTCGGCCGTCCTGGCGGGCGCCGGTGCACCCGGAGCGCTCACCGGCGGTGTCGGCAGACATCCGGCGTTCTGCATCGCCGTGACGAGGCCGAGCAGGTCGCCGATCAACGGTGTCACCGCGGCCACGTCGGGCGTGGGCGCCAGACTGCTGACGGCCTTCTTGAGCTTGTCGGCGAAGTCGTGGACGAGAGCGGCGCAGGCGGCGGGGACCTCCGGCGCGGCAGGCGACGAGCTGGCAGCCGGGACAGCCGAAGCGGTGACCAGGGCTGCGACGAGCGAGAGCGCGGTAATCGTCTTCCTCACGGCTACCTTCTTCCTCGATGCGCAATTCAGCGGAGCCGCACCGACAATGCTTTGCCGAATTCTGGCGCGGTTCATTCCATGCATCAGAGCGTAAGCCGGGATTCGGGCCTCTACCAGCGGAGATCGCGGGTTCACCCGCCCGAAAGGCGCTCATTCGTTTGAGCGAAGGGCGGAGCGGGGTACACATCTCGCCATTGTCACCAGCGGTGAACGGAAAACGAGGAAGAGAACGTATCAGGGCATCCAGCCCGCCGTGTGGAGGCGAACTGGATGCCCTGGGTCGCTGGTACTTCGCGCGGCGGAGGGTCAGCCGGCCAGCACGACCCTGCCGAGCTCGGCGGGAGTCGCCAGCAGGTCGTGCCTCGGCAGCACGCGCACGGTGTAGCCGAGTGCGCCCGCGTGCGGGAGCGGCACCTCGGCCTCGTAGTTGCCGTTGCCCGCGTAGTTCATCGGCGAGGACACGATGTCCTTGAGCTCGTCGGAGTCGTGCGACACCTTGCCGAGCACGACCTGGACGTCCACTTCGGACGGTTCCAGCCCCGCCAGCTCGACCCGCGCCCGCACGATGACCGGCGACCCGAGCACCGGCACCGACGACCCGCCGAGCACGAGGTCGCTGTCGAGCACCCGGACCCGCGTCCACGACGCGCGCAGCCGATGCCGGTACGACGACAGCTCCTTGGCACCGCGGTAGCCCTCGCCGACGACGGCCTGCGCGGACGCCGCGGCCGGCGCGTAGTACGTCTCGACGTACTCGCGGACCATGCGGGAGGCCTGCACGACCGGGCCGAGCGAGGCCAGCGTGTGCCGGACCATCGACATCCAGCGCGTGGGCACGCCGTCCTCGCCGCGGTCGTAGAACAGCGGCGCGACCTGCGAGCCGAGCAGGTCGTACAGCGCGTTGGCCTCCAGGTCGTCCCGGCGGACCGGGTCGTTCACGCCGTCCGCGGTCGGGATGGCCCAGCCGTTCGAGCCGTCGTACAGCTCGTCCCACCAGCCGTCGCGGATGGACAGGTTGAGACCGCCGTTGAGGGCCGCCTTCATGCCGGACGTGCCGCACGCTTCGAGGGGGCGCATCGGGTTGTTCAGCCACACGTCGCAGCCCCAGTACAGGTACCGGGCCATGGACATGTCGTAGTCGGGCAGGAACACGATCCGGTGCCGCACGCCCGCGTCGTCGGCGTAGCGCACGATCTGCTGGATCAGCGCCTTGCCGCCGTCGTCGGCCGGGTGCGACTTGCCCGCGACCACGAGCTGCACCGGCCGTTCGGGGTGCAGCAGCAACGAGCGCAGACGCTCCGGATCGCGCAGCATCAGCGTGAGGCGCTTGTACGTCGGCACGCGCCGTGCGAAGCCCACGGTCAGCACGTCCGGGTCGAAGACCGAGTCGGTCCAGCCCAGCTCGAGCGCCGACGCGCCGCGCTGCAGCCACGACTCGCGCACCCGGCGGCGCACCTCGTCGACCAGGCGGCCGCGCAGCGTCGACCGCAGCTCCCACAACCCGGCGTCGGTGACCGGCTCGAACGCGCCGATGCCGAGGCCGTTGCCCGTGTGGCTGTCGGCCTCGGACGCTCCGAGCAGCTTGCTCATCTCGGTCGCGGCCCAGGTCGGCCCGTGCACGCCGTTGGTGACCGAGCCGATCGGCACCTCGGTGGCGTCGAAGCCCGGCCAGAGACCGCGGAACATGTCCCGGCTGACCTCGCCGTGCAGCTTGGAGACACCGTTGGCGCGCTGGGCGAGCCGCAGGCCCATGTGGGCCATGTTGAACATGCCGGGGTTGTCCTCGGCGCCGAGTGCGAGGATCCGCTGCGTGTTCACGCCGGGGACCAGGGTCTCCGCGCCGAAGTAGTGCTGGACCAGGTCGACCGGGAAGCGGTCGATGCCGGCGGGCACCGGCGTGTGCGTCGTGAAGACCGCGCCGG
Organism: Lentzea sp. DG1S-22; assembly: GCF_036321065.1. Classification (NCBI taxonomy): domain Bacteria; kingdom Bacillati; phylum Actinomycetota; class Actinomycetes; order Pseudonocardiales; family Pseudonocardiaceae; genus Lentzea; species Lentzea sp. DG1S-22. Next base: position 7,278,118 of record NZ_CP143276.1, on the reverse strand, counting down.
CGCGCGAGGCCGTGAGCGCCTGGTCGAAGTCGAGGCCGTCGTTGGTGATGCACTCGCGGATCCGCTCCAGGCCGAGGAAGCCCGCGTGGCCCTCGTTGGTGTGGAACACCTCAGGCTGCGGGTGGCCGGTGAGCTCGCAGAACGTGCGGACCGCCCGCACGCCGCCGATGCCCGCGAGGATCTCCTGGCGGATCCGGTGGTTCTGGTCGCCGCCGTAGAGCCTGTCCGTGACGCCGCGCAGGTCCTCGTCGTTCTGCTCCACGTCCGAGTCGAGCAGCAGCAGCGGGATGCGCCCGACCTGGGCCTTCCAGATCTTCGCGCGCAGCATCCGGTCGCCCGGCATGGCCACGTGCACCAGCAGCGGCAGCCCGGACGGCTCGGTCAGCAGCTCGAGCGGCAGCCCGCGCGGGTCGAGCACCGGGTAGTGCTCGATCTGCCACCCGTCGAGCGACAGCGACTGGCGGAAGTACCCGGAGCGGTAGAGGAGGCCGACCGCGATCAGCGGAACGCCGAGGTCGGAGGCTGCCTTGAGGTGGTCGCCGGCGAGGATGCCGAGGCCGCCCGAGTAGTTCGGGAGCGCCTCGTGCACGCCGAACTCCATCGAGAAGTAGGCGACGCTCGTGGGCAACGGCGTGTCGGGGGCCCCGTGCTCGCGGCGCTGGGCGATCTCGTCCTGGCGCCGCTGGTACCAGCGCGGACCGTCGACGTAGCGCTCCAGGTCACTCGCGAGCGCGCGCAGCTTGAGCAGGAACTGCTCGTCTCTCGCAAGTGACTCCAGACGCCCGGCGTCGACGACGGAGAGCAGGCGCAACGGGTCGCCACCGACCTCGGACCAGACGCGGGGGTCGATCGAGGAGAAGAGGTCCTGCGTGGCCGGGTGCCACGTCCAGCGCAGGTTGGTGGCGAGCGTGCTCAAAGCAGACAGGGGCTCCGGCAGGCTGGCTCGGACGGTGAACCGGCGAAGTGCTCGCATGACGAGGCAACTTACCTGCCACCCTCCGGGGGCTGACAACGTTCCCGATCAGACCTGCAACGACTTGCAGAACCGGTCAAGACGCGGACCGGCCCTGAGCAGGTCGGACGCGGAGCGCGTTCCCCCGTTCGGCCGACGGGCGGGCGGTGTCCATTTCGCACTGATCGCCCGTTCTCCGGCCGGTCCCGCCGGGCCGGGAACGTCCGTTCCCCCTCCCGGCGCTCGCGGCCGTCAGCCCTTCTGCTCGCCGACGATCCGCGGCTTCTCGCCCTTGCCCGAGATCTCCAGCACGTGCTCCACGACCTTGGCCTTGTCCGTCTCCGCCTCGGTCAGCTCCAGCGCCGTCGTCACCTGGAACAGGCCGTCCTCGTCCGGCGGCGAGGCGACCGGACCGGCCTTGACCACGACCTTCGAGTACCTGCCCCAGAAGTCCTTCTCGGAGGACGCGCTCGGCGCCTGGTCCGGGTCCCAGTCGGCCCGCGCGCCCTCCACGTTGCCGGGGAGCTTGGCGTAGTGCGCCTTCGCGAACTGGGCGATCTGGGCCGGGCTGAACTTGCCGGCCGGCGGCTTCGAGGACGGCGTCTGGCTCTGGTAGGTCTGCGACGGCGTCTGCTTCTGGGTCGTCGTCGGCTTCTGCTCGGCCGGCTTCTCGGTGGTGGGCTCCGGGGTCTGCGACGTGGTCTGCTGCGACGTGGTGGGGTCGCTCGCGGTCTTGTCGCCCTTGTCGCCCGACATGATCGCGTAGGTGACGCCGGCGATCAGGAGCACGCCGAGGACGGCGGCGGCGATCGCCAGGCCGCGGTTGTTCCTCCTCGGCTCCGGTTCGGGCTCGCGGTCGTACGGCTCGTCGTAGGTCGCCGGGAGCGGTGCCGGGGGCCTGGTGCGCGGCGGCTGCCGGGGCGGCATCGGCCGCTGGGTCTGCGTGCCGTGGCCCGCGGCCCCCATGACGGCGGTGCCGGACGGCGGCGTCATCGGGCGCGGCGGGATCACGCGGGTCACCGGGACGGGGGCGCCGGACGCGATCGCCTTGAGCTCCTCCGCCGCCTGGGCCGCGGTCGGGCGCTGCGACGGCTCGTTCGCGAGCAGGCGGGTGAGCAGGCCGGTGAGCGGTCCCGAGCGCAGCGGTGGCCGGGTCTCGCCGCGGGCCACCTTGTAGAGCAGGCCGAGGTCGTTGGTGCTCTTGCCGAACGGCGGCTCGCCCTCGGTCATCGCGTAGATCGTCGCGCCCAGCGAGAAGACGTCCGAGGCGGGCGCGGGCTCGGCACCGCGCGCGAGCTCCGGCGCCAGGTACGCGGGGGTGCCCGCGAGCATGCCGGTCTTGGTGACGGCCACGTCGCCCAGGGCGCGCGAGATGCCGAAGTCGGTGATCTTCACCGTGCCGTCGCGTCCAATGAGGACGTTGCCGGGCTTGATGTCGCGGTGCACGATGCCGGCGCCGTGGGCGGCGGCGAGCGCCGAGGCGGCCAGCGACCCGATGCGCGCGGCCTCCTGCGGCGGCATGGTGCCGCGCTCCGACAGGATCGCCGACAGGTTGCGGGACGGCAAGTACTCCATGACCAGGCAGGGTTTGCCGTCCTCGACCACGACGTCGTAGACGGCGATCGCGTTCGGGTGCTGCAGGCGCGCCGCGATCCGGCCCTCCCGCATCGCGCGCTGGACCGCCTCGTGGAACTCGTTCGACTCAACGTCGTTGAGAAGCAGCTGCTTGACCGCCACGTCACGGTGCAGGAACTCGTCGCGCGCCCGCCAGACGACGCCCATCGCACCGGCGCCGAGCTGGTCCAGCAGGACGTACCGATCGCCAAGCTTGTTCACGCGCGCACGGTACCCGTAGCGCGCTCTTAACACGGTGAGTTGTACGGGAAGAGTCCACTGGAGGGGACGGCAAGCGGACAGGACGTGGACGGGAGACCCTGGACACGATCAGCCGTTCAGGTGTGCGATCGACCGCGCCTGGGTACGGATCTACTTGGGGCAACCCGCTGGTGAGCGGCTTGATGGAGCAAGGCAGGATTACCCAGCGACACGGAGCGACACGGCGGAAGGGCGCTGCCGGATGAGCGGACGACTCGGTATCGACGACGTATCCCCTGTGGTCTCGGCTGGACGTTACCCAGCCAAAGCCGTTGTGGGAGAACACGTTCCGGTTGCAGCCACGGTGTGGCGCGAGGGACACGACAAACTCGCGGCGACAGTCACGTGGAGAGGACCGAACGACCGGGTTGCCCGCCAGACGCGGATGCACGAGGTCGGGATCGGCCTCGACAGGTGGGCCGCGACCGTCGTTCCCGACGCGGAAGGCGCCTGGACGTTCCGGATCGATGCGTGGAGTGACCCCTGGGCCACCTGGAACCACGCCGTTGAGGTGAAGATCGCGGCCGGGCAGGGGCCCGGCGAACTCGCAAACGATCTTGAAATCGGCGCTCAGCTACTCGATCGGGTGGCAAGGCGACCCGATAGGCGGCAAGAGCGAGCTTTGCTCATGTCCGCGGCGGAGGCGTTGCGCGACCAGGACCGGCCGCTCGGCGAGCGGGTCGCGCCGGCGCTGGCCGCCGACGTGCAGCAGGTGATGTTCGAGCACCCCGTGCGCGAGCTGGTCACCAAGGGCAAGACGCACAAGATCTGGTGCGACCGCAAGAAGGCGGCCTACGGCTCCTGGTACGAGTTCTTCCCGCGCAGCACCGGCGGGATCGACGAGACCGGGCAGGCGGTGCACGGCACGTTCGCGACGGCGACCAAGGAGCTCGACCGGGTCGCGGCGATGGGCTTCGACGTCGTCTACTTCCCGCCGATCCACCCGATCGGGCGAGTCAACCGCAAGGGCCCCAACAACACGCTCGTCGCGGGCCCCGACGACACGGGCTCACCGTGGGCGATCGGCGCGGACGAGGGCGGGCACGACGCGATCCACCCGCAGCTCGGCACGATCGAGGACTTCGACGCGCTCGTGCACCGGGCGAAGGAGCTCGGCCTCGAGGTCGCGCTCGACTTCGCGCTGCAGTGCGCGCCGGACCACCCGTGGGTGCTCAAGCACCCGGAGTGGTTCACGCAGCTGCCCGACGGCACGATCGCGTACGCGGAGAACCCGCCCAAGAAGTACCAGGACATCTACCCGATCAACTTCGACCTCGACCCGCAGGGCCTCTACCACGAGGTGCTGCGCGTGGTCCTCTACTGGGCCGAGCACGGGGTGCGGATCTTCCGGGTCGACAACCCGCACACCAAGCCGCCGGACTTCTGGATGTGGCTCATCTGGAAGGTCAAGGAGGTCTACCCGGACACGCTGTTCCTGGCGGAGGCCTTCACCCGGCCCGCCCGCCTGTACGGCCTGGCCAAGCTCGGCTTCACCCAGTCCTACACGTACTTCACGTGGCGGACGGGCAAGCAGGAGCTCATCGAGTTCGGCGAGGACATCCGCGACCACTGGGACGAGGCGCGGCCGAACCTCTTCGTGAACACCCCGGACATCCTGCACGAGTCGCTGCAGCACGGCGGCCCGGCGATGTTCGGCCTCCGCGCGGCCCTGGCGGCCACGCTCTCCCCCACGTGGGGCGTCTACAGCGGCTACGAGCTCTTCGAGCACGAGGCCGTGAAACCCGGTAGCGAGGAGTACCTCAACTCCGAGAAGTACCAGCTGCGGCCCCGCGATTACGCCCGTGCACTGGCGGACGGGCGGAGCCTCGAACCGTGGCTGCGCAAGCTCAACCACATCCGCAGGGCACACCCCGCGCTCCAGCAGATGCGCACGCTGAAGTTCCAGCACATCGAGAACGACGCGTTGGTCGCCTACTCCAAGCGTGACCCGGAGACGGGCGACACGGTGGTGGTCGTCGTCAGCCTCGACCCGAACAACGCGCAGGAGGGGACGCTGTACCTCGACCTGCCCGAGCTCGGGTTCGACTGGCACGAGCGGGTGATCGCCCACGACGAGGTCACCGGCGAGACGTGGGACTGGGGACAGGCCAACTACGTCCGCCTCGAGCCGTGGCGAGCCACGGCGCACGTCGTCAGCCTGCAACGACGTTTCTCATAGGGCTTCAGCCCGCTCAACCCGCACAACCCCCGACGAGGTGGGAACCCCATGGCCGACGACTCCCGTCCCGACGCTGCGCTCGGGCTGGAAGGAACACCGCACACCGGAGAAGCCATCGACGACGACGGCTTCCTGGTCGAACCTCAGGCTGAGGACTTCAAGTCGGCAAAACCGGCATCGGCGAACCCGAGCTGGTTCAAGGGCGCCGTCTTCTACGAGGTGCTGGTCCGCGCCTTCAGCGACTCCAACGGCGACGGCACGGGCGACCTCAGGGGTCTCGCCTCGCGCCTCGACTACCTGGAGTGGCTCGGCGTCGACTGCCTCTGGCTGCCGCCGTTCTACGCGTCGCCGCTGCGCGACGGCGGCTACGACATCAGCGACTTCCGCGCGGTGCTGCCCGAGTTCGGCACCGTCGAGGACTTCGTGTACCTGCTGGAGGAGGCGCACCGGCGCGGGATCCGCGTGATCACCGACCTGGTGCTCAACCACACCTCCGACGCGCACCCGTGGTTCCAGGAGTCGCGGCAGAACCCGGACGGCCCGTACGGCGACTACTACGTGTGGAGCGACGACGACTCGCGCTACAGCGACGCGCGGATCATCTTCGTCGACACCGAGACGTCGAACTGGACCTACGACCCGGTGCGCGGGCAGTTCTTCTGGCACCGCTTCTTCAGCCACCAGCCGGACCTCAACTACGAGAACCCGGAGGTGCAGGAGGCGATGCTCGACGTCCTGCGCTTCTGGCTCGACCTCGGCATCGACGGGTTCCGCCTCGACGCCGTGCCGTACCTCTTCGAGGAAGAGGGCACGAACTGCGAGAACCTGCCGCGCACGCACGAGTTCCTGAAGAAGTGCCGCAAGGTCGTCGACGACGAGTTCCCCGGCCGCGTGCTGCTCGCCGAGGCGAACCAGTGGCCGTCGGACGTGGTCGAGTACTTCGGTGACCCGGCGGTCGGCGGCGACGAGTGCCACATGGCGTTCCACTTCCCGCTGATGCCGCGCATCTTCATGGCGGTGCGGCGCGAGTCGCGGTTCCCGATCTCGGAGATCCTGGCGCAGACGCCCGCGATCCCCGAGAACGCCCAGTGGGGCATCTTCCTGCGCAACCACGACGAGCTCACGCTCGAGATGGTCAGCGACGAGGAACGCGACTACATGTACGCGGAGTACGCCAAGGACCCGCGGATGAAGGCGAACATCGGCATCCGCCGGCGGCTCGCCCCGCTGCTCGAGAACGACCGCAACCAGCACGAGCTCTTCACCGCGATGCTGCTGTCCCTGCCGGGGTCGCCCGTCCTCTACTACGGCGACGAGATCGGCATGGGCGACAACATCTGGCTGCAGGACCGCGACGCCGTCCGCACGCCGATGCAGTGGACCCCGGACCGCAACGCGGGCTTCTCCTCGTGCGACCCCGGCCGGATCTACCTGCCGGTGATCATGGACCCGGTCTACGGCTACCAGGGCCTGAACGTCGAGGCGCAGCTCAACAGCTCGACGTCGCTGCTGAACTGGACCAGGCACATGATCGAGGTCCGCAAGCAGCACCACGCGTTCGCCGAGGGCGACTTCACCGAGCTCGGCGGCTCGAACCCGAGCGTGCTCGCCTTCAAGCGGCAGTGGAAGCGCCCCGACGGCCGCGAGGACATCGTCCTCTGCGTGAACAACCTGTCGCGCTTCCCGCAGCCCGTCGAGCTGGACCTCTCCGAGCACCGCGACCACACGCCGGTGGAGCTCACCGGAGGTGTCAAGTTCCCCGCGATCGGGGAACTCCCCTACCTGCTGACCCTCCCGGGTCACGGTTTCTACTGGTTCCAGCTGGTAGAGGCGGGCGACGACAGCGAGATGAGGTGAATCGCGAGTGACCGATCCCCACGAACTGGTCGACAAGCTGGTCGCCTCACTGCCCGATCTGCTCCCGGCCGCACGGTGGTTCGGCGGCAAGGACAGGCCGATCACGGCTGTGCGTCCACTGAGGACGACGGTGGTGGACGGCGACCTGGTGCACGTGGTGCTCGAGGTCGAGCAGCCGGGGCGCACGGAGAGGTACCAGGGTGCGCTCAGCCTGAGCACCGGCGCATGGGACGTCTTGCTCGACCCCGAGCACAACGGGGTCCTGCTCGACCGGATCGCGTCCGGTGAGAGCACGCAGGACATCGTCTTCGCGCACGAGCCCGGCACGGAGCTGCGCTCCGGCCTGCGCGGGCGGCCGATCGGCGTGGAGCAGTCCAACACGTCGCTGATCTACGGCCAGCAGTACATCCTGAAGATCTTCCGCAAGCTCGCGAGCGGGGAGAACCGGGACCTGACGATGCACCGCGCCCTGCGGTCCGTCGGCTGCGAGCACATCGCGCTGCCGCTCGGCTCGATCTCGACCGAGCTGGACGGCGAGCAGGTCACGCTCGCGATGCTGCAGGAGTTCCTGCCGGACGCGGTCGAGGGCTGGGACATGGCCAAGACCTCGGTGCGCGACCTGATGGCCGAGGCCGACCTGCACGCGTTCGAGGTCGGCGGCGACTTCGCCGGCGAGGCCCAGCGCCTGGGCCACGCCGTGGCGAAGGTGCACGCCGACCTGGCCGAGGCGCTCGGCACGAGGATCGCCGACGACGACGCGATCGACAAGGCCATCGCGGGCATGCAGCGGCGTCTCGGCGTCGTGCTGGAGTCCGTGCCGGAGCTCGGCAGGTACGAGGAGCCGCTGCGGGCCGCGTTCGAACAGGCCCGCGAGCACATCGGCGCCATCCCGATCCAGCACATCCACGGCGACCTGCACCTCGGTCAGGTGCTGCGGACCGTGCACGGGTGGCTGCTGATCGACTTCGAGGGCGAGCCCGCGGCGGGCGTCGCCGAGCGCAACGCGCTGCGGTCGCCGTTGCGCGACGTGGCGGGGATGCTGAGGTCGTTCGACTACGCGGCCCGGCAGCTGCTCGTCGGCCAGCCCGACGACGACCAGCTCGCCTACCGCGCGATGGAGTGGACGAAGCGCAACCGGGCGGCGTTCTGCGACGGCTACGCCGAGGTGGCGGGCGACCCGCGGGACCACGCGCACCTGCTGCGCGCGTTCGAGCTGGACAAGGCGGTCTACGAGGTCGCCTACGAGCACGCCAACAGGCCGGAGTGGTTGACGGTTCCGCTGTCGTCGATCGCCCGGATGACCAGCGGAGGAGACTAAGCGTGAAGGCCGACCTGGACCGGCTCCTGTCAGGTGCACACCACGACCCGCACTCGGTGCTGGGTGTGCACACCGTCGGCGACCAGGTGATCGCACGTGCGCTGCGGCCAGGCGCCACGTCGGTCGCCGTGTCGTGGGGTGACAAGCAGGTCGAGCTGCCACGCATCGCCGACGCGCTGTTCGAGGGCGAGCTGCCCGAGGCACCCGGTGACTACCGGTTGCTGGTGACCTACGGCGCCCACACGGTCGAGGTCGACGACCCGTACCGGTGGCTGCCGACGGTCGGGGAGCTCGACCTGCACCTGATCGGCGAGGGCCGGCACGAACGGCTGTGGGACGTGCTCGGTGCCCACGTGCGCTCCTACGAGACGGCTTCCGGTGACGTCACCGGTGTCTCGTTCGCGGTGTGGGCGCCGAACGCGCGCGGCGTGCGCGTGACGGGTGACTTCGACGGCTGGGACGGTCGTGCGAACCCGTTGCGCTCCATGGGTTCCAGCGGTGTGTGGGAGGTCTTCCTGCCCAACGTGCCGGTGGGCTCGCGGTACAAGTTCCGCATCCTCGGCCAGGACGGCGTGTGGCACGAGAAGGCCGACCCGATGGCGTTCGCCACGGAGAAGCCGCCGCAGACCGCCTCGGTCGTCACGCGCTCCGAGTACGAGTGGGGCGACGCGGAGTGGGAGGCCAAGCGCGCGGCCACGCAGTGGGCCAACGCGCCGATGTCGATCTACGAGGTGCACCTCGGCTCGTGGAAGCCGGGGCTGAGCTACCGCGAGCTCGCGACGGAGCTCGCGGACTACTGCGAGGACATGGGCTTCACCCACGTCGAGATGCTGCCCGTGGCCGAGCACCCGTTCGGCGGTTCGTGGGGCTACCAGGTCACGTCGTACTACGCCCCGACCTCGCGGTTCGGGTCTCCGGACGACTTCCGGTACTTCGTCGACACGCTGCACCAGCGCGGCATCGGCGTGCTGGTCGACTGGGTGCCGGCGCACTTCCCCAAGGACGCGTGGGCGCTCGCGAAGTTCGACGGCACCCCCCTGTACGAGCACGCCGACCCGCGCCGCGGTGAGCAGCTCGACTGGGGCACGTACGTCTTCGACTTCGGGCGCAACGAGGTGCGCAACTTCCTCGTCGCCAACGCGCTGTTCTGGATCGAGGAGTTCCACCTCGACGGTCTGCGCGTGGACGCCGTCGCGTCGATGCTCTACCTCGACTACTCGCGGCCCGAGGGGCAGTGGCTGCCCAACGAGTTCGGTGGCCGGGAGAACCTCGAGGCGGTGCGGTTCCTGCAGGAGCTGAACGCGACGGTCTACAAGCGGCACCCCGGCATCGTGATGATCGCCGAGGAGTCGACGGCGTGGCCGGGTGTCACGCGGCCGACGCACCTGGGCGGTCTCGGGTTCGGCTTCAAGTGGAACATGGGCTGGATGCACGACACGCTGCACTACCTGTCGCGGTCGCCGGTCCACCGGTCGTTCCACCACAACGAGATGACGTTCTCGCTGGTCTACGCGTGGAGCGAGAACTTCGTGCTGCCGCTCTCGCACGACGAGGTGGTGCACGGCAAGGGCTCGCTGTGGACGCGGATGCCGGGCGACGACTGGAACAAGGCCGCGGGTGTGCGGTCGCTGCTCGCGTTCATGTGGGCGCACCCCGGCAAGCAGCTGCTGTTCATGGGCGGCGAGTTCGGGCAGCGGCAGGAGTGGTCGGAGTCGCGGTCGCTCGACTGGCACCTGGTCGAGCAGGAGCCGCTGCACCAGGGCATCCAGAAGCTGATGCGCGACCTGAACTCGGTCTACAAGACGGCGGCGGCGTTGTTCTCGCACGACGTCACTCCCGAGGGCTTCCAGTGGATCGACGCGAACGACTCGGGCGGCAACGTGCTGTCGTTCGTCCGGATCGGTGAGGACGACTCGCAGCTCGTGTGCGTGGCCAACTTCTCCGGGATGCCGCACCACGACTACCGCGTCGGCCTGCCTGCCGGTGGGCGGTGGAAGGAGCTCGTCAACACCGACGCCTCGCACTACGGCGGTTCCGGTGTCGGCAACTTCGGCGGTGTCGAGGCGGAGGCGAAGCCGTGGCACGGGCGGCCGTACTCGGCGGTGCTGCAGCTGCCGCCGTCCGGTGTGCTGTGGCTGGTTCCCGAGGTGCCCGGGGTTCTGGGCGAGGCCGACTGAGGAGTCCGGCAGCGCTCCGTTCCAGTCGGGGCGCGCCGGGGACGGCCGCGGTGGTGCCGGCGCAGGGCCGCACCACCGCGTCGTCGAGGTCGATCGGCGGTTCGAGCACGGCCCGGTGGTCGGACGCCCGGAGGAACGCGCAGGTCCGGTGATCATGCCCACGCCGGGGTGCGGCGACCGCGGCTCGGTGAACCCGATCCGGCCACCACACGTTGCCCAAGGTATGCGCCTGACTTGGACGAGTAGGACGCCCTTCGCGCCGCCCGGCAGGCACAATGGGGGCATGCGGCACCGGAGCATCGCGCTGATCGTCGCCACCGCCCTGCTCGCGGTGGGTTGCACCGCCGAGATCCCGGGGCGCCCGCGCGCCGCCAAGGTGGTGAAGAAGGAAGCCTCCACCGAGACCATCCAGGTGCGGGGGTCGGACAACGGCCCGATCGACAAGCTGGCCGCCACCGCGCTCACGGACATCGACGAGTTCTGGAAGGACTCGTTCCAGAAGACGTTCAACAAGCCGTGGAAGCCGCTGACCGGCGGCTACTTCTCGGTCGACACGTCGGACGCGACCGCGAAGCCGCCGCCGTGCACGCAGAAGGCCGCGGACGTGGAGGGCAACGCCTTCTACTGCCCCGCCGCCGACGCGATCGCCTGGGACCGCGCGTCGCTGCTGCCGGTGCTGCAGGACCGCTTCGGCGAGGCCGCCGTGGTCGTGGTGCTGGCCCACGAGGTCGGCCACGCGGTGCAGAACCGCATGGGCATCACGCCCGAAGCCGAGCGCCGCGAGCCGGAGAGGTTCCCGACGATCCTCACCGAGGCGCAGGCCGACTGCTTCGCGGGCGCTTTCGTGCGCAACGTGACGGACGGCAGGTCGCAGCGCCTCGACATCAACGCCGACTCGCTGGACAAGGCCCTGGGCGCGCTGATCACGTTCCGCGACCCGGTCGGCACCTCGCCGGAGGACGAGCAGGCGCACGGCAGCGCGTTCGACCGCGTGGCGGCGTTCCAGGACGGCTTCGAGCAGGGCACCAAGTTCTGCGCGGCGATGACGGTGCAGAACCGCACCTTCACCCAGCGGGCGTTCACGACGGTCAAGGACCGCGCGAACGGCGGCAACCTGCCGTTCTCGGAGATGCTCGAGTCCGTGACGCCCGACCTCGACGGCTACTTCAAGGGCCTCGCGACGGCCGCCGGCAAGCAGTGGCCCTCGCCGCGCGCCGAGGCGTCCCAGACGGAGCCGACGTGCTCCGGCGACCAGGGGCCGGTGGCGTACTGCCCGTCGGACAAGACGATCAAGATCGACACGAAGGAAGACCTGCCGGCCCTGCACAAGGAGCTCGGGGACTACGCGACCGGCACGCTGATCGCGACCAGGTACGCGATGGCCGAGCTGGCCGTGATGGGCAAGCCGACCGAGGGCGAGGAGGCCTCCGCGGCCGCCCTGTGCCTGGCCGGCGCGTACACCGGCGCGGTGTTCGCGCGCGAAGGCGGGTTCGGGCTCTCACCGGGCGACTTCGACGAGGCCGTGACGGTGCTGCTGCAGTTCGACTACGCGGCGCGCGACTCGAAGGGCGAGAACCCGGTCGACCCGGGGTTCGCCCGCGTGGCGCGGTTCCGCGAAGGCGTGTTCGAGGGCCCGAAGAAGTGCGGCCTCTGAGCGCGGCCGCACCGGCTCAGACGGGCCAGGTCAGGTGCAGGTGGCGCACCCCGCGCAGCACGCCGTAGGTGCGTTCGGGCTCGGTGCCGGGCTCGACCTCGAACTCGGGCATCGCGGTCAGCACCTCGTCGAACACGATGCCGAGCTCCAGCCGCGCCAGGTGCATGCCGAGGCAGCGGTGCACGCCCGCTCCCCAGCCGAGGTCGCGGCCGCGCTGGCGCCGGTCGAGCCGGAACTCGGCGGGGTCGTCGACGTACTGCTCGTCGCGGGTGCCGGAGCCCCAGGCGAGCAGCAGGCGGTCGCCGGGCGTCAGGTCGACGCCGCCGAGGGTGGTCTCGGCGAGCACGGTGCGCCCCGTGGCGGCGACCGCGGACTCGTGGCGCACGACCTCCTCGATGAGCTTCGGCACGAGCGTGCGGTCGGCGGCGACCCGGCGCCGCGTCGGCGGGTCCTGCGCCAGCTGCAGCACGAGGCTGGAGATGGTGTCGACGGTGGTGAGGAAGCCCGCGCTGACCATCAGGAACGCGTACTTGAGCAGTTCGGCGTCCGTGGCGGTCCGGCCGTCCACCTCGGCGTGCACGACGGCGGTCAGCACGTCACCGCCGGTGTCCTCGCGGTCGCGCCGCTCGGCGATCTCGGCGCGGAGGAACTCGACCAGGCCGGCTCCGGCGCGGTGGGCGTCCTGCACCGACCTCGGCGCGACGAGGTCCCTCGCCAGTCCGGCGAGCTCGTGCTGCCGTTCCCGCGGCACGCCCATGACCTCGGCGATCACCAGGGACGGGATGCGGGCGGCGAGCTCACCGACGACCTCGCACCGCCCGCGTGGCGCCACCTCGCCGACGACCTGGCCGGTCACCTGCCGGATGAACGCCTCGTGCCTGCGCACGGCCGGTGGCGTGAAGAAGTCCTGCAGGACGTTGCGCCAGCCCGTGTGGACCGGCGGGTCGGACTCGAAGAGCGGTGCGCGGGTGGTCTCGGCGTCGGGCACCATCGCGACCGCGCCGAGCCCCCGCACCGCGGCGCTGAAGGTCTCGCCGTCCTTGGCGACGGTGACGATGTCGTCCTGCTTCGCCACGACGTAGAACCCGCCGTAGGCCTCGCTGCGCGCGACCGGGCAGCCCTGGCGGAGGTCGGCGAGCAGGGCGTGGATCGTCGGGACGACGGCCTGGTCGTGGTGGTCGAAGCCGCGGATGCGGTCGGAGAGACTCTCGCCCATGCACGTGTACCTACAGCATGATCGCGGGCGAGCGGAAGCCCGCACCGGCTCGGTGACCGGGTGCGGGCTCCAGCGCCGGAGCGCGGGAGCCTGGTCCGTCACGACCGAGATCCGCGCGCCGGGACCTTCCGCGTGCCGCCGATCAGGTCCGTGTTGCGCACCGTGACCTCGGTGAACGTCACGAAGGGCAGGTTCGGCGGTGCCTCCGGCACTTGCTGCACGTGGCCGAACGGCGCTTAGTAGGGTCTGACCTCATGGGATTCGGACGAATCGCCGTCGCGCTGGCCGCGACCGCAGCTTTGACCGCGTGCGCTTCCGTGGTCGAGGGCGAACCGAAGGGCGAGCGCCCCGACCCCACGAAGGTCGCGGGGCTCGAGATCTCCAACGGCCCGTCCGGCCCGAAGAAGGGCGTCCCCGACGCGGACCTCAGCGTGCAGAACGGCGACGGCGGCGAGATGGACCGCCTGGCCATCAACACCCTCGCCGACGTGCAGGAGTTCTGGAAGGACGAGCTCCCCCGCTCGTTCGGGGGCAAGGCCTTCGAGCCCGTCAAGCGCTTCATCTCCTACGACGCCAACGGCAAGGGCGTCGAGGTCTGCAAGCTCAACACCACCGGCATCGCGAACGCGTTCTACTGCGCCCTCGACGACAGCATCACCTGGGACCGCGGCGAGCTGCTGCCGATGCTCAACGACTCCTTCGGCCCCATGGCGGTCGTGACGGTCCTCGCCCACGAGATGGGCCACGCCGTGCAGTACAAGCTCGGCCCCGCCTCCGGCATCGGCCCGAACACGCCGTCGATCGTCAAGGAGCAGCAGGCCGACTGCTACACCGGCGTCTTCATGCGCTGGATCGCCGAGAACAGGTCCAAGCACTTCGAGCTCTCGACGGGCGAGGGCCTGAACCAGGTCCTGCAGACGATGTTCTTCATCCGCGACAGCGCCGGCACGTCGTTCGAGAAGCAGGGCGCCCACGGCAGCGCGTTCGACCGCGTCTCCGCGTTCCAGTTCGGCTTCGTCCGCGGCGCCGCCCGCTGCGCCGAGATCAACGAGGCCGAGATCTCGAAGCGCATCACCGAACGCCCCTTCGACCTCTCGGACTCCGACCGGGGGCAGGGCCGCGGCAACGCCAAGATCGACGAGGAGAAGTACCTCCGCGCGCTGGAGGAGTCGCTGCGCGACGCCTACAAGTCGAGCGGCGCGGTCTTCCCCGCCTTCGACAGGGCCGGGATCAAGCCCTGCGCCGACGCGCAGACCACCTCCCCCGCCTCCTACTGCCCCGCCGTGAACCAGCTCCAGCTCGACCTGCCGCAGCTGGTGAAGATCGGCACGCCGCCGAAGAAGGGGTCGAAGGGCGGCATCGGCGACTTCGCCGCGTTCGCCGTGATCGCCTCGCGCTTCTCGCTGTCGATCCAGCACGCCACGGGTTTCAAGCTCGACGACGACGCCGCGGGCCAGCGCACCGCGTGCCTGACCGGCGCGTGGGCGGGCCTCACCAACCGTCCCGACGCCGCGGCGGGCCTGCGCCTGTCCCCCGGCGACCTGGACGAGGCCGTGGCGGAGCTGCTGGCCGACGACAGCCTCATCGCGTCCGACGTGAACGGCAAGGCGGTCCCCTCCGGCTTCGCCCGCGTGGAGGCGTTCGGCGACGGCTTCTTCCGCGGCCTGTCGTTCTGCGTGAAGAAGTACTCGGTTTGACCCTCCATCGATCGGCGTCGATACTCGGCGGGTGCTGACCGATGAAGCCGCGACCTACGCCTCGTGGTTCTCGACCCTGTCCGACCCGACCAGGGTCCGCCTGCTGCACCACGTGGCGTCCGCCTCGGCACCGGTGACGGTCGGCGAGCTGACGACGCTGCTGGGCGTGAGCCAGTCCACCTGCTCGCACCACGTCCGCAAGCTGGCGGAGGTCGGCTTCCTCCACGTCCAGCGCGAGGGCACGACCACCCTCGTCACGGTCAACCCGGCCTGCTGCACCGGTCTGCCCCACGCGGCGGACGCGGTGATGGGCGCGCTGTCGTCGGGCACCGTCCGCCCGGTCGACGGCGTCACCGTCCGCGCGATGACCGCCGCGGACTGGCCGGAGGTCCGCCGCATCTACGGCGAGGGCATCGCCTCGGGCAACGCGACCTTCGAGACCGAGGTGCCCTCGCGCCGGGTGCTCGAGTCCAAGTGGCTACCGGACCACCGCTGGATCGCGGTGCTGGACGGCGAGATCGCCGGCTGGGCCGCCGCGACGGCCGTCTCGGCGCGGGAGTGCTACTCCGGCGTGGCCGAGACGTCGATCTACGTGGCCGACGCGGCACAGGGCCGGGGAGTGGGCAAAACCCTGCTGCACCACCAGGTCGTGGCGGCGGACGCCGACGGCTTCTGGACGTTGCAGGCCGTGGTCTTCCCGGAGAACCGGGCCAGCGTCGCACTGCACCACAAGGCGGGCTTCCGCACGGTGGGGTTGCGCGAGAAGATCGCGCAGCACCACGGCGAATGGCGCGACACCGTCCTCTTGGAACGACGCCGCGCCGACTGACCGGGGTGTCACCAGGGCTCGTCCTTGAGCCAGCTCTCCGGCGGCCCCTCCTCGGTGTGGTCACCGGTCCGCTTCACGGGTGCGTTGCCGCGCACGGGAAGCGCCAGCTCCACCGCCCGGACGTCGGGTGCGGGCAGCAGGAACGGCGGCAGGGAACGGATGACGCCCTCGTTGCGCAGCCGCTCGTACACCTCGCGCACCTGGTTCCGCGCGTCGGCCGTCGCCTGGCGCACGACGGCGGTGATCGCGTGCGCCAGGTCGTCCTGCTTGGCCTGCTTGGTGAGCGGCGACAGCTCGAGCCGCAGGAGCAGGCCGGAGTGGTCGACGGTGGCGGCCACGTCGCCGTGCTCGCTCCTCGCCGTGCCGCGGACCGCGGCGACCTGCTCCTCCGCCCACTCCTTCGCCCGCAGACGGCGGTCGGCGTTCGTGGCGCCTTCTTCGGACTGGGCGCGCAGCCGGGCGGCGCGCGCCTGCGGGTCCTCCGTCACGACGCCGACCGGGCGGGAGCGCTGTCCGGTTCCTTCGGCTCCTCCACCAGGTCCTCGCGGCTGATCCTGCTCGGCGGCTTGCGGTCCTCCTGGTGGAAGTCGCCGGGGTCGAACCGGTCGTCGGTGACGAGGCGGGGCCGCGGCGGGCTCAGCTCCAGCATCCCGGCACCCGCCATGCTCTCGGCGACGGCGCGGAAGCCGGCCCGGACCTTCTCCATCTGCCTGCGGCCGGTTTCCAGGATGTCCTGGCCCTTCCAGCCCATTTCGCCGATGACCTGCTCCGTGCTGTTCGCCTCGAGGTAGGTGGCGTTGACCCCGGCCGCACCGGTCTGCAGCGCGTCGCCGACCGCGAGCGTGGCGATGAACGCCACGCCGGTGCCGGCGGTCGCCGCCGCGACACCGATCGACACCGCGGCGGACGCGAGCGAGATCATGACCTTGGCGTCCCTGATCTCCCCCGCCTCGACGCCCTTCTGCGCCTTCTCGACGAAGTTCAGCACGTCGTCGCGGAAGCTGGTGATCGACTTCTCGTAGGCCTGCATCGCGTACTTCGCGGCGCGGACGACGTCCCGCTTGCGCGCGAGCGCGCCCTCGATGCTCGGCTGGCCGCGCAGGTACGAGCGGAAGCCGTCGGCGGCGTCGCCCTCCCAGTTCTCCAGGTAGAGGTCGATGTCGTTGAGCACGCCCTCGCAGAAGTCCTGGTCGATGTCGTCGGCTGCCTTGGACAGCAACGAGATCTCCTCGCTCACGCCCTCGAGCGCCACCTCGACGTCGATGAACCGGCCGAACTCGGCGAAGAGGCGCTGGACGTCCTCCTTGGCGGTCGGGTAGCTCGCGTTCTCCTCCAGGTGGTCGGGGAAGAACCAGTCCTCCTGCTCGTCGAACTTCTTGCAGAAGTAGTCGGCGTGCTTCTGCATGTCGTCGGCCCAGCTCACGACAGGATCCCCCCGAACGTCCGCTCGTTGTCCTCGTCCACGGCGATGTAGCGCTCGGCGACCTCGGTCAGCGCCTGCTGGGCCAGTTCCAGGTTCTCCTTGTTCCGCGCGAACACGCCGAGGAGCATCGAACGCGCGTTGAACCACTCGCGGTGCGCGTCGTAGACCTCCTCGTGCCCCGCGAAGGCCTTGCCGTCGAGCAGCTCGGTGCCGGCGAGCTTGAGCCTGGCGCTCTCCGTGTGCTCGACGAGCTTGCCCATGTCGTGCTCCGCCGTGTGCTTCAAGCCCTCTGGTTCGGCGTGGAAGCCCGTGCCCATCTCGCCCCCTGGCGTGTCCCGACCGGTGTGAACGGCCGACAGGTTATGTCAGCCGTTCGGGTGAAGATCGCGGGGTGTGGGTGTCAGCGATCTGTCAGCGCGCCCCGTCAAGCTGGGCTGATGGGGAAACAGCGAACGCTCGTCGTGCTGGTCTCCGCCCTCGGTCTGATGGTCGCGGCACCGCTCACGGCGGCCGCCAACAGCTTCAGCCCGCACGCGGACAACAAGGCGCACAGCTTCTTCTTCGACGACGACCTCACCTCGGCGCAGAAGTCCGGCGTCGACTGGGCGCGGAAGAACTCGCTCGCGCCGACGGACATGACGACGAGCGTGAACACGACGTACAACACCAAGGTCGACGTGTGGGTGTACTCGACCTGGAACCCGCCGGCGGACCTGCGGAACGCCTACGCGTGGGCGAGCTGCGTCAAGCGCGTCAACGCGTCCAAGTGCGACCAGCACGAGATCGTGATCAACAACAAGCTGCCGCACGGCAACTACAAGTCCTTGGGCTGCCACGAGATCGGCCACACCGTGGGCCTCGGCCACGCGTCGGGCAAGAACAGCTCGTACAGCACGCCGAACCGTTCGTGCATGCGCGGGAACCCGGACCACAACTACTACTCCACGCACGACAAGAACCACATCAACGGCGCCTACTGATGAGGAACCCGATGCGCATCTCGTTCCTGGTGGGTGCCGCGGCACTGGTGCTCACCGCCTGCTCGTCCACACCCGCGCCCGCACCCGCCGCCGCGCCGGGCTTCTGGGACGCCCACGCCGTCCACGGCTCGATGCCGGAGGAGCCGGAGACCGTCGAGGAGCTGGCGTCGCAGTCGCAGCTCGTCGTCCTGGGCACGATCGGCGGTGTCACCGAGGGCAGGGACTACACCGACCCCGGGAAGCCCGCCCACCGCACGTCGAACGTGGCGATCCAGGTGGAGAAGGCGAACCGCGCCGGAGTGCCGCAGGCCGTCGTGGAGTTCTCCCGGCAGCCCGAGACGGCTCTCGCGGACGTGGCCTCGGCCCTGCCGAAGGGGCGGTACGTCTTCTACCTGCAGCACTGGTACGACGGCCCGGACGGTCCCGTCTACAGCTGCACGTCCGTCGGCATGTGCGCCGTGGGCGTCGACGGCGGCTCGGTGACGACTCCGCGTGAGCCCGGCCTGGCCGAGGACCTGCGCGCCGAAGGCCGCGTGCCGTTCAAGAACCAGGCCCCGTCGCCGGACGGCCTGACCGTGGACCGGATCTTCGTGGACAGCGCCGCGGCGGTTCCCGCCGGCTGATCCGCGCTCTGGGGGTCGGCCGGGGCTCTTGCGCCGAAGAGCCCCGGCCGCACTGCGTCAGTACAGGGCCGAAGCCAGGTTCCGCCGGGCCGCGGCGACCCGCGGGTCGTCCGCCGGGAACAGCTCGAACAGCCCCACCAGGTGCTGGCGGACCCGGTCCCGGTCGTCGCCGTGGACGCGGCGGACGGTGTCGACCAGGCGCCGGAACGCCTCCTCGACCTGCTGCACGGCCACCTGGGCGTCCGCGGCGGCCAGCTGGGCGTCGATGTCCTCCGGAGCGCCGTCGGCCTTGGCGATCACGGCCGGGTCCACGGCCTCGGCGCGCTCGGCGAACCTGGCCTGGGCGAGGCCTTCCCGCGCGAGCTCGTTGGCGGGCTCCGACGCGAGGATCTCCGAGTAGAAGCCCTGGGCGGCGGCGTAGTCACCGCGCTCGAAGGCCTCCTCGGCCGCGACGATCCGCGGGTCCTCGGGGACCTCCTCCTGCTCGACGGGGGCGCCGGCGCGGGCCTCGCCGGCGCGGATGCCGGGCAGCCGGTCGCGCAGGGCGTCCAGCAACCGCGAGATCCACTGGGAGAGCTCGGCGTCGGCGATCGGCCCCGCGAACGCGTCGATCGGCTGACCGGCGGCGACGGCCACGGTCGTCGGCACCGACTGCACGCCGAACGCCTGCCCGATCCGGGGCGCGGTCTCGAGGTCGACCCGCGCGAGGATCCAGGCGCCGCCCGACGACTGGGCGAAGCGGGTGAGGGTGGCGGCGAGCGCTTGCGACTCAGGGCTGTAGGAGGCGCCGAGCAGGACCACGACGGGCACCTGCAGGGACTGCTCGACCACAGCCTGGAAGGAGGCCTCGGTGACGTCGACGATCCACGGCGCGGAGCCGTTGTCGGGCGAGGGCGAGCCACCGGAGGCGGCGGGCGCGGCCGAGGCGGTGCGGGCCGCGTCGGCTCGGGCCTTCAGGGCGCCCAGGTCGACGGCGCCCGAGAGCGCGGCGGACAGTGCGGCGGTCTTGCGAGGATCAGGCCTTGTCACGTGTTCCATCCTGGCACGGCTAGTTCCCGGACCGGGTCCAGGGCCATCGGGTTGACGCGCATCGCCTCGTTGGCCGAAGCGATGCGTAGAGCAAGCGGTGTCATCAGTTCGACGAACCGCTCTGTCGGACCGGCACCCAGCGCTTTCCACGGTGCGAGCGCGGCCTCGTCGGTCGCGCGTTCCACCGCGGCGAGGTCGCCGGGCAGGTCCGACACTTCGTCCCACTCTTCGACAGTCCAACCACGCGCGGTTCTCATGTATGCCGGATCGAGGGAATGTTCGCGCGCGTAGAGCGCGAGCGCGTGGCACGGCTCGATGCCGTGCGCCACCAGAGCGGCCACGTGGCCGTCACCCCTGGCCTCGCGCAGGATCGTGCAGGCGTGCCACAGGGCCAGGTGCGGTTCGGACGGCCACGGCAGCGCGCGGTTCGCCGCCGCCAGCGGGCGTCCGCCCAGCGGAGCGGCCTCCGCCGCCGCGCGCGCCAGTCCGGCCGCCTCGGCGATCTCCGCCGTGCCGACCTCGCCCAGCAACCGCCGCAACGCCCCGTCCACGCCCTCGAGCCGCACGCGCAGGAACTCGGCGGGCGGGGCGACGGCCCACGCGTCCGGCAGCGCACGGGAGACCATGCGCGGCGCGAAGTTGTAGAACACCGCCGTCACCAGCTCCGGCGACGCGGCGCCCAGCGGCGCGGCGCGCATGCCGAAGTAGCCCATCCAGCCGCCCTTGCAGCCCAGCGCGTCGGTCGCCGCGCGCGACTCGGGCGTGAAGTACGTGACGTCGTGGTAGGGCTCGAACCTCAACCACAGCTGCCTCGCGTCCACGCCCGACACGCTAACGCAGCGACCGCCGCCGCACGGGCTCTCTCACCATGCCGGCGTAGAGCTTTCGGCCATCCGGGCAGGATCTGCGCGACCGGGCCGTCACGGGGTGTCGGAGAGGTGCTCCTCGACCCGGTCGACCTTGGCCTTGAGCTGACCGGTGTAGCCGGGCCGGATGTCGGCCTTGAGCACGAGCGACACGCGCGGCGCACTGGCCTGGACGGCCTCGGTGGCCTTCTTCACGACGGCCATCACCTCGTCCCACTCCCCCTCGATCAGCGTGAACATCGCGTTCGTCTCGTTGGGCAGCCCGGACTCCCGCACGACCCGGACCGCCTCGGCGACGGCCTTCGCGACGCCTCCCGACGAGTCCGAACCGGACGGAGCAACACTGAACGCGACCAGCACGCGGACCTCCTGGTGTTTTCCCTCCCAGCGGTGGCTGGGCCCGCCGCCCACGCTGCCCGACCGCCCGGCGGAAGGCCAGGTCTGTGCGATCACCGTCATCCCGGCCGGGACCTGCCCCTCGAACAGCAGCACTAGGTGATCCACGGGTGGTACTGACTGGTAGCTTCCGTGCACATGACACCGCTGCCGTTCGATCCGATCGCCCGCGCGGCCGAGCTGTGGGACGACCGGGTGGGTTCCTCCACGTCGATGGCCGCCGTCACGAGCGTCATGCGTGTCCAGCAGATCATCCAGTCCGCCGTGGACGCGGCCCTCAAGCCGCACGGGCTCACGTTCGCGCGCTACGAGGCGTTGGTGCTCCTCTACTTCTCCCGCAAGGGCGCGCTGCCGATGCGCGTGATGGGCGAGCGCCTGCAGCTGCACCCGACGAGCGTCACGAACATCGTCGACCGGCTGGAGAGCGACGGGCTGGTCCGCCGCACGCCCCACCCGACCGACCGCCGCACCACGCTGGTGGAGATCACCGAAGCCGGTCTCCAGCGCCGGGAGAGCGCGACCGCGGCCGTCGTCGAGGTGAACCTCGGGCTCAAGGGCCTCACCGACCGGCAGACCGAGCAGCTCACCGACCTGCTCGCCAAGGTCCGCCGGGCGAGCGGCGACTTCGAGGACTGAAATCCGGTTGAGCCCGTCGCGATGATGGTCGCGTGACGGAACGGTCGATCATCGCCCTGGTCAGCACCCCGAGCGGGTTCGCGGGCCGCATCGGGCCGATCGCGGTGGACAGCCCCCGGTGGGCGGACACCGAACCCGTCAACGCGGCGCTGGAACGCCTGCTGGGCGTGCCGACGAGCGTGCTCAGGCTCGTGTCCGCCGAGGGCGGTTCCTCCGGCTCGGGCGGCGTCGTCACCTACCACGTCGAGGCGCACGGCGAACCCGACCGCTCGCGGCTGCACCCCGCCCGCGAACCGGCGGACGACGCCCCGCGCAGGCTGCCGTGGGCGCGCAGGGGCGGTCCGGCCGAGCTCCTCGCCTGGGCCGACGCGCAGGTCGGCCGCACCGGCCCCGCGGTGCAGGTGAAGTCGTGGAACCTGTCGTCGGTGCACCGGCTGCCCACGGCGAACGGCCCGGTGTGGCTGAAGGCCGTGCCGCCGTTCTTCGCCGATGAGGCCGAGGTGATCGCGATGGTCGCGGAGCACGACCCCGGCCTCGTGCCCGAGGTGATCGCCTCCGCTCCGCGCCGGGTCCTGCTCGCGGCGGCACCGGGCGAGGCCTGCTGGGACACGCGGCCCGAGCACGTCGAGGAGGTCGTGCCGCGCTGGGTCGCGGTGCAGCACGCCCTGGCGGGTGAGCCGCGGGTGCGGCGGTGCCCGGTGCCGATGCCGTCGTTCGGGCTGCCCGACACGCTCGTGCACGGCGACTTCCACCCCGGCAACTGGTTCAGCGGCGGTGTGGTCATCGACTTCTCCGACGCCGTGTGGGGGCACCCCGCGCTGGACGCGGGCCGGTTGGTCGAGTTCTGCCGGCCGGACCTGCGCGACCACGTCGCGGAGGTGTGGAGCAGGGCGTGGCTGGAGCTGCGCCCGGACAGCAGGCCGCGGGAAGCGCTCGACGCCGCCCGCCGGGCCGCGCACCTGCTCAGCGCGGTCCAGTACCAGGAGTTCCTCGACAACGTGGAGGACTCCGAGCGGATCTACCACGAGGGTGATCCCGAACGGCACCTGAGGGCGGCGCTCGAGTTGGTGACGGCATGACGGAGCGGACGGTCGTCGCCCTGGTCAGCGCGCCGAGCGGGTTCGCGGGCCGCACGGACGCGCTGCCGGTCCCCACGCGGGACTGGAACCACGTCGAGCCCGTCAACGAGGTGCTGGAAGAGCTGCTCGGGGTGCCGACGCACGTGCTGCGGCTGGTCTCCGTGCAGGGCGGCGAAGCGCCGTGGGGCGGCCAGGTCACCTACCACGTCGAGGCGCTCGGCGAACCCGACCGCTCGCGGCTCCACCCGGCCGCCGAGCCCGAGCCCGACGCGGAGCACCGGCTGCCGTACGCCCGGCCGGGCGGCCCGGCCGAACTGGTCGCGTGGGCGGACGCGCGGGTCGACCGCACCGGGCCCGCGGTGCAGGTGCGCACCTGGAACCTCTCCACCGTCTTCCGGCTGCCGACCGCGGACGGCCCGGTGTGGCTCAAGGCCATCCCGTCGTTCTTCGCCGACGAGGGCGCGGTGGTGGACCTGGTCGGCCGGCACGACCCGACGCTGGTCCCTCGCGTGATCGCCTCGGCACCCCGGCGGGTGCTGCTCGCCGACGCCCCCGGCGACAAGTGCTGGCCGGTCACCGCCGAGCACGTCGACCTCGTCGTGCCGCGGTGGGTGGCCGTGCAGAACGCGCTGGCCGGCGCGCCGCGACTCCCCCCGACCGCCGTCGCGATGCCGTCGTTCGGGCTGCCGGACACGCTGACGCACGGCGACTTCCACCCCGGCAACTGGCGCCGCGGCGGCGCGGTCATCGACTTCTCCGACGCCGTCTGGGGTCACCCCGCGCTCGACGCGTGCCGGGTGCTCGAGTACGCCGGGCCCGAGCTGCACGACCACATCAGGCGCGTGTGGAGCGAAGCGTGGCTCCGGCACCGCCCGGACAGCCGCCCGCTGGAGGCCCTCGACGTCGCCCGCCGCGCGTCACGCCTGCACAACGCGGTGAAGTACCAGCGCTTCCTGGACAACATCGAGACCTCCGAGCGGATCTACCACGAGGGCGACCCGCAGGTGGAGCTCAGAGCTGTTCGGGAGATGGTGCGCTAGCGGGCTCGTCGAGGCGGCCGGTCTTCGCGGCCCAGCGCTCGAAGAGCACCGTGCCGAACGGCGGGATGCTCGACAGCAGGCCGAGCACGAGCGTGCGCGCGTCCCACTTGAGCGGCTCCTTCGTCATCAGCGTGACGAGGATGAAGGCGACGAACACGAAGCCGTGGATCGGACCGAAGATCTTGACGCCGATCTCGTTCTGCACGACGACGTACTTGAAGAACATCCCGAGCAGCAGGCCCGCCCAGGAGACCGCCTCGGCCAGGGCGAGGATGCGGAACCGTCCGACCACGCTGGAGAACGTCATGGTTGTTCATCATGAACCGTGACTGGGAGCACAACGCACCGGGGGGTGTCCTATTCCTCCCATTTGAAGACGCGGGAGGCGACGAACCCGACCACGAGCGAGAAGCCGACGAGAACGGCCGCCGGCACCGCGAGCGCCTCGATCCCCCTGCCGCGCACCAGCACGTCGAGCATGCCGTCGTTCATGTGCCGCAACGGGAAGATCTTCGACACGAACTGCAGCCACGCGGGTGCCCGGTCGACGGGGAAGAACGTGCCGGACAGGAACGCCATGGGCAGCACCACGATGTTCGCCGCCGCGGACGCCGCCTCCTCCGTCTTCGCGAACGCGCCGACGAGCATGCCGAGCGCGAAGAACGCGATGGTTCCCAGCAGCAGCAACGGGATCGCGAGCCACCAGTGGCCCGACAGCCGCAGCCCGAACACCGGCAGCGACGCGATGCCGATGAAGATCGCGCCCTGCAGCAGCGCGACCCCCGCGCTGACGAGCACCCTCGACGACAGCACCGAGGTCGTCGAGACCGGGGCGAGCCGGATGCGCCGCAGCACCTGCTTGCGCCGCCACGACACCAGCGTGAGCGCCGACCCGAACACCGCCGACACCGCCACACCCCATGACAGGATGCCCGGCGTCAGGTACTGGATCGGCTTGAGGGTGGCGTCCTCGACCCTCTCCGAGGCGAACGTGAACCGCGGCGGCTGCCCGGTCGCGGCGAGGTTCGCCTTGTCCACGAACCCGTTCACGATCCCGAGCACGGTCGCCGACTCGACCTGGTCGCTCTGCGCGTACCGGACGTCGACCTCCTGGCCGCGGACGATCAGCGCCGCGGGGAGGTCGCCGTCCTTCACCTTCCGGACAGCCGCGTTCTCGTCGTCGTACGGCTCGAACTCGAGGGTGCCGCTGTCCCGCAGCGCGCTGACGATCGGGCCGTCGCCGACGAGCGCGATCCTCGTCCTGTCGGTGCCCGCGTCGCGCAGGACCAGTCCGAAGATGACGAGGAACATCAACGGGAACAGGAAGGTGAAGAACAGCGTCACCTTGTCCCGGACGAACCCCTTGAGCATCGCCACCGAGAGCGTCTTGAACGCGGTCATGCGCGGTACTCCCGACCGGTCAGGGTGAGGAAAACGTCTTCGAGGGTGGCCGTGCGGACCTGCAGGCCGTCGAGCGCGCCGCGCTCGGCCAGTGCGGAGAGCACGGGAGCGGGGCGGCGGGTCGAGATCGTCAGCGACACCTCGTCCTCGTGCGCTTCCTCGACCCCTTCGATCGCGACGGCGTCCGCGACGGGCACGACGCCCTTCTGCAGGGTCACGTGCGTCGGCGCGTCGAGCCCGCGCACCAGCACCGCCGGCCGGTCGAGCGCGAGGATCCTGCCGGTGTCCATGATGGCCACGCGGTCGCAGAGGATCTCGGCCTCGTCGAGGTAGTGCGTGGTGTAGACGATGGTCTTGCCGCGCTCCCGGATGGCGCGCAGCACGTCCCAGAGGTTGCGGCGCGCCTGCGGGTCGAGCGCCGCGGTCGGTTCGTCGAGGAACACGACGTCCGGGTCGTGCACGAGCGCGCAGGCGATGGAGAGCCGTTGGCGCTGACCGCCGGAGAGCTTGTTCTCCTGCTCGTTCGCCTTGTCCGCCAGGCCGACCAGCTCCAGCATGTCCGCGGCCGTACCGGGACTCACGCCGTAGAGCGAGCCGAACGTCTGCAACTGCTCCTTGGCGGTCAGCTTCTCGAAGAACGACGACGCCTGCAGCTGGACCCCGATGCGCGGCAACAACTTCACGTTGCGCGGCCACGGGCTCTCCCCGAGCAGCCGCACCTCGCCGCTGTCGGGCTCGCGCAGTCCCTCGACGATCTCCAGCGTGGTGGTCTTCCCGGCGCCGTTGGGGCCCAGGATGCCGAAGAACTCCCCTTCGGCCACGGTGAACGAGACACCGTCCACCGCCTTCAGCTCGCCGTAGCTCTTGCGGACGTCCCGCACCACGACCGCCGGCCGTTCCTCCGTCATGGGCGAGACGGTAGGTCAGCGCCGGGCGGGGCACGGAGCGGAACGACGAAAGTCGGCGCGAAGTCGAGACGAACGGGTCAGCCGCCCGCGACGAGCAACGGGCATGCGGCGCGGAAGTCGTCCAACCTCCGCAGCGCGGCCGAGAACTGGTCGAACCTGGCCCTCGGAACGGCGGCGCGCACGTCGCCGACCACCTGCCACAGGTACCGGTGCTCGGCGGTCTCGACGACCAGCTCCGGCGGGTCGTCCACGACGTCCGCGGCGAACGCGAGCGCCACGGCGGCGGCGCGCAGACACGCCGTGGCGAGCGTGACGCAGTCCTCGACGAGCGTGCGGTCGTCCTGGGCGCGCACGACCCCGTTGACGGCGAACCGGGCCGCCTGCATGAGCGCGAAGTAGAGGCGCTGCCCGGCCTGGGCGCGTTCGTGCGGCAGGTCCTCGGTGCCGCGGCCGGGCGGCACGACGGTCATGCCCACCTGGGGGCGGCGCAGCACGTGGTCGAAGAGCGCGGTCGGCGCCCAGAGCAGCGTGCGCCAGGCGTCCTCGCTGATCGACGTGCTCATCCTGGCCGCGTTGTCGAGCACGTCGAGGTAGGCGATGAGGACGCCGGAGAGGAAGACGCCGCCGCGGTCGCCGGCGACCCGTTCGACGCCGAAGCGCTCGTCGGGACCGTCGTCGCAGGCTCCGGAACCGGGAGCCCACTCGATCATGCCGCTGGTGGCCAGGACCACGTGGGCGAGGCGCTGGTGCACGAGCGGCGCCGACAGCACCGTGTCGTCCAGGCCCATCTGGACCAGCGTGGACGCGGCGTGCTGCAGCGCCTCGCGGCGTTGCGGCACGAGGTCGGGGTGCAGCAGGCGGATCGGTTCCACGTCGCCCTCCCCAGGTCGGTCGTTCCGCACACGATGAACGGCCGGGGCTCGGAAGTCATCCGGATGACGCGCAGCGTTACGTCTCAGTTGGACGATTCAGCGCGACCGGGCCCACGCCGCCAGCTGTGCGCGGGAGGAGAGGTTCAGCGCGGTCTTCACGTTGTGCACGTGGGATTCCACGGTCCGGTGCGAGATCCCGAGCTTGGCCGCCACCTGGGCGTTCGTCAAGCCCTGCGCCACGAGCTCGACGACCATGCGCTGCCGGTCGCTCAGCACCGGGTCCCCGGCGAATCCGGTGTCGAGCGCGGTCTCCAGGGCGTGCCGCACGTCCATGGCCCGCCCGGCGGTGAGCGCCCGGTGGAAGGCCGCGCGGGTCAGCGACTCCCGCGCGAGGTCCATCGCGGCCGTCATCTTCCGCCGCCACCACGGGTCCGGCGGGACGACCCACGTCGTGCGCATCTGGTGGCACGCGACCAGCAGGCGCACGCCGAGCTCGTGCCGTCCCGACAGCACCGCGACGAGCCCGCACCCCTCGACCGGCTCCAGCACGGCACGGGGCGTGTCCGCCGTCATCCGCGCGCTCTCGGCGAACCGGGCGCCGGCCGTCGCCAGGTCACCGCGTTCCAGGGCTATGCAGCCCGCGGAGTGCACGGTGATGGCCACGACGTCCCGCCGCGCGTGCGCCCTGAGCACCGGCAGCGCGGCCTCGACCAGCTCGGCGGCGGCGTCGACCTCGCCCTGGACGAGCAGCCCCCAGCCGAGGTTCTGGCTCGACACGGCCACGCTGACGTCGTTGCCGTTGCGCACGCCGTGCTCGATCGAGCGGCGCAGCGCCCGCATGGTGTTCGGCACGTCGTCCATGCCGTCGTAGGCGGCCGCCAGCGTCCGGAACAGCCGGCACAGGATCAGGTCCTGCCCGCCGGCCTCGGCCGTCTCGACCGCTTCGAGCGCGTACGCCACCGCCTCGTCGTGGCGTTCTTCGTGCCGTGCCAGCAGGGACGCGTACTCCAGCGCCAGGATCCGGTAGCGGGTGTCGGCGGGCGTCTGGTCCAGCACCTGCATGAGCACCGCGCCCGCCTCGGTGAAGTAGCCGCGGTCGAAGCACACCCGCAGCAGCATCGTGGCGAGCATCAGCCTGCGGTCGTCCTGCGGCGCCACCAAACGGTGGAACGCGTACGTCGCGTTGTCGTACTCCTCGTGGTGCGCCTTCATCTGTTCCGGCGTGAGGATCGACGACGAGACGCCCGGCTCGCCCTTCTCGCACAGCCAGGCGATGATCCGTTCGGCGATCACCTCGCGCTCGCCGTGCTCGGCGAGCCGTTCCTCCGCGTAGAGGCGGATCGACTCCAGCATCCGGAACCGGCCGTCGTTGCCCCGCACCACCAGCGACTTGGCCCGCAACGCGCCGAGCAGGGCGATCACCGGGCCGCCGTGCACCACCTCGGCGATCTCCAGCCCGAACCCGCCGGGCAACAGCGAAAGCCTGCGGAACAGCTCCTGCTCCCGCGTGGTCAGCAGGTCGTGGCTCCACGCGACGGCCGCGCGCAGGCTCCGGTGCCGAGCCTGCTCCCCCGCGTCGCTCAGCAGGTCGAGGCGGTGGTCGAGGCGGTCCGCGAGCTCGGCCGGCGGCACGGTCGCCGAGAGCTTCGCGGCCAGTTCGACGGCGAGCGGCACACCGTCGAGCCGCGCGCAGATCGCCGCGACACAGGCGTGGTCAGCCGCGGCACCGGCGCGTTCGGCGAAGAGGCGGACGGCGTCGGAGTCCATGCCGTGCAGCGGGTACACGACCTCACCGACGGCTCTGAGCGCCTCCCTGCTCGTCGCGAGGACCTGCACGTTCGGACAGCGCGACAGCAGCGCGTCCACGACCTCGCAGCACTCCTCGACGAGGTGCTCGCAGTTGTCGACGAGGAGCAGGACCCGGCGGTGGCCCAGCTCGGCGAGCAGCGTGGCCCGCAGCGAGAAGCCCGAGTGCTGGTACACCCCAACGGCTTCCGCGAACGCCTGCACCACCTGGTCCGGCCGGCTCAGCCTGCCCAGCTCGACCGTGCGCACCTCGGTCCGCCGCGCCCGCCGGGCCAGCTCGACCGCGAGCCGCGTCTTCCCGACCCCGGCCGACCCGACGACCGTGAGCACCCTGTGCTTGCGCAGCAACGGAAGCAGCTCGGCCAGCTCGCGTTCCCTGCCGACGAACACGTCGTCGTACGCCGGCAGCTCGGTGACCACAGTGGACGTACCGGAGGACCGCCGGCGGTACGCGCGCTGGCGGCACGCGTTGGAGCAGTACCGAGCCCGCGTCGGCAGGGGCGCGAAGTCCGTGCCGCAGCTCGCGCAGATGCCCATCGCACGAGCCTACGACCGAACGAGCGTCTCAATTGGGAAGTGTGTGGAGGTCGACCTCGAGGGTGGTGCCGGACCGCAGCTCCGCGAGCTCGATCCGGTCCTTCGACTTCGACAGCCACCCGCTGCGAACGCGCTGCACCACCTGCGTCTTCGCGACGTCGGCGGCCTCGGCCTCGATGACGACGTCCCGCCCGTTCTCCAGGTGGACGACCGCCTTGCGGAACCTGGGCGCGTGCGGCACGAACTCCCCGGTACCCGGCACGACCGGGTACATCCCGAGCGCGCTGAACACGTACCAGGCCGACATCGTGCCCAGGTCGTCGTTGCCCGTGACGCCCGCCGGCCCGTTGACGAACAACGTCTGCGCGGCCCGCACCACCACCGAGGTCTTCTCCGGCCTGCCGATGAGCGCGTACATCCAGGGCGCGTGCAGATCGGGCTCGTTGTTCGGGTTGTACCTGAACTGGTTGTAGTAGTCGTACGGCCCGACAACCCACTTCTCGCGGACTGTGCGCTTCGGGTCCGTCAGAAGGTCCGGGTACGCGAAGAAGTCGTCCAGCCGCGCCTCGGCCGCCGCCTTGCCACCGAGCGCCGTGATCAGCCCGGTGACGTCGTGCTGCGCGAGCCACTGGTACTGCCACGCCGTGCCCTCGTGGAACCCTTCCGGCCCCTGCGGCGTGAACGGGTCCAGCCAGGCACCGTTGGGCAGCTTGGGCCGGGGGAAGCCGGTGAAGCCCCGGTCCGTGACGCTGTGGTCCCACAGGGTCCGGTGGTTGAGGCCGCGCACCCTGAACCGTTCCGCGTCCTCCCGGTGCCCCAGCGCCTCGGCCATGACGGCGAGCGTGGCGTCGGCCAGCGCGTACTCCAGCGTCGCGGACGCGCCGTGGTGCGGGTCGGTGTCCTGCCCCTTCTTGGGGAAGCGCTTGTCGTACTGGACGAACCCGTTGGCGAGGTAGCTCGGGTTGCCCGACCTGCCCTGGAACCTGCTGGAGGCCGGCGGGACCCCGTCGGCGTTCTGCACCAGCGCGCGGTAAGCCTGCTCCTCCAGGCCTTCGAGGTGCCCGAACCGCCACAGGTCGACCAGGAACGGCGTGACCGGATCACCGGTCATGCAGTTCGTCTCCTGGTTCGCGAACGCCCACCGCGGCAACCAGCCGCCCTGCTCGTGGATGGCGAGGATGCTCCTCGCGATGTCCTGCGACCGCTTGGTGCGGAGCAACGCCAGCAGCTGGTTGTGGGCGCGGTAGGTGTCCCAGAGCGAGTAGTACTCGTAGTACGTCCAGCCGTCCGCGTGGTGGACCTGGCCGTCGAAGCCGCGGTACCGGCCGTCGGCGTCACTTCCGGTGAGCGGCTGCAGCAGCACGTGGTAGAGCGCGGTGTAGAAGACTGCGCGCTCGTCCCAGTCGTCCGTGTCGATCTCGATGCACGCGAGCTCGTCGCGCCACGCCTGCTGGGCCTCGTTGCGGAGCTCGTCGAAGGACCTGCCCCCCGTCTCGGCCTCGAGGTTGCCGGTCGCACCCGCCTCGTCCACTTGGGACAGCGCGGTGCTCGCGGTGACCGGTCCCGGCGTGAACGTGACCCAGGCGCCCCTCAGCCCCGCGCCGCCCCTCGACTCGGTCTGACCCGGCTTCGGCCCCGTCGGACCCCAGGTGCCGAAGCTCGCGAACGGCCGGTCGAACCTGGTGGTGAAATACGTCAGGTAGGGCCGGCCACCGCAGAACGCCTGCGTCTCCACGGTTCCCGTGATCGTGCGGTCGTCGACGACGCGGACCGAACTGGCGCTGACCGGCTCCTTGTCGTTGGCCTGGCCGACGTTGACGAGCAGCGTGCCCTGGACGCCGTTGGGGAACGTGTACCGCTCCACGCCCGTCCTGGTGGTCGCGGTGCACTCGACCGTGATGTCCCGGTCCAGCTTCACCTTGTAGTAGCCGGGTTTGCCGATCTCACCGTCGTGCGTGTAGCCGCTGGCGTAGCGCTTGTGGTCGAAGCTCTGCGGGAGCTGCGTGACCGGGAGGATCGAGACCAGACCGCCCTGCTCCCAGCAGCCCGCGCCGGACAGGAAGAAGTGGCCGAAGCCGTGGATGTGCCGGTCGTCGTAGCGGTAGCCGGCGTAGTGCGAGCCGATGGGGCTGCTGTGCGTTTTGCCGAAGGGCATGGAGGCGCCCGGGAAGGTGTTGCCCTCGTCCTTCGTGCCGATGAAGGTGTTGACCGACTC
Source organism: Lentzea sp. DG1S-22 (assembly GCF_036321065.1). Classification (NCBI taxonomy): domain Bacteria; kingdom Bacillati; phylum Actinomycetota; class Actinomycetes; order Pseudonocardiales; family Pseudonocardiaceae; genus Lentzea; species Lentzea sp. DG1S-22. Next base: position 7,246,553 of record NZ_CP143276.1, on the reverse strand, counting down.
GATGGGGTCCAGTGCTTCCACGGGTTTCACCCTAGAGGGGGTGGGGGCGGGGTGGTGGCCGGCGGAAGTGGTCCGGTTGGGTGGTTCGGGGTGGGCTTCGAGGGTGGAGTCGGTCGCGGTTCCAGCGGGGTGGCCGCCTTGCGGCGTTGTCACCTTTGCGTGGTGGTCGCCTTGGGTCCTGTATCGCGCGTGGTTAAGTCATCGCCGCTTCGCGACGATTGCGTCATCACCGCTGATCAGAGCCGTATCGTCCGGACGGCTCGGCTTCGCCATCGCGCCAGCACTCGCCTTCGGCATCGGCTGACGATCCGACCGGGTGACTGCCGGAGTCGCGCGTCTGCCGGGGTCGCGTGACCGTCAGAGCCGCGTGACTGTCAGACCTCATCTGTACGTTGGGTCGCGGGGGACGCCAAATCAAAGGGGACCCCTGCGCGAGCATGCCGCGCAGCACGCGCGACACCCAGCCGTGCGGCACCCGACACTAAGCCGAACTGCCCCAAACCGGACCCCTGAGCGGCACCCACTGAGCGGCACCCACTGAGCCGCATACCCCGAGCCGCATGCCCCGAGCCGGACCCTCGAGCGCGTACCCCGAGCGGCCCCACCGAGGAGTCGCTCCGGGAAGCCGGACCAGGGAGCCGATCCGGGGACCGGACCGGGGTGCGCCGCCGCCGCACGCACACCCCGGCCCGGGGGCCTCGAGACCGGACGGCGCCGCCGGCGCTGTCCGTCACCTGATCATCGCGGAGCGCACACGGTGGAGGTCAAGACCATCGCGCCCACTTGTCCTGTTCCGGACATCAGGGGTGGCGGAGGGGTCCTGGACCGGTCAGGAAACTGTTGACATCGACGTAAAGCCGAGGTGAGATACGGCCACTATGACAACGTTGTCCCCCAGCGGGTCCGTAGCCGGTCAGCGCAAGGTACGTCGCGCGACGATGAACGACGTCGCGCGGCTCGCGGGCGTGAGCATCAAGACCGTCTCGCGCGTGGTCAACGACGAGCCGGGTGTGCACCCGTCCACCGCCGAGCGCGTGCTCGCGGCCATCGACCAGCTCGGGTTCCGGCGGAACCTCAGTGCCCGCAACCTGCGCCGGGGGTCGTCCACCGGCACGATCGGGCTGGTGCTGGAGGACGTCGGCAACCCGTTCTACTCCGGCGTGACCCGCGCTGTCGAGGAAATCGCCCGCCTGCGGGGCAGACAGGTGATCTCGGGGTCGTCGGACGAGGATCCCGGGCGTGAGCGCGAGCTGGCGCTGGAGTTCTGCTCCCGCCGCGTCGACGGGCTGCTGATCGTGCCCGCCGGGTTGCAGCACAGCTACCTCGTGCCGGAGATGCGCGCCGGGACGCCCGTGGTGTTCCTGGACCGGCCCGCCGGTGACGTCGTCGCCGACACGGTGCTGGTGGACAACATCGGCGGCACCGTCGAGGCCGTCACGCACCTCGCTTCGCACGGGCACCGGCGCATCGCGTTCCTCGGGGACGCGCCGGACATCTTCACCGCCAACGAGCGCCTGCGCGGGTACCGCGAGGGCTGCGTGCGGGCCGGGATCGGGTACCACGAGGAGCTCGTGGCGATGGGGCCGCACGACGAGAGCAGCGTCGCGACGACGTTGCAGCGGTTGCAGAGCATGCGCGAGCCCGCCACGGCGATCGTGGCCGGCAACAACCGCATCACCGTCTACATCCTGCGCGCGCTCGCGGGAGTCGCGGAACGGCCCGCGCTGGTGGGCTTCGACGACTTCGAACTCGCCGACCTGCTGTCGCCGCCGGTGACCGTGATCGCGCACGACGCGAGCGCGCTCGGCAAGGCGGCCACCGATTTGTTGTTCGCCCGACTGGACGGCGACAACTCACCACCGCGCCGCGTCGTGCTGCCGGTGCGCTTGGTGCCACGAGGATCCGGGGAGGTCCACGCGTGAGTTCTGGTGTGCTCCACCAGCCTGTCAACCTGCCTGCCAACCAGCCGAAGCAGTTCTACCGCGGCGGGGAGGCGATCGCCGCGCTGCGCGGCGGGACGAGCGGTGACTTCGGGCCCGAGGACTGGGTGGCCTCCACGACGACGCTCTACGGACGCAGCGACGCCGGGTTGACAACGCTGCCCAACGGCGTCCTCCTGCGCGACGCCGTGGAGGCGGACCCGACGGGGTGGCTCGGCGCGGACCACGCGGCGAAGTTCGGCGCGGACACGGCGTTGCTGGTCAAGCTGCTCGACGCGGGGCAGCGCCTGCCGGTGCACTGCCACCCGTCCAACGCTTTCGCGTCCTCGCACCTGAACTGCCGCCACGGCAAGACGGAGGCGTGGATCGTCGTCGGCACGACCGGTCCGAACCCGACCGTCTACATCGGATTCCGCGACGACGTGCCCGCGGACACCGTGGCCGACTGGGTCGCCACGCAGGACACGAAGGCGATGCTCGACGCGCTGAACCCGGTGTGCGTGCGGCCCGGTGACACGGTGTTCGTTCCCGCCGGGGTGCCGCACGCGATCGGCGAGGGCGTGTTCATCGTCGAACTGCAGCAGCCCACCGACTTCTCGGTGACGCTCGAGTGGCAGGGCTTCCTCGCCAACGCCGACGTCGGCCACCTCGGCCTCGGCTACGACGTCGCGCTCGACTGCGTGGACCGGCAGGGCTGGGGCGGCAAGCTCGCGAAGCTCGTCCGCCAGACGTCCGAGAAGTGGGCCCCGTCGGTCGACCTGCTCGGCGAGGACGCCAACCCGTTCTTCCAGGCCGACCGCCTGCACGTGGAGGGCTCCTTCGCGCTGGAGCCGTCGTTCGCCGTGCTCGTCGTGCTGGAGGGCTCCGGCCAGCTCGGCGGGCTGGAGGTGCACAAGGGCAGCACCGTCGTCGTGCCGCACGCGGCCGGCGAGCTCGGCCTGACCGGTGACCTGGTGGCGATCCGCTGCCGCCCGCCCGTTCTCTCCGCCGTGGAGGATGCATAGCGATGAGCCAGCCGCTGCTGGAGGCTCGTGATCTCACGAAGAACTACGGCACCGTGGAAGCTCTTCGCGGTGCCTCGTTCACCGCCCACCCCGGCGAGGTCGTGTCGCTCATCGGCGACAACGGCGCCGGCAAGTCCACCCTGGTGAAGTGCCTGGCCGGGGTGGAGCAGCCGACCGGCGGCACTCTGCTGTTCGAGGGGAAGCCCCTCACCCTGGGCTCCCCCAACGACGCCCGCGACCGCGGCATCGAGACGGTGTTCCAGGACCTCGCGGTCGCGCCGGACCTCGACCCGGCCGCGAACATGTTCCTGGGCCGGGAGATCCTCAAGCCGGGCCTCCTCGGCCGGCTCGGCGTGCTCGACAAGAAGGCGATGCGGCGGCAGGCCTCCGAGCACTTCGCGCGGTTCGGCGCGACGCTGCAGAGCGTGGACGTGCCGATCGCGGCGCTGTCCGGTGGCCAGCGCCAGTCCGTCGCGGTCGCGCGGTCGGTCGCGTGGGCGTCGAAGCTCGTGTTCATGGACGAGCCGACGGCCGCACTCGGTGTGGTGCAACGGGAACGCGTGCTGGACGTGATCAGGCGCGTGCGCGACGAGGGCGTCGCCGTGGTGCTGATCTCGCACAACATGCCCGAGGTGCTGTCGGTCTCCGACCGCGTCGAGGTGCTGCGCCTCGGCCGGCGCGTGGCCCGGTTCAAGGCGGCGGACACCAGCGTCGAAGAGCTCGTGGGCGCGATGACCGGCGCCCTCACCCAGGAGGACGCGGCGTAAATGACCACGGACGAGAAGACAGCGTTGTCAACTCTGCCCGACGACCCGCGCACGCCGTTGATCAAGCGCCTGACCGGGGCGAACACGTTGTGGATCGGCCTGGTGCTGCTGGTGCTGGTCGCCGTGTTCGGCGCGATCCGCCCGGACGCGGTGTTCCAGGTGACCACGCTGCAGTTCCTGCTGGCGGAGACGGCCGTGTTGCTGGTGCTGTCCGTCGGCATGACGTTCGTGATCATCACGTCCGGCATCGACCTGTCCGTCGGTTCGGTGCTGGTGTTCGCGTCCGTCAGCTCCGCGATGGCCATGAACGCGGTGTCCGGCGGTGACGCGACGAACGCGGGCTGGGGCGTGATCGGGTTCGGCCTGCTGGTCGCGGTCGTCAGCGGTGCGGCGTGGGGCCTGCTCAACGGCCTGCTGATCTCGCGGGCGAAGATCCCGCCGCTCATCGTGACCCTGGGCTCGTTCGGCGCGGCGCAGGGCGCGGCCCTGCTGCTCAACAACGGTTCCAACGTCTCGGGCATCCCGGACAGGCTGAACCGCACGTTCGGCTCCGGCACGTACTTCGGGATCCCGAACATCGTGATCGTGGCCGCGGTCGTCACCGCTCTCGGCGCACTCCTGCTGTCCACCACGCGCTTCGGCCGCTACACCTACGCGGTCGGGTCGAACGAGGAGGCCGCACGGCGCGTCGGCATCTCGGTGCGCGGCCACCTGACGAAGGTGTACCTGCTCGCGGGCGCGCTGGCGGGGCTCGCGGGCTTCATGGGCAACGCGTTCTTCCGCGTCGCCGTCGTCACCGGCCACGAGACGGACAACCTGAACGCGATCGCCGCCGTCGTCCTGGGTGGCACGAGCATCTTCGGCGGCACGGGCTCCGTCCCGGGCACGGTGTTCGGCGTGTTCATCCCGGCGGTGCTGGAGAAGGGCCTCGTGATCATCGGGGTCAAGGAGTTCTGGCAGCCGATCGCCGTGGCGGTCGTGCTGGTGGCCGCCGTGTGGCTGGACCAGACACGGCGTCGGGCGCGCAACCAACGTTAGGAAGGTGCTGGACCGATGAAGATCCGCTCCGCAGTGGTTGTCTCGGCAGCGTTGCTCCTCGCCGCGTGCGGCGGTGGTGGTCAGATCGGCGACTCGAACTCGGGCGGCACCGCCGCGAACAAGAAGCTGGTGCTGATCCCCGGCATCACGGCGGAACCGTTCTACATCTCGATGCGGTGCGGTTTCGAGGAGGCGGCGAAGGCGGCGGGCTACGAGGTCGACACGCAGGCGCCCGCCAAGTTCGACGCGGCGCAGCAGACCCCGATCGTCACGGGCGTCCTGGCCTCGAAGCCGGCCGCGGTCCTCATCGCGCCGACCGACGACAAGGCCATGGCGGGCCCCATGAAGCAGCTCAAGGACGCGGGCATCAAGGTCGTCGAGGTGGACACGAAGCTCCAGGACACCTCGATCGCCCTGTCCTCCATCTCCTCCGACAACGAGCAGGGCGGCAAGCTCGCCGCCGAGACGCTGAACAAGCTCGCGGGCGGCAGGAGCGGTTCGGTGCTGGTGCTGAACACCAAGGCGGGCACGTCGACGACGGACGCGCGCGCCAAGGGGTTCGAGGAGGCGATCAAGGCGTTCCCGAACCTCAGGTACATCGGCCAGCAGTACACCGACAACGAGCCCGCCACCGCCGCGTCGAAGGTGACCGCGACCCTGGCCGCGAACCCGGACCTGATCGGCGTGTTCGCCACCAACCTCAACACCGGTGAGGGCGCCGCCACCGGGCTCAGGAACGCCGGCAAGACGGGCGCGGTGAACCTGGTGGGCTTCGACGCCTCGCCGAAGCAGGTGCAGGACCTGCAGGCGGGCACCGTGCAGGCGTTGATCGCCCAGGACCCGGCGACGATCGGCAGGCAGGGCGTCGAGCAGGCCATCGCAGCGATCGACGGCAAGGAGACCAAGCGCGACATCGAGACCGACCTGGTCGCCATCACCAAGGACGACGCCTCGGCCAACTCGAAGTACTTCTACAAGCAGTCCTGCTGATCCACCACGGGACAGGGCCGTTCCTCCTCGCGAGGGGCGGCCCTGTTCCGTCGGATGACGTACGTCATCGGGGTTTGCCCGCAACGGCGTAAGACGAGAGTCGTACCCGTTCGCCTCCCAAAGGCCGATGCTCCCGCACCCCCGGAAGCGATGAGCTGGGGGCACCGGCCGTGACGGGCCGGTAGAAGGGGGAACAACCCGATGCACCGCGCGACATTGGCGACGGCACTGGCCGTCGCCACCTCGGCGAGCCTGCTGGTGGCACCGCAGGCACTCGCCCGACCACCGCAGCAGATCCAGTGGCAGAAGTGCTTCGACCCGCCGCGACCGGGCTTCCCGGCGGGGTCCGAACGGCTGGAGTGCGGCAGCTTCACCGCGCCGATGGACTGGAACAACCCGCGCAACGGCAAGACCATCACGATCGCCGTCAGCCGGCTCACGCCGAAGAACGGCCGGGCGAATTCCACCGTCTTCACCAACCCCGGCGGCCCCGGCGGTCCCGGCCGCACGATGCCGCTGCTCTACCTCGAGCGGCCGAAGCTGAGCGAGAACGCCGAGATCATCGGCATCGACGTGCGCGGCACCGGCGCGAGCAGCAACGTCACGTGCGGCGGCTTCAACACCGACGGGCAGGTCGACCCGCGCGACCGCGGCAAGGCCAACCTCGACCTGCTCTACGGCAGCATGGAGCTGCTCGCCGAGTTCTGCCAGGCCAAGTCCGGCGAGTTCGGCAGGTACGTCTCCACCGACCAGACGGTGAAGGACCTCGACCTGCTGCGCCAGGTGCTCGGCAAGAAGAAGGTCAGCTGGCTCGGCTACTCCGGCGGCAGCTGGATGGGCGCCTACTACGCCACGTACTTCCCGAAGACCCTCGACCGGATCGTGCTCGACTCCAACGTCGACTTCACCCTGCCGTGGCAGCCGATCTTCGACGACTGGGGCATGGCCTTCGAACGCCGGTTCCGCGTCGACTTCCTGCCCTGGGTGGCGAAGTACGACAACGTCTACCACCTCGGCAAGACCGGCGAGGAGGTGCGCCAGTCCTACGAACGCACCCGCGCCAAGCTCAACGAGGAGCCCGTCACGCGACCGGACGGCGTCTACAACGGCGTGACGCTCGACGCGCTGCTGCGCAGCACGCTCTACAACAAGGCAAGCTTCGCCGAGGGCGCGCAGACGTTCGCGGAACTGGCCGGAACCGTGCAGGCTCCGGTGAACGCGCTGGCAAGTCATCCGGACGCCCAGCTGGGCACCGCCTACTCGATCCTGTGCAACGACACGCCGTTCCGCGGTGACCGCAAGTACCTGGAACGCGACGGCACGCGGGACGGCGCCAAGTGGCCGCTCGTCGGCTACACGCAGATCGCCGGGCCGTGCGCGTTCTGGGACCGGCCGGACATCCGGCTGAAGCAGCCCACCGGAACCGGTGTCGCGCCGACGCTGATGGTGCAGTCCGTCCGCGACCCCGCCACACCGATCGAGCAGGCGCGGCGGGCGCACCGCAACTTCGAGAACTCCGTGCTGCTCACCGTGGAGGACGAGGGCGACCACGGCATCTACGGCTTCGGCAACCAGTGCGTGGACGACGTCGTCGAGCGCTACCTCGTCGACGGCGTCACGCCGGCCGGGGACCTGAAGTGCCCCGGTGTCCCGCTGCCCGCACCCGGTGAGGCCACGCGGAACTCGCTCACGACGGCACAGCGGCTCGCCACCCGGCTCGGCTGGTAGGAGGGGGAACTCATGCACCGCAAGAAGATGGCGGCGGCACTCGCCGCCGCGACGGCGACATCGCTGCTGATCGCGCCACCGGCGCAGGCGAGCGGGTTCGCCGCGCAGGAGATCAAGTGGCAGAAGTGCACCGACGAGCCGGGCTTCGAACGGCTGGAGTGCGGCAGCTTCACCGCGCCGATGGACTGGGACAACCCGCGCAACGGCAAGACCGTCACGATCGCTGTCAGCCGCACGGTTCCGTTGAACGGCAAGGCGAAGACCGCCGTCTTCACCAATCCCGGCGGACCGGGCGGCGCCGGGCGGACGCTGCCGCTGGTCTACCTGAACCGGCCGAAGCTCAGCGAGAACGCCGAGGTCTACGGCATCGACGTCCGCGGCACGGGCGCCAGCAGCAACGTCACGTGCGGCGGGTTCGACACCCTCGGCTCGACGGACCCGCGCGACCGCAGCAGGGCGAACCTCGACCTGATCCACAGCGGCATGGAGCTGCAGGCGAAGTTCTGCCAGACCAAGTCCGGCGAGTTCGGCCGGTACGTCACCACCGAGCAGACCGTGAAGGACCTCGACCTGCTGCGCCAGGTCATCGGGCGCAAGAAGGTCGACTGGCTCGGCTACTCCGGCGGCAGCTGGATGGGCGCCTACTACGCCACGTACTTCCCGAAGACGCTCGGCAGGATCGTGCTGGACTCGAACACGGAGTTCACCGCGCCGTGGCAGACGGTGTTCGGCGACTTCGGCATGGGCTTCGAACGGCGGTTCCGCGTCGACTTCCTGCCGTGGGTGGCGAAGTACGACGACGTCTACCACCTCGGCAAGACCGCGGAGGAGGTGCGCCAGGCCTACGAACGCACCCGCGCCAAGCTCGCCCGGCAGCCCGTCACGCTGCCGGATGGCACGTACCACGCGGTCACCCTGGACATGGTGCTCATCCAGGGCCAGTACAGCAAGTACGCCTTCGACGGCGCCGCGCGCAAGCTGGCCGAACTGGCCGGTGCGGTGCCCGTGCAGATGACGGCGCAGGCCAGCTACCCGGACGCGCAGAACGCCACCCTGCACACCATCCTGTGCAACGACACGAAGTTCCGCGGTGGTCGCGAGTACCTGGAACGCGACGGCACCCGGGATGGCGCGAAGTGGCCGCTCACGGGCTACTACCAGATCATGGGCCCGTGCGCGTTCTGGGACCGGCCGGACGTGAACCTGAAGCGCCCCGACGGGGTCGGTGTCGCACCGTCTTTGATGGTGCAGTCCGTGCGCGACGCACCGACACCGGTCGAGGGGGCGCGCAAGGCGCACGCCGGGTTCGCCGGCTCGCGGATGCTCACCGTGCGGGACGAGGGTGACCACGGCATCTACGGGTTCGACAACGCCTGCGTCAACGACGTCGTCGAGCGCTACCTCGTCGACGGCGTGACGCCGCCCGGCGACCTGTCCTGCCCCGGTGTGCCGCTGCCCGAACCGGGTGCGCGGCAGGCCGGTCCGCTGGAGCAGGCGCGGAGGCTCGCGGTTCAGCTCGGCTGGTGAATCTCGAGCACGGCCTGGGAGAACGTCGTGCACCAGGCGCTCTCGGTGAAGCCCGGCCCCGTCTCCTCACCGATGTAGAGGTCGATGTGCCGGTCACCGCCGAGACCCGGCGTGAACTCGTCGGTGATCTCCCAGGCCGAGGACACGAGCTTGCGGCAGACGGCGGCGTCGACGTCGCCGCCCTCCGGCGTCCGTCCACAGGAGATCAAGTCGACGCGTGAACCGGTCCTCACCCCGTCGGCGGCGGCCGAGACGAAGGGCCGGAGGGGTCTGCCGAACGAGTCGCGCGGCTCGGTGTCGAGCCAGTAGCCCGTGTCGTGCGACCAGTTGAGGTACCGGCCGTCCGCCGTGCGGCCTGTACCTTCGTCCCTCACCGCCTTCGCGAACGACTGCGGGAAGGTGCCGAGCAGGTCCTCGCCGTTCTCGCAGTCGATGACCGGGCATCCGCGCACGGGCACCGCCGGTCCGCCGTGGAAGGCCTCCACCGCGGTGTAGTAGACGGTGACCCGCCAGCCCTCGTCCGTGCCGCCGGACGCGGGTGGCACCACCTGACCGGCGGAACACCCGGCCAGCAGCAGGACCACCCACACCCAGCGCACGTGACCTCCGATCAGCCCGCCATCACGGTGCCGACGGACACGAACCGGTAGCCCGCGCTCTTCAGCCCCGAGACGGTCTGCTGCAGGTACCCGGTACCGAGGTACGGGTGGTAGAAGAAGCTCGCGACACCATCATCGACCACCTTGAGCTGTCGCGCCGTCTCGACCAGGTCGGCCGGCAGGCGCGCGGGGTGGTTGTTGAACGGCTCCGGCTCGACGTTGCCCACCGCCTCCGGCGCCACGACGGAGCCGTAGACGTCGCGGACCAGGTACGGGAAGTACTGGCCGTAGATCTTGTCGTACTGCGGCGCACCCGTTCCGCAGGCGCCGTTCGGGCAGTACCCGGCGAAGTACAGGCCGCGGTCGTAGCGCTTGCCGAAGTTCTGCTGGACGACCTCGTAGTCCACGGCCGACGCGGCGTAGTGCGGCGGCTCGAAGACGGCCGGCCTGCCGAACCCGGCCGCGGCGAGTGCCGAGGTAGCCGAGTTGATCCTGCCCTGCATCCACGCCGCCGAGTCACCGGGCACCGGGCCGTCGTAGACGACGCTGTCGTTCTCGTCGACGTGCGCGAGGTAGAACTCGAAGTCGTTGCCGCTGCGCCCGTCGTACGGGTTGACGAGCTTCCCGAACTGGTGCGTGTAGCCGTGCATCAGGATCGTGCCGCCGCGCTGGACCATGTACTTCAGCGCGTTCACGACCTGCGGGCGCTGTGCCAGGTCGGCCGCCTCCGGCACGCCGCCGTTGCCGGCGCCGAGCGGGTTCTCGAAGCGCGGGTAGACCGCGATGCCGAACGGGATGTCCTGCGACCTCAGGTAGTCGGCGATCGCGCGCAGCTCGTTCGGGTCGGCGTCGGGACCGACGTCCTCGATGCGCACCAGCGCCCGCTTGCGGTCGGCCATCGCCGGGTTCGAGACCTTGCTGATCAGGTCCGCCGCGGCGAGGTAGCGGTCGCCGTGGTCGACGTAGCTGAACGGGACCTCTCCGATGTAGGTGAGGTTCTTCGCCCTGGTGGCCCAGTTGATCGGTCCGGCCGCCGAGCCGGTCGCGACCGCCGGCACCGACGCGATGGCCGGGTCCGTGATCGAGGTGATCATCAGACCGGACGGCGTCGCGAGCGGGCTGCGGCCCAGGTCCGTGTTCTCGTACCGGACGGTGGTCGCCGCGCCGGTGTCGTACCGCACCCAGTTCCAGCCGTAGGTCGCCCGGAAGTTCGGCGCACGGGCGGTGAGCTGCCAGATGTTGTGCGCCATCCACAGCACCGGCCTGCTGCCCGCGAGCACGTCGTCGAGGAACGGCACGGGGATCGGCTCGTCGTAGGTCGAGCCGATGTAGATCACGCCGGTGTAGCCGGACATCTCCCCGGCGACGTACGAGCCGACCGGGTGCATGACGTACGAGCTGCCGTGCGAGGCGAGGTTGCCCGCCTGCACCGCGTACGCCTCACCCAGCCACGCCCAGGGACCGGTGCTGTCGTAGAGGACCAGCGTCTTCTGCGACGCCTTCGCCCCCGGCGCGCCCCCACCGTTCGTGCCCTGCGCGGACGCGACGCCGAGCGCCGTCGAGACCACGCCGGGCTGCGTGGTGCGCTGGGCGATGCGCGTGCTCGTCGCGGACGGCTTGCTGTTCGTCAGCGGAGGCGCGGGCAACGTGCTCCCGACCAGTTCACCGGCGGCGCCCGGGGTCAGCGGGAGGGGCGCGGCCTGGGCGGGAGCGGGAACCATCGCGACCGCCAGGGCAACCCCGGCGGCCACCTCGAGAAGTCTGGCCTTCATGCCACATTCACCTCTCCGGGCAGGCGCACGGTCGCGCTGCCCGCACAAGGAGCGAACTCGTCGGGGCGCTGCTGTTGCATGCCCAGCAGCCAGGCGAGCGCCTGTTCGGTGCGCACGGAGGCGAGGCCGTCGCCGAACGGGTTGCCGTCCGCTGTCATCGCCTGGCGCGCGGACGGGGTGTCGAGCAGGCGCAGGGTGAGCGACGTGATCCGCTCGCGGTCGGTGCCGACGAGCACGGCGCAGCCCGCGTCCACGGCCTCCATGCGCTCGGTCACGTCCCGCAGCACCAGGGCCGGGACGCCGAACGACGGCGCCTCCTCCTGGATGCCGCCCGAGTCGGACAGCACCAGCGTGCACTGCGCGAGCAGCCGGGCCATCTGCGCGTACGGCAGCGGGTCGGTGATGGTGACGCGGCCGACGCCGCCGAGCACGTCCACGACCTGCGCGCGCACGGCGGGGTTCGGGTGCGCGGGCAGCACGACCTCGACGTCGGGGCGTGCCCGCACGATGTCCTCCACGGCGTGCAGCACGCGGTCGAGCGGCTCACCCCACGACTCGCGCCGATGCGTGGTGACGAGAACCAGCCGGGATTGTCCGCTGTGGACACGGTTCTCGAGTTCCTGCAGCCGGGCGTCGCCGTAGGGGGCGCGCCGGGTGGCGACGTCCAGCACGGCGTCCACCACGGTGTTGCCGATGGTGAGGACGTTGTTGCCCCGCAGGGACTCCGCGGCGAGGTGCGCGGCGGAGTCGGCGGTCGGGGTGAGGTGCAGCGACGCGAGCTGGCCGACCATCCTGCGGTTCCCCTCCTCGGGGAACGGCGAGGTCAGGTCGTGCGAGCGCAGGCCTGCCTCGAGGTGCACGACGGGGATCTGACTCCAGAACGCGACGAGAGCGCCCGCGAGCGTCGTCGTCGTGTCGCCCTGCACGAGCACCGCGCCGGGCACGCGCTCGGTGAAGAGCCGGTCGAACTCCGCGATCAGCCGGCTGGTCAGCTCGGCCTGGCCGCCCGTGACGCGGTTCAGCTCGAGCGTCACGTCCGCGGCGAAGCCGAACGACTCGAGCGCCTGGTCGACCATCCCGGGGTGCTGCCCCGAGTTCACCAGCACGGGCCGGATCCGGCCGCCGGCGTACATGGCGGCGGCGACCGGCGCCATCTTCACCGCTTCCGGACGCGTTCCCGCGACCAGGAGGACTTCGGGAACCCCACCCCCGCAGAACCGCCGGGGGCCGGGCACCAGGGCACTTGGACCCATCTTCTACCTCTTTGCACCACTCGGGCACGCGCGGCGAACGTGCGCCAATACGCACAGCGACTCGGTGGTCGCTCACAATCAACCGGTATCCGCCTCGCGCGGGTACCGCCACCTCGATGATCGACAATGCGCACCTCGTGTAACAAAGGCGCATTCGCCCTCGATATGGCCGGTTGACGCTCCGCTCCGTCAACCCCTGGTCTCGCCACCAACACCAGCTCCTGGCCCTGCTGCCCGGTATCTCGCACCGGTCCGGCGCATCGTTACCAGGAGCCCGGAATGAATCAACTCCACATCCCGATCACTGTTGTCGTCAGCGCAACCGATTTCGCGGACAGGTTTGTGTCATGACAGGAACGACACAATTGGCCACGTTCATGCTCGTCATGCTCGTGTTCTGGCCCGGTTACAACCTGGTGCTCGCGGTGTTCGTCTGGCTGCGCCCGAAACCGGGCGGACCGAAAGTGCCGACGCGGTACCCGTTGCAGTACTGGATCATCATTCCCGCGTTGAACGAGGAACGCGTCGTAGCCAACACGGTGCGTTCCGCGCTCGCGTTGGACAGCGCTCACACTCCGGTTCAGGTCGTCGTCGTGGACGACGGTTCCGACGACGGCACACCGCGCGTCCTGGCCGAGATCGACGACCACCGCCTGCACGTGCTGAGGCGCACTCCCCCGGACGCCCGCAGGGGCAAGGGCGAGGCGCTGAACCACGCGTACCGCTACGTCCGCGGCATCGCCGAGGAAGCCTGCACGGTCCACCGCACGATCGTCGGCGTCATCGACGGCGACGGCCGCGGTGAGCCCGGCATGCTGACCGAGATCTCCGCGCTCTTCGCGCACCGGGCCGTCGGCGCGGTGCAGTGCCGTGTCCGGATCCACAACCGCGCCAACCTGCTGGCGTTCCTGCAGGACCTGGAGTTCGGCTGCGTGGTGGACGCCTCGCAGTCGCTGCGCGACGTCGTCGGCACGGTCGGTCTCGGCGGCAACGGGCAGTTCGTGCGGCTGTCGGCGTTGACCGGCCTCGGCGACGCGCCGTGGTCGGCCTGCCTGGTCGAGGACCTGGAGCTGGGTCTGCGCGTGCACCTGGCGGGCCGGCGGATCCGCTACGCCACGCACGCGACGATCACCCAGCAGGGCCTGGTCGACGTGAAGCGGCTGCTGCGCCAGCGCACCCGCTGGGGTCAGGGCAACCTGCAGTGCCTGCGGTACGTGCCGAAGCTCGTCCGGGCCAAGACCGTGGGATCGGTCGCGCTGCTCGAGTTCCTGCAGTACCTGCTGACGCCGTGGCTGGTGGCGCCGATGACGTTGCTCGTCACCGCGCTGGTGGGCGTGAACTTCTACGCGCGGTTCAGCGGCCACGAGTTCGCCGGGTTCACCGCGAACGGCCCGAACGCCCTGTCGGCACTCGCGATGTGGCTGGTGGCCCTGGTGCTGCCCGGCCTGATCTGGGGTGTCGTGCACCGCCTGAGGAACCACGACGAGCCGCTGCCGCGGTGCCTGCTCGTGGGTCTCGCGTACCCGGTGTTCCTGGTCATAGGCTCGATCTCGACGTTGCGCGCGCTGTACCGGCACTTCGCCCGGCGCACCACGTGGGCGAAGACGGAACGCCTGGCGGAGAAGGAGGTTCCGGCCGCGGCCGCTCCGCAGCCGGTCCCGAAGATCGCCTAGAAGGTGCCGGGGTGGGCGCGTCTGCGCCGGGCCGCGTAGACGCCCGCCTCCGTGCGGCGGTCGAAGCCGAGCTTGTGCAGCAGGCTCGACACGTAGTTCTTGACGGTCTTCTCCGCGAGGAACAGCCTGTTCGCGATCTGCCGGTTCGTCATGCCCTCGGCGATGAGGTCGAGGATCCGGCGTTCCTGCGGGCTGAGCGCGGCGTAGCGCGGGTCCTCCTCCGGCCCGCCCCGCAGCCGTTGCAGCACGGTCGCCGTGACGCCGGCGTGCAGGAGCGACCCGCCGGAGGCCAGGGTGCGGACCGCGGCGACGAGGTCGTTGCCCGACACCTCCTTGAGCATGTACCCGGACGCACCCGCCATGATCGCGCCGAACAGCGCTTCGTCGTCCGAGTAGGACGTGAGCATCAGGCACGCGGGCGGCGGTTGCACCAGGCTCCTGATCTCCCGGCACACCGTGACGCCGTCGCCGTCGGGCAACCGCACGTCGATGATCGCCACGTCGGGCCGCAGCCGCGGCGCCTGCGTGACGGCGGCCGTCGCGCTGTCGGCCTGCCCCACGACGTCGATGTCCTCCGCCTGCGCGAGCAGCTGCACCAGCCCGCGCCGCACGATCTCGTGGTCGTCCACCAAGAGCACCGCTATCGCCATCTCGCCTCCTGCAGCACCAGCGGGACGAACCAGGTGATGCTCACCCCCGCCCCGGGGATCGAGTCCACCGCGCAGTCGCCGTGGTGGCGCCGCGCCCGAGCGGCCATGTTCGCGAGCCCGCCCGCGTGCTGGGGCGCGCCCGCCGGATCGTCGGCCAACGGCAAGCCGCGGCCGTCGTCCTTGACGAGCAGCTCCAGGCTCGTGACCGTGCGGTCGACGCTGACGGCGACGGCGACGTGCTTCGCCCGCGCGTGCCGCACGACGTTGGTGAGGGCCTCCCGGAGCGTGGCCAGCAGGTCGGGCCTGACCTCGTCGGGCACGACCGTGTCGAGCGGTCCCTCCAGCGAGACGTCCGGGTCGAAGCCGAGCAGCCGCGCGGACTCGTGCACCGCGTTGAGCAGCTGACCGCGCAGGCTCGTGCTGCCCGACGGCGGTTCCTGCAGCGAGAAGATGGTGCGGCGGATCTCGCGGATCGTGTGGTCGACCTCCTCGACGAACCCGCTGATCCGCTCGGTGAGCTGGGGCTTCGTGCTCATGCCGGTCAGCCCCTGCAGGCCGAGGCCGAGCCCGAAGAGCCTTTGGATGACCAGGTCGTGCAGATCGCGCGCGATGCGGTCGCGGTCCTCCAGCACCGCGACCCGCTCGGTGTCGGCCTGCGCCTTCGTGAACTCGAGGACGAGCGCGGCCTGAGCGGCGAACGCCTCGATGAGCTCGGGGTCGTCGAAGCTCGGCTCGTTCTTCGGCCGCGCGACGATGAGCACGCCGATCGTCCTGTCCCCCACCGCCAGCGGCACGACCGCGCACGGCCCCGGCACCGTCGGGATGGTGCCCTCGTCGTGGCACTCGGCCCGGCCCGACTCGTAGACGCGGTAGCTGACCGTGCCCTCCCTGGGCACCCGCATGCCCTCGGCGTCGTACGCGCCGCCGTCGGTGACCTCGATGACGAGGTCGCCGTTGTGGTCCGGGAGCACGACGGCCGCGAAGTCCGCGTTCGCGGTCCGGCGCGCCGTCTGCGCGACGAGGTAGAGCGCGTCCCGGCCGTTCGTGCCGGTGAGGAGGTTCGTGGTGACCTCGGCCGCCGCCCGCAGCCAGACCTCGCGCTTGCGGGTCTGCTCGTAGCGGTCGAGGTGCCCCACGGCCGAGCCCGCCGCGGTGGCGATGGCGGCGAGGACGTCCCTGTCCTGGGCGGTGAACTGCGGTTTCCCGCTCAGGAAGAGGTTGCCGAAGGTGTCGTCCTGGACCTGGACGGGGGCGCCCAGGAAGTCGGCCGCGCCGATGGAGCGGGGATCGCCGGCGGTGACCTCGACCTGGCCGTCGGCGGTGAACTCGGCCAGCTCCCGGTGGCCGTTGATCACCGCCAGGGCGCCGTACGGGGCACCGGTCAGCTCGCAGGCGGACTCGACCACGTGGCGGAGCAGGCCGGGCAGCGTTTCGTCCTCGGCGAACGAGAGGACGACGTCGAGGACGCGCTGTTCAGTGCTCACGTTGCCGCCCACGGCTTCACCCCCTTGGGGGCTCGAAGGACACCGCACGAACGACTGAGGGTAACTCCACTGCGTAGTCAAGCGGGAGACCATCACTGCAAGCAGTGAAATTCGGGGCTACTCAGAGTGGAGGAGGGTCTTGGGTGCGCAGAAGGGTGAAGGGCTGCGCGGGCCGGCTTGGTGGGGCTGAGGCGGGTCAGCCCGCGTCGAGGGGTCGCCGATGCGGCCGAGTCACCTTCGCGCCTGGCGGGTTGCCGACTCCCCTCGGCATCGCCCCGCGCTACCTGCCCCGGCTGGCCGTCAGTGCAGACCGACGGTGAAGCCCTCGTCGAGCACCCCGCGGTAGATCGACGGCGCGAAGGTGCGCAGGCCGTGGTCCAGCGGTGCGATGAAGCCCGCCGAGTCGCCCAGGGGGAGGCGGTAGCCGTTCTGCACGCGGTGGAACTCCCACAGGGGTTCCATGGTCGGGTGTGCCGGGCGGAACCGGTGCGGGTCGCGCGGGTGCAGGTCGACGCGGACCAGGGTGCGGCGGACCAGGGCGTCGGCGAGCTGGACCGCTCGTTCCTGCGTCCGGGAGATCGAGATCGCGCCCAGGTCCTGCCAGGCCACGGCCCACGGGGCGCCCTGCGGGTCGTCGAGGCGGATGCCCTGGTGCTCGATGACGAGCTTGCGGGGGCGGGAGATGGTCTTCCACTTCACCACGGCCATGACGCCGATGCCGGTGAACGCGATGCCGATGACGGCCGCGATGCTGCCGCCGACCGGTTCGCCGTCGACGAAGGCGGTGACGGCGCCGACCAGGGCGAGAACACCCAGGACTCCGGCCACGGAGCCGCCGATCAGGACTTTGCGGGTGTCGCTCTTGCCGAGGTCGAGGACGACGGGCTGAGGCGCTCCCCAAGCGGTCATGGCCGCAGGTTACCGCTGATCAGCATCTCCGCGGCGGCGAACGGGTCCAGTTCGCCCTCGACCACGCGCTTCGCCAGCTGGTCGGCCGGGCCGAGGCGGGTGCGGACGCGTTCCACGGCCAACGCCTCGATCTCGGCTCCCGCTCGGCGCAGGCGGCGTTCCCGCAGCTCGCCGTGGGTGGTCATCCAGGTGTGGTGGTCCGCGATCGCCTCGACGACGCGGTCGACGCCCTCCATGCGGGCGGCGACCGTTTTGACGACCGGGACGCGCCAGGACGGGCCTTCCCGGTCGCGGCGGCCCAGGGAGATCATGTACTTGAGGTCGCGGGCCGTCTGGTCGGCGCCGTCGCGGTCGGCCTTGTTGACGACGAAGACGTCGGCGATCTCCAGGATGCCCGCCTTCGCGGCCTGGATGCCGTCGCCCATCCCCGGCGCCAGGAGCACGACCGTCGTGTCGGCCAGGGCGACCACCTCGACCTCGGACTGACCCACGCCGACCGTTTCCACGAGGATCACGTCGAAGCCGGCCGCGTCGAGCACGCGCAGGGCCTGCGGCGTGGCCCAGGAGAGGCCGCCGAGGTGGCCACGGGTGGCCATCGAGCGGATGAAGACGCCCTGGTCGGTCGCGTGGTCGCCCATCCGGACGCGGTCGCCGAGCAGCGCGCCGCCGGAGAACGGGCTCGACGGGTCGACGGCGATGACCGCCACGCGCTTGCCCTGGTCGCGGTAGGCGCGGACGAGGGCGTTGGTGGAGGTCGACTTGCCGACGCCGGGGGCGCCGGTCAGGCCGATCACCTGGGCGTGGCCCGTGTGGGGAGCCAGGGCGGCGGCCACCTCCGGGAGGCGGGCGCTGCCCTGCTCCACCAGGGAGATCAGCCTGGCGACCGCGCGCGGCTCGCCGTCACGCGCGCGGTCGACCAGTCCTGGTACGTCAACGGCCACAGGCCGACACTAGGCCTTGGCGGGCACGCGGATGATCAGGGCGTCGCCCTGGCCACCACCACCGCAGAGCGCCGCGGCACCCACGCCGCCGCCACGCCGCTGCAGCTCCAGGGCGAGGTGCAGGGCGATGCGGGCGCCGGACATGCCGATCGGGTGGCCGAGCGCGATGGCGCCGCCGTTGACGTTGACCTTGTCCTCCGGGATGCCGAGCTCGCGGGAGGAGACGATGCCGACGGCCGCGAACGCCTCGTTGATCTCGACGAGGTCGAGGGAGGCGGGGTCGATGCCCTCCTTGGCGCAGGCGGCCTTGATGGCGTTCGACGGCTGCTCGTGCAGCGAGGCGTCCGGGCCCGCGACGACGCCGTGGGCGCCGATCTCCGCGATCCACTCCAGGCCCAGTTCCTCGGCCTTGGCCTTGCTCATCACGACGACCGCGGCCGCGCCGTCGGAGATCTGCGACGCCGAGCCCGCGGTGATGGTGCCGTCCGCGGCGAACGCCGGGCGCAGCTTGCCGAGGGTGTCGGCGGTCGTGTCGCCGCGGACGCCCTCGTCGGTCGAGAACAGGACAGGGTCGCCCTTGCGCTGCGGGATCTCGACCGGCGCGATCTCGGCGTCGAACACGCCGTTCTGGGCGGCCTTGGCGGCGAGCTGGTGCGAACGCGCGGAGAACGCGTCCTGCTCCTCGCGGGTGATGCCGTAGCGGCTGTTGTACTTCTCGGTCGAGACGCCCATGGCGACCTGGTCGAACGCGCAGAACAGGCCGTCGTGCGCCATGTGGTCGACCATCGTCACGTCGCCGTACTTGTAGCCGCCGCGGGTCTTCGGCAGCAGGTGCGGCGCCTGGGTCATCGACTCCTGGCCACCGGCCACGACGACGTCGAACTCACCGGCGCGGATCAGCTGGTCGGCCAGCGCGATCGCGTCGATGCCGGACAGGCAGACCTTGTTGATGGTGAGCGCGGGAACGCTCATGGGGATGCCGGCGGCCACCGCGGCCTGGCGGGCGGGGATCTGGCCAGCTCCCGCGGTGAGCACCTGACCCATGATCACGTACTGCACCTGCTCGGGGGCGACGCCCGCGCGCTCCAGTGCCGCCTTGATCGCGACGCCACCCAGCTGGGCGCCCGAGAAGTCCTTGAGCGATCCCAGCAGTCGGCCCATCGGGGTGCGCGCCCCGGCGACGATCACGGAACCGGACACAACTGCCTCCATTGGAAGAGCGAACGGTCGTTAACCAAGCACCATACCGGCGGCTACCCGGCGGTAATCGTGTGAGACCCCGCACAGGAGCACCTGCACCGATCCCGTGGATACCCTCGCCAACCATGAACGCAGAACTCGCTCGATTCGTGACCGCGATCGACCACGTGGGCATCGCCGTGCCCGATCTCGACGTGGCCATCGCGTTCTACCGCGACAACTTCGGCCTCGAGGTGGCCCACGAGGAGGTCAACGAGGAGCAGGGCGTGCGCGAGGCGATGCTGCACGCGCCCGGCGACCACGGCGGCACCGCGATCCAGCTGCTGGCGCCGCTGAACGAGGACTCCACGATCGCGAAGTTCATCGGCCGTTCGGGCCCCGGCCTGCAGCAGCTGGCCTACCGGGTGTCCGATGTGGACGTCGCGGCCGACGCGCTGCGGGCCAAGGGGCTGCGCCTGCTCTACGACGCGGCCAAGCGCGGCACGTCGAACAGCCGGGTCAACTTCGTGCACCCGAAGGACGCGGGCGGCGTGCTCATCGAGCTGGTCGAACCCGCCGCGGCAGGGCACTGACACCGCGACTCGCGGCCGGATTCCCCACGCCGTCCTCCGTCCGGGTTGTTCGGAGTGGAATCCCTCACAAGCGCGATTCTGAATCGGTTACCCATGAGTAACCTCCGGCAACCTGCGACTATCCCTCACTCGGGAAGGAATGCCGCCGTGCAGAAGATCCTTGACGCGATCCTGGCCGACGAGCTGGACGCGATCGGTTCCTTGGACGTTCCGGAGAGCTATCGGGGCGTGACGGTGCACGCGGACGAGGCCGACATGTTCGCGGGCCTCGAGACGCGGGACAAGGACCCGCGCAAGTCGCTGCACGTGGACGAGGTCGCCACGCCGGAGCTCGGTCCCGGCGAGGCGCTGGTGGCCGTCATGGCCTCCGCGATCAACTACAACACCGTGTGGACCTCGATCTTCGAGCCGGTGTCCACGTTCGGCTTCCTGAAGAAGCTGGGCGGCCGGCACGACCTGCCGTACCACGTCGTGGGATCGGACCTGGCCGGCGTCGTCGTGCGCGTCGGGCCCGGTGTCACGGCGTGGAAGCCGGGCGACCGCGTCGTGGCGCACTGCCTCGACGTGCCGCTGGAGGCGCCGGACGGCCACAACGACACGATGCTCGACCCCCAGCAGCGGATCTGGGGCTTCGAGACGAACTTCGGCGGCCTCGCCGACCTCGCGCTGGTGAAGTCGAACCAGCTGATGCCGATGCCGAAGCACCTCACGTGGGAGGAGGCGGCGTCGCCGGGCCTGGTGAACTCCACCGCGTACCGGCAGCTGGTGTCGACCAACGGCGCGAACATGAAGCAGGGCGACACCGTCCTGATCTGGGGCGCGTCCGGCGGGCTCGGCTCGTACGCGACGCAGTTCGCGCTGAACGGCGGCGCGACGCCGATCTGCGTCGTCTCCTCGCCGGAGAAGGCGGAGATCGTCCGTTCGATGGGCGCCGAACTGATCATCGACCGCTCCGCCGAGGGCTACCGGTTCTGGAAGAACGAGCACGAGCAGGACCCGCGCGAGTGGAAGCGCTTCGGCGCGAAGATCCGCGAGCTGACCGGCGGCGAGGACCCGGACATCGTGTTCGAGCACCCCGGCCGGGAGACGTTCGGCGCGTCGGTGTTCGTGGCGCGCAAGGGCGGCAAGATCGTGACGTGCGCGTCGACCTCCGGGTACATGCACCAGTACGACAACCGCTACCTGTGGATGAACCTCAAGCACATCCTGTCGTCCCACTTCGCGAACTACCGCGAGGCGTGGGAGGCGAACCGCTTGATCGCCAAGGGAAAGATCCACCCGACGGTGTCCAAGGTGTACTCAATGGACGAGACGGGCCAAGCCGCGCACGACGTCCACCGCAACGTGCACCAGGGCAAGGTCGGCGTGCTGTGCCTTGCGCCGGAAGAGGGTCTGGGTGTGCTTGATCACGAACTGCGCGCGAAGCACCTCACAGCTATCAATCGATTCCGGGGTGTGTGACCTTCGGGGGTGACCCGAACGGGTAGCGTGAGGGGCATGGGCCTCGCCGACGACCGTGACCTCGTCCCACTGGGATCCGGCTTCGACATCGTCAAGCGCGGTTACGACCGCGCCCAGGTCGAGGATCACCTCGAACGCCTCGACTCGGACCTGCGGCTGCTGGCCGCGGACCGCGATGCCGCCGTGTCCCAGACGTCCGACCTGGCGCGCCAGCTGGAAGCCGCACGCTCGGAGATCACCGAGATGCGCAACCAGGTGGAGCGCCTGTCACTGCCGCCGACGACGCTGGAGGGGCTCTCCGAGCGCCTCCAGCGCATGCTGCGGCTGGCCCAGGACGAGGCCAACGAGATCAAGGCCCGTGCCGAGGCGGAGGGCGGGCACATCCGCGCCAAGGCGGAAGCCGACGCGGGTGTGCTGCGCCAGCGCTACGAGAAGCTGATCGCGGAGCTCGACGAGCGCCGCGCCGCGATGGAGGCCGAGCACAGGGGCGTCCTCGACACCGCGCGCAACGAGGCGGAGAAGATCGTCTCCGAGGCGGAGGCCTCCGCCCGCAAGATCGCCGACGAGTCCGAGCAGCGCCGCGTGACCGTCGAAGAGGACTTCGAGATCGCGATGGCCGCCCGCCGCTCCGAGGCGATGGCCACCCTGGCCACCCAGGAGGCCACCTCCAAGGCCGAGGCGGACCGCCGCGTGCGCGAGGCGGCCGAGGAGGCCGCCCGCGTCCGCGCCGCCATCGCCGCCGAGCAGACCGCCTCGAAGGCCGAGGCCGAGCGCCGCGTCCGCGAGGCCACCGAAGAGGCCAACCGCCGCCGCCACGACGCCATCGCCGAGGCCACCGCCCGCATCCAGGAGGCCACCGACGAGGCGAACCGCCGCGTCCGCGAGGCCACCGAGGAAGCCAACCGCCGCACCACGGCCGCCACGCAGCGCGTCGAACAGCTCCGCAACCTCCGCAACCGCCTCTCGCACCAGCTCCACAACGTGCGGACGGCGCTGCAGGACGTCGTGCCGCTGCTCGACCCCGTGGAGGAGGAGAAGGCGCCCACGCCTCCGGCTCCCGCTCAGGGCGGCGCTCCCGCTCAGAGCAGCGCACCTGCCCCGGCTCCGGCTGCTCCGGCTCCGGCTGCTGCGCCGGCCAAGGCCGCACCGCAGGTCCAGGCGCAGAAGGCCGCTCCGGCACAGCCCGCGGCTCCGCAGGCGCCTGCCCAGCAGGCCGCTGCCCCGGCCAAGCCCGTCTCGGCTCCGCAGTCCGCTCAGCCCGCGCCCGCCAAGCCGGCCCAGGCACCCCAGGTCGACGGCCCCACGGCCAAGCTCGCCCGCCCGCAGACCGCCAAGAAGTCCTGACCGCCGCGGCGTCCTGACGGCGCAAAGCTGAACTCGAGCAGGGGTCCCGCTCAGGGACCCCTGTTTTGCGCTCGCCGCCGGTGTGCACGCGTCATATAAATACGATTCGCGTGGACACACACACCATCTTGGGGGAACAGGATGTTCGTGAAAGCGCTGGGCACAGGCGGTGCCGAGCTGAGGCCGCTGGAGCCCTGGCAGGCCGAGGAGTTCTTCGCGCACATGGAGCGCGGGCGCGACTTCATCGGGCAGCACATCGGGTTCGCGGGCGCGGCCGGGGACCTGGAGTCCGCGCGCCGGCTCTTGCAGAGCTACGCGGACAAAGCGGCGACCGACACCGGGCGGATCTTCGGGATCTGGCTCGACGACGAGCTCGTCGGTGGCGTGTTGTTCCGGGTCATGGACATCCCGCAGGGACGCGCGGAGGTCGGGTGCTGGCTGGAGCCGGCCGCGACCGGCCGGGGGCTGGTCACGCAGGCGTCGAAGGTGCTGATCGACTGGGCGATTCGCGAGCGCGGCGTGCATCGGGTTGAGTGGCTCGTGTCGTCGGCGAACGCGCCCAGCATCGCTGTCGCACGGCGGCTCGGGATGACCAGGGACGGGGTGCTGCGCTCGTACTCCCTGCACCGCGGGGTCCGGCAGGACGTCGAGGTGTGGTCGGTGCTGGCGCCGGAGTGGGAGAGCTGATGGACGATCTGGTGCTGCTGCACGCCTTTCCGCTCGACGCGCGGATGTGGGACGTGCCGGGCGCGCTGACGCCGTCCCTGCGGGGGCGGGGCGAGCCGGACCTCGACTCGGTCGCCGTCCAGGTCCTGGGCGTGCTCGACGAGCGCAACCTCGACCGCGTCGTGCTCGGCGGGTGCTCGATGGGCGGCTACGTGGCGATGGCGCTGGTCAGGCGTGCACCGGAACGCGTCAAGGGCTTGGTCTTCGTCGACACCAAGCACACCGCGGACGCACCCGAGGCCGTCGCGAACCGGCACGCGATGGCGGACCGGGTCGAACGCGAGGGCGTCGGTGAGTGGCTCGCCGACGCGATGCTGCCGAACCTGCTGGGCCCCGGCGCCTCGGACACCGCGCGGGCGCTGACCCGCACCATGATCCTGGAGCAGCGGGCCGAGGACGTGGCGTGGTGGCAGCGCGCCATGGCGAAGCGCCCCGACTCGACGGACGTGCTGGAGTCGCTGGACGTCCCGTCGCTCGTGCTCGTGGGTGAGCACGACGAGCTCACGCCGCCCGACGTGGCCGCGAAGCTCGCGATCAACCTCAAGCACTCCACCAGCGAACGCATCGAGAACGCGGGCCACCTGCCGCCCGTCGAGCAGCCGGAGGAGTTCCGCGCCCGGCTGGAGCGGTGGCGCAAGCAGGTCGGTCTCTAGGTCACCAGCGGCGCGCGGTCGGCCCACGCCGGCCGCGGGCGTCCCAGCACCCCTGGTGCCAGTGCCGGCGCTCCTCCACCGAGCCCAGGTCCTCGGCGGGCCACGCCACGACGTGCGGCACCCCGGGGCGGATCTCGTGGTCGCAGCCGGGGCAGCGGTAGGTCTTCTGCGCCTGCGAGCCCGAGATCGCGCGGACCAGCCAGTCGCCGCCGTCCGGACCCGACTCGGCGCGCGCCCAGCCGACGCCACCGCCGAGTGGTCGGTGGTCTTCCGGTTTGGGGCTGTTGCGGCGTGGCACGGCCACACGGTAACCGCTCGTAGAATCGGGGCGTGCCGACCTACGAGTTCCGTTGCCGAACCTGCGACGACACCTTCGAGCTGCAGCGCCCGATGAGCGAGTCGTCCTCGCCGGCGAGCTGCCCCGACGGGCACGCCGACACCGTGAAACTGCTGTCGATGGCGGGCATCGGCGGCACCCGGCAGGCCCCCGCGGGCAGTGGCGGCGGGTGCTGCGGTGGCGGCTGCTGCGGCTAGGCCGTCTCGCGGTCGATCATCACTTCGGCGATCTTGCGGCCCTGGTCGCAGACGCTGCCGAACTTGCCGGACGAGTCGATGACGATGATGCCGAGCCCGCCGCCCTCATAGGGCACCACGAGCACGCACGACGGTTCGACCTCCTCGTCGCCGGAGCGGTCGAGGTACGTGACCTTGTGGTCCTTCACGTCCCACTCGCCGGTGGTGCGCTCGATCGTGATCTGCTTGCCCTCGCGGTACCGCAGGGAGACGCCCACCTCGACGTCGTCGATCTTCGTCGTCCACCTGCACGACTGGTCGAACGTCGAGTCGTAGTTGATCTGCGTCGGCGGCGTCTCGGCCTTCGTGCCGGGGTACGGCAGGTCCGTCCACTTCAGCTTCGCGCAGATCGGCGAGACCTCACCGTCGACCGGCGCCGTCTCCGGGTCCTCGGGATCGGCGGACGCGCTCGGGTCGGCCGAGCCCTCCTGGTCGAACGGCGACGTGGCGTCGAGCGGCGCCTGCGCGACCGGACTGCCCTCAACCGACGTCCGGGCACAGCCGGACGCGAGCACGAGGACAGCCAACAGGAGCACCAGTCGCCGCATGCACCCACCATGCCAGACGCGACATGGTGCCCCTGTTAGCGGATCACGAGTAGTCCCGGAACCCCTTGCCCGTCTTGCGGCCGAGGCGACCGGCCGTCACCAGGTGTTCCAGCAGCGGCGCCGGCGCGAAGCCGGGCTCGCGGAACTCGTTGTAGAGCGTGCGCTGGATCGCCAGCGACACGTCCAGCCCCACGACGTCCAGCAGCGCGAACGGTCCCATCGGCAGGCCGCAGCCGACCTTCATCGCGTTGTCGATGTCGTCGGCCCCGGCGTAGTGCGCCTCCAGCATCTTCACCGCGTCGTTGAGGTACGGGAAGAGGAGCGCGTTCACGATGAACCCCGCCACGTCGCCGCAGTGCACCGGGTGCTTGCCGAGGTCGAGGCAGATCTTGCGAGCCGTCGCCACCACGTCGGCGGCCGTGGAGATCGTCTCGACGACCTCCACGAGCTTCATGACCTGCGCGGGGTTGAAGAAGTGCAGGCCCACGACGTCCGCGGGCCTCGACGTGGCCGCCGCGACCTCGATGACGGGCAGCGAGGACGTCGTCGTCGCGAGCACCGCGCCGGGCTTGCACACCTCGTCGAGCGCCGCGAAGACCTCCTTCTTGATCCCGATCTCCTCGGCCACGGCCTCGACGACCAGGTCGCAGTCGGCCAGCTCCACGAACTCCACCGCGGGTGAGAGGCGCGCGAGCGTCGCGTCGCGGTCCTCCTCGGACAGCTTGCCCCTGCTGACCGCGCGCTCCAGCGACTTGCGCACCGCGCCGATCGCCTTGTCGGCCTTGTCCAGGCTGCGGGCGCGCAGCACGACGTCGTACCCGCGCTTGGCGAACACCTCCGCGATGCCCGTCGCCATCGTGCCCGTGCCGATCACACCGACCCGCTGCACCTCACGCGTCCGCACAGCGCTGTCCACCTGGGACGGCGTGTGCACGTCGTCGACGACGACCGGCGAATCCGGACCGTCGTAGGTGTAGAAGCCGCGCCCGGACTTCCTGCCCAGCAGACCGGCCGTGATCATCTGCTTGAGCAGCGGCGCCGGCGAGTGCAAGCGGTTGCGCGACTGGTGGTACATCGTGTCGAGGATTTCGTACGCGGTGTCGAGACCGATGAGGTCCAACAGCGCCAGCGGACCCATCGGGTACCCGCAGCCGTACCGCATGGCCGCGTCGAGGTCCTCGCGCGTCGCGTACTTCGACTCGAGCATCTTGACGGCGTGGTTGAGGTACGGGAACAGCAGGGCGTTCGCGATGAACCCGGCCCTGTCCCCGATCACGACCGGCGACTTGCCCAGCCGCTCGGTGAACGCCACGACGTCCGTGATCACATCGGGTTCCGTGACGACCGTGCGCACGACCTCGACCAGCTTCAACACCTGCGTGGGGTTGAAGAAGTGCAGGCCGACGACCTTGCCGGGCCGCTTGGTGTGCACGCCGATCTCGGTGATCGACAACGACGACGTGTTCGACGCGATGATCGCCTCGGGCGCCAGGATCCCGTCGAGCTCCTGGAAGATCCGCGCCTTGAGCTCGATGTTCTCCGGCACCGCCTCGACCACCAGGTCGCAGTCCGCGAGGCTCGCCAGGTCGAGGCTCGTCGTGACCCGCCCGTGCAACGCGGCCTTCTCGTCACCGGTGAGCTTCTCGCGCCGGACGGCCCGCTCCGTCGAATGCTCCAGGTGCCCGAGCCCGCGCTCGACACCCGCCGCGTCGACGTCGACGACCTTCACCGCGAGCCCGGTGCGTGCGAGTACCTCCACGATGCCCGCG
This sequence comes from Lentzea sp. DG1S-22, assembly GCF_036321065.1. Classification (NCBI taxonomy): domain Bacteria; kingdom Bacillati; phylum Actinomycetota; class Actinomycetes; order Pseudonocardiales; family Pseudonocardiaceae; genus Lentzea; species Lentzea sp. DG1S-22. Next base: position 7,219,432 of record NZ_CP143276.1, on the reverse strand, counting down.
CCCATGGTTCCGAAGCCGACGACTCCGACGGTGTTGATTTCGCGCGCCACTGCAGACCTCCCTGCGGGGTAAAGCGTGGGCTACCAAGGAGTAACTTGCGGGCGACTATGCCACTCCTCGCGCGGGACGAGGCCGTGAGCTTCGCCATCGGGATCGAAACAGTGATCGGTCCAGGGTGAGGGCCTGGCAGAGCGTTTTGCCTGTTGAACCCGTGTGGAGGAACGCATGGCTGCGCCATGTGAGGGGACCGCCCGACGGTCCGGAGGCGGAGGCCCGTGCGCGACGGGATTGCGCGGACGAGGGCCGGCGGCGCGGCCCTCAGCACCGGGCCGCGCGACACAGCTCAACGGTACGAAGCCATGCTGCGCCCAGCCTTGCTCCGGCCGCCGCGTTCCTCGGAGCCTTGCCCGCGCAGCTTCCGCGCCGCACAGCTTCCATGCCGTACGGCGACCAACCACGCGAGCCGGGCCGCGCCAACCATCCCGCTGGGTGGCGCTAGTCGTCGAACCCCCTCTCCGCCAGCTCCTGGATGCGCCGCACCGCCTCGCCCGCGTCCTTGCCCGTGGCGACCACCGTGATCGACTTGCCGCCCGGCGCGCTCAGGCCCATCAGCGCCAGCACGCTCGCGGCGTTCGCCTCCTCGGCGCCGTAGCGGACGACCACGTCGGCGTCGAGCTCGGCGACGGTGCGCGCCAGCAGTGCGGCCGGCCGCGCGTGCAGGCCGACCTCGTTGGTGAGCAGGACTTCCGCCGTCACCGCGTCCGGCACCAGCTGCAGTTCGGGACGGGCCGGGGCGGCTGCCGGGACGTCGCCGGACGCCCGTTCGGCGGCGGCCGCGACGTCCGCCAGCGCCGCGCCTCCCTGCGCTGCCACGGAGGCGGCCACCGCGCCCTCGACCAGGGGCGCGTCCACCAGGGTGTAGCGGGACGGGTCGTCCGCCGACTCGACCGCCATCTCCGCGGTCATCTTGGCGCTGCCGAGGTCGTAGAGGACCACGACGCCGGCGCCGGAGTCGGCGTCGGCCAGCGCTTCGACGACCGCGCCGTAGTCGGTGCCCAGGCCGCCCTCCTCCGTGCCGCCCACGGGCAGCACGGCCACGTCGGGGGCCATCTGCGCGGCCAGTTCGGCCACGCCGTTCGCCAGCATGTCGCTGTGCGACACGACCACCAGGCCCACGCGGCCGGCGCCGGCGGTCATGCCCTGGCCGCCGCGTCGGCGAAGGCGCGCAGCAGCAGCGCCGTCGAGCGGGCTCCCGGGTCGAGGTGACCCGCGCTGCGCTCGCCGAGGTACGAGGCCCGGCCCTTGCGCGCCACCATCGGCACCGTCGAGGCGGCGCCTTCCTCGGCGGCGTCGGCGGCCGCGGACAACGCCGCGGCCACTGAGCCGTCCACGCCCTCGGCCGCCGCCACGGCCGGTGTCAGGGCGTCGACCATCGTCTTGTCGCCCACCGCGGCCTTGCCGCGGGCCACCACGCCGTCCAGGGCCGCCTGCAGGGCTCGCGCGACGGCGGCGGGCTCCAGTTCGGCGGCGTCGCCGACCGCGGCCGAGGCGCGCAGGAAGGCGGTGCCGTACAGGGGGCCCGCCGCGCCGCCGACCGTCGAGATCAGCGTGGTGGCCACGAGCTTCAGCACCTTGCCGGGCGTGCCGGGCGGCTCTGCGTCCAAACGGGACAGCAGCGCGGTGAAGCCGCGCTTCATGTTCTCGCCGTGGTCGGCGTCGCCGATCGCCTGGTCGAGGCGCACCAGTTCGTCGCGGTGCTCCTGGACGACGGCCGCGGCGGCTCGCAGTGCCGCCACGACGTCCGCTGCCGTGCACCCCACCTCAGACCCCCCACCGCAGCGCGGGCGTGTGGACGGGCGCGTCCCACAGCGAGACCATCTCGTCGTCCAGCTTCAACAGCGTGATGCTCATGCCCTGCATCTCCAGGCTCGTGATGTACGGGCCGACCAGTCTGCGTTCCACCGTGATCCCCCGATCCGCCAGCAACTGCTCCGCGATGCCGTGTGCCAAGTACAGCTCCATCAACGGAGTCCCGCCCATCGAGTTCGTGAACAGCAACACCCGGTCGCCCGGGGAGAACGGCAGGTCGGAGAGGATCGGCTCCAGCAACGCCGACACCATCTCCGACGCCGTCCCGGCCGCGACCTTCCGACGGCCCGGCTCGCCGTGGATGCCGATGCCGACCTCCATCTCGTCGTCCGCCAGCTCGAACGACGGCGAGCCCACGTGCGGCACCGTGCACGAGGTCAGCGCCAGACCCATCGAACGCACCGACGCGATGACTCGCAACGCCAACGCCTCACAGGCAGCCAGGTCGTCGCCGCGCTCCGCCGCCGCGCCCACGATCTTCTCCAGCAGCACCGTGCCGCCGACGCCGCGGCGCCCGGCCGTGTACAGCGAGTCCTTCACCGCCACGTCGTCGTCGATCACGACCGACCTGACCTCGGACTCCGCCAGCTCACCGGCGGTCTCGAAGTTCAGCACGTCGCCGGTGTAGTTCTTCACGACCAGCAACGCCCCGGCGCCGCCGTCGGTCTTCGAGACCGCGGCCAGCACCTGGTCCGGCGTCGGCGAGGTGAACACGGCACCGGGACAGGCGGCGTCGAGCATGCCGCGCCCGACGAACCCGCCGTGCAACGGCTCGTGGCCCGCCCCTCCCCCGGAGATGATCGCGACCTTGCCCGGAACCGGAGCATCCGCGCGCACGACGACCGCCGGGTCGTGGTGCACGGTCAGCAGATCGGAATGGGCGGCCTGCATCCCCCGCAGCGAGTCCTGCACCACGGTTTCCGGATCATTGATGATCTTCTTCATCGAACAGACCTCCCGATCGGCGGTGACCGTGTTCCTTCTTACTCCGGGGGTCTGACACTCGGAACGGGCAAAGGACCCGGCTACCGTTAGCCTGCCCTAACAACCGCGGGTCAACCTCACGTTCCGTAGTGGAGGAACAACGTCGTGCCGAAGAGAGCAGCGCTGCTCGCAGCAGTCGCCCTGACCCTGACCGCCTGCACCAGCACGCCGGAGAAGCCCACCGTCGCCCAGGGCGGCGACGACTTCGGCAAGGCCACCCAGCTGAGCAACGGTTTCGGCACGACGCAGAAGCCCGGCGAGTTCCCCCGCACGATCAAGCACGCGATGGGTGAGACCACGCTCGAGAAGAAACCCGAACGGGTGATCGTGCTCGACACCGGCGAGCTCGACAACGTCGTGGCGCTCGGCATCAAGCCGGTCGGCATCGCCTACACCGACGGCTCCCCCACCATGCCGTCCTACATCGGCGAGAAGGGCGGCGCGCCCGAGAACGTCGGCACCACGAACAACCTCAACCTCGAGGCGATCACCAAGCTGAACCCGGACCTCATCCTGGGCTCGCAGCTGCGCGCGGAGGCCCTCTACCCGAAGCTCTCGGCGATCGCCCCGACCGTCTTCTCGGTGCGTCCCGGCTACGTGTGGAAGGAGAACTTCCTGCTCAACGCCGCCGCGCTCGACCGCCAGGCCGACGCCGCGAAGATGCTCGAGGACTACACGAACAAGGCCGTCGAGACCGGCACCGCCATCGAGAAGAAGCTCGGCGTGCGCCCGACCGTGACGGCGCTGCGCTTCATGCCCGGCCGCATCCGCCTGTACGCCAAGAAGTCCTTCATCGGCACGATCCTGATCGACGCCAAGATCCCGCAGCCGTCACCGTCCCAGGTGGACGACCTGGCCGCCGAGGTGAGCGCCGAGGAGATCGGCAAGGCCGACGCCGACTTCGTCGTCTACTCCACCTACGGCGACCCGGCCAAGACCGCGCAGGCCGCAGTGCTCGGCGGCCCGCTGTGGAGCGGGCTCAACGCCGTCAAGGGCGGCAAGGCCAAGCCGGTGCAGGACGAGACCTACTTCCTCGGCCTCGGCGTGCTCGCCGCGAACGTGGTCCTCGACGACCTCGAGAAGCAGCTCGGCGCCTGACACCCGCCCGCGCGGGTGCTCTTTCAGCGACCGAAGAGCATCCGCGCGAGGCGCAGCATCTGCTTGCCCGCCATGGACGACCTGTCGAACGTCGCCATGTCGATCAGCGACGCGAACCTCTGCTTCGTCACGGCCTTGGCGTAGGCGAACTCGCGCAGCCCGTCCTCGCCGTGGATGCGCCCGAAGCCGGAGTCGCCGACACCACCGAACGGCAGCCCCGGGATCGCCGCGTAGGTCAGCACCGAGTTGACCGACACCATGCCGACCCGCAGCTCCGCCGCCAGCTCCTCGCCGCGCGACTTCGAGAAGACGGCCGCGCCCAGCCCGTACTTCGACCTGTTCGCGAGCCGCACGCCCTCCAGCGCGTTCGGCACCCGGTTGACCACCACGGTCGGCCCGAAGGTCTCCTCCGTGATCGCCAGCGAGTCCTCCGGCACGTCCGTGAGCACCACCGGCTCGACGTACGGCGGCCTGATCGACTCCGGCCCGCCCACGAGGGCCTTGCCGCCGCGGTCCAGCGCGTCCCGCACGTGCTCGCGGATGACCTCCACCTGCGACGGCATGGTGATCGGCCCGAGGTTCGCGTTCGGCTCGCCGCCCGGCTTGAGCTTCTTCGCCCGCTTCACCAGGATCTCGGTGAACTCGTCCGCGACCTTCTCTGCCACGTAGATCCGCTCCACGCCCGCGCACGTCTGGCCCGCGTTGGACACCGCTCCCCAGATCGCGGCCTCGGCGGCGGCGTTCAGGTCGGCGTCGGAGTCGACGATCAGCGCGTCCTTGCCGCCGCACTCGACCAGCACCGGGGTCAGCGTTCGGGCGGCCGCGGCCATGACCTTCTTGCCGGTCCGCGTGGAGCCCGTGAAGGCGATCTTGTCGACACCGGACGCGCACAGCGCCGCACCGGTCTCGCCGAAGCCGGTGACCACCTGGAACACCGGGTACTCCGGTACCGCCTCGGTGAAGGTCGAGGCGAGGAACGTGCCGACGCCCGGCGTGAACTCCGAGGGCTTGAACACCACGGCGTTGCCGGCGGCCAGCGCGTACGAGATCGACCCCATCGGCGTGTGCGCCGGGTAGTTCCACGGCCCGATGACGCCGATGACGCCCAACGGCCGGTACTCCAGCGTCGCGCTGTGGTTGAACATCAGCATGCCCGACGAGACCCGGCGCTTGCCCAGCACGCGACCGGCGTGCCGCGCGGCCCAGTGCAGGTGGTCCATGACCAGCGCGACCTCGACGCGGGAGTCGTCGGCCGGCTTGCCGGTCTCCGAGCTGATCAGCGCGATGAACTCGTCCGCGCGCTGCGACAGGATCTTGCGCCACGCGTCGAGCTTGGTCTTGCGCCCCTCGAAGCCGAGGCCCGCCCACCACGCCGCGGCGTCGCGTGCCGACGTCACCGCGTCCTCGACCTCGGCGGCCGTGTGGATCGGGTGGTGCGCGACGACCTCGCCCGTGCGCGGGTCCAGTGATGCGAACCGCCGCTGCTCGCCATCGGCCGACAGCGCGCTGTCCGAAGCGGTCTGCGTCATGGGGCCCTCCCGGTACTCGCCAGTAACCTCGACCCTAACGGGTACTGGGACAACTTTCAGCCCCCGCGTCGCCTCGCCGGTCCCCCGACCGGGTCGCGGTCACGAGGGCAGGCTGGGGATGACGCCCTTGGCGAAGGCCTGCACCGCCTGGCAGCGGTCCAGCGTCTTCTCCTTGGTCGCACCGACGCTGAGCTCCACGATCTCGCCCGCGTCGCTCGAGTCCTTGGTGCGGACCACCACGAGCTCGCAGGTCGGGAACGGGCCGTCCTTCAGCACCTGGTAGCCCTTGGACCCGCCCAGGTCGACCTCGGCGGACTGGGAGTCGAACTTGCCGTCCTTGGGGATGCGCGCCGTCTTGAACTCGATCTGCATCTGCGCGCTCTGGCCGGACCACGAGCACTGGTGCAGGCCGAACGCGAGCATGCGCGGCGACGCACCGACCACGGGTGCCAGCGTCGCCTTGTCCACCACCGCGCACGGGTCGACCTCGACCGGCGACCCCTTGGGCGGGGTGTACTTCTGCGGGTTGCCCTTGAGCTTGCGCACCACGCCCTCGAGCAGCTTGCGCGCCGGCTCGCACGGCTCCGCGCCCTCGCTGCCGACGCCGACCTGCACGCGCACGGCCTGCGGCGGGTTCTCCTGCGTGACCGCCGTGATCGCGCACGTCGACGTCAGCTTCTGCTCGCTGCTCTTGAGCCCCGCGATCGTGTTCTTGGCGTTCTTCAGCTCGGTGGACGTCAGGGTGTAACCGATGTCCACCGTGACGTTGAGCGTCTTGCCGCCCTTGTCCTTCATGTAGTTCGAGCAACGCGTGTAGCTGCTGCTCGTGTACCTCGACGGCGTGCCGACGGTCTGCAGCAGGTCCTTCTCGATCAACGCGCACGGGTTGACCAGCCGCAGCCGTTCCGCGGCGAACGCGGGGTCGACCGGCTTGTTCACCGGCGCGGACGACCTGGTCGACGGTTCGGCCGACGTCGTCGTGTCGGCGCCTGCCTGCACGGTGCGGCGCGGCGAGTTGGTCTTGGCAAGACCCGGACCGGTCGCACAACCGGCCATCAGCAGCGCGGCGGCGGCGACCACGGCGGCGGCACGAAAACGAGGCACGACGTGCACGGTAGCGACCTTCGCGGAGGTTCGTGGCCGGTACCCCGAGTTGCTCCGTGGCGCATGTCACGCAGCGCTACGGGAACGATTCAGAAGATCGGCGCGCTGTACAGGGTGAAGACCCCGAGAAGAGGAGAGACGTGCGCAACCGAATTCGCCGCGCAATCAACTGGCTCGACGCGTGGACGATCGAGACCTTCAACCCTGTTTACCCCGGTCGTTCGCAGTCATAGCTCCTTGAGCGGCTGCTTGTCCGTGTCCGCGAACTGAGGCCGCAGCACCGCCCACGCGGCGAACAGCGCCGCCAGCACCGCCATGGCGATGCCGGCCCACAGGTTGATGTTGACCCCTTCGGCCTTCTCCAGGTCCTCGTCCGTCGTGAAACCGAGACCGACGACGACCAGTACAACGCCGTACAGGCCGAAGAGGAAAGCGATGATGAGTCGCAGGTCGAACAACCTCATGGCGGCCTCCCTCAGCCGAAGATGAAGTAGAGAACGGTGGTCAGGGCCAGCACACCGCCACCGAGCAGGGCGGGCGAGCGGTACCAGCCCGCGTCCTCACCCGTGGTGGAGTGCGCCCTGTCCTCCTTGGGCGTGAGGCTGTAGACCAGCCCGACGAGCTCGCTGTCCGGCTTGGGCCGCGTGACCATCGTGACCGCGGCGCTCACGACGATGTCGACCACGAACGCCAGACCCGCGCCGAGGAAGCTGGCGCCCTGGCCGGGCAGCTCCAGCAGCTCGATGCCGAACGACGGCTCCGAGATCGCGTAGATGAAGATCGCGGTGAACGTGCCCGCGAGCAGACCGACCCAGCCGGCGGTCGGCGTCATCCGCTTCCAGAACATGCCGAGGATGAACGTCGCGAACAGCGGCGCGTTGAAGAACGAGAACAGCGCCTGGATGTAGTCCATGATGTTGGACCCGCCGAGCGCCGCCGCGATGAACGCCGTGCCGATCGCGAGGACGCACGCACCGACCGTCGCCAGGCGCCCGACGCGCAGGTAGTACTCGTCCGGCCGGTCCTTCTTCACGTAGTCCTGCCACAGGTCGTACGTGAAGACGGTGTTGAACGAGCTGACGTTCGCCGCCACACCGGCCATGAAGCTCGCCAGCAGACCCGTGATCGCGATGCCGAGAATGCCGTTCGGCAGAAGGTCGCGCATCAGCAGGGGCAGCACGTCGTTGTAGGCCACGCCGCCACTCGTGTCGCCGGCTTTGAGCTGGGCCATCTCCGGCACGATCAGCGCGGCGATGATGCCGGGGATGATGATGATCGCCGGGATCAGGGCCTTCGGGTACGCGCCGATGATCGGCGTGCGCTTGGCCGCGGACATGGACTTGGCGCTCATCGCGCGCTGCACCTCGGCGAAGTTCGTCGTCCAGTACCCGAACGACAGCACGAAGCCGAGACCGAACACCAACCCGACCACACTCCACACCGGGCTGTTGATGCCGGTGAGCTCCGTCGCGGGGAACGCGCTGAGCTGCTCCTGGTCGGTGACCTTCTCGACGATGCCCTGCCAGCCGCCGACCTTGATCAGGCCGACGATCGTCAACGGCGCCAGCGCGGCCACGATGACGAAGAACTGCAGCACCTCGTTGTAGATCGCGGCGGACAGACCGCCGAGCGTCGTGTAGGCGAGGACCACCAGCGCCGCGACGCAGATCGACACCGGCAGCGGCCACCCGAGCAGCGCGTCGATGATCACCGCGAGCGCGAACAGGTTGATGCCCGCGATCAGGATCTGCGCGACGGCGAAGCTGATCGCGTTGACGAGGTGGGCCGGCTTGCCGAACCGGCGGCGCATGAACTCGGGAACACTGCGCACTTTCGAGCCGTAGTAGAACGGCATCATCACCAGACCGAGGAACACCATCGCGGGGATGGCGCCGATCCAGTAGTAGTGCACGGTCGCCATGCCGTACTGCGCGCCGTTGGCCGTCATGCCCATCAGCTCGAGCGCGCCGAGGTTCGCGGAGATGAACGCGAGACCCGTCACCCACGCCGGCAGCGACCGCCCGGACAGCAGGAAGTCGAGGCTGGAGGAGACGGATCGCCGTGCCATGACTCCGATGCCCAGCACCACGACGAAGTAGATGACGAGCAACGCGTAGTCGATCGGTCCCGCATCCAGCCGCAGGTCCGCCTCGGCCAAGATCGTCACCGTCCACCTCCCAGGGTTCCACAAAGTCCAACATCAACAACCAGGAGGGGACAGTACTCCAGGTGCGCGACGTCTTACCCCGCGTGTGGACACACCAAACCACGAGGTGATCCACAACGCTCGCCGGAAAACGGAGAGGTGGACGAATCCGCACGAAAGGCGACGAACCCCGCACCGGTGGTGCGGGGTTCGTCGCGAGCCGGAACGGTCAGAACAGCCGGAACTCGTCCGGCTCGATCCCGCGCAACGCGTCGTAGTCCAGCACCACGCACCGGATCCCGCGGTCCTCGGCCAGCGTCCGCGCCTGCGGCTTGATCTGCTGCGCCGCGAACACACCGGACACCGGCGCGAGCAGCGGGTCGCGGTTCAGCAGCTCCAGGTACCGGGTCAGCTGCTCGACGCCGTCGATCTCGCCGCGGCGCTTGATCTCCACGGCGACCGACGCGCCGGCGGAGTCGCGGCACATCAGGTCGACCGGGCCGATCGGGGTCGGGAACTCGCGGCGCACCAGCGTCCAGCCGTCGCCCAGGGTGGTGACGTGCTCGGCGAGGAGCTTCTGCAGGTCGGCTTCGACGCCGTCCTTCTGCAGGCCGGGCTCCGGGCCGAGCTCGTGCTTGGAGTCGTGCAGCACCTCTTCGAGGGTGATGATCAGCTTCTCCCCCGCCTTGTTCTGCACCGTCCAGATGTCCGGGTCCTCGATCAGCCAGCAGGGCGGGCTCATCCAGTTCAACGGCTTGTACGCGCGGTCGTCGGAGTGGATCGACACCGAACCGTCGGCTTTGATGAGCAGCAAGCGCTGGGCCATCGGCAGATGGGCGGTGAGTCGGCCTACGTAGTCGACCTTGCAGCGAGCGATGACGAGACGCACCGCGACAGGCTACGGGGTGTGTCCAGAAACGGGTCGTTAGGTACGGTCCGTGCCGTGGAAAGCCTCGGCACCCGTCAGGTGTACGCAAACCCGTGGATGACCGTTCGCGAGGACGAGATCCGACGCGCGGACGGTTCGAACGGCATCTACGGCGTGGTCGACAAGCCCGACTTCGCACTGGTCATCCCGCTCGACGGGGAACGCCTGCGGCTCGTCGAGCAGTTCCGCTACCCGCTCGGCCTGCGCCGCTGGGAGTTCCCGCAGGGCACCGCGCCCGACCGGGAGGACTCCGACCCGCTGGAGCTCGCACGCCGCGAGCTGCGGGAGGAGACCGGGTTGCGCGCCGGGCGGATGGTCGAGCTGGGGCTGCTCGACGTCGCGCCCGGCATGTCGTCGCAGCGCGGCCGCGTCTTCCTCGCCACGGAGCTCACCGAGGGGTTCCACGAGCGGGAGCACGAGGAGCAGGACATGCGCTCGCGGTGGTTCCCGCGCGCCGAGTTCGAGGCGATGATCGCCCAGGGCGAGATCACCGACGCGCAGTCGATCGCCGCCTACACCCTCCTGCTGCTGCACGAGAACGCGCAGCCCTAGTCGCGGCAGCCCTGGAACGCCGACCGGTAGCTCTGCGGTGAGGTGCCGGCGATCCGCTTGAACCTGTCGCGGAACGCCGTGGCCGAGCCGAAGCCGACCCTGCTCGCGATCAGCTCCACGGACTCCTTCGTCGTCTCCAGCAGGTGCTGCGCCTGCCGGACGCGGGCCCGGTGCAGCCACTGCAACGGCGTCGTCCCGGTCTGCTCGCGGAAGCGCCGGTTCAACGTCCGCGTGCTCATCCCGGCCTGGCGCGCGAGCTCGTCCAGCGTCAGCTCGCGCGCTGCGTTGGCCTCCATCCACTTCAGCAGCGGCTCGAGCTCGGCTCCCTGGGGCGCCACGGGCGGGGTCGCGATGAACTGCGCCTGCCCGCCTTCCCTCTCCAGTGGCATGACGGCGAACCGCGCCGCGTCGGCCGCCACCGCCGACCCGTGGTCGCGCCGGATCATGTGCAGGCACAGGTCGAGTCCCGCCGCGGCACCGGCGGACGTCAGGAACTGGCCGTTGTCGACGTAGAGCACGTCCGGGTCGACCTCCAGCGCCGGGTAGCGCGCGGCCAGCTCCTCGGCGCCCAGCCAGTGCGTGGTCACGCGAAGGCCGTCCAGCAGCCCGGTTTCCGCGAACACGAACGCGCCCGTGCAGATCGACGCGATCCGGGCACCTCGTGCCGCCGCCTTCCGCAACGCCTCGAGCACCGGCCCGGGCACGGCCATGCCGGGGTCGTGACCCGGCAGCATGATCGTGTCCACTTCGGACAGGATCTCCAGGCCGTGCGGGACCTTGATCTCGAAACAGCCCGCGTCGACCGTCCTCTTCGGACCGCAGACGCGCACCCGGTACTGCCCGGTCCAGTTGAACGCGTCGACCGGCGTCGCGAAGTCGAACGGGACCACGCTGTCCATCGCCACCACTGCCACCTCGTGCACGTCCACCACCCTAGCTGGCGAGAATCCGTTGGAACATGGCATTCCAGCCAGTTCTGCCACGGCACCCGCGCTCCTACGGTGTGATCACCGACGCGAGGAGTAAGACGAAGTGAAAGCTCAAGTGGTGTTGTTCGACGGCTTCGACCCGTTGGACGCGATCGGCCCGTACGAGACGCTGACCGCCGGCGGGATCCAGGCCGAGCTGGTCACGGCCGAGGGCCCGCGCGAGGTGCCGAGCGGCGTGGGCTTCTCCCTCCGGGCCACCGGGGAGCTCGACGCGAATGAGCCCGGGATCGTGCTGGTTCCCGGTGCCGCGGCGCGCACGGACGAGGAGGTCCTCGCGCTGCTGGCCGCGGCGGCGCCGGCTCTCGCCGCCCCGGTGCGGCAGGCGCTGGACCGGGACGGCGTCACGGTGGCGACGGTGTGCGGCGGCTCGCTGGTGCTGGCGATGGCCGGGCTGCTGGAGGGGCGCACCGCCACGACCAACCACCTCGGGCTGGAAGCCCTCGCGAGCTTCGGTGTGAACGCGGTTGCGGCCCGCGTCGTCGAGGACGGCGACCTGGTCACGGCCGCCGGCGTGACCTCGGGTGTGGACCTCGGCCTGTACCTCCTCGAACGCGAAGTGGGCGCCAGGAAGGCCTTCGAGGTCGAGCAGCTGTTCGCGCACGAACGCCGCGGCACGGTGTGGAGGGCCGCGTGAGCAAGCTCTTCCTCTCGCTGCACGTCCTGGCCGCGATCATCGCCATCGGTCCGGTGACGGTCGCCGCCAGCATGTTCCCGAAGGCCGTGAGGACCGGCGGCAACCCCGAGCTGCTGCACCGGATCTGCCGCGTCTACGCCGTCATCGGCATCTCCGTGCCGGTCTTCGGGTTCGCGACGGCGGGCGTGATGGGCGTGACCGGCCACCCCTGGGTGGTCGTGTCGATCGCGCTCACCACCGCCGCCGCGTTCGTGCTCGCGCTGAAGGTCCTGCCCGGCCAGGAGAAGGCGTTGAAGACCAACGACATCAAGCACCTGGCGATGTACACGGGCGTGTTCAACCTGCTCTGGGCGACCGTGACCGTGCTGATGATCCTCCGGCCGGGCTCGACGACCGGCGCCTAACGCGTCGTGACCGGCCGCACGACGATCTCGTTGACGTCGACCTCCGAGGGCTGCGAGATCGCGTACGCGATGGCATCCCCGATCGCCGACGCGGGCAGCGCGTTCTTGCGGTACTCCTCCATGAACGACGCCGCGTAGTCCTCGGTGATGGTGCCCGCGAGCTCCGACTCCGTGACACCGGGGGAGATCACCGTGACCCGCAGGTCGTCGCGTTCCTGGCGCAGTCCCTCGGACAACGCCCACACCGCGTACTTGGTCGCGCAGTACACCGCGGCCGTGGGCGTGACCAGGTGCGCGCCGATCGAGGCGACGTTGACGACGTGGCCGTGGCCGCCGGTGAACCGGGGCAGCACGGCGGCGATGCCGTTCAGCACCCCCTTGATGTTCACGTCCACCATGCGGTCCCACTCGTCGACCTTCAACGAGTCCATTAGGGACAACGGCATCACGCCGGCGTTGTTCACCAGCACGTCGACACGGCCGTACCGGTCGACGGCGGCGTCCACGAAGGACTGGAACGACTCGCGCGAGGTCACGTCCAGTGGCGCGTAGGCGGCACCGATCTCGGACGCCAGCGCCGCCAGCCGGTCTTCGCGCCGGGCGCCGAGGAACACCTCGTGCCCCGCCTTCGCGAGAATGCGGGCCGTGGCCTCGCCGATACCGCTGGAAGCTCCACTGATCAGAACGACTTTGCTCATGGCCACGACACTCGACGCGAAACCCGCGGCCGACCAGGACACCTTCTCCCTAGGTGTGGCACACCCGGGCAACACACGAACGCAGCGCTTAGGCTCGGAACCATGCTCGGGGAGTTCCTGAAAGCGCACCGCGCCCGCGTCAACCCCCAGGACGCGGGTCTGCCGAGTCACACCCAGCGCAAGGTCAAGGGCCTGCGGCGCGAGGAGGTCGCCGTGCTCGCCGGGGTGAGCGCCGACTACTACGCCCGCTTGGAGCAGGGCCGCGAGACCAACCCGTCGGCGCAGGTCCTCGACGCCCTCAGCCGCGCGCTGAAGCTCGATACCGACGCCCGCGCGCACCTGCACCGCCTCGCCGGGGTCGTCGCGGACGAGGGCCACTCGTCCGACAAGGTCAGCCCCGAGCTGCGGCGCCTCATCAGCGGCCTGCACGACATGCCGGCGTTCGTGATGAGCTCCTACCTCGACCTGCTCGCGACGAACGCGCTCGCGGACGCCCTGTACGAGCCGTTCACGCCCGCCGACAACCTGGCCAGGATGGCGTTCCTCGACCCCGCCGCCGCGAGCTTCTACCCGCGCTGGAACTGGGTCGCGCAGAGCACGGTCGGCAACCTGCGGCTGACGGCCGACCCGACCTCCCCGCGACTGGGGCGGATGGTCGCGGAGCTCAGCGGCAACCCGGTGTTCAAGGAGCTCTGGGAGAACCACGAGGTGCGCGGGAAGACGCAGGACGCCAAGGAGTTCGCGCACCCGGCGGTCGGCCGGGTGAAGCTGACCTACCACTCGTTCGACGTGCGGGAGGCGCCCGGCCAGTTCCTGGTGGTCTACCAGGCGGAACCGGGTCCGGACGCCGACGCGCTGAAGCTCCTCGCGACTAGTCGGGCCACACGGGAGAACGCTTCTCCAGGAACGACGCCCGCCCCTCTTTGGCTGACGGGGACTGCGAGGTCTCGGCCATGACGGACAACGCGATCTCGTAGCCGTCGATCTCGGGCCGGTCCAGCTGCGCGTAGATCGTGCGCTTGCCGATGGCCTTCGACACCCGGCTCCCCCGCGTCGCACGCGCGAGCAGGTCGTCGGTGGCGGCGTCCAGCTCGTCCGCGGGCACCGCGCGGTTGACCAGGCCCCACTCCACCGCCGTGGCCGCGTCGATCACGTCACCGGTGAGCGCCAGCTCCATCAGCCGCTTGCGCCCGATCGACCGGGCCACCGGCACCGCGGGCGTGTGGCAGAACCAGCCCGCTTTGCCGCCGGGCAACGAGAACCCGGCGGTGTCCGCCGCCACCGCGAGGTCGCACGAGGCCACCAGCTGGCACCCGGCCGCCGTCGCCAGTCCCTGCACGCGCGCGATCACGACCTGCGGCGCGGACTGGACGGTCTTCATCAGCACGGTGCACAGCTCCAGCAGCAGCCGCACACCTTCCTCATCGCGTGCGTGCAGATCCGCGAAGTCATGTCCCGCGGAGAACACCGGCCCCTCGGCGCCGAGCACGATGCCCGCCGCGTCGGACGTGCGCACCTCGCGGAACGCCCCCAGCAACTCCGCGAGGTGTTCCGCCGACAGCGCGTTGCGCTTGGCCACGCGGTTCATCGTGATCCGGACGACCGACCCGTCCCGCGAAACGTCCACCATTCCGCGACAGTAAAGCCCTACGCGGGAGAGCGCACCTCCCGGATCACGGTGACGATCTCGTCCATGATCTCGGTCAGCTCGTAGTCCTTGGGCGTGAACACCCGCGCCACGCCCCGCTCGCGCAGCTTCCGGGCGTCGTCCGGCGGGATGATGCCGCCGACGATCACCGGGATGTCCCCGGCACCGGCCGCACGCAGCCCGTCGACCACCGCGGGCACGACCTCGAGGTGCGACCCGGACAGGATCGACAGGCCGACGACGTGCACGTCCTCCTGCACGGCCGCGGACACGATCTGCGACGGCGTCAGGCGGATGCCCTGGTAGACGACCTCGAAGCCGACGTCGCGGGCCCGCACGGCGACCTGCTCGGCACCGTTGGAGTGCCCGTCGAGCCCCGGCTTGCCGACGAGCATGCGCAGCCGTTCGCCGAGCTCCTCACCGGTCGCGCGCACCCGGTCGCGCACCCGGGCGATCTCCGAGCCCGCCTCGCCCGACGCCGAGGCACCGGAAACGCCGGTCGGCGCACGGTATTCGCCGAAGGTCTCGCGCAGGGCCTGCGACCACTCGCCCGTAGTGACACCGGCACGCGCGCACGCCAGCGTCACCTCGACGAGGTTCTGCTCGGTCTTCGCGGCCTCGCGCAAGGCGTCCAGCGACGCCTCGACCGCGGCGTTGTCCCGGGAAGCGCGCCACTGCCGGATCGCCTCGACGGCGTGCAGCTCGACGACCGGGTCGATGGTCTCGATGGCGTTCGCGCCCTCGGCCTGCAACGGCGACGGCTCGGTCGTGTCGAACTTGTTGACGCCGACGACGACCTCTTCGCCGGACTCGACGCGACGACGCCGATCAGCGAGCGACGACACGAGCTGCGACTTCATGTAGCCGGACTCGACGGCCGCGACGGCACCGCCCATCGCCTGCACGCGGTCGATCTCCTCGCGCGCACCGGCGAGGATCTCGTCCACCTTCGCCTCGATGACCGGCGAGCCGTCGAAGATGTCCTCGTACTCCAGCAGGTCCGTCTCGTAGGCGAGCACCTGCTGCATGCGCAACGCCCACTGCTGGTCCCACGGACGCGGCAGGCCCAACGCCTCGTTCCACGCCGGCAGCTGGATCGCACGCGCACGGGCGTTGCGGGACAACGACACCGCGAGCATCTCCAGCACGATGCGCTGGACGTTGTTCTCCGGCTGCGCCTCGGTGAGGCCGAGCGAGTTGACCTGCACGCCGTAGCGGAACCGGCGGTGCTTCGGGTTCTCGACGCCGTAGCGCTCACGCGTGATCTCGTCCCACAACTGGGCGAACGCGCGCATCTTGCACATCTCCTCGATGAACCGCACACCGGCGTTCACGAAGAAGGAGATGCGGGCGACGACGTCCTCGAACTTCTCCTGCGGCACCTGACCGGAGTCGCGCACCGAGTCGAGGACCGCGATCGCCGTGCACATCGCGTACGCGACCTCCTGCGCCGGCGTCGCGCCGACCTCCTGGAGGTGGTAGCTGCAGATGTTGATCGGGTTCCACTTCGGCACGTTCGACACGGTCCACGCGACCATGTCGGTGATCAGCCGCAGCGACGGCCCCGGCGGGAACACGTACGTGCCGCGGGACAGGTACTCCTTGATGATGTCGTTCTGCGTCGTGCCGGCGAGCGCCGACGGGTCCGCGCCCTGCTCCTCCGCCACGGTGACGTAGAGCGCGAGCAGCCACATGGCCGTCGCGTTGATCGTCATCGACGTGTTGGCGCCGGCGAGCGGGATCTGGTCGAAGAGCTGGCGCATGTCGCCGATGTGGCTGATGGGCACACCGACCTTGCCGACCTCGCCCTTGGCGAGCTCGTCGTCGGGGTCGTAGCCCGTCTGCGTCGGCAGGTCGAACGCCACCGACAGACCCGTCTGGCCCTTCGCGAGGTTCCGGCGGTAGAGGGCGTTGGATGCCGCCGCCGAGGAGTGACCCGCGTACGTCCGCATCACCCAGGGGCGGTCGCGTTCGCGGTCAGCTGGATACGGCACAGCAACCTCCCACATCGTCGTTCATCGGAGCGTACTGGCCGGTAACCGCTGCCGCGCGTGCGCTTGCTCACTGAATCGAGACCAGAAGGAGCATGATGAAGACGTGACGGGGATCTACCAGACCGTGGTCGTGTTCGCGGTCCTAGGCCTGCTGGCACTGGTGCTGCGGTACTTCGTGGGCAACGACAGGAGGCCCGTGCCGGATCTGGACGGCACGGACTTCGGGTTGCTGAGCGAGGTGGCCGTCGTGCCCACCGAGGAGGCCGCGAACGTCATCGTGCAGAAGCTGAAGAGGAACGGCGTGCGGGCCACGCGTTCGCGGAACGCGCCCTACCAGGTGATGGTGTTCCCGTCGGACGTCGCGAACGCGCGGCTCGTGCTCAAGACCTAGGAGCTCACGCGCTCCACGTTGGCACCGAGCTTGCGGAGGTTCTCCACGAACCCGGGGTAGCCGCGCTCGATGTGGAAGATCTCGTAGACCTCGGTGGCCCCGTCCGCGCACAGACCGGCGAGGACGAGCCCCGCACCCGCACGGATGTCCGAAGCCCACACGGGCGCGCTGGACAGCTGCTCGACGCCGCGGATGACGGCGTGATGCCCGTCCGTGCGCGCGTCGGCCCCGAGGCGGATCATCTCGTCGATGAACCGGAACCGCGCCTCGAACAGGTTCTCGGTGATCATCGACGTGCCCTCGGCGACGGCCGACAGCGCGATCGCGAACGGCTGGTTGTCCGTGGCGAAGCCGGGGTAGGGCAGCGTCACGAAGTCGACGGCCTTCGGACGACCGTCCATGACGACGCGGAAGCCCTCGTCCTCACCCTCGTAGACGGTGACCTCGGCGCCGGCCATGCGCAGCTTCTCGAGCACCAGGTCGAGGTGGTGCGGGTTCACACCGCGCACCCGCACGTCGCCCCGCGTCATGGCGGCGGCGAAGCCCCAGGTGGCGCCCACGATCCGGTCGCCGATGACGCGGTGCTCGGTCGGCTTGAGCTCCTTGACGCCGTGCACGGTCAACGTGGACGTGCCGGCGCCCTCGACCTTCGCGCCCATCTGCGTGAGCATCAGGCAGAGGTCGACGATCTCGGGCTCGCGCGCGGCGTTGTCGATGACCGTCGTGCCGTCGGCCAGGACGGCCGCCATCAGGATGTTCTCGGTCGCCCCCATGCTGGGGAAGTCGAGCCAGATCTGCGCGCCGTGCAGCCCCTCGGCCTCGGCGACGATGCAACCGTGCTCGATGCCGGTCGTGGCGCCGAGCTTCTCCAGACCGCTCTGGTGCATGTCCAACGGCCGCGAGCCGATCGCGTCACCACCCGGCAGCGCCACGACCGCGCGCTTGCACCGCCCGACGAGCGGCCCGAGCACGCAGATGGACGCCCGCAGCTTGCCCATCGCCTCGGAGTCGGCGTGGTAGCTGAGCTCGGCCGGGGTCGTGATCCTCGCCACGTCCCCTTCGAGCTCGACCTCGCACCCGAGGCTGCGCAGCGCGTCGGCCATCAACGGCACGTCGAGGATGTCCGGGCAGTTGGTGATGGTCGTGGTGCCCTCGGCGAGCAGGGCCGCCGCCATCAACTTGAGGACGCTGTTCTTGGCGCCGACGACGTCAACTTCGCCGACCAGACGTGCGCCACCGTGTACCCGGAAATGCTCGCTCACGCGGCAATCCTACGTACGCCCATAGAGTGCCGGTTATGGCGGTGCATCTCACCAAGATCTACACACGAGTCGGCGACGACGGCACGACCGGCCTGGGCGACTTCTCCCGCGTCCCGAAGACCGATCCGCGCATCGAGGCGTACGCGGACGTCGACGAGACCAACGCGTCCCTCGGCGTGGCGCTGGCACTGGGCGACCTGGCCCCGGACGTCTTCGAGGTCGTGCGCAAGGTGCAGAACGACCTGTTCGACGTGGGCGCGGACCTCTGCACCCCGATCGTCCCGGACCCGAAGTACCCGCCGCTGCGCGTCACCCAGGCCTACGTGGACCGCCTGGAGACCTACTGCGACACGTTCAACGAACGCCTGGGCAAGCTCGACTCGTTCATCCTCAACGGCGGCACGCCGGGCGCGGCCCTGCTGCACCAGGCCCGCACCATCGCCCGCAGGGCGGAGCGCCGCGCGTGGTCGCTGATCGAGGCCGACGCCGAGCACACCAACGTGCTGACGGCGAAGTACCTGAACCGGCTGTCGGACCTGCTGTTCATCCTGGCGCGGGTGGCGAACCCGGACGGCGACGTGCTGTGGAAGCCGGGCGGCAACGCCTGACCACGACGAAGGGCGCCTCCCTCAGCGGGAAGCGCCCTTCGTCGTCACATCAGGAAGCCCAGGGGATCGAGCGCCCGGGAGGCGACGACTCCAACCAGGACAGGAACCCGGTCAGAGCGTCCGGTCCCATCGCGATCTCCACCTCGCCGGAGGCGGACCGGCACCGCAGCACCGTCGCCCCCACCGGCATGGCGTAGGCCTCGGGCCCCGTGGGTTCACGCCGGGCGTCGATCTCGAGCCCGTCCCGGGAGATCAGCTCGTCGGGCCGCGACCCGAGGGACAGCACCCGGAACCACGCGAACGAGTCGCCCCGGTAGTGCCCGACCCCCAGGTGCCAGCCACGGCCGCGATCGTCGAACTTGCTGCGCAGCGCGACGTGCACGCCACCTTCGCGCAGCAGCCGGATGCGGCGCCAGGCGAAGTAGGCGATGACGATCGCCACCCCGAGCAGGATCAGTCCGGCGATTTCGGTGATCCCCACGGCTGGGCCCTCGCGCCCGGTCTCAGGCCGACTGTTCCACGGCCCGCACGCGCGCTGCCGCACGTGCGCGCTCGGCGTCGTCCGTGTCCTGCAGCGCCGACCGCGCCGCGTTCACGTCGATCTCGCCCGCGAGCTCGGCGTCCTCGGCGAGGATCGACACGCCGGTGCCGGTCACGGACAGGAAGCCACCGTGCACGGCGGCGGTCACCAGGCCGCCGTCCGTCGTGCGGATGCGCACCACGCCACCCTCGACCAGCTGACCGAGAACGGGCTCGTGACCGGGCAGGATGCCGATCTCGCCCTCGGTCGTCTGTGCCGAAACAGAGGTGGCCGTGCCGGACCACAGGCGGCGTTCAACGGCGACCAGTTCAACGGTCATCTCGGCCACGCGTATCTCCCTCGTCGTCTGGAGTCGAACTGAGTCTAAACGGTCGCCTGACAACCCTGCCGCCCGCCCGGTGTCAGCACCTACGACAACCGCCGAAGGGGGACATGCAGGACTTCGAGGACTTCGTGGCGTTGGGCTCACAGGCGTTGTTGCGCACCGCCTACCTGCTGTGCGGCTAGGACAAAAGCGCCGCCGAGGACATTCTGCAGGACGTCCTGATGGGCATGTACGGCAAGTGGCGTCGTATCAGGACTCACCGGAGGCGTACGTCCGTGCGGCACTGGCCAACGCCGCCGCGAACCGGTGGCGACGGCGCTCCCGCAAGCCGGAGGCACCGATGGAGCACGCGGAGACGCCGCTGGCGAAAGGCCACGAACAACAGGTCGTGGACGCGGACAGCGTCGTGCGCGCTGGCGCAGCTGCCGAGCAGGATGCGGGCCGTCCTGGTGCTGCGGTACTTCGACGACCTCACGAGGCCGACACCGCCCGCGCGCTCGGCTGCGGGGTCGGCACGGTGAAGAGCCAGACCTCCCGGGGCCTCGCCCGCCTGCGGGAACTGATGGGTGAGCAGGTGCTGACGTGGAGCTGAGGAGCGCGATGGAGGCCGCGACGGCGGACCTGGACGTGCGGCCGGGATTCGTGGGGGGCGTGATGGCGGGAGGCAGGCGGCGGCACACGCGCAGGCTGGTGGCGTTGACCGCGGCGGTGGCTTTGCTCGCGGGGTGACGACCGGGGTGGTGCTGACGGACTCCTCCCCAGAACCCGCGGTCGCGGCCGGCGCGCGCCTGACGGCGACGACCGCGGGTGATCTCTCCGGCGACAGGGCGTTCATCAGCGAGGTGCAAGCGCTGTGGGGCCGTTCGAAGAGCGCGGGCCTTCGACCGTACGAGAACGTGACGGAGTTCACGGGTCCGTCGAACGTCTTCTGGGCCGCGACCACCCCGAGCGGCCCGGCGGCCCTGCTCGCGCAAGCCGTGCGGGTGGGCGACGATCCCTCGTCCCGCGTGCTGGTGGGCCTGGTCGCCGGCGGCGCCGTCGTGCAACGCGAGCTCGACCGCGGCCAGGAGAGCGGGCTCTACCGGTTCGGGCCGGACGGCTCGACGTACCTCGCCCTCGGCCTGGGCGGCGGGGTGTTCTGGTCGGTGAACCCGGCGCGGGGCACCGGCAACCGGCTGAGCCGGACGTGGCGGGAGGCCGAGACGGGACCGGGGGGCGTCGCCGTGATCAGCGCACAACTGTCCGAACGGCCGGTGTTCGTCCACGCGAACACCCCCCGCTGCCCTAGGACGTCGTCTCGGAGCCGCTGCGCGGCAGGTTCGCGTGGCGCCCGGACGCGGCGTTCGTGCCGCACCCCGGCCTCGGCTGGTCCGGTCGGCAGTGCACGTCGGACAGCCCCGTCGGAGGTCCGGGGTGGCCTGCCGAGAAAGCGCCGTCGCCCAGGGGGACCTGCAACAGCGGAGCTTGCTCGACTACGTGGTCGACTGGGACGCGACAGGCGAGTGGAGCGTCTGCGCGTGGCTGCCCGACGGCCGCTATGCCGAGGTGTTCGAGGCGTACGGCGAGCTGTACGGCGCGCTCTACGAACCGTCCGGCTCGTTCAGCGCCCCCTGCTCGGCGGCAAGGCCGTGAAGGGCACGCCGGTGGTCGTGCCGTTGCCGGACGGCCAGGGCACGATCGTCGCCGACTTCGACGGCCGCATCGGCCCGCGGGAACGGATCCACGCCTGGCTGGCCCCACGGGCACGAAGGACGTGACGGTGCGCCACGGGGACCTCTCCTCGGTCGTGCCGCTGTCCTGATCACCCGTGCCAGGAACGCCAGAGCGCCGCGTAGGTGCCGTCCCTGGCGACCAGGTCGTCGTGGGAGCCCAGCTCCACGACCCGGCCGGCGTCGACGACCGCGATCCGGTCGGCGTCGCGCGCCGTCTGCAGCCGGTGCGCGATCGCGATCACCGTGCGTCTCTCGCGCACAGCCGCGATCGCGCGCTCGGCGTGCCTGGCCGTGGCCGGGTCGAGCGAGGACGTCGCCTCGTCCAGCACCAGCGTGTGCGGGTCGGCGACCTCCACCCGCGCGAGCGCCAGCTGCTGCGCCTGCGCCGGGTCGAGCTCCAGCCCGCCCGCGCCCAGCGACGTGTCCAGGCCTCGCGGCAGGTCGTCGAACCAGCTCGCGCCCACCGTCCGCAGAGCCTCGACGAGCCTGTCGTCGGGAGCGTCCGGAGCCGCCATCGCCAGGTTGTCCCTGACCGTGCCGATGAACACGTGGTGTTCTTGCGTCACCAGCACGATCCGCTGTTCGCCCGCCGCCGTGAGGTCCGCGACCGGCACACCGCCCACCAGGACCGATCCGGCCGCCGGCCGGTCGACGCCCGCGACCAGCCTGCCCAGCGTCGACTTGCCGGCTCCCGACACCCCGACGATCGCGAGCCTCTCCCCCGGCTGCACGACGAGGTCGACACCGTGGAGCACCTCGTGACCGTCCACGTAGGAGTAGCGGACGCCGGACGCCTCGATGCGGTCGCCGTCCGGCTCACCGACCTCCGGCACGGGCTCGACGTCGGCGCCGATCCCCTCGACCCTGGCGAACGACGCACCACCGCGTTGCAGGAACTCGACCCAGAACATGATGCGCTCCAACGGCTCCACGAGCCGCCACACGTAGAGCGCGCCCGTGACGACGAGCTCGACGCCCACCGCGTCCGCCGCGTAGAACAGGCCCCCGAAGAGCAGCACCAGGGCGGTCGGCACGGTGCTCGCGAAGCTGACGACCGGGAACAGCACGTTCCGCAACCGCAGGGTCCGCAGCCGCGTCCGGAACGACCGGGCGATCGCGGCCTCCGCGACCGCCACCAGCCGGTCCCGCAGCCCGTAGGTCTCGATCGTCCTGCTGCCCTCGCCGACGGCGGCGGAGATCTCCGCGACGTCGCCGCCTGCCTCGCTCTCCGCGAGGTACGCCTGCCGCGCACGGGCCAGGTACCAGCGCAGCGCCCACGCCACGAACGGCAGACCCGCCAGCGCGACGAGACCGAGCACGGGGTCCAGCCAGAAGAGCGCCGCGTAGATCACCACCAGGTGCACGGCGCCGGTGAGCACCTCGGGCACGGCGTCCCGCAGGGCCTGGCCGACGACCCCGACGTCGCTCGTCACGCGGCTCAGCAGGTCGCCCGTGCTCAGCCGGTCCACCACCCGTGCGGGCAACGCCAGCGTGCGCGCCACCGCCTCCTCGCGCAACGACGCCAGGACCCGTTCGCCGAGGCGAGTGGCCAGCAAGGCGCTGTACCGCACCAGCACCAGGTGCACCACGGCCGAACCGAGCACGCCCAGCGCGATCCAGTCCACAGTGGACACCGTGAGGGTGCCGGCCTCCACCCCGCCGACGACCTTGCCGAGCAGGTACGGCCCGACGAGACCGGACGCCGCCGTCAGCACCGTCAGCGCGACCACCACGGCCAGCGCCCGCCGTTCTCCGCGCAACAGCCGCGCGGCCGCGCGCCGGACCTCACGCCGGTCCGCGACGGGAAGCCGCTTCACCGGCTCCCCTCCAGGTGCACGACCTGGTCCGCCTGCCCCGCCCACAACGGCGACGACGACACGACCACCGTGGTCCGCCCCAGCCGTTTCTCACGAACCCGTTGCGCCACAGCGGCTTCGGTCACCGCGTCGAGCGCCGACGTCGGCTCCACGAGCACCAGCAGCTCCGGTTCGCTCAGCAGCGCCCGCACGAGCCGCAGCCGTTGCCGCTGACCGCCGGAGACGTTGCGCCCCTGCGACTCCAGGTGCGAGTCGAGCCCGTCCGGCATCGCCTCCACGACGTCGACGGCGGCCGCCGCGTGCAACGCCTCCTCGAGCTCGCGGTCGTCGTGCTCGGCCACCGAGACCGCCTCGCGCACCGTCCCCGGGAACAGGTAGTCGTCGTTGTCCGCCACCACGCCCGGCAGCCGTTCGACGGCTTCCCGCGCCTGCGCGGCGTTCGCCGGCACGACCACCGTCAGCGCACCGGACTCGACCTCCAGCGTTCCCTCCCCGCCGCCCTTCTCCTCCGGTCGCAACCGCAGGACGTCGACGACCCGCCGTGCCGAGACGAGCGCCCGCGGAATGGCGTCCGCGCCCTCGACGAAGAAGCTGACGGGCACGATCAGCGTCGTGACGTACAGGTAGACCGCGACCATGTCCTCGACGGAGATCTCCCCCGCGACCACCCTGCGCGCCACGATCCACGTCACCACGGCGGAGAACAGCGCGGGCAGCCCCCACGTCAGCGCCTGCACCCAGCTGAGCGACGCCGAGACCCGGTAGCCGTCCCGCAGGACCTCCCGCGACTGCGCACGGAAGCGCTCCTCGAACGCCCGCTTCCCCCCGATGCCCGCCAGCACCCGCAGACCCCCGACGATGTCACCGGCCCGCGAGCTCAGCTCCCCCTGGCTGCCGCGGTACCCGGCCTCCACGACGTGCAGCCGCCGCAGCACCGGCCCGGTGACCACCGCGAGCACCGGCACCCCCAGCAGCACCACCACCGCGATCAACGGCGAGATCCGCACCAGCAACACCGCCGTGACGCCGTACGCGATGACCGCCCCGACGCCGGGCCCGGTGCTGGTGAGCGCGTGCGCGATCCGTTGCGTGTCGCCGTTCTGCAGGTACGTCAGCTCGCCCGTGGACAGCTTGCGCCGCACCACCCCGCCGAGCCGCGTGACGTGCCGGACGACGACCTGCGCCGTCCGCAACGCGGCATCCGTGCGCACCAGCGTCATCGTGCGGTGCCGCGCGACCCCGAGAAGCGCCAGCACCGCCGCCATCACGAGGAGCGCTGCACACCACCACACGAGCGCTACTCGGTCACCGCCCCGCAGACCGTCCTCAATGGCCCGTGAGATGAGGTAGGGCGGCACGACCAGCCCGCACATCCACAGCGACCCCCACCACGCGCCGGCCAGCACCCGCCACCGTTGCGCGAACACGAGCCACCACAGGTACCGCCCTGGCGATCGAACGTCGGGCGTCCCGGGATCGTCGTACGGAGCATGTCGGGCCATGCCCCGACCTTGCCATCACCCGGCCCGGCCCACGACCGATTTCGCCGTCAGCCCAATCGCACCAACGGCCGTTGCACCCAACGCCGCAACGAGCGCAAACGCGTAGAAGCCCCAAGGATGCGCCAACCCGGCCGTGAGCAACGCACCGCCGAGCAACGGCCCGCTGATGGCGCCCAACCGCCCCACCCCGGCGGCCCACCCGATGCCCGTGGCCCGGTTCTCCTCGTAGACCCGCCCCGCGTACGCGTACACGAGGACCTGGGCGCTGAACACGAAGCACCCGGCCGAGAACACGGCCACGTACACCCCGGACCCGGGCAGCTTGATGCTCAGCAACGCCAGGAACACCACCGCCGCACCGAACCACCCGACGGCCGCCGTCCGGACCCCGATCCGGCCCGCCACCGCACCGGCGACCACCAGCCCCACCACGGCACCGATGTTGAGCGTCAGCAACAACGCCAGCGCCGTGCCGAGCTCGTACCCGGCGCTGCGCATGATCTGCGGCAGCCACGTGTTGAGCCCGTACACGAGCAACAGCCCCATGAACGAGGCCACCCAGAAGGCGATCGTCGCCTTCCGCAGCCCTGGCTTGAACAACGACCCGACCGCCTCCAGCGCCGGAGCCCTGCGCGCCACCGTCTCCGGCAGGTGCTTGACCATCAACGGGATCAGCACCAGCGCGGGCAACGCCCCCACCACGAACAGCGACCGCCAGCCGAGGTCCGGGATGAGCACGATCCCCAGCAGCGCCGTGATGACGGCACCGACGTGGTACCCGGTCATGATGAGCGTGGTGGCCCGCCCGCCGTGCCGCGGCCGGGCCTCGTTGACCAGCGCGATGGCCGTGGGCAGGCACCCGCCGAGCCCCAGCCCGGCGAGGAACCGGAAGACGCCGAACGTCGTGGCGTCCTGCGCCACCGCACAGGCGAGGGTGAACACGGAGAACCCGGCGACGGCCCAGATCATCACCTTGCGCCGCCCGATGACGTCGGTGACGGTCCCGATGACGAGCGCGCCGAGCATCATCCCGACCAGCCCGGCCGTGGACACCGCGCTGGCGGACGCCGTCGTGAGGACCCCCTCCTGCAACAGCGTCGGGATCACCGTGCCGAGCACGACGAGGTCAAAGCCGTCGAGCAGGACCGCGGTCCAGCACAACGGCAACACCCATTTGTTCACGCGCTCTCTCCTCGCTGAGGGGCCCTGGTGATGCCGTGCATCGTGCGACCTGGGACCCGCGGCCGGGAGGGCTGTTTCCAGTGGACGGAAACGTCATGTCGTGCGGAAAGGCGAAGGGCCGCCCCTCCACAAAGGAGGGACGGCCCTGGGCAAAGCCAGCTGGCTCAGTTGCCGGCGAGCTTCTTGGCGTTGGCCTCGACGTCGTCCAACCCGCCGCAGGAGAAGAACGCCTGCTCCGGGAAGTGGTCGAACTCGCCCTTGCAGACGCGGTCGAACGCCTCGACCGTGTCCTTGATCGGCACGAACGAACCCGGCTGACCGGTGAACTTCTCCGCGACGAAGAAGTTCTGGCCGAGGAAGCGCTCGAGGCGACGAGCGCGACCGACGAGGACCTTGTCCTCCTCGGAGAGCTCGTCCATACCGAGGATGGCGATGATGTCCTGCAGCTCCTTGTACTTCTGCAGGATTCGCTTCACCTCCTGGGCGACCCGGTAGTGCTCCTCGCCGACGATCGACGGCTCGAGGATTCGAGACGACGACGACAGCGGGTCGACGGCCGGGTAGATGCCCTTCTGGGAGATCGGACGGGAGAGCTCCGTCGTCGCGTCCAGGTGGGCGAAGGTGGTGGCCGGCGCGGGGTCGGTGTAGTCGTCGGCGGGCACGTAGATGGCCTGCAGCGACGTGATCGACTTACCGCGGGTCGAGGTGATGCGCTCCTGGAGCTCACCCATCTCGTCCGCCAGCGTCGGCTGGTAACCGACGGCGGAAGGCATGCGGCCCAGCAGGGTCGACACCTCGGAGCCCGCCTGGGTGAAGCGGAAGATGTTGTCGATGAAGAGCAGCACGTCCTGGTTCTGGACGTCGCGGAAGTACTCCGCCATCGTCAGAGCGGACAGGGCGACGCGCATGCGCGTGCCCGGCGGCTCGTCCATCTGACCGAAGACGAGAGCGGTGTCCGGGAGGACGCCCATCTCGTCCATCTCCAGGAGGAGGTCGGTGCCCTCACGGGTGCGCTCGCCGACGCCGGCGAACACGGAGGTACCGGAGAACTCACGCGCGATACGCGTGATCATCTCCTGGATCAGAACGGTCTTGCCGACACCCGCGCCGCCGAACAGGCCGATCTTGCCGCCCTTGACGTACGGGGTGAGCAGGTCGATGACCTTGATGCCCGTTTCCAGGATCTCGGTCTTGCCCTCGAGCTGGTCGAACGACGGAGCCTTGCGGTGGATGCCCCACTGCTCGCCGTCGCGGCCGAGGCCCGGCTGGTCGAGGCAGTCGCCGAGGGCGTTGAAGACGTGGCCCTTGACGACGTCGCCGACGGGCACCGAGATCGCGGTGCCGGTGTCGGTGACGACAGCGCCGCGGACGAGACCGTCGGTCGGCTGCATCGAGATGGTGCGGACGAGGTTGTCGCCGAGGTGCTGCGCGACCTCGAGGGTCAGCGTCTTGGCGACGGCCTCGAACGTGATCTCCACGTTCAGGGCGTTGAACAGCTCCGGCACGGCGTCGCGCGGGAACTCCACGTCGACGACCGCACCGATCACCCGGACCACACGGCCGGTGCGGGTGGTGGTGGCAGTAGCACTCATGTCACTCATCACTTCCTGCGCCACCGGTAAGCGCGGCAGCGCCACCGACGATCTCGCTGATCTCCTGGGTGATCTGGGCCTGACGGGCCGAGTTCGCCGCCCGGCTGAGGTTCCGGACCAGCTCCGTCGCGTTGTCCGTCGCGGCCTTCATGGCCGTACGACGGGCAGCCGACTCCGAAGCCGCCGCCTCCAGCATGGCGGAGAACAGGCGAGTCTTCACGTACTTGGGCAGCATCGCGCCGAGCAGCGCCTCGGCGCTGGGCTCGAAGTCGTACACCGCGCGCGGACCCTTGGAGGTCTCGCCGGTGTACTCGACGTCCATCGGCGCGACACGGCGGGCGGTCGGCGTCTGGCTCAGCATGGACTTGAACTCGGTGTACACGATGTGGATCTCGTCCACGCCCTGCGCACCGTTCTCCGTGCCCTCCAGGAACGCCTCCACCAGCGCGTCACCGGCCTCGACGGCGTTGACGTAGTGCGGGGTCTGCGAGAACCCGCTCCACGCCCCGGTGACCTCGCGGCGGCGGAACTGGTAGTAGCCCTGGCCCTTGCGGCCGGTCACGTACAGCACCGGCTCCTTGCCCTCGGACCGGAGCAGCTGCAGCAGCTGCTCGGCCGCCTTGAGCACGTTGGCGTTGTAACCGCCGCACATGCCCTTGTCGCTCGTGATCACCAGCACCGCGGCGCGCTTCGGGTTGGGGCGCTCCGTCAGCAGCGGGTGGTCGAGGTTCGCCGAGGCCTCGGCCAACGCGGAGAGCACGTTCGTGATCTCGTCCGCGTACGGCCGGGAGGCCGCGACCCTGGTCTGCGCCTTCGCGAGGCGAGACGTCGCGATGAGCTCGTAGGCCTTCGTGATCTTCTTGGTCGAGTTGACCGTTCGGATCCGTTGGCGGAGCTCCCGAATCTGTGCGCCCATGGCTCAGATCACTTCTTGGTGGGCTCGGGCTTGTGGACCTTCACCGACTCCTGGCCGACCTTGTCGGCGTCGAGCGCCTTCTCGGGGGCCTCGTTGACGATGGTCGTGCCGTCCGAAGCGGTGAACTGCTTCTTGAACTCCTTGACGGCGTCGACGACGCGCTTCTGGGAGTCCTCACCGAACTGCTTCGTCTCCACGATGCCGTTGAGCACGTCGGCGTGGTTGCGGCGCAGCGAGTCCTTGAACTCGGCCACGAAGCGGCGGATGTCGGCGACGGGGACGTCGTCGAGGTGACCCTTGGTCGCGGCGAAGATCTCGACGACCTGCTCCTCGACGGGGACCGGCGAGTACTGGCCCTGCTTGAGCAGCTCGACCAGACGGGCACCGCGGTCCAGCTGGGCGCGCGACGCGGCGTCGAGGTCGGACGCGAACGCGGAGAAGGCCTCCAGCTCGCGGAACTGCGACAGGTCGAGGCGCAGCGAGCCCGCGACCGACTTCATCGCCTTGATCTGCGCGGCACCACCGACGCGGGAGACCGAGATACCCACGTTGACGGCCGGGCGGACACCGGCGTTGAACAGGTCGGACTCGAGGAAGCACTGACCGTCGGTGATGGAGATGACGTTGGTCGGGATGTACGCCGACACGTCGTTCGCCTTCGTCTCGATGATCGGGAGACCCGTCATCGAACCGCCGCCGAGGTCGTCCGAGAGCTTCGCGCAACGCTCGAGCAGACGCGAGTGCAAGTAGAAGACGTCGCCCGGGTAGGCCTCGCGGCCCGGCGGACGGCGCAGCAGCAGCGAGATGGCGCGGTACGCCTCGGCCTGCTTGGTCAGGTCGTCGAAGATGATGAGGACGTGCTTGCCCTCGAACATCCAGTGCTGGCCGATGGCGGAGCCGGTGTACGGCGCCAGCCACTTGAAGCCGGCCGAGTCGGAGGCCGGGGCGGCGACGATCGTCGTGTACTCGAGAGCGCCCGCCTCCTCCAGCGCGGTCTTGACGCCCGCGATGGTGGAGCCCTTCTGGCCGATGGCGACGTACACGCAGCGGACCTGCTGCTTGGGGTCGCCCGACTCCCAGGCCTTCTTCTGGTTGATGATCGTGTCGATGCAGACCGCGGTCTTGCCGGTCTTGCGGTCACCGATGATCAGCTGGCGCTGACCGCGGCCGATCGGGGTCATCGCGTCGATGGCCTTGATGCCGGTCTGCATCGGCTCGGACACCGGCTGGCGCTGCAGCACGGTCGCGGCCTGCAGCTCGAGGGCGCGGGTGTCGTCGGCGACGATGTCGCCGAGACCGTCGATCGGCTGACCCAGCGGGTTGACGACGCGGCCGAGGAAGCCGTCGCCGACCGGCACGGAGAGGACCTTGCCCGTCCGGCGGACCTCCTGGCCCTCTTCGATCTTGTCGAAGTCACCGAGGATGACCGCACCGATCTCGCGGACCTCGAGGTTCAGGGCGACGCCGAGGACGCCACCGGGGAACTCGAGCAGCTCGTTGGTCATCGTGCCCGGAAGGCCCTCGACGATGGCGATGCCGTCGTAGGTCTCGGAGACGGTACCGACCTCTTCCCGGCTGACCTCCGGGGAGTAGCTCGAGACGTACTTCTCGATCGCACTGCGGATCTCGTCCGACGAGATCGTCAGCTCCGCCATGTCGTTCCTGCTCTCACTTCTTCGTTCTTGGGAAAGGGCTCGGGGGCTAGCTGGCGAGATTGCGGCGCAGTGCCGCCAACCGGCCGGCGATGCTTCCGTCGATGATCTCGTCGCCGATCTTGATCGAGAGGCCGCCGCCCAGCGAGGGGTCGACCTCCACGTGCAGCGCGATCGGGCGCGAGTAGATCGTGGTCAGCGTCGCGGTCAAGCGGTCGACCTGCTCGGCGGTCAGCTCCACGGCGGACTTCACGTGCGCGACGGAACGCTGACGGCGCTTGGCCGCCAGGTCGGCGAGCTCGGAGAGCCCGTCCGCGACGCGAACCCCGCGCGGGTTGCGGACCAGCTGGTCCACCAGCGTCTTGGTGACCGGGCTGACCTTCCCCTGGATCAGGGAGCCGACCAGCGCGACCTTGCCCGCGGCGTCGCCGGCGGGGTCCGCCAGCAGCAGCTCGAGCTCGTTCGAACCGGCGACGATGCGACCGAGGCGGAAGAGCTCGTCCTCGGTCGAGTCGAGCTGGCCGTCGCGCTCGGCACGCACCAGCAGCGCGGTGCGGGCCAGCGACTCGACGCCGTCGACGAGCTCACGCGGGCTGGACCAGCGCGCGGTCACGACCGCGGCCAGGACCTGCAGGGTCGCGTCGCTCACCTTGCCCGTGAACACGCCGCGGAGCAGCTGCTCACGACCGGCGGCCTCGGACGAGGCGTCGGCGAGCGCGCCGCGCAGCGTCCGCTGCTCGATCAGCAGGCCGAGCACGGCGAAGAGCTCCTCGCCGAGCGTGGCGAGGTCGTCCGTCGACGTGGTGGCGTCGGCCAGCTCCAGCAGCCGCAGTTCCGCGGCTGCCAGAGCTTCACGACTTGCGGCATGCAACGTCATCGGCAGCCTCTACTTGCTCGCGGGCGCCGCGACGGCGTCCAGCTCGTTGAGGAAGCGGTCGACGGTGCCGCGGCGGCGGGACTCGTCCTCGAGGGACTCGCCCACGACCTTGCTCGCCAGCTCGACGGCGGTGCGGCCGAGGTCGGCACGCAGCTCGGCGACGATCTGGGCGCGCTGCGCGTCCAGCTGGTGCTGGCCCTGCGCGACGATGCGGGCCGACTCGGCCTGCGCCTGCTCACGCAGCTCCTCGACGATCTGCAGGCCCTCGGCCCGTGCGTCGTCGCGGATGCGCGCGGCCTCGGCGCGAGCCTCGGCCAGCTGCTCCTTGTACTGCTCGAGCGTGCGCTGAGCTTCGGCCTGAGCCTGCTCCGCCTTCTCGATGCCACCCTCGATCTTGGCCGTCCGCTCCGCGTACAGCGCCTCGAAGCGCGGTGACACGAACTTCTTGATGACGAAGAGGAGGAGCAGGAACGCGACGAGACCGAGGATGATCTCTGCCGGGTGCGGGATAACGGGGTTGACCTCGTCCCCCGCAGCCAGGATCAGGGTGTCGTACACGACGTCTCCTAGCGCGTTGAAGGGTTAGGTCAGCCGGCGGTCGCGATGAAGTACACGACGAAGCCGATCAGCGCGAGGACCTCGACGATGGCGAAGGTGGTCCACGCGAGGCCGAGCAGCACGCCGCGGGCCTCGGGCTGGCGGGCGGTGCCGCTGATGACCGAGGAGAAGATCAGACCCACACCGATGCCGGGGCCGATCGCGGCGAGGCCGTAACCGATGGCCGCAAGACCCGGGTTGATGTTGACGGCGGCGTCCTGGGCGATCTGGAGAGCGCTCACTGTTGCTGTTCCCTTTCCAACTCGGTCCGCGAGAGTTCGCGGATCGGAGGCTTTGTGCTGTTTCTCAGTGCTCTTCTGCCAGCGCCATGCCGATGTAGCTGGCAGACAGCAGCGCGAAGATGTAGGCCTGCAGGCACATGATCAGTGCCTCCAGGAAGGTCAGCGCGATGGCGAAGGCGAAGGACACCGGCGCCACGATGACGGTCAGCCCGCCGTTCAGCAGCAGGAACTCACCGGCCAGGGTGAACACCAGCAGCAGGAGGTGACCCGCGAACATGGCCGCGAAAACTCGGATCGCCAGCGTGAGCGGGTTCAGGATGAACTTCTGGAAGAACTCGATCGGGATCAGCAGCGGGAGCACGAACCACGGCGCGCCCGGCGGAACCGTCTGGTGCTTCAAGTAGCCCACGAAGCCGTGCCGCTTGAACCCGACGAAGTGGTACACCGGGTAAACAACGAGCAACGAAACGGCGAGCGGGAAGCCGATGTGCGACATCGTCGGGAACTGGATGATCGGGATGAGCCCGAACAGGTTGTTCACGAGGATGAAGCAGAAGATCGTGAGGATCAGCGGGACGAAGGGCTTGAAGTCCTTCGCACCGATCTGCTCCCGGGCGATGTTGTTGCGCCCGAAGTCGTAAAGCGACTCGGCGGCGAACTGGAACTTGCCGGGAACGACCTTGAGGTTGCGGGTCGCCGCAATGAAGAAGGCGCCGATGATCAAGATCGACAGCACCAGCAGGACCATCGGCTTCGTGACGTCACCGAAGATCGGCGGGAGGAAGAAGTCCTTCACACCGGGAGCGACGAACTCACTCCCCGAAGCCAGCAACTTGGTCACTGTGTTCCTTCCGGTTCTCCCGGCCGGCGTTCACTCCGCCGGGGGAATCGTCACGATCTGGACTTAACGTACCTTACGGTTCGCAAGCGACTGCCAGAGGCACCCCTGCTATCGGGTGTCCCTGGTCTGCGCGGACCATATCAGCAGGTCTAGGCGCCTTCGGAGGCGGGGACCACCATCTGACTACGGCTGCGCTTGGAGGCCCTGGCCTCCAGGAACGACGTCACGAGAACAGTCGCCACCAGGGTGATTCCGAGTGCCTTGGGTTCGAGCCACGGCTGGTTGCGCAGCAGGATCACCGCGAGCAGCAGCACGATCAGCTTGCCCATGAATCCACCGAGTGCGGCGACCATCACGAACATCGGATCGAGAGACGCCGTCCTGCGCATCAGGAACAGCGTGCCGAGGCTCGAACCGATGGCGATCGCACCACCGATCAATGATCCGAAGAGACCAGCGGTCCCCCAGATCACCGTTGACACGACGACGCCGAGGACAAACGTGCCGAGCGCGGCCCAGGCGGCCTCGCGGAACATTTCCCCGGCGAGTCGCTGGACGGTCAGCTCGTGCGTGACGGCCTTGTCCGCGTCGCTCATGTCCCGAAGTCTAGGAACCGGCTCGTGAGGCCTTGCGCGCAGCCCCTCGTTAACGAGGGTTAAGCGGCTCCAAACAAGATGGCGCGCCAATTCCCGTCAGGACTTGCGCGCTTCTCGCAGCCGCGGGATCACCGACACCACGAACGTCACGATCAGCCCGATGACGAAGCACGTGGCCACGATGATGGGGTCGAACAGCGTCAGAGCCACCGCGCCGAACGCCAGCACTCCCGCCCACAGGTAGATGAGCAGGACCGCGCGCCGCTGCGAGTGGCCGATTTCGAGCAGCCGGTGGTGCAGGTGCATCTTGTCCGGGGAGAACGGGCTCTCGCCGCGGCGGGTCCTGCGGATGATCGCCATCAGCAGGTCGAGCAGCGGCACGAACAACACCGCCGCCACGACGATCAACGGCGACAGCAGGCCGAGCAGGTCGGCCGCGCTGCCCGTGGCCTGGTTGATCTTGCCGGACGCACTGGTGGTCGCGGCGGCGAGCATGAGGCCGATGAGCATCGAGCCCGAGTCGCCCATGAAGATGCGCGCGGGGTTGAAGTTGTGCGGCAGGAAGCCGAGGCACGCGCCGGCCAGCACGGCGGCGATCAGCGCCGGCGGGTAGGCCTCCACGGCGCCCTGGCGTTCGACGAGCAGACCGATCGAGAACACCGCCGTGGCCGCCGCGGCGATCAGGCCGATGCCGGCCGCGAGCCCGTCGAGACCGTCGACGAAGTTCATCGCGTTGATCATGGTGACCGCGAGCAACACGGTCAGGAGCGCGCCCTGGTTCTGGTCCAGCGAGATGGTCGCGCCGCCGTCCCACGGCACCCACGCAATCATCCACTGCAGACCGAACAGCACGAGGATGCCGGCCGCGGTGACCTGTCCCGCCAGCTTGGTGAGCGAGTCGAGCTCGAACCTGTCATCGATCGCACCCACGAGCACGATGACGCCACCCGCGACGATGACACCCCACGGATCGTTGGAGAAGTCGAACGCCGCCCGCAGCACCGGCAACTGGTGCGCCACGAACATGCCGCACAGCACGCCGCCGTAGATGGCGACACCACCCATGCGCGGCATCGGCTGCACGTGCACGTCCCGTTGCCGCGGATAGGCCACCGCCCCGACCCGGAACGCGAGCGCGCGCACCAGACCGACGAGCAGGAACGTCACCACGGCAGCAATCAGCGCGACGAGCAGGTACTCGCGCACGGGAAGGACGAACGAGGATGCGGGCCCCACGGGCCTACCAATCAATCGGGGTCTGTTCGGGGTGCACGCCACGGTACTCGCGGCAGCATGATCATTCTGGCAGCCGCTCGTCAGCGAGCGACTTCAACCTCGATGCCGAGCACCTCGTCGACGTCCTTCTTGCTGACCGCACCCTCACGCAGGATCAACGCATCCGGCCCCGTGAGGTCCACGATGGTCGAGGCGATGTTCTCGCCGCTGAGACCACCGTCGAGGTACACGGGCACGGCGTCACCGAGCTGGTCCCGCGCCTCCTGGGCACTGGCGGCCGGCGCGTGCCCCGTCTTGTTCGCGCTGGACACGGCCATCGGCCCGACATCGCGCAACAACTCGAGCGCCACCGGGTGCAACGGCATGCGCAACATCACCGTGCCGCGCGTCTGCCCGAGATCCCAGGCGAGACTCGGCGCGTGCGGCAGCACGATGCTCAACCCACCGGGCCAGAAGGCCTCGATGAGCGCCCGAGCCTGCCGGGGCACGCTCAGGACCAACCCGTCGATGGTGGTCCAGGACCCGACCAGCACGGGCACGGGCATGTCGGGCCCGCGCCCCTTGGCGTCGAGGAGACTCCGGACGGCTTCGGCGTCGAACGCGTCGCAGCCGATCCCGTAGACGGTGTCGGTGGGCAGGACGACGAGGCGTCCGCTGCGCACCGCACCGGCGGCAGCGGCCAGTCCGGCCGCGCGGTTGTCAGGTTCGCTGCAGTCGTAGACCGTGCTCACCTCGCTGAGCCTAGCCAGCCCCGCTGCTCTCACCGCATGCAGGTGCGCACAGTCCGGGACATCGGCTCGGACCTGCGCTTCCATTCTCAGTTTTGGTGACCACAACACGCTGACCAGCCGAAGTTTTAACCCAAACAGGGCTAAGTAGTTCAACGCATCCACCGAACGGGCGCACAACTGTATGGTCATGAGTCGACCACAGAGCGCAATGGGGGAGGGTCGAGTTCCTGTGTCCGAGGAAGTGGTGGCGAGCGGCAAGATCGGCAGTTTCGCCGACAAGGCCGCCGGGGGTACCTGGAACAGCATCTTCGACGGCGGTCTCAGCGCCGTGATGGCCGCCGGCAAAGCCGTGGCCGTGGCCGTCGAGACCCAGCAACTGTCCGTCGACCCTCATCTGGTCGACGCCATGATCAAGAAGCTCGACGCGATGAAGCTCGAGCTCGAGCAGGTCGGCCAGAGGTCGCTGGAGCTGGCCCAGGAGACCAAGCTCGGTGGCGGGTACGCCGAGGTGATCAGCCGGGGGAACAGGACGTTCGGCCTCGCGGCCCAGCAGACCCTCAGAGATCTCGGCACAGCGCTCGACGAGCTCAAGACGCAGATCGAGAAGAGCCGAGCGTCGTACACGAACGTTGACCAAGCGGGCGCTGACTCGCTCAAGAAACTCGGGAAGTAATGAAGCGCATCCTCATCGCCACGACGATCGGCCTGAGCGTGCTCGCTACCGGCTGCACCAGCGCCGGCACGACGGGCACACCGACGCCGACAGCCGGCAGCACTGCTCCCACCAGCGACTCCAACTCCGCCTCAGGCCTGGAGGCGCTGGCAGCAGAGCCCTGCGGACTGCTCACGGAAGCCGAGCTGACGACGGTCGGCCTGAAGGCCGCAGGCGAAGCAGCGAAAGTCGGAACCTCTCAGGGTTGCGACTGGAACGAGAGTGGCAAGGGTGGCCTGCGCGTCGGCATCCGCACTGATTCCGGCGTCAAGGACCTGAACACCGACAACGGCGCCAAGTCGCAAACCAAGATCGGCAAGTACGACGTGACCAAAGTGGAGGCTCCGGACGGAGCCAAGGGCGCTTGCACGTACTTCATCGCGGTGAGCGAGTCGTCCTCGGTTTCGATCATCGGGAACATCGGGATCACTTCGACCGACACCGCGGCCGCTTGCGACCGCGCGTCCAAAGCCGCCGAACTGATCGCGCCGAAACTGCCGTAACGAACTCCGAGGGGGGATCCTCATGGCACCCGTCGTCAAACCCGCTGTCCCCATGCCGGACGCGAACTACCCGGGCCTGCAACACGAGCAGATGAAGGCCCAGGTCACCCAGAACTACATCCCTGACACGGCAACCGCGGTCAGCGACGCCTGGAAGGCGCTGGGCGAAACGTTCAAGGATCTGGCCACCGATTTCAGCATCCTCGTGAACGGCTCCCAGTCCGCTTGGACGGGCAAGGCCGCCGAGGGCGTTCGAGCAGCGCTCGCCAAAGTGGGGACGTTCGCGGAAACGACCGGCGACGGGTTCACCCGCACCGCGAGCGCCATCGAACAGCAGCGTGAAGCGGCGGCTCAGGCCAAGAGCTCCATGCCCGACCCCGTGAAGTTCGACCCCCTCTCCATCGCCGGCGACTGGCTGACGAACAAGGGCGGCATCGTCAACCCCGTCATGATGGTGGGCGCGCCCATCGAGATGATGGCGACGTACAACAAGCAGCAGGGCGCCAAAGAAGAAGCCGTCCAGGTCATGCAGACGCGCGACAACACGATGATGTCCGCCGCGATGTCCATGCCCACCATGGAGTCCACGCCCCAGGTCACGCAGGACCAGGGCGTCACGCAGGTAAGCAGCACCAACAGCTCGCACAGCCTGAGCAACGTCAACGCGAGCCAGCGCTTCAGCAGCACCAGCAACGCGGGCATGCCGTCCACGCCGTCGGGCATCAACAACGGCACCACGAACGTCGCGTGGGCCGCGCCTCAGGTCAAGGACCCGTCGCTGCAGCCCGGCGGCAACAACCAGAACAACCCCGGTGGCCAGAACCGGCCGCCGTTCACCCCGCCCGGGATGTTGCCGCCCGGCATGCGACCGCCCGGCGGTGGCCTGCAGGGCCGGCCTCCCGGTAGCGGACCTGGCGGGCCCGGCATGCGCCCCGGCGGACCGGGTGGTCCCGGCGGCGGTGCTGGTGGCGGCGCCGGTGGTGGCCGTGGCATGGGTGGCCCCGGCGGCATGGGCGCCGGTCGTGGCATGGGCAGCTTCGGGCCGGCGACCCCCGGTGGCAGCGCCGGTGTCATGGGGCCCGGCGGTGGTGCCGCCGCCGCGGGTGGCGCGGGCGCCGGCTCCGGTCGTGCCGGGGCGGCGGGCGCCGGTGGCATGGGTGCCGGTGGCGCCGGTCAGGGTGGCCAGGGCGGGGAGGACAAGGAGCACAAGTCCAACTACCTGGTGCCCACCGACGAGTTCTTCGACGACGATCGCATGGTCGCGCCGCCGGTGATCGGCGGATGAGGCAGATCGCTCAGCTCTCCCTGCCCGCGTTCGAGGTCCTCTGGGAGGACCTGCAGGCGGGGAGCATCCCGTACCCCTTCGAGGTCGACCAGCACGGTGAGACGCTCGACGAGCGTGCGCGCATCAAGGCGGCGGTGCACGCCGATCTCGAACGCCGGAACCTCGCGCGGCGCGGCAGGCCAGAGCCCGACCTCGAGGACGCGCTGAACCTGCTGGCGCGTCCCGAGCTCCGCGTCATCGCGCTGTGCATGCCGGACATGAGCCGGCGGACGGTGGTCCGGGCGAGCGTGGTGGCGCGCGGCGGGTACGCGGTGCTGGTGGTCCAAGAGGACACCGGCATCACGCTGAACCTGGTGCAGGCCAACGAGATCGCGACCAGCCTCGCCAACGCCATGCCGCCGGGGCGTCCGGGGCCGGGCAAGCCGGTGACGGTGCCCGCGCAGGCCTTCGAGGAGCAGCCGCAGCGGCAGGAAGGCTTCCGCCAGGCGGTCAGGGCGGCGGAGAACGACGACGTGCGCCTCGCCAAGCAGATGCTGACCGGCCCGGCCATCGGCAACGGCCACTTCCTGGTGCAGATGGGACAGGGGCGCACCAAGCGCGACTTCCCGCCCGTCACCTGGATCGACACGAAGGCCGGGCGCTACTCGAACGTGCCCGCCCGCGCCGGCTGGTTCACGATCGGCCCCGCCGACAACATGGGACTGGCAAGGCACCTGGGGCAGGTCCTGGCGATGACGAGCGACCGATGAACCCCGAGAAGATGATCGCGGACCTAGAGTCGAGGGCGCAGCAGCTCCAGCAACGCTCCCAGCAGATGCAGGAGCAGATCCAGCAGGCCAGCAGCACCGTCACCGCGCCCAACGAGGCCGTGACGGTCCGGGTGGCACCGAACGGCGCGTTGCAGCACATCGAGTTCTCGCCGGCTGCGCTGCGCCTGACGCACGTGCAACTGGGCCAGCTCGTGATGCAGACCGTGCAGAAGGCCCAGATCCAGGCCGCCGAGCAGGTGGCGTCCATTGTGGAGCCCGAGTTCGGCGGCACCGAGGCGATGGACTTCCTGCGCAGCTTCATCCCGCAGCCGGAGGAAGAGGAACAGCCACCTCCGCCCGAGGACGGCCAGGTCATGCGCGAGGTCTCGTGGAACGCGCCGGCCCAGAAACCCGCACCGCCACGGCCTCCGCGGCCTGCGGACGACGACGAGGACGGCTTCGGGAGCGTGCTGCGGTGACCGGCTTCCAGGTGGACCCAGGCGAGCTGCACTCGTTCGCCAAGGACCAGTTCTCCCGGCAACAGGCTGTGGAAGCGGCTGCGTCCAAAGCCTCCCAGGTGAGCCTTGGAGGAGACACGTTCGGCTTGTTGCTGCAGTTCTTCGCGAACGACGCGGAAAAAGCCGCGCACAAGACGGTCGAGCTCATCCGGCAGCTGGCCAGGGGCGTCGGAGACGCTGCCGAGACGACGAAGGCGACCGCGCTGTTCTACGAGCAGAACGAGGACGCCAACCGCTCGCGGTTCGGAGGTTGACCATGACCTTCACCGATCTGAAGGGCGGCGAGGAGTGGAGCCGGCCGGAGAACTTCGCCGGTGCCGGGGTGTTCGAGTCACTCGCGCAGACGGTCGACTCGATGGGCAGGCTCGGTGAAGGAGATGTCACCGAGCTGGGGCTGAACGCCGCCGCCCTGGGCCTCGACGCGCTGGGCGTGTTCATGGACCCGGTCGGCGCGCTGGCCACGGCCGGCATCGGCTGGCTCATCGAACACCTCAGCTTCCTGCGGGAGCCGCTGGACCTGCTCGCGGGCAACGGCGACAAGATCAAGGCCGCGGTCGGCACGTGGAACCAGGTGTCGATGGCGCTCGCGCAGATCGCCCAGGAGCAGCGGACCGCGGTGCAGAACCAGGTCGGCTCGTGGCAGGAGACCGCGGCCAGTCGCTTCCGGTCGAGCCAGGGCCAGCTGGCCGAGGAGATCGCCGCGGTGAGCAAGTCGTGCGCGGTGGTCGGTGAACAGATCGCGACCGCCGGCACGATCACGGCAGCCGTGCGCGGCATGCTCCGCGATCTCGTCGCCATGTTCGTCTACGAGGTCATCCGCAACGCGGTCATCGCGCTCGCTTCGTCCTGGGTGTCGCTGGGCAGCTCGATCGCGGCGTTCTCCGCGTGGGCAGTCGGGCGCGGCGCGGTCGTCCTCGGCAAGATCACGCAGCAGATCGCCAAGCTGATGAAGGTCGTCACCAGGATCGCGGGCAGGCTGAAGGACCTCTTCGCGAAGCTCGGCGACGTGCTGGCCCGGCTTGCACGGTTCGGCAAGGGCGGCCAAGCGGTGGATACGCCGAGCGCACCCCGGACGCCCTCCACGCCGAGGGCGGACGCGGTGAGCGATGCCGGCAAACGGCTCGAGGACTGGGGACGGGCGAGGCCGACCGCAGGCGAGGCGTTCGACAAGCTCAAGCAGGGCGGCAAGGAGTTCGCGGAAGGTTACGGGAACGCCGGCAACACCTGGAAGAACAGGTACGAGGAGCCTTACGCGGAGAAGGTGCCGTCAAAACCGTGGCAGCAGGACGCCGTCGACGCGTACACGCCGTTCAAGCCGGTCACGAAAGCCGATGGCTCCGTCACGCCGCACTCGGTGCCGAACGTGGTGGACGGCGGTTTCCAGATCAAGCTCGGGGCGGATGTCCTGCGGGAGACGTCGAAACAGGACGAGCTGCAGTCGGAGGGTGTCCCGAAGGAACAGCGGAAGGCCTTCGAACGG
This sequence comes from Lentzea sp. DG1S-22, assembly GCF_036321065.1. NCBI lineage: Bacteria > Bacillati > Actinomycetota > Actinomycetes > Pseudonocardiales > Pseudonocardiaceae > Lentzea > Lentzea sp. DG1S-22. The sequence goes on along the minus strand of NZ_CP143276.1, from coordinate 7,178,988 downwards.
CAACACGGCTACCTGGACCTGTGACGTGAAGAGAGCGGAAGCTGTGAGCACGCCCCGAGAACCTCGTCGCCGACAGCGGTACGCAGTCCTGCTGAGCCTCGCCCTGCTCGCCGGGTTCGTCTGCGGCTTCCTGACCGGCATGCCGGGCATGGCACCGCTCGTCGCCGTCCCCGTCGTGGTCCTCTGCGCCTTCCTGGCCGGTTTCGCGATGCTGAAGCTTCGACCGAACTCGTCCGGTCTCCTGGCCGCGCCGTTGGCCGTGCTCGTCGTGACGGGCCTGAGCGTGGTGGGCGGTCAGGCCGCCTGGCTCGCGGTGTTCGGCGAGCAGGTGCCCGGCTGTGCGGTCACCTCGGTGAACGAGCACACCGGCAGCAAGTCGGCGACCAAGTACAGCAACGACCTCCTGTGCGGTGAACGGAAGATCGCGGCTCACTTCCCGGCCGGTGGCCAGGACGAGGTACGCGGGACCGGTGATCGTGTCGACCTGGTGATCGACCGCACCGGGGTGATGAGGGTGCTCGAACCGAGCGAGGTGACCTGGTGGCGCACGGCCCTCGTGCCCATCTCGGCAGTCGCGGGCGTGGCCTTCGTCGTGGCCGTCCTGAAGCGACGTCGGTGGAAGCCGGGCAAGCCGGCGGCACGGCGTGAGCTCGGCAGGGACTTCCTGTAGGCGCACACGCGGTCACGCGCGAGGCGGCGGATCCTCGTAGCGCGTGACCGCGTGCCCTCCCCGCCGAGAACGTACGACCGCTTGGCCGCAGTGCGACGAAACGTCGAGTTATTGGCCAGGAATTGGCAACTTCAACCACGACTTCGCGACTCTCAGACCGCTGCGCAGCGCGGTGAGGCCTTCGCGGAACGCCGCCATCGCCAGGCGGATCGGCACGTCGGAGGTCTCCAGGCGGTGAGCAGCGCTTCGATGCCCGCGAGCAGGTCGCCCAGGTCGGCCACGGCCAGGGTGGCGCTGGAAGCGCGGGCCGCGCGGAGGAGCGGTCGGCTTCGAAGGCTTGGCGTTCGAACGTCAGGGCGGCCTCACGGAGGCGGGTGGCACCGGGAGAGAAGTCCGGGGAGCCGGTGGCCAGCAGCGCGTGGAACTCCGCGACGACGGAGCCGGCGGTGCGGGTGGCGGAATCGACGTCCAGCGACAGCTGGGACAGCACGGCGGGAACGTCGGCCGCGGTGGGAGTCGGGGTAGAGGTCAACGCGCGTTCGGCTGCTTCGACGTTGTCCACGATCGCGGAGGCCAGGGTCAGCATGGTGCGGCGCCACACCGGGGAGTCCGGGCCCTCGATCCACGCCTCGCGGACGCTGTGGTGCCGGCGTTCCACGACGATCTGCACGGCCAGGTCCGGGTTGTCCTCGGTCAGGTGGTCCTCGCCCAGCAGGACGACGGGCAGCAGCAGGCCGTGAACGTCGTCCGCGGAGGCCTGGTTGTGGAACAGGAACAGTTCCTCGCGGCAGTACGGGCGGGCGAAGTAGCGGCGGGTCAGCACGGGCAGCAGGACCGTGGCGCTGCGGACCGCGGCGCGCAGGGTCGGCTGGACGAGGTCGCCCCAGCCGATGGCCTCGCGGTCGAGGAAGATCTCCAGGGCTCGGCCGCGGTCGGCATAGGCGTAGTGGCGCAGGGCTTCGGCGAACGGCCCACGAAGTCCATCACCACGTCGTCCTGGCGTGCGTAGGTCAGGAAGCAACGGATCGCAGGAGCATCCGACGAGGGCGTCATCTGCCTTCTTCCGGCGCATTGACAATTCGCGCTTCCGCCACTTCCACCCCATTCTGATCAGGACCGACTATTGTGCCACCATCGGAATGGAAAATCGTGTTGCCCATGTCGCACAACGTCTCTGACCAGCACAAACAAGAAGTGCTCGATTCAATGACAGAAAGTGGACAGGACAATGTCAACGCCGACGGCGGCGAAGGGAAACGATTCTTCGGGGGTGCGCGACGACACCACCCGCTTCCTCTGCGGAGCCGCTCACCGCGACGAGGAGTTCGCGGACTCGGCCATTCGCGAGTACCTGGTGGAGTCCACCCGGTCGATTCCGCGCTCGCCCGGGGTCAACGTCGGCGCGGTGTTGCGGGAGGCGGTGGCGGGGCGCACGCGGCGGAAGGTGCGCGACGGACTGTTGCTGGTGTTGTCGGTCGTGGTGCTGTTCGCCGCGACCGGGGCGGTGCTGGTGGCGTGGCTGCTGATCGCCGCGGTCGTCTCGGCCGCGACCGGGTCACGGCTGGCCTCGCTGCGTCAGCGGCAGGCCTCGACGGCCGTTCGGGGGCCGGCCGTGCTCGGCTTGACCGCCAGCGTGATCGCGCTCTTCTTCGCGCTGTTCAGGTTCATGGAAGAGCTCGACGACACCAGCAACTACTGCAGGCGCAGGTTGGAGGAGTGCGGGCCGGTGAACAGCGACGCCGAGTTCGCGCTCGTGATCATCGGGATCGCGCTGGTCTTCGCGGTGCTGCTGGCGGATCGGGTGATCGTCTGGCTGCTGGTCACGAAGAGCTTCCGCCGCAACGGTTTCCGCACCGGCAAGGGCGAGCGGGAGCTGTGGCGAAACGAATGGACGATCCGGCGGCTTGGGCACGCGAACTACGCCGAAGCGCTCGCGCTCTACCCCACCGACGAGGACGGCGGGCCTGACGACCCGGACGTGGCGCAGGTCATCGTCTACCACGGCTACCGCCCGTTCACCGGACCGGTCATCTGCAGCAACACCGCCACGGCCGGCAAGGCACGGGCGGGCAACACCACCAAAGGACGATCATGAACGACCGCAAGTTCGAGATCCTCGGCCCCGTGATCGGCAGCAACGTCGGCACCAGCGGGCGCGCCAGGGCCGGGGACGTCCACATCGGACACATCAAGGACGTGAGCGCCGTCCTGCGACTGCTCGACGAGTTGCGGCAGGACCTCGACGACGCCAGGGCGGCCACGACGACCATCGAGGCGGTCGACGACCTGCGGGCCGAGGCGCGCAAGCCGAAGCCCAGCAGGGACGTCGCGGGGCACCTCATGGACAAGCTCGCGGACCGGGGCCTCGGCGAGCAGATGAAGGACCTGGCGAAGGCCTTCGACGCCCTCTACTGAGGAAGTGCTAGACCCTGCGGGCGGTCGCGAACCGGGGCCGCCCCGCGAGGTCCAGGTGGCCGGCGACGTCCGTGAGCACCCGGCGCGCGGACAGCAGCGCCGGCACGGACTCCCCCTGCGTGTCGTCGTGCTCGATGCCGACGGACCCGCCGGGCTTGAGCCACCGCGCGGCGGCCCGCACGACGTGCCGGATCACGTCCAGCCCGTCCTGCCCGGAGAACACCGCGTGGTGCGGGTCGTGCACGCCCACCTCGGGCTGCACGGGCGTTCCCTCCGGCACATAGGGCGGGTTGCACACCACGAGGTCCACCTGGCCGTCCAGATCGGACAGCAGGGACGGGTCCGTGGCGTCACCGGAGTGCAACCGGATCGGCGTGTCCCCGGCGGCGACCCGCGCGTCCGCGTTGCGACGCGTCCACGCAAGCGCTTGCGGGTCGATCTCCACCGCGTGCACCACCGCGTCGGGACGAGCGGCGGCGATCGCCAGCGCCAGCGCGCCCGTTCCGGTGCAGAGATCCACGACGACGGGTGAGGAAGCGCCGGAAAGCGCCTTCAGGCCCCACTCCATCAGCAGTTCGGTCTCGGGCCGCGGCACGAACACCCCCGGCCCGACCTCGACCGAGATGGAGCCCATCGGCGCCCAGCCGAGGATGTGCTGCAGCGGAACGCGCGAGGCACGCGTGCGCACGAGCTTGTGCAGCTGGTCGATCACCGGCGGGTCGACCAGCGGGATGAGCGGCAGCCGTCCGCGCTCGACCCCGAGCACGTGCGCGGCCAGGTACTCCGCGTCGACGCGCGGACTGTCCACCCCCGCCTCGGCGAGGATCTTGGCCGCCTCGGAGATCGCGAGGCGGAGCGGCTGCCGGTTCATCATCGGGAGGAAGCTATCTCAGAAGTTGATCATGTGCCCGGCCAGGCCGTGCACCGCTTCCTTGACGGCTTCCGAGAGCGTCGGGTGCGCGTGGACGTTGCGCGCGACCTCGTGGACCGTGAGGTCCCACTGCTGCGCCAGCGTGAGCTCGGGCAGCAGCTCGGTCGCCTCGGGGCCGATGATGTGGCCGCCGAGCAGCTCGCCGTGCTTGCCGTCGCTGATCAGCTTCACGAAGCCGCCGGGCTCGGCCAGGCCGTGCGCCTTGCCGTTCGCGGTGAACGGGAACTTCGCGACCTGGACGTCGAAGCCCTTCTCGCGGGCCTGCTTCTCGGTGTAGCCGAACGAGGCGATCTGCGGCTGGCAGAACGTCGCCCGCGGGATCATGACGTAGTCGAGCTCCATGGTCTCGGCGCCCGCGATGGTCTCGGCGGCGATGATGCCCATGGACTCGGCGGTGTGCGCGAGCATCAGCTTCGCGGTCACGTCACCGATGGCGAAGATGTGCGGCACGTTGGTGCGGCCGCGGCCGTCGATGTCGATCGCGCCGCGCTCGGTGAGCTTCACGCCGGTGTTCTCGAGGCCGTAGCCCTCGACGCGCGGCACGAACCCGATGGCCTGCATGACCTTGTCGGCTTCCAGGACTTCCTCGGCACCGTTCTTCGACACGGTGACGCGGACCTTCTCGCCCGACTCGTCGATCGACTCGACCCGCGTGCCGACGCGCACGTCGACGCCGAGCTTCTTGTAGCGCTTGAGCAGCTCGGCGGACACCTCTTCGTCCTCGAGCGGCACCATGCGGTCGAGGAACTCGACGATGGTGACCTTCACGCCGTAGTTGTGCATGACGTACGCGAACTCGACACCGATGGCGCCCGCGCCGGCGATGATGATCGACTCCGGCAGGTCCTCGGTCATGATCTGCTCTTCGTAGGTCACGACGCGGTCGGACTTCCGCGTGTTCGGCAGCATCCGGGTCGTGGCGCCCACGGCGATGATCGCGTGGCCGAAGGTGATCGTCTCGTCCCCGACGGTCAGCGTGTGGTCGTCGGTGAAGTCGGCCCACCCGTTGTACTCGGTGATGCCGTTCTTCTTCATCAGGAAGTGCACGCCCTTGACGCGCCCGTCCGCGACCTTGCGGCTGCGCTGCCACGCCGCGCTGTAGTCGAAGCTGACGGTGCCGTCGACCTTGATGCCGAACGTCTTCTGCTCGTGCGTGAAGAGGTGCGCCAGCTCGGCGTTGCGCAGCAGTGCCTTCGACGGGATGCAGCCGACGTTCAGGCAGACGCCGCCCCAGTACTTCTCCTCGACGATGGCGGTCTTCAGCCCGAGCTGAGCCGCACGGATCGCGGCGACGTACCCGCCGGGACCCGCACCCACGACGACGACATCAAAGTGTGCGCTCATAACACACAGCCTAGGTGCCGAGCTGCTCCCGCAAGAACTCAACCGTCCGTTTCCACGCGTCGGCGCGGGCGTGCGCGGTGGCCTGCGGAGTCCCACCACCCGAGAAGGTGACGCCGGGTCCCGGGTAGGTCACCTCGGTGGCCGGCCGGTGCGGCGGACCCGCGATCAGGTGTCCTGCCTCGGGATACACGACGTGCTCGTGCGCGAACGGGTGGTCGTGGTCCTTCAGCCGCCGCAGCGCGACGTCGCTCAGCTCGGTCGACGGCCACCCGTCGTCCTGTCCGGACGAGATGAGCAACACACCTCCGGCGATCCGTTCGACTTCGATCTCGGTGTCCTCCGGGATGCCGTCCTCGGTGCTGAACGCGAGCCGTAACGGCACCGGTTCGTCGTTGACGATCCTGGCGCGCAGCTCGTCGCCGATCTCGTACGGCAGGTACGGCAGCGGCTCGCCCTTGAGCGTCCACGACGCCGCCTCGTACGAGAGCTTCTGCAGCAGGTTCGCGCCCGGTCCGATCGCCTGGGTCACGACACCGCTGCCCACGACGCTGACCACGGCCTTGACCTGGGAGTACGTCGATCCGACGAGCAACGCCAGCTCACCGCCGCGCGAGCCGCCGACCACACCGATCTCTCCGGCGCGCTCGCTCAGGTGGTCGATGGCCTTGCCGAAGTACTCGAGCGGGACGTCCACGAGGTGTTCGGGCAGCCCCGGCATGCCGAAGTAGCCCAGGGCAAGCGTGACGAACCCGTGCGCGGCCAGCAGCGCCGCGTCCGTCTCGTGCAGGCCGCCTTCCGACCCGCTGAGCACGATGACGCCCGGAAGGTCTCCTCCGTCGTCCTCAGGGGCGAACAGCGTGCCGACGAGCCCGTTCTCCCGGACCTCCTGGCGTTCGACGCCCTCGGGCACCGTCAGGCGGTCGAGAACGCGGTCCCCCACGCCCTCGACGGAGAGAACGGTCGGGCCGGGCTTGCCACCCGTGCGTTCCAGCGACCAGAACAACCCCATCGGGTCAACACCGCGATAGCTGCCCTCGGCCGGCGCGTGCCTGGTGAGGTCTACGACACCACGGTCGTCCGCGTCGAACACGGCGTGAGAAGCGCGCTCACCGGTGGAGAGCTGCACTGTGATCGTCTGGCCCGGTTTCAGGCCGACGACCTGCACCTCGACCGGCTGGTCGAGGGGCGCTGCCTGCGGATTCACCAGGATCTCGGCCACAACGCGCCCCTCCCACGTCGGATTACCCGCCTGCGAGCCGTTCTGCCCGGTCAGCGGCGGCGAGAGCGTCCACCACCGCGTCCAGGTCACCGTCGAGGACCTGGTCCAGGTTATGCGCTTTGTACCCAACGCGGTGATCGGAGATGCGCGATTCGGGGAAGTTGTAGGTCCTCACCCGTTCACTGCGGTCGACGGTGCGGATCTGCGTGCGGCGCGCGTCCGACTGCTCCTGCGCCTTCTGCTCCTCGGCGAGCGCGGCGAGCCTCGACTGCAGCACCTGCATCGCGCGGGCCTTGTTCTGCAGCTGGCTGCGCTCGTTCTGGCACGAGACGACGATGCCGGTCGGCAGGTGCGTGATGCGCACCGCGGAGTCGGTGGTGTTGACCGACTGACCGCCCTTGCCGGACGAGCGGTAGACGTCGATCCGCAGGTCCTTCTCGTCGATCTCGACCTCGGTGGTCTCCTCGGTCTCGGGGAAGACGAGGACACCCGCGGCGGAGGTGTGGATGCGCCCCTGCGACTCGGTGACGGGCACGCGCTGCACGCGGTGCACGCCGCCCTCCCACTTCAGCCGGCTCCACACGCCGTCCGGGGTGGTCGCCTTGGCCTTGATGGCCACCGTGACGTCCTTGAACCCGCCCAGGTCGGAGTCGGTGCCGTCCAGCATCTCGACCTTCCAGCCCTGACGCTCGGCGTACCGCGTGTACATGCGCAGCAGGTCCCCGGCGAACAGCGCGGACTCCTCGCCACCCTCACCGGACTTGATCTCCAGCAGCACGTCGTCGCCGTCGTGCGGGTCACGCGGCAGCAGCAGTTCGGTGAGCCGCTCCTCCAGCTTGGGGAGCTGCTGCTCGATCTGCTCGACCTCGTCCTGGAACGTCCTGTCCTCGGCCGCGAGCTCCTTGGCCGCCTCGAGGTCGTTGCGGGCCTGCTCGATCTCCCTGGCCGTCTGCACGATGGGGCCGAGCTGCGCGTACCGCTTGCCCAGCTTGCGCGCACCCGCCTGGTCAGCGTGCACGGAGGGGTCCGCGAGCTTCTTCTCGAGCTCGTCGTACTCGGCGAGCAAGCTGTCCAGCGACTGCGACACTTCTCCTGCTTTCGTCTTGAGTTGCCCCGGAAACGGCGACGGCGCCCGCCCCGGCCGTGAAGGCCGAGGTCAGGCGCCGTGAAAGCAGCTACTTGTTGCGCTTGCCGTAACGCGCCTCGAAGCGCGCCACGCGACCACCGGTGTCCAGGATGCGCTGCTTGCCCGTGTAGAACGGGTGGCAGTTCGAGCACATCTCGACGCGGACCTCGGACGCCGAGGTGGTGCTGCGGGTGGTGAAGCTGTTGCCACAGCTGCACGTCACCTCGGTGGCGGTGTACTCGGGGTGAATTCCACTCTTCAAGATCTTGTCCCTTTCAAGGATGGCCGCCGGGTCCCAGTTGGTGAACGGGTGAACCGGAGCCGGACTCGACCGATTAGTTTGCCAGACCGTTCAACACGTGCAAAAACGCGGTTGTTCCCGACGCATGCACGAGGCCTTATACGTGGTTGAAGTCACAACCGTTCAACATCCGCGATAGGCCGTTCGGCGCAAGGTGAAACCGTTCGGCTGGATACGACTCCGTGTTGTTGGTCGGCGTCCATCAGACTGTGCCGGTGTACTGCGTCGCTGAACGGCCGATAAGCCCGCTCCTGTGGCTTGCTGTGCCTTTCGCGTTCTCCGCCGCCGTGTTCGGCCTGATGGGGTCGGCAGGGCTGCTGACGGCCGCTTGGACCACAGTCCCCCTGTCACCGGTCGTGACGGGCGCCGGCGTGGCCGTGGCCGCGGCCGTCTCAGGCGGCGTGCGCTGGAAGCGCACCTGGCACCGGGCCTGGTTCCGCTGGGCCTACCTGGCGGCGTTCCTGGTGGTCGGCGTGCTGGTGGGCGCGGTGGAGGTCCCCGCGCTGGTCACCACGGTGGTGGGTGTACCGGTCCTGCTGGGCCTGGTGTTCCAGTGCCTCGTGCAGAACGACGAGAACCGGCAGACCGCCGGCTGCCGCTGACCCCCGCCACGCACGGCCGCAGCGACACCGAGGACACCTCGGCATTCGAGTGACGTCCAACGAAAAAGCCCCCGCTGACCAGCAGCGGGGGCTATTTCACGTGGAACCGGCGTCAGACGTCAGTCCTGCTCGGCACCGGGCGTCGTCTTCGCCACCTGCATCAAGAACTCGATGTTGGTGCGAGACTTCCGCAGCCGGTCCAGCAGCAGGTCGATGGCCTGCTGCCCGTCGAGCGCGTGCAGCACCCGGCGGAGCTTGTGCGTGACCGCCATCTCATCCGGCGACAGCAGCAGCTCTTCCTTGCGGGTACCGGAGGAGTCGACGTCCACGGCCGGGAACGTCCGCTTGTCCGCGATCTTCCGGTCCAGCTTGAGCTCGGCGTTGCCGGTGCCCTTGAACTCCTCGAAGATCACCGAGTCACCGGCGGAACCGGTCTCGACCAGCGCCGTCGCGATGACGGTCAGCGACCCGCCACTCTCGATGTTCCGAGCGGCTCCGAGGAACCGCTTCGGCGGGTACAGCGCCGTCGAGTCGACACCACCGGACAGGATGCGGCCGGAAGCCGGCGCCGCCAGGTTGTACGCACGACCCAGACGCGTGATCGAGTCGAGCAGCACGACCACGTCGTGACCCATCTCGACCAGGCGCTTCGCCCGCTCGATCGCGAGCTCGGAGATGGTCGTGTGGTCCGACGGCGGCCGGTCGAAGGTCGAGGCGATGACCTCGCCCTTCACCGAGCGCTGCATGTCGGTGACCTCTTCCGGGCGCTCGTCCACGAGGACGACCATCAGGTGGCACTCGGGGTTGTTCTTCGTGATCGCGTTCGCGATCGACTGCAGAACCGAGGTCTTGCCGGCCTTCGGCGGCGACACGATCAGGGCGCGCTGGCCCTTGCCGATCGGCATCACCAGGTCGATGACACGGGTGGTGAGGATGTGCGGCTCGGTCTCGAGGCGCAGCCGCTCGTTCGGGTAGAGCGGCGTCAGCTTCGTGAAGTCCGGGCGGTTGCGCGCCTCTTCCGGGTCCAGGCCGTTGATCTTGTCGACGCGGACCAGCGGGTTGAACTTCTGGCGCTGCTGCTCGCCGTCGCGCGGCTGGCGGACGGCGCCGGTGATGGCGTCGCCACGGCGCAGGCCGTACTTGCGGACCAGCGACAACGACACGTAGACGTCGTTCGAGCCCGCCAGGTAGCCGGAGGTGCGGACGAACGCGTAGTTCTCCAGCACGTCCAGGATGCCCGCGACCGGGAGCAGGACGTCGTCCTCGCGCACCTCGGTCTCGCGGTCGCCACGACCGCCACCGTCCTGGCCCTCGCCACGGCCACCGCGCCTGCGGCGGTCGCGGAAGCGGCCGCGACGGCCGCCCTCGTCGTCGCCGTCCGGCTGGCCGCCGCGGTCGTTGCGGTCGCCACGGTCGCCGCGGTCCGAACGCTCGCCGCGGTCGCGGTTGCGGTCGCGGCCGCCACGCTCGTTGCGGTCGCCGCGGTCGGAACGCTCACCACGGTCGGAACGCTCCGAGCGCTCGCCACGGTCCGGACGCTCGCCACGGTCGGAACGCTCCGGGCGCTCACCTCGGTCGGAACGCTCGGACCGCTCGCCGCGGTCGGGACGCTGCTCGGCCTGCTGCTGGCCCTCGCCCTCGGCGCCGCCACCACCGCGGCCGGAACGGCGGCGACGGTTACCGCGGCGCCCACCGTCCTCGGACGACCGGGCGTCGTCACCAGCGCCGGGCTCGGCGGCGGGCTTCTCCGCTACCTCGAGCTGCTGCTGAACAGGCTTCTCGGTGACCTTTTCGGCCTGCACCGCGGGCTTCTCGGCGGGGGCCTCGGCCTTCGCGGCGGCCTTCTCGGCCTTCGCGGGCTTCTCCGCCTTGGCGGGGGCGCCGGAGCCCTGCTTCTCCTTGATGGCCGCGATCAGGTCGCCCTTGCGCAGGCCTGCGGTTCCGGTGATGCCCATTTGGCCCGCGAGCTCTCGAAGCTCAGCGAGCACCATGCCGGACAGACCCGCGCGCCTGCGCGGCGTCGTGCCGTTCGAAGGGGTGGACAGAGCGTTCTCCTCGGCTCCAGAACCAGACGCAGCTGCGACGTCGCTGCTCAGCAAATCGGTGTTGCTCACACATGTCCTTCCTGACCAGGCCCCGCCTCCTACGCGGCCCAGCGGACCCGTCTTCCCGCTTCAACTGGGGAACGACGGTCAGTCCGATGCAGACGGAAGCACACACCGCTTCCGGCAAGCACGGGACTTTTCTCAGGTCACACGGCGATCGGGTGCCTCTTTTGCGTCTGCTCCGCCCGCACGGCACAGAGCCGGAACACAAAAGGATTGCGACCCGGAACGAGTGTCCGGGCGCGACACCGGCGCCCGTGCGCGCGGTGACTGATCGCCCCCGAGGGTAGACGCCGCTCCTCCACCATGCAACAACCGGGTCCGGGTGTGTCAGTCCAATGGACGAACGCGCACGCCGGCGGCGTCGACGTCGAGTCTGCGCACGTCGAAGCCGTGCGTGTCGACCTCGGCGGGAAGATCGCCGAAGGCGATCACGGTGGGTCCCGCTCCGGACACGCAGGCGGGAACACCGAGCTCGCGGAGATCGTTGATCACCCGAACGGTGTCCGGCCATGCGGGTTCGCGGTAGTTCTGGTGGAGTCGATCCTCAGTGGCGGCAAGGAGAACCGACGGGTCGGACGTCAGCGCGTGCACCGCGAGGGCGGCCCGTCCCGCGGCGTGCGCCGCGTCCGCGTGGGGCACCTCGGCCGGCAGCAGGCCGCGCGTGGTCTTGGTGGACGACTCCTGCGACGGGATGAGGACGACCGGGCGCACGCGCGCGTCGACGTCCATCCGGACGGCGCGGTACCGCTCGCCCTCCGACCACGCGACGGCGACACCGCCGAAGAGCGAGGCGGCGGCGTTGTCCGCGTGGCCCTCGAACTCGGCGGCGATTTGCAACGCGTCCGTGTCCAACTCGCGACCCGTCAGGGTGAACCCGGCTGCGACACCCGCCACGATCGCGGCGGCCGACGAGCCCAGTCCCCGTGCGTGCGGGATGGTGTTGCGGCACCTCAGGGCCAGTCCACCGGTGTAGCCGGTGGCGCGGACGGCCCGCACGACGAGGTGGGTCTCGTCGAGCGGGACGTCACCGGCCCCGGCACCGTCAACGGTGATCGAGAGGCCTTCGACACCTTCTCCGCCGGCCACCTCGACGTCGTCGTACATGCCGAGCGCCATGCCCAGCGCGTCGAACCCCGAACCGAGGTTCGCGGTCGACGCGGGGACGGAGACGAGGAACTTCACGCGAGCTCCAGCGCGTGCGCCACGGCGCCGGGGTCGACCGGGACCGGCTCGACCTCGGTGGTGCCGAGCAACGCGGTGTCGGGGTCCTTCAGACCGTGGCCCGTGACGGTGCACACAACGGTGGACCCCTTCGGCAGCCTGCCGTCCTCGGCGGTCTTGAGCAGACCGGCGATGGACGCGGCCGACGCGGGCTCGACGAAGATGCCCTCGGACGAGGCCAGCAGGCGGTACGCGGCGAGGATCTGCTCGTCGGTGACGGCGTCGATCAGGCCGCCCGAGGCGTCGCGGGCGGTGACGGCGCCCGTCCACGACGCCGGCGAACCGATCCGGATGGCGGTCGCGATGGTCTCCGGGTTCGGCACCGGCTGGCCGCTGACCAGCGGCGCGGCCCCCGCGGCCTGGAACCCGAACATCTTCGGCAGGCCCTGGTCGTAGGACGTGTAGCCCTTCCAGTACGCGGTGATGTTGCCCGCGTTGCCGACCGGCAGGCAGTGCACGTCCGGCGCCTGGCCGAGCACGTCGCAGACCTCCCACGCGGCGGTCTGCTGACCGACCAGGCGGACCGGGTTGACCGAGTTCACCAGCGTGACCGGGTACTCGGCGGCGGTCTTCGACGCGAGCTCCAGGCAGTCGTCGAAGTTGCCGTCGATCTGCAGGATCTTCGCGCCGTGCATGACGGCCTGCGCGAGCTTGCCCATGGCGATCTTGCCGCTGGGCACCAGCACGGCCGCCGTCAGCCCCGCCTTGGCCGCGTAGGCCGCGGCGGAGGCGGAGGTGTTGCCGGTGGAGGCGCAGATCACGGCCTTGAGGCCGGACGCGAGCGCGTACGTCATCGCCACGGTCATGCCGCGGTCCTTGAACGAACCGGTCGGGTTCGCGCCCTCGACCTTGACGAAGACCTCGCAGCCGGTGGCCGCGGAGAGGCGCTTGGCGTGCACCAGCGGCGTGCCGCCCTCGTGCAGCGTCACGACCTCGGCGCCCTCGGGAATCTCGATGCGGTCCCGGTAGGCGTTGATGAGCCCTGGCCAGCCCGCTCTTGAGGCGTTCACTCTTCGCCCTCCACCCTCATGACGCTGACGACGTCCCGCACCACGGGGAGGCCACCGATTTTGTCCACAGTGGACCGCAGCGCGGCGTCGGTCGCCGCGTGCGTGACGATCACCAGGCTGGCGTCCTCGACGCGGCCCTCCTGGCGCACCGCGGCGATGCTCACGTCGTGCTCGGCGAACACGGCGGCGACCTGCGAGAGGACACCCGCCTTGTCCGCGACGTCGAGGCTGATGTGGTAGCGCGTGGGCGTGTTGCCCATCGGCTGCGCGGGCAGCGCGGCGTAGGCCGACTCGCGCGGACCACGTCCGCTCGCGACCATGTTGCGCGCCACGGCGACCAGGTCGCCGACGACCGCGCTCGCCGTGGGGGCGCCACCGGCACCCTGCCCGTAGAACATCATCTCCCCCGCCGCGTCGGCTTCGACGAACACCGCGTTGAACGCACCGTTGACGCTCGCCAGCGGATGCGTCCTGGGGATCATGGCCGGGTGGACTCGAACGGCGACTGATTCCTGGCCGGACGGGCTGACCGCGCGCTCGCAGATCGCGAGCAGCTTGACCGTGCGGCCGAGGCCCTTGGCGGCCGCGATGTCCGCCGCCGACACCGCGCGGATGCCCTCGCGGTAGACGTCCGACGCCGTCACGCGCGTGTGGAACGCAAGGGAGGCAAGGATCGCGGCCTTCGACGCGGCGTCGAACCCGTCGACGTCCGCGGTCGGGTCGGCCTCGGCGTAACCGAGGCGCGAGGCCTCCTCGAGCGTCTCGGCGTAGCCCGCGCCCGTGGCGTCCATCGCCGACAGGATGAAGTTGGTCGTGCCGTTCACGATGCCCATGACGCGCGTGATCCGGTCTCCCGCGAGGGATTCCCGCAACGGGCGCAGCAACGGGATCGCGCCGGCGACGGCGGCCTCGAAGTACAGGTCCGCGCCGGACGCGTCGGCCGCCTCGAACAGGTCGGACCCGTGCTCGGCCAGCAGCGCCTTGTTCGCGGTCACCACGGACTTGCCGCGGCGCAGCGCCTCCAGCAGCAACCCGCGCGTGGGGTCGATGCCGCCGATGACCTCGACGACCACGTCGACGTCGTCCGACTTCACGAGCGCCTCGGCGTCCGCGGTCAGCAGGTGCTCCGGCACCTCGCGGTGCTTGTTCGGCCTGCGCACGGCGATGCCGGCGAGCTCCACCTGCGCGCCGATGCGCTGGGTGAGGTCCTCTGCCTGGTCCGTCAGCAGCCGGACTACCTCCGTGCCCACCGTGCCACACCCCAGCAAGGCGACCCGAATCGGTTTCACGGCTTTCATACCTCCAGACGGAACAGGTCGTCCTCGGTCTCGCGGCGCAGCAGCAGCCGCGCCTCTCCGTCGGTCACCGCGGCGAGCGCGGGCCGTGGAAGTCGGTTGTACCCGCTCGCCATCGAGTAGCAGTAGGCCCCTGTGGCAGCGATCGCAACGAGGTCGCCCGGCGCCAGGTCGTCGGGCAGCCAGCAGTCGCGAACGACGATGTCACCGGACTCGCAGTGCTTGCCCACCACACGACACAGCACGGCCCTCGACTCGGGCTCGGACGCGCGCGAGACCAGCTTGCAGTCGTAGACCGCGTCGTACAGGGCGGTGCGGATGTTGTCGCTCATGCCGCCGTCGACGCTGACGTACCGGCGCCGCGCGCCACCGTCGAGCTCGATGTCCTTGATCGTGCCGACCTCGTACACGGTGACGGTGCCGGGGCCCACGATCGCGCGGCCGGGCTCGACCGCGATCCGAGGCATCTCCAGGCCGTTGTGCTCGCACTCCTTCTGCACGATGTTGTGCAGCTGCCGCGCGAGCTCGGCCGGCGGGGGCGGGTCGTCGTCCGGCGTGTACGCGATGCCGAGACCGCCGCCGAGGTCGACGACGTTCAGCGACGGGACGTCGCCGTGCTCCTCCCGGACGGCCGCGAGCAGGCCGATGACGCGGCGGGCCGCGACCTCGAAGCCGGACGCGTCGAAGATCTGCGAGCCGATGTGGCTGTGCAGGCCGACGAGCTCCAGGCCGCTCGCCTTGAGCACCCGGCGCACGGCCTCGGCCGCGTCACCGGAGGACAGCGAGAAGCCGAACTTCTGGTCCTCGTGCGCGGTCGCGATGAACTCGTGCGTGTGGGCCTCGACGCCGACCGTCACGCGGATCAGCACCGGCTGCACCACACCGCGTTCGCGCGCGATCTGGTCGAGGCGCGCGATCTCGTAGTACGAGTCGACGACGATCCCGCCGACGCCCGCCTCGACGGCCGCGACGAGTTCGGGAACGCTCTTGTTGTTGCCGTGCAACGCGATGCGCTCGGGCGGGAAGTCCGCGCGCAACGCGACGGCGAGCTCGCCGCCGCTGCAGACGTCGATGGAGAGGCCCTCTTCGGCCACCCACTTCGCGACCTGCACGCTCAGGAACGCCTTGGAGGCGTAGTGCACGAGCGTCGGGTCGCCGAACGCCTCGGCGTGCTCGCGGCACCGCGCGCGGAAGTCCTGCTCGTCCATGACGAACAACGGGGTGCCGTACTGCTCGGCGAGCTCGCGCACGTCCACGCCCGCCAGCTCCACGACGCCGGCGTCGTTGCGCCGTGCGTTGCGCGGCCACACGTTCGGGTGGAGGTGGTCGAGCTGGTCGGTGGCGGTGGGGCGGTCACCGGCGGTGTTGCCGGGGACCACGACGTCGGCGTGCCGGGGTCCGGCCGGGTGCGCGCGCATCACATGCGCTCCGGGGCGGTCACGCCGAGCAGGCGCAGGCCCGCGGCGAACACGCGCCTTGTCGCGTTGACGAGCTGAAGCCTGACCTGGTGCAACGGAGTCGTCTCCTCATCGCCGCGGGGGAGGACGCGGCAGTCCTGCTGGAAGCGGTGGTACGTGCCCGCGAGCTCCTCGAGGAAGCGGGCGACGCGGTGCGGTTCGCGCAGCTCGGCGGCGGTGGCCACCACTCGCGGGAACTCGCCGATGGTGCGGATGAGGTCGCCCTCGCGCTCGTGGGTGAGCAGCGCGAAGTCCTCACCTGGGGTGATGCCGAGATCAGCGGCGTTGCGCAGGATCGACGACGTGCGCGCGTGCGCGTATTGCACGTAGTAGACCGGGTTCTCGTTGCTGTGTTTGCGCAGCAGGTCGAGGTCGATGTCGAGGCCGGAGTCGACGGACGACCGGATCATGGCGTAGCGGGCGGCGTCGACCCCGACCGCGTCGACCAGGTCCTCCATCGTGATGACGGTGCCGGCGCGCTTGCTCATCCGCACCGGCTGGCCCTCGCTGACGAGGTTGACCAGCTGTCCGATGAGCACCTCGACGCTGTCCGGGTCATCGCCCAGGGCGGCCGCCGCGGCCTTGAGGCGCGCGATGTAGCCGTGGTGGTCCGCGCCGAGCATGTAGATGCACAGGTCGAAGCCGCGGCCGCGCTTGTCGACGAGGTAGGCGATGTCGCCCGCGATGTAGGCGGGGGCACCGTCGCTCTTGATGACGACGCGGTCCTTGTCGTCACCGAAGTCGGTGGACCGCAGCCACCAGGCGCCGTCCTTCTCGTAGAGCGAGCCGTTGGCCTTGAGCTTCGCGACGGCCTCGTCCACGCGGCCGCTCTCGTGCAGCGAGTCCTCGTGGAAGTAGACGTCGAAGTCGGTGCCGAACTCGTGGAGGCTGCGCTTGATCTCCTCGAACATGAGCCCGACGCCGATCCGGCGCACCGTCTCGGGGTCGCCGAGGGCGCCCGGTTCGCGGCGCAGCACCTCGGCCGCGATGTCGCTCACGTACGTGCCCGCGTAGCCGTCCTCGGGAGCCGGTTCGCCCTTGGCGGCGGCGATCAGCGACCGGACGAACCTGTCGATCTGCGCGCCGGCGTCGTTGAAGTAGTACTCGCGGGTGACCTCGGCGCCGCGGGCCCGCAGGACCTCGCCGAGCGCGTCGCCGACGGCCGCCCAGCGCGCGCCGCCGAGGTGGATGGGGCCGGTCGGGTTCGCCGAGACGAACTCCAGGTTGATCCGCTTGCCGGCGAGCTCGGTGCCGGTGCCGTAGCCGTCCTCGAGCGCCGCACGGACGATCGCTCCCTGCGCCCCGGTGGCGAGGGTGAGGTTCAGGAAGCCGGGACCGGCGACGTCCGCCTTCGCGATGGCGGCCTCGGTCAGCAGGGCCTCGGCCAGCCACGTCGCGAACTCGCGGGGCTGGGCGCCGACCTTCTTGGCGAGCTGGAGCGCGACGTTGGTGGCGTAGTCGCCGTGCTCGGGATTTCTGGGTCGCTCGACCGTCACCCGCTCGGGTGCAGCGGCAGGGTCCAGACGTCGGTCGGCCAGCAACCGGGCAACCGTGGTCCGGACCAGATCGGCGAGCGCTTCTGGGGTCACGCCAGAAGAGTTTAGAGAAGCGTTGTCGCAGGTCTCGACCGGGTTACCGGGTCTCGGAGGGTGAGACGGCAAGTGTTAACGCGCACGTGGTATCGCCCTGCGCTGACAGCGATCCGACACGGAGTCCCTACACTGGCGCCGGTTGACCAGGACGACATCTGAGGCGGACATGACCAGCGGCAAGAAGACGAAGGCCACACGCAACAGCGTGGCCGCAGCCCGTTCCTCGGTGGTGGCGAGCAAGCCCAAGCCGTGGGGCACGATCATCGCGGTGATCGCAGTGCTCGGCCTCGCGGGCGGCGTTTTCGGGTATGCGTACTCGCAGATCCACGCGAACAACGTCAAAGAGGCCGCCCTGGCCAAGTGGAAGCCCTCCGACACGAACAAGGACCCGTCGACGCAGCTCGCGGGCATCGTGATCAAGGACTACAAGGGCTCCCGCCACGTCGAGCCGACCCAGCGCGTCGCCTACGACCAGACCCCCGCGTTCGGCGGCCCGCACGACGCCCAGTGGGCCGACTGCACCGGCGTGGTCTACGACAAGGCCGTCCGCACCGAGAACATGGTCCACGGCCTCGAGCACGGCGCCGTCTGGATCGCGTACAACCCGGACCAGGTCAAGGACGACGCGCTCGCCAAGCTCAAGGCCAAGGTCGAGGGCATCCCGTACATGATGCTGTCGCCGTTCCCCGGCCTCGACAAGCCGATCTCCCTGCAGTCCTGGGGCCACCAGCTGAAGGTCGAGAACGCCGACGACGAGCGCATCGACCAGTTCATCTCCTCGCTGCTGCGCAACGCGAACACCTACCCCGAGGTCGGCGCGTCCTGCGAGAACTCGCAGTTCCTCGCCAACCCGGCCCCGTTCGTGGCCGAGAAGCCGGGCGCCGACGCCGTGCCGATGGACGGCGGCAAGGACGACTCGCAGACCGAGGGCCAGCCCCAGCAGAACCCCAGCACGCCCCCGTCGGGCACCGCCTCGACGCCGCCGTCGAGCTGACATGACCTCTGACGAGACCACGTCCGGGCGCCCCGCCTCCGGGGTCGCCCGGACCCTCGTGATCAGCGCCGCCGTCCTCGCCGTGCTCCTGCTCGGCGCGGCGGTCGGCCTGCTCGTCAAGCTCCCCGGCTCCACCGGCAACTCCGCGGCCCCGGCCTCCGGCTCCGTGGACGTCGGCTTCTGCCAGGACATGGCCATGCACCACCTGCAGGGCATCCAGATGGCCAACATCGCCAGGGACCGCTCCGCGGACCCGGAGATCCGCCAGCTCGCCTTCGACATCGCCTCCACCCAGCTCGAACAGGTGGGCAGGATGAAGGGCTGGCTGATGATGTGGAACGAACACGAGCAGAACATCAGCGGCGTCTACATGAAGTGGATGGACGCGGCGGGCATCCACGGCCACGGCGCCACCACCGCGGAAGCCGGCAAGCCGGTCATGCCCGGCATGGCCACCACCGAGGAGCTCACCAAGCTGCGCACGGTCGCGGCGGGCCGGGACTTCGACGTGTACTGGCTCCAGCTGATGCTGCGCCACCACATGGGCGGCGCCCCGATGGCCGAGTACGCCTCGGCCACCGCGGGCCTGCCGTTCGTGAAGACGCTGGCCGACAACATGCTGAAGTCGCAGTCGGCCGAGACCGACCTGATGAAGGACTACCTGGCGAAGCGCGGAGCCGCCCCGCTGCCGTAGCCCGGTACCGCCGATCAACCGCGAGGGCCGTCCCCGGAAGGCAGGGGGCGGCCCTTTCGCTTGCCCCAAGTCCCGCACGCACCCCAGCGCACCTGGACAACCGCCTACCCCCGAGTAACGTAGGTCACACCCCTACTCGGAGGTAACCATGACCGTCGACGAGCGCGCGGCCAGGAAGGTCGCCGAACAAGCACGGGAAACCCGCTGGCAGCGCCCCAGCTTCGGCAAGGAGCTCTTCCTGGGCCACTTCCGCCTCGACCTCATCCACCCCCATCCGAGTGGCACGGCCGAGGACAGGGCCCGCGGCGAGGCGTTCCTCGACAAGCTCCGCAAGTTCACCGAAGAGCACATCGACAACACGGTCATCGAACGCGACGCCCAGATCCCGGACGACGTCCTGAAGGGCCTCAAGGACCTCGGCGCGTTCGGCATGAAGATCAAGCCGGAGTACGGCGGCATCGGCCTGACCCAGGTCTACTACAACAAGGCGCTCATGCTCCTCGGCAGCGCCAACCCGGCCGTCGGCGCGATGCTCAGCGCCCACCAGTCGATCGGCGTGCCCCAGCCCGTCGCCATGTTCGGCAGCCCCGAGCAGAAGCAGGAGTTCCTGCCGAGGTGCGCCAAGGGCGAGATCACCGCCTTCCTCCTCACGGAACCGGACGTCGGCAGCGACCCGGCCCGGCTGGGCACCACCGCGACGGAGGACGGCGACGACTACGTCCTCAACGGCGTGAAGCTCTGGACGACCAACGGCGTGGTGGCCGACCTCCTGGTCGTCATGGCCCAAGTCCCGGGCAAGGGCATCACGGCGTTCGTCGTGGAAGCCGGCGCCGAGGGCATCACCGTCGAGAACCGCAACGCGTTCATGGGCCTGCGAGGTCTGGAGAACGGCGTCACGAGGTTCCACGACGTCCGCGTGCCGAAGAAGAACGTCATCGGCAAGGAGGGCGCCGGCCTCAAGATCGCCCTCGCCACCCTCAACACCGGCCGGCTCAGCCTGCCCGCCCTCTGCGCGGGAAGTGCCAAGTGGTGCCTCAAGATCGCGCGGGAGTGGTCGGGCGAGCGCGTCCAGTGGGGGCTGCCGGTCGGCAGGCACGAGGCCATCGCGGGCAAGATCGCCTACATCGCCGCGACGGCGTACGCGCTGGAGGCCGTGCTGGACCTCAGCTCCGAGCTCGCCGACGCCGGCAGCCACGACATCCGCATCGAGGCCGCGCTGGCCAAGCTCTACGCGTCGGAGAAGGCGTGGCTCGTCGCCGACGAGCTCGTCCAGGTCCGCGGCGGGCGCGGGTACGAGACGGCGGAGAGCCAGGCCGCGCGCGGGGAACGCGGCGTCGCGGCCGAGCAGGTCCTGCGCGACCTGCGGATCAACCGCATCTTCGAGGGCTCGACCGAGATCATGCACCTGCTGATCGCGCGCGAGGCCGTCGACGCGCACCTCAGCGTCGCGGGCGACATCATCGACCCGGACGCCGACCGCCAGGCGAAGCTGAGGGCGGCGGCGAAGGCCGGCGGGTTCTACGCGAAGTGGTTCCCGACGCTGGTCGTCGGCAAGGGCCAGACGCCGGTGGGCTACACCGAGTTCGGGTCGCTCGCCAAGCACCTGCGGTTCGTCGAGCGGTCGGCGCGCAAGCTGGCGCGGCAGACGTTCTACGCCATGTCGCGGTGGCAGGGGAAGATGGAGCGCAAGCAGCGGTTCCTGAGCCGGATCGTGGACATCGGCGCCGAGCTGTTCGCCATCAGCGCCGCGTGCGTGCGGGCGGCGCAGGACCGGAACCCGAACTCGCAGGCGCTGGCGGACGCGTTCGCCAAGCAGGCGCGGATCCGGGTGGACGAGCTGTTCGAGAAGCTCTGGAAGAACACCGACGACAGCGACCAGGTGCTGGCCGAGCAGGTCCTCGGCGGCGCGTACACGTGGCTCGAGGACGGCATCGTCGACGTGTCCACCCCGGGGCGGTGGATCGCGGACTCGGCCCACCGCGAGTCGACGGCGGAGAACGTCCACCGGCGGACACCGCGCTGACCCCCCGTTGCTGCACTGGGCAGGCTGATGGTGCGGGCGCGGCACCTGCCCAGTGCACGGCCGGTAGGGGGCTACGTCCCCCGCATCCCCCTACCGACTCCCCTTGCAACGGAAGGACACAACCCTCCAGGTGGAGGTTCCGGTAACGCTAAGCCACAAAACACCGTTAACAGTTACGACAATTGAGTGAATTACCAGGTGAGAGCTGGTCAACTACTCTCAGAGAGTAACTTCGAAGACCATTTCGTGCGCTGTCGAGATGGCTTCGCAGGGCACGCACCGAGGTCTGTCGGCCCGCACTTTCGCGAAATGTCCACAATGGACATCGCTGAGCAAGCTGCCCGTACCCTGCCGACCGCGGCTGCGCTCGTCCACCCGGGCCACCACGGCTTCGCCGATGCCCGCCGGTGCACCCAGCCGGCGGCTTGCGGCCGGTCGCCGGCGAGCCCGGCTTCCTCGACGGGCAACTGTGGAGAGGACAGGTTGACGGACAGATCACGTCCACTCCCTTGACAACGATGTCACGTGCAGAAACGCTCCCACCCACATGGGGCAGGCGGGCGGAAGGGTTGCAATGAGGCACCTGCGCAAGAGACGAACTACAACCCTGTTGAGCGTCGCGATCACTGCGACACTGGTGTGTGGCGTCACCAACGGCTATGCGGCCGCCGCACCAGAGGAGCCAGGAGTGGGTTTTTCGTCGTCCTTTGAGGACGGTCAACCTCAGCCGTCGTGGTCGAACACCGTCGAGACCGACGCGGCGGGCGCGCCGAAGGCCGCGGGAGTGATCGGCTCGGACGGCTCGGGCATCCCGGGCAACGTCTCCGACAAGGTCGTCGAGGTGAGGGCCAACGGCGAGTACGCGGAGTCGGGCGAGGTCAAGGAGAACCTCGTCGACGGCAGCGTCAACACCAAGTGGCTGGTCTTCGCCACCACCGGCTGGGCGACGTTCAAGTTCGACGAAGCCAGGACGATCAGGAAGTACGCGCTCTCGTCGGCCAACGACTCCCCCGAGCGCGACCCGAAGAACTGGACCCTGCAGGGTTCGGCGAACGGCACCGACTGGACCGTGATCGACACCCGCACCGGTGAGACGTTCGCCGAGCGCTTCCAGACCAAGGCGTACGACATCGCGTCGCCGCAGTCGTTCCTGCACTACAAGCTCGACATCACGCTGAACAACGGTTCCACGAACATCGTGCAGCTCGCCGAGGTGCAGCTGTCCGACGGTTCGACGAACCCGCCCGCACCGAACATGCGCAGCGTCACGGGCACCGGCCCGACGGGCGGCTACACGTCCAAGTCGCGCGTCGGCTGGACGGGCGTGAAGTCGTTCCGCACGCAGGGCCGCCACACGACCGAGGGGCGCGCGTACAGCTACAACAAGGTCTTCGACGTCGACATCCCCGTCGGTGCGAAGACCGAGCTGTCGTACATGATCTTCCCGGAGTTCGTGACCGACAACCTGGACTACCCGAGCACGTACTCGGCGGTGGACCTCGCGTTCTCCGACGGCACGTACCTGAGCGACCTCAAGGCCGTCGACCAGCACGGCGCCGTGCTGTCGCCGCAGGGCCAGGGCGCGGGCAAGTTCCTCTACGCCAACCAGTGGAACAGGGTGGCGTCGACGATCGGCGCCGTCGCGGCCGGCAAGACGGTCAAGCGGGTCCTGGTCGCCTACGACGGCCCGAAGGGCCCGACGGACTTCGCCGCCTGGTACGACGACATCCGCATCGGCGACGTCGTCACCAAGCAGTACGCGAAGCCTTCCGACTACGTGCTCACCACGCGCGGCACCAACTCGAACGGCTCGTTCTCGCGGGGCAACAACTTCCCGGCGACCGCGGTGCCGCACGGCTTCAACTTCTGGTCCCCGATGACCAACGCGGGTTCGCAGAGCTGGCTGTACGAGTACCAGCAGCGCAACAACGCGCAGAACCTGCCGACGCTGCAGGCGTTCACCACCTCCCACGAGCCCAGCCCGTGGATGGGTGACCGCCAGACGTTCCAGGTCATGCCGTCGGACAAGGCGCCGACCCAGGACCGCGCGCTGCGCGCACTGCCGTTCAAGCACGACAACGAGGTCGCGAAGGCGCACTACTACGGCGTGACCTTCGAGAACGGCATGAAGACCGAGATCGCGCCGACCGACCACGCGGCGGTCTTCCGGTTCACGTTCGCCGACCAGGGCCAGAAGAACCTCGTCTTCGACAACGTGAACAACTCCGGTGGTCTCACCCTCGACGCCTCCAACGGCGTAGTGACGGGCTACTCGGACGTCAAGAGCGGCCTGTCCACGGGCGCGACCCGCCTGTTCGTCTACGGCAAGGTCGACAAGGCGGTCACGGCGAGCGGCAAGCTCACCGGCATGGGCCGCGACAACGTGGGCGGCTACTTCTCGTTCGGCGACAAGACCGTCGAGCTGCGCATCGCCACGTCGCTGATCTCCGTGGACCAGGCGAAGTCGAACCTGGAGCAGGAGGTCCGCGGGTCGGACACGTTCGAGTCGGTGCGCGACCGCGCGCAGGCCGCGTGGGACGAGATCCTCGGCATCATCTCCGTCGAGGGCGCGTCCGAGGACCAGCTGATCACGCTGTACTCCAACCTGTACCGCCTCTACCTCTACCCGAACTCGGGCTTCGAGAACGTCGGCGGCAAGTCCCAGTACGCGTCCCCGGTGTCGCCCGCGGTCGGTGAGAACACGCCGACGCGGACCGGCGCCAAGATCGTGGACGGCAAGGTCTACGTCAACAACGGGTTCTGGGACACCTACCGCACGACCTGGCCCGCCTACAGCCTCTTCACGCCGTCCAAGGCGGGCGAGATGGCCGAGGGCTTCGTCCAGCAGTACAAGGACGGCGGCTGGATCTCGCGCTGGTCCTCCCCCGGTTACGCGGACCTGATGACCGGCACGAGCTCCGACGTGGCGTTCGCGGACGCCTACCTCAAGGGCGTGTCGAACTTCGACGTCAAGGCCGCCTACGACGCCGCGGTGAAGAACGCGTCCGTCGTGCCGCCGAGCAACAACGTCGGCCGCAAGGGCATGGACCGGTCGATCTTCCTCGGCTGGACCGGCAACGACCAGCTGCACGAGGCGTGGTCGTGGGCGATCGAGGGCTACCTCAACGACTTCGGCATCGCGTCGATGGCGAAGGCGCTGCACGAGAAGACGGGTGAGAAGCGGTACGCCGAGGAGCACGAGTACTTCCTCAACCGCGCCCAGAACTACGTGCTGACGTTCGACAAGCGGATCGACTTCTTCCAGGGCCGCAACGTCGACGGGTCGTGGCGCGTCGAGGACCCGGCGAAGTACAACCCGCAGGACTGGCGCTACGACTACACCGAGACGAACGGCTGGAACATGGCGTTCACGGTGCCGCACGACGGGCAGGGTCTCGCGAACCTGTACGGCGGGCGGGAGAAGCTGGCGCAGAAGCTCGACTCGTTCTTCACCCTGCCCGAGACCGCGAAGTTCCCCGGCGGCTACGGCGGCGTGATCCACGAGATGATCGAAGCGCGGGACGTGCGGATGGGCCAGTACGGCCACTCCAACCAGCCGTCGCACCACATCGCCTACATGTACAACTACGCCGGCAAGCCCGCGCGGACGGCGGAGAAGGTGCGGGAGATCCTGTCGCGCCTGTACGTCGGCTCGCAGGAGGGCCAGGGCTACGCGGGCGACGAGGACAACGGCGAGATGTCGGCCTGGCACCTGTTCTCGTCGCTGGGCTTCTACCCGCTGCAGATGGGCAAGCCGGCCTACGCGATCGGTTCGCCGCTGTTCACCAAGGCGACCGTGAAGCTCGAGAACGGCAAGAAGCTCGTCATCAACGCGCCGAAGAACAGCGCGAAGAACATCTACGTGCAGGGCGTGAAGGTCAACGGCAAGGCGTGGAACAAGACCTCGCTGCCGCACGACGTGCTCGCGGCCGGTGCCACGATCGACTTCGACATGGGCCCGAACCCCTCCGCGTGGGGCACCGGCGTGAACGACGTGCCGGACTCGATCACCCGGGGCGACGCGGTCCCGACGCCGCTGCGCGACGTGGCCGCGGGTGTGTCCACCTCTGCTCTGGTGGACAACAACTCCTCCACCTCCGCGGTGGTCCGCTCGTTCGACTTCAAGGCGGCGGACCCCAAGGAGAAGGCGGAGTTCTACACGCTCACGAACGCCCGCACGGGCACCTCGCCGTCGGCCTGGGAGCTGAAGGGCTCCTACGACGGCAAGACGTGGGCAACGGTCGACAAGCGCTCCGGCGAGACCTTCCAGTGGCAGCAGTACACCCGGTCGTTCAAGATCGCCTCGCCGGGTCGCTACACCTCCTACCGCCTGGAGTTCTCCGGCGACGTCGCACTCGCCGAGTTCGAGCTGCTGTCGAAGCCGCTGCCGGCCGCCACCACCACGGTGACCGGCACGGTCAACGGCCCGCTGCAGGTCAAGGGTGTGACCTATGTGGACGGTGCGACGATCAGCGGTCCGGTGACGGTTGCCCGCGGCGCCGCGCTGTACGTCTTCGGCGGCGAGGTCAAGGGCCCGATCTCGGCGTCGGACGCGGGTTCCGTGGTGCTCGTAGGCACCCGCGTGTCCGGTCCGGTGACGGTCCACGGCTCGGCCACCGAGGTGGCGGTCGAGAACACCTCGGTCAGCGGCCCCGTGTCGCTGACGTCGAACAAGACCAGGTCGGTCGTGGCGTTCTCCACCGTCGGCGGTCCGTTGTCCTGCACCGGCAACGACCCGGAGCCGTCGAACAACGGCTTCGCGAACGACGTGAAGGGTCCGAAGGCAGGACAGTGCGCTGGGCTGTAGTGCGTAGTCGCCCGTCGCGCTGACGGGGAAGGCCGCGTTCCGTCACGGAACGCGGCCTTTCCCGTTCACCTGAAAGGATCTATCCCTTTCAGACATACTCCGATGAGATCTTGGGATTCCGCGCGTGGTGACTGGGGAGGCTCTTGTGGTGCCGTTCGAAAGAGGCCGTGTGCGGATCGCGGTCCCCCCACCGAGGACGGAGATCGTTCCGTCACGAACCGGCGCCCCGTCCACCAAGGACGGAATCCGCGACCTCCCGGCATCACCAGGAAAGCTCCCGGCACCGCTGCGCTGACGAGCCGCCCTCGACCTGCAGCGTGGCGTGCTCGATGTGGTACTCGGTCGCCAGCAGCGACTGAGCGGCCTTGAGCACGGTCTCGTGGTCGGCGTCCGGCGCGGTCGTGAGGTGCGCCGAAGCCACCTCCATCCCGCTCGTGAGCGTCCAGACGTGCAGGTCGTGCGCCTCCGTGACACCGGGCAGCCCGGCGAGCGCCTTCTGCACCTCCGTGACGTCCAACCGCTCCGGCGCGTGCTGGAAGAGGATGTGCAAGGCGTTCTTCGCCAGCGCGTACGTCCGCGGCAGCACCCACACCCCGATGAGCACACCCATGATCGGGTCCGCGTACTTCCACCCCGTCGTGATCGTGACGACCGCGGAGGCCAGCACCCCCACCGACCCGACCAGGTCGGCCAGGACCTCCAGGTACGCACCCCTGACGTTGATGCTCTCCTTGGCGCCCTCCCTGAGGACGCTGAAGCTGACGAGGTTGGCGGCAAGCCCCAGCCCCGCAGCGATGAGCACAGGCCACCCCGCCACGCTCGGCGGGTCCTGGAACCGCCCGACCGCCTCGTAGACCACGTACCCGGCGACCCCGAAGAGCAGCACCGCGTTGGCCAGCGCCGCCAGCACCTCGGCCCGGTAGAACCCGAACGTGCGGTTCTTCCCGGCCTTGGCCCTCCGCGCGACCATGATCGCGGCCAGCGCCATCCCGACCCCGAGCACGTCCGTGAGCATGTGCGCCGCGTCGGAGATCAGCGCGAGCGAGGACGTCGCGAACCCCACGACGAACTCGACAACCATGAAGACGGCACCGATGCCGAACGCAACCCACAGCTTGCCGACGTGCTGCCCGCTCGCAGACGCCGTGCCGTGCCCATGCCCGTGGCCCATGCTTCGGAACATATAGCGACATGCGCATGAGTGCAATCCGACCTGTTCCCCGTCAGCCGATCTCGTGACAGACGCCACGCCTGGCGGGTTGGCGGGGGTGGGGGTGAAACGGGGTGGCGGTCGTGCGCTAGGATCTTCCACGTAGCTACGGCCCCCGTAGCTCAGGGGATAGAGCACCGCCCTCCGGAGGCGGGTGCGCAGGTTCGAATCCTGCCGGGGGCACCAGCGAGAACGCCCGTTGAGCAGCGCAAATCCGCTCAGCGGGCGTTTTGTTGTGTCCAGCGATGTCCGGCCCGAGCCGACCGTCTGATGAAACAGCTCGGCTCAGGCTGTGTGTGGTCCGGCGAACCGTTGTGGCCAATCGTCCGAGTTCCGGGTGCTGCTTCCGACTGATCAGGGCAACCGGGCCCAATCGAGTTCCTGACGCAGGGCCCACTTCGTGCGGTGCGCGTCGCGCACAGCGGCCATGTGAGCGCGGAAGTCGTCGTCGCGATCGCAGCGGGCGAACAGCGTCTTGGCCTCGGTCAGCAGGCGCACGGCCGCCCGATAAGAGTCACGGTTGCGTACTTCGATCGCTCGGTCGGCAGCGCGGAGCAGGATCGGAATGGCGTCGGCCGGATGGCTTGCGGCACGGACACGCGCGAGGCGAAGCCACAGACCGTCCGAGCAGCCGCCGTCGACCGCTGCCTGCCAGGCAGCCTCGTGGTCGTCATCGGCCAGCAGGATCTCCACCAACGTCGAGCGGCCCGGTGACCAGGCTCCCTTGACGGGCGGTAGGTCGGCGAGGAAGGTCAGCGCGCGTTCCCGCCACAGCGGAGAGTCGCCGGCGGTGGCCTCGCGGAGCGCGCGGAAGGTCTCCAGGCTCGGCCGGTCGGTGAAGTTGGCCCAGAGCATCTCGCCAGCCCGGTCGAGCCGACCCGCGCGCACGTGGACCTCGGCGGCCAGATCACGCAGGCGGAAGTCGGGTTCGAAGTCGGCCAGGCCGCGTTCCAACCAGGTCAGTGCCTCGTCGTCACGGTCGTCGGCACACAGCCGCTCGGCGATGCGGAGCACGTCGTAGGAGCTCGTCACGTCCCGGGCCAGCACCTCGACCAGCCCATCCGCCCCTCCTGACGACTCGGCCAGGTTCTCCATGAGGTGAGTGATGACGAAGCGGCGGGCGCCGTAGTCGTTCGGTTTCTTCGGCGGCAGCTTCCGCCACGCCTGCTCGACGAGTTCCCGGTACCGTGCCAAGCCCGCTGCGCCGAGCACGTCCTCGTACGCGGGCAGCACGTCGAGGAACACCTCGTAGTCGCTGCTCACCGCCCGCGTGACCAGACGCTCGGCCAGCTCCACCGGGTCCGGCGAGCCCGCCTCACACGCCGCCAGGTGGATCTCCTCCGCGTGGGCGATCGCCTCGGACAGCCCGCCGTCGGAGTCGTCCACCCGCTCGGCCGAGGACTCCAGGAGTTCCAGCGCGTACTCGGCGAGGGTGATCGCGGCATCGGCGAACCCGGCTCCGACCAGTCGTCCGACTTCGTCCAGAGCCTCACCGACGTGCAGGAAGTAGCCGTACGCCCCGCCGTAGTCGATGAAATCGGGGATGTCGATGGCACGTTCCAGGCGGTCTTTGACGTCCCGGTCGTCGAACGCGTTCTTCTGCCCGGCCGCGGCGGCGAGCCGGGCACGCAGCACGCGATCGGATTTCGCGGCCGTCATCAGCTGCTCGATCAGCCACTCCTGATCACAACCACGCAAGAACAACCGCAACCGCTTGTCCGACAACGGCTTCGCACGCGGCTTCTCCATCTCACCGCCCTGCTCCAGCCACGCCAGCGAAGTAGCGACGCAGTGCTTGCAGAACACGCCGTCGGCGCCGTACGGGCACGAGCAACGCCCAATCAACCCCTTCGGCGTGACCTCGAGCCGCACGCGATAAGTCCGCGTGCCGTCCACCGTTGCGGTCACGGTCGACCCGTCCACCGTGACCCGCCGAACCTGGCCGGCCACGAAGTACCGCTCGCCTCGCTCGAACGACCTCTCGTCAGCCAGCTTCCGCACCATGCCCTTGGTCACCGCCACGGCCCGACATCCTGCCAGGCACCCGCAAGGAGCGGCCCCGCGCGAGCAAATGGAACTGGGCTGGCAGTGCACGTAGGACGTGCAACTCCACAGGCGGCAGACCCGTGAGATCGCGTCCACCGAGGAAGTCTCGCGGGCGCCGCTCTCCCTGGAGCTGGCAAGATGTGGTGCAGGGACTCGTGCTTGTCGGACGCGCGTTCCCTTTGACGGCCCGAGGATTGGACGCAATGGGACGCTCGTCGGTGTTCACCTTCCAGTACATCGCCATCGACACGGAGGCCGGTGTCACGCCGGAGGAGTTCGAGACCTTCGTGCGTGGTGAAGGCGTTCACCTGCCCTTGTACCCTGGGTGGCGGTGGACTCTGCTGCGCGGCTTGCGCGGAGAGCGGACCGGGCAGTACCTGATGTTGTACGAGATCGACAGCGCCGAGCAGCGCGACCGCTACGTCACAGCCAGGGGTGAGCAGACCGAGCTGGCCCGGTTGTTCTGGGCGCGGCACCCCGAGGCGGAGGCCGTGCTGGCGCGGTGGCGGCGGCTGGGCACGTTCGGTGAGCTGCCGACGTTGTTCACCGACTACCGGCTGCTGGCCGACAACCCGCGGAGCACGGTCGAGCCCGGCCCCCGCTACCGCGACCGTCCGGGCGAGGAGCCCGTCGCCCGGGTCATCGGAATCCACAACCTGGCGTTGCGCGCCGGTGTGACCGAGGAGATGTTCGACCGCTTCATCGCCGAGAACCACCACCGGATCGACGACTACCCGGACTGGCGCTTCCACGTGCTCAAGGGCGAGCGGGGCAACCGCCTCGACCAGTACGTGATGATGATGGAGATCGCCAGCCTCGACGCGCTGGACGTCTTCTACCCCGAGCCCGACATCGCCACCGGCGAGGCCGCGGAGTTCGCGGCCGCCCACCGCGACACCAAGCAGATGTACGAGGAGTGGAAGCAGCTGGCCTCGTTCTCGGGCTCGCCGCAGATCTACACGGACTACCTCGCCGTCGCGGAGAACCCCGCGTAGCGCGCTCGGCACCAGGTCCAGCTCGGCCGGCCGCGCTGGTGGCCACGGTCGCAGAGCCGCACCGGATCGGTCAGGTGCGGGACGCGGTCGACCTGCTCACTGACACGTTGCTGTTGTACCTGCCCTATGTGGAGGGTGAGCTCATCGCTCACCGCCACTGACCGCACTCCGGGCCGGCGCCGGCCGGCCCGGAGCCGTCACCGCTAGCGGCCCGTCACCGTGCAGGTGGCGGTCGCGGACCGGCCGGGGTTGCTCTCCGACACGGCCGTCAGCGTCACCTTCGACGTGATCGGCCCGCCGTTGCGCTGGGCGTGCACCGGAACGTCGACCCGGCCGCCGAACTTCGCCGTCGCCAGCGCGTTCGGCACGGAGACGCTCCAGCCGTTCTCCGCTTTCGCCGTCACGCGGTAGACGTCACCGTCGAGGTACTGGTCGACGGGTTCCGGGTGCTGACCGCCGGGAGCCGCGGCGCGGCCGGTGTTGGTCAGCGGGAAGCGGCAGGTCGCCACTCCCGACCCGTCGGCGCGGGCGGCGGTGGGCGTGACGCGCACGCCTCGCTGCTGCAGTCCGGCGCCGTCCAGGGACCGGATCGCCACGGTGTACGACAGCACGCCGCGGGAGTCGCGCTGCACGTCCAAGATGTAGAAGTGCAGGCGGTTCGCCGTGTCGACGAACTCGTACTCGCTGCCCGAGTTCGTGCCCGCGTGGAACAGGGCGTCGGACAGCTGCCGGTAGTCGCCGATCGTGATCGGGACCTTGGTGCCGTCGGGCAGGACGTAGTCGGTCATGCCGATGTCCTGCGGGTTGGCGTCGACCACCCACGTGAACGGTGCGGCGTCGACGTTCTTGGTCTTGGCGAGCAGGACGCCGGAGTCCGGGGTGAACGAGTCGGCGCCCATGCGGTCGACGACTTCCAGCGTGTAGTTGTTGTAGCCGCCGCCGTCGCAGAACGGGTCGGTGCTCACGTTGCAGGAAGGCGTCTTGTCACCGGTGCCGAGTGCGAGGTTGATGCCGGTCAGGCCGGTCGTGCCGGGGTCGACCTCGCGTGCGGTGATCTTCGCGATGACCGTGCCGGAGCCGGCCAGCGCCTCCCGCGAGAGCCGCAGGACGTTGCGCTCGTCGATGATGCCGAGCTTGATCTTGTTGCGCAGCGTCTGCTGCGCGCCGAGGGATCCGCCGCCCGTGGCCGGGATGGTCCAGCGCGAGTGCGGGCCGCCGGGGCCGTTGAACGAGCCGCGCGAGAGCATGTCCCACGGGCCGCTGTAGTCGCGCCGCGGCGGGGTGCCGTACGGGTTGTTGTAGTTGTCGCCGATGCCGAGGATGTGGCTCAGCTCGTGCGCGTAGACGCCCTGGCCGGAGCTCTCCGCCTGGGTGGACGAGCCGCCGCTCGCGTTGGGCCACATCGACGAGCCCGCCGCCCACGACGTCCAGTCGACGTAGCGGGTGCGCGAGAAGTTGGGCAGCGCGGGGTCCGGCGGGCCGAAGTCGTCGGTGACGTCCTCCTTCGTCCGGAACTTCATCATCCCGAACTCCTGCCACGTGCCGGACTCGTCCTGGCCCGCCGACAGGTAGTAGATGAAGTCGTAGCCCGCCGGCACCTCGGCGCCGACGTCCGCCACCCACGCGGCACGGCCGTCGGTGCGGATGTTGCGGTTGCACGAGTCGCCTGCGGGACAGGCGGTCCCGCCCTGGAACTCCATGGCGTACTCGTGGTCCTTGCCCGGCATCGTGTACGGGCCGAACGCCTTGAGCTCGACGCCGTAGCGCCCGCCGGAGGTCTCCATCCAGTACTCGTGCACGGTGTGGCCGCGGTTGAGGGTGTTCGGCTTGTTGAGGAAGTCCTGGTAGAACTGCGCGACCTCGGCGCGCGGGACGTTGCTCGCCTCGGCGCTCGGGTTGCCGAACACCGTGGAGTTGCGGGGCTGCGTGACGACGAACGGCTGGTTCGGGTAGTCCAGCAGGACCACCGCGCCCTTGAAGTTGCGCACCGAGCCCGGCACCGACGGGTCGGCCCAGTTGGTGCCGGGGATCTCGCGGTAGTCCCGCTCCCACGTCATGTGGTCGGGGTTGACCCAGTTCTGCGGGTCGATCGGGCCGGGGAAACCGGCCTGCGCGAGCACGCGGGCGGAGTCCCTCGACTGCTGCCACGGCTGCTGCTGCGGCCAGTGGTCGTACTGCCAGTGGTGCTGCGGCTGGTCGGGCGGGGCTGCGGCGGAGTTGCCGGCGGTGACCATCGCGACCGAGAGGAACGCGGTGATCAGCAGGGCAGGGCGCCGGTGTCTGCGGTCCATCTGCTCACCGTGGTGCAGACCTGCCCGTGCCAGCCACCCTTCGATCGTCTGGCAGTGAGGGCGAGACCGCCTGCCGGTACGTCCGGGCCTCTGCCGGTTCGGGGCCGGCCCCTCGGTCGTTCTCGGCCTCGAGCATCCGTCGCGCGTCTTCCTTGCTGGCACCGAACATGAAGCACATGACTCGGACGGTAGGCGCGCCGCCCGGCTCGGGCTTCTCGATTCCTGCCCGGTCCTTGCGAGGGCGTGACTTGCGAGCCCACGCGTTGAGCGAGGACGAGTCGCGGCGGTGTCTGCGCCGTTTCGGGCCGGCGTACCGGCTGAGCCACCAGACGGAGAAGCTCGCCAGTTGAGCCCAGGGGGCGTGCGGGCGCCCACCTGGGAAAGCACTCAACCTGAAACTCTTTCGATTACCGGGGCGGGGGAACACCCGGTGTCGAACTGACTCAGTTCGACGGACCCGACTGTTCGGTGGTGTTCGTCCAAAAGCGGCTCGCCTCGGTCGTCGTCGACGAACTGGTGTAGACCAAAGTCGCGACGAACGCGAACAGGCCGACGAACGACAGGCGACGCAGGACCTTCTTCAAGGGTGGTACTCCTGGCTTCTTCGGGGACCCTTGGACGGATTCCAATTTTGCTGGAATCGCAGGGAAGCTACAGGAAGCCGGGTGGGTCATGCAAATGGGCGACCACGAAGGGGTAGCTACAATCTAAACTACTAACCAGTAGTACAAATGGCGCCGGCTCAGCGATCGCGGTCGAGCGCTGGCGAGTCGGTGCGAGCAGCGGGCAACGCGACCTCCGCCTGAACTCCGCGCAGTTCCTCGGCGACGAGTTCCGCGCGCTCCGGGTCCAGGTCGGAGAAGATGACCTGCGCCCGCTCGAGAGCTTCGATCGCACCGTCGAACCGGCCCAACCGCACGAGGGTCTTGCTGAGGACGTGCAGTGCTCGCGCCTCGTGGAGTGACGCGCCCGCCCTGCCGCAGAGCCTGATCGCCTGACGCGCGTACTGCTTGGCCTCGAACAACCGACCGGCGTCCAGCTGGACCTCGCTGAGCAAGGCGCAGACCTCACCGGCGTTGCCGACAGCGTGCAGGCGAGCGTGTTTCAGGAGCGAGGCCTCCGCGAACTCACAGGCCTCAGCCGTGTGTTCGCGGGCGAAACTCAACGCACCGAGCAGGTGCAGGACCGTCGCTTCGGATGCTTCGTCCCCGATTTCACGGGAAAGCGCGAGGGCCTCGTGGTAATAGGACGCCGCACGAGCGTACTCGAAGGCGTTCTTGTACGCCTCGCCCGTGCGATAGAGGAAGTGGACCTCCATGCTCGGAGCAGGAGACCCGGATTGACGCAACATGAGCAGAGCACGTTCATGTGAATCTATTCCCATGAGCACGCCGCCCGTCGCGACCAAAATGCGCGCACCGGTGTGCAGGCAAGCGGCTATGGCAATCCTTTGATCACCCTCCGCGCGAGCGAATCCCAGATGCGCGAGGTGCACATGATGTTCCGCACGCGCGTATTCCTGGCGGAGGAGGTAGGTGAAACCGATCTGCAGCAGCAGGGCGGAAGTCTCCTCCTCGGCCGACGCACCCAGGAACTTCGCCGCGGCGAGGCCGGCGTGCAGGAGGGTCAGCACCTCCACGGTGTTCCCCTGCCGCAGCAGGATCTCGCCGACCAGCTGAGGTATGGCGACGGCGTGCTCGTAGTGCCCCGCGTGGAAGGCGAGGCGCACCAGAGCGATGAGGTTCTGGGTTTCGGCCGTGCACCACCGGCGTGCGGCGGCCGCGTTCTCGAATTCGATCCCGTTCGCGTCCTGCTCGGCGTCCCCTATCGGAACCCGGACCATCGCCGGCAACATCATCTGGTCCGCGTGGTCCGCGGTGCGCAGGTAGTGGTCCAGCAGGCGGAGTTCGATCGCGGCTCGTTCCCGCGCGTCGTCCAGGAGGCCGGCGGAGAACTCGCGCAGCAGATCGTGCAACTTGAACCTGTCGAGTTCTCCAGCCTGTTCGAGCAAGTGGGCCTCGGTCAGGGCGTCCAGCGCCGCGTGGACCCTCAGCCGGGGCAGCTTCGTCATCGCGGCGGCCACGTCTACCGTGATGCTCGGACCGGGGTGCACACCGATGATCCGGAACAGAACACTCGCCTCAGGGTCCAAGGCGCGCAACGACTGCATGAACACGGCACGCGGTCCGTGCGTGGCATCGAGGTCGAGCACGCCGCGTTCGCGGAAGTGCTTGACGAACTCCCCCAACGGCACGGCAGGTCGTTGGGCGATGTGGTTCGCGAGCACCTTCAGGACGATCGGCAGTCCTTGGCACGCTCTCGTCAGCTCGACGAGTTCCGCACGGCCTCGAGCGCGCTCGCCGATGCGGTCGGCCAGAAGCGCACCCGAGTCCTCCTGGCCAAGAGGTCCGATCGAGATCCGTTGCGGCGCGAACCGCGCAGACAGTCCGGACAGGCGCGAGCGGCTCGTCACGATGACGACGCTCGACGAGAACAGCGGTAGCAGCGGGTGGATCTGAGCGGTGTTGCGGACGTTGTCCAGCACCACCAGCACCTTCCGGCCGGAGAGCACGGATTGGAGCTTCGCCGCGCGGTGGTCCGGGTTCGTGATGCGGTCAGGTGGGACACCGAGCCCTTGCAGGAAGCGGTCGACCACGAAGGAGGCGTCCACGACCGCACCGTCCGAGAAGCCCTGGAGGTCGACGAAAAGCACGCCGTCGGGGAATCTCCGCCGGCGGGCGTGGCACCAGTGGACCGTGAACGCGGTCTTGCCGACGCCACCGACGCCGTCGATGACGACGACGCCGGGATGCGCGGCCGCGGCGTCCAGTTCGGCGAACTTCTCCTCGTGCCCGACGAACACCGGGACGTCGAGAGGGAGTTGCTGGGGCACCAGCACCCCCGCGGTTCCCTCACGCGGCCGGCTTCCGGTGACGCCGTTCTCCTTCAGGCGGTTGTGGAACTCGCGCAGGTCAGCCGCAGCCGCTTCGTTGACGTCGGCCTTGAACCCCTTGTAGGCGCTGAAGAAGAGCTCGGTGGCCTCCTCGGTGCGGGAGAGCCGGTACAGCGCCTCCAAGCGCCGCTTCAGCAACGCCGGGTACTCCCTGTGGTCGAGGTCTTCCAGCACTTCGAGAACCTCGTGGTAGTCCCCCATGACCAGGTACTCGCCGCAGAGCAGGTTGTAGGCGGGGAGCAGCACGTTCAGCCGGGCCCGCCGCCGCCAGGCCTCGGCACGCCCGGATCCGAGGTCGTCGAGCGGGCGCTGATCCCCCCAGATGGAGAACGCACCACGAATGACGTCGAGCGCCTGTTGATGATCACCGCGGCGCACCAGGGCGCGCGCCCGGTCGACGTGACCACGAAACTGGAAGTAGTCCACGGATTCGCGGTCGACACGAAGGGTGTAAGTTCCGTTCGCGACCACCAATTCCACTCGGTCCTGCATCAATTCGAGCGCGCGGCGAATCCGCCAGGAATACGAGTACAGGGTTTGCGCCGGGTTCTGCGGGAGGTCGCTCTCGTCCACCCACACCCAGTCGGCGAGCTCCGCCGCAGGTACAGGCACCCGCGGGTGCACCAGCAGCGCACCGAGCATGGCCCTGAGCTTGAGCGGGCCCCACTGCGTGTCGACCGTGCCGCCGACCCGCATCCCCGTCTGCCCGAAAATCGTGAATCGCGCATCCACCAGCGCCACCCCTCGCGTCCCCGACGAAGAGTGTCCTCGCAGTTCAGCATCAATGCAATGCACTCGTTCGGCCGATGATGACAGTTCCGTGACAGTCCATTGACATTTGGACGTGAATTGCCGGCAGAAGAGGACAGCGGCTTGATCGAAATCGCGTCGAACTGCGTGGAGTGATTTTGACAGCTCGATGAACAGCAGGGACGGGACGGTCTCCTCATCACTCGGAACCGATGGAGGCCTGGATGAACTGGTTCACGACCCCGCTCGGCCTGGGAGGCGCGCACCGGGTGACGGTGCCGGGGTGCCGCAAGGTGCTCGTGATCGTGCCCAGCGTGGTGGCGGGCACGCGTCTGCTCGACCTGTTGCCTCTGCTGGACAGCGACTTCCGGGTCCAGACGTATTTCACCCTGCCCGAGCCGGACGTGGCCACCGCGCGGTTCGTCAGCGACGCGGGCGGGCTGCTGATCCCGTGGGAGATGGCGTCGCAGCACGAGTTCGACCTCGTGCTCGCGGCCAGCTACCGGTTCGTCGACCGCGCTCCCGGACCCGTGCTCGTGCTGCCGCACGGGGCGGGTGCGTTGAAGTCCCGCCGGCGCGTCCGGGCGGCGGGACCAGCGGCGCAGCCCGTGCACGGGCTCGACCGGCAGCTGCTCGTGCGGGACGGGAGGGTTCCGGTGTCGACGATCGTGCTCTCCCACGACCACGAGCTCGACGCGCTCGCCGAGTCGTGTCCGGAGGCGCTGCCCGCCGCTGTCGTCGCGGGCGACATCTGCCTCGACCGGATGCGGGCCAGCCTGCCGTTCCGCGAGCACTACCGGCGCGCGCTCGGGGTGCGGCCGGACGAGGTGCTCGTGACGGTGAGCTCGACGTGGACTCCGGAGTCCACGTTCTGCCAACGACCTGAGCTCTACCGGGAACTGCCCCGGAGCACGCGGGTGGCCGCGGTGCTGCACCCGAACACCTGGTCCGCGCACGGGGCCTGGCAGGTGCGGTCGTGGCTCGCCGGCTGCGACGTCATCGTCATCCCACCCGAGGAGGGCTGGCGCGCGGCGGTGATCGCGAGCGACGTCGTCATCGGCGATCACGGCTCGACCACGCAGTACGCGGCGGCGATCGGTGCGCGGATGTTGCTCGCGACCTGTCCCGACGTCCGCAGCGGCAGTCTCGCGCACGTGCTCGGCGACGCGGTGCCGCGCTACACCGGCGACATCGCGGACGCCGTCACCGTCCCGGGCTTCGCGGAGCTGGTCAGCTCACGGCTCGACCGGTCGGGCGCGATCCTGCGGGCCGCCATGTACCGCCTGCTCGGCCTTCCGGAGCCCGCCCACGCCGCGCCGATCTCGCCGGTGCGTCATGGTCGTTGACGAGGGCGTGGTCAGGCGCGACGGGGTGCTGCTCGTCCGGAGGGACCGGGCGGCGTCGCGGTGGTGGGCGTTGGCGGACGTGCTGGTCGCCGCGCCCGAGCGGTCAGCAGAGGCCGCTCTCGCGGTCGCGGGGGCGTTGCTGCGGCACCACGTCGGGTGTTCGCTCGTCGTCGTGCCGATCGAGGGCCGCGAGCCGATGGCGGACTCGGTCGGCACCGGGGTCGAAGGACTCGCCGTAGCAGGCCAGTGCGGAACCGTAGTGGTCTCGAGCCCGCACGGGATCACCTCGCCTTTCGGCGATCTCGCCCAGCAACTCGAAGGTGTCGGCCACGTGCAGCGGTGACCCGGCGTCGCGGACATCGGCCAGCACGCCTTCCGCGAGGCTCGTCGCCTCGTCGGGTCGTCCCGCGTGCAGGACGGCCCGCGCCAGGAACATCCGTGCGCGTGCCTTGTCGATGACGTTGTCGAGCAGCTCTTCGGACTCCTGGAGTTCGGTGATCGCCTCGTCGAGACGGCCCATGTCGACGAGCACCTCCCCGACCCGGCGGCGCGCGAGACCGATGCCGCGCAGGCGCCCGTGCCGGGTCTCGACGTCGACGCCCTCGCGGAAGTACCGCAGTGCCAGGTCGAACTCGCCCCGCAGCCGGTGGACGTGACCGAGCAGCACGAGTGCGGTCGCACGGCTGCCCAGGTCGTGGTCGCCCGCGAGGTCGAGCACGACGCGGACCTGTTCGGCGGCGTCGTCGAGGCGACCGAGGTTGCGGAACGCCACGGCGAGCTGGTTGCGGAGCCGCGCCTCCGCGGTCCGCTCGCCGCACGCCTGCGCGGCCGAGACCCCGAGCTCGTGGGTGAGCAGCCAGTCGGAGTAGTGGTGACGCCGTTGGAACAACGCGTACATCGCCTCGGCGAGCTGCCAGACGAGGTAGGGCCAGCCGTGGTCGTCCGCGGCTTTGAGGGCTTGGACGAGGTTGTCGCGCTCGTGGTCGAGCCAGTCGAGCGCCTCCGCTCGCGAACCGAACGCCGAGGGGTCCGCGTCCTTGAACCGCACGCCCACGCGCGGTCGTCCCGGAATCGCGGCCGCGTCCGCCACCACTGCTTTGTCCAAATAGAACTCCACGACCCGTTGGATCGCATCGTCGCGTTCGGAGTCGTCTTGTCCACGCGCGTGCAGGCGCAACAGGTCGTGGAACTGGAACCGGTCGTCGCCGACCTCGTTGAGGAGGTTCTTCTCCACCAGGTCGTCGAGGTCGTCCTCGACCTCACCGATGTCGTCCGCGAGCATCGCCGCCACCGCCTCGACACCGAAGCTGTCGCCGGGGTGCCACGAACTGAGCCGGTAGAGCCGGGCCTGCCGCGACGGGAGGTCCACGTAGGACAGGTCGAGCACGGCGCTCACCGACGCGGACTCCCCCAGGGCGAGGCCGGCGAGCCTGCGGTTCTCCGCACTGAGCTCGTCGACCTCCTTGGCCAGGGTGCGCCGCGGCCGCCGGGACAACCGCGCACCGATCACACCGAGCGCGATCGGCAGTCCACCGCACAACCGCGCGAGCTCACGGGCGGCTTCGGCCTCCTCCGCGAGCCTCGGTTCGCCGAGGACCCGACCCAGCAGTTCGACCGAGTCCCGCAAGTTCATCGGGTCGACCTCGATGAAGCGAGCGCCGTCCATGCCGAGCGGACTGAGCCGCCACCTGCTGGTCACCACGACGACGCAACTCGGCGAAGCCGGCAGCAGAGGCCGCACCTGCGCCGCGCTGGCCGCGTTGTCGAGCAGCAGGGCGAGCCTCCTGTCCGCGGTCAGCGAGCGGAACAGGGCTTGCCGCTGCGGCAGGTCCGGCGGCACCACCTCGACCCCGAGCGCCCCGAGGAAGCACTCGAGCACCTCGTCCGGCTGCGCCATCTCCGCGTGGGCACCGAGATCCACGTACAACTGGCCGTCGGGGAACTGGTCGCGCGTGTCGTGCAGCCACCGCAACGCGAGCGAGGTCTTGCCGATACCGCCGGGACCGCTGACCACGACGAGCAACTGCTGGTCTTCGCGCTCGCGCCACCGGTCGAGGACAGTCAGCTCGTCGGCGCGGCTCACGAACAGCCTCGGCGCGGGCGGGAGCTGCTGCGGCACCGGCTTCCCAGGTGATCCGGAATGCACGTGCAGCGTTCCGATCGACCCGGCCTGCACCACGTTCCCGTGCGAGACCCCGGACACGGTGTTCTCGACTCCGGCCACCCGGCACCACCCCCGGCGACCACGCTACGACTTCGATCGCGTCCAAAACATCCGCTCGCCGGGTGGGTCGCACGGATGTCCCCGGAAGTGGCACGTGATTCAGGCGACTCTCAGCGAATTCATTAGATGAGCACTCTTATCAATATGCGCATCCTCTTCTCCAGCGTTCCCCAGCACGGCCACCTGCTGCCCCTCTTCCCCCTCGCCCGCGCGTCCGGGAACGCGGCCACGAGGTCGCCGTGCTGACAGCAGCGGGCATGGCGCCGGTCATCGGGGCCCAAGGGCTCGGGCACCTGCCGGCCGGACCGCTGCCGGACGTGCTGTTCGCCGAGGTCGCGCGGCGGACCGGCGCCGATCCGGCCGGTGCGCCGACGCCCGGCTCGGTGGCGGAGTTCTTCGCCGGCACGCGGATCGACCTCACGGCGGACGAGGCGTTGGCCGCGGCGGAGGACTTCGGGCCGGACCTGGTGGTGGCCGAGCTGTGCGACTTCGTGGGGCCGCTGGTGGCGGCCGCTGCCGGGGTGCCGGTGGCGACCCTCGCGTTCGGGCCGCCGTTGCCGCCCGTGTTCACCGACACCATGGAGGCCATGGCGCGCACGTGGCACGAGGCGCGTGCGCTGCCTTGGGAGCCGCGGAAGTGGCTGCTCGACACGTGGCCCTCGTCCATGCGCGCGGACGGGTGGCAGCAGCCCGAGGGGTGGCTGGCGCTGCGACCCGAGGCGTTCCGGGAGCCCGGCGCGGTGCCGGCGACGTCGCCGGTGTCCGGGAGGCCGCGGGTGTTGGTGACGTTCGGGACCTGGTTCGGCGAACCGGCGAAGCTCAGCCCGCTGCTGCGTTCCTTGTCCGCTCTGGACGCCGACGTGGTGGTGACGCTCGGGTTGGCGGCGAAGCCCGAGGACTTCGACGTCGACCACGAGCGGATCACGTTCGTCGGGTTCACACCGATGGAGGACCTGCTCGACGGCGTGGACGTGGTGGTGACGCACGGCGGTGCCGGCACCACTTCGGCGGCGTTGCTGAAGGGGGTGCCGCTGGTGGTGTTGCCGCAGGGGGCCGACCAGTTCTTCCAGGCCGAGCGGGTGGCCGCCGCCCGGGTCGGCGTTGCCCTCGATCCCGCCTCGCAGACCCCGGAGGGGGTGGTGGCGGCGGTGCGAACGGTGCTCGGCGATGGCAGCATTCGGGAGAACGTCACCACGGTCGCCAAGGAGATCTCCGCGATGCCTGACGCGCCGGAGGTCGCCGCAACACTGGAAGCTGGTCCATGACACGGCCCTACCACTCCCCGCGCCGTGCGCAGGACGCCGCCGACACCCGGCGCGACATCCTGCGCGCGGCCGTGGAGTTGTTCTCCGTCAACGGCTATGCGCGCGTCACGGTGGCAGAGATCGCCAAGCGGGCCGGAGTGGCGCCGCAGACGGTGTACACGAGCGCGGGCAGCAAGTCCGAGATCCTGCACAAGGTCGTCAGCGAGTCGATCGAGCGCAGCGACGCCGCCTCGGTCACGGAGGCGATCCGGCGGACCGAGGACCTCGCCGAGGCCGTCACCGCGCTGGCCAGGGGCACGCGGATGGGCAACGAGGGCGAGCAGCAGGTCGTCGAGGTGCTGTTCGCGGCGATCCCGGCGCACGAGGACGGTGCCGCGCTCTGGGAACTCAGCACCGGGGCCTACCGGCGGGCGCTCCGGGAGGTCGCGGAGCACCTGCGGAGCAGGGGGTTGCTCGCGGTGGACGTCGAGCGGGCCACCGACGTGCTGTGGTTCTGCTTCGGGTTCGGGGCGTGGCGGACGCTCGTCAAGGAGTGCGGCTGGTCGTGGGACGACGCCGAGGAGTGGCTGGCGCGGCAGGCGATCGCGGCGCTCACGCCCTGAGGTGTGCGCTCACCGGACCGGGCCGTGGTGGCGGTTCGTCCAGGCGGCCACGGCCGGCAGCACGTCGGTGATCCACTCGCGGGCGGCGGCGGTGAGTTCGTAGCGCGCGGCGCGGCGGAGTACGAAGCCGTTGTCCTGCAGGCGTTCCAGGGTCATGACCACCCTCGGGCCGAGGGCGGGGACGAGGTCCTCCACCGCCTTGGGGCCGTCGGACAGCGCCACCAGCACCTGCGGGAGCTGGTCGCTGCTCATCAGGTCCTGCAACGCGAGCAGGTGGTGCAGGGCCGCCGAGTCGACGCTGTGCTCGGTGGTGAACGCGCTCGGGTCGTGCACCTGGACGCGGGCGCGGCCGGTGCGCTTGGCCCGCTGCAGGGCCGCGTCGGTCTCGCGGACCAGGTCCAGCAGCGTGTCCTCGCTGCCGGGCACGTGGGACGAGACGCCGATGGACGCCGTCTGGCCGTGCAGCGTCACGTGGTAGCCGTCGTTCGTGGTGATCTCGGTCTGCAACGCGCGGATGTCGCGCAGGATGCATTCGGCGATGCGGGCCGCTTCTCGGCCCGTGGTGCGCGGCAGCAGCACGAGGAACTCATCGCCACCGTGGCGGCACACGAGATCTGTCGGGCGCGTGTGGGTTGCGAGCACCGTGGCGACGTCGGTCAGCACCACGTCGCCGGCGGGGTGGCCGTACTCGTCGTTGATCTTCTTGAAGCGGTCGAGGTCGACCATGAGCAGCGCCACGTGCTCCCAACGGCGCTGAGCCCGGCGATACGCGGCAGGAGCCTGGTCGTCCCAGCCCCAACGGCCGAGAAGGCC
Organism: Lentzea sp. DG1S-22; assembly: GCF_036321065.1. NCBI lineage: Bacteria > Bacillati > Actinomycetota > Actinomycetes > Pseudonocardiales > Pseudonocardiaceae > Lentzea > Lentzea sp. DG1S-22. Next base: position 7,136,684 of record NZ_CP143276.1, on the reverse strand, counting down.
CGTCAGGCGGTCTGTCGCCCACGCACCAACGGGTTGCGCGCACGAGACACAGCGCGAAGGCGCGCTCTCGTCGTGCAGGCGCAGAGACCCGCGGTCCACCGGCAACCCCATCCGCGCAGTCGCCATGAGTCCCCCCGGATGCTCCGACCGGCCCGATCTGCCGCTTTCAACTGAAGTGACGTCGTTCGGATCAAATGCGACACATCAGTGCAAGCGGCGGAGTGTGATCATAGGGCTACCGACAGGTGGATTCAACCCTTGTGATGCCATATGCTCTCGGGGTTCCACACCAGTGGAATGATCGCTGGCCCCCAGTCGCTCCACCGGAGGTGTGGCGTGAGGCCGTTCGCCGAGGTCCTCAACGAGCTGTGCACCAACCCGCCCGACGGCCGGGGCAAGGTCACCAACGTGGCGCTCGCCGCGGCGGTGAAGTCGCGGGGCGGCGACATCGGGCACGGCTACATCTCGCAGTTGCGGCTCGGCGTGAAGGACAACCCGACCTGCCAGGCGATCGTCGACCTCGCCGACGCGCTCGGCGTGCACCCCGCGGTGTTCCTCGGCGGCCGTCGTGAGCTGCACCCGGGGGAACGACCCGGTTGGCGCGCATCGGCGTTGAGCACGCTCTTCGAAGCCGTGCACCCGCCGGACCGCGGCCCGTGGTCGCCGGAGGAGGTCGCCGCCGCGATCAGCGCGTCCGGCCAGTTCGGCAGCATCTCGGCGAGCTACATCCGGGAACTGCTCGGCAACACCAGCGGCAACCCGCGGCTCAAGCACATCCTCGGCCTGGCCGACCACTTCGGCGCCGATCCCGCGTACTTCTTCGACGACGACCTGGCCGCGCGCGTCGACGCCGAGCTCACGGACTTCCTCGCGCTGCGCGAGCTCGGCGTCGTCGAGTTCGTCACCCGTCTGGCCGAACGCACCGGCGATCTGTCCCCGCAAGCCAGGGCTGCTGCGGTAGAAGGGTTCAGACAGGCTCTCGAGGTCGGCGAAGGCTGGTCGTTCCCGCTGAACAGCCGTCGCACGTCGGCGGACCACACTTGATGGCGCCCGCTGCGTGAAGATCTCGGCCTGGACCGCTGCAGACGACATCGAGAGGAGGCGACGGGTGAACCGCAGGAAACTGCGCAAACTGGTCGACGAGGTCGCCCGGGACCTCGACCTGCCGCCCGGCGCCACGCACCGGGACGCGAGCCGCCGGGTCTGCGAGCTGATGGGCGAACGCCTCGGGCGTCCGGTCGACGTCCGCTTCGCCGCCATCACGAACGCGGTCTGCCTGAGCGGCGCGACGGCGTTGCTGGAGAACGGCACGTACCTCGTCATCTGCGCGGACTCCCCGTCCTGGTACCACCGCCTGCACGTGCTGCTGCACGAGTTCGCGCACGTCCTGCTCGAGCACCAGCCCGTCGCGCTGAGCCGCGACGAGGGTCTGCGCAGGCTCGCCCCGCACCTGCTGCCGCGGATGGCGAAGATCATCGCCGGCCGGACGACGCTGACCGAGGACGAGGAGCGCGAGGCCGAGAACCTCGCCGACCACCTGCTGGAACGGCTGACCGAACACCGCGTCTGGGCCGACACGGCGGCCACCGAGGAACCCGCGCACGTGCGGCGCGTGGCCGAGTCGCTCGAAGGAAGATCTCGCTGGGTGCGTCGTGGCGATCTTTAACCTGATCTACCTCTCGTGCGGTGTCGTCGGGCTGTTCCTCCTCGCTTACAAGATCCGCTCGCTGCGGTCGAGCTGGGGCAGCCCCCGCGTCGTCGCGCTGATCTCCACCGTGTTCTTCTCGGCGTTCGCCCTGCTCTGCGCGGCGCCCGCGAACATCGGCTGGATCAACCGCACGAGCGGCGTGCCGAACTTCGCCGCCCTGCTCGTCTACAGCCTCGTGGTGTGCTTCGCGGGGTCGGCGTTCGTGCTGGTGCTGTACTGGAGGTACCCGGCGGCCCAGGCGTGGCGGCGGGTTCGGCTGATCGTCGTCGGCTACGCCTCGGTCGTCGTCGCGATGATCGTGCTGTTCTCCGCGTCCGAGGTCGGGGAAGAGCGGCAGGTCGACTTCGACACGTTCTACGCGACGCAGCCGACGATCGCGGTGTTCCTGTTCATCTACCTCGTGGCCACGATGATCGGCTGCGGCGGTCAGGCCTACCACTGCTGGCAGGGGTCGTGCGACGAGGCGATCTCCGCCCGGCCGTGGCTGCGCCTCGGGCTGCGCTGGTACTGCGCGGCGGCGTTGTTCCCGATGATGTTCGCGGTCATCAAGCTGTTCGTGCTGCTGATGGACTGGGCGGGCCAGCGCGGTTTCGACGTGCTGAGCACGACGGCGCCCCTGATGGCATCGCTGTCGATGATCCCGCTGGTGATCGCGATGGCGCTGCCGGTCTTCGGGCCGCGCCGCCCGTCGCCCTCGCTGTGGGTGCGGCGGTGGCGCACGTACTTCGCGCTGCGGCCCCTGCACCGCGCGCTGGTGCACGTGAACCCCGCGATCGTCCTCGTGGCGCCCGGCAAGTACCTCAACCCGCACCACCGCGTGCGCCGGCAGATCATCGAGCTCAACGACTGGCGCTGGGCCCTCACGCCGTACTTCGACCTGAACGTCGGTGAGGCCGCGGCCTCTCTCGCGCACGAGGCCTCGCTCACCAAGGACGAGGTGGCCGCCGTGGTGGAGGCGGCCCAGCTGCGGGTCGCGGGCTCGTCCGGTGGACGCGCGCGGGCACCGGAACGGCGCCCCGCCTCGGAGATCGTCGACGGCACCGACCTCGCGGCCGAGCACGACAGGTGGGTGCGGATCTCGCGGGCCTACCAGCACTCGCCGATAGTCGACGCCGCCGTCGCCGGCGCGGCACGCGTGGACGCAGCAGGGGGAATGGATTAGATGGCAACGACACACGCCGTTGTCCTCGGTGGAGGACTCGCGGGCATGCTCACGGCGTCCGTCCTCGTCCGGCACTACGACGAGATCACCGTGGTGGAGCGCGACAAGCTGCCGGACGGCCCGTCGCCGCGGTCGGGCGTGCCCCAGGCCCGGCACGCGCACCTGCTGATGTCCGGTGGCGCGCGGGCGATCGACGCGCTGCTGCCGGGCACGCTGGACGCGCTGTTCGACGCCGGCGCGCACCGGATCGGCGTGCCGAACGACCTGGTGTCGCTGAGCGCGCAGGGGTGGGTGCCGCGGTTCCCCGAGATGCAGTTCATCGTGACGTGCAGCCGCGGGTTGCTCGACTGGGTCGTGCGCAGCAGGGCGTTGCGGGACGACAAGATCTCGGTGCTGACGGGGACCGAGCCGGTGTCGTTGCTGGGCGACCGGGGCGCCGTGACCGGGGTGCTGGTCGAGGACCGCGTCTCGCGCGAGCGGATCTCGCTGGAGGCGGACCTGGTCGTCGACGCGACCGGACGCGGCTCGCGCCTGCCGGCCTGGCTCGCCGAGTTCGGGCTGCCCTCCGTGGAGTCCGAGTCGGTGGACTCCGGCCTCGCTTACGCCACGAGGATCTTCCGCGCTCCCCCGCCGGCCGCGTCCGGGTTCCCGATCGTCAACGTGCAGGCGAACCCGCGCGATCCGCATCCGGGCTGCACCGCCACGCTGCTGCCGATCGAGGACGGGCGCTGGCTCGTCACGTTGTCCGGGACGCGCGGCGGTGAGCCCTCGACGGACGAGTCGGAGTTCGTCGACTTCGCCCGCTCGGTGCGCAACCCGGTCGTGGGCGAGCTGATCGCCTCGGCCGAGCCGTTGTCGCCGGTGTACGGGTCGCACAGCACGGCGAACCGCCGGATGTACTTCGAGCGCCTGAGGTCCTGGCCCGCCGGGCTGGTCGCACTGGGCGACTCCGTCGCCACCTACAACCCCGTTTACGGGCACGGGATGTCGATCGCGGCGCAGAGCGCGCAGGCGCTCGACGCCGGGTTGCGCGCGGGCGACTCCGCGCAGCGGATCCAGCGCGGCATCGGCAAGGTCGTCGACGGGGCTTGGGCGATGGCGACCAACCAGGACATCCTCTACCCCGGTGCGGTGGGCAAGCCGTTGCCGTTGGCCGGGCGGGTCCTGCAGCGCTACGTCGATCGGCTGGTGCGCACCGCCACCACCGAGGCACCGGTGACCCGGGCTTTCCTGGACGCCTTCACGCTGTCCGCGCCGATGGCGGGTCTGATGAGCCCGAAGGTGGTGTGGGCGACGATGCGCGGGCCCCGGGGTGAGGTGTCCCCGGAGCCGACGCTGACCGCCGCCGAGCGGGACCGGGTGACGGGCTGACGTTCAGGCCACCGGTCACGTCCGCGGGACGAAGTCCGCGCTCTGCACGTACTCCATGGCTTCGGTGAACACCGGGTCCCGCATCCTCGCGGCCATCTCCTCCCCGGTCGGTTCCGCGACGCGCTGGTGCAGCCACCACAGGTTGCCGAACGGGTCGGCGAACCGGCTGACCCTGTCGCCCCAGAACAGTTCCGCGGGCTCGGTGACGATCCTGCTGCCGAGGCGCACGGCTCGCCGCAGCGTCGTGGCGTCGTCGGCGACGTAGAGGCGCAGGAACGCCGGTGTGGGCGGCCAGTTCGGACGGTCGAACAGCATCACCACCGAGTCGCCGATGCGGACCTCGGCGTGGCCGATCTCCGGCGGTTCGCCGACGCGGCCGAGCTCGGTCGCGTCGAACACCTCCGCGAGGAAGTCGATCAGCTCTGCCGTCCGGCCAGGGGTGATCAGCCACGGCGTCACGGTGTGGTAGCCGCTGGGCACGACGTCCATCGGTCTCTCCCTCGTCTCGATGGAACGACCGTATGACCTATATAGGACCGTTTCGGTCCTGGTTCTGGCTAGCTTGGTGGCATGGGTGATGCGGCTCGGTTGTTGCGCCTGCTGTCGTTGCTGCAGACGCCTCGCGAGTGGCCGGGCAGCGAACTGGCGGCGCGGCTGGAGGTGACGACGCGAACGGTGCGGCGGGACGTCGACCGGCTGCGCGACCTCGGGTACCCCGTCGAGGCCACCCTGGGCGTGCTCGGCGGGTACCGGCTCGTCGCGGGCGCGGCGATGCCACCGCTGCTGCTCGACGACGAGGAGGCCGTCGCCATCGCGGTCGGTCTGCGCACCGCGTCGCGGCAACCGGTGGCGGGCATCGCCGAGGCTTCCCTGCGCGCCCTCGCGAAGCTGCAGCAGGTGTTGCCGCCGCGGCTGGCGCGCCGGGTCGCGTCGCTGACGTCCGCCACTGCGGCCGGCGCGGCTTCGTCCGCGTCGCTGGTCGACCCGGCCCAGCTCTCCGTGGTCGCCGGCGCGGTCAACGCCCGCGAGCGCGTGCGGTTCACCTACGTGGCGCAGGAGAACGTCGTCTCCAAACGGCACGTGGAGCCCGTTCAGTTGGTAGCGCTGGACCGGCGCTGGTACCTCCTCGCGTTCGACGTGGAACGGGACGACTGGCGGATCTTCCGGCTGGACCGCGTCTCCTCCGCGCTCGCGACCGGTGCCCGGTTCGCAGCCCGCGCCGTACCCGGCGGGGACGCGACGGAGTACGTGACGCAGCGGATGTACGACACGGCGGCGACCTACCGGGCACGCGCGACCCTGCGACTGCCGGTGGACCTCGCGCGGGCGCGGCTGGGGGACTTCGCCGGTGAGCTGACCGCGCTCGGCGACGGGTCGTGCGGCTGGCACAGCCACGAGGACACGGTCGAGTACCTCGCGTTCCGCCTCACGTCGCTGGGGTGTGAGTTCACGGTGGACGGGCCGGTGGAGCTGGTGGAGCACCTGCGGGGGTTGGGGGAACGGATTCGGCGGTCGGTGGGATGAGGGGGTGGTGGGAGGAGGTGAGGGGCGGTCTCGGGTGAGGGGCGGTCTCGGGCGACAGGCGGTGTGGGGTCACCGGCGGCGTCGGGTGGTGGAAGGCGAGGGCGGTGTCCGGCGACCGGCGGTGTCGGGTGGTGGAAGGTGAGGGGTGGCGAAGGTGGGGGCGGTGTCGGGTCACCGGCGGCGCGGGTCACGGGGCGGTGAGGCAACAGGGCGGTGAGGCGAGGACGGCGGTCGGCGACCTGCCTGGGGGTGGCTGGCAACGGCAGCGGGCGACCAAGCGACGCGCGATGGGCAGCCGACGGCGGTCAGGCCAGGTCGTCGGTCACCGGTCGTCGGGCCACCGGTTATCGGGCCACTGGCCGTCGAACCCCAGCCGTCGGGCCGGAGACCGCGGTCCGTCGGGATCGCCGGAATCGTTGGCGCAGAAGGGTATGGCGGCGACCGCGGCTCACCTGCCCGGCGGCCCCGCTCTCACCCCCAGCACCGGCTGACCGCCCGGCACCCCCTGGTACGAGCTGTCCCACGGCCAGCGCCCCTCCTCGTCGGCGTGCACGAGCTGCAGGGCCTCGATGCCCTCCCCGAACAGCCGGGCGGACACCAGCAGGTGGGCCCAGGGCCGGGCGACGCGCACCACCTCCACCTCCGGCCCGCCGGGCAGGCTGAACGGGCGGCCCGGAGCGGGCAGGCAGCTGTGCTCCAGGTGTTCGGCGGTGTCGTCGAGCAGGCGACCTGCTTGCAGCACGGGCATTCCCGTCACCACGAGCTCCGGCAGGCCGCGCAGGGTCAGGCCGACGGTGTAGGCCCAGGGCGGGTGCGCCCGGTCTCGTTCCACCGCCTGGACGGCCCAGCCCCGCGCGTCGATGCAGCGGCGCAGCGTGGCCAGGTGTTGTTCCATGCGGTCGGCGGGGTGGTCGCAGTCCCAGCACATCGTGGTCTCCTCGGATCGGTGGTGGATCCAGTGTGCCGAGGAGCACCGACAAGATCGTTTCAAGCAGTTCGTTGACAGAAAGTGGACAAACGATCTGTGGGCCGTCTGGATCGTTACCCTGCGACGCACGGAGGATCGTGCATGCGCCAACGAAGGCTTTCCGTTCAGCCTGACGCCCTCGTCCGGGGCTGCGGGGACTGAATGCACCTCGAACCCGGCACTCCCCTCGCGGACGCGGTCAGGGCCGCGCGCTCCGCCGCCCTGCGCGGCAACGTGCTCGGCGTCGACCTCGCCTACGAGAAGGCCGCGAAGATCAGCCCGGTCGTCGCCCACGACCACTGCGCGACCCTGCTGGAGCTCGGCGCCGTCGCCAAGGCCGCGCAGCGCTGCGACGAGTACCTGCGCAGGGGCAACGACATGACGCTGCGCATCCTCAGGGCGCAGATCCGCAGCACCGCGACGGACCACGCGGCGGCGGAGCGGGACGTGCGCGCGTTGCGGAAGCTCAAGCTGACCGAGCTGGAACAGGCGCGGCTCGCCAGGGTCGCCGCGCTGGCCGCCGCGGACCGCTACGACTACCCCACCGCGGAGAGCGAGCTCGACGCCGCCGAACGCCACTTCCGCCGCGCCGGACGGCCCGAGCACCTCGAGCACGTCGGCAGGGACCGGCTCCTGCTCGACGTGCGCAGGAGCAGCCTCGTCACGAGGAGCGGCGACGACGCTCCCGGCTCCCCCGCCGAGCTCCTGCGGCGGGCCGCCGCGCTGCGCAGGGAGGTCCGGTACGAGGAAGCGCTGGCGTTGATGACCCGGTGCGCCACCAGCTACCAGGTCGAGCCCGCGCTGCGGCTCGCCGTCCTGCACGAGCTGACCGCGCTGCTGGTGATGACCCGGCAGGAGGGTGCGGCGCGGCGGCTCTTCCCGCTGCTGGCCGCGGCCGCGGGGCCCGAGGTGCTCGCGAGGCTGCCGGACGCCACCAGGGCGCTCAGCCCGGAGCGCAGGCTGAGCCACGTCCGCCGCCTGGTCGCCGAGGGCGAACTGGTCAAGGCGGAAGGCCTGCTGGGCGAGGGGAACTCGCCGCTGTGGCACCTGACCGCGGCCGAGCTCGCCCACGCCAGGGGCCTTCTGGAGCAGGCGGCCGGGCACTTCGAGGTCGCGAGCCGGTCGGACCACCCCGAGCTGAAGGCGCTGGCGCTGCGCAAGCTCGGGGACACGTTCGCCGACGCGGGCGACGAGGACCGGGCCGCGCGGTACTGGACGGCGTCGCACCGGATAGAGCAGGACATCGCCGACCACCGGGACAGCCCCAGCGTCAAGCTGCGGATGTTGCGCGCCCCCGCGGACGAGCACGACGGCCGGGTACTCGCCGCCGTCCGGCGCGTCCGGCGCGACGGCGCGAAGGCGCTGGCGGGGCTGGTGGTGGCCGTCGAGGCGGCGAGGAGCGCGACGGTCCTCGCCGAGCCCCGCGAGCTGCCGGGGTTCGGCGACCTGCCCGCGGCACGGCGCTGGCTCCGCGCGACGACGAGACGCCTGCCGCGCGACCAGGTCGTGTGGATGGTGCACGTGACGCCGGACCAAGTGCACCACCTGCTCGTCGGCCGCAGGATCACCCACCTCACCACCGGCGTCCACGTCGCCGACCTCACCGACACCATCCGCCGGCTCAAGGCGTGGAAGCCCCGGTACGACCCGGCTGTCCTCGGCGCGCTGCTCGTCGAGCTGGCCGGCCTGATCGGGCTGGACGACGTCGTCGGGGCACTGCCGCCCGGGACCACCCGGATCGCCGTGGTGGCGGGCGACGTCCTCTCGGACGTGCCGCTCGCCGGGCTGCCCGTCGCCGGCACGCACCTCGGCCTGGCGCACGCGCTGTCCAGCCTGCCGTGCCTGTCCGCGCTGCCGGTGCTGCGCCGCCGCGCCCGCGGCCAGCGGGGGGACGGGACGGCGGTCGTCAGCAGGGGCGCGCAACTGCGGCAGGTCCTCGAAGAGCGCCGCTTCCACCGCATCCGCGTCGACGCCCACGGCACGCACGACCGGATGAACCCCGAACAGTCGTGGCTGCAGTTCGGTGACGAACGGGTGTCCGCGAAAGCGTTGGAGAACATGGACTTCAGCGCGTGCGGCACGGTCGTGCTCGGCGCCTGCGAGTCCGGGATGGCCCAGAAACGCGGCCGGGACGACAGGCCCGGTTTCGTGCGCGCCGCCATCACCGCCGGCGCGGCAGCGGTCGTCGCGGCGCACTGGAGGACCGAGGCCGCGGTGGCGCGCGGAGTGCTCGACGCGTTCGACCGCCACCTCGCGAGGTTGCCCCGGGACCGCGCACTGCAACACGCGTTGAGGGAGGTCGCCGACCGGCACCCCGCCGACTGGGCGTGCTGGTCCCTGCACGGCGACGCGGGCGTTCAGACCACGGCGGGCCCGCTGCGGAGAAGACTGAGGATGATCGGAGAGCCTGTGCCGCTCGAAACCCGTCCCAAGGTGTTCCTGTCGTTCGCCGGCAAGGACCGCGCGCACGCGGAGCAGCTCCGTGCCGAGCTCGAAGCGCGCAACGTCAACGCCTACCTCGACGAGAACGAGGTCGCGCCGGGCGACGACGTGGTCTCCGCCATCGACGAGGCCCTCGCGACCTCCGACTACTACGTGCTGCTGTGGTCGGCGAACACCCGGCAGCGGGAGTGGGTCACGGAGGGGTGGACGGCGGCGTTCACCCTGGAGATGACCCGCCGCCGCGCCTTCCTGTTCCTCGTGCGGCTCGACGAGGAACCGCTGCCGCCGTTCCTGGCGCCGCGCAAGCACGTCGACTTCGCGGACGCGGCCGACCGCCTGGTCGCGACCTGGCGCGCGGACCGCAAGTCGGAGCTCCCGGTGTTCCCGCAGCCCGTCCCGCCGACGCCGGACGGCCCGACCGCCGCGGTGTCGGTGCGCAGCCACGACCTCGGCACGACGCACGTCGTCATGACACCGCTGCACCTCACCGGAGCGGCGCTCTACCGGGCGGTGTTCGACGCGATGCAGCTGCCGACCGAGCAGGTCGCGTTCGACGGCACGGTCGGGATGCGGTTCTCCTACGAGCTGTACCAGCAGAACGAGCCGATCCCGGATGATCAGTCCACTGTGGAGCTGAAGTCCGACCTGGTGGACATCGCCGTCCGCGTCGAGTCGTTCGGCGGGCGCGCCGCCCACGGCACCAGGGAGTACCGCGAGGACCAGGAACTCGACGAGGGGCTCGACGTCGACCGGCAGCGCATGCTGCTCGTCGCCGCGTTCCGCCACCTCTTGCCCTGAACGGGTGAACTCGCGCGATCGACTCAGCTTTTCCCGGCTTCAGCGCCTGTACCCGGTGAAGGTCGCCCCAGGGCGGTGAACGACACCGGCGGACGCTGAAGGGAAGACCGTTGAGCACACCGGAGCCGGACCAGGGCTTCGCCGAGTTCTTCCGCAGGTGCCTGCCCGTGGTGACCAGGACGCTGACGGCGTTGAACGGCGACACCCGCGTGGTCGAGGACATCGCCCAGGACGCGCTGGTGATCGCGCAGCACCGGTGGCACGACGTCCACGCCTACGACAAGCCGGAGGCGTGGGTGCTCAAGGTCGCGATCCGGCTGATGCGGCGGTGGCAGCAGCGGCACGAGCTGGAGACGCCGCTGGTCGAGGTGCCGGACGTCGTCCAGCAGGTGCACGACGTGGAGGCGTTGCACTCGGCCCTGCGCGAGCTCTCCCCGGCACCGCGAGGCCGTGGCGTTGCACCACCTGCTCGGCTACTCGGTCAGCGAGATCGCCGCGGTGCTGGTGGTGGGCGAGTCGACCGTGCGGACCCACCTCACCCGCGGCCGGGCCGAGCTGCGGCGGATCCTCGGAGGCAGTGATGGGTGACCTGCTGGCGCGGTTCGAGCTGGACGAGGCCGTCGAGCGCCTGTACCGGCTCGCCGAGGAAGCCGAACGCGCGGGCCGGCTGCGCGAGGCGGCCGTGCACTTCCGCGTCGCCGCCGACCAGCGCCTCGGTGACGCGGCCGTGCGGCTGGCGCGCGTCCTGTTCGCACTCGGCGAGGAGGCCGAGGCACGGCGGTGGTGCCGCGCCGCGGTGGCGGACGGGTTCCCCGAGGCCGACGAGCTGGTGCTCGAGAACTCCTCCGCGCGCCAACGCTTCCTGGAGCACGCCGCCCGGGTCATGGTGGGAGCGCCGACGTTCGACTGGCTGCCTTCCGGGATGCCGGCGCACCGGATCGCACCCTCAGTGATCGCTTCGCGCACACGGGCGTTGCGCGCGCTGGACCGCCGTTACGGCGGAATCGCCTGCCACGCCTCGGTTCTGGAGCACCTGGCCACCGTCGAACCCATGGTCGTCGTGGGCGACGCCGCCACCTGGACCGCCGTCGCCGAGGTGCACGAACTGGCGGGCTGGACGGCGTTCGACAGCGGCATGCCCGGCGCCGCGCTGCCGCACTTCGCGCGGGCCCTGACGCTGGCGCGGCAGGCGGAGGACGAGGCGCTGATCGCGTCCGTGCTGGCCCGCGCCGGCCGGATGTTCCTGCACCACAACGCACCCGAGGACGCGTTGAAGGCGTTCCAGCTCGGACTCGTGGCCGCGCACAACTCGTGGGCCGACCGCCGCGCGCTGGACGACCCCGCCCAGGCCATCACCTCGTTGGCCACGACGGTCGACACCTATGGCGACGACCGCGCCCGTGCCCGCGCCATCGCGCTGACGGCGCTGGCGCGCAACCACCTCGCCCTGGGTGACGAGGCCGGTGCCACCGAGTTCGCCGTGAAAGCCGTGGAGGCCGCGCGCGATCTGCGGTCGGCACGTGCCGACGACCACCTGCGGTGGCTGGACCAGGAAGCCCGTGCCGCGGGCGCATCCGTGCTGGCAGAGCACATGTCGGCCCGTTCCGCACGGTGTAACTGACGGATTCACCCGATCCGCGCCGATACACGCGTGTGTGCACACGAGTAGGTTCTTGCGCATGGCCGAGCCTTTCTCCTGGGTGCCCACCGGAATCGACACCGACGTGCCCAGCGGGGCACGGGTCTACGACTTCCTTCTGGGAGGTGGCCACAACTTCGCGTCGGACCGCGCGGTCGGCGAGAAGGTGCTGCACGTCCTGCGAGACGGCCGCGCCATCGCGTCCTCGAACCGCTCGTTCATGCGCCGCGCCGTCCTGCTGATGATGGAGCACGGCATCGACCAGTTCCTCGACCTGGGCTCCGGCATCCCGACGGTCGGCAACGTCCACGAGATCGTGCAGCGGGAGAACCCGGACGCACGGGTCGTGTACGTCGACTACGACGAGGTGGCGGTCTCGCACAGCCAGCTCATCCTGGAGGGCAACGACAACGCGGGCGTCGTGCAGGCGGACATGTGCCAGCCGCACGACGTGCTGTCCGACCCGGTCGTGAAGGAACTGATCGACTTCTCGAAGCCCGTCGGCCTGCTCATGGTCGCCGTGCTGCACTTCGTCCCGGACGAGAAGGGCCCGGCCGAGATCGTGGCCCGCTACCGCGACGCCGTGCCGCCCGGCAGCCTGATCGCGCTGTCGCACCTCACGGCCGACTTCAAGCCGGAGGAGATGGGCGCCGTCGTCGACGCCATGAAGCACAGCCGCGACCCGATGTACTTCCGCTCGCTCGCGCGGTTCGAGCCGATGTTCGCCGGCATGGAACTGCTCGAGCCGGGCGTCGTCCCGGCGCCGCGGTGGCACCCGGAACTCGGGCCGGCCGGAGAGGGCGGTCCGGAGGACGTCTACGTGGGAATCGGCCGCAAGGTCTAGGTGGCCGTTCGGGACAATGCCCGGCGTGGAGCACCTCGAGACCGCGCCGGGCGTTCGTGCCCGGATGAGCAAGCAGAAGACCCGGGACACGCAGATCGAGGTCGACCTGCGCAGGGCGCTGTTCGCCGCGGGTCTGCGCTACCGGGTGCACCGGCGGCCCGTGAAGGGCGTCCGGCGCGAAGCCGACATCGTCTTCACCTCGGCGAAGGTCGCCGTCTTCGTCGACGGCTGCTTCTGGCACGGCTGCCCCGAGCACGCGACGTGGCCGAAGAACAACGCCGAGTTCTGGCGGACGAAGATCGAGACCAACCGCCGCCGCGACCTCGACACGGACCGGAAGCTCGCCGACGACGGCTGGCTCGCGGTGCGGGTGTGGGAGCACGAGACGGCTGCCGCCGCGGCCGCCCGCGTGCAGGAGATCGTGCTGAGCAGGCGGCCTGGCCGATGACGTGCTGTGAGTGGGACCACACAAGTGGATGCAGCGGACGGAGGTGGCGACGGGGTTTCCCATGCCGCAAACGACACTGACACGGAGGGGGCGGCGTGGGGTTCGACCAGTTCGTCGCTGACCGGCTGGACCGGCTGCTGGGGTACGCCACCGCGATCACCTGCGACAAACACCTGGCGCAGGACATCGTGCAGAACGTGCTCATGCGCGCACAGGGCAAGTGGGAGCGCATCGGGGCGATGGACGCGCCCTACCTCTACGTGAAGCGCATGGTGACCAACGACTACCTGTCGTGGCGTCACCGCAAGGCGGCGCGTGAGATCGCCGTGGAACGCGCCGAGCTCGCGCGGCACGTGCCGTCGATGGCCGATCCGGCTGACGCGCACGCCGAACGCGAAGCGATGCGTGCGCGCATCGCCGTGTTGCCGCGCAAGCAACGTGCCGCATTGGTGCTGCGGTTCTACGAGGACTGCAGTGACGCGGAGATCGCACAGGTGCTCGGTTGCGCGGAATCCACTGTGCGCAGCCAACTCTCTCGCGCGTTGCAGACGTTGCGCGCCCACGAACTCGCCCGGTCCGCCACCCTGGGGGTGCACTCATGAACGACCTGATCCGCCAGGCGATCGCCGCCGAGGCCGAGGAGCGCGTGGACTCCCGGACGGTGCTGGCGGGCCTGCACAAGGCCAAGAAGCGCAAGCCGTTCGGGCTCATCGTCGGCGTCGCGACGCTCACCGCGGCCGCGGCCGTCGCGGCGGTGGTCGTCCCGACGACGATCAAGAAGACGGACGCGTCGCCGGCCGCGCCGCCGGTCACCCCGCAGAACGTGCTGCTCATCGGCACCGACGACAGGGAGTTCACCGACGCGCTCGTGCTCGCCCGCTTCGAGGCGGACGGGTCGGTCAGCGCCGTGTCGCTGCCTCGGGACCTCCAGGTCGGCGAGAAGAAGATCAACAGGCTCTACGAGCAGGACCCGGAGGAGCTGACCGGTGCGGTCGAGCAGCTGACCGGGGTGGAGGTCGACCACTACGCGGCGGTCGACATGAGCGGCTTCGGCCGGATCGCGCAGGTCGTCGGGGGCGTCGAGGTGTGCCTGCTCGCGCCGACCGAGGACGAGCGGTCGGGTGCCTCCTTCCCCGCCGGGCGGCAGACGGTCGAGGGCGACCGGGCGCTCGCGTTCCTGCGCCAGCGGATGGGCCTGCCGCACGGGGACCTCGACCGCGTGAAGCGGCACCAGGCGTTCCTGACCGGGCTCGCGGCCAAGATCAACAAGGACAACGCCCTGGCGCTCGCCGCCGAGGTGGGCAGGTCGGTCCGCGTCGACGAGGGGTGGGACGTGCTCGCGTTCGCGCAGCGGTTCCAGGGGCCCGTCGAGATCGTCACCGGGACGCTGCCGGTCGGCGCCCCCGTCGACGGCCCCGCCGGACAGGCGCTGCAGGCCGACCCGGGAGCGTCGCGGCAGTTCGTCGCGGACTGGTTCGGCGGCAAGGGGACCCCGCAGGACGGGTGCGTGCGGTGACGTTCACACCAATGGAGCATCAAGTCGCCCGGATGCGGTGTCGATGACCAGCATGTCGGCCGCCGGGCGGCCGCTACGATCGATTTGTGCGCGAACCACTGGAACGGGACTCCGAGATCGCGCACATCCGTGGAGCTCTGGACGCAGCCACCCGTGGTGAGGGTCGCGTCGTCGTCATCGAGGGCCGTGCGGGCATCGGCAAGACCAGGCTCGTGCACGAGTGCCGTGAGCTGGCCAAGGAACGCGGGTTCGGGCGGCTCCAGGCCGTCGGCGACGCCCTGGAGAGCGCCATGGCGTGGGGCGTCGTCCGGCAGATGGTCGAGCGCTCGGTGTCGCGGTACTCCGGCGAGATCCGCGAGAAGATCCTGGCCGGGCCGTCCGGGGCCGCGCTGAAGGCCCTGGACGGCGCGGCGCTCGACCCGAGCGAGGCCGAGCTGGCCCGCACGCTGCACTCGCTGTGGTGGGTCGCGGTGGACCTCTCGTCCACCCGCCCGCTGCTGATCACCGTGGACGACGCGCACTGGGCGGACCACTCGTCGCTGCAGTTCCTCGTCTACCTGTCCCGGCGGATCGCGGACCTGCCGATCGCGCTGGTCGTCGCGACCAGGCCGCCGGCGGACAACTCCGGGCCGCTCGCGCAGCTCAGCGTGTCCGCCGACCGGTTGCTGCCGCGCCCGCTCACCGCGGAGGCGCTCGGCGCCCTGGTGGGCGGGCATCCCGAGGTCGTCGACGCCCTGCACGCGGCCACCGGCGGCAACCCGTTCCTGTCCGGCGTGCTCGTCGACGAGCTCGCGGCGCTCGGGCTGCCGCTGGACGAGGCGTCGACCGCGGAGAAGGTCGGCACGCTCGGGCCGAGCACGGTCTTCCGCGCCACGCTCGGCCGGCTGCCCGCGCACGCCGTGGCCCTCGCCGGAGCGGTCGCGGTGCTCGGCACGCACGCGGATCCCTGGCAGGCGGCGGAACTCGCCGAGGTCGACGACCTCCCCGCCGCCGTCGAGGCCCTGACCGCGGCGAACGTCCTGGTCACCGGCGAGCACCTGGAGTTCGTGCATCCCGTTGTGCGGGAAGCGGTTCTGTCCGGTCTGGGGCCGATCGCGCGCGCCTCGCTGCACGCGCGCGCTGCGAAAGCCTTGTCGGAGGCGCACGCGACGGTCGATCGAGTGGCCGCGCATCTGGTGCACGCTCCTAAAGGGACGCTGCCCAACGCCGCGGAAGTGTTGCGCAAGGCCGCTTCCACGCTGCTCTCGGGTGGTGACGCGCGCACGGCGGCGGCGCACCTCGCGCGGGCGGTGGACGAGAAGCCCGACGACGCGGGGTTGCGCGCCGAGCTGGGCAGGGCGTTGCTGCGGACCGGCGACGCGGTGAACGCGCACCGGCACCTGAAAGCCGCGGCACAGGGACTCCCGGACGCGGAACTGGTGGCCGCGGCGGCCTCGGCGACGGCGGCGCTGGAAGGCCCGGCGGCGGCGATCGCGGAACTGACGGAGGCCATCGCGGCCCGTCCGGACGGTGAGTCCCGGCTGCACCTCGAGGCACGGCTGGCGGTGTTCCGCTCGTTCCTGCCCGACCAGCGGCAGACCGCGTCGGCGCACCTGAGCGCGTACGCCGGTCTGGCCGGCAGCACTCCCGACGAACGCACGCTGCTCGGTCTCCTCGCGCAGATGGGCCGCTACGAGGTGTGGCCGCACGACGAGGTGGCCGCGACGGCGACGCGCGCGCTCGCGAACGGTGCGTACCTCGACGACGCGACGGGCAGCACGGACGCGATGGTCGCGTGGCTCGTGGCGTTGCTCGCGCTGATGGCCGCGGACGGCGTCGACATCGCACGGCACGAGATCGAGCGGGCACGGCTCAAGGTGCGCGCACACGGGTCGCCGATCGAGTTCGCGATGGTGACGAACGCGACGCTGTTCCTGAACTGGCGCTGCGGCAACATGCAGGCCGTCGAGGCCGAGGCCGAGAGCGCACTGGCCGCCGTCGCGCACGAGGACCCGGTGTCCGAGGTGGTCAGCCTGCGGGCCACGTCGACGCACTTCGCGGTCTACGCGGCGCTCGAACGGGGTGACGTCGCGGCGGCGTCCGCGTTCGCCACGGCGTTCGACTCCGCCCATGCCGGCGCACGGCAGACGATGCCGATGATCTGGCTGCACGAGGTGCGCGCGTTGATCGCACTGGCGGAAGGCGACGCACGGCGCGCGATGTCCGAGGCCTACCGCCAGCGCGACGCGATGCACCAGGTCCACGTGGACCCGCCGACGATCCCGTGGCGCGCTCCGGCGACGCGGGCGGCGTTGCTGCTCGGCCGGCACGAGCTCGGCCTGGAGCTCGCCACCGAACAGCTGGAGCTCGCGCGCAGGTGGGGTGCGGCGACCGAGGTCGGGGCGGCGCTGCGGCTGCTCGCACACGCCGATCCCGGGTCACGGCTGGAGCTGCTGGCCGAGTCCGCGTCCGTGCTGGAGACCTCGCCCGCCCGGCTGGAGCTCGCCCGGTCGCTGGTCGACCTCGGCGAGGCGCTGCGGGTGGCGCGTCGCAGGTCGGACGCGCGCGAGCCGTTGCACAGGGCGATCGACCTGGCCGCCGCCTGCGGCTCGGCGGTGCAGCGGACACGTGCGGTGGAGGCGCTGGAGGCGCTCGGTGACCGGCCGCGGCGGCAGGTCGTGGTGGGGGCGGAGGCGCTCACGGCGTCCGAACGGCGGGTGGCCGACCTCGCGGCGACGGGCCGGGCGAACAGGGAGATCGCGCAGGAGCTGTTCGTGACGCCGAAGACGGTCGAGAACCACCTCGGCCGGATCTACACGAAGCTCGGCATCGCCGGTCGCAGGGACCTCGCACGCGTCCTCGCCTGAGACAGAGCGACGTGGGGGTGTCCTTGATACACCCATCTTTCCGCTCAGGGGTTGAGGGTCGTCCCCTCATGCCCTTGGGGGTTCACCTCGGCGAATCTTGTGCCACCGCAGGGAAACACAAGATCTCGGAGGGGAAACCGAAATGATCCGCAACGCTCTCGTCGCCGCCGCCGCTCTCACCGCCGTCGTCGCTCCCGCCACCGCCGCGGCCGACCCGGTCATCGGCACGCCGCTGCCCTGCGTCGGAGCGTCCGACCTCGTCGGCCCCGACTTCACCGTCAAGAAGTGCGGCGTGAGCGACGTGGACCAGCACCGCGCGGGCCTGGAGAAGAACGGCGGCGCCTATTGCGGTCCCGCCTCGCTCTACAACGTCCTGCACTACTGGGGCCACCAGAAGGACGCGCCGGTCGGCTGGCTGACCACGAAGGTCGGCAACCTCGACCCGAAGGACCCCGCCGACTACGGCGTCATCACCAACTCGATCGGGCGGATCGGCGTCGACGCCGAGTACGACGGCGGCACCAACCTCACCAACCTGCGCGCCGCGTGGACCACCGCCACCAAGCCCGCCCGTGACGCCGGCTGGACCACCTCGACGGGTGTGGTCAGCACCAACAACGTCCCGGACTTCGCGGGCGAGCTCGCGAAGAAGCTCAACGAGGGTCCGCTGCAGCTCGTCTACGGCCGCTACAAGGCGGGCCCGACGGCCGGCTCGTTGCAGCGCAGCGGCGGCCACATCGTCACCGTGGTGTCCGCGACCGGGTCGTTCGGCGGCACCACCCTCTCGCTGAAGCTGGCCGACCCGGGCCGCGCGGCGGACAGCGGCCAGGGCGACTACCTCTACACGCAGTCCGGCTACGAGTCGCTCGACGTCACGCTGACCAAGAAGGTGCTCAACGAGTACGTGCCGGTCAAGGACGACGAGAACACCCGTGAGGACGAGTCGCAGCAGCCGGGCACCTACCGCACGGTGACGCGCTGGGAGCTCACCGGCCCGCGCTACGTCAGCGACACGACCCGTCAGATGGTCGAGGGCTTCAACTGGTTCGACATGGCCAAGTGATCGCCCGATCGGAGCAGGGCCGCACCTCTTCAGGGGTGCGGCCCTTCGCCCTAGCCTGGGTGCATGGCCCTCCGCGATCGGGAACGAACCCGCCGCCGGTTGCTGGACGCCGCGTTCGTCGAGTTCGCCGCCTACGGGATCGCCGGCGCCCGGATGGAACGCATCGCCCGCATCGCCCACTGCTCCGCGGGTCTCGCCTACACCTACTACGGCGGCAAGGACGAGCTGTTCGACGCCGTGCAGTCGGAGGTGGTGGGCGCGGCGGCGGTGGAGTTCGACGCGGGAGACCTGCCGGGCTACGCGGGCCGGCTGTACGACCTGCAGCACCGGCACCCCGAGTACGCGCGGCTCGCGACCTGGCAACGGCTGGAGCGGCGCGGGCCGGTGCGGCGGGTGGGGGACGTGGAGGCGGTCCGGGCGGCGCAGGAGTCCGGGGTGGTGTCGTCGCGGTTCTCCGCCGAGCAGGTGCTGCTGATGGTGCAGGCCGTGGCGTCGATGTGGTCCGCGGCTCCGGCCGGGACCGATCACGTGGAACGGCGGCGGACGGTGGTGGAGGCGGTTCGGCGGCTGGTGGAGCCGTAGGCCGGCCGTCCAGGCCTCCCGGACCCGCGCCGACGGCCCCGGGTCACCCCTCCGCCGTGGCTAACCTGGCTGCATGCGTGTTCTCGTCGTCGCCGCACCCCTCCTGGGTCACGTCTTCCCCCTGGTCCCCCTGGCCCTGGCCCTGCGCGAAGCCGGACACGACGTCGTGGTCGCCACCGGGGGCGAGGCGCTGCGGGTGCGCGACTCCGGCCTGCACGTCGAGGACGTCGTCCCGGGGAACGTCCGCTTCGGACCGATCGCGCTGCGCATCGTGCTCACGCACCCGGTGGTGGCCAAGAGGGAGCTGGAGGGCAGCGGGCGGCTCGACTTCGTGTCGCGGATGTTCGGCGCGGTCGGTGACGCGATGACGAAGCCGTTGCGGGCGCTCGCGGCGAGGTGGCAGCCGGACGTCGTGGTGCACGAGCCGCTGGCGGCCGCCGGGTCGGTGCTCGGGGTGCCGTCGGTCGTGCACGACGTGTCGCTGTTCGACGGGCTGGAGCTCACCAGGGCCGTGGGGGCGCGGATGAAGGCCGAGGTGTGCTCTCCCGCCACGGTGCTGCGGACCGCGCCGCCGTCGCTCGGCGAGTTCCCCGGTGGGGAGGCGATGCGGTTCGTCGCCTACAGCGGGGGCGGTGAGGTGCCGCGGTGGCTCGCGGAGCCGTCCGGGCGGCCGCGGATCCTTCTCAGCCGGAGCACGGCGCCCGGTCCCGGCGCGGGGAAGATGACGGCGGCGGTGGTCAGGGCGGCCGGGCGGGTGGACGCCGAGTTCGTGCTCGTGCGTCCGGAACGGACCGACGGGCTGCCGGACAACGTCCGGGCGGTCGGGTGGGTGCCGATCCCGCGGGTGCTGCCGTTCTGCGACGGGATCGTCCACCACGGGGGCGCGGGGACGTTGCTCGGCGCGCTCGCGGCCGGGGTGCCGCAGCTCGTGGAGCCCGGACCCGGTGACCGGACCACGCACGCCGACGCGATCACGCGGCGCGGGGCGGGGCTCAGGGCCGGGCCGCGGGACGTGACGCCGGAGCTGCTCACCCGGCTGATCGAGGACTCGAAGCTGCAGCGCGCCGCCGGTGAGGTGCGGGCGGAGATGGCGGCGATGCCGTCGCCCACCGACGTGGCGGCGCGGTGGGAAAGTCTCGTGCGGGATGAATGACTCGCGAAAATCGACCCCGCCGCAATAGGAGAGCACCTAATCTGGCCGGGTGCGAATTCTCTTCTCGAGCCTAGGCTCGCACGGACACGTTTATCCGATACTCCCGCTCGCGGTCGCCGCCCGCGAGCAGGGTCACGACGTCCTGTTCGCCGTCGACTCGGGATTCCACGCGACCGTGGAAAAGCTCGGGTTCACCGTGGTCGACGCGGGCATCAGCATCTGGGACGCGTTCCGGCAGGCGAACGAGTTGCACGGCACGGCGGCGTTCCGGCGGGACATGCTGCGCCAGACTGCGGTCGACGCGTTCGGGTCCTTGCTGCCCAGGGCCTTCGTGAACGATCTGGAACCGGTGCTCGAGCGGGACAAGCCCGACCTGGTCGTCTTCGAGATCATCAACGCCGGCGCGGGGCTCGCCGCCATGCGCGCGGGCATTCCGGCGGTGTGCCACGGATTCGGCAAGATGGACGAGTCGCTGGTGCCCGAGGCGATGAGCGACCTCTTCCTGGAGTACGTCGCCGAACTCGGCATCACCCTTCCGAATGGGCAGCATTACGGTCTCGGATCACCTTATCTGGACGTCTTCCCGCCCTCTTTGCAGGACGTGGAGTTCCTTTCGGACGTGCATCGAATTCCGATGCGTCCGGTCCCGTTCGCCGAACCGGGCGAATTGCCTGACTGGGTGGTCGAGCACCGCAGGCCCCTGGTCTACCTGACGTTCGGCACCGCGTTCTCGAACGCCGAGGTGCTGGGGACCGCCGTCGCCGGGCTGTCCGGGGTGGACGCCGAGGTGCTCGTCGCGACGGGACCGCAGGTCGACCCGTCCGCGCTGACCGGCGTGCCCGGCAACGTGCACGTGCTGCCGTGGGTGCCCCAGGCGGATCTGCTCGCGCACGCGGATCTCGTCGCGCACCACGGCGGCGCCGGCACCACGGTCGCCGCGATGTCCAACGGCCTGCCGCAGCTCGTGCTGCCGCAGGGGGCGGACCAGTTCCGCAACGCCGAGATCGTCGCGAACACCGGCCTGGGCGCTCAGCTCGTCGGCGAGGACTTCACCGCCGACGCGGTGCGGGAGACCGCCGGCAGGCTGCTCGGCGACACCGGCGTGCGGGCAGCGACCGCGCGCGTCGCCGCGGAGATCGCCGCCATGCCCCACCCGGACGAGGTCGTGCCGAAGCTCGTGGAGCTCGCCGGCTGAGGACGTGCGGACCGGTGCCTACTCGCTGGGCACCGGTTTCAGCGCTGCCAGCGCCTCCTCGACCGAGTCGTGCAGCACGAGGACGTCGGCCACGCCCGTGACCTGCAACGGCCTGCGGACGGCTCGCTGCGGCGCGACCACCCGGAGGTCCTTGCCGTGTTCGTCGGCCAGCTCGTGGGCCGAGATCAGCGTGGAGATGCCGGTCGAGCCGAAGAAGCTGACCAGCGTCAGGTCGGCGACCACGGCCGGCCCGGTCGACTCGCACCCCTGCCGCAGCGCGTCGAGCACGTCGTCCGCGGTGTCGACGTCGATCTCACCCTCCACCGCGACGACCGCCACGCCGGCGACCTCCCCGACGTGCACGGTGAGCAGCGGTGTTTCCTGGAACTGATCTTCGTTCACCAGCACTCCCCGGTGGCCGAAGCGCACGAGACTCGGACTCCGAGCACCCTGCTGAACCCGGCTACATCTCCGACGTTACGGCCGTTGCTTCCCCTTCACAACATATTGCACGCCCGGCCGCCGGTCGGCGGCCGGGCGTGCACGCTCCGCGAGCAGCAGCGGGGTCTCCGTCGCGCTCCTCACCCGGAGCACCCTTCAGGCCACGGCGTACCGGAAGTTCCGCGACCTGCCGAGCACGAACGGCCGCACGACGTCGAACACCTCCTCGTGCTGCTCCGCGACGCCGAGCCGGGGTGAGACCAGCTTGACCAGGTGGCTCGCGCCGCCGCCCAGGGCACCGCCGAGGGGCAGGACGCCGAGGAAGATCTCGGCGCTGGAGTTCGCGGCCGCTTCCCGCAGGCGTTGCAGCGCCTCCAGCGGGAGCTCGCGGAGCAGGACGTTGTCACCCTGGTAGGTGTGCGGCGGCAACGGCCTGCCGGCGGCCCGGGCGAACGGTTTCACGCCGAACTCCTCCTTCAGCGGCGGTGCGATCCGGAGGTGGCCGACGTCGAACGGGCGCGTGCTCGCGAACGTCACGCGGACGACGTCACCGAGGGTGGTGAGCGCGGGCGTGACGTGGTCCGGCAGGTCCCACGCGTGGAACGCCTCGAAGACGGCCTCCGCGTGTTCCACGGCGAAGAACATCTCGCCGGCGTGGACCTCGCTGATCGGCAGGAGCTCGAACTCCAGCGCGGTGACCACGTCCCCGACCTCCTCCGCGGCGCGGACGCGCTCGCTCGCGAAGCCGAACTCCCTGGCCAGCACGCTGAACCCACCACCGAGGGTGTAGCCGACGACGCCGACGTCACCCGCGTCGCCGCTCAGCGGAGCCAGTCCGTGCGGCGCCGCCCGCTCGACGACCTGCTGCCACACCGCGCCCGCCTCGGCCCTCGCCGTGCGGCTCTGCGGGTCGACCTCGACGGCGTTCATCCGCCTGGTCGAGATGAGGACGCCCGTGGTCGGTGTGGTCAGGCCGTGGCCGGTGGCCTGGATCGCGTGCTCCAGGCCGTGGGCGTCGGCGTACCGGAGGGCCTCTTCGACGTCCCGCGCGTTCTCGACCGCGAAGACCACCTGCGGCTCGTGGCGGAGCCCCGTCTGGAAGCCGCTGCGTTCGTCGTCGTAGCCGGGATCACCGGGGTGGAAGATGCGCATGATCCGAGCCTCGCCGAGCTGGTCTTATAAGTCCAAGAGCTGGTCGTGCTCCTCTCTATAATCGTTCGTTATGGAGCTTCGGCAGCTGGAGTACTTCGTCGCAGTCGCGGAGGAGGGGTCGTTCACGCGCGCGGCGGAACGCGTGCACGTGGCGCAGCCCGGTGTCAGCGCGCAGGTCCGGCGGCTGGAGCGCGAACTCGGGCACGACCTGCTGGACCGGTCGGGACGGGCGGTGACGCTGACCGACGTCGGCGCGGCGGTGCTGCCGTGGGCACGGGCGGCCCTGGGGTCGGTGGAGTCGGCCCGGCGGACCGTCGAGGAGATGGCCGGGCTGGTGCGCGGTGCCGTGCGCGTCGGGATGGTCGTGTCCTGCGGGATCCCGGACCTCCCCGAGCTGCTGTCCGCGTTCCACTGCTCATTTCCCGGTGTCGAGATCACGTTGGCGGAGGCCAACTCCGATTCGCTCGTCTCGTCCCTGGTGGACGGACAGCTCGACTTCGCGCTGATCGGTTACGCCGGCCGGGCACCGGAGGGGTTGTCGGTGCGGGTCCTCGCCGACGAACCGCTCGTGGCCGCGGTCGCCGAGTCGGATCCCTGGTGCGGCAAGGAGTCCGTCACCGTGGACGAGCTGTTGGAGCGCGGCCTGATCAGCCTGCCACCGGGCACCGGCCTGCGCGGGGCGTTGGACGAGGCGTGCGGGTCGCGGCGGCCGCGCATCGCGTTCGAGGCGTCCGCCCCGCCGATGGTGATCACGCTGGCGCGGCGCGGGCTCGGGCCCGCGGTCCTGGCGTCGTCGATGGCCGGGGACCTCCACGCGGTCCGGATCACCGATCCCGTGCCGCACAGCAGGCTCGCGTTCGCCTGGCGTGCGGAGGGTCCGCACAGCCCGGCCGCGCGGGCGTTGATCGGGCTCGCGGAAAACCGGGTGACAGCCGGCTGACCGCCCTGTCACCATCACCTCATGTTCCTGACGGCTGAGCGCAACACGCACGCGGGTGTTCCCGCGTGCGCGCTCGCCGCCGCCCCGGCTCAGCTGGCCGGCGCCCGACTCTGACCCTCCTCCAGTCCTTCCTTCAGGACCACTGGAGGAGGGTTGTGGCGGTCTCCGGTTCTGAACCCCGGCTGTTTCCCCGAGGACAGGGACATGAAGCAAGAGTTCGTGCGCGCCAAGCCGCACCTCAACATCGGCACCATGGGTCACGTCGACCACGGCAAGACCACGCTCACCGCGGCCATCACCAAAGTTCTGTCCGAAATGGACCCTTCGGGCACGACCTTCACGGCGTTCGACCGCATCGACCGCGCGCCGGAGGAGCTGGCCCGCGGCATCACGATCAACATCGCGCACGTCGAGTACGAGACGCCCACGCGCCACTACGCGCACGTCGACATGCCCGGCCACGCCGACTACGTGAAGAACATGATCACGGGTGCGGCGCAGCTGGACGGCGCGATCCTCGTGGTGTCCGCGGAGGACGGCACGATGCCGCAGACGCGGGAGCACGTCGTGCTCGCGCGCCGCGTCGGCGTGCCGCACGTGGTGGTGGCGCTCAACAAGGCCGACGCGGTGAGCGACCCGGAGCTGCTCGACCTGGTGGAGCTGGAAGTCCGCGACCTGCTCTCCCGGTACGGCTTCGACGGCGACGCCACGCCGGTGGTGCGGGTGTCCGGCCTGCGCGCGCTGCAGGGCGACCCGGTGTGGGTGCGGTCGGTGGTCGAGCTGCTCGACGCCGTCGACGCGCACGTGCCGGAGCCCGTCCGCGACCTGAGCGGCGCGTTCCTGATGCCGGTCGAGAACGTCCTGACCATCACCGGTCGCGGCACCGTCGTGACCGGAGCGGTGGAGCGCGGCGTGCTCGGCATCGGTGACGCGGTCGAGGTGGTCGGCCTCGGCGCGGCGGTGACGTCGGTCGCCACCGGCATCGAGACGTTCGGCAAGCCGATGCGGCAGGCGCAGGCGGGGGACAACGCCGCGGTCCTGCTGCGCGGCGTGAAGCGCGGCGAGGTCCGGCGCGGCCAGGTGCTGGCCCTGCCGGGCAGCGTCGCGCCGCACACCCGGTTCCGCGCGACGGTGTACCTGCTCTCGCACGCCGAGGGCGGCAGGCACACCGGCATCGCGTCGAACTACCGCCCGCAGTTCCACTTCCGCACCGGCGACGTCGTCGGAGTGGTGGAGCTCGACAGGACGCCGGCCATGCCGGGTGACACCGTCGAGGTCACGGTGGAGCTGGGCAAGGCGGTGGCGATGGACACCGGGCTCGGCTTCGCGATCCGCGAGGGCGGCAGGACCGTGGGAGCGGGCACGGTCGGCGAAATCCTCGCCTAGGGCGGTGGCGACGACCCGAGAAGGTGGTCGCGCTGCCTGGGGAGCGCGGCGGGATGTGGTGTCCCGCCGCGTTTTCTCGCGTCTGCCGACCGCACGCGCACCGGCGTGCCGGGAACGTCGAGCCGCTCAGCCCGACCTGTCGCTCACCGAGTGCGGCGCGCCCACCGGCTTCGACTCGGGCGACCCGCGCTGCCGCAGGTACACGCTCAGGATCGCCATCGAGGCGATCGCCAGGAACTCGGACTGCCAGTTCTGCAACGACCGGTTCCAGAAGTCGGCGCTCAGGAAGTACTGGAAGAGCCCCATCGGCTCGGCCAGCGGGTCGGAGTTGTTGGCGTACCAGCCGGCGACCCACTGCAGGACCCAGGAGACCAGGAACAGCACCAGCATCGCGAGTCCGAGCGACTTCGAGAACACCGCGGTGCGCCAGCCGCCGGCCTTCGCCCACTTCGGCGAGTCGTCCTTGACGTACGCGCCGACCTGCTGCTCCTCGTCGGTCTCGCGACCGGCCTTCTTCGCGGGCTTCGACTCGGTCGAGCCCTTCTGGATCAGCCAGACGGTCGCGGTGACGTACAGGAAGAACTGCAGGTACTCGGACTGCCAGTTCTCCACGACGTCGACGAGGAAGTCGGCGGAGACCAGGTAGGACCCCGGGGTCAGCAGTGGCTGGCCCAACGCGGCCTGACGCTCGTTGTGGTCGGCGTGGCCGGCGAAGAACTGGCCGACCAGCGCCGCGAGGAAAAGACCTGCGAAGACGAGCGTCAGGCTGTGCTCGCGCAGGAAGCTCCTCATAGGACCGGCTGCCCTGCGCGCGCACTTTTAAACGTCGAGCAGCGGCACGACTTCCTTCGCCCAGAACTCGAAGAACTCCTGCTGGTTCTTGCCGATCTGCTGCACGTAGACCTCGTCGAAGCCGGCCTCCGCGAACTCCCTGATCTTCTCCGCGTACTGCTCGGGGTCGGGGCCGCACGGCATCGACGACCGGATCATCTCCGGCGTCACGAGCTGGGAGGCCTGCTCGAAGTGCTTGGGCGAGGGCAGCACCTGCGCCAGCTCGCCCGGCAGGCCGTCGTTGGGCCACAGGCGGTGCGCCGTGGAGACGGCCTCGTCCTCGGTCCTCGCGTAGCAGACCTTGAGGCCGCTCTGCGCCGGTCCGCGGCCGCCCTCGGCGCGGTACTTCTCCACGAGCTCACCGTTCGGGCCGACGCTGATGTAGCCGTCGGCGGTGCGGGCGGCGAGCTTGACGGCCTTGGGGCCGAACGCCGAGACGTAGATCGGCACCGGGCGTTCGGGAAGGGTGTAGATGCGGGCGTTCTCGACGGTGTAGTGCTTGCCGTGGTGGGTGACCTCGTCGCCCTGGTGCAGCGCGCGGATGACGTCGATCGCCTCCTCCAGCATCTCCAGCCGCACGTCGGCCGAGGGCCAGCGGTCGCCGAGCACGTGCTCGTTCAGCGCCTCGCCGCTGCCGACGCCGAGGACGAACCTGCCCTCGGTCTGGACGGCCGCGGTCGCCGCCGCCTGCGCGATGACGGCCGGGTGGATGCGGATCGTCGGGCACGTCACGGCCGTGGTGATCGGCAGCGTCACGGCCTCCGAGAGAGCGCCGATGGTGCCCCAGACGAACGGCGACTCGCCCTGCTCGTCGTTCCACGGGTGGTAGTGGTCGGAGATCCACAACGACTCGAACCCGTGGTCCTGCGCCATCTTCGCGTGCCGGACGTGCTCGCGCGGTCCGTGCTCTTCCGAGGAAATGAAATAGCCCAGTTTCACGGCAGCAACTCCTGGATCTTGGTGTGCAGTCCGCGGCGCAGGACGCCCCACGCGTCGGGGTCGCCGCGCAGCACCGCTTCGGTCATGTCCTTGATCTGGTCGAACGTCGCGTGCGGCGGGATCGGCGGCACGTCGGGATCGCAGCGCACGTCGAGGACGGTCGAGCCGTCGAACGCGAGCGCCGTCTCCCAGGCGGCGCCGAGCTGCTCGGGGTCGTCGACCTCGATGCCCTGCAGGCCGATCGACCGCGCGTAGGCGGCGTACGAGACGTCCGGGAGCGACTGCGACTCCTCGAACTTCGGCGCACCGCCCATCGCGCGCAGCTCCCACGTGACCTGGTTGAGGTCGTTGTTGTGGAACACGCACACGACGCACCGGATGCCGTAGCGCCGCAGGGTCAGCAACTCCGCCATGCCGTTCATCTGCATGGCGCCGTCGCCGACCAGTGCGATCAACGGCCTGTTCGGCTGGGCGAAAGCGGCGCCCAGCGCGTACGGGACGGCACAGCCCATCGTCGCGAGCGTGCCGGACAACGACGACCGCACGTTGCCGCGCACCCGCAGCAGCCGGGCGTACCAGTTCGTCGCGGAACCCGAGTCGGCGGTGACGATCGCGTTGTGCGGCAGTCGCCGGGACAGCTCGGAGACGATCCTCATCGGGTTGACCGGGTCGGCGGGTACCTGCGCCTGCCGTTCCACGACCTCCCACCAGCGCTCGACGTCGGCCTCGACCTTCGTCCGCCACGAGCGGTCTTCCTTGCGCCGCAACAACGGGATCAGTGCGCGCAACGTCGCCTTCGCGTCGCCGACGAGGTTGACCTCCGTCGGGTAGCGCATGC
This sequence comes from Lentzea sp. DG1S-22, assembly GCF_036321065.1. Classification (NCBI taxonomy): domain Bacteria; kingdom Bacillati; phylum Actinomycetota; class Actinomycetes; order Pseudonocardiales; family Pseudonocardiaceae; genus Lentzea; species Lentzea sp. DG1S-22. The sequence continues at coordinate 7,108,899 of NZ_CP143276.1, read as the reverse complement.
CGATCGCACGGCCGTCGAGGTCGATCTGCACGCCTCGCGCGGTACCGGGCTTCGGCAGGTACTGCGAGTACGGGAAGTTCGAACCGATGATCAGCAGCCGGTCGCAGTCGCGCATCATCTCGTACGAGGGCCGCGTGCCGAGCAACCCGATCGACCCCGTCACGTACGGCAGGTCGTCGGGCAGGACGTCCTTGCCCAGCAACGCCTTCGCGATGCCGGCGCCGAGCAGGTCGGCGGTCGCGCGCACCTCGTCGGCGGCGCCGCGGGCGCCCTGGCCGATCAGGATCGCGACCTTCTCGCCGGAGTTCAGCACCTCGGCCGCGCGCTCGATCTCGTCGTGCGCGGGAGTGACGACCGAGGACGGACGGGACGGCGGGCTCGACGGGATGTGCTTGAACTCGTGCTTCGGGGCGGCGTACTCCTGCTCCTGCACGTCGTTCGGGATGATCACCACGGCCGGCGCGCGGTCGGCCTGGGCGGTGCGCATCGCCCGGTCCAGCGCGTTCGGCAGCTGCTCGGGCACCGTGACGTCGACCAGGAACGAGGCGACGTCGCGGAACAGCGAGTGCAGGTCGACCTCCTGCTGGAAGCTGCCTCCCTGCGCGGTGCGGGCGGTCTGGCCGACGATCGCGACGACCGGCACGTGGTCGAGCTTCGCGTCGTAGAGGCCGTTGAGCAGGTGGATCGCGCCGGGGCCGGAGGTGGCCAGGCAGACGCCGACCCGGTCGCTGAACTTCGCGAAGCCGACGGCCGCGAACGCGGCCATCTCCTCGTGCCGGGTCTGGACGAACTTCGGCTCGTTGTCCGCCTTGCCGAACGCCGCGACGATCCCGTTGATGCCGTCGCCGGGGTAGGCGAACACCTGCGCGACTCCCCAGTCGCGCAGGCGCTGCACCACGAAGTCCCCGACGGTCGTCGTCACGAGCCGCCCTCCAGCACGTAGACCGTGTAGGCGGAGCGGATGATGGGCTGCGCGACGTTCCGGACGCGCACGCCACCCGGCGTCATGCCGTGCTCGGTGCCGAAGTGCGCGTGGCCGTGCACGGCCAGATGCGTGCCGGTGGCGTCGATCGCCTCGCCGAGCAGGTACGAGCCGAGGAACGGGTAGATCTCCGGCGGCTCACCGCGCAGGGTGTCCGGAACGGGCGCGTAGTGCGTCAGCGCGACCTTGATGTCGGTGTCCAGCTCGGACAGCGCGCCCTCCAGGTTCTTCGCGATGTCGCAGGTGTGCTGGACGAACGCCTTCATCTCGCGCTCGCCGAACGCGCTGCCGCACTTGCCCGCGAAACCGCCGCCGAACCCCTTCACCCCCGCGATGCCGATGGAGCAGCCGTTCACCCGGTGGGTGAACGTCGTGCCCTCCAGCACGTGGATGCCCTTGTCCTGCAGCGTCTTGGTGACTTCGAGCGGCTTGTCGTCGTGGTGGTCGTGGTTGCCCAGCACGGCGACGACCGGCACCGGGAGGTCCGCGAACTCGTCCGCGACGACCTCGGCCTCGGCGACCGTGCCGTGCCGGGTGAGGTCTCCCGCCAGCAGGAGGACGTCGGCGTGCTCGCCGACCTTCTCGAGGGCGGGGCGGAGGTGTCCGCGCATGTCCTCGCCGAGGTGGATGTCCCCGACCGCAGCGACTCGGATCATCGCAGGTCCTCCTCACCCTCCGGTTCGCCCGCAGGTGTCACGCGCACGTCGTTGAGGATCTTCAGCTCGGGGGCGGCCTCGTGCAGGACCTCCTCGAGCGCGGCGCGGCGGTCCGCGCAGGCGACGTCCCCGGAGAGCATCACGTTGTCGCCGCGCACGGTGACGCGCACGCCGAGCTCCGCCGTCCGCGGGTCCTCGGCCACCGCCCTACGCAGATTTGCCGCCAGGTACTGCTCGGAACTCATGGTCCCTCCCGATGATGTCCAGGCGTTCGACGAGCACCAGGAACGCTTCGGCGTAAGGGGAGTGCTTGGTCTCCTCGCGCACCTGGTCCCAGTCGATCTGTTCTCGCAGCGCCCGCGCGAACGGCAGCAGCTCGCTGAAGTCGCAGCGGTGGCCGTCCAGCACGAGCAGCTTGCTGCTCAGCACGAACGTCGCCGGCATGACCGGCAGCATCACCGAGCCGACCGGCATCTCCTCGGCCATCGCGAGGATCTCGTCGGTCACCGGGCGTTCGTTCGGGCGGAAGAGCAGGTCCACGAGCGAGTCGCCGTCGTAGACCTTCAGCAGCCAGTCCTCCGGCGGCTCCGCGCCGCGCAGTCCCGCCTCCACGAGCACCCGCACGGCCTCGTTGACGTCCTCCTCCCTCACCAGGAGGTCGACGTCGTGCTCACTCACCGGCCCTCCTCGCGCGTAACCGGCGCAACCACCGGTCAGCGCGAACGGGATCTCCGCTCCACGTAAGACCTTGGCAACCTTGGTCAAGGTCATCAGCAACTCGGCCTGCACGTCGCTCATGCGCTCCGGGTTACCCGGCTGATCGCGACGTCAACCTCAGTCACCGGCGAGGCGTGCGTGCGTTTCGGTGTCGTAGCGGACGCCGTCGTACAGCAGCCGCGCCCGCTCGACGCCTTCGACGGGGAAACCCGCCCCGAGCGCGACGCGGCAGGAGGCGGGGTTGTCCACGCGGTGCGCGAGCTCCAGGCGGAACAGGCCGAGCTCGGTGAAGGCGAACTCGCTGAGCGCGCGGCAGGCGGCGGTGGCGAGGCCCTTGCCCCGTGCTTCCTCCCGCACCCAGTACGAGACCCACCCGGTCAGGTGCCGGCGTTCGACGCTCGACACGGCCACGTTGCCGACGGGCACGCCCTCGTGCAGCACGGCGAACGAGTAGGCCATGTCCTCGTTCCGGCGCGCCTGCGCCAGGGCGACCCACTCCCGGGCGGCGGGCAGGGAGTCGACCGGGAAGGTGAACTGGCGGTCCATCAGCGGTTCGCCGGCGGCGGCCAGCACGACCGGCGCGTCGTCGGGGGTCCAGGGCCGCAGCAGGCTGTTCACCCGTCCACCTTCCGAATCCAGGCGTCAGGTCGCAACTCAGGGGGCATCCCGCGCGTCAGACGTACAAGGGACGAAGAGGGAGCGCAGATGGTCATTTTCGGCTGGCGCACGACGATCCAGCAGATCCGCATGCTCACGCTGGTGTGCGGGCACTGCCACCACCAGTCCGCGCACAACCTCTTCCGGCGCTACACGAAGCCCACGATCTTCTTCATCCCGCTGTTCACCATCCGCAGCAGGTACGGGCTGCAGTGCACGTTCTGCGGTGTCTCCTACGACATCAGCAAGATGCACGCGCATCAGCTGGTCTGACAGGCCTCGCAGCCGGGCGCGTGCCGGTCGGTGGTGACGCGCCCGCAATCCGGGCAGATCAGCTCGAGAAGGCAGGCCGGCTCAGCCTCAGGGACAGCACCGACGTCCACAGCCAGCCGATCGTCGCGACCACGTAGAGCAGCACCGTGCCGCCGGGGTCGCCCAGGAACGCCATCGGCACCATCAGCAGCAAGCCCGTCAGGCCGCTCATCACCGCCAGCCACCCCCCGAGCCTACGCGCGAACACGAAGCACGCCCCGATCCAGCCGATCATCGCGACGCCGAACGCCACCGCGTGCAGCGCGCCGTGCCAGGACATCGACGCGGGCGGGCCGTCGGGAGCGCCCGCCGGGAAGCCCAGGGCCGGGTCGGCCACGAACACCCCGCCGAGGACCATCCCCACCCCCATCAGGCCGATCAGCCGCGCACCCCACCTCGTGTGCCGCGCCATGCCGGTCGCCGCCACGACGAACAGCGCCCCGCAGACGACGAAGTTCACGATCTGGACCCAGCCGAGCGAGCCGAGGCTGAGCATGCTGAACGGGTGGCGGGTGAGGTCGAAGCCCTCCCGGGTGAACGCCTGGGCGTACCCGACGACGAGGTAGAGCGGTCCGGCGACGACTCCGCAGGCGATGCGGGACATGGGTTCCTCCAGCGGTTCGGTGTGAGGAGAACCGAATCACCGACAACTTTTTTTGTCAAGACTACTATCACTGTCTTGACGAAGGGAATCGTCGGCGGCAGGATGAGACCATCCACGAGCCTGGAGGGAAGAGCCGATGGGGCACGAGTTCAGAAGCACCGACGAGATCGAGGTGCCGGCGTCCGTCGAGGACGTCTGGACCGCGATCGCGACCGGGCCCGGCATCGACTCGTGGTTCATGGGCCGCAACGAGGTCGCGGACGGCCAGGTCAGGATGGCCTTCGGCGGTTACCGGCCGACGAGCGAGGTCACCGCGTCCGACCCGCCGCACCACTTCGCCCACGACAGCGGCAAGGCGCCCGACGGCCGGTTCATCGCCTACGAGTTCCTCGTCGAGGGCCGCGAGCACGCGAGCACGGTGCTGCGGATGGTCACGAGCGGCTTCCTGCCCGGCGACGACTGGGCCGACGAGTTCGAGGCGATGACGCTGGGCGGCGCGCTGTTCCGGCGCACGCTGCAGGAGTACCTGACGTACTTCCCCGGCCGCACGGCCCGCCCGCTCACGGTCTTCGGGCCCGTCGTCACCGACTGGGACGAGGCCTGGAAGAGGCTCGGCGCGGCGCTGGCGGAGAAGCTCCCGGACGCCGTCGAGTTCCACCGCAACGCGCACACGCTCGGCCTGCGCACCGGCAGCGGCATGTACCGGTTCCTGCGCGGCTTCGCGGGCCCGATGATCGCGGCACACCACGTCTTCGAGGGCGCCGAGTCCGAACAGGACTGGCAGGACTTCCTCGACACCACCTTGGGAGAGCAGAGATGACGCGCTTCACGACCTCCGCCGACGGCACGGAGATCGCCTACTCGGTCACCGGCTCCGGCCCGGCGCTGCTCCTCGTGGACGGCGCGATGTGCCACCGCCGCTTCGGCCCCACCACCGAGCTGGCCTCGGTGCTCGACAAGGACTTCACCGTCCACACCTACGACCGGCGCGGGCGCGGCGAGACCGGTGACGGCGCGACGCCGTGGTCGCTCGAGCGCGAGGTCGAGGACGTCGACGCGGTCATCCGGGAGGCCGGCGGCAGCGCGTTCGTGTTCGGCGTGTCCTCGGGCGCGGTGCTCGCGATGGAGGCCGCGTCACGCCTGCCGGGCATCACCCGGCTCGCGCTGTACGAGGCGCCGTTCGTCGTGGACGGCACGTACGAGCCCCGCCCCGCGGACATCGTGCGGCGGATGAACGACATGCTCGCCCGCGGCGACCGTTCCCGCATGCTCTCGACGTTCATGAAGATGGTCGGCGTGCCCGGCATCGGCCTCGCGGTCATGAAGCTGACCCCGGTGTGGAAGAAGCTCAAGCCGGTCGCGCACACCCTGCCGTGGGACCTGACGATCCTCGGCGACGACGGCCGCGGCACCCCGCTCCCGGCGCACCGCTGGAAGGTCGAGGTGCCGACGCTCGCGATGGACGGCGGCAAGTCGCCGGAGTACCTCCGCAACGCCATGCGCAACGTCGCGGAGGTGCTGGGAGCGGAGCACAGGACGCTGCCCGGTCAGACGCACCTGTACAAGTCGTCGGTCATGGCGCCGGAGCTCGTGGAGTTCTTCTCCCGGGCCCAGCGCACCGCCGGTCCCATCGCGTAACCGGCCACGACGAACAGCCCTCCGACCAGCAGCCAGCCGAGCGCTCCCCAGCCGAGCACGACGGTGGTGAGCAGGGCGGGGCCGACCATGCGGGCGACGGCCGTTCCGGTCGCGAAGAAGCCCTGGTACTGGCCCTGCCGATCGGCGGGCGCGAGGGAGAAGCTGATCTCCCACGCCCCGGAGGCGAGCATCATCTCGCCGAGCACCTGCAGCGCGGCGGCGGCGATCAGCAACGCCGCCGCGGGCCAGGCGCCGAGGCTGAACGCCGTCACGGCGAAGACCGCGCAGGACGCGAACAGGACCAGTCCGGCGTGCTCCACCAGCTTCGAGGCCCGCCGCAGGCCGGTGGCGCGGCGGGCGATCCGGACCTGGAACAGCACGACGGCCGCGGTGTTGAGCACCAGCAGCGCGGCCGCGAGCCACGTCGGCGCCTCGGTGCGCTGCACGATCCACAGCGGGATGATCAGGCTCAGCAACGGCATGTAGAGCAGCATCACGGCGTTGATGAGCGTGATCAGCGCGTACGGGCGGTCCCCGAGCACGTCGAACCTGCCCTCGGCCCTGCTCATCACCGTCTCGGGCAACGTGGCCACGACCGCCGCGGCGACCAGGAAGCAGAGCACGTCGAGCACGAACACGGCGGTGTAGGCGGCCTCGGTGCCGAGGTGCAGCGCGAACCCTCCGGCCGCGGCACCGACCGCGATGCCCGCGTTGGCCGTCGACTGGATCCGCGCACGGGCCCGCGTCCGCTCCCGAGGTGTCGTGAGGCCAGCGAGAAGTGCCTGCCTGGACGCCTGCAGCCCGCTCTGGAAGCTCGCGTACAGGCACATGACCACCACGAACGCGGTGAAGTCCCTGGTGACGAGCAGGACGCTGGTGCTCGCGGCCGTGGCGGCGGCGAGCACGACGGCGGTGGTGCGCGGGCCCAGCCGGTCGGCGACGTGGCCCAGCGCGACCCCGGCGACGGCCCCCACTCCCCACGCGAGGGTCAGCGCGAGGCCCACCCGCGCCGCGCTGAGGCCCACGACCTGCGTGAAGTAGAGGGCCGAGACGACGAGGAAACCGCCGTCACCGATCGAGCTCGTCAGCTGCGCGTACGCGAGTCGCCTGGTCATGCATCAGACCGTAGGGCCGCGATTGGCCCTGACCCTGGGACAAGACCGTGCTCTTTCCCTGGGCCAATTTTGTTTCCACGGCCGTCCGGAGCGGCTTGACCACGGGCTGCGGTTCCGTCAGGGGTGCATCCGGGCGCCCTTGAAGATCTTGTCGACGGCGTTCTTCCGGCCGTGCACCGCGATGCCGACGAGGTCGAGGTCCTGCGTGTGCACCTTGCGGACGGCGGCGCGGTTGTCGGCGTCGTTGCCGGTGGCGAACAGGTCCGCGGTGAAGATCGACATGACCTGGTCACGGTTGAGCGCGCGCTCGTGGGCCTTCCTGACGAGGTCCCGGTCGCCCTGCAGCACCACCACGGGCTGGCCGAACATGGGCAGGTACTCCACGTCGTCGGCGTCCACGTACGGCTCTCCGCGCAGCACCTCCGGCAACCCGCTGACGAGGAAGGCGGTCACGTTCAGCGCCTGCCAGCCGGCCAGGTCGTCCCGCAGCAGCACAGCGATCTTGGTGTCGAACATGCCGTCCACGATCGCGGACGTGCCCGTGCGGCGTCTTGTACGTTCTTGACATGAGCACGGCCGCGTGGAAACCCGCGGTGGAAGGCATCAAGGAGGTCTTCCACGCGTCGTTCACCACGCACGTCTACCCGGCGCACACGCACGACGCCTGGACGTTGATGCTGCTCGACACCGGTGCCGTGCGGTACGAACTGGACCGTCACGAGCACGGCGCTCTCGTCGAAGGCGTCACGCTGTTGCCGCCGCACGTGCCGCACGACGGCCGTTCCGCGTTCCCGACCGGCTTCCACAAGCGCGTGCTGTACCTGGACGACTCGGTGCTGCCCGCCGGCCTGGTCGGCAAGGCCGTCGACAGGCCGATGCTCGCCGATCCGCTGCTGCGGCAGCGCGTGCACCAGCTGCACCTCGCGCTGGACGAACCGCTCGAGGCGTCGAGCCGCCTCGCGCTGATCACCGAACGCCTGGCGCACCACTTCGCGGGCACCACCCCGGCGGTCCACGCCGACCCGACGCTGGCCGACCGGTTGCGGCAGCTCCTGGACGCCTCGCTGCCCGGCGGGATGGCGCTGAACGACGCCGCCCGGGAGCTGCAGACGAGCCCGACGCACCTGGTGCGGGCGTTCAGCCGCCGGTTCGGCCTGCCGCCGCACCGCTACCTGACCGGGCGCCGCGTCGACCTCGCGCGCGGGTACCTGGTCGAGGGGCGGTCCGCGGCGGAGGCGGCGGTGCTGGCCGGGTTCCACGACCAGTCCCACCTGACGCGCCACTTCCGCCGTGTCCTGGGTACGAGTCCCGGCCGGTTCGTACGCTGACACCGTGCACGTCGGCATTCTCGGGCCCGTTGAGGCGCACTCCCCTGACGGCAGGATCGTGGTGGGTGGCCCCCGTCCGCGCACCCTGCTGGCCGCGCTGGCGATCCGGGCGGGCGACATCGTGCCGCTCGACCGGCTGACCGACGAGCTCTACGGCACCGCGCCGCCGTCCGACGCCGCGAACGCCCTGCAGGGCCAGGTCTCCCGGCTGCGCAGGGCGCTGGGCGACGCCTCGCTGGTCGAGTTCCACCCCGCCGGCTACCTGCTGGCGCTGCCGGCCTCGCGGGTCGACGCCCACCGGTTCGCCTCGCTCGCGGCGGAAGGCAGGCAGGCCCTGGAGCAGGGTGACGCGCAGGCAGCGGAATCCCTTCTGTCCGAAGCACTTCGGCTGTGGCGCGGCCCCGCGCTCGCCGACGTCGTCCTGCCGGACCACGCGACCCGGCTGGAACAGGAACGCGCGGCGGCGTCGAGCTCGCTGGTCGCCGCGCGCGTCCGGCTCGGGAAGGCCGGCGTGCGGGAGGTCCAGGACCTGGTGGCGCAGCACCCGTTGGACGAACGGCTGCGCGGCTACCTGGTGCAGGTGCTGCACCAGCAGGGCCGCCAGGCCGAGGCGCTGCAGGCGTTCGAGGACGCGCGGGCGTTGCTGGCCGACGAGCTCGGCGCCGACCCGTCGCCCGAGCTGCGCGCCGTCCACCTGCGGGTGCTGCGCGGCCAGACCCACCGCGAGCCGCCGGCCCAGCTGACCAGTTTCATCGGCAGGGAGGAGGAGCTGCGCCGCATCGCCTCGCTCTCCTCGCGCCTGGTCACCCTCACCGGGCCCGGCGGGGCGGGCAAGACGAGGCTGGCGCTCCAGGCCGCCGGTCCGGGCGCGATCTTCGTGGACCTGGCGCCCGCCAAGGACGTCGCGGCGGCGACGCTGCAGGCGCTGGGGCTCAAGGAGACCGCGCTGGAGCCGGAGGACCGCCTGACGCTGGCCCTGCGCGACCGCGACTCGTTGCTGGTGCTGGACAACTGCGAGCACCTGGTCGTGCAGGCGGCCCGGCTGGCGGGACACCTGCTCGGCACGTGCCCGTCCCTGCGCATCCTCGCCACGAGCCGGGAGGCGCTCGGCATCACCGGTGAGACGCTGTGCCCCGTGCCGCCGCTCGACCCCGAGCAGAGCGTGGCGCTGTTCACCGACCGCGCCCGCCTGGTCAACCCGGCGTTCGTGCGGGACCGGCACACCGCCGACATCTGCCGCGCGCTCGACGGCCTGCCGCTGGCGATCGAGCTGGCCGCGGCGCGCACGCGCACGTTGACCACCGAGGAGATCTCCCACCGGCTGAACGACCGCTTCCGGTTGCTCACCAAGGGAAACCGCGCCGCCGCACCCCGCCACCGGACGCTGCGCGCGGTCGTGGAGTGGAGCTGGGACCTGCTGTCGCCGGACGAGCGCGACCTGGCCGCGTGCCTCGCCACGTTCAGCGGCGGCGCCGCGCTCGACGCCGTCGAGGAGGTCTGCCGGCACGACGTCGAGGTGCTGGACGCGTTGGTGGACAAGTCCTTGGTGGAGGCCGCCGACGGCCGGTACCGGATGCTGGAGACCATCCGGGAGTTCTGCTCGGAGCACAGGCGCGTCGACGCCGAGCACGCCGCGCACTTCCACGACCTCGCCCGCCGCGCCGATCCCGAGCTGCGCCGGCGGGACCAGGTCCGGTGGTTCGCGCGGCTGAGCGCCGAGCACGCGAACCTGCTCCAGGCCGTCGAGTGGACCACGGCGCACGAGCCGGAACGGGCGCTGCGCCTCGTCAGCGACCTCTCCTGGTACTGGTACGTGAAAGGCAGCCGGACGGAGGTGCAGGGCCTGGCACGGGCACTTCTCGACCGCGTGCCGGAGCAGTCCACGGAGGAGTACGCGGTCCTGCTGGCGCTCGCCGCCCCGGAACGCGTGCAGGCGAAGCTGCTCGAGCTGCGCGGCCCGATCCGGCAGCCGTTCGTGCTCGTCGCGTGGGCCATGCTCACCGGTCCGCCCGACCCGTCCGCCCCGCGCACGGCGTTGCAGGACGAGGTCGAGGGCAGCGAGGACCCGTGGATCCAGGGCCTCATCGGCTTCAGCAACGCCTACCTGGCCTGGGCGACGAGTGGTGACCGCGCGCGGGCGATCAGCGAGTCGCGCGCGGCGTTGCGCCGGTTCCGGGACATCGGCGAGCGCTGGGGATCGGCGCAGGTCCTCGACGTGCTGGCGACCCTCACCGAGGACCCGGTGGAGGCGCTCGCCCTGACCGACGAGGCCCTGCGCGTGGTCGGCGAGCTCGGCGCCAAGGAGGAGCTCGCCGAGCTGCGCGGGCGGCGCGCGGACCGGTTGCTCGACCTCGACCCCGGCCAGGCGGAGCGCGACTACCTCCTGGCCCTGGAGCTCGCCGCGGAGGCGGGCCTGTCCGCCACGCGTGCGCTCGCCCACGCGGGCCTCGCGCGGATCGCCCACCGCGGGGGTGATCCGGCGCGGGCCGAGGCGTTGCTGCGGGAGGCCCGGCGGGAGCTCGGGTTCGGGTGGATGCACGCCGCCGCCAAGCAGCAGGTGGACGAGGTGTTCAGCGAACTGGCAGGTACTCCGGGAGCTTGATCGCCGTGGCTGCCCGCAGGTCCGTCCGCGCGACCAGCGGGATCTTCGGCAGGAGGCGGAACATCCGGTCCCGCGCCCACATCCCGAGCCTGCTGCCCGGCGCGAGGAACGGCCCGGGGTTGCCCTGGCAGCCCCGCGCGTACGGCCCGACCAGGGCCTCGTACCGGGCGAACGCGTCGCCGCCCGCCGCCATCTCCCCGGCCAGCACGTAGGCGGAGACGACCGCGAGCCCGGTTCCCATGCCGCCCAGGGTGGACCCGTAGCCCGCGTCGCCGATCAGCGTGACGCGGCCGGAGCTCACCGCCGGCATGCGGATCCGGCTGATCGAGTCGAAGTAGACGCCCGGCGCGATCAACGACTCCGGCATCATCTCCGGCGGCACCGGCGACCTGTACATGAGCCACCCCGGCGCCGCGAGGACTCCGGGCGAGCAGGTCAGGTCGCGGTCGTCGCCCTCGGCGTCCCAGATCGCGAAGTAGTAGCCGCCGAACTGAGGCCGGTACGAGGGGAAGACGAGCCGCCGCACGCCGGACCGCATGCCGTCGGCGCCGATCACGAAGTCGAACCGCCGCGGGCGCCCGTGCGCGAACTCCACGTCCACACCGGCGCTGTCGTCGTGCAGCGACGTGATCCAGTCGCCGAACACGTACTCCGCGTCCGGGGCGCTCAGCTCGTACAGCAGCCGTGAGAGGTCGCCGCGGAGGATCTCGACGTCCCCCGCGGTGAACGACGCGGGCAGCCGTGAGCGCTCACGTCCGTCGACGCCGCGGAACACCATGTCGCGCGGCGTCGTCCGCGCGGCCATCACCGCGTCGAGAACACCCATCCTCCTCAGCACGGACAGGTGCGCCTCGCCGCGGAAGTCCACGGCCTGCCCGCCGCTGCGCAGCGACGGCGCGCGTTCCACCACCGTCGGGGAGAAACCGTGCCGCGCCAGCCAGTGTGCGAGCGCGGGCCCGGCGACTCCCGCTCCCGAGATCAGTACGTCCATGACCGGGAGCCAACGCCGGGCCGCTGACCGAACGCCTACGAACCGCTGATGATCTTGAGCATCTGCGAGATCTGGCCCTGCCGGGTGGTGACCACCCGGTCGGCGTAGGCCGTCGTCTCCGGGTTCATGCCGTCCTTCTTCTCGGCCAGCGCCATCTCCACGCCGGCGCCCTGATGACCGGTCATCAGGTTGAGGAAGTTCATGTCGAACTCCGCGCCGCTCTTCTCCTTGGCCTCGTTGATGACCTTGTCGTCGAGCAGCGGCTGGCCCCCGTGGGCGGCGTGCAGGCTCGCGCCGTCACCCTCCGGCTTGTCCCAGAGCTTCAGCCACGACTTGAGCATCGTGAGCTCCTCGCGCTGGGTCACGTCGATCGCGCCGGCGAGGTCCTTCGCCTCCTGACTGGTCGCCTTCGCGAGCCCCACCTGCGACAGGCTGATGCCGAGCTGCAGGTGGTCCACCATCATCTGCACGAACATCACGTCCGCGTCGTTGAACCTCGCACTGGCACCCGGAACGGGTGGTGCGGCGGAGGACGCGCCGTGCCCGTGGGCCTGCTGGCCCTCCGGCACGACGGCCTCTCCGCCGCACCCCGCCAGCGCCAGGACCGCGACCGCGATCACCAGGCGCTTCATCGGGTCAGATCTTCTCCCAGAGCGCCGCCGCGTTCGGCGGCTCCCAGCCGGTCAGCGAGGTGTGCGCCTGCCGGCAGCGGTAGGCCGAGCCGCCGTAGGTGACGGTCGAGCCGGCCGCGTAGGAGGTGTTCGCCGCCCACGTGCCGCCCGCGGGCGGCTGCTGCGTCGTGGAGGTCGGCGGCGTGGTGGTCGTGGTGGGGCGGGTGGTCGTCGTGGTGGGCGGCGGGTTCGTGCCGCCACCACCGTTGATGTTGAGGTCGATGCACGAGTAGAACGCGTTCACCGTGTCGCCGATGTTCCAGATCGCGTAGAGCTTCTGGCGACCGGAGAACCCGCCGAGGTTGATCGTGTGCGTGGTCGGGTTGCTGGGCTGCGCGTTGTTGCCGGACACGTAGCCGACGCGCGTGCCGTTGATGAAGTACTCGTAGTCGCGCGTGACGTGCCGGGCGGTGAAGGTCCAGGTCAGCGTCAGGGAGCTGCCGGTGTTGTGGACCTTCCACGGCAGGCCGTCGTTGTCGAGCTCGCGGAACGCGCTGTTGGCACCGCTGCAGTTCATGAGGCCCTTGGGGCCCTCGGCGCTCTGCGGCTCGTACCTGGCTTGGCCGCAGGAGTTGCCGAGCGCGCCCTGGGCGCACTGCGCCGCACGGCTGGCCGGTGACGACACGTAGCCGTGCGCACTGGCGGTGCCGACCGGCGTGATGAAGACGATGGCAGGGACAGCGGCCAGGACGAGCGCCGCTTTACGCATGATTTTCATTCGTCCGAACTCCTTGGATCGTTCCCAAACGGGGTGACCCGTAGGCAGGGGGCGGGAACCGGGAGCGCTTCTGATCGCTCACCGATCCAGTTTCGGTCAGTGGTCCAGACCATAAACCGGCTTTCGGAAAGTGGTCAAGCGATCACGGCCGCGACCTCGAACCCGTTCCGCGGCAACAGGTCCACTCACACCAGTGGTCCTGTCCTCCACCATTCGGTCTACCGCGACAAGCCGATCAGCCCACCGGTAGAAACGCGTGAACGTGGGTATCCCCTGCCCATGCGCGATTTCGACGAGCCCAGCAGGACATCAGGCCCCGGCGTGGTAGCCGACGGACCCGCGGGTGCGCCCACGGTCCTCGTGATCGATCCAGCGGGAGAGGCTCCCCACAACGAGATCCCGGCGACCTGGCGGGACCTGACCGGCGACCTGCGCGTGGTGTGGGTGCGCGTTCCCGCCGCCCCGACCTGGAAGTCCACAGTGGACACGGTCCTGGGCAGGCACCGCGACTCCCGCACCGTGCTCGACGTGGTGTCGAGCGGTCCGCTGGCGGCCGACGTGGTCGACCTCGTGAACCAGCACGAAGACCTCGTGCGCTCGGTCCTGCTGGTCGACCCGGAGGTCGACCCGACCGAACCGTTCGTGCGGGTCATCGCCCGCACCGACGACGACGACCACACGCAGGCCCCGCTCCCGCTGGGCCACCCCGACGTGGTGGCGGGCGTCCTCAAAGCACTGGACGACCTGCGTTGATCCGCTGAGAACCGAAAATCCCTCAGGTTCCGGATCTTCCGCTGAACCGGACAGATCGGCCACCCGTATCCCTCGGCAGGGAACCGAGACGGGAGGCTTCATGCGAGCGCGTCTGCTCATCATCGCGCTGGGGCTGCTGGCGCTGGCGGGCTGTTCACCGGCCGGCGGCAGCGGCACCGGCGAACCGGCGGCCAACGAGGCGGACGCGACGTTCTCGTTGCGCATGATCCCCCACCACCGCCAGACGATCGAGATCGCCGAGGTCGCGACGCAGAAGTCCAAGGACCCGTTCGTGGTCGACGTGGCCGACAAGATCGCCAGGGCCGAAGCGGGCGAGATCGAGCAGATGGCCACCTACCTGCGCAGCTGGAACATCAAGGTCCCCGGCGACGACGCCGGCGCCACCCACAAGATGGCGGGCATGATGACCGCCAAGGACGTCGAGGCCCTCAAGGCGGCCACCGGCAAGCAGTACGACGACCTCTTCCTCGCGACCCTCTCCCGCCACCTCCGCAGCGGCGTCGACATGGCGAAGGACGCGCAGGCGAAGGGCGAGCACATCGGCTCGAAGGCGCTGGCGGGCAAGATCATCGTGTCGCAGACCGAGGTCCTGGCGCAGATCAGCGCCAAGCAGAAGTCCTGACACCGCACCGTCCGTCGGAACAGCGACCAGCCGCCCGGCCGGAAAACCAGGCGGCACCTCATCCCGCCCAGCCCTACCCTCCACCGCATGTACCCCGGAGTGGAGCCCTACGCCCAAGGCCACCTCCCCGTAGGCGACGGCCAGCACGTCCACTGGGAAGCCAGCGGCAACCCGAACGGCAAACCCGCGGTCGTCTTCCACGGCGGCCCGGGTTCCGGCTCGAACCCCCGCTGGCGGGAGGACTTCGACCCGTCCCACTGGAACCTCGTCCTCTGGGACCAGCGAGGCAGCGGCAGGAGCACCCCACCGGCCTCGGATCCGCGGACCGGCATGGAGCACAACACCACCCAGCACCTGGTCGACGACGCCGAGAAGCTGCGGGAGCACCTCGGCATCGACAGGTGGCTGCTGATCGGCGGCTCCTGGGGCTCCACCCTCGTCCTCGCCTACGCCATCCAGCACCCCGAGCGCGTCAGCGAGATCATCATCCCGGCGGTGACCACCTCCCGCCCCGAGGAGCACGCGTGGATCACCCGCGGCCTCGGCATGTTCTTCCCCGACCACTTCGAGGCCTTCCGCGACGGCGTTCCCGAACAGGACCGCGACGGCAACCTCGCGCTCGCCTACAACAGGCTGCTGAACTCGCCGGACGCGGAGGTGCGCGAGAAGGCCGCGTGGGACTGGAGCAAGTGGGACCTGGCCACGATCACCGGCGGGGACAACGACTTCACCGGCACGCGGTACGAGGACCCGGTGATGCGCTACCAGCTCGCGCGGACCGTCAGCCACTACTGGGGCAACGAGGCGTTCCTCGAGCCCGACCACATCTTCGACAACCTCCACCGGCTGGAAGGCATCCCAGGGATCCTCATCCACGGCCGCAACGACTTCGGCGGGCCGCTGCACACGGCGTGGGAGGTCGCGAAGAGGTGGCCCGACGCCGAACTGGTGATCCTGAACGACGCCGGGCACGTCATCATGGAGGGCAACAGCATGGACCGGGCCATCACCGCCGCCGTCGAGAAGTTCCGCTAGGGCGCAACGGGTCCGGGCCGGTGGTAGAGGTCCTCACCGGCCCACCTGATGCGGTCCGCGAAGCCGAAACCGGGTGCCGCCACGAAGTTCGAGGCGTCGTCCACGGAACCGGAACCGTCGTAGCGGGCGCGCAACGGGTACGGGAACACCGGTCGTGTGCGGACGACGTTGCCGGCGTCGTCACGGCCGACGGCGAGGATGCGGGACGGTGCGGTGCCTCCCTCCACCCACGACACCAGGGCGGCGAACGGGTCGAAGTCGGTGAGGGTGTCGCCGCCGCCGCAGTGCCACATCGACGGCACGACGAAAAGCCTTGCCCAGTCGGGGTTCCCGCCGCCGGTCAGGCGCTGCCAGTAGTCGAGCGTGCCCTCGAACGGGATGCCCTGGTCGCCCGCGCCGTGCCAGAGGATCAGCTTGCCGCCGGAACGCCGGAACCGGCTCAGGTCGAGCGAGAGCGAGTTCGCCTTCACGGTTTCCGGGACCAGGCGGCGGAACTCGCGCAGCGTGAACTCGAACGACTCCAGCGACGAGTGCGGGCGGCCGATCGGGTAGACGAGGTGCTTCAGCCCGTTGTCGGCCAGTTCGGGCGCGATCCCCCTGCCGAGGCCCGGGGTCGGGTTGAGCCAGAACGTCCACGACCGCTCGGAGCCGTAGGCCTGGCCGCCGGGGTAGAGCCGCACCCCACCGTCGGACGGGCCCGCGTACAGGTTGCGGACGCGGGCGATCTCGTCGTCGGTCAGCTGACCGGCCAGCGTGCCGACGTCGAACCCGCACAGGCGCGGGTCGTCGATCTGGCCGTCCACCAGGCCGTCCGAGCCGTCGCAGGCCTTCATCACCGCGTCGTGCAGCACGAAGATCTTGTCGTTCGGGATGGTGTTGCGCGCGATCCACGCCTGGTAGCCGATCAGCGCCGTGTAGTAGGCCCCCGGCGCCGCCGCGACGATGCCGTCGAAGTCGTCCGGGTAGCGCTGGGCGAGCAGCAGGCCCTCGCGTCCGCCGTTGGAGCAGCCGGTGAAGTAGGAACGGGCCGGCGCCTTGCCGTAGAACACCGAGATGATGTGCTTGGACACCTTCGACAACGCGTGCGGCGCGCGGAAGAAGTAGTCGTCACGTGCTTTCCGGTCGTTGACAGCCCACCTGGTGTCGAACGGGTCCTCGGGCGAGACCTGGTGGCCGTCGTCGGTCGCCGCGACGGCCGCGTCGCCGAAAGCCGGTCCGCACCCGGCCGGGAAGGCCGGATCACCGATGATCCCGCAGAAACCGCCACACCCGTACTGCACGTAACGCCCCCGGTAACCGCGGGTCGGCAGCTTCAGCTGGAAGCCGATGCCCGGCGCGATCGTGCCGCGCACGTCGCAGAACTCGGGCGTACCGGCCACGACAACGGCCGACGTGACCCGGGTGCGGGCGTCCGGCACGTCGAACGAACGCACCAGGTCCGCGCACGATCGCACCGGACGAGGTCCTGGGCTCGCCGTGGCGGGAGAAATGCCCGCGGCGACGGTCGTCAAAACGACGAGGAACATCAACAACTTGCGCGACATGTGGAGCGTCCTTCCCCCTGTAGCAGGACGTGCAGGGGAAGTGTTCCAGCTATCCGACGTGCACGCGTGGGCGTCGGGTCGGATCCTCCTCAGCCGAGCGGATGATCTCGCGTACGACCGGAGGGGTACCGCCTCGACCGAGGATCAGCAGCAGCACCAGCACCAGCACGAAGACCTTGCCCCGCCAGAACGGCAGCAGGTCCTCGAGCATCGCGACGGAGCCCTGGCTGTTCGGGCTCTCGCGCGCCGCCCGCCGGTACATCGGCAGCATGCCGAGCAGCGTCAAGGCCACGATGAGCAACGTCGCCAGCGGGACAGCGCGCCGACGGCCGGCGCGGCGATGCCGGGAGGTACGACGGCGTGGAGAAGTAGTCGACGCCGGTGAGCGTCATGACCTTCCACCACGGGTGCGGCTTCGCGTGCGACTCGTGGCTCTCCGGGCCCGAGGGCGCCACGCGGTCCGCGAGCAGCCACCTCCCGAGTGGACCACCGGGTGGTGCCGGCCGCTGTGGGCTCGGCACCTCGGCGGGAATGGCGTACTCCGTGCCCATGGCGCAGAGCAGGCCACCACGACGTGGTCAGGGCCGGAACTCGGCCGGGAACCCCGCTTCCTGAACGGACAACCCGGATGGGCGGAGCATTCCGATGCTGCCCCGGGTGTGCAGGTCGAGGAACATGTCCACGACGTCCGGATCGAACTGTTCGCCCCGGCCTGCCCAGAGTTCGCGCCTGGCGCGGTTCTCGTCCAGTGCTGTCTGGTGTGGACGGTTCGACCGCATCGCGGCCCACGCCACGCAGACGGACAGGATCCTCGCCTCGGCGCGGATGTCGGCGCCGCGCAGGCCGTCCGGGTACCCGGTGCCGTCGTAGCGCTCGTGCTGCTGCCTGATCACGTGGGCCACGCCCGCGAACCCCGGCACCATCCGCGCCAGCCGGTAGCCGAAGTCGGGGTGCTGGCGCAGCAGCCGCCACTCCTCTTCGGACAGTGCGCCCGGCTTGGTCAGCACCACCTCGGGAATGATGATCTTGCCGATGTCGTGGAGGCGGCCCGCGAGCTGCGCGACCCTGATCGTCGGCGCGTCGAGCCCGAACTCCCCCGCGGCCACCCCGGCCCAGCGCGACACCGACCGGCTGTGGTCGTAGCGGTGCAGCCACCCGTCCACCCGGTCCGCGACCTGGCAGAGGAACTCGGCCATCGCGCCGTCGGTGTCCGGGTCGACCGCGGGCAGCGGCTCCGGCCCGACCGCGATCCTGTTGCGGCCCGCCGCCTTCGCCGCGTACAGGGCGCGGTCCGCGATCACCACGATGTCGTCGGGGCCGTCGCCGTGCGTCGGGAAGCTCGCCGAGCCGACCGACACCGTGACGGACAGCGGGATGTCGTCGTTGCCCGCGTTGACCGGGATCGGCTTCTCCGCCACGCGCTCGCGCAGCCGGTTCGCGATCACCGACAGCCTGCCGGGACCGGCGTCCGGGACGAGCAGCGCGAACTCCTCGCCGCCGTAGCGCGCGAGCACCTCCCCGGACCGCGACGCGGCGCGCAACCGTGCCGCGACCTCCATCAGCACGTCGTCGCCCGCGGGGTGGCCGTAGTTGTCGTTGATCGACTTGAAGCGGTCGACGTCGATGATGAACACCGCGACGGACCCGTCGTTGCGCCGCGCCCGCGAGATCTCCAGCGGCAGCTGCGCCTCGAAGAACCTCCGGGTGTGCAACCCGGTGAGGCTGTCGGTGATCGCGAGCTTGCGCTGGTCCGCCACGAGACCCGCGAGCCGGGCGATGATCAGCAGCGACAGCTGGGCGCTGCCCGCGGCGATCACCAGGACGTCCTGCGACGACTGGCCGACGTCGTGGACCAGCATCAGCACCGGGGCGGCGAGGGCGGCCGAGGACAGGGCGACGATCCGGCCGCGGCTCAGGCCGACGTCCTTGACGTGCGCGCGGTCGCCGAGCCGCGACATCGTGGGGTGCAGCGCCGCCGCGCCGATGCACAGGTTCGCCGACAGCCAGATGGCGTCGAGGAAGTTGCCCGCCTGGTAGCTGCCGTCGAGGCGCTGCAGGACGTAGATCGTGTCCGCGGTGAGGATGCCCAGCAGGTTGCACGTCAGCAGCACGAACGCGCGGGGCCGCGGGCCGGCGCCGAAGATCAGGCGCAGCGCCACCACGAACAGCGCGAGGTCCATCATCGGGTAGCCCAGCGACGCGATCTTCACCAGCACCGGCGACGTGGTCCGCGCCTGCGGGCCGATGACGTAGAGCCAGGACGCCATTCCGGCGACGACCGCGAGCACGGCGGCGTCGAGCAGGCTCGGCAGGTCGAGGCCCGGCGTGCGGCGGCGGATCAGCAGGATCACGCCCGCGACCATCAGCGGGTAATGGCCCAGGTAGAAGATGTCCGCGTAGGACGGGTAATCCGTGTACCGGAAGATGTAGTGCGACGCGTAGAACGTCAGGTCGGCGATCGCGTAAACGACCTGGCTGAGTGCGAGGAACACCCATGGCCGCCGCCATTGGGGGCGGTTGCGCTTGACACCGGCGAAAGTCGCGATCGCGGCAGAGGCGCTGATCGTGCAGTAGAGCGCCACCCGCACCGATTGCCCCGTCGTTCCCGCGGGGCTGACCGGAATCAGGTAGTAGAGGCCCAGCAGCAGGTGACCTGCCACCAGGTACATCCACCACGCTCCGGTCCGGCCGGCACGGAAGACGGTCACACGAGACCCCTCGTTCTACGACTTTGGTCGAGCCACGTGATGATGCCCGACTCGCGATGATCGCGGCACTGGCGTTACTCCAATGAGGTGACTCACGATTACTGACGTTACCGCAAATCCCGGTTCTGCTTTTCACCACTGCGACGACGTTGATCTCGCGTGTCGCCGATCGGTACCCGCTCTGGTCCCCCGGTCGATTTTGGCACGACTTTTCGCTGTTGGAAGGTGGATTCGCACACCTCCCGCGACGGACAATTCCCGACTGCCCGGTCAGTCGGTTGCTTCCGTGCGGCTCCGTCGTCCGGTGCGCGAAAGCACGCGGACCGGGTGTGCCGATTGCTCGGCACACCCGGTCCGCGCGGGCAGGGTCGGTGGACCCCGTGGACGGCTGGATCAGCCCTCGGTCAGCCGCAGTGCTCGAAAGCGCTGGTGTAGCTGGAGGAACCGACCACGCCACCCCACTTGACGCACTTGCCGGGCGCCTTCTTCTTCACGGGGCCGGCGTAGTAGCCGTACTCGTCGCGGTCGGTCGTGCGGGCCTCGCCCTGGACCTCGAGGAACGCACCGACGTCCGAGGCGGTGCCGATCTTGGTGGTCTTGATCGCGACGACGCAGTTGTAGCCGTTGGACGCGTTGTAGAGCAGCGAGATGCGGGCACCGGTGACGTTGGCGCCGTCGACCACCTTGTAGCCGTCACCGCACGCCTCTTCGGGGGTGTACGGGTTGGTGGTGCCACCGCCACCGCACTTGTTGTTCGACTTGTAGCTCTTGGTGCCGTAGTACAGGACCGTCGTCCCCGAGAACTTGATCTTCTGCGGCGTCCCGTTCAGCAACTGCTCGAAGTGCAGGTGGGCGCCGGTCGAGCCGCCGGTGTTGCCGACGTTGCCGATGGTCTGGCCCTGCGAGACGCTCTGGCCGACCGACACCTTCTGCGCGGACAGGTGGGCGTAGCGCGTGGTCCAGCCGCCGCCGTGGTCGATCTCGACCCAGCGGCCGTAGCTCGTGCTGCCCTCGTTGCGGACCTTGCTGACCTTGCCGGACGCCGACGCCACGACCGCGTCGCCCTCGTCCGCGCTGCGGTTCAGGTCGATCGCGAGCTGCGGGCTGTGGCCGGTGCGGGTCTGGCCCGACCAGGTCTGCCCGCACGGGAAGGGCAGCTCGAAGTCGGTGGCGGCGCCGGCCTGCGGAGCACCGAGCACCAGCACCCCCAGACCGATCGCGAGACCGGCGGCCCCGGAGATCATCCTCTTGACGTTCATGGTCTTCCCCTCGTCATCCGAAACGGTTCTGCGGCGTGGGCCTGAGACGGCCGGACGGTGATGCAGCCGGTCGAGCCGCGCTCCCCCATGTCGCTGACACTGCCGATGTGCGCTCACAGCGACCTGACAGCTACACCCCGTCAGCTGTCAGCGAGGTGTCAGAACCACAGCCCAGCGCTGTTCGCGGCGCTGCTGCCCCTTGAGGGAGGCGCTGGGCACCGGCGGCCGGACGGGGCGGCTTGAGCGGCACTGCCCGCTTTCTGTCCGATGTGGACCGACCCGTGCGTTCCGGGGCAGGTCGACGGAGCACTGACGACCGGTCGGCGGACAGGTCGTGGACGTCAGCGATCGGTGCGCGATCGGTCAGCGGCACCCGCCATCGTGGCCGCATGACGTGGTTGCGCAAGCCCTGGGTGGGCCCGTTGGCGTTCGTGGTGCTGGCTTTCGTGGCGTTCTCGCTGCCGCCCTACCTGACCGGCGACCGCCTGCAGGCGCGCGTGCAGTCGGACTGGGGGCCGCACTACCCCCTGCTCGTGGTGCACGTCGTCTGCTCCTCCATCGCCATCCTCACGTGCGTGGTGCAGATCTGGCCCTGGTTCCGCGGTCGCTTCCCCGCGTTGCACCGCCGGATCGGCCGGGTCTACGTCTTCGCCGGCGTGTTGCCCGGTGGCGTCTCCGGTCTGGTCATCGGCTGGATGACCCCGTTCGGCCCCGTGGCCCAGGTGAGCAACGTGCTGCTGGCGGTGCTGTGGCTGGTCTTCACGTGGCTGGCGTGGCGCGCGGCCCGGCAGCGGCAGTTCCGCGACCACCGCAAGTGGATGATCCGCAGCTTCGTGCTGACCGTCTCGATCATCACGAACCGGATCTGGGGCGTGGTCGCGTTCCTGCTGTTCGCGGACCGCGTGCCGGAGGCGGACCTGCCGGTCACCATCGGCGGGATCTCGACCTGGGCGGGGTGGACCGTGCCGTTGCTGGTCTCGCAGTGGTGGCTGGAGCGCAAGCCCCGGCGGCGCGCGGTGGTGGAGCAGCGGGAGGTGGTCGGCGTGTGATCCGGCGGGCTGACAAGGAGTTGCGCGGCGGCTACGGTCGGTTCGCATGAGGCTGCTGCTCGCTGTGCTGATGATGGTCGTCCTCGCCCCGGTCGCGTCCGCCGCGCCGGCCACCCCGACCGTGAAGTGCGAGTTCATCCCGACGCCGGAGAACCCGGCCGCCCGCCCCGTCCAGCCGCCGAGGTCCGTGGTGCCCGCGCGGGGAACCGTGAAGGTCACCATCGTGACGAACTACGGCATGGTCGTCGCGGACCTCGACCGCGCCAACGCGCCGTGCGGTGTCGAGAACTTCGCCCACCTGGCGCGGAGCTGGTTCTACACGATGACGCAGTGCTGGCGCCTGACCGACACCGCGCGCCTGGGCGTGCTGCAGTGCGGTGACATCCACCGCGCCGAGGAGGGCGGACCGGGCTACCGGTTCGCGGACGAGGTGACCGGGCGGGAGACCTACCCGCGCGGCACCATCGCGTACGGCAACCAGGGGCCCGGCACGAACGGCAGCGAGTTCTTCATCGTGCACTCGTTCGCCAACATCAAGCCCGTCTACACCGTGATGGGCCACGTGACCTACGGCATGGACACGCTCGACCGGATCGTGAAGGCCGGGATCGTGCCGCAGCCCGACGGCCTGCTCGACGGCGCCCCCAGGAAGCCGGTGAGGATCCTGCACGTCCTCGCTGGTTAGTGTGTGGCCGTGCGAAAGATCCTGGTCATCGGTATCGGCGCGGGCAACCCCGACCACCTGACGGTGCAGGCCGTCAAGGCGTTGCAGACGGTCGACGTGTACTTCGTGCTGGACAAGGGTTCCGTGAAGCAGGAGCTCGTCGACCTGCGGGCGTCGATCCTGAAGGCGCACGTGACCCGGCCGTACCGCTGGGTCGAGGGCCGCGACCCGGACCGCGACCGCACCCCCGCCGACTACACCGCGACCATCGACGCGTGGCGCCGGGCGCGCGCGGACGTGTGCCTGGAGCTGCTGTCCGAGCTGGGCGAGGACGAGGTCGGGGCGTTCCTGGTGTGGGGCGACCCGTCCCTGTACGACTCGACGCTGGCGATCCTCGACGACCTGCTGACCCGCGGCGAGTCGTTCGAGGTGGAGGTCATCCCGGGCGTCACGTCGGTCGCGGCGCTGACGGCCGGGCACCGGGTGGCGCTGAACCGGGTCGGCAGGCCGGTGCAGATCACGACCGGGCGCCGGCTCGCCGAGGGCTGGCCGTCCGGCGTGGACGACGTGGCCGTGATGCTGGACGCCTCGTACTCGTTCGAGGGCGTGGACCCCGACACGTGGATCTACTGGGGCGCCTACCTCGGGATGCCCGACGAGGTCCTGGTGTCGGGGCGAGTCGGGGACGTGGCGGCGGAGATCCGTTCGGTGCGCGAGGAGGCCCGTGCGCGCAAGGGCTGGATCATGGACACCTACCTGCTGCGCAGGCCCTGACCGCTACTCCGCGATCAGCCGCTCGACGGAGCGGACGACGAGGTCCCTCGACGCGTTCGGCGTGCTGAACGCGAGGATCGACATGTGCACGACCAGGTCGAGCAGGTCCGTGGCGTTGAACGCCGCGGTGATCTTGCCCTCCATCTGGGCCCGGGCGATGGCCTCGACCTTGTGCCGGTGCGCCTGGGCCTCCGGCTCCGGGATCGTGTCGAAGCCGTTCTCCAGGCGGTGGTACGCCACGAGCCGGAGCAGCCTCGGCTCCTCCTGGTAGGCGTCGAACAACCGGCCCGCGTAGCCCGGCAGGTCGTCCGGCGTGATCGGCACGGACTGGACGAGGTGGTCGATCTGGATCGTCAGCAGCTGGTCGAACAGACCCTCCTTGCTGCCGAAGTAGGCGTAGATCATCGCCTTGTTGCAGCCCGCCTTGGCCGCGATGCGGTCGACGCGCGCGCCGGCGATGCCGTACTCGGCGAACTCGTCGAGCGCCGCTTCCAGCAGCTTGGCCTTGGTCGCTTCCTTGTCCCTCACCACGCCCTCCAGCTTAACCAACCGGTTGGTACAGGCAACTAACCAGTTGGTTGACATGGCGACGCGGACGTGGTTGCCTGAACATGTCAACCAAACAGTTAGTTAGTCCGACCGACTGGCTGGTGAGTCCAACCGAACGGTCAGCTGGCTCAACCGGACAGTTGGCCGGACCGGCCGACCGGTCAGTCAGGAGTGGGCATGAAGGTCGCACTGGTCACGGGTGCTTCGTCGGGGATCGGAGAGGCGACGGCGAAGGAGCTGCAGAAGGCCGGCTACACCGTCTACGCGGCGGCGCGCCGGGTGCAGCGGATGGAGGGACTCGCCACGAAGGGCGTCCGGGTGCTCGAGATGGACGTCACCGACGACGGGTCGATGACCGAGGGCGTCAAGAAGATCATCGCCGAGACCGGGCGGATCGATGTGCTCGTCAACAACGCGGGCTACGGGTCGTACGGCGCCGTCGAGGACGTGCCGCTGGACGAGGCGCGGTACCAGTTCGAGGTCAACGTGTTCGGGCTCGCGAGGCTGGTGCAGCTGGTGTCGCCGCACATGCGGGAGGCAGGGCGCGGGCGGATCATCAACGTCTCCTCGATCGGCGGGCGGATCTACGAGCCGCTCGGCGCCTGGTACCACTCGACGAAGTTCGCGGTCGAGGGGTTGAGCGACTCGCTGCGCCTCGAGCTGAAGCCGTTCGGGGTCGACGTCGTGGTGATCCAGCCCGGCGGCATCAAGACCGAGTGGGGCGGGATCGCCGTCGAGAACCTCGAGAAGACGTCCGGCGGTGGCGCGTACGCGGGGCAGGTCAAGCAGTTGGCCGGGTTCTTCTCGCAGATGGAGCGCGCCAGTGAGCCCGAGGTCATCGCGGACGTCATCGTGAAGGCCGCCGAGGCGAGGAGGCCGCGGACGCGGTACGCGGCGGGGTTCGGGGCGCGGCCGGTCCTGTTCGCGCGCAGGGTGCTGTCCGACCGGGCGTTCGACGCGCTGTTCCTCGGGGCGATGCGCCGGTTCGCCTAACCCCTGTTCCTCCTGTCTGGCCAGGTACCTTCGGTTCAGAACCACTGAGGGGAGTCGTGTGCACGAGGGGCTGTCGCCGGAGGCCGAGCAGTTGTACCTGGCGATGTTGCGCGGAGCCGACGTGGGGCTCGGCGCCGCGCACGCGGAGCTCGAACGGCTCGGTCTGGTCAGGAACAACGAGGTGCGCCCACCGCGGTCGGCGCTGGCCGCGATCGCGTCGAGCCACGAGGCCGCGGCCGCCAGGGCGCGGGAGACCGCCGAGGTCCTGGCCGCCGCCTACGCCGAGCACGGGGCGAAGGAGGTCGACTTCGTCGAGGTCCTCAAGGACGCGGGCGAGGTGATCAGCGCGTTCGAGGAGATGCAGAGCCAGGCGAAGACGGAGGTCCGGGCGCTCGACCCCGGCTCGTACCTCAGCCCGCAGCCCGAGGCGAGTCCCGCGCAGCCGCCCGCGCTGGCCCGCGGCGTCGCGTACCGGGTCGTCTACGAGTCGGCGTTGCTGCAGACCGAGCGGGGGTTCGCGTCGGTGCAGGAGAGCATCGCCGTGGGCGAGCAGGCGCGGACGTTCCCCGGGGTGCCGCTCAAGCTCGTCATCGCCGACTCGGACCGGGCGCTGATCGCGGTGCCGACGGTCAAGGGCGGGAACGTCGTGGCACTGCTCATTCACCCGTCCGTGCTACTGAGTGCGCTCAGCGAGTTGTTCGAGGCGTTCTGGCGGATGGCCGTGTCGATCACGCCGAGCACCGGCGAGGACACCCAGCAGGAGCCGACGACCGCGACCCGGCGGTTGATGGCACTGCTCAGCGCCGGTCTGACGGACGAGTCGATCGCGCGCGAGCTCGGCGTGAGCGACCGGACGGTGCACCGCAGGGTGAGCCGCCTGCAGCAGCTGCTGGGGGCCCAGACCCGGTTCCAGCTCGGGGTGCAGGCGTCACGACGTGGTTGGCTCTAGTGACCCTCAGCAATTGAGACGCTGATCTTCATCACTCTGCGAACACTTTCGGTGACAGTTTTCGGACATGGCGACTTTCCGCCATCACCCAGGAGTGTTAAACGGCGGCTTTTCCCTTTCTCCTCTGTTGCAAGCGCGGCCTCTCTCGGCCGTGCGGGGGCAGGAAGGGATCCACCGTGAGGAAGTTCGTCAGAGGCGGCATCGCCGCGGTCACAGGGGCGCTGGTCGCGTCGAGCATCGTGCTCACGCCGGCCGCGGGCGCGGCCGCCGCCGAGCAGGACCCGGACACGCAGAAGCTCGCGGGCGCGCTCGCCACCCAGAAGGTGACCTGGGAGGAGTGCACCTTCCCCGGCGTCGACCCCGCGACCGTCGCGAAGTTCAAGACCGTCAAGGGCCTCGCCTGCGCGACCATCCAGGTCCCGCGCGACTGGCACAACCCGGCGGACGGCAACACGATCGGCATCCGGGTCTCCAAGACCGAGACCGCGCACAAGGGCACCAGCCGCCAGGGCATCGCGCTGGTCAACCCCGGCGGTCCCGGCGGCTCCGGCCTGCCGTGGGGCGCGGCCATGGCCCTGCGCACCCCGGTGCTCGCGGGCCAGTACGACTTCATCGGCTTCGACCCGCGCGGTGTCGGCCTGTCCACGCCGCTCACCTGCAGCTACACCGTGCCGAACAGCACCGACGTCAACGTGCTGAACAAGGCGAAGGTCGACGGCTGCCTCGAGAACCCGCTGACCGAGTTCATCACCACCGAGCAGACCGCCTACGACATGGACTTCATCCGCGTCGTGCTCGGTGAGAAGAAGATGAGCTACATCGGCTACTCCTACGGCACCTGGCTCGGCACCTGGTACGCCGCCACGTTCCCGAGCAAGGCGCACCGCTTCCTGCTCGACTCGGCCGTCGACGCCTCGCAGTCGACCCTCGAGAACACCTGGGACCTGCAGCCGCGCACCCGCGACCGCCAGTTCCAGGAGGCGCTGCTGCCGTTCATGGCGCGCAACGACGCCAAGTACGGCCAGGGCACCGACCCGATGGAGATCCGCCGCAACTGGGAGAAGGCCGGCGGCACCCGCGAGTTCGTCGGGCAGCTCTTCGTCGCGTGGTTCGTGATCCCGGCGATGTACGACACCTCGCAGTACCACGCGGCGGCGTCCGCGGTCGCCTCGGTGATCGACGCGGCCGGCAGCGAGGGCACGGCCTCGGAGAAGGTCGAGCAGATCGTCTCGAAGATGCTCGCGACGCCGGGCCTCACCGACGAGAACAAGGCGTTCATCGCCAAGGCCAAGGGCAACGCGCTGGCCGCCATCGCCAAGAAGGAGCGCGTCGCGGTGAAGTCCACGACCGCCGCCGCCGAGGTCGAGACCTGGGACGCGACGTTCGAGGCGATCCGCTGCCAGGACGGTCAGTGGAACCAGAACCTGCACTACTGGAACTACTGGCTGGCCGACCTGACCGTGAACGCGCCGTTCATCGCGCCGTTCATGTCCACGCCGCTGTGCGCCTACTGGCCGGCCAAGAACTCGATGCCGAAGGCGGACAAGAAGACGTTCCCGCGTCTGCTCGTGGCGCAGGCCGAGCTCGACGCCGCCACGGCGTACGAGGGTGGTCTGGCCACGGCGAAGGCTCTGCCGAACGCCAAGCTGATCAGCGTCGACAACGAGGGTACGCACGGCCTGTTCCCGTACAACACGGACTGCGTCGACGACCCGATCGTCTTCTACTTCCAGACCGGTGCGACCCCGCGCAAGCAGTTCACCGGCTGCCAGGCGCTCCCGCTTCCCGGTGAG
The DNA here is from genome assembly GCF_036321065.1 of Lentzea sp. DG1S-22. NCBI lineage: Bacteria > Bacillati > Actinomycetota > Actinomycetes > Pseudonocardiales > Pseudonocardiaceae > Lentzea > Lentzea sp. DG1S-22. Next base: position 7,081,195 of record NZ_CP143276.1, on the reverse strand, counting down.
GACAAGACGTTCGACGTCGGCGGCAAGCTCACCAACGGCAAGGTGAAGATCAAGATGATCACGCCGGCCGTCAAGGAGGCCAACAAGATCGTCAAGGACCTGCTGAGCGGTTCCTCGACGGCGGCGGCCGACGAGTCGGGCATGCCGGCCAACCTGTAACACCCCTCGAAGCTGCGGTCCCCGGCACGGTGTGCCGGGGACCGCTTCCACTTCCTAGCGCTGCCACCACTTCTTGCGGACGACGTCGACGACCACGCAGGTGATGTTGTCCGGACCGCCGTTGCCGTTGGCGAGCGCGACCAGCCGCCAGGCGGCTTCCGTTCCGTCCTCAGTGGACAGCAGGACGTCGTGGACCTCCTCCAGGTCCGCGTAGTCCGTGAGTCCGTCGCTGCAGATCAGGTAGCGGTCCTCGACCTTGGCCTGGTGCCACGACAGGTCCGGCTCGTGGGAGTTGCCGGACTGCAGCGCTCTCAGGACGTACGCGCGGCGCGGGTGGTTCGCCGCCTCCTCGGGCGTCATGCGGCCGGCGTCGACCAGGGCCTGCACCATCGTGTGGTCGTGGGAGAGCTGGCGCAGTTCACCTTCCCTGAGCACGTACGCGCGGGAGTCGCCGATGTGCGCCAACTGGAAGGCGAGGCCCTCCCAGCGCATCGCGGTGAGCGTGGTGCCGGCGCCCTGGGGCGTCTCGGCGTCGAGCCTGCGCGCGATCTCCGCCACCGCGGGGCCGAGGTCACCCTGCCAGTCGGCGAGGACGTTCACCGCGAGCGCGCTGGCCACCTCGCCGTGCTCGTGGCCGCCCATGCCGTCCGCCACGGCCTGCAGGTCCTGGCGGACGTAGACCGAGTCCTCGTTGTGCTCGCGAACGAGCCCAGGATCGGTCGCCACGGCGATGCGCAGCTCGTGTGTCATGTCTCCAGTAGATCAGTTGTGAAGTGACTTCACAAGCAATACGGTTGTGAACATGGATGAGACGGTCAACGCCGGTGACATAGCGCGCCTCGCCGACGTGGGGCGGGCGGCCGTGTCGAACTGGCGGCGGCGGTTCGAGGACTTCCCGGCACCGGTGGGCGGGACGGCCTCCAGTCCGTTGTACCTGCTGCGCGACGTGGAGTCGTGGCTGCGGCGCAACGGCAAGCCGTTCCGCGTCTCCCCCGCCGAACGCCTGTGGACGCAGCTGCGCACCGTTGACGACCTGCGGCTCGGCGAGGCACTGGCGGCGGTCGACTGCGACGACGAGACCTTCGAGTTCCTGCACGAGCGCTACCTGGAGGCCCACTCGCGGCTGCTGAACCCGACTCCACCCGAGGTCGTCGAAGTCGTCCTCGCCACGACCGACGGCGACACCGTGATCGACCCCGCCTGCGGCACCGGGGGTCTCCTGAAGGCCTCCGGGGCACGGACCAAGATCGGCCAGGAGCTCGACCCCGTGTCGGCGGTCATCGCGCGGCGCCGGCTGCCGTCCGCGCAGATCCACACCGGGGACTCGTTGCGGCACAACGGGGTCCGGGAGAAGGCCGATGCCGTTGTGTGCGATCCGCCGTGGCACGACCGGGCGTGGGGCCACGAGGAGCTGGTGGGCGACGCGCGCTGGACGTACGGCCTGCCGCCGCGCGGTGAGCCGGAGCTGGCGTGGTTGCAGCACTGCCTGTCGCTGGCCAAGCCCGGCGGTCTCGTCGCGGTGCTGATGCCCTCGGCCGCGGCGTCCCGCCGGCCGGGCAAGCGGATCCGCGGCAACCTCCTGCGCGCCGGAGCCGTGCGCGCCGTGATGACCGTGCAGCCGGGCCGCGACCTGTGGCTGCTGCGCAACCCGGTGGGCCGCGCCCCCGACCACATCGCGCTGCTGGAAGCGCCCGGCCCGATCGACCCGAACACGCGGGTGCTCGACCTGCTCGACGACGACGTCGACCTGAGCCCGTCGCGCCGCAGCGGCACCGACGTGTCCGCGTACCTCACCGCGCAACCGGCGTTCGCACTGCCCGCCCTTCCCGAGCTGCGCGTCTCGGCCTCCGTTCCCATGACCACGATCGGCGAACTCGTGCGCACGTCTCCCGGCGAGCACGTCGTCACCTCCCCGACCGGCGCGACGTACGAGATCAACCCGCGCAAGGTCGACCCGGACTTCCTGGAGGGCGTCCTGCGCGCCGCGTTCGCCCGCACCCCCACCGGCTCGACCCGCCTCGACGTGCGCCGGACACAGGTCCCGTCGCTGCCGCTCGAGGAGCAACGCCGCTACGGCGAGGCGTTCGCGCAGCTCAAGGCCCTGGAGGCCGGCGTGGAAGACGCCGCCACCCTGGTCCGTTTGGGCTACAATGGACTGCTGAGCGGACAGATCAGGCCGGCGTGAGCAGGCCGGAATCACCCGATCGAGATGTCCTGAAACGCTGTTACCGTCGTCTCGCGTACGAGGAAGCGCGCGTGGCCAGCGAACAGGTCGTGGCGGTTAGGCTTCCGGCGTGCTGATCGCCGACCGCTACGAGATCGACGACCTGCCGCTGGGGCGGGGTGGCATGGGCTCCGTCCACAAGGGCCGGGACCTGCGCCTGGACCGGCGGGTCGCGGTCAAGCTGCTGCGGCTGCCGGGCAGCGACGACGAGGTGCGCCAGCGCTTCGCGCGGGAAGCGAGGATCGTCGCCAAGCTCGAGCACCCCGGAGTGCCGGTCCTGCACGACTTCGGGACGTACGAGCAGCGCCTGTTCCAGGTCATGCAGTTCGTCGACGGCGTGACGGTCGCCGACCTCGTCGGCGAGTTCGGCCCGCTGCCCGAGGCGTGGGCCGCGAACATCGCCGCCCAGACCGCCGCGGTCCTCGCCGCCGCGCACGAACGCGGCATCTGCCACCGCGACCTCAAGCCCACCAACCTGATGCTGTGCCCGGACGGCGCCGTGAAGGTGCTCGACTTCGGCCTCGCCCTGCTGCGCGAGAGCGACGTCGCACCGTTCAGCCGCGCCGGCCAGATCCTCGGCACCCCGTCGTACATGGCGCCGGAGCAGATCCAGCGCGGGGTCGCCGAGCCGCGCAGCGACCTGTACGCCTTGGGGTGCGTGCTGCACGAGATGGTGACGGGCGAGCAGCTCTTCACCGGCCCCACGGCGTACGCGGTGTTCGACAAGCACGTCAAGGAGGCGCCGCCGCGGGTGGCGGGTGCGCTCGACCCGGTGCTGCAACGGTTGCTGGCCAAGGACCCCGGGGACCGGCCGGCGACGGCGCTCGAGGTTTTCGAGGATCTGCAAGGGTTTGCGCAGGATCCGCCGCCGTTGCCCGGGTTCGTGGGGGACGGGTCGGCGGTGGCGATGTACGCGAGTGTGCAGCGGGGGCGGCGGTTCGGCGAGGTGTAGCGGGACGCGGTGCCGGAGGGCTGTTGGGGCGGAGGGGGAGCGCCGGTCGGTGGCGTTGGCGGGGCACGGGCGACGCGGCCGAGCGGCGCAGCCGGGTGGGGCAGCCGGGTGGGGCGCGGGCGACGCCGCCGGGCAGGGCAGCCATATGGGGCACGGGCGACGCAGCCGGGTGGCGCGGCTCGGCAGCACGGCTCGGCAGCGCGATCTGGCGGCAGCGCCGCTTGGTGGTGACGCAGCCAGGCGGCGGCGCGGCTCGGCAGCGCAGCCTGAAGGCAGCGCCACTTGGCGGCGACGCGGCCAACCGGTGTGCGGAGGCGGTCCGGAGTCAGCCCGAACGCCACGATCAGGTTCGGCTGCGACAAGCGGGCGCTGCGAAAGCGATCAACGTCGAGCAATCAGCGAACCGTTGCGCCACAACAGTTGTCAACGCCGGCCGCGACCACACCGCCGACCAAACCACCAACCTACGCCGGAATGCGGTTCACCTCGTGGTCCCCGGTGGCCCACAGGTGCTGCACGACGTAAGACCGCCAAGGCCGCCACACCTCCGACCGCCGCACCAGAGCAGCGGGCGTGGTCGGCAGTCCCAGAGCCTCCGCCGCCACCCTGATCCCCAGATCCGTCGGCAGGAACGCGTCCGGGTCTCCCAGCGCGCGCATCAGGATCGTCTCCACCGTCCAGGGACCGAACCCCGGCAGGGACGAGAGCCAGGAACGCGCTGCTGAGCGGTCGGCGTGAGCGGACAGGTCGAGGCCCTCGTCGAGGGCGGCGAGCAGGGCCGCCATCGTGCGGCGGCGCGACTGCGGGACGGCGAGTGTCGCCGGGTCGAAGGAGTGCGGGAACAGGTACAGGTCGCCCACCGGGGTGCCGTGGGCGGCGACCAGGCGGGCGGCGTGGGTTCGGGCCGCCTTCGTCGAGACCTGCTGGCCGAGGACTGCCCGGATGGCGAACTCGGCGCCGTCGGTCGTGCGCGGGACCCGGCGGCCAGGGGCGGCGGAAACCAACGGGGCCAAAAGGGGGTCTTCGGACAAAGCCGCATCCACTGTCAATGGATTGGTGTCGAGGTCGAGAAGGAAGCGGCAAAGGTCTAGAGCAGTGTTCGAATCGCGGGGGTCGGACAGTTCCAGGGTGCAGGCGACGTGGTCCGGGAACGGGCGCAAAGCCGCGATGCCGAATCCGTGCGGAAGGCGCAGGGTTCGGCGGTAGACGCCGTCGCGCCACTCCTCCACTCCCGGTACGGCGGTGGCGATGAGGTGGCCGAACAGGTTGTCGGGGTACAGAGGTGATTGAAAATGCAACCGTTCCGAGAACGTGTTCAACCGCATACCGCCAAGCATGACGCCATTCCAACCGAGACGCTGGCGGGAAAGCGACATCATTCCGGACGGGGCCAACCGGGTGACCCGCTTCGCGGCGGGAAAATCCGTGGCTAGGCTGGTTGGTGCGCCGCTGCAGGAGTTGTCGTCGGTTTTCAGCAGGGAAGGGCGGCGTCGCGTGCGATGAGGGCGGCCTGGACGCGGTTGTCGCAGCGGAGTTTCGTCAGCAGTCGGCTGACGTGGGCCTTGATCGCCCCTTCCGAGAGGTACATGAGCCTTGCGATGCGCGCGTTAGCCATGCCCTGCGCCAGGTACACCAGCACCTCCTGCTCGCGTCGTGTGAGCAGGCTGATGCGGCTGCGCGCGGCGTCGCGGCGTTCCGAGTCGGCGCCGGTGAAGTGGTCGATCAGCGCTCGGGTGGCGGACGGCGACAGGATCGCCTCGCCAGCGGCGACGGCGCGCACGGCGGTCACGAGGGTGTCGGCCTCGCCGTTCTTGAACAGGAACCCCGCCGCGCCGGCGCGCAGGGCCGGGAAGAGCATCTCCTCGGTCTGCGGCGTGCAGAGCATGACCACCTGGGTGCCGGGGACGCTCCTGCGCACCATGCGGACGGCGGCGAGGCCTTCCATGCCGGGCATCGAGGCGTCCATGAGCAGCACCTGGGGGCGGTGGCGGCGCACCATCTCCACGGCGCCGGAGCCGTCGCCCGCCTCGCCGATGACGACGATGCCGCCGGAGCGCTCCAGCACGCCGCGCACTCCCGTGCGGACCAGGACCTGGTCGTCGGCGATGCCGACGGTGATCGTGCGCGGCTTGTTCACCAGCTGCAGACCTCCGCTCGCCCACGAGGTGCTCGTCGTCAACGCCATGACCTCTCCCTGTCAGACCGGACCAGTCACCAGTTTGTTCCCGAACGAGCACCACGGGAAGGCAGGCATAACGACCAGGTTGCGCACCGTCTCACGCACACGCGGGTGTAACGGGTTGCACGGCGACGCCCACCGCCCACCACCTGCGAGAACGCTTGGACGAGACGGAGACGGCCTGCCGTTACGGCTTGAGGAGAAGGACTCATGACCAGCACCGGACGTTGTGCTTCGTGCGACGGCGCGCTGCCTCCCGCCACCTCCGAGCAACGCAGGTCCTACTGCTCCAACGCGTGCCGTCAACGGGCGTACCGCCGCCGGGTCACCGTGACGGCGGCGGCGCCCGCGACCAGGCAGAACCTGCGCGTGCTGTCGAACCTGCCCGCCGCGCGCGACACGTTCGTCGGCCGCCAGCAGGAGCTGTCGAAGCTCGACCAGCTGTTGCGCCGGCATCGTCTCGTCACGCTCGTGGGCAGTGCGGGTGCGGGCAAGACGCGTCTCGCGCTGGAGAGCGCGGGCCGGTTGCGGCGCGGCCGGACCGACAGGGTCGTGCTCGTCGAGCTCGGCGCCGTCACCACCCCGGCGGACGTCCTGCCCGCCCTCGCCAGGGCGCTGGAGGTGGCCGAGCGGCCGGACGAGCCGTTGCGCGACACCGTCGTCGAGACACTCGTGAACATGAAGGCCGTCGTGGTCCTCGACAACTGCGAGCACCTCCTCGACACGTGCGCCGAGCTCACCGACATGCTGCTGAGCCGCTGCCCCGGCGTGCGGGTGCTGGCGACGTCCCGCGAGGCGCTGTGGATCACCGGGGAGGTCAGCTTCCACGTCGAGGGGCTGCCGGTGCCCTCGACGGACCGGGACCTGGTCACGACGGCGGCGCCGCGGTCGGAGGCGGTGAAGCTGTTCGTGGACAGGGCCCGCGAGCGCAAGCCCGACTTCCGGCTGACGGCCGGGAACACCGCCGCGGTCGCGTTGCTGTGCGCACGGCTGGAGGGCATGCCGCTCGCCATCGAGCTCGCGGCGCGGTGGGTGCAGCTGCTGCCGGTCACGGACATCTGCGACCGCATGGACGAGCCGCTCGAACTGCTGACGCTCGGCTGCCGGAAGTCGCCGTCGCGCCAGAGCTCGCTGCGCGAGGCCATCGACTGGAGCTACCGGCTGCTGCGCCCGGACGAGCAGTTCGCGCTGCGCAGGCTGAGCGTGTTCGACGGCGGCTTCGACCTGGCGGCGGCCACCGAGGTGTGCTCGTCGGAACGGTCGGCGGAACCGGTGCTCGACGTGCTGTCGCGGCTGCAGGCGAAGTCGTTGCTGGCGGCCACCCCCGGCACGACCCGGTTCCGGCAGCTGGAGACCGTCCGCCTGCACGCCAGGGAGAAGCTGCTGGCCGCGGGCGAGGCCGACATCGCCTACGAGGCGCTCGCCCGGTGGTTCACGGACCTCTCGGACGTGCTGATCACCTCGCCGCTGTCGGTGCCCGCGCAGGTGCAGCACAAGCTCGACAACCACGTCGACAGCCTGCTCGGCACGGTCGAGTGGGCGGCCGGCCGCGGCGACGAACGGTTGCTGCTCCTCACCTCCGCGCTGGCCGACTGCGCGGCGCGGCGCGGACGGCTCGGCCAGGCGCGGGTGATGCTGCGCGACGCGTTGCGGCGACCGTCCCCCCGCGACGACTACCGGTGCGTGGCTCTGAGCCACGCGGCCCGGTTCGCGGCCGAGCAGGGCGATCACGACGAGGCCGCCGGCCTGTCCCGCGAGGCCCTGCGCCTGGCGGCGGCCAGCGGGCTGCCGGCGCTGGTGATGAGCTGCCGCAGCACGCTGGCGGCGGTGCAGCAGTCGTCCGGCGAGTGGGAGGCGTCGGACCAGAACGGCACCGAGTGCCTGCGTGTCGCGGAGCTCCTGGGCGAGCCTCTCGCCCGTGCGGCGTGCTTGGTCGACCTCGCGCGCACGGCGTTGTCGCTGGGCAAGCACGAACGAGCCGAGAAGAACGTCATGAAGGCGTTGCCCATCTCGCGCACGTCGGGCGTTCCCGCGCGCATCGCCTCCGCTCTGAACACACGCGGCGCGGTCGCGTTGGTGCAGGACGAGCTCGACGAGGCCACGCACGCGTTCCAGGAGGCGTTGCGGATGGACGGCCTCAACCCGCTGACCGCACCGGACGCCCTGGAGGGCCTGGCCGTGGTCGCCGTGACGCGGGGTCAGGCCGAGCGCGCGCTACGGCTGGAAGCCACCGGACGGGCCATGCGCCGGTCCGTCGGCGTGGTGCCGAACCCGTTCTGGAGGGAGAAGGTCGCCGGCGCGATGCGCACCGCACGGCTGATGCTGCCCGTTGCGCGCGCAGACGCCGCTGCCACGCCGTTGACCGCTGCCGAAACCGAGGCGTTCATCCACGACGAGGTGTGGCTGGACCGCACGGAGGCGGCGTTCGACGCGCTGGACGACCACGAACGGCGCGTGATCGCGCTGCTCGCGACAGGGCTGACGAACCAGCAGATCGCGAACCGGCTGAACGTGTCGCTGCGGACGGTCGCGTCGCGGCTGCACCGCCTGCGGGACAAGCTCGGCCTGCGCAGCCGGGAGGACATCGCCGCCTGGGGCGCGGAACGGGCTATCGGCTGAGCGCGTAGACGTCGCCCCACAGCCGGAACATCGCATGGGCGGCGGCTCGCGGGTCGGCGGCCTGGCAGGCGGCCGGCCCGAGCGCGTCGAGGGCGGCGGAGGCGCCGGAGTCCTCGACCGCGAGGCACTGCGCGGGGCCGAGCCCAGCCTGCGCAGCGGCCTGGGTTTGACCCGATGGTGCGAACTCGGCCGTGGGAAAGCTTTGGTCTTGAACGAGATCGAGGGCTCCGTCTCGTGGGCCCACCGCGCGTTCGCCCACCGGACAGAAATCGGTCAACCAGCACCTCGGAACCGTTTTCGGACTGCTCCGTTCGAGTGACGGAAGAGGTCTAGACCTTGACCTTCGAGTGGTCTAAACCACATCGTTCCGGTACCCCCTGCGACTGAGGAGACCGATGTCCAAGTTCCGATGGCATCTAGCTGCTCTCTTCGCGGCAGTCGCCGCGATGGTCCTCGGAATCGTCGTCGTGCCCGCTGCTAGCGGCGCCGGTGGCGTTTCCGCCACGTTCTCCAAGGGTTCGGACTGGGGAACGGGCTTCGAGGGCAAGTACACGATCACGAACAACAGCTCGGCGGCCCTGACGTCGTGGACCGTCGAGTTCACGCTCCCGGCGAACCACCGCGTCACCTCGCTGTGGGACGGCTCCTACACGACGAGCGGTCAGACCGTCACGGTCAAGAACACCTGGAACGGCAACATCGGTGTCGGCGGGTCGGTGAGCTTCGGCTTCAACGGCTCGTACACCGGCACGTTCGGTGCGCCGACCAACTGCAAGCTCAACGGCGGCTCGTGCGAGGCGGGCGGGACCAACCCGACCACCACGACCACGACGTCGACGACCACCACCACCACGACGACCACGACGACGACCACCACCGGTCCGCCGCCGCCTCCCGGGAAGATCAACCTGGGCTACTTCGCCGAGTGGGGTGTGTACCCGGCGCGCAACTACCAGGTGAAGAACATCGACACCTCGGGTTCGGCGTCGAAGCTCACGCACATCAACTACTCGTTCGGCAACGTGACCGGCGGCAAGTGCACCATCGGTGAGGCCTTCCCCGCGATCGAGAAGGCGATGACCGCGGCGGAGAGCGTCGACGGCGTCGCGGACACGTGGGACGCGCCGGTGCGCGGCAACTTCAACCAGCTGCTCAAGCTGAAGAAGAAGTACCCGCACATCAAGGTGCTGTACTCGTTCGGTGGCTGGACCTGGTCCGGCGGCTTCGGAGAGGCGTCGCGGAACCTGCCCGCGTTCGTCGACTCCTGCTACAACCTGCTCAAGGACCCGCGGTGGGCCGGTCTGTTCGACGGCATCGACATCGACTGGGAGTACCCGAACGCGTGTGGCCTGTCGTGCGACACGAGCGGCCCGGCGGCGTTCAAGAACATGGCGCAGGCGCTGCGCACCAAGTTCGGCCAGAACTTCCTCGTCACCGCTGCGATCACCGCTGACGGCTCCGCCGGCGGCAAGATCGACGCGGCCGACTACGGCGGCGCGTCGCAGTACCTCGACTGGTACAACGTCATGACGTACGACTACTTCGGTGCGTGGGCGGCTCAGGGCCCGACGGCTCCGCACTCCCCGCTCACGTCGTACCCCGGCATCCCGACCGCCGGCTTCAACTCCGAGGCCGCGATCTCGAAGCTGCGCGGCAAGGGCGTTCCGGCGAGCAAGCTCCTGCTCGGCATCGGCTTCTACGGCCGCGGCTGGACGGGCGTCACGCAGGCCGCCCCCGGCGGTACCGCGACGGGTCCCGCTCCCGGCACGTTCGAGCAGGGCATCGAGGACTACAAGGTCCTGAAGACGAAGTGCCCCGCCACCGGCACCATCGCCGGCACGGCCTACGCGTTCTGCAACGGCCAGTGGTGGAGCTACGACACCCCGCAGACGATCACCAGCAAGATCCAGTGGGCACGCAGCCAGGGTCTCGGCGGCGCGTTCTTCTGGGAGCTCACGGGTGACACCGCGAACGGAGAGTTGATCACCGCGATGAAGAACGCCCTCGGGTAGTCCACCCGGGTCGTCCTTCATGAACGCCGGGAGGGGAGCTGGTCAGCCCAGCTCCCCTTTCGTTCGCCCGGAAATCAGCAGAACACCTCGTTCAGGATCTTGCCGAACGCGTCACCGGGATCGCCCGGGGTCGGCGTGCTCGTGGCCGAGAGCTCCAGGCGCTTCTTGGTGTCCGGCGTCGACAGCAGCTCCGTCGAGTAGCCGGGGATGCCGCCACCGTGGCCCCAGACCTTCGTGCCGCACGGCGCGGTCTGCACGACCAGGCCGAGACCGTAGTTCGGGCTGACCTCGGTGGTCTTGGCGATCTCCTGCTGCTGCGCCGGCTTGAGCAGCTTCCCGCTCGACAGCGCGACGATGAACGTGTCCAGGTCGCGGGTCGTCGAGATCATCTCACCGGCCGCCCACGCAACGGACGGGTTGATGCGGGTGATGTCGGACGGCTTGCCGTTCGCCGTCCAGTAGCCGTGCGCGTGCGGGCCCTTGATGGTCGGCCTGTCGCCCGGGACCTCGGTGTCGCCGAGGCGCAACGGCTTGATGATCCGCTGTTCGACCGCCTTCTCGTAAGGCTTGCCCGTCAGCTCCTCGACGAGCAGGCCCGCGACGACGTAGTTGGTGTTGGAGTAGTTCCACTTCGTGCCCGGCTCGAAGTCGAGCGGCTTGGCCGTGGCGATCGCGAGCAGCTCCTGCGGCGACCAGTGCTTGTAGCGGATCTTCTCGAACTCGTCCGGGCTGAGCGGCAACGCCTCCGTGTAGTTGTAGAGGCCGCTCGTGTGCTGCAGGACCTGCCGGACGGTGATGCGCCCGTCGACCAGGCCCGGCAGGTAGCGCACGACCGGTGCGTCCAGGTCGACCCTGCCCTCGCCCGCGAGCTGCAGCAGCACGGTCGAGACGAACGTCTTGGTGATGCTGCCGACCCGGAACCGGCCGTCGAGCGGAACCGGCTTGTCGCTGCCGAGCTCGGCCTTGCCCGCACGGGCGGTGAAGTGCTGCCGCCCGTTCGTCACGCGCGCCTGCACGCCGAGGGCTCCCCCGCCCTGGGCGATCTGGTCCAGGGCCTGCTGGACGACCTCGCGGTCGGTGCCCGTGGTGTCCGCCGAAGCGACCCCCGCGGTGGTCAGGGCCAGCAGGCTCGTTGCGGTAACCGTTGCTACCAGTCGAATCCCCATGCCCCCACCCTGCCGGGAACGGCGGGTCCCCGCATCCTCCTCAGGTCGCGCGGCGTCTCAGGGTTTGCCCTGGTGCCCTGATCAACAGAAGATCTCGTCGAGCACGCGGAAGTAGGCCTCGGTCGGGTCGCCGGTGCCCAGGCCCGTGGTGCCGGAGAACTCCGCGCGGACCTTCCGGTCCGGGCTCGAGTAGGCGTAGCTCGAGAAGCCCGGCACGCTGCCGGTGTGGCCGATGATCGTCGCGCCGCACGAGGCCTTGTCGAGGAACAGTCCGAGGCCGTAGCCGGGGCTCACGGCCGTGGTCCGCGTCAGCTCGCGCTGCTGCTCGGGCTCGAGGAGGACACCGCCCAGCAGGGCGTTGTAGAAGGTGTCGAGGTCCTTCGTGGTCGAGACGACGTCACCGGCGGCCCAGAAGACCGTGGTGTTCCACCGGGTCGTGTCGGCCGGCCGTCCGTCGACCAGGCCGTACGAGCGGGCGTGGGGGCCGTGGATGTCCGGGCTGTCGCCGGGGAACGTCGTGTCGCCGAGGCGCAACGGCCTCAGGACGCGCTGCGAGACGGCCTCCGCGTAGTCCTGACCGGTGATCTTCTCGATCAGCAGGCCGAGGACGACGTAGCCGGTGTTGCTGTACCGCCACCTCGTGCCGGGTTCGGACTCCAGCGGACGGCTCGTGGCCAGCGCGACGAGCTCCTCGGGCTCCCAGTGCCGGTACCGGATCGGCTCGAAGCCCGGGGGGTCGAAGTCGAGGGCGTCCGTGTAGTTGAACAGCCCGCTCGTGTGCTGCAGCAGCTGGCGCACGGTGATCCGGTCGTCGACGAGGCCCGGCAGGTGACGGGTGACGGGCGCGTCCAGGTCGACCTCGCCCTCCCCGGCGAGCTGGAGCACGACGGCGGAGGTGAACGACTTGGTGGTGCTGCCCGCGCGGAACCGCCCGTTCGCCGGGACCGGACGCGGGTCGCGGAGCCCCGCGGTGCCGGACCGCGCGGTGAAGCGGGTCCGGCCGTCCGTCACGCGCAGCTGGACGCCCTGCGCGGCGGTGCGGACGATCTCGTCCAGCCCCTCCTGGACGATCCCGCGGTCGATCCTCGGGGTGTCGGCGGCGGCGGTGCCGGTGAAGAGCAGCGTGCAGGCGGTGGCGATGGCCAGTGATCGTGTCCCCATGCCTCCCCAACGCCTCAATACGGGCGCTTTGCTGCCTTCATGGCCGAAACGAGCATGGGACGCACTTTCGGCCAGTGCACGTCCTGCTGGCACGAGAACGGCGGCAGGAAGCCCCCGCACCGGCCGGAGCTCGCGCCGATCTCCCACACGAAGCTCGGCACGCCCAGGTCGTCGTACACCCAGTCGTCCGTGGCGCCGGAGGCGTTGTAGAGGAGTTCTCCCGGCTGGCCGGCGCGGAAACCCGACACGGCGGCCATGTCCTGCGCCATCTTGCGCAACGCGGCGTCGTTGCCGGTCTTCTGCGTGCTCCAGCCCCACGGGAACAGCACGTAGTCGCCGTAGCTGTGCATGGAGATCACGGCACCGGTGGTGTCCTGCGTGGCGGCCGCGGTGTCGCCGGGTGCGCGCGTGTCGCGGTAGAGCTTGCGCCACAACGACTCCAGCGCCTGCACCTCCACCTCGGAGTCGGCGCGCGTGCCGCGGTGGACCTCGCTGCACTGGTTCGCGGACGAGCCTGCCTCGCCCCAGTGCGAGCCCGCGTTGCGGTTGAGGTCGACGCCGCGCGGGCCGGAGGTGCAGGTGCCGTTGGCGTTCTTGCGCTGCAGCACCGGGGTGTCGCCGCCGGACTCGACGATGTCGACGCCGTCCGGGTTGGCGATCGGGACGACCCAGACCTCCAGCTCGTCGAGCAGCGCGGCGAGATCGGCCGATGCGACCAGGTCGTCGATGAACCGCCACGCCATGTCGCCGGTGGTGATCTCGCGGGCGTGGAGCTGGCCCATCACGAACAGGCGCGGCTTGGGGGCGGTCGGCGTCAACTCGCAGTCGCCGGGCTTCTTCCTGGTGATGCAGATGGCTTTCAGGTCGTGACCACCGCTTCCCTGCGTCTTGCGCCAGGAATCGCCGTAGTCGACGACCGTCGCGAGCTCGGGGTGCGCGGCCGAGACCTGGTCGAGATGGGCCAGGTGTGCCGTGATGGTCCGATAGCCGCCGTAATAGGTCGCGTCTCCGACAGAGCGCGGCGCTCGTCGGGACGGGGGCAGGACCCTCTCGACAGCCGGCCGGTAGCCGTCCGCGCGGAGCTCGTCCGCGGTGTTCCGGTCGCCCGCGACGAACAGGTCGTCGCCGTCGCGCTGCTCCAGCACGTCGTAACCGAGCCCCAGCAGGCGCTGCGCGGAGTCCCCCAGCGGGGCGGGCACACGCAGCACGTACGTCGCTTGTGGACCGTCCGCGGGAGCCGGTGCGGGGCTCAGGAGGAGGGCCAGGCAGGCGATCAGGGCGACGGCGGTCCGCATGGTCGACGATCATGGGCCGTTCGGCCGATCGCCGCCACTCCGTTCGACCGACCGGATGATTACCGTCCGGTGCTTGGGACGCCGAAAGGCGCCATTTGGCGCGATGTGACGAAAATCAATAACATCAGGCTCAGCACCGCAGCGGTTATTGCGCAGTGAAGCCGAAACCGACTCGACGGACAGCGAGGTTCGCCCACGACCAGTCTCGGGAAGAAGCGGGAGAGCATGCCATGGACCACCTCTACGACGACGGTGTCGCCGAGATCTCCTTCCCCTGGCGCGGCTCTCTCACCGACGACGACGAGGGACTGGAACCGACCATCGTGCGCAGCGTCGACTGACGAAACTCAGAGCGCCTGCGCGGTCCTCAGGCGGTGGGCCAGCGCCGTGTGGCGGCGGCCCGCCCCCACCGTGCGCACGGCCTGGCCGATGGCCCGCTTGCTGCCCACGAGCACGACGAGCTTCTTCGCCCGCGTGACGGCGGTGTAGAGCAGGTTGCGCTGCAGCATCATCCACGCGCTGGTCGTGATCGGGATGACCACGCACGGGTACTCGCTGCCCTGGGAGCGGTGGATGGTCATCGCGTAGGCGTGGCTGAGCTCGTCGAGCTCGGAGAACTCGTAGTCGACCTCTTCGTCCTCGTCGGTGCGGATGGTCAGCTTCTGCTCGACGGTGTCCAGGCCGATGACGACGCCGAGAGTGCCGTTGAAGACGCCGTTGCGGCCCTTGTCGTAGTTGTTGCGGATCTGGGTGACCTTGTCGCCGAGCTTGAACACCCTGCCGCCGAAGCGCTTCTCGGGCAGGTTGTCGCGCGACGGCGTGAGGGCTTCCTGCAGCACCGTGTTGAGCGCGCCGGCGCCGGCCGGGCCGCGGTGCATCGGCGCGAGGACCTGGATGTCCTTGCGCGGATCCAGGCGGAACTTGCGCGGGATGCGGTTCGCGACGACGTCCACGGTCAGCGCCGCCGCGTCCTCGGCCTCGTCGGTGCTGAAGAGGAAGAAGTCGGGCATCCCCTGCACGATCGGGTAGTCGCCGCTGTTGATGCGGTGGGCGTTCGTGACGACGCCGGACTCCTGGGCCTGCCGGAAGATGTGCGTGAGCCGGACGTTCGGGATCGGGCTGCCCTGCGCCAGCACGTCGCGGAGCACCTCGCCCGCCCCGACGCTCGGCAGCTGGTCGACGTCGCCGACGAGCAGCAGGTGGGCACCCGGCGGGACGGCCTTCACGAGCTTGTTGGCCAGCAGCAGGTCGAGCATCGAGGCCTCGTCGACGACCACGAGGTCCGCGTCGAGCGGGTGGTCGCGGTCGTAGGCCGCGTCGCCGCCGGGCCTGAGCTCCAGCAACCGGTGGACCGTGCGCGCCTCGTGGCCGGTCAGCTCGGTGAGGCGCTTCGCGGCACGCCCGGTCGGCGCGGCGAGGACGATCTTGGCGCGCTTGGCCTGGGCGAGGCGGACGATCGAGCGCACGGTGAAGCTCTTGCCGCAGCCGGGGCCGCCGGTCAGCACCGCGACCTTCTGCGTGAGGGCCAGTTTGACCGCCTCGGCCTGGTGCTGTTCGAGCTCGGTGCCGAGCCACGCGAACGCCTTGTCCCAGTCGACGGAGGCGAAGCTCGGCATGCGGTCGGTGTCGGCGTGCAGCAGGCGCTTGAGCTGCGCGGCCATCGAGATCTCGGCGCGGTGGAACGGGACCAGGTAGATCGCGATCTCGTCGTCCGGCAGCTCCTCGCGGACGACGCCCTCCTCCTCGACGAGCTCCGCGAGGCAGTCGATGACGAGGCCCGTGTCGACCTGGAGGATCTTGATCGCCTCGGCGATCAGCGCCTGTTCCGGCAGGTAGCAGTTGCCGTCGGTGGTGGCCTCGGACAGCGTGAACTGCAGGCCGGCCTTCACGCGCTGAGGGCTGTCGTGCGGGATGCCGACGGCCTTCGCGATGACGTCGGCGGTCTTGAAGCCGATGCCCCAGACGTCGCTCGCCAGCCGGTACGGCTCCTCCCTCACCACCTCGATGGCCTTGTCCGCGTACTGCTTGTAGACGCGGACGGCGAGGCTGGTGGAGACGCCGACGCCCTGCAGGAAGACCATGACCTCCTTGATGGCCTTCTGCTCCTCCCAGGCGTCCGCGATGAGCTTGGTGCGCTTCGGGCCGAGCTTCGGGACCTCGACCAGCCGCTCGGGCGTGTGCTCGATGACGTCGAGGGCGTCGACGCCGAAGTGCGTGACGATCCTGTCCGCGAGCACCGGGCCGATGCCCTTGATCAGGCCGGAGCCGAGGTAGCGGCGGATGCCCTGGATCGTCGCGGGCAGGACGGTCGTGTAGTCGTCGACGTGGAACTGCTTGCCGTACTGCGGGTGCGAACCCCAGTGGCCGCGCATGCGGATCGACTCGCCGGGCTGGGCGCCGAGCAGCGCGCCGACGACCGTGACCAGGTCACCTCTGCCGGTGTCGACCTTGGCGACGGTGTAGCCGTTGTCCTCGTTGGCGTAGGTGATCCTCTCCAGGACCGCTTCGAGGACGTTCATGCCCCGAACCTACCCGCAGGTCTGCACACGATCTTCACAACTCGTCCCGGTGTCCTCCACGACATGCCCATAGAGTCGCCGCCATGACAGGTCAGCGCCGGGTGCTCGTCGTGGAGGACGACATCACGATCGCCGAGTCCGTGGCCGCGCGGCTGCGGGCGGAGGGGTTCGCGGTGTCGGTGGCCCACGACGGGCCGTCGGGGGTCGCGCAGGCGGCGTCGTTCCTGCCCGACCTGGTGGTTCTGGACGTGATGCTGCCGGGGTTCGACGGGCTCGAGGTGTGCCGGCGGATCCAGGCGTCGCGGTCGGTGCCGGTGCTGATGCTGACCGCGCGGGGGGACGAGACCGACCTGCTGGTCGGGCTCGCCGTGGGGGCCGACGACTACCTGACGAAGCCGTTCTCGATGCGCGAGCTGGCGGCGCGCGTGCACGTGCTGCTGCGGCGCGTGTCGCGGGCGGTGTCGTCGCGGTCGCTGGAGCTCGGGGACCTGGTGATCGACCTCGCCGCCCGCCGGGTGCGCCGCGCGGGCGTCGAGGCGCACCTGACGCCCACCGAGTACGACCTGCTGGTGTTCCTCGCGGAACGCCCCTCCGCCGTGCAGGCGCGGGAACGCCTGCTGGCGGAGGCGTGCGGGTGGCACGAGGGGGCGTCGTCGCGGACGGTCGACAGCCACGTGAAGGCGCTGCGGCGCAAGCTCGGCGCCGACCTGATCAGGACCGTGCACGGGGTGGGGTACGCGCTGGAGGTCCCCCGCCAGGAGGTGTCTCCGTGAAGACGGTCCTGGGCTGGCTCGACATGCTGCCGCGCCCGCTCGACTCGGTGCGGTCGATCAAGCTCAAGCTCGGGATCGTGATCGTGGTGTCGGGGTGCGTGTCGTTCGCGTACTTCCGCTACGTGACGGGGTGGCTGCCGCCGCGGACCACCCTGATCGCGCTGGGGCTGGGCCTGCTGACGTCGCAACTGCTCGCGCACGGCATGACGTCGCCGTTGCGGGAGATGACGTCGGCGGCCCGCTCGATGGCGTCCGGCGACTACACGCGCTCGGTGCGCGCCACGTCGTCGGACGAGGTGGGCCAGCTGGCGGAGGCGTTCACGGTCATGGCCGCCGACCTCGCCGCCGCCGACCGGCAACGACGAGAGCTGATCGCGAACGTGTCGCACGAGCTGCGGACGCCGATCTCGGCGCTGCAGGCCGTGCTGGAGAACGTGGTCGACGGCGTGGCGGTCGCCGACGCCGCGACCATGAGGACAGCCCTGGCGCAGACCGAACGGCTCGGACGGCTGGTCACCGAACTGCTCGACCTGTCGAAGATCGACGCCGGCGTCCTCTCGCTGAACCGCGAGGAGCTGTCGGTGTCCTCGCTGGTCGCCGACGTGGTGGCCGAGGCGGCCGTGGCGGCACCCGCGGCGTCGTTCTCGATCGACGTCGCGGGAGACCTGACCGTGCTCGCCGACGGGGAGCGCCTGCACCAGGTGCTGGTGAACCTCGTGGACAACGCGGCCCGGCACGGACCCACCGGGGGGAAGGTGTCCGTGTCCGGGTACGCGAGCGCGGGTTCCGTGGTGCTGGAGGTGCGCGACGAGGGACCGGGGATCGCCCTGGCCGACCGTTCGCGGATCTTCGAGCGGTTCACCCGCGGGGAGAGGGCGGGCGGTGGCGGGACCGGGCTCGGTCTCGCCATCGCCCGGTGGGTGGTGGACCTGCACGGCGGCACGATCGCCGTGGTCGACCCCGGGTCGTGCATCCGGGTGACCCTGCCCCGCTGAGCTCTACCTGACGACCTACTTCGATCGCCACCGCCTGGTTGGTGTGGCGGTGACGCACGCCCTTTTCCGGGCTTATGGAGAGACATGACTGACTCTGGCTCTGACTCGACGCGTTCGGGGGACTCCGCGGAGTCCCCCCGGGAGAAGGCCGTGAGGCTGCGCGGGTACCGGCAGTTCCGCAGGGTCGGGTACCGGCCCGTTGCCAGGGGTGGGGGGCCGGCGGGTTCTGGGGGCTCGCCGGACCCCGCGGGGGGTGGGGAGGCGGTGGGGGCGGCCGGGCAGGGGGAGGCCGCTCCCACCGCCCACCTCAACGCCAACGCCGAGGCTGCGGAGGCGGTGGCCGCGGAGGCGGCTGACGGCGAGGCGAAGGCGGCGTCGGCTGACGGCGAGGCGAAGGCGGCGTCGACTGGCGACCAAGCCACGGCTTCGAAGGCCGCCGACGGCGCCGCGGCAGGCTCTCGCAGGGGTACCCCCGAACCGGGAACCCCTGCGACCCAACCTACCCACCAGGTCCGACAAGATCGCGCCGCGAGCGAGAAGGCCGTGGGCGACGAGGCTGTGAGCGAGAAGGCCGCGAGCGGCGAAGCCGGGGTGCTCGGAACTGCCGCAGTGTCCGACCCCGCCGAAGAGCCGGGGTCCGCCGACAAGCACAAGCCCACGGCGCCCGCCCCCAACACCCCCACGCAACCCGCCCAGGTGGCCACCGCGACCCTGCCCCCGCCCTCCGCCTGGCAGGCCCAACCCCGCCACCTCGCCACCCCGTCGGTGGTCGCGGCACCGGGTGTCCCCTTCATGCCCTGGTGGAAGCCGCCCACGACGGGCGCGCCGGGCCAGGTGATGGTCGTCGGCCTCGTCGCCGGCCTCGCGGGTGCGCTGCTCGCGCCGCCCGGCAACGGCGTCGGCTGGTTCCTGGCCGGGCTGTTCGGCGTCGGCGCCGTGCTGTTCCACGCGGGCAGGCCGAGCGTTGAACGCGCGCTGTGGCTGGCGGGGGCGTTGGCGTTCCTCGCGATGGGCTTCCTGAGGGCCGCGGAGTGGGTCTTCCCGTTGTGCGTGATGGCGTCGATGTTGTGCGGTTCCATCGCCATGGCCGGGGGCAGGACGGTGCGCGGGCTCGTCTTCGGCGCGCTCGGTGTCGGGCTGGCGGCGTTCCGCTCGATTCCGTGGGTGGCCAAGGGGATCAGCAAGCGGGGGCCGATCGGGATCAGGCCGTTCGCGTCCGTCGGTGTGGCTGTGGTGCTGCTGCTGGTCTTCGGGTCGTTGCTGGCCGGGGCGGACAAGGGGTTCAACGACTTCCTCGAGGGCCTGGTGCCGGATCTGGAGGTCGGCGGCTTCGTGCGGATGGTGTTCTTCGGGGCCGTGGCCGCCGCCGGTGCGATCGGGGCGTGCTACCTCGTGGCGGCGCCGCCGGAGATCGACGAGGACGCCGCGGCCAAGCCCGGGTCGTTGCGGCTCAAGGACTACGGGTTGCCGGTCGGTGTGCTCGTGTTGCTGTTCACCGGTTTCGTGGAGACGCAGCTCGCGGTTCTGTTCGGTGGCGAGGCCTACGTGATGCGGACGGCGGGCGTGACGTTCGCCGAGTACGCGCGGTCCGGTTTCTGGCAGCTGCTGTGGGTCACGATCCTGACGCTCGGCGTCATCGCCGGAGTGGCGCGGTTCGCGGTCAGGAAGACGGCGCGGGACCAGTTGTGGCTGCGGGTTCTCCTGGGTTCATTGGCTGTTCTCACACTTGTCATCGTGGCGAGTGCCTTGAGCCGCATGTGGTTCTACCAGCAGGCGTACGGGTGGACGGTGCTGCGGCTGCTCGTCGCGTCGTGCGAGGTGTGGCTGGCCGTCGTGTACCTGATGGTGATCGCGAGCGGGATCTCGTTGCGCGCCAACTGGTTGCCGAAGGCGATCGTCGCGACCGGGACGGCGTTCTTCCTCGCCGTGGTGGTGCTGAACCCCGAGCGGGTGGTGGCCGACTACAACGTGACGCGGTTCGAGGCGACGCGGAAGATCGACACGGTTTACCTGTCGCGGTTGTCGGAGGACGCGGTGCCGGCGCTCACGAGGTTGCCCGAGCCGCAGAGGTCGTGTGCCTTGCGGTGGTTGAAGAACAGGGGCGTCGAACAGGACTGGCGCGAGTTCAACCTCGCCCGGTACACCGCTGCGAAATCACTCGAAAGCGTTGCGGTGACTGAGGTCACCTGTGAGTCCACCTACTCCGGAGAGCGTTAATCCGTTAAGCGCAGGTAAAGTAGCGGCTCTGCAAGTTTGCCGAGAGGGTGAGAAGTGACGCTCAAGTGACCATTGCGGCTGAACCCGTTGTCCTTCGATCGATGTTCACCGCGGGAGAGGCGCCCACACCGCGCACCCTGATGGACATCCTGCGCGCGAGTGCCGAGGAGCACCCGGACGCGCTGGCCGTCGACGACGGCACCACCGCGCTGAGTTACCGCGCACTGGTCTCGGAAGTACTGCAGCTCAAGGAAAAGCTGGCCGCCGAGGGGGTCGGGGTCGGCGACCGGGTCGGCATCCGCGTGCCGTCCGGCACCGCCGACCTCTACGTCTCGATCCTCGCGACCCTCGCGGCGGGCGCGGCCTACGTGCCCGTCGACTTCGAGGACCCGGACGAGCGCGCCGAGCTCGTCTTCGGCGAGGCCGGGGTGAGCGCCGTGCTCGGCGAGGGCCGATCCCTCGTGCTGCACGGCACCGCGTTCGGCGTGCCGGGCGAGCCGGGTCCCGACGACGACGCGTGGATCATCTTCACGTCCGGTTCCACCGGCAAGCCCAAGGGCGTCGCCGTGACGCACCGCAGCGCGGCCGCGTTCGTGGACGCCGAGGCGCGGCTGTTCCTGCGGGACGAGCCGATCGGGCCCGAGGACCGGGTGCTGGCCGGCCTCTCCGTCGCGTTCGACGCCTCCTGCGAGGAGATGTGGCTCGCGTGGCGCCACGGCGCCTGCCTGGTGCCCGCGCCGCGCTCGCTGGTGCGCACCGGCATGGACCTGGGTCCGTGGCTGGTCGAGCAGGAGATCACCGTCGTGTCGACGGTGCCGACGCTGGCCGCGCTGTGGCCGGTCGAGGCGCTCGACGACGTGCGGCTGCTGATCTTCGGCGGCGAGGCCTGCCCGCCCGAGCTGGCCGAACGCCTGGCCGTGCCCGGCCGCGAGGTCTGGAACACCTACGGGCCGACGGAGGCGACGGTCGTCGCCTGCGCCGCGCGGATGACCGGCGAGGGTCCCGTGCGCATCGGCCTGCCGCTGGACGGCTGGGACCTCGTCGTGGTCGACCCGCACGGCGAGGTCGTCCCGATGGGTGAGCCGGGTGAACTGGTCATCGGTGGCGTCGGCCTGGCGCGCTACCTCGACGCCGAGAAGGACGCCCAGAAGTACGCGCCGCTGCCCTCGATGGGCTGGGACCGCGCGTACCGCAGCGGTGACGTGGTCCGCGCCGAACCGGAGGGGCTCGTCTTCCTCGGCCGCGCGGACGAGCAGATCAAGCTCGGTGGCCGCCGCATCGAGCTGGGCGAGGTCGACGCGGCCCTGCTCGCGCTCGACGGCGTGGCCGGTGCCGCCGCCGCCGTGCGCACGACGCGGGGCGGCAACCAGATCCTCGTCGGCTACGTGGTGGTCGACGGCGAGTTCGACCAGGCCGCGGCCGTCGAGCAGCTGCGGGCCGAGCTGCCCGCCGCGCTCGTCCCGCTGATCGCCGTGGTCGAGACGCTGCCGACGCGCACGTCCGGCAAGGTCGACCGCGCCGCGCTGCCGTGGCCGCTCGAGTCGTTCGACGCCGCCGGCGCGGTGTTCTCGGGTCTCGAGGGCTGGCTGGCCGAGCAGTGGGCGGCCGTGCTGGGCTCCGGCCCGGCCTCCGAGGACGCGGACTTCTTCGCGTCCGGCGGCAGCTCGCTGTCCGCGGCGCAGCTCGTCTCGATGATCCGCACGCGCTACCCGAGCACGTCGGTGTCGGACGTCTACCAGAACACGACGCTGCACGGGCTCGCGAAGCGCCTGGAGTCCTACGGCCAGGCGGCCGAGGTGCACGAGGTCGCGCCGACGCCGCGGTGGACCGGTGTCGTCCAGACGCTGCTGATGATCCCGCTGATGACCGTCGCCGGGGCGCGGTGGGCCGTGGCGCTGACGGCGTTGTCGAACGTCCTGGGCTGGACGTCGGTGTCGTGGTGGTGGATCGCCGCCGGGTTCGCGGTCTTCCTGAGCCCCGCCGGGCGTCTCGCGATCTCCGCAGGCGGCGCGCGGTTGCTGCTGCGCGGCGTGAAGCCCGGCGAGTACCCGCGCGGCGGGTCCGTCCACCTGCGGCTGTGGACCGCCGAGGTGCTGGCGCAGCTGTCGCGCGCCACCGACCTCTCCGGCTCCTGGGTCACGCACTACGCGCGGGCACTGGGCGCCAAGATCGCTCCCGGCGTCGACCTGCACTCGTTGCCGCCGGTCACGGGCATGCTGAAGGTCGGGCGCGGTGCCGCCGTCGAACCCGAGGTCGACCTGTCCGGCTGGTGGCTCGACGGCGACCGGCTGCGCATCGGGCGCATCCGGATCGGCGCGGGCGCGACCGTGGGGGCGCGCAGCACGCTGTTCCCCGGCGCGAAGATCGGCAAGCGGGCCGAGGTGGCGCCCGGTTCGGGCGTCGTCGGCTCCGTGCCGACCGGGCAGCGCTGGGCGGGCGTCCCGGCGATCCGCGAGGGCAAGGCGGCGCGGTCGTTCCCGTCCCGCCGCCCGGAGCGGTCGCGCTGGTGGAGCTTCATGTACGGCGTCTCGTCCGGCCTGCTGGCCGCGCTGCCGCTGCTGGCGGCGGCTCCGGCCCTGCTCTACGTGCTGAGGCGGCCCGTGACGCTGACGTCGGCGCTGTGGGACGTCCCGGCCGCCGCGGCCATCTGGTTCGGCTCGTACGCGCTGCTGGTGCTCGTCGCGGTGCGGTTGCTCGGCATCGGCATGCGCGAGGGCCACTACCCCGTGCACAGCCGCGTCGCGTGGGCGGCGTGGACGACCGAGCGGTTGATGAACAACGCGCGCTCGGCCCTGTTCCCGCTGTACGCGTCGCTGTTCACGCCGGTGTGGCTGCGGCTGCTCGGCATGAAGGTCGGCCGCCGCGTCGAGGCGTCGACGGTGGTCGCGCTGCCGAAGATGACCCGGGTCGGCGACGGCGCGTTCCTGGCCGACGACACGATGGTCGCGTCCTACGAGCTCGGCGGCGGCTGGCTCCGCATCGCCACCGCACGCGTGGGCAAGCGGGCGTTCCTGGGCAACTCGGGTATGACGGCGCCCGGTCGGAACGTCCCCAAGGGCGGGCTCGTCGGTGTGCTGTCCGCGGCTCCGAAGCGGGCCAAGGCCGGGTCGTCCTACCTGGGCATGCCGCCGATGAAGCTGCCGCGGGCGGCCGAGGTGTCGGACCAGTCGCGCACGTTCGACCCGCCGAAGCACCTGATGTGGGCGCGGGCGCTGGTCGAGCTGTGCCGGTTCGTCCCCGTGGTGCTGAACGTCGCGCTGGTCGTGCTCGTGCTGTTCGCGCTGAAGGAGTTCGGCGTCTGGTGGTCCGGCGTCGTGCTGCTGGGCGCCGGCGTGGCCGCGTGCCTGGTGGCCGTGGCCGCCAAGTGGGTGCTCGTGGGCCGCTTCAAGACGCGCGAGTACCCGCTGTGGTCGGCGTTCGTGTGGCGCAACGAGCTGGCGGACACGTTCGTCGAGGTGCTCGCGGTGCCGTGGCTGATCGGGTTCTCCGGCGGCACGCCGGTCATGAACCTCTGGCTGCGCTCGCTGGGCGCGTCGGTGGGCCGCGGCGTGTGGTGCGAGTCGTACTGGCTGCCCGAGGCGGACCTGGTCAGGCTGGGCGCGGGAGCGACGGTGAACCGCGGCTGCGTCGTGCAGACGCACCTGTTCCACGACCGCATCCTGCGCATGGACCGCGTGGAGCTGGGCGCGGGATCCACTTTGGGTCCGCACGGCATCGTGCTGCCCGGCGCGTCGGTCGGCGCGAACACCACGATCGGACCCGCCTCGCTCGTCATGCGCGGAGAAGATGTACCGTCGGGCACCCGTTGGCTGGGCAACCCGATCTCCGCGTGGACATGAGCTTCTCCGTACACCACTACGCACTCGAGCTGGACTACAAGCCGCACTCCGCACGCCTGTCCGGGCGTGCGGTGCTGCGGGCTTCCTGCACGTCGCTGAGCTCGTTCTCGCTGTCCTTCGGCCCGTTGCGGGTCTCGAAGGTGCTCGTGAACGGCAGGCCGGCGCGGTACGCCCACGCGGGCGGCGTGCTGAACGTCCGCGCGGCCGTGCGCGGGTCGTTCTCGGTCGAGGTCCGGTACTCGGGCACGCCGGTGCCGATCTCGACGCCCGAGTGGGGCGACCTCGGCTGGGACCAGCTGACGGACGGCTCGATCGTGGCGTCGCAGCCGATCGGGGCGCCGTCGTGGTTCCCGTGCCTGGACGAGCCCTCCTCGAAGGCCTCCTACCACTTGGAGGTCACCGCGCCCTCGCCGTACACCGTGGTGTGCAACGGGGTCCTGGTGGACGGCAAGGTCTCCGGCAGCACGACGCGGTGGACGTACTCGATGGCCTCACCGATGGCGACGTACCTCGCGACCGTCCAAATCGGACAGTATGTCGAGGCGCTGCCCGGCGTCTGGGCGCCGTCGAGGCTGAAGCGGCTGGTGGCGCACGACTTCGGCCGGCAGGACCAGATGGTCGAGCTGTTCTCGTCGCTCTTCGGGCCGTACCCGTTCCCGCGGTACTCGGTCGTGGTGACGGACGACGCGCTGGACGTCCCCGTCGAGGCGCAGGGGTTGTCGACGTTCGGCGCGAACCACGTGGACGGCCGCCGCGGTTCGGAACGGCTGGTGGCGCACGAGCTGGCGCACCAGTGGTTCGGCAACTCGGTGGGCATCGCCGCGTGGGAGCACATCTGGCTCAACGAGGGCTTCGCCAGCTACTCGGAGTGGCTGTGGTCCGAGGCTTCGGGCGGCCGGTCCGCGGACGCGTGCGCGGCCGGGGCGCGGGACCTCCTGCGGCGGCTGCCCCAGGACATCGTGATCGGACGGCCCGGCCGGGCCGAGTGGTTCGACGACAGGGTCTACAAGCGCGGAGCGCTGACGTTGCACGCGTTGCGCCGCGAGATGGGCGACGACTCGTTCTTCGCGCTGCTGCGGGAGTGGTGCGCGCGCAACCGGCACGGCGTGGTGACGACCGAGGACTTCCTCGCCCTCGCCGGGCACCGGGGCCTGCTGACCCGCTGGCTGTTCGAGACCGAGCTGCCCCGCTAGGCCGTCCACTTCCACACCAGCGGCGGACGGCCTCCCCTGGGCAGGGCGGCGGCGTGCTCGCTGGTGCGTTCGAGGCCCGGCACGCGGTCCATCGTGCGCCCCAGGTTGGCCGGGTACGGCCTGTCCCCGGTCAGCGACTCCGTCACGTCGAGCGCCTGCGCCGTCGTGAACTCCCGCCCGAGCAGGCCCGCGGTGAACGGCACGTCGCGCCACAGCTTGTCCGCGAGCAACGGGCGGCAGTCGGCGACGATCCGGTCGTGGTCGAAGGCCAGCGGCGGCACCTCGCCCAGGCGGCTCCAGACGGCCACGTCGCCGCTCGGGCGGGTCACCGTGGCCCACAGCGCGATCGACAGCGTCGGACCGCGCGGGTCGCGTGACGGCTCGTCGAACGTGGCCAGCTGACCGGTCGCCGTCACGGACTCCTCGGCGAGACCGAGCTTGCCGGTGACCGCCCTGGTGGTCGCGTCGCGCAGGCGCTCCCCCTTGCCCAGCAGGACACCCGGAAGAGCCAGCTCGCCGGCGAACGGCTCCTGGGCGCGCGGTGCCAC
Source organism: Lentzea sp. DG1S-22 (assembly GCF_036321065.1). NCBI lineage: Bacteria > Bacillati > Actinomycetota > Actinomycetes > Pseudonocardiales > Pseudonocardiaceae > Lentzea > Lentzea sp. DG1S-22. The sequence continues at coordinate 7,055,344 of NZ_CP143276.1, read as the reverse complement.
CCCCACGAGCACCGCGCGCGCCTCCGGGTCAAACCGGAGCACGATCACGTCCACCGACACCAACGTCGACTCGATCATGTCGTGGATTCTCCCGCACCGCGTAGTCCGCCCTGGACGGGCCCGCTCCGGCCACCAGCACCTCGACGCCGAGCAGTTCTCGCAGGTACGCCAGCGGATCCGGCATCTCCTCCAGCACCGGACCGGAGGCGACCTTCAGGCCGCGCGCGTCCAGGTGCGTCACGGCCAGGCCGTCGATCCCGCCGCAGCACCGCACCGAGTAGCGCAGCAGATCGGCGTCCAGGTGGCCCGCCCGCCACACGCCCTGGAACTCCCCCGTGCCGTTGTGCGCCTCCGGGAACCGCTCGAGCACGGCCGAGTCCTCCGTCGGCAGCGGGCCCGCGCCGTGCCGCGTCTGGTACGTCCTGGTCACGCCGATCACGCGGGCGGGACGGCCGTCGAGCAGCTCCCGCGCGTTGCGGGGCGTCACCGTGGACCACGTCGTGTGCGGGTGGAAGCCGTACGTCTCGTCGAGCAGGACGCCCTGGGCTCCCTCGAAGACGAGCCGTCCGGCGTCGGCGAGCCGCCCGGCCTCGTCCCCCGTCGTGATCCGGACGGCGTCCGCGAACGAGGTGTAGAGCTCGACCAGCTCGTCCACGCGGCCGACGTCGCCGGTCAGCGGCTCGTAGAACCGGGCGAGCTGGTCGAGCTCGCGCCGCAGCGCCCTCGGGTCCAGGCAGTCGCCGGCCCTCGGTGCGGGGCCGGGGTCGCCGAGCACCCGCTGCTCCTCGACCACCTCACCCCGCACCGCCCCCCGGTCGCCGAGGAGCCCGTACCAGACGGTCTCCCCGATCCCCTTGCCGCACGACCCGTGCCGGTCGGCGCCCCTGGCGATCTCCCGCGCCCTGTTCGCGGCCACGTGGAACGGGGTCGTGAGCAGGGCGCCGGCGTCGATCGACACCAGTGACAACGGGTCGGCGACGCCGATCGCCTCCAGCTCGCGCGACTCGGTCGCGAGGGCGATCGGCTCGACGAGCACGTGGCGCGAGAGCCAGGTCGGCACGCCCGCGAGCGTGCCGGACCCGAACTGGCTGAACGTGTGGTGCCGGCCGTCGGCCACCACGTTGTGCGCGGCCTGCGCTCCCCCGTTGAACCGCACCACCGCCGACACCGGCCCGTCCGCGCACAGCGCGTCGACCACGGCTCCCTTGCCCTCGTCGCCGAACCCCAGTCCGACGACGATGACGTGCTCGTCGCGCCTCACGTCAGCTCAGCCTCACGTCGTCGGGGCCGTCGATGCCGAGCGGCGTGGCCGACGCGGTGAGCGAGCGCGCGCCGACCGTGGCCAGCGCCTTGCCGACGGCCTCGCTCTCGGCGGCCGAGCCGATCTCGGCGAGGTCGGCCAGGGCCTGGTCGAGGTCCACGACGCTCTCCTCGACGCCGATCGTGGCGGCGATCAGCTCGCACACCGCGCCGGGGTCGTCGAGCTTGAGGAAGTTCTGCCCGAGGATCGACCGCCAGTGCTCGCCGATGCTGTCGTCGTGGAAGTACGACGACTGGTTGGGCAGGATGAAGTAGACGTGCCACCTGCGGGCGAGCTCGCGGTACACCGACACCGGGTCGATGTCCTGGTTCACCTCGTCACCGATGACCCTGCGGATGTGCCTGGCCTCCAGCCTCGGTTTGTTCAGCTCGTCGCCGATGATGAACAGGTAGCCCTTGCGGCCGCGCTTCTGCCAGGCGTCGGTGACGACGTGCCGCGCGATGAAGTACGCGGCCAGCTCGTACGACTCGCTCTTCTGCCCGCCGCCGTTGCCCTCGAGGAAGATGTCCCGCAGCTGCTCGTCCATGCGGTTGTCCGACTCGAACTGCCCGACCTGCAGCGGCACGCGGTCGCTGTCGGCGTCACCGATGCCGCCGAACATCAGCTGCGGGTCGGCCAGGTACCCCTTGCGCTGCAACAACCCGTGCAGCTTGCCGAGCTTGCCCTGCATGATCCGCGGCACCGCGCCCATCGACCCGGTCACGTCGAACAGCACCGCGATCGGTGTCGAGTCGGCGTGGTCGGGCGAGTCGCGGCACTCGCGGAAGCCGACGCCCAGCGGGTCGAGCGACGGCGCGGCCTTCCAGCTCGCGGCGGGCGTCGCCCTCATCGAGGCGGTGTAGCCGAAGTCGGCGATCCCCTTGGCCGCGCGGAAGGTCTTCGCCGCGGCGTAGGCGTTGTCGTCCCACCTGCCGTGTCCCATGGTCATTCTCCTGTCTGGGGAAGGGCGAACGGGCGGAAGCGCCGCGCGCCGTAGAGGTCTTCGAGGAGGTCGTCGTATTCCTGGATCAGGTCGACGGCGTCGGGCCGCCGCTCCGGGTGTTCCTGCAGGCAGCCGCGAGCGAAGGCGCGCTGCCGGTGTTCGTTGTCCGCCAACAGGTCGAGCATCAGCGCGTGTGCCATGTGGACGTCCGTCGCGGCCGTGACCGGCTGCTGCGCAACGACTTCCGGCGGGTAGGTGATGGTGCCGCTGGTCGCGAGGAGCCGTTGTCCCTCCTCGACGGCGAACGACCAGCCGACCAGCACGATCCCGTGCTGTTCCGGGTGCACCATGACGTTCTCGGCGGTGACGGCCCCGTGCACCAGCCCGCTCTGATGTGCGCCGGCCAGCGCCTTGAGCAGCCTGCGGTGCATCCACGCCCAGTCGCGCCCGTCGAGGCCGGACGGGTAGGCGCGCCGGACGTCCGCGAGCGTCACGAAGCCGTCCAGCAGCGGGTCGAGCACCGTGAAGGCGCGCGACCCCTTCGCGACGTCACCCGAGGTGTCGAGCAGCCGCGGGTAGAACGGGCGCAGCCACGGGTTGTGGTCCGTGAAGGACTCCAGCGTCCGCAGCGCGTGCCATTCCGCGTGCAGCAACGGGTTGAGGGCCGGGTTGCGCACCACCTTGACCACGTGCGGACCGTCCGCTTCGTACAGGTTGGCGATGCTGCCGACCGCGAACGGCTCCCCGACGCGGTAGACGGCGGTCTTGGTCCTCAGCTCGACGACCGCGCCGTGCGACCACTCGTGGTGCAGGCGGGTCAGCTCGGCGGACGCCGCGTGCGCCCTCGTATCGTGCGGCCCGACCACGTCGGGGTGCAGCACCGAGGCCAGCGCGCGGAACCGGCGCCGAGCCTGCTTGCGCAGGTCGGAGTCGGTGGTGCGCGGCCCGAAGAGCGCGTCGGGCGACGTGGCGCGTTCCACCAGTTCCAGGGCCTCGGCTGTCGTGAACATGGTTTGAGTCTATGTAACTCAAACCCGGTTGGCAACGGGGTTCTCCGTGACCCGGCTCATGGTGTCCCCGTCGCGAGACGCCGGGTATCCCGTCCCGATACCGGAAGGAGGAAACGTGCTGTTCGTCGTCATGGGCTTTTCCGTGGCCTTCGCTCTGCTCGTGGTGGAGGTGGTCCACCGGCTGGTGCGCCGCTTCACCCACAGCGGGAAGATGTACCGGCCAGGCCAGTTGTTCGGAGCGCTGCTGGCCGCTCAGATAAGCCTGAGCGCCTACCCGGTCGACGTGCCGATCACCCTGCACGCCCTGGGCATCGCGCTGATCCTGGCCGGGGCGTGGTTGCTGGCGGCGCTGATCAGCACGCTCGTCGACATCTCGCTGTCCCGCATCCGCACGGACGTCACGGACAACCGGCACGCCCGGCGCGTGCACACCCAGGTCATGCTGGTGCGGCGGCTGGTCCTCGTGGTCATCGGCGTGCTCGCCGTGGGCACCATCCTGATGACGTTCCCCGGCGCGCGGGCGGTCGGGTCTACCGTGCTGGCGTCCGCGGCGGTGATCGGCGCGGTGGCGGCGTTCTCCGCGCAGTCGTTGCTGGGCAACCTGATCTCGGGCCTGCAGATCGCGTTCAGCGACGCGGTGCGGCTCGACGACGTCGTGGTGGTCGAGGGCGAGTGGGGCCGGGTCGAGGACATCACGCTGACGTACGTGGTGCTGCACCTCTGGGACGACCGCCGGCTGGTGCTGCCCACCTCGTACTTCCTCAAGACCCCGTTCGAGAACTGGACGCGCACGCAGTCGGCGCTGCTCGGCACCGTGGAGCTCGATCTGGACTGGACGGTGCCGGTCGAGGCGATGCGGCAGGAGATGCGGTCCATGCTGGAGGGCAACGACCTCTGGGACGGGCGGGTGTCCGTCCTGCAGGTCACGCAGGCCACCAACGGGTTCGTGCGGGTGCGTGCGCTCGTGAGCGCGTCCGACGCCGGAAAGCTGTGGGACCTGCGCTGCCTCACGAGGGAGCACCTCGTGGACTGGGTCCACCGCCGGCACGACGGCGCACTGCCGCAGGTCAGGACGCGGACGGTCACCGGCGTCAACAGGGCGCAACCCGCCTCTGACCAGCACACGGACGCGCGCGTGTTCGGCGAGAGCGCGGACGGCGCACTGCGGGAGCAAGCGTTTGCGGGTCCCCGGCAGTAGGACAGCCCGAAAATCAGGTGCAACCACCCGCGGCGGGCGTTCCGTCCTCCGAGCATGAGAAGACCGCTCGCCGTCGCGTTTTGCGCGCTGGCTCTCGGCAGCTGTGGTACGAACGGGTCCCCAACCGTGCCGTACGCGGAGGTACCTGTCGTGTCATCGGCCAAACCGGACAAGAACCGGATCGAGCAGGCGAAGCGCGACGGCCACCTCACAGTGCTACTGATGATCTCCGTGCAGCCGGGACGCGACGAGGAGGTCGAGCAGGCACTGACGGAGCTGGGCGCGACCGTCGAGTCGCGCGATCCCAGGATCGGCTACCTGCGCGCCGAAATGCCCGTGGACAAGGTGGAAGACGCGTACCTGGTCGCCGGCGTGTCCAAGGTGGACGTGGACGAGCCGCTCGGGAACAGGCTGCCCGAACCGTAGAAAGCCCCAGGATCTCGTGGACCCTGGGGCTTTCCGCGTACTACCGGACTGCTAGCTGACTGCCTGGATGATCACGGCACCGCGACCGACGACGTTCTCGTCCGCCGTGCGCACCTCGAGCTCACCGCGCAGCACGCGGCCGGCACCGGGCTGGCCGAGCGGCGTGATGACGCCCGTGGCGTTCCACGACGCACCGGCGGCGCGGTCGGCGTTGGTGTCGCTCACGGTCAGCGTGCCGAGAGCGGCCGAGGTGTAGACGTCGAAGTAGTCGTACGCCGTGGTGCCCGCGGGCACCGCGTAGCCGTCCACCTGGACGCGCCACAGACCCGCTGCCGGGTTGGTGACGGTCGCCGACTCCTCGGAGTCCGCGTCAGCCGACTGACCGGCGACGACGCACGTGCCGCTGGTGCAGTTCAGCAGGAACAGGTCGAGGTCGGCGCCCTGGTCGGCGGTGTTGCCGATCGTGGCGGTGAGCCGCGACGAACCCGGCGCGACCTGGATGTCGAAGAACTTCGTCTCCAGGTTCGCGATGGTCGGGCGGTCCTGCTTCGCGCTGCCGACCGCGCCGGCCGCGAGGCGGCCGTTGAACACGGCCTGCGTGTTCGTGACGGTGTAGCTGCGCTCGATCGGGGTGCCCAGCGCCGCGGACGGGATGACGTCCGGGTTCGGGCTGACCGACGTGCCGAGCACGGACGCGGTCACCGAGTACGGCGCCACGTCGGCGTCGGAGGTGCGGCGCGCCTCGACCACGATCTCCCACACACCGGCCATCGGGTTGGCCACCGTGCGGCTGGTGGGGGTGCCACCGGCACAACCGGCGCCCGCGTCCGGGTTGTAGCAGTTGGTCGAGCTGGTCACGTCCAGCGGCACACCCTGCGGGGTGAAGCGCAGGAAGCGCACCTGGCCCTTGCCGGCCTCGGCGCCACCGGCGGCCATGTCGACCTTCAGCGCGCTCGTGCCCGCGGGCACGTTCACGAAGAGGCTGGTCGACTGGTTGCGCGCGATCGTGCCCGTCTTGGTGACCGAGAACTTGTTGGCGGCGTTGAAGTTCTCCGCCGCGAAGACCGCGTTCAGCGTCTGCACGTCGACGCCGGGGGTCTCCGGGTTGTCGAGCTGCAGCACGGCGCTGTGCACGCCCGCCGTCTTGGCCTTGACCTTGACCGGGAACAGCACCGGCGTGTTCAGCGGCAGGCGGACCTTCTTCGCCGCCGTGAACGTGCCGTCGTTGCCCTTCCACGACACGTTGTACGTCTCGTCGTCGTGGCCCGTGGTGCGGGTCAGGGTGTAGGTGCGGGTGTACTCCTGGCCCGCGGTCACGCCCTCGCGGTCGTGGATGCCGACACCGACGCCCGGGGTGGCCAGCAGGCCGCTGAGGACGGTGTTGACCGGGACGGCCGTGGTGACCTTGTCCGGCGTGGAGTGCTTGTCCAGCAGCGACCACGCGGCGTTGGTGTTGAACAGACCGGCACCCTGCTCGTAGGCACCGAGGGTGCTCACGAAGCTCGCGCTGCGCTGGATCGCGTAGCGCAGCTCGGCGCTGGTCGGGCGCTGGCCGTTGTGCGTGGCCTTGTAGGCGCTCACGAGGAGAGCCGCGGCACCGGTCGCCTGCGGGGCGGCCATCGAGGTGCCGTTGAACTGCGAGTAGCCGGCCGGGAGGGCGTAGGTGCCCGCCACGGGGCCACCCGGCTGCCAGCGCGGCGTGGTGGAGATCGCCGAGCCGGGCGCGACGATGTTCGGCTTGAAGCCGCCGTCCTCGGCCGGGCCGCGCGACGAGAAGCCGTGCAGGTTCTGCTTCTGCGCGGTCTTCGAGCCGTAGTTGGAGAGCCAGGTCTCCTTGGTGATGTACGAGCCGACGCTCACCGCGTTCGTGGCGACCGACGGGTCACCGACGGTGTTGGCGCCCGCACCCGAGTTGCCCGCCGAGATGAACAGCTGGACGTTGTACTCGTCGATGGTGCGGTTGTAGAGCTCGGCGCGCGCGTTGTTGCCGTCGTTGAGCGCCGGGAGGCCACCGATGGAGATGTTCACGACGTCGGCGCCGTTCCGCGCGGCGTAGAGGACACCGTCGATGAGGCCGGAGCTGGTGCAGGACGGCGTGGTGAGGCAGGCTTTGATCGACATCAGCTTCGCGCCGGGAGCGGCGCCGGCCATCTTGCCGTCGAACATCCTGTGCGCGGCGGTGATGCCGGCGACGTGGGTGCCGTGCGCGGCCGAGATGCCCAGGTTGACGTACGGGGTGCCCGCGTTGTCGTAGACCGAGCGGTCGGTCTGCACGACGAACGCGATGCGGTCGACGACGGGGGTCGCGGGGTTGTCGGTGCCGAAGAAGCCGACGTCCTGCTTGACCTTGTAGTCGATCATGCGCTTGTTGTTGGTGAAGTTGCCGTCGCCGTCGGTGTCGACGAAGACTTCCTTCGTCGTGATGTCCTGGATGACACCGAAGGAGTCGACGCGGTCACCGTCGCGGTTGATGTCGCCGCCGGTCTCGCTGTTCGCGAGGTTCAGGTCGCCCGCGGTCTCGCGGAAGAGGCCGAACGAGTACGGGCCGCCGGTGGCCGGCGCGGTCCACTCGCGGCCGCCGTTGGTGAACTTGCCGGTGACGCCGGTCTTGGTCATCGAGACCCAGGTGCCGTCGCCGGAGTTCGTGGCGTTCGCGTTGTACCAGTCGATGATCTTGCGCTCACCGGTGCTGGTGGTCTGCAGGGCCGGGGTGTCGAGGTCGATGCCGGAGTCGATCACGGCGATCGTGGTGCCGCGGCCGTCCCACTTCGGGTGCGCGGTGGCGAACTGCGCCGCCTGCGTGTCCTGCGTCGGCATGTACGGGTTCGTGCGCGGGGTCTTCGCGTCCGGCGCCTTCTGCGGGGCCGGCTGCTCCATGCCCTGCGGACGCGGGTCGTCGAGCGCGATCAGCCCGTCGACGTCCACGGTGCTGACCGAGGCCAGCTTGGCGGCCTTCTCCGCGTTGTCGCGCGGGATGGTCACCTTGACGTAGTCGACGTCCTTCTCGGTCTTCTGGACCGTGGCGCCGAGCGCCTCGAGCTCGGCGACGGCGGCGTCGGTCTTGCCGTCCTCGGCGGCGACCAGCAGGTCGACGGTCGGCTTGCCCTCGCGGGCGGCCTGGTCGACGAGCTCGCGGTCCTTCTTGTCCAGCTGCTTGTCAGCGGCCGGCTGCTCCTGAGGAGCGTTCTGCGCGATGGCAGGGGTGGCGGCGAAGCCGAACCCGGCAGTGCCCAACACCGCGGTCAGCAAGACCGTTCCGGTGCGGCGTCTCCAGTTCTTCACGGCGCATGTGCCCTTCGTGGGGTAAAGAGTGCTCCGAAGCACATCTCTTCACCTGACGAGGGGCAATCGTCTGCCCGGAGCATTCTTCATATCCACATTGGACTGTTCAGCGGCTTGTCCGAGCAGCGTTTCAGTGCTGCGCGTTTCTTTGTCGCCGTGGAACGAGCAGATGCCCTCCAGTCAAGGGCTGATGGAGGGGAATGTCAAGCCTGTGTCAACGGTGAACGGTGTTGCCGTGTAACAGGATCCCGTCACCGGACGATGCTCCGACCACCATTTCCGCGCAATAGCGAACGCAATCGTGAACGCACCCTCGCACCGAGGCCGAGGCCCGCCGCGACCGCTTTCGGCCGCGCCCCGCACCTCGGGCAGTCGGCGCGATGTGCTTTCAGGGCCTGCTGGAGTTCCGCCACGTGCCGCCGCGTGCGTTCGGGCACCACGTCCTTTTTGATCGACAGCAGGCTCAGCTCGGTGAGCACCTCTTTGCCGCGGTCGTGCCGGACGACCGGGGCGACGGTGTGGAAGAAGATCAGGTTCCGGCGCCGGGAGGACTCCACGGCCCGCACGTCGCACCACTCGACCGTCGTCTGCCGGTCGAGGCTGTTCGACGTGATGCCCTGCGGCGTGAGCTTCGTGCCCATGCCGAAGCTGCGCCACGCCACCGTGCCGCCCATCAGGCACCACAGGCCGCCGAAGACGTAGCCGTACCACGGGCCGCCCGCCATCGCGATCGGTCCGCCGGCGGCCACGGAAGCGCCGAGACCGAACAGAACCCATCTCCACCTGGTGTGCATCTCCCCATCCTGTTCACCCGATGCCGGGCGTCACGCTCCTCCAACGCCAGAGACGTCCCGCCCGTTGAGCGTTCCGCAGGACTGGAGGCTGATCAGGCGCTACCTTGCGCCCATGGACCTGAAGCCGGTCGCCGACGAGCTCTACGGGCTGCCCCCGAAGGAGTTCACCGCGGCCCGCAACGCCGCGGCCAAGCAGACCGACGACAAGGACCTCTCGAAGGCCATCGCCGACCTGCGCAAGCCGACCGTGAGCGCCTGGGCGGTGAACCGGCTGGTGCGCGACGCCCCCGAGGGCCTGGAGGAGGCCCTGGGGCTCTCCACGGCGCAGCTGACCATGCGGGAGCTGGGCCGCAAGCGCAAGGAGCTCGTGGAGGCCCTGGTCTACCGCACCCTGGAGCTCACCGGCCCGCTCGCGGACGACGCCGTCACGCAGGTCCGCAACACGCTGACGGCCGCGATGGCCGACCCTGAGTCCGCCGAGCAGGTGCGGGCGGGGCACCTCACGAAGCCGCTCGAGTACTCCGGCTTCGGGTTCACCCTCCCCGCCCCCGAGCCGCCGTCGGACGACGGCGAGGACGCCCTGGCGCGCAAGCGGCGCGAGCGGCAGGAGAAGAAGCGGGCCGAGGCGCAGCAGGCGCTGGACGAGGCCGAGCAGGCCCTCGGGGAGGCCCAGGCCGACCAGCTGGCGGCACAGCGGGCGTTCGACCGCGCGGCGGAGCGGCTGGAGGACGCCAAGCGGATCACCGCGGCCGCCGAGAAGGCCCGCAAGGCCGCGGAGCGCAAGCTCACCGACCTGAGCTAGAGCGGTCGAGCGACCCCCACTCCTCGGAGTGCTGGGCGTTGACCATCTCCTCGCACTCGAGCAGCGCCTCGTCGGCGACCCACGCCAGGGGGTCGAGGCAGCGGACCAGCGGCTCGTTGTCGGGCCCCCTGCCCACCTCGTCGCCCCGCAGGACCCAGGCGCGCACGTCGGGTCCGCGCAGGTCGCGCAGGTGCCGGTAGTCGAACAGGCGGCGTGCCACCCACAGCTCGCGGGAGCGGTCGGCCCACCACGGTTCGATCCGCAGCGGGCTCGCCGAGAGGCCGGGCAGCTCCACGCCGGTCAGCGAGTCGCGCGACGTCGAGGCGGCGTCCGCGTCCGGGCCTTTCGACCACCGCACGTAGACGTCGTCTCCCACGTAGCCGACCAGCTCGGCGATGCTCGTGATCGTGGGGAGTTCATCTGTCACGCCCAGTGACCTACCCGGCCGGACCTGAAGGAAACCTGAAGGAATTGAGCCTGGTCACAGTGAAAGCCGACCGGAACACAGCAGACCGGTTGTACGTTCAACAAGTGGTTGGCCGCCGGCGCTCGAGCTGCGCGCCGGGGCGATCCGACACCCCCAGGTCGGAAGTGCCCTTCCGCAGGCGCGCGTGCTCGCGCCGCGGTCAACCCGCCGTCGACCGGCACTCCGGAAACCCCCCTCACCGGTAGTGGCGGTCGGCGGCACCCCTCCGAGCCGCGCCCCGGCCGGGCGGGCCTTCAGAGGTTGTACCGGTCGTGCCGCTCGCAGAACGCCCTCAGCTGGTCCGGGTCGAGCCCTTCCACCCGGCCCACATCGAGGAAGAAGTCCACGTAGAACGACACGGAGAAGGTCTTGTGGAAGTGGGGCGCGCCCGGCTGACAGGCCTCCATCCGCCACTCGAACAGACGGAACTCGCCGTTGGTGACGGAGCCGGGTGCCGCGAAACGGGTGGTCTTCGTGCCTAAGCTCACCTCGGCGACGCGTCGGAACGACGTCGAGGACTGCCCAGAAAGTGAAATTGACTCAGGTCTCGTGCGTGACCAGCGGTCGATCTAGACTCGCCCGATGGCACATGACGCGGATGTCATCGTCGTCGGCGCGGGCCTCGCAGGTCTCGTCGCGACCGCAGAGCTCGCGGACGCGGGCCGCAAGGTCATCCTCCTCGACCAGGAGCCGGAAGCGTCGCTCGGCGGCCAGGCGTGGTGGTCGTTCGGCGGGTTGTTCATGGTGGACACCCCCGAGCAGCGCAGGCTGCGGGTCAAGGACTCGCACGACCTGGCGTTGCAGGACTGGATGGGCTCGGCGGCGTTCGACCGGGACGAGGACCACTGGCCACGGCTGTGGGCGCAGGCCTACGTGGACTTCGCCGCCGGTGAGAAGCGCTCCTGGCTGCACAACATGGGTGTCCGCTGGTTCCCCTTCGTGCAGTGGGCCGAGCGCGGCGGCTACCTGGCCGACGGGCACGGCAACTCGGTGCCGCGCTTCCACGTCACATGGGGCACGGGACCCGGCATCGTCGAGCCGTTCGAGCGGCGGGTGCGGGAGGGCGTCGCGAAGGGGCTCGTCACGCTCAGGTTCCGCCACAAGGTCACGAGCCTCAACGTCACCGACGGCGTGTGCGACGGCGTGTCCGGTGACGTGCTGGAGCCGTCGTCGAACGCCAGGGCCGAACCGAGTTCGCGCACGGTGGCCGGCGAGTTCTCGCTCAGCGCGCAGGCCGTGGTCGTCACGTCCGGCGGCATCGGCGGCAACCACGACCTGGTGCGCAGGAACTGGCCGGAGCGGATGGGCACGCCGCCGAAGTTCATGCTCGCGGGCGTGCCGGACTTCGTCGACGGCTCGATGATGGAGATCACCCAGAAGGCCGGCGGCGCGATCATCAACGCCGACCGCATGTGGCACTACCCCGAGGGCATCGCGAACTACGCGCCGGTCTGGTCGCGGCACGGCATCCGCATCCTGCCCGGCCCGTCGCCGCTGTGGCTCGACGCCGACGGCAGGCGCCTGCCGATCCCGCTGTTCCCCGGCTTCGACGCGCTGGGTGCGTTGCAGCACATCACCACCCACGGCCACGAGCACTCGTGGTTCGTGCTGAACAAGAAGATCATCGGCAAGGAGTTCGCGCTGTCGGGCTCCGAGCAGAACCCGGACCTGACCGGCAAGGACACGAGGGCGGTCCTCAAGCGCGCGCTGCCGGGCGCGGTCGCGCCGGTCGAGGCGTTCGCGCGGAGGTCCGAGGAGTTCATCCAGGCGCGCACGGTCGCGGACCTCGCCCGCGGCATGAACGCCCTCACCGGCGACGGCAGGATCGACGCCGCCGAGCTCGAGAGGACGATCGTCGAGCGCGACCGCCAGGTCACCGCGGGGCTGAGCAAGGACATGCAGGTCAACGCGATCCGCTCGGCGCGGCAGTTCCTCACGGACAAGCTGATCCGGGTCGTCGAGCCGCACCGGCTGCTCGACCCGTTGGCCGGTCCGCTGATCGCCGTGCGGCTCTCGGTGATCACCCGCAAGACGCTGGGCGGCCTGCACACCGACCTGTCGTCGCGGGTGCTCGACACCTCCGGCCAGGTGCTGCCGGGGCTCTACGCCGCCGGGGAGGCCGCGGGGTTCGGCGGCGGTGGCGTGCACGGCTACCGGGCGCTGGAGGGCACGTTCCTCGGCGGCTGCCTGTTCTCCGGGCGCGTCGCGGGCCGCTCGGCGGCGGAGGCCGTCAAGTAGTTCTCGCGTGGTGGACGCGGGGTGACGGTCCCTGCCCCGCGGCTGCGCCGGGATCGACTTCGGCCGGTACGTGATCCCGCTGGTGCGCGAGGAAGTCGCGAAGCGCGACCGGGCCAGGGCCGCATGACGACGCTCGAGGTGCGCCGCGTCCGGCAGTCCGCCCCGGAAGCGGCGCCGTTGGTCGCGGAACTCACGTACGAGTACACGTCTCGCTACGGGCCATCGGGCGCAGAGGAGATGCAACGACCGGCGGACGTGTTCGAACCGCCGAACGGCCAATTCCTCCTGCTGGTGGAAGGCGGCGTGGCCGTGGCGGGTGGCGCGTTCAAGCGCTACGACGAAGAAACCGCCGAGATGAAACGCATTTGGACCCATTCACAACACCGCCGCCGCGGATTGGCGCGGCGGGTGCTCGCCGAACTCGAGAACGAGGCGAGAACGTTTGGGTACAGCAGGATCCACCTCACCACGGGGCCGCGCCAGCCGGAGGCGAAAGGGCTGTACCTGGCGACCGGTTACACACCGTTGTTCGACGTGGCGACGGATCCCCCGACAATTGGTCCGCTGGCCTTCAGCAAGGTGATTCATTAGTTCAAACGAGTGAATTCGTGGTGGATTCGCCGAATCCCGACCGGGATTCGAGGTTCGGTTGGACAGGGTGTGACCGATCAGTGAGCATGTCCGTCGGACCTCCCGCAGATCACCCGGTCCTCACGAATGGCCACCGAGCTGGATGAACATGGTCGACCTCCGCGAGTCCGCCGTGCAGTGGGCGGCGGCGATCTCCACCACGCTCGTCGCGAACTTCACGCGCGAGAAGCTGGCGCGACAGCTCGGCGGCTACGTCGAGCAGTTGCTCCGCGGTGGCGTGGACGAGGCCCGGCGGGTCGGCCGGTCGATGGTCGAGCACGGCTTCACCTCCTCGGCGACGCTGGAGCGGTCGCTCGCGCACCTCGGTGAGCACACCCCGGTCACACCCGCTCAGCTGGCCGCACTCGCCGCCGGGTACGCCGAGGGCCTGCGCGACCTCACGCTCGCCCAGCAGGAACTCAGCCGCACGGCCGCCATCAACGCGATGCGCAGGGCCGAGAGCGCGGTCAGGGCGAGCGAGACCAAGTTCCGGGCGGTCTTCTCCAGCGCGGCGTTCGGGATCGTCGTGAGCGGTCTCAAGGGCGAGATCATCGACGTCAACGACGCGTTGCTGACGATGCTCGGCTACAGGCACGAGGACGTGCGGCGGATGAGCGGCCGCGACCTCGTGCACCCCGACGACAGGGAAGACCTGCGGCAGCTCACCATGCGGCTGGTCGCGTCCGAGCACGACAACGTGCGCGTCGAGAAGCGGATGGTCCGCAGCGACGGCGAGACCATCCAGACGCACATGGCGATCTCGCTGGTGCGCGAGGAGGACGGCACGCCGCCGTACCTCGTCACCATGATCGAGAACATGGACGAGATGCGCGCGCTGCAGTCGCAGCTCCTCCGGCAGAGCCTCAACGACGTGCAGACTGGCCTGCCGAACCGGGCGCAGTTCCTCGGCTGGCTCGAGGGCGCGACCGGGTCGAAGGGCCCGGAGAGCCTCGCGCTGGTCCAGATCGACGTCGACGGGTTCCGCGGCGTGAACGACGCCTTCGGCCACGACGTCGGCAACCAGGTGCTGGTGCACGTCGCCCAGCACCTGCGGGAGGTGTTCACCGAGGACGTCGGCAAGGTCGCGCGCATCGGCGAGGACGAGTTCGGCGTGCTGATCAGGGACCCGCGCGACACGGCCTCGGTGATCGCCCTGGTCGAGGAGTTCACGCGGCGCCTGGAGGAGGCGACCTGGATCGACGGCCACGGCGTCGGCGTGACGACCAGCGTCGGCGTCGTCCCGCGCGGCGCCCGCGGCGGTGACGCGGCGGACCTGCTGCGCGCGGCGGACGTGACGGTCGCCTGGGCCAAGCGCGACGGCAAGGCGCAATGGGCGCTGTACGACCCGGAGAGGGACGCACGGGACAAGGAGCGGTACGCGCTCGCGGCGTCGATCCCGGGTGCGCTGGAGGAAAACCAGTTCCGCGTCGACTACGTTCCGGTCCACTCGCTCGCCGACGGTTCCGTGCTCGCGCTCGAAGCGAGGATCGTGTGGGACCACCCCGAGCAGGGCGTGCTGTGCCCCGAGGTGTTCCTGGGGCGGGCCACCGGCAACGGCATGGTCGTCCGCCTCGTTCGGTGGGCGGTCGAGGAGGCGTGTGCGCAGGTGAGCGCGTGGCACGACGAACTGGGTCCCCGGACGCCCGTGCTGACGATCGACCTGCCCCTGCGGCTGTGCCAGGAGCCCGAGCTCGTCGCCGAGGTCCTCCGCGTGCTGGAGCGCACGGGTCTCCCCGCGTCGTTGCTGCGCTTCGAACTGCACGAGCACGTGCCGGCGTCGCTGAACGACGACCAGCTCGAAGAGCTCACGATCCTCACCGAGCGCGGCGTCGGACTCGTGGTCGGCCAGGTCAGCGGGGGCAACGTCGGCGTGGGCCGACTGCGGGTGCTGCCGTGGAGCGGCGTGAAGTTCAACAGCGCCGTCGCGCACGCCTTCGGCCCGGACGCGATCCGCATGGAGGAGACGGCCGCGGTGGCCCTGCTGCGGTGGGCGGCGGTGCTGCGGCTGCCGCTGTACGCCGACGGCGTGCGGACCGCCGGTGAGGCGGCGCGGCTGGCGGAGCTGGGCGTGACGGGCGCGCAGGGCCCGCACTTCGGCCCGGCGTTATCGGTCTCAGAGGTCTCCTCGCTGCTTCTCAGCTAGTTCTTATCAGGGTTTTCCCGGGTTCCGGCACAGGTTGCTCACAAGGTCGGGGTCCACCGTGGAGCCATGACCGAGCAGAGCTTCCCCGCGATGAGCGGGTCACTGGTGGAACCGCAGCCCGTCGCCGCGCCGAAGTTCTGGCGCAGGACGGCCCCCGCGCTGACGGCCGCGGCACTCGTCGCCGGCCTGTTCGGAGGCGTCACCGGAGCGGTGGTCGCCTCGTCGGACGCACCCGCCGCCTCGTCGCCCGTCGCGGCGCGGACGATCGCGAACACGTCCACACCGGACTGGAGCGCCGTCGCCGCGCAGGTGCTGCCCTCCGTCGTGCAGGTGAACGTCGGCAACGGCCTCGGCTCCGGGGTGGTCCTCTCCGCCGACGGCAGGATCCTCACCAACAACCACGTCGTCGCCTCCGCCGGCGGCCAGGTGACGGTGAAGTTCAACGACGGCCGCGAGGTGCCCGCCACCGTCGTCTCCACCGACCCCACCTCCGACCTCGCGGTGCTGCAGGCGTCCGGCGTCTCGGGCCTCACGCCGGTCAAGTGGGCGGACTCGGGCTCGGTGAAGGTCGGCGACGCGGTGATGGCCATCGGCTCGCCGTCGGGCCTGCAGGGCACCGTGACCACCGGCATCGTCTCGGCACTGGACCGCAAGGTGACCGTGCCCGGCGAGACGCGCCGCTCGCAACCCGTGTCGTACCAGGCGATCCAGACCGACGCGTCGATCAACCCCGGCAACTCCGGCGGCGCGCTGGTGAACGCGGCCGGCGAGCTGGTCGGGATCAACTCGGCGATCTACTCGCCCGCTTCGAGCAGCGGGGAGGCGGGGAGCGTGGGGATCGGGTTCGCGATCCCGTCGAACACCGCCAAGCAGATCGTGGACCGGCTGAGCTAGTGGCACGCCACACCACTAGGAGATCACGTCGAACGTGCACTTGGCGCCGGGAGCGGACGCCAAGCGCACGTCGCACGTGATCAGCGTTGCGCGCAGTTGCTCGGCCAGTGCGACGTACGCGGCGTCGTACGGGGTGATGTTGTCGCGCAGCTCCCACATGCGGGACAGCAACGGCGCCAACGGCATCCGCCGCACGGGCAGTCCGGCCAGGTGTTCCAGCGCGGACGGAACCGCGGTGGCGAGTGCGGGGTTGCCCCTGGCCATCGTGCGCAACGCCGAAACCACCTCCACGTCGAGATGCGCGGGAGCGAACAAACCGTGCCCGGCGGACATGCGGGTGACCGTCTGGTGACGCCGCGGGTCATCAGCCGCGTAGAACGTGGCCAGCACGGAAGCGTCGACGACAGCAAGGCTCACGAAGCGTCCCGTGCCTCACGCACAGCGGCCGTGGCGTGCTCCAACGCCAGTCCGGTACCGGCGGGCGGCTCGTACGTCGCCAGGTAGTCACCGATCGTCAGCACGCGGGCGGCTTCGGTCAGCCGTTCCACCACGAAGGCGTTCAGCGACTGGTGGTTCGCGGCGGCGCCGTCCGCGAGGGCCGTGTAGACCTCGTCCGGCACATCCCTCAGGTTCATCCGCTTCATGGTGTCATTATGGCACCACTTGCCCCGATCGGGGGATCGGCTGGTGCGACGAAAGCGTCTCACCAGTCGCCTTTCCGCCGATTACCTGACCGCGGATCCGCCGGGTTCGCCGCAGCTCAGGACAGCCAGTCCGGCCGCAGCGGCATGTGCGACGTCGTCCCGTCCAGCTTCACGCCGAGCACCTGGTGCAGCTGGATGTTGTTGCGGTCGAAACCGAGCCGCGACGCCGCCAGGTAGAGCCGCCACACGCGGGCGCGGGCCTCCCCGACCTCCTCGACGGCCTCGTCCCAGTGCTCCTCGAGGTTGCGGCCCCAGGCTGCGAGCGTGAGGGCGTAGTGCTCGCGGATGTTCTCCTCGTGCCGCACCTCGAACCCGGTGTCGTGCATCAGCGACACCAGGTGTCCCGGGCCGACCAGTTCGCCGTCCGGGAACACGTACCGGTCGATGAACGGGCCGGACAGCGCCCGCTGCTTGTTGTCCGGGCGGGTGATGCAGTGGTTGAGCAGGCGCCCGCCGGGCTTGAGCTTGCGGTAGAGCGACGCGAAGTAGCCGGGCAGCTTGGCCTTGCCGATGTGCTCGGTGAGGCCGATGGACGACACCGCGTCGAAGCCCGTCTCGCGGACGTCGCGGTAGTCGAGGTGGCGCACCTCGGCCAGGTCCGACAGGCCCGCCTCGACGATCGCCTTCTGCGCGTACTCCGCCTGGTTGCGCGAGAGCGTCACACCGATCGCGCGCACGCCGTACTCGCGGGCGGCGTGCATCACCATGCCGCCCCAGCCGCAGCCGACGTCGAGCAGTTTCATGCCGGGCTTCAGGCCGAGCTTGCGGGCCACCAGGTCGTGCTTCTCAAACTGGGCCTCCTCCAAAGTGGACTCGGCGGAGGGGTAGACCGCGCAGGTGTAGGCCATCGACGGGCCGAGGACCCACTCGTAGAACTGGTTCGAGACGTCGTAGTGGTGGGCGATGGCCTGCCGGTCGCGGGCCTTCGAGTGGCGCAGGCCGCGCAGCCGGGTCTCCTGCGGCGGCGGGGGCACCTTGTGCGACAACCGGACGCCGCCGAGGAACCTAAGCAGCTCCACGCGTTGCAGCCACGGCAGCCCGCGCAGGGAGAACTCCGAGAGCCGGGAGAGGCCGGCGTGCACGTCGCCGAGGATCTCCAGGTGTCCCGTCACGTAGGCGCGGGCGAGGCCCAGCTCACCCGGCGCGGAGGCGAGGTAGGACAGGGCCTCGGGAGTCTTGATCTCGATGGACACCGGCGCGGCCGCCGGGCCGGCGGTGCTGCCGTCGTAGGCCTGGAAGCGAACGTCGCCGCCACCGGTGATGCGCTGGAAAACGGAGGCCAACCGCATTCATCGTCCCCTGACACACTTGGCGTACAGATCAGGCAGGCGGTTCGTCTGGTCGTACCGGGCCTTCACGGCCCGGTAGTGCGAACCGTTGTAGTGCCGCCAGAACTCGTCCTCGGTGTAGTACGAGTCCGAGTACAGCGACTTGTGGCCGCCCAGCCGCGCCACCTCGCGCTCGATCAGCCGGTTGCGGTCACCCATCTTCTCCCCCGGACGCACCGGGACCTCCGACCAGAACCCGACGTTCACGTACAGCGTGTCCGCGTCCATCGGGTACAGCGGCCAGCCCGTGGTGTCGCGCAGGCGAACCGGGCACAGCCACACCGGCGAGATGCCGATCTCGCGGTCGAAGAAGTCGAGGAACTCGGCCAGGCCGGCGACCGGGATCTCCACGTCCTGGATCACCGGCTCGACGTCCACCCGCGGCCGCAGCTGCCGGTGCTTCGCCACCAGTCTGCGGTACACGTCCGACCGCAGGTAGCGCTTCGGCCACAGGCGGCGCACGACCGGGTTCTGCGCCCCGAACGCCCGCGAGCACCAGAACCAGTCGGTGTCCCAGCGCCACAGGTAGTCGTGGATCGTCAGGTGGTCCGTGCGGCGCTTCTGGATGGACCGGTAGTAGATCTGGTTGCCCGTGTAGTCCGACGTGTAGGGCGCGATGTCGGCGTAGTGGCCCAGCGTCAGGTACATCTCTCCGCGGGAGAAGACCGTGCCGTCGACGAAGTCCGCCGAGCCGTCCGCGCAGACCTCCTCGATGACGGCGGCGCACTCCTCGAAGGAGCCGAACGGCACGTGCCGCAGCCGCACGTACCGGCGCACCGGCTCCAGCTCGATCTCCAGCCGCAGCGCGTAGCCGAGCGTGCCGTAGGAGTTCGGGAAGGCGCGGAAGAGGTCGTCGTCCGGTTTGGAGACGACCACTTCGCCGTCGCCGGTGAGGATCTCCAGCTCCCGCACGGACTCGTGCGGGAGGCCGTTGCGGAAGGACGTGGACTCGATGCCGAGTCCCGCCACGGCACCGCCGAGGGTGATGGTCTTGAGCTGCGGCACGACCAACGGCATCAAGCCGTGGCGCAGTGTCGCGGCGACGAGGTTCTCGTAGGTGGTCATGCCCTGCACCTGTGCGGTGCGTCCGACCGGGTCCACGGACAGGACCTGGTCGAACCTGCCGACGTCGAGCCCGCCGGACTGGTCGGCCCGGAACCGGAAGAGGTTCGACGTCTTCTTCGCGAGCCGCACCGGCGCACCTTCGCGCATCGCGGCGTACTGCGCGCTCAACGCAGCCACGGCCGAGCTGTGCCCATGGTCACTCACGCCGACGACGTTATTCCTCGTCAGCGCCGTTGGCACGCCCAAAAGCCGGAATGACCCGGCGATCTTCCGGCGCACCCTGCCCAAAGTTACCCGCGAGTAGTAACGTGCCGGGCATGGCTACGCACGAGGTGACCAACCAGGTCCCGCCGCTGAGCGGTCACGACGTCGCGGACGACCCCGCCCTGCTCAGCTGGGTCGACGACGCCGAGCTGCACTCCCTCGGCAGGCTCGCGGGCAGCCACGAGTGGCAGGAGCGCGGCCGCCTCGCCAACGCCCACCCGCCCGTGCTGCACACGCACGACCGGTACGGCTACCGGATCGACGAGGTCGAGTTCCACCCCGCCTGGCACGATCTGATGAACGTCGCCGTTTCGCACGGTTTGCACGCCTTCGTCGACGGTGGGCACCTGGAGCGCGCGGCGAGGTTCTACGTGTGGTCCCAGACCGAGGCCGGTCACGGTTGTCCGATTTCGATGACCTACGCGGCCGTGCCCGCTCTGCGCGTGGCGCCGGACCTGGCCGCGGCCTACGAACCCCTTCTCACCGCACGGACCTACGACTTCGGCCTCCGCCCGCCGCTCGCGAAGCGGGGCCTGGTCGCCGGCATGTCGATGACCGAGAAGCAGGGCGGCTCGGACGTCCGGGCGAACACCACCGTCGCGAAGCCCGTGCAGGACGGCTACGTGCTCACGGGGCACAAGTGGTTCACCTCGGCGCCGATGTCGGACGTGTTCCTCACGCTCGCACAGGCCCCCGGCGGGCTGACGTGCTTCCTGGTGCCGCGGGTGCTCCCGGACGGCACGCGCAACCGGTTCTTCCTGCAACGCCTGAAGGACAAGCTGGGGAACAGGTCCAACGCCTCCGCCGAGGTCGAGTACGACGGGGCGTTCGCGCACCGGGTCGGCGACGAGGGCCGCGGGGTGCGCACGATCATCGAGATGGTCAACATGACAAGGCTCGACTGCGTGCTCGGCACCGCGGCCGGCATGCGGCTCGGACTGCGGCAGGCAGCGCACCACGCCGCGCACCGCAAGGCGTTCGGCAGCCACCTCCTCGACCAGCCCGCCATGCGCAACGTGCTGGCGGACCTCGCGATCGAGTCCGAGGCGGCGACCACGACCGCGATGTGGCTCGCCCGGCACAGGCCGCGGCTCGGCCTCGCGGTCACGAAGTACTGGGTCTGCAAGCGCGGCCCGGTGCACGCGGCCGAGGCCCTGGAATGCCTGGGCGGCAACGGCTACATCGAGGACAGCGGGATGCCGCGGTTGTTCCGCGAGTCGCCGCTCATGTCGATCTGGGAGGGCTCGGGCAACGTCGCCGCGCTCGACGTCCTGCGCGCCATGCGCAAGGAACCCGAGTCCGTGCAGGAGTTCCTCGCCGCCGTCACCGGCGTCGACCCGCGGATCGACAGGGCGGTGGGCGAACTGGGCACCGCGCTGTCCGACGTGGACCAGTCGCAGGCGCGCCGGGTCGTCGAGAAGATGGCGCTGGTCCTGCAGGGCGCCCTGCTCGTGCGGCACGGGCACCCCGCCGTGGCGGACGCGTTCCTCGCCTCGCGGCTGGGCGGTGACTGGGGAGTCGCGTTCGGCACGCTCCCCCGCTCGACCGACTTCGCCGCGATCATCGACCGGGCGGTGCCGAAGATCTAGGCGGGACAGCCGTTGTCCTGCCGCGGCGAGTCCGGCCCGTACAGGTCGCCGGTCAGGAACACGCACGTCGGCTGCTGGTCGAACTCGTAGATGTCGGCGATCTCGAGGATCGTGAAGTTCCTGGTCTCGCCGACCCGCGACACCGCGAAGTCCGTGCGTCCGGTGGCGCCGAAGAACTCCAGCTCGCGCAGCTCGCCGCCGATCGCACCGCGGTGCGGGGTGTGCCCGGCCAGGCGCGCCTGGGCGTTGCGGACGGCGTCGAGGAAGAGCCCCGCCGCGTCGTAGGCGACCGCCATGTGCTCGCCGGGCCACGGCTTGGCGGGCTTGTCCTCGCGGGGCAGCGAGGAGGCCTGGACCTCCCCGGCCAGCTTGCTGTAGCCGGCGCAGAAGGCGTCGAGGGGCAGACCGCCGCGCGTCCTCTCGTCCGGCCTGCCCTCCACGCAGGGCTTGCCGGCGAGCACGACGAGGCCCGCCATGCTCACGTAGGACACCCGCATGCCGGCCAGCGAGTCGCGCTTGCGGCTGGCCTCCTGCGCGATGAACCGGATGATCGCGTCGTCCGCGAGGATGCGCGGCAGGCGGTTCTTGTCGTAGCAGTTCCTGCCGACGGCCTGGAGGAACTCGCCGAAGTGCTCCTCGCGGCCCGCGAAGAACACCAGTTCGCCGGAATGGTCCTCGACGCACTGCGACGGCACCTCCTGCGGTCCGCCCGCCCACTCGCGCGCCTCGTAGTTCACGCCCGACCTGGCGAGCTCCTGACCCAGGACGGCGACCAGGTTGTCGAGGTAGACGTCGTCCTGCCGCAGCTTCGGGTGGTGGATCGTCACCTTGGTCGCGCGGACGTGCTGGGCGTAGCGCCGGACGAGGTCGGCCTGCCGCACGTTGCCGGGGATCAGCTGGAAGTACATCGTGGAGAGCTTCGGCAGCGACGCCTCGGTGAGCGTGGTGCCGATGGTCGGCACGCCGAGCGACCCGAGCGAGGTGATGACCTTCCTGGTCTGCTCGACGCTGCGGTCGAGCCCGACCACGCCGATGATGCTCGGGTCCCGCTCCAGCAACGGGGTGAGCATCTCGGTCAGCACGTCGTGCGCGCGGTTCATCTTCGCGCCGCCGTTCGCGACCACGACGCGCAGCAGCGGTCCCGAGCTCGACCTGTCGTTCTGCTGCCGCTGCCGCAGCAGCATGCCCTCGAGCTCCTCCGCCCTGGAGTGGTCGGCGTCGGGGTTGCTGTCCCTGTGGGTGAGGCTCGAGAAGTAGAGCACCGTCACGAGCGGGCGCGTGGAGCCGGCGCGCAACCGTTCCGCCTCGTCGTTCTGCGCGAAGACCGCCCGCTGCGTCCACCGCAGCCGTTCGTTGGCGCCGAACACCTGACCGCTGTTGTCGCTGTAGCCGAGGCACTCGACGTTGCCCTCGACCTCCACCAGCCTCGTCGACACGCCGGGCGAGACCGCGGAGCCGACGATGGAGCAGTTGGCCTCGAAGTGGTTCTGCACGGTCACGAACCCCGGCACCAGCAGCACCAGGACCACCGCCGCGATGATGGCCTCCAGCCGCCGCGACTTCGCGAGCCACCGCACCGGCGGGGCGTGGAACGAGGGCGCGCCCTTCCACTTCTTCTTGTCCGGGTCCGCGAACGGCAGCCTGATCATGAGGTAGCGGGCGTCGGGCGCGAGCATCTGCCGTTTGCGCGGCAGCTCCTCCCGCCACGTCGCCAGCGCCTCCGCGGTCTCGTCCGGCACGACCGGCGCGGTCCCGAGCCGCCGCGACAGGGCGGGCTGCACCGAGCTGGCCGCGATCACCAGCAACGGGTCGAGCTCGCCCGTCTCGTTGCGGACGTCGTTGATCAGCTCCAGCAGCTCCCAGCCGCCGTTGTCCTCCGTGACGCCGTCGAGCAGCACGGGGATGTAGGCGGTGCGCCGCCACCCGGCCCTGCGCGGCAGGAAGCGGGAGCGCCGCCGGTACGCGATCCGCAGGTCCTCCAGGAACGCGTGCACGAGCAGCAGCTTGATCTGCTCGGTGTTCTCCGACTCGCGCCGGCCGAGGGTGAGCCGCTCGGCGAACCCGAGGAACTCGATGGAGTGGTGCGGCAGCGCGAAGTTCTGCCCCTTCATGAACCACCGGGACTCGCGCCGCAGCCCCGGCACGCGCTTGCCGAGCCAGCGGAACCCCGCCTTGCTGCCGACCCACGCGACGAGCCCGAGCCCCAGCCGCGTGACGAGGTTCGGGATGAACGCGTCAACGGCCCGGTTGAGCTCGTCGCCGCCGCCCCCGGTCCTGCCGGTCCACTGCCGCAGCAGCTCGACGACGCTCGCCCGGTCGTCGCGGCCCGGCTTGCGCGGCAGCCGCTTGCTCGTGAGCCAGTCGACGAGCCGGTAGTGGTCGAACCGCGTCAGCCGCTCGCTGCCGACGTGGACCTCCGACAACCGGTGGCTCAGCACGTCGAGCAGCGGCAGCAGCGGCTCGGTCTCCCGCGCCTCCGGCGGCCACCTCTTGGCGACCTCCGCACTGACCGCGGACACGTCGACGTAGGCGTGCGGGATCGGCGGGCGCCCTTCGTCGAGCTTGCGCCCGAGTGCGTGCAGGAAGTCCGTCGGACTGGCTTCGCTCTCCAGGTAGAGCAGCGGGAGCGGCTGGTCGCCGACCACTTCCTCGGTCCTGCTCCGGTAGAAGAACCCGGGCCGGTCGCACAGGCCGCGAATGACCTCGAGGAGAACGTTCGAACCCGGGAAAACGGGTTCTGCCCGGCTACCTGTCATCTGCTCCCTCACACTCGTGCGGAGGGAAACGACGGTAGCCGGGCAGAACGGGCCGAACCGGTGGTTTGGAGTTATTCGGCTGGAACGGACCAGCGTCAGTGCAGGCCGAGCTCGCGGGCGATCAGCATCTTCTGCACCTCGGACGTGCCCTCGCCGATCTCCAGGATCTTGGCGTCGCGGTAGAAGCGGCCCACCGGGTACTCGTTCATGAAGCCGTAGCCGCCGAAGATCTGCGTGGCGTCGCGGGCGTTGTCCATCGCCGCCTCGGACGACACGAGCTTCGCGATGGCCGCCTGCTTCTTGAACGGCTCGCCGCGCAGCATCCTCGACGCCGCCTCGTAGTACGCGAGGCGCGCGGTGTGGACGCGGGCCTCCATCTCGGCGATCTTGAACTGGATCGCCTGGTAGGTGCCGATCTTCGCACCGAACGTCTCGCGTTCGTGGGCGTAGCGGACCGACTCGTCCACGCAGCCCTGCGCGAGGCCGACGGACAGCGCGGCGATGGCGACGCGCCCCTCGTCCAGCGTGCGCAGGAACTGGGCGAAGCCGCGGCCTCGCTCGCCGAGGAGGTTCGCGGCGGGCACGCGGCAGTCGGCGAAGGACAGCTCACGGGTGTCGGAGGCGTTCCAGCCGACCTTGGAGTACTTCTTCGACACCGTGAAGCCCGGGGTGCCGGACGGGACGATGATCGAGGAGATCTCCTTGCGGCCGTCCGGGAGGGTGCCCGTGACGGCGGCGACGGTGACGAGACCGGTGATGTCGGTGCCGGAGTTCGTGATGAACGCCTTGGTGCCGTTGATGACCCACTCGTCGCCTTCGAGGCGCGCGGTGGTGGTCAGGCCGCCCGCGTCGGAGCCGGAGCCCGGTTCGGTGAGGCCGAACGCGCCGAGCTTCTCACCCGAGGTGAGCGATGGCAGCCACCGCGCCTTCTGCTCGTCGGTGCCGAAGCGGTAGATCGGCATCGCGCCGAGCGACGTGGCCGCCTCGACCGTGATCGCGACCGACGAGTCGACGCGCGCGAGCTCCTCCAGCGTGACGCACAGGGCGAAGTAGTCGCCGCCCATGCCGCCGTGCTCCTCGGGGAACGGCAGGCCGAGCAGGCCCATCTGCCCCATCTTCGCGACGATCGGGTACGGGAACTCGCAGCGCTCGTAGTAGTCGCCGATGACCGGCGCCACCTCCTCGCGGGCGAACTCCTCGACGGTCTTGCGCAGGTCCTCGTACTCGCTCGGGAGCCTGAAGTCCAACACCACTGTCACTCCTCGTGAGAGACGACGAGGGCCAGCACCTGGTCGAGTGCGACCTGCTGGCCTGCCTGAACGTTCACTTCGGCGAGCACGCCGTCGACCGGTGCGGTCACGGTGTGCTCCATCTTCATGGCCTCGACCACGAACAACGCTTGACCGGCGGTCACTTCCTCGCCCTGCTCCGCGCGCACGACCAGCACGGTGCCGGGCATCGGGGACTTCACCGGGCCGCCGGAGGCGGCGGCGCCACCGGCGGCGCCGAGGAGGAACTCGGCCTCGACCAACGCCCAGGAGGCGCCGTCGCGGCCCAGCCACAGCACGTCGCCGTCGCGGGCCATCGAGTAGCGGCGCGAACCGACGAGCAGGTCGGCGCCTTCCCTGCGAGCGCGCGCCCTGACCGGTTCTCCGGCACCCACGACGACTTCGTCGCCGCGCACGCGCACGTCGACGTCGTTGATCCGCCAGGTCGTCCAGGCGTGCTCGCCGACGCGCCAGCCGGTCAGCTGGTCCCACGGGTCGTCGCCGTGCGGCTGCAGGGAGCGCTCCAGGCCGGCCGCGACGTAGACCTCGTCCGGGACCTCGGCCGTCGTCAGCGCGTCCAGCTTCCGCTCGACCAGGCCGGTGTCCAGGGCGCCGGCGCGGACGTCCTCGTCGCGCAGGAGTGCGCGCAGGAACGGGATGTTCGTCGTGACGCCGAGCAGCACCATCTCGCCGAGCGCGTGGTCGAGGCGCCGCAGCGCCTCCTCGCGGGTGCGGCCGTGCGCGATCACCTTGGCGAGCATCGGGTCGTAGTCCGAACCGACGACGAGTCCTTCGTACAGACCGGAGTCCACGCGGACGTCGGTGGGTTCGCTCAGCGCCAGCACCCGGCCGCCGGTCGGCAGGAAGCCGCGCGACGGGTCCTCGGCGTAGACGCGCGCCTCGACCGAGTGGCCGCGCAGCTCGACGGTCAGGTCGAGGGCCTCTCCCGACGCCACGCGGAGCTGCCACTCGACGAGGTCGACGCCCGTGACCATCTCGGTCACCGGGTGCTCGACCTGCAGCCGGGTGTTCATCTCCATGAAGAAGTAGTCGCCGGACGCACCGTCCACGATGAACTCGACGGTGCCCGCGCCGACGTACCCGACGGACTTGGCCGCGTCGACCGCCGCCGAGCCCATCGCCTCGCGCATCTCCGGCGTGAGGAACGGTGAGGGCGCCTCTTCGATGATCTTCTGGTGCCGGCGCTGGAGGCTGCACTCGCGCTCGCCGAGGTGGACCACGTTGCCGTACCGGTCACCGAGGACCTGGATCTCGATGTGGCGCGGGTTCGTGATGAACCGCTCGACCAGCAGCGTGTCGTCGCCGAACGACCCGCGCGCCTCCCGGCGGGCCGACTCGATCGCCTCGCGCAGCGCGGACTCCTCGTGCACCAGCCGCATGCCCTTGCCGCCCCCGCCCGCGGAGGGCTTGAGCAGCACGGGGAAACCGATCTCGACGGCGGCCTCGGCGATCTCGTCGTCGGACATGTTCTCGCGGGTGCGGCCCGGCACCACGGGAACGCCCGCCGCCGACACCGTCAGCTTCGCGCGGATCTTGTCGCCCATCGCCTCGATCGCCGACGCGGGCGGGCCGACGAACACGATCCCCGCCTCGTCGCAGGCCGCCGCGAACGCGGTGTTCTCCGCGAGGAAGCCGTAGCCGGGGTGGATCGCCTGCGCGCCGGTCTGGACGGCCGCCGCGACGATCTTCTCGATGGACAGGTAGCTCTCGCGGGCCGCGGCGGGCCCGATGCGCACGGCCTCGTCGGCCAGCCTGACGTGCAACGCCTCGGCGTCCGCGTCGGAGTACACGGCGACGGAACGAATCCCGAGCGACCGCAGCGCGCGGATCACCCTGACCGCGATCTCCCCGCGGTTCGCCACCAGAACGCTGTCGAACATGATCACATCCGGAAGACGCCGTAGGAAACATCGTCGATGGGGGCGTTGGCCGCGCTGGACAACGCGAGGCCGAGCACCGTGCGGGTGTCCCGCGGGTCGATCACGCCGTCGTCCCACAGCCGCGCGGTCGAGTAGTACGGGTTGCCCTGGTCCTCGTACTGCCGGCGGATCGGCGCCTTGAACGCCTCCTCGTCCTCCGCCGACCACTCGTCTCCGAGCTGGTCGCGGCGCACGGTCGCGAGCACGGACGCCGCCTGCTCCCCGCCCATCACGGAGATGCGGGCGTTGGGCCACATCCACAGGAACCGCGGCGAGTACGCCCGGCCGCACATCGAGTAGTTGCCGGCGCCGAAGCTGCCGCCGATGATCACGGTGAACTTCGGGACCCGCGCGCAGGCCACCGCCGTCACCATCTTGGCGCCGTGCTTGGCGATGCCGCCCGCCTCGTACTCGCGGCCGACCATGAACCCGGTGATGTTCTGCAGGAACACCAGCGGGATGGACCGCTTGTCGCACAGCTGGATGAAGTGCGCGCCCTTGACCGCGGACTCGCCGAACAGGATGCCGTTGTTCGCGACGATGCCGACCGGGTGGCCGTGGATGCGCGCGAAGCCGGTGACGAGCGTCTGCCCGTACTCCTTCTTGAACTCCTGGAACTTCGAGCCGTCGACGATCCGCGCGATCACCTCGCGCACGTCGTAGGGCGTCCGGGAGTCCGTCGGCACGACGCCGTAGAGGTCGTCGGGGTCGACCACGGGCGCCTCGGTCTTCGCGACGTCCCACGGCCGCCGGTCGCGCGGTCCGAGCGTCGAGATGATCGAGCGGACCATCCTCAGCGCGTGCGCGTCGTTCTCCGCCAGGTGGTCGGTGACGCCGGACGTGCGCGAGTGCAGCTCGCCGCCGCCGAGGTCCTCGGCGCTGACCACCTCACCGGTCGCGGCCTTCACCAGCGGCGGACCGCCGAGGAAGATCGTGCCCTGGTTCCTGACGATGATCGCCTCGTCGCTCATCGCCGGCACGTACGCGCCACCGGCGGTGCACGAGCCGAGCACGGCGGCGATCTGCGGGATGCCCCTGGCCGACATGGTGGCCTGGTTGTAGAAGATCCGGCCGAAGTGCTCGCGGTCGGGGAACACGTCGTCCTGCTTGGGCAGGAACGCGCCGCCGGAGTCGACGAGGTAGATGCAGGGGAGGTTGTTCTGCAGCGCCACTTCCTGCGCGCGCAGGTGCTTCTTGACCGTGATCGGGTAGTACGTGCCGCCCTTGACCGTGGCGTCGTTCGCGACGATCACGCACTCGCGCCCGGAGACCCGCCCGACGCCGGTGATGATGCCCGCGGCCGGCGCCTCGTCGCCGTACATGCCGTTCGCGGCCAGCGGCGACAGCTCGAGGAACGGCGAACCGGGGTCGACCAGCGTGTCCACGCGTTCGCGGGGCAACAGCTTGCCGCGGTCGACGTGGCGCTGACGTGCCTTCTCGGGACCGCCGAGCGCGGCGGTGGCGAGCTTGCTCCGCAGCTCGTCGACGAGCGCGGTGTGCTCCTTGGCGTAGCGGTCCGACGGCTCGGCGGCGCTGCGCAGGACAGGTGCGTCCATGCTCCCCAGACCTCAGGTTAGCGGGCGTTAACAAGGCCATGTTAACGCCCGCTCACCTGGCGGTCCACCGAAGCGGCCGGAGAGTGATCTGGTCGCAGGTCAGCCATCTGATCAGGCACTCCCACGTTCCGGAATTCCCTAGCCGACGACACCCCGCAGCGCGGGCAGGTAGCCGCTGGCGTGCCCGGCGCGGTTCGGGTGGTACGACTCCTCGACCGGCCAGCTCAGGCTGTTGAGCCACCAGCTCGACGAGCAGATCTCGTGCCCGCTGAACACCCCGCGCACGTCGACGTAGGTGAACCCGGCCGCACCCGCCCGCGCGCTGATGGTGCTGTGCAGGGCGTCGGACCCGGAGTTGATCGCGGCGCGCTTGGTGTCGCTCAGGCCGACGTTGCAGGTGCCCGGCACCTTGTACATGCGCGGGTAGCCGAGCACGACCACGCGCGCCGACGGGGCCTTCGACCTGATCGTGCCGTAGACGTTGTTCAGCAGCCCGGGAAGCGTGTTCGCGGCGTAGCTCTTGGCCGTGTTCACCCGGTTGATGCAGTCCTGGTCCGAGCCGAACGTGCACGTGGTGATCACGTCGGTGAAGCCGGCGTCGTTGCCGCCGACCTGGACGGTCACCAGGTTCGTGGCACTCGTGAGGGTGTTGGCCTGGGTGACGACGTCGCCTGTTCGCGCACCGGAGCAGGCCACGGACTTGAAGCTGGCCGGGGCTGTCGCCGCGGCGTACAGGGCGGGGTAGGCGTACGGGCCGCGCTTGCAGCTGCCGCTGGTGCCGTCGTAGCTGCCGGTGCCGAGGCCCGAGGCGTAGGAGTCGCCGAGGGCCACGTAGTTGACGGGGGCCGCGCTCGCCGGGTTGGCGAGGGCGATGACCGCCGCGGCGGCGGTGACCACCGAGGCGAGGAAGTGAGCAGAACGCATCGAAGACTCCCGAAGGGGCCGCAGGGGTTGATGCAGTGCGGGTTCATCGTTACCCACGGGTAAGACCTGTGTGAAGTATTGGTCAATAGTCAACATTTGGGGCTTGTACCTGCGGAAATTCCACCCATCGGACGACAGGGGTGTGGGGCCGGATTGCCTTCGGCGCTGTTGTGGTGCGAGGTGGCTCGAGTTGGTTGGCGCCGGTTCCAGCGGGATGGGTCGCGATTTGTGGGTCCGGCCGCTTTGCGAGGGTGGTTTTCAAATCGGGTCGAAGCGCCGGGGTGGCGATTGGGACTGTCCGGTTGAGTGCGCGCGCCGGGGCCCGAGTGCGTGGTGGGTTTGCGTTGACGACTGCGGCTGGCACCTCGCGCGTGCCCCGTCGTGCGGCCCGATTGTGGGACACGACGTCAGGTAAACGCCTGCTAACCTGCGCGTGTGGCTGAGAAACCCTCACGTCGGGACCAGATCCTCAACGCCGCGGCCGAACTCTTCGCGCGGCACGGCTTCCACGGCGTGGGCATCGACGACATCGGTGCCGCTGTGGGGATCTCCGGGCCCGCGCTGTACCGGCACTTCCGCAGCAAGGACGCGATGCTCGGGGAGATGCTGACGTCCATCTCGGAGCGGTTGCTCGACGGCGGACAGGCCAGGGTGGACGCCGCGACGAGTGCCGACGAGGCGTTGCGGGAGCTCATCGGGTGGCACGTCGACTTCGCGCTGGACGATCCCGCGCTCATCACGGTGCAGATGCGCAACCTCGCGAACCTCACGGATCCGGACCGGCGGCGGGTGCGCGCGTTGCAACGCCGCTACGTCGAGGTGTGGGTGGAGACGATCCGGCACACGGTTCCGGACTTCGACGAGCCGACGGCTCGGGCTGCCGCGCACGCCGTGTTCGGACTCATCAACTCGACGCCGCACAGCGCCCACCTCGACCGCGACCAGATGGCGGCGCTGTTGTCGCGCATGGCGCTCGCCTCGCTGACGCCCGCCGTCGTGAGGTCCTGAAGCAGGCCGCGCCGGTGGGCCGCGGTGTCCTCGGCCCGCATTCGCGGATCTCCGGGTGGCACGCCGCTGACCTGGCGAACTGGCGGTCGGCCGAGACCCTTCCGTAACCTGCCCGGCGATGGGTGCGCGCAAACTCCTCCTCCGGCTCCCGGCCTGGTTCCGGTTCACGGTGATCACGCTCGCGGTGTTCGTCTGCGGGGTGGTCGCCTCCCGTCCCGCCACCGGTGACGGCGGGACACCGCCGACCGCCGACGTGATCGCCGCGGCCAACGCCGTCGACGCGTTCGTGTCGCCGTCCGCGACGCACGACCCCCACGTGAACCTGCCGTCGGACTTCGCCCGCGAGATGGGGCGCGACCCGAAGACCGTGACGGCTCCGGACGGGACGCTGCGGGTCGTCGACGCCGGCGGTGGCTGTTCCGGGCCCGCCGGGGACACGGAGTGGGACTTCAGCACCGCGTGCCGCGCGCACGACCTGGGCTACGACCTGCTGCGCTACGCCGACCACAAGGGCGACCCGCTGGGGCCGGACGCGCGCAGGGCGCTGGACGACCGGCTCGCGGCCGACCTGCACACCCAGTGCCGGCTGAACCCGCGCGGCGCCGAGCAGAGCTGCCACGCGGTGGCCGAGACCTACGCGCTGGGCCTCAAGTTCAACTCCTGGCGGCAGCGGTGGGGCGCTCCGGGCCACGAGCCCGTGGTGGCCTGGGCGTTCGGCAGCGCCGTCGTCGTGTTCCTCCTGCTGGCACGTCTGCACGGACGCCGCCGCGACGACGGGCCGCGCGGCGACGCGAACGCGCTGCCGCCGGTCCTCGCCCACGCCGAGCAGGACCGCTACGCGACGTTCCTGCGGCTGTTCAGCCTCGCGCTGCTGGTGCTGGGCGAGACGGTGGCGACGCTCGCGCACCTGCGAGGCGTCGGCACGCCCTGGTTGTGGACGTTGCAGGCGGTGCCGCTGTTCTTCTTCGCCGGCGGGCACGCGAACCTGCGCAGCTGGCAGGCGCACCAGGGCGGCTTCGGGTGCTGGGTGTCCAGCCGGACGTCGTGGCTGCTGCGGCCGGTGCTGGCGTTCGTGCTGCTGTGGGTGGTGCTGTTCGCGGGCCTGAACCTGCTGGACGTGAAGGTCGACGAGTACAGCCGGTTGATCACGCACCCGCTGTGGTTCCTGGGGGTCTACCTGCTCGCGGTGGCCGCCACGCCCGCCGCCGCGTGGCTGCACCGGCACCTCCGCCGCACCACGCCGTTCGTGCTGGTGCTCGTGACGCTGTTCGTCGAGGTCGCCCGCACGTCGACGGACTGGAGGACCGGCGGGTACGCGAACCTGATCGTCGGCGCGCTGCTGATGCAGCAGGCCGGCTTCTTCTACGCCGACGGCACGCTGCAGCGGCTGTCCCGGCGGGTGCTGGCGGCGCTGGGCGCGATCACGCTGCCGGCGCTGGTGTTCTTCAGCGGCTACCCGCGCTCGATGATGGTGCTCGGCGTGGCCCAGGTCTGCCTGGCGCTGCTCGCCCGCGGCCGGGCCAGCACGTGGCTCGACGGCCGGTTCTGGCACGTCGTCGACTTCGCCCGCCGCTCACCGATGACGTTGTACCTGGCGTACCTGGCCGTGCTGGGCGCGCTGGTCGGCCTGCTCGGGCTGACGCAGGCGCCGATCTGGCTGGTGCTGGGGCTCGTGCCGCTCGTGCTCGTGTTCCACCGCTTCGAACGGCGCCTGGTCCGGTTCCCGCGCCTGTCGCACGAGTCGCACCGCACGCGCCTCGCGACGGGCATGGGCGTGTCGTTCGGGACGCTCGGCGTGCTCGGGTTCGTGGTGAGCGGGTTCCTCGGCGACGGGGTGCTCGTGCTGCTGCCGGTCGACCCGCTGCAGAACCTCATCCACCTCCTGCTCGGCTGGTACCTGATCCACACCGCCCGCCACGGCAGCTGCGACACCCGCCTGCCGTGGCTGCTCACGGCACTGGCGTGCGTACCGCCGATGCTGGCGCTGGACCCGACTCCCCCGGTGGTGGTGCTGCACGCCGTGGCGATCGGCCTCGCAGTGCTCGCAGCCATCCCCAGGTCACGGCCGCGCACACCGGCAGCCACAGCAGCCGCTGCCACACCCAGTCCGGATGATCTGGTGGCTGCTGGAGCCCCGGCAACGGCCCCCACGCGCTGAGCGCCAGCGTCACGGTCACCAGCGCGCTCTGGTGGGCCAGGAAGATCCCCAGCGCCCGCCGGTTCAGCCACGCCACGGGGGCCGCCGTGCCGAGCCCGCTCAGCAGCGGCGCGATCGTGAGCACCAGGCCGATCTGCGCGAACGCCAGCGCGAGCGTCGCGTAGTTCGGCGGGTTCAGGTTCGAGACCACCTCGCCGGGGATGCCGACCGCCGACGCCGGGTAGCCGCCGAACGTCGTCAGCAGCGCGTACCCGAGCACGCCCAGGACCAGCAGCGGCGGGCCGGGGATCCTCCTGCGGGCCAGCGAGTGCCCGAGCTGCCAGGCCGCCCACCACACCGCGTACGGGACCACCAGCACGAGCACCACCGGCACGAGCACACCCCACGAGTGCTCGTCCAGCAGGCGCACCAACGGTTTCATCGCCAGCAGCACCAGGTAGACCCCGAGGAACCACAGCGGCGTCGTGACCAGGAACCCGATGTTCCACGCCGTCGCCTGGTCGACCCCGCGCAGCACCAGTCCGAAGAGGACAGCCGCCCAGCAGGCCAGCATCAGCGACGTGGGCACGGCGAGCTGTTTCACCCTGGCGAAGAACGGCGTCTTCGAGTGCGCGGCCGCGAACCCGCCCACGAAGAAGAACAGGCCCAGCGTCTGCAGCACCCACGACACCGGCGTGAGCGCGGAGAAGTGCCGGAGCGGGCTGTCGATGTGCATGCCGGTGGGCGTGTCCACCAGCGCGGTCACCAGCCAGTGGCCGAGCACGACGGTGACGACGGCGATAGCGCGCACGGCGTCGATGAACGGATTTCTCACAGCTGCTCCCCCGAGGCGATTCGCACGAGCGCGGCCAGGGTCTCGCTGCCCGGCTCGTAGTAGGTGTCGTGCTTGCCGCCCCCGAACCGCAGCACCGAGGCGCCGAAGCCGTCCGAGGCGGGATCGGTGCCGTGCCCGAGGTCGAACAACCGGACGTTCGGCACGAACCGCATCCAGTCGCCGTCGAGCCGCACCGCCCAGACCTTGGCGCGCGTGCCGAGTTCGCCCGCGGAACCGGCCCGCACGCCGGGGCTTCCGGTGAAGACGATGTCCGCCACGTCCAGGTCGGGCGCCGCGAGCCCGACGACCACCGAGCCGTAGCTGTGCCCGAACACGTGGATGCGCGCGTCGGTCCGCAACGCGCGCACGAAGTCGACCAGTTCGGCGGCGCCCTGCCGGGCCAGCGAGCCGGTCATCGCGTCGACGCCGAGCCCCTGCGGCGTCCGGTAGCCGAGCCACGCGATCACCGCGAGGTCGTCGCGGCCGGCCTGCTCGTGCAGGTTGACCGCCATCCTCCCGATCGTGCGGTCGAACCGGTCGACGTCCACGTCGGACCTCGGCACGACGACCACGACGTCGCGGGCGGTGCCCAGGTCGCCGACGACCGCGACCCGGCGGGCGACGTCGGACCGCCACTGCGAGATCGACGGGGCGACCGACGGCAGGGCGATCAGCAGGAGGAACAGAACGGCACGGCGCATGCCCCGGAAGCTAGGAAGACGACGGGCCCCGGATCGTCACCCCCCGGTGCCACTACCCCGGTACCACGAGCCCGCTCTCGTACGCGGCGATGACGGCCTGGGCGCGGTCGCGGAGCCCCAGTTTCATGAGCACGCGGCTCACGTGCGTCTTGACCGTCTGCTCGGCCAGCACGAGGTGCGCGGCGATCTCGGAGTTCGACAGGCCCTGCGCGACCAGCAGGAGGATCTCGGTCTCCCGTTCGGTCAGGACGGACAGCTGCGCGGGCCGGACGCGCTCACCGCGGCGCGACTTCACGAAGTCCTCGATCAGGCGCTTGGTGATCGACGGGGCCAGCAGCGCCTCCCCCGCGGCCACCACGCGGACGGCGCCCAGCAACTCGCGGGCGGGTGCGTGCTTGAGCAGGAACCCGCTCGCGCCGGCCTGCAACGCGTCGTAGACGTAGTCGTCGAGGTCGAACGTGGTCAGCACGAGGACCTTGACGTCGTCCGACCCGTCCAGCAGCAGCCGGGTGGCGGTGAGCCCGTCCATCTCCGGCATGCGGATGTCCATCAGCACGACGTCGGGTTTGACCGTACGCGCCAACGCGACGCCCTGCACGCCGTTGCCCGCCGCGCCGACCACCTCGATGTCGTCCTGCGCGTCCAGCAGCGCGGAGAACCCTTCGCGCACCATCTCCTGGTCGTCCACCACGACCACCCTGATCACTTGTCCCCCAACGGAATTCTCGCCCTGACCAGGAACCCGCCGTCCTCGGTCGACTTCACGGTCAGCGTGCCACCGTGCACGGCCACGCGTTCCCGCATCCCCACCAGACCCTGCCCGCTGCCGCCACCCCTGGACGGTCCGCCCGCGGTGTTGCGCACCAGCACGTCCAGCCGGTCGCCGTCGCGGCGCACGTGGACGGACGCCTTGGAGCCGGGCGCGTGCCTGGTGGCGTTCGTGAGCGCCTCCTGCACGATCCGGTACGCGGTGAGGCCGACCGCCTCCGGAACGTCGTCCACGTCGACCTCGGCCGAGTCACCGGGCCTCGTCAGCTCGGGGATGCGGCTGATGCCGGGCTGCGGTTCGCGTTGCGCGACCTCCCCGTTGCTGCGCAGCACGCCCAGCAGCCGTTGCATGTCGGTGATCGCCTCACGCGCGGCCTCGCCGAGTTCGGCGAACTCCTTCTCCGCGTCCTCGCCCAGGCCGGTGAGGCGGTAGGGCGCGGTCTCGCACCTGACCACCACCATCGACATGTGGTGCGCCACCACGTCGTGCATCTCGCGCGCGATGCGGGCGCGTTCCTCGAGCGCGGCCTTGGCGTCCCGCTCCTCCTCGAGCTCGCGTTCCGCCCTGCCCCGCGCGCCGAAGAGGTACACCACGGTGCCGATGATCGGCACGAAGAACGCCATGTCCGCGGCCTGCGGCTCGGAGGCCACGACCACGCCCATGCTGACCAGCGTGGCGCTGATCACGATCGGCCGCGAGTAAAAGGCAGCGACTGCCACGAGAAGCGGGACCGCCGTCCAGTACTGGAAGGGGGCGGCTCCCTCACCGCTGCACAGCAGGCTCACCGGGTAGAACGTCAGCGCGGCCAGCCGCCAGGCGTGCAGGGGCGACCAGATCAGCAGCACGTACGGCACCAACGTCGCCAGGAAGACGACCACCCACCAGCCGTCGGAGTCCTCCTGGCGCACGTAGCCGGCACTCGCGACGGCCGCCCACACGAAGGCGTAGACGATCAACGCCGCGTGCACCGGGATGCGCAGCCGACCGAGCGCCCTGGCCAGCACTCGGGTGCGGTCGGGACCCAGAACGGTTCGGTACAGCGCGCGGAACACCAGCCGATGCTAGGTGGGTCCGCGAATTCGCACAGTGACCTGCGGAGTGACATACCCGGGTATGACTCTGATCAAGATGGGGCATTGCGAACGCGTGACACCGCGCGGTAGGCAGTACCTGTGAAACCACCACAGGATCCAGATCGCTGGTCACGGCTCACCGCCGTGGCCGGTGAGGCGCTGGCTGCCGCCAGGGCCGGGGAAGACGCTGTGGCGGTGGACCTCGTGACCGGGTACCTCAGCGGGTCGCCCGAGGGCAACGAGGAGATCCGTGAGCTCGTGCTCCTGCTGTTCGCCGAGTGCAGCAGCATGGTGAGCGCGCTCGGCTCCGGCGGCGCGACCCCGGTGAAGATGCAGGTGTTCGACGAGGAGGGCAACGAGGTCCAGATCGACGACGCGGATCCGCCCGTGCGCACCGCGATCCGCGCGTTGCTGGCCGAGGTGCACGGCGACCAGGACGCGGCGTCGGAGCAGATCGAGATCGCCCTCGCCAACGGCCAGCCGCAGGAGCTCGCGACCGTGGTCCTGCAAGCCCTGCGGTGGACGTTGAAGCTGGCGATCGAGTGCGAGACGCGCGACCTGCCCGTCGCCTCGTGGATCACCGCGTCACTGGACGACCAACCCTGACGTGCAGCAGCGCGTCCACACCGTCCATGAGGTGCTGGTCGAGCGGGAAGTAGCCCATCTCCGGCCTCGTGTCGGTGCGGGTCGTGCCCCTCGGCTTGTCGGCGGTGACGCCCCAGGTGGTGAACCGGCCCTGCAGCTGCCCTTCCGGGGTCGCCCCGTCCGGTTCGCCCAGCCCGAAGGTGTCGTTGCGGCCGAGGGTGCCACCGATGACCGTGTACCGGTCACCGAGGACCGGCGCCACGAGCGCGCCCGCGGAGAGCCACTCGACCCGTTCGCCCGCCATCTCCATCGAGCTGCCGGTGCGCTGCAGGTGGGCGTTGTGCGCGAACACGAACGTCGGGCCCTTCGCCGCCTCGGCGCGCCGGATCTCCAGCAGGTTCCGCGCCATCACGCCGTCGCGCATCTGGCACAGGCGGTTCAGGCGCACGCCCAGCGGGTTCGGCTCCGCGCACTCCCGGTGGTACTGCAGGAGGCTCAGACCGGCCGTCAGGTACGTCTCAGCGCGCGCCCAGGCCTCGTCGGTGCTCTTCCGCTCGTGCAGCCGCATGAGCATGCCTGTGCCGATCTCACGCAGCCTGACGGCCTCCGCCGACCGCCCCGGTGACCGGGCGGGGTCCAGGACGGCTTCGTCGCGGCTCCACTCCTCGTCGTCGATCGTGAGGTCCACGTCCTCGCCGAGGTAGTCGCGGGCGTGTTCGAGGTACGGGCGCGGGCTGGGCGCGCTGGCCGTCTCGGTCTGGAAGTCGAAGCCGTGGAACGACAGCTGCTCCTGCGGCGCCTTGTCCGAGTTGTACTCGCGCATCCACTGCACGAGCTCGCGGTTGGCGGGCCAGTTCTCGCCGAACGAGTGGGAGAAGCCCTCCTTCATGATCGTGTCGAGGTCGCCCGGTCCGCCGTGGACGAAGTCGTCGACGGCCAGCCCCCGGATCCGGCAGGACTCCAGTGCGATCGAGCGGAAGCCCAGGCCCGCCAGCTGCTCGAACAGCTCGTTGCGGATCCACGTGTGGGCGTGCTCGAGGTGGGTCGGCTCGCCGAATCCCAGGAGCTCGGTGAAGGGGGTGATGAACTCGCGAATGTCCTGGCTCATGTGGTTCAACCGTAACATTGAAAGCTCCGTTGAAACTTTT
Organism: Lentzea sp. DG1S-22; assembly: GCF_036321065.1. Lineage (NCBI taxonomy): Bacteria > Bacillati > Actinomycetota > Actinomycetes > Pseudonocardiales > Pseudonocardiaceae > Lentzea > Lentzea sp. DG1S-22. The sequence continues at coordinate 7,017,568 of NZ_CP143276.1, read as the reverse complement.
GTTCAGTTGTGGCTGGACCAGGCGGTTAAAGTCTCAACGTGCGTCCAGCTGACCTCGCCCGCGAGCACGGAATCTCGACCCAGGCGGTGCGCAACTACGAGCGGTCCGGGTTCCTCCCGCCCGCCGAGCGCACGCCGTCGGGCTACCGCGTCTACACCGAGGTCCACGCCGCCGCGTTGCGCGCGTTCGTCGCGTTGGTCCCGGCGTTCGGCCACCTCCGCGCGGGCCAGATCATGAACGCCGTGCACGCCGGCGCGGTCGACGACGTGCTGCTGGCCGTCGGCCGCGGTCACGAACAGCTCCTGCGCGACCGCGCGACGCTCGACTCGGTCAGCCGCGCCGTGCGGGACCTGGCCGACCTCGAACCGGTGCCGCGGCCGCGCTCGATCGGCGAGCTGGCCCGCCGCCTCGGCGTCACCCCGGCGACGCTGCGCTCGTGGGAGCAGGCCGGAATCCTCGTCCCGCCGAGGGAACCCACCGGCTACCGCGTGTTCCGCGCCGAGGACGTGCGCGACGCCGAGCTCGCCCACCTGCTGCGGCGCGGCGGCTACCCGCTGGCGCGCATCGCCCTGGTGGTCGAGCAGATCCGGACGGCGGGCGGCACCGGCTCGCTGGGTGCCGCCCTCGCCGACTGGCGCCGCCGCCTGAGAGCTCAGGGCCTCGCGATGCTCGCCGCCTCCGCGCGGCTCAACGAGTACCTGACCGCACGGGCACCAGCTCCGTGACGAGTGCGCCCACCTGCTCGCTCTCGATCAGGAACGCGTCGTGCCCGTACGGCGACTCGATCACCCTGAGCTCGTCGGCGCCGGGGATGCCCGCCGCCAGTTCCCGTTGCTGCGCCAAGGGGTAGAGCCGGTCCGAGTCCACGCCCGCGACGATCGTGCGCGCCGTGACCCGCCGCAACGCCGCCTGGACACCACCTCGGCCACGCCCGACGTCGTGCGAGTTCATCGCCTCGGTGAGCGCGACGTAGCTGGCCGCGTCGAACCTCCTGGTGAGCTTCGCCGCGTGGTGGTCCAGGTAGGACTCGACCTCGAACCGCCCGTCCTCCTGCTTCCTCCTGCCGAACCGGGCCTGCAGCTCCTGCTCGCTGCGGTAGCTGATGTGCGCGATCCGGCGCGCGACTCCCAGTCCCTCGGCGGGATCGGCCCTGATCGCGTGCACCTGGGCGGACGCGAGCGCGATCTGCTCCGCCGACGCCGCCGCCGTCGTCGCCAGCAACAGCAACGACTCCACCCGTTCGGGCCGGCTCACCGCCCACTCGACCGCGCGCATCCCGCCCATCGACCCGCCGAGCACCGCGGCCCACCGCTCGATGCCGAGGTAGTCGGCGAGGTGCACCTCGGCCGCGACCTGGTCGCGGATCGTGATGCCGGGGAACTCGGGGTACTGCCAGGGTCCGGTGCTGCCCTGGCAGCCGCCCAGCACGTTCGGCGCGACCACGAACCACCCGTCGAGCGGCTTTCCCGCTCCCACCAGGGAGTTCCACCAGCCCGGCGTGGGGTGGCCCGGCTCCACGCCCCCGGCGACGTGGCTGTCACCGGTGAGGGCGTGGAGCACGAGCACCGCGTTGGAGGCCTCCGCGTTCAAGGTCCCCCACGTCTCGTACGCGAGCTGGAAACCCGGCAGCCCCGCGAACGGCTCGGTGTGGCTGAACCACTTCCGCCGGCCGTTCGGGTCTCCGAAGCGCCAGCCGCCCACTACAACTCGGACTTCGCCGCGGTGAAGCCCGCCTCCAGGTCCGCCTTGAGGTCCTCGAGCCCCTCCAGCCCGACCGAGAGGCGCACCAGACCGGGCGTGACACCCGTGACGAGCTGCTCCTCCGGCGAGAGCTGGCTGTGCGTCGTCGAAGCCGGGTGCACGATCAGCGACCGCACGTCGCCGATGTTCACCAGCTGGCTGAACAGGCTCGTGCCGTCCACGAACGCCCGCCCCGCCGCGACCCCGCCGCGCAGCTCGAAGCTGACGACCGCGCCGGCGCCCTTCGGCAGGTACTTCCGCGCGTTGGCGTGGAACGGAGACGACGGCAGGCCCGCGTAGTGGACCTTCTCGACCTCGTCGCGCCCTTCCAGCCACTCGGCGAGCGCTTGCGCGTTCTGCACGTGCCGCTCGATGCGCAGCGACAGCGTCTCGATGCCCTGGATCACCAGGAAGCTGGTCAGCGGGGCGATGGCCGCACCCGTGTCCCGCAGCCCCTGCACCCGCAGCTTGGCCGCGAAGGACCCGTGCCCGAGCACCGGCCAGTACCGCAACCCGTTGTAGCTGGGGTCGGGCTCGTGGAAGTCGGGGAACTTCTCGGCGCCGTACTCGAACTTGCCGCCGTCGACGACCACACCGGCGATGGCCGTGCCGTGGCCGCCCAGGTACTTCGTGGCGGAGTGGATGACGATGTCGGCGCCGTGCTCCAACGGCCGCAGCAGGTAGGGCGTGGGCACCGTGTTGTCGACGATCAGCGGCACCTGGTTCGCGTGCGCGACCCCGGCGACGCCCTCGACGTCGAGCACGTGGCTGCGCGGGTTCGCGAGCGTCTCGCCGAAGAACAGCTTGGTGTTCGGCCGCACCGCGGCCTGCCAGGCGTCCAGGTCGTCGGGATCGTCCACGAAGGACACCTCGATGCCCAGCTTCGGCAACGTGTAGTGGAACAGGTTGTACGTGCCGCCGTACAACGAGGCGCTGGACACGAGGTGGTCCCCGGCCCGGGCGAGGTTCAGGATCGCCGCCGTCCCGGCAGCCGACCCGGACGCGAAGGCAACCGCCGCCACGCCCCCTTCGAGGGCGGCGACCCGCTGCTCCAGGACGTCCTGCGTGGGGTTGTTGATGCGCGTGTAGATGTGCCCGGGCTCGGCGAGCGCGAACAGGTCCGCACCGTGCTGCGTGTCCCGGAAGACGTAGGAGGTGGTCTGGTAGATCGGCGTGGCGCGGGCGCCGGTGGCCGGGTCGGGCGCGGCGCCCGCGTGGATCTGCGTCGTCTCAAAGGACCAGGACATGGCTGTGCTCCAGAACGTTCGCTGATTGCTGGGGGAGGGGCGGGATCAACGAGAGCAACGACAGGCCATGCTGGTGACGCGCACGTAATCGACGTGGCGTCGGCTAACCAGCGGCATGGTCATAGTCGACGAATGTAAGGGTCCACACGGTCCTGTGGACACCCCGTCCAACAGGTGAGACCGCATAGGCTGATCGCATGCGCACAGCTCTCGTCGGCTACGGACTAGGTGGGGCGGCCTTCCACGCCCCGTTCATCGAGGCAACCGAAGGCCTGGAGCTCTCGGCCGTCGTCACCTCGAACCCCCGGCGCCAGGCAGAGGTGGCCGAGCGCTACCCCGCGGCCCGCCTGCTGTCCTCCCTCGACGAGGTCTGGACCGGCGACTTCGACCTGGTCGTCATCACGACCCCGAACCGCTTCCACGCGACCCATGCCCGCCAGGTCCTCGAACACGGCCTCAACGTCGTGGTCGACAAGCCCTTCGCGGGCTCGGCGATGGAAGCGAGAGCCCTGGCCTCGATCGCGGCAGCACGCGGCCTGATGCTCGTCCCGTTCCACAACCGCCGCTGGGACGGCGACTTCCTGACGGTCCGCCGCCTCCTCGCCGACAACGCCCTGGGCACGGTCCACAGGTTCGAGTCCCGCTTCGAGCGCTACCGCCCGGAGATCAAGTCCTCGTGGAAGGAATCCGGCGACCCGGCCGACCTCGGCAGCATCCTCTTCGACCTCGGCACCCACCTCGTGGACCAGTCCGTGGCCCTCTTCGGCCGCCCGACGTCGGTCCACGCGGAAATCGCCACCGTCCGCCCCGGAGCCAAGGCGGACGACGACGTCTTCCTCTCCCTGCAGCACGAGGGCGGCGTCCGCTCCCACCTCTGGATGAGCGCACTGGCAGCAGACCTGGGCCCGCGCTTCCGCGTACTGGGCCACGACGCCGCCTACGTGAAGTACGGCATGGACCCCCAGGAAGACCGCCTCAAAGCAGGCGACACCCCGGCCGGCCCGGGCTGGGGTGAAGAACCCGAGTCGGCCTGGGGCACCCTCGGCGGCCAGCCCCACCGCACAGAACCAGGCGCCTACCAGGCCTTCTACGCAGCAGTAGCCGCAGGCGAGGCCCCCGTCTCACCACAGGACGCGGTCACGGGCCTGGAGGTCATCGAGGCAGCCAAGCAGTCCGCCGCGACAGGCGACTCCGTCCGCCTCTGACCCCTCGCGCACGCTCGCGCAGGGGTCCCCTTTGGACTCGGGTCCCCCGCGACCCAACTTAGCGACGAGGTCTGACACTCCGGCGAGGCCGAGAGCGGAAGCTGAGGCCGACGCGAGGGACGCGGGCGGGGGGTCGACGCGAGGCGGGGCAGGGTGAGGCGACGCGCGGGACGCGGGACGAGGCAACCCGAGGCGGGGTGGCACAGGGTCGCAGGCGAGCAGCGCTGAGGACGGACCACCGCGAAGGCGAAGGCGAGCCCAAGCGAAGGCGAAGCCGAGCAGTCCGACCAAGCGCCAGGCACACGCCCACCCACAGCGAAGCCGAAGACATCCCAGTTGCCAGGGGTGTCAAGCGGCTGCGGCGGTGTGGTGTGCCCAGGCGGTGTGTTCGTTGTAGGTGGTGCGGGTTTTGAGGCAGCCGTGCAGGATGCCGACCAGGCGGTTGGCGAGCTGGCGCAAGGCGGCGTTGTGGCTGCCGCCTCGGGCGCGTTGCTGCTGGTAGTAGGCGCGGGCGCCGGGGCTGACCCGCATGGCGACGAAGGCCTGGGCGATCAGGGCGTCGAGCAGCCGGTCGTTATGGACGTGCCGGGCCGCGATGGTGCGTTTCTTGCCGGAGGCGATGGTGATCGGGCTGGTGCCGGCGTAGTTCTTGCGCGCCTTGGCGCTGGCGTAGCGAGTGGGGTCGTCTCCGAACTCGGCGAGCACCCGAGCGCCGAGAACGCGTCCCATCCCGGGTTGGGACAGGATGATCTCAGCGTCCGGGTGCCGGCCAAAATGGGCCTCGACCTCGCGCTGCAGGCCGGTGATCTGCTCGGCCAGCGTGGCCAGGATCGCGATCGTGGCGCGGGTCGCCGCCGCATAGGCGGCCGTCACCACCGGCGGCTGTCCGAGGTGTTCGGCGCGCAGCGCGGCCTGGATCTCGGCGGCCCTGGTGTCGACGTCCCGACGCCGGGCCCGCGCCAACGAGCCGCGGATCTGGTTGAACGACAACCTCTTCGCGGTGTCCGGATCGGCTGCCCGGCCCAGCAGCTCCAGCGTGTCCGGCGCGTCCAGATCGGTGAACGCCGCAAGCGCAGCGGGGAAGTACTCGCGCAACGAATGCCGCAACCGCAGCGTGTGACGGGTCCGATCCCAGATCAACGTCTTGTGCACCCGCGCCACGACCTTGATGCCCTCGGCCTCGGCCGAATCACCCGCGACCGGACGCAACTGGTGCGCGTCGGTGCGGACCATGTCCGCCAGCACATGCGCGTCCCCCGCATCGCTTTTCGCGCCCGACACCTGATACCGGTCCCGAAACCGCGCCACCGACAACGGATTCACCGCGAACACCGCATACCCAGCGGCGACCAGCGCGGCCACCCACGGACCCCGGTCGGTCTCGATCCCGACCCGCACCTGCACATCCCCCACATCGGCATCACCCGAGTGCTCGGCGATCAACGCGTGCAACCGCGCCATCCCCGCCACCCCCTCGGGCAACCGGGCCTTCGCCAGCCTGCGTCCGCCAGCGTCCATCACCTCGACATCGTGATGATCCTCAGCCCAGTCATCACCCACCAGCAGCAGCATCTCACCCTCCCGACTCACACCTCATCAGCAGCAACGGGAGAACCATCAGCGACCTAATGAACAGTGCTCACACCAGCCGGTGGGCACGACATCCCAGCAGCGATCCCGTTCTCCCGGCACCGGCGAGGGCACGATCTTCGGCAAGGACTCACAGTCCAGGCGAGCCGAGTGCTCACCCACCAGCGCTACCAGAACCGAGCCTGCCAGACGACCGGCTCAGCACTCATTAGGCGAGCCGTCGGAGCGAACATCGCAGCCGCACGCAGACCACCGCGACGCCGAAGGCGAGCCGTCCTTCCAAGCCACCCCGCCAACGCAAGCACCAACGCAACAGCAAGCCGCCCAACGCACCAGGCGTGCCATCAACCCGCGACCGGCGCCGGCCCAGGCTTTTGATCAGATCGGCGGGGTCCGGGGCGGAGCCCCGAGCAGTAAAACAGCCACCCACCAACCCAAAACGACCCGCGAACCCCACCTCAAGCCCCACCTCCTCGAACCAACGGCGGATGCAACACGGAAGCCGCCCCCCGCCGGTACAAAGCAGCCGGCCGCCCCCGTCCCGGGAGGTGCTCCTGCCGGTCGCCTCCAGCAACCCCTCCACCCCGGTCACCTTCCGGTGGAAGTTGCGGGCGTCCAGCGACACCCCCCAGACCACCTCGTAGACCCGCCGCAGCTCGGCCACCGTGAACTCGGCGGGGCAGAACTCGGTCCCCAGCGGCGTGTACTCCAGCTTGGCCCGAGCCCGCTCCACCCCGTCCGCGAGGATCACCGAGTGGTCGAAGGCCAGCGACGACACCTCCGCCACCGGCACCCAGGACGCCGCCGCGGCATCGGTCCCGGCCACCGGCACGGGCAGATCCGGCGCCAACGCCAGGTAGGCGACGGAGACAACCCGCATCCGGGGATCCCGCCGAGGCTCCCCGTAGGTCCCCAGCTGCTCGAGGTGCAACCCGGACACCCCGGTCTCCTCGACCAGCTCGCGCGCGGCGGCGGCATCCACGGACTCGCTGACCTGCACGAACCCGCCGGGCAACGCCCACCGCCCCCGGAACGGCGCCTCCCCCTCCTGACCAGCAGCGCGCACAGCGCGTCAGCCCGCACGGTCAGCACCACGAGGTCGACCGTGACCGCGAAGGGAGGGAAATCACTTGGCGAGTACACAGCGCAGAGCATAGGCTTATCGTCAGATGGACGAGAATCCCGGCGACCCCGACGAGCCCACCCGGCGAACCGGTCCCCAGCCGGACCGGACGCGAACAGGAGCCCACTCCCATGGCCGACATCAGCACCTACCCCGGACTCCGCCACCTCAGAGGGGCCCCCACCGTCCACATCAGACACGTCAGGAACGGCCAGGTCGTCCACGAGGGCACCGGCCTGAGCTTCTGGTTCCGCCCCAGGACCGCCGTCCTGAGCGAGGTCCCGGTGGACGACCGCGAGCTGCCCATGCTCTTCCACGCCCGAACGCACGACTACCAGGACGTCACGGTCCAGCTGACCGTCACCTACCGCTGCACCGACCCCGAGGTCGCGACCAGCAGGATCGACTTCTCGATCGACCCCGACACCGGCACCTGGCGGCAGGACCCGCTGAGCCAGATCGCGAACACCCTCACCGAGAGCACCCAGCAGCACGCCCTCGAGATCCTCGGCACGCTGGACCTCGACACCGCCATCCGCACCGGTGTCGAACGCGTCAAGCTCAGCGTCACCGAGAACCTGACCGCGCACCACATCGGCCTGGAGATCATCGACGTCCGCGTGGTCGCCATCCGGCCGGACGCCGACCTCGAGAAGGCGCTCCAGACCACCGTCCGCGAGAAGGTCCAGCAGGAAGCGGACAAGGCCACCTACGAGCGCCGGGCGATGGCCGTCGAGCGGGAGCGGGCGATCAGCGAGAACGAGCTGCAGAACCAGATCGAGCTCGCCAAGCGCGAGGAACTGCTTGTGGTGCAACGAGGTGCGAACGCGCTCAGGAAGGCGGAGGACAACGCCAGGGCGAGCCGCATCGCCGACGACGCCAAGGCCGAGGGCATCCGCAAGCTCGCCGAGGCCGAGGCCGCCGGCGAGAAGGCACGTCTCGACGCCTACCAGGACGTCCCGCGGGAGACGCTGTACGCGCTGGCCGCCAAGGAGCTCGCCGGCAACCTGCCCGAGATCGGCAGCATCACGCTGACCCCGGACATCGTGCAGCCGATCCTGCAGCGGCTCGCGCGATGAGCCTCGCTCCGCGAATCGTGCTGGTGCACCGGCGCACCGAACTGACAGAGTTGCTGGCACGACACGGCACGCGGGGGCAGGTCGAGTTCTTCCTGAAGTCCCGCGGCAGGACCCTGGACGAGGTGGTGGACCGTGACCAGCAGACCCGCAGGGCGCTGGGAGACGTCAGCTCCGCGATCCCGCTGGACTGGCGCCGCGGCGTGGTCGAGAGGGAAGACCTGTCGCGGTTCCTGTTCGCGCCCGAGGACGTAGTCGTCGTCGTGGGGCAGGACGGGCTGGTCGCGAACGTCGCCAAGTACCTCGACGGCCAGCCCGTGATCGGCATCAACCCGGACCGGGGCGTGCTCGCGAAGCACTCCCCCGCGGATGCCGCGGAACTGCTGCACAGCACCGGGAACACCGAGGACCGCACGATGGTCGAGGCGCGGTCGGACGACGGGCAGACCCTCCACGCGCTCAACGAGGTCTACGTCGGTCACCCCGGCCACCAGACGAGCCGCTACCGCGTCCTGGGCGAACGCCAGGCCTCGTCCGGAATCCTCGTCGGCACCGGCACGGGGGCGACGGGCTGGTGCAGTTCGGCCCACCGCGAGCGGAAGAGCACGCTCGCGCTGCCGGGCCCGGCGGAACGCAGGCTCGTCTGGTTCGTGCGGGAAGCCTGGCCGTCGCCGGGCACCGGCATCGAGCGCACCGAGGGCGAGATCACCGACCGGCCGCTCGACGTCGAGGTCGAGTCCGACGGGCTGGTGGCGTTCGGCGACGGCATCGAGAGCGACGCGCTGCGACTGGGCTGGGGCCAGCGGCTGAGCATCGGGCTCGCCGCACGCCGGCTCCGCCTGGTGCGCTGACCCCGCGCCGCCGGGCCTGTCAAAGCACCCCGTTCGAGTCAACGGCAAGCGGCCTTCCCACACCCCGCGTCATCGTTCCAGCCTGGTCGAGGGATTGACACTGCGCAGTGGTCCGGTCACCCTTCGTCCTACGTTCCTACTCTTCGGTAACGAGGTAGCAATGACGCGCCGAGTGACTGTTGTTTCCCTGCTCACGGCCCTTTTCGCGGCCCTGCTGGCTCCGCACGCCCACGCCGCCCCGCAGTACCGGAACTACGTCTCGCTCGGGGACTCGTTCGTCTCCGGTCCGTTCATCCCGTTGCAGCGGCTCGACCCGTTGAGCTGCTTCAAGTCCACGCAGAACTACCCGTCCGTCCTCGCGAAGAGGCTCGGCATCGCGAACTTCACCGACATCTCCTGCGGTGGCGCCCAGACCAAGGACATGGCGGGCGTGCAGAGCGGCGTCCCCGGCCAGTCCGTGCCGCAGTTCTCCGCCCTGAAAGCCGACACCGACCTCGTCACCATCTCCATCGGCGGCAACGACATCGGCTTCTCCGACATCATCCTGACCTGCGCCGGCAAGAGCGTGCTCGACCCGAACGGCGCTCCCTGCAAGGCGACCTACGGCGACGAGCTCGCCCAGCGCGTCGACGCCACCGCGGCCAAGGTGGCCGCCGTGCTCGCCGGCATCAAGCAGCGCAGCCCCGGGGCGAAGGTCGTGGTCGTCGGCTACCTGCGCATCCTGCCGCCGTCCGGTGGCTGCTGGCCGGTCGTGCCGATCTCCAGGGGCGACGTGCCGTACCTCGACACCGTGCAGCAGCGGCTCAACGGAATGCTCGGCGCCCAGGCGAAGGCCGCCGGTGCCACGTTCGTGAACCCCTACGACATCAGCCTCGGTCGCGACACGTGCGCGGCGCCGTGGGACAAGTGGGTCGAGGGCATCATCCCGACCAGCCCCGCGTTCCCGGTTCACCCGAACGCCAAGGGCATGGCCGCGGTCGGTGACCAGGTGGCGAAGGCGCTCGCCGGGACGGAGTCCGCGGGCGTCTAGTTGCACGGAGTCCCGACGGTTTACACGATCCGGTGTTACCGCTCGGTTGAATGGAACCGCGGGTCCTCGCCGCGCCACAGTGGTGGCATGGCAAGGACCCGGCTTCTGTTTGCCTGTCTCGCGCTCGCCGCACCGCTCGTCCCCGCGACGGCCCAGGCGGCGCCCCTGACAGCACTGCTCCCCGCCTCCGGCCTGACGCTGTCGGTGCAGCCGGAGAGGGGCACCATCAGCACCACGCGGCTGAACTGCGAGCCCGCGGGCGGCCCGCACCGCCACGCCCGGCAGGCTTGCGACCAGCTCGTGCCCGTCGAAGGCGACTTCCGCAAGCTGCGGGAGGCCGGCGCGATGTGCACGATGGAGCTCAACCCGACGAAGGCGACGCTGCGCGGCAAGTGGCGCACCAAGAGGATCGACTTCCAGCAGGTGTACTCGAACCCGTGCGTGCTGCGCGCGAACACCGGCAAGGTCTTCGACTTCTGACCCCCTGACCGCGTCACCGGTGTTCCAGCGCACCGCCGTCGCGCTGGAACACCGGTGGCGTTCAGCTCCCAGCACCTAGGCTGCGGAGCATGGGGGACTTCCTGGTCTACACGATCGGTTTTCCGGTCACGTTCGTGCTGCTCGTCCTGGGCATGGCCCTGGCGGCGCGCAGGATCCTCGGCCTGCGCATCGGCCTGGTCCGCACGGCGCTGGCCTGCCTGCTGGCCATGTCCGCCGCCCGCGGCGCCTTCGGCGAGACGAGCACCGAGCCGTCCGCCGGCCTGGTGACGCTCCAACTCGGACTGTCCGTCCTCGCCGTGATCGCCCTGCTGGCGTTCGCGGAGATCGTCGTCCCGACCGGCTCGATCCCGCCTCCCACCGAGTGGTGGGGCATGGCGCGGCGCCGGATCGCGCGGACCCGGCGGTACTCGCGGATCACCGCGATCGCGTTCCGCCACGGCCTCGGTCCCTACCTGCGCGGCCGCGAACGGACCGCCACGGGGCTCTCCCGCTCGCTGCGGCTCGCGTTGCAGGACGCGGGCGTGACGTTCGTGAAGCTCGGGCAGGTGCTGTCCACGCGCGCCGACCTGCTGCCCCAGGACTTCGTCGACGAGCTGAGCCTGCTGCAGGACAAGGTGCCGCCGGCCGGGTGGGACGACGTCAGGGCGGTGCTCGACGCCGAGGTCGGGCTCGACGCGTTCCTCGAGGTCGATCCGGAACCGCTGGCGGCGGCGTCGATCGCGCAGGTGCACCGGGCCGTGCTCAAGTCCGGCGCCGAGGTCGTCGTGAAGGTGCAAAGGCCCGATGTGCGCGCTACGGCCGAGGGCGACCTGGACATCGTGTCCCGGCTGGCCGAGACGCTGCACCGCACGCGCTGGGGCTCGGCGCTCGGCGTGCGGGACCTGGCGGCGGGCTTCGCGGCCGCGTTGCGCGAGGAGCTCGACTTCAAGATCGAGGCCCGCAACATCACGGCCGTCGCGGCGGCCTCGGACTCGTCGGTCGGACTCCCCCACGTCCACCTGTCGACCTCCCGCGTGCTCGTCATGGACCGGCTCGACGGCGTGCCGCTGCGCGGCGCCGCCGAGGACGAGGGCCTCGCGCGGACGTTGCTGCGGTTCGTGCTGCGCCAGGTGATGCTCGACGGCGTCTTCCACGCCGACCCGCACCCCGGCAACGTCCTGCTGCTGGACGACGGGCGGCTCGGCCTGCTCGACTTCGGCTCGGTCGGGCGGATCGACTCCGCGCTGCGCTCGGCCTTGCAACGCCTGCTGCTCGCGATCGACCGCGGCGACCCGGCCGGCCTCACCGACGCGCTGCTGGAGCTGACCTCACGGCCCGAGGACATCGACGAGCAACGGCTGGAGCGCGCGCTCGGCCAGTTCATGGCCCGGCACCTCGGCGCGGGCATGCGTCCGGACGTGGAGATGTTCGGCGACCTGTTCCTGATCGTGTCGCGGTTCGGCCTGAGCATCCCGCCGGAGATCGCGGCGGTCTTCCGGGCCCTCGCCACCCTGGAGGGCACCCTGGCGGTGCTCGCGCCGGACTTCAACATCGTGGCCGAGTCGCGGGCGTTCGCCGCCGAGCAGATCTCCGAACGGCTCACGCCGGAGTCGGTGCGGCGGACGATGGCCGAGGAGCTCCAGGCGGTGCTGCCGATGCTGCGCCGCCTGCCGAGGCGCGTCGACCGGATCACCGGCGCGATGGAGCGGGGACGCCTGAGCATGTCGATGAGGCTGTTCGCGGACGAACGCGACCGGATGTTCGTCACGAGCCTGCTGCACCAGGTCATGCTGACCGTGCTGGGAGCGACCGCGGGTGTCATGGCGGTGCTGCTGCTCGGCTCCTCCGGTGGGCCGCGGATCTCCCAGGACATCGGCCTCTACCAGGTGCTGGGCTACAACCTGCTGATCATCAGCGTGCTGCTCGGCCTGCGCGTGGTCGTCACGGTGTTCCGGCCCCGGTCCTAGACCGGCGGTAGACCGGGACGGAGGTGGCCGAGGATCCGCCACGCGCGCGCAACCGCTTGCGTGCCCGCGTACGCGATCGGGCAGAACCGCCGCGGGGAGGCGTGCCGCCCGTGCACGCCGAACGGGCCGGGTCGAGCACCCAGCGCCCCGGAAACGGCACGAGATCGTCACTCAGGTGAGTCCCTTCGCGGAACCTGCGCCACTGGCGGATTGTCCGGCGCATCGACGTGGGCGACCATCACCCGATGAGTTATGAGACGGGCGTCCGGTGGAAGTGGATACCGGCCGTCGTGCTCGGCTTCGTGCTGCTGAGCTGGATCGTGTTCGAGGCTCTCGACCTCATCGACTTCGACGGGGTCGTGACCTGGGTGCGCGGCATCGACCCCGTGTGGGCGGCGGTGGCGATCTTCGCCCTGCTCGTCGTGGACGTGCTGCTGCCCGTGCCGTCCACCCCGCTCATCGTGCTGGCGGGAACGGCGCTCGGCCTGCCCCTCGGGCTGGCGCTCGCGGTCGTCGGCTCCCTGGGTTCCTCCGCCGCGGGGTACGCCCTCGGCCGGTTCGCGGGCCCCGTGCTCGTGCGCCGCGTGGTGACCATCGAGGAGCTGACCGAGATGCGGCGGTGGGGCCGCCAGTTCGGGCCCTGGTTCTTCGGGGTCGCGCGCGGCATCCCGATGATGGCGGAAACGGTGTCGGTCTCCGCGGGCGTGTCCAGGGTGTCGTTCCGGACTTTCATGGCGTTCACGCTCGTCGGCACCGTGCCGATTTGCGCCGCGTACGTGTTCGCGGGGGCGCAGGCCGACACCGTCGAACAGATCGTGATGATCAGCGCCATCGGGTTCCTGCTGACCGTCGGGCTGTTCTACCTGCTGCGCCGGCTCGTGAAGGTGGCGCCCTAGGAAAACGGTTTGCGCGGCGTGGTTGTATGAATGAGCGCCCGGTGCGCAGCGGAGGGTTACTTCTGGTGATACTCGGGTTCGATTCCTGAAGCCGGCCCCGGCCGGTCTCGCTCACTTCGGTGAGCACGTCACCTTCCGCGATTTGATCTCGGGCGTCCACGAACTCCACATCCGCCGGAAACAATTCGCTGGCGCGGTGTGGTTGCATTGAAATCGCACCCGGTGCGAAGCCGACGGATACTTCGTCCTCACAACGCAAATGTGCCGTCGGCGGCTTGATCTCGGGAGCGCACAACTCCACACGTGTCCGGTGCGAAGCAGAGGGTTACTTCCATTCGGGATGGGCTGGGTGCGGGTTCGAGTCCCGCCGGCCGGGAAACCGGCCGTAGCTCAACTGGTAGAGCGGCGATGTACCTTCCGCGCCTTTGAACTCGGACACGTGTGGCGTTCGTGGGCTCCCCTTCTTTTTGTCCCGAGGGGGAAGAGCCGATGGCGAAGTTCAACATCTTCCGCGCACGTCCGGCGGGCACCAGCCCGGTCGCCACGGCGCCCGGACCGACCGCGCACACCCACGAGGGCGGCACCGGCCACCCGCGCGACACGAAGTCCGAGCTGTTCCTGCTCGCCGTGTCGAACATGGGCGGCGAGGCCACCTTCTACGAGTCCGGCACCCGGCGCGACACCCGCTTCGCCCAGCTCGTGCGCGACGCCGCGCTCACCGATCCCGAGTGGACCGCACGCCTGCTCAGGTGGCTGCGCAGCGAGGCCAACATGCGCACCGCGTCGCTCGTGGGCGCGGCCGAGTTCGTCCAGGCACGACTGGCCGCCTCCTCGGACGCCGGCGTCACCAACCGCGCCGTCGTCGACTCGGTGCTCCAGCGAGCCGACGAGCCGGGCGAACTCCTCGCCCACTGGACCGGCACGCACGGCCGCCGCGTCCCGAAGCCGATCAAGCGGGGCATCGCCGACGCCGTCGCGCGCCTCTACGACGAGCGCGCCGTCCTGAAGTGGGACAGCGACGCCCGCGGCTTCCGCATGGCCGACGTCCTGAACCTCGCCCACCCGTCACCCGCCGCTGCCTGGCAGGGCTCGCTGTTCGAGTACGTGCTGGACAGCCGCCGCTCCGCCGGCACCGCGGTTCCGCGGGAGCTGCGCGTGATCGCGGCACGCCGCGAGCTGATGGCGTGGCCGGTGGAGCAGCGGCGCGCGCTGTTCTCGCGCCCGGACGCGGCCGACGTGCTGCGCCGGGCGGGGATGACGTGGGAGTCGGTGGCCGGGTGGTTGCAGGGACCGCTCACGCGCGAGGTGTGGGAGGCGCTGGCACCGTCGATGGGGTTCATGGCGTGCCTGCGGAACCTCAGGAACTTCGACGAGGCCGGCATGTCCGACGAGGCCGCCGCGGCCGTGGCGACCCGTCTGGCCGACCCCGGCCAGGTCGCCCGCTCGCGCCAGTTCCCGTTCCGGTTCCTGTCCGCCTACGAGGCGGCGCCGAGCCTGCGCTGGGGCCACGCCCTGGACCAGGCGCTGCAGGCGTCGCTGAGCAACCTGCCCGCGCTGCCGGGCCGGTCGCTGGTCCTCATCGACACCTCGGCGTCGATGACGCACGGCACGATCTCGGCCCGGTCGAAGGTCACCCCGGCCAAGGCCGCGGCGGTCTTCGGCGTCGCGCTCGGCGCGAAGGGCGAGCAGGTCGACGTCATCGGGTTCGCGGACGGCACGTTCCGGCACGAGGTCCCGCGCGGGGCGTCGGTGATCCGGGAGGTCGGCCGGTTCCTGGAGCGCATCGGCGAGGTCGGGCACGGCACGGACATCGTCGGCTCGCTGAAGCGCACCTACCGGCGGCACGACCGCGTGTTCATCATCTCGGACATGCAGACGATCAGCGCGCCGCACGGGGAGGGCGTCTCGGACGTCGTGCCGCGGCACGTGCCGGTCTACGGGTTCAACCTGAACGGGTACCGGCACGCGGCGTTCGCGACCGGCGGGGCCGGCCGTCACGAGTTCGGGGGCCTGACGGACGCGACCTTCCGCATGGTGCCCCTGCTCGAAGCGGGCCGGAACGCCACCTGGCCGTTCTGAGGTGTGAGAGCTCCCCCTGACGCGGAGAGCTCTCACACTTACTATCAGTTAGCGCCTTGACCAGCTATGATGCCGCCATGGAGTACAACGTGTTCGCGAAGGCGTGCCCGTCACGTCCCTTGCTGGAGCACGTCACCGGCAGGTGGGGCGGCCTGACCCTGGGCGTGCTCGTGGACGGCCCGCTGCGCTTCAACGAGCTGCGCCGCCGCGTCGACGGGGTCAGCGAGAAGATGCTGTCGCAGACGTTGCAGGCGCTGGAGCGCGACGGGCTCGTGCACCGGGAGGCCCAGCACACGAACCCGCCGCGGGTCGACTACAGCCTCACACCGCTCGGGCGCGAGACGGCGGAGCGGCTGTTGTCGTTGATCCACCTGCTGGAAGCGCGGATGCCCGAGGTGCTCGAGGCCCAGCAGGCCTACGACGCCCGCTGAGTCAGCACTCGATCACGTTCACGGCGAGGCCGCCGCGCGCGGTCTCCTTGTACTTCACCGACATGTCCTTGCCGGTGTCCCGCATGGTCTTGATGACCTTGTCGAGCGACACGAAGTGCGAACCGTCGCCGCGCAAAGCCATGCGCACGGCCGTGATGGCCTTGATGGACGCGACGGCGTTGCGTTCGATGCACGGGATCTGCACCAAGCCGCCGATCGGGTCGCAGGTGAGGCCGAGGTTGTGCTCCATCGCGATCTCGGCCGCGTTCTCGACCTGTTCGGGGGTGCCTCCGAGCACCTCGGCGAGGCCGCCGGCCGCCATCGAGCACGCGGAGCCGACCTCGCCCTGGCAGCCGACCTCGGCGCCGGAGATCGACGCGTTCTCCTTGAACAGCACGCCGATCGCGCCGGCGGTCAGCAGGAAGCGGACCACGCCGTCGTCCGAGGCTCCCGGCACGAACTTCGTGTAGTAGTGCAGGACCGCGGGGACGATGCCGGCCGCGCCGTTGGTCGGCGCGGTGACGACGCGGCCGCCCGCGGCGTTCTCCTCGTTGACCGCCAGCGCGAAGAGCGTGACCCAGTCCATGACGCGCAGGGGGTCGGTGACGAAGTGCTCGCCCTCCAGGCGTTTGCGCATCTCGGCGGCGCGGCGGCGGACCTTCAGGCCGCCGGGCAGGATGCCGTGCTCGGTGCAGCCGCGTTCGACGCACTCCTGCATGACGTGCCAGATGTGCAGCAGTCCCGACCGCACCTCTTCTTCCGTCCGCCACGACAGCTCGTTGGCCATCATGATCTCGCTGATCGACAGGCCTGTCTCGCGGCAGCGCGCGAGCAGCTGGTCGCCGGTGAGGAACGGGTGGGGCAGCGGCGTCGAGTCGGGCTTGATGCGGTCGGTGCCGGAGGCGTTCTCGTCGACGACGAACCCGCCGCCGATCGAGTAGTAGACGGCGTGCTCGACGGACTCGCCGCCGCTGAACGCCTCGAAGCTCATCCCGTTGGGGTGCAGCGGAAGTGACTTGCGGCGGTGCATGACGAGGTCGCGGTCGTGCACGAACTCGATCTCGTGCGTGCCGCCGAGCCGGAGCCGTCCGCCGCCGACGATCTCCTCGACGCGGTGGGCGGCGACGGTGGGGTCGACCTCCTCGGGGAGGTTGCCCTCGAGGCCCAGGAACACGGCCTTCGGGCTGCCGTGGCCGTGGCCGGTCGCGCCGAGCGAGCCGAACAGCTCGACGTGCACGCGGTCCACTTCGGACGCACGCGCACCGAGCTTCTCGACGAACATCGCCGCCGCGCGCATCGGGCCGACGGTGTGGGAGCTGGACGGTCCGATGCCGACGGAGAACAGGTCGAAAACGCTGATCGCCACTGATCAGTCCTTCGTGGTGGTGGAGCGGTCGGTCGGGCCCATGTCAGCCGGTCTGGGTGAGCTCGGCGTACTTGGCCGCCGTGAGCAGGTTCTCGGCCGACTCGACGCGGACCTTGAACAGCCAGCCGGCGCCGTACGGGTCGTTGTTCACGATCGCCGGGTCGTCGACGACGGCGCTGTTGACCTCGATCACCTCACCGGTGACGGGCGAGAACAGGTCGCTGACGGACTTGGTGGACTCGAGCTCGCCGCACACCTCGTTGGTGACGACCTTCGCACCGACCTCGGGCAGCTGCACGAAGACGATGTCGCCCAGGGCGTCCGCCGCGTACTCGGTGATCCCGCAGGTCAGCGGGTCCTGGGTACCCGGCGTCCAGTCGACCCACTCGTGCTCGGTGGTGTAGAGCAGGTTCTCGGGGAACTGCACGGCGCGACTCCTCTGGCTGTGACGGGTCAGGACACTTGCGCCCCCTCCGCCGTGCAGAGTTGCCTACCCCGAGTGGTCTTGCTGCCTGAGAGTGTGCGGGAGCTTGCCCCTTCGGCGCCCCGACCGACGTTCGTCGGGGTCTCTCCCACTCGGGTTCTGGCGCTGTCGCGCCGCGGCCGGTCTTCAGTTCTCAGGGGCGAACGCTATGTGCGGCCCCCGCCGGGTGTCAACGCGGACGGGTCGAGTCACACGCGAGCGCAAACCAGGTGGCTCTGTCCCAAGTGAACAACCGCACCCGTGCTCGATAGTGCGATTCGCACAGTGACATGACCTTCCCACTGCCCCACATTGTGAGATGTCGGCCACCGAACGGAGGAGTCATCGTGCGGATCGCAGTTCCCCGCGAGATCAAGAACCACGAGTACCGCGTCGCTCTCACCCCTGCCGGTGCGCACGAGCTGACGAGCCGCGGGCACGACGTGTTCGTCGAGCAGGGCGCCGGTCTGGGCTCCGCGATCACCGACGAGGAGTACCTCGCCGCGGGCGCCAAGGTCCTCGCGACCGCCGACGACGTCTGGGCCGAGGGCGACCTGGTCCTCAAGGTCAAGGAGCCGATCGCCGAGGAGTACCCCCGCCTGCGCGCCGGCCAGACCCTCTTCACGTACCTGCACCTCGCCGCCGACAAGCCGCTGACCGAGGCGCTGCTGGCGTCCGGCACCACGGCCATCGCCTACGAGACCGTGCAGCTGCCGAACCGCGCGCTGCCGCTGCTGGCCCCGATGTCCGAGGTCGCGGGCCGCCTTGCCCCGCAGGTCGGCGCGTTCTCGCTGATGAAGCCCTCCGGTGGCCGCGGCGTGCTGCCCGGTGGCGTCCCCGGTGTCGCCCCGGCCCGCGTGGTCGTGATCGGCGGCGGTGTGGCCGGTCTCAACGCCGCGACCATCGCCGTGGGCATGGGCGCGGACGTGCAGATCCTCGACACCAACGTCGACCGGCTGCGCCAAGTCGACGCCCAGTTCGCCGGCCGCCTGCGCACGCTCGCCTCGAACTCGTTCGCGATCGAGCAGGCCGTCCGCGAGGCCGACCTCGTCATCGGCGCCGTGCTCGTCCCCGGTGCCGCCGCGCCGAAGCTCGTCTCGAACGCGCTGGTCGCCGAGATGAAGCCGGGCTCGGTGCTCGTCGACATCGCGATCGACCAGGGCGGCTGCTTCGAGGACTCGCGCGCCACCACGCACGCCGAGCCGACCTACGAGGTCCACAACTCGGTGTTCTACTGCGTCGCGAACATGCCGGGCGCCGTCCCGCGCACCTCGACCTACGCGCTGACCAACGTGACGCTGCCCTACGCCGTCGCGCTGGCCGACAAGGGCTGGGAGAAGGCGCTGAAGGACGACCGTTCGCTCGCCCTGGGCCTCAACGCCCACGCCGGCAAGCTGACCAACGGCCCGGTGGCCGAGGCGACCGGCCTCGCGCACACGCCGCTGGAGTCCGTGATCTGAGAGCCACCCCGATGAATGAGGCCCCCGCACGCGTGAACCGCTGCGGGGGTTTCGCCTACCTGAGGGCTTCGACGCGGGCCTTGACGCCTTCGATCACGCAGTCCAGGCCGAACTCGAACTGCCGCTCCAGCGACCACAGCTCGCCCTCGTCGAGCATCGCGACGTACCGGGGGTGCTTGTCCCGGTACAGGTCGGCGATCTTGTCCATGTCCGGCGGTGGCGAGTCCATCCCGCCGCGAGCGATGAAGTTGACCTCGGCGATCGCGTACCCGTTGACGAAGCTGCCCACCGTGGCGATCGACTGGGCCGCCGCGACGGTCGACAGCCCGGCGCGCAACATCGGCCCGAACATGGCGTCCGCGTAGGCCACGGCGTTCGGGCCGATGGTGTTGAACTCCCCGATCCCGCGGATCCACCACGGGTGCTTGAGCGCGAGCTGACGCAGCTCGCGCATCATCGCGCGCACCGCGGTCTCCCAGTCGGTCTCGGGGTCGGGGAGGGTGAACTCGCCGTAGACCTCGTCGAGGCACAGCTCGATCAGCGCGTCCTTCGTCGGCACGTGCCAGTACAGCGACATCGGCGCCGCGCCGAGTTCCGCGGCCAGCTTGCGCATCGACAGCTTCTGCAGACCGTGCTGGTCCAGCAGTTCCAGGGCCTTGCGGACGATCGCCTCGCGGCTCAGGCCGAGGGGCTGCCCGCTGCCGGGCCTGGGCTTGCTGAACCACACGCTGTCCACGTCGACGATCCTAAGCACGCCGCAGCAAGACGCTGGCCACAACACCTCCCAGGAAGACGGCCGCGGCACCGGTCAGAAGGCTCACGGTCATGCCGTTCGAGAACGCCTCGCGCACCACCGCGATGTCCGCGCCGCTGTGCAGCGCCTCGCTCAGGGACCGTCCCGGAACGCCGTCGGGCAGCGAGGCCACGAACCGCGCCGACAGCAGCGCGCCCAGCACGGCGATGCCGAACGAGGAGCCCAGTTCCGTCAGCGTTCCCGAGAGCCCGGACGCGATGCCGGCGCGTTCCGGCGGGATCGAGCCCATCAGCGCGTTGACCGCGACCGGTTGCGACACACCGACTCCGACGCCGATGAGGACCAGGCCGGCGAGCGTCGGCGGGTAGGTGGTGCCGACCGACAGCAGCGCCACGCCGCTCGCGACGATCGTCATGCCGAGCAGCATCGCCCTGCCCGCGCCGAGCTTCACCACGAGCTGCCCCAGCGTGTTGCTGGTGATCAGCAGCGCGATCGCCATGGGTGCGACGCGCACGCCCGCTTCCAGCGGGCTGTAGCCGAGCACGCCCTGGAGGTGTTGCGTCAGCAGGAAGAGCGAGCCCGCCATGCCGAACGCCGCCAGCACGCCCGACGCCACCGCGCCGGTGAAGCGGCGGTGGGAGAAGAACGAGAGGTCGAGCATCGGGTCGGTGGTGTGCCGTTCCCACAACGCGAAGCCGGTCATGGTCACCAGACCGATCGCGATCGGAACGCCGAACTCGGCCGACGCGAACCCGTGCTCGGGCACCTCGATCACGGCGTAGACGACCGACACCATGCCGATGATCGACAGGATCGAGCCGGCCACGTCCGGCCTGCGCACGGTCGGGTCCTTCGACTCCGGCACGAGCGTCGCGACGGCCGCGATGGCGAGGACCGCCACCGGCACGTTGATCAGGAAGACCGAGCCCCACCAGAAGTGCTTGATGAGCGCGCCGCCGATCACCGGGCCCGCGGCGAAGCCGAGGCTCGTGACGGCGGCCCAGATGCCGATGGCCTTCGGGCGTTCCTTGTCGTCGAACAGCTGCATGAGCACGGCGAGCGTGCCGGGCATCAGCACGGCGGCGCCGATCCCCATGAAGCCGCGGGCCGCGATCAGCGCCTCGGACGAGCTCGCGTAGGCCGCGACGGCGCTGCCCGCGCCGAACAGCGCGAGTCCGGCCAGGAGCGCGCGCTTGCGGCCGAACCTGTCGCTCAGCGATCCGGTCGTGAGCAGCAGGCCCGCCAGCGCGAGCGAGTAGGCGTTGATCATCCACTGGATGTCCGCGGTGCTCGCGCCCAGGCCGGTGGAGATCGACGGGATCGCCACGTTGAGCACGGTGTTGTCCAGCACCACGACCATCACGGACAGGCAGAGCACGCCGAGCACGGCCCAGCGCTGCGGGTGCGGGTGCACCCCGACCTCCTCGGTCGTCGAAGTCATCTCGTCCCCCTTACGGTGTACGAGAAACTTACAGCGTACGAGAGGGCGGAGCGCAAGTCCGTTTTCCGGAAATGAAGGAATTTCAGAAATGGGGCTGGGATACCCCGAACAGCACTGCGGGCTCCGGCGAATCGGCCGAATGCCGAGTGCGCCGAAGCCCGCGAACGTAAAGGGCGGCCGCGCTCAACCAGCCTGGGGGTCACTGGGAGCGGGGCCGCCGTGACCAAATATAGCGGGCTTCCGCGCACCGCGCCCAGCGGCCCCGCCGAATCGCGACCCAAAAGTTTCCCGACTGGACCACCGCCCGTCTCCGACCCGTCCGGCAAACGAGTGAATTCCCCGGTGCTCGGTGCGGCGAGCAGGGCCGACAGCCGATGAAGACGGAGTCGGGTGTCGCTCGATAGGAGATTCCATGGCTGAACCACAGGGATGGATCCACTGCCACGACCCGTTCGGTCGCGACAGGTCGATGACCGTTCTGGTGGAGAAGGACCGGGTCCTGCTGGTCACGCCGCCCGGCGAGACCGCTGTGATGTCCGCCACCCAGACCCGCCGGCTGGGCTCCCTGCTCGACCAGGCCACGGCGAAGATGTGATGGACGAGGCCCTGCGCGAGGCGGTGCTGCACCGCCTGGCACTGCTGGACGAGGTCGCCGAGCACGGAGAGGCGGAAGCGCTGGCCCGCGCGGAGATCCACCGCCTCGCGGACGGCTGGCGGCTGCTGCTCACGCTGCACCAGCCCGACGAGGACGGCCGGTGCCGGTCGTGTCCCGGCTGGCTGCGCCGCCGCCGGTGGCCGTGCCGGGTCTGGACCACGGCGCACCGGCACCTCATCGGCGAAGGTCCGCCGCACCGCGAGCGGTGTCGGCCGCTGCGCACCCCCTTCACCCGATCAGGCGTGATCGGGATCCCGGCGGAGACCCCCGCCGGGATGACCGCCGAACCGCGGGTTCCCACCACTGATCCACCGCCGAAGCACCGGGCGCCCGTCGTGTCCCGCCCGAAGCACGCCTTGCCGGAGTGACCTTTCAGGCAGGATGGGCCGCATGCATGACGGCAGCGGCCTCATCGCGGTCCAGAACCTGACCAAGCAGTTCGGTCCGGTGGTCGCGGTGCAGAACCTGAGCTTCACCGTGTCACCCGGCAGCGTTACGGGCTTCCTCGGCCCGAACGGCGCGGGCAAGACGACGACCCTGCGGATGTTGCTGGGTCTCGTGAAGCCCACGGGCGGCACGGCGACGATCAACGGACGACCGTTCCACCAGCTCGGCCAGCCCGGCCGCGTGGTGGGCGCGGTGCTGGAGGCGCAGGGTTTCCACCCCGCGCGCTCGGCCCGCGACCACCTGCGCGTGTACGCGGCGGCCATCGGCGTGCCGGACGCGCAGGCCGACCAGGTCATCGGCCTGGTCGGCCTGGGCAGCGCCGCCGACCGCAAGGTGGGCGGGTTCTCGCTCGGCATGAAGCAGAGGCTGGCGCTGGCCACGGCGCTGCTCGGCGATCCGCAGGTCCTCGTGCTGGACGAGCCGGCCAACGGCCTCGACCCCGAGGGCATCGCGTGGCTGCGCACGTTCCTGCAGTCGTACGCGCGCATGGGCCGCACGGTGCTCATCTCCAGCCACCTGCTGGCCGAGGTCGAGCAGACCGTCGACCAGGTCGTGATCATCTCGCGCGGACAGACGATGTTCTACGGGCCGTTGGAGCAGTTGCGGCAGTCGCAGCAGAAGCGCGTTCTCGTGCAGCCGTCGGACATCAACGCTCTCGCGACCGCTCTCCGCGCCGAGGGCGTGCAGGCGATCGAGCAGCTGCCGGACGGCCGGCTCGCCGTGTCCGGTGTGGACTCCCGGCGCGTGGCGGACAGCGCGCTGAAGGCCGGCGTGTCGATCTACGGCATCCAGGAGGAGCAGGTCGACCTCGAACGGCTGTTCTTCCAGCTCACCAGTGGCCAGTACGCCGGGTACGCGCCGGCTCCGGCTCCGTTCAAGCAGCAGGGTGGTTGGGCCTGATGGGAAATCTCGTCCAGGCGGAGCTCCGCAAGACGACGACGACCGGCCTGTGGTGGGGCCTGCTGATCCCGACGGTGGTGCTGGCGCTCGGCTGGGGGCTCGCGACCGGCCTGCTGGGGCAGTTCTTCGTGGACTTCGCGTCGAGCAGCGACGTCGACGAGGTGTCGGACTTCCTCGGCGTCACGCCGGACCAGTGGAAGGTCTCGCTGTTCGGCATCGCGCGGGCGATCAACATCTCGACGATCTTCCCGATGGTCTTCGGCGCGATGGCGATCTCGGGCGAGATCAACCGCCGCACCATCACCACCACGTTCCTGACCGCGCCGTCGCGCATGCACGCGATGCTGGCGAAGATGCTGGTCTACGTGCTGTGGGGCGCGATCTACGGCCTCGCGATCATGCTGTTCGTCGGCATCGGCGTGGCCGTCACCAGCGACGCGGGGCAGCTGCCGGACGCGGGCGGCTGGGCGATGCTCACGCTGGTCTGCGTGCTGTCGTCGATCCTGATGACGATGTTCGGCGTGGGCGTCGGGGCGCTGGTCACGAACGTCGCGGGCAGCGTCGTGTTGCTCCTGCTGTACTTCCTGGTCATCGAGAACGTCCTGCACTTCGTGCTCGCGTACCTGGAGGTGCCGGCGGTGGCCGGCTTCCTGCCGAACGGCTCGATCAACGGTCTCACCGGGTCGGTCGCGGTCGACCTCTTCCTGTCGACGGCGGGCGTGGTGCCGCCGGAGATCGAGGACGTGCTGCGGGCGATCGCGGGTGCGGGCGGCGCGCTCGACTGGTGGTGGTCGGGCCTCGTGTTCCTGGGCTGGGCCGGGATCGCCTTCGCGGGCGGCTGGGCCGTCACGCAGTCCAAGGACATCACCTGACCTGCGGTTCCTGACGTCACACCTTTGTGTCGGACCCCGAACGTAGGGTGGGTCCCGTGACGAAGGGCTGGATCCGCCGACTGACCGCAGCGTGCTGGCAGCACCCCCGCCTGGTGGTGCTGTCGGTGGTCGCCGCGGTCGTCGGCGTGGGTCTCCAAGCGGCGGGGCCGTTGCTGCTCAAGACCGCGATCGACGACTCGGCGGTGGGCCGCACCGACCGGCTGTGGCCGCTCGTGGTGGCGCTGGTCGGGCTGGAGCTGCTCACGTTCGGGTCGGCGTTCCTGCGCCGCTACCTGGGCGGTCGGCTGGCGCTGGGCGTGCAGCACGACCTGCGGCTCGGCGTGTTCTCGGCCGTGCAGCGGCTCGACGGCGCGAAGCAGGACGAGCTGCGGACCGGGCAGATCGTGTCGCGCTCGATCACCGACCTGCAGCTGGTGCAGTCGCTGCTGATGATGGCGCCGCTGGCCGTGGGCACCGTGGTGTTCGCCCTGGCCGCGCTCGCCGCGATGCTCTACCTCTCGGTGCCGTTGACGATCATCGCGGTCGTCGTGCTGCCGCTGGTGGCGTGGCTGGCCGGGCGCACCCGGCTGACGCTGTTCCCCGCCACCTGGTCCGCGCAGCAGCGGGCAGCCGACCTGGCGCAGCACGTCGAGGAGACCGTCACCGGCGTCCGCGTGGTGAAGGGCTTCGGCCAGGAGGCGCGGGAGGTCGCGCGGCTGGAGGAGCACGCGAAGGCCCTGTTCGCGGAACGGATGCGGGCGGCCGGGCTGTCGTCCAAGCCCCTCGCGACGGTGACGGCGCTGCCGCTGCTCGGCCAGGTCGGCGTGCTGGGCCTGGGCGGCTGGCTCGCGCTGCACGGCCAGGTCACCCTGGGCACGTTCCTCGCGTTCACGACGTACGTGGCGAACCTCGTGGGGCCGACGCGGCTGCTGTCGAGCCTGATGGTGTCCGCGCAGCTGGCCAGGGCGGGCGTCGAGCGCGTGTACGAGCTGATCGACTCGCAGCCCGACGTCACCGACGGCCCCGACGAGGTGCCCGAGGGGCCGCTCTCCCTGTCGTTCTCCGGTGTCACCTTCGGCTACGCGCGCAGCGAACCGGTCCTGCGGGACTTCTCGATCGCGGTCGCGCCCGGCGAGACCCTCGCGCTGGTCGGCACCGCGGGCTCCGGCAAGTCGACGGTGTCGTTGCTGCTCCCCCGCTTCTACGACGTGCACTCCGGATCGGTGCGGATCGGCGGCGCGGACGTGCGGACGTTGCGGCTGGAGTCGCTGCGGCACGCGGTCGGCGTGGTCTTCGAGGAGGCGTTCCTCTTCTCCGACACGGTGTTCTCGAACATCGCGTACGGCAGGCCGGACGCCTCGCGCGAGGAGGTCGAGCGCGCCGCGAAGGCCGCCGAGGCCCACGACTTCATCGAGGCCCTGCCGCTCGGCTACGACACCGTGGTCGGCGAGCGCGGTCTCACGCTGTCCGGCGGTCAGCGCCAGCGCGTCGCCCTGGCCCGCGCCCTGCTCTCCGACCCGCGCGTGCTGCTGCTGGACGACGCGACGTCGGCGGTGGACAACGCGACGGAGGCCGCGATCCACGCGACGCTCGCCTCGGTCACGGCGAACCGCACGACCGTCCTGGTGGCGCACCGCCGTTCCACCCTGTCGCTGGCGGACCGGATCGCGGTCCTGGACGCGGGCCGGGTGGTCGACATCGGCACGCACGAGGAGCTGACGGCCCGCTGTCCCCTCTACCGCGACCTGCTCGCGGGTCCCGGTGAGGCGATCGAGTCCGCCGCGCCGGTCAAGGCCGGCGGCGAGCTGTGGCCGGACCTGTCGCAGGAAGACCTCGACGAACGCCTGATCGCCGAGGCCAAGACCTCCGCACCGGCCGCGTCCGGCAGGCGCGGTGGTGGCGGAGGCGGTCCCGGCGGCGGCAGCATGGCGGCCCTGGCGGGCGGCCCGCCCACGCCGGAGCTGCTGGCCCAGGTCCGCAAGCTCCCCCGGCCACCGAGGTCCCCGTCCTGCACGGCGAGGACCCGCGCGCGCCCGACCCCGGCTTCCGCCTGGCCCGCCTGCTGCACCCGGTCCGCTGGGCCCTCGGCGGCGTGGCGGCCCTGGTCGTGCTCGACGCCCTGGTCGGCATGGGCCTGCCGTCTCTCGTCCGCCTGGGCATCGACGGCGGCGTCGTGGGCGGCGCGGAGTCCGCGCTGTGGCAGGCCGTGCTGCTGGGCGTCGGCCTGGTGGTGGTCGGCTGGCTGACGACGGCGGGCAGCACCGTCTTCGCCGCGCGGCTGGGCGAACGCCTGCTCTACCTGCTCCGCGTCCGCAGCTACGCCCACCTGCAACGCCTCGGCCTCGACTACTACGAGCGCGAGATGGCCGGCCGCATCATGACGAGGATGACGACGGACGTCGACGCCCTCTCGACGTTCCTGCAGACGGGTCTCGTCACCGCGGTCATCAGCCTGGTCACCGTCGTGGGCATCACCGCGGCGCTGGTCCTCACCGACGCCTCGCTGGCCCTCATCGCGCTGTCGGTGCTGCCGATCCTCGCGGTGGCGACGGTGGTCTTCCAGCGCCTCTCCTCCACCGCCTACGCGGAGGCGCGGGAACGCGTCAGCGCGGTGAACGCCGACCTCCAGGAGAACGTTTCGGGTCTGCGCGTCTCCCAGGCTTACACCCGCGAACGCCGCTCGGCGGAGGCCTTCGCCGAGCGCAGCGACGCCTACCGCCGCACCCGCCTGCGGGCCCAGCGCTACATCGCCACGTACTTCCCGTTCGTGGCGATGCTCTCCGGAGTGGCCCAGGCGGTCGTCCTGGCCGTGGGCGCCCACCGCGTCGCCACGGGGAGCCTCACGCCCGGCGTCCTGCTCGCGTTCCTGCTGTACCTGGGCCTGTTCTTCAGCCCGATCCAGCAGCTCTCCGGCGTCTTCGACGGCTACCAGCAGGCCAGGGTGGGCCTGCGCAGGATCGGCGACCTCCTGCGCACCCCGAGCACGGTCGAACCACCGCGCACCCCGGTCGGGGTCCCGGCGCGCCTGCGGGGCGAGGTGGAGCTCCGGGGCGTGTCCTTCACCTACGCGGGAGCGGACCAGCCGGCCATCGACGACGTGACCCTGCACGTCACCCCGGGCGAAACGGTCGCCCTGGTGGGCGAGACGGGCGCGGGCAAGTCCACGCTGGTGAAGCTCGTGGCCCGCTTCTACGACGCCACCGGCGGCTCCGTGCTGGTCGACGGCGTGGACGTCCGCGACTACGACCTGAGCGCCTACCGGCAGCGCCTGGGCGTGGTGCCCCAGGAGGCCCACCTGTTCGGCGGCGACATAGCCGCGAACGTCGCCTACGGCCGCCCCTCGGCGACGCAGCGGGAGATCGAGCGGGCGGTGGAAGCCGTCGGCGCCCTCCCCATGGTCGCCACGCTCCCGAACGGCTTCCACCAGTCCGTGGGCGAGCGCGGCAACCAGCTCTCGGCGGGCCAGCGCCAGCTCGTCGCCCTCGCCAGAGCGGAGCTGGTCGATCCGGACGTGCTCCTGCTCGACGAGGCGACCGCGGCCCTCGACCCGGCCACGGAGTCGGCGGTGCTCGCGGCCAGCGACCGCCTGGCGGGCTCGCGGACGACGTTCGTCGTGGCCCACCGCCTGGCGACGGCCGCGAAGGCCGACCGGATCGTCGTCCTGGCCCACGGCCGGATCGTCGAACAAGGCACCCACGACGACCTCTTGGCGGCGAACGGCACCTACGCCCGCCTGTGGCACCACGGCACCCAGGAAGCCGCATGACCGACCACCCGATCGCCGAACCCCGAAGGCGAGCCATGTCCCGTTCCCGCCCCACCGTCCTCTACGTCTCCGACCTCGCGTACCCGGCCAAGGGCCGCCGCTACTGCGACGAGGACATCCACCTGACCTCACAACTGCGGCACCATTTCGACCTCGCGATCACCCACCCGGAAAACGCGGCGGACCTGATGGCGGCGTTCGACACCGTGGTGGTCAGGAACAGCGGCCCGGTGCTCGGCCACCAGGCCGCCCACGAAGCCTTCAAAGAGCGGGCGAAAGCCGCGAACCAACGCGTCTACAACCCGTTGACCGGCAAAGGCGACATGGCCGGCAAGCAGTACCTGGTCGATCTGACCGCCGAGGGCTTCCCGGTCATCCCCACGACCGGCGCCGCCGACCTCGACCGGCTCCCCGAAGCACCCGAATACGCGGTGAAGCCCAAAGCCGGAGCCGACTCCCACGGCCTGGAGTTCGTCAAAGCGGAAGACCTGGAAAGCACTCTCGCCGGAAAAGCGGGCGAAGACCTCCTCGTGCAGCCGAAGATCGATTTTCGGTACGAGGTCTCCTTCTACTTCGTGGACCACGACTTCCAGTACGCGCTGCACGCCCCGGACCCGGCGAAGCGCTGGGAGCTGACGCACTACGCGCCGTCGGGGGAAGACCTGGAATTCGCGAGGCAGTTCGTCCGCTGGAACGACCTCGACCACGGCGTCCAGCGCGTCGACGCCTGCCGCACGCGGGACGGCGGCCTGCTGCTCGTCGAACTGGAAGACCTGAACCCGTACCTGTCACTGGACCGCACGACCGACGAGGTGAGGAAGAACTTCGTCGACGCGATGACGAACTCGATCAGGAGTTCACTGACCTGAACTCCGAACCGGTCTCCTGAACCGCACCGCGGCGACACAAGATCAATCCGTGGGGACCGCGACTTGTACCTATCGTGAACTCATGAGTGCGCTCGGTGCGTATGCCCGTCCATCAGGTCAACGCATTGCCCGAAAAGGAGGTGACGCGGTGAGACGCACCTCAAGAAGTGCTCAACTGCGCGTGACGACAGGCCCGTCCTGATCGATCCTGTGACAGAGCACTCCTTGCCAGGTGCCTCCAGCGTGTGAAGGCCCACGCCGGGGGGACTAACCTGACTACCGCATGAGTCACCACCAAGAGCGAGATGGATAGAGGCGAGCGCCAGCCGTGTCCAGCAGCAGTCCTGCGTCACAATTCGGGCCGAACGAGTGGCTCGTCGAGGAGATGTACGAGCAGTTCCTCGCGGACCCGTCGTCCGTAGACCCGGCATGGCATGACTTCTTTGCCGACTACAAGCGTGCGGGTGGCAACGGCAGTGCCGCCACGGCGGGCGCGGGGGGCTCCACGGCCACCACGACCGCGACCGTGACGCCGCCGGCGGCGGACACCGCCAAGCCCGCGCCCGCCGCCGCGCCGAAGCCCGCCGCGCAGCCACAGCCCAAGCAGGCGCAGCCGAAGCAGGCGGCCTCGTTGCCGTCCACCGGCAAGCCCGCGCCGCAGCAGGCCGCCAAGGCCAAGCCGGTCACGCAGAGCGCGCAGCCCGAGCAGAAGCAGCTGCGCGGTGCCGCCGCCGCGATCGCGAAGAACATGGAGCTGTCGCTCACCGTTCCGACCGCGACCAGCGTGCGCGCCGTGCCCGCCAAGCTGCTGGCCGACAACCGCATCGTCATCAACAACCACCTCAAGCGCACGCGCGGCGGGAAGGTCTCCTTCACGCACGTCATCGGCTACGCGGTGGTCCGGGCGCTGCAGGCGTACCCGAACATGAACCGGCACTACGCCGAGGTCGACGGCAAGCCGTTCGTCGTCACGCCGGAGCACGTGAACTTCGGCCTCGCGATCGACCTGCCGGGCAAGGACGGGCAGCGCACGCTGGTCGTCGCGTCGGTCAAGGGCTGCGAGAACATGACGTTCACGCAGTTCTGGCAGGCCTACGAGGACCTGATCCGCAAGGCGCGCGCAGGCTCGCTCACCGCGGACGACTTCTCCGGCACCACGATCTCGCTGACCAACCCCGGGACGATCGGCACGAACCACTCGGTGCCGCGCCTGCAGGCCGGCCAGGGCGCGATCATCGGCGTCGGCGCCATGGAGTACCCCGCGCACTTCCAGGGCACCAGCGAGCAGGCGCTCACCGACATGGGCGTCAGCAAGATCATCACGCTGACCAGCACGTACGACCACCGCATCATCCAGGGCGCGGAGTCGGGCGAGTTCCTCAAGCGCGTGCACCAGCTGCTGCTCGGCGAGGACGGCTTCTACGACGACATCTTCGCGTCGCTGCGGCTGCCGTACGAGCCGATCCGCTGGGTCGCCGACATCCCCGAGGGCGCGGTCGACAAGACGGCCCGCGTCATCGAGCTGATCGACGCGTTCCGCACGCGGGGCCACCTGATGGCCGACACGGACCCGCTGAACTACCGCCAGCGCAGCCACGCCGACCTCGACGTGCTGAGCCACGGCCTGACGCTGTGGGACCTCGACCGCGAGTTCCCCGTCGGCGGCTTCGCCGGCAACGAGCGGATGAAGCTGCGCGACATCCTGGGCGTGCTGCGCAACTCGTACTGCCGCACCGTCGGCGTCGAGTACATGCACATCCTCGAGCCCGAAGAGCGCCGCTGGATCCAGGAACGCGTCGAGGTTCCGCACGAGAAGCCGCCGGCCACCGTGCAGAAGTACATCCTCAGCAAGCTGAACGCGGCTGAGGCGTTCGAGACGTTCCTGCAGACGAAGTACGTCGGCCAGAAGCGCTTCTCGCTGGAGGGCGGCGAGACCGTCATCCCGCTGCTCGACGCGGTGCTCGACAAGGCCGCCGAGCACGAGCTCGACGAGGTCGTCATCGGCATGCCGCACCGCGGCCGCCTGAACGTCCTCGCGAACATCGTCGGCAAGCCGATCTCGCAGATCTTCCGCGAGTTCGAGGGCAACCTCGACCCCGGTCAGGCGCACGGCTCCGGCGACGTGAAGTACCACCTCGGCGCCGAGGGCAAGTACTTCCGCATGTTCGGCGACGGCGAGACCAAGGTGTCGCTGACCGCCAACCCGTCGCACCTCGAGGCCGTCGACCCGGTGCTCGAAGGCATCGTGCGCGCCAAGCAGGACCTGATCGACAAGGGCGGCGACTTCTTCCCCGTCCTGCCGGTCGCCCTGCACGGTGACGCGGCGTTCGCCGGCCAGGGCGTCGTCGCCGAGACGCTGAACCTGGCGCTCGTGCGCGGCTACCGCACCGGTGGCACCGTCCACGTCGTCGTGAACAACCAGGTCGGCTTCACCACCGCGCCGGAGCACTCGCGGTCGTCGAAGTACTCGACCGACGTCGCGAAGATGATCGGCTCGCCGGTCTTCCACGTGAACGGCGACGACCCGGAGGCCTGCTACTGGGTCGCCAAGCTGGCCGTCGAGTACCGCCAGGCGTTCCACAAGGACGTCGTGATCGACATGGTCTGCTACCGCCGCCGCGGCCACAACGAGGGCGACGACCCCTCGATGACGCAGCCGGCGATGTACGACGTGATCGACCAGAAGCGCTCGGTCCGCAAGACCTACACCGAGGCCCTGATCGGCCGCGGCGACATCACGGTCGAAGAGGCCGAGAAGGCGCTGCAGGACTTCTCCAGCCAGCTGGAGCACGTCTTCAACGAGGTCCGCGAGCTCGAGAAGCACCCGGTGACGGTCAGCCCGTCGGTGGAGGCCGAGCAGCAGATCCCCGCGAAGCTGCCCACGGGCATCACCCGCGAGGTGCTGGAGCAGATCGCCGACGCCCACGTGAACCTGCCGGAGGGCTTCACGCCGCACGCGCGCGTCAAGCCGGTGCTCGAGCGCCGCGCCAAGATGGCGCGCGAGGGCGGCATCGACTGGGCGTTCGCCGAGCTGCTGGCGTTCGGCTCGCTCGCGCTGGAGGGCCGCAACGTCCGCCTCGCGGGCCAGGACTCGCGCCGCGGCACGTTCGTGCAGCGCCACGCGACCCTGATCGACCGCAAGACGGGCGACGACTACACGCCGCTGCAGAACCTGTCGCCGGACCAGGGCAAGTTCATGGTCTACGACTCGGTGCTGTCGGAGTTCGCCGCGCTCGGCTTCGAGTACGGCTACTCGGTCGCGAACCCGCAGGCGCTGGTCCTGTGGGAGGCGCAGTTCGGCGACTTCGTCAACGGCGCGCAGCCGATCATCGACGAGTTCATCTCGTCCGGTGAGGCGAAGTGGGGTCAGCGTTCCGACGTCGTGATCCTGCTGCCGCACGGCCACGAGGGCCAGGGACCCGACCACACGTCGGGCCGCATCGAGCGCTGGCTGCAGCTGTGCGCCGAGGGCTCCATGACCGTCGCGGTGCCGTCGACCCCGGCGAACTACTTCCACCTGCTGCGCCGCCACGCCCTCGACGGCGTCGACCGGCCGCTCGTGGTGTTCACGCCGAAGTCGATGCTGCGCCTCAAGGCCGCCGTCAGCGGCACGGAGGAGTTCATCAGCGACCGGTTCCACTCGGTGATGGACGACCCGACGATCAAGGACCCGAACGCGGTCACGAAGGTCCTGCTGTGCAGCGGCAAGATCTCCTACGAGCTGCACGCCGAGCGCGAGAAGCGCGGCAACGGCGACGTGGCGATCGTGCGCGTCGAGCAGCTCTACCCGGTCCCGGCCCGCAAGCTGACCGAGACCCTGGAGCGCTACCCGAACGCGAAGGACGTCCGCTGGGTGCAGGAGGAGCCGGCGAACCAGGGTGCCTGGCCGTTCTACGGCCTGGCCCTGCCGGAGCTGCTGCCCGAGCACCTGGGCACCGTCCGCCGCGTGTCGCGCCGCCCGATGGCCGCCCCGTCGGCCGGGTCGAGCAAGGTGCACGAGGTCGAGCAGCGCGAGATCATCACCCGCGCGTTCGAGTAGATCCCGCGTGAACGAACGAGCCGCCGGATCCACCTGGGTCCGGCGGCTCACTTCTTCCAGGCCACCACAGGAGTCCCTGCCATGTACCACACCGATCGCGGCATCGAGGAGCTCGAGAAGCGGCGCGGCGAGGAGGAGGTCACCTTCGCGTGGCTCGCCGACAAGCTGCGGGAGTTCGTCGACGCCAACCCGGAGTTCGAGACGCCCGTCGAGCGCTTCGCCACGTTCCTGGCGCGCGACGACGACGACTTCGAGGACTGACCCGCGCACGTGCCCGGACGTGACGACCACGTCCGGGCGTTCCTGTGCGAGCCAGCCGGTGGCTTCGGCACGGCTTGCCGGGGCCACGAGGCGTAGGCCTCCGGAGCCGGAACCAGCACGTCACCACCGGCACCCGCCAACGCCCTCGCCCACGTTCTCGCGTTAGCCAGCCGATGGCTCCGGCACAGCAGGTCCGGCCTACCAGGCACAGCCCGTCGAAGCCGGAGCCAGCTCGCCCACGTCACCACCGGCACCCGCCGACGCCCTCGCCGCAGCGGGCCGGCCTACCAGGCGTAGGCCTCCGGAGCCGGCTTCGACCCGTTCGGACCCGGCGCCGGGAACAGCTCGTCCAGCTTCGCCAGGACGTCCGCGTCGAGCTTGAGCTCCGCGGCGCGCAGCGAGTTGTCCAGCTGCTCGCCGGTGCGCGGCCCGATGATCGGCGCGGTCACGCCGTCCTGGTGCAGCAGCCACGCGAGGCCGACGTTGGCCGGGTCCTCGCCGATCTCCGCGCAGAGCTTCTCGTAGGCCTCGATCGTGTCGCGGTACTTCTCCAGCGCGTCCGCGGACCGGCCGGAGGCGCTGCGGGACGTGCCTCCCTCGCGCTGCTTGCGCAGCACACCGCCCAGCAGACCGCCGTGCAGCGGCGACCACGGGATGACGCCGAGGCCGTAGTGCTTGGCCGCGGGCAGGACCTCCAGCTCGACCCAGCGGGTCATCAGGTTGTAGATCGACTGCTCGGACACCAGGCCGAGGAACCCGCGCGTGCGCGCCGCCTCCTGGGCCTGGGCGATGTGCCAGCCGGCGAAGTTCGACGAGCCGAAGTAGATGACCTTGCCCTGCTGGCGCAGGACGGAGAAGGCCTCCCAGATCTCGTCCCACGGCGTGTCCCGGTCGACGTGGTGCATCTGGTACAGGTCGATGTAGTCGGTCTGCAGGCGCTTGAGCGACGCGTCGGCGGCGCGGCGGATGTTCAGCGCCGACAGCTTGGTCTCGTTCGGCCAGTCACCCATGCTGCCGTACAGCTTGGTGGCGATGACGGTCCGCTCGCGGCGCGTGCCGCCCTTGGCGAACCAGTTGCCGATGATGTTCTCGGTGACGCCCTCACCCTTCTTCCAGCCGTAGACGTTGGCCGTGTCGAAGAAGTTCAGGCCGTGTTCGTGGGCGCGGTCCATGATCGCGTGGCTGTCCGCCTCGGACGTCTCGGGACCGAAGTTCATCGTGCCGAGGCACAGGCGGGAGACGGACAGGCCACTGCGACCGAGCTGGGTGTACTCCATGGTCTCCACCCTGCCTCGCGGGAGGCCCGGGTGCCACGTGGAGCTGCTCCAGCTACTCCCACTCCCACCTGATGCCGTGGACGTGACCCGCCTGCGCCTCGTGCACCAGCAGGTGGGCGGCGGAGGTGGTGCCGATCCACAGCTCGCCCGTGTCGACGGCGGGGGCGTCCGGTGCCGTGCGGCTGAAGCTGTGGCAGCGGACGGGGACCGCGTCGGGGTGGAAGTCGACCTCCAGCACGTAGTTGCGCAGCATGCGGAGGAACGTGCGGTCCGCCGTGGAGCTGTCCGCGCCGGGGTCGGAGATCAGCCGCAGGTCGACGAGGGCGGTGTCGCCCGCGCGCAGCACGCGGTCGAGGATGATCTCCGCGACCAGCAGCTTGCGGTCGGGGTCCCTGCGCACCCTGCCGACGCGGCACGACCTCTCGGCCACGACGTCGCCCGGCGAGCGGTCGGTGTCGTCGGCGGTCTTCGCGAGCAGGATCCGGTCGACGCCGTCCTCGAACGCCTCGATCACCGCGCTGCTGCGGATCTCCACCTCGCGCCGGTCGGGACCGATCACCGCCTGGTCCCGCACGCTGAGGTAGCGCGCGGGCGCCGGGAGCAGCCTGTGCACGCGGGCGATCTCGCGGCCGAGGTCGATCGCCTCGTCCCGCCAGATGCCCTCCAGCGCGGTGGTGCGCTCGACCCACCGGCCGCGCGGCCGCCGGTCCCCCAGGCGGCTCGTCAGCGCGCCGGGTGAGAGCTGGAGGATGTCCTCCAGGGCGGAGACGGCCTGCAGCGACTCGGGGCGTTCGGGACGGCTGCGGCCCCGGCGCCAGTAGCTCAGCGTCGACTGGCTCACCTGCACGCCGCGGGACTCCAGGTGGTGCTGGATCCGCTCCAGGCTGAGCCCGCTCGCCTCGACGGCCAGCGTCAGCGCCTCCGCGAATTCGGACACGGTCGAATGCTACGGCCCGTGATCGAATTCGGCCCAGACCGCACGCGGGGTAGGCCGACCACAGTTTTGACAGTATTGAGGTCTGAAGTTTCGAACCTGTTATCCGGCGCACATGTCGCGTTAGTTTCTTGGTGTTCCCCAGTTCATTCCCTGCCAGGAGGAACCCATGGCTCTTCGGCGTCATGTCGCCGTCGCGGCGGCATTGGGCATCGCTTCCACAGCGGTGCTGACGCCCACCGCGGTCGCCGAGGAGGCGGTGCTGCCCGGAGCGGGCGCACAGGCGGTCGAGGGCAGCTACATCGTGGTTCTGGAGGACGGCGCGCGCACCCTCCGGCACACCTGCAACAGTGCGCCGAACCTGTTGCCGAAGGTCTAGGCACTTGCCGTCGCCGCCTCCCTGCGGCGGCGACGGCCATCCTGGGCGCCCCTGATGAGCAGGCCGAATGCGGCTCGGCCGAGCGCATCGTCTCGACCTGGGGCGCTTGCGGTGGGAGTGGGAGTAGCGGCTACTCCCACTCCCACCGCACTCCGTAGATCCCGGGCTTCGAGTTCCGCACGTGGATGTGCGTCGACGCCGTCGTCCCGATCCACAGGTCGCTCAAGGCGGTCTCCGGCTCGTGCAGCGACGGCCTCGCGAACTCGTAGCAGCGAGCCGGCACGGCGTCCGGGTGGAACCTGATCTGCAGCGTGTAGTCGTTGACGGGCCGCAGGAACCGCCGGTCGCAGACCTCGCTGTCCGCCCCCGGCTTCATCCGGACCGTGTAGTCGACCAGCGCCGTCTCGCCCGCCCTGAGCATCCGGTCGAAGAGGATCTCGGCGACGAGGAAGCCCGTCGAGTCCTCGCTGCGCACCCTCCCCAGCCGGCACGGCGGGCCCGCCTCGATCGCCGGCACCCCGAGGTCCGTGGCGTCGGCCAGCTGGATCGCGAGGAACCGGTCGACCCCGTCCTCCAACGCCTGGATGACACCGGTGCAGTGGTTGCGGACCTCGCGGCGGTCCGGCCCGATGAACTGCCGGTCCTGCACGCTGAGGTACGTCGACGCCGTCGGCTGCAGCCGGTCGATCCTCGCCATGACCTCGCCGAGGTCGGTGGCCCGCGAGTCCCACATGTCCTCGAGGGACATCGACTGGTCGACCCAGCGCCCGCGCGGCCGCTTGTCGCCCAGCCGGTCGGTCAGGAACCCCTCGCCGAGTTCGAGCAGCTCCTCCAGGGCGGCGACGACCTTCAACGACTCGGGGCGCTCGGGCCGGCTGCGGCCGCGGCGCCAGTAGCTGAGCGTCGAGATGCTCACCTGCATGCCGCGGGCGGCCAGGTGGTGCTGGATGCGTTCGAGACTGAGGCCGCTGGTGTCGACGGCTTTCGTCAGGGCCTCGGCGAAATCCACCACCGGGTCACCGTACGGCCCCCGCACCTTCCGCCAACAGGCCCACACGACGGGTGCTGAAACCACCGTCTCAATTGGCTCGTACGCCCCGGCGCCACACCGAATGCGTCAACGGAACCCCGGGGCGGTACGCCAGATGCGTGATCGAGGGCGCGTCCAGCACGTGCAGGTCGGCCCGTGCGCCAGGCCTGATGACCCCGACGTCGTCCCGGCGCAACGCCCGCGCGCCGCCGGCCGTGGCCGCCCACACCGCCTCCTCGACGGTCATCCGCATCTGCAGGACCGCCGTCGTCACGCAGAAAGCCATCGACGAGGTGTACGACGAGCCGGGATTGCAGTTGCTGGCGAGCGCGACCGTCGCACCGGCGTCGAGCAGGGCGCGGGCGGGCGGCAGCGGCTGGCGGGTGGAGAGGTCGCAGGCGGGCAGCAGCGTGGCGACGGTGTCCGACGACGCCAGCGCGTCGACGTCGTCCGCCGACAGGTGGGTGCAGTGGTCGACGGACGCGGCACCGAGCTCCACCGCCAGCCGCACGCCGGGCCCCTCGCCGAGCTGGTTGCCGTGCACGCGCAGGCCGAGCCCCTTCGCCCCGGCCGCCTCCAGCACCGCCTTGGACTGCTCGTAGTCGAAGGCGCCCTTCTCGCAGAACACGTCCGCCCAGCGCACGAGCGGTGCGACGGCGTCGAGCATCTCGCCGCGGACCAGGTCGACGTAGGTGTCGGCGTCCTCGCCGGGCGGGACGAGGTGGGCACCGAGGAACGTCACCTCGTCGGCGTGCTCGGCGGCGATGCGCGCGCTGCGGACCTCATCGGCCACGTTCAGGCCGTAGCCGGTCTTCGTCTCGATGAACGTCGTGCCCTGCTTCAGCGCCTCGGCGACGTGCCTGCGGACGACCTCGGACAGTTCCGCGTCGGTGGCCTGCCTGGTCGCGTTCACGGTCACCGCGATGCCGCCCGCGGTGTAGGGCTTGCCGGCCATGCGCGCGCCGAACTCGGCGGTGCGGTCGCCCGCGAAGACCAGGTGGGTGTGGCTGTCGACCCAGCCGGGCAGCACCGCGCGGCCCCCGACGTCGACCCGTTCGTCCGCGGCGGGAGCGCTCGCGGCGCTGCCCACCCAGGCGATCTCGGCGCCGTCGACGACGAGCGCGTCACCGGCGGAGTCGCTGTTGGTGGTCAGCTCGCCGATGCCGGTGATCAGCACGCTCATGCCCACAGCTCCTCGATCGCGTCCGCCAGCAGCCTGCCGACGTCTCCCAGGGTCTCGTGCACGCCGCCGGAGGCGACCACCCGCCCGCCGACGACCACGGTGTCCACATCGGACGCCGTCGCGGACAGGAGCACCTGCTGCGGCAACGACCCCGCGGTGCGCGGCGTCGAACAGCTGATCGCCACGAGGTCGCAGGGCGCGCCGGGTTCGATGCGCCCGCCGTCCCAGCCGAGCGCGGAGTGGCGGGTGGCGGCGCCGAGCAGTTCGGCCGGCGAGAAACGGCCGCGCCGGCCCGTGCGGAGGCGTTCGCCGTGTTCGAGCGCGCGGCTCTCCAGCAACGGGTCGATCACCGCGTGCTGGTCGCTGCCCAGCGACAACGGGCTGCCCGCGTCCGCGAGCTCCCGCGCCGGGCCGATGCCGTCGGCCAGGTCGGCCTCGGTGGTCGGGCAGAAGCACGCGCCGGTGCCCGTGGCCCCGAGGGTCGCGATGTCCTCGGGCGTCAGGTGCGTGGCGTGCACCGCCGTCGTGCGGGGCGAGAGCGCGCCTGCCTCGTGCAGCAGACCGGTCGGCGTGAGGCCGTACGCCGCGAGGCAGGCCTCGTTCTCGGCGGGCTGCTCGGAGAGGTGGACGTGCAGCGGTGCGTCCGGGAAAGCCTGCGCCACCACGGAGAGCTCGGCCCGGGGAACGGCCCTGACCGAGTGGATGGCGGCGCCGACCTTCACCACGTCGTCGGACCTCAGCTCGGCGACCCGGCTCGCCCACGCCTCGGCGGTGCCGTCGGAGAAGCGCTGCTGCACCTCGTCGACGGGCTGGTCGATGCCGCCCGCGAGGTAGCACGTGTCGAGCAGCGTGAGCCGGAGGCCGGCGTCCTTCGCGGCTGCCGCGAGGGCGTGGCCGAACTCGTTGGACCTGTCGTGCACGTAGTGGAACTCGCCCACGGCCGACACCCCGGCGAGCACCATCTCGCCGTAGACCGCGCGGGCCAGCCGGTAGTACGACTGCGGGGTGAGGCGCGACGCCAGGGCGTACATGCCCTCGCGCCACGTCCAGAACGTGCCTCCCCCGTCGTGCGTCCGGCCCCTGAGCGCGCGGTGGAACGCGTGCGAGTGGGCGTTCGCGAAGCCCGGCACGACGATGCCGTGCAGCCTGCGCACCCCCAGCGGAATCGTGTCCACTGTGGACACGCTGGAGATCTTGCCGCCCTCGACCCTGATCAGCACGCGTTCCGCGAGTCCGCCGGGCAGCCAGGCCCGCTCGCACCAGTAGTTCACGAGCCGAGGTGTTCGATCGTGGCGGCGAGGGCCTTGACGCCCTCGTCGACGTCGGCCTGCTCGGCGAACTCCTCCGGCGCGTGGCTCACCCCGGTGGGGTTGCGCACGAACAGCATCGCGGTCGGCACGTGCGCGGCGAGGATGCCCGCGTCGTGGCCCGCGCCGGTCGGCAACGCCGGAACGCCGCCGAGCGCTCCCGCGATGTCGTCCCGGAGCGCCGCGTCGAAGTGCACCGTGTCGCCGTACGACTCCTCGGTGATCCGCAGCTCACACCCCTCCTCCTCGGCGGCCTGACGAGCCGCCTCGGAGATCTCCGCGACCATCGCGCGGGTGCGCGCGTCGTCGCTGTCCCTCGCGTCCAGCCACACGTCCACGGTGGACGCGATGACGTTCGTGCCGCCGGGGTTGGGGACGATCCTGCCGACCGTCGCGCGGCCACCGTCCCTGGCGGCCCTCCGCGCCGCCAGGACGAGGTGCGAGGCCGGGAGCATCGGGTCGCGCCGGTCTTCGACCAGCGTCGCTCCGGCGTGGTTGCCCTCTCCGGTGAACGTGAAGCGCCACCGGCCGTGCGCGAGGATGCTGCTCGCCACACCGACCGGCACCGTGAGGCCCCGGCCCTGCTCGACGTGCAGCTCGACGAACTGCCCGATGCGCCTCAGCGCCCGTTCGTCGCGGCCGGCCAGGTCCGGGTCGTAGCCCGCGGCCTTCATCGCCTCGGCGAGCGTGACGCCGTCCGGGTCCTTGAGGTTCAGTGCCTTCCGCGCGTCGATGGCGCCCGTCAGGAGGCGGCTGCCGAGGCACGCGACGCCGAACCGGCCGCCCTCCTCCTCCGCGAAGACAGTGATCGCGAACGGCCGCTGCGGCTGGAACCCCTTGGCCTGCAACAGGTCGACGGCCTGCAGGGAGCTGGTCACGCCGAGCGGGCCGTCGAACGCGCCGCCGCCGGGCACCGAGTCGAGGTGGCTGCCGGTGACGAGCGCGTTGTCGCCGCGCTCGCCCCACCACGCCCAGAGGTTGCCGTTCCGGTCGGTCTCCACGTTCAGGCCTCGCTTGACGGCCTGCTCGACGAACCAGTGCCGGAGCTCGAGCTCGGGCTTGTCGTAGCCGTGGCGGGAGTAGCCGCCGCGCTTGGAGTCACGGCCGACGTCCGCGATCTGGTCGAGCATCAGCCCTCCATCGGGATGCGCACGCCCTTGTCGGCGGCCACCGTCTTCGCCTCGTCGTACCCGGCGTCCACGTGCCGGATGACGCCCATGCCGGGGTCGTTGGTCAGCACGCGCTCGATCTTGCGCGCCGCCAGCTCGGTGCCGTCCGCCACCGTCACCTGGCCCGCGTGGATCGACCGCCCGATGCCCACGCCACCACCGTGGTGGATCGACACCCACGTCGCACCCGACGCCGTGTTGACCAGGGCGTTGAGCAGCGGCCAGTCCGCGATCGCGTCGGAGCCGTCGGCCATCGCCTCGGTCTCGCGGTACGGGGACGCCACCGAGCCGCAGTCGAGGTGGTCGCGGCCGATGACGATCGGCGCGGACAGCTCGCCGGAGGCCACCATCTCGTTGAACCTGAGGCCGGCGAGGTGCCGTTCGCCGTAGCCGAGCCAGCAGATGCGGGCGGGCAGGCCCTGGAACTCGACGCGCTCCCCCGCCATCTTGATCCAGCGGGCGAGCTGCTCGTTCTCCGGGAAGAGCTCGAGGATCGCCTTGTCGGTCTTCGCGATGTCGGCAGGGTCGCCGGACAGCGCGGCCCAGCGGAACGGGCCCTTGCCCTCGCAGAACAGCGGCCGGATGTAGGCGGGCACGAAGCCGGGGAACGCGAAGGCGCGGTCGTAGCCGCCGAGCTGCGCCTCGCCGCGGATCGAGTTGCCGTAGTCGAACACCTCGGCGCCGCGGTCCATGAACCCGACCATGGCCTCGACGTGCGCGGCCATCGACTTCCGCGCCCGGTCGGTGAACTCCTCCGGCTTCGCGGCGGCGTAGTCCTGCCAGTCCTCCAGCGCGACGCCCACCGGCAGGTACGCCAACGGGTCGTGCGCCGAGGTCTGGTCCGTGACGATGTCGACGGCGACCTCGCGGCGCAGCAGCTCGGGCAGGACCTCCGCCGCGTTGCCCACGACACCGACGGACACGGCCTCACCGGCGGCCTTGGCGGCCAGCACGCGCTCGATCGCGGAGTCGAGGTCCGGAGCGATCTCGTCGAGGTAGCGGGTCTCCACACGGCGCTGGGCGCGGTGCGGGTCGACCTCGACGCACAGCGCGACGCCCTCGTTCATCGTCACGGCCAGCGGCTGCGCGCCGCCCATGCCGCCGAGGCCCGCGGTGACCGTCAGCGTGCCCTTGAGGGTGCCGTTGAAGCGCTTGGTGGCGACCGCGGCGAACGTCTCGAACGTGCCCTGCAGGATGCCCTGGGTGCCGATGTAGATCCACGAACCGGCGGTCATCTGCCCGTACATCGTGAGGCCCTCGGCCTCCAGGCGGCGGAACTCGGGCCAGTTCGCCCAGTCCGGCACGAGGTTCGAGTTCGCGATGAGCACGCGCGGCGCCCACTCGTGCGTGCGCATGACGCCGACCGGGCGTCCGGACTGCACGAGCAGCGTCTCGTCGGCTTCGAGGTTCCTCAGCTCGCGGGAGATGGCGTCGAACGACGGCCAGTCGCGCGCGGCCTTGCCCGTGCCGCCGTAGACGACGAGGTCCTCGGGGCGCTCGGCGACGTCCGGGTCGAGGTTGTTGTGGAACATCCGCAGGGCGGCCTCGGTCGACCAGTTCTTCGCGGTCAGTTCGGTACCGCGGTCAGCGCGCACGGTGGTCATGACAGGGCTCCACTTCGGATCAGGGCCTCGGCGGCGGCGATCTCGGGGGCGAGGTGGCGGTCGGGGCCGGGGCCGGGGACCGTCTCGCGCAGCTTCGCCACGGCGGCGGCCGTCGCGGGGGCGGGCTTGAGGGGTGCGCGCAGGTCGAGCGCCCGCGCGGCGGTGAGCAGTTCGACCGCGAGGACGGTCGTGAGCCCGTCCACGGCCTTGCGCAGCTTGCGGGCGGCGGACCAGCCCATCGACACGTGGTCCTCCTGCATCGCGGAGGACGGGATCGAGTCGACGGACGCCGGCACCGCGAGGCGCTTGAGCTCCGACACGATCGCCGCCTGCGTGTACTGGGCGATCATGTGGCCGGAGTCGACGCCGGGGTCGTCCGCGAGGAACGGCGGCAGGCCGTGCGACCGCGAGACGTCGAGCATGCGGTCGGTGCGGCGCTCGGCGATCGAGGCCACGTCCGCGAGCGGGATGGCGAGGAAGTCCAGCACGTACGCGACGGGCGCGCCGTGGAAGTTGCCGTTGGACTCGACGCGGCCGTCGGCCAGCACGACCGGGTTGTCGATCACGGACGACAGCTCGCGGTCGGCGACCGTCGCCGCGTAGGCCACGGTGTCCCGCGCCGCGCCGTGCACCTGCGGGGAGCAGCGCAGCGAGTACGCGTCCTGCACGCGGGTGCAGTCGGGTCCGCGGTGCGAGGCGACGATCTCGGAGTCGCGCAGGAACGCGAGCATCCGGGCGGCGGAGACGTTCTGGCCGGGGTGCGGGCGCAGCGCGTGCAGCTCGGGCTCGAAGACGCGGTCGGTGCCGAGCAGCGCCTCGACGCTCATGGCGGCGGTGAGGTCGGCGATGTCGAGCAGGCGGGTGAGGTCGGCGATCGCCAGCGACAGCATGCCGAGCATGCCGTCGGTGCCGTTGATCAGCGCGAGGCCTTCCTTCTCGGCCAGCCGCACCGGTTCGATCCCGGCTTCGGCGAGCGCCTCGGCGGCGGGGACGAGCTCGTCGCGGGCGTTGCGGACCATGCCCTCGCCCATCAGCGCCAGCGCGCTCGCCGACAACGGCGCCAGGTCGCCCGAGCAGCCCAGCGAGCCGAACTCGTGCACGACGGGCGTGATGCCGGCGTTCAGCACCCCGGCCATCGCTTCCACGGTGGACAGGCGAACGCCGGTGTGAC
Organism: Lentzea sp. DG1S-22; assembly: GCF_036321065.1. NCBI lineage: Bacteria > Bacillati > Actinomycetota > Actinomycetes > Pseudonocardiales > Pseudonocardiaceae > Lentzea > Lentzea sp. DG1S-22. Next base: position 6,974,506 of record NZ_CP143276.1, on the reverse strand, counting down.
CGGTCGCGAGCGTGCGCAGGCGCAGCAGCATCAGCGCGCGCACGACCTCGCGCTCGACCTCGGGCCCCGAACCGGCGGCGTGCGAGCGGATCAGCGACCGCTGCAGCTGGGCACGGCGGTCCGGCGGGATGTGCCGGACGGCGAGCGCTCCGAACCCGGTCGAGACGCCGTAGGTGGGGCGTTCGGCCGTGGCGAGCCGTTCGACGTGGCCACGGGCGGTGGTGACCGCCTCGCGGGCGGCCGCGGTGATCTCCACCGGGGCGCCGTCGCGGGCGACGGCATGAACGTCCTCGAGGGTCAGAGGCTTCGGACCCAGCTCCACCGGTTGTCGCATGCAGACATCACAGCGCTCCGGGGCCGGCTCAGCGACCCCGGAGCGCGTGATGGCGTCTGGGATGCCAGACGAGCTACCTCTTGCGGATCCAGCTCGTGTCGGCTTCGAGCAACTCGACCTGGTTGACGGCGGCGACCAGCTCGTCGACGGGCAGGTCACCGGTCGCGGTGATCCAGACGTCGCCGTCGCGCACCACGACGTCACCGTTCTCGACGAAGCCCTGCTTGCCGCGGACGGTGACGGGCGTCCGGGAGTCGTCGAGCCGCGGGGTTCGCGGCGACACCTGCACGCGGGCGGGGGTGTCCGCACGGGCGACCCAGTCCGCCGGTCCGGTTCCGCCCATCTGGGCCGCCGACTGACCGTTCAGCCGGAAGGCGGGCTCGTAGACGAGCTTGGCGCCGGCCCTCACCGAGTCGGCCACGCGCAGCGCCGTCTCCCCCACGTCCCCCACCTCGCGCACGCCGACGAGGACGACGTCCTGGGCCTTCCACGCCACCGTGGCGGTCTGGCCCTCCACCCGCAGGTGGCCCTTCAGCCCGCGGACCGACACCTCCTGCCAGCCGGTGGTGTCCGGGTAGTCCGGGGTGCTGCCGACCGAGACGGTCGGGCCGCCACCGTCGACGGCGTCCACCGGGGCGTTCGACGGCACCCAGACGCGTGCGGCCAGCCCCCTGCTGACGCTGCGGGCGCCTTCGACGAACCCGTCCGGCAGCCAGTGGGGCGCGTACTCGAGGGCGATGCCCCCCGAAGCGTCCGGCACGAGCGCGGCGGCCGCGTCGCCGCCCGTCGGCGGCGCGTACCTGTCGCTCGCGACGAGCCCGCCGAAGACCAGCACCGCGACGGCGGCGACTCCGGCCGTCGCGATCAGGAAGATGTTGTTCCGCTGCCGCTTGTGCTTGCGCCTCAGGGCGTTGAGCGTCGGTCCCGGGTGCGGGGTGCGTTCGGCTAGCTTGCCGAGCGCGTCCTTGATCAGCTGTTCGGTGTCGTTCACGACAGGCCCTCCCCGAGCCGCAGCCCGACACCAGCGGGCTCCGGCGTGTGTTCCATGCGGAGTGTGGCCAGCGCACGTGAGATGTGGCTGCGCACGGTTCCCTCGGCACAACCGAGCATCTGTGCGATCTCCGAGTCGTCGTAGTTCTCGTAGTAGCGGAGGACGACCGCGGCCCGCTGTTTGCGGGGCAGCTTCGCGATCCGCTGCAACATGGCTTCCCGCTCGTCGTAGTGGTGGGTCGTGTCGCCGACGGGCGGGGTGACGGACTCCAGGGTCGTCATGCAGAGGGCGACGTCCTTGGCGGCCCTGCGCCGGCGCCACGAGAGGTACTCGTTGGTCACCATGCGCTTGACGTAGGCGTGAGGGAGGTCGACCGAACCGATGCGGTCCCACTTCTGCTGCGCGCGCAGCAGGACTTCCTGGACCACGTCCTGGGCCAGGTGCGGGTCGCACGTGAGCACGGTGGCGTAGCGCAGCAACGGGGTCACCTGGTCTGCCACGAAGTCATCGAAACTCGGTGTCAATCCCGACCCCCTTCAAAACCGTCACACCCCTATGACGCAGCTCGAGGCTGTTCTGTTGAGTGTGCCCTGATGGAGGAACGGCGTGGGCTGGATCACATGGGAAAATCACCCCGTGGGCAGCAGCAGCGACGTTCCCGCGCTCCGGCGAGGGCTGGCGGTCCTCCGGCTGCTCGCGGGCAGGCCGGGGCCCGTCTCCGCGGCATCGGTCGCGCGGGAGCTGAACCTGCCCAGGTCGACGACCTACCACCTGCTCTCGGAGCTCACCGAGGCGGGCTTCGCGACCCACTTCCCCGAGGAGAAGCGCTACGGCCTCGGCGTCGCGGCGTTCGAGCTCGGCTCCGCCTACCTGCGCCACGACCCGCTGGAACGCCTGGCCCGCCCGTTGCTCCGCAAGCTCGCCGACCGCATGGAGAAGGTCGCCCACCTGGGCGTCCTGCACGGCGCCGAAGCCCTGTACCTCGTCCGCGAGCAGCCCCGCCAGCCGCAGTCCATCGTCTCCGACGTCGGCGTCCGCCTGCCCGCGCACCTCACCGCCTCGGGCCGCGCGATGCTCGCCCACCTACCTCCGGCGCAGGTCAGGGCACTGCTGCCGTCGGTGGCGGCGTTCGTCGACCGGACCGGCCGAGGCCCGCACAACCTGCCGGCGCTGCGCAGGCTGCTCACCTGGGAACGCCGCCAGGGCTGGGCCGTCGAGGACGGGTTCGTGACGGCGGGGTTCGCGTCGGTGGCGGCGCCGGTGTTCGACCACGGCGAGCGGCCGATCGCGGCCATCACCCTGACGTTCCGGCACCTGTGCGACACGCCGTGCGGGCAGACGTGGCCCGACCTCGCCAAGGAGGTCCGCAAGGCGGCGGAGGAGCTGACGGTGCGGATCGGCGGTCACGCGGCGCCGGGGTAACTGCTCCGGCGGGCCTCCACGGACCTGCTTCGATGGTGGGCATGGGGGAAATCGACATCGAAGAGCTCGACATCGCCGATGCCGCCGAAGCCGACCAGCGCGCCCTGTTCGACCTGCAGGTCGCCTGGTGGACGACCGCCCTGCCGTCGCGAGAGCTGCCGGAGTTCAGCGGATGGGTGCGCAGGCAGCGGACGCCGGAGATCGGCTGGGGCCGTTCGCGGTTCCTGGTCGCGCGGGAGCGCGGACGGGTCGTCGGGTACGCGCGCGGCTACCTGCCGACGGGCGACAACGCGCATCTCGTCACGGGCGAGGTCGTGGTGGACGAGCGGCGGCGGGGCAGAGGCATCGGCACCGCCTTGCTCCGGCACGCCGTGCGCCTGGCGGACCGCGACACCGCCGAGGCCTCGTGGGTTCCCGCGGGCAGTGAGGGCGAGCGCTGGGCAACCGCCCGGGGCTTCGCCGTCGTCAGTTCGCTCACCCTGCAGGACCTGGTGCTCACCGGCCCGCTGCCCGAGCCGGGTGAGGTGCCGGCCGGGTACCGCCTCGCGCACTGGACAGGACGGGCTCCGGAAGACCTGCTCGACGCGTACGCCGACGCGCTCAACACCACGAAGGACCAGCCCATGGGCGACAGCGCGATCGAGTTGGCCACGTACACGCCGGAGCGGGTGAGGCAGGAGGAGGACACCCTGTCGGCAGCCGGTGTTGACGTGTGGGTCGTCCTCGCGCTGTACGGCGACGAAGCTGCCGGAGTGACGGTTGTGCACCGCACTCTCTCGCGGCCTTCCGTTGGCCACCAGCGCTACACCGGTGTACTTCCCGCCCATCGCGGCAAAGGCATCGGCCGGTTGGTCAAAGCGCACCTGCTGCGCCGGCTCACCGGCATCGAGATCGTCGAGACCGAGACGAACAGCACCAACGAGCACATGCGGCGGATCAACCACTCGCTCGGCTTCACCGACCGGACCACCACCGTCGACCTGTGCGCTCGCACGGCTGATCTCGTGCTGTAGCAAACGACGGCGGGGCGAACACCCGGAGGTGCCCGCCCCGCCCCTTCGCACAACGTCAGATGCCCGCGCCGGCGAGCCACTCCTTGGCGACCTTCTCCGGCTCCGGCTTGTCCGGTCCGGCCAGCTTCTGGTTCAGGTCCAGCAGCGTCTTCGTGTCGATCTTCTTCGAGATGGCGTTGAGGGTGTCGCGGACCTGCTGCGACGCCTTCTTCTCGTTGATGAGCGGCAGCACGTTCTGCGCGGCGAAGACGTTCTTCGGGTCTTCCAGGACCACGAACTCGTTGGCCTTGATCGCGTAGTCGGTGGTGAACAGGTTGGCGGCCTGCACCGTGTTGTCCTTCAGACCGGCGACGGTCACCGGGCCGCCGACGTCGAGGGACTTGAACTCCTTGAACTCGCAGTTGTACTTCGCCTTCAGACCCGCCAGGCCGTCGGCGCGGCTCTGGAACTCCGGCGGGCCGCCGAAGGCCAGGTCCTTGCAGTACGGCACGAGGTCGTCGATCGACTTGAGGCTGTACTGGGCCGCGATCTGCTTGGTGACGACGACGGCGTCCTTGTCCTCCGCGGCCGACTTGTCGAGCACGACCAGGTTCTGCGGCAGGGCCTTCTTGAGCGCCGCGTACACCTCGTCGGAACCGACCTCGGTGGCGTCCTTGTCGATGTGCTTGAGCAGCACGCCGGTGTACTCGGGGATCAGGTCGATCGAGCCGTCCTGCACGCCCTTGTAGTACAGCTCGCGGTTGCCGATGTTCAGCTTCTTGGAGACCTTGACGCCCTTGGCGGACAGGGCTTCCGCGTAGATCTCCGCGAGCAGGCGGGACTCCGGGAAGTTGGCGGAGCCCACGACGATCGTGTCCGTCGGGGCCGGCTCGTTGTTGCCGCTCCCGGCCAGCGGATCTCCACCGCACGCCGACAGGAGCATGACCGCGGCGACCGCTGTCGCGATGCGCTTCATCTCTTTCCTCCGGTTCCTGCTGGACGCAGCCCTGGCGAGACCGTCAGCCGCTGCAGGCCGGCGAACCCCAGGTCGACGAGAACGGCGAGCAGTGCCACGAGCACCGCGCCGGCGAGCATCTGTCCGAACTCCTGCAGGGCGAGGCCGTCGAAGACGAACCTGCCGAGACCACCGGCGCCCGTGTAGGCGGCGATGGTGGCGGTGGCGACGACCTGCAGCGCGGCGCCGCGGAAGCCGCCGTAGATCAAGGGAAGCGCGTTCGGGATCTCCACGTTGAGCAGCACGCCCGACTCGCGCATGCCGACACCGCGCGCGGCGTCGACGGCCATCGGGTCCACCGCGCGCACGCCGGCGTACGTGCCCGCCATGATCGGCGGCACGGCCAGCAGCACCAGTGCGACGTAGACCGGGAAGTCGCCGAGGCCCGCCCACAGCACTACGAGGATCAGCACGGCCGTGGTCGGCAACGCGCGCAGGGCGTTGGAGAGCCCGACGATCACGAACCCGCCCCTGCCGGTGTGGCCGACGAACGCGCCGAGCGGGATCGCTATCACCGCGGCGATGAGCAGCGTCAGCAGCGTGTACCCGAGGTGTTCCAGCAGCCGCACCGGGATTCCGGTCGGGCCGGACCAGTGCGCGGGGTCGAAGAGCCAGGCGCCCATTCAGCTCACCTCCCCGCCCTTGCCCACGGCGTGAGCAGTCGTCCGACGAGCAGCAGCAGGCCGTCGGCGAGCACCGCCAGCACGACCGTCCCGATGAGGCCCGCGAGGACCTTCTCGGTGTGGTCGGTCTGGTAGCCCTCGGTGAAGAGCTGGCCGTAGCCGCCGAGCCCGACGAGCGCGCCGACGCTCACCATGCTGATGTTCGACACGGTCGCGACCCGCAGGCCCGCGATCGTGACCGGCAGCGCCAGCGGGAAGTCGACGGTGAGGAAGCGCCGCAGCGGGCGGTACCCCATCGCGTTCGCGGCGGCGATCACGTTGCCCGGCACCGCCGCCAGCGCGTCGCAGACCGAGCGGACCATCAGCGCGACCGTGTAGATCACCAGCGGCACGATGACGTTGATCTCGTCGAGGATCTTGACGCCGATCAGGATCGGCGTGATCACGATCAGCGCGATCGACGGGATCGTGAACAGCACGTTGGCGAGCGGGAAGAGGACCGCGCGCGCCTTGGCGGACCGGCTCGCGAACCACCCGAGCGGGATGGAGAGCGCGAACCCGGCCAGCACCGGCACGATCGAGAGCCGCAGGTGCACCGCGGTGACTTCCCAGAACCTCTCCCAGTTCTCGAGGATCCAGGTCACTTCGGGACCTCACCCGCCGCGCGGGCCTTGGCGAGCGCCTGGATCACGTCGCCGGCCTTCACCACGCCGGTCACGGCGCCGGCGCCGTCGACCACCACGCCGAGCGCGGACGGCGAGCTGAGCGCCGCGTCGAGCGCGCCCCGCAGCGACGAGCCGTCGTAGAGGGAGCCACCGGCGACGAGGTCGTCCTCGCGCACCTCGACCTCACCGTCCACACCGGACAGCCAGCCCTTCGGCCGGTTCTGCTCGTCGACGACCAGCGTCCAGTCCGCGACGGTGACGCGCTCACCGAGCTTGGCCGTGGCGACGGGGTGCACGGGCACGTCGGCGTGCAGGAACGTCAGGGTGCGGTAGCCGCGGTCCCTGCCGACGAACGATGCGACGAAGTCGTTGGCGGGCGCGCTGAGCAGCTCCTGCGGCTTCGCGTACTGCGCGAGGTGCCCGCCCTTGCGGAACACCGCGACGCGCTCGCCGAGCTTGAGCGCCTCGTCGATGTCGTGCGTGACGAACACGATCGTCTTGTCGAGTTCCGCTTGCAGGCGCAGGAGTTCGTTCTGCAGGTCCTCGCGCACCACGGGGTCGACGGCGCTGAACGGCTCGTCCATCAGCAGCACCGGCGGGTCCGCCGCCAGCGCGCGGGCGACGCCGACGCGCTGCTGCTGGCCGCCCGAGAGCTGGGCCGGGTAGCGCTTGCCGAACGCCGGGTCGAGCCCGACGATCTCCAGCAGCTCGGCCGCCCGCGTGCGCGCCCTGCGCTTGTCCCAACCGGACAGGAGCGGCACGGTCGCGACGTTGTCGAGCACCGTGCGGTGCGGGAAGAGGCCTGCCTGCTGGATGACGTACCCGATGCCGCGCCGCAGCGTGGGCGGGTCGACGGTCAGGACGTCCCGGCCGTCCACGAGGATCGTGCCCGATGTGGGGTCGATCATGCGGTTGACCATGCGCAGCGACGTCGTCTTGCCGCACCCGGAGGGGCCGACGAACACCGTGATGGTGCCCGCCTCGACCGTGAGGTCGAGCTCGTCCACAGCGATGGTCCCGTCCTCGAACCGCTTGGTTACGGCCCGGAACTCGATCACCCTTCGGATCCCTCCGGTCGCGACGGCCTCCCCGATTCGGACCGCCCTGGATGCAGATCCCACTGACCTTAACTCGTTCGGCGTACCCCGGCACAACGTTCCACGATGTGGCAGGCCGTATGGTTTACCGCTTGTGACGATCGACCAGGTTCGGCAGTTGGTGGCGGAGCGCGGTGTGCACGCCCGCAAGCTCCGCGAGGTGTTGTCCCTGCTCAGCGAGGACTGGCACCCGCTGGCGGAGCTCGTGCGCCTGCCCGCGGTCCCGCGCCGCACGGTGCAGGACCTGCTCAAGGCGCTGGGCGACGACGCCGAATCTTCAGGTGATCGTTACCGCATCGCCCCCGGCCTGGTCCCGGCCTACCGCGCGGAGTTCGGCGTCTCGGGTGTGAGGGACCACACCGACGTGCTGCGGCAGATCCTCGTGGACGTGGCGGACGTCCCACCGCCGCTGTCCTCGTTGGACCACGTGCAGGCGACGGCGGAGACCGCTCTCAACCGCGCGGTGTGGCTGAACTCCACCTACGACCTCGCGGGCCGGCGCCTGCTGTGCCTGGGCGACCACGACCTGACGTCGCTGGCCGTCGCCGCCGTCAACCCGGAGGTGTCCATCACGGTGGTCGACCTCGACGAGCGGCTGCTGGAGTTCATCGACTCACGGGCCTCAGCCCGCGGTCTCGACGTCCGGACCTTGCACTGCGACATGCGTTTCGGGTTGCCGACGTCGGTGCTCGAGTCGTTCGACCTGATCTTCAGCGACCCTCCCTACACGCCGGAGGGCATGGGCCTGTTCGCCGGGCGCGGCGTCGAAGCGCTGGAGGACATCGCCTCCGGCCGGCTGCTGCTCGCGTACGGCTTCTCCGACCGCACCCCCGCGCTGGGCCTGAAGGTCCAGCAGGAACTGCAGAAGCTCGGGCTGGTCTTCGAGGCGATCCTGCCCGCGTTCCACCGCTTCGACGGCGCGCAGGCCATCGGTTCCGCGGCGGACCTCTACGTCTGCCGCCCCACGGGCCGCCGCGCGGTGGCCGGCGGCACGCGCATCTACACCCACGGCGCGCAGTCCGTGGAGTCCTCCGGCCCGTCGAAGGAAGCCCTGGCGGCCCTGTCGGAACTGGCTCCCCGCCCCGAGTCCTCGCCGCCGCCCAAGCCCCGCGCGGCCGGGTGGGCCGAGCCCGTCGGCAAGGGCGCGGCGTCGCTCGCCGTCGACCTGTCTGCGGACCCGGGACCGTGGCTGCTGCGGACGTTGCTGGCCTCCTCGCCCGCACGCCTGGCGTGCCTGGTCGCGAACAACCACCCCGCGGTGTCGTCGGAGGCGGGGCAGAAGGAACTGCAGGAGCTGGTGGCGACCCGGTTCAAGCTGAAGTTCCTGCGCAACAACCCGGACGGCAAGACCACGATCGTCGTCGCCGACCAGGTCCTCACCGGAACGCTGTCGCTCGGCGAGCGCACGGTCCGCGAGGTCCTCATGAAGGCGCACGGCAAGCTGCGCAACGTGTGGCGCGAGGCGTTGATCACCGCGTCGCAGGGCGTGCTGACCAAGCGGCAGGCGGCCGAGATCGTCGACAACGCCCCGGTGGCGTCCGACGACCTCGACGTGAGGCTGATCGACCTGCCCAAGCACCGCATCGCGGCGCTGCTGCCGGAGATCTCAGCCAGCGCGGGGTATGTGGAGCGGCCCGAGGGCTAGCACGGCGCGGAACTCCTTGGGCGGCACCGGACGCGAGAACAACCAGCCCTGGTACGCGTCCACGCCGACACCGCGCAGCACGTGGAACTGGGTCGCGGTCTCCACGCCCTCCGCCACGCACTTGCGGCCCATCGCCCTGGCCATGTCCACGACGGCGCGGGCGACGGCGAAGTCCGAGGAGTCGTTGCCCACGCCCGAGACGAACCGGCGGTCCACCTTGATGATCTGCGCCGGCAGGTCCTTCAGGCGGGCGAGCGACGAGTAGCCGGTGCCGAAGTCGTCCACGGCGAACTGCACGCCGCGCTTCACGAGCTCGTCCATCGACTGGCGCACACGGGAAGGCAGGTCGACGAACGCGGTCTCGACGAGCTCCAGCACCACGCGTTCCCACGGGACGCCGGACTCCATGATCGCGGTCGACACGATGTCGACGAACTCGGGATCGCCGGGCACGAGGCCCGCGAGGTTCACCGCCACCGAGACCGGGCGGCCGTCCGGCGCGGGCCACGTCGAGGCCTCGCGCAGGGCCGTCCGCAGCACCCAGCGGTCCAGCTCGCGCATCAGGTCGCCCTGTTCGGCCACCGGCAGGAACACGTCCGGCGGCAGCAGGCCGCGGTCCGGGTGCGGCCAGCGCACCAGCGCCTCGGCGGTCAGCACGGCGCCGTCCACGCCGACGACCGGCTGGAAGTGCAGCGCCAGACCGTCGTGCTGCAGGGCGTCGCGGAGCTGGCCCTCGAGGTGCACCTGGCGGTCGGCGGACGCGATCAGCGCCGCCGAGGCCAGCGAGACGCGTCCGGCGCCGGCGCGCTTGGCCTCGAACATGGCGGCGTCGGCGAACCGCAGCAGGTCGGCACCGTTGGCGCGCGAGCCGTTCGGGACGGCGGCGCCGATCGAGGCGGAGACCCGGACCAGCTGGCCGTGCACGGGAACGGCGGTGCGCAGCAACGACGCCACACGGGTGGCCAGCGCGTCCACGCCGCCCACGGCTTCGATGTCCTCGGAGATGATCACGTACTCGTCGCCGGACAGGCGTGCCGCGGTGCAACCGTCGGGCAGGCCGCCCTCCAGCCGGCGCGCCAGGGCGACGAGGAGCTCGTCGCCGGCGTCGTGGCCGAGGGAGTCGTTGACGCGCTTGAAGTTGTCGATGTCGCAGAACAGGACGGCGACCTTGGACCGGTCCTGTCCCTCCAGCGCCTTGCCGAGGATCTCCTTCACCAGGGCGCGGTTCGGGAGACCGGTCAGCTCGTCGTGGGTGGCCTGGTGGCGCAACGCCTCGGCGGCGCGGCGGCGTTCGGTGATGTCCAGGAACACGACGAGCCAGAAGCGGCGGCCGTCGTCCTGCACGGACAGCGCGATGTGCAGCTCGCAGTAGACCTTCTCGCCGTCGGGGCGGACGAGGATGCGCTGCGGGATCTTCTGCGTGCGCTCCGCGGCCCACTGCAGGCCGGGCGACGTGTCGTCGGGGTGGGTGAGCTGCTCGGCGGTCATCCCGCGCAGCTGCTCCAGCTCCATGCCGAGCAGGTCGCACAGCGCGTCGTTGGCGTCGACGAGCCGCTCGCCCTCGTCGAACAGGCCGATGCCGACCGGGGTGACGGAGACGAGGTCGGTGAAGCGCTGCGAGGAGCGCTTCATGCGGGCCTCGGCGGCGCGCTGCTCGGTGACGTCCTGGGCGGTGCCGACGGCGAGCTGCTTGCCGTGCGCGTCGTGGACGATCATGCCGTGGCAGCGGAAGATCCGCGTGGAGCCGTCGTGCGGCCGCACCACGCGGTGTTCGCACTGGACGGCGACCTCGTCGACGGCGAGCTGGCGCCACAGGTCGTCGACCCAGGCGCGGTCCTCGGGGTGCACGAGGTCGAGGTAGTAGTGGTAGCTGCCGTCCACGTCGGCGGGGATGCCGTAGAGGTCGCGCAGCATGTCCGACCAGACGACCTCGCCCGTCGACGGGTTCCACTCCCACATGCCGAGGCGGGCGGCCTGCTGCGCGTCCGCCAGTCTTCGGCGGTCCTCGCGCATCTGGCGTTCCAGCGCCCGCGCCTCGGTGACGTCCTGGATGGTGCCGTGGTAGCGCTCGATGCGGCCGGACGGCGCGATCTCGGCGCGGGCCCGGCACATGTAGACGCGCTCGCCGATCTCGCTGCGGACCTCGGCCTCGACCGGGGCGTCGTCCTTGGCGTGCAGCAGCTGGTGGCGCAGTGCCTTGACGGCCGCGCGGTCGTCCGGGTGCACGCCGCTGAGCAGGTCGTCGTCGGGCGTCATGCCGAGCTCGGCGAACATCTCCATCAGCACTTCGCTGCGGTGCACGGCGCGCGTTCCGGTCTCGTACGCCCAGCTGCCGATGCGGGCGATGCGCTGCGCCTCCAGCAGCCGCGCCCGTTCCTGGGCGAGCTCGGTGGCCGCGCGCTTCGACTCGGTGATGTCGCGGATGTAGCCGGTGATCTTGTCCAGGGCGCCCGCGTCGTCCAGCCGCGCCTCGGCGACACCGCGGATCCACCGCAGCTGGCCGTCCGGGCGCACGATCCGGTACTCGATGTCGATCGGGTCGCCGGTGATCTCGCGGCCGTGCCAGTACGTCTCGACCATGTGGTAGTCGTCGGGGTGCACGACGTCGAGGACGGCCTGCGCGCCCGGCACGACGGTGGCGCGGTCCACGCCGAGCAGTTCGTAGTGGGTGTCCGACCAGACGGTCATGCCGGTGCCGGGGTCGAACTCCCAGGAGCCGAGCTGCGCGACCCGCTGCACCTTGCGCAGGCGGCGCTGCTCGTCGCGCAACGCGTCCGCGGCGGCCGACAGGTCGGACACGTCGATCAGCAGGACGGCCTGCAGGCCCGTTCCGGGAACGGCGTGCCGCGCCACGCGCACCGGCAGCTCGCTGCCGTCCGCGCGCGACAGCCGCAGGTCGGAGGTGTCGCCGAGGAGCAGCTCACCGAGCGGGCGCCCGACGAGGTCGTCGGCCCCCTGCGCTCCGGCCAGCTCCACGGCCGCGGGGTTCGCCTGCATGACGACGCCCTTGGCGTCGACGAGCAACGACGGCGCATCGGGCAGTGTCAGCCCGTCGAGCGTCATCGGAGGTCTGTCGGCCGTCCGTGCACGGCCGTTCACCACCGTCGCGCGTCCCACCCACTTGGGCACCGACCCACCCTCTCCCGCATTAGCCGCCCGCGGCAATTCGAGTGGACACGACAACGGCACCCGAACGGCGGCAAACACGAACCCTCTCCTCGGATGAACATCCGAGGAGAGGGACGGTAGCGCTTCGGAGCGTCATCGCCCACCCCTGCACGGGTTAACGAAAAGCCACGTTCGTGGTTCCGCTTCCCGCGAACTTGCACATGGGTGGCAAATGCGAGCGCCTGATCAGGGCTTGATCAAGCGACTCCGTCGGCCTTCGCGGCCATGGCCACGGCCGCCGCGACCTCGGGTCCGACGCGCGGGTCCAATGCCGAGGGAACAATTCGGTCTGGGCCCAAATCATCTTTCGCGACGGCGAGAATGGCATCCGCGGCGGCGAGCTTCATGCCTTCCGTGATCCGTCGCGCGCCCGCGTCGAGAGCCCCGCGGAAAATGCCGGGGAACGCGAGCACGTTGTTGATCTGGTTCGGGAAGTCGCTGCGGCCGGTGGCCACGATCGCGGCGTGCCGGGCGGCGACCTCCGGGTGCACCTCGGGGTCCGGGTTCGACAGCGCGAAGACGATCGAGCCGGCCGCCATGCTCGCGACCAGGTCCTCGGAGACCTTGGAGGACGACACGCCGATGAAGACGTCCGCGCCGCGCAGCGCCACGTCGATGCCGCCGTCGAGGTTCGCCTTGTTCGTGACCGCGGCGATCTCCTCCTTGACCGGGTTGAGACCGGCGCGGCCCGCGCGGACGATGCCGCGCGAGTCGAGCAGCGTGATGTCACCGGCACCGGCGGCGAGGAGGATCTTGGCGATCGCGATGCCCGCCGCGCCCGCACCGGAGATGACCACCCGCTGGTCGCCGATGTTCTTGCCGAGGACGGTGTTCGCGCCGTTGAGCGCGGCCAGCGACACGACCGCCGTGCCGTGCTGGTCGTCGTGCATGACGGGGCAGTCGAGCGCCTCGATCAGCTTCTGCTCCAGCTCGAAGCAGCGCGGCGCGGAGACGTCCTCGAGGTTGACCGCGCCGAACGACGGGCGCAGCCGGACGAGCGTCTCGACGATCTCGTCCACGTCCGTCGTGTTCAGCACGAGCGGGATGGAGTCGAGGCCGCCGAACGTCTTGAACAGCGCGGACTTGCCCTCCATGACGGGCAGCGACGCGCTCGGGCCGATGTCGCCGAGGCCGAGCACCGCGGTGCCGTCGCTCACGACGGCGACCAGGCGGTGCGCCCACGTGTACTTCGCGGCCAGGGAGGCGTCCCGGGCGATGGCCTGGCTCACTCGTGCGACACCGGGCGTGTACGCGATGGACAGCGCCTTCGGGTCAGCGAGCGAGGCGGTCGCGCCGACCTCGAGCTTCCCGCCCAGGTGCGCGTTGAAGATCTCCTCGTCCGTCAGCGTCGTCGGATCGGAGTTCTCGGTACGGGCTTCGTTCACTGCTGTCACGGCGTCCCTCCTGCGGTGCGGGCGGCGTAGTGGCCCAACGTGGGCTCATCACCAAACGGCGCACCGTCCCAGCGTTGTCACACCGGGTACACGGGGCCTGGAAACTCGGTCGACGACCTCCGACGAGTTGCGTCGGAGAACTGTCCGAGTGCTGCGGGTGACGGGAAGTGTGGCAGGGTCCCGCGTCTCTGTCTGCGGTGGGGATCACACTTTTTCCGCAGGTCAGAGGGCATGTAGCAAGACGTCCGTCCGGTTTTCTGAACCGACCGGTCAGTTTCTGCTGGCAGGAAGCACCCGATCGGTCAAGAAAGATTGACGCCTTAGAGTGACGGCATGCTGGCGAGTTCGCTGAAAATTGACGGCGCGTTGGAGTTCACCCCCCGCACGTTCCCCGACGACCGCGGTGTGTTCGTCTCGCCGTACCAGGAGGCCGCCTTCGTCGAGGCGGTCGGGCGCCCCCTGCGGGTCGCCCAGACCAACCACAGCGTCTCCCGCGCCGGGACGATCAGGGGCATCCACTACGCGGACGTGCCGCCCTCCCAGGCCAAGTACGTCTTCTGCCCGCGCGGCTCGTTCATCGACGTGGTCGTCGACATCCGGGTCGGCTCCCCCACCTTCGGCCAGTGGGACGCCGTGCTCGTCGACTCGAAGAAGTGCAACGCGGTCTACCTCGCCGAGGGCCTCGGCCACGCGATGATCGCGCTCGAGGACGACACGACCATGAACTACCTCTGCTCCACCGTCTACAACCCGTCCGGCGAGCACGGCCTGACCCCGCTCGACCCGGCGCTGGACCTGCCGTGGCCGCGCGAGTTCGAGTTCCTGCTCTCGGAGAAGGACACCGCGGCCCCCACCCTGTCCGAGGCCTACGAGGCCGGCGTGCTGCCGCGCTACGAGGACTGCCTCGCCCTGTACGCGTCTCTCAAGGCCTGAGAGTCGGTCTCGGCCATAGTCGAGCTTTGACGACACCGAGCACTTCCGCAGGTCCGAGGTGTTCGGAGTCGGTGCTCGCGAACGGGTTGTCTCCCACCACGTGCCACCCCCCGTCCACTTCGTGGGAGGCGCGCTTGATCGACAGCTGCCCCGGCCGACTGTCCCACCGGACCAGCACGATGTCGTTCGGACGGGGCCTCGCACCCCACCTGACCAGCACGATGTCGTCGTTCCTCAGGGCGGGCACCATGGACGGCCCCTTGACGAGCACCGTCGACAGACGCGGTCTCAACGATCACCTTCCGCTCAGCCGGAGTAGGGTTCCTACCTGTCGGAGCATCCACTGTTTTCACTCTGGGAGGAACGATGCGACTCGTGTCGCGCATTCTCCGCCCGCGCGTCGAGGCGACCGCGCATTGCGACCTGCCCTGCGGCGTCTACGACCCCGCTCAGGCCCGCATCGAGGCCGAGTCGGTCAAGGCGGTCCAGGAGAAGTACCAGGCCAACGAGGACCCGGAGTTCCGGGAGCGCGCCGTCCTGATCAAGGAGCAGCGCAGCGAGCTCGTCAAGCACCACCTGTGGGTGCTGTGGACGGACTACTTCAAGCCGCCGCACTTCGAGAAGTACCCCGAGCTGCACGACCTGTTCAACCGCGCCACCAAGGCCGCGGGTGCGTCGGGCACCAAGGGCTCGATGGACCCGGCGACGGGCCAGCAGCTGCTGGACCTGATCGCGCAGATCGACAAGATCTTCTGGGAGACCAAGCAGGGCTGAGGTCAATGCCCTGAAGACGACGCTGACCAGCGAAAACCCCTTTCGTAGGTCAGCGTCGTTTTGCATTCTTGAGGGTTGTTAGACGGCCCCCAGACGGCCCAAATCAGTCCTAAGTAGACAGTTATCGTCGCAACTCGCCGGATGCGGACATGCCCCGCACGGATCGCAGTCTTCGAACATACGTGCAGGTAGAATCCGGTCATGGGTGACGGAGACGACACGACGCCTCGTAAGGGCAAGAGGGTGGCGAAGCGCGCCGATGACGTCACGGCGCCGCCTCAGTTGGACTTCAGCAGTTTTTACGCTCAGTACGACTTCAGCAGGGCCTTCGCCTCGCTCGACAGGTTGACCAGGACGATCGCGACCGTCCCGACCTATGACTTCGTCAAGCTGACCAGCAACATCAACCTGCTGCCCGAAGTCGATTTCAGCAGATTCTACGCCCAGTACGACTTCAGCAGCGCCACCTTCGCCTCCCTGGACAAGTTCGCCAAGACCATGGCGACCGTCCCCACCTACGACTTCGTCAAGCTGACCAGCAACATCAACCTGCTGCCCGAAGTCGATTTCAGCAAGATCGTCGGTCAGTACGACTTCAACAAAGACACCCTCAACGCGCTCAACAAGCTCACGACGCGCTTCGCAACCGGCCCGGTCTTCGACGTGAGGACGACCTTCGCCCAGTTCGACTTCAGCAGTGCCGCGCTCGCATCGCTTGACAAGATCACTAAGACGATGGCGACGGTTCCCGCCTACGACTTCGTCAAGCTGACCAGTGAGATCAAGCTCCTGCCCGAGATCGACTTCAGCAAGTTTCTTGGCCGGTACGACTTCAACAAGATCACCCGAATCGCCCTCGACAGCCTCACCCCGTACCTGTCGACCATCCGCGCCTTCGACCCCGAGAAGCTCCTCGCCCGGCTCGACCTAGAAGAGTTCGTCGCCGAAGTCACCGAAGCCGCGATTCGGGAAGCCGGCACCGACCAAGTAAGCCTTGCAGACCTACCAGACGTGCTCAGGGGCGTCATCTATCACTTGATCTGGCTTGGGGGCACCGCCGCGCTGTTTTGGGTCTTGTTCATCGGCCGCGCCGTCTACAGCGACGGCGACAGTGGCGACAGGGCTCAGACCTTCGACGGCATGCTTGCAATCGTCGTCGCATGCGCCGCAGCAAGCAGTGGCCTGAAGAAGCTTGCAGCAAAGGTCACCGAGCCAGAGCAAAACGACGTCGACTCCTAATCGGGCACCAGAAGTCGACGGCAAGCCTGTGGGCTGGTCGACGCCGTCAAGGCGTTGAGCTGTCCATAGGCGCGGCAGCCGAGCGCCAAGACCAGCTCCATCAGGCCAAGCACCTCAGCGCTCGTCCTACTGGGGAGCGCTGAGATGTCCTGTGGCTCGACGTTCAGGACCAACAGTGCGAACAGATACCCTTTTCGATCGCTCGTGCTTCGCCGGTCGTGATCCAAACCACCGGATGCACTTTGCGTCCTCGCTGACGCGCGACGTTCACCGTGTGTTGGTACTTCACGCAATCTGTAGTCCGATGGATATTGCGACTGCGCGCGGTCACGAATCCCCGTGTGTTCTGATCCGCTGGCCACTGCCTTGCCCGCTGAGTGGCAGTCCCTACCTGCTGCGGGCGGGTGTCGGTCGGCAGCAAGTCCGCGGGGACTG
This sequence comes from Lentzea sp. DG1S-22, assembly GCF_036321065.1. Classification (NCBI taxonomy): domain Bacteria; kingdom Bacillati; phylum Actinomycetota; class Actinomycetes; order Pseudonocardiales; family Pseudonocardiaceae; genus Lentzea; species Lentzea sp. DG1S-22. Next base: position 6,957,779 of record NZ_CP143276.1, on the reverse strand, counting down.
TCTCTTCATCCCAGGTCTCTGGATCACCTGGTCGGTCGATCGTAAGCGTCTCGCGGTTGACGCGGAGTCCCGCCGGGATGTGCCCAGAGCGAGGACGACCAGACGGCGTCTTGGTATTCACGCCGCACCACTCCGCGAACTCGAACACGTCAAAGTTGGGATCAGCGTGTCCAAGCACCTGCGCGACAACCCACATCACGTTCGTGCGAACGCAGTTGGACTCTTCCTCAGAGAGCTGGTTCGCAGTGGCGTTGGGTCCGTCGTGATCGCGCTGGTGACCTGCACGGTCAAGCCGATATGGCGCGTCCGACCAGTCGTGATAGTTGATCTCCGCAGCGAACTCGCGGGCAAGACGGCTCAACACCATGACGTCCTCCGATAGGACTCGGTCTAGCGACGCCCCCCGACGGGGCGTCCGATCGAAGACTGTAACGAACGTGGCCACACCTGCGCGATGGTTCGAGGTGTCTGCATTTCGCGGTCCCTGCGGGGGCTGCTGGTCGTGGCCTGGTCCGTCGCGGACAGTCCCGGTTGCCTCGTCGGCGCCGACGCGGGCCGCCAGGCCCGCTTGGAGGCGCCGAACAACACTGCCCGGGGCTGAACTCCGCGACGGACGCGGGCACGAACGACCAGCGGCCCCCACAGGGGGCCGCCTTGATGAAGAAAAGAAACTCTGAACACCGCAGGCGCCGACAGTCCACCCGCCACGTCGTTGCCAAGCTGTGATCGCAGCAAGCTAACGCGTACCCCTATGGATCTAGATACCCCATCCGTACGGCCAATACGCTTGCTGTCGAATTTGATCAGGGCGAGAAGCGCACGACATGGGGGAGGTGGCCTTGACGGAGCAGAAGAAGGCTCGCCAGGTGAATATCCGCCCTGTGATCGAGTCATCGTTCACAGAGTGCATGGAGCAGCTCCAAGAGGGCTACGTGTTCGCCGTGGCCGCGACAGCCGGATGCACCGTCGAAGTCACTAAACGAGATATCTATGGAACAGACATTAGAATCATCCGCCCCGCAGCAGAAGTAAATGGAGAGGAAATAACCGTCCTTGCGCAACTTAAGAACACCACCACAGTAAGGCCAGATCCACAGAAAGACTTTTTCTCATATCAGCTTAAGAAGCGAGAATACTTCGACAAACTCGCCATGCCTCGGCGCGGCCCCAAAGCGATCTTGATCGTGATGGCCACTACGCCAGTTCAGGCAGACTGGACCAAAGGAAGCCATGAGTCCCTCGAACTCCAGTACTGCTGCTACTGGCGTAGCCTGGAGGGCGAGACTGCTGCAGACGGAGTAAAATCTCCTACGGTACGCATTCCGACAGCTAACGTATTCGACGCCAGCGCCCTTACCGAGATCTTGGACCGACTAGACAGAGAGGAGGAGCTGGTATGAACGGTTCGAGTCAACCTTTCACTGATCATCCTGAACGGGTCGACCCGGATCGCCTGCTGCTACTTCTCGAAGATCTAGGCTGGAAAATAGCTGGTGGCCGAAATGGGATCTACAAACGACTTACCCCTCCCACAAACGGCGATCAGGACTGGGGACGACGCTGGTCTCTCCTCGTGCCCTTAGACAAGGCCGCGCCGGATTTTGGAGATTCCATGCGTGCGGCAATTCTTGAACTTAGCAGTTCAATGTTTCGTGATCTTTGGGCAGTTGACTTAGCTCCGCGGTTGACGACTGAGCTGACAGACTCATTTCGTTTCCGTAAGGAAAGTTCGGCTCCGACCGGCTTAATTCCGTGGCGGCAGGGCGAAGACCTAATCAGTGCCGCGAGGTCCGCATTGATCGCCGGAGCGAAGTCTCACATCGAGCGCTTGCGCCGCTACAGCAACCGGCACGGACAATTCGCTGGTAGGTACCTAGATAGCGTACTCATGGGGCAGACGGCCATAGGAAGTTACGTCGTCACGGCTTACGCTCCAGCGAATGCGCCGATTGCACTTAGTGGGACAAGCGGCCATGAACAAAGCTTGCCTGAGATCGACTCAATTCCTGCAAGAAGAATCACTCAGTCCGTAGTAAGCGCCTTAGAAGCGACAGCAGAAGGACTCAGCCACTACCACGACACGGGGTCACTCAGCGGTTTTGATGCTGCGGTGCAACATGGCTTCTCATATGAACTTTCAACCGCATTGACGCACATCTCCAAAGACTCAAGCGGTGGAGACATTGAGATTGAGTACGATCCTGCAAGCCCACCCGAAGGAGCGAGCCCAAAGTTCACTTTCGAGTTCAAAGGTGCCGACACTGACATATTTGAACGAGTCGCGCGTAAACTTGCTGTTAGTGAAGAGTCATCGAAACCTACCACAATCACAGGTCGCGTTCACCTGCTAACCAAAAAGCATGCAGGCGGGCCGGGAATTTTCGGCCTGGAGACACTAGTAGCTCCAACACGAAAATTCCGAGTTCGACTAGATGATGCCGATCAGTATCATCTGGCCGTTCGCGCACACGATGAAGACCTCGCAATCCAAGTTTTTGGCGACTTGGAACGCGATGGCATGATGTACTGGCTATACAATGCCCACATTCAAGGCACGGTTGGATCCGTCGAAGAAATTCGAAATCGCACCCTCGGGGCAGCATCAGGCGCAGTGCAAGAACGACTAGAATTTTAAGAATTAAGAATGTTCTTGATGCACCCGACGCTCGTGACGACACGTCAGGCACACTGAAGTAATTCATATTAGCTTATCGCATGATTAGCTCGCGCACCGTGATTGTATCTTCCAGATTTTCGAGCACATCCACGGCTCCGGTCGCCCGTAGCTCCTCCATACCATTTTTCCCAGTCGCCACTGCAATAACTCGGACGCCAGCAGCTAAGGCAGCAGTCACGTCTCGTGGCGTGTCACCGATGAGTACCGTGTCGTCCAAGCCGAATTGCGTGTCGAGCTGCTGGGCCGCGCGCTCTCTGGCAATTGTCACCAGCTCCGCGCGGTCGGCGTGATCGTCGCCGTACGAGCTCGTCTCCAGGTCGAGGAACTGTTCCAACCCGAGCGCGACTAGCTTGATCCGCGCAACGGCCCGAAGGTTGCCGGTCAGCACCCCTTGGTGGACGGTTGGTTCCCCCTCCAACGCTGCCAGGGCTTCCCGCGCACCTGGCAACACTCGTGCCCGCGTCGCGAACTCATCACGGCCTGCCTCGTAGCTGTCGATGAGTGCGTTCACCAGCATGCCCATCGCCGCATCTGTCGGCTCGACCCCGTGGAGCTTCAAAGTTTCGGCAATGATGTCCAGCTCGGTCCTGCCGCTCACGTCGGCAAGCTGCTGGAAAGGCCGGCCGATCGCCAACGGGACCGCTCGCTCGTACATCTCGCGCCCCATGCCGCGAGACTGAAGCAACGTGTGGTCGATGTCCCAGAGCACGAGCCGTCGCAGCTCGTTCCGCGCGATCATGCTTCGAGTCTGTCACTCGATTGGGGGCCTCGCTTCGGGGCGTAGCATCAGTGCAGGTCAACGCTTCACAGGGGTGGGGATGGACAAACAGCTCGCAGTCGCCATCGGTGAACGGGTGCGTCTGCGCTGTCTCGCGTCGCGTCTGCCGAAAACCGTGATCGCCGGGCTTGCAGGCATCACGCCCGACTACCTCTACCAGATCGAACGCGGCCTCAAGCTCCCCACGGTCACGGTGCTGAAGCAGCTGGCCGAGGTGCTGAACGTGTCGGCTGACGAATTGTTGAGCTCCACTTCGACGCGGAAGACATCGGTTAAGCCTGAGCCAGCAGGCGACGCGCTGTATCGAACATTCACCAGGCCGACGGCGTCCAATGCCATACCCGTCGACCTGAAAGCATTGCGCCACAACGTTTTGGATGCCTGGCAGACCTGGCAGACATCGGCCACGCGATACAGCCGGCTCGCCCCAGAACTTCCGGCACTCGTGATCGAGACCGAGCAGGCCTTGCGTGACCGCGCGAACGGTTCAGCGGCTGGTCAGCGAGAGGTTCAGTGCTGCGCTGCCGACCTGTACGCGTTGCTGCGCAGCGTCGCCAAGAGGCTCGGCAGGGTGGACGTCTCGCTACTCGCGGCCGATCGTGCGATCCGTGCAGGCGAGAACGCAGACGACCCGCTGCGGTTGGCGATGGCCCAATGGAACCTCGCTCAGGTCCTGCTCGCCGATGGCGAAGCTGAGGGCGCTGAAGACGTCGCAATACACGCGGCTGAGGCACTGGAGGCCTGGACAGACAACGACCTCGACGCCGTCGCGCTCCGCGGTGCGCTCCTGCTTGTCGGCTCCATCGCTGCCGCACGTCGAGGAGCCATCTGGCGGGCACGGGAGCGTGTGCAGACGGTTGAGCCGCTGGCGAAGCAGACTGGCGAACGCAACACGTTATGGACGGTCTTCGGCCCGACGAACGTCGCGATGCACGCGGTCAGCGTTGAGGTGGAAGCTGGCGCGGCGGCGGACGGATTGCGGCTCGCCGAACGGATCGACCACGATCGCTCTCCCTCGATCGAACGCCGTGTTGCGTTTCTCCTCGACCAAGCCAAGGGTCAGGTGCAGCGCCGCGACTACGGCAGCGCATTGGTGATGCTGTCCGCCACTGAACGCGAAGCACCCGAGGATCTGAGGCACCGGCCGGCCGCGCACCAACTGCTGGAGACGCTCGTGCAACGGGCTCGGCGTTCTGTCGCGTCGGAAGCCGCGCGGCTGGCCACGCGTGTTGGTGCACCTCTCTGAGCAGCAGCGCTCCCAGCCAGGCCTAGCCGACAGCTCGGGTTACTGATCAGTAGCCGACCTAGCGTCGCTGCTGTCCGGTGCTCTACAGCTGTCGCGTCGAGGAGTGCTCACCGTGTTGTCGCCCGAGGATGTCGACCTGGTCGCGGGACTTCGCAAGGTCTCGGAACTGATGCCTGGCATCGCGTTCGACATCGTCATGGAAACCCTACCGCCCGAAACTGAGCGTGAGTTCGGCCGGATCCTCGTCGCGCTCGGCGAGACGCTGTCCGAACGTGCCGAGAGACGAGGGCCACCTGAGCGGGCGATAGACGGTCGCGGGGCTGCCGACAGCTTGGGGCAGCAATGACGAAGAATTTCCTGCCGTCGATGGCTGAGCGGGCGATCGGCCGCGAACTGCGGAGGTGGCGGAACGACGCTGGATTGAGTCTCTCTGTTGCCTGCCAGCGGGCAGGGTTCTCGGCTGCAACGCTCAGCCTCACCGAGAACGCCTTGAAGCCGTTCGACCCGCTGGACATCATGCTGCTCGGGCGCATCTACGAGCTTCCTAATCACGTCTGGAAGCGGACGGCCAAGTACGCCGAGACTCTCGCGAGAGAACGCACGCAAGGCGCGAACGGGCAGCACGGTTTGGTCGAGCTGAATGCGGCCAGGGACGTGGATGACGCGTATCTGGAGGCTGTGACGATCCGCGCCTTCGGTGCGGACCTGATTCCACGCTTCCTTCAGACTCCTGAGTACAGGATCTCCGCTACCGCTCTGGGATGCCCCACCTATCCAGCCGATTACCCGGATCGCACGGCGGCGCTACAGACGCGCTGGACGGACAGCCTGACGGCAGCTGGTGGACACGGCCCGACAGTTGACGTCCTCCTCAGCAAGCGGGCGCTTCGCCGCGTAGTCGGCAACCCGACGATCACGAACGCTGCCCTTCTCCAGCTGATACGGCTCGCTGAAAGCGAGACCTTCACGGTCCAGCTGACCAACGGCGAGCCTCTGCCGGAAAACTCGTACCTCCATCTCGCATTCCCGCACCGACAACACCGCGACGCGGTGTACGTGGAAGGCAGTGGCAACGCGAGGTACATCGAGGACCCGACCGTATGCCAACTCGTCAGCCATAGCTTCCGGGCGCTGCAACATGCCGCCCTCAGCCCGGCGCAGTCCATAGAGGTGGTCGCCGAAACGGCCAGCACCATGACAGACAGAGGCAACTGAGCGCATGGATCGAGCACCACTCACGCCGCGCAGCTGCGAGCTCGGCGACGAACTCCGAACCCTGCGGGAACGATTCGCCAGAGGGTCCGAGTTCGCCAAGACGCTCGACTGGGACCCCAGCAAGGTGTCCAATATCGAACGCGGGAAGGTACATCCGACCGACGTAGACCTCGCCCAGTACCTGACGGCCTGCGGCAAAGATCGAAGCTGGATCACCGACTTCATCGGTCGCTACCGGCTGGCTTTTGAGCCGTACTTCGCCCAAGAGCCAACGAACTCCACGACGATCGTCTTCGCTGAACGCACCACGACCGCCATTACCGGCTATGGCGGGCCGACGATCCCGGACCTGTTTCGGACCGATGCCTACACCGAGCATGTGCTTCAGCAGACCGGGGCAACCCCGGAGCAGATCCAGTCCGCGGTTCGGTCCCAGCAGGAACGCCGCTGCATTCTGCGAGCGCCAAGGCGGCCGGCATGCGTGTTTTACGTGAACGAAACGACGGTCAGAGCGCAGCTCGGCGACGACCGCACCCGGATGGATCAGCTGGAGCTGCTCAAGCTCATGTCGTGGGCACTTCGCGTCGTTCCCGCGGGCAAGGAGCTGTCCTCCTCATCCGGCTTCACGCTCTACGAATATGAGAAGGTGCCGGCCACAGTCGTCGTGGATTGCGATGTCGCGAGAGTCTTCGTGCAGGACGATGCGGCCACGTCTCGATGCCGGAGGGTGCTGGCGAGTCTGGACTACACGGCCTTGAATCACTCCGAGTCGAGAGACCTCTTCAGCCAGTTGCTCACGGATGAGTACGTCGCTGCTATCGCGGTCGCATCGGGTGAGCGTCCGGACGCTTCGTCACGCTGACCTGCACTTAAGCGAGCTCAGGTTCAGCTCTCGACCCCTTCGGGCACCTAGTAGAGCCTGGCGGGCCAAAAACCGAACCTCTAGCGTGGACGGGGTGCACAACGTGCTTGAAGCAGACATCCCAGACGGACCTTTCAGCTCCGGTCTTGTGTCTGCTGTGCTGGAGGCGGCTTCCGCCCACACGGGAATCGACTCGGCCGATGCGCGCTTGATGCGGCTGGGTGAGAATGCTCTGTTCCACCTCCCGAATTCGTCCGCGGTTGTGCGCATCGCCCGGAACCACGACCACTGGGACGACGCAGTCAAGGAAGTGGCGGTTGCCAACTGGCTCGCTGAAAGTGGCTTGCCCGCCGCACGGTTGTACGACCTCGACCAGCCGATCTCGGTCTCCGGGTATCCGGTGACGTTCTGGAGCTACATCGACGGTCGCAACGGCGGACGCGACGATGTCGGCGCCCTGGGCCGCCTGCTGCTGAAGCTGCACGAAACGCCTCGCCCGACAACGTTCGACCTGCCGGAGCAAGACATCCTCGCGCGCGTCCAGCCTCGGATCGAATCCGCCAGCGTGCCAGATGCTGACAAGCGTTTCCTGCTGAACAGGGTCGCTGAACTTCGTGACGAGATCAACGCGCTCGAGTTCCCGCTTGAACCGACGGCAATCCATGGGGATGCACACGTCCAGAACTTGATGATCAGCGACGGTGCAGCGATCCTGATCGACTTCGAGCGCTTCTCGTGGGGCCAACCGGAGTGGGACTTGGCGATGACGGCGACCGAGTATCTGTCCGCTGGCTGGTGGACAGCGGACGAGTACCGCAAGTTCTGTGAGGCCTACGGCCACGACGTGACGCAGTGGGACGGCTTCAAGGTCCTGCAAGCCACGCACGAGATCAAGATGACCACGTGGATCATGCAGAACATTGACGAGTCCGAAGAGATCGCTGCCGAGTACGCCACGCGGATCGAGACCATGCGGACCGGCCATGCAACGGAGCCGTGGCAGCCTTTCTAAGCGATCCGTGTCAGCAGAGTGGCGGTCCCTAGGTCGAGGCCTGGGTAGTGCCGAATCACCCGCTCGACGAACAGGCGCGTGCGGTGATCGTTTGCGTGTAGCGCCGCGAGTTGCGCATGGAAGTCGGTCAGGTAGCGCACATACCTGCTGGATTGCAGCGGACCAGCAAGGTCTACCGCGTCGATCGCCAGGTCCACGGCTTCCTCCAGGTCGCCGTTCGTGAGCGCCCCGGCGGCCGAGACCATGCCGATGAAGGCTCGCGTCCGCGGCGGAGTGTCGTCGGGCGCGATGGCTTGCGCGGCGTAGAGCCTGGCCTTCTCCGGCTGTTTGAGGTCGCGGAAGCCGTGGGCGGCCTCCCCCGCGAGCTCCTCGGCGTTGAAGTAGCTGATCCACGGCGGCTCGTCGTCGGGGACGTGCTGGCTGAAGAAGCGCTCAGCCTCGTGCATCACGCGGGCGAACTCGCGCGCCTGGCCGTTGCTCGCCAATGCCCTCGCTTCCATCGCGAGGAACATCGCGGTAACCGCCGGCGTGGCCTTACCGATGGTCGAACCCTGGGCCGCGCGCGCGAACTGGACGGCGTCGTTGAAGCGCCCGAGATAGTTCGCCTGGTGGCTGAGGTTCGCGAGCAGCCTTCCGCCCAAAACGTGGTCTTGAGCTTCGCGAGCAAGCCGGAGTCCCTGAACGAAGTACCGCTGCGCTGCTCCGTGACGGCCTGCGTCGTAGGCGCTCCACCCGAGGAGCTGTGCGACCTCCGCGGCTGCACTGAACAGGTCGCGCCGCTCCGGCTCGGTGTGAGTGCCTTGCAGAAGCGGAGTGATCTCGGTCTTGAAATAGAAGAGCAGCATCTTCCGGACGTGCCCGCCCCCGTACCGGAAGTCCAGGTCCATCAGGTTCGCTGCTGTCGCACGAATCGCCGATGCCGCCGCTCCCCCACCTCGGCGCAGCTCGTCCGCATCCGCCACGTGCAACGAGTCGCCGAACATGTAGCCGGTGATGATGCTCGGCGTCGCCTCCTGCGCCCACTGAGAACGCACAAGGGCAGGCTGGTCTTCGAGGTCAGCCGCGGTGAGCTGGCTCATCAGGTCAACGGCGGCGTCCGCACTCGGCGGGTACTCGGCGCCGTGCTCTGTCGCATCGGGGCCAACGGTCTGCAGTCCGCCGTTGAAGCCGATCTCCGCCAGGTCGACGCGCCGACCCAGCTTGGCGCCGAGAGCAAGTGCGATGTAGTTCTGAGTCGCCGCCTTGGGCCGCGTCCCGTCAAGCCAACGGCGAACCGACACATGATCAGCCGAGATCGTCTGACCGTCGCGTTGGGCGAGTTCCCGAACTCGTGCGGCAAGCCCCTTGTTGCTCATGTCGGCTTCCGACATCACCGCAGCTAGAAGCTTGTTCGGCTCGTTGTTCCCGGTCAACTGATCACCGCGCTGGCACGCTGTGCACCTCCAGTGCACCCCCTCCGTGCACCAATGCACCCCCTTGAGCACACTGCAATGCACCCCCTCACCTGGCGTTCTATGTGTACATGAACAGAACGCCGGATGACCTGGAATTCATCAGCCGCAGGCTTCGTCAGTTGCAGATCGCCATAACGAGGGTCACTGAGAAGGTGGAACAGATCGAGCGTCGTCGACGGCTTCGAGCTGCTCGACACGCTCAGTCAGATGCAAGACCGCCGCCTGCAACTGATCGAGCTGCCGAATGACCGTCTCGATCGTGACCGGGTTTCGATCTTCCGACGGCGGCTCCTGAACGAAGACGCCTACGGCGGGCTGCGAGATCACCCAGCCGTCGGACTCAAGGATCTGCACAGCCTTCTGCGCGGTCCCGAGTGCGACGCCGTGTTGCTCGGCGAGCTTGCGGTGACCGGGAAGGCGGGCGCCCACTTCCAGGACGCCGGACCGGATGTCTCTCTTCACCGCTTCGACAACTCGCTGGTACGCAGCTAGTCCTGGCTGGTCGCTCACGACATCAGCCTAACTTCACTGACCCACACTGCTACAGATCACCCGATTGGACTATGCCATCCGATCCATACTGCACTACATTGATATGCATCAGTCGTTCTACATCGGAGGTACGACATGGCTCTGAACGACATCCCCGTGATCCTGTCCCACTACAAGCTCCTGATCACCGAAGCGCCCTGCGTAAAGATGCGCGAACTCGACGGCGGCCAGATGGTGCCCGTGGTCGACCGCCACACGAACGAAGAGCAGTTTGTGGTGGTGCTGTTCGCCAAGGCTCGCCCTACGGAGGGACGGCGTAAGTCCAAGGGTGAAGAGATCAAGGTCAACCTGCCCCGTGACCCCGGCGAGGGGTTCGAGGAAGGCGACTACGTCGAGCTGATCAACCCCGTGATCAACACCTACGAGATGCGCGGGGAGGACGGAAAGATCACCGCTTCCGGCCTGTGGTTCAAGGCGGACGGTCTTACCCCTGCGGCGCGGGTCGTGTCCGCTCCCGCGGCTTAGTCCCGCAAGCCCTGCCCGGTAGGCCGGTCGCCCGCTTCGAGTCGGGCCAGGGCACTCAATTTGTTCTTTGAGAATTACAAAGTGAGTCGAACCATGCCTAAATCCGGAGCATTTCAGGTGCTCCGGGAGATTCGGTGAATCCAGGTATGACGTTTGTTCCTGGGTTCGCCGTGCCTTCCGAAAGGAGATTCAGCATGGATGAGCGCTCGTACCCGCTCGCACTCACCGATACGAACGACCCTCGCTTCACGTTCGGGTTCGTTTGCGACGTAGCCGATGTGCTTGCAAGGCACGGCTTTCCAAGTATCGGCAACAGCCCCCAAGACCACGTCGAGTTGCAGCTAGCGCTGTACCGCTTCATCTACGTGGGCGACACGAGGACTGAGAGGTTGGCCAGTTGATCCAAGAGATGTTGAACGACCGTGCCCAGCAGCGGTACGGCTCGTTCGTCGGCGCGATGGACTTCGTTGAGGAGTTGTTGGTACCGCTGGAAAAGCTCATCAACCGGATGAGCGAGAAGCCCGGCAAGGCCGGTGGCTGGCGGGTCGCGAAACCCGACGAACTCAAGGGCTACCTGCGGACCGCGCGGAACGACCTCAGTGCGCTCCGGGAGCAGGCCAAGCGACACGAAATCAATTTGAAGGCCAAAGAGTGGGGAGCCTGATCGATGTCTCACCAGCTCGACAACGCCGTGTCCAACCTGGACCAGGCGATGAAGCAGCTCCGTACGGCGATGGACGGCATCCCGGTTCGCCGTGAGGGCTTCACGGACTTGCGGCGCCGGTTCGTCCGCTCGGTCAGCGTGCTGACCACGGAGGCGTCCTACGCCCGCGGGCAACTGCCCAACAACTGAATCCGCACTGACCAACGCGGCGGCCGATCTTCGACACGTTCGAGGGTCGGCCGTCGCGCATCCCTTAGGAGCAAAGCAATGGGTTGGAAATGGAACGCAAGCAAGCGCGTCGTGGCCGCCGAGTTCCGCGCGGCGCGATGGCTGGCCAGGAATCCGGAATGGATGCTCGCCCCGTCCGCCGTCGCGGCCGGCGCCTGCACGCTTGGCCCGACCGTCACGGGCTACGTCCTCGGCGGCGCAGCTGGTGCGACTGGGCTTTGGTACCGGGGTCACCCGGACTCGTTCGACACCTTGGCCGCTCCGACACTGCGAGCCTGGCAGCGGCGGTGGTTCGGGGCCTACGTCGGTGGCCGCTGGCGGGATCTGATGGACGTGCACAAGCTGACCACCGAGCACCGCCGGAAGAAGGTCACGAATTACCCGCGCGTGGTGCGAGTCCGGTCGTACTCGCCGTCGATCGACACCGTGTTGGTGAAGCTGGCCAAGGGCCAGTCACCGATGCACTTCGCCCGCCAGGCCGAAGAGCTGGCGCACGCGATGGAGGCCGAACGCGTCGCAATCGAGCTGGTGAAGCCCGGCTACGTGGCACTCGTCGTCCAACGGGACGAACCGTTCACGGAGATCATCCCCGCGCCGGACATGCCCGAGCACTCCGAAGACGTGGACCTGCGGGCGGTGCTGCTGGGTGAGGACGAGTACGGCGGCGACTGGACCGAACCCGTCCAGGGCACGCACACCCTCACGGCGGGCGGAACCGGGTCGGGCAAGAACTCGCTGGCGTTCGCCAAGCTGCGGTCGATGGCTCCGCTGATCAGGGACGGCATCGTCCGCCTGTGGGTCTGCGACCCGAAGTACCTGGAGTTCGCGGCCATCAAGCCGATCACGGAGAACCGCTACGCCGATGACGCGGGCGAGTGCCTGGAGCTGATCGAGAAGTGGGTGGACGACATGGAGCGCACCCAGAAACGAATGCAGCGGGCAGGACTTCGGTCGGTACAGCCGTCGCGTGAGTACCCGCTCAACCTGTTGATCGTGGACGAAATCGCATCGCTGGTCGCCTACCGGCCGGAGTACGCCCGCGAGATCACGGGCCTGCTGGCTCGCGGAACCTCGATGGGACGGGCGACCAACCACGTGGCGGACGCCTACATCCAGGAACCGGACAAGGACACGCTGAAGATCCGGGACCTGTTCCCCAACCGCATCTGCCTGCGCACCACGTCACCAACGCACCCGGACATGGTGCTGGGTGAAGGCGCACGCGAACGAGGTGCGATCGCTGACCAGATCCCGGCCGTTCCTGAAACCGCCGGCATCGGCTACCGCACCGACGAACGCTCACGCGTTCCCCGTCGAGTCCGCGCGGCATACACGACGGACGAGAACATCCGCGAACTCGTGGAGTTCGTCCGCGACGGACAGACCGGCTCGCTTCGCTCGATCGCCTGACTTTCCTTCACCCCACAACTTTTCGCCACTAATTGTGGAGGCCTCACCATGCCCGAAAACAACGCCCCTCGCCGCCTCGACGGCCTGCTCCGCGCAGTCCGCGGCCACATCCGCACTCTCGGCTTGCCCCGGCCGGACCGGCTGGTCATCTCCACGCCCTCCGGCTCGGTGCACGCCGAATTCACCTCCGGCACCGCACCCGATCGGCTCGCCTGCCTGCTGGTCTGGGCGGCCTCGCTCCACGGAGTCGAACTGACCTGGACCCTGCAAGCCGCAGGAACCCTCTCGGTCTCGGCGACCGGCCGCACTGCCTCTGGGGTCACGCTCGGCCTCGCTGCCTCGGCCTCGGTGGTCGATCTGGGCGGCAAGGTCAAGTCCGGCTCCGGGGCGGTGCTCGCCAAAGCCTTCCGGTTGTCGGTGTGCACGCCGGAACAGGTCACCTTCGATGAAGTCGCCCAGGTCGTCCAGGCCGCGCGAAAGTCCGCTCCCCGGCTGGCGGTGGCGGCATGACGAACAACGACGCTGAAGCCTTCGGCTACCGGGTGTTGATGCGGGTCCTGTTCGGACCGACTGACGGACCGCCTGCCTGGCGTGAACGGGCCGCCTGCGCTGGCTCCGATCCGAGCCTGTTCGACACCGCCGGCCGAATCGCCGCCGCGAAGAAGGTGTGCGCGTCCTGCCCAGTCCTCACCGAGTGCCGCCAGGACCAACTGGACTGGGAAGCCACCAGTCCCCGGTTCCGTGCCAACGCCTCCGGCGTCGTCGGCGGCCTCACCGGCGCTGATCGGCGCCGCATCCACTACCCCGCCAGGAACGCAAAGGACGTGGCCTGATGAAGCTCGTGCTCGCTGTCCCGATCAATCTCCGCGGCTTCGTCCGCATCGCGCACATGGCAGCCGCCGTCGTGACCTCCCTGATCTGCATGTACCTGTTGTTCGGCTTCATCGGGTGCCTGGTGCTCGCGGTCGAACTGCTGTGGCTGGGGTGCCTGCTCCTCAAGGCAGCACACGGGGAGTAGGTGGCCTGGTGTCCGAGAAGTCCAAGCACAGCACCGAAACCGAGTCCGAGGAACCGCGCGAAACTCGGACAGTTCGGCGGCTGCGGGCACAGCTCGATGAGGCGCAGGACATCCACAAGCTCACCGCGAACCCATTGCTGGCGGCCGTGCAGGCGGACCGGTTCCGGGTCTCGGTGACCCGCTCCATGTGGTGCTTCCTGACCTGCGGTCTCGGCTTCACCGCGACCGGCGTGCAAGCATTCCTCGCCGGACACCTCGGGCCTTCTGACCCGATGTGGTGGGGCGCGTGGCTGGTGGAACCGGCCTTCGCCGGAATCCTGATCACGCTCCTGCGGTGGGAAGCGCAGATGCTCGCTCACGGCCTGGCCGTCGATGACCGACCGGTCAAGTGGCTCAAGCGGGTGCTGCTCGGCGCAACGCTCGTCACCAACGTGTGGTCGTCACTGCGGCCACCGGACGGGCAGATCAACGCCGGGATGGTGTTCCTGCACCTAGCGATCCCGCTCGTGGTGTTCCTGCTCGCCGAAGTCATGCCGGTGATCCAGGCACGCTGCAACGCCGCCCGTGACAAGGTCGCTGAGATCGTTCCTGCGCCGACGTCCACCCCTCCGAGCGCTGTCACCCAAGCGGCACCCGCTCGAACCGCTCTGAGGCTTCCCGGACACCTGCAAGGTGCGCTGGACGCCAAAGCGAACGAGGTTCACGCGGAGGGTCGAGCGCTCACCGCGCAAGACATCCAAGACGCGCTCAACGTGCCTGAGGAGTACGCCGCGCGGCTCGCTGCGCAACTCGCAGCCTGAACCCATCTCAACCACGCGGGGCATGACCAGAAGACCGGTCATGCCCCGCTTTTCGTTTTCCCGCAACGATAAGGAGGGCGCCCGTGATCACCCTGGAAGACCGCATCACCGCGCGAGTAAAGGCGGTCGACTTCCGGGCATGGCGAGACCGGGTGACCGCGATCGGTGGTTGCGCCGCACCCATCCGGTTGTCCGGCGCCTTCCAACTCCAGGACCTCAACGGCGGGCTGATCGAGCACATCGGCGGGGACGTCATGGTCCCGTGCGGCAACCGCCGCGAGTCGGTCTGCCCGGCCTGCTCCGACCGGTACGCGGCCGACGCTTACCACCTGATGCACGCTGGCCTGGCCGGTGGCTCCAAGGGCGTCCCCGAGACGGTGTCTGAGAAGCCTCGTGTATTCGCGACGCTCACCGCGCCGTCGTTCGGCCCGGTCCACAACCGCCCGATCGCCACGACCGGCAAGGTCCGGCCCTGTACGGGCTGCGGTGAGTGGCACCACGGCGACGATCCCCGCACCGGTGGTGCCGTCGACCCCGGCACCTATGACTACACCGGCGCGGTCCTCTGGCAGGCACACGCGGGCAAGCTGTGGCACCGGTTCACGATCGCGCTGCGCCGCAAGCTCGCTAGCGCGGCCGGCCTGAAGGTCTCCGAGTTCAAGGACCACGCTCGGCTGTCGTACGCCAAGGTCGCCGAATACCAGAGGCGGGGCCTCGTCCACTTCCACGCCGTCGTGCGCGTCGACGGACCCGACGGGCCGCACGACCCCACCCCGGCCTGGGCCACGGCCGAACTGCTCGGCGACTGCATCAAGGCGGCTGCTCGAGCGGTGCGGATCGACACCACGCGGCCGGACGGCTCGGCGCTGCGCCTGCTGTGGGGCGAACAGGTCGACACCAAAGGAATCCGCGGCTCCCAGGTGGAAGACGAGTCCGGCGAGATCAGTGAGGCCCGGCTGGCGGGCTACGTCGCCAAGTACGCCACCAAGGGCACGGGAGCGAAGGACACGGCGGACCGGCCGATCCGTTCCCAGCTGGACATCGACGTACTTCAGATCTCCGAGCACCACCGGCGGATGGTGCAGACCGCGTGGGACCTCGGCGGCCTGGCCGACTTCGAGGAACTGAACCTGCGCAAGTGGGCGCACATGCTCGGGTTCCGCGGCCACTTCCTCACCAAGTCCAAGCACTACTCGACCACCTTCCGCTCCATCCGCGAGGAGCGGAGGACGTTCCGGAAGCTCGAAATGTTCGAACGCCTCGAACTCGATCCTGCGGCCGTGGTCGTCGTCAACGACTGGCAGTACTCCGGATCCGGCTACGACAACGACGCGGAACGCGAACTCGCCGCCGGCATCGCCGAAAGGGTCCGAGCTCAACGCCTACGCAAGTACGAAAGGGAAACAGCAGCATGAGCCAACAACTTTGGGACATCGCAGAAGTAGCCAACTACCTCCAGGTCACGGTTGCCACCGTCTACGGATGGCGCACCAAGAAGTACGGCCCCAAGGGAAGACGAGTCGGTAAGCACATCCGGTGGGACCCAGATGAGGTTCGAGCCTGGTTTCAGGCTCAACCGGCGGAGGTGGCGTGATGGGCCACGTACAGGACCGCTGGTTCACCTCCGTCAAGGACCCGAGCAACCCCAAGAAGACTGTGCAGCAACCAACTTCGCGATGCGGCGTTGGGAAGCGCTACCGGGCTCGGGTGATCGGGCCTGACGGCGGCGAGATCTCCGAGAGCTTCGCGGACGGTCAGGACAAGGCCGCTCAGGAGTGGATCAACACAACCGAAGCGAAGATCACGCTTGGGATCTACGAGTCTCCGCAAGCTTCCAAGAAGTCCAAGGGGATGCCTCTTCTGAAGCCGTTCGCGTCGGACTACATCGCCGATCACGACATGGATGAAGCCTCGCGGGAGATCCTGGAGATGCGTTTCGGGAAGCACATCTTCCCGCACCTCGGTGAAATGCCGCTCGATGAGATCAACGCATCGTCACTGAGGTCTTGGGACAGCAAGCTCCGCAAGGACAAGCTGTCGGACCGGTACCGGCACACGCTGTTCATGAACCTGTCGGCGGTCATGAACGCTGCGGTCGACGACGAAGTGATCGACAAGAATCCGTGTGAGGGCAAGTCGATCAAGAAGCCGAAGCCGACCAAGAAGAAGATCGTGCCGTGGCCGGCCTCGCGAGTCTCGGCCGTTCGACGGGGCTTGCCCGAGCGCTTTCGAGTCGGGACAAACCTCGGTGCGGGGCTCGGCATGCGCCAGGGTGAGTGCTTCGGCGTCGCGGTGGAAGACATCGACCGCAGAGCGCGAGAGGTGCGCATCGTCCGGCAGATCAAGACCGTGAGGAACACGCTCGTCTTCGCATTGCCCAAGAACAAGAAGACCCGCACCGTTCCACTGCCGGACCACGTCGAGCGCTCGATCGACGAACACATGGAGCGGTTCCCGCCGGTCCCGATCACCTTGCCGTGGGAGACGCCCGACGGTCCGCTGGTGACGGTCGAGCTGATCATGACGTCGATGAGGGGCCTCCCGATCCGGGCGAACGACTTCGACCGGAACTACTGGAAGCCCGCACTCGTCGGGGCAGGAGTGCCCGCAGGCCGGTACGAAAACGGCATGCACGACCTGCGCCACCTGTACGCCTCGGTCCTGCTCGACGGCGGCGAGTCGATCAAGACCGTGTCGGAACTGCTCGGGCACGCGGACCCCGCGTTCACCCTTGCGACGTACACGCACCTCATCCCCGAGAACATCCCGCGGACCAAGGGCGTGATCGATGGGTTCCTGGCCCAACTCCACAGTGACGGCCCGGAGACGGCCCAAGTCCCCGCCGAGACCCATTAGCGCAGATCAGGGCATGTTCCCGGACAAATCGACAAGATCTTCTGGGAGACCAAGCAGGGCTGAGCCCTTCCCGGTCTGCCGCGAACGGCGCCGCTTCCCCTCGGGGAGCGGCGCCGTTCCGCGTCTGCGGCGACCACCGACACAGCGTCACGCCGCCTCGGTGACCTCCCCGGTCACCTCGAACTCGACGCCGGTGGGCGACACCCCGGTGAACCTCAGCCGCACCGACTCCCGCCCTCCGCCGAGGTGTCGGTCACGGTCGGCACCGGCACCTCGGCGGACGTCTGCCCGGCCGGGATCGACACGTACAGCTCGAGCCGGGTGGCCGACAGCGGTCGTGAGGGCAGCGCCGCCTCCCCGGAGTTGCGGAGCAGCCAGTCGGCGTTGACGTCCGCTGTGGACAGTTCGGTGCCGGAGGCGGGCGCCAGCGGCACGCCGCTGACCGAGAACGCCGAGTCAGCGGCCTCGGACAGCGTCAGCTTCCACTTCAACGCACCGCCCTCGGCCACGCTGCCGGTGACGGGGGTCGCCGTGATCCGGGGCGCCTGGTCGTCGTTGCGCACCAGCAGGCCGCCGACCGCCGAACCGACCACGGCGTTGGAGATCGCCTGCACCGCGACGGTGTTGAGGACGTCGCTGCTCCACCTGGTGTTGCCGGCGAACGTGAGCGGCACCTCGGCGCGGTTCCGGCCGGGCGCCAGCGTCACCAGCCGGGTCTTCGGCGTCTGCGCTTCGGTGTAGAACAACCGGATCACGCGCGTGCCGTCACCATCGGCGGTGACGACCATGTTGTGCGTCTGCGTGCCGGAGTTGCCCTCGTCCACCGCGACGAGGGTGGCGTCGACCCGAGGCACGCGCACGGGTGTCACGGGGACGAGCCCCTTGCTCCAACCGTAGGCGTCGATCAACCACGCCTCGCCGGAGGCCGACTCGGGCACCAGTTCCAGCGACGCGACCTGCCCGAGCCCGGACGGCAGCGGCACCCGGACTTCCTGAGCCCACAACGAGCTCGTGCGTTCCGAGGACGGAAGTCCCGCCGCTGAAACGGAACCCAGCGTGTGCTTCCGTCCACTCTGGTCGTTCAAGACGACACCGAACCTCGCAGCCGCGGCGTTCCCCGGGACCGCGAGGCGCACCGCCAGGTCGGTGGAGCCGGCCAGGGACACCGGGGCGGCGGGCGTGACGAGACCGGCCTGCCCCGCGGCCGACCACTTCAGCGCCACCGCCAGGCGTTCGGGTTGCACCGAGGCGAAGCGGAAGCCGACGAAGTGCGGGGAACGGGCGGTGCTGCACGTGACGGCCGCGTCGCGCGAGACCTGCTCGCACACCCGCGCCGAGCCGGTGGCCGCGGTGGAACCGTCCGGCACCACGAACGGCCGGCGGCCGGCGCCGAGGGCGTGGGAGAGCACGCGGGCGGGGTCGGCGGACGGCGCGCGGACACCCGTGCCGTCGAGCAGCGGCAGGACCGACTGGTCACCGGCCAGGAACAGGGCCGCGGACGCCGCGACGTAGGTCGCACCGGCGGTTTGCTGCTGCTGCGCGGTCAGCCTGGTCGGCGCGCCCGGCGTGCAGATCGGATCGGGCTGCTGGCCCGGCCAGAAGTCGTCGAACGCAGGCGCCTCGGCCTGGCCGGGGGTCCATTCGCTGTTGAAGTAGTTGTGGTTCGCGCCGACCATGTAGAGCGCGCTGTGCAGCGCCTCGCCGCGGCTCAGGCCGCGCGTCTGGTCCAGGAACATCTGCCCCTGCAGGTCGGACACGTCACCGTCGCAGCCCGGCAGGAACGTCACCGACGGCACGTCCGGCGCCGTGTTGTGGCCGAAGATCGTCGGCCCGATCAGCACGTCGCCGCGGATGCTCCAGCGCACCGGCCCGTCGAACCCCGTGTCGCCGGGCGGCGGGGTGAGGCTGTCGGTGGCGGCGCGGTTGACGCCCTCGCCGCCGCGCGAGTGGCCCACGAGCAGCACCTTCGACATGTCCGCCGCGGGCAACGCCTTCACCGCGCCGGGCGCCGAGGTGCGTCCGGCCCCCGACCAGCCGGCCCACTTCGCGAGGTGGTGGCGCACCAGCGACGACCTCGCCTGCGCCCCCGCGTCGGCGGTCGACGCGTCCTGGGCGTTGATGCCGTTGGCGGAGATCGACACCGTCAGGTACCCCTGCGATGCCAGCAGTTCCTGCGCTTCCAGGTAACCGCGGTGGCTCGGCACGGACGTCAGCCCGCCGGGGCACGGCCAGTCGAGGCTGATCTGGTCCGGGTCCGTCTTGCTGTAGCAGGTGAAGTGCCTGCCGTGCAGGAAGAGCACGAGTGGCCGGTCGCCCTCGGCACCCTTCGGCGCGACGACGACGGCCTCCATCTCGATCGGCGTCACGTAGCCGGGCAGCCTGACCGGGTCGAGCGCGTACTCTCCGGCCTCCGTGGCGTACGGCCCGGGCTCGCCGGGGTCCACCGCCGCTTCCGGCAGCGACGCGGGCAGCGCGGGCGCGGACAGCGCGGGCGGCGACGGCTCCACCACGTCCAGGCGCTTGCCCACCGACCGCACCTGCAGCGCCGCCGGGTCCCGCGGAGCCGCTCTCACCGTGAACGAGCGCAGGTCCGCCGACTCCCGGGCCCGGCCGAGGAACCGGTCGCCCTCCCAGAACTCCACGCCGGCGTCGAGCACCGGCATCGGCGTGGCCGTGGTCCAGCGGATCTCGTCACCGGAGACGGTCCAGCCGGACGAGGGCGGTTGCGGTGCGGCCGAGGCGGGCAGCGCGGGGAGGACCGCGGCCAGCAGGACAGGTACCAAGAGCGCGACTGTGCGACGCATGAGCGGGTCCCCCTCGAAAAGGACGATCCACTCCGTTCTAGCGAGGCCTCACCGCGTCCGGGAGGCGTTACCGGCGGGAATCTGCCATCCGAAACGACAAACAGCCGGGTGTCGTGCGCCGTTCGGCCCAACGCCGAGAGATTTTCCCTATAAGTGCACTACCGGACCAGCCGACGGCGAGCCTCAACGGCCTCTGATGTCGCCGTCCCGCTCGTTCTGGCGCAGCTTGTTCCAGGTGGAGGTCAGCTCCGTCCGGATGCGGGCGACGCGGACCCCGAAGGCCTCGCGGATCTCCCGGGCGTCGACTTCATCGGGTGCGCCGTGGTCGGGGTGCTCGGCGGTCATGGGGGGTGGGGTACCTCAAAGGTGGACTCGTCCAAACGTGGGCCCCGTCACTGCTTAGGATCGAACAGGTGAGCACCCACCTCTACCTGCTGCGCCACGGCCAGACCGAGTGGTCCGAGAGCGGCAGGCACACGGGACGCACTGACATCGAACTGACGCCCGAGGGCGAGCAGCAGGCACGCCGGGCGGGCGCGACGCTCGCCCGGCTGAGAGGCACGGACCAGGCGCCGGCGCTCGTGCTGACGAGCCCGCGGCAGCGCGCGACCAGGACGGCGGCGCTCGCCGGGCTGGAGATCAGCGGGACGACCGAGGACCTGGCCGAGTGGGACTACGGCGACTACGAGGGCATCACCACGCCGCAGATCCGCGAGCGGGTTCCCGGCTGGACGGTGTGGACGCACCCGATGCCCAACGGGGAGACGCACGCGGAGGTGCAGGAGCGGGCGCGCAAGGTGCTCGGCGACGTGCGCAGGGTCCTGCCCGGCGGTGACGTCGTGCTCGTGGGGCACGGGCACTTCAGCCGCGTGCTGATCGCCGCGTGGCTCGGGCTGGCGCCCGACCAGGGCGTCCACTTCGGACTGGACCCGGCCGGCACCTGCCAGCTGGGCGACGAGCGGGGCGACCCGCAGGTGCGCAGGCTCAACGTGCCCGCCTGGGAGGTGTGATGATCCGGAGGGTGGAACCGCGCGACGTCGACGCGGTCGTGCGGCTGGTGCACGAGCTGGCGCTGTACGAGAAGGCGCCGGAGCAGTGCCACCTCACGTCGGAACAGTTGCACACCGCGCTGTTCAACGACAGCCCCGCACTGTTCGGCCACGTGGCCGAAGTGGACGGTGAGGTCGTCGGGATCGCGTTGTGGTTCCTGAACTTCTCGACGTGGGACGGCGTGCACGGCATCTACCTCGAGGACCTCTACGTCACGCCGGAGCACCGCGGCAGCGGCATCGGCAGGCAGCTGCTGGAAGCACTTGCACAGGAGTGCGTCGCCAGGGGCTACACGCGGTTCCAGTGGTGGGTCCTCAACTGGAACGAGCCGAGCATCGGCTTCTACAAGAAGCTCGGTGCCGTCCCGATGGACGAGTGGACGGTCATGCGGGTGGCCGGCGAGGCGCTGAGGGAGCTCGGCTCTCCCCGCTGAAGGTTGACGAATGGTCTCGAAAGGCTCACGAAACGGGAATTCCACACAGGACGGGTCCGCGGTGCTGGCAGCGTCCCCGCTCGCCGATCCCCCGGCACAAGCAAGCGTGGAAAGAAGGAACGACCGTGGGCACTGACCCGAGCACCATCGACCCGAACGCGGCCGCCGGTATCGGCATCGTCGGAACGATCATCTACCTCGCCTTCCTCGTCTTCACCGTCGTGGTGTTCTGGAAGGTCTTCACCAAGGCCGGTCAGCCCGGCTGGGCGGCGATCATCCCGATCTACAACATCTACGTGTGGCTGAAGGTCGCGGGCCGTCCGGGCTGGTGGCTGGTCCTGTTCCTGATCCCGTTCGTGAACATCGTCATGGCGCTGATCGTCTCGATCGACGTCGCGAAGTCCTTCGCGAAGGACACCGTGTTCGGCGTCGTCGGCCTGTGGCTGTTCAGCGTCATCGGCTACGCGATCCTCGCGTTCGGTGGCGCGCAGTACCGCGGCCCGGCCGCCCTCGCCGGCCAGCAGGCCGCGTACCGGGGCTGAGTGCAAGCGCGAAGGCCGGGCCGGAGGTCACCCTGTACTTCCGACCCGGCCTTCGCCGTGTCCGGACACGGATGACGTGGGCCTAGACCATGCCCACGGCGCCGTACGTGGACGCGTCGGCGGCCGGGGAGGTGCCGGGCAGCTCGCCGTCGGCCCTCCAGTAGGCGGCCAGGACCAGTCCGGGCTCCAGCAGCTTCAGGCCGCAGAGGAACTCCTCCACGTCCTGCTTGGACCGCGGCACGAGCTCCGAGCCGACCGCGGCCCCCAGAGCGACCAGCTGGTCGACGAGCTCGGGTTCGACGTCCTTGGTGAGGTGCGTCAACGCGAGGATGCTGCCCTTGCTCAAAGCGGCCCGATAGCGCGCCACGACGCCGGCGGGCTCGTTGGTCACGTACGTCAGGATGCCGACCATCAGGACCGCGGTCGGCTTGGTGAAGTCGATGAGGCGGCGCGTCTCGGGGTGGCGCAGCACGGCGCCGACGTCGCCGACGTCCGACTGCACGATGGCGGTGCAGAGGTTGTCGCGCAGCATCGTGCGGGCGTGGGCGACGGCGACCGGGTCGTGGTCGACGTAGACGACGCGGCACGCCGGGTCGATCGACTGGGCGACCTCGTGGACGTTGCCGGCGGTCGGGATGCCGCTGCCGAGGTCGAGGAACTGCCGGATGCCGTACTCCTCGACGCACAGCCGCACGACGCGGCGGGAGAACGACCTGATGGTGCGCGCCACCTCGGCCACCGGGAACTTCTTGGTGCTCTCCTCGGCCAACGCGCGGTCAACCGCGAAGTTGTGCGCTCCGCCGAGGTAGTAGTCGAACAGGCGGGCGACGTTCGGGCGTTCGGAACCGCCGTCTGTCGTCACCCGCTTCGGGCCGTCCTGCACTGCGCACCTCACCCTGCTCCCGAGCGGCGCGAACGCTGGGGGCACGGTAACCGGCTACTCCGTTCGTGTCCATCCACCATTTAGTGAACACAAAGGGTGATGGCCCCCTGCCGGAGCAGAGGGCCATCGCAGGGTTCGCCGCAGGTCGATCAGGGTGTGTCAGACACCGGCGTACTGGCGGATCCAGGACCGGTAGCTGGTGTTGTTGATGCTGGTGTAGTTCGAGCGCGTCGCGCGGTCCGACGTCGAGGCGACGCCGACCTGGCGGCCGTTCGCGAACATCGGACCACCGGAGTCGCCGCCGGCCGCGATGCCGTCGACCCGCTGCACCGAGATGGCCTGGCCACCGCGGTAGTCACGGCCGTTGGTGGACGTGACGCGGGTGTTCGCGACCTTCAGGTAGCGCGACTGGCAGTTGATCTCGGGCTGGTTGGTGCAGGTGGCGCCCCAGCCGTAGAGCTGCACGGTCTGGCCGACCGTGACCGGGTTGCCGAGCGGGGAGAACGGCGCGGACATCGCCGTGCCGACCCGCGCGAGAGCCAGGTCCGCGGAGGGGTGCTTGATGATCTGGGTGGCCGTGACGAGCTGGCCGCCCGACGTCTGGTCCAGGCTGCCAGCGCGGAACGTGTACGTGCCGCTGCCCGAGACGCAGTGCTCGGCGGTCAGGATCCAGTTCGGCGCGATCTTCGTGGCCGAGCAGTTCTCCCGCCCGTTGAAGAACAGGCGAGCGCCGTACGGGAAGTTCTGGGCGTAGCTGCCGCCGATGATCATCGGCGACATGTCCGGGTTCTCCGGAGCCGCCGTGGCGGTAGCGGGGGCGAGGGAGAGCGCCGCCAGGAAGGCGCCCGCGATCGCGGTCATCACACGCATGGTTGGTCACCTCGTGAGAGCAGGGAGTGGTTAAGCAACCACCCACAGCTTCACCCGGCCGTGTGACTGTGACCACCCTCCGTTAGTCGGCTTTGTCTCCTTCGGCGACGTCCGTCAGGCCGAGCGCCCACCTGCGGCCGTCGTTGGTGAAGAGCAGCACGAGCACCACGACGCAGTAGATGCCGCCCAGCGAGCCGAGCAACGGCTGTTCTGACGGTCCGTAGGCGTACCAAGCGCAGCCGAGCAGCAGCAGCTGCGTGACGATCACCGGCGTGCGCGCACCCGTGTGGCCGCGGAACAACATCACCGAAGCGAAGAGCACGCCGCCGAACCAGAGGACGAGCACACCGGCCGCGCCGAGGATCGGCCCTGCTGAGGGCGCTCCCTGCAGCACGCGGACGACGAGCGCGACGGCCAGCGCGATGCCGCCGAGGCCCTGCAGGAAGGTGAGCGCGGCGGCGGCGCGCACCGAGTTCGGCGGTGCCGGGGTGCCAGTGGTCACGGGAGACCTTTCCTCACGTTCTGTACTGGTCACGGATCGTAGGCCACCCGGTTGGAGGGCTCTGGAAGCACGTCCCGCGGGGGAAGATCAAGGGGCCTTCAGCGAGCCGGCGGTCGCCCGGGGTGCACTCGGCTGCGAGGCGGGACGCGGTATGACGGAAGGGAGACTTGCGCCACTTTCGTGAGGCTGGAGCCACACTGAGGGAGGACATGCGAGACGCCGATGGTCACGCATTGTCTTACCCTCAAGTAGTGCGCGCTCTTCTCGTGGTGAACCCGCAGGCGACTACAACGACGCCGGCGGGCCGTGACGTGTTGGCGCACGCACTGGCCAGCGACGTGAAGCTCGAGGTCATAGAGACCTCCTATCGCGGACATGCCGCCGACGCCGCGCATCAGGCCGTCGCGGACGGGTTCGACCTGGTCATCGCCCACGGTGGCGACGGCACGGTCAACGAGGTGGTCAACGGGGTCCTGCGCGGCGGCGCCCGTGCGGGCACGCCCATGGTCGGCGTCGTCCCCGGCGGGTCGGCGAACGTCTTCGCCGGCGCCCTCGGCATCCCGCGCGACCCGGTCGAGGCCACGCACGTCCTTCTCCAGGCGATCGAGCACGGCACCAGCCGCCGCATCGGGCTCGGCCAGGTGTTCGCGGACGTCGCCGAGGGCGCGGACGGCCGCTGGTTCACCTTCAACGCCGGCATGGGTCTCGACGCCGACGTCGTCGCGGGCGTGGAGCGCAAGCGCGCCAAAGGCCACCACGCGAGTCCCGCGCTCTATTTGAGCGTCGCGCTCAAGGCCTACGCGCAGAACGTGCGCAAGCCGCAGCACTTCACCGTCGAGATCCCGGAAGAGCCGCCGTTCGACGACGTCGGCATGGTGTTCGTGTCGAACACCGACCCGTGGACGTACTTCGGCGACAAGGCGATCCAGCTGAACCCCAGCACGTCGTTCGACGGCGGTCTCGGTTTGAGTGCTTTGGAGACTTTGCGGGTACCCACCGTCGGGCGCTACATCGCCCAGGTCCTCGCGACGGGCAATCCGAAGAGCGCGAAACTCGTTCGGCGCGATGACGTGGGCTATGTCAGAGTGAAGTGCGAGGAGCCCGCGAACCTCCAGGTCGACGGAGATTTCCTCGGAACGACCACGGCGGTGGAGTTCCGGGCGGTTCCCGATGCGTTGACTGTTGCCGTATAGCCAACTTGACAGTCCGTGATCGCTTCGTGACCGTCCTGGTACCCACCCGGGATGTACTGCAGTCGAGTGACAGCAGAGCGTGAAACCCCAGGTGAACGCTGTCGATCTTTTGGGTGAGTTCACTCACCGGGTCAGTGCTTACCCCTTGACATCCCAGCCGTTCGTGAAAGCATTCACAAGCACCCCAAAACGACCGCTGACAACCGGCGTGCCTTTGTGCGCGCCTAGCTGAGGAGTAGTTCCAATGGACTGGCGCCACCGCGCGATCTGCCGCGACGAGGACCCCGAGCTGTTCTTCCCCGTTGGGAACAGTGGTCCCGCGCTGCTTCAGATCGCCGAGGCGAAGACCGTCTGCCGCCGTTGCCCCGTCGTCTCCGACTGCCTCGCCTGGGCGCTCGAGAGCGGCCAGGACGCCGGCGTCTGGGGCGGGATGAGCGAAGACGAGCGCCGCGCCCTCAAGCGCCGCAACGCTCGCACGCGCGCCCGCAGCAACGCCTGAGCAGGCAGTTAGCCTCAAGAGCTGCACATAAGAAAAAGCCCGACACCGTGCCAGGTGTCGGGCTTCTTCTTTTGTTTGCACACCCTCCCGCATGACCACGTGAGACCGCTGAGGCTGATCGTCACGTGTGCACGGTGTTAGTTTAGCGCCGCCCTCTGAGCGGCACGCGCAGGACCGCCTCAGTACCGCCTCGAGGCCTCCGCCGCAAGCTCAACGAGCCTCTCAATTCGGAATCGACGAGGGTCCGGACGATCTGCAGCCCCAGCCGGTCGGTGCGTTCCAGCGAGAAGCCCTGCGGAAGGCCCTTGCCGTCGTCGGTGATCGTCACGTCGAGCCACTTCGCGGTCCGCTCGGAGTGCACGACGACCTCCCCGCGCTGGCCAGGGGCGTAGGCGTGCTCGAAGGCGTTCTGCACGAGCTCGGTCAGCACCATCACCAGCGGCGTCGCGATCTCGGCGGGGACGATGCCGAAACCGCCCTCGCGGCGCACGCTCACCTGGGTCTCCGTGACGGCGACGTCGCTCATCATCGGGATGACCTTGTCGACCACGTCGTCGAGGTCCACGCGCTCGTCGACGGACATCGACAGGGTCTCGTGGACGAGTGCGATGGAAGTCACACGGCGCACCGACTCGGCGAGCGCCTCCTTCGCCTCCGGGTTGCTCAGCCTGCGGCTTTGCAGCCGGAGCAGGGCCGCGACGGTCTGCAGGTTGTTCTTCACGCGGTGGTGGATCTCGCGGATCGTGGCGTCCTTGGACATCAACGCCCGGTCACGCCGGCGGACCTCGGTGACGTCGCGGCACAGCACGATGGCGCCGGCGGCCTGTCCGCGCGGCCGAAGGGGCAACGAGCGGAACAGCACGGCGGCACCGCGGCGCGACTCGGCCTCCATGCGCATCGACGTCTGGCCGTCCAGCGCCTGCCGGATGCGCTGGGCGACCTCCGTGGCGTCGAACGGGTCGCCGATCAGGCTGCGCGTCAGCGGCGCCAGGTGCACGCCCACGAGGTCGGACGCGTGGCCCATGCGGTGGTAGGCCGACAGCGCGTTCGGCGAGGCGAACACCACCGCGCCGGACGGGTCGAGCCTGATCAGGCCGTCACCGACGCGCGGGCTGGTGTGCACGTCCGGCGAGGGCTCGGGCGCGGGGAACGTGCCGTCGGCGATCATCTGGCACAGGTCGGCCGCGCTGCCGAGGTAGGAGATCTCCAGCGGCGACGGCACGCGCGGCACGGCCAGGTTCGTGCTGCGGCTCAGCACCGCGATCACCTGCGTCCCCAGCCGCACCGGGATGGTCTCCCGGCGCACCGGCACGCCGAGGTGCCAGCGCGGGTCCTCCTCGCGGCAGATCCGCGACTCGTCCATGGCCCGGCGCAGCTGCGGGTGCTCCCCGGAGTCGACCTCGCTGCCGACGACGTCCTCCGGGTGGGCCGTCGGCGCCGTCGTGGGACGGGCCTGGGCGACGCAGAGGAACTTCTCGTCGTCCAGCGGCACGTACATGAGGAAGTCCGCGAACGAGAGGTCCGAGAGGAGCTGCCACTCGGCGACGACCAGTTGCAGGTGGTCGACGGCGGCGCCGGAGAGCTTGGTGTGCTCGGCCAGCAGGTCCGTGAGAGTAGACAGAACTCCTCCATGAGAAACTGGTCGGTGAAGCAGTTCTGATCCTAGGAGACACCCATGTCGAAGCGTGCTCGCAAGCGCCGCGACCGCAAAAAGGGCGGCGCCAACCGAGGCAAGCGCCCCAACGCCTGAGTGCTGCGAAAGGCCCTGGACACCACCACGGTGACCAGGGCCTTTTGTCTTGCTGGAGGACGGTCAGTCCTCGGCGCGGATCTCCACGATCGTCGCCCGGATGCGTGCCTTGAGGTCGGCCGGCGCGTAGTCGCCGCCGCACTTGCGGGCCAGCAGCGCCTTGAGGTGCTCCTCCAGCCCGAACTGCTCCAGGCACGGATGGCACTCGTCGAGGTGCGTCTGCAGGGCCGCGCGCCGGGACTGGTCGCATTCCTGGTCGAGGAACAGCCAGACCTCGCTCAGCACCTCTGAGCAGTCGGTGTCGTGGGGTTCGCCGCAGTTCATGACGCGTCTCCGTTGCTGCCTCGGAGGAAACCGCGGTCACGGGCGACGTCCGCCAGCATGTCGCGGAGCTGGCGACGGCCCCGGTGCAACCGGGACATCACCGTGCCGATCGGGGTGCCCATGATGTCTGCGATCTCCTTGTACGCGAAGCCTTCGACATCGGCGAGGTAGACCGCGATCCGGAACTCCTCCGGCAACCGCTGCAATGCTTCCTTGACGTCGCTGTCGGGCAGGTTGTCGAGTGCCTCGACCTCGGCGCTGCGCAGGCCGGACGAGGTGTGGCTCTCCGCCTGCGCCAGCTGCCAGTCCGTGATCTCCTCGGTCGGCTGCTGGATGGGCTGGCGCTGCTTCTTGCGGTAGCCGTTGATGTAGGTGTTCGTCAGGATCCGGTACAGCCACGCCTTGAGGTTCGTGCCCTCCGAGAAGGACGCGAACGCCGAGTAGGCCTTGAGGTAGGTCTCCTGCACCAGGTCCTCGGCGTCGGCCGGGTTGCGCGTCATGCGCAGGGCCGCCGAGTACAGCTGGTCGAGCATGGGCATAGCGTCGCGCTCGAAACGCGCAGCGCGCTCCGCCGTCGTCTCTGTCGTGCCGGTGGCGGGCACCGCGCTCCCTTCCCACAGGTTCTGGGTCGGGACTGACTCTACGCGTGACCGCTCGAGCATGTTCGTTGCCACGTTCTGACCAACAACGGAGGTGCTGGTAGTAATTCCGCATGGCCGGACGTGGGACTCCCGCCACAGCGCTGCTGGACAAGCAGCGGGTGGCGCACACCTTGCATTCGTACGAGCACGACCCCCGCCACGAGTCCTACGGGCTGGAGGCCGCGGAGGCGCTCGGGCTGGTGCCGCACCGCGTGTTCAAGACGCTCGTGGCCGAGGTGGACGGCAAGCTCGCGGTCGGCGTCGTGCCGGTGACCGCCCAGCTCGACCTGAAGGGTCTCGCGGCGGCGCTGAAGGGCAAGAAGGCGAAGATGGCCGTCGTCGCCGACGCCGAACGTGCCACCGGGTACGTCGCGGGCGGCATTTCGCCACTTGGCCAGAAGAAGCGGTTGCCCGTCGTGGTGGACGTTTCGGCCTTGGAGTTCGACACGATGTTCTGCAGTGCCGGACGGCGCGGCCTCGAGGTGGAGATCGCGCCGTCCGAGCTCGTGCGCCTGACCGGTGCGGTCGTGGCGTCGATCAGCGCCTAGCCGGCGGGTCGAACCGGACGTCACTCCCCGGTCTGGCCGTCGACCGCTTCGCGCAGCAGGTCGGCGTGGCCGTTGTGGCGGCTGTACTCCTCGACCATGTGCGTGAGGATCCAGCGCAGGTTCACGGTCCGGTCGTCGCGCCACGGCCTGCGCTTGGCCGCCTGACCGAGGTCTCCGGTCTCCAGTGCCTCCGCGACGGCCTCGCGGGAGCGCTCGACCTCGTCCTGCCAGAGCGCGACCAGGTCCTCGACGGTGTGGTCGGCGGCCGAGTGCCAGTCCCAGTCGTGGTCGGCCTCCCAGTCGACGCTCTTCCACGGCTCCAGCGGCTCGCGGTCGTGCAGCACGACGTGGAACCACTGCTGCTCGACGTAGGCGAGGTGCTTGACCAGGCCGCCGAGGGTCATCTCGGACTTCGCGGTGGTGAGCGCCAGCTGCTCCGCAGTCAGCCCGCCGACCTTCCACGCGAGGGTCGCGCGCTGGAACTCCAGGAACCCGGTCAGCGTGGCGAGCTCGTCGCCGTCGGTGGGAGGTTCGGGTCTGCCTTGCTCGTCGAGAACCGTCATGGGGCCGGACAGTAGCGCCGGCGCAGGTGGGGAGCAGGCGATTCAGTCGAGCGGCCGGAGCACCCGGTCGAGCCACTCCCCGACCGACCGCCCCACGTCGGCCACGGACGCCTTCAGCGAGTGGTCGTCCTTGAGCAGCACGACCTCGCGGTGGTGGGCGCGGTTCGGCTGCCCGAACGGGTCGTTCTCGCCCTGCACGACCAGCGTGGCGACCTCGACGCCGTCCAGCTCGGCCATCCGCGACTTCTCCGGCTTGCCCGGCGGGTGCACCGGGAACGCGAGGCAGAGCACCGCCACGGCCTGCCCCTCGACCGAGGTCCGGCAGGCCACGCGCGCCCCCGACGACCGGCCCCCGAACACCAGGGGCAGGCCGTCGAACCAGCGTTCGCCGAGGTCGTCCACCACGGACAACCAGGCGGTGTCGAGCTGCTTCGCGGGCGCCGGGGCACGGCGGCCCGCGACGCGGTAGGGCTGTTCGACCAGCGCCACGTGCACGCCGACCTTGTTGGCGGCGTGGCACGCGGCGACCAGGTCCGGGGCCTCGACGCCACCACCGGCGCCGTGGCCGAGCAGCAGCGCCGCCCGCGGTTCGTGGGCACAGTGCAGGGAGGCCCGCGCGGGGCCGTGCGGCGTGTCCACCACCAGCGTCGTCACGACAGCTCTGCGCGTTCGAGCAGGGACGCGTTGTTGTTCTTCACGCTGTTCACGGCGGTCGAGACCGGGCGCAGCTCCAGTGCCTCGACGAGCGACGGGTCCGGGCTCAGCAGTGAGGACGGGTCCAGCGACGTCGGGTCGAGCCACGCCGACCAGCGGTCCCGGGGCAGCAGCAACGGCATGCGGTTGTGCACCTCGGTCAACGCGCCGATGGACTCCGTGGTGAGCACCGCGCACGTGACGGTCGGAACGTCGTCCTTCCACCACACGGACCAGATGCCCGCCATCGCCAGGGACGTGTCCTCCCCGAGCGTCATGAAGTACGGCTGCTTGCGCCCCTCACCCGGCTGCCACTCGTACCAGCCGGCGGCGGGGATGATGCAGCGCCGCTTGGTGGCCGACTGCTTGTACGCGGGCTTGCTCAGCACGGTCTCGGCCCGTGCGTTGATCATCTTCGCCGCGCCCGAGAGGTCCTTGGCCCAGTGCGGGACGAGACCCCAGCGCATGACGCGGATGCTGCGCTCCAGCTCCTCGTCCTCCGGCTTGCGCTCGACCACGGCCATGACGTTCTTGGTGGGAGCGACGTTGTAGTCCGCCCCCGGTGCCTCGTCGCCGGTCCCGTCCACCGCGTCGAACTCGGCCGCCAGCAGCGCCGGGTCCTTGGTGGAGGCGTACCTACCGCACAAAACCGATCACCTCCGAAGTCACGATGATCCCACGCCGGGAACACCTGTGCGAGCTGCCCCGATGCTCATGCGGGAAGATTCAGGCATGACTCAGCACTGGTCAGCACCCGGCGCGTCCGGCCCAGTCCACTCGACGGTGCCGGTGCCCGGCTCGAAGTCGATCACGAACCGCGTCCTGGTGCTCGCGGCGCTGGCCGACGGGCCCTCGACGGTCCACGCGCCGTTGCGCAGCCGCGACACGGTGCTGATGGCTGCCGCGCTGTCGTCGCTGGGCGTGGGGTTCGCCGACCGCGAGGACGGCGGCTGGGACGTCACGCCCGGTGCGCTGCGCGGCCCGGCGGACGTCGACTGCGGTCTCGCGGGCACGGTCATGCGCTTCCTGCCGCCCGCCGCCGCGCTGGCCGAGGGCGAGATCCGGTTCGACGGCGACCCGCACGCCCGCCTGCGGCCGATGAGCACCGTGCTGGGTGCGCTGCGGTCGCTGGGCGTGGACGTCGAGGGCGACGCGCTGCCGTTCACGTTGCGCGGCACGGGATCGGTGCCCGGCGGTGAGGTGACGATCGACGCGTCGGGCTCGTCGCAGTTCGTCTCCGGGCTGCTGCTCTCGGCCGCGCGCTACGACAAGGGCGTGACGATCCGGCACGACGGCAAGCCCGTGCCCTCGCTGCCGCACATCGACATGACGGTGCAGACGCTGCGTTCGGTCGGTGTCGAGGTGGACACCGGTACGACGAACACGTGGCGCGTCGAGCCCGGGGTGATCAAGGCGCGCACGTGGCACGTGGAGCCGGACCTGTCGAACGCGACGGTGTTCCTGGCGGCGGCCGCGGTGACCGGCGGCGAGGTGACGATCCCGCACTGGCCCGAGACGACCACGCAGCCCGGTGACGCGGTGCGCGGCATCCTCGAGCGCATGGGCTGCGAGGTCGAGGTGTCCGAGCGCGGCCTGACCGTGCGCGGGCCGGCGAAGCTGTCCGGTGTGGACATCGACCTGCACGACGAGAGCGAGCTCACGCCGACCGTCGCCGCCCTGGCAGCGCTCGCCGAGGGGCGCA
Organism: Lentzea sp. DG1S-22; assembly: GCF_036321065.1. NCBI lineage: Bacteria > Bacillati > Actinomycetota > Actinomycetes > Pseudonocardiales > Pseudonocardiaceae > Lentzea > Lentzea sp. DG1S-22. The sequence goes on along the minus strand of NZ_CP143276.1, from coordinate 6,925,545 downwards.
CGACGATCCGCGGCGTCGCGCACATCCGCGGCCACGAGACGGATCGCATCGCGGCGCTCGTGAACGAGGTCAACGCGCTCGGCGGCACCGCGACCGAGACCGAGGACGGCCTGGTCATCGACCCCGCTCCGCTGCACGGCGGTGTGTGGAAGGCCTACGCCGACCACCGGATGGCGACCGCGGGCGCGATCATCGGCCTGGTGGTGCCGGGCGTCGAGGTGGACGACATCGGGTCGACGACCAAGACGATCCCGGACTTCCCCGGCATGTGGGACGCCATGCTCACCGGGGGCGCGTAGAAGTGGGCAAGCGGGACTGGCGCAAGCTCGACGAGTCCGACGTGCGCGTGCGCCCCGGCAAGGGGACGCGGCCGCGCAGCAAGAGGCGGCCGGAACACGCCGACGCCGAGACCGCGATGGTGATCGGCGTGGACCGCGGGCGCTGGACGTGCGCACTGGAGTCCGGCGTCGTGGTCACGGCGATGCGTGCGCGCGAGTTGGGCCGCACGCCCGTGGTGGTCGGCGACCAGGTGGGCATCGTCGGTGACACCTCGGGCCTGCCGGACACGCTGGCCCGCATCGTGCGCGTCGAGGAGCGGACGTCCGTGCTGCGCCGGACCGCGGACGACACGGACCCGTTCGAACGCGTCGTCGTCGCAAACGCCTCCCAGCTCATCATGGTCGTCGCGCTGGCCGATCCCCCGCCGCGCACCGGCTTCATCGACCGCTGCCTCGTCGCCGCGTACGCCGGCGGCCTGGAACCGGTGCTGTGCCTGACGAAGTCGGACCTGGCGTCCGCCGACGCGCTGCTCGCCCTCTACACCGAGCTCGACGTGCCGGTGATCGTGACGAGGTCCGACGAGGAACCCGCCGAGCTGCGCGCACGCCTCGCGGACACGGTGTCGTGCCTCATCGGCCACTCCGGCGTCGGCAAGTCCACCCTGGTCAACAAGCTCGTGCCGGACGCGAACCGCGCCGTGGGCGTCGTGTCCGGCGTCGGCAAGGGCCGCCACACCTCCACCCAGGCCGTGGCGCTGCGCCTGCCCGGCGGCGGGTGGGTCGTCGACACGCCGGGCATCCGCTCGTTCGGCCTCGCGCACATCACGCCGGACGACATCGTGAAGGCGTTCCCGGACTTCGCCGAGGCCGCCGAGGAGTGCCCGCCTGGCTGCGGCCACCTCGGCCCGCCCGAGGACCCGGGCTGCGTGCTGGACGAGCTCGTGCCGGACGCGCCGGGCCGCCTCGCCTCGTTGCGGCGGCTGCTGGCTTCACGCGCGGGCATCGACGATTACGCTGACTGATCATGAGCATGCGCTGGTTGCTGCCCCTGCTGGTCACTCTCGCCGCCTGCTCGCCCACCGGCGGCGAACCGGCTTTCGCCGAGGTGGACCCGTGTTCGCTGCTGCGGTCCGGTGACGCGGGCGGGCTCAACGGCACGCCGGTGAGGTCCGACCGGGTGTGCGACTACAGGTTCGACTCGCTGACCGTCGAGCTGACGCTGCTGGAGGCGGCGTTCGCGGACGAGTCGCAGGGGCTGCTGTCCGGCGGTGGCTACGGCGGGGTGATCGCGGGCGGCGAGGGCGAGAGCAACAACCGCCCGCTGACCCGCAGGTGTGCGGAGGCCTCCGGCGAGGTGAGGTGCGACGCCGTCCTGGAAGTCCGGGAACGCCAGCTCGTCCGGTTCGAGGTGGTGCAGCGCGGCACCGACCCCAACGCCGCCGGGCAGGTCGTGCAGGGCCTCGCGGCCAAGGCTTTCGAACGGCTCCCCGAGTGAGCGCCTTCACACGGGTGCCCGTCACGTATTGACGCCCTGCACCGTCCAGTGGTCATGAAGGTATTCGTGATCGGTGCGACGGGCGTTCTGGGACGGGAAGCGGTGCCGCGGCTGCGGGCGGCGGGTCACGAGGTCGGTGTGCTGGACCGGCACACCACCTCGGTGTTCGACGTCGGTCAGCTCACCGCGGCGTTCGCGGGCCACGACGCCGTGGTCAACCTCGCCACCCGCATCCCGCTGAGCGCGAAGGCCGTCCTGGCCCGCGCGTGGGCGGAGAACAACCGCATCCGCACGCAGGGCAGCGCCGCCGTCGTCGAGGCCGCGATGAGGGCCGGGGTCGAGCGGATCGTGCAGGAGGGCATCTCGTTCGTCTACGCGGACGGTGGCGACCGGGAGCTCGACGAGAGCGCGCCGATCGAGCCGGTCGGGCACGTCGCCAGCTCGGTCACGGCGCAGGAGAACGTGCTGCGGCACCCCGGCGGCGTGTTCCTGCGCTTCGGGTTGCTGATGGGCGGCGACGCCGCGGCACCGCCCGTGCTCGTCGGCGACGGCTGGATGTCGGTCGTGCACCCCGCCGACGCGGCGGCCGCGGCGGTCGCCGCCCTCGACGCGCCTCCCGGCGTCTACAACGTCGGGACGCCGGTGCTCAAGCGGAACACGGGGATCACGCGCCTGCCGCGGTTCTTCGGCAAGCTCGCCGCGTCGTTCGAGGTGTTCGGGCGGTCGCAGCGGGTCGTGAGCACGAAGCTCACCGAGGCCACCGGCTGGAAGCCCCGCCACTAACCCATGTGCGGGTACCGGTGGTCCGCCGGCGGGACCAGGGTCTCCTTGACGACGCGCGGGCTCGTCCACCGCTGCAGGTTGTAGATCGAGCCCGCCTTGTCGTTGGTGCCGGAGCCGCGCGACCCGCCGAACGGCTGCTGCCCGACGACGGCGCCGGTCGGCTTGTCGTTGACGTAGAAGTTGCCCGCCGCGAACCGCAGGGCTCGGTGGGCCTGCTCCACGGCGGCGCGGTCGCGGGCGAAGATCGCGCCGGTCAGCGCGTACGGCGTGGAGGTGTCGATGATCTCCATCATCCTCGGGAAGTCCGCGTCCTCGTAGACGTGCACGGCGAGGATCGGGCCGAAGTACTCCGTCGTGAAGATGTCGTGGTGCGGGTCGGTGCCCAGCAGCACCGCGGGGTCGACGAAGTAGCCCACCGAGTCGTCGCACGAGCCACCGGCGAGGACCTCGACCGAGGTGGACGCGGACGCCATCAGCAGCGCCTCCTTCTGCTTGGCGAACGCGCGGTGGTCGATGACCGCGCCGCCGAACACCGAGAGGTCCGTGACATCGCCGTAGGACAACGACTTCGTGATGTCGAGCAACTGCTCGCGCACGCCGCCCTCCCACAGCGACCGCGCGATGTAGGCCCGTGACGCCGCCGAGCACTTCTGGCCCTGGTATTCGAAGGCACCGCGCACGAGCCCCGTGACGAGCGCCTTCGGATCCGCCGAAGCGTGCGCCAGCACGAAGTCCTTGCCGCCGCTCTCGCCGACGATGCGCGGGTAGGCGCGGTAGTGGTCGAGGTTGCCCGCCATGGTCCGCCACAGCGACTTGAACGTGCGGGTGGAGCCGGTGAAGTGCAGGCCCGCGAAGAACCTGTCCCGCAGTGCCACCTCGCTCACCGCCCGGCCGTCTCCCGTGACGAGGTTGACCACGCCCGGCGGCAGGCCGGCCTCCTCCAGCAGCCGCATGGTGAAGTGCGCGGCGAGCTGCTGCGTCGGCGACGGCTTCCACAGCACCGTGTTGCCCATCAACGCGGGCGCGAGCGGCAGGTTGCCCGCGATGGCGGTGAAGTTGAACGGCGTGATCGCCACGACGAACCCGTCGAGCGGCCGGTGGTCCATCCGGTTCCACACGCCCGGCGAGGACAGCGGCTGCTCCTGCAGGACGCGGCGGCCGAAGTGGACGTTGAAGCGCAGGAAGTCGATCAGCTCGCACGCGGCGTCGATCTCGGCCTGCTGCACGGACTTCGACTGCCCGAGGATCGTGGCGGCGTTGAGGGTGTCGCGCCACGGCCCGGCGAGCAGGTCGGCCGCGCGCAGCAGCACCGCGGCGCGTTCGTCGAACGGCAGCTCCTGCCAGCCCGGAGCGGCGTGCTGGGCCGCGCGCATCGCCTCGGCGACGTCGGAGTTGGTGGCCTGCGCCGTCACGCCGAGGACGTGCCTGTGGTCGTGGGGCTGGACCACGTCGATGCGGTCGCCACCGCCCATGCGCTGCCGACCGCCGATGGTCATCGTCAGTTCGTGGGTGGTGCCTTCGAGTTCCGCGATGCGAGCCTCGAGGCTGGTCCGTTCGGCGCTACCGGGTGCGTAGGTGCGCACGGGCTCGTTGACCGGTTCGGGTGCAGACGTGACTGCGTCCATTCCCCCATCGTGGCACGCGGTAGTAGGGTCCGTCGGGTGGCGCGGGTGACTGGCATCGGCGGGGTTTTCCTGCGTTCACGGGATCCCGTGCGCTTGGCCGCCTGGTACCGCGAGAACCTGGGCGTGCCGATGAGCGAGAAGGGCACCGTCACCTTCCACTGGCTCGACACGGCGACGAACGAGCACCCCGGCACGACGACGATGGCGTTGTTCGCCCAGGACACCCAGTACATCGGCGAACCCGACCAGCGCACCATGCTGAACCTGCGCGTGGACGACCTGCCGTCGCTGATGGCGAAGCTCAAGGCCCGCGGCGTCGAGGTGCTGCCCGAGACCGAGGACTCGGACTTCGGCCGCTTCGGCTGGTGCGTCGACCCCGAGGGCAACCGGATCGAGCTGTGGGAACCCGCGGAAGGAATGTGACCGTGCTCGACGACGCCGTGCGCGCGTTGCGCGAATGGCAGCGCGACGACCTGCCGTTCCAGCTCCACCCCGGTGACGTGGGCTGGTACTGGCGGTTCGGCGAGGAGGCCACCGGCGCGGCGGTCCGCGTCTGGCGCCGGGACGGGCGGGTGCTCGCGGTCGGCCTGCTGGACGGCGCCGACCTGCTGCGGTGCACGATCGCGCCGGACGCCCGGCAGGACGAGGACCTGGCGCGGCGGCTGGCCGACGACGTCTGCGACCCGGAACGCGGCGTGCTGCCCGCCGGGAAGGTCTACGTCGAATCTCCCGTGGGCACGCGCTTCAAGGAGCTGTTGTCCGAACGCGGCTGGCAGTCCGGCGAGCCGTGGACGCCGCTGCGCCTCGACCTCTCCTCACCGGTGCCCCGTCCCGGCGTGCGGGTCGAGGTCGTCGAGCCCGGGCGGGCCCACCTGCACGCCGCCGTGATCAGGGCGTCGTTCGAGAAGTCCACCTTCACCGAAGAACGTTGGCACGCAATGGCCTCGGGCCTGCCGTTCACGGACGCGCGGTGCCTCGTCGCGTTCGACGGGCAGGACGCGGCGGCGGCGATCACGGTGTGGTCGGCCGGTCCCGGCAGGCCGGGAGTGGTCGAACCGATGGGCGTGCACCACGACCACCGGGGCCGCGGCCTCGGCAGGGCGATCACCCTCGCCGGCGCGGCCGCGCTGCGCGACCTCGGCTCGGCGAGCGCGGTCGTCTGCACGCCGAGCTCGAACACGGGCGCCGTCGCCACCTACCGGGCAGCCGGGTTCACCGCACTGCCCGAGGTGCACGACCAGCGCCGCGACTAGAGCAGTTCCAGGACGAACGGCAGTTCCTGGGCCGCATACCAGGCCAGTTCGTGGTCCTCGGCGCTGCCCAGGGTGAACTCGGCGTCCGGGTCGCCCAGGTCGGCGGCGTCCACGACCTCCACCGCCGCGCGCACGTCCTGCTCGGCCTCGGCCGTGTCGAGGTGCACGGAGGCGACGTCCTTGAGGGTGAACGAGCCGGCGACCTTCACGACCGAGAAGTCGAGGTCGGGCCGCAACTTCACGTCGTCCACGTCCACCGCGAGCACCGCGCGCCGCGGTTCGGCCTTCTCGTCGGCCGCCAGCAGCCGCAGCGAGGCGCGGGCGGCGTCCATCATGGCCGCGTACTCCAGCTCCTCGGTGTCGCCCGCGGCGTAGGACTCGCGCAGCGCCGGCGTCAGCGCGAAGGCCGTGCCGGTGACCGGGGCCAGTTCGCCGCTGTCGACGAACGCGCGCAGCATCGGCACCGTGGCCGGGATGTAGACCCTCATGACCCGTTCGCCGTCCCCATCAGTTCCTCCACCGACTCCTCGACCATGGCCGCCAGAACGTCCACATCGGACATCGCGTCGCGGTCGCCGTTCAACCCGAAGTAAACACCGCCGTCGTACGACGTCACCCCGATGGCCAGCGCCTGGTTCCTGGCGAGCGGCACGACCGGGAAGATCTCGGTCATTCTCGCGCCCGCCGCGTACAGCGGCACCTGCGGGCCGGGGACGTTCGTGACGATGACGTTGAACAGCCGCCGGCTGAACGAGCTCGCAGCGCGCGCACCGAGCGCGTGCAGCGTCGGCGGTGCGAAGCCGGAGACCTTCACCAGCGCGTCGGCGGCCACGGACTGGCCGGACTCCTGGTGGGCGCGCATCGCGTGGCTCACGTGGTGCAGGCGCACGACCGGGTTCGGCTCGCCGACGGGCAGGTCGACCAGGTACGCGCTGACGTTGTTGCCCGAGTCCGGGTCCGCTTCACGAACCGAGAGCGGGGCCATCGCGCGGATCGTGGTGCTGCCGGTGACGTTCTCGCCGCGGCTGAGCAGCCAGTTGCGCAGCGCTCCGCTCAGGGCGGCGAGCACCACGTCGTTGACGGTGCCGCCGTGCGCCTTGCGGATGGCGCGCAGGTCGTCGAGCCGGGTGCGGGCGACGGCGAACCGGCGCTGCGGCGAGGTGATGCGGACGTTCAGCGGCGTGCCGGGCGCGGGTGTCGCGGCGGTGCGGACCGCCGAGGCGAGCACGCCGAACGCGTGGAAGACCTTCTCGACCGTGTTGACGGTGTCGAGGGCGGCGCTGCGGACGTTCTCCACGAGCTCGCCGGGGCGCTGCACGATGTCGGTGACCGCGTCGGCCACGAGCTGCAGCGAACTGGGTTCCGGTTGCGGCATCCAGAGGTTCTCGACGTTCGTGCGCGGCGACGGCGACACGTCCAGCATGACCTGGCCGATCTCGAGCGACGCGATGCCGTCGACCATGGCCTGGTGGGTCTTGGTGATGACCGCGGCCTGGTTCTTCGCGAGGCCCTCGACGAGGTAGATCTCCCACAGCGGGCGGGAGTGGTCGAGCGGGCGCGACATCAGGCGCGCGACCAGGTCGTGCAGCTGGGTGTCGCTGCCCGGCTTGGGCAGCGCCGACCTGCGGACGTGGTAGGTGACGTCGAAGTCCGGGTCGTCGACCCAGACCGGGCGCGCGATGCGGCCCGGGACGTGCACGACCTTCTGCCGGTAGCGCGGCACGAGGCTCAGGCGCTGCTCGATGAGGTCGACGAGCTTGTCGTAGTCGAAGCCGGCCTTGGGCCGCCGGAACACCGCCACGCCACCGACGTGCATCGGCGTCGTGGAGCCCTCCATGTACAGGAACGAGGCGTCCAGCGCTGACAGTCGGTCCGGCATGCGCCCAGCCTAGTGGCGTTTGCGGTCCATCAACCTCTGCAGCGCGGCCCGTTCCCGCGGATCGCGGTCGTGGCGGCCCAGCCGGATGCGCGCGGCCTCCGGGATCGCCTCGACCGCCAACGGGTCGGCGTTGGCCATGAACGAGCGCAGGAACCGCCACCGCGTGAGCTTCTTGACCGGGGCGAGGCTCGCGACGGCGAGCGAGACCCAGCTCAGCGCGACGTCGAGCCGGCGGTCGCCCTTGGTGGCGCTGGCCCAGTCGAGGACGACGGGCCCCTCCGGACCCAGCACGACGTTGCCGGGGTGCAGGTCGAGGTGCAGGAGGTCGCCCTCGCCGCTCAGGAAGTCGGGCGCGGGGATGACGTCGAGGCGGCGGTGCAGGTCCGCGAGCTCCTTGCCGAGACCACCGGCGAACCACGGCTTGCGGCCGATCTCCTCCGACATCCGCGGGCCGGGCACGTACTGCATGACGAGCTCGTCCCGCGTGGCCTCGTGAACACGCGGGACGGGGATGCCGCACCCGCTCAGGTACACCATCATCTCGGCCTCGCGCCGCAGGTCACGGCCGGTGCGGGTGCGCTTGACCAGCAAGCCGTCCGACCGGATGAACACATCCGAGTCCTGACCGCTCGCGAGGTGTTGACGTTGCGCGACGCTGCGCATACCTGCCGTCATGTGACGATCATCATCGATATGATCCGAAACACAAGGGCCGAATGGCTCTAGTGGAGCTCTTCACCCGTTCGAGCCCGCCGTGCCCGCCTCTGTCACCCTCTTCACGTGGAGATCTCGCCCAAGGACCGCTTCGTCACCGTCTACGGCCGCAAGCCAGTGCTGGAGGCGCTGGACGACCCGGCGCTGTCAGTGGACAAGGTGGTGCTCGCCGACACGGCAAGGGGCCCCGCCGCGCGCGAGATCCTCGACGCGGCCCGTTCCCGCGGCGTCCAGGTGCAGCGGGCCACCGCGCAACGCGTGAAGGTGCTGGCGGGCAACGGGAAGCAGGACCAGGGCGTGCTCGCCGACGTGGTCGCGCCGCGCATGAAGCCGCTCGCCCTGGCCCTGGAGGAAGGGTCGCTGCGGTCCGTGCTGGTGCTCGACGGCATCACGACGCCCGCGAACGTCGGCATGATCCTGCGCACCGCGACCGCGGCGGGGATCGACGGCATCGTCGTCCCGCGCCGCGGCGTCGCGTCGATCGACCCGCTCGTGGTCAAGGCCTCCGCCGGGGTGGCCTTCCGAGCGCCCGTGCTGCGCTGCGGCACCGCGGCGGAGGCCTCGGCTCTGTTGCGCGCGTCCGGCTACCCGCTCTTCGCGCTCGACTCCCACGCCTCCGACACCATTTACTCCGCTTCTTTCGGCGACCGCGCCGCATTCGTCCTGGGCAGCGAAACGTCCGGAATCACCGACGACGTGCGTCCGCACGTCACGTCGTGGCTTTCGATTCCGATGGCGGCGGGCGTGGAATCGCTGAACGTCGCCTCGGCGGCGGCCGTCCTCTGCTTCGAACTGGTGCGCCGCTCTCAGTGAGAAAGGGTCAGAGCCGGTCGGCGCGGTAACCGTTCCCCTGAACCCTCATTCGCGGAGCGCGATCTCCAGCAGGATCTCCAACTCCTCGAGGGTGGACCGCGTCGACCGGTGGTGGACGCCGACCATTCCGGCCTCGGCGGCACCGCGGATGTTGACCGCGAGGTCGTCGACGAACACGCACTCCCCTGGCTCGAGACCGAGCTTCCGCGCCACGAGCAGGTAGATGCCGACGTCCGGCTTCGCCAGCCCGGCCTCACCGGAGAGGACGGTCGCGTCGAAGAGCCCGTCGAAGGCTCGCGGCGGCTGCCACCAACCGTCCGCATTGGACAGCAACGCCGTCTTGAGCCCGTGCCGCTTGGCCTCGCGCAGGGCGGTGAGGAGCGGCGGCTCGGACGGGTTGTCCTCGCCGGGATCGGTCAGGACGCCGCCGTAGTCGAGCACCAGAGCTTTCAGCACCTCGAGGACGGTACCCACTTTCGAGTGGCCCGTGTCCTGATGACGCCCGCCGCTCGCCTGGTAGGGCATGCCGCCAGTCGTTCGCCGCCTGCCCGCCTACGAGCCGCCCGTGGGCGGAGCCGTTCCGCTGCCCCGGCCCCGGCCACGCCCCGTCTGGGTGCCGGAGCCCGATCCGCCGTCGCCCGCGCTGGACCCGCTGCGGCTGGTGGGTGCCGTGCTGGAGGTGCTGGACGGGCGGCGGCCGGCTCGGTTGCTGCGGGAGGTCGCGGTGCCGGGGCTGGCGGTGCGGCTCGGGGCGATGGTGCGGGCTCGGACGACGCGGATGGTCCGGATGCCCCGGGTTTGTCGTCCGTCCCGGTTCGTGGCCGAGATGTCCGCGACCGTCCGCAGGGAGGGGCGGGTGCTGGCTGTGGCCTGCCGGGTCGAGCACCGGGGCGGGAGGTGGTGGTTCACCTCGTTCACGGTGCTGGAGTGAGGCGTGTCGCCGCCTCACTCCTCACGCCCCCCGCAGGCCTGAAAAGCCGCGTGGGCCGCCCTCCCGGAGGAGTGCGGCCCACGCGGCGACAAGGTGGGATCAGCGACCCCGGCGCTGGTTCTTGGCCGCCTGGCGGGCGGCCTCGCGGCGCTCCTTGCGGGTGCCGCCCTGCTGGCCGGCGCCTCCGTTCGCCTCGGCGTGCTCTTCCACGCCGCCGTCCTCGGCCGGGCCGCTGTAGCTCAGGTTCTGCTGGCCGGGGCCACCGAGGCCCTTGCCGCGCAGGGCGGGCGGGATGGCGTTGCCGCTCGCCAGCTGCGCCATCGCCGGACCCGCGGGGGCCTGGGCCTGCTGCTGGGCCTGCTGCTGGGCGGCTGCCGCCGCGCGGGCACGGGCGCGGGCGCCTCCGCCGTTGCCCGAGACCTGCGGGAGGGCCTGCGGGGCCGCGGCGAGGGTCACGGGGACCTCCGGCTGGGCCGGCTCCGGCTCCGCTGCTTCGACCTGGAGGTTGAACAGGAAGCCGACGGTCTCCTCGCGCAGCGCGTCGAGCATCGCGTTGAACATCTCGAAGCCCTCGCGCTGGTACTCGATGAGGGGGTCGCGCTGCGCCATCGCGCGCAGGCCGATGCCCTCCTTCAAGTAGTCCATCTCGTAGAGGTGCTCGCGCCACTTGCGGTCCAGGACGGACAGCAGGACGCGGCGCTCCAGCTCGCGGGTGGCGCCTTCGCCGACGCGGCTGTCGATGTCGGCCTCGCGGGCGCGATAGGCCTTCATCGCGTCCTCGATGAGGACTTCCCGCAGGTACTCGCGGGTGATGTCCTCGTCGGACTCGAGGAGCTCCTTCGGGTCGAGCGAGACCGGGTACAGGGTCTTCAGCGCGGTCCAGAGCTTGTCGAAGTCCCAGTCCTCGGCGTAGCCGTCGGCGGTGGCGCCGTTGACGTACTCCTCGATGACGCTCTGGATCATGTGCTCGACCTGTTCCTTCAGGTCTTCGCCTTCGAGGACGCGGCGGCGCTCGGCGTAGATCACCGTGCGCTGGCGGTTCATGACCTCGTCGTACTTGAGGACGTTCTTGCGGATCTCGAAGTTCTGCTGCTCGACCTGGGTCTGCGCGCTGCGGATGGCGCGGGTGACCATCTTGTGCTCGATCGGCACGTCGTCCGGCACGTTCAGGCGCGTCATGACCATCTCGACCATGGACGCGTTGAAGCGGCGCATCAGCTCGTCCTGCAGGGACAGGTAGAAGCGCGACTCACCGGGGTCGCCCTGACGGCCGGTGCGGCCGCGGAGCTGGTTGTCGATGCGGCGCGACTCGTGGCGCTCGGTGCCGAGCACGTAGAGGCCGCCGGCCTCGCGGACCTCGTCGGCCTCGGCCTTGCCCTGGGTCGTCAGCTCCTCGACGACCTTCGCCCACTCGGCCTCGTACTCCTCCGGCGTGTTCACCGGGTCGAGGCCGCGGTCGCGCAGCTCGTGGTCGGCGATGATGTCCGGGTTGCCGCCCAGCACGATGTCGGTACCGCGACCGGCCATGTTCGTCGCGACGGTGACGGCGCCCTTGCGGCCCGCCTTCGCGATGATCAGCGCCTCGCGGTCGTGGTGCTTCGCGTTCAGCACCTCGTGCGGGATGCCCTTGCGCACCAGCAGCTTCGACAGGTACTCGGAGCGCTCGACGCTCGTCGTGCCGATCAGGACCGGCTGGCCCTTGGCGTGCTTCTCGGCGATGTCCTCGGCGACGGCCTCGAACTTCGCCTCCTCGCTCTTGTAGACGAGGTCGGGCTGGTCCTTGCGCTGCGGCGGGCGGTTCGTCGGGATCGGGACGACGCCCAGCTTGTAGGTCTGGTGGAACTCGGCCGCCTCGGTCTCGGCGGTACCGGTCATGCCGCCGAGCTTCTCGTAGAGGCGGAAGTAGTTCTGCAGGGTGATCGTGGCGAGCGTCTGGTTCTCCGCCTTGATCTCCACGCCCTCCTTGGCCTCGATGGCCTGGTGCATGCCCTCGTTGTAGCGACGACCGGCGAGCACACGACCCGTGAACTCGTCAACGATCATCACTTCGCCGTTGCGGAGGATGTAGTCCTTGTCGCGGTGGTAGAGCTCCTTCGCCTTGAGGGCGTTGTTCAGGTAGCCCACCAACGGCGTGTTCGCGGCCTCGTAGAGGTTGTCGATGCCGAGCTGGTCCTCGATGAACTCCACACCGAGCTCGGTGACGGCGACCGTGCGCTTCTTCTCGTCGTACTGGTAGTGGTACGACTTCGACTTCTCCTCGATGACCTCGATGCGGTCCTTCTGGGAGAGCTGGGTGACGTCGATGCCGCGCATGCGCGGGACCAGGCGGGCGAACTCCGTGTACCAGCGGGCCGACTGCTCGGCCGGGCCGGAGATGATCAGCGGCGTGCGGGCCTCGTCGATGAGGATCGAGTCGACCTCGTCGACGATTGCGAAGTAGTGGCCGCGCTGCACGCACTCGTCCAGGCTCCACGCCATGTTGTCGCGCAGGTAGTCGAAGCCGAACTCGTTGTTCGTGCCGTAGGTGATGTCCGAGTTGTACGACGCGCGGCGCTGCTCCGGAGTCATCTCGGAGAGGATCGCGCCGACGGACAGCCCCAGGAAGCGGTGCACGCGGCCCATCCAGTCCGCGTCGCGCTTGGCCAGGTAGTCGTTCGTGGTGATGACGTGGACGCCCTTGCCGGCGAGCGCGTTGAGGTACACGGGCATGACCGAGGTCAGCGTCTTGCCCTCACCGGTGCGCATCTCGGAGATCTGGCCCAGGTGGAGCGCCGCTCCACCCATCATCTGCACGTCGTAGGGCCGCTGGCCCAGGGTGCGCTTCGCGGCCTCGCGGGCCACGGCGAACGCCTCGGGAAGGAGTTCGTCGAGCGACTCGCCCTCGGCGTGGCGCTTCTTGAACTCCTCGGTCTTGCCGCGCAACTCGGCGTCGGAGAGGTCCACCACCTCGTCTTCCAGGTGGTTGATGTGCTGTGCGATGTTGCGGAGGCGCTTGAGCATCTTGCCCTCGCCGGAGCGGAGCAGTCGGGACAGCACCATCTGGATAGACCTCATCACCTGTATCGCGGCGCGCCCACCACGGACGCCTTTCCCCTGCCCATCGTAGGCAAGTCGCCAAGATGTGTGCACGGACACAGGCGGATTGGCACGCCCGACCTGGTATGCGCAGGTCAGTTGCCGGTTCTGCGGTGCTCGCAGACCTCCTGTCGCCGGTGCCCCCACCTCGGCTACTGGTCTGGAGAACGAACAGGGACCGCGTGAAGGTTCCTGGCCCGGCCAAGTTCACCTTGACGGTGAACGTCCGGGGCCGAGAAGGGTCCGACCGGCGGTAGACGCACGCCGCCGCCCCGCACGCGAGGGGTGCGGGGCGGCGGCGGTAGGAGGTACGGGGGTTCGCGCGGGTCAGGCCAGCCTGATCACGCCGTAGTCGAATCCCTTCCGGCGGTAGACGACACTCGGGCGCCCGGATTCGGCGTCGGCGAACAGGTAGAAGTCGTGGCCGACCAGCTCCATCTCGTAGAGGGCCTGGTCGACGGTCATCGGTTTGGCGGCGTGCTCCTTCTCGCGTACGACGCGTCCGGGCAACTTGTCTTCGAGGCCCTCGTCCCAACGCTGCGCGGGCACTTCCGCCATGCCCTCGTAGTCGGCCTCGGGTGCGTCGAGCACCGCGGTCTTCGCGCGGCGCGACGTCATGCTTTCGCCGGCGGACGGTTCACCCAGTCCGCTTGTCGCTTCGGCCACCGAGATCGGGGCACGCGCCCCGTGGTGGACGCGCCTGCGGTCATGTGACCGACGCAGGCGGTTCTCGAGCTTCGCGACCGCAGAATCGAGCGCGGCGTAGAAGTCACCCGCGCAGGCTTCGGAACGGACCACGGGTCCACGTCCCTTGCCGGTGATTTCGACCCGCTGGCAGTTCTTCGACTGACGGCGGTTCGGCTCGTGGAAAAGCTCCACGTCGAAGCGGATGACCTTGCGGTCGTAGCGCTCAAGCCGGGCCAGCTTTTCGGCGACGTGCACCCTGTAGTGATCGGGCACCTCGACATTGCGGCCCTTAACGACGATGTCCATACACGACCTCCCTCGCTTTGCTGCGAGCTATGGCTGGACTGCATTCGAAGCGCCGTGGCGATCTTGGATCGCGGATGTGTCGCAGAGGGTCGTCTCCCTCAGCTCTCACGGCGCCAGGATCATGGGCTGTTCGCCTCCTCCCCGCGGGGCCGGGAACGCTGATAGCGGTGCACGTTAGCTTGGGATTCACCGTCGCGTAAGCCCCCTTGCCGGGGGAACGACGAGATTTTTCGACGACTACGCAGCGCAACGACAGCGCGTTGCCAAACGTTTCCCGAGCGTGCCGCGGCCCAAACCCGCCACCCTCCCGCTCACCCGCAAGGCCCAGCCGCGCACCGGCACTCGACGGCAGGTCTGCTGCGTCGAACGGCTCCGGTCGCGGCCTCATACCCAGCCAACGGGCGACCCCCGCGTCATGTTCCCGAAACCGGGAAGAGATCGATTCCGATCTCCGAAGCGGAACGCGGGCTCACTTCTTCCGCCCGTCCCGATCGGTGCAGATGCCCGATCACGACCCAGTCACGCCGGGCTGAACGGCGGATTTCGCCCAATGACGGACAAGGCGGTTGATCACGCCTTGCGCCGAACGCGAGCGCATTTCAAGTAATAACCGCTGGTCAGCTCACCATGTGAATAATCGTTAACCACTCGCGGGTGTCACGAAGGCCACCAGGGGCCACCCAAGGGGGGTCGCGTTGAGCGCGCGTGGCCGGGCAGCGGCGGTGAACGTGCGGACCACTCAGTTCTGGAAACATCGGCTCGACAGGCGCTGGGACAAACGGGGCGAAACGAGTTACCGGATCTTGGTACGTCGTCACAGAACTCGCTCCGAGCTGCGGATTCCGGTGGTGCGCGGAGGCAGCGGAGATCGACAACGCAATCGGAACTTCACCCTTGTGGGCGGTGCCGAAAGGCCCGTGGCGGTCGGCGGCCCGGCCCCTTCGCGGACCGACCGCGATTTTCTGTCGGACCCCGCCGCCATCCTGGTTCCCATGACAGCTCTCGACCTGCTCCTGCCTCCCGTCTGCTCCGGCTGCGGCCTCTCCGGCACCGCCTGCTGCGCCGCGTGCCTCGACGGCTTCGGCCCGCCCACACGCCTCCAGGTCCCCGGTGTGGCGCCGCCCGTGTGGACGCTGGCGACCTACAGCGGTGCGGCGCGGGAACTCGTGCTGGCCTTCAAGGAACGGAGCGCACGGGCGCTCTCGGCCTGGTTCGGCGCGATGGTCGCGGCGGCACTGGTCGCGGTCGGTCCTCCGCCGTGGACGATCGTGCCGGCGCCCTCCCGCCGCAGCGCCGCGCGGGACCGCGGTGGTGACCACATGGTGCGGATCGCCCGGGAGGTGGACGTCGCCGCCGTCGCGCCGGTGCTGCGGCTCGGGCGCGGGGTGGCCGACTCCGTGGGGCTGAGCGCCGGCGCCCGGCGGCGGAACCTGGCCGGGCGGGTGGAGGTCGTGGGGCGGCCACCGCCGGGGACGGTCGTGCTGCTGGACGACGTGATCACGACCGGGGCGACGGCCGCGGCCTGCGTGCGCGCCCTGCGGGCGGCCGGGGTGCGGACGAACGCCGTGCTCGTGCTGACCTCGGCTCGGCCGCACCGGCCCGGCGACTAGGCAGGCAGGCGTCGCGCCTCTCGCGGCGACGGCTGGCCGGCGCGAGCCCGCGTTGTGGCTCGCGGCTGAGGCACGCGGCTGAGGCACGTGGCTGTGTCGACACGGCGGCTCGGGCTCGACACGTGGCACCGCGACACGGCGGCTCGACACGGCGGCGCCGCAGCGCGGCAGCTCGACACGTGGCGCCGCACGGCGCCGAGGAGGCGGGCAGTGCCCCGTCCTCGCCGCCACCCGGTGCAGCTCCGTCGCGGATACCTACCGTCCCGACACGTGGCGCCCGCAGCGCGGCGGCTGACACGTGGCGGCCGCACCGGTGCCGCACGGCGCCGAAGAGGCGGGCGGTGACCGGTCATCGCCCGCCATCCGGTCCGGTTCCGTCGCGGATGCCTACCGTCCCGACGCGGACGGCGCACCACGGTTCCGCCCGCGCACCACGCCTCTCGCCCGCGCACCACGCCCCTGGGCGCGCACGGCACCCCTCGGGCTCAGCCCGGGTAGAACACCAGCGAGCCCGGCGGCACCCGGATCCCGCTCGACTTCCACACGTCGGTGATGTCCGACGCCGACCACAGCCCGGAGGGGTCGACCACCTGCACCTGACGCGCGGGCGCCGACGCCACCGAACCCACCGGCACGGTGAGGTTCGACTGGCTGTAGCGGTCCATCCGGTAGCCGTCGGTGTAGACCTTCGTGACCGGCCAGGAGGGCAGCGAGGAGGAAACCGCCAGCACGTCCTGGGAGAGCCAGTCGATCGACTGCACCGCCGATCCCAGGGTCGAGGGCTGCAGCTGCCGGGGTGCGCGCAGGGCGACGTCCTGGTTGTCGCGCACCACGGAGGCGACGTAGAGCTTGCCGGCTATCACCAGGGCGGCTCGGGTGCCGTCGCGGGACAGGCGCAGTTCGCTGATCGCGCCGAACGGCTCGATGTCGGTGATGTTGACGCCCTTGGCGGTCCAGCTGCCGTTGTCGGACCGGGTCACGCGGGCCACGGACTTGCCGTCCACGGCCGTCCAGACCTCGATGCCGGGTTCCTTGGGGCCGGTGGAGAGCAGCCACGTCGGTCTGGAGAGCGTGGTGGCGGGCAGGTCCACTTCGGACAGGTCCTGCTCCAGCTCTCCGATGCGCAGGCGCACCCCGCCGCCCGAGCGGGACACGACGGCGAGGCGTGAGCCGTCGAGCGACTGCGCCGCCGAGACCGCGCCGTACGTGCCGGCGCCGGCGGGGCCCTTGATCGGGTTGCCGTCGGTGAGCGAGCGGATCGACCCGTCCACCACGAGCATGCCCTGGAGGTTCGCGTTCAGCGCCAGCAACGACTCGCCCGCGGTCGCCGACACGTCGGACGGCCGGTAGTCGCGTTGGTCCGGCAGGATCTGCTGGCCCTCGACGAGCACCCGCACGCGCGAGGAGGTGACGCCGGAGAACGACTTCACCACCTGCGCGACGATCTGCTTGCGCTTCTCGGGGGTGAGGTCCTTGCCCACGTTGGTGAGGTTGACCTCGAGGGCGCCGTCGTCGGACTCCTTGGTGTCGGAGAACTTGTCGGCGTCCGAGCCGAGCGCGCTCACCAGCGTGTCGCGCACCGCGTCGCCGGGTCCCTTGACCAGCAGCTCGGTCACGCGCGTCGGGATGCTCGTCACGGGCGGGATCACGACGTAGCGCGGGTCGGGCACCAGGACGGTGAACTCGGGGTTGTAGAAGTAGAGCGTGATGCGGCGGTACGCGTTGTTGAACAGGCTCTGCGGCATGTAGACGCCCGGCGGCGGTTCGGAGATGCGCCACTGGTTGTCGGCGTTGCGCTCGACCTTCACGGCCTTCTGGAAGTCGCCGAGCTGCGGCACGAACGCGTTGTCGCTGCCGAGGCGGCCTACGTACTTGCCCTGCAGCAGAACGGTCTGCGTCTTCTCCTGCGGCGCCTGCGAGCTCGGCACGGTGGAGAAACCGGTCTCGATGATCGTGGGGTTCTTGGTGTCCCACTTCTTCGCGGCTTCCGGCGTCAGGAACGCGCGGGCGGCCGCGTAGTCGCCGTCCGGGTTGGAGGTCGCGTCGATGAAGTCGCGCACGAGCATGAACGGGTCGATGTTCTGGCGCGGTTCGGGTGCGTCCGGGGCGTCGGCGCCCTTGCTGTCCTTGGGGCCGATCGGTTTCGGCTGGGTGTTCGTCGGGATCGCGGCGCAGCCGGTCAGGGTGACGAGGACGAGCCACAGCAACGCGAACCGCTTCACCGCACTTCCTCCGAAACCTCGTCCGGCGACTTCTCCGCGCCGGTGCCGTCGACGGGCTCCGCGGGCTGCCAGGTGATCTCCTCCGGCCGCAGCTCGATCTCGCCCGGCTCCTCGGCCGCGACCGGCTCCTCGCTCACCACGACGGGTTCGTGCTCGATCGCGGGCGCGAGCGGTAGCGGGCTTTCGCGCAGTTCCTCGCCGTGCCTGCGCGGCAACGTCAGGCGGAACACGGCGCCGTGGCCGGGTTCGCCCCACGCCTCCAGCCAGCCGCCGTGCAGGCGGGCGTCCTCCAGCGAGATCGACAGGCCGAGGCCGGTGCCGCCGGTGCGGCGGTTGCGCGACGGGTCCGCGCGCCAGAAGCGGCTGAAGACCAGTTCCGCCTCGCCCTGCCGCAGACCGACGCCGTGGTCCCGCACGGTGATCGCGACGGCGTCGGCGTTGCCGCGCATGGTGAGCTCGACGGGCTGGCCCTCGCCGTGGTCGATGGCGTTCGCCAGCAGGTTGCGCAGGATCCGTTCCACGCGGCGGGAATCGAGCTCCGCGGTGAGCTCGTCGTCCGGCAGGTCGAGCACGACCGGCGAGTTGGCGCTCGTGGAGATCGCGCGCACCGAGTCGTGCGCGCGGCGGGCCAGCACGCGGATGTCGACCTGCTCGGCGGTCAGCTCCTCGACGCCGGCGTCGAGGCGGGAGATCTCCAGCAGGTCACCGAGGAGCGACTCGAACCGGTCGAGCTCGTCGACCAGCAGCTCGGTGGAGCGGGCGAGGCCGGCGGGGAACTGCTCGCGGGAGGCGTGCAGGACGTCCGCGGCCATGCGCACCGTCGTCAGCGGTGTGCGCAGCTCGTGCGAGACGTCGGAGGTGAAGCGGCGCTGCAGCTGGCCGAACTCCTCCAGCTGCTTGAACTGGGCCTGGATCGACTCGGCCATCTCGTTGAACGACTCGGCCAGGCGCGCCACGTCGTCCTCGCCGACGACGTGCATGCGTTCGTGCAGCGTGCCGTCCGCGAACCGCTCCGCGACCTCGGCCGCCTGCCGCACGGGCCGGACGACCTGGCGCGTCACCAGGTTCGCGATCAGCGCGAGCAGGACCAGCAGCACTATTCCGCCGACCGCGAGCGTCGACTGCACCACCTCGGCGGTGCGCTGCTCGGCGGTCAGCGGGAAGATCAGGTACATCTGCATGGAGCGCGCGGACGTGCTGATCGGCAGGCCCACGACGAACAACGTCGTCGCCGCGCCGTCGCGCTGCACCGTGTGGATCTGGGTGCCCTCGGTGCCGTTCTCGACCATCTCGCGCAGGCCGCGCGGCACGTCCTCGAGCTTGCCGACGGAAGGCACGCGCCCGGCACCGGCCGAGCCCAGCCCGTCCGCCAGCACCGGTTCGAACGCGCCGGCGCCCGCCGTCGTGGCGTCGGTCCCGTTGCCACCGACGGCGAGCTTGTTGATCGCGCTGGTGAACCGCGTCTGCACGCTGTCCGGGCCGGGGTTCAGGCCGACGAGGTCGGACTGGATCAGCGCCCGCGACGCCATCGCCTGGCGCACCGCGGCCTCGTCCTTGGTGCTCAGCAGCTGGTTGGTGATCTGCATCTGCAGCACCATGCCCAGCACGAACACCACGGCGGACGAGAGCGCGAGCGTGGACACGACGACGCGCAACTGCAGCGACCGACGCCAGAGGTCACCGAACGCGGCCCACCGCTTGCGCGCCTCCTCAGCGAGGAGGTGCGCCTTCGCGACGACCGGACGAACGAACTTCATACATCACCTGTCACGGAGGGCCGGCCTTGTAGCCGACACCGCGGACAGTCAACACCACCTCGGGGTGCTCCGGGTCCCGTTCGACCTTGGACCGCAGCCGCTGCACGTGGACGTTCACCAGGCGCGTGTCGGCGGCGTGGCGGTAGCCCCACACCTGCTCCAGCAGCACCTCGCGGGTGAAGACCTGGCGCGGCTTGCGGGCGAGCGCGACGAGGAGGTCGAACTCCAGCGGCGTGAGCTGGATCGGACGGCCCTCGCGCAGCACCTCGTGGCCGGGGACGTCGATCGTGAGGTCGCCGATCTGCAGGACCTCGGACGGCTCCGCCTCGGTGCGGCGCAGGCGCGCCCGGATGCGGGCGACCAGCTCCTTCGGCTTGAACGGCTTGACGACGTAGTCGTCCGCGCCGGACTCGAGGCCCAGCACCACGTCGACCGTGTCGCTCTTCGCGGTGAGCATCACGATCGGCACGCCCGACTCGGACCTGATCGCCTTGCAGACGTCGATGCCGTTCATGCCGGGCAGCATCAGGTCGAGCAGCACGAGGTCGGGCTTGAGCTCGCGCAGCGCGGGCAGGGCACGGGCACCGTCGGCGACCACCGCGGTGTCGAAGCCCTCCCCGCGCAACACGATCGTCAGCATCTCCGCCAGGGCGGGGTCGTCATCGACGACGAGCACGCGTGCCTTCATGCTCAACATCGTCGCACTCCCGGCCGCGCGTTCGCGCACCACCCAGGCTCCGTTGCCGCTGGTGGCGGTGTGCGCCCGTTCGGTAACCGGCCGGAACTGCCGTTCCACGTACCCCACCTCGTCCCGTTTGACCTGTTCGTCGCGGGAGTAACCGCGCGAGGGTCACCTTTCGTTACCGGTGTTCTCAGGCCGGGCGAACGGCGGAGGCCAGCCAGATCCGCGCATCACCCACCTTCCGCGGGTCGGTGATCGCCGGAACAGCTCGTTCGTGCTTCGCGGCGAGGTCGACCTGGTGCGTGACCTCGGCGTCCCAGCCGTGGGCGTCGAGCCACCCGACCGGATCCTCCACGTCGGACTGCCACCGCGCGTCCATCGTGCCGAACCGCTGGTGCACGGCCCTCATCTGCGGCAGCTCCCGGAAAGCGCGGTTGACGTGTTCGAGCGCGAGCGTGCTGTCCCGGGCGGAGAGCGCGCTCACCCAGTACAGCAGCCGCTCGCCCGCGTCCGGTGGCAGGAACATGAACAGGCCCTCCAGCAACCACGCCGTGGGCCTGTTCGGGTCGAAGCCGGCGCGGATCAGGGCCGTCGGCCAGTCGTCGCGCAGGTCGCAGGGAACGACGACGCGCTCGCACGCGGGCCGGGCTCCCAGGTCGTGCAGGGCGTCCTCCTTGAACTCGACGAGCTCGGGCAGGTCGAGCTCGAAGAGTCTTGTGCCCGGTGGCCACTGCAACCGGAACGCCCGTGTGTCGAGGCCCGCGGCCATGACCACGACCTGGGGCCGGGGCGCGCCGAGGAGCACGTCGTCGAAGTACCGGGTGCGCAGGACGAAGTGGTCGCCCGCGAGGGTGCGCACGCCGTTGAGGTCGTTCGCGGAGCCGGCGGCCTGCACGAGACCGGCGGCGAGGGGGTCGTCGAAGAGGGGGTGGGGCCGGCTCTGCTCTTGTGCGCGGGCGGCAGCGATCAGCACCGCCGTACGGGCGACACCGACCGGGAGGCGCTGCAGGACACGCTTCAAATTGTGATCTCCTATGCACTCACAGTTACGTACCGGACACTCGATCGTGTCAACCGGTACGCACGTGAGCGACCACTCAAGGAGTGAAGAGTGGTTCCACAAGCGAAGAAAAGTTCACGTTTGACCGCCCGTCCACCACTTGCCACGGCGCGAGCCAGCCGATCTTCGCCAATCCGTCGTAAACGACCCCGCACCGGGCCTGCAACCCGCCATCGGATTCGTAAATGTCACGGGCGCGCGACTCGTCGTCCTGCTCCCTCTTCGCCGCCCGCTCGGCCGCGACCTCGACGGGCACGCGCAGCAGCAGGTGCAGGTCCGGGACGGGGAGCCCGAAGCGCTCGATCTCGAGCTCGTGCACCCACCGCACGAACTCGCCGTTCTCGTCCTGGTGCAGACGCGCGGCGCTGTAGGCGGCACTGGACGCCACGTACCGGTCGAGCAGGACGACGTCGTGCTTCTCGAGGTCCTCGCGGATCTCCTCGGCCGCGCCGCGCCGGTCGAGCGCGTAGAGGACGGCCATGCCGTAGACCGAGTCGCTGAGGTCGCCGAGCCTGCCGTAGAGGCCGTCGCGGACCAGGTCGGCGTGGACGCTGCGGCCGTAACGCGGGAACGCGTGGGTGGCCACGGTCCTGCCCTGGGCACCGAGCGCCTCGGTCAAGCCGTTGGCGAGGGTGCGCTTGCCGGCGCCGTCGAGGCCTTCGATCACTACGAGCTTTCCCACGCCCGAACCCTAACGGGACCGGGTCCGGCCACTCACACGGACGCAGCACGTCCCCCACACGGGCGAAATCCGATCTTTCGATCACCAGAACGAGTGACTACGGTGAACAGTCACACGGCGCGTGTGAAGGGTAGGTGCCGCGGTGACCGCGGATTCCGGGCACGCCGAGTCGGTCAACGAGCCGATCGGTAACCCGACCGGGGGTCTGCCGACCCCACTCTCCGAGACGCTGCGCTACGGGCCGTTCCACCGCGCTTTGCGCGAGGCGATCGCCCACCGCGGCCTCTCGCTCGCCCGACTGCGCGCTCACCTCGAACAACTCGGTGTCCAGGTGGGCCAGTCGACGCTCTCGTACTGGCAACGAGGCCTGCGCCACCCCGAGGTGCCGCGCGCGATAAGCACCGTGCGCGCGCTGGAGACGGTTCTGCGCCTGCCGCCATCGTCCTTGCTGGACCTCATCGGCCCGCGAACCGGGAACACCTACGCGCCGCGCCCGGTGGCGACGTGGCCCGAGCCCGCGCCGCTGCTGGCAGCGTTCGACTCCGTACCGGAAGCCGCGCGCGGCAACGCGGACCTCGAAGTGCTGTCCGTCCACGACACCGTCCAGATAGGGATGCACCGCGAACAACGCTCCATCACCACACGGCTCGTCGTGCGCGCGTTGCGGCAGGGACCCGACCGGTACTTGGCGACGCACCACGGCGACGAAGGGGCGTTGATCGAGAACGCGATCGTGCGAGCCGGTGAAGGCTGCCGGCAGGGCCGTCTGCGCAGGGAGGGCGTCTCCCGCGACCTGGCGGTCGAGATGCTGTTCGACCGGCGGCTCGCGGCCGGTGAGGAGCACGTCTTCAGCTTCACGATCGTCGACGACACCGGCAGCGCCACGCCGGGCCACCACCGGACGTTCCGCGACACGTGCGGCTCGTACCTCGTGCAGCTGTCGTTCCACCGGCGCGCGATGCCCGCGCGCTGCATGAAGCAGTTCCTGGCCTCGGCCGACGCGACGCCGGTCGACGTCGAGGAGCTGGTGTGCGGGCTCGGCGGCGTCGTCAGCGCTTACTTCGCCGACTTCGGGCCGGGCATCGCGGGCATCGCCGTCGAGTGGAGCTAGCTGCCGGGGTGTTCCCTGGGCCCGGGGTCTGGGGCGAGGAAAGCGGGAGCGCTAATCGCTGGAGTGGTTAGAAGGAAGCACTCCCATGGCCTCGCTGGTGCTCACGCTAGCAGTGCCGCGCCTTCCGGTTCCAGCAGTTTCGCGAGCTGGTCGACCGTGACGACGTGACGCCCTTCCGGCCTCGACAACGCGATGTGCAGCGCCGGTGCGTCCACAGTGGTCTTGCGGCGGACAAGCTCCGCGAGGCGCGCGACCGTGAAGTACCTGCGCCGCAAGACACCTGATGTGATGAGCCGGACCATGTCGCGGTTCGCCTCCAGCTGGTTCGACCACGGCGTTCCGCGCAGGTACAGGTGCAGCCACGTGCCGGTCCAGCCGGTCTCCGTCCGCTCGAAGATCACGGGCACGGCGATGTTGCCGTAGCCGTTCAACGGCATGCAGGCCTGCACGGTGCTCGGCTCGTACGGTTTTCCCAACTGGTCGAGGTCGCGGCCCATGAAGCCGAACATCGACTCCGCGACCTTGGTGAACGGCTCCCCCGAGAAGAGGTTCACCTGCGGCACGACGTACTTCGTCCGCACGGTGTGGCGCGGCACGTCGATGAACTCGGTCGCACCCCCGGCCGCGCTGGTGAGGTCGCCGGAGTAGTACGCGCCGTCGTCGCCGAGGTTCGTCCACGACACCTGGCCGACGTGCTCCAGCTTCTCGTTGAGCAGCACGGCCGACAGGTCGTAGTCGGTGGGCACCTCCGCCTGGCGCCAGTACGTGAAGAACCGCAGCAGCTCGCCGTCGAGCGGCACCCGTGAACCGCGCGGCTGCACGCCGAAGCCGTCCTCGGAAGCGTTGCCGGACAACGGGACCACGACGTCGAGCGCGGCGGGTTCGACGGTCAGCCCGGACACCGCGGGCAGCCGGCGGACCAGTTCGTCCTCCAGCACCGAGGTGATGGCCGCGACCGCGTCCGCGTCGAGCGGCGGCCGGGTGTCGTCGGCGATCCACGCGCGGCGCGACCGGTTCGCGAACACCCTTGCCACGTCCGGCTTTCCGCGGTTCTCCAGGTGTTCCAGCACCGAGCAGAGCACCCGGCCGGACACCTCGGGCACGGCTTCGCGCACCGCGGCGACGATCACCGGGACGTCGTGCGCGGAACCGTTGCGCACCAACCGGTCCAGCTGCCGGAACAGCATGCCCGGAGCCGCGGCCAGGATCTCCGCCGCTTTGCGGACGTCGCCTGCCTGGAACGCCATTTCCGCGCGTCCGGCGAACGACCTGGTGGCCTTCTCCCCGCGCGCGACGGCGAACACGTCCTGCGCGTGCGGCCACTGGCCGTACTCGTGCGGGTGCAGCCGTTCGCCGAGCCGCTTCCAGGCTTCGCGCCGCTGCGGCACGTCGCCGAGCTTGCCCGCGTTGCCCGCGACGACCTCGTCGAGGGCGGCCAGCAGGACGCGGCGCTCGGAACGCCGGAACGACCGGAACCGCGTCGCCTCCAGCAACGTGACGTCACCGCCGGACGCCTGGCAGGCCAGCCGCAGCACGTCGGTGACGGTGTCCACGCCGACTGGCGCCAGCCCGCCGTTCAGACGAGCGGCGTTGACGACCGCGCGGTTCTCGCGCAGCGGGATGTTCTCGGGCACCTCGCCGATCCGCTCGGCCAGCTCGACGAACAGCGCCAGGTCGGCCTCGCCGAGCACGGTCGGACTCGCCGCGAGGTCCAGGTAGAGGCGGCGGGTCTCCTCCTCGAGGGTGCCGCCGAGGTGCAGCACCGTGAGGCGGTTCTTGATCGACGGCACCAGTTCGTCGTGCGCCGCGAGGAGCTCCTCGTAGGTGTGCCGGCGGCGCCCGTACTCGGGCATCGCCAGCAGGTTGAAGAAGCCGTTGACGCGCAATTCCTCCGCCGGCACCTGGCGAGCGAGCGCGTCCCGCAGGCAGTCCGTCCAGAACTCGGCCGTGTCCGGAACGTCGTGCGGGAACGTCAGGAAGTACGGGTTGTGCTTGACGTCGTCGCCGACGAGCCCGCGCACGGCGTCCACGATGGACTTCGTGTACGCGGTGGGCTGCGCGAAACCGGCGACGTGCTCCAGCAGTTCCTTCGAGGCCTTGAACCCGACCTTGAGCAGCACGGCGTCCAGCTGCCGCGCGGCGGCCCGGCCGTCACCGGCGGCCCCGGCCGAGGTGGGCACGCGCAGAGTTCTCCGGATGACCGTCGTGAGCACGAGGTAAGTCAACCTCGCACGTCAACCGAGTTCCGCCACCACCGCCTCGTACCGCGCGCGGTCGAACCGGTAGGGCCCGAACCCGATGTAGTCGCGCTCCCGGCGACGCGGCTGCCGGAACTCGTCCCACACCACCATGTCTCCGTGCGCGATGATGCGCGCGTAGAGCGGCCAACAGTCCGCATGCCCACACGAGCACCCGAGCACCAGTTGACTTTTGCCGGGCTGGAAGGGCTTGTCGCCTCGGTCGACCGCGGTGAGGCCTCCGTACATCCCACCGGCGGGCCGCATGTCCCGCACCGTCTCGAAGATGTCGACCCACTCGGTGAGCGGCGTGCCGTCGACCAGCGGCACGGCGACGTTCTCGTGCCAGATCTCGTGCCACTCAGTGGCGAGGCCGAACTCGTTCACGCGGCGCAGCGTAATTCCACCCGTTTGGGCACGCTGTTGTTTTTCCTCCATCGCCTAACGTCGGATTCCATGAACGGCGATCCGTCCACTCCATACAGCCGTGACCTGGGCGACGAGTTGCGGCAGGTTCGGGAGCGCTTCACCACCTTTCGCGGGCGGAAGATCGCCCGGATGCTCGGGTGGGATCCCGGGAAGGTCTCGAACATCGAGCACGGCAAGGTGCGCGCCACGGAGATCGACATCATCCAGTACCTGGGGCGGTGCGGCCGCAGCCAGACCTTCATCACCGACTTCCTGGACAGGTACCGGTCGGCTTTCAACCCCTACTTCGTGCAGGTGCCCGACAACCTGCGCACGATGTCGATGTCCGAGTCGATGGCAGACGAGATCACCAGTTACGACATGACCTCCATGCCTGGCCTTGTGCAGTCGGAGGAGTACGCGTTCGAACTGTTCCGGGCGCGCAGCCTCACAAGCCCGGAAGTGATTGAGAGGAACGTTCGCTTCCGCATGGAGCGGCAGGCGATCCTCCGCCGACACAACCGCCCGCAATGCACCTTCTACATCCATGAGTACGCGCTGAGGCTCAAGGTCGGCAGCGACGAGGTGATGGAAGACCAGCTCATGCGGCTGCTCTTCCACACCCATGTCATCCGGATCGTGCCTGCGGCAACTGGTGCTTCAGGTGTCTACTCGGCCAACTACGTGCTGTGGAAGTACGACAAGCGCAACAGCGTGGCCTACACCGAGTCGGATCTTGCACAGGTGTTCGTGCAGGACCTGGCTGGGATCAAGCACTGCAAGTCGATCTTCACGCACCTGGATGCACTCGCACTGGATGAGGAACAATCGCGGTCGATGGTGGCGGATCTCGCCAGCCGATCGCGGGAGGACCTCAGTGACCGGAAACTGCACCTGGCGTAAGAGCAGCTACAGCGGCGGCACCGACGGGAGCAACTGCGTCGAGGTCGCGTTCTCCCAGGCCGTTCGCGTCCGCGACTCCAAGAACACCGCGGGCCCCGAGCTGACCTTCAGCACCGAGGCCTGGCAGGAGTTCATCCGAGCTCGGTAGGCAGCGGCAGGTCGAGCGCCGCCAGGAACCGCCGGGTCTTGACCTCGACGAACACCTCGCCGTCGTCGATCTTGTCGATGTCCTCGGACTCGTCCCACTCGAAGGCGTCCGGGTCCTCGTCCTCGGCCAGGTACTGGAGCAGTTCGGCCTGCTTCGCCGGCACGTCACCACCGGGGTTCAGCGCGC
Source organism: Lentzea sp. DG1S-22 (assembly GCF_036321065.1). Classification (NCBI taxonomy): domain Bacteria; kingdom Bacillati; phylum Actinomycetota; class Actinomycetes; order Pseudonocardiales; family Pseudonocardiaceae; genus Lentzea; species Lentzea sp. DG1S-22. The sequence continues at coordinate 6,898,700 of NZ_CP143276.1, read as the reverse complement.
CCCACCACTCGGCCAGCCCCGCGGCCTCGCGCAGGGTGTCGGTCGGGTCGGAGGCGCTGGGGTTCTCGAAGTAGGTGCGCGGCGTCAGGCCCAGGTAGGCGACGCCCGAGCCGGGGCCGGCGGGGGCGTAGACGACCGAGGTGATGTCGCTGTCGTGGATGTCGATCCACAGGAACGGCTCGGCGAGCGGCGGCAGTTCGCCCTCGGACAGCGTCTTCCACGAGCCGTGCTCGTAGGCATAGGTGCCGAAGAATCCCACCGCTGCCACCGCTCCCTAGTTGATCTCGACGCCGCTGATCGGAGTGCCTTCGGGGAGATCCTTGACCTTCGCCCACAACTGGCCGTGGATCGACCAGTAGACCTCCTCGTCCACCACCTCGAGATTCTCCACGGCCTCCGGTCCGCCCAGGAACAGCGGTGTCTTGAAGCCGACGCACGCACCGGCCGGGACGGGCTCGGGGTGCAGGTCGCGCCAGGCGGTGAAGAGGTGCTGCGAGAGGAAGGTGTCCGGGTCCTCGATCGCGGCGGTGTCGAGCAGCTCGTGGATGGTGCCGTCGAGCTCGTAGACGCCGGCGGCACCGGGGTCGAGCAGGAGCAGCGCCGCCCCGCGGTGCAGGTCGAGAACGTACTGGCGGGCCATCCAGTCCTGGGCGACCGGGCGGAGGCGCGGTGCCCATTCCGGCCACATCCGGTTCGCCAGGACCTGGGCGCGACGGGCCTCTTCCTCGGTGAACACGCGGAGGATGCCGTCACCGAACGAGAGTCCGGCGGCCAGCGTGACCAGTTCCGCGAGGCCCGGCACCTGGCGCAGCGGCTCGACGTCCGCGGGTGGTGACGGCTGCCCCGCGTCGAGCGGGTAGGCCGAGGTGAAACGGTCGAACATCGTGAACTCCCCCGTGAACGGCGACGAGCCCCCGCCCGGGCGGGCGGGGGCTCGTCAGCGTGAACTCAGTAGCGGTAGTGCTCCGGCTTGAACGGGCCCTCGACGTCGACGTCGATGTACTCGGCCTGCTCCTTGGTGAGCTTGGTCAGCTCGCCGCCGAGCGCCTCGAGGTGGATGCGCGCGACCTTCTCGTCGAGCACCTTCGGGAGGCGGTAGACCTCGTTGTCGTACTCCTTGTACTTGGTGAACAGCTCGATCTGGGCGATCACCTGGTTGGAGAAGGAGTTCGACATCACGAACGACGGGTGGCCCGTGGCGTTGCCCAGGTTCATCAGGCGGCCCTCGGACAGCACGATGATCGTGCGGCCCGACGGGAAGACCCACTCGTCGACCTGCGGCTTGATGTTGTTCTTGCGGATGCCGGGGTAGCGCTGGAGGCCGGCCATGTCGAGCTCGTTGTCGAAGTGGCCGACGTTGCCCAGGATCGCCTGGTGCTTCATCTGGGCCATGTGCTCGACGGTGACGACGTCCTTGTTGCCGGTCGTCGTGATGATGATGTCGGCGATCGGCAGGACGGACTCGAGGCGCGCGACCTGGTAGCCGTCCATGGCGGCCTGCAGGGCGCAGATCGGGTCGATCTCGGTGACGATGACGCGGGCGCCCTGGGCGCGCAGGGACTCGGCGGAGCCCTTGCCGACGTCGCCGTAGCCGCAGACGACCGCGACCTTGCCGCCGATCAGGACGTCGGTGCCGCGGTTCAGGCCGTCGACCAGCGAGTGGCGGATGCCGTAGCGGTTGTCGAACTTCGACTTGGTCACGGCGTCGTTGACGTTGATGGCCGGGAAGAGCAGCTCACCGGCGGCGGCCAGCTGGTACAGGCGCATGACGCCCGTCGTGGTCTCCTCGGTGACGCCGCGGATGCCCTCGGCGATGTTCGTCCACTTCTTGCCGTCCTTCTCGAGCGACGCGCGGAGCGTGTCGAGGACGATGGTCCACTCCTCCGAGTCGTTCTCGTCGGCCGCCGGGACGACACCGGCCGCCTCGTACTGGACGCCCTTGTGGACGAGCAGGGTGGCGTCGCCACCGTCGTCCAGGATCATGTTCGGACCCTTGCCGTCCGGCCAGGTGAGCATCTGCTCGGCCGTCCACCAGTACTCGGGGAGGGTCTCGCCCTTCCACGCGAAGCAGGAGATGCCCTTGGGCTCCTCCTCGGTTCCGTGGGGGCCGACGACGACGGCGGCGGCCGCGTGGTCCTGGGTCGAGAAGATGTTGCAGGACGCCCAGCGCACCTCGGCGCCCAGGTCGACCAGGGTCTCGATGAGAACGGCCGTCTGGATGGTCATGTGCAGCGAGCCGGAGATGCGCGCGCCCTTGAGGGGGTACACCCCGGAGTACTCGCGGCGGAACGCCATCAAGCCGGGCATCTCGTGCTCGGCCAGACGGATCTCCTTGCGACCGAACTCGTGGAGCGACAGGTCGGCCACTGCGAAGTCGATGCCGTTGCGGGTCTGCAACCGGTCCGCGGTCATTGCGAAGTCCTCCAAGGCACTTCAGAGAGGGTGTCGTCCGACCATACCGCCCGTTGATGCACCACTATGTCCCCCACGTTGGGTGAGGGAGGTCTCGGGTGTTGATTGCGGGCCCGGACACACGTGTCGTCGAACTGCGCGTCCACGGCGTTCAGGGGACGACGCCGCAGACGTTGGTCGACGCCGTCGCGGCCGTGGACGTTGCGGGAGACGGACTCGGGCGCATCGTGCGTCCCGCGGACAGGCTCCGCAGGCCCGCGCCGGGTCCGGTGTTGCAGACCGAGGGCCGCTCCACTCCCCGCGTGGTCGAGGGGTACCTGTGGGGTGGAATGACGTCCGGAGGTGTGGCCAAGGCCACGTGGGCGCTGCTCTTCCCCTTCAGCATCGCGAACGTCGCGCACTGGATGCTCCCGCCCGTTCCGGAGCGCAGCCTGCCCTCCCACCTGCTCGGGATCGGCCTGCGGTCGCTGCTGCGGGTGTTCGCGCTGCTGCTGACCGCGTTGCTGGTCGCGCAGATCTCCGTGGTCAGCCTCGACCTGCTCGCGGCGCAGTGCCTGCGCCCCGGAACCGCGTGCCTGACCAGCGTTCCCGGTGAGGTGCGCTCCTTCCCGTGGTTCCGGGCCTTCCTCGGGCTGCTGCCGATCGTCGTGGTGGTGGCGGTGATGCGGCGCGTCTCGCACGTCGAGTGGCGGATCGAGCGCAGGGAGATCGCCGACGCCGAGCAGCAGGAGAAGCAGCCGTCGTCCGGGTTGCCCGGCGCGCACGTCGCCACGGACCCGGACACGCCGGCGCTGCGGTCCCTGCACGTCGTGACGGCTCTCGCGGTGGCGTCGCTGATCGCCCTGGGTGGGCCGTTGAGGCAGCTCACGGCCTCGGGCGGCATAGGTGTCGCGGTCACGGCGGCGTGGGTCGCGTCGCTGGTGCTGATCGGTCTGTCCGTGCTCGGCGTGCTGCTGCTGGACGACCCCACGGGCGGTGCGCCTCATCGCGGCGGACGGTGGCTGCGGGCGGCGTTGAGCCGCAAACCGCGCCGCGTGCTCGTGGTGATCTCGGCGCTGCTCGTGCTGACGACGCTCGGCCTGCTGGAACAGCTGCCGCCGAGGGTGCCCGGCGCCGATGTGGCGGTGCAGGTCGTGGCGCTGCTGATGGCGTTCGTGCTGGTGCTGTTCGGCCTGCTGCTGGTGCCCGCCGCGCTGCTGGCCCGCGGCACGTGGCGGAAGCTCCCCCGCGAGCTGCGGCCGTGGGCGGGCGGCTGGTTCGCCGCGCCGGTGCTGGCGGTCGCCGGACTGCTCGGCGGCGGGTTCGGTGCCGGGGTCGCGCTGCCGGTGCGCAAGGCGCTGGGGTCCGGGCTCCAGCTGCCGGAGGGCTACCGGTACATCACCCTGCTGTGGGGTGTGGCCGGTGTGCTCGCGCTGCTGAGCGTCCTCGCGGTGGCGTCGTTCACCAGCGCCGTGCGGTGGCGGGCGTTCCGCAAGGGCAAGGTGTGGGCGCGTGAGGCGTCGTTGCTGCACTCCGGCCGGATGCGCGACCTCCGCGCGGCGACGCGGGCGTGGTGGTGGGCGCGCTGGGAACGCAACCACGGCCACCACATGATCATGGTCGTGGCGTCCGTGCTGGTTCTTGGCGCCGTGCTGGCTTCACTGCAGCGGCTGCGAAACGTGCCGCTGGCGTCGTGGACTGACCCGTTCTCGGCCTTCGGCGTGTTCGTGCTGGGCATGCTGGCCGTGTCGCTGCTACGGGCGGTGTACCTCGCGGCGCGGCAGCCGGAGTCCGGGCGGCGGCTCGGGATCATCGCGGACATCGCGCAGTTCTGGCCGCGCGAGGCGCACCCGATCGTGCCGCCCTGCTACGCGCTCAAGGTGGTGCCGGAGCTCGTCACGCGCGTGCAGGACCACCTGCGCGACCCCGGCACCCGCGTGGTCCTCTGCGGGCATTCGCAGGGGTCGCTGCTGGTCGCCGTGGCCGCGGCCCGGTTGCTGGAGGAACTGCCGGCGCACGACCGCGAACGGATCGGGCTCGTGACGGCCGGGTCGCAGCTGCAGTGGGCCTACCCGAGGGCGTTCCCGGCCGTCGTGCCGCACGCGTCCCTGGCCCGCCTGGCCGGTGGCCTGGACGGCCGGTGGCGGGCGCTGTGCCGCGGCACGGACCCGCTGGGCGGCGCGGTGATGACGTGGCGGCGGCAGGTGTTCGACGGGATGCTGCTCGGCGTCGGCTACCGCGAGGACGGCTCGGAGGGCGCGCTGGCACCGGCGTTGCGCGGGCCGACGGGGGCGCTGGTGCTGGGTGGGGACCACTGGCTGCCGGACCCGCAGCGCGGCCCGTTCCCGGGACGGCGGTGGCGGTCGGGGGTGTCGGGGCACGCGGACTACACCTCCGATCCCGAGTGGGACCGGGCGGTGGCGGTCGCGGCGGGGCTGCTGCGGGTGGACGCGCCGGAGTCGCCTGCGCTGCCGTTCGCGCGCAAGCCGGAAACGCGGTCGCGCGATCCGCTGGGCGGCTCCTAGTCTGCGGACCATGCTGACCGGGGATCTCGTCCGACTGCGGCCCGTCGAGCCGGAGGACGCCGATGCGTTCAACCGCTGGCACAACGACGAAGAAGTGATGCGCTGGCTGCAGAGCTACTTCCACTCGTCGCTCGCCTCGACGCGCAAGCGGTTCGCGGACCGCCAGGAGAACTCCTACGAGAAGGTCACCTTCTGCATCGAGACGCTGGAGGAGCGCAAGCTCATCGGTGTCGTCGTGCTGCGGGACGCGGACCCGATCAACGCACGGGCCGAGGTCGACATCTACATCGGCGAGAAGGACCACTGGGGCGGCGGCTACGGCACGGACGCCCTGCGCACGGTGTGCCGCTACGGCTTCGACACCCTGCGGCTGCACTCGATCGAGCTCGGCGTCGTCGAGGCGAACGAGCGGGCGATCAAGTCGTACAAGAAGGTCGGCTTCCAGGTCGACGGCCGGTTCCGGCAGTCGTTCTTCCGCGACGGCGAGTGGCACGACGCACTGCTGATGTGCGTCTTGAAAGACGAGCTCACCTGAGAGCGGGCTCCAGGTGGCCGATCGCCTCGCGGAGCAGGTCCTCGACCGAGGCGGCCGGCACCACCACGAGTCCCGACGGGCGCACGTCCACCCACCGCTGCACGGCGATCCGGGCCGCCGTGGACACCGCGGCGGCGAGCACCGAGGCGCCCAGCTCGTCCTTGCCCAGGCGTTCGGCGATGACCGAGGCGATAGGCGGTTCCACCGAGGACACCGAGTCGAGGTAGGCCTCGCGCAGCGCGGGCGTCGAGGTGACCAGCGCCAGCGCCTCGGACGGCGGTTCGCGGTACTGCGCGGCGAACGCGGCGACGATCGACTCGACGAGCGGTTCGCCCGCGGGCCGTGCGCGCAGCTCCTCGGCCACCTGGAGAGCGCGCGAGGCCGTGATGCCGGCGACGATCGCGTGCTCGCGGCTCGGGAAGTAGTTGTTGTAGGTGCGCGGTGAGACGTTCGCGGCCTCGGCGATCTCGTCGACCCGGACGTTGTCGGCGCCCTTGTCCAGGGCGAGGCGCAGTGCGGCGGCGGCCAGGGCCGCCCGGGTCTCGGTCTTCTTGCGCTCACGCAGTCCCACGGTGATCACTGTAGAGACCTGTTGCGACACGATCACTACCGATTGACTTTCGATAGATGATTACCGATACTCGATGCATGATTGCTGAGCGTTGGGCGGTGACCGCCCTGCGGGTCTTCCTGGTGGTCCTGTTCGGGATCCTGGTCGTGTTCGAGACGATGTCGCTGCCGGGGCAGTTCGCGCACATGGCGCAGGAGAACCCGGACGACGCCCACCTGAGGTGGCCCGCGACGATCATCACGGTGTTCTGGGTCGTGTGCGCGCAGGTCGTGGTCGTGGCCACGTGGAAGCTGCTCACGCTCGTGCGCAAAGATCTGATCTTCACCGAAGGCGCGCTGAAGTGGGTCGACGTGATGGTGTGGGCGATCGCGGCCGGGTGGGTCGTGCTCGTCGGCGTGTTCCTGTGGGTCGGCTTCAACGCGGACGACCCCGGACTGCCGATGCTGTTGTTCCTGTTGACGACGGGGGTCACCGTGGTGGGCCTGGTGATGGTCGTGATGCGGGCGCTGCTGCGGCGGGCGACCGACCTGCGTTCCGACATGGAAGCGGTGATCTGATGGCCATCGTCGTGCGCATCGACGTCGAGCTGGCCAAGCGCAAGATGAGCGTCGGCGAGTTCGCGGAGAAGGTGGGGCTGACGCCGGCCAACGTCGCGGTGCTGAAGAACGGCCGCGCGAAGGCCGTCCGGTTCAGCACCCTGGAAGCCATGTGCCGCGTGCTGGAGTGCCAGCCCGGTGATCTCCTGGAGTTCGTGGACGACGAAGAGTCGTCCTAAGCCAGCCGCTTCGCCAGTCGGTCGGCGGCCTCGAGCCGCCCCGACTCGGCCAGCAGCCCGACCGGCGCCAGCACGTAGTCGCGGTCGACGGTGATCTCCGCGGTGCGCAGCACCGGCCGCAGCACCGGGTCCGCCCGCAGCGCCTCGACGACCGGCGAGAGGTCCGGCGTGTGCCGGAAGACCCCGCCGGACAGCACCAGCAGTCCCGCGCCGCGCGGTCCGAGCTGACCGTCGACCTGCCTGATGTGCCGGCGCACGGCCAGGATCGCCGCGAACGAGGCCAGTCGCACGTCCACGGCGGGGTCGTCCGCGAGCCAGTCGACGTTCTCGGCGCGGAACCGCGCCTCGGCGGTGAGGTCCTCGGTCGTCAGCCGTTCGGCGAGAGCCTCCTGCACCACCCCCGGCGCCGACCAGCGCATGCCCAGGTCGCCCTCCACCGTGCGGCGGTCCGGCGGCAGCGCGACCGTCCTCTCCAGACCTTCACCGTCCACAGCCGACACCGCCGAGTAGACGTCCGTCGTCGCGCCGCCGACGTCCACCACCAGCACCGCGCCCTCGCGGTCCTGCGCCGCGAGCCGGGAGACCCCGGCCAGCACGGCGTCCGGCGTCACGGCCCGCACCAGCTGCCGGAACCGCGGCCCGCGCGACAGCCCCTTGCCGCCGATCACGTGCTGGAGGAACGCCTCGCGGATCGCCCTGCGAGCCGGCTCCGGCGCGAGCCGGCCGACGTCCGGCAGCACGTTCGGGCAGGCGACCACGGTCCGCTTCCCCAGCAGTGCCAACGCTTCCGGCTGCGCCTCGACGTTGCCCGCCAGCACGATCGGCACCGCGACACGGGCGAGCTTCGCGGCGTTGTGCAGCAGCACCGACTCGTCGCCGCCGTCCGTGCCGCCGACCAGCAGGACCAGATCCGGCGTCGACGCACGGAGCGCTCGAACGTCGACCGGACCCGCGCTGACGTGCACGACCTTGGCGCCCGCGCTGAGGGCGACCCGGTAGCCCGCCTCGGCGCTCACCACCCGTTCCTGACCGACGACCGCGAGCCGCAGCCCACCACCGGCCGACGAGCAGGCGAGGACCTCGCCGTCACCGACCTCCGCGCGCAGGGCGTCGATGCCGCGCAGGACCTCGGGAGGCGTGGTCGGGTGCTGCCCGGTCCTGACCAGTTCGCCCTCCGGGGTCACCAGAGCGGCCTTGGTCCAGGTGGAACCGACGTCGAGACACAGGATCACAGGGCAAGCTAACCACCATGAAGCTCACGCCCAAGGTGATCCTCGAAGGCACGCGCCTGACCGGCAAGACGGACCTGGCCTACGCGCTCAACGAGCACCCGCGACTCGTCGGTCACCGCAGGTACCGCTACCACTCACCGCTGATCTCGGCGGAGTGGAGCGGGTTCACCAACGAACCGTGGGGCCGCGGGTTGATCGACTTCGCCCCGGACGAGACAGCGCAGGCGATCGAGACCTACGAGACGTGGGTGCGGATGTTCGAGCTGCAGCGCTACTACTCGTGGATCGTCGACCGCTTCCACCTGTCCACGCTGGCCTACCAGGCGCGGCAGGGGCGGACGTTCGACTTCGGCTGGCTGGAGGAACGGCTGAAGCCGCTGAACTTCGCGATCGTGCTGTGCACACGCCCCGAGGACACCTTCGAGGAGGCGCGCGAGGAAAGGCTGAAGATCAGCGCGAACCCGAAGCAGTACGTGTCGCTGGAGCCGTTCATCGCCGAACAGCAGCAGCTCCGGGCGCTCGCGGCGAAGTCGGTCCTGCCGGTGTTCGAGTTCGACGTGACCCGGCACGGCCCCGACGACGTGGCGGAGTGGCTCGGCGAACGGGGGCTGCTGGCACTCCCCTAGTCGTCCGCCTTCTCGTGCACGACCTGCATGAACGCCCCGAGCTGCGCGAGCTGCTCCGGCGTGAAGAGGTCGATCAGGTACTCGCGGACCGTGGTGACGTGGCCGGGCGCGGTGGTCCGCAGCAGCTCCTTGCCCGCCTCGGTCAGCACGGCGAGGATGCCGCGCTCGTCGGACTCGTGCGGTTCGCGCCGCACGAGTCCCGACTTCTCCAACTTGCCGATCTGGTAGGTCAACGAGCTCTTCGACACCACGACCCTGCGCGCCAGCTCGGTCATCCGCATGCGGTTCCCCGGCTGCTCGGACAGCACGATCAGCACGTTGTACTGCGCGTGCGAGAGGCCCGCGTCGCGCTGCAGCTGCTGTTCGATCTGTCTTTCGAGGAGGTGGTACGCCTGGACGAAGTGGTGCCAGGCGTTCGCCTCCTCCTCGGAGAGCCACGGCGGGTTTTCCATGGTGCGCAGGGTAGTTGGTGACGAGCTAGTGGCCCGGCTCTTCGCCGCGCCGCACGACCGGTTCGGGCTCGACCCTGCGCTCGCCCGTCTTGCCCAGCACCGAGTTGCGCCGGCTGTAGACGAAGTAGACGACGACGCCGAGGGCCATCCACATGAGGAACCGGACCCACGTGAGCGCGGTCAGGTTCAGCATCAGCCACAGGCAGGCGAGGATCGCGAGGACCGGCACCAGCGGCACGAGCGGCACGCGGAAGCCGCGCGACAGGTCGGGCCGGGTCTTGCGCAGCACCAGCACACCCGCGGACACGAGGATGAACGCGAACAGCGTGCCGACGTTCACCATCTCCTCGAGCTTGCCCGCCGGGAAGAAGCCCGCGGCGACCGCGACCAGCACACCGATGATGATCGTGATGCGCGTCGGGGTGCCGTGGCTGCCGGTCTTCGCGAGACCGCGCGGCAGCAGGCCGTCCCGGGACATCGCGAACAGCACGCGGCTCTGGCCGAGCATCAGCACCATGACGACCGTGGTGAGACCGGCGAGCGCGCCGACCGAGATCACCGTCGCCGCCCAGTCGACCCCGTTGTCCGCGAACGCGCTCGCGAGCGTCGCGCGCGTGCCGTCCGGCTGCGTCGCGAGCTTCGTGTACGGGACCATGCCGGTGATCACCAGCGTGACGGCCACGTACAGCACCGTGACGATCGCGAGCGAACCGAGGATGCCCCTCGGCACTGCCTTCTGCGGGTTCTTGGTCTCCTCCGCCGTGGTGGCCACGACGTCGAAGCCGATGAACGCGAAGAACACGATCGACGCCGCCGCCAGCATGCCGAGCACGCCGTAGGTGCTGCCCGAGTAGCCGGTGATCAGCGAGAACAGCGACTGCTCGATGCCGGTGTGCGCGGCGGGACCGCTCTCCGCGGCCGGCGGGATGAACGGCGAGTAGTTCTCCGCCTTGATGTAGCTGATGCCGAGCACGATCACGAGCAGCACCACCGCGACCTTGATGGCCGTGATGACCGCGCTGACGCGGGAGCTCAGCTTCGTGCCCACGACGAGCAACGCCGTGAGCACCGCGACCAGGAGCACGGCGCCCCAGTCGAACTTGATGCCGTCGCCGACCTCGGTCTTCACGTCGAGCCCCATGAGCCCCAACGTCGTCTGCAGGTAGGCCGACCAGCCCTTCGCGACCGCGGCCGACCCGACCGCGAACTCCAGCACCAGGTCCCACCCGATGATCCACGCGGCGAACTCGCCGAACGTGGCGTAGGAGAACGTGTACGCGCTACCCGCGACGGGCACCGTCGAGGCGAACTCGGCGTAGCACAGCGCGGCCAGCGCACACGCTATCGCCGCCAGCACGAACGACAGCGAGACCGACGGCCCCGCGATGTTGCCCGCCGTGCTCGCCGTCAGCGTGAAGATGCCGGCGCCGATCACGACCGCGACGCCGAAGACCGTGAGGTCCCACGCCGTCAGGTCCTTGCGGAGCTTGGTGCCCGGCTCGTCCGTGTCCGCGATCGACTGCTCGATCGACTTCGTGCGCCACAACCCGTTCCCCGGCACGGTGCATACCTCCTCGATGGATCCCCGAACGGCCCACCCTAGAGGTATCCACCAGGTGGGACGGCCATGGCCGTTGTCAGCAGGTTGTCCTGCATCTTGTCCTGGCGGAAGACCCCGCACGCCACGAACCGGAGCCCCGCACGGACGAAGCCGCCCCGGGTGATCACCCGGGGCGGCTTCGCGGAAGTGCGGATCAGGAGCTGGCGACCGTCGAGCGGTCGAGGTCCGGCTCCAGGTAGATCAGCCGGGCGTGCGGCACCTTGTTGCGCACCCGCTGCTCGGCGTCGTTGATCGCCTGCGCCACCTCGTCGAGCGACAGCTGCGGCTCCAGCGCGATCTTCGCCGCGACCAGCAGCTCCTCCGGCCCGATGTACTGGGTCTTGATGTGGATGACGCGCTGCACCTTGCCGGCGGCGAGCTCGTCGCAGATCACGTCGAGGTCTTTGTCCGCCGCGCCCTCACCGATCAGCAGCGACTTCATCTCGATGATCAGGATGATCGCGATGACGCCGAGCAGCACACCGATGCAGACGGTGCCGAGCGCGTCGAACACCGGGTTGCCGGTGATCATCGTGAGTCCGACGCCGAAGAGCGCGAGCACCAGGCCGACGAGCGCGCCGAGATCCTCCAGCAGCACGACCGGCAGCTCCGGCGTGCGGGAGTTGCGGATGAAGCCCCACCACGAGGCGTCGCCCTTGATCTTCTTCGACTCGACGATCGCGGTGTAGAAGCTGTAGCACTCCAGACCGATCGCGACGACGAGGATGCCGACCGCGACCAGCGGGCTGGTGAGGCCCTCGGGGTGCTGCAGCTTGTGGATGCCCTCGTACAGCGCGAAGACCGAGCCGAGGCTGAAGAGCAGCAACGCCACCACGAACGACCAGAAGTAGCGGTCGCGGCCGTAGCCGAACGGGTGGAGCTTGGTCGCCCTGCGCTGGGCCGTCTTCTGGCCCAGCAGCAGCAGGCCCTGGTTCGACGTGTCGGCGACCGAGTGCACCGACTCGGCGAGCATCGACGACGAACCGGTGATCAAGAATCCGACGAACTTGGCCGTCGCGATACCGGCATTCGCCACCAACGCCGCGACGATGGCCTTGGTCCCGCCCCCTGCTGACACGCCTGTCTCCTTGCTGAAAGCCAGTCCCGTTTGTCCGGTGGTGAACCTTAGTCCGTTCCCGCGGTCGCGCGGAAAAGTTCAGCGGATCCGACACCATCCGGTCGGACGAGCACCGCCGGGTCCGACGCGGGCAGCCACACGGACTCACCTCGCGCCAGCCGCAGTTCCTCACCGCGCGCGTTCGTGAGTACCACGGCACCCCTCGTGCAAATCATGATCTGCGGGCCTTCGTGGTCGACGCGCGTCTCGGCGGTCGCGTCCAACCGGGACAGTTCGAACTCCGGTGCGGGCGTGCGGTAGACCCGGACGCCCGGCTGGACTTCCTCGCCCGTCAGCACCTCCATGTCGCCGCATGTGAAGTCGAGCACGCGCAGCAGCTCGGGCACGTCGACGTGCTTCGGCGTGAGGCCGCAGCGCAGGACGTTGTCCGAGTTCGCGAGGATCTCGATGCCCGTGCCGCGCAGGTACGCGTGCAGGTTGCCCGCGGGCAGGTGGATCGCCTCGCCCGGCTGCAGGACGATCCGGTTGAGCAGCAACGCCGCGAGCACGCCCGCGTCGCCGGGGTAGGACTCGCCCAGCTCCAGGATCGTGCGGCACTCCAGGTCGAACTCGCCGTGCTCCTTGACGTGCAGCACGCACGCGTCGAGGACCTGCGGGAGCAGCACCGACAGCGACGTCTGCGGCAGCGTGATCAGCATCGTGAACAACGCCCGCAGGCCCGACGAGTCCGGCTGCGCGACCAGCATCTCGGTGTACGGCGCGAGCGCGGGGGCGTCGAGCGAGCGCAGCAGCGCGACGGTCCGGGACGGCTCGCGGAAGCCCGCGAGGGCGTGGAACTCGGTCAGCGCGCAGACCAGCTCCGGCTTGGCCGCCGGGTCCTTGTAGTTGCGCACCGGGGAGTCGAGCGGCACGCCGCGCGCCTCCTCGAGCGCGAAGCCCTCGGCGGCCTGCGCCGGGGACGGGTGCGCCTGCAGGCTCAGCGCCTCCTCGGCGGCGAGCACCTTGAGCAGGAACGGGAGCCTGCTGCCCCAGCGCTGCGCGAGGCGAGGCCCGAGCTGGCCGTCGGGGTCCTCGGTCAGCAGGTCCAGCAGCGAGCGCTGGACGCCGTCCGGGCCGAGCACGCGGGACGGGTCGCCGGGGTGGGCGCCCATCCACAGCTCTGCCTCGGGATGGGGCGCGGGCACCTCCTTCCCGAGCAGCTCTGCGATGGCCGTGCGCGAACCCCACGCGTACGGCCTGACCGCGTTGTGCAGCAGGTCCACTTCTGAGTCAGCTCCCCAACCAGTACGGGTTGCCGCCGAGCGTTCCGGCGGCGAGCCCGAGGTACAGCGCGGCCAGTTCGAAGCGGAGCGCGAGGAGCGCGGCGCTGACCGCGTCGCCTCCCGCCACCTCGACGGCCGGCTCCAGCACGTCCGCTCCCGGCAGGGCGTCCTCGGCGGCGCGCCGCAGGGCCTCGGCCGCCGGGCCCTGGCGCACGGCCAGCAACAGCACGCGCACGAGTCCGCTGCCCGGCTCGTCGTCCGGGTCCGCGAAGAGGTCCGCACCAGAGGTTCCCTGCACCGCGCGGCGGTGCAGCACCGGGCGGGTCAGCGCCTGCGGGTACCCGGCGACGTCGCACGCAACCCCGGCGAACGCCGCCAGCGCGCCCGCGCCGTGCACGCCCACCGACGTGGCGACCTCGTCGAGGCCCCACAGCAGCGGCGTGCGGTCGGCGACGCGCAGCGCCAGCGACTTCGCCGGGTTCACGAACGACTCGTGCATCGGGTGGTCGCGCTCGGCCTCGCGGTCGAGCTCGTCGGCGATGACGTCGACGTCGACCTTGAGCAGGCCGAGCGCGTTCAGCACGATGAGCCACGCGGCGAGCGCGCGGTGGAAGCTGAAACCGGGCGGCACGTCGATGCGCGACGGCAGCAGCACTGCCCGGCCGGCGGCGGCCGCGGCGATCGGACCGGAGTCCGGCGCCGTCAGCAGCGTCCTGGCGCCCCGGCGGACGGCCCGGTCGATCGACTCGGCGAGCACCCGGTCACCGGGGTCCTCGGTGTGGGCGAGCACGACGTCGAGGGCACCGACCCACGGCGGCACCTCGTCGGACACCACGACCGGCACCGGGCAGCCGGAACCGAGCAACGCCATGACGACGCCCGAGACCGCGACCGCGTGACCGGGCCGGGTGACCAGCACGACCGCGCGCGGCCGTTCGTCGAAGATCCGCTCCACGCCCGCCTCGGCCGCGGCCTCGGCGGTGGCGCGGACCTGCGCCCCCGCCCGTGCGGCGGCGCGCAGCCAGCCACCCGTGTCGGCGTCGGCGAGGCGTCTCGCGTCGTCGAGCAGCGTGTCGTCGAGCACTGGTTCACCCTGCCGACGGCGGCTCGACCGCCTCGTCCAGCAGCAGCACCGGGATGCCGTCGCGCACGGGGAACGAACGACCGCACGCGGTGCACGTGAGGAAGTCGGCCTCCGGGTCGGCGGGCGTGCCGACCTGCAGCGGCGCGTGCTCCGGGCACGGGCAGGCGAGGATCTCCAGCAACTGCTCTTCGAGCTTGACGGCCACTTCTGTTCTCTCCTCAGGCCCGCACGATCGCGAGGACCTCGTCGCTGAGCGCGGCGACGGCCTCGGGGGTGGCGGCTTCGACGTTCAGGCGCAGCAGCGGCTCGGTGTTCGAGGCGCGCAGGTTGAACCACGACCCGTCCGCGAGCTGCACGGTGAGACCGTCCAGCTCGTCGACCGTGGCGCCGTCCTTGGAGCCGTACGCGTCCTTGATGGCGGCGATGCGCCCGGCCTGGTCCTGCACCGTGGAGTTGATCTCACCGGAGGCCGCGTAGCGGTTGTAGACCGAGGTCAGCGCGGACAGCGGGCCGTCCTGCTCCCCCAGCGCGGCCAGCACGTGCAGCGCGGCCAGCATGCCGGTGTCGGCACGCCAGAAGTCGCGGAAGTAGTAGTGCGCCGAGTGCTCGCCACCGAAGATGGCGCCGGTCTTGGCCATCTCCTCCTTGATGAACGAGTGGCCGACGCGCGTGCGCACGGGCTTGCCGCCGTGCTCCTGCACGATCTCCGGCACCGCGTGCGACGTGATCAGGTTGTGGATGATCGTGCCGCCGGGGTCCTTGGCGAGCTCGCGCACCGCGACCAGCGCCGTGATGGCCGACGGGCTCACCGGGTCGCCGTTCTCGTCGACGACGAAGCAGCGGTCCGCGTCACCGTCGAACGCCACACCGGCGTCCGCGCCCTCGGCCTTGGTGCGGGCCTGGAGGTCGACGATGTTCTTCGGGTCGAGCGGGTTCGCCTCGTGGTTCGGGAAGCTGCCGTCGAGCTCGAAGTACATCGGGACGACCTCGATGGGCAGGCCCTCGAAGACCTTGGGCACGGTGTAGCCGCCCATGCCGTTGCCCGCGTCGACCACGATCTTGAGCGGGCGGATGCCCTTGAGGTCGACCAGCTGGTTCAGGTACTCGGCGTAGTCCGCGAGCATGTTCCGCTCCTCGAACTCGCCCGGCTCGACGCCCTCGGCGTCCGGCACCTGGTTCTCGGCGTCCTCGCGGATCTGCGCGAGACCGGAGTCCTGGCCGACCGGCGAAGCGCCCGCGCGGCACAGCTTGATGCCGTTGTACTGCGCCGGGTTGTGGCTCGCGGTGAACATGGCACCCGGCAGGTCGAGCTTGCCGGACGCGAAGTAGAGCATGTCGGTGCTGGCCAGACCGATGCTGATGACGTCGACGCCCTGCGCCTGCGCCCCCTCTGCGAAGGCACGCGACAGCTCGGGCGACGAGTCGCGCATGTCGTGACCGATCACGATCGCGGGTCCACCGACCAGGCGCGCGAACGCCGCGCCGAAGTCGCGAACCACGCCGGCGTCCAGCTGTTCGCCGACCACCCCGCGGATGTCGTACGCCTTGACGATGCCGGACAGGTCACGCACGCAGCACACTCCCAGGAAACTCGCTCTTGACGGCCACTGGTTGGGCAGCCTACCGGCGAGAAGATTAGTGGTGCGTGTGGTCGCTCAGTCCTCGTGCGGATCGGGCAGCACCCGCAGGTGCCCACGCCGCTGAGACCCCGCGGGCACGTCGGGGAGCTTCGGGCTGACATCAGCCCGCCCAGCTTCCCGCACCGCCTCGGCCAGGGCCGTCAGGTCGTCCACACTCGGCTCGGGCGCCGCGAACTCACCCTGGTGCCTCACGACCTCCCAGCCACGCGGCGCCGTGAGCCGCAAGGCGTGCTCCTCGCACAGGTCGTAGCTGTGCGGTTCGGAGTACGTGGCGAGCGGTCCGACGACTGCGGTGGAGTCCGCATAGGCGTAGGTGAGCGTGGCGACAGCCGGGTTAGCACACCCGGTTCGCGAGCACCGTCTCACGCTCCGCACGATCGGGGACGATAGCGCGTCCACGCGAGGCTGTGTGTGAGGCACGCTGTGTTTAGTCGTCAGGGGGAGCAACTAGGCTGCTGGGTTGTGGTGATGGCAAGGGGTTCACGGCGACAGGATTCGCCTCGTCGGCGCAACCGCGACCGGCACGGCAGAGGCCTGCGCGGCCCGCTCTACCCGGCCACCCTCCCCGCGGCCCGCTCGAGGGCGGAACGCTTCGACGCCCTGGTCATCGAAGCCCTCGAACCCATCGAGGCCCGCTGGCGGACCGAGCTGACGCAGCTGGACGTGGCAGTCGACGACGTGCCGGAAGTGCAGGTCGAGGGCGAGGACGGCGTGGTGGAGGACGGCAGCGTCCCCCTGGCCCGCCTGCTCCCCGCGGTCTCCGACAACCGTGCCCGGATCGTTCTCTACCGCCGCCCGCTGGAGGCGCGCGCGAAGGACGGCGCGGACCTGGCGGACCTGGTGCACGAAGTCCTCGTGGAACAGGTGGCGAACTACCTGGGCCTCGACCCGGACGTGATCGACGAGGGCTGAGACGCCTCTCACACCCGGCCGGGTGCCCAGCCACCCGCTCGACCACGACGGCACGCTCGCGCAGGGGTCCCCTCGGTTTCGGGATCCCCCGCGACCCAACGTACCGAGCAGGTCCGACACTCCCGCGACGCCGAAGGCGAGCCGTCAGGCCAGCCGCCCAGCCGCACGCAGACCACCGCGACGCCGAAGGCGAGCCGTCCTTCCAAGCCACCCCACCAACGCAACCAAACCAAGCAACCGGCAGCCGCCCAACGCACCAGGCGTGCCATCAACCCGCGACCGGCGCCGGCCCGAGCAGTAACAGGCACCCGCACAACAGGAGCACCAGCCGCCCTACACCCCAGAAACCCCCCGCCGCCGAGAAGGAACAGCGGTCAACAAGGCGAACAACCCGGCCGCCCCCTGCCCCAACAACAAAAGATCCCTCAAAACGGTGGACATCGACGCAGTGACCTCAGCCCCACCGGCGGGCAACGGCACCCCCACCAGATGTCCCCAAGCCCGCACGACAGGCACCTCGGCCCCGTCCACGAAGACCCGCCACCCGGGCTCGTCCTCGGCGGCCAGCACGAGCACCCGCCCCTCCCCACCGGGCGAGACCCGCACAGCCACCTCGGGCAGCGACACGTTGACCGGCGCCACCCCACTCGCGGCAGGCTCGGCGGGAGGCTCCCCGCCGGTCCGGGCCCGCCGGGCCAGGTCAGGCGCCAGCAGCACCCCGGTGTCCGCGGCCAGGCGGACCCGCAGAACCGGGCGCCCGTCCGAAGCAGGAGGCGCCACCGACACCAGCTCCCCGGCAGCGGAGGCGACCCGCGCGGCGGCTTCCTGGGAGGGCAGCACCACGAACGCCACGCCGGAAGACGCGGCCTGGGCCAAAGCGACCTTCACCGCAGGTGGAGACCCGTCCAGCAACGACGAGTTCCACCGCCGCAACCGGGCAGGTGACGACACGGTCGGCACCAGGTCGTCGTCCCCGAACGCGGGCATCCGCCCCGCGACCTGACGTGCGGGCGAACCGAGGACCAGCACCGACCGCCCGCTCCGCTCCAGCTCGGCGGTCAGCGACGCGTTGAGGGCCAGCCCGCCGTCCGCCTTCAACGGCCCGGTCCGGAGGTCCAGGACTCCGGCGATCCCGAGGCTGACCAGCGTGACGACGCCCACGACGTACACGGCCCGGCGCACCGGAGCCCGACCGGCCACACCGGGCGTCACGCCGCGCTGGCACCCGGCGAGCACCACGTGCACGAGCCCCCAGGCGAGGATCACCAACGGTGTCCCCGGCCACGCCCCCACGGCGACCACGGCGGCGAGAGCCCCGATGCCCAGCACGATCACCAGCAGGCCGGGCAGCATCGAGAGGTTCGGCCGCAGCACGGCGGCCGCGAACCCGGCCGCGACGAACACCGAGCACACGATCAGGTTCGGCGGCGGCGAGTCGAAGGCCGCGCCGAGGCCGTTCAGCACCATCTCCGGGTGCTGGAGCAGCACGGCCGGCCACGGCAGAAGCAACGCCATCGGCAGAAGCACGATCACGAACAAAGCCGCGATGCGGCGTGCGCCACCCGTCACGGCGATGAAGCCCGCGAGAGCGCCGACGATCACCACCGCGTGCGTCAGCGGCGAGAAGGCGCCCAGCACGGCGACACCGATGGCGGTGCCGGACGCCATGGGCAACCAGGCGTGGGTGGACGACGCGCGCAAGACCGCGTACACGCCCGCGAAGACAACGGGCGTCACAACGTGGACGACGACTACGTCCAGACGCCCCTCGGACACGGCAGTGGTCGCGACGGGCAGCAGGCCGTAGAAGGCGGCGATCACCGCGCGCACGGAACGCCGTACGCGCATGCCGCGTGACGCGATGTAGGCGGACAACGCGGCGAGGGGGATGTCGCCGAGCAGCAGCAGTGCGACGGCGAACGAGGGGCCGCCGGGGATCAGGCCCAGGACGGCCAGGGCCGCGGGGGCCGGGGCCGCGGTGCCGCCGTGGACCGGGTGCCACGACGCCAGGTACGTCGACCAGACCTCGCCCACCGAGCCGACGGGCAGCAGGCGGCCACCGGCGAGGTCGAGACCGAGGCGCGAGGAGTTGGCCGCGACGGCGACCACCGCGAGCCCGAGCAGGAGCAGCACGGGAGGCGCGAGCAGCAGCTTGCACAGCATCCGCGACTGGTCGACCTCGACGAAGACCATCCCGGACGTGGCGCGCGGACCCGGCGACGGGCGCGGGCGTGGCGAAGGTCGCAGCGCGCCGGGAACGGCAGCCTCGACCTGGACGACCACCGGGGGGCGCCGCAGACCGGCGACGCGCGGACGGCCGCGGGACGCGCCGGCGGGCAACGCCGCCGGGCCGACGGGGCGCGGGTCCACTTCGGACGGTTCCAGCCACGTCGCGCTCGAATCGGTTGCGGGCAAACGACCCAGGGCGGCGTCGGCTTCGAGGCGGCGGCGGACCAGGAACGCGGCTCCGGCGCGGATCGCGTTGCGCAGTCTCGTGAGTCTGCTGGTGAAGAGGCCGCGGACGACCGCGGAGCCGCGGCGGGCGCGGCGGCCTTCGAGCAGACGGCCCCTCGTCAGGAGGTAGCGGGCGGCGCCGACCTCGGCGTGTGCGTCGGCGAAACGCCGGAGGAGCAGGAAGCCCAGTGCGCGCAGCAACGACAGCAACAGCAGGCGCGGAACCCCGACGAGGAACGACGGACCGGAACAATTGACCAAGAAAGTACGCATGCCGTGCGCCCGGTCGACGCCTCGAAATGACGGACCGGGCCGCGCCATCGCCGCGTCCAAACGGCGTGCGCCTTTAGTTGCGGCGCGCGCATGTCGCATGCGTGCGACGGGTACGCACAGGACCAAATGACCCGCGCGATTGGCGCGCCACCCGAAGTCGACGTCGTCGCGCAGCAGCGGCATCGCTTCGTCATAACCGCCGAGGGCGTGCCAAACCTCACGTTTGACCAGCGATCCCGCGGACGAGACGGCGAGAACCTCGGTGCTCTGCTGAAACGATGCGGAATGTTCCGCCGAGGACAGGCCCGTCTGTCGATGTCCTGAAGAATCCGTCGACAGACCGGCCTCGACGACCAGCCGGGAATCCACCCAATCGAGGCACAGCGGACCGAGGACGGCAGCCGACGGGGACACCTCGGCCGCGGTCAGCAGCGCGGCCAGGCAGTCGGGTTCGGGCGCGCTGTCGTCGTGCACCAACCACAGCCACCTGCCGGGATCACCCCAGCGTTCGACGGCGTGCTCGACCGCGATGCGCACGGCGGTGCCGAAGCCCGTGCCGCGCGGCGCGGTCAGCACCCCGTCCAGCAGATCTTCCGCCTCCGCCAGGACTTTTGCCGTCCGGTCCGTCGATCCGGTGTCGACCGCGATCACGTGCCGGGGACGAATTCGCTGGCGCCGCAAGGCCGACAGCGCCGTGCTGAGCCACTGGTCGCCGTCGTGGCAGACCAGGACGCACAGCACCGGCGCTGTCCGGAGCCTCGGGTGAGGACTTGTCACATCCCCAAGTTAAGGCAAGAAGATCACGCTTCTAGACAGCTCGCTTCTTCAGCTTGCGGCGCTCCCGTTCACTGAGACCGCCCCAGATGCCGAAGCGTTCGTCGTGCTGGAGTGCGTACTCGAGGCACTCCGAACGAACCTCGCAGCCCAGGCAGATGCGCTTGGCCTCCCGAGTCGATCCGCCCTTTTCGGGGAAGAACGCCTCGGGATCGGTCTGCGCGCACAGCGCGCGCTCCTGCCAATCCTGCTCGTCGGCAGGGTCGAACAGGTACGACAGCTCGCCCTGCACCACCGGCTGTGTGACGTGATCTTCTTCGAGCTCTTCGAATTCCTGCATTTCGTCCGCCTCCTCGCCTTCCGCTCTCCCCGGTTGGCGGACGCCAGACGCCGCTCCCACAACGACGAATGACACCGATGTGATTACACCTGCGTCACAGCGGGCGGTCAAGCGGAGTCCACACGTCGGGGGATATTCCCGCAATTGGCCGCTCAAACCTTGACGCGCAGCACAGACAGTGATCCATGTGCCGCAACCCGTCCTCGAACGGCCCAGAAGGCCGGCCGACACGCCACACTGGAGGGGTGAAGCGATCAGCAGTGCGCCCCAGTCCGCTGTTCCTCGGCCTGCTCGCGGCGACGGCCGCTGGAGCTGCTCTCACCCTGCTCGAAGGGGAAGTGGCAGTCATCTCGGGCACGATCCTCTTCGTACTCGCCGGGTGGGCGGTGACGCTGTGCCTGCACGAGTTCGGGCACGCCGCCGTCGCGTACCGGGGCGGCGATTTCTCCGTGCGCGACAAGGGTTATCTGACCCTCGACATCCGCCGTTACACCGACCCCGTGCTCAGCATCGTCCTGCCGCTGGTGCTGCTGGTCATGGGCGGGATCCCGCTGCCGGGCGGCGCGGTGTGGATCAACCACCACGCCCTGCGCAACAAGCGGGTCGAGTCGTTGGTCTCACTCGCGGGACCGCTGTCGAACCTCGTGATCGGCGTCCTGCTCGCGCTCGTCGTGGCGATCTTCTCGCCGCCCGCCGCCCTCGCCGCCGCGATTTCGTACCTTGCTTTGTTGCAGGTGTTCGCGTTCGTGCTCAACATCCTGCCGATCCCCGGCCTCGACGGCTGGGGCGCCATCGAGCCGTTCCTGCCCTACGAGGCGCAGCGGTTCGGCGCCAAGGCCCGGCCGTGGGCGCCGCTGGTCCTGTTCGCCGTGCTGATCGGCTTCAGCGCGGTCAGCCGGCTCTTCTTCCAGGTGTCGGCCTGGGTGTTCGAGCTCGTCGGCGGCGACACCTTCGCGGCCTACGTCGGGTCCGACACGTTCTCGTTCTGGCGCTACCTGTGAGGGCGATCCGGCGCTGTGGAAGCATGGGCGGGCGTGAAGGTCGTAGCACTCGTCGGCGGGGTCGGCGGCGCCAGGTTCCTGCAGGGACTCAAAGCACTCGGAGCGGACGTCACCGCCGTGGTGAACACCGGTGACGACGTGTGGATGCACGGGCTGCGCATCACCCCTGACCTCGACACCTGCATGTACACGCTCGGTGGCGGCATCGACGTCGACCGCGGCTGGGGCCGCGAGGGCGAGTCGTGGACCGTCAAGGAGGAGCTCGCGGCGTACGGCGCCGAGCCGACGTGGTTCGGCCTCGGCGACCGCGACATCGCGACGCACCTCGTCCGCACCCGCATGCTGCGCGCCGGCTACCCGCTGTCCGCCGTGACCGAGGCCCTGTGCGACCGGTGGCAGCCGGGCGTGCGGCTGCTGCCGATGTCGGACGACAGGGTCGAGACGCACGTCGTCGTCGAGCTGGACGGCGAGCAGAAGGCGATCCACTTCCAGGAGTGGTGGGTCAAGCACCGCGCCGCCGTGCCCGCGAGGTCGTTCGCGTTCGTCGGCGCCGAGACGGCCACCGCCGGTCCCGGCGTGCTGGACGCGATCGGCGAGGCCGACGCCGTGGTCCTCGCCCCGTCCAACCCCGTGGTGAGCATCGGCACGATCCTCACCGTGCCCGGGGTGCGCGACGCGTTGCGCAAGACCGACGCCGGCGTCGTGGGCCTGTCGCCGATCATCGGCGGGAAGCCGTTGCGGGGCATGGCCGACGCTTGTCTGGACGCGATCGGTGTCGAGACCTCGGCCGAGGCGGTCGGGCGGCACTACGGCTCCCGCAAGTGCTCCGAGGACGGCATCCTCGACGCGTGGCTGGTGCACACCGGCGACCGCGCCGACGTCCCCGGTGTCGCGGTCCGGGCGGTCCCGCTGCTGATGTCCGATGTGGACGCCACGGCGCAGATGGCCCGCGCCGCGCTGGACCTGGCCGGGGTCGACGTTGGCTGACCACGCCGCCGCGGCACTGGAGCTGCTGCCGGTCACCGGGTTACCGGAGTTCCGCCCCGGCGACGACCTGGCGGGCGCGATCGTGAACGCCGCGCCCTGGCTGCGCGACGGCGACGTGCTGGTCGTCACCTCCAAAGTCCTGTCCAAAGTGGAGGGGCGGCTGGTCCGCGTGCCGGCCGATCCCGAGGAACGCGACAGGATCCGGCGTGAGCACGTCGACGCCGAGTCGGTGCGCGTGCTCGCCCGCAAGGTGCGGACGCTGATCACCGAGAACAAGCTCGGCATCGTGCAGGCCGCGTCCGGCGTCGACGCCTCGAACGTCGCGGGCGACGAGATCGCGCTGCTCCCGGTCGACCCGGACGGTTCCGCGGCCTCGTTGCGCGCCGCGGTGAAGGCCGCGCTGGGCGTCGAGGTCGCCGTGGTGGTCACCGACACGATGGGCCGCGCGTGGCGGATGGGCCAGACCGACGCCGCGATCGGCTCGTCCGGTATCCGCGTGCTGCACGACTACGCGGGCTCGGTGGACGAGCACGGCAACCAGCTCGCGGTGACGCTGGTCGCGGTCGCCGACGAGATCGCGGCGGCCGCCGACCTCGTGAAGGGCAAGCTCGGCGGGGTTCCGGTGGCGGTGCTGCGCGGGTTCGACGTGGTCGACGACGGCTCCACCGCGCGCGACCTGAACCGCCCCGTCGAGGAGGACCTGTTCCGCCTCGGCACGGAGGAGGCGCTGGCGCGGGGCCGCGCGGAGGCCGTGCTGCTGCGCAAGTCCGTGCGGTTCTACTCCGACGAGCCCGTCGACCTCGCCGTCCTGAAGCGCGCTGTCGGCGCGGCGCTGACCGCGCCCGCGCCGCACCACACGAAGCCCCTGCGGTTCGTCCTGGTGCGGGAGAAGCGCGCCGAGCTGCTGCGGGCCATGCGCGAGCAGTGGGAGACCGACCTGCGCGCCGACGGGTTCACGCCCGAGCAGATCGCGCGCCGGGTGCGGCGCGGCGACCTGCTGGTCGAGGCGCCCGAGGTCGTGGTGCCGTTCCTCGTGCGCGACGGGGCGCACGGCTACCCCGACGAGCGCCGGGCCGAAGCCGAGAAGACGATGTTCACGGTCGCCGGCGGCGCCGCCGTGCAGGGCCTGCTGGTGGCGCTGGCCGCCGAGGGCCTCGGCTCGTGCTGGGTGTCGTCGACGATCTTCTGCGCGGACGTGGTGCGTTCCGTGCTGGGTGTCCCCGGTGACTGGGAACCGCTGGGCGCGGTAGCGGTCGGCCACCCGGTCGAACCGCTCGTCCCGCGCGAGCCGCTGGAAGGGCTGGTCGAGCTGTGACGCTGCACGCCGACGCCGTCTCGACGCTGAGCCGGTTCTCCGGCCAGGACGCCCTGCGCGAGGCCTACCTGGGCTTCCTGGCGGCCCGCGAGGACGCCTGCCTGCGCTCCTGCGAACCTGGGCACATCACGGCCTCGGCGCTGGTCCTGGACGCCACCGCCGAGCACGCGCTGCTGACGCTGCACCCGCGGGTGGGCCGGTGGCTCCAGCTCGGCGGCCACTGCGAGCCGGAGGACGTGTCGCTGTCCGCCGCGGCCCTGCGCGAGGCCACCGAGGAGTCCGGCATGCGCGGCCTGCGCATCGAGCCGACGCCGATCCACCTCGACGTGCACCCGATCACGTGCTCGCTCGGCAAGCCGACGCGCCACTTCGACGTGCGGTTCCTGGTCCGCGCCCCCGTCGGCGCGCAGCCGGTGCGGTCGGCGGAGTCGGTCGACCTGCAGTGGTGGCCGCTGGACGGGTTGCCCGACAACGTGGACGACCTGCACCCGCTGATCGAGAGCGCTCTCGCGCGGCTGCGCTAGAACCCGCGGTAGTCGCGCGGCGAGAACCTCGGTGCCCGCCGCGGCCGCGTCAGCCCGGCCGCCAGCAGGTAGCGGACCGCGCGGTGGCGTTGCGGCTGGTACGGCGCCAGCAGCTCCATCATGGCGTCGTCGTCGCCCGGCGTGCCGGTCAACGCCCACGTGACGTTCTTGGCGACGTGGTAGTCGCCGACGCTGACCGCGTCCGGGTCGCCCCAGGACCGTTGCGCCACCTCGGCGGAGGTCCACACGCCGATTCCCGGCACCTTCTCGAGCAGCTCGCGGCTGCGCATCTCGGCGGCCTTCTCCAGCCGGTGCGCGACCTGCGCGGCCCTGACCAGCGTCCGGCGGCGCGCGCCGTCGAGGCCGCACTGGTGCCACTCCCAGTCGTGCAGGGCCAGCAACCGTTGCGGCGTCGGCGGAACCTTCAGCGGCTTCGGCCCGGGAGCGCTCTCACCGAACCGCCGGCCGAGCTCGCGCCACGTCCGGAACGCCTCCACGCCGGTGACCTTCTGCTCCAGGATCGAGGCGAACAGCAGGTCCCAGACGCGTCCGGTGGACCCGAGCCGCAGTCCCGGACGCAGCCTCCTCGACTCGGCGACCACCGGGTGGTGCGCGACGAACTCGTCCACCGGGTCGTCCGCGCCGAGCAGGGCGGGCAGCCCGTCGAGCAGCCACTGCCCGCCCTCACCCCAGGCCTCCGCCAGCACCTCGCCGCCGACGCTCCTGATGTGCACCGTTCCGGCACCGCACGGCGTGTTCGCCGCGAACCAGACGCCGCCCTCCGCGCTGAAGGACGGGTCGCCGGGTCCGCGGCGCAGCGGCATGAGCACCGCGCCCAGGTCGAGTGGGAACGGTGGTGTCCAGGCTCTGCTAGGCATCCGTCGAGAAGCGCACGCCGGCCTCGGGCAGCACCACACCCGGCCACACGCGCGCCCCGCCGATCAGCTCACACCGGGCACCGATCACGGCGCTGTCGCCGACCACGGCGTCCCGCAGCACCGCACCGGCCTGCACGAGCGCACCAGCGCCCACGATCGAACGCTCCACAACGGCACCCTCACCGACAACCGCACCGTCGAACAGGATCGCGCCGTCGAGCACAGCCCCCTCTGCGACCGTGCAGTTCAAACCGACCGTGCTGCCACCCTTGACCGTGGCGCCCTCGTGCACCGCCGAGCCTTCCAGCACCAGGTAGTCGCCGGGCTGTGCAACCGCGGCAGACGGCGCAACGCCGCGCACGAGGTCCGCGGACCCCTGCACGAACGCCTCCGGTTTGCCGAGGTCCAGCCAGTACGTGGCGTCCACGTGGCCCTGCAACCGCTTGCCCGACTCGAGCAGCCCGGGGAACGTCTCGCGCTCCACCGACACCGGCCGCCCGGCGGGAATCGCGTCGATCACCTCACGCCGGAACACGTAGCACCCGGCGTTGATCTGGTCCGTCGGCGGGTTCTCCGTCTTCTCCAGGAACGCCTGAACGCGCCCCTCGTCGTCCGTCGGCACGCACCCGAAAGCCCTGGGGTCCTGCACCTTCACCAGGTGCAGCGTCACATCGGCCTCGTGCCGGCGGTGCGTGTCCACGATCCCCGTCAGATCGACCCCCGAGAGGATGTCGCCGTTGAAAACCATCACATCGGGCTCACGCAGCTTGTCCGCGACGTTGCGAATCGCCCCCGCCGTGTCCAGCGGCACTTCCTCGACCACGTACTCGAGCTCCAGCCCGAGCCGGGACCCGTCCCCGAAGTACTCCTCGAACACCTCGGCCTTGTACGAGGTCCCCAGCACCACGTGCGTGATGCCGGCCTCCTTGATCCGCGACAGGAGGTGCGTCAGAAACGGCACCCCCGCGGTCGGCAACATGGGCTTGGGAGCGGACAGGGTCAGCGGGCGAAGACGGGTGCCCTTGCCCCCGACCAGCACCACAGCTTCGACGCCGTGCACCTTTTTCCTCCTCCGCGTTACAGCGAGCCGTTCGACGGAATACTCTGACACGAAGCAGATCGTCATACGGGATCTGGTCCCGGCAAGGAGCAAAATCCGACATGGACCCCCGCGACCGGGCCGACGCCATGCTCGCCCGCGCCCGCGCACGTGGGCGGAACATCGTGACGCCGGACAACATGACGTCCCCCATGGACGCGTCCGACACGCAGCAGATCCCCCGAACGCTGGTCAACGCCATGGACCCGCGCCGGGACCCGGACTCCACCATGATCCTGCAACCAGCGCAGATGGGTCAGCACCAGCACACCCAGCGCCCCCCGCACCAGCAGCAGCCGCACAAGCCGCAGCAGCCCCAGATGCCGACGCAGCCGATGCCCGCACAGCCGCAGCACAAGGACGACGCGGAGATCACCCAGGTCGTCCAGCCGGGCATGATCCCGACCGTCTCGAACCACCAGCAGAACCGCAACTCGCTGTCGAAACGGCTCAGCGGCGACATGTGAGCTCTGCCGCACCCGCGGGCTGGAACTCGGCACCACACACCACGGGCGCGGCCGCGCAGGCTGACGCAGGCGTCCCCTGTGGATCAGGACCCCCCGCGACCCAACGTACTCGGCAGGTCTGACAGTCCGGCGCGACAGAACGCCGACGCCGGCAGACCCGGCGCGCCGCCGCCGCACGCAAGTCACCGCGACGCCGAAGGCGAGCCGTCTTTCCGAGACACCCCACCAACGCAACAGCAAGCCGCCCAACGCACCAGGCGTGCCATCAACCCGCGAACGGCGCCGGCCCGGCTTTTGATCAGATCGGCGGGGTCCGGGGCGGAGCCGCGAGCGGTAAAACAGGCACCCCTCACCGAGTGAGAAGCTTCACCCGCAAAGCCAACCCGGCCCTCAAAGCCGCCCGGAACGGGGCCCAGAGCACCCCGGGATGCCGATCAGCCAGGTACCGGTAAGCACTCCGGTGGTGCTCCCTCAACATCCGGGTGGAGGCCCGAGCGGTCGAGTGCCCCCCGATGTGCACGACCTCGGCGTCGGGCACGTAGACGTTGTCCCACCCGGCGGCGGCGACCCGCTCCCCCAGGTCGACGTCCTCGAAGTACATGAAGTACTTCTCGTCGAACCCGCCCACGGCGTCGAAAGCCTCGCGCCGCATCAGGAAGCAGGACCCGGACAACCACCCGGCCGTCCGCTCCACGGGTTCCTTCTCCTGCCGGTAGGCCCGCGTCCAGGGGTTCGACTTCCACACGGACCCGAACAGGGCGTGTCCGATCCCGCGCCCGATCGAGGGCAGCAACCGGGCGGACGGGTAGACCTCTCCGGAGGGCTCCCGGATCAACGGCCCGAACATCCCTCCGCGGGGCCACCTCTCGGCGGCTTCCAGCAGCGCGTCGACGCTGCCCGGAGCGAACTCGATGTCGGGGTTGGAGATCAGCACCCAGCCGATGTCGGGTCCCAGGGCCGCGACGCCGCGGTTGGCCCCGCCGCCGTAGCCGAGGTTGCCGCCGGTCGGGACGAACTCCACGTGGTCCCGGGACGCCGCGACCGCCTCCGGCACCCCGTCGGTGGAGCCGTTGTCGGCGAGGACCACCCGCACGGGACGGGAAGTGGCCTTCGCGAGGGTGTCCACAAACGGAGCCAGCGTCTCGCCCGGCGAGTACGTGACCGTCACGACACCAAGTCCGTCGCCGTAGTTCACGCGCGACACAGTAGCGCCGTCAGCCGACGGCCCTGTGCGGCACCGGGGTCACTTGCGGCGGCGCACCACCGCGGCGCGTTCGTAGGCCAGCCGGTGGCGCTCGGCGCTCACGGCCCACGAGAAGTCCTTGGCGCGCTGCTGCCCCGAGGCCGCGAGCGACGCGCGGCGGGCCGGGTCGTCCAGCAGGTCGGCGATCGCCGCCGCGATGTCCCCCGCCCCGACGCCGCAGTACGCGACCGCCTCGCCGCCTACCTCCGGCAGCGACAGCCTCCGGGTGGTCAGCACGCACGCGCCGCACGCCATCGCCTCCAGCACCGGCAGGCCGAAGCCCTCGCCGAGCGACGGGTACGCGACCAGCTCGGCGCCGCCGAGGAAGCCGGCGAGCTGTTCGAACGGCAGGTAGCCCGCCCGGATCACGCGGATGCGGTGCGGGACGGAGTCGAGCGCCCGTTCGACCTGGCTGTCCCAGCCGGGCTGGCCCGCGAGCACCAGGGCGGGCGGGTGGGGGCGGCCGGCGACCGCCTGCGCGAAGCCGCGGATCAGGGCCGGGACGTTCTTGCGCGGTTCCAGGGCTCCCAGGAACGCGACGTACGGGGTGCCGGCCAGCGACAGGGTGCGGCGGACGGCGGCGATCTCGTCCGGTGACGGCGGGTGGAAGCGTTCGGTGTCGACGCCGTGCTGC
This sequence comes from Lentzea sp. DG1S-22, assembly GCF_036321065.1. Taxonomy (NCBI): domain Bacteria; kingdom Bacillati; phylum Actinomycetota; class Actinomycetes; order Pseudonocardiales; family Pseudonocardiaceae; genus Lentzea; species Lentzea sp. DG1S-22. The sequence goes on along the minus strand of NZ_CP143276.1, from coordinate 6,870,028 downwards.
GCGATGTGCAGCACCCGGCGGTCGGCCGCGGCGACGCGGACCAGTTCGTCGGCGGTCGCCTGGGACGGGACGACGCAGAGGTCGGCGCGGCGCAGCGAGGCCCGGGTCCACGCGCGGAAGAAGCGCGCCTTGACCGACGAGTGCAGCACCGGGTCGGTGAAGAAGGTGGCGTCGTGCAGCGTCACGACCGAGGCGGCCTTGCTGGCCAGCGGAAGCGTGTAGTGCGGCGAGTGGACGACGTCGACGCCGAGCACGCGGACCAGGCGGGGCAGCGTCGTCTGCTCCCAGGCCAGGCGGGCCGTCCTGGTGGCGACGGCGTCGGCGGCGCGGATCACGCGGGCGTTCGGCGCGATCTTGCTGAACAGCTCTTCGTCCCGTGATTGGCAGACGACGGAGAGCTTGGTGCCGTCCGCGTCCAGCGCCGCGACGAGCGAATCCACGTAACGGCCGACGCCACCACGGTCTGCGGGGATCGCGGTGGCGTCGATCAGCACGCTGGGTTCGGCACTCGGCACGATCAGCTAGCGTAATGTCATCGGGGAAAGCGCCGAGCGAGAATGCGCTAATCCGCTCGTACAGCGTGGGCCGCCCAGACGCCCTCCGCCGTCTTTTCCCAGGTGAACTCGCCCGCACGGGTGCGACCGGCCGAGACGGTGTGACCAGGATCCGCCAGAACGGCCCGCAGTCCTTCCGTCAACGACGCCAGGTCACCCCGCCTCACGACGGTTCCGGCACCTCCCGCGACCTCCACCAGGGCCGGGTCGTCGGAGTGCACGACGGGCACGCCCGCGGCCATCGCCTCCAGCACCGGCAGCCCGAAGCCCTCGGCCAGGCTGGGGGCGGCGAGCACCGTCGCACCGGCCAGCACCGAGGCGAGCCGTTCGTCGGAGACCCTGCCCAGCAACGTCACGTGCGGCGCGCGCAGGTCGACGTCGCCCCACCCCTGCGGGCCGACCACGACCAGCGGCACCCGCAGCCGTTCGGTCGCCCGCACCAGCAACCCGAAGCCCTTGCGCGGCTCGATCGTCCCCACCGCGAGCACGTACGACGGTGGCAGGTCATCAGGCCGTGAAGCGCTGACGAGCCGTGTCACGCCGTTCGGCACGACGTGCACCGGCACCTCGACCCGAACGCACTCCGCCAATTGAGACGCAACCGCTTGAGTGGGCACGACGAGCGCACGGGCCTCACGCGCCGCACGGGAGATCACCTTGCGGTGCCACGCGACGCCGCGCGGGGTCAACGTCTCCGGATGGGTCCACGGCACCACGTCGTGCACGGTGACGACGGCCCCCGGCAGCGGGGCGAGCGGCGTCGGGGCGTGCACGTGCGGGCCGAGCGCCGGTGGCAGCCCGCGTTCCCACAGCGCCACGAGCACCCGGCGCGGCACCCTGATCACGCGGTCGGCGCGGGCCGTCGCCGCGGTCGTCACGGACCAGCCGTCCGGGGCGGTCTTCGCCAACGCCGGGAGCAGCTCCGCCGTGTAGCGGCCGGTACCGCCGGGGACCGGGGCGTTGAGCTGCTCGGTCAGCACTACTAGCTCGGGCACGTCGCGTACCGTCTCACGCCGTGTCCGCTCTCAGCACCGTGGTGGTCGTGACGTGGCGCGGCCGTGACCACGTCAAGGCGTGCCTGGACGCCCTCGCCGCCCAGAAGAGTCCACACAGGACGATCATCGTGGACAACGCCTCCGACGACGGCACGGCCGAGCTGCTCGGCGGGCACGAGGTCGTCCGGCTGCCGCGCAACCTCGGCTACGCGGGCGGGCTCGCGGCCGTCCTGGACAGGGTGGACACCCCGTACGTCGCGTGGCTCAACGACGACGCGGCGCCGGACCGGTCGTGGCTGGCCGAGCTGGAGAGCGCTCTCGGAGCCGATCCCCTGGCAGCGGCCGCCACCTCGTCGATCCTGCTCCTGGACGGCTCGACGCAGTCCGTCGGCGTGGCGCTGACCGCGGACGGCCACGGCAGGGACGTCGTGCTGGCCGGACGCGAGGTGTTCGGGTTCTGCGGGGGTGCGGCACTGCTCCGGACGGACGTGCTCAGGGCCGTGGGCGGCGTGCCGGCGAGCTTCTTCTGCTACTACGAGGACACCGACACGGCCTGGCGGTTGCGGCTGGCCGGGCACCGCGTGATCTCCGTCGGACCGGCGCGCGTCCGCCACAGGCACGGCGCCAGCACGCGTCCCGGCTCGGTGCTCTTCCACCGCTGGAACGAGCGCAACCGCCTGCTGATGCTGCTGCGCTGCGCCCCCGCGGGCGTCGCGGCCACCCAACTGGCCCGGTTCCTCGCGATCACGGTGCTGCTGCCGTTCCGCAAGGACGTCCCGGACGCGGCCAACTTCCGCCCGGGCCTGCGCGCCCGCGTGTTCGGGGAGGTCCTGCTGCGGCTCCCGGCCACCCTCTTCCAGAGGGTGAGGATCACCACCGAGGTCTCCCGCCGCCGCGTCTGGCAGGACTGGGCGGGCCGCTGATGCCACGCGGCCGCGAGCCCCGCGCGCTCCACCGGCCGGACACCTCGCCGGTGCCGCGACGGTTCGCCCTGCTGCTGGTCAGCGGCGGTCTGGTCGCACTGGCGACCGGCGTCGGGCTCAGCGTCACGCTGACCTACGGGCTGGTGTTCGTCGCCCTGCTCGGCGGTCTCGCCTACGCCCTCGGCGTGAGCGGGCTCGCCGAGAACAGGTGGGTCGCCCTGCCCGCGTTCGTCCTCGGCCTGGTGGCGCCGTTCCTGCTGACGTTCGGCGTGCACAGCGTGCTGATGCAGCGGATCGGGCACACCGAGCGCTGCGTCGTCGCCGAGACCGACGAGCACCCGTCCGCCAAGTACCCGTCGGTCGGCTACGTGCTGACGTGCCGCAGCGGCGAGGTCGAGCTGGACCGCGACTGGGACGACCGCCTGGCGGTGCGCGAGACCGAGGTGCTCGTCGGGCCGCCGCTGCGGCCGGTGTGGGCCGACGATGCGCGGTGGAACCTCCTGCCGGTCACAGGCGTCCCCGTAGCGATGACTCTTCTCGTTCCCGTCGCCTGGCTGATCAGGAAGCAGCCGTGAGGCGGCCGGTGCCGCTCGTCGTGGTCGGGCTCGCCGCGATCGCCGCCGCGGTCGTGCTGGGTGCCGTCGTGCCCGAGGAGTACCAGCTCGTGGTGCTCGTACCGGCGTGCCTGCTGTCGTTCGCGTTCGCGTGGGGCGTCGGCAAGCTCGGCCCGGCGTGGCTGGTGCTGCCCGCGTTCATGGTCGTGATCCCCGGCACGGCGGTGCTCGTCGGCGACGGTCACCGCGCGTTGATGGACGTCCTGGCCACGCGGCAGACGTGCGTCATCACGAGCGTGGAGGAGGTCCCCGGACCGGACAACCCGGTGTTCGCCCACCACGTCACCTGCCCCGACGGCGCCGAGCTGCGGATCGTGGTGCGGGGTGAGCAGGACAAGCGGATGCCGCCCGGTCCGGCCACCGTCCTGCGCCACCCGCTGATGAAGCCGCTGCTCGCCGACCGCAACGACTGGTCCGGCGAGTGGGTCTTCGGGGTGCCCGCCGCCGTCCTGCTGCTGTTGATCTGTGCAACCACACTGCGGGCGCGCAGAGTGATGAGGCAGGCTTAGCGCGTGGATCGATCCTCACTGCCCGTCGTGTCCGTCGTCGTCGTCAACTACCGCGGCGCGGAGGACACCATCACCTGCGTGCGCGGGCTGGCCGAGGTGGACTACCCCGCCGAGCTGCTCCAGGTGATCGTCGTCGACAACGAGGCGCACGACACCGCACGGCTCAGGTCCGCCCTGCCCGGTGCCGAGATCATCACCTCCGAGCGCAACCTCGGCTTCGCCGGCGGCTGCAACCTCGGCGTCGAGCACGCCAGGGGCGGCGTGCTCGCGTTCCTCAACAACGACGCCCGCGCGGACCGGAACTGGATCAAGGCAGCGATCAGGGTGTTCCACGCGGAGCCCGCGGTCGGTTCGGTCGCGAGCAAGGTCCTCGACTGGGACGGCGAGAAGATCGACTTCGTCGACGGCGGGCTGACCTGGTTCGGCATGGGCTACAAGCGCCACGTGGGCCAGGACGACGACGGCTCGCACGACGGCGCGAAGGACGTGCTGTTCGGCACCGGCTCGGCGATGTTCGTGCGCGCGGAGCTCTACCGCGAGCTCGGCGGGTTCGACGAGCGGTTCTTCATGTTCTACGAGGACGTGGACCTGGGCTGGCGGCTCAACCTGCGAGGCTGGCGGGTCCGCTACGAACCGGCGTCGCTCACCTACCACCGCCACCACGCGTCGATGAGCTCGATCGACCACAGCCGCGAGCTGTACCTGCTGGAGCGCAACGCGCTCATGTCGCTCTACAAGAACTTCTCCGACGAGACGCTGGCCAAGGTGCTGCCCGCCGCGCTCGCGCTGTGCGTGCGCCGAGCGACCGCGCGCGGGGAGATCGACCCGACGCAGCTGGAGATCACCCGCAGGCCCGCCGACCCCGCGCAGGACCGCGAGCCGGTCGGGATGTCGCGGCAGGCGCTCGCCGGGTTCCTCGCGATCGACCAGTTCGTCGAGCAGATGCCGTCGCTGGCCGAGTCGCGCAAGGCCGAGCAGGCCGCGCGCCGGCTGTCCGACACCGACCTGGTCCCGTTGATGCGCAAGGCCCTGGAGCCCGCGTACCCGCTGCCGCGCTACCTCGCGGCGCACGACATCCTCGTCGACGTCCTCGGCCTCGACGACGTGTTCGGCAAGCCGCGCAAGATCCTCGTGATCACCGGTGACGCGATCTCCGACCGGATGGCGGGTCCCGCGATCCGCGCCTGGCACATGGCCGACGTGCTGTCCGGCGAGCACCAGGTGCGCCTGGTGACGACGAACCCGCTGTGCGCGCCGCCGGACGCGCCGTTCGCCGTCGAGCGCGCCCGGCCGAAGGAGCTGCCGCCGCACGTCGAGTGGGCGGACGTGGTCGTGCTGCAGGGCCACGCCCTGGAGATGGTCAGCGAGCTGAAGAAGGCGTCGTCGACCAAGATCGTGGTCTGCGACATGTACGACCCGATGCACCTGGAACTGCTGGAGCAGGGCAAGGACGACACGGACGAGAAGCGCGCCCTCGACCTGGAGACCGTCACCAGGGTCCTGAACACGCAGCTCGAACGCGGCGACTTCTTCCTGTGCGCGTCGGAGCGGCAGCGGCACTTCTGGCTCGGTCACCTGGCGGCGCTCGGCCGCCTGACGCCGACGCTGTACGACAACGACCCGACCACGCAGTCGCTGCTCGGGATCGTCCCGTTCGGACTGTCGGGCAAGCCGCCGCAGCGCACCGGCCCGGCGATCAAGGGCGTCGTGCCCGGCGTGAGCGACTCCGACAAGGTCGTGATCTGGGCCGGTGGCGTCTACAGCTGGTTCGACCCGCTGTCGCTGATCGAGGCGATGGGCCACCTGCGCGAGCGGCAGCCGTCCGCGAAGCTCTACTTCCTCGGCATGAAGCACCCGAACCCCGAGGTCCCGGACATGGACATCGCGGGCCGGACGCGGGCCCTGTCCGCGCAGCTGGGGCTGACCGGCGAGACCGTGTTCTTCAACGACGGCTGGGTGCCCTACACCGAGCGGCAGAACTGGCTGCTCGACGCGAACTGCGGTGTCACCACGCACTACGAGCACGTGGAGACCACGTTCGCGTTCCGCACGCGGGTGCTCGACTACCTGTGGGCGGGCCTGCCGATCGTCACCACGTCCGGCGACTCGTTCGCGGACCTGGTGTTGCGCGAGGGTTTGGGCGTCGTCGTGCCACCGGAGGACCCGGAGGCGCTGGCCGACGCGCTGGAGAAGGTGCTCTACGACGAGGAGTTCGCGGCCGCGTGCCGCGAGCGCATCGCCGTCGTCCGCGAGCGGTTCACCTGGGAGACGGCGCTCGCGCCGCTGGCGGAGTTCTGCCGCAACCCCAGGCCCGCCGCGGACCGCCTGCCCGGCTCCGCACCGATGGTGCGCACACCGGAGCTGAGCACGGCGGACAAGGTGAAGCGGGACCTGCAGCTGGTGCGCGAGTACCTGGACGCGGGCGGCCCGACCGAGTTGGCCAAGCGGGCGACGGGGCGTCTGCGCAAGATCGCGCGTGGTGGCAGGTAAATGGCGAGATCCCGCAAACCCCTCAAGGTGCTGCTCGACGGCACCCCCCTGCTCGGGCACCGCACCGGAATCGGCCGCTACACAGCGGCGTTGGCCGAAGAACTGGCGTCCATGCCGGAGGAGGTCGACGTCCGGGCGGTGGCGTTCACCCTGCGCGGCTGGCGCGCGTTGCGGACGGTGCTGCCGCACGACGTGACGGCGCGCGGCCTGCCCGTCGCGGCACGGGCGTTGCGCCAGATGTGGCTCAACGCCCCGTTCCCGCCGGTCGAGGTGCTGGCCGGGTTCACCGACGTCATGCACGCCACGAACTTCGTGCTGCCACCGACGATCCGGGCCGGCAAGGTCGTCACGATCCACGACCTGGCGTTCCTCGACGCCCCCGGCGACCTGCCGCCGTCGGACCGCCGGCTGCCGGAGCTGGTCCGGCTCTCGGCCCAGCGCGCGGACGTGATCTGCACGCCCACCGCGGCCGTGGCCTCCGTGGTCGCGGACCGGTTCTCGGTGCCCCTGGAGAAGATCGTCGTGACGCCGCTGGGCGTCGACCCGGCCTGGTTCGCCGCACGGCCGCCGTCCACGACGTTGCGCGGCCGGCTCGGGCTGCCGTCGGAGTACCTGCTGTTCGTGGGTGCGGACGGACCGCGCAAGGGCCTCGGGTACCTGGCCGAGGCGCACGCCTCCGACCCGTCGCTGCCGCCGCTGGTGATCGTCGGACCCGGCCGGTCCGGTGTGGACGGACGGGTGCTGCGCACCGGGTACCTCTCGGACGTGCACCTGCGGTCGGTGGTGGCCGGGGCGACGGCGCTGGTGCTGCCGTCGCGGGACGAGGGCTTCGGCCTGCCGGTGCTGGAAGCGCTGGCCTGCAACGTTCCCGTGGTGTGCTCGGACGTGCCCGCCCTGCGCGAGGTCGCCGGTGGGCACGCGCTGCACGTGCCGGTCGGGGACGTCGAGGGGCTCGCCGACGGGCTCGCCAGGGCCGTGGCGGCTCCCGCCACCCCCGAGGCCCAGTCCGAACGCCGGGCGCACGCGTCCGGCTTCACCTGGCGGCGGTGCGCGGAGAAGACCGTCGAGGCGTACCGGCGCAGCCGTTCCTGAGCTCGCCGCAGGGCGCCGGAAACCCCGGCGCCCCCGCGCTTCACCGGGAGTGCGGCCTCGGCGAACACTTGTCGAGCTGGCTCATCGAGACCTGCCGAGAGCCCGTGACGACGGCAACGCTCTTGAGGAAGCGCTGCCGTTCGGAATCCTCTGTCGCGGGACGCTGAGGTGTGCGCCCGGAATCGAACATGCCGAACAGGCTGCCGCACCGGCAACGGCCGTGCCAGACCGGTCACCCCAATGGCGCAGCACCTGCACGCGGAGCTACGACGCCCGCCCGGAACGCCTCCGAAAGGGCGCTTCGCCACTGCGGCAACGGGCGCAGCCCCGCCTTCGCCCACGCGGCCCCCGACAGCACCGAGTAGGCGGGTCGCGGGGCGGGTCGCGGGAATTCGGCCGTGGTGCAGGGCTGAATGCGCGAGGGGTCGGCGCCCAACTCCTCGAAGATCGCCTGCGCGAAGCGGAACCACGTCGTCTCACCGCCGCCCGTCGCGTGCAGCAGGCGCTCCGAGGGCAGCACCGACACCAGTTCGAGAAGACCGGCCGCGAGGTCGCGCGACCACGTCGGCGAGCCGACCTGATCGTCCACAACGGACAGAGTCGGCCGCGAGGACTCCAGTGCCGCCATGGTCTTCACGAAGTTCGAGCCGTGCACGCCGTACACCCACGCGGTGCGCACGACGTACCCGCCGGCCTCCAGCACGCGGCGTTCGCCTTCGAGCTTCGTGCGGCCGTAGGCGGACTTCGGGCCCACCGGGTCGGACGGCTCGTAGGGTCGCGTGCCGTCACCGGAGAAGACGTAGTCCGTCGACACGTGGACCATCGGGATGCCCGCGGTGGCGCACGCCTCGGCGAGGAGCCCGGCACCGACGGCGTTGACCGCGAACGCGCGCTCCTCGTCGGTCTCGGCGGCGTCGACGGCGGTGTAGGCGGCGCAGTTGACCACCGCGGAGGCGCCGGCCAGGTCGGCGGCCGTCACCGAGGTGACGTCCAGCTCGGCGGAGGACACCGCACGGACGTCGGCGGACAGTGCGGCGAGGTCGTGGCCGAGCTGGCCACGACCTCCTGGGACGAGGATCAACGCCCTCAGCCCCTCGCCGGCGCGGCGCGGCGCTTGAGCGGCTCCCACCAGGCGCGGTTCTCGCGGTACCACTCGACGGTGTCCGCGAGGCCCGCGGTGAAGTCCACCCGCGGCGCGTAGCCCAGCTCGGAGGAGATCTTGGAGATGTCGACCGAGTAGCGGCGGTCGTGGCCCTTGCGGTCCTGCACCGGCTCGACGGCCGACCAGTCGCGGCCCGTCGCGGCCAGCAGCCGTTCGGTCAGCTCGCGGTTGGTGAGCTCGGTGCCGCCGCCGATGTTGTAGATCTCACCGGGCCGGCCGCCCTCGGCGACGAGCTGGATGCCGCGGCAGTGGTCGTCGACGTGCAGCCAGTCGCGGACGTTCAGACCGTCGCCGTAGAGAGGCACCTTCTCGCCGTCGATCAGGTTGGTGACGAAGAGCGGGATCACCTTCTCCGGGAACTGGTACGGACCGTAGTTGTTCGAGCACCGCGTGATGCTCACCGGCAGCCCGTGGGTGCGGTGGAACGCGCGGGCGAGCAGGTCCGAGGAGGCCTTGGAGGCCGAGTACGGCGAGTTGGGCTCGAGGACGTGCGTCTCGCTCCAGGAGCCCTCCTCGATCGAGCCGTAGACCTCGTCCGTCGAGACGTGCACGAACCGGCCGACGCCCGCGTCGAGGGCGCCCTGGAGCAGCGTCTGGGTGCCGAGGACGTTGGTGAGGACGAAGTCGGCCGACCCCGTGATGGACCTGTCGACGTGCGACTCGGCCGCGAAGTGCACCACGACGTCGATGCCGCGCATCTGCTCGGCGACCACGGCGGCGTCGCAGATGTCGCCCCGGACGAACTCGAACTCGCCCGCGACCGGCGCGAGGTTCGTCTCGCTGCCCGCGTAGGTGAGCTTGTCGAGCACCACCACTTCGGCACCGGCGAACGCCGGGTAGGACCCGCTCACCAACTCCCGCACGTAGTGCGAGCCGATGAACCCGGCCCCACCTGTCACCAGTACGCGCATGCCACTTCCTCCCGTGGAGTTCCCCGCTCGCAGTCTTCCACGTACGTAATCGCTGCAACCCACAGCAACGTCACGTCGTCTGACCTATAAAGAACTAGACTGGTGGTTGTGGGGGAGGGAACGGCTGTGGAAGGCAGAAGTCTGCCGGTCGGGGTGACGGGAGCCCGGCCGTCGGCGGCTTTCCGCGCTTTCCTGGTGGCGGGGAAGATCTTCGTGGCCCTCGTCTCGTCGGCTGTGCTCGTCATCACGTCCTACGGCTGGAACAGGCTGCGGACGGCGAACGACGGCATCGTCAAGACCGAGGTCATCTCCGACGAGCTCACCAAGCAGGGTCCCAAGCCGCTCGACGGCGCGGTCGACATCCTGCTGGTCGGCATGGACAGCCGCACGGACGCGCAGGGCAACCCGCTGTCCCAGGAGGCGCTGGCCCTGCTCAACGGCGGCATCCCCGACGGCGAGCAGAACACCGACACGGTGATCCTCGTGCACATCCCGGTCGACGGCACGCGCGCGGTCGCCATCTCGTTCCCGCGCGACTCCTACGTCGAGATCGCCGACGGCTTCGGCAAGCACAAGATCAATTCGGCGTTCGCCCGCCAGCGCAACACGGTCGACCAGGAGCTGCGTGCGCAGGGGGTGACCGACGAGGCGCGCATCCGCACCGAGTCGATGGCCGCGGGCCGCAAGACCCTGATCAAGACCATCGAGGGCCTGTCCGGCAACCAGGTGCGGATCGACCGGTACGCCGAGGTCAACCTGGCGAGCTTCTACGAGGTCACCAGGGCCATCGGCGGCGTCGAGGTGTGCCTGAAGGAGGACACCGCCGACCGCGACTCCGGCGCGAACTTCAAGGCCGGCCCGCAGACGATCGAGGGCGTGTCGGCGCTGTCGTTCGTGCGGCAGCGCAAGGGCCTGCCCGGCGGCGACCTGGACAGGGTCGTGCGCCAGCAGGTGTTCATCGGGGCGCTGGCGAAGAAGGTGCTGTCGACCGGCACGCTGACGGACCCCACCAAGCTCAACGGGCTGGTCGAGGCCGTGCAGAGGTCGGTGATCCTCAGCTCGGGCTGGGACATCACCACGTTCGCCGAGCAGATGCAGGGCCTCGTGGGCGGCAACATCGAGTTCAAGACGATCCCGGTGGGCGAACCGACGGACACGTACAGCGACGGCAACGTGCTGCCGGTGAACGCCGCCGAGGTCAAGAAGTTCCTCACCACCCTGGCCGCGGACAGGACGACGGCGAGCAGCTCGCCCCCGGTCACGACGACTTCTCAGCTCCCCGCGCCGCCCGCCTCGTCGATCACCGTGCAGGTCCTCAACGCCGCCGGTGTGCAGGGCCTCGCGGGCGAGGTGATGAACGCGTTGGCCGCCAAGGGCTTCCAGCGCGGACCCGTGTCGGCGGCGCCGCAGACGAGCGACACCACCGTCGTGCGGCACGCGCCGGGCGAGGAGGGCTCCGCCCGCAGGGTGGCGGCCGAGCTCGGCGCGAGCACGAAGGTCGAGGAGGACACGTCCGTCCGAAAGGGACAGGTGCAGGTCTTCGTCGGCACCGACTACACCCCGCCCGACGACCCCGAGGACGTCGACCTCCAGGGCGTCCCCGGTTCCTCGTCCGCCGCGACCTCGAGCAGCACCCCGCCGATCACGGCGGGCGGACTGGTCTGCGTGAACTGAAACCCCGCGTAACGGTCTTCCGATAGTTACGCTGAGCACGCAAATCCAGCACACGGAGGACCGACGGTGAGCACTGCCGCACGCGCGAAGAAGACCGCACGGGTACTGGGCCGTACGGTCATCGCACTCGCGGCCGTGACAACGTTGGCGTTCTCCGGCTACTTCTGGACCGCTCTGCGCCTGGTGAAGCAGAACACCAACACCACGGAGATCCTCCAGGTGCTGGAGGACATCCCGAACTCGCCGCCCGCCGAGGACGGCGCGATCGACATCCTGCTGGTGGGCAGCGACAGCCGGACGGACGCGCAGGGCAGGCCACTTCCCGCGGACGTGCTGCGCAAGCTGCGCACCGAGGGCACGGACACGGTGAACACGGACACGATCATCGTCATGCGGGTGCCGCGCAACGGCGGCAAGGCGAGCGCGATCTCGATCCCGCGCGACACGTCCGTGCCGATCCCCGGCTTCCGCGAGGACAAGATCAACTCGGCGTACGGCGCGGTGAAGTTCCTCACCGCCGAGCGGTTGCAGGCCGAAGGGGTGAGCGACCAGCAGGAGCGCGAGCGCCGGTCGGACGAGGCCGGGCGCAAGGCGCTGGTGCAGGTGGTGCAGGACCTGACCGGGATGCGCGTCGACCACTACGCGGAGATCAACCTCTACGGGTTCTACCTGCTGACCGAGGTGATCGGCGGCGTGAAGGTGTGCCTGAAGGCGGGCACGTCCGACCCGAACTCCGGCGCGAACTTCCGCGCGGGCGAACAGCTGGTCTCGGGCGGCGACGCGTTGTCGTTCGTGCGGCAGCGGAACATGCCCGGTGGTGACCTGGGTCGCATCGCGCGGCAGCAGGTGTTCATGTCGCAGGCGATGAAGCAGCTGCTGTCCGCGGGCACGTTCGCCGACCCGGCGAAGATGAACGGTCTGCTGGACGCGGTGTCCAAGTCCGTCGTCGTGGACCAGAAGCTCGACCTCGCGACGCTCGCGGCGCAGGCGCAGGGCCTCGCGTCGGGCAACGTGGAGTTCGCCACGATCCCGGTGACGAACATCGACGCGCGCAACGAGCGCGGCCAGAGCGTGGTCACGGTCGACCGGGAGGCGGTGAAGGCGTGGGTCGCGCAGCAGATCGGCGAGACCCCGGCGCCCGCCCCCTCCTCCACGGCACCGTCGTCCACGACCCCGGCCGGCCCGTCGCGGTTCGGCCCTGAAAAGCTGCTCTCGCTGGACGGCGCGCACGCCGTCCAGGCCCAACAGGATGTGCCCTGCGTCGACTAGGAGTGCCGCGTGAGCGTGACCGAGATCCTCTTCACGCCGTTGCTGAAGGCCGACCCCGGCCGGCCGCTGATCACGCACTTCGACGACGCGGCCGGCACGCGCATGGAGCTGTCCCGCGCCACGACGGCGAACTGGGCGGCGAAGACCGCGAACTGGCTGCGCGACGAGCACGACGTCGAGCCGGGTGACCCGGTGGCGGTGCTGCTGCCCGCGCACTGGCAGACGGCGGGCCTGCTGCTCGGCGCGTGGTGGTGCGGTGCCCACGTGGTCGGCGCGGGCGAGGAGGCCAAGGTCGCCGTCGTCCCGCCCGGCGGCACGGCAGACGCGGACGTCGTGGCCGTCGCCTCGCTGGACGTCTGGGGCCGGGGCTCGGGCGCACCCGTCGACTACATGGACGACGTGCGGGTGCACGGCGACGACTTCACGCCGTGGCAGCCGACGCCCGGCACGACGCCGGCGCTGTGCGGGTCCACTGTGGAGGAAGTGGTGGCCGAGGCGCGCGACCTGGGGGCGAAGCTGGGCGCCGACCAGCGCGTTCTGTCCACTGTGGAGTGGAACGTGCCCGCCGGTGTGGTGGAAGGGTTCCTGGCCGTGCTGGCGGCCGGTGGATCGCTGGTGCAGGTGAGCAATCCCGACGCGGGCCTGGTGGCCGCGCGCCGGGAGAGCGAGAAGGTCACGCTGCAGCTGGGTTGAGCACCCTGTTGTTCTTGAACAGCACGCGGTCCAGCGCGTAGGCGCCGCCGTTGAAGCCGAGCGCGAGGGCCGCGGCGCCGAGCACGACGACCAGTTCGGCGCCACCCTCGCCGAGCAGGCCGTTCGGCAGGTGCACGATCAGCCACGCGCCGAGCATGTTGACGGCGAGCAGCACGCCGGCGACCGGCAACGCGAGGCCCGCGATCAGCGCGAGGCCACCGACGAGCTCGACCACCGCGGCGAACCACGCGGACAGCGTCGGCAGCGGCACCCCCATCTTGTCGAACGACGCGGCGGTGCCGGCCATGCCGAACTCGGTGAACTTCTGCCAGCCGTGCGCGACGAAGACGACGCCGACGGCGATGCGCCCGATGAGTGCGGCGATGTCCTTGACCATGTCCGTTGCTCCCCGATCCTGTCATTCCGCTGAAGGTCGTTCAACCTCGAACCAAAAGTAGTGCAGGTTTGAACGACCTCATGATTTCGACAGGAAGCCAACAGCGACTCCACAGGTTCGCAGATCGCCTACCTCCTGAGCCTCAGTCCCGCGCCCTCCGCGTTCGTCAGCGTCACCGCCCCGCTGTCGATCCGGTAGGTGACCTCGCCTCGTCCGAGCGCCGTGAACACCGCGTGCTCCACCGCCATCTCGTCCGGGCCGCACAGCATCAGCGTCGAGACCAGGGGGCCGAACGTGATCGTCCGGCCGTCCACCTCGCACCCGTCGGCCGAACCGCTGTTGCAGCCGCCGTGCACGTCGATCCGCCCGTCCTCGAAGGAGATCGTCGCCTTCACCCCGGCCGGCACCGGCGACACGTCGTCGTTCGTGATGAGCCCGTCGACCGTCCAGACACCTTCGAGTTCCCGCATGCCGTTCCTCCTACTTCTCGAGCGTCAAACCGGCGCCGGACGCGTTCGTCAGCGTCAGCGTGCTGCGCTTGATCTCGTGGGTGACCTGCCCGCCCTCGAACGCCGCCCGGACGGCGTTCTCGACCTCGTCCACCGGCCCGCACGACTTGAGCGTCGTGGGCCCCAGCTGCACCTTGAGCACCTGGCCGCTCAGCTCGTACGGCAGGTCGGCGCCGTTGAAGTTGCAGCCGGTGTCGACCTTCATGACGCCGTTGCGGAAGACGAGCGTGGCCTTCGCGCCCTGCGGCACCGACGAGACGGCGTCACTGGTGACGAGTCCGTCGACGGTCCAGGTGCCCTCCAGGGTGGCGGGCTGCTCGGTCACGAGGACGATCTCCGCGCCGGAGCCGGTGACCACGAGGTTCGCGCCGTCGAGCTTCCAGGCGGGCTTCGCGTCGAGCAGGTCCGACAGCCACTGGTCCTGCCGGTGCAGCTCGGGGTCCGGGCAGCCCATCGTGGTGGTGCTGAGCTCCGCCACCGAGAGCTTGCCGTCGTCGAGGCCCACCGGCCCCTGCATCTGGTTGCAGCCCGCCCGGGCGATCAGCCTGCCGTCGCCGGTGAAGCTCAGCTCGACGCTCGTGCCCTCGACCAGGGCACGGGGCTTGCCCTGCTCGGTGACCGACGACGAGACGTAGACCTTGCCCCGCAGGTCCGCGCCCTGACCGGTGGGCCGGTCACCACATCCGGCGACGGCCAGCACCAGGACGGCGAGGACGATTCGGCTGCTCATGGTTCCAGGACGGAACCGGCACGCTCCGCGGTTGCCCGGGGGTTGACATCAGCACGTCGATGCGGCTTACTTAGCCAAGAGGTTAGATAACCAAGTGGTTAGGTAAGAGATGGACCAGCTGAGCGCCACCTTCGCCGCGCTGGCGGACCCCACCCGCCGGGCGATCCTCGCGCGGCTCACCGAGGGCCCGGCGACGGTGAAGGAGCTCTCCGAGCCGTTCGACATCAGCGGCCCGGCGATCTCCAAGCACCTGCGCGTGCTGGAGAAGGCAGGCCTGATCACCCGCGGCAGGGAGGCCCAGTGGCGCCCCTGCCGGCTCGACGCGACACCGCTGGAGGAAGTCGCCGTGTGGGCTGAGAACTACCGCCGCTTCTGGGATGCGAGCTACGCGCGCCTCGACGCGCTCCTGACCGAGATGAAGGAGAACGACCGATGAGCACCACCAAGTTCGGCACCGAGGTCACCCTGCCGTCCGACACCGAGATCGCGATGACGCGCTCGTTCGACGCGCCCGCCGCCCTGGTGTGGAAGGCGTACACCGAACCGGAGCTCCTGCGGCGCTGGCTGCTCGGCCCCGACGGCTGGGAGATGCCGATCTGCGAGATCGACCTCCGCGTCGGCGGCAAGTGGCGCTACGGCTGGGCCCTGCCGGACGGCTCGCAGGCGTTCGAGATGCACGGGGAGTACACCGAGGTGGTGCCGCACTCGCGCATCGCGAACACCGAGATCTTCGAGGACAACCCGCCGGCGCGGACCGTGGTCGAGTTCGTCGAGGAGGGCGGCCGGACGACCATGACGACCACCATGCGGCTCGTGTCGCAGGAGGCGCGCGACGCGGTGCTGGCCACGGGCATGGCCGACGGTGCCGGGCGGTCGTACGAGCGGCTGGGCGAGCTCCTGGCCACGCTGTCGTGACCCCCGTGGGGGAACGGTCCACTGTGGCCGTTCCCCTGCTCTGCGTAATCACCTTTGGTGACAACGGTTCCCCCGGCCGGGGCCGGTAGCCGCGGTTACCTTCGGGGTCATGGGACGTTTCTTCTTGGCTCTGGGTCTCGTGTTCGGCTTCGTCGTGTTCTCGGCACCGGCTGCGTCGGCCGCGGCGAACACCCGGTGGCAGGTCGAGCCCTGCCCCGCCGGGACGAAGGCGCTGTGGCTGCCGCGGGTCGACCGCGCCGGCACGGACCTGTCCTGCACGACCGAGGAAGCCCGTTCCGAGGCGGTGAAGGCCGCGGCGGACAGCGGGAGCCCGACGCGGCTCATGAACGTGGCGATCGCGGCCGCGCAGCAGCTCGCGGACAGGTCGCTGACCGCGGAGTCGCCGTGCGTGCTCGGGGCGAAGGGGGCCGTGGACGAGGCGATCGGGACCTGCGTGGCTTCCAGGTAGCGATCCGTGCTCGACGCCCGGATCGGGTCAGCCTGCGCCGGGCACCCTTGGAAGTCAAAAGCTTGTCGAACGCGTCGAGTAACGCCGCGAACATGTTGGCGGACAGCTTCCCGGATCCCAGATAGTCCGAAAGCTGAGCGGCCACTACACGCGCCATCTGCCAGTCCGACGGTTCGTAGTAGCGGGACTGTCCCGACTCGGCCAGCGACCGATACCAGGCCCGTGCAAGCGGATGCGCCCCGGGAATGGCGAGTGGCGGCATCTTGACCGTACCCCGCATTTCAGGCTTGGACGCACCATCCTTCCGATCCTTGGACCAATGGCCCATGAGCTGATCACTGCGCTTGGGAACGGGGCCGCGCGTACCCACCAGAGTCAACTCCTTATCTATACTGGACCTTCGATTCCACTCCGCTGTGAAGTGAAGACGCCCCAGGACGAGTGAGTTACAAAATTACCGTACGTTACTAGTGCGTAAATGCGTGCCATGTTCCCTCCCTCCTTTGGGCGACACGCCCCACTTGGACATGCGCCTACCTGTCCCATGATGTTGGACTAATGGATGGACGCCGAGGTGGGCAAATGTGAAAGCCAAGGCGTGCGTGACCAACAGAGGAGCGTGACATGACCGGAACCGTCCAGACAGTCAAACCGGATACTGTATCCGCAGTTACCGATACCCTAGTGCCCAGCATCAACATTCCACCGGACGAACTCGATGCGGTAAACCAAACTATTCTATTCATGCAGGAAGCCGCACGCGGCTTGTTGCCAGCAGACGTCCCCACTGGAGAGTCGCTCTACCACAGCAAAGTTTGGTACGACACCCTCACGAAAGCCCTTAATGAGAGCGTTGGATGGGTTGACGTAGCTTCCTCGTCGAAATTCAGCACATACGAAGAAACTCACTCGGGAACCCTTAAGCTTGGCGATCTCGTTACAGAGGCACTACAAGCTATCGCGGGCAATGCTTCCTCGTCCATCTGGTCCGGCCTTAATAAACTCATTTCCGGCAATTCCGAAGATCCTGCCATTACCGACTTTATGAACTTTTGGTGGGGCCACACGCAGACTTCAAAAAGTTACTCGGATTTCGGACAGTCCCCCACGTTCCATGACGCGAACGGCCAACCTTGCTGGGGTTACGCATTTTTTAGTGTCAGTAACTACATTGACGACTGGCGTACCATGTTTGTATCATCAACGTACCAAGAATTCAAATTGAAGGCATCCGGGATTATGCTGAAAATTAATATGACCGAATGGAACAGGGTCAAGAGTGACGTAGTGGATCAACTTGGACAAGACATCATTAAAGGAATCCGGACTGCTTCTCTCAAGCATCTGAAATGATCTCAAACGGCAGTCGGTACGGTATAGGGGTAGGATGTATTTGCTCTTCTCCATCAAACTGCCATTAGCGTCTAACCGCCTCCGCTCGCTTGCGTAGCGGATAAGCGCCATCCTGTCACCCGCGCCGAATCTTGCACCCCTGACCAGGCGGGTCATGCCGTCAGTGGCCGTTTCCGAGCTTGATCAGGTGAGGGCCTTTGGTGCGGAGACGAGGGAACTCCTGGTAGATCGGACGTTGTCGAAGCGCCGCTCTGCCAGGAGTTCCGTTGTTATCGTGCCCGATCCCGCGGGCGGTGTCACCGCGGGTGCCCCGTGCTGCCGCCTGTCCGCCTCCCACCAGCCCACCGTGCGGACAGCTCGGTACCCCACCGACGTCACCGACGCCCAGTGGGCCGAACGCGATCCGCTGCTGCCCGACCCGGCGTGCCTGGCCGGTCGGGCGGGCGGCGGGAGAAATACTGCCGTCAGGTGATCGTGGACGCGATCCTCTACGTGGTCGACAACGGCATCAAGTGGCGGGCCCTGCCCGTGGACTTCCCGCCGTGGCCGACGGTGTACAAGCGGTTCGCCGCGTGGGAGCCGAGAAGAGCAAGAGCTACCCGGACCGGCAGAAGAAGCGGGCAGATGACTTCCTGCTGGAAGTGGAGTCCAACAAACTGGAGGGCAAGTACATAGACCCGAAAGCAGGTAAGCGCAAGTTCAAAACGCAAGCCGAAAACTGGATTCAAGCGCAGTCGCCCGATGCGGCGACTCGGGAGGCAATCCGGAGTCGACTGGATAGCCGAATCTGCCCACATTTCGGCGAACTGCCGGTCGGCAAGATCAAGCCTGCAACTGTTCGGGAATGGCTCGGCATCCTGGAGCAGGAACGACTGAGCGAGAACTACAAAACGGTGCTGTTCACCATCGTGTCGTCGGTGATGGACTCGGCCGTTGAAGACAAGCTGATCACGGAGAACCCGTGCAAGGCCAAGACCATCAAGCGGCCCACGTCGGTCAGCCCCAACATCATCGTCTGGCCGGAAGACCGCGTGTTGGAGATCGAGGGGGCGATCGAACCGCGCTTCGCGATCGTTTGCCCCCTCGGCGCTGGCTGCGGTCTCCGGCAAGGCGAAATCCTCGGCCTGTCACCGGACGATGTGGACGACGCCGGGATGGTGCTGCGCGTTCAGCGGCAACTAAGGGTCGTTCGTGGTCGGCTCGTGTTCGCGCTCCCCAAGGGCGGGAAGCGGCGGGTGGTGCCGCTGGCGTCCGGCATCCTGCGGGCCATCAGGGGGCACATGAAGCTGTACCCGCCGGTCGAGGTGACCTTGCCGTGGAAGGACCCGGAGGGGGACCCGGTGACGGTCCGCCTGCTGGCCACTGGGGACGGTGGACGGCTCTACACGGGCGACTTGTTCCACAAGGTCGTCTGGATGGGCGCGTTCCGGGAGGCCGGTCTCATCTACCGCAAGCGGGCGGACGGGATGCACGCGCTGAGACACTTCTACGCCTCGGTGCTGCTCTCCCAGGGCGTCTCGGTCAAGGAGCTGGCCGAGTACCTGGGTCACTCCGATCCGGGCTTCACGCTCCGCACATACACGCACCTGGTCCCGTCCAGTCACGAGCGGGCACGGCTCGCTATCAACGGTGTGTTCGGTTCTCAAGATCACGGCCTGGAGGCGGCATGATCATGGAAATCAGCCGCCTCCGGACCATGGTCAAGATCGTTGATCTAGCCGTTGAGCAGGGCGCGGGACATGACGACGCGCTGGATCTGGTTCGTGCCCTCGTAGATCTGCGTGATCTTCGCGTCGCGCATCATCCGCTCCACCGGGAAGTCGCGCGTGTACCCGGCGCCGCCGAACAGCTGCACGGCGTCGGTCGTGACCTCCATGGCGACGTCCGACGCGAAGCACTTGGCGGCGGCGGTGATGAAGCCGATGTTCGGCTCGCCCCGCTCGGCCTTGGCGGCCGCGACGTAGACCATGTGGCGGGCGGCCTCGATCTTCATGGCCATGTCGGCGAGCATGAACTGCACGCCCTGGAAGTCTGAGATGGACTTGCCGAACTGCTTGCGGTCCTTGACGTACGCGACCGCGGCCTCGAGCGCGCCCTGCGCGATGCCGACGGCCTGCGCACCGATCGTCGGACGCGTGTGGTCCAACGTCTTCAAAGCGGTCTTCAGACCCGTCCCCGGCTCACCGATGATCCGGTTTTCCGGGATCGTGCAGTTCTCGAAGTAGATCTCGCGGGTCGGCGAGCCCTTGATGCCGAGCTTGCGCTCCTTCGGGCCCACCGAGAAGCCGGGGTCGTCCTTGTGCACGACGAACGCCGAGATGCCGGCGGACTTCTTCGCGGCGTTGGGGTCCGTCACGGCCATGACGGTGTACCAGGTGGACTCGCCGGCGTTGGTGATCCAGCACTTGGTGCCGTTGAGCACCCAGTGGTCGCCGTCCAGCACCGCGCGCGTGCGCATCGACGCCGTGTCGGAGCCCGCCTCGCGCTCGGACAGGGCGTAGGAGGCCATGGCCTCGCCCGAGGCGATGGACGGCATGACGAGCTGCTTGAGCTCTTCGGAGGCCGAGAGCAGGATCGGCATCGTGCCGAGCTTGTTCACGGCCGGGATCAGCGAGGACGAGGCGCAGACGCGGGCGACTTCCTCGATGACGATGCAGGTGGCGACGGAGTCGGCGCCCTGGCCGTCGTGGGACTCGGGGACGTGGACGGCCGCGAAGCCCGCCTTGACCAGGGCGTTGTGGGCCTCTACCGGGAAGCGCTCGTTCTCGTCGACCTCGGCCGCGTACGGCTTGATCTCCTTCTCGGCGAGCGAGCGGACGGCCTCTCGCAGCGCCTCGTGCTCCTCGGCGAGCTGATAGGTGCCGAAGCTCGGGTTCACCTTGTTACCTCCCAGTAGCGAATACTCGGCACGATGTTAGCGCCCGTTCACGTCGAGCGCCGCTGTGCTGTTGAGCACTCAGAGGGACTTCTGCAGAGCCGCGTCCTTGTCTAGTACGAGCTGCTCGAGTTCCGCCTGGAAGCGGGCCATGCGCTCCTGCAGGGCCGCGTCGGAGGAAGCCAGCATCCGGACAGCCAGCAGGCCCGCGTTGCGGGCGCCGCCCACGGACACCGTCGCCACCGGGACGCCCGCGGGCATCTGCACGATCGAGAGCAGCGAGTCCATGCCGTCGAGGTACTTCAGCGGCACGGGGACGCCGATCACCGGGAGCACGGTGGCCGAGGCGACCATGCCGGGGAGGTGGGCGGCACCGCCGGCGCCCGCGATGATCACGCGCAAGCCCCGGCCCGCGGCCGAGTTCGCGTAGTCGAGCATGCGCTGCGGGGTGCGGTGGGCGGAGACGACGCTCACCTCGAACGGCACGTCGAACTCGGCGAGGGCCTCGGTGGCCGCCTTCATCACCGGCCAGTCCGAGTCACTGCCCATGATCACGCCAACCTGAGTCACTCCGCGCTCCGCTCTTCGCCGTGGATGTCGTACCCGTCGGACCAGACGCCCGTGGAGAGCCAGTCCGCGGCCAGGCGGGCGCGGTGGCGGACGTCGGCCATGTCGTTGCCGAGGAACGTCACGTGGCCGACCTTGCGACCCGGCCGTTCCTCCTTGCCGTAGAGGTGCACGTGCGCGTCCGGGAACCGGGCGAACAGGTGGTGCACGCGCTCGTCCGGGCCCATCGCGGGCGGCTCGGAGGCGCCGAGGACGTTCGCCATCACGACGGCGGGCGCCATCAGGTCGGTGCGGCCCAGCGGGTAGTCGAGGACGGCCCGCAGGTGCTGCTCGAACTGCGAGGTGCGGGCGCCCTCGATCGACCAGTGGCCGGAGTTGTGGGGGCGCATCGCGAGCTCGTTGACGACCACGCCGCCGGCGGTCTCGAACAGCTCGACGGCCAGCACGCCGACGACGCCCAGCGCGTCGGCGACCTTCAGCGCGAGCGCCTGGGCCTCGTCGCCGTCCAGCGCCGGAGCGGGTGCGAGGACCTCGACGCAGATGCCGTCGGACTGCACGGTCTCGACGACCGGCCACGCCGCACCCTGGCCGAACGGCGAGCGCGCCACGACGGCGGCCAGCTCGCGGCGCATCGGCACGCACTGCTCGACCATCAGCGGCGTCCCGGCTTCGAGCAGCTCGGGAACGACCCGCTCGGCGCTCTGCGGGGTGTTCAGCATCCACACGCCACGGCCGTCGTAGCCGCCGCGGACCGCCTTCAGCACGCAGGGCCAGCCGTGCTCGGCGCCGAACTCCAGCACGTCGCGGACGCCGTGGACCTCGGCGAACGGCGGCACCGGCAACCCCAGCTCCGCGAGCCGCACGCGCATCTTCAGCTTGTCCTGCGCGTACTGCAGCGCGTCCGGACCGGGGTGCACCTTCACGCCCTCGGCCACGAGCGCGCGCAGGTGCTCGCCGGGCACGTGCTCGTGGTCGAACGTGACGACCTCGCAGCCCTTCGAGAACGCGCGCAACGCGTCCAGGTCGGTGTGCGTGCCGAGCACCACGTCCCGCGCGACGAGCGCGGCGGGGTCGTTCTCGGAGACGGCGAGCACGCGCAGCGACTGCCCGAGCGGGATCGCGGCCTGGTGCGTCATGCGGGCGAGCTGGCCGCCGCCGATCATTCCGACGACGGGGAGACGGGTGCGAGAGTCCACGGTTCAGGCATTCTACCTGCGGCTTCACTCGGCCTTGGTCGTGGTGGCCTTCTGCGCGTCCTCCCCGCCCGCGGCGGGCTCGGTGAGCACCACGACCGACACCTCGGGCGTGATGCGGCGGTGCGAACGGGAGGGCTTCCAGGTCCCGCCGCGGCGCAGCCCCCGGAACGCCAGCGCGAACAGCCCGGCGGCGAGCAGCGCGCAGACGCCGAACTCGAAGAACTGGAACAGCCCGATCCGGTCGACCGGCTGGTAGTCGACGTACGTGCCTATCGCGAACTTCTTGCCGCGCATGCAGGTGTCCGCGTCGACCCCCAGGCACACCTCCGCCACGGACACGGGTTCCGCGTCGGCACCGACGAAGCCGCTGCCGAGCTCCACGCTGCCGCCGGGCGGCGTCGCGGTCTCCCCCCAGGTGGCGATCAACCGCTTCGGAGGCAGGTAGTGGTCCCGCGCGTACACGGCCAGCAGCACGCGGACGAGCGTGAAGACCACCAGCGTCGCGGCCATCGCCGTCACCACGTGCCGGGACAGCAGGCCGATCAGCACTCCGAGCGCGAACCCGAGGGCCGCGTAGCCGGCCTGCACGAGCGGGGACGACTCGAAGCCCGCCCACGCCCCCTCCCGGCCGCCGAAGCCGTTGCCGGCCCCGACCAGCGCACCCAGCGCTACGGCCAGCGATCCGAGCACGAGGGCCTTGCCGCGCAACCACTCCACCGGGGTGACGTCCTGTCCCCACGCGACGAAGTAGGTGCGTTCCTCGAGCTCGCGGGCGATCAGCGGCGCACCCCAGAAGACGCCGACCACGCCACCGAACACGAGCTGCGCCATGAGGCCGTAGAAGCCGGCCATCAGCAGCGAGCCCGCCTGGCCGTTCTCCGTCGAGAGCAGGGCGGCTGCGGCGAGCAGCCCGAACGCCACGACCCCGATGACGGACCAGCGGTGCTGGCGCCAGGTCAGCCAGGCGAGCGACTCGAGCCTCATGCCGCACGCTCCAGGTGTGCCACGACGAGCTCCTCCAGCGTCACGAACCGCGCGGTCCACGGCTCGTCGATCGGCGTGCCGCCGGAGCGCACGAGGAACGACGACTGCGACTCACCGTGCTTCGCGAGGACCACAGGTCCCTCCACGGGTGGTTTCAAGGCGTGCGGGCCTGTGTAGAGAACGTGTTCTTCGAGCAGCTCGTCGGTGTCCCCGTCGATCAGCACCCTCCCGCCGGACAGCAGGAGCAGCCGGTCGGCGACGCCGCTGATCTCCGCGACGACGTGCGTGGAGAAGACGAGCGTCGTGCCGTTGTCGCTGACCTCGGTCAGCAGCTCGCGCATGACCTCGCGGCGCGCGAGCGGGTCCAGCTCGGACAGCGGTTCGTCCAGCAGCAGCACGTCCGGGCGCGAGCCCAGCGCCAGCGCCAGCGTCACGTGCGTGCGCTGGCCGCCGGACAGGTCCTCCGCCTGGAGCTTGCGCGGGACCTTGAACCTGGTGAGCCACTCGTCGGCGCGCCGGTGGTCCCAGACGTCGTTCATGCGACGCCCGAACTCCAGCACGTCCGCGACCTTGAAGCTGCGGTACATCGGCTTGTGCTGCGGCACGTGGGCCACCCTGCCCGCGGTCGAGGTGTGCCCCGACTCCGGCCGCAGGTGCCCTGCCAGCACGTTCAGCAGCGTCGACTTGCCGGAGCCGTTGGCCCCCACCACCGCCGTGACGCTTCCCGGCGGCAGCTCGAACGAGACGTTGCGGACCGCCCACTTCGACAGCCCGGCCGCGACCACGCTCATTGCGCTCCCCCACTCAGCACCTCGCGCAGCAGCGCGTAGATGTCCTCGTCCTCCAACCCGGCGGAGCGTGCCTCCGCGACCCACCCGGCGAGGCTCTCGCGCAGCGGGTCCAGGTCCTCGGGGGCGGCGGACCCCAGGGACGCCTTGACGAAGGTGCCGGAGCCCTGGCGGGCCTCGACGAGGCCGGCGAGCTCCAGCTCGCGGTAGGCCTTGAGCACGGTGTTCGCGTTCACGCCGCTCGTGGCGACAACGTCGCGGACCGTCGGCAGCCGGTCGCCCGGCTTCAGCCAGCCGAGCCTCAGGGCCTCCCTGACCTGCTGTCCGAGCTGCAGGTACGCGGGAAAGCCGCTGCCGCGGTCAACGTGGAACTCGACCACGCACGCTCCCAGATTGTTCTAATTGACTAGGACAATAGAACACTTCGGGAGCGTTGGGAAGCGGCCCGGTGGGGACGCGGGGAGAACCCCTGGGCGCGGGACAGGGGAAATCAGCGCCCGAGCGAGGTGAGCAGCGCACACGCCTTGGTGTGCGAGTCCGGAAGGCGTTCGATCCAGACCTTCGCGGGTCCGGCCGGCCGGACGTTCGGGTCGTCGGCGAGGCGGTCGGCCGCCAGCACCCGCAGGTTCGACACCTTGCGCGAGAGCAGTTCGTCACGACGGACGAGCACCGCGGCCACGCTCGGCCCGAGGGTCGCCAACGTCTCCCCGTTGTCGAAAACGGTGCGCAGCGCGTCGGACACGAGGGTCATGGCGACGACGCGCGACCAGCCGGAGGCGCGGTGCACGTCGAGCCGCAGCAGTACGAGCACGTAGTCCAGCGGCGCGACCGGTGTCTCCCGGTACACCTCGCCGAGGCGCGTCCGCAGGTAGGCGGCGGTGGCGAGCCCGGTCAGCGGGTCCTCGGCCGCGCAGTCGCCCACCTGCCTCGTCACGACGTCCGCCCAGCCCAGCGCCGTCATCCGCAGCATCCCCGAGGGGAGCGCGTCGACGTCCGGCGACACGACGTGCGACGAGTCGGTCAGCACGGCGTGCAGCGCGGCCAGGTCGAGCAACGTCTCGCCGAGGCCCGCTCCTGTCTCGGCTCTCGCCCGGCCCAGGCGGACCAGCGCGTCGCCGGGGTCGGCGCCCTCCAGCACCGCCGCGCACACGTCGTCGACCTCGGCGAGCGGCCAGTCCGCGGGGAAAGCCCAGCCTGCGGCCATGGTGGCGGTGCGCCACCTCGACTTCAGGAGGCGTTCCGCTTGTGCGACACCCACCCGGTCTCCTCTCAGCTCACCCGATTCCAGGTGGGAGACGCACCCGTCGCCCGTTCGTGACGCAACCCGCGCGGGGGATTGAGATGACTGCGCTGCGCGCCGTAAGTCACACTGAGCGCCGCGAGGAGGGAAACGAAGACTGTGGCGATCGTTCCTGCAGACGTCCACGGGCCCAGCGACGCGGAACTCATCGAGTCCGTGCGCGGCGGCACCATCGACGCCTACGGCCAGCTGTACGAACGCCACGTCGCGGCGGCCTACAACCTCGCCCGCCAGCTGGCCCGGTCGCAGGCAGAGGCCGACGACCTCGTGTCCGAGGCGTTCGCGAAGGTGCTGGACACGCTCCGCGCCGGCCGCGGCCCCGACTCGGCCTTCCGCGCCTACCTGCTCACGGCCCTGCGCCACACCGCGTACGACAAGACCCGCCGCGACCGGAGGGTCGACCTCACCGAGGACATGACCGAGGTCGCGCCGCCGGTCGCGTTCAGGGACACGGCCGTCGCCGGTCTCGAGCGGTCGCTGGCCGCCCGCGCGTTCGCGGCCCTGCCGGAGCGCTGGCAGATGGTGCTGTGGCACACCGAGATCGAGGGCCAGTCGCCCGCCGAGGTCGCCCCGCTGCTCGGGATGACGGCCAACGGCGTGTCCGCGCTCGCGTACCGCGCCCGTGAGGGCCTCAAGCAGCAGTACCTGCAGATGCACCTGACCGAGACCGACGCCGAACGCTGCCGGGCGACGGTCGACCGGCTCGGCGCCTGGACCCGCGGAGGCCTGTCCAAGCGCGAGTCGACCCAGGTCGAGACGCACCTCGACGAGTGCGGCCGGTGCCGGGCGCTCGCCGCCGAGCTCGCGGACGTCAACGGCGCGCTGCGGATCTTCGTCGCCCCGCTGGTGCTGGGCATCGGCGCCACGACGTACCTGGTGGCGGCCGGCACGACCACGGCCGTCGTCGGCGCCGGAGCGACCGCGGGGGGCGCGGGCGCGGCCGGTGCCGCGATCCCCCGCCAGCTCGTCACCGTCGGCGGTTCCGCCGCCGCGGT
Organism: Lentzea sp. DG1S-22; assembly: GCF_036321065.1. Taxonomy (NCBI): domain Bacteria; kingdom Bacillati; phylum Actinomycetota; class Actinomycetes; order Pseudonocardiales; family Pseudonocardiaceae; genus Lentzea; species Lentzea sp. DG1S-22. The sequence continues at coordinate 6,844,064 of NZ_CP143276.1, read as the reverse complement.
CGCCGCCGCCGTGGCGATCGCGCTGGCCGCGAGCGGCGGTGAGCAGCAGGTTCCCGCCGTCCAGGCCATCCCCACGCCCCCGGCGCAGACCCAGGTCCAGACCCAGCGACCGGTGCCGCCGGCACTCGTTCCCCCTGCCCAGCCGCCGGCACCTCCGCCGCCCGCGTCCCAGGAACCCGCGCCGGAGCCGCCACCACCGGCTCCTCCCGCGCCCGCGCCCGCTCCCGAGCCCGCGCCGGAGCCGGCACCCGAGCCGGAGCCGGAGCCCGAACCCGCTCCGCCGTCGCTCACGCCGACGACTCCGAGCGGGTACGTGCTGACGCCGGGCGAGGACCCCAAGGACTTCCCGATCACCGTCCGGAACACGGGCGGCACCGCGGCACCGCCCGCGAGCATGGTGCTGACCCTGCCGCCGGGCGTGGTCTCGACCGGCGGGGCGTCGTCGTTCACCGCCAGGGTGCTGCAGCCGGACGGCTCGGCCGAGCAGAACGTCACCTGCCCGGCCGGCACGGGCATGATCACGTGCGCGACCCCGCAGGGCATCGCGCCCGGCGGCCAGGCCACGTTCCTGTTCCGGCTGCGCGCGACCGACGCCGCCGTTCCCGGCACGATCACGGGCACCATCAGCGCGGGCGCGTCGATCTCGGTCGACGTCAGCGTCGCGGTCGACGTGCCGCCGGTGAACGACGACATCGACCTCACCGTGTCGACGTGGCAGCAGATCCACTGGGACCCGCGCGTGGACGTGCAGGTCCGCAACAAGGGCCCGCGCGCCGGCACGCTGAAGCTCGACGTGTCGGCGTCGGAGAACGTCGTGCTCTTCACGGCGTACCCCGAATGCCGGCGCACGGACAAGAACTCGATCCGCTGCGTCGCCGACCTCGACAGGGGCGGCAAGTTCCGGATGTCGCTGTGGGCGTTCGGGCGGCCGCACCGGGGCGGCGAGATCACCGTCAGGGCCGCGCTGGGCAACGCGGCGAAGTCCGCCACCGTGCCGGTGAAGGGCTGGCCGTGGCACCCGCCGGTGGAGGAGGAGCCGGAGCCGCCGACGTCGGCCACGGTCCCGCCGACGACCACGCAGCCCACGCGCCCCACCGAGCCCACCAGGCCGACGAAGCCCGCCGAGCCGAAGGCTCCGGAGTCGCCGGTCGTTCCGGTGGTGCCGGTCGACCCGGTCGAGCCCTCGACGCCGGTGGTCCCGACGCTGCCGTCGCTGCCGGTCGAGCCGACGCCGACGCCGTCCACCCCGCCGTCGACGACCACGCCGCCGGGTCCTGAGCCGTGCGAGCCGCCGCCCGGCCTGGTCCCGGGGCTGATCGGCGGCATCATCGGGTGGCCGGACTGCGCACCGCCGCGGAACTGACCAGCTGTTGATCTTCGGTCGTCACTGAACGTGCAGGTGACGCGCCTCTCAGTGGCGGAACGTAACACCCGAGGGCAGGCGTCGTCACCTTGATCCGTAAGCTGGCGCGGTGCTGCCAGTCGTTCGCCGCGCCATGAGCCGGCTGCCGGAACCGCTCCAGTTCCTGTTGCACAAGCACCGCGAGCTGATCCGCTTCGCCCTGGTCGGCGGCACGACGTTCCTCATCGACAACGGCGTCTGGTACGCGCTCAAGCTCACCGTGCTGACCGACAAGGTCGTCACGGCGAAGGTCATCGGCGTCCTGGTGGCGATCATCGCCTCGTACGTGCTCTCGCGCGAGTGGTCGTTCCACACCCGCGGCGGCCGCGAACGCCACCACGAGGCCGCGCTGTTCTTCCTGGTCAGCGGCCTCGGCGTCGGCATCAACATCCTGCCGCTGTGGCTGTCGCGGCACCTGTTCGGCCTGCAGGCCCCGTTCGTCGCGGTCATGACCGAGGAGATCGCGGACTTCGTCTCGGGCTCGATCATCGGCATGCTGCTCGCCACCGGCTTCAAGTTCTGGGCCATGCGCCGCTGGGTCTTCCCGGACGCCGGAGCTCGGCCTGACCGGCGCGTTCACCCGATCTCCGTAGACTCGCCCCGTGTCCCTAGCCGAAACAGTGGTCTCCCGGTTCCCGGAACCGATCCGGTCGATCGCGCTGAAGCATCGTGAGCTGGTGAAGTTCGCCCTGGTCGGGGGCACGTGCTTCGTGATCGACACGGTCCTGTTCTTCGGGATCAAGACGGTCGTGCTGCCGAACAACCCGGTGACGGCGAAGATCATCGCCACCCTGGTCGCCACGATCGTGTCGTACGTCCTGAACAGGGAATGGTCGTTCCGCACCCGCGGTGGCCGTGAGCGCCACCACGAGGCCGCACTGTTCTTCCTGGTCAACGGCATCGGCATCGTGCTGAACTCGGCGCCGCTCTACATCGCGCGGTACGCGTTCCACCTGCAGGAACCGCACGTGTCGCGGCTCACCGAGGAGGTCTCGGACTTCCTGAGCGCGCAGATCGTCGGCACGCTCGTCGCGATGGCCTTCCGCTGGTACGGCTACAAGAACTGGGTGTTCCCCGAGGAGAACGCCCGAGGCGCCAAGCGGTCGATCGAGGACGAGAAGGAACTCGGCCACTCCTAGTCGCGCGTCGCCACTCCACTACCGCGGGGTGGTCGGCGTCTTCCAGGGGATCCCCACCACGTCCTGGGCCTTCGGCACCGGCAGGAACACGGCGAACGTCGCCGGCCGCGCCGTCGAGAGCTCGAGCCTGCCGCCGTCCGCGTCCACCAGCGCACGGGCGAGCGCCAGCCCCACACCGGTCGAGCCGCCGCCGGAGACGCCGCGCTCGAAGATGTGCGCCGCCAGCTCGTCCGGCACGCCGGCACCGCCGTCGCTGACCTCGACCACGACCGTGCCGTCCTCGCCGCGGGCGGAGACGACGACCGAGCCCTCGCCGTGGCGCAGGGCGTTGTCGAGCAGCACGCCGATGGCCTCGCGCAGGCGGGCCGGGGTCGCGCGGGCCAGCAGGCCGTCCGGGACCCGCACGCGCAGCGCCCGGCCCTGGCTCTTGACCTGTTCGCGCCACTCCTCGGCGATCGCGGTCAGCGCGGGCCTCATCTCCAGCGGCTCGGCGCCCACGGCCCTGGCCGCGCGGGCGGCGGCGAGGAGCTCGTCCAGCACGGCGGCGAGGCGTTCGGCCTGTTCCAGCGCGGCACGAGCCTCGGCGGCCGTGTCGGGTTCGGGGTGCTCCGCCAGGGCCTCCAGCCGCAGCTGCAGGGCCGTGAGCCGGCTGCGGAGCTGGTGGGAGACGTCGCCGACCAGCTCTCGTTCGCGCTGCACCAGGCGGGCGAGCGCGGTGGCCGAGGTGTCGAGCGCCTCGGAGACCGCGTCCAGCTCGGGGATGTCGTAGCGCTTCTCGTCCGCACGGAAGTCGCCGGCGCCCAGGCGGGACGCGCGGGCGGCGACGTGGCCGAGCGGCCGGGCAAGCGTTTGCGCCGTCACCAGGGCGACGACCGTGCCGGTGCCCACCGAGAGCGCGAGCAGGAGCAGCACGAGGCCCGCCACCTGGGCCTGGCTGGTGTGCATCGGCCCGGAGGGGACCTCCAGCCGGACGCTGCCCTGCTGCGCTATCGGCAGCTCGACGGTCAGCGGGTTGTCGCCCGGCGAGGGACCGGTGGTGCTGGTGACGCCTCCCGACACGACCGTGAGGCGGCCGTCCGTCGGTATGGCGATCTTCACCGCCTCGACGTCGATGCTCTGCCGGTTCGCGATCTGGTCGTCGAGCGTCGTCGCGATGCGTTGGGCCCGTTCGGTGAGGTCGCCGCGGGCGGTGTCCTCGACGAGCTGCAGCGCGGTGTAGCCGAGCGGGATGCCGAGCACGAAGCCCGTGACGGCGACGGCGAGCAGGATGGCCCGCAGGATCCGGCGGCGCATCAGTCGGCGTTGAAGCGGAAGCCGCGGCCGCGCACGGTCGCGATGCGCTTCTCGGAGGAGTTCGGGGTGCCGTCGCTGAGCTTGCGGCGCAACCACGACATGTGCATGTCGAGCGTCTTGCTGCCCTTGAGGTCCGGGTCGTTCCAGACCTCGGAGAGGATCTCGTCGCGGCTCACGACCTGCCCCGCGCGCTGGATCAGCACCTTGAGCAGCTCGAACTCCTTGTTCGCCAGCTGGATCTCGCTGCCGTCGACCGTGACGCGGCGAGCGGCCAGGTCGACGCGCACGCCGTTGACCTCGAGCGTGCCGGGCGCCCGGCGGCGCAGCAGGGCGCGGATGCGGGCCATCAGCTCGGCGAGGCGGAACGGCTTGGCGACGTAGTCGTCCGCCCCGGCGTCGAGCCCGACCACGAAGTCGACCTCGTCGGCACGGGCGGTGAGCATCAGCACGGGGATGCCCCTGCCGCTCTGCCGGAGCCTGCGGCAGACCTCCAGCCCGTCCATCTCCGGCAGGCCGAGGTCCAGCACCAGGAGGTCGACACCCCCGGTGGCGGCGGCCTCGAAGGCGCTCGGCCCGTCCCCGACGACCTGCACCGAATACCCCTCCCGCGTCAACGCGCGGGAGAGGGGTTCCGCGATGGCCGGGTCGTCCTCGGCCAGCAACACCACGCTCACGGCACCAGCGTATTCGTGGAACGATCGCCGCGTGTCACGCCACGATGCTGATCTCGAACTCGCCCTCCGCCTCGCCGACGCCGCCGACGCGATCACCGCGACCCGCTTCCGCGCCCACGACCTCGCCGTCGAGCGCAAGCCGGACCGCACACCCGTCACCGATGCCGACGTCGCCGTCGAGGACGCGGTCCGGGCCGTGCTGGCCTCCGAACGCCCCGACGACGTCATCATGGGCGAGGAGCGCGGCGGCACGCTGGACGCGGCGCGCGTCTGGGTGCTCGACCCGATCGACGGCACCAAGAACTTCCTGCGCGGTGTGCCGATCTGGGCGACGCTGATCGCCCTGGTCGTCGACGGCACGCCGGTCGTGGGCGTCGTGTCCGCGCCCGCGCTGGGTCGTCGTTGGTGGGCTGCCACCGGTGCCGGCGCCTACGCGTCGGACGCCTCCGGTGAGCGCGCCATCTCCGTGTCGGGGGTGCGTTCTCTCGAAGACGCTTACGTGTCCACAACGGACATCAAGTCGTGGGTCGAGCACCACTCCCGCGAGGCGTACCTGCGCCTGGTGGACGCGACGTGGGAGAGCCGCGCGTTCGGCGACTTCTACCAGCACTGCCTGGTCGCCGAGGGTGCCATCGACCTCGCGCCCGAGTGCGTCGCGAACCCGTGGGACATCGCCCCGTTCCAGGTCCTGGTCCCGGAGGCAGGTGGCCGTTTCACCTCGCTCGACGGCGAGGAGCGCTACGACGGCGGCAGCGTGCTGACGTCGAACGGCCACCTGCACGAGGAAGCGCTCAAGCTGTTGGCGCGGTGAGACTTCCGCGCGCGACCTGGGCCCAGGCCAGCCGTCCGAAGAGGTAGTGGCACGCCACGCTCTCGTCGTCGAACCGGGCCCAGTCGTAGCGGTTGCCCTGCTCCTGCCAGAAGACCTCGTGGCCCTTGCCGTCGTCGTCGGTGAGCAGGCACCAGCGCTGGTCCGCCTCCTCACCGATGCTGACGACGTCGTCCGGCACGCCGATCCTGGTCAGCCACTCGGGCAGCGACTCGACGTTCATGCGGTGATCTCCGTGAGGTAGCCGAGCGCGACGAGGTCCGCGACCGGGTGGGTGGTGCGGTAGCGGCTTGCGCCGCCGGGCTGCCCGAACCAGGGCGCGCTGATCGTGCGGTGGACCGGCAGGTCCTTGCAGACCCGGTACCGGCGGTAGCCCTCGTCCGCCGCCTGCGGGGGCAGCGAGCGCTCCCGGAACGGCGTGCCGGCCGTGCTCAGGACGCGGCCCTCCGGGGTGCCGAACCGGTCGATCTCGGCGCCCGCCTTCAGCACCTCGGGCTGGCTGTCCTCGTAGCCGCCCTCTCGTTCGACGGGCCAGCGCGGGGTGCCGTCCTCGTTGAGGAACAGGCTGTCCCAATCGCGTTCGTGCATGCCCGCCAGCGGGTCGTGGTCCTTCAGCAGTTCCTGCACGACCGGGTGGTCCCGGCGCAGCCCCTCGGACGGTGCCGCCGGCTGCGGCGCGGACGTGCCGACCAGGTGCGCCCGCGGGTGGTCGCCGGGCGCGAACCTCGGCACGACCCGCTCCTGCTCCTGCTCCTGCGGCGGGGGCGGGAGCTGGCGGGCGGGCTTCGGCGCGCGGCGCGGTGCCTGCCCGGCGCTGAGGAAGATCGCCATGAACCAGCTGCCCGCCGCCGCGGCGGTGTAGGTGTGGCGGAGGACGTCTCCGGCCAGACCGGCGTCGGCCAGCGCCTGGTTCTGCTGGCCTTCGAGCCGGTCGGTGAGGGCGCTCGACCGCGCACCGCCGAGGTCGGCGGCCGCCGGACCGAGGTCGACGCCCGCGAGCGGAACCGCGGGCGTGGCGATGGTGTCGCCGAGCTTCTGCGGTGCGGACGCCGAGCCGTCGGTGCCGAAGTCGCCCGCTTCGGCGTCCCGGTGCAGCGCGTCCTTCCACGGGTCCTTGTGGGCGTCCTTGGCGAGGCCTTCCTTGCCGGACACCTGGCCCTGCTGACCCGGCTGGGCCTGGCCGGGGGCCTGGCCGCCCTGTCCCTGGGCCGGCGCCTGCACCTGGCTCGTGGTCTGGCCCGGCAGCGCGCCGCCCGCCTGACCACCGGCCGTCGCTGCGGCACCGGGCAGGCCCGTCTTGGCCGCCGAGGACGCCGGAGCGCCCGGCTTCGCCTCGCCCGCCTTGGCCTCACCGGCCTTCGCCTCCGCGGCTTTGGCGGCCTGCTGCGCCTGCTGGCCCTGGGCGGCCTGACCGGGCTGCGCACCGGCCTGCTGACCGACGGCCGCGCCGACCTGGGAGGCCACCGCCGGAGCGGCACCACCCGCGGCACCGCCGACGGGCGCGCCCGTCGGCCCCGCGGCCGGAGCACCGGCCATCGGGCCGGCGGCCGGACCGGCGGGAGCGGCAGGAGCCGCGGGCGGCTGCGGCGCCGCAGCCGCCTGGCCGGGCACGTCACCGCGGACCAGCGGCTGCTCGAGCACGGCGGCCGACGCCCGGGTCGTGCCCTCGGCGATCGGGCCGAGAGTGCCCTGAACGCTCGGGATCGCGTCGGCGGCGTGGTGCGCGGCAGGCGCGACGGCGTGACCTGTGTCGGCCACGAGCCCCGGAAGACCCCGGCCCTCGCCTCGTCCCTGTCCTTCGCCGCGGCCGTGTCCGTCACCGGGCCCGTCACCACGCGGCCCGTCGCCCCGCGGCCCGTCACCGTCGCCACGGCCGTCGAGCACCGGGCCGACGGCCTGGTGGGCGCCGGGCACCGCGTCGACCACGGGCTGCACCACGGCGGCGGCGGGTGCCGTCACGGGAGCAGCGGCGTCCAGCACGGGCGCGACGGCTTCGGTCACCGCACCGGCGACCGGTGCGACGGGCGCCGTCACGGCACCGACGACAGGGGCGACCGGAGCGGTCACCGCACCGACGACGGGAGCGACGGCCTCGGTGACCGGGGCGACCACGGCGGCAACGGGCTCGACGACGGGAGCGACGACGCTCGCCACCGGAGCCACGACGCCACCGACGACGTCCGTGACCGGCGACAGCAGCCCACCGCCCCCTCCGCCACCGGGGCCGTGGGCACCGGGCGAGGTGTTGACGGGCGGGGAGCCCTGGCTCATGTCCACGCCGCTGTCGAGGCGGATGGCGGACGACAGCAGGTTGGTGAGGTTCGCGACGTTGGCCGCCGCGCCCTTGGTCAGCGTGTCGAGGCCGAGCAGCGCGTTGGGGTTGCCGGCGCTGGCCGACGCCGTCGCCGCGTCGTTGTTCTTGGCGAGCGCCACGAGCTCGCGGACGATCTCCACCTTGGCCGCACCGACCTGCCGGGCGGCGTGGTCGAGCCGGTCGGCGGCCGCGTGGCACCCGCGCGCCGCGCGCTGGAAGTCGCCGTCCGGCGCCACGACCTTGGCCCACCGGCCGCGCGCGGCGTCACCCGTGCCGCCCGTCAGCCCGTCGAGCGCGCGCGTGGCGACGCCGTCGGACGAAGTGCCCAGAGCCTTGATCTTGTCGCCCGCCTCGCGCCACGCGGTGGCGCTGGAGCGCATGGCGTCCTCGTCGGCCTTGGGCCACGAGACGCCCGCCTTGGCGGCGATGCCGGCGAGTTCGGCGGGAAGCTCGATGCCCATGTCAGCCGTCCAACCTTCTCATCGCGGAGGCGTTGCTCTGCTCGACGTGCCGGTACGTCTCGGCCGTCGCGGCGAGCTTCTCGCCCACGTCCCCCAACGTCGTCGCGAGCCCGGCCAGCGCCCCGGCGGCATCACCGGAGGGCTTCTCGTGCGACGCGGCGAAGCTCTGCCCCACGGCGTCGTCCCCCCAGCAGGCGCCGAACGCGGCCAGCGCCCTGTCGAGCGACCCCGCGATCTCGGTGGCCTGCCCGGCGAAGCCCTTGAGGTCGCGCGCCCCGGCGTCCAGCCGCCCGAGGTCGGCCCCGTACCCGGTCATCGGACCCTCCTGTCGATGAGCTCGGAGTCGAGCCAGCTCTCCCGTTGCTCGTTGTCCTCGTCGTCGACGACACGACCACGAACGGGCTGCTGTCCCCGATCCACGGTTTCGTATTCCGAGGGCCGCAGGTCGGCGGTACCGGCGACCAGCGCGGCGGGGTCGGTGGCGGCGGGCAACACCGTGCTCAACGCCTTGTAGGTGTCCTCAGCCGCGCTGGAGGCAGCAGCCGACACGGTCCGCACGATCAACTCGGCCAGCTGCTCCGGCCGGTGCCGCCGATAGGCCAGCTCGGAGAGCTCCAGCGAGGCGAGCTTCCCCCCGCCGTCCACGGTCGCGGTGACGGTCCCGTCAGGACTGGACGCCTGCCCGGACACGGCAGCGAGCTCGCGCTGGACGGCAACCAGCTGCTCGCGGCTGCGCCGGTAGTCGGCGAGCAGCTCCTCGACCTGCGCACGGTGGTCGTCCACCGAGTCCCCCTCACACGCATAGCCCTGGGCTCGGGCTCTAGGACGCCCTCGCCCAGGAATCGGTTCCCAGCGAATTCAGTTACGTACGATCAACGCGTGATCGCCTACGAGGATCTGCCCGCAGGCCGCATCATCCCGCTCGGCGAGGTGATCGTCGACCGGGAGGACATGCTGGACTTCGCGAGGAAGTTCGACCCGCAACCCTTCCACCTGGACGAGGAAGCGGGCAGGAACTCGATTTTCGGCGGTTTGTCCGCCTCCGGCTGGTACACGGCCTCCCTCTGGATGCGCCGCTGGGTGGACGAGGTCCTCTCCGACAGCACCTCCCAGGGCTCACCGGGCGGCCGCGAACTCTCGTGGCCGGCCCCGGTCCACCCCGGCGACCGCCTGACCTTCGCGGCAACGGTGCTCAGCGCCCGCCGCTCGAAGAAGCGCCCGGAGCTGGGCCTGGTGGAGTTCGAGGGAACGGCGAAGCGCGGCGACGAGCTGGTCTACCGCTTCGTGGCGACGGGCATGTTCACGTCCCGGGGCACCCAGGACGCCTGACAGCGCGAGGCAGAAGGCGAGCCGACGCGAGGGCGAAGCCGAGCAGTCTTGGCTTTTCGGCAAGGCCGCCCCGGTGCGCACCAGGCAGCCGCCCAACGCAACAGAGAGGATGCTGTGACGGGATCGCTTGGGCTGGTCTGACCCTCAACGCAACTGACCGTGGTGTCCTTCGCCGGATCTGTCGTCCGATCCAGGCGGTCCCGCTGCACGTCACCAGGCGGGCGGAAGTGACCTGATAGGAGCCTGTCGCCACAGGACCCATCTCTGTTCTGTCCATCCCGCCCAGCCCGGCGCGTGCCGTCCCACCACGTTCCAGCGAGCAAGGACGGCGGTCTTCAGGATGCCCGACCCACACCCCCCTGCCCACATCCAGGTCTACGGCGGAGTCGACACCCACACCGACACCCACCACGCCGCCGCACTCGACCACCTCGGCCAGGTCCTCGGCGACGCCGAATTCCCCGCCCCCCCCCGAGGGCTGCGCACAACTACTCGGCTGGCTGACTGGCTTCGGCCCGGTCAACGCAGCCGGCGTCGAAGGCACCGGCTCCTACGGCAAACAACTCGCCACCCTGCTGCGCCACAACAACATCACGGTCCGTGAAGTCTCCCGGCCCAACCGGAGAACACGCCGCAGTCACGGCAAATCCGACGTCCTCGACGCGATCAACGCCGCCCGCACCGCTCTGTCCGGCAACAGCACCGCCACCCCCAAAACAGCCAGCGGACCAGTCGAGTCCATCCGCGCCCTGCGCATCGTCCGCGGCGGCGCGGTCAAAGCCCGCACCGCCGCCCTCAACGAACTCAGCAACCTGATCACCACCGCACCCGCCGCACTCCGCGAAGCCTTACGCGACAAGCAACGCAAAGCACTACTCACCGCCTGCGCCGCGCTGAACCCCGACCTCACCCAACTGGCAGACCCCACCCACGGCACGATGCTCGCCCTACGAGCGATCGCCGAACGGATCATCACCCTCAACCAGCAGATCAACCAGCTCGACAAACACCTCGACCACCTGGTCGCGGCCACCGCACCGACCCTGGTCGACCTACTCGGCATCGGCACAGACGTCGCAGGGCAACTCCTCGTCACCGCCGGCGACAACCCCGAACGCCTGCACAGCGAAGCCTCCTTCGCCAAACTCTGCGGCGTCGCACCACTACCCGCCTCATCCGGACGCACCGACCGGCACCGCCTCAACAAAGGCGGCGAACGCCAAGCCAACCGAGCCCTGCACATCGTCGCCGTCGTCCGCCTGCGCTACTGCCCACGCACCCAGGCCTACCTGCAACGACGCACCGAACAAGGCCTCACCAAACGCGACATCATCCGCTGCCTCAAGCGCTACATCCTCCGCGAAGCCCACACAGCGATCATGAAAGACCTCACACTCGCCGCTTGACATCTATAGGAGCGTCCGGCAGCCGCTCAACACAACAGGCGTGCCATCAACCCGCCAACGGCGCGGGCCCCCTGATCAGATTGCCGGGGCCGGGGGCAGAGCCCCAGGGGAACAACGCAACCGCAACCAGCCGCACGCAACACAAGAACCCACGGACAGAGCGCGCACACCCACGCGAACGCAGGCGTCCCCCCACCCTCAGGACCCCTCGCAACACAACCTACCCAGCACCCCCGACAAGATCGCCGACCCGAGCCGGCCACCCGCGGACAACGCGTCCGGGACCCGTCACCCGGCCAGCGCCCGGACCACCCGGGAAGGGCTGGGCCGCCCCAACCGCTCAGCCATCCACACCGAGGTCTCCACCAACCTGTCCAGGTCGACCCCGGTCTCGACGCCCAGCCCGTCGAGCATCCACACCAGGTCCTCGGTGGCGAGGTTCCCGGTGGCGGACTCCGCGTAGGGACAGCCGCCGAGCCCGCCGGCGGAGGAGTCCACAGTGGTCACCCCGCACCGCAACGCGGCCAGGGTGTTGGACAACGCCTGCCCGTAGGTGTCGTGGAAGTGCACGGCCAACGACGACACATCCGAGAACCCCGCCAGCAGAGCCTCGACCTGCCCCGGCGTGGCGACCCCGATGGTGTCTCCGAGGGACAGCTGCGAACAGCCCATCTCCAGCAGCCGCTCCCCCACCTCCACGACCTGGGAGCGGGCAACGGGACCCTCCCAGGGGTCCCCGAAGCACATCGACACGTACCCGCGGACCTCCAGCCCGGCGGCCAGCGCACGGGAGACGGTCGGCTCGAACATCTCGAACTGCGAGTCGAGCGTCCGGTTCAGGTTCCGGGAGGCGAAGGTCTCCGTGGCCGACGCGAAGATCGCGATGTGCGAGACCCCGGCCTCGAGCGCCCGGTCCAGCCCGCGCTCGTTGGGGACCAGCACGGGGTACACGACGCCGGGCGCGGGTTCCAGCCCGGCCAGCAACTCGGCGGCGTCGGCCAGCTGCGGCACCCACTTGGGGTGCACGAACGACGTGGCCTCCAGAACGGACAGGCCCGACGCGGCCAGCCGCGCCAGGAACTCGAGCTTCACCGAGACCGGCACCACGACCGACTCGTTCTGCAGGCCGTCGCGGGCGCCGACCTCCCAGATCGTCACCCGCGAGGGCAGCGACCCGGACCCCACGACGTCGGGCAGGCCGACCTCACGCGCGCCCATCGACGACTCCCGGGTGGTAGTCGTCGCCGGGGTTGTCGTTGACCTCTCGGTACAACATCGTGTGCACCTTCTCCACGGACGGGATGTCGTCGAACTCGAGCGGCTCGTCCGAGGCCGACTCGATGACCAGCGTGCCGCAGCCGAGCAGCCTGTCCACGAAAGAGTGCTCGAAGCGGACGCTGTTCACACGAGCCAAAGGGATGTCGAGGCCTGTGCGCTTGAACACCCCCTCGCGGTACATCACGCGGTCCGACGTGAGGGTGAAGTGCGTCGTCCGCCAGCGCACGAGCGGGGCGATCGTCAGCCAGAGGACCAGCACGGCGCCGATCACGGCCAGCGCGATCAGCGCGATGGAGGCCCACGACTGGTCCGCGACGAGTCCTGCGAGGTAGGTGCCGAGAGCGACCACCACCAGCAGCCAGAACACCGGGAAGATCAGCACCTTCCAGTGGGGGTGCCGGTGGATCACGACGTGCTCGCCGGAACTCAGCAGGTCGTCGGGGTAGGCCATGGGCCAACCCTAATCACGCCCGGCGCAAATGCACCACGTCACCAGCGGACACGCCGTGGTCCACCCCATCGGCGCCGCGCACGGTCAGCGTGCCGTCGGGTTCGATGCGCACAGCAACGCCTTCCAGCTCCACGCCACCCGAAAGCTCGACGCGCACCCGCTGCCCGATGGTCGCCGAGTGCTCCTGGTACTCCTCCAGCACGCCGGACTCCTCGGCGTCGCCGCCGTTCTTGCGCCACACGCCTTCGAGACCGGCCAGCTCGACCAGCAGCCGGAACGCCAGCTCCTCGCGGTCGAGCCCGGCGGCGCCCGCGTCCTCCAGCGACGTCGGGGCGAGGCCGCCGGGGGCGGGCTGGACGTCGGAGGGCAGCTTCGCGACGTTCAGGCCGATGCCGACGACGACCGAGCCGTCGGCGGTGATCTCGGACAGGATCCCGGCGCCCTTGCCCGCGTCCGGGCCGAGCAGCAGGTCGTTCGGCCACTTCAACGAGGCCTCGACGCCGACGGACTGCGCGACGCGCACGAGGGCGAGGCCGGCGATCAGGTTCAGCCACGGCAGCCGCGACGGCGGCACGTCGGCGGGGCGGAACAGCACGCTGACGTAGAGGCCACCGCGCGGCGACGACCAGGTGCGGCCGCGACGGCCCTGGCCGGCGGTCTGCTCCAGCGCGATCAGCACGGTCCGGTCGGCGGCACCGGGCGTCGCGGCGAGGTCGGCGTTCGTGGACGGAGTGCTCTCCACGACGTCGAGGGCGGCGTACGGGCCGTTGGGTGCGACGAGCTTCGCGCGCAGCGCTTCGGCGTCGAGTGCGGTGTCCATCGCGCCAGGCTATTGGAACGGAAGAGGGTACGTGCGATCGAACACGACGAACAGGTTGCCGTGACCTGGACAACTGCACGGAGCAGTTCAGCAATGGTCTCGTTAGGCTGCGAGCCCATGAGCAGTGCGACCGAGCCGATTGGGCACGCCCCCACCGAGGCCTCAGGCGCCCCGGACGTCCACACCACCGCGGGCAAGCTCGTTGACCTCTACCGGCGCAACGACGAGGCGGTTCACGCCGGCTCGGAACGCGCGGTCGAGAAGCAGCACGCGAAGGGCAAGAAGACAGCCCGCGAGCGCATCGACCTCCTGCTCGACCCCGGCTCGTTCGTCGAGCTGGACGAGCTGGCGCGCCACCGCTCCACGAACTTCGGCCAGGAGCGCAACCGGCCGTACGGCGACGGCGTGGTGACCGGCTACGGCACCGTCGACGGCCGTCCGGTGTGCGTGTTCTCCCAGGACGTCACGGTCTTCGGCGGCTCGCTCGGCGAGGTCTACGGCGAGAAGATCGTCAAGGTCATGGACCTCGCGATCAAGACCGGCCGCCCGATCATCGGCATCAACGAGGGCGGCGGCGCGCGCATCCAGGAGGGCGTGGTCTCGCTCGGCCTCTACGGCGAGATCTTCTCCCGCAACGTGAAGGCCTCCGGCGTGATCCCGCAGATCTCGCTGATCATGGGCTCGAACGCGGGCGGGCACGTCTACTCCCCCGCGCTGACCGACTTCGTGGTGATGGTCGACCAGACCTCGCACATGTTCATCACCGGCCCGGACGTCATCAAGACCGTCACCGGCGAGGACGTGTCGTTCGAGGAGCTCGGCGGCGGTCGCACGCACAACACGAAGTCGGGCAACGCGCACTACCTCGGCAGCGACGAGGAAGACGCGATCGCGTACGTCAAGGAGCTGCTGAGCTACCTGCCGTCGAACAACCTCTCCGACTCGCCCACGTTCGAGAGCACGCTGGCGGAGGGGTCGATCTCGGACTCGATCACCGACTCCGACCGCGAGCTCGACACGCTCATCCCGGACTCCGCGAACCAGCCGTACGACATGCACGAGGTCATCAACCGCGTGCTCGACGACGGCGACTTCCTGGAGGTCCAGCCGCTGTTCGCGCCGAACATCCTCGTCGGCTTCGGCCGCGTGGACGGCCACAGCGTCGGCGTCGTCGCGAACCAGCCCACGCAGTTCGCCGGCTGCCTCGACATCGACGCCTCCGAGAAGGCCGCGCGGTTCGTGCGGACCTGCGACGCGTTCAACATCCCGGTGCTCACGTTCGTCGACGTGCCCGGCTTCCTGCCCGGCACCGACCAGGAGTGGAACGGCATCATCCGCCGCGGCGCCAAGCTGATCTACGCCTACGCCGAGGCCACCGTCCCGCTCGTCACCGTCATCACGCGCAAGGCGTACGGCGGCGCGTACGACGTCATGGGCTCCAAGCACCTCGGCGCCGACATCAACCTCGCGTGGCCCACGGCGCAGATCGCCGTCATGGGCGCCAGCGGCGCCGCGAACATCGTGCACCGCAAGACGCTGGCCACCGCCGCTCAGAACGGTGAGGACGTCGACGCCCTGCGCGCGCAGCTGCAGCAGGAGTACGAGGACACGCTGTGCAACCCGTACGTGGCCGCCGAGCGCGGGTACGTCGACTCGGTGATCCCGCCGTCCTACACCCGCGGTCACGTGGCGCGGGCGCTGTCGATGCTGCGGGACAAGCGCGAGACCCTGCCGCCCAAGAAGCATGGGAACATCCCGCTGTGACCGCGCCCGAGGAGAACAAGCCCGAGGAACAGCCGCTGCTCCGGGTCGTCAAGGGCGACCCGGACGACCACCAGCTGGCCGCGCTGACCGCGGTCGTCGCGGGGCTGGCCTCGGCCGCTCCCGCCGAGGACGAGCCGGAGCGGCGTTCGGAGTGGGCGAACCACGCCCGCCGGGTGCGCCGGCCGTTGCAGCACGGGCCGGGCGCGTGGCGCGCGTCCGGCTTCCCGGGCTAGTTCCGGCTAGGAACACTCCACCCGGCGGCTCGAGACGGTGAGACCGACGGCGACCTCGCGGCAGCGGGTCTCGCCGTCGACCTCGAGCTTCAGGGTCCAGAACGCGCTGCCGTAGGCGGTGGTCCGCCTCAGCACCTGCACGCCTGCCTGGTTGACCGGCAGGTTTCCGCGCACAGCGGGCACGACGGACGTGAGGAGCGCGTTCTCCGCGCGATCGGCGGTGTCGGCGAACGGCCAGACGGGAACTCCATAGCCGATCGGGTCGCTCGCGAGCACGCTTCCAACGCCCCACGATCCAATGAGCCCGCCGAGGACGACGAGCAGGGCCGCGATCCGTCTGCGCTTGCCTTCGCGATCGGAACCGCGTTCGGTGAGGACAAGCACCCAGCGCTTCACTCCGCTGAGAGTGCCGACTGAAGAGGTGATCGCGCATCAGCAGTACTACTCAATCGGACCGTGCGAACTGGCGAACCGTGTACGCGCTGTGCATCGGCTTCTTCATGACGCTGCTGGACACGACCATCGTGAACGTGGCGCTGCAGTCGATGATCACGGACCTGGGCGCCTCCCTGAACGACGTCATCTGGGTGGTCAGCGCCTACCTGCTCGCGTTCGCGGTGCCGTTGCTGCTGACCGGGCGGCTGGGCGACCGGTACGGGCCCAAGCGGCTCTACGGCGCCGGGCTCGTGCTCTTCATCCTCGCGTCGCTGGCGTGCGGCCTCGCGACCAGCGTGGAGGCGCTGATCGCGGCCCGCGTCCTCCAAGGCCTGGGTGCGGCGGCCATGACCCCGCAGACGATGGCGTTCATCACGCACCTGTTCCCGCCGGACAAGCGCGGTGCGGCCCTGGGCACGTGGGGGTCGGTGGCCGGGTTCGCGACGGTCTCCGGGCCTCTGCTCGGCGGCGTGCTGGTCACGCACCTCGGCTGGGAGTGGATCTTCTTCGTGAACCTGCCGATCGGCGTGCTCGCGGTGGTGCTGCTGGTGCTGTGGGTCCCCGACCTGCAGCCGCACCGCGCGCCGAGGTTCGACGTGCTCGGGGTCGTGCTGTGCTGCCTCGGCCTCGGGCTGCTGGTGTTCGGCGTCCAGAACGGCGAGCACTACGGGTGGGGCCGGGTCGCAGGGCCGATCACGATCGCCGAGATCATCGCGGCGGGCGTGCTGTTCCTCGCCTTGTTCGTGCTGTGGCAGGCGTCCGCGCGCAACCCCGAGCCGCTGATGCCGTTGCGGATCTTCCGCAACCGCAACTTCTCGCTCGGCAACGTCGCGAACATCGCCATCGGCATCACCGTGACCGGCGTCTTCGTCCCGCTGGCGCTGTTCCTGCAGACCGTGCCGAAGCTGTCGCCGCTGATGACGGGCCTGGTCACGGCACCGGCGTCGCTGATGTCCGGCGTGGTGGCGCACTTCGCGGGACGGCTGTCGAACCGGGCGGACGCCAAGTACCTGCCGATCACCGGCTTCGCGCTGATGGCGCTCGGCACCGGCGCGATGACGTTCCTGCTCGGCGACGGTCCCCAGTGGGTCCTGCTGCCGTCGATGGTGGCGCTGGGCATCGGCATGGGCCTCGTGTTCTCGCCGCTCACGAACATCTCGACGCGGACGCTCGACCGGTCGCTGCTGGGCGCCGGGGCCGGCGTCTACAACACCTCGCGGCAGTTCGGGAACGTGCTGGGCAGCGCCTCGACGGCTGCCGTGCTGCAGATCGTGCTGACGGCCACGGGCGACTTCACCGCGGCCGTGCGGGCGTCGTTCTACCTGCTGCTCGCGGTGATGGCGGTCGGGATCGCGGCCGCGTTCGCCTTTCGCAGGGTGGCCCCTCCGAGCCGCGTGACAGACTCGGCGCGTGCGTCTGATCCTGGCCTCCCAGTCACCCGCCCGTCTTAGCGTCCTGCGGTCCGCGGGCGTCGAGCCCGTCGTCCGGGTCTCCGGTGTCGACGAGGACGCGCTCGTGGCGTCGCTCGACGACCCCACGCCCGAGGAGACCGTCGTCGCGCTGTCCGCGGCGAAGGCCGAGGCGGTCGAGCACGACGACGAGTGCGTCGTCGTCGGCTGCGACTCGATGCTGCTCTTCGCGGGCGAGCTCGTCGGCAAGCCCGGCACGGCCGAGGTCGCGCGCGAGCGGTGGCGCCGGGTGGCGGGCAAGAGCGGTGTGCTGATCACCGGCCACACCGTGCTGCGCGTCTCCGGCGGGGTGGTCGTGGACCGCGCGTCGGCCGCCGAGTCGACGACCGTGCGGTTCGGCACGCCGACGGACGAGGAGCTGGAGGCCTACCTCGCTACCGGGGAGCCGCTGCACGTCGCCGGCGGCTTCACGATCGACGGCCTCGGCGGCTGGTTCATCGACGGCATCGAGGGCGACCACACGTCCGTCATCGGCATCAGCCTGCCCCTCACCCGGAGGCTGCTCGGCCGGCTGGGCGTTCCCGTGTCCACACTCTGGTAGACGCTGGTCACAGTTCACCCGATCAGGGAAGACCCAGCCCCGACGCCGGCGTTGGGACCTAGCGGTGAACATGTACTTGACGCGTCGCAGGCACATCGACCTGGCACGCAGGACGAGCACGGGTTGTCGGAGCTAACGCCTCCGCCACCCCCGCTCAGCTCATCCCTGCCCAGGAGATGTCCCCGTGTCGTTCGTCCAGACGTACCGCAAACCCAAGGTCTTCGGACTCACCGTCCTCGGCGCGCTCGTGCTCGGAGCGCTGGCCGGCTGGCTCGGCAAGGGCACGTGGCTCGCGCCGGTCCTCGCCAAGATCGGCTCCACGTTCACCGCGCTGCTGCAGCTGACGGTCATCCCGCTCGTCTTCACCGCGATCGTCGTCGGCATCGCGTCGCTGCGGAACCTCGGCGGCGGCCGCACCGCCGCCCGCCTCGGCGGCAAGACGTTCCTGTGGTTCGCCATCACGTCGTTCATCGCGGTGCTGATCGGCATCGCGGTCGCCTCGATCGTCAAGCCCGGCGCGGGCCTGCAGATCGAGCCCGCCGCCGGCGCCGTCGACAAGCTCGCCAAGCGCGCGTCCGGCTCGTGGCAGGCGCTGCTCGACAACCTGGTGCCCACCAACATCTTCAGCGCGTTCACCGAGGGCGACGTGCTGCAGGTCGTGTTCATCGCCGTGCTGGTCGGCTTCGCCGCCTACGCGCTGGGTGACAAGGCCGCGCCGTTCACCAACCTGGTGCGCTCGTTCTTCGAGATCGTCCAGAAGGTCGTCGGCTGGATCATCCTGCTGGCCCCGATCGGCATCTTCGGCCTCATCGGCAACGCCGTGGCGTCCTACGGCAACTCGTTCGTCAAGCCACTGTTCTCGCTGATCCTGACCGTGTACCTCGGCTCGGCGCTCGTGCTGTTCGTCGTCTACCCGGTGCTGCTGAAGTTCGTCGGCAAGACCTCGCCGGTCGAGTTCTTCCGCAGGGCCGGCACCGCGCTGCAGTTCGCGTTCGTGTCGCGCTCCTCGGGCGCCACGCTCCCGCTGTCCCGCAAGGCTGCCGCCGACCTCGGCGTCCCGGACGAGTACGCGAACTTCGCCGTGCCGCTGGCCACGACGACCAAGATGGACGGCTGCGCCGCGGTCTACCCGGCCGTCGCGACGATCTTCATCGCGAACCTGTTCGGCATCCAGCTCTCGGTGTGGCAGTACGTCGCCATCGTCGGTGTCGCCGTCTTCGGCGCGCTGGCCACGGCCGGCACGACCGGCTGGTACACGATGCTCACGCTGACCCTGAGCGTCGTCGGCCTGCCGCCGCAGGTGATCGCGACCGGTGTGGCCGTGGTCTACGCGATCGACCCGATCCTCGACATGATGCGCACCGCGACCAACGTGGCCGGCCAGATCACCGTGCCGGTGGTCGTCGCCCGCGGCGAGGGCCTGATCGAGGAGCCCGCCGCTCCGGCGGAGAAGGACCTCGTCAACGCCTGACGCCTGCTCCTGGGGTTCGAGGGGACGGAGAGCTGCCGCTCTCCGTCCCCTCTTCCGTTCTCGGCCGGGGTTCGGCGCGGCACGTCGCTAGGAGTCGGCGCACGGCCGCAGCTGCGACAGCTTCGGCACCGGCGTGGGCCAGCCGGGGAGCTGTTCGCGCGCGGGTGTCGGCGTCGTGCAGCCCACGTTCGGCCCGAGCGCCGAGAACACCTGCACGAACGAGTCCTTGCACAGGCCGTCGCAGGCGAGCTGGGCCGCGACGATGTCCGCGGTGCCGTCCTCGTTGACGTCGTGCAGCCCGAGGTACCCGGCACTGGACAGGTAGGCCGCTTGGGCGCGTGACCACGTGCCGTCCTTGCGGAGCAGCACCTCGCCGAGCACCTTGCCGCCGTGCTCGCCGCGCACGAGGCACACGCTGACCGCCGCCTCCGCGCACTGCAGCGACTTGTCGGTCACCACCGCGCCGGACTCGGCGATGGTCATCTCGAAGATGAACGGCCCCGAGTCGCCGGTCACCCTGATGCGGCCGCCGCCGGTGCCGGAGAGCAGCTCGACGAGGTCCCCGCCGACCGACCTGCCGATGACGACCTGGCAGACGGTGGTGCCGCAGCGCATTCCGGGGTCGGTGCCGTACTGACCTGAATCGGTGTTGTTCGGGCGTTGGAAATAGGCGAACACCATCCCCGCGACGACGATTGCGGCAGCGGCGACGGCGACCACCTGCACGGACCTGGTTCCACCCACGTCGCAGATTGTGCTCGATGCACCCACGACGGATGTGAAGTGAGCCGTCTCTCCCTCTCGGAGTTCACCGATTTCCGTAGACTGCGGCACCAGCCCGAGCCGTAATTACCGGTCCAGCAGGAGGTACGACGCCGTGTCGCTGCGCAAGGTCCTCATCGCCAACCGCGGTGAGATCGCCGTCCGGGTCATCCGCGCCTGCCGTGACGCCGGTCTGACGAGCGTCGCCGTCTACGCCGATCCCGACCGCGACGCGCCGTTCGTCCGGCTCGCCGACGAGGCGTTCGCGCTCGGCGGCAACACGCCCGGCGAGAGCTACCTGTCGTTCGAGAAGGTGCTGAACGCCGCCGCGCAGTCCGGTGCCGACTCGGTGCACCCCGGCTACGGCTTCCTGTCCGAGAACGCCGACTTCGCGCAGGCCGTGATCGACGCCGGTCTGGTGTGGATCGGCCCGACGCCGCAGGCGATCCGCGACCTCGGTGACAAGGTGACGGCGCGGCACATCGCGATGCGCGCGGGAGCGCCGCTGGTGCCCGGCACCAAGGACCCGGTCAACGGGCCGGACGAGATCATCGCCTTCGCGCGGGAGCACGGGCTGCCCGTCGCGATCAAGGCGGCGTTCGGCGGCGGCGGCCGCGGCCTGAAGGTCGCCCGCACCCTCGAGGAGATCCCGGAGCTGTTCGACTCCGCGGTCCGCGAGGCCGTCACGGCGTTCGGCCGCGGCGAGTGCTTCGTCGAGCGCTACCTGGACAAGCCGCGCCACGTCGAGGCGCAGGTCCTCGCCGACACCCACGGCAACGTGATCGTCGTCGGCACCCGCGACTGCTCGCTGCAGCGCCGCCACCAGAAGCTGGTCGAGGAGGCGCCCGCGCCGTTCCTCACCGACGAGCAGCGCGCCACGATCCACAGCTCCGCCAAGGCGATCTGCCTGGAGGCGGGCTACCACGGCGCCGGCACCGTGGAGTACCTCGTCGGCCTCGACGGGTCGATCTCGTTCCTGGAGGTCAACACCCGTCTCCAGGTCGAACACCCGGTGTCGGAGGAGACGACGGGTCTCGACCTCGTGCGCGAGCAGTTCCGCATCGCCGCGGGCGAGAGGCTGCGCTACACCGAGGACCCGACGCCGCGCGCGCACTCCATCGAGTTCCGGATCAACGGCGAGGACGCCGGTCGCGGCTTCCTGCCCGCGCCGGGCACGGTGACGACGTTCATCGCGCCGTCCGGTCCCGGTGTCCGCGTGGACGCCGGTGTCGAGAGCGGCTCGGTGATCGGCGGGCAGTTCGACTCGTTGCTGGCCAAGCTGATCGTCACGGGCGAGACCCGCGAGGAGGCCCTGGCGAGGTCGCGGCGGGCGCTCGACGAGATGGTCGTCGAGGGCATGGCGACGGTGCTGCCGTTCCACCGCGTGATCGTGCGGGACGCGGCGTTCACCGCCGAGAAGCCCGAGGGCTTCACCGTCCACACGCGCTGGATCGAGACCGAGTTCGACAACCGCATCGAGCCGTTCACCGGCGGCGGTGCCGGGTCCACCGACGAGACGCCGCGCCAGACCGTGGTCGTCGAGGTCGGCGGGCGCCGCCTGGAGGTGTCGCTGCCGGGCGACCTCGCCGCGGGTGCGCGGCCCGCCGCGGCCGGTGGTGCCGCGAAGAAGCCGAAGGCCAAGCGCGCCGGTGGTGGTGGCGCCGCCGCGTCCGGTGACGCGGTGGCCGCGCCGATGCAGGGCACGATCGTGAAGGTGGCGGTCGAGGACGGGCAGACCGTCGAGGCGGGCGACCTGATCGTGGTGCTGGAGGCCATGAAGATGGAGAACCCGGTGACGGCGCACAAGGCCGGCACCGTGACGGGGCTCGCGGCCGCGCCCGGCGACCCGATCACCCAGGGCACCGTGATCTGCGAGCTGAAGGACTGACCCGCCGGGTCGCTCACCTACGATTGGGTGCGTGAGCGACCCGTCCAGGGACATCCGCGTAGGTGACACCGAGCGCCAGCAGGCGTTGCAGGTGCTCGGCGAGCACATGAGCGCCGGCCGCATCGACGTCGAGGAGTACGGCGAACGGTCCGCGAGGATCACCACCGCGAAGACCCGCGGCGAGCTGATGGCGCTGTTCCACGACCTGCCCGACCCGCGGCCGCAGTTCGTCGCGCCGGTGCCGATGTTCGCCGAGCCGGCCAAGGCGCCCGCGCGCCGCTGGGAGGGCGCGGTCGTGCCCGTCGTGGGCGTGGCCGTCGCGATCGCGTTCTTCGTGCTCGTGAGGAACCCGCTGATCTTCCTGCTCATCCCCGCCTTCGCCATCCTGTGGGGCGCGTGGAACGGACGCCGGCGCTGAAACCGCTGCTGCTGCTGGACCTCGACGGCGTCCTGCGCTCCTGGCCGCCGACGCCACCGCACATCGCCGAAGTCGCCTTCGAACCCTCGCTGCTGCGCCGTGCCGTCACCGGGCAGATCACCGACGAGCAGTGGCGCGACGAGATCGCCCAGGAGGTCCCGCGGGCCGAGGTCGAGGCCTGGGCCGGCACCGGCGAGGTGATCACCGAGGCGCTGGCGCTGGTGCGGCTGGCCCGGCGGCGGTGCTTCGTCGCGTTGCTGTCCAACGCCACCACGCGGCTGGAAGACGACCTGGCCCTGCTGGGCCTCGACACCGAGTTCGACGCGGTCCTCAACTCGGCGCGGCTCGGTCTCGCGAAGCCCGACCCCGCGCTCTACCGGCGGGTGCTGGACGAGCTCGGGTACCCGACCGGCGTCTTCTGCGACGACACCGAGGAGAACGCGGTCGCCGCGACGGCGGCGGGGCTCGACGGCGTGCACGTGCCGGACACGGCGGCATTGCGGAAGGCGCTGGCGGTGCGCGGGCTCGTCCCCGCGACCGTGCTGCTGATCCTGCCGGACCGCGACGACGCCGAGGAGCTCGCGGCCGAGCTGCTGGAGGCCGGCTGGGCCCCGTGCGCGGTGCACCGCGACATGCTGGCGGGCGAGGACGACGCCGAGGACGTGGACTGGGTCGTCGAGCTGACGACCGCGCCGGACGGCCTGCCCGCGTCGGCGCACCGCGCGGAGCTCGACGAGTTGGCGGAACGGCACGACGGCTTCACCGGTGACCACTAGCCTCCACGCCTGTGGAGCCAGTTGAGATCAACGCGGGTGAGTACTACCTGCGCGCCTTCCGCCACGACGACCGCGTCGACGACGTCCCCGCGATCGTCGAGGCGTTCGCCGACGAGGAGACCAACCGCTACCTGGGGAACCTGGAGATCACCAGCCCGGGGGCCGCGGAGATCTACGTGCAGTTCCTGACGAGCAGCTGGAAGCACGACCACCGGTGGTCGTGGGCGGTGTGCGACGCGACGACGGCGGAGCTGCTGGCAGGGATCGTCGTCCGCGACATCGACCTCAAGACGGGCGTCGGCGAGGTGATGTGCTGGTCGCAGCCCCGCCACCGCGGCAAGGGCGTGCTGCCGACCGCGCTCAACTCGATCCTGGGCTGGGTGTTCGGCGGAGCGGGGCTGCACCGGATCGCCTACCGGCACGCCGCCTCGAACAAGGCGTCGCAGCGCGTGGCGGAGAAGTGCGGGTTCACCCTGGAGGGTCGACTTCGCGAGGAGACGATCGTCGATGAGCAGCGAGAAGACCAGTTGCTGTGGTCACGACTGGCCACCGACCCCTACCCGGAGCAGCTACGGTGACCGGCCATGCGGACCCCGGCGCTCCTGATCGTCGCGGTGGCGCTGGCCGGTTGCACGGCGGTGCCGCAGCAGAGCTCGTTGACCACTCCGCCGCCCCCTCCCCCGCCGACCACCACCTCCGCCACGCCGCTCGACCTCCCGCCGCGGCCGCGCTCGGTGCCGCTCGACGAGGTGGACCCCTGCGCTCTGCTCACCGCTGACCAACGCACGTCGCTGAGCCTCGACAACCCGCCCGGCGCGTACGTCGAACCGAGCTTCGGCAACGCGCGTGCGTGCACCATCAGGAGCACCACGAGTGGAAATGTGGCGAGGATCGCACTCGTCGTCGTCTCGGGCGCCGACGTGTGGCTGTCGGAGAACGCTCAGGTGGAATACACGCTCGGCACGATCGAGGGCTTCACGGCGATCACCGTCCGCACACCCGACGTGCACGACGTCTGCAATGTGGAAATAGACGTTGCCGATGGGCAGTTCGTCGACGTGATGTTCCGCGACGGCGGCAATTCGACTGCGGTACAACAAGATCATCTCTGCCTCGGGGCCCAGCGCGTGGCCGAGGCCGTGATGGCCAGTTTGCTCCAGAAGCGCTGACCCACACGGGCGGATGTCACTGATCGCACTCCACAGCGTTACCTTGGGTGGCTAGAGTGTCGAAGCGCTTGCAGGTACAACCGCCGGAGGTTCCACCATGCCGCCAGGGGGACGCAGCGGGGCAGACTCCTCGCCGCCCGTCCAGCACCAGCTGAACGTGGAACCGGAGGCGATCCCAGCGTTGCGCAACACGTTCTCGGCCGCCCTGATCAAGCTGGACAAGCAGATCGAGATGGCGATCACCGAGTTCCGCGTGCGCCCGTGGGCGGGTGACCCGGTCAGCGCCGAGGCCGCGGACAAGTTCAACGACCGCTCCATCAGCGACGGCGACTCGGCGTTGCAGGCGCTGCTGAACTACCAGCGGCAGCTCAAGACCGCGATGGACAACCTGAACCAGATCGAGCGCCAGTACCGGACGGTCGAGGGCGACAACACCGGCATGATGAACAAGAGCGGGTGCTGACGATGGCTGATCACCGCTGGCAGGGCTACAGCCACAAAGAGCTGTACGAACGCATCCACTCCGGTCCCGGTCCCTCCGCGTCGTTCGCCTCCATGGAGCGCTGGGCGGGCGTGTCGGCCGCGCTGACCGAGATCAACGAGGACCTGCACAAGGGCATCGCGCTGTCCGGCGCGAAGTGGAGCGGCAAGGCCGCCGAGATGGCGCAGTCGGGCCTCAACCCGGTCGCCGCCTGGGCGGACACCGCGCGCACCGGCTCGGACGTCATGCGCTACTCCGCCGAACTGCAGGCGGGCTACATCTCGAAGGCCCGCGCGGACATGCCGGCCCCGGTCGCCGTGACCGCGGAGCAGCCGGGCGCCCTCGTCACGGGTCTCACGCACCTCTTCGGCGGCCAGACCGACCACGAGAAGCAGGAGGCGGCCCAGGACGCGGCCGAGCGCCGCGCCCGTGAGGTCATGTCCACCTACGCGTCGTCCACGACCGCGAACACCTCGACCCTCGGCCAGTTCACCCAGCCCCCGCAGCTGCAGATCAGCGGCACCGGCACCGTGAGCGGCGGCGGCACCCAGATCGGCACGGCGGCCGTCTGGGGCTTCGGCCCGCACGGCACGGGCGGCAGCGCCACCCGCGGCCGCACCGGCTGGGGCTCGCGCGGCTCGGTCACCTCGTCGCCGCGCCCCACCACCACGACCACCACGCCGGGCTCCACGACCCGCACCTCGGGCACCGCGGTGACCCCGGCCGCGGCCGCGAAGGGCTCCACGTCGGTCTCGTCGTCGTCGACGACGGGCACGGGCCTCGTCGGCACCGGAACCGGCACCGGCACCGGCACCGCGGGCGTCGGCCTGCCGGGCCAGCGCACCTCCGGCCGTTCCGACTCGTCGAAGTCCGGTTCCGAGGTGAAGCAGATGGAGGAGGGCGCGACCGCGGCCTCCAGCGCCGCCGTCGGCACGGTCATGCAGCAGGGCCACGCGGCCGGCGTCGCCAACGTCTCGGGCTCGGCCATGGGCCCGATGGGCACGGTCGGCGCGTCCAACAACAACGACCAGGTCCACCGCCGCGCCGTGCCGATGCCGCAGGCGTTCGACCCGTTCGGCGGCATGGGCCCGCGCAAGGGTGAGGAAGAGGAGGACCTCGAGCACAAGGCCGCCGACTACCTCCGCGAGCGCGACGACATCTACGGCGTGGGCAGCTACACGCTGCCCGTGATCGGGGAGAGCACGACGGACTGATGACTCTGTTCGGCTTGGACGTCGGAATGAGCGACACGCGCGATCCGGTGATCATCTCGGCGCTGGAGTTCGACGTCCTCTGGGAGCACCTGGGCCTGGAAACGATGCCGCTGGTCCTCAAGGTCCCCTCACCGGGCAAGACCACAGAGGAACGCCGCGCCATCGAGGACCAGGTCTGGCTCCAGCTGGGAGCGCGAGGCCTGGGCGGCCCGCGCTCCCTGGACCCGACCCTCGAAGACCTGCTGCACGTCCTGAACCGCCCGCAGCAGGAGATCGACGGCCGCATGTGGCTCCAGGAACGCAGCGTCCGCGTCCTGGCGGCGGGCAAGGGCCAGGCAGGCGTGCTGGCCGTCCTCGACGGCGGCCAGCTGGTCCTGCGCCCGGCGGAAGCCGACGGCCTGCCACGAGAAGCCCTGACCACCCTCCCCACCGCCCCGGCGGGCGAAGGCCACTCCATCACCCTGCCCTCGGCGGAACTGGACGCGGCCGCCTCCTCCGCCACCACCCCGGAAGACCTGGAACAGGCCCTCCAGGGCCGAATCCGGGCGGACGACGCCCACACCCTGGCCGAAATGGTCCGAGACGCCTCGAACCGGGGCCAGTTCGGCGCCGCGGCCCGCGACAAGTGGGGCAAACGAGTGCGCCCGGACCGCGTGGTCGCCTTCTACGACACCCCGAAGGGCCGCTACCTGCAGATGCGTCGTGCCTCCGAAGGCCAGGAGCCGTGGTCGACCATCACGCCGGTGGACTACCGCCGCCTGCACCACCACCTGGTGGAGCTGCTGGCGGAGGCGACCGGGGCCTGAGGCTCGGTCGCTGCGGGCGGTCCCCGGCAGGCACGGGCTCGGGGACACGACGGCATCCGCTTGGACGCGACGGCGGCCGAGGCGGTCCGCGCAGCAGGCGAACGCGGTAGGCGAACGCGGTAGGCGAACCCGAGCGAAGTGAGGTCGGAGCGCAGGCTGACGCAGGGGTCCCCTCTGATTTCGGGTCCCCGCTACCGAATGTACTCAGCGGGTCTGACAATTCCGGCGCGAAGCAATGCGAAGCCGCAGGCGAGCCGTGAAGAGAATTCCCCCAGGGCGAAGCCGAAGGCGAGCCACCATGCCACCAAGCGCAATGGCGAAGCCGAGCCGTCCGAACTACAAGGCTCTGAACAGCGGTAATGACGCAACCACGACGGCGATTGGGGCTTGACTTCGGGTGCGAGATGCTACCGTTGCCCGGATCGGCCGAGCCTTTCAGCTCGCTTTTCAGGCCGACCCAGCATCTCGCAAGGGCCCCGAAGTCAAGCCCCGATCGCAATCGTCGCGAAGCGGCGATGACTCAGCCACGCGCGATATGGGCTTGAGCAACCCCGCTGGAACAGGCACCAGCCAACCCAGGCCGACCCACACCAACCCAAGCCGACCCGCACCAGCCGAGCGTCACCCCCGACCGTCACCGGTCAGGGCCCGATCCCCTGACAAGGCCGGGTCCGCAGGTCGTTCACGTAGTCGTCCGGCGCCCCGGCGGCCTCAGCCGCATCCGCCACGACCCCGATGTACCGAGCCGACGGCAGCCCGCCCTCGTACGCGTCCAGCACGTAGAGCCAGGCCACCACGGACCCCTCGAGGGTCTGCACCCGCAACCGGATCTTCTTGTACAGGCCGAGCGCGCCCTCCCACCGGTCCAGCCGCGACTCGTCGCGCGGGGACACGTCGTAGAGCACGCAGAACGTCTGGTGGTCCGGCTCCTCGACGATCGTCGCGAGGGCACCCTCCCAGCCGAGGTCCTCGCCGCCGAAGGTCAGGCGCCAACCGACGAGCCAGCCGGTCCCCGCGAGCGGGGAGTACGGGGCTCGCTCCATCATCTGGTTCGGATCCATGTTCGACCCGTACGCGGCATAGAGCGGCACGTCCGACAGCGTAGCGACCCATCGATCACCTTTCGGTACTGACGACACGCTGGTTTCGGCCAACGCGTACGGTTGTGCCGGCCAGCAAGCACGCAGAAGGGAACTGATCGTGACCCGCATCGTCATCATGGGCGGCGGACCCGCAGGTTACGAGGCAGCCCTGGTCGCGGCCCAGCACGGCGCCGACGTGACCGTGGTCGAGAACGACGGGGCGGGGGGCGCGTGCGTGTTGTACGACTGCGTGCCGTCCAAGACCTTCATCGCTTCCGCGGGGGCTCGCAGCGCCTTCCGCAATGCCGGTGAGCTGGGGATTCAGACCCACAACGAGCAGGCCGCGGTGGATCTTCCGGTCGTACACGGACGGGTGAAGGGCTTGGCCCTGGCGCAGTCCGCGGACGTCCGGGCGCGTCTTCAGCGCGAAGGTGTGCGGCTGATCAACGGGCGCGCGAAGTTCGTCGACGACTC
Source organism: Lentzea sp. DG1S-22 (assembly GCF_036321065.1). Taxonomy (NCBI): domain Bacteria; kingdom Bacillati; phylum Actinomycetota; class Actinomycetes; order Pseudonocardiales; family Pseudonocardiaceae; genus Lentzea; species Lentzea sp. DG1S-22. The sequence continues at coordinate 6,815,685 of NZ_CP143276.1, read as the reverse complement.
GCGCGGGCTCGCTCAGCACCGGGTCGTCGCGACGGGCGCGGACGGGTCGGAGGAGGTCCTCGACGCCGATGTGGTGCTCATCGCAACGGGCGCGACGCCGCGCGTGTTGCAGGGCGCGGAACCCGACGGCAAGCGGATCCTCACCTGGCGGCAGATCTACGACCTCCCCGAGCTGCCCGAGCACCTCGCGGTGATCGGGTCGGGCGTCACGGGTGTCGAGTTCGCCAGCGCCTACACCGAGATGGGCGTGAAGGTGACGATGGTCTCCAGCCGCGACCGGGTGCTGCCCCACGAGGACGCCGACGCGGCCGTGGTGCTCGAGGACGTGTTCGCCGAGCGCGGCACCGCCGTCGTCAAGCACGCCCGTGCCGACCGGGTCGAGAACACCGGCGACGGCGTTCTGATCCACCTGGAAGACGGTCGCACGATCGAGGCATCGCACGCCCTGATGACGGTCGGCTCGGTGCCCAACACGAACGACATCGGCCTCGACAAGATCGGCATCGAGCTCGGGCGCGGCGGGTACATCCCGGTCGACCGGGTCAGTCGGACGAACGTCAGCGGCGTCTACGCCGCGGGCGACTGCACCGGTGTGCTGCTGCTCGCGTCGGTGGCCGCCATGCAGGGCCGCATCGCGATGTGGCACGCGCTGGGCGAGGGCGTCAGCCCGATCAAGCTCAAGACCGTCGCCGCGAACGTCTTCACCAACCCCGAGATCGCGAGCGTCGGCATCAGCCAGCAGGCGATCGACTCGGGCGAGGTGCCCGCGCGCACGATCATGCTGCCGCTCGCGACGAACCCCCGCGCGAAGATGGAGGGCCTGCGCCGCGGCTTCGTGAAGCTGTTCTGCCGCCCGGCGACGGGGGTGGTCATCGGCGGTGTCGTCGTGGCCCCGAACGCGAGCGAGCTGATCCTGCCGATCGCGCTCGCCGTGCAGAACCAGCTGACCGTCGAGCACCTCGCGACGACCTTCTCGGTCTACCCGTCGCTGTCGGGCTCGATCACCGAGTCAGGCCGCCAGCTCATGCGGCACGACGACCTCGACTGAGCCACACCAGCACGACGAGCAGTGCCCCGGACACGACGTGTCCGGGGCACTGCCGCTTCTCCAGCCAAGTCCGAAGTGGACGGAAACCGCCGTCGAACGCCATACCGGCGGCGTCGTGACGATCACATTTCGGATCTTCCCCGTCCTGACGGGCAACGAGCCCACCGGATGTGCGTCAATGAGTTCGTGGGGACTCGTGTCTTGATCGCGGTGCTGAGCATGGCGCTCGCCACGGCCTGCTCGCAGGCGCCGGCACCGAAGCCGTCGGCGGCGCCGGCGAGCGACAGCGCTCCGGCGCCGGTGGTGTCGCCGCTCGGCGACTCCGACCCGATGGAGCTGCGGATCGAACGGATCGGCGTGCGGTCCTCGCTGATCGCACTGGGGCTCGACCCGCAGGGCCTCGTCCAGATGCCGCCGGTCAACGAGGGCATGCAGGCCGGCTGGCACCAGACGCGACCCCAGCAGTGGATCATCGTCGGCCGGATCGAGAGCAACAAGGCCATAGGGGTCTTCTACCGGCTCAACGACCTGCTCCAGGGCGACCTGGTCGAAGTGTCCAAGAAGGACGGTTCGGTCGCCCGCTTCACCGTGGCGCGCACGGAGAGGATCATCCGCGACGACTTCTTCGCGGAGGCCGTCGCCAGGGACCGGGACGAGCAGGGGCTGCGGCTGATCACGTGCGGCACCCGCGACAACGTGATCGTGCACGCCGTCCCGGCCCAGTGACGCGGGTGCGCCCCGAAGCCGCCTGAACGGCCCGAGGCGCACTCGGCGAGAACTCAGTCCTCGACCCAGTCGAAGGTCTTCGTCACCGCCTTCTTCCAGTTCTTGTACTCGGAGTCGCGGCGCGCGGAGTCCATCTGCGGTTCCCACTGCTTGTCCTGCGCCCAGTTCTCGCGGATGTCGTCCTCGGTCTTCCAGAACCCGACCGCGAGACCGGCGGCGTAGGCGGCGCCCAGCGCGGTGGTCTCGTTCACCACCGGCCTGATCACCGGCACGCCGAGGATGTCGGCCTGGAACTGCATCAGCAGCTCGTTCACGACCATGCCGCCGTCGACCTTCAGCGCGGTCAGGTCGACGCCCGAGTCGGCGTTCATCGCGTCGAGCACCTCGCGGGTCTGGAAGGCGGTCGCCTCCAGCACGGCCCGCGCGAGGTGGCCCTTGTTGACGAACCGGGTCAGGCCGACGATCGCGCCACGGGCGTCGGAACGCCAGTACGGCGCGAAGAGGCCGGAGAACGCCGGCACGAAGTACGCGCCGCCGTTGTCCTCCACCGTCTTCGCGTGCTCCTCGATCTCGGCCGCGGTGCTGATCATGCCGAGGTTGTCGCGCAGCCACTGCACCAGCGAGCCGGTGACCGCGATCGAGCCCTCCAGGGCGTAGACCGGGGCGGCCTCACCGATCTTGTAGCAGATGGTGGTGAGCAGCCCGTTCTCGCTCATCACCTTCTCGGTGCCGGTGTTGAGCAGCATGAAGTTGCCGGTGCCGTAGGTGTTCTTGGCCTCGCCGGGCGACAGGCAGGCCTGGCCGAACGTGGCCGCCTGCTGGTCGCCGAGGATGCCCGCGATCGGCACCCCGGCCAGCGCGCCGCGTTCGCGCACCTGGCCGTAGACCTCCGAAGAGGACCGGATCTCCGGCAGCATCGACATCGGGATGCCCATGTCGGCGGCGATCGAGGAGTCCCACTGCAGCGTGTCGAGGTCCATCAGCATGGTGCGCGACGCGTTCGTCGGGTCGGTGACGTGCACGCCGCCGTTCACCCCGCCGGTCATGTTCCACAGCACCCAGGTGTCCATGTTGCCGAACACCAGGTCACCGGCCTCCGCCCTCTCCCGCGCGCCCTCGACGTTGTCGAGGATCCAGCGGACCTTGGGGCCGGAGAAGTACGTCGCGAGCGGCAACCCGACCTTCTGCCGGTAGCGCTCCTGCCCGCCGCCGAGGTTGCCGAGCTGGGTGACGATCTTGTCGGTCCTGGTGTCCTGCCAGACGATGGCGTTGTAGACGGGCTCGCCGGTGTTGCGGTCCCAGACCACCGCGGTCTCGCGCTGGTTGGTGATGCCGACGGCGGCGATGTCCGAAGTGGTCAGGTCGGCCTTGGCGAGCGCGCCCGCGGCGACCTGGCGGGTGTTCTGCCAGACCTCCTTCGGGTCGTGCTCGACCCAGCCCGCCTTCGGGAAGATCTGCTCGTGCTCCTTCTGGTCGACCGACACCACCCGACCCGAGTGGTCGAAGATCATGCACCGGGTCGACGTGGTGCCCTGGTCGATCGCGGCCACGTACTGCGTCATGCGAGAAGTCCTTTCAGACCGGGAGAACCAGGAAGAGCAACGCGGCGAGCGCGCCACCCACGAGGGGTCCTACGACGGGGACCCACGAGTAGCTCCAGTTGGCGTTGCCCTTGTTGCGGATCGGCATCATGAACGCGTAGGCGATGCGCGGACCGAGGTCGCGCGCCGGGTTGATCGCGTAGCCGGTGGGGCCACCGAGCGACGTGCCGATCACCAGGACGACGAACGCGACACCCGCGTAGCCGAGCGCCGAGTTGCCGAACTGCGGGACCCCGTCGACCGACTCCTTCGCGCCGGGGGACAACAGGATCCAGAGGACGAGCACGAACGTGCCGATGATCTCGGAGACGAGGTTCCACGGCGCGCTCGGCACGGTCGGGCCGGTGGAGAAGATGCCGAGCGTGTTCTGCGGCTCGTCGTGCGTGTCGAACTGCAGCTTGTAGGTGGCCCAGCAGAGCATGGCGCCGAGAACGGCACCGACCATCTGCCCGAGGACGTAGACGGGAACGTCGCCCCACGGAGTCTTGTCCGCGATCGCGAGTCCGAGGGTGACGGCGGGGTTGAGGTGCGCCCCGCTGGGGTTGGCGATGCTCGCGCCGGCGAAGACCGCGAAGGCCCAGCCGACGTTGACGAACAGGAAGCCCGTGCTGTTGCCGAGCGTGTTCTTGAGCACCTGGTTCGCGACGACACCGGTGCCGAGGAGGATGAGGACCGCGGTCCCCAGCGTCTCCCAGACGAAGATCGAGCCTGCGCTCATCGTCGGCCTCCACTCGTTTGCGGCCAGGACAGGACGCGCAAACCCGAGGTCAGGGCCGCGCCGCCCGCCTGCAACGTGCTCGGACGCTATTACCGAGCTGATCAGTTGTCCATGCCGGGTGCCGGGGAAAGGGCCATTTTCAGGCCGTTGGGCACCGGGCCGCGCGCCCAGCGGCGGAGCGGCGTTGCTGCAGGTAACGTGATCCGCGAGTCGTCACAGGGAGGCGCCTGTCGTGACCACGCCGAAGAACGCAGCTGCAGCACCGCACACCCATGCCGAACCCCCGATCACCGGCAGGCTCGGCCCTTCCGAACGCGAGGAGTCCTGGCAGCGGCTGGGAGCCGAGACGTTCGACGTCGTCGTGGTCGGCGGCGGTGTCGTCGGCGTCGGCGCGGCACTCGACGCCGCCACGCGCGGCCTGCGGGTCGCCCTCGTCGAGGCCCGCGACCTGGCGTCCGGGACGTCGAGCCGGTCCTCCAAGCTCTTCCACGGCGGCCTGCGCTACCTGGAACAGCTGGAGTTCGGGCTGGTCCGCGAGGCCCTGCGCGAGCGCGAGCTGATGCTGACGCGCATCGCCCCGCACCTGGTGAAGCCCGTCGCGTTCCTCTACCCGCTGGCGAACCGCGTCTGGGAGCGCCCGTACACGGCGGCCGGCCTGTTCCTCTACGACACGATGGGCGGCGCCCGGTCCGTGCCGGGGCAGAAGCACCTCACCCGCGCCGGCGCGCTGCGGCTGGTCCCCGCGCTCAAGCGCGACGCGCTGATCGGCGGCATCCGCTACTACGACGCCCAAGCAGACGACGCCCGGCACACGATGATGGTCGGCCGCACCGCCGCCCACTACGGCGCCGTGGTGCGGACGTCGACCCAGGTGGTCGGTTTCCTGCGCGAGGCGGACCGCGTGTCCGGCGTGCGGGTGCGCGACGTCGAGGACGGCCGCGAGGTCGACGTGCGGGCGCACGCGGTGATCAACGCGACCGGCGTCTGGACCGACGAGCTGCAACGGCTCTCCGGCTCGCGCGGCCGGTTCCGCGTGCGGGCGTCGAAGGGCGTGCACATCGTCGTCCCGCGGGACCGGATCGTCGCCGAGGCCGGGATGATCCTGCGCACCGAGAAGTCCGTGCTGTTCGTGATCCCGTGGCGCAACCACTGGATCGTCGGCACCACCGACACCGACTGGAACCTCGACCTGGCGCACCCGGCGGCCACCAAGCACGACATCGACTACATCCTCGACCACGTCAACTCGGTGCTCGCGACCCCGCTGACGCACGCCGACATCGAGGGTGTCTACGCGGGCCTGCGGCCGTTGCTGGCGGGCGAGTCGGACTCGACGTCGAAGCTCTCGCGCGAACACGCCGTGGCACGGGTGGCGCCCGGCCTGGTGGCGATCGCGGGCGGCAAGTACACGACGTACCGGGTGATGGGCGCGGACGCCGTCGACGCGGCGCACGTCGACCTTCCGGGCCGCATCCAGCCGTCGATCACGGACAAGGTGCCGCTGGTCGGCGCCGACGGCTACCACGCCCTGGTCAACCAGGCCGACCAGCTCGCGGCCAAGCACGGCCTGCACCCGTACCGCGTGCGGCACCTGCTGGACCGCTACGGCTCGCTGGTGCACGAGGTGCTGTCGCTGGCCGCCGACAACCCGGAGCTGCTGAAGCCGATCCCGGCCTCCCCCGACTACCTCCAGGTCGAGGCGGTGTACGCGGCCTCGCACGAGGGCGCGATGCACCTCGAGGACGTGCTGACGCGCCGCACCCGCATCTCCATCGAGTACGCGCACCGCGGCGTCGACTCGTCCGAGGCGGTGGCACGGCTGATCGCCCCCGTCCTCGGCTGGGACGAGGACGCGATCAAGCGCGAGGTCGAGGTCTACAACGCCCGCGTCGAGTCCGAGCGCGCGTCCCAGACGAAGGCGGACGACCAGGCGGCCGACGCCGTCCGGGTGGCGGCGCCCGAGGCCCGTCCGCAACTGGAAGAACCGGTCAGCTGAGCCTGTGAAACGACTCCGGCGGGGCACCACAGGTGCCCCGCCGGAGTCGTTCGCGGATCGATCAGGCCAGTGCGGCGAGCGCCGTGTGGACCATGACGCGGACGCCGACGAGCAGCGCGCGCTCGTCCAGGTCGAACGTCGGCTGGTGCAGGTCGCGCTGCTTCTCGACGCCGTTCCACACGCCGAGGCGCGCGAACGAGCCGGGCACGTGCTCCAGGTACCAGCCGAAGTCCTCGCCACCGGAGGACTGCTCGGTGCCCGCCAGGGCGTCGTCGCCGAGAGCGGCCTCGATGCCGGCGCGCAGGATCTGCGTCGACTCGCGCTCGTTCACGACCGGCGGCACGCCTCGGCGGTGGTGCAGGTCGAAACCGACGCCCGTGGGCGCCAGCAGACCCGTCACCAGGTCCTTGACCAGCGGCTCCAGCTCGGCCCAGATGTCGCGGTCACCCGTGCGCAGCGTGCCGCGCACCAGGCCTTCCTGCGGCACGGCGTTCGGCGCCTCGCCCGCGTGCACCGCGCCCCACACCAGGACGGTGCCGGAGCGGGGGTCGACGCGGCGCGACAGCATCGTCGGCAGGCCGGTGATCACCGTGCCGAGCGCGTGCACCAGGTCGGCCGTCAGGTGCGGGCGCGAGGTGTGGCCGCCCGGCGAGGACAGGCGCAGCTCCAGCAGGTCGGAGGCCGACGTGATGGCGCCGATGCGCGTGCCGATGCGGCCGACCTGCAGGCGCGGGTCGCAGTGCAGACCGAAGATCCGCTCCACGCCGTCGAGGCCACCGGCCGCGAGCACGTCGAGCGCGCCACCGGGCATGACCTCCTCGGCGGGCTGGAAGACGAGTCGCACCCGGCCCGGCAGCTCCGTCGCGGACGCGAGGGCCAGCGCGGTGCCGATCAGGACCGTGGTGTGGGCGTCGTGACCGCACGCGTGCGACACACCGTCCACAGTGGACGAGAACGGCTGGCCGGTGTTCTCGTGCAGCGGCAGGGCGTCCATGTCCGCGCGGAGGGCCACGCAGCGCGGGCCGCTGCCGATGTCGCAGATCAGGCCGGTGCCGCCGGGGAGGACCCGCGGCTTGAGGCCGACCTCGCGCAGCAGCTTCGCCACGAGCTCGGTGGTGTTGTACTCGCGCCGGGACAGCTCGGGGTGGGAGTGGATGTGGCGCCGCCACGCGATGACGTCCGCGGCGTGCGCTTTCAACCAGTCGTCGAGCCACGCGGGGCCGCGGCCTTCACCCAGATCATCCACAACAGACATGCTCACCCCGGTGGGGTCCACGAGCATCTCAGGGGACGTCTTCACAGTTGAGGAACCCGAAGGTCGGGAGTCCAGGACCGTCATGCCGCACCTCCGCGGGCCAGCAGCCGTTCACGCTGCCGGGAATCGGTGGCTGTCGCGATCGTCGTCCAAGCCATGGCGAGTGCTCCTTCGAGCACCGCTCGGTCGGCCGACGCCGAGGCACAGGCGGTCGCGAACTCTTGTTGGTGGTTCACCGCGTCTCCGCAGTCGATTGCGATGGTCGGGTGGATAGCGGGCAACACTCTGGTGACGTTGCCCATGTCGGTGCTCCCGATCTTCTCGCGCTGCTCCTGCTCTCGCGAGAGCGGCCGTCGTCCCAGGTCAGTGGCAGCACGCCGGTAGGCGTCCGCGAGCCACGGGTCAGGAGTCAGCTCGGCGTAGATCGGTGAGACCTGCACGACCTCATGGGTGCAGCCGGTCGCGAGCGCGCCGGCCGTGAAGCAGTCCCGGATCCGGTTCTCCAGACGCTGCAACGATTCCAGGTTTTCCGCCCTCACGTCGAACATCGCCGACGCGTGGGCGGGTATTACGTTCGGCACGGTACCGCCGTGGGTGACGATGCCGGTCACCATCTGGCCGGGCTCGAGGTGCTGCCGCAGCAGGCTGATCGAGATCTGCGCGACGGTCACCGCGTCCGCGGCGTTGATGCCGAGGTGCGGGGCGGCGGCCGCGTGCGACGGCTTGCCCCGGTAGTGCACCTCGAGATCGGTGATGGCCAGCGACTTCGCGGCACACGACTCGTACGGCGCCGGGTGCACCATCATCGAGAACGAGACGTCGTCGAACACGCCCCGTTCCAGCATGAGCACCTTGCCGCCGCCGACCTCTTCCGCCGGGGTGCCGATCACCTTCACGGTGACGCCCAGCTGGTCAGCGACGTCACGCAGCGCAAGGGCCGTTCCGACCGAGGCCGCGGCGATGACGTTGTGCCCGCACGCGTGCCCGACCTCGGGCAACGCGTCGTACTCGGCGCACAGGCCCAGCACCAGCTCACCGCCGCCGTACGTCGCGACGAAAGCGGTGTCCAGGCCGGCCACCCCGCGGTCGACCTCGAAGCCCTCGCGGGCCAGCAGGGTGGTGATCTTCTCGGCGCTGCGGTGCTCCTCGAAGGCCAGCTCGGGTTCCGCGTGGATCGAGTGCGACAGGTCCAGCAGCGCGTCGGAGTACCGCTCGACGGCCGAACGTGTGCTGGTCTTCAAGTCGGTACCCATTGGCCACCATCCTGCATCACCACCCGTGGGACGCGGTGCGCTGATGATGATCAACCGGACGGCCGGTCGCAGCGCTGCGCCAAGCGGCGAGCGAGTTTCGGTCTGACCGATCAACGATGACGCAGATGGCCGTAAGACACGCTTAACTTTCACTATTACGTCCCACCAGGTGGAACGCGGTGTCTCGGCGTCGAACGGCCGGGACGGCCTCCCGGCTACCCCTTCTTGGCCGCCCGCTCCTTGCGCCACTTCGCCCACCGCTTCTTGTTGCGGTAGTAGACCAGCGCGAACAGCACCACGGCGATGCCGCCGATCCACAGCTTGCGCTTGGTCTCCTCACGAGCTTCAGGCGACGGCTCCTGCGGCGCGTTCACGTCCGGAGCCGGGTTGACCGCGGTCTGCTGCGCAGCCGCCACAGGCGTGTCCGCCGCCTCTTGCGCGGACGCCGCACCGGCGATCCCGAGAACGCTCATCAGCGAGAACACGCAGGCCAGCAGCAACCTCGACATGGCCTGAACTCTACCTCGAATACCACGATCGAAGGTCACCCAAACTAGTTAAGCGCCTACTGGGAGTCCGATTGGAACGCCTGCAGGAGCTGCTCGGCGGCCAGCGTCGCGGTGATCTCTCCCGACCGCACCTTCTCCTCCAGGACACCGGCGGCGGATCGCACCGCAGGGCTCTCGCGGACCTGCCGCCACAGCTCGTCGCGGACCATCATCCAGGTCCAGTCGACCTGCTGGCGGCGCCGCCGTTCGTCCAGTTCGCCCGCCTGCTCGAGGGTGCGGCGGTGTTCCAGCACTCGGGACCACAGCTCGTCGAGACCGGTTCCGGTGAGGCCCGAGCAGGTGAGCACCGGCGGGTGCCACACCGCGTCCGGCGGGCGCAGCAGCTTGAGCGCCCCGGCCAGTTCGCGGGCGGCCTTGCGGGCGTCCATCTCGTGCTCGCCGTCGGCCTTGTTGACCGCGATGACGTCCGCGAGCTCCAGGATGCCCTTCTTGATGCCCTGCAACTGGTCACCCGTGCGCGCGAGCGTCAGGAACAACGAGCAGTCCGTCATGTTCGCGACGGCCACCTCCGACTGCCCGACGCCGACCGTCTCCACCAGCACCACGTCGAAGCCCGCGGCCTCGACCAGCACGATCGTCTCGCGGGTGGCCTGCGCGACGCCGCCGAGCGTGCCGCTGGTCGGCGACGGCCTGATGAACGCGTCGCGGTTGACCGACAGCCGCTGCATGCGCGTCTTGTCGCCCAGGATGCTGCCGCCCGTGCGGGTCGAGGACGGGTCGACGGCGAGCACCGCCACCCGGTGCCCCCGCTCGGTCAGCATGGTGCCCAGCGCGTCGATGAACGTCGACTTGCCCACGCCGGGCACGCCGGTGATGCCGACCCGGATCGCGTCACCGGACTTCGGCAGCAGCTCGACCAGCAGCTCCTGCGCCTTGGCCCGGTGGTCGGCGCGCGTCGACTCGACGAGCGTGATGGCCCTGGCCAGCACACCGCGGTTGCCGTCGAGGACGCCCTTCGCGTACTCGGCGACGTCGAGGACCCTAGGCATGGTGCCCGAGCTGGCCGGCCAGCTTCACGAGCAGGTCCTTCGCCGCGTCGGCGATGACGGTGCCGGGCGGGAAGATCGCCGCCGCGCCCGCCGCGTGCAGCTCGTCGAAGTCCTGCGGCGGGATCACGCCACCGACGACGATCATGATGTCCTCGCGGCCGAGCTTCGCGAGCTCTTCGCGCAGCGAGGGCACGAGCGTGAGGTGGCCCGCGGCGAGGGAGGAGACGCCGACGATGTGCACGTCGGCCTCGACGGCCTGGTGCGCGACCTCCTCCGGCGTCTGGAACAGCGGGCCGACGTCGACGTCGAAGCCGAGGTCCGCGAACGCCGTGGCGATCACCTTCTGACCGCGGTCGTGCCCGTCCTGGCCCATCTTGGCGACCAGGATGCGCGGGCGGCGGCCCTCCTGCTCCGCGAACGCCTCGACGACCTCGCGGCAGCCGTCCACGTTGGACACCGAACCGACCTCCTGCCGGTACACGCCGGAAATGGTGCGGATCTGCGCGCTGTGGCGGCCCCACACCTTGCCGAGCGCCTCGGAGATCTCCCCGACCGTGGCCTTGGCGCGAGCGGCGCCGATCGCCAGCTCCAGCAGGTTGCCCTCGCCGCCCGCCGCGTTCGTCAGGGCGTCGAGCGCGCTGTCCACCGCGGACTGGTCGCGCTCCTGCCTGAGCCTGCGCAGCTTCTCGAGCTGCTGGGCGCGCACGCCGGCGTTGTCGACCTTGAGGACCTCGATCTGCTCGTCGGCGTCCACGAGGTACTTGTTGACGCCGATGACGGGCTGGCGCCCGGAGTCGATGCGCGCCTGGGTCCGCGCCGCCGCCTCCTCGATGCGCAGTTTGGGGATGCCCTCGTCGATCGCGCGGGCCATGCCGCCCGCCTTCTCGACCTCGGTGATGTGCTCCCAGGCCTTGGCCGCGAGCTCCGCGGTGAGCCGCTCGACGTACGCGCTGCCGCCCCACGGGTCGATCACGCGGGTCGTGCCGGACTCCTGCTGCAGCAGCAGCTGCGTGTTGCGGGCGATGCGCGCGGAGAAGTCCGTCGGCAGCGCGAGCGCCTCGTCGAGTGCGTTGGTGTGCAACGACTGCGTGTGGCCCTGCGTCGCGGCCATCGCCTCGACGCACGTGCGGGCGACGTTGTTGAACACGTCCTGCGCGGTGAGGCTCCACCCGGACGTCTGGCAGTGGGTGCGCAGGCTGAGGGACTTCGGCGACTTCGGCTGGAACTCGTTGACGAGCTTGGCCCAGAGCAGGCGCGCGGCCCGCATCTTGGCGATCTCCATGAAGAAGTTCATGCCGATGGCCCAGAAGAAGCTGAGCCGCGGCGCGAACGCGTCCACGTCCAGCCCGGCCTCCCTGCCCGCGCGGAGGTACTCGACGCCGTCCGCGAGGGTGTAGGCCAGCTCCAGGTCGGCCGTCGCCCCGGCCTCCTGCATGTGGTAGCCGGAGATCGAGATGGAGTTGAACTTCGGCATGTGCCGCGAGGTGTAGCTGAAGATGTCGGAGATGATCCGCATCGACGGCCGCGGCGGGTAGATGTAGGTGTTGCGGACCATGAACTCCTTGAGGATGTCGTTCTGGATCGTCCCCATGAGCTGCTCCGGCTTCACCCCCTGCTCCTCCGCCGCCACGACGAACAGGGCGAGGACGGGCAGCACCGCGCCGTTCATCGTCATCGACACGGACATCCTGTCCAGCGGGATGCCGTCGAACAGCGTGCGCATGTCGTAGATCGAGTCGATCGCCACCCCGGCCATGCCGACGTCACCGGCGACGCGCGGGTGGTCGGAGTCGTAGCCGCGGTGCGTGGCGAGGTCGAACGCCACGCTCAGGCCCTTCTGCCCGGCCGCGAGGTTGCGGCGGTAGAAGGCGTTCGACTCCTCGGCCGTCGAGAAACCCGCGTACTGGCGCACGGTCCACGGCTGGTTGACGTACATCGTCGGGTACGGGCCGCGCAGGAACGGCGCGATGCCGGGGTACGTCCGCAGGAAGTCGAGACCCTCCACATCGGACGGACCGTAGACCGGCTTGACCGCGATGCCCTCCGGCGTCTCCCACGGCGGCAGGTCGGTCTTGTACTCCGCCCGCGGGAGAGGGCCGAGGTCGACGTCCGCGAAGTTGGGGATCATCGCTCCGCTCCCTTGTCGATGCCGAGGAACCTGTACGTGTTCGTGAGGATTTCGAGCGCCGGGCAGCCGAGGTGGACGAAACCGTCGACCTCGGCGTCGGTCTTCTTGCCCGCGAGGAGCACCCGTTCGGCGCCCGCGGCGCGCAGCGCCTCGACGGTGGCGACGGCCTGGTCGGCGTAGCTGCTGTCGCTGCCGCACAGGACGGCGATCCTGGCGCCGGACTCCTCGAACCTGCGGGCCACCTCGTCCGCCGAGCCGGTCGCGCCCGCGTCCGGGGTGGCGAAGCCACCCGCGTTGAAGAGGTTGGCGGCGAAGGTGGCCCGCGCGGTGTGGGCCGCGACCGGTCCGAGGGTGGCCAGGAAGACCACGGGGCGTTCGGGCTGGGCGTCGGCGAGGTCGCGCAGCTCCTCGAAGGCCTGGGCGTAGCGGACCCTCGGGAGGCCGAAGGTGTCAGACCCGCTTGAGGCACTGGGGGTGGGGAGCGCGTCTCCCCTGGGGGCCTGCGAGTCGGAATCGATTCCGGGGGCTTGGTCGCGCACCACCGGCTTCTCCGCCAGGTTCGGGAACTCGCTCACCCCGGTGATCGGGTCGCTCCGATCCGCCAGCCGAGCCGACCGCGCCGCCCAGGTCGAGGCGATCCGCGCGGCCACCAGGCCGTGCGCGGACGGCAGCCCGCCCGCCCGTTCGACCTCCTGGAACCACTTCCAGGCCTCGACCGCGAGCGCGTCGGTCAGCTGCTCCACGTACCAGGAGCCGGCCGCGGGGTCGATCACCTCGCCGAGGTGCGACTCCTCCAGCAGCAGGTTCTGCGTGTTCCGCGCGATCCGCCGCGCGAACTCGTCCGGCAGCCCGATCGCCGCGTCGAACGGCTGCACCGTCACGGAGTCCGCGCCGCCGAGTCCGGCGGCCAGGCAGGCGACGGTGGTGCGCAGCATGTTCACCCACGGGTCGCGGCGGGTCATCATCGCCGACGAGGTCACCGCGTGCTGCACCTGCACGGCCTCGACGCCCGACACCTCGGCGACGCGGGCCCAGAGGCGGCGGGCGGCGCGGAGCTTGGCGATGGTCGTGAACTGGTCGGCGGTGGCGGCGAAGCGGAACTCCAGCTGCTCGAACGCCTCCGAAGCGGTGAAACCCGCGCCGGTCAGGGAACGCAGGTACGACACGGCCAGCGCGAGAGAGGCGCCCAGCTCTTCGGAGTCCGAGCCACCGGCGTCGTGGAACGGCAGCGCGTCGACCACCACGGTCCGCAGGCCGGGGAACCGCGAGCGGGCGTCGCGGATGACGTCCAGGGCTTCACCCGAAGGCCGCAGGGCGAGGTTGCCGCGCACCTCGGTGGCCAGCACCGGTGCCTGGTCGTAGATCCGGAGCATCGCGCGGGCGGCGTCGACGGAGCCGTCGAGCACGATCGGCGCGAGGTCGAGGTAGACGCCGTCCAGCAGGCGTTCCAGGGAGGAGGCGGGGACCGCGAGCCACAGGGAGGTGACGCCGCCCTCGAGGTCGTTCATCAGGGCGACCGGGTCGGGGACCGAGTGGCGCTGGCGAACGTCCCAGCCCTGCTTCACCGGCGCGAGCGCGTACGGCTCGAGGGCGTCGTCGAGGGTGTAGAGCGGCTGGAGCTCGATGCCGTCGTAGGTCTTCGTGACCAGCGAGTCGAAGCTCGCGCCGGTCTTGCGGAGAACTGCGTCGACCAGCTCTCGCCACTGCTCCCCCGACGCGGCGGGGAACTCGTTCGGGCGGAATTCGGCGGTCAAAGCCAACTCCATCATGCGTTGCAGTGTCGCCGAACGGTACCGGCACGGCTATGTGAGGTTCACCGCCGTTGACGGGGCAGAGCTTTCCGCTCCGCGGGCGGTGCCCCCGGAACGGACCACGGTGTGTCGGGGAGAATGACGCCGTGGAGAACGGTGACCAGGATCGCTTGATCGCGGCTAGGTACCGGCTGCTGCACCTGCTGGGCCAGGGCTCGATGGGCACCGTCTGGGCCGCTCACGACGAGGTGCTGCGCAGGCAGGTCGCGGTCAAGGGGATCCTGAGGCCGCCCGGCATGCCCGACGTGGCCGCCGAGGAGCTGCGCGAGCGGACCATGCGCGAGGCCCGCGCCGTCGCCGCGCTCTCCCACCCGAACGTCGTGACGCTCTACGACGTCGTGCAGCACGAGGGCGACCCGTACGTCGTGATGGAGCTCGTGCCGTCACGCAGCCTCGGCGAGGTGTTGCAGGAACAGGGCTGTCTCACCGAGAAGCAAGGTGCGGCGGTGCTGGACGCGGTCGCGGCGGCGCTCGCGGCGGCGCACCGGGCGGGCATCACGCACCGGGACGTCAAGCCCGGCAACGTGCTGATCGCCGACGACGGCCGGGTGAAGCTCACCGACTTCGGCATCGCGCGCAACGTCGCCGAGGCCACGATGACCGCGCGCGGCATCACGCTGGGCACGCCCGCCTACATCGCGCCCGAGGTGGCGCAGGGTGGTGACGTGTCGGAGGCCGCGGACCGGTGGTCGCTCGGCGCCACGGTGTGGGCCGCGATGGCCGGCGAGCCGCCGTACGTCGGCAAGAACGTCATGCAGACGATCAACGCGGTGATCAACGGCGACGTGCCGGTGCCCGCGGGCGCCGGGCGGCTCGCGCCGGTGATCAGCGGGCTGATGCGCAAGGACCCGGCCGAACGGCTGTCGCTCGTCGACGTGCGCAAGCAGGTCTACCCGCTGCTGCCCGAGCCCGGCACGGACGCGTTCGAGGTCCGCGAGACGGTGCCGCTGCCGGTGGTCGTGCGGCCCAAGCCGAGGATCGAGCCGGACGCGCCGCTGGCCGACGACCCCGGTCCGCTGCCGTTCCCGCTCACCGCGCCGCTCCCGCCCGCGCCGCGAGGACGCCTCGCCTCCGCGTTCGTGCTGCTCGCCGCCGTCCTGCTGTTCCTGGCGGGGTCGGGCGGCGGGTTCGCGCTGACGAGGCTCGCGGCCGGCGCGACGCTGCTGCCGCCGACCCGGCAGACGGTGCAGACCCTGCCGACGCTGCCCACGTCGGCGACGCTGCAGCCGCGCACCGCGTCCGCCGTGACGGCCATCGGCGACCAGGGCGGCGAGTTCACCGTGAGCGTCGACCAGAGCTGGGCGACGTACGCCGAGCAGCGGGCCGCCGACGCGCGGTTCCCGGTGTCGGCGGTCGTGCACTTCGTCTCGGGCAGCGGCGCGTACGAGGTGACCGTGCAGCGGTTCCCGGACTACTACCCGAAGCGCGACATCAAGGCGTACATCTCGGGTGTGCAGGCGCGGTGGCCCGGGCGGTTCTTCGGCGGCGAGAGGGTGCCGACGCCGGACCTCGCGGGGCCGCGCGCCGAGGCGAGCACCCAGTTCATCTACCGCACGGTCGAGGGTGACGAGCCCAACGCGCTGCGGCGGTCGCACCTCTCCCGAGTGCTCCCCCACGGCGACGACCTGTGGGTGGTCGAGGTCGTGGTGCCCACCGAGCAGGAGGACGAGGCCAGGGTGCGCCTCTTCGACGCGATCGCCTCGACGTTCGCCCCGGTTTAACATCTGGCGGTGACTCCAGAAGAGCTGGCCGGCAAGGCCGCGGAAGAGATCCAGAGCCGCACCGGCAACGACGAGCACGACATCGCCATCGTGCTGGGCTCCGGCTGGCGGCCCGCCGCCGACGTGATCGGTGAGCCCGTCGTCGAGATCGGGGTGGGCGAGCTGACGGGCTTCGAGGCGCCGACCGCGCTCGGCCACGGCGGCACCATCCGTTCCGTCGAGGTCGGCGGCAAGAAGGTCCTCGTCGTCCTCGGCCGCACCCACGGCTACGAGGGCAAGGGCGTGCAGAAGGTCGTGCACGGCGTGCGTGCCGTCGCGGCCGCGGGCGTGAAGACGGTCGTGCTGACCAACGCCGCCGGTGGCCTGCGGCAGGGCATGACCGTCGGGCAGCCGGTGCTGATCTCCGACCACCTCAACCTCACCTCGCTGTCGCCGCTGGTCGGCGCGCGGTTCGTCGACCTCACGGACCTGTACTCGCCGCGGCTGCGCAAGCTCGCGCAGGAGATCGACCCGTCGCTGGAGGAGGGCGTGTACGCGGGCCTGCCGGGACCGCACTTCGAGACGCCCGCCGAGATCCGGATGCTGCGCACCCTGGGCGCCGACCTGGTCGGCATGTCGACCGTGCACGAGGCCATCGCCGCACGGGCCGAGGGCGTCGAGGTGTTCGGCCTGTCGCTGGTCACGAACCTCGCGGCGGGCATCACCGGCGAGCCGCTGAACCACCAGGAGGTGCTGGACGCCGGCGCCGCCGCGGCCCAGCGCATGGGCACCCTGCTGCGCGAGCTGGTGGACCGGGCATGAGTCTGACGCCGGCACTGCGTGACGCGACGTTCCGGTGGATCGCCGACGACCCGTCGGACGCGACTCGAACCGAGTTGCAGGGCGTGTTGGCCCGGGCGATGGGCGGCGACCCCGCCGCCCTGGAGGACCTGCGGGACCGCATGGCCGGTCCGCTGACGTTCGGCACCGCCGGGCTGCGCGGGCCGGTGCGGGCGGGCACGAACGGCATGAACGTGGCCACCGTGGTCCGCGCGACGGCCGGCCTGGCGTCGTGGCTCAGCACGTCCGGCCTGGTGTTCGTGGGTCGTGACGCGCGGCACGGGTCCGAGGAGTTCGCCACCGCGGCGGCCGAGGTGATGGCGGCGGCGGGCTTCGACGTGCGGGTGCTGCCCGGACCGTTGCCGACGCCGGTGCTGGCGTACCTGGTGCGCGCGCACGGCGCCGTGGCGGGAATCCAGATCACCGCGTCGCACAACCCGCCCGCGGACAACGGCTACAAGCTCTACCTGGCCGGTGGTTCGCAGATCGTCCCGCCGTCCGACGGCGAGATCGAGAAGGCGATCGAGGCCGTTCCGGCCGCGGTGTCCGTCCCCCGGAACTCCTCGTACACCACGGTTTCCGACGCGGAGGTGGACGCGTACCTCGAACGGGTGGCGTCGCTGCCGCGCGGGAACTCGCGTGAGCTGAAGATCGCGCTGACGCCGATGCACGGCGTCGGCGGCGCGTTCGCCGTGGAAGCGTTGCGGCGCGCGGGTTTCACCGACGTGCACGTGGTGCGGTCGCAGGCGGTGCCGGACCCGGACTTCCCGACCGTGGTGTTCCCGAACCCGGAGGAGCCCGGCGCGGCGGACGAGCTGCTGTCCCTCGCGGCGTCGGTGGACGCCGACCTGGCGATCGCGCTCGACCCGGACGCGGACCGGTGCGCCCTCGGCGTGAAGGACGGCGACACGTGGCGGATGCTGCGCGGTGACGAGACGGGCGTGCTGCTCGGCTCGCTCGTGCTGTCCACCACCGAGTCGGCGGACCCGCTGGTGGCGACGACGATCGTGTCGTCGTCGCTGCTCAAGTCGATCGCGGCCGCGCACGGTGCCCGCTACGCCGAGACGCTGACGGGCTTCAAGTGGCTGGCGCGCGCGGGCGAGGGCCTGGTGTTCGCCTACGAGGAGGCGCTCGGCAACTGCGTCGACCCCGAACACGTGGCCGACAAGGACGGCATCTCGGCCGCGGTCGTCGCCGCGGACCTGGCCGCCGGGCTCAAGGCCTCGGGCCGCACGCTGCTGGACGCGCTCGACCAGCTCGCGGTGGACCACGGCCTGCACCTGACCGACCAGGTCTCGTTGCGCTACACCGATCTGAGCCTGATCGGCGCGACGATGGCGCGGCTGCGCGCCGAACCACCGCCGGACTTCGCGTCGGAGGACCTGCTGCCCGGCGCGGACGTGCTGCGCTGGACCGCGGACGGCGTGCGCGTGATCGTGCGGCCCTCCGGCACCGAACCGAAGCTCAAGGCGTACCTCGAGGTCGTCGAGCCGGTCACGGACGGACTGGAGTCCGCCCGTGCGGCGGGCAGGGCCAGGCTCGCGGAGCTGCGGGAACGGGTGACGGCGCTCGTCAGCTAGCGATCGCGATCGCGAGGCACAGCGCAGCCAGGGCGAAACCCCCGCCGGCCACGAAGTAGGCCCTCCTGGTCGGCGGGGACACCGCGTTGCGGCGTCCCTCGGTGACCGCCGCGACGGCGATCCGGCCGAAGATGTACGCGATCGTGCAGAGCCCCACGCCGAGCCCGAGCAGCATCGTGTTGACGTCCCACGGGCTGTGGTCGAACCCCGGCCACACGGACGCGAAGAGGGGCCCGATCCCGATCATGCCGATGCCGACGGCAAGGCCGAAACCCCAGGTGATGCGGCGCTGGCGAGGACTGGTGTGCATTAGGGCGGTGGTCTTCATGGTCCCTCCTGTGTACACCTTCTAGGACGTGCTTCCGGCCGCAGGGTTCCGTTTGCCCAGCAACAGGAACGCCTGCGGTCCTCCTTCGTCCACGCCCCTGCGGCGTTGCAGCCGTGCCACTTCGCCGAACCCGGCCGCGGTTGCGTTGGCCACGGTTTCCTCGATGCCGTGCCAGTACACCTCCAGGTCCACGTCGTGGCCGTAGGCGTGGGGCAGGTGCTGCTTCCGGTCGCCCAGCTTGAAGGCGTGCAACAGGTGCCCGCCGGGCTTCAGGACCCGGCAGAACTCCTCCCACGGCACCTCGCTCGCCGGCATGTGGACCGTGGAGTACCAGACGACGGCGCCGCCGAGGATGTTGTCCTGGAGATCGAGCTCGTTCATGTCGCCCTGGGAGAAGGCCAGGTGCGGGTACGCCCGCCGCGCCTGGTCGACCATGCCGTCGGAGAGGTCGATGCCGAACGAGGTGAGGCCCAGCTCGTGCAGGTGCTGGGTGATCCGGCCGGTGCCGCAGCCCAGGTCCGCCACCAGGCCCTCGGTCATCTCGGCGAACGCGCGCATGACGGCGGCGTCGAGGGGGCGGCCGTCGTGCGCGTCCGGGAGGAGCCGGGCGTAGTCGGCGGCGACGGTGTCGTAGGAGGCGCGGGTCATGGTCGTCCATGCTGCTGCACCGAGGGCCCCGCTGTCCGGCGAACGCCGGTCGTGCGGCTTGCGCGTCCGCGATCAGCACGTCAGCGTGGGGCCATGCCGCGCCTCTTGATCGTCCACCACACCCCGTCGCCCGCTCTCCAGGCGATGTTCGAGGCCGTGCTCGCCGGCGCCACCACCCCCGAGGTCGAGGGCGTCGAGGTGGTGCGCCGGGCCGCGTTGTCCACAACCGCTGTGGACACCCTGGAAGCCGACGGCTACCTGCTCGGGACGCCCGCCAACCTCGGGTACATGAGCGGCGCGCTGAAGCACTTCTTCGACACCGTCTACTACCCGTGCCTCGACTCCACGCGCGGCAGGCCGTTCGGGCTTTATGTGCACGGCAACAACGACACGACAGGGGCGGTGCGCAGCGTGGAGACCGCCACGACCGGGCTGGGCTGGGAGAAGGCGGCTCAGCACGTGCTCGTCACGGGTGAACCGGGGAAGGCCGACCTCCAGGCGTGCTGGGAGCTCGGCGCCACCGTGGCGGCCCAGTTGTCCACATGATCCCGGGGTTGTCCACAGCTTGTTGTCCCCACCCTGTGGACAACCCTGGGGATGCTTTCGAACGTGTGTTCTAACGCCCGATCGAGCTCATGTCCGGGTACCGGTCGCCGGCGACGGCGGACGCGGGCACCGCGGCCTCGACGGCGGCGAGGTCGGCGTCCGAGAGCTCCAGGGACGCCGCCGCGACGTTCTCCTCCAGGTACTTGATCCGCTTGGTGCCCGGGATCGGCACGACGTCGGAGCCCCGGTGCTGCACCCACGCCAGCGCGAGCTGACCGGCGGTCACACCGCGCTCGGCGGCCAGCGCCTTCAGCTCGGCGACCATCTTCAGGTTCGCGTCGAGGTTCTCGCCGGAGAACCGCGGGTTCACGGCGCGGAAGTCGCCCTCGCCGAAGTCGGCCGACGACGCGAAACGGCCGGTCAGCACGCCACGGCCGAGCGGCGAGTACGGCACGATGCCGATGCCCAGCTCACGCGCGGTCGGGACGATCTCGGCCTCGATGTCGCGCGACCACAGCGACCACTCGCTCTGCAGGGCGGTGATGGGGTGCACGGCGTGGGCGCGGCGCAGCGTGTCGGCGCCCGCCTCGGACAGGCCGAGGTGCCGCACCTTGCCCTCGGTGACCAGTTCGGCCATCGCGCCGACGGTCTCCTCGATCGGGGTGTCGGACGGCACGCGGTGCAGGTAGTACAGGTCGATCGTCTCCACGCCGAGGCGCTTGAGCGAGCCCTCGACCGACGAGCGCACGTAGGCGCGGTCGCCGCGGATCGACCGGCCGCCGCCCTCGCGGACGATGCCGAACTTCGTGGCGAGCACGTAGCCCGAGCGGCCGGCGAGCGCGCGGCCCACCAGTTCCTCGTTCACGTGCGGGCCGTACATGTCGGCCGTGTCGATCAGCGTCACGCCGAGCTCCAGGGCCCGGTGGATGACGGCGATCGATTCCCCCTCGTCGCCGGCGCCGTAGAACTCCGACATCCCCATGCAGCCGAGGCCCTGCGGCCCGACCTGCAGCGATCCCAATGAACGGCTCACGCCGTCGCCTCCCAGTCCCGCTCGACCACCGCGTAGTGGTCGATCTTGTAGTCGAGCACCTCCAGGCACGTCTGCAGCTCCGCGATGCGGGCGCGGACGTCGCTGCGGTGCTCGACGAGGATCTGCTTGCGGCGGCCTGCCGTCAGGTCGCCCTTGTGCCTGAGCTGCGCGAACTCGCGCATCATGCGAATCGGCATGCCGGTCGTGCGCAGCCGCGTCACGAAAGCCAGCCAGCCGAGGTCTTCCTCCGAGTAGCTGCGACGGCCGCCCGAGTCCCGGGCGGGCGGGTCGACGAGCCCGATTCGTTCGTAGTAGCGCAAGGTGTCGATGGACAACCCGCTGCGCTGCGCGGCTTGGGCTATCGAGTAACTCACGGACTCGACGCTATGACCTGGAGTGCACTCTAGGTCAAGCGGAATCCTTCGAGATGCCCCACGCTTCGAGATGACCCGCCATCTCCGGCACGTCGATCTTGTCGCGGCCGAGGGAGCGGACGAGGTCCAGCGCGTCGTCCTCGTCGGCGTCGATCCAGTAGCCGTTGATGTCGCACATCGTGACGGCGGCGACCCAGGCGAGCCGCCAGTTGCCCTCGACGAGAGGGCGGGTCCTGACGATGGAGTCGAGCAGGGCGGAGGACTTGAGCCACAGCGTGTCGTACGCCTCCACGCCGAGAACGGTCGCGCGGGGACGGTACGCCGCCGTGTCCAGCAGGCCGATGTCCCTGACGACGAGATCGCCGCCGGTCACGGCTGTGGCCAGCACCAACAGGTCCCCGGCGTCGAGGTAGGAGATCACGGCATCCAGTTGATCACAGAGGTCTGACAGTTTCAGGAAGAACCGAGCCTATCCAAAAGACCTCGGTACTTGGGCAGCACCCGCCCCAGCACCTCGCCGAGCTTCTCCTCCTGCTGCATGCGCCGGTAGCGCTCCGCGATCGCGAGCCGCACGACCTCCTGCTTGGAGCGGCCCTCGGCGTGCGCCAGTTCAGCGAGCCGCTGGTTCTCCTCGTCGGTCAACCGCAAGGTCATCGCCATTCCCAGCACGGTATCAACTTGATACCACTCCGACCAGGGGCAGATAGGATCGGCTGGTGCCCAGGCCCAAGACCCACGACGACGCGCTGCGGCGGCGTCTGCTCGAGCGGGCGGGCGAGCTGCTCAGCACCGAGGGTCCCGCCGCGGTGAGCCTGCGCAAGATCGCCACCGACGTCAACACCTCGACGACGGCGGTCTATTCCCTCTTCGGCGGGAAGCCGGCACTGCTCGAGGCGCTCTACGACGAGGCGTTCACGCGGTTCGGCCGCAACCTCGCCGCGGTGCCGGTCACGGACGACCCGGCGGAGGACCTGCTGCGGATCGGGCTGGCGTACCGGCGCAGCGCGTTGGAGGACCCGCAGTTCTACTCGGTGCTCTACTCGAAGGTCGTCGCGCCGACGAAGGAGATGAGCCGCGCGGCGGGCAGGACGTTCGCGCCGGTGATCAACGCGGTGCGGCGCGCGGTGGAGCAGGGCGTCTACCTCGCGGAGGACCCGGAGCAGATCGCGATGTCGATGTGGGGCATCGCGCACGGTCTGGTGAGCCTGGAGCTCAACGGCAACCTGCCGCCCGGCGTGGACGCGGCCGCCACCTACGAGCTGGCATTGCGCGCGCACGGCAGGGGCTGGCGGGCGGAAGCCGGGAAAACCCTGTAGAACCACGGAATCCGGGGAGGCGGCCGCCGCGAAACCTCCCCGGACCCGCTGAACTGTCCGGTTAGGACAGTCCGTCTTCGGTGCGGCCTACCTGAGAGCGCCGTCGAGCGCCTTGATCAGCTCACCCTGCGGCGTGTCGCCGTCGAGCGACCAGACCATCGCGCCGCCGAGCCTGCGGTCGTTGATGTAGCGCGCCTTGCGCTTCATCTCCGTCGCGTCGTCGTAGGTCCACCAAGTCTTGCCGTCGTAGATCCACGCGAAGCCGGCGCGCTCGTCGCGGTAGATCTTGTACGTGTTGCCCGGCTCCGAGAGCTTCGCCTTGATGCGGTGGAAGTCCTCGTACCCCGCCTCGTACTTGGCGGGCGCGGGAACGCCGGTGCCGAACAGGCCGTTGCGCGTGCCGGGGGCGACGCCGTCCCAGCCGCGGCCGTAGAACGGCACACCGAGCACTGCCTTCGACCGCGGCGCACCGCGCGAGAGCCACGCGTTGACCGTCACCTCGGAGCTGAACTCGAACTCCGACGGGTCGCCCTCGGGCACGCGCAGCGCGGACTGCTGGTTCGCCGCCGCGTCCCACGCGCCGTGGTAGTCGTAGCCCTGCAGGGTGCCGAAGGTGAGGTAGGAGAACACCTTCCTGACCTCGAAGCCCGCGTCGACCTGCCTCGGGTCGGCCGGCAGGAACGCCGTCAGGTCGCGGTTCCAGCCCATCTGCCTGCGGTACTCGGCCAGCAGCTTGGTGAAGTTCTGCTTGTCCTCAGGACGCACGACGTTCGGCGGCGTCATGTTGCCGTTGCTGCCGGGCCACTCCCAGTCGAGGTCGACGCCGTCGAAGACGCCCTTCGCGGCGCCCTCGGGCAGACCGGGCAGGTTGCCCTTGATCCACATGTCGGTGCACGACTTGACGTGCGCGGCACGCGACTCGGGCGTCAGCGCGGCGTTGGAGAACCAGCGCGAGCCCGTCCAGCCGCCCAGCGAGATGTTGACCTTCAGCTTGGGGTACTTGGCCTTGAGCTGCTTGAGCTGGTTCAGGTTGCCCATCAGCGCCTGGCCCGCTTCGTCGGCCCTGCCGCTCACCGACTGCTCCGCGGTGTGGGGCATCTGCCAGTCGGCCCACGGGTCGGAGCTCACGCACTTGCCCGACTCGTCGAGGAAGCCGAAGGCGTAGTTCAGGTGCGTGAGCCGCGCGGCGGCCCCGCTGTCCACGAGGTTCTTGACCCGGAAGTTCCGGTCGTACACGCCCCACTGGATGAAGTACCCGACGGTGCGGGTCTTCGAGAAACCGTGGTGCCCGGTGGTCGCGACGTCGGCGTGCGCGGGCGCGGAGGCCAGCG
Source organism: Lentzea sp. DG1S-22 (assembly GCF_036321065.1). NCBI lineage: Bacteria > Bacillati > Actinomycetota > Actinomycetes > Pseudonocardiales > Pseudonocardiaceae > Lentzea > Lentzea sp. DG1S-22. Next base: position 6,791,895 of record NZ_CP143276.1, on the reverse strand, counting down.
ACGCTGACAGGGCGCCGACCGCGAGCGCGGCGACACCCCATCTCCGTCTGGACATGTGACTCCTCAGTCAGATCGCGGCAGCGGCGATGTGGTCCTCAGCACGATAGGCCGAAGGTCTAGACCACTGCTACGTCCGATCGGGGTATGTCCTAAACCGCCCCGTACAGACGGTCACCGGCGTCGCCCAGGCCGGGCACGATGAAGCCGGAGTCGTTGAGCCTCTCGTCCACCGACGCCGTGACGAGGCGGCACGGCAGCTTCGAGTCCTCGAGGTGGTTGATCCCCTCGGGAGCCGCGAGCACGCACACGGCCGTCACGTCGGTCGCGCCGCGCTGGGTCAGCAGCCGGATCGTGTAGGCCATCGACCCGCCGGTCGCGAGCATCGGGTCGAGCACGAACACCGGCCGTCCCGCGAGGTCCTCCGGCAACGACTCCATGTACGGCGTCGGCTGGAGCGTCTCCTCGTCGCGCGCGAGACCGACGAACCCCATCTGGGCGTCCGGGATCAGCTTGTGCGCCTGGTCGGCCATGCCCAGACCGGCCCGCAGCACCGGCACGAGCAGCGGCGGGTTTGCCAGCCTGTAGCCGGTGGTACGAGCAACCGGCGTGTGCGTGCGGTCTTCCTTCAGCGGTGCCTCGCGCATCGCTTCGTAGACCAGCATCATGGTCAGTTCGTGCAACGCGGCGCGGAACGCGGCGTTGTCCGTGCGCGCGTCGCGCATGGTTGTGAGTCTCGCCTTGGCGAGTGGATGATCGACGACGAGAACGTCCATGCCCGACACCGTAACCGCTGGGAGGAGCGAGGGGTGTTCGAAGAGATCTACCGCGAGGCACGTCAGCGGATCGTCGGCCTGACCATGGGGCTGAGCGCCGAGGAGCTGTCGCGCACCGTCCCCGCCTGTCCTGAGTGGACCGTGCACCAGCTCCTCGCGCACCTGTCCGGCGCGGCGTCCGATCTCGCCGGCGGCCGCATGGACGGAGCGCCGTCGGACGAGTGGACCGCGCGGCACGTGGCCGAGCGCGCGGACGTGCCCGCCGACGACCTGCTGGAGCAGTGGAACGCCTCCGGCGACCGGATCGCCGAGATGTCGCGCATCCCCTACCAGCTGGCGCTCGACGCGCTCACGCACGAGGCCGACCTGCGGGCGGCGCTTCGCCGCGAACGCCTCCCCGACTCGGCCTGGCAGCCCACGCTCGTCTGGATCACCCCCCGCCGGCTGTCCGGCGTGGCGGTGAAGACGGAGCTGGGGGTGCTCGGCAACGGCCCGATCACGCTGGAGGCCGACGGCTACGAGCTGTGGCGCGCGTTCTTCGGCAGGCGCTCGCGGCGGCAGGTGCGGGCGTGGGGCTGGTCGGATCCGTCGCCGATCGACCAGCTGCCGTTCTTCCCGTTCAGAGGCACCGATCTGGTGGAGTGAACGCCGTTAACGAGCCGGTGTAGCGTCGGCCGGGTGACAGACCACGTGCGCATCGGAGTGCTCGGCGCGGCCGCGATCGCGCCCATCGCCGTCGTCCGCCCGGCCCGTTCCTCGACGGTCGCCGAGGTCGTGGCCGTCGCCGCGCGGTCGGCCGAGCGCGCCCGGACGTTCGCCGACAGGCACGGCATCGCGCGCGTGCACGACTCGTACGAGGACCTGCTGGCCGACCCGGCCGTCGACGCCGTCTACAACCCGCTGCCCAACGGCCTGCACGGCAGGTGGACGCTCGCAGCCCTGGAGGCCGGCAAGCACGTCCTGTGCGAGAAGCCCTTCACCGCGAACGCCGCCGAAGCGGCGGAGGTGGCGAAGGCCGCGCAGGCCTCCGGTCTCGTGGTGATGGAGGCGTTCCACTACCGCTACCACCCGCTGGCCGTGCGCGTGGACGAGATCGTGCGGTCCGGTGTGCTCGGACCGCTGCGGCACGTCGAGGCGTCGGTCTGCTTCCCGCTGCCGAAGTTCTCCGACATCCGCTACGACTACTCGCTGGCGGGCGGCGCGATGATGGACGCCGGCTGCTACGCGGTGCACATGGTCCGCCTGCTCGGCGGCGAGGAACCCGAGGTGCGGTCCGCGAAGGCGCTGCCGCACGGGCCTTCCGTCGACCGGGCGATGCGCGCGACGCTGAGCTTCCCGTCCGGCCACACCGGATCGGTGCACGCGTCGCTGTGGTCGTCGACGGTGCTCAAGCTGTCGATGAAGGCGATCGGCGAGAACGGCGTGCTGCACGTCCTCAACCCGCTCGGCCCGCAGCTGGCGCACCGGTTGTCGTTGCGGCTCAAGGACAGGAAGTCCACGGAGACGTTCGGGCGGCGCTCGACCTACGCGTACCAGCTCGACGCGTTCACCGCGGCGGTGCTGCACGGCAGACCGTTCCCGACGACCGCCGACGACGCGGTGCGCACCATGACCGTGATCGACGCCGTCTACCGCGCGGCCGGGCTGCCGCTGCGCAGGCCGACACCGTGACGCGACCGAAAACCACCTGATCAGGGGGCTTTACAACCCGTTCCGGGAATGCAGAACCGCCCCGGCGGCACCGATGTGTCTCGTAGCTAGTGGAGACGCGGAGGTGTGACAGTGAGAATCGAACAAAAGCCCGCCCAGCAGTGGTGTGAATCCCCGCTGGTCATCATGGGGGTGTCGGTGTCGATCGCCGTGGTGATCGGGGTGCTGCCGCTGACGTGGGGCTACAGCCCGGCCCTGGCCTCGGCGCTCGCCGCCGCCCTGCTGCTCGCCCTCGCGATCACGGTCAAGTACGCACCGAACCGCAAGTGAGCGCTCTAGACTCGATCGGGTGAGCGACGAGCTGGTACCCGCTGATCAGAGTCACCTGCGCGCCTCGGACGCGGACCGGGAACAGATCGCGCAGGTGCTGCACAAGGCGACCGCCGAAGGCCGCCTCGACATCCACGAGCTGGACGAGCGCCTGGCGGCCGTCTACGCCGCGAAGACCTACGGCGAGCTCGTCCCGATCACGGCCGACCTGGTCGTCAGCGGCCTGCCGCGGAACCCGGCGATCCCGCAGTACCAGCCCGCGGTGAGCGACCGCATCGGCGGCGAACCGGGCAGCGCGGTGTCGGTGGCGTTCTGGTCGGGCGTCCACCGCAAGGGCCAGTGGGTCGTCCCGCGCATGCACAACGCGGTCGCCGTGATGGGCGGCATCGAGATCGACCTGACCCACGCCCGGTTCGCCGAGCAGGAGGTCACCATCAGCTGCTTCGCGTTCTGGGGCGGCGTCGAGATCCGGGTGCCCGACGACATCAACGTCCACGTCGACGGTTTCGGCTTCATGGGCGCCTTCGAGGACCGCGCGCCCGCCCGCCGGCACATCCCGGGCGCGCCGACCGTGCGGATCACGGGGCTCGCGCTGATGGGCGGCGTGGAGGTGAAGGGACCCAAGCGGAAGAAGTCCCAGGTCCTGCGCGAGCTGCTGGACTGATGCGGCTGGCCGACCTGGTCGAGCTGGCGGAGATGACCGGTGCGCGCGTCTGGCTCAAGATGGACGGGCAACGCGCCACGCACCGGTGGACGGTGATCATCTCCCACGCCGGCACCGGCTTCCACCACCGGCGTGACGTCAACCGCCTCGACCACGTGGTCAAGATCCTGCGGGACGAGCTGGTGCGGCTGCCGGGCGACTGGTCGTGGTTGCGGGAACCGGTCGAGGACCTGAACGAGGTCGCGGAGTTCTACGAGGAACGGGGTGACGACGGGGAGGTGGTCCTCATCGACCGGCCTGACCTGCTGCGCTGAAACAGGTGTTCCGCCGCACTGTGGAGCCGGTCGACGTCCGGCGTCCGCACGCCGTCCCCGGGGTCGCCGGCGCTGCGGCCGATCGTCCACCGGCAGCTCCTGCACCTCGTCGTGATCCAGTCCGTGATCACCGCACCGGACGAGCCCTCGGTGCCGCTGAACCGCCTCCCTGACGGTGCCCGCGCAGGTGCGGCGAGCAAGGCTCGTCACACCTCCGCACAGGGCCTCTGAGCTGCGCGAACACGCTCACTTAGGACGGGCGTCCCATTCCGCTTAGACTCCTGGGCATGGCTGCTCCAACGACACTGCCGTCGGCCCTGGCTGACGCCGTGCGCGACGACTCGTCGCTGCGGCGTTTCCTGCACGGGCTCCCCGGCGTCGACCAGGTCGGCGTCGAGCAACGAGCCGCGGGCCTCGGCACGCGGAGCATCAAGAAGGCCTCGAAGCTGCACGCCATCGACCTGGCGATCAGCATGGTGGACCTGACCACGCTCGAGGGCGCGGACACGCCCGGCAAGGTGCGCGGCCTCGCCGCCAAGGCGAAGCGGCCCGACCCCGAGCGGCCGGACGTGCCGCGGGTCGCGGCGGTCTGCGTCTACCCGGACATGGTCGCCACGGCGGCGAAGGAGCTGCAGGGCACCGGGATCAACGTCGCCAGCGTCGCGACGGCGTTCCCCAGCGGGCGCAGCACGCTCGACATCAAGCTGGCCGACACCCGGTTCGCCGTCCAGGAGGGCGCGAGCGAGGTCGACATGGTGATCGACCGCGGCGCGTTCCTGAGCGGCCGGTACGGGCAGGTGTTCGAGGAGATCGTCAAGGTCAAGGAGGCGTGCGGGGACGCGCACCTCAAGGTCATCCTCGAGACCGGCGAGCTCGTGACGTACGACAACGTGCGCCGCGCGTCGTGGCTCGCGCTGCTGGCCGGCGGCGACTTCATCAAGACCTCGACCGGCAAGGTGCAGCCCGCCGCGACGCTGCCGGTCACGCACGTGATGCTGCAGGCCGTGCGCGACTGGAAGGCGCAGACCGGTGAGCTGCGCGGGGTGAAGCCCGCCGGCGGCATCCGCGCGACCAAGGACGCGATCAAGTACCTGGTGGCCGTGCACGAGGTGGCCGGTCCGGAGTGGCTCGACCCGAACCTCTTCCGGTTCGGCGCGTCGACGTTGCTCAACGACCTGCTCATGCAGCGTCGGACCCAGTTGGACGGCCACTACAGCGGCCCGGACTACGTGACGGTGGACTGAAGACATGTGGGAATACGCCCCCGCGCCCGAGTCGCGGGACATCGCGAACCTCAAGCCCTCGTACAAGATGTTCGTCGACGGCAAGTTCGTCGAGGGCACCGGCGAGCCGCTCAAGACCGTCAACCCGGCCACCGAGGAGGTGCTCGCGGAGGTCTCGACCGCGTCGCAGTCCGATGTGGACACCGCGGTCAAGGCCGCGCGCAAGGCCTACGACCGCGTGTGGTCGAAGATGCCGGGCAGCGAGCGCGCCAAGTACATCTACCGCATCGCGCGGCAGATCCAGGAGCGCGGCCGTGAGCTCGCGGTGCTGGAGTCGCTCGACAACGGCAAGCCGATCAAGGAGTCGCGCGACGTCGACGTCCCGACGGCCGCCTCGCACTTCTTCTACCACGCGGGCTGGGCGGACAAGCTCGGCTACGCGGGCTACGGCCCGGACCCGAAGCCGCTGGGCGTCGCGGGCCAGGTCATCCCGTGGAACTTCCCGCTGCTGATGGCGGCGTGGAAGATCGCCCCCGCGCTCGCGTGCGGCAACACGGTCGTGCTCAAGCCCGCCGAGACCACGCCGCTGACGGCGCTGGTGCTGGCGGACATCATCCAGCAGTGCGACCTGCCGCCGGGCGTCGTGAACATCATCCCGGGCGCCGGTGACGTCGGCGCCGCGCTCGTCGGCCACGAGGACGTGAACAAGGTCGCCTTCACCGGCTCGACCGACGTCGGCAAGGTCATCCAGGGCCGGCTGGCGGGCACGTCGAAGAAGCTGACGCTCGAACTGGGCGGCAAGGCGGCGAACATCGTCTTCGACGACGCCCCTCTCGACCAGGCCGTCGAGGGCATCGTCAACGGCATCTTCTTCAACCAGGGCCACGTCTGCTGCGCCGGCTCCCGCCTCCTCGTGCAGGAGTCGATCGCCGACGAGCTGGTCGAGAAGCTGCACGCGCGCGTCAGCACGTTGCGCGTCGGCGACCCGCTCGACAAGAACACCGACGTCGGCGCGATCAACTCCCGCGAGCAGCTCACCAAGATCAAGGAGCTGACGGAGTCCGGCGAGGCCGAGGGCGCCCAGCGCTGGACGTCCTCCTGCCCGTTGCCGGACAAGGGTTTCTTCTTCGCCCCGACCGTCTTCTCCGGTGTCTCGCAGGCGATGCGCATCGCCCGCGAGGAGATCTTCGGCCCGGTCCTGTCCGTCCTGACCTTCCGCACGCCGGAAGAGGCGGTCGCCAAGGCGAACAACACGCCGTACGGCCTGTCCGCGGGCATCTGGACCGAGAAGGGCTCGCGCATCCTCTGGATGGCACAGCGCATGCGCGCCGGCGTCGTGTGGTCCAACACGTTCAACCGCTTCGACCCGACCGCGCCGTTCGGCGGTTACCAGGAGTCGGGCTTCGGCCGTGAGGGCGGCCGCACCGGTCTGGAGGCCTACCTCGATGTCTGATCGACTCACGGTCGCGAAGACCTACAAGCTCTACATCGGCGGCAAGTTCCCGCGCTCGGAGTCCGGCCGCAGCTACCCGGTGACCGACACCAGGGGCACCTTCCTCGCCAACGCCGCACAGGGTTCCCGCAAGGACGCCCGCGACGCCGTGGCAGCCGCCCGCAAGGCCTTCGACGCCTGGTCCGGCGCCACCGCCTACAACCGGGGCCAGGTCCTGTACCGCGTGGCCGAGGTCCTCGAAGGCCGCCGCGAGCAGTTCATCTCCGAGGTCGCCACCTCGGAAGGCGTCCCGGCGAAGAAAGCCCAGTCCCTGGTGGACACGGCAATCGACCGCTGGGTCTGGTACGCGGGCTGGACCGACAAGATCGCGGCCGTCCTGGGCTCCTCGAACCCGGTCGCGGGCCCGTACTTCTCGTTCTCCACCCCCGAACCCACGGGCGTGGTGGCGGTGCTGGCCCCCCAGCAGTCCTCACTGCTGGGCCTGGTCTCGGTGATCGCCCCGGTGGTCGCCTCCGGCAACACCTGCGTGGTCATCACCTCCCAGGACCGCCCGCTCCCCGCCATCACCCTGTCCGAGGTGCTGGCCACGAGCGACGTCCCCGGCGGCGTGGTCAACATCATCACCGGCCGCACGGCGGAGATCGCCCCGTGGCTGGCCTCGCACGCGGACGTCAACGCCCTGGACCTCACCGGCGCCCCGGACTCCCTGCGCGCCGACCTGGAACGCGCGGCTGCGGGCACCGTGAAGCGCGTGCTGCGCAACAAGCCGAACGAGGACTTCACCGCGACGCCGGACATGTCCCGCCTGCGCGCCTACCTCGAAACGAAGACGGTCTGGCACCCCATGGGCGTCTGACACCCTCAGTCGGCGGCGTAGGCCTTCCCCTGCGCCGCCAACTCCTCACCGAGGATCCTGACCGCCTTCGGCCCCACGCCGTGGATCTCCAACAGCGCCTTGGCCGACACCTTCGTCAGCGAGTCGAACGTCGCATAGCCGTGCGCGACCAGCTCACGGTTGGCGACCTTGCCGATGGTGCGCGGAAACTCGGACTCGGGCATGCCAGGAAGTCCACCACACGCCCACGCGCTGCCGAAGGCGAGCCGCTTTTGCTCTTGCCCTTGGCTCTCAGGCGACCCCGCCATCCACCAAGGGACACAACCAGGCCGCACACGACGAAACCACCAAACAGGCGATCAGGAGTTGACCAACCCGGCCCGCCAAGCCCAAGAAGCGATCCCAACCCGGTTCCGGACGTTCAACTTGGCCTGCACCGACGCCAGATGCGTCTTGACGGTGGACAAGGAGAGGTAGAGCTCGGAAGCGATCTCCTGGTTGGACAACCCCCGCGCCACCTCCCGGACCACGTCCTGCTCCCGAGCGGTCAGCAACCCCAGGTCAGGCCGGGACGCCGGCCGGGCGAAGTGCTCCAGCATCCGCACCGTGACCTGGGGCGAGATCAGGGCGTTCCCGGCAGCGGCAGCGCGAACGGCCTCGACCAGCAACGCGGGCCCGGCATCCTTGGTCAGGAACCCGGACGCACCGTTCTCCAGGGCCGTGTGCACGTACTCGTCCAGGTCGAAGGTGGTCACCACCACGACCTTCGTGGTCGGCGACAACTTCTTCGTCACCTCGAGCCCGTCCAGGCCGGGCATCCGGATGTCGAGCAACGCGACGTCCGGCTTGTGCTCGCGAGCCGCGGTGACAGCCGCGACCCCGTCGGCGACATCAGCCACCACGGTGATGTCCGGCTGCTTCTCCAGGATCATCCGAAACCCGACGCGGACCATCTCCTGGTCGTCGGCGATGAGGACCGAGATCACTTCTTCCCTTCCAGGGGTAGCTCGGCGAGCACCTGCCAGCCGGTCTCACGCGGACCCGCGGAGAACAGGCCGCCCAGCAGGTCGACCCTCTCACGCATCCCCACGAGACCGTAGCCACCCTGGTTCAGCTCGTGCGGCTGACCGTCGTCGGCCACGACCACGCGCAACGCCCCCGCGGGCGTCCGGGAGATCTCCACGTCGATCAGCGTGGGCGAGACCGCGTGTTTGTGCACGTTGGTGAGGGACTCCTGGACCAGGCGCAGCACCGAGCGGCCGAGCTCCGGCGCGACCTCGTCGGGGAGGTCGATGCGCAGGCGGGTGTCGAAGCCGAGTTCGCGGGTGCGTTCGACCGCCGAGATGACGTCGGCGGCGAGGTCGGTGGTGGCGGCCTCGTTCACGCCCTGGCGCAGGGTGCCGACGAGGCGGCGCATGGCGCCCAGGGCTTCCGTGCCCGACCGGACGATGCCGGGGAGCAGGCGGTGCGCGGCTCGCGGGTCGTCGTCGGAGACCTCCAGGGCCGCCTGGGCCTGCACGAGCATGCCGGTCACGTGGTGGGCGACCACGTCGTGCAGCTCGCGGGCCAGGGCGATGCGCTCCTCCTTCTGCGCGTCGACGACGGCAGCGGCGATCAGGCGGCCGCTCTCGGTGTCGCGGGCGCGGAAGTAGAGGCCCGTGCCGACGGCGGCGAAGCCGAGGACGAGCGAGCCGAGCATCTCGTTGTAGTTGCCGCCGGAGAGCCAGTTGTCGCGGACGATCGCGGCGAAGAAGCTCACGGCCATCAGGGCGCCGACCGACCACGTGGCCGCGCGGCGCGGTTCCTCGCGGACCACGACGGCCGTGATGACCAGGCAGGCGGCGGTCTCGGCGACGGTCAGCGGGCTCAGGATCGTCGGCACGTAGACCTGGAAGACCCGGATCACGAACGACGACAGGAAGATCGACACCACCGCCACCGGGATGGTGAAGGCGCGCGACTTGAACGACGTGACCGCCACGATGCACACGGGCACGGTCATCAGCCACACCAGCGCCTGGCGGCTGCCACCCCCGCTCATCAGCAGCAGCTGGCCGAGCATCAGCAAGGCGAGCACGGCGGCGATCGGCCATTGGCCCCGGTGACTGTCCACGGCGGACAACGGTAGGACCCCCACACCTCTGCGGCCTCGGTCATCCGGCTGATCCGGAGTGTCGTCAAGGCTGAGGTTTTCGCCGCGCGCGAGGAGCACCTTGAGGACCATGAATCCGGTTCTGGCCGCTCGTGGCCTGGTCAAGACCTACGGCGACGTGCACGCGCTCGCCGGGGTGGACGTCGACATCTCCGCAGGGGACGTGCTGGCGGTCGTCGGCCCGTCCGGGTCCGGCAAGACGACGCTCCTGCACGTGCTGTCCGGCATCCTGCGCGCCGACGGGGGCGAGGTGTTCCTCGACGGGCGCGCGATCGGCGAGCTGAACGAGACGGGGCGCAGCGCGCTCAGGCGCACCGCGTTCGGGTTCGTGTTCCAGTCGGGCATGCTCGTCGCCGAGCTCACGGCCGAGGAGAACGCGGCCCTGCCGATGCTGCTCGCGGGCGGCTCGCGCGAGGAGTCGCTCGGCGCGGCGAGGCTGTGGCTGTCGCGGCTCGGCCTGCGGGGGCTCGAGAAGCGGCTGCCGGGCCAGCTCTCCGGCGGTCAGGCGCAACGGGTCGCGATCGCCCGGGCCCTCGCGCACCGGCCGCGCGTGATCTTCGCCGACGAGCCGACCGGCGCGCTCGACACGCGCACCGGCCAGGAGATGATGACCGCCCTGCTGCGGGCCGCGGAGGAGACGGGCGCGGCCGTCGTGATCGTCACCCACGACAAGGCCATCGCGGACCGCGCGCTGCGCGTCGTCGAGATCCAGGACGGCAGGATCGCGAACACCGACTCCGCCAGGGCGGTGTCGGCGTGAGGATCGCTCTCGCGGTGCTGCGCCGCGACCGCCGCAGCCAGATCGCGACCGGCCTGGTCGCCCTCGGCGTGATGATCGCGGTGTCGCTGGTCCTGTGGCTGCTCGCGGCACCGAACGGCCTCCAGGCGCGTGCCGAGCGCACGGCGTGGCGCGACATCTCCGCCGGCGCGGACGGCAGGAGCACCATCTCCGTCGCGGCGACCAGGGACTCGTACCGGGGCAGGCTGATCGAGCGGTACGACGTCGCCCGCGACCGGCCCGGCGAGGTGCCCGTCGCGAAGGGCATCGCGCGGTTCCCGGAGGCGGGCGAGGTGCTGCTGTCCCCCGCCCTCGCGGACCTCGTGCGCGCGGCCCCGGCGGAGAACCTCGGCAACCGGTTCCCCGGCGCGGTGATCGCCGAGCTCGGCCGGGAAGCGCTGAAGTACGAGGGCGAGCTCGTCGCGATCGTCGGTCACGAGGCAGTGGCCGACGGCCTGCCGACGACCGGGCTCGCGAACGCCCATGCGACGTACACCGACGACTACAGGGGTCTGCTCCACCTGCTCACCCGCGTGGGCCTGGTGGTGCTCGTCGTGCCGTGCCTCGTGCTGGTCGCGTCGGCGGCCAGGCTGACGGCGGCGAAGCGCGAACGGCGGCTCGCCGCGCTGAGGCTCGCCGGCGCGTCCCCGCGGCAGGTCGTCGTGATGACCGCGATCGAGACCGCGGTCGGCGCCGTCGTCGGCAGCGTGCTCGGGGTGCTGCTCGCCCAGCCGTTCAGCCACCTGACCGCCAAGATCCCCTGGGAGGGCGGCACCTGGTACCCCGGCGACTTCGTGCCCGATCCGTTCGTGATCGCGGCGGCGGCCGTGCTCGCCCCGGTCCTGGTCGTCGGCGCGGCGATCACGGGGCTGCGCCGCGTCGTGCAGCGACCCCTTGCGGCAGAGGAGAAGCGCGAGGTCCGGTCGTGGCGGGTGCTGACGATCGCGGGCGCGATCGGCGTGTTCTTCCTCGGCATCGCGTACGCGCAGCAGGCCGGCGGCGACAACCGGTTCACCGTCGTGCTCACCGGGCTCGGGGCGGTGGCGCTCGCGCTGGTGCTGACCGGTCCGGTGGTCACGGCGTGGGTCGGCAGGTTCTTCGTCGGGCGGTGGAGCAGGCCGTCGACGCTGCTCGCGGGGCGCAGGCTCGCCGGCGACCCGGTGGCGGCGTTCCGCGGCTCGGCCGGCGTGGTGATCGCGGTGTTCACCGGCTCGATGGCGCTGACCATGCTGCCGGGCCTCGAAACCACGGTGCCGAGCCGCGACGGCACGTGGCGGGCGGACGCGATCGTCGCCGAGCAGGTGGGCCTCGACGTCACGCCGCTGCGGCTCGCGACCTCGGCGCCGATCGTCACGATGCTCGCCGGCAACGTCGGCAACGGCGACCGCGAGCACCACGGCTACTCCGTGCTCGTCGGCCGGTGCACCGAGGTCGCCAGGGTGCTCGAGGACCTGCGCTGCCAGGACGGCCCGGCCGTCTACGCGCCGGAGGAGCTGAGGTACGACCACTTCCGCGCCGGCTCGCAGGACGACGAGATCACCGCGGAACTGCCCGCGGAGCACGTGACGCGGCCGTTCCCGGGAACCGGCAGGGTCCAGGCGGTGATCGACCCCGAACTCCTGCCCGCCGTGCGGGGCAGGGTGTCCCTGGTCGGGGTGCCGACCACGCCCGAGAACCGCGAGGCCGTGCACACCGCGTTCATCCGCGCGCTGCCCGGAGCACCGCTGACCGACGGCGAGGTCACCGGCCTGTGGGGCGACACGCTCAGCGAAGACCTGCGGCGGGCCACGGTCATCGGCCTCTCCCTCGCGGCAGTGCTCGGCGGCATCGGCGCGGCGGTCGCGGCGGCGGGATCGGTGATCGACCGGCGGCGCACTTTCGGCGCGTTGATCGCGGCCGGAACCCCCGTTCGCGTGCTGGCTCACGCATTGCGCCGCGAAGTGGTGCTGCCCGTGTTCGCCGTCACAATTGCGGCGTGCGGCGCGGGAATCGCCGTGGGCCTCGGATTGCTCGCTTTGGCGCGTGGCATGGTGGGCGGTGAGGATTTGCCGCTCACGCCGTGGGTGGTCGCCCCGGTGGCCGTCGGAGTGCTGGTCGCGCTGGTGGCGGCCCTGGCGTGCGGCCCGGTACTACGCGGCATCAGCCCACGGGATTACGCGGCGGAGTAGTGCTCGGCCGGAAGTACGAGGCGGGAATTGGCCCTCAGCGCGATGTGCGCGGAGGGCCATTTTCCTACCTTGGATTCATGACGAATGCACAGCTCGTGAGCATCCAATGGGGCGTTTTCCTCTCCGTCGTCTTCCTGCTCCCGCAGCTGTTGTTCCGCCGGCTGACGTTGCGCGGCACCGCGATCACCGTTTACGCGAGCATGCTCTTCTCGGCGACGTTCCTGCCCGTGCAGACCGTTCCGCCGCGCCAGTCCGTGCAGCTGGTCCCGTTCCAGTGGATCGCCGACACCTTCCGCGACGGGCAGATCGCGTTCGACCAGATGACGCTGAACCTGCTGCTGTTCGTGCCGCTCGGCGCGATGCTGGCGTTCTGGGGCAAGCGCACCATCGGGCAGGCCGCGCTGATCGGCTGCGGCGTCTCGCTGCTCATCGAGGGCTCGCAGCTGCTGTGGGCGAACCGGATCTTCGACGTCGACGACCTGATCACCAACACCACCGGCACCGCGCTCGGCTGGCTCGGCGCGCTGGCCGCCGTGAAGGTCCACGCCCGCGTGAAGGCCGCCTCGGTGCCGCGGCGCGAGCTCGCCGGCGTGCGCTGACGCGAGCGAGGTTCCTAGCTCGTGCGCCAGCCCAGCTCGCCCGCGGTGTTGACCTCGGGGAAGCAGTGCCCGACCGTGCTGCGGGTCTCCAGGGCCGTCGCCACCTGGTCGAACATCTCCACGATCGACATCCACTCCGGCTTGAGCATCTCGTTGCGCTCCTGGTCCCACTCGACCACGCAACCGCGCAGCGCGCCGGGCCTCAGGTCGACCGCGAGCACGTCACCCGTGCCGTCGAACGCGATGGGCAGCCAGCCCGGGTGGAAGCCCGAGGTCGGCGCGCCCGCCTCGGTCGAGTCCACCGGCTTGCTCGCGTGGGTGTCCCTCAGCACGAACGCGCGGTCGGCGCACAGCGGCGTGTAGAAGGGCGGCAGGATCTCGGCGTACAGGCCGTCCTCGGTGCCGCCGAAGACGCTCCACCACAGCTGCAGGTCGATCGGAACCCGAAGATCCGGCAGTGCGTCATACCTCGGACGCAGCACGGCGCGGGTGGCGGGAGCGTGCTCCGCCAGCCATGCCAGGATCCGGTTCCAGTGCTCGATCACACCCACCGCCCCATGATCTTGGCGGAACGACGGGCGAGGTACCGCTCATCGGGGCAGGATCGGGGCGAACAGGTCACGACTGGGGGAAGAGCTTTCAGATGGCGGAACAAGGTCTCGAGGTCGACCTCGACGCCCTGACGGGATACGCCTCGGCGGTGAGCGGTCTGGCGAGCGAGATCGGCGCGGTCGGCACCGGCACGTTGAGCGGCACCACCGCATTGCCGGGCGACTGCTTCGGCAAGATCGGCAACGAGGTGGGCCTCAACGCCGCGTTCCAGGCGGCGGCCCAGGTCCAGCTCGACGCGCTCAAGGCGGCGTCGACGGGCCTCGCCGGTCTCGGCACGGCGGTCGCGAAGGCCCGCGAGGCCTACATCGCTCAAGAAGACGCGAACAAGGCCGCGCTCGGCAAGGCGGCGCGGGCATGAGCGTCGAGGGACTCCTGAGCCAGTTCATCGCTCCCATGAAGGAGGACCTGGCCAAGCTCGACGGCGACACCGGCGGCGCCACGCGGGCCGGTGACGCGTTCGGCCGCGCCCAGACCGCGCTGACGGACCTGGGCTCGCGGCACGGCTCGGCCTCGACGGCGGTGCTGAACACGTGGTCGGGCGACAAGGCGAACGCCTTCACCTCCCGCGTCTCGACCTTCGCCTCGGCCGCGACCCTGCTGGCCTCGAACGCCTCCACCGTGAAGACCGTCGCCTCGACCGGCGTCGCCGCGGTGACCGGCGGCCGCACCGCCATCCAGGGCCTGATCGACGAGTTCACGGCCAAGGCGACGCCGAAGCTCGCGGCCGCGCTGGCCCTCTCGGTCGTGGCGGGGCCCGGCGTCGTGCTGGCGGCCGTGGCGGACCTGGCCGGGATGGCCTCGGGCTACCAGGGCAGGACCTCCGCCGAGCTGCAGAAGGTGCGCGACCAGCTCACGCAGCTCGTCGGGCAGCTGGGCGGCCTGCAGAAGCCGGACGCCGGCGCGCTGGAGAGGCTCGGCGAACCGCTCGGCGGTGACGAGGGCTCCACGGTCGCGGCCGGCGTCACCGACACACCCCGGCAGGAGTCCGGTCCCGGTTCGAACTCGGGCAACGGCGGCGGCTCCGGTGGTGGCGGCGGTGGCGGTTCGGGCGGTGGCGGTGGCGGAGGAGGCGGCGGTGGAGGAGGCGGGGGCGGTGGCTCCGGCCCGCGCCTGCCCGTCGCGATCCCGCCGCAGCCCGGTGACGGCGTCGGCGTGAACCTGCCCGACGGCAGCAGCGCCGAGGCGCCGAACGAGATCGCCGCCATGGCCGTGCGCAACGCGCTGTCCGCCCTCGGCACCCCGTACGTGTGGGGCGGCGCGAACCCGCCCCAGGGCACCGACTGCTCCGGCCTCACGCAGTGGGCGTACGCCGGTGCGGGCTTCGACATCCCGCGCCCGGCCTCGTCGCAGGCGATGGGCGCCTCGGTGCCGCCGGACCAGCTGCTGCCCGGCGACCTCGTGGTGTGGGACGGGCACGTGGCGATGGTGATCGGCAACGGCCAGATGGTCGAGGCCGGTGACCCGGTGCAGGTGCAGCCGATCCGCACGACGAACAGCGGCATGTCGTTCTACGGCTTCTACCGGCCGACGGGCTGAGCCCGGTTCGGGCACACTGTCGGCAGCAGGGGGTGATCAAGGTGGACGACGACGTCGAGCGCGCCGCGCGGAAGGTGCGCGAGGTCGAGCAAGCCGTGTCGGAGCGCGTCACGCACACAGGACCCATCACGGGTCGTGCGTCCTCTCCGGACGGCGCGGTGACGGTGGTCGCCACGCCGGGAGGCCCGCCGCAGCAGGTCGTGGTGAGCCCGGCGGCGTTGCGGATGGGCCCGCAGGGTCTCGCCGCCGAGATCATGCGCATCGCGGACAGGGCGCGGCGCACCGCGAACACCCGGCTGCACCAGGCGCTGGACCGGGTCGTCGACCCGCGCGAGCTGGCGGCGATGGGGATCGAACGCGGGCAGGACGAGGACGACTTCGGGTGGCACCGGTGAACGAGGAGCGCATGCGGGCCACCGAGCAGCTCCGGCGCGATCTCGCCGTCCTGACCGCCACGGTCGAGCACCCGAACGGGCTGTGCACGGTCACGGCGTCGCCGGCGGGCGAGATCAGGGCACTGCACCTGCACCCGGTGCTGCTGCGGCAGGGCGCGCAGGCCGTCGGCCAGGTCGTCACCGAGACCGTCCGGCTCGCGACGAACGCGGCCGTGCAGACGAGCTTCAACAAGACGGCGCTGGCCCTCGGCGACGGGATGGCGATCGACGTCGAATCGATCGCGGGCGACTCGCCCTTCCGGTCGACGTGGAACCCCGTCGTGACGCCGAAAGCCCCTGCTGAGCAGGCAGCTCCGGAGCGCAGGCCGCGGTCCCCGCGCGTCGAGGACACCGACGACGACGCTTTCTTCGACAACCCCTCGTGGCTTCGGTGATCAGCACCGTTAGGCTCGTCGACGGCATCAGGCAGGCGTGACCGGGAGGTCAGGATGGCGCAGGACATCGTCCCCATCGAGCTGGGGCTGACGCAGGGTGACGTGGTCACGCTGTGGGCACCCCGCTGGCGCGAGAAGGGCGAGGAGTGGGAGGCGTTCCTCGGCGACGAGGAAGACCTGTTCGTCTTCCCCGACGCCGCGCACCTCGCCGCCTTCGTGCGCACCGCCGAGGAGCACGACCTGACCGATCACCCCGCGTGGCCGGTCGTGCCGTCGCTGGGTGTCGCGGACCTGTCCCCGGACGACAACCACCAGTTCGACCTCGTCGGCGTGCCCGAGCTCGTCGCGGAGGACCCGGACACCTGGACCATCGGCGAGCTCGCCGACGTGATCGCGATCGTGCGCTCGCTCGCGGAGGTCTGCGACCTGGAGAAGGTCCACGAGGTGCTCGACAGCGCCGAGGGCTTCTCGCTGCTGCCGCAGGGCACGCTGCCGTTCAGCGGCCGTGACGGCGCGAAGCTGTGGGCCGAGCTCTCCGAGGTCGTCTCCGAGAAGTGGGACGAGGTCCTCGACGCGATCGACGGCGTGGTGAACACGCCGGACGTCCCGGACAAGGAGCTCGCCGTCGCGCAGGAGGAGCTGGCCGCGCTCGAGGCCGAGACGGCCGCCGCCGCCGCCGTCGACTCCCCCTCGGAGGACTCCGACGACGAGACCGAGGAGCCCACCGGCTTCTGGGCCGAGGTCGGCGTCGACCCCATCAAGATCATCACGTCCGCCGGCGAGTTCTACACGCTGCGCTGCTACCTCGGCGACGACCCGGTGTTCCTGGGCCGCCGGGGCAAGATCGAGGTCTTCGGCTCGCCGCGCGCGCTGAGCCGCTTCGTCGCCGAGAACGACGAGCACGACCTGGCCGAGGTCGAGACCTGGAACGACATCAAGGTCAAGGCCACCGCGGGCGAGCTCGACGTCGAGGTGGACGACGACAACGTCTACGTGCTGACCGGCATCGCCGAGGACATGGAGGAGGGCCCCGACTCCCTCGACCCGCAGCAGCTCGACCTCGCCGTCGAACTGTTCGAGGACGCGGCGGAGTGGGCCGAGGACGAGTCCGTGAAGGACGCGCTCGCCTCGTCCGAGTCGCTGGGCTGGCTCGTGTCGTTCGTCGTGTCCCCGGACCCGACGCGCCTCGCGCCGTCCGCTCCCTACGACGCCGAGGTGGCCGCGTTCCGCGAGTTGCAGGCGAAGTTCGAGGACCGGCTCAACGTCAACTGATCCCCGTCCGACGCGAAGGGCCGCTCACGCACGTGAGCGGCCCTTCGCCGTTCAGGACTGCGCGGTCAGCGCCGCGTACCCCGGCTTGACCAGCTCGTTGATGATCGCGAGCCGCTCGTCGAACCCGATGAACGCCGACTTCATGGCGTTGATCGTGAACCACTGCAGGTCCGCCCACCCGTAGCCGAACGTCTCGGCCAGCGCGGCGAACTCGCTCGACAGCGTGCAGTCGCTCATCAGGCGGTTGTCGGTGTTGACGGTGACGCGGAACCGCAGCTTGGCGAGCAGGCCGATCGGGTGGTCGGCGAGCGTCCGGGCGGCACCGGTCTGCAGGTTCGAGGTCGGGCACATCTCCAGCGGGATGCGGCGGTCGCGGACGTACGCGGCCAAGCGGCCCAGCTGGACGGTGCCGTCATCGTCGGAAGCCTTGATGTCGTCGACGATCCGCACGCCGTGGCCGAGGCGTTCGGCGCCGCAGTGCTGGATCGCCTCCCAGATCGACGGCAGGCCGAACGCCTCGCCGGCGTGGATGGTGAAGTGCGCGTTCTGCTGACGCAGGTACTCGAACGTGTCGAGGCCCCTGGTGGGAGGGAAGCCCGCCTCGGGACCCGCGATGTCGAAGCCGACGACGCCGAGGTCGCGGTAGCGGACGGCCAGTTCGGCGATGCGCAGCCAGCCCTCGTTCTGGCGCATGGCGCAGAGCAGCGTGCCGACGCGGATCGTGCGGCCGGTCTCGGCGACGCGGGCGGTGCCGGCGCGGAAGCCCTCCTGGACGGCCTCGACGACCTGCTCCAGGGAGAGGCCCTTCTCGGTGTTCAGCTCGGGGGCGTAGCGGATCTCGGCGTAGACGACGCCGTCGGCCGCCAGGTCCTCGACCGCCTCGGCGGCGACGCGGACCAGGGACGCCTCGTCCTGCATGACGCCGCACGTGTGGGCGAAGCCTTCGAGGTAGCGCACGAGCGAACCCGAGTTCGCGTTGTCGCGGAACCAGTCGCCGAGGACGCCCGCGTCGGTGGTGGGCAGGCCCCGGTAGCCGGAGGCATCGGCGAGTTCGATCACCGTCTGCGGGCGGAGGCCACCGTCGAGGTGGTCGTGCAGCAGCACCTTCGGCGCGCTGCGGATGGTCTCCAAGGTAAGCGGCGTGGACATCACTACACGTTACTCCAGGCGACACGCCGCTTCAGCGTCGACCGAAACGATCTTCGCGGCGGTATGATCATGTGCTCGTTCACCGTTGTTGCAGATCCGTGATCAGCAACTTTCTGCAACCAAGGCGGCGCTTGAGTCACCCCAAGGTAGGAACATCACCAGTGGCTACTGTGCGCTTTCGGCCGGTGACTTGGCGTTCAGCGTAGTCAGGTAGCCTGATCAGGTTAGTCCGCCGTCCGCGCCCTGCCTTTTTCCGTCGGGGGTGGTACAGAGTCGTGCCGCGACGCGGATAGGCTCCCGTGGTCTCCCCTCCCCTTGGACGAAGGCACTCAGCCGTGACAGAGAACAACAACTCCACGATGAGCTTCGATCGGATGCGCAACATGCTCACGCGCGCCGCGGAGATCCGTGAGAGCGAGCAGCAGCAGATCTTCGACGCGCTGGACGAGATCCACGCCCGGATGTCGCCTCTGGAGTCGCTGGGTTCGGTCCGCAAGCGCCTGTCGGAGCTCCCGGACCGCACTGAGGTCAGCGTTCTCGCGGAGCGCCTGGACGAGGCCCTCGCCAAGCTGGAGGCCCAGGACAACGCCGTCGCCGGCATCGGTCGCGCGGTCGACGCCCTGGTGGACAAGCTCGCCAAGCCGTTCGCGCAGCTGGACGGGCGCCTCGACGGCGTCGCCGGCCGCTTCGAGGGCGTCGCGGGCCGCATGGACGGGCTGGAGGACAAGCTCGCCAGCATCCACAAGCGCATCGACGACCTCGACGGCCACCTGGACAAGCAGGACGGCAAGGTCGACGCGATCCCCGGCGCGGTCACCACCCCGCTGCGCGAGCGCGTCGAGGCCCTCGAAGCCGCGCTGCGCGGCCGTCTCGACGAGGTCGACGAGGGCGTGCACGAGCACCTCGACGGCACCCGCGAGGCGCTGCAGAAGATCCTCGCCGAGTCGTTCTCGGGCATCCACGGCCGCGCCGACGAGCAGCGCGACGCCCTCGCCGCCGCGCGCGCCGAGCTGGCCGCCGCCGTCGCCGAGAGCCGCGCCGAGCTGGTGACCGCGGTGACCGACCGCCACGACCAGCTGGCGGGCGCGCTCGCCGAGACCCGCACCGAGCTGTCCGGCGCCGTGGCGGAGACCCGCGGCGAGCTGGCCGGCACGGTCGCCGAGACCCGCGACGCCCTGGCGTCGTCGCTGGCCGAGACCCGCACCGAGCTCGCCTCCGCCGTCGCCGACACGCGCGACGTCGTCAACGGCAAGCTGGACGAGGCCCGCACCGCCCTGTACGCGGCGATCGAGCAGTCCCGCGACCAGGTCGACGCCGCCGACCGCCTCGAGTCCCTGGCCCGCCGCCTGGAGCTCGTCACCTCGCAGCTCGACAACATGACCAACCGCCTGGACAAGGTCGAGGACGGCTTCGCCGCCCGGATCTCCGAGCTCGGCGGCAGCGTCGACGCGAGCCTCTCGAAGGTCGCCGAGACCGTCGGCGCCCGCCCGGACACCGACGCGCTGCAGTCCCTGGTCCGCAAGTCGAACCAGGAGTCGGAACTGCGCATCGGCGGCCAGCTGGACGAGGCCATGGCCACCTTCGCCGAGCTCATCCTCGGCGGCGGCTCGCCCACGCCTCCCCCGCCGCCCACCGCCCTGCCCCGCCCGCAGCGCCGCACCCGCAAGAACGGCGGCCCGAAGCCCGCGGGCGGCGGCAAGGACATGGACGACGACGACTTGGCGGCCGAGGGCGCCTGATCGCCTGAGCCCTCCACGAGGAACGGTCCCGGAGCAGCGTCGCTCCGGGACCGTTCCGCTTTCCGGCGACCGGCAAGCCGGATGAGACGCGTGCTCCGGTCGAACCCGCGGCGCGCGGCACGTGACTACCGGGAGAGCGCTTAGACGACCGAAGCTATGCTCGCCGCATCGGGGGACATCCGAAAGGAGTAGTCCGTGCAGCAGCGACACCGAGTCGTCGCCAACCGCTACACCCTGCTCGCCGAGCTCGGCAGAGGTGCGATGGGTGTCGTGTGGCGCGCCCAGGACCAGCTGCTGGACCGCGCGGTCGCGCTCAAGGAGCTGCACCCGCCGCAGGGCATCGCCGCCGAGGAACGCACCGTGCTGGAGGAGCGCATGCTCCGCGAGGCGCGGACCGCGGGCAGGCTGAACCACCCGGCGGTCGTCACCGTCTACGACGTCGTCCGCGAGGACGGGCGCACCTACCTCGCGATGGAACTGGTCGACGCGCTCGACCTCGCCAGCCTCGTGCAGCGGCACGGGCCGCGCGACTCCACCTGGATGGCCGGGGTCGCGTTGCAGGTGCTGGGGGCGCTGGAGGCGGCGCACCAGGCCGGGATCGTGCACCGGGACGTCAAGCCCAGCAACGTCATGGTGCGGCCGGACGGGGCGGTGAAGCTCACCGACTTCGGCATCGCGCAGGCGATGGACGACCCGCGGCTCACCCACAACGGCGGGATCGTCGGGTCACCCGCGTACATGTCGCCGGACCGGCTGAGCGGCTGGGAGGCCTCGCCCGCGTCGGACCTGTGGGCGCTCGGCGTCACGATCGCCAACGCCGTCGAGGGCATCAGCCCGTTCGAGCGGACGTCCACGGCGTCGACGCTGCACGCCGTCATGAACGAGCCGCCGGTGCTGCGGCTGGCCTCGCCCGCGCTGGCGCAGGTCATCCACGGGCTGCTCACGGTCGACCCCGCGCAACGCCTGACCGCGCCCCAGGCACGTCAGATGCTGGTCGCGATCGTGCAGGGCACGGCGCCGGTTCCGCCGCCGCAGCAGCAGAAGAACGGCGGTCGCAAGAAGAACAAGCTCGTCGTGGCCGGCGCGATCGCGATCGGCGCCGTGGTGCTCGCAGGTGCGGCGTTCGCCGGGTACCAGGCCTTCAAGCCGAAGGACACCACCAACGCGGGCCCGAGCACCACGAACCCCGGCTCCGGCGAGCAGAACTCCACCGAGTGGACCGAGGCCTCGCAGCTCCCGGTCGGCGCGCCGCTGCCGTCCCGCCGCATCGCCACGTTCGGCCGCGGCGGGGACGTGCCCGAGTGGAACATCTCCGGCACGCAGTGCGCCAAGGACTTCCTCATCCAGGGTTCGCCGGTGAGGTCGGACGTGCCGTGCGACGGCCCGCACGGCATCCAGCTCTTCTCGGCCGCGACCCCGTTGTGGGACAAGCCGAAGGACACCGCCTACCCCGGCTTGAAGTGGCTGGCGGACTTCACGGAGAACTACTGCACCGAGCAGTTCAAGGTGATCGAGCCGAAGATCCAGGAGCCGCTCGGCTTCACCGGCCTCGTGCCCACCCAGAAGGAGTGGGAGGCCTACAACGACGCCGCCGCGCCGGGCCGCCAGGAGGTCCTGTGCGTGGTGTGGAAGCAGGACAGGTCGCCCCTGGCGGGCTCGCTCGTGGATTAGCCCCGGATGGTGTCGATCACCAGCGGCGACCGCTCCGCCGCGGAGTCCGTGACGAAGTAGGCACCTTCCAGCGCCTGCAGGGCGCCGGCGACGGAGTCCGGGGTGTCGGTGCGCAGCTCCAGCAGCGGCTGCCCGGCCTCGACGACGTCGCCGGGCTTGGCGAGGCAGAGCACGCCGGCACCGGCCTGCACCGGGTCCTCCTTGCGCGCCCGGCCGGCGCCGAGCCGCCACGCCGCCACCCCGACGCGGTAGGCGTCCAAAGTGGACAGCACACCGGAGGCCGGTGCCTCCACGACGTGGCGGTGTGCGGCGACCGGCAGCGGAGCTTCCGGATCGCCGCCCTGGGCCCGGATCATCCGCGCCCACACCTCGTACGCCTCGCCGGAGGCCAGCACGGCGGCCGGGTCGGCGGAGATCCCGGCCAGCGACAGCATCTCCGACGCGAGCGCCACGGTCAGCTCGACGACGTCGGCGGGGCCACCGCCGCGCAGCACGTCGACGGACTCGGCCACCTCGACCGCGTTGCCGACGGCACGGCCCAGCGGCACGGACATGTCCGTCAGCAGGGCCGAGATCCGCACACCGTGCTCGACACCGATGGCCACCAGGGCCTCGGCGAGGGCACGGGCGGAGGGCAGGTCCTTCATGAACGCGCCGGAGCCGACCTTCACGTCCAGCACCAGCGACTCGGCACCTTCGGCGATCTTCTTCGACATGATCGAGGAGGCGATCAGCGGAATGGCCTCGACGGTCCCGGTGACGTCCCGCAACGCGTAGAGCTTGCGGTCCGCCGGAGCGAGTCCTTCGGTGGCGGCGCACACGACCGCACCGACCGAGGACAGCTGGTCGAGGATCTCACCGGTGGACAGCGCGGCCCGCCACCCCGGGATCGACTCCAGCTTGTCCAGGGTGCCGCCGGTGTGGCCGAGGCCGCGGCCGGACAGCTGCGGCACGGCGGCGCCGCAGGCGGCGACGAGCGGTGCCAGCGGCAGCGTGATCTTGTCGCCGACGCCGCCCGTCGAGTGCTTGTCCACGGTCGGGCGGTCGACGTGCAACGACAGCCGCTCACCCGACGAGATCATCGCCTGCGTCCAGCGCGCGGTCTCGGCGGCGGTCATCCCGTTGAAGAAGATCGCCATCGCCAGCGCGGACATCTGCTCGTCCGCGACGACGCCGCGCGTGTAGGCGTCGACGACCCAGTCGATCTCGGCGTCCGACAGCGCACGGCCGTCGCGCTTGGCGCGGATGACGTCCACTGCGGAAAGGCTCACGGCAGGTCCTCCGGTCCGAACGCGTCCGGCAGCACCGACGACATCGGCAGGATCCCGGACGGGGTGTCCACCAGGCAGTCGCGACCGCCCAGCTCGTACAGCACCTGACGGCACCGCCCGCACGGCATCAGCAGCTCACCGGCACCGGACCGGCAGGCGACGGCGACGAACCGGCCGCCGCCCGTGAGCTGCAGCTGGCCCGCCATCGCGCACTCGGCGCAGAGCCCGACCCCGTAGGAGGCGTTCTCGACGTTGCAGCCGGTCACGATGCGGCCGTCGTCGCACAGGGCCGCGGAGCCGACCTGCAGTCCCGAGTACGGGCAGTGGGCGAACGACGCCGCCTCCACCGCCCGTGCCCGGAGCAGGTCCCAGTCGACCTCAGCCACGGCGGTACACCAGGCCGTCGGCCGCGGGCATCCGCAGCCGTTGCGACGCCACGGCCAGCACGGCCAACGTCACCATGTGCGGCGCGTACGAGACGAACTCGCTCGGGATCTCGTCGAGGCTGACGTACAGCAGGTACAGCAGCACGGCGACGACGATCGCGGCAGCGGCGGAGAACCACTTCCGGCGGACCAGCTGCCACACCACGATCACACCGAGCAGGATCACCACGCCGTAGACGAGGCCGAGCACGGTCTCGCCGCCCGAGCGCAGCTGCAGGCCGTCGGCGTAGCCGAACAGCGCCGCGCCGCCGAGCAGGCCACCGGGCCGCCAGTTGCCGAAGATCATCGCGGCGAGGCCGATGTAGCCGCGGCCACCGGTCTGGCCCTCCAGGTAGGACAGCTGGCCGGGGTTCAGCACCAGCGCAGCGCCGCCCAGACCGGCGAGACCACCGGAGACGATCACGGCCACGTACTTGTGGAAGTACACCTTGACGCCCAGCGAGTCCGCCGCGTGCGGGTTCTCGCCGACCGAGCGCAGGCGCAGGCCGAAGCGGGTGCGCCAGAGCAGGTAGTACGACAGCGGTAGCAGCAGGATCGCGAGCATCGTCAGCGGCGAGACACCCGTGACGAGGCCGCGCAGGATGCCGGCGACGTCCGAGATGAACACGCGCTGGCCCGCCTCGAGCTCGCCCAGCCAGTCGGCGAAGCCCGCCGCCGAGTACGTGTCGAACGGCGTGACCGGCGGCGACTGCCGCGGGTTGTTCGACAGCGGCAGGAAGATCAGCGTCGACAGGTACTTCGTCAGGCCGGCGCCGAGCAGGTTGATCGCCACACCGGAGACGATGTGGTTGACGCCGAACGTGACCGTCGCGATCGCGTGCAGCAGCCCGCCCAGCGCGCCGAACACGACGGCGGCGACGACCGCGGCCCACGGACCCCACTGGTAGCCGGCCCACGCCGCGCCCCAGGTGCCCATGATCATCATGCCCTCGAGGCCGATGTTGACCACGCCGGCGCGTTCCGCCCACAGACCGCCGAGACCGGCGAGCAGGATCGGCAGCGCGAGGCGGACCGCCGTCTGCGTCGTGCCGGACGACGTGAGCTGCGGGAAGCCCGTCAGGTACGACGTCGTCGACAGCAGCACGATCGCGCCCGCGACGCCCAGCATGCCGACCGCCCAGCCGGGGATCTTGCGCTTGCGAGGCGCCGCCGGGACGTGGGGCTTCTCCTCCATCGTCGTGATCACGCGGCACCTCCGACAGTTCCGAGCTCGCGGCCGACGCGGCGCTGTTCGGCGGCGAGCTCGAAGCGGCGCACCACCTCGTAGGCGACGACGACCGACAGGACGATCGAGCCCTGCATGATGGTGACGATCTCCCTGGGGACGCCGACGTTGTCGAGCGCGAGGCCCGACTTGTCGAGGAACGCCCAGAGCAGCGCGCCGAAAGCGATGCCACCGGGGTGGTTGCGGCCGAGCAGCGCGATCGCGATGCCCGAGAAGCCGATACCCGCGGTGAAGTTCAGGCTGAACGTGTGGTCGCGGCCGAGCAGCTCCGGCAGCGAGATGAGGCCCGCGATGGCCCCGGAGAGCAGCATCGAGACGAGCACCATCTTCTTGGCGTTGACGCCACCGGCCGAGGCGGCGGTGGACGACTCGCCCGAGGCCCGCAGCTCGAAGCCGAACCGGGTCTTGTTCATCATCACCCAGTAGCCGACGCCGAGGGCGATGGCCACGAAGATGAAGCCGAACATCGTGCCGCCGCCACCGAAGCTGATGCCGGGCATCCAGCCGCTCTCCGGGATCTCGGCGGTGCGGATGTTGTTGCCCCGCAGCTCACCGAAGACGTCCCGGCGGATCAGGTAGGCGGACAGGCCGATCGCCAGCCCGTTCATCATGATCGTCGAGATGACCTCGTTGACGCCCCGGGTCACCTTGAGGATCGCGGGGATCGCGGCCCAGGCGGCACCGGCGAGCGCCGCCACGATAATGATCACCAGCGTGTGGATGCCGGGGGGCAGCGCGATCGAGCCGCCGACGACGGCCGCGATGACCGCCGCGACGCGGTACTGGCCCTCGACACCGATGTTGAACAGGTTCATCTGGAACCCGATCGCCACCGCGAGCGCCGCGATGTAGTAGATGCCCGTCGAGTTGACGATGTCGACGAGCGTCGAGCCCTTGCCGACCTGCGTCACCATCGCACCGAACGCGCTGAGCGGGTTCGCGCCGGAGATGACGAGCGCCACGCCGCACAGCAGCATCGAGAAGACGATCGCCA
This sequence comes from Lentzea sp. DG1S-22, assembly GCF_036321065.1. Classification (NCBI taxonomy): domain Bacteria; kingdom Bacillati; phylum Actinomycetota; class Actinomycetes; order Pseudonocardiales; family Pseudonocardiaceae; genus Lentzea; species Lentzea sp. DG1S-22. Next base: position 6,766,212 of record NZ_CP143276.1, on the reverse strand, counting down.
ACGCGGGCGGCAGGAGTTTGCCGCGCAGGTGTCCCATCAGTTCGCGCCTTCCTCAACTACCGCGGTTCCGTGCGCAGTGCCGGTCTCCTGCACGGAAGCACTCGTCGCACCCGCACCGGTCATCGCGCTGCCGAGGTCCTCGGGCGTGACGGTGTTCGGGTCGGCGTCGGCCACCAGGCGGCCGCGCAGCATGACCTTGATCGTGTCCGAGAGGCCGATCAGCTCGTCCAGGTCGGCGGAGATCAGCAGGACCGCGAGACCGGCGGCGCGGGCGCGCTTGATCTCGTCCCAGATCAGCGCCTGCGCGCCGACGTCCACACCGCGGGTCGGGTGGGAGGCGATCAGCAGCTTCGGGTCACCGGACAGCTCGCGGCCGACCACCAGCTTCTGCTGGTTGCCACCGGACAGGGCGGCGGCGGGCACGTCGATGCCGGGCGTGCGGACGTCGAAGTCCGCGACGATCCGCTCGGTGTCCCTCTTCGCGCCGTCGGTGTCGAGCCAGATGCCCTTGGACGTGGGCTTGCGGGTCTGGTAGCCGAGGATCCGGTTGTACCAGAGGGGCTGCGTGAGCAGCAGGCCGTGGCGGTGGCGGTCCTCCGGCACGTAGCCGATGCCCGCCTCGCGCCGGGCGAGCGTGCCCAGCTTCGTGAGGTCGGCGTCGAGCAGCGTGATCGTGCCGCTGCCGGCCTTGCGCATGCCCATGATCGTCTCGACGAGCTCGGTCTGGCCGTTGCCCTCGACACCGGCGATGCCGACGACCTCGCCGGAGCGGACCACCAGGTCGACGTCGTCGAGGATCGGCCGCGAGCCGTCGGGGGTCATCAGCTTGAGGCCCCGGACGTCCAGCACGACCTCGTCGGTCACGGTGGACTCGCGGGTCTCCGGGCTGGGCAGCTCGCTGCCGACCATCATCTCGGCCAGCTGCCGCGACGAGACGGTCTTCGGGTCCGCGCTGCCCACGGTCGTGCCGCGGCGGATCACCGTGACCGAGTCCGCGATCGCGCGGACCTCGTCGAGCTTGTGGGAGATGAACAGGAACGTGTAGCCCTGCTCCTGCATGCCGCGGACGGTGTCGAAGAGCTCGTTGACCTCCTGCGGCACGAGCACGGCGGTCGGCTCGTCCAGGATGATCACCTTGGCGCCGCGGTAGAGCACCTTGAGGATCTCGACGCGCTGGCGGTCGGCGACACCGAGCTGCTCGACGAGCACGCCGGGGTCGACGTTCAGCCCGGTCTTGCCGGAGAGCTCGATGATGCGCTTGCGGGCCTTCTGGCCGATGCCGTGCAACGCCTCCGCGCCCAGGACGACGTTCTCCTGGACGGTGAGGTTGTCGGCGAGCATGAAGTGCTGGTGCACCATGCCGATCCCGGCCTTGATGGCGTCCGACGGCGTGCGGAACCGCACCTGCTCGCCGTTCACCTCGATGGTGCCCTCGTCCGGCGGCTGCATGCCGTAGAGGATCTTCATCAGGGTGGACTTGCCGGCACCGTTCTCACCGCAGAGCGCGTGCACCTCGCCACGGCGGACGGTCAGGTGGACGTCGCTGTTGGCGACCACACCGGGGAACCGCTTGGTGATGCCGGTGAGCACCACAGCGGGGGGATCGTCCGTCCGTGCGGACGTGGAACTGCTCATCGTCGAGTGCTCCTCCTACCACGCACCAGGCCCTGTGAGGGGCAAATCCTCACAGGGCCCGGTGGTGTGTGGCTTTCGGACTACGGCTTGTCCTTGACCTGAATCTTGCCCTCGATGATCTGGGCCTTGTAGCCCTCGAGGATTCCCTGCAGCTTCGCGTCGATCTTGCCACCCGACGTGGAGTAGCCGACACCGTTGACCTTCAGGTCGAAGACCTTCGGCAGCGACGCGAGGTCGTTCTTCGCGACGGCCTTGATGAAGTCGAAGACCGCGACGTCGACGCGCTTGAGCATCGACGAGACGATGACGTCCTTGGTGTCGGCGACGGTCGCCTGGTTGTACTGGTCGGAGTCGACGCCGATCGCCAGCGCGCCCGCCTGCTTGGCGGCCGAGAAGATGCCCTTGCCCGACGCACCGGCGGCCTGGTAGATCACGTCGGCGCCCTTGTCGATCTGGCCCTTCGCGGCCTCCTGGCCCTTCGGCGCGTCCTGGAAGCCCGTGAAGTCACCGGCCGGGGTGATGTACTTCTTCTCGACCTTGACCTTCGGGGCGGCGGTCGTCGCACCCTGGACGTAGCCGGCCTCGAACTTCTGGATCAGCGGGATCTCGACGCCGCCGACGAAGCCCACGTGGCACTTCTTGCTCTGGTACGCGGCGATGACGCCGGCCAGGAAGGAGCCCTCCTGCTCGGCGAAGAGCAGCGGCGTGACGTTGGTCGCGCCCTCGACGGCCGAGTCGACCAGGCCGAACTTGACGTTCGGGAACTCCGGCGCGACGACCTTCAGCGACTCGGCGTAGGCGAAGCCGACACCGATGATCGGGTTGAAGCCCTCGGACGCCAGCTGGCGCAGGCGGGTCTGCTTGGCGGACTCGTCCTCGTTCGGGGCGGCGGAGAGCTCGCGGGTGTTCTCCTTCTTCACGCCCATGTCCGCGATGGCCTTGTCGAGACCGGCGGCGGCGGAGTCGTTGAACGACGCGTCGCCACGGCCACCGATGTCGTAGGCCAGACCGATCTTCAGCGCGCTCGCGTCCACCTTGTCACCGTTGGCGGCGCTGGTGTTCGAGGTGGCGGGCGCGGACGGAGCCTCGGCGAACTCGCAGGCGGCGCCGGTACCGGCACTCCCGTTGTTGCTGCCGCCACCCGAGTCCTTCGCGCAGGCGGCCATAGTCATCACGCTGGTCAACGCGATCGCGGCGACCGCGACACCACGCATACGACGACGCACGGCTCGTCTCCTCCCTGAGGTTCCTCCCCAACGACGTTGTTGGGTCCTAGACGCGGCACCGTACCTCTTAGTAACCAACCCCGTTGCCGCCAGCACCTACAAAGACCCCTATCGGTTACGCATTCGACGCTTTGGCCGCACGAGTGGTGATCACTCGTGTTCACCCCGTGGCGAAAAGTCCACTTCCGCCGCTTCTAGGCTCCAATCGTCGTCCAAACGGCCCAACGGCGCTCGCCGATCTGCTCGGATGATCGACAAAACGTTGCGGTGCCGTTGAACCAATGCCCGGATTCGCGTCGTGCAGTAGGCGGCAAGTGCCTTTGCCGAGGACGGCGGCCTGGTCCGCGGCGGAGACCGGGCCGCCGTCCCCCTGTGGCGTGCACCGCATTTCCGGATCGATAAAGACCGCTTGGTGGATCGACAGCGTGTCTCATCGATCACAGAGCGGGTGTGCCTGCTGTGAGTGTTCCAACGTGCGGGACTAGGATTTTCCGGTCATGGTCGGACGAGAACGGACTTGTTCGCCGACCACACCACCACTGACGTTGGAGGCCGCGGCGCATGACCAGCGCAGGCGCACCCGAGCGGTCGGGCACCACCCGAGGGGGTGGGACGCTCTACCGCGGTGATCTGGGCATGTGGTCCTGGGTCGCCCACCGGATCACCGGTGTCCTCACGTTCTTCTTCCTCTTCACCCACGTGCTCGACACCGCCCTGGTGCGGGTGTCCCCCAACGCGTACGACGCGGTGATCGAGACCTACAAGAACCCGGTCGTCAACCTCTTCGAGGTCGGCCTGGTCGGCGCGGTGCTCTACCACGCCCTCAACGGCATCCGCGTCATGCTGGTGGACTTCTGGGAGAAGGGCGCCAAGTACCAGCGGGCCATGCTCTGGACCGTGCTGGGCGTCTGGGTGCTCGTGATGATCCCCGGCTTCTACTTCATGATGGAGCGCACGATCTCCGACCTGCTTGGGGGTCACTGAGCCATGTCCCTCGCACTCGACAAGCCCCGCTCGCCCCGGCGCCCCTCGGCGCGCCGCAGCAACGGCGAGCTCTACAGCTGGCTCTTCATGCGCCTCTCCGGCCTGCTGCTCGTGGTCCTGGTCCTGGGCCACCTGTTCATCATGAACATCCTGGACGGCGGCGTCCACAAGATCAACTTCGGTTTCGTCGCCGGCCGCTGGGCGTCTCCGTTCTGGCAGTTCTGGGACCTCGCGATGCTCTGGCTCGCGCAGATCCACGGCGGCAACGGCGTGCGCACGGTCATCAACGACTACGCCCGCAAGGACTCCACCCGGTTCTGGTTGAAGATGCTGCTCTACGTGTCGATGGTCCTGATCATCTCGCTCGGCACGTTCGTGATCTTCACCTTCGACCCGAACATCTCGAACTGACCCGCGCGGGGAGCCCACCACAATGCAGTTCCACAAGTACGACGTAGTCATCATCGGCGCTGGTGGTGCCGGAATGCGCGCGGCGATCGAGTCCGGCCAGCGCGCCCGCACCGCGGTGCTCACCAAGCTCTACCCCACGCGTTCGCACACCGGCGCGGCCCAGGGCGGCATGTGCGCCGCCCTCGCCAACGTCGAGGAGGACAACTGGGAGTGGCACACCTTCGACACGATCAAGGGCGGCGACTACCTGGTCGACCAGGACGCCGCCGAGATCATGGCGAAGGAGGCCATCGACGCGGTCCTCGACCTCGAGAAGATGGGCCTGCCGTTCAACCGCACGCCCGAGGGCAAGATCGACCAGCGCCGGTTCGGCGGCCACACGCGCAACCACGGTGAAGCCGCCGTGCGCCGCGCCTGCTACGCCGCGGACCGCACCGGTCACATGATCCTGCAGACGCTCTACCAGAACTGCGTCAAGCACGGCATCGAGTTCTTCAACGAGTTCTACGTGCTCGACATCTGCCTGACCGAGACGGAGAACGGCCCGGTCTGCACCGGCGCCGTCGCCTACGAGCTCGCGACCGGCGAGATCCACGTCTTCCAGGCCAAGTCCGTCGTGTTCGCCACGGGTGGTTTCGGCAAGGTCTTCAAGACCACGTCGAACGCCCACACGCTGACCGGCGACGGCATGGGCATCGTCTTCCGCAAGGGCCTGCCCCTGGAGGACATGGAGTTCTACCAGTTCCACCCGACCGGCCTCGCCGGTCTCGGCATCCTGCTGACCGAGGGCGCGCGAGGCGAGGGCGCGATCCTGCGCAACGCCTCGGGTGAGCGGTTCATGGAGCGCTACGCCCCGACCATCAAGGACCTGGCGCCGCGCGACATCGTGGCCCGCTCGATGGCCCTCGAGGTGCTCGAGGGCCGTGGCGCCGGCCCGAACAAGGACTACGTGCTCCTGGACTGCACGCACCTCGGTGCCGAGGTCCTCGAGACGAAGCTGCCGGACATCACCGAGTTCGCGCGCACGTACCTGGCCGTCGACCCGGTGCACGAGCCCGTCCCGGTCTACCCGACCGCGCACTACGCGATGGGCGGCATCCCGACGAACATCCACGGCGAGGTGCTGCGGGACAACGACAACGTCGTTCCCGGCCTCTACGCCGCGGGTGAGTGCGCCTGCGTCTCCGTGCACGGCGCGAACCGCCTGGGCACGAACTCGCTGCTGGACATCAACGTCTTCGGCCGCCGCGCCGGCATCGCCGCCGCGGAGTACGCGCTGTCCCGCGAGTCGCACGTGGACCTGCCGGAGAACCCGGCCGCGGCCGTCGAGGCCCAGGTCGCGCTGGCGCTGTCGGAGCACGGCCAGGAGCGCGTGGCGGACATCCGCACCGAGCTGCAGGCCACCATGGACGCCAACGCGTCCGTGTACCGCACCGAGGACACGCTGAAGCAGGCCCTGCACGACGTGCAGGCCCTGAAGGAGCGCTACGCCCACATCTCCGTGCAGGACAAGGGCAAGCGCTTCAACACGGACCTGCTGGAGGCCGTCGAGCTCGGCTTCCTGCTGGAGCTCGCCGAGGTCCTGGTCGTCGGCGCCCTGGCGCGCAAGGAGTCCCGCGGCGGCCACGCCCGCGAGGACTACCCGAACCGCGACGACACGAACTTCATGCGCCACAGCATGTTCTACAAGCAGGGCGAGGGTCTCTCGGCGGACATCCGCCTCGACTACAAGCCCGTGACCTTTACCCGGTACAAGCCGATGGAGCGCAAGTACTGATGACCGCCACCGCTGAAACCACTGCTGGCTCGCGCGGCTCCCAGCCGCCGGTTCCGGACGGCGCTGTCACGGTCACCGTCAAGATCCGCCGGTTCAACCCGGAGGTCGACGACGAGCCGCGCTGGGACTCGTTCGACATCCCCGCGCTCCCCTCGGACCGCGTGCTGAACCTCCTCCACCACATCAAGTGGTACGTGGACGGCACGCTGACGTTCCGCCGCTCCTGCGCCCACGGCATCTGCGGTTCCGACGCCATGCGCATCAACGGCGTCAACCGCCTGGCCTGCAAGGTCCTGCTGAAGGACCTGCTGCTCAAGGGCGACAAGCAGACCACGATCACCATCGAGCCCATCAAGGGCCTGCCGGTGAACAAGGACCTGCTCGTCGACATGGAGCCGTTCTTCGAGGCGTTCCGCGCCGTCAAGCCGTACCTCGTGACCTACGGCAACGAGCCGACGCGTGAGCGCATCCAGTCCGTCGCCGACCGCGAGCGGTTCGACGACACGACGAAGTGCATCCTGTGCGCCTGCTGCACCACGTCGTGCCCGGTCTACTGGACCGAGGGCTCGTACTTCGGGCCCGCCGCGATCGTGAACGCGCACCGGTTCATCTTCGACTCGCGCGACGAGGGCGCTGAGGAGCGGCTCGACATCCTCAACGACATCGACGGCGTGTGGCGGTGCCGCACCACGTTCAACTGCACCGACGCCTGCCCTCGTGGCATCCAGGTGACGAAGGCGATCCAGGAAGTGAAGCGGGCGCTGCTGTTCAAGCGCGTCTGAGGTTCTTCTCGGGTGCTTCGAGGCGCCGCGCTCCCGGTGGGGGCGCGGCGCCTCGCCTTTGTGCGGGGTGGCGGGGTTCGGCGCTGCGTGGTGCGGGGTGTCACAGTTGTGGCACGCGACCTGTGCGCGCACCGTGCCTTGGCGTCCTCGGGACCGGGAAGCCGCCGTCAGCTCACCTCCACGATGCGCACCGGGGGCCGAGGCCGAGCGGCCGCCGCCCGATGCGCCTTCCTCAACTCCGCGGCCACCGCCTCCGGGTTGTCCCGCAACCGGGTGGGCAACGTCTGCACCACCAGGATCCCGGCAGCGGCGTACCGGCTGTTGCGCGCCAAGGTGCGTTCGTAGTCACGCGGCCCGTAGTGGAACGCCCGCGAGTCGATCTCCCAGGCGAGGCCCACGTCGTCGTACCAGGCGTCCGGCCGGCCGATGATGACGCCATCGGCGCCGGCGAGCGTGACGTTCCAGTGCGCGGTGGGGAGCCGGATGCGGCGCGACAACCGGCGGGCGTCCCGCTCCGCCACCGATTCCGCACGCCCCAGCTCCTCCAGGACGGCGCGGACCAGCGCGGTGCCGTAGCGGTTGACGCGGGCCTCGGCGGCCAGGTCCGACGGCGAGCAGCGGCCCTTCTGGATGGCGGCGGCCACGAGCGCGGTCGCCTCGTCCGCGGAACGGAGCCGGCGGCAGGCGTCGACCACGGCTCGGGCGCAGGACACGACGGGGAAGCCGCCCACGTCCGCGGCCGGGGGCACCGGGCACACGCGTTCGAGGATCAGGCGGCCGCTGCCGCGCACGGAGCCCGGCACCAGGAGGTGGATCTCCTGGCCGCGGGCGGGGAGACCGTGGCGGCGACAGGCTTCGGCGCCGGTCACCACGGCCCCCGGGCCCGCGCGCAGCAGGGCCGCGGTCAGGTGCTGCTCCGGGGTGGGCGGGCCGTTGTGCAGCAGCACGACACCGGGGTACATGCGCTGCCACGGCCCGCCCGCGGCGCATCGACGCCAGGGGTTCGAGACGCCCAGGGACTTCACGGCGCCGGCACTGATGACGCCGAGATCGCTGCGTTCACGCAGGTGTTCGATTCGCACGTCACCAGTGTGACGAGGAACACCGACAGTCAGCGGCGGGTGAGCCGCCTGGCGCGCTCGATCATCAGCAGTGCCGCGCCGCCCACGAGGAGCAGCACGCCGAGCAGGAGCATCCACGTGGTCGAGGCGCCGGTGTCGGCCAGGCGGTTGTCCTGGTGGTGCACCGGAGGCGACGCGACGTTCTTGGTCGTCGACGTGTGCGGGGTGGTGTGCGACGTGGTGGTCGTCGTCACCGGTGACGTCTTCGTGCCGGACGTGGTGGTGGTCACCGGCGTCGTCGTGGACGAGGTCGTCGACCCGGACGTCGTCGTGGACGAGGTCGTCGACCCGGACGTCGTCGTGGATGGGGTCGTCGACCCGGACGTCGTCGTGGACGTCGAGGTCGGCGGACTGGTCGTCGAAGAGGTCTTGGTCGACGACGTGGTCGTGGTAGTGGTGGACGTGGTCGTGGACGGCTTCGTGTGCTTGGTCTTCGAAGTCGTCGTCGTGGGCGTGGTCGTCGACGACGTCGGAGGCTCCTCACCTCGCGGCGACGGCGCGCGCCATGCCGGGCGTTCCTGCGGGCACCACGCAGCGGCGCACACCCGGCCGTCCCCGGAGGCCGAGGCTTCCGGGGTGGCACCGTGCAGTGCGACGACCGTCAACACCGCGCCGGCGGTGAGCACACCGATATAGGCGATACGTGACATGCCACGGATGGTTGCGCGCCGGTACAGCAAGTCGCTCGGGAAGAACGCCCACGTCACCCGCCAGTGCGGGCGACACCGCCCGATCAGGTCCAGAAGACGGCGACACCGACGTTGAGGACGACCAGCGAGGCGGCGGTCGGCAGGAGCCAGGACGGCGCCTTCGGCTTGTTCACGTTGATCGCGACGACGGCGGCGATGGCGACGACGACGAGCAGCTTCACGCCGATCTTGACGTGGTCGTACTCCACCGAGTCGACCAGGGGGTCGATGCCGACCAGCGCGATGCCGGTGAGCAGCTGCAGCGCGGCGCCGTGCAGCCAGCCCTTGTTGACCGGCGCGCCCTTGCCGGCCCTGGCCTGCAACATGATCATCGCGACGAGCATGCCCATGCCCAGCAGGTGCAGGAACACCAGCAGCAGGCGTACGAACTCCACAGCGTTGTCCTTATCGACGTCGGGTGGCGAGGTAACCGCGCACGCCCAGGACACCGATGACGGTGCCGAAGACGAGCGAGGCGATCACGAGCACCAGGTGCACGGTGAAGAACGCGGTAGGTCCGTCGCCGAACGAACGGGGGTCCTTCCAGATGTTCTTCAGGAACGTGGGCCAGATCACCCACGACCACACTCCGAAAGCCACCAGGAAGAGTGACATCGGGCGCGAGAGCTTCACGGCGACCAGTATCGGACGTGGTGCGTGCAAGCCTCTAAACGGGGGTGGATAGCCTGGAGGCGTGCCCTTCACCCAACGGCTCATCGTCGCCCTGGTCCTAGCAACGGCCACCGCCGCGTTCGCCGCACCGACCGGCACCGCACAGCAGGCCGCCGGCACGGCGCAGTGCGCTAACCGCGAGACCCCGCCGCCCCCGGTCGACACGTCCGAGCAACCGGCTCCCGGACAGAAGGCCCCGACGCCGCTCGAGGTGCCGGAGAAGCCCATCGGTGGTGATCGCCTCGGCGAGTGCGGACTGATCCTGCCGCCGAACTCGGCGCAGCCGCCCAGCGGCATCACCGCGGCGACGTGGCTGCTCGCGGACATGGACAGCGGTGCCGTCCTCGCCGCGTACGACCCGCACGGCCGTCAGCGCCCGGCGAGCATCATGAAGGTGCTCCTCGCGATGGTCGTCGCCAAGGAGCTGCGGGGCGACCTGGTCGTCACCGCGAGCGCCGAGGACACCCAGCAGGAGTGCACCTGCATCGGCCTGCGCGACGGCGGCCAGTACACGGTCCGCCAGCTGCTGCACGGCCTGTTGCTCACCTCGGGCAACGACGTGGCGCACACGCTGGCGCGTCAGCTCGGCGGCGTGCCGAACGCCCTGCGCAAGATGAACGCGATGGCCAAGGAGCTCGGCGCCCTCGACACGCGCGCCGTGACGCCGTCCGGCCTCGACGGCCCCGGCACCAGCACGTCGGCCTACGACGTCGCCCTGATCTTCCGCGGCGCGATGAAGTACGAGGAGTTCGCGCAGGCGATCAAGCTGCAGCAGTCGCAGTTCCCCGGCCGCAACGGCGGAACGATCATGTTGCAGAACGACAACCGCCTGCTCACGAGCTACCAGGGCGCGCTCGGCGGCAAGACCGGCTTCACCGACGACTCGCAGCACACCTACGTGGGTGCCGCGGAGCGCAACGGCCGCCGTCTCGTCGTGGTCCTGCTGCGCGGGCAGCAGACGCCCACGCGCATCGACGCCCAGGCCGCGAAGCTGCTCGACTACGGCTTCGCGATGGGCCCCGGCGGTGTCGGCAAGCTCGTCGACGGTGCCCCGCAGCCGAAGCCGAACGTCGTCCCGACCCAGCAGAACACCGACGCGGGCGACGAGGCCGCCGTCGACGCGAAGACGGGCCGCCCGACGCCGACCGCGTTCGGCACCGTCGGCCTCCCGATCACGGCGGCCGCGGGCCTCGGCCTCCTGGCCGGCCTGGTCCTCTTCGTCCGCAACAAGCGGGCCAAGGCGGCGCGCGCACGCCGCCAGGCCCAGCAGCAGGCGGCACAGGGCTTCTGAGGCACGCGAGAACGGCCCCGGCGCACACGCGCCGGGGCCGTTCTCGTCCAGGGGAGCGTCAGGGACTACTTGCGGCGCCACCGGAACCCGAGCAGCGCACCCGCGAGCGCGCCCGCCCCGAGCATCAGCGACGGGGAGGGCCCCTGCCGCACCGACACCACGGGCTGGATCACCGCGGGCGGAGGCGCCTTCACGACCTCCGGCTCCTGGTTCTCCCGCGCGGTGGCCGTCCAGGCCGTGATGAACAGGATGAACTGGGCCACCAGGTTCGCGAACACCAGCACACCGATGACCGAGCCGAACGCGGCCGAGGTCGGCGACTTGGTCGTGAACGACAGGAAGACCGTCGCCGTCTGCTTCAGGACCTCGAACCCGACCGCGCCGGCGAACGCCCCGCGGATCGCGCTGCGCCACCCCACGGGCTTGCGCGGCAGCCGGGAGAGCACCCACAGGAACACGAGCCAGTTCGCGAGCAGCGACAGGACGATCGTGCCGATCCGCAGCAGGACGTGCGCCCAGCCGGCGTCCTGCAGCCCCATCCAGCGCAGGACCAGCTCGGCGAACCCGGTGCCGAGGGCCGTGATGCCGAACGACAGCACGATCGCGAGGCCCAGGCCGACCAGCGACAGCACGTCGCGCCAGAGCGTGCCGAGGAACGGCAGCTCCCCCTTGGCCTGGCCCCACTGCGCCGTCAGGGCGTCGCGGAGGTTGCTCATCCAGCCGAGACCGGAGTAGGCGGCACCGAGCAGACCGATGACGCCGACGGTGCCCTTGGAGTCCAGGGCGGTGTCCACGGCTTCGTTGATCTGCTCGCGCAGCGGGGCGTCCGGCACCGCCTCGGCGATGCTCTGCCGCAGCGACGCCAGCAGGTCCGGCTGCGACTGCAGCACGAAACCGGCGACGGCGAACCCGATCATCAGGATGGGCACGAGCGAGAGCACGCTGAAGTACGTCACCGCAGCGGCGTGCTGCGCGCCGTACCTCTGGTCGTAGCGCTCGTACGCACGAATGATGTGGTCGAACCACGCGTACTTCCGCCGCCACTTGTCCACGGCGAAGACGCTAGTGCAAGCGCACTACTCGGGCAGAACGAAGCCGATCTTGTCGTACGTGCGGCGCAACGTGCCGGCGGCGACCTCGCGGGCGCGTTCGGCACCACGGGCCAGGATCTTGTCCAGCGACGCCACGTCGTCGAGGTACGTCTTCACGCGCTGCTGGACCGGCGTGACCCACTCGGTGAAGACCTCGCCGAGGTCCTTCTTCAGGTCGCCGTAGCCCTTGCCGTCGTAGTCGGCGACCAGCGACTCGACCGTGCGGCCGGTCAGCGCCGAGTAGATCGTCAGCAGGTTCGACACACCCGGCTTGTTCTCGGCGTCGAAGAGGACCTCGCGGCCCGTGTCGGTGACGGCGGAGCGGATCTTCTTGGCCGAGCGCTTCGGGTCCTCGAGCAGCTCCACGACGCCACCGGGCACCGACTTGCTCATCTTCGAGGTCGGGTCCTGCAGGTCGAAGATCTTGGCCGTGTCCTTGACGATGTACGGCTCGGGCAGGCGGAACGTCTTGCCGTAGCGGGAGTTGAAGCGCGTCGCGAGGTCGCGCGTCAGCTCCAGGTGCTGGCGCTGGTCCTCGCCGACCGGCACGTAGTGCGCCTGGTACAGCAGGATGTCCGCGGCCTGCAGGATCGGGTACGTGAACAGGCCCACGCCGACGGACTGCTCCTGGCGCGCGGACTTGTCCTTGAACTGCGTCATCCGCGACGCCTCGCCGAACCCGGTCAGGCACTGCATGACCCAGCCGAGCTGGGCGTGCTCCGGGACGTGGGACTGGACGAACAGCGTCGCGCGGTCCGGGTCGATGCCCAGGGCGAGCAGCTGCGCGGCCGAGACGCGCGTGTTCTGGCGCAGGACCTTCGGGTCCTGCTCCACGGTGATCGCGTGCAGGTCGACGACGCAGTAGAACGCGTCGTGCGCCTCCTGCAAGGCGACCCACTGCCGCACCGCACCCAGGTAGTTGCCGAGGTGGAACGACCCGGCCGTCGGCTGGATGCCGGACAGGACGCGGGGGCGCTTGGCGGGCGCGGTGACACCTTCTGCGGGCGCGTTCTCCGTGGACACGGGCGAAATCTTCTCAGACCGGGTGGATCAGTTCTGCGCGGTGTCCTGCTGCACCAGGTCGATGCGCTGGTTCGCCGCGATGACCGGGGCCGGCTTGCGGCGCCTCACCAGGCCGTACACCAGACCGCCGACGCCGGCGGTGACCGCGATCAGACCCACGGGACCCGCAGCAGTACCGGTCATGCTGCTCTCAACCGCAGCGCTCAGTACCAGACTCATGCCGTGCACTTGCCGAGCCTCCCCAAGGCGCAGACCCACCCCGGAAGGGTGAACCTTGCTGACTGATTGGCCGCCAAGCTACCGAAGGCCGGTAGCGTCGATGCGCCGAATCAGACTATCGGTCACGGATGATCGGTTCGCACTCGCCCATATGTCGTAGTCCGCTGACGGGCGTTACGCCCTGCGAGCGAAGCCAGGGTCTCCAGCTCACGCACAGTGCGCGCGGACCCGTGCTCGGACCCTGCCATGCGGCTGATGGTCTCCTCCATCAACGTGCCGCCGATGTCGTTCGCACCCCCGTTGAGGATCTCCGCGGTGCCCTCGTCGCCGAGCTTGACCCAGGAGCACTGGATGTTGTCGATCCGCCCGTGCAGCGCCAGCCGCGCGAACGCGTGCACGGCGCGGTTGTCGCGGCGGCTCGGGCCGGGGCGGGCGACTCCCGCCAGGTAGATCGGGGCGTTGCGGTGCACGAACGGCAGCGCGACGAACTCGGTGAGCCCGCCGGTGCGGTCCTGGAGCCGCGCGAGGACGCGGAAGTGCGTGAGCCAGTGGCCGGGGTGGTCGACGTGGCCGTACATCATCGTGCTCGACGAGCGGATGCCCAGCTCGTGGGCGGTGCCGACGACGTCGAGCCAGGTCGCGGTGGGCAGCTTGCCCTTGGTGAGCACCCAGCGCACGTCGTCGTCGAGGATCTCGGCCGCCGTGCCGGGGATGGTGCCGAGGCCGGCTTCCTTGAGCTCGGTCAGCCACTCGCGGACGCTCACACCGGCCTTCGCGGCGGCGGAGACGATCTCCATCGGGCTGAAGGCGTGGACGTGCATGTCCGGCAGGCGCTTCTTGATGGCGCGCACCACGTCGGCGTAGTACGTCACCGGCAGCTTGGGGTCGATGCCGCCCTGCATGCAGACCTCGGTGGCGCCTTCGTCCCACGCCTCCTGCGCGCGGTCGGCGACCTCCTCGGCGCTCAGCCGGAACGCGTCCGCGTCGCGCTCGCGCTGCGCGAAGGCGCAGAAGCGGCAGCCGACGTAGCAGACGTTGGAGAAGTTGATGTTGCGGTTGACGACGTAGGTGACGTCGTCGCCCACCACCTCCCGCCTCAGGTCGTCGGCGAGACGGGTCATCTCTTCGAGTGCGTCACCGTCGGCGGTGAGGAGCGCCATCGCGGCGTCGGTGTCGTCGAGCAACGCCGCCGGGTCGTTCGCGGCGATCTTCAGTCCACGTTGGACGTCCTCGGAAAGCCGTTGCGGCGCAACGGGGATCTTCAGCTCGTCCCAGTCGCCGTAGACCTCGTCGAAGTCGCCGCGGCGGTCCCCAGTGCGGCCCTCGGTGTCGATCGCGGTGTTGAGGTCCGCGCGGCCGAACGTGTCGAGCCCGCCGTCCGGCTCCTGCCACTCGCGGCCGACGACCTCGGCGTCCGGGTTCGCGAGCCCGCTTTCCAGCGCCAGCGCGGAAACGTGCGCGGTGAGCCTCGTGTCGATCCACTGCCCCGCCGCCGCGCGGACGTACCGCGGGTAGACGTTCAGCCGCTCCCGCAAGGAGAAACCGGCTTCGCGCGTGATGCCGGCGAGCTCGTCGACCTGCGGCCACGGCTTCTCGGGGTTGACGTGGTCCGGCGTGATCGGCGAGACGCCGCCCCAGTCGTCGACGCCCGCCCGCAGCATCAGGCCGAACTCGCCGCCGACAAGGTTGGGCGGTGCCTGCACGCTCACGGTGGACGGCATCACCAGGCGTGCCACGGCGATGGTGGCCGCGAGCTCGGTCAGGTCGGCGTCGGGCATGCCGCGCATCGCCGTGTCCGGCTTGGCGCGGAAGTTCTGGATGATGACTTCCTGGATGTGCCCGTACTGCTTCGCGACCTGGCGCATCGCGAGCAGCGACTCGGCGCGCTCGGTGAGGTTCTCGCCGATGCCGATGAGGATCCCGGTGGTGAACGGGACGTTCACGCGGCCGGCGTCGGTGAGGACGCGCAGCCGGACGGCGGGGTCCTTGTCCGGGCTGCCGTGGTGCGGGCCGCCCTTCTCGCTCCACAGCCGCTCCGCCGTGGTCTCGAGCATCATCCCCATGCTCGACGCGACGGGACGCAGCCGCGTCAGCTCCTCCCAGCTCAGCACGCCGGGGTTCAGGTGCGGCAGCAGTCCCGTCTCCTCGAGCACCGCGATGGCGCTCGCCCGCACGTAGTCCAATGTGGACTCGTAGCCGCGCGCGTCCAGCCACTCCTTCGCGGCGGGCCAGCGGTCCTCCGGCCGGTCCCCCAGCGTGAAGAGCGCTTCCTTGCAGCCCTGCTCTGCCCCCGCGCGCGCGATCGCCAGCACCTCGTCGCGTTCGAGGAACGCGGCGGGCAGCTTGTGCGGCACGGTCGCGAACGTGCAGTAGTGGCACCGGTCCCGGCACAACCGGGTCAGCGGGATGAACACCGACCGGCTGTACGTGACGACCCCGGGACGCCCCTCCGCGAGCAGGTGGGCGTCCCGCACCTTCCCGGCCGCGGTGAGCAGCGCGTCGAGGTCGTCCTCGCGCGCGTGCAGCAGCACGGCGGCCTCGGTCGCGTCGAGCACGGCACCGTCGGCGGCCCTGCGCAGCGCACGCCGCATGGCCGCCGCGCTCGGACGGGGCTGCGGTGGGGTTAGCGAGATGTCCACTGCCACGTAAACGACCTTAGGCCGCCAAAATTCCTGATCACCCCGCACCCGTTGTGGGACATCCCACTCAGCGGACCGCCACGAGCAGCTCGGTGTTGCGGTCGAGCGGGGTGCCCAGCGGGTTCGTCCGCGAGTGGATGTCGTTGTAGGTGAACTCCCGGCACAGGCTCGCGAGGGCCGCGTCACCGCGGTCGTCGTAGTCCACCTGGTACGGCGCATCCGCCTCCAGCAGCGTCGTGAACAGCGACAACGTGCCGTCCCCGTTGTCCGCGACCTCGATGACGCGGGCGTGCTGCGGGTAGTCGACGTGCGCGGCCGTGTTGATCTCCC
Source organism: Lentzea sp. DG1S-22 (assembly GCF_036321065.1). NCBI lineage: Bacteria > Bacillati > Actinomycetota > Actinomycetes > Pseudonocardiales > Pseudonocardiaceae > Lentzea > Lentzea sp. DG1S-22. The sequence goes on along the minus strand of NZ_CP143276.1, from coordinate 6,750,322 downwards.
AGAAGCTCCTGGACGGCGTGGCGTGCCGGTGCGGCGTGATCACGTTGCGGTGCGTGTGCCCGTTGACCCACGCCAGCACGTTCGGGAACCGGTGCAGCAGGTTCACCAGCGCGTTGCCGTTCATGCGCGGGTCCAGAGGGCGGCGCTTGTCCGGCAGGACGTTGCCCATCGTCGTGCTCGTGTGGTGGCTGAAGAGCACGAACAGCTCGTCGGTGACGTTCTGCCGTTGCGGCAGACCGAGCCAGTCGTAGTAGAGCGAGCTGTTGCGCTTGAGCGTCCTCTCGATCCAGTTGAGCTGGTGCAGCCCGATGGATCCCGTGGAGAACCCTGCCAGGTTCGTGGTGTCCATGCTGATGCCGGTCACTCCGGGCGCCATGCGGAACGTGTAGAAGACGTCCACGCCATCCGCGTTGGCGTCCGTGTACCCGTGCCCACCCGTCGGCAGATGCTTGCGCACGTACTCACCGGTGTCGAACAGCCTGCGACGGTCATCGGGCGTCACGGTGCGGACGACGCCGCTCGTGGCGAGGATGGCCATCGCTTCCGGGATCGCCGCGGGGTCGTGGAACGCCCGCGCGACCTTCGCGTCCTGCACGGGGTCGCCGAACCCGACGATCTTCTTGCGCCCGGTGTACCAGCCGTCGAGCAGCCCGTCCGGCAGCGCGCCGACCACGCTGTCGTCGTGGTTGCCGATCGTGGCGTACCAGGGGATGTCCAGCCCGGGGCTGGTGAACGTGCGCACGGCCGCGTCCAGCAACCCGTCGAGCTGCGGGAAGCCCTTCGCCTTGTAGTCGTCCGCGCCGCTGAGGTCCGGCTGCCAGAACGTGCTGATGCCCGCGTTCTGCACCCCCTCGTACCTCGGGTCGCCGGTGTTGGGCGTGATGCTGCCGCCGTTGAGGACCGCCAGGAACCAGTCGAGCTCGATGCTCTCGTGGTTGTCGGTGTTGTCGCCGGTCGTCATGAGGAAGTCGAAGGGCCTGCCGGTCAGCGGCCCGTTCCTGACGGCGTTGACCCGCTTGACGAGTGCCGTCGAACCCTGCGTCGTCAGCGCTTCCTGCGGCCGGTGCGCGCTGGAACCCATGATCGGGTGCAGGTACTCGAACCGCAGCGGGCTCTGGGCGTCGCAGATGTGCATGTCGCTGAACTGCACGAAGCTCGTGAGCGCCTGCCTGCGCGCTTCCCGGTTCGGCTTGGCCGCGACGAGGTCGCCGCGCACGACCGTGGGCCACCCCGGCCCTGCCTGGAGCCTGCGGTAACCGCTGGTGCCGACGGGTGTGGCCGTGGTTTCGAGCGTGGTGCCCGCGGTCGACGCAAACGCTTGGCGGTCGAGGAGCGGAACGCCCGCGGCGCCCACGCCCATCGCCAGGAGGAACGAACGCCGGTTGAAGCCTGTCATACCGCCCCCGATTCATGGATGGTGAATCGTGTTCATGTTCAGGGAGCGGGTGGGTGGAATCGAGGGGTCAGGCGGGTGACGGGAGCGATAAAGGCTGCTCGGACTGGATCAGTCGGAGCAGCCGCCGTTGCTCAGCCGAGTCCGGCGAGCAGCTGGCGCAGCCGCTCCTCCAGCTGCGGCCTCTTCTCGGTGAGCACTTGCCACGCGAGCGCCTCGCCGATGATCTCGAACTGGCGCTCGACGGCGGACCGGAGCATCGCGTCAGCGAGGTAGTCCGTGAACGACTTGCCGGCGCTGAACTCGCTCAGCAGCTCGGCAGCGCGCAGGGCGTCCCACAAATACGCCCGAGGGTCACGCCGCATACAGGTTTTCCTTGGTTTCCATGACCTGCTCGCGGAAGTAGGGGTTGCGGATGCTGCCGTTGACCACGAGGTCGACAGGCCTGGCCAGAATCCGCTCCAACCCCTCTTTCAGGGCTAAGTAGCTGCCGAAGTGGTCGAAGTCGTCCGCCGTGTCGAAGTCGACGAGGATGTCCACGTCGCTGGTCACCACGTCGAACGAATCGCCGGCCGCCGACCCGAACAGGTCGAGCCTGCGAACGCCCAGTGCCCGGCACAGCTCCTCGATCTCAGCCACCTTCGCCGCCACGAACTCGTGCACCCCGTCACCTCCTCGAAGTCACGATTGTGCCGGATCGCAGGTGCCTCAGTCCGAGTACACGACCGTCACGGGCGCGTGGTCCGACCAGCGCTCCCCATAGGTCGCCGCCCGCTCCACCACGGCCGACGTGGCCCGACCGGCCAACCCGTCCGTCGCGACGTGGTAGTCGATCCGCCACCCGGAGTCGTTGTCGAAGGCCTTCCCCCGGTACGACCACCACGAGTAGGGCCCTGCCACATCGGGGTGCAGCGACCGCACCACGTCGTTGTACCCGGAGGCGAACACCGAGGTCATCCACTCCCGCTCGTAGGGCAGGAACCCGGACTCCTTCTGGTTCGTCCTCCAGTTCTTCAGGTCGGCCTGCTGGTGCGCGATGTTCCAGTCACCGCACACGAGCACCTCGCGCCCGGACACGGCCGCCTTCTCCCGCAGCGACACCAGGTACGGCAGGAAGGCCGCCATGAACCGGTCCTTCTCGTCCTGCTTCTCGGTGCCGACGTCACCGGACGGCAGGTACAGCGAGGCGACGACGACGCCGGGCAGTTCGACCTCGACGTAGCGGCCGCTCGACTCGAACTCCGAGGTGCCGAAGCCCACGCGGACCGAGGTGGGTTCGGTGCGCGACACGATGCCGACGCCCGCGCGGCCCTTCAGCGAAGAAGGCGCGTACACGCCGTGCCACCCGGGAGGCGAGTGCAGTTCCGCGCTCAGTTCCGACGGTTCGGCGCGCACCTCCTGCAGGCAGACCACGTCGGCGGGAGAAGCGGCGAGCCACTCCAGGTAGCCCTTCTTCGCGGCGGCGCGCAGGCCGTTGACGTTGACCGTGGAGACCGTGAGCACGAACGCGGAGCCTACTGGGAGGCCAGGCCCCAGGGCTTCGGGTACTCGGCGTCGCAGCGGGCGCAGTGCGCGGTCAGGTCGAGGTAGCCGACGATCGTGGCCATCTCGTCGCGGGGCAGCGCGAGCCGGCGCTCACCGTCGATCTTGGTGTACAGGCCCTGCCACTCGGGGTCGCAGGAGCACTGCGTGACGCTCTTGGCCCTGCCCCACCGGAACATGTTGCGCAGCATGCGCGCGAGTTTACTTGCAGGTGGAGTCGCTGGTCAGGGCCACGAACTGCTGGCTGACCCACCGGCGGTCGCTCAGCATGCGGTAGCCGTTCTCGACGCGGGACCGGGCCTCGGTCACGGCGTCGCGCGGCATGGTGGAGACGATCGGCTGCATGTCGCCGGGGCCCGAGCGGACGTTGAGGACGTCCGCGGTCACCGTGATCTTGCAGATCTCGTCCGCCTTGGCGCTGTCCATCGGACTGCCGCCGTTCACCGCGTACAGCACCCCGGCGACGCCCAGCACCCCGATCACGATCAATCCCCTGACCGGAACACCGAACATGACGCCTCCCGAACCCGCGAACCGCTTCCAGCAGCAGATATAGCGGCAAAAAGACGCCGGGGGACGCCGGGGCGCGGCAACCACCCGCAAGAGGAACCGACCGGGTGACGTGCCACGAAAAAGGCCACCCCGGTGTGACCGGGGTGGCCTTTTCCAGAGGACGGACGTCAGAACGACGCCATCTTCTTCTTGAGGTTCTCGTCGAGCGCGGCGAGGAAGTCCTCGGTGGTCAGCCACTCCTGGTCCTTGCTGATCAGCAGGGCCAGGTCCTTGGTCATCTGACCGGCCTCGACCGTCTCGATGACGACCGACTCGAGCGCCTCGGCGAAGCGGATCACCTCGGGGGTGCCGTCCAGCTTGCCGCGGTGCATGAGGCCACGGGTCCACGCGAAGATCGAGGCGATCGGGTTCGTGGAGGTGGGCTTGCCGGCCTGGTGCTGGCGGTAGTGGCGCGTCACGGTGCCGTGCGCGGCCTCCGCCTCGACCGTCTTGCCGTCCGGCGTCATCAGGACCGACGTCATGAGGCCGAGCGAGCCGAAGCCCTGCGCGACCGTGTCGGACTGGACGTCACCGTCGTAGTTCTTGCACGCCCAGACGTAGCCGCCCTCCCACTTCATCGCGGCGGCGACCATGTCGTCGATCAGGCGGTGCTCGTAGGTGAGGCCCTTGGCGTCGAAGTCCGCCTTGAACTCCTCGTCGAACACGCGCTGGAAGATGTCCTTGAACTGGCCGTCGTAGGCCTTCAGGATCGTGTTCTTCGTGGACATGTAGACGGGGTAGCCCCGCTGCAGGCCGTAGGAGAACGAGGCGCGGGCGAAGTCCTCGATGGACTTGTTGTAGTTGTACATGCCCATCGCCACACCGCCCTCCGCCGGGAACTCGGTGACGACGTGCTCGATCGGGTCCGAGCCGTCCTCCGGCTGGAAGGTGATCGTGAGCTTGCCGGCGCCGGGCACCTTGAAGTTGGTGGCCTTGTACTGGTCACCGTGCGCGTGACGGCCGATGATGATCGGCTTCGTCCAGCCGGGGACCAGGCGCGGGACGTTCGAGATGATGATCGGCTCGCGGAAGACGACACCGCCGAGGATGTTGCGGATCGTGCCGTTCGGCGAGACCCACATCTTCTTGAGGCCGAACTCCTCGACGCGCGCCTCGTCCGGCGTGATCGTGGCGCACTTGACGCCGACGCCGTGCTTCTTGATGGCGTTCGCGGCGTCGATCGTGACCTGGTCGTCGGTGGCGTCCCGGTGCTCGATGCCCAGGTCGTAGTACTCCAGGGTGACGTCCAGGTACGGGTGGATCAGCTTGTCCTTGATGAACTGCCAGATGATCCGGGTCATCTCGTCGCCGTCGAGCTCGACGACGGTGCCCTGAACCTTGATCTTGCCCATAACTCCGGGCGCTCCTCTCGCGACGATGCAAGCAAGACAAGCGTACTGGTAGAACGCCCGCCTGTGCCTGCGACCCTGGTTACACCGATTCAGCGCACCATAGCCCCCGCGTCGCGGCCCAGCAGCGGACGCGGTGCCTGCCTCATGGCTACCACGCCGGGTGCAACAGAACCGTCCCGGCGGACGTGTTGAGAAGCGGACCGGTTCGAACGTGCGAGCGACTACTGTTCACCGTTGAGTGATCATCAGGAGGGGCGCGAGTGTCAACTGGGCCAACACATGCGATGAGCGGGCTGCTCGCCTGGAGTGCCGTCACCGCACTAGCTTCCGCTCACCCGATCGGCCAGCTGACGCCGCAGAGCTGGGCCGTGGGGGCGGTTCTCGCCACCGGAGCGGCGCTCCTGCCCGATCTCGACCACCCCGGATCGACCATCTCGCGCACGTTCGGAGCGTTGAGCAGCGGGCTCTCCGCGGGCATCAACGCGTTGAGCAGCTTCGTGTACCGCACGACGCGGTTGAAGAGGGATTCCAAGCGGGACGGCGGACACCGCGGGCTCACCCACACGCTCGTCTTCGCGCTGTTCGCCGCCGTCTTCACCACCGCGGTCGTGCAGAACAGCCAGAAGTGGGCGCTGCCGGTGCTGATGTTCGTGTTCGCCGGCCTGGCGGTGCGCGGCATCATGAACGACTGGTGCCCCAAGCAGGACGCGTTGCTGATCACGGTGGTGTCCGCGGGCATCACGTGGGCGATGATCGCCTGGACCTCGCAGACGAACGCCTCCGCGGCGGCGTGCGGGATCGCGGTCGGCGTCGGGTGCTTCGCGCACTACGTCGGTGACGCGATCACCGAGCAGGGCTGCCCGATCCTGTGGCCCATCCCGATCATGGGCAAGACCTGGTACCCGGTGGCGCCGCCCAAGATCATGCGGATGAAGACCGGTGGCGTGGTGGAGATGGCGATCGTCGGGCCGATCGTGACGATCCTGTCGATCTGGCTGGGGCTCGCGGCGTTGCAGGGCACGGGCGCGCTGCCGTTCCTGGACTGGGTGGACCTTCTTCCGATCTAGTTAATCCGCCGTCCACCCGCGCCTCATCCGATCGGCCTAGCCTCCACGGACCCCGGCCCGGCGTGTGGAGGTCCAGCCATGTCCGAAGTAGCCCGCAGACGCTTCCTCCGGGGAGCGGGCGCGCTGGGGGTGGCGGGAGCGCTGGGCACCGGCTCCGCTTCTGCCTCACCCCGCTACCAGTGGCTGTCCGGCGACCACCACGCGCACACGCAGTACTCCTACGACGGCATGTACACCGTCGAGCAGCAGATCAGCGGCGCCCTGCGGCACGGCACCGACTGGCTCGTGATCACCGACCACGGTCACGCCTCGCACGAGGCGCACTCGGTCGAGGCGACGGCGTCCGACCTGGAGCGTGCCCGGCGGAAGTTCCCGCGCCTGCTGCTGTGGCACGGGATGGAGTGGAACGTCCCCGGCGCCGAGCACGCCACGGTGTTCTTCGAGGACTGCCGCGACGAGGCCGGCGTGCTGCGCGACTTCGAGCGCCAGTTCGACTGGCGGCTGAACGGCCAGGAGGCGTCGACCCCCGCCAACGAGCTCAAGGCGCTCGACGCGGTGCGGTGGCTCCAGATGAAGATCCGCAACGGCACGATGAAATCCGCGCTGGTGTTCGTGAACCACCCGATGCGCAACGGCAGGGTGGCGCCCCACGAGCTGCGGGCCCTGCGCGACCTGGCCCCGGACATCGTTGTCGGCATGGAGGGCGCGCCCGGCGCCCAGGGCGACGGTGACCCGGTGCGCGGTCCCGGCGGCCACCGCGGCGGGTACGCGAACAGCCCCGGCTCGAACTCCTACGCGCCCTACCCGCCCGAGGCCTACCGCACGCACGGCGGCTTCGACTGGATGACGGCGAAGGTCGGCGGCGTCTGGGACTCGCTGCTCGCCGAAGGCCTCGGCTGGTGGATCACGGCGAACTCGGACTCGCACTTCAACTCGCGCGACACGATCGTCCGCGTGCCCGAGCCGGGCAACCAGTTCGACCTGACCGGCAGGCACCTCGACCCGGTCGAGGGCTCCTCGCCGCAGGTGCTGCCGCCCTACGTCGACTTCTTCCCCTGCGAGTTCTCCCGGACCGTCGTCGGCGCCACCCGCCGGACGCGTGGCGCCGTGATGGAAGGTCTGAGGGCGGGTCGCGCGTGGGTGTCGCACGGCGGCCTCGTCGACGATCTCCGGTTCGAGGTCCGCGCATCCGGGCGAGCGGAGACGATGGGCGGGCGCTTGCGCGTGCGGCGTGGTTCCGACGTGACGGTGCTGATCAAGGCACGTCTCGCGACCCGGCCCAACAGCGCGGGGTTCGTGCCCAGGTTGCGCCGTTTGGACCTCATCAAGGGCGCCGTCACGGGACGATCATCATCTGAAACGTTGGCCACGCCACATGCGAAGGTCGAGCGATCCTACGAGCCGCACTGGCACCATGCGGTCTTCACGCACACGTTCCGCAACGTCCGGGAGCCCTTCTACGTCCGGTTGCGCGGAACCGACGGCAACCGCGGCGCGTTCGACCCGCAGGCGGACGCACCGGGAGCCGCGAACCCGTGGGAGGACCTGTGGTGCTACACCAACCCGATCTTCGTGGAGGTCAGGTGACCAGCACCTTCGTCGGCGTCGACGCCGGCCACGAGAACCGCTGGGAAGCGGAGAAGATCGCATTGGAGCTGCACGACACCGTGCTGACGACGGCCAGGACGGTCGTCGTGCACGAGGTCGACGGCCACCACGCGATGTCCTTCCTCGTACCCGTTGCCCCGTCCGACGCGGTGGTGAGCTCACTCGTGGCCCAGGGGTTCGGTGTCGCGGTGCGCAGCGCGTCCTCGGGACGCCTGGTGGGCCCGGAGGCGCTTCGAGCAGGCGCCTCCGCTGCTGCTGAGGCCCACCAGTACCGCCGCGAGGGGCGCGCTCTGCGGTTCCAGGGCCAACGGTCGTTGCGCGGCCGTCACGGCGTCTCGGACATCCTCGCGTTCACGGCCATCGAGGCCGTTCTGCCGCGTGGCACGCACACAGTCGACACGCGCGGGAACCTGACGCCCTTTTTCCGCGACGGCAAGCTGGTGCTGGTCGTCGACTAGGTTTCGGGGTGTGCGTGACATCGCTGTCTTCAGTGGTTCTGCCCATCCCGAACTCGCCGCCGAGATCTGCGGCCATCTCGGCGTCGACCTGTCGCCCAGCCGCCTGACCCGGTTCGCCAACGACTGCCTCGAGGTGCAGCTGCAGGCGAACTGCCGTGAGCGGGACGTGTTCCTGATCCAGCCGCTGGTGCCGCCGGTGCAGGAACACCTCGTCGAGCTCCTGCTGATGCTGGACGCTGCCCGTGGCGCCTCCGCCGCGCGCACGACCGTCGTCCTGCCGCACTACGCCTACGCGCGTTCCGACAAGAAAGACGCGCCGCGGATCTCGATCGGCGGACGCCTGGTCGCCGACCTGATGGTGGCCGCCGGGGCGTCGCGCGTGCTGGCGATGACGTTGCACTCACCGCAGGTGCACGGCTTCTTCTCGGTGCCCGTCGACCACCTGCACGCGTTGCGCGAGCTCGCCGCGCACTTCTCGCAGCACGACCTGTCCAACACCGTCGTCGTGTCGCCGGACCTGGGCAACGCCAAGGAGGCGGCGCACTTCGCGCGCATCCTCGGCCTGCCCGTGGCGGCGGGCGCCAAGCAGCGGTTCGCCGACGACAGGGTGCAGATCTCGACCGTGATCGGCGACGTGACCGGACGCGACGTGATCGTGCTGGACGACGAGATCGCCAAGGGCTCGACCGTCATCGAGCTGCTGGACAAGCTGCGCGAGCGCGGCGCCGGGTCGATCCGGGTCGCCTGCACGCACGGGCTGTTCTCGTCGGGCGCGCTGGAACGGCTGCAGGCGTTCGACGACGTGCTGGAGATCGTCGCCACGAACACCGTGCCGATCCCGGCGGAGAAGTCCGTGCCGAAGCTGCGGGTGCTGTCGATCGCGCCGGCGATGGCCGAGGCCATGCGCCGGATCAACGTCGGCGAGTCGGTGTCGACGCTGTTCGAGGCCCCGTAGTCACCTGAGGTGCGCGAGTGCCGTGATCAGGCGGTCCCCGACGTCGTCCGGTCCCGGCATCTTGCGCACCACGGCCCGCTGGTGGGCGAGGCCGTGCAGTCCGAGCCACAACGCCACCGCGTCGCCGTGGAGGTCCTCGCTGGGGTGCGCGACGCCCTCGTCGACGCACACGCCGAGGACCTCGGCGAGCAGCCCGAACGCCTCCAGGCCGAGCGAGTCGAGGTCGTCGTCGGTGATCGAGGTGTCCTCCGCCGACGGCGTCCACAGGCCGCCGAACATGATCCGGTAGCGCTGCGGGTGCTCCTCGGCGAAGCCCAGGTAGGCGTTGCACACCGCGAAGAGCCGTGAGCGCCCGTCGCGGTCCGCCCTGTCGTCCGCCTCGCGCAGGACGGTGGTGAGCTTGTCCATCTCCCCCTGCACGACCGCCAGCATGATCGACGGCTGGTCCGCGAAGTGCGGGTAGATCGACGGTGCCGCGATCCCCACCTTGCGCGCGACCGAGCGCAGCGTGACCGCGCGTTCGTCGCCGCCCTCGTCGAGGAGCGCGAGAGCCGCCTCGATGATCTCGTCGCGCAGTTTCCCGCCCTCGCCGCGGCGGTTGCGCCTGCGCGGTTCCGTGTTCGTCACGGCCGTAACCATACACCTGAAAGTTTATCAGCGTTAGGTCTTGCGCTCGTCAGCTTACGGTCGTTAGCTTATGTTCGTAAGCACAGCCGGAACCCCCGCTGAGGAGCCACGATGAACGCCACGACCGCCACCACCCGCGCCACCGAGGTCGTCCTGCCGGGCGTGGTCGAGCCCGACGGCCTGCACGTCCGGGTCCGCGACCTCCCCGCGCCGGCCCGGGGCCAGGTCGTCCTGCGCATGGACGCCACCGGCGTCAGCTTCGCCGAGCAGCAGATGCGCCTGGGCAAGTACTACGACCAGCCGCCGTTCCCGTTCGTCCCCGGCTACGACCTCGTCGGCACGGTCGTCGCCACCGGTCCGGGCGTCGACCGCGACCTGCGGGGACACCGGTTCGCCGCGGTCACGAAGGTCGGCGCGTGGGCGAGCCACCTGGTCGTCGAGGCCGCCGACCTGGTGCCCGTGCCGGACGGCGTCGAGTCGGCCGCCGCCGAGGCCGTGGCGGTCAACGGCGTCACGGCGTGGCAGATGCTGCACCGGACCGCGAGGGTCGAGCGCGGCGGCACGATCGTCGTGCTGGGCGCGAACGGCGGCGTCGGCTCGACGCTGGTGCAGCTGGCGAGGCACGCCGGCATCAAGGTCATCGGCACGGCCTCCCCGCGCCACCACGACGCCGTGCGTGAGCTCGGCGCCGCGCCCGTCGACTACCGCGACCCGGACATGTACGCCCGCATCCGCGAGCTGGCCCCCGAAGGCGTGGACGCCGTGTTCGACCACGTCGGCGGCCCCGGCCTGCACGAGTCGTGGCGGCTGGTGCGCCGCGGCGGCGCGCTGGTCAACTACGGGACGGCCGCGACCAAGGACGAGCCGGGCAGCGGCATGCTGCCGGTGCTCGAGCTCTTCGGGCAGCTGATGGTGTGGAACCTGCTGCCCAACGGCAAGCGCGCGGGCTTCTACAACTTCTGGGCCGGCAAGCGCTTCCGCACCGCGACGTTCCGCGCCCGGCTGGCCGAGGACCTCACGCAGGTGCTGCGCCTGGTCGAGGCCGGTGTGCTCACGCCGCAGATCGCCGCGCGCATCCCGTTGCCGGACGCCGCCTCGGCGCTCGCGCTCGCCGAGTCGCGCACCGTCCTCGGCAAGGTCGTCATCGTCCCCGAGCCGTGAACCGGCCCGGCTGCCGCCGGGTGGTCCTGGCGGCGGCGACCGCCCTCGTCGACGCGGAGCTCGCCGTGACGCTGCGAGCCGTGTCCCGCGAGGCGAACATCCCCACCCCGTCGATCCACCCGCAGTTCCCGACGCCGCGGCGATCTTGCTGGCCGTGTGCCACGAGGCCTTCGTCGAACTCGAAGCCGCCGTCCTCGCCGCGACCGACGCCTGCTCGGCAGGCCTCGCCTACCTCGACTTCGCCGTCGCGCACCCCCGCCGCTACCGCGTGATGTTCGGTGCGGCCGACCTCTCCGACCAGGCGATGCGGCTGTTCACGCAGGTCCTCACCGACCCAGGCCGCGCCATGGCGTTGTGGCTGGGCCTGCACGGCCTCGCCGACCAGCGCGCCTCGATCAGCCGCTCGCCCGCCTTCGCCGCTCTCGCACCACGACTGATCGCCTCACTCATCTGACTTCCGAAAGGCCCCGCCGTGAACGCCACCGCCCTGCCCGCCACCGCCGCCGTCCCGTCCACCGAGGTCGACAACCGCGCCGCCTACCTGGGCTTCGCGTTCGCCTACGTCTTCGGCCACGGCTCCGCCCTGCTCTCCAGGGCAGAGCTGGTCACGATGCCGGGCTGGCTGCCGATCGCGTTGCTGGCCACCGGCCTCGTCGCCGGCACGGTCTTCGCCATGACCGCCTCACTGCGGGCCCAGCGGTTCGCCCCGGCGTCCCGGCGCCGCGCCGAGAAGCGGGTCGGCACGGCCTGGGTCACCGGGTTCGCCGCGCTCGCCCTGGCGGTCACCGGCCTGAGCACGGTGTTCGAGAAACCAGAGCTGCAGACCGTGCTCTGGCCCGCCGGCTCGACCATCGTGGTCGGCCTGATCTACATCGCCGAGGGCGCCGTCCGCGGCAACGCCCTGCACCACAACCTCGGCACGTGGCTCGCCCTGGTCGCCGCCGCGGCGCTGTTCGTGCCGGGAGCCGGTTTCTTCGGCGTGCTGGCCGTGCTGGGCGGCGCCGCCTACCTGCTGGCCGCGTTCCTGGAGCCGCGCCGCCTCAACGCCTTGGCCTTCTGAGGCCTCAGAGCTGCACTCGCACCGTGACGCGACCCTTGTCGTCACGGTGCGATGTCGCATGTCCGGTCCGTTGCGCGCCATCGATTTCCAGCGTCAACGGGCCGCCCTCGCCGTTGAAGTTGCGCCACCACGTCTTGGCGTCCGGCATCATCACCCTGATGTCGACGACGTCGCCTTTGCGTTGGTAGCCAACGGGCGTGCTGAACGTCCGACCCGACTTGCGGCCCGTGTAGGTCACGACGGTGATGCCCCTGCGCACAAGCTTCCCGACGACCGGCACGTCGCGGAGCCCCACGACCAGCCGGTTGACGCGGCCCACGACCAAACTCTTGAAGTTCATGCCCGCCAACGTATCCGAGCGGGGGCGCCGAGGTGCCGCCGCTCGTGCCGCTCAGCCCGGTCCCGGGTCAGCCGGGGTGGGCGCCGACGGTGTCGCGGATCTGGGCCCCAGGTCGGCCGAGCCCGACCGCGCGCAGTGGGCGCAGCAGAAGAACCTGCCCTCCACCTCCACTCCGTGCCCGATCACCCGGCAGTCGCAGTGCTCGCAGCGGGGCGCGAGGCGCTGGATCGCGCACTCGAAGCTGTCGAACGTGTGCACGCCGCCACCGACGGTGCGCACCTCGAAGGCCATCCAGTACTCGTTGCCACAGACGTCACAGGTCGCCATGCGCGGAAGACTGCGGCAGGTCCGCCGGGTCGGCAACTCGAGCGCCGAGTCGCGCGACCAGCGCCTTCGCGGCCATCACCCGATAGGCGTCCTCTCCACAAAGGACGGACAGGGCGAACGCGGGACATCCCGGAGAGCGGGACCGGCCGGATTCGAACCGGCGTTCTCCCTCCGTCCCGGAGGGCGCGTCGACCACTGCGCTACAGGCCCCATCGCCACCGCGACACCCACACTAGACGCCGAAGTGCGGACCGTATGCCCTGCGAAAGTGTTGGACCCAATAAGGTTCACGGACCAACCTCGGACTGGACGGTGTCGTGCCAGGGATCGACTACTACGAGTTGCTCGGTGTGAACCGGGGCGCCAGTGCCTCGGAGATCAAGTCGGCTTACCGCTCGCTCGCCAAGGTCATGCACCCCGACGCGGGTGGGACGTCCGGCGGCTTCCGCCTGCTCCAGGAGGCCTACGAGACGCTGAAGGACCCGGTCCGGCGTGCCGACTACGACCGCCCCGCCGCGCCACCGCCCCCGGTCGTCCGCCCGCCCGCACGCCCGCGACCTCGCCGAACAGGCCACACGGGCCGGCTGCGCGACTTCGGCGACGACCCGAGCTTCATGCCCCCGCGCCCCCGCGTCGACCTCGGTTCGATGGACTGGTGGCACCGCATCGACCTCGGCCAGCGGGTCCGCTACGTGCCCGCCACGGGCCTCGGGCACGCCCCCGCGGCCGCCGCGATCAGCGGGTGGCTCGTCCTGCTGATCCCGTTGACGATGACCCCGTCACCGCTCCTGCTGGCCATCTGGCTACCCCTGGTGGCGGCCGCCGGTTACGGGGCGTTCCGGCTGGTACGCCGCTACCTGGCCCTCGCAAGGGCCGAGCGGGCGTTCGCCGGGGAGTACGACGGGAACACCATTTTCGGCCGTCCGGGTGAAAACAGACGCGAACGGCTGACCGCCGGACTGCTCACGGAGTACTTGACGCAACTACCGGGCGTGCGCATCTTCCACGGCCTCGCCTGGCCCGGCTCGGTGTTCGCCGACGTCGACCACGCCCTGCTGTGCGGACGCCGCCTGGTCCTGATCGAGTCGAAGTCGTGGCTGCCCGGTCACTACTACTGCGACGAGGACGGCGAGCTCTGGCGCAACGGCCACCCGTTCCGCGGCGGCGCCTCCCAGCTCCTCGACAGCGTCGACCGCTTCGCCGAGCTCCTGCCGTGGCTCGAGATCCGCGGCGCCGTGATCGTCTACCCGAGCCGCGCCGGCGAGGTCACGTGCGACGACGACCTCGACTTCGACGTGCCGCCGATGACACCGGAGCAGTTCGTGCGCGAGATCGGCGACTGGCTGGCCGACGACCCGGCAACAGTCGACCGCGAGGCGTTGCGCGTCCTGGTGCGCCAGGTCGTCTCCGAAGTGCGCGTGGCCGGCGCGTGACTCGTTTCGTCCCCCACGAATTGCGGTCGAATTGAGTCGAAAAGGCTCTTGACGGGCGACTTGCGGCCTGAAAGATTGTCGTTGTTCCTGGGGGAGCAAGAGTTGAGCGTCGGGGGACGCCCTCCCATGGACTTTTTCAGTCGCGCAATCATGGGGGACTTCACGTGAAGAACGTCATTCGCAGAGTTTCTGTTGCCGTCGCGGCCGCCGCCGCCCTGATGTCGATCACGGTCGCGCCCTCCTCGGCCGCGCCGAAGTTCGAGCCGTACGACCTGCCGAACGTGGGCACGCAGGCGCAGGCCAAGGCCGCCGCCGTCGGCGAGGCCATCTGGACCGCCATCATCCCGAAGACGACGGACATCAACTACGGCGCGAGCGTCGACCGCTGCGCCGACATCGCGTGGAACTCCGTGGACAACGGCGCCCGCGCCATCCTGTTCGACTGCTACGGCACGAACAACCAGAAGTGGGCGCCAATCTGGGTCGCCGGCACGGGCACCCAGTACGGCACGGCGATGTTCATCAACGCCAACTCCGGCAAGTGCCTCGACCTGGCCAGCGGCTCGGCGGCCAACGGCGCCCACGTGATCCAGTGGAACTGCCACAACGGCCCGAACCAGCAGTGGGAGGTCGTCCTGCCCACCGGCGCGGACCCGGCCACCTACGACGGCCCGATCCTGTTCAAGAACCGCGCCACCGGCAAGTGCCTCGACACGGACAACGGCGGCATCGCCAACGGCACCGGTTTCCTGCAGTGGGACTGCCACGGCAACCCGAACCAGCTGTTCTCGCTCTACAAGTGGATCTAATCATCTGAAGTACACCTGAAATGGCCGCCCGCGCATTTCCGCGGGCGGCCACAGCCATTTCCACGCGAGCCCGTCCGGCGATCGGAAGTTCTCACCGGACGGGCTTTCGGACGTCCGCTCCCGGTTCGGCGGAGCACCTCGCCGGGCCGCGTGCGAGGATTTCGCCTCGCGCAGAACCGAAGCCGACGGCCTGCTAGCCCAGGACCGGTTCGCGCTGTTGCTCGCCCAGCACACTGCCTGACGTATGGCTAGCTGCTCTCTTCGAGCAGCTGAGCAGCGGCTTGTGGGTCCATCATGTTCGAGTAGATCTGCTCGCCAGGACGGAGCGCCCGATCCGGCATCGCGAACTCCGGGTACCAGCCGTCCCTGTCGCAGCCGGGAACCATGTCCAGAGCGATGGCCACGAAGTTGTCGGGCACCGAGCCAGTGATCCAGACGGCTACGTAGGTGCCCCTGTCCTCCACACCTCGAACGAGCACGCCGAGCTCCGCGCCGGCGACCTCACCAACGTGCTCGTGCCCGTCGAGCAACGATGCGCACACCAGACGCCGCACCGTTTCGTTCATGGCTCGCAGCATCCGGACCGCTGCCTCAGCTTGGTACCGATCGAGGTCGTCCTTATTCGCGAGCCATTGGCCACAGAACGTGGACGATCTCAGGGGCGGACTGTGCTCAGCGTTGTACCTGGCGCGTGCGGCAACGGCCGCAGTCGCGAGTGCTTCGTAGAAGTCGTCACGACTTCCCGCTTCCCGGACTCCAGCCGTGACCATCCAACCGGGGTCTCCCGCCTCGACGACGGCTCCGCGCCAACGCTGGACTTTGACCTTGAACATGACCACGTCATCGATCGAACGGATCCGCTCACGCGGACCCGTCGGCTGAGCGAACTGCTCGTTGGCTTTCCTGATCAGCAGGTGATCGATCTCGTCGAGCGGCTCGTCGATGGGCGGCAGAGCCAAACCCAGATCTTCACGAAGACACCGAATGGTGGGACGAACGGTCATCAGGACTCGCGGACCCCACCAAGCTCATCGAGGCGTTCCTTGGACATGCCCGTCAGAGCGGCGACTTGACTGGTTCGAGTGCCGTCGAGCGTCTCCATCGTGCGGCGCAGCGCGGCGTTGATCTCTTCTCGCCTCGCACCCAGGTACTCACGAACAGCCGCAGCCAGCAAGTCCTTCTGGGACATGTGCAGAGCAGTCGCACCATGCGCGATCAAAGCGTGCGTCTCTTGATCAACTTTGACAGGAGAGGACTGAGCAGCCATCACACACCTCCGGTACCCAAGGATACTCTGGTACCAGCGACGGTCAAACTGTCATCCTCGATCGCAACACGGAACCTGCACGACGGCCCCTTTCACGCCTCTATGCGATGCTCTCGCCCATGACCCGCACGGTGTGCCTCGCGCAGAACCCGGAAGCCGACGCCCTGCTGGCCGAAGACCGGTTCGCGCTGTTGCTCGGCATGCTGCTCGACCAGCAGATCCCGATGGAGAAGGCGTTCTCCGGCCCCAAGGTCCTCGCCGACCGCATGGGCGGCCTGGACGTGCACCGCATCGCCGAGGCCGACCCCGAGGAGTTCGCCGCCGTCATGGCCACGCCGCCCGCCGTGCACCGGTTCCCCGGTTCCATGGCCAAGCGGGTGCAGGCGCTGTCGCGGTTCGTCGTCGAGACCTACGACGGGGACGTGACGCGGATCTGGGCCGGCGGGGACGGGGCCGCGGTGCTCCGGCGGCTCAAGGCGCTGCCCGGGTTCGGGGACCAGAAGGCCAGGATCTTCCTCGCCCTTCTGGGCAAGCAGTTCGGCGTCACGCCTGCCGGGTGGCGGGAGGCGGCCGGCCACTACGGCGAGGAAGGAAGCCGTCGCAGCGTGGCTGACGTGACGGACCAGAAGTCGCTGCTCGAGGTGCGCGACTTCAAGAAGGCCGCGAAGGCCGCCGCCAAGAAGTAGCCCTGCCGGTCGCGCTCTGGTGCACTGGATGCTCGCCGCCTGCTCATACGGGGTACCACCCCCGTGGGAGAAGGGGCGTTTGCGTTGCGCATCAAGGCGATTGGCGTGTGCACGGTCGTCCTGCTCGCTGTGGCGAGCAGTCCGGTGGAGGCCGCCACGAGGTGGCCCGGTGACTCGGCGACCAGGACCGCTGACGGCAGGGACGTGGTCGGCGAGAACCTCAGCGGGGTGTCGTTCGAGAGCCCCGGGGTGGTGTGGGCGGTGAAGAACGGGCCGTCCACGCTCTACCGCCTCGTGCCGGGCAGCGGTGGTGCGTGGGAGGTGGACCGGGAGCGGTCGTTGCGCTTCGCGGACGGGCGGGGCGACCCCGATGCCGAGGGTGTCGTCAGCACGCCGGACGGGTTGTTCGTCGTCGCGGAGCGGGACAACGACAACGGTGACGTGAGCTCGCCGGTGGTGTTGGAGGTCGGCAGCGGCACGGTGGCCGAGTGGGAGCTGCCGGGCATGCCGCCGGTGGGTCCCAACGACGGGCCCGAGGCGATCTCGTGGATCCCGGACTCCTACCTGACGGCGCAGGGGTTCAGGGACGACACCGGGAAGCTCTACGACCCGGCCGACCACCCGTCGCACGGGACGGGGTTGTTCGCGGTCGGGCTGGAGGCGACCGGCGGGATCTTCCTGTACGCGCTGCGGGACGGCGGCGCCGAGCTCGTCGCGGAGTTCGCCGGCGGGCAGGCGCGGGTGATGGGCCTGGAGTGGGAGGGAACGCGGCTCTGGGCCACGTGCGACAGCAACTGCGGCGGCCGGGCCACGACTCTCGCGGTCGTCGACGGCAGGTTCGAGGTGACGGCGACGTACGACCGGCCTTTCAAGCTGCCGAACGTGAACCTCGAAGGCTTCGCCGTCTCGCCGAGCTGCGTCAACGGCAAGAAGGTCGTGCTCTGGGCGGACGACGACAACACGGGCGGCCACGCGCTGCGCAGTGGTGCGTTGAGCTGCACGGTCTAACCGCCGGGGTTGTCGGAGCGCGGAGTTAGGCTGCCGCGCGTGACCGCACCCCACATCCCCGGCCTGACGGAGCTGAGACCTCTGGGCGCGGGCGGCTTCGCCACCGTCTACACGGCCCACCAGGCGCAGCTCGGTCGCGACGTCGCCGTCAAGATCGACAACCGGGTGCTCGTCGACGAGCGCGACCGGAGGCGGTTCCTGCGCGAGGCGCAGGCGGCGGCCAAGCTGTCGGGCCACCCGCACGTCGTCGGGGTGCACGACGCGAACATCACCGGTCACGGCTCGCCGTACATCGTCATGGAGCTGTGCACCGGCGGGTCGCTCGCCGACCAGCTCGACGCGCGCGGGCCGTTGCCGCCCGAGCAGGTCCGCGACCTCGGCATCAAGCTCGCGGACGCGCTGGCGGCGGCGCACGCGGAAGGCGTGCTGCACCGGGACATCAAGCCCGCCAACATCCTCGTCGACCGCTACGGCACGCCGAAGCTGGCCGACTTCGGGCTCGCGGCGCTGCTGGACGCGCAGGGCGGCAGCACGGTCACGCGGGACGCCCTGAGCCCCAGCTACGCGCCGCCCGAGGCGTTCGCGATGGCCGAGCCGACACCGCAGGCCGACGTGTACTCGCTCGCCGCCACGCTCTACACGCTGCTGGCGGGCAAGCCGCCGCGGCCGGTGCCGTGGCCGATCACGAGCTTCGACCAGCTCGGCGAGGTCCTGCGCCGGCCGGTGCCCGCGGTGCCGGGGGTGCCGGCCGCGCTGCACGAGGCCCTGGCGCGGGCGTTGCACCCGGACGCGAACCTGCGCACGCCGAGCGCGGCGCAGCTCCGCGACGAACTGGTCGACCCGATGCGGATGCCCACCGTGCCGGTTCCTCCCCCGCCGGGGCGCAAGCCGTGGCCCCTGGTCGCGGCGGCCGCGGGGCTCGTCGCCGTGGTCGTGGCGGGCGTGCTCGTCTGGAACCCCTTCGAGGGCCGGGACCAGCGGACCGCCCAGGGCGCCGGACCGTCGACGACGCAGCCGGGCGGTGCGGAGGACATCCCGCCGTTCCTCAAGAAGTGCGATGCCGGGTTCTGCGTGGACCAGTCGACCTGCTTCCGCGGCATCACCACCATCGGTGGCATGCCCGCCGTCGCGCGCAAGGTCGGCAGCTGTGCGAACGAGCACTACTGGGAGGCGTTCGGCGGCGGCTGGCTGTCCGGGGACATCCCGGCGGTCGACTCCGACGAGCTGCTGGCCTCGGCCGAGGTCAAGGACGTCTGCACGCCCGCGTTGATGAAGGCGAGCACGAGGCCGACCGTCGACACCACCGGCTGGGAGATGGCCGCGGTCGGGTTCAAGGACGGCACCCGCAACTACTTCCTGTGCCTCGGCGCGGAGCCGGGTGCGGGCGAGGTCGTCACCAGCGCGTTCGGCAGCTGAGAAATCCACTTGCGACGGTCGCTAACGTAGACCGACGTGCGTGTTCACGCCGATTTGATCATTGCCGGCTTCCGAAGGTACTCGACCTACCGACAAGCGATGCTGGCCGGGATGACCGCGAACGTGGTCTTCGGCCTGCTGCGGGTCGCCATCCTCGCCGCCGCGCTCGAGGCGGCGAACGGCGAGATCGCCGACTACGACATCGCTGCCACCAACACGTACGTCTGGATCGGGCAGGGGCTGCTCGGGTTCGTCCTGCTGTGGGGGACCAACGAGCTCGCCGAGCGCGTGCGATCCGGTGACGTCGTCGTCGACCTGTACCGGCCCTGGCACCTGCAGAGCGCCATGCTCGCGCAGGACCTCGGCCGCGGCGGTTTCGCGTTCCTGACCAGGCTCGCGCCGCCGGTGGTGTTCGGCATGCTGCTGTTCCCGTTCCAGTTCCCGGCGAGCTCCGCGCAGTGGCCGCTGTTCCTGGTCAGCGCGGTGCTCGCGCTGGTGGTCAGCTTCGCGTGCCGGTTCCTGATCGACGCCAGCGCGTTCTGGCTGCTGGACAACCGGGGGCTGTACGGGTTCTGGAACGTCACGTCCGGCCTGCTGTGCGGGCTCACCGTGCCGGTCTCGTTCTTCCCGGGGTGGGCTCGGGACGTGCTGTGGCTGACCCCGTTCCCCGCGTTGATGCAGGCGCCGATCGACGTGTTCCTCGGGCACGGCGACGCGGCGGGAACCCTTCTGCACCAGCTGTTCTGGGCCGTGGCACTGCTCGGGGCCGGTCACCTGGTCCTGCAGCGCGCGGTGCGCAAGGTGGTGGTCCAGGGTGGCTGACACCATCTACCCGAGGCTCATCGGCGCGCGGCTGAGGAGCCAGATGTCCTACCGCGCGTCGTTCGCGCTCGACCTCGCCACGCAGGCGCTGGCGCAGTGGGTCGAGCTGGTCGTCATCCTCGTGCTGTTCAGCCACGTCGACGCGCTCGGCGGGTTCACCGAAGAAGAAGTGCTGCTGATGTACGCGTTCGCGGGCATCGCGTTCGGCATCGCCGACCTCTTCGCCGGGCAGCTCGACAACCTGCCGACGTACATCCGCGCCGGCACCTTCGACGTGCTGCTGCTGAGGCCGCTCGGGACGTTGCCGCAGATCATGGTGTCGGACGTCCGCCTGCGCAGGGTCGGGCGCATCGTCGGCGCGCTCGCCGTGATGGTCTACGCGCTGGCGCACGTCAGCGTCACCTGGACACCGGCGAAGGTCGCGCTGACCATCGCCACGCCGCTGGCCGGTGCGGTGATCTTCAGCGCGATCTGGGTGGTGACGTGCTCGGTGTGCTTCTGGATCGTGGAGGGCCGCGAGTTCGCCAACGCCTTCACCTACGGCAGCGGCGCCTTCACCTCGTACCCGGTCAACGTCTACTCCGCCCCGCTGCGGTGGGTGATGGCGTTCATCGTGCCGGGGGCGTTCGTCGCGTACTACCCGAGCCTCGCGCTGCTCGGGAAGCAGGACCCGCTCGGCCTTCCGGGCTGGGTCGGCTGGACATCACCGCTCGTCGCGGCGCTGGCGGCGGGGGTCGCCGCGCTGGTGTGGCGGTTCGCGGTCAGGCACTACCGGGGAACGGGATCATGATCGAGGTCAGGGAGCTCCGCAGGGAGTTCAGGATCGCCACGTCGAAGGGCCTGCGGCGCAACCACAAGACCGTCACGGCGGTCGACGGCGTCACGTTCGGCGTGCGGGCCGGTGAGGCGGTCGGGTACGTCGGACCGAACGGCGCCGGCAAGTCCACGACGATCAAGATGCTGACCGGGATCCTCGTGCCGACCAGCGGTCACCTCAGGGTCGGCGGTGTCGACCCGTCGAGGCAGCGGCGCGATCTCGCGCGCCGCATCGGCGTCGTGTTCGGCCAGCGCAGCCAGCTGTGGTGGGACCTGCCGCTGCAGGACAGCTTCGACCTGCTCAGGTCCATCTACCGGGTGCCGGCGCAGGACTACCGGACGCGGCTCGACGAGTGCGTCGAGCTGCTCGGCCTGCAGGAGACGCTGCTCACCCCGGTGCGGCAGCTCTCGCTGGGCCAGCGGATGCGGGGCGAGATCACAGCGGCTCTCCTGCACGCACCCGAGCTGCTGGTGCTCGACGAGCCGACGATCGGCCTCGACCTCGAGTCCAAGGAACGCCTCCGGGAGTTCCTGGCGGACATCAACACCCGCCGCGGCACCACCCTCCTGCTCACCACGCACGACCTGGACGACATCGAACGCCTCTGCCCGCGGCTGATGGTGATCGACCACGGCCGGGTGCTCGCCGACGGCCCGCTCGACGAGCTGCGCGCCGAGGTGACCCCGGAGCGCGAGCTCGTCATCGACCTCCGGGAACCGGGACCGGCGCCGGACGTCCCAGGAGTGACGGCGGTGCGCAGCGAGGCGGGCGGACTGCGACACCACCTCACGTTCAGGAGAGCGGAGACGACGGCGGCGCAGTTGATCACCCAGGTGGTGCGGCAGGTGGAGGTCCACGACCTCGCCGTCGTGGAGCCGGAGATCGACGACGTCATCCGGAAGCTCTACCAACGGCAACTGGATCAAGACGCACATCGGTAGAGTCGTCGGTAACACAAACGGACACTTCGGGCAGAAGGAGAGCGAATGCGCCTAGTTGGAACGCTGGCAGCAGCCGTCATCGCGTTGGGCAGCCTGACGGCCTGCGACACGCTCCAGGGCGTCAGCGAGACCGCGGACAAGGTGAAGCTGTGCGCCGACGCGGTCCAGCTGGTGGGGTTCTCGCCGGACCTGAGCGACCCGCAGAAGGCGCTGGAGGACACCCAGGCCAAGGCGAAGGAGCTCGAGACCCTCGCGAACTCCGCACCGGACGAGCAGGTGAAGAAGGCTCTCCAGGAAGCGGCCAACGGCATGCAGAACGTCAACTCCGCGGCGGACTGGGTGCAGAAGAAGGCCGACCTCGTCGCGAAGGTCTCCGCGGCCTGCGGCGGATGAGCACTTGAGCCCTGTTGCGCGTCTCCGGTGTCGGCCTAGGCTTTAACGCATCCAGCGCCATGCCTCACGCCGCACACCGGAGGTGTTGCAGCACCATGCAAGCAACAGTGGGTGACAGGCTCCACGTCCACAGCCGTTCCATCGGCCTCGAGGAGCGCCTCGGCGAGATCCTCGAAGTGCGCGGGAACGACGGACATCCGCCGTACCTCGTCCGCTTCAACGACGGGCACGAGGGCCTGGTCTTCCCCGGCCCCGACTGCATCGTCGAGCCGAAAGGGTCGGTCTAACCCCCGAGCACGGTCGCGATCAGCTCCTCGGCCAGCTGAGGAGTCGCTGCCGCCACGCCTGACCACCGGTGGGTCAGGTCGGGTTCGAACGTGAACGGCCGCCCGCGCAGGTCGACCAGCACCCCGCCCGCCGCGGGCACGGTGACCAGCGCCGTCGCGAGGTCCATGATCCGGTGCGTGTCGCTGCCCGGATCGATGAAGGCGTCCACGGTGCCTTCCGCGACGAGCATGGTCTCCAGGCAGGTCGTGCACAGCACCCGGATGCGGTCGGCGCGGTTCGCGACGCGCAGCCACGCGTCCTGGGTGCCCGTCTTGGGGCGCATCAGGCACACCGACGCGCCGTCGAGCGACGTGCGCCCGGTGGTGCGGAACGACGTCGGCACTCCTGCGCGCGCATGCCACGCACGGCCCGTGTCGAACCACGTCGTGAGGGCTTCTTTTGCCGTGCCGTCTTCCACGAGCGCACCGGCGAAGCACGAGAGAGGGACGCCGAACGCGGCGTTCGCGGACCCGTCGACCGGATCGATCACGAGGGTGATCGAGGAGCCGTTGTCGACGAAGCCGGCTTCCTCGGACAGGAGGTTCACGCGACTGCGGTGGATGGACTCCAGGACCGCGTCCTCGACGATGCGGTCCACGCGCATCGTCGGTGTTCCGTCGGCGCCGTCCGCGACTTCCTCGCGGAGTTGGAGGCGCGTGTGCAGGGATCGGGCACGCCCGTACGCCGCCGACGCCGCACGGGCGGCGTCAGCGAGCGCGGGGTGCACGTCGTCGGAGAGCTGTGGCTGGGGAACGTCCCAAGGAATCAGCACGTTCCCACCCTGCCACGTGGAACTCAGATCAGGCCGAGAGCCTTCACCGCGTCGCGCTCCTCGACCAGCTCGGCGACCGAGGCGTCGATGCGGGCGCGGGAGAACTCGTCGATCTCCAGGCCCTGGATGATCTCGTAGGAACCACCCGAGGTGCGCACGGGGAACGACGAGATGATGCCCTCGGGCACGCCGTACGAGCCGTCCGACGGGACGGCCATCGAGGTCCACTCGGTGCCGTTGACCCAGTCGTAGATGTGGTCGATGGCGGCGTTCGCGGCCGAAGCGGCCGACGAGGCGCCACGGGCCTCGATGATCGCCGCACCGCGCTTGGCGACGGTCGGGATGAAGTCGTTCTCGAGCCACGCCTGGTCGTTCACGGCCTCGGCGGCGGTCTTGCCGCCCACCTCGGCGTGGAACAGGTCCGGGTACTGGGTGGCCGAGTGGTTGCCCCAGATCGTCATCTTCTGGATGTCCGTGACCGCGACGCCCAGCTTCTTGGCGAGCTGCGACAGGGCGCGGTTGTGGTCCAGGCGGGTCATCGCGGTGAAGCGCTCGCGCGGGACGTCCGGCGCGTGCTGCTGGGCGATGAGGGCGTTGGTGTTGGCCGGGTTGCCGACCACGAGCACCTTCACGTCGTCCGCGGCACCGGCGTTGATCGCCTCGCCCTGCGGCTTGAAGATGCCGCCGTTGGCCTCGAGCAGGTCGCCGCGCTCCATGCCCTTGGTGCGGGGGCGGGCGCCGACGAGCAGGGCCACGTTCACGCCGTCGAACGCGGTCTTCGCGTCGTCGGTGATCGTGATGCCCTCGAGCAGCGGGAAGGCGCAGTCGTCGAGCTCCATCGCGGTGCCCTCGGCGGCCTTCAGCGCCGGGGTGATCTCCAGCAGCCGCAGGTTGACCGGGGTGTCCGGGCCGAGCAGGTGACCGGAGGCGATGCGGAAGAGCAGTGCGTAGCCGATCTGGCCGGCTGCACCGGTGACAGTGACGTTCACGGGCGTGCGGGTCATGAGCCTTCCCGAATGACGGTCCTCGTTGACGTCGGGCAGGTCGCCCGGCGTCCCGCACGTTACCAACACGTGGACTCTGCCAGAGTGTGAGAGTGGACAACCTGCTCGAAGAGGTCGGGGAGGACTACTCCGACGCCAACCTGCACGGACAGCACTGGGAGAAGCGCTCTTTCACCGACTGCGACTTCACCGAAGCCGATCTCCGCGAACTCGTCACGACGGGGTGCACGTTCACCCGGTGCGACTTCACCCGGACGGACCTCGGCGAGTCGGAGCACCAGGCGACGGCCTTCCGGCAATGCACCTTCGACCGCACGGTGCTCACCCGTTCGACGTTCAGCTCGTGCAGCCTCATGGGCTCGACCTTCGTCGACTGCGTGCTGCGCCCCATCACCTTCACGGAGGTCGACTTCACGCTGGCGTCGTTCGTGAAGGCACCGCTGTACGACATGAAGCTGGGCGGCCAGCGGTTCCGCGAGACGAACCTCAGCGAGGCGGACCTGCGCAACACCGACCTGGGCAGGGCGGACCTGATGGGCGCCCGGCTGCTCGACGCGAAGCTCGAGGGCGCCGACCTGCGCGGGGCGCTGGTGGACGCGAACGGGCTGCGGCAGGCCAAGCTCGCCGGAGCCCTGATCGACGTCGACCAGGCGATCGCCTTCGCGGCCGCCTACGGACTGGTCGTGTCGTGACCCGCCGGTAGCAACAGGAACTCCCCATGCGCGTGTGGCCGGTGATCACGGGATCACCGGCCACAGCACTGCTCAGCGGAACCTCAGTTCTCGGGCGGTCCCGAGATCTCCACCAGCACGCCGTCCGCGATCATCTCCTCGATCGCCTTCGGCAGCAGGTAGGCCGTGCCGCCACCGGGCTGCTCGAACCACGGCACCGCGACACCCGTCAGCACCTCGAGCGGGCGGCGCAGCCGGTACACGCGGTACGGGCGGTTGATCCACGACGGCACGAGGCTGCGTTCCGGGAACGGCGTGCCCGCCACGTAGACCAGGTTGCCGCTCTGGTCGCCGTAGCGGTCGACCTCGGTGCCCGCCGGCAGCTCGAACATCTGCTTGTGGCGGAACAACGTCAGCGGCGGCTCGCCCGCGAGCGGCGAGATCGGGAACTTCCGCTTCGAAGCTTCCTCCTGCGCCATGGCGGCGACCGGCGAGGGGGCCGGGGGCTGCTGGGGCGGCGGGACCG
Source organism: Lentzea sp. DG1S-22 (assembly GCF_036321065.1). Lineage (NCBI taxonomy): Bacteria > Bacillati > Actinomycetota > Actinomycetes > Pseudonocardiales > Pseudonocardiaceae > Lentzea > Lentzea sp. DG1S-22. Next base: position 6,724,988 of record NZ_CP143276.1, on the reverse strand, counting down.
GCTGCTGGGGCGGAGCGGGAAGCGGCGGGACCGGTTGCACCTGCGTCGGGGCCTGCTGCACCGGTGGCGGAGCGTGCTGCACCTGCACCTGCGTCGGCGCCGCCTGGGGCTGCGGGGGCAGCGGCGGGCGCTGCGGCGGGACGGGACGGCGCGGCTCCTCGCGGAAGCCGTTCGTCATCGGGCGCGGCGGCTGGGGTGCCCGCGGGACCGTGCGGAAGTTGCCCAGCACGAGCTTGCCGACCAGGTACGCCGAGGCGTCCTCGACCTTGTCGAACCGCACGGGGTTCTTCGGGCCGTGGTCGAACCAGCACACCTCCCAGCTGTCGCCGTCGAGGCGCAGCGTCCAGGTGCGGTCGGCCGGCTCGCCGATGCGGAACACGCCGTGCGGCACGTTGAGGTCGTCCAGCGCGCGGCGGGTGCCCGCCAGCTCGCGGTCCTCCTCCGGCGTGACCTGCCTCGGCGGCTTCACCGGCTCGGGCTCCGGCTCCGGTTCCGGCTCGGGTTCCGGTGCGGGCTCGTTGAACAGCGCCGCGTCGAACTGGGTCGTCTCCTCCGCGCGGGTGGGCGCGGGCACGGGGACCGGGAGTGGCGCGGGTTCGGGTTCCGGGTCGTCGGCCGGCTCGTCGTCGAAGTGGGCGTCGAGCTGGGACTCGAAGGGCTGCTGCTCGAACGTCGCGGGCTCGAACGTGCCCGGCTCGAACGCCGTGGTCGACTCCACCTCGTTCTCGGCGAGGTCCGGCTCCTCCTCGGAGACCGGTTCGACCGGGACGACCGGGTGTTGCTCGGTCACCTCGGCGGGGCTCTCCAGCGGTTCGTCGAGGACCGGGCTCCACGCCATCGTGTCCTGCATGGCGTCGCGCGGGCGTTCCTCGGTCTGCGCGTCGAGGTGGTCCGTGAGCTCCTCGTCGCGCTGGTGCGTGAGGAGCTCCGGCTCGCGGTGGTGCGTCAGGAGCTCGGGCTCGTCCTCGTCGCGGTGGTGCGTGAGCAGCTCGGGCTCGTCCGGCCCGGCCGTGGGGATCTCGCGTTCCTCGGGGACGTCCACGTCTTCGTGCTCGTCCTCGGGCGCGATTTCGTTCGGCTCCTCCACGACGATCTCCTGCGCCTCGGCCTCCTCCGCCTCGCGCGCGTGCGGGGCGAAGAGGTCCATGCCCGCGCCGTACGTGTCGCGCAGGGTCCGGTCGTCGATCGTGTCGGGGATGCCGTCGGAGTCGAAGACCACCCGGTAGGGCGGGCCGTCCCCGGTCATCGGCGGCACCGCGACCGGGATCGGGGTGCCGAGGTCGTCGCGCGCCGGCTCGGGCTCCGGCTGCTCCGGGGTGACCGCGGCGGACGGCGGTTCGGGGTACATCGGCTCGAAGTCGTACTCCTCCTCCGGCGCGTCCCCGCCTGCGAACTCCGGAGCCGCGACGAACTGCGTCTCGTCCGCCGAGGGGGCGGGCTCGGGCTCCGGTTCCGGCTCGGGCGGCGACGGCACGACGGTGCCGGGAGGGGCGGCGGGAGCGCCGAGGTTCGCCGCGGCGGCGAGCCTCGACTCCTCGGAGACCTCGGGCAGGGCGAAGCCCGCGGCCCGCGCGCGGTCGACCAGCTCGGGCTCGGGCGGCACGCCGTAGCGGCGCAGGTAGAACGCGACGCCGGCGGGCCAGATCCACACGCCGTCGGTCTGGAAGCCGGACGGCACGACCGGCGGCGAGTCCGGGTGCAGCACGTCGTTGTCGAAGCCGCGCCCGGCCACGGCGACCGGCGCGTTCGACAGGTACGCGAGCAGCGGCGCGACCTCGGGCTCGGCCACCGGCGGCCGGTTGACCGACGGACGGCCGTTCGGTCCGGCGCCGTCGAACACGCGGGCCGTGCGGAACACCGGCGTCGGCGGGTTCAGCCTGCGGCGCAGCCAGTCGGGGACGTTCTCCTCCGCGCGCGGGAAGAACCGCATCTCGTCGACGTACGCCTGCTGCGGAGGAGGCGTCTGCCAGCTCGGCTCGGCGCGGTCGAAGTCGAGGTTGTAGCTCGACGGGTGGTCGAGCTGGTAGCGGGCGTTGGTCCAGCTGCCCCTGCCCTCGCGGTGCATGCCGGCGCGCAGCCGCGCGAACAGCGAGGCGGCCTCCTGCGGCACCTGCCACGCGCGCTTGCTGCCGTCCTGGAGCTTGAGCTCGGCCTCCAGCTCGAAGTACCGGCCGGTGGCGCGGTACTGCGCGATCACGCTGCGCCAGTCCTCCGGCGCGGCCCGCATGAGAGTCAGGCCGATCTGCTTGACCAGAGCATCCTGCTCTGTAGGGTTCAACGGCTTCGGCTCGGACACGCCAACATCTTCCCCTGCACATCGCCGGATCGCACACGTCCCCCGCCGCTGCGCCGAACGGCGGAGGCCAGACCATAACGCGGTCGACGTGCAAGGTTAAAGCTGATCAAGAACACTCCCGCGGGGCATGGAGGGCTAGTGGCGCGGTCCGCGCAGGTGACCGGTGGTCTGCTGGCGACGGTGGGTGGCGTGGCCATCGCGGTCCAGGCACGGGTCAACGGCTCGCTCGCCCAGTCGCTCGGCAACGGGCTGCTGGCGGCGTTGATCTCCTTCGCCGGAGGGTGGTTCGTGCTGCTGGCGGTGGTCCTGTCGCGACAGTCCGGGCGGGACGGCCTCCTGCGGCTGCGCGACGCGCTGCGGCACCGGCGCATCCGGTGGTGGGAGTGCGTCGGTGGCGTCAGCGGTGCCGTGCTCGTGGGCTCCCAGGGACTCGCGGTCGCGACCGTCGGTGTGGCGGTGTTCACGGTCGCGGTCGTCATCGGGCAGGTCGTGAGCAGCATGGTCGTGGACAACCTCGGCATCGGTCCCGGTGGGTCGAAACCGGTCACGAGGACACGTGTCATCGGAGCCGCCGTCGGCGTTGTCGCCGTCACGGTGGCGGTGTCGCACCGGTTCACGTCGCCCGGCGGGTTGTGGCTCGCGGTGCTGCCGCTGGTCGCGGGGCTGCTGATGGGCTGGCAGCAGGCGGTGAACGGGCTGGTCCGCGAGGCCGCGGCGAACTCGGTGGCCACGATCCTGGTCAACTTCACCGTCGGCACGGCGGCGTTGGCGCTGGTGAACGCCGTCGCCTGGAACGGCGTGCCCGGCTCGTCCACCTCGCAGTGGTGGCTCTACCTCGGCGGGTTGCTGGGCATCGTCGGCGTGGGCGGCGCGATCACGTCCGTGCGGTTCATCGGCGTGCTGATGGTCGGGCTGTGCGGCGTGTGCGGACAGCTCATCGGGGCCGTGCTGCTCGACGCGGTGAGCGGGCACCTCGCGCTGACGACGGTGATCGGCGTGGTGCTGACGCTGGTGTCGGTGGGCGTCGCGGCGCTGCCCAATGGGAGGATGAGGACGTGACTGCGACGCTACTCAACGGCAACGAAACCCGGAACGCGCTGTTCGAGGACCTCAAGGCGCGGGTCGCCGCGCTGCCCGGCTCGGTCGGTCTGGCCACCGTTCTGGTCGGCGACGACCCCGGCTCGCACTCGTACGTCAAGGGCAAGCACCGCGCGTGCGAGAAGGTCGGCATCTCCTCGATCCGGCGCGACCTGCCCGAGTCGACGACGCAGGAGGAGCTCGAGGCCGTCATCGACGAGCTGAACGCGAACCCCGAGGTCACCGCGTACATCGTGCAGCTCCCGCTGCCCAGGCACCTCAACGCGAACGCGATCCTCGAGCGCATCGACCCGGCCAAGGACGGCGACGGCCTGCACCCGGTGAACCTCGGCAAGCTCGTGCTCGGCGAGGAGGCGGCGCTGCCCGCCACCCCGCGCGGCATCGTGGAGCTGCTGCGCCGCTACGACGTGCCGCTCGCGGGCGCGAACGTCACCGTCGTCGGCCGCGGCGTCACCGTCGGCCGCCCGATCGGCCTGCTGCTGACCCGCCGCAGCGAGAACGCCACCGTGACGCTGTGCCACACCGGCACCAAGGACCTCGCCGCCGAGGTGCGCCGCGCGGACATCGTGATCGCGGGCGCGGGCAGCCCCGGCCTGATCACCGCGGACATGGTGAAGCCGGGCGCGGCCGTGGTCGACGTCGGCATCACCCGCACCGAGGCCGGTCTGGTCGGCGACGTGGCCCCCGAGGTCCGCGAGGTCGCCGGCTGGCTCGCCCCGATCCCCGGCGGCGCCGGCCCGATGACCGTCGCGATGCTGCTGACCAACACCGTCGAAGCCGCCGAGCGCGCCCATGCGGCGGTCTGACGCCGAGGCGCTCATGCCGGAACAGCGCTGGCGCTCGGGCCCCGCGAAGCACCTGCCGTTCGCGCTGGTGCTCGGGGTCGGCGTGCTCGGGCTGGTGCGGATCTTCCAGTACCACTGGCGGCAGGGCGCGGTGCTGCTCGGCGTGTCGCTGCTGGTCGCGGCCGTGCTGCGGGTCCTCGTGACCGACGAGCAGGCGGGCCTGATCAAGATCCGGGGCCGCGGCATGGACGCGTTCCTGTACTCGACGCTGGGCGTCGTGGTGATCGCCGTCGCCCTGACGATCACCGGCGGCCCGCTCAGCCGATAGCGCGGGTGACCATGACCTCGACGAACTCGTCGAGGTCCACCGCCGCCGCCGCGTCGGGCAGCGTCAGCCGTTCGTAGATGAACCCCGTCATCGCGAAGTACATGATCATGACGGTCATCCGGTCGCCGGGCAGCTCCGACTCCTCGTTGAACTCGACGTTGAGCTCGAGGCCCTCGGCGACCGTCTTCGTGAGCGAGGCCTGCAGGTCGGGCCTCCTCGTGGCCTCCAGCCGCAGCTCCATCATGGCGAGGTAGCACGCCTTGTCAGCGTCGGCCCGCTTGATGATGTCGTGCATGAACTTCACGCTCAGCGCCTTGTCGCGCGGCCGGGCGAGCGACTCCGCCACGGACTCGTCGGACGGCATCAGCCTGATGTGCACGCGCATCATCACCGCCGCCATCAGCTCGTCGCGGTTCGCGAAGTAGTTCGACGCCGTGCCCGCCGGCACCCCCGCCTTCGCGTCGATCGCGCGGTAGGTCAGCCCCCGTGCCCCCTCCTCGGCCAGGACGTCGATCGCCGCGTCCAGCAGAGCAGTTCGCCGTGCCTCGTTCCGGACCACGTTTCCTCCTTGACAACCACTACATCCATAGTACTACGGTTGTCGTGGTTGAACGAGATCCAGGGGGTTCAGTTATGCGAAAGCTCGTCTACTACGTGGCCGTCACGCTCGACGGGTTCATCGCGGCCGAGGACGGGACCTACGACGGGTTCCTCTTCGAAGGCGACCACATGGCCGGCATCAACGCCCACTACCCGGAGACGGTGCCGACCCAGGCCCGTGAGCTGGTCGGCCTGCAGGACGCGGCGAACCAGCACTTCGACACGGTGCTGATGGGCCGCAACACCTACCAGGTCCCCGACGGCCTGGCCTCGCCGTACGCGCACCTGCGCCAGTTCGTCGTGACGACCCAGGACCTCGACGTCCCGTCCGACGTCGAACTGATCTCCTCGGACGTCACCGGTCGCGTGCGGGCGCTGAAGGAGGAGGACGGCCTCGACATCTGGCTGTGCGGCGGCGGCAAACTGGCCGCCGCGCTGCTGCCGGAGATCGACGTGTTGCTGCTCAAGTTCCACCCGGTGGTCTTCGGGCGCGGCATCCCGCTGTTCGACGGGAAGGCCGACATCACGAAGTTCCAGCGCACCGATGCGCGCCTGTTCAAGAGCGGAGTTTCGTTCATGACCTACGAACGCATTTAAAGAAAAGGATTGACGGGCGCCGAGCGTGCCCGCAATACTTGTGCCACACACCGAGCCGAAGGGGAACGTCATGAGCAGCCAGGAGATGCGAGGCGAGCGCTTCACCAGCGTCGTCGCGTGCCCGAGCTCCTCGCGGCGACCCAGCTTCTCACGCCTGTTTTCGCAGGTGAGCTCCTTGTAGTGGCATGAGCCGATGCCACACGGGGAGCCGCCCGTCGGGAAACCGACCAGGGCGGCTCTCTTTGTTTGCCGTGCATTCAATTCGCCCTTGTAGCTCAATGGAGAGAGTGCGGCGCTACGAACGCCGAGATTCAGGTTCGACTCCTGGCAGGGGTACTTCCGGGTGCGAGGGAGACGGGAACCCGCCTCATTCGGGTTGAGGAAATACCGCGTTCGACTCGCGGGCATCCGACTGGAAAAAGCGTCTCGCGGGACGCCCAAGGCTCTTTAGCTCAACAGGCAGAGCACCGGGGTGAAGATCCGGTGGTCAGGGTTCGACCCCCTGGGGAGCCACGCAGACGAAGGAGGGCCGGCCGAGTGGCAAGGCACCGGATTGCTGATCCGAGGTCCGGGCACCGCGCCCGGCGCGCGTTCGATCCGCGCGCCCTCCGCGTCCTGAGGAGGATTGGCCGAGCCCGGTAAGGCAGCTGTCTCGAAAACAGTGGTCAGCGCACGAGCGCTGCGCAGGTTCGAATCCTGCATCCTCCGCTCCACCCGTTCTGCCGTGTCCTCTGAGGTGCTGGTGGCAGCACGCCCGACTGTTACGCGGGAGGACCAGGTTCGAGTCCTGGCAGGGGAACCACACGAGAGATGAGGCTGGTGCGGACGTCCGCACCAGCCTCGTCTCCGCTCAGATCGGTTCGCCTCGCAGCCGCGCTGCCAAGCGTTCTATCTCTGCGTCGAGTTCACTTTCGCGTTGGGCCTTGGCCTGGCGGTCAGCGACGTCAAGCCGTTCCAGGCGCTCATGCCGTTCCCGCTGGATCCGCTCCAGCTTCACGTCCATGATCGCGGAGTCACGTCGCTCGAACAGGTTGACGTGGCTGCTGTGCAACTTCTTGTCCGCCTCGATCTGCCGGGCGATCAGCCGGTCGTAGGTCGTGGAGCCGTTCATCCACTTGGCCAGCACCGGCAGGCAGTCGAACAGGACCAGCAACAACCGCAGCGCCCAATGCCCGAGGTTGACGGGGACGCTGTCCTTCGAGAGCTCGCCCAGCGCCTCGAACTCCTCGAGGATGCCGGTCTTGGTCCGATTCGCCTTCCGCTCCTCGACCTTCTTGTCGATCGCGTCCTTGACCTCGGAACCGTAGGACGTCTCAGCGGTCTGCAGCTTGGTCTTGAGCCCCACGATCTGGGTGTCGAGCGCACCGAGATCGGCCTGCCGTTCGTCAAGGCGCGTGTCCCTGCGGTACTGGTCGGCGCTGTTGCGATTGCGCGTGCACTCGGGCCCCTCTCCGACATCACCCGTCGTCAGCGGGCCCGGGAGGCCCTTGCACTCGGCCTGCGCGATCGTCTCGAGCTCGTTCCAGCGCTTCAGGTATTCGTCGACCTCCTTCTTGAGGTCGTCACGCTTGGCCACGAGGGTGTCGTGCTCACCCCGCAGAGCGGCGAGGGAACTCGACAGGTTCAAGCGGTAGTCCGCGCATTCGGCGGTTTCCACCGCTGCCCCGTCCGACGGGTTGCACGCCTTCCACGTGCTGGCGTACCGCGCGATCTCGTCGGCGCGGCTGTCTTCCACCTGTTTCTCGATGGCCGGGCTGAAGACCCACACCACCAGGGGTTCGGCGATGGTGAGCCCGAGCAGCACGGAGATCACGAGGCGGGGTATGAAGACGACGAACCTGGCACCACTCGCACCGTGCATGCTCGCGATCAGCCAGCTGTCCAGGTTGATGATCATGATCGCCCAGAACGCGGCCACCGGTGCGACCGCGAGCACTCGCCACCACGCGTCACCGTCGAGCAACTGCGTCAGGACGACGAGGATGGACAACCCGCTCAGCGCGCCCGTGGTCAGCACGATCACGCCCATCTTCGTGTAGCGCGGACGTTCCTCCGGAGCCCAGTCGAGCACGTCTTCCTTGATTCCGATGACGGCGCGCAACCTGCGCCCGAAGCCGAGGTCCGGGAACGCCGGCCGGTACGGGCTGACCGGGATCTCCGTGAGGTCCGCGGGCAAGGTCTCAGTCGGCATTCTCTTCCCTCAACTCGTCGGCGACGCTTCGCTCGTCCTCGATCTCCTTCGGCCTGTCGCCTGCGACGACCTCCCGTTCCAAGGCGGGCGGGGTCATGTCGAGCACGTCGGCGAGGATCTTCTCCACGGGCAGGTTCTGGGTGTCGAGGAACCCGCGTGCCGCAAGGGTCTGCACGAGCTGGACGTTGGCATCGAACCGACGCCGCTCGTCCTCGCGGTCGGCTGTCTCGCGGCGCAACCGCTCGGCGCGCGTCGCTTCACGGTTGTACCTGTCCTCCTCGAGTTGGAGGCGCTGGAAATCGCGTTCACGGTCTTGCATCAGCAGCTCGTACTCGCGGTCGCGGGCCTGCCGGGTGTCCTGCAGAGCGCTTTCCCGGTCGGCTTCCGCGCGAAGCTCGTTCACCAGTTCCTTCTGGTCGAGCGATCCGGTCGCCAGCGCGTACAGCAACGCATTGCGGGTGTCGCCGTTGATGAGCTCGAGATCGCGTTCGAACTGGTCGCGTCCGAACTGCCTGCGCTGACCCTCCAGATCCAGTTCGTGCCGCTCATCAGCAGCCTTGATGCGGTAGCCGTGCAGGCGGTCGACGGTTTCCAGATCGTGCCGGTGGCGCTGGTCGTCCACCTGCACGGTCCGATCGTGGTCGCGCTGTTCGAGTTCGACTTCGTTCAGATGCCGCCGCCGGACCCCCTCCAGCTTCTGGCCGTCGCGTTCGGACTCGTACGCGAGCCGCGTGGTGTGGGCCTGCCGGTTGAGCGCCAACACGTGTTCGCGCTCCCTGTCCCGGACGGTCGCCTGGAACTCGATCAGCTCTTGCGGCGTCAGCACCTCGACGCCTGCCAGCCTGATGGTCATTCCCGGCACGATGATCGGTCGAATCTCGAAATACGCGCGCACCTGGGCGGAGACGTCCCGGACAACCATGTTGATGTCGGACATCTTCCGGGTCAACCCGAGTTCGAACAGCCGCTGGTGGCTCATCAGGTAGCTGTGCAGCACGGTCGCGGCGTCGACGCCGTCCCTCACCACCACGACAGGGTCGTTCACCGTGCAGGTGAAGGTGACGTGAACGGTGAAGACGCTCGCCTCACCGCTTTGGATGGTGACGGCGACCATCACCGGAGCTTCGCGGCTCATGTCCACGAGGCTCACGTGCGACGCCCTGATGATCTGGTCGTCTCGCAGGCCGAGCCTGCCGGAGTCGGGTACGTACTCCCCGTCGACGCGGAAGACGAGCATCTCGTGCGCCGCGGGCTTCGGCAGTTCGTCGGCGTCGCGGAACTTCCTGCCCAGTCCGAGGGGACCTCGCTTCGGCGAGGGCGCCAGTGGCCGGTGCGTGACGATGGGATATGGACGGGTCATGGTGTCGGCCCCTCGGTGTTCCTTCGGTTCTGCAACGTCTCGAGCAACACGTCGATCAATGCGTCCTGGTCGCTCCGCTTGCGCCGTTGGCGCACAACGTCGAGCGACTCGCGCAGTGGAACGAGCTCCGCGGCGGGCATGGCATCGGCCAAGGCCTCACCGAGGCGTCTCGTCTGTTCGGGTTGGAGCGGGTCGATACAACGGAGCAACGCGTGCACCGCGTCACGTCGATGTGGCCGGCTGCGCAGCACGGCGGCCCACACGCGGGCCACCAGGTCGAGCCGGTCCGGCCGTGCGCGGATGAACTCGCAGATCCCCAGCTGGTAGTGCGGTCCTCCCCGGACGTCGAGCACCGAGAGAATCGCTTTTGTCACCAGCTCGCGCTTGCGGAGGGGAGGTGGCCTGACCTCGAAGTCGTCGAGCACACGAACGAGCAGGCCCAGAACAATCGCACCGTTGTTGGTCTCGTGCACGAGCGTCGCGAAGAGCATCGCGAACGCCTCCACGTAGGCCTCCGCGTCGGCGTCGGCACCCTGCTCCAGCAGCTTCCAAACCCTGCGCACAGCCTCGGTCGGGAACCTCGCCGCCAGTTCCCCGCTCAGTGCCAGCGCGGCCGTGAGGCGCTGTTCCCTCGACCCGAACATCGCCCAGCCGCGCACGATGCGCAACGCCACCGGTGCCGTGGCCTCGTCGAAGCACATCAGCCAGAGCACGATCGCGGCGGTGTCGCGCCCTTCGTCTCCCAGCTCGCCGCGCGACCACGGTGCGAGGTAGGACTGTTCGACCTCCACGGCGTCGGTCTCGGCCAGCAGCGCGAGTCCGCGAGCGATGTCGAAGTGGGCCCCTTCCCCGACGAGCTGGTGAATCCAGGCTTTGATCGCGTCCCAGAACGGGGTCGGCAACCTCTTGCTCAGCTCGGCGAGCACGCAAGCCCTGTAGCCCGGATCCTTGAAGACGAGGACGCGAACCGCGGTCTGCTCCCGGATCACCGTCTCGGTCTTCATCAGGCTGCCCGGCCCGAGCCGGCGGGCACGGGACTGCTCGAGGACGGGCTCGCCGCCACCCTCGACGGGTTCCTGTTCCGGCAGCGGGAGGAACGCGTCGAGTTGTGCTTCGAGGAGCGCCAGGCGTGCTTCGAACTCGCGCTCGCTCAGCTCGGTCATGAACGCCAGCGTGGCGATCTCCAGACCTTCCCGGCGCGTGCGCGACTGCTCGAACCACTCGCGGACGCTCTGCGCGGACGCGACGTTCAGGTAGCGCAACGCTTCCCGCAACGGCTCACCGGCGTTGACCCGCGCGGCGACATCGGCCAGGTCGCTCATCGGGCAGTCCGCCGGCAGGAGTTCCACCAGCTCGCGGAGGGTCTCGGAGTCCTCGGCGAGGTGTGCGCGGAGCACGACCTCTGCGCCGAGGTGCTCCCAGAACACGTGCTTCACCGAGCCGGATGCCTCCGGTGCGTCAGCGGTGCGGGTGATCACGAGGTAGGCACCCGCTTCCCTCACGGCGTCGCGGACCGCCGCCCACTTGAAGTCCGTGTCCGCTTCCTTCGCGGTGTCGACCTGGTCGGCGACCAGGTACCCGTGATCACGTTCGTACGCCCGCGTGGCGAGTTCGTCCGGAGTGATGACGGGTGAGAGTGCGATCAGTGGACCGGCGGTGCGGCCGCGGAGCATCGACAGCGCGGCCGCCCGCTTGCCCGAGCCGCGCAAGCCGCCGATGATCACGACGTGGTCGTCGATCAGCCACTTCTCCGCGAGTGCCTGGCACGGTGGCACCACGTAGTGGTCGAGCGCGTGCCTCAGGTCCTGCGAATCGATCTTGCCTGTGTCGGGGCCGAAGCGCCTGCCGCGCCCTCCGGAGTCCACCGATCCGAACACTCCACCTGGTGCGTGGACACCTTTGTGGAACATGTTCAGCACATCGATCTTCACGCCGGCGACGAGCCGTTCGTCCTCAGGACTGGCCTCGTGCTCGCCGGGTGTGCCTTCGTTCTCAGCCGCGGCGGTCACGCACCACTCCGAACACTCCATGAGGTGCGTACACCCTGTCCTCGAACACGTTGAACACCTCGGCGTTGACCGCTCGGCGGTCTGAAGCGGACAGTGCTGACTGGTTGTGGGGCAAGGGGTTCACAGCAGGAGTGGATTCCGAGGCCGTACCGGGCAGGTACACCCACCCGCGCTCGGAATAGGTCTTGACGTCGACGTCGACCGGGCAGAACACGTCGGCGTCGAGCCCTCGCTCCCCGTGCACGACCACCTCGCGGTGGAAGCGGTCGGAGACGATCAGGCCGAGCTGCGCCCGCGGAGAACCGGACATGGCTTCGCGCAGCGCCTTCGCGTCCCTGAGCCGGGCCGCCCCCACCACGGCGTCCCCCTGGACGTGCGGCGGGTCGGAAACAACCTCGCCGAAGTCGACCGCCATGCGCAACCGGAGGCGGTACTCCTCGCCGGCGGTCTGGTTCACCTCTCCCAAGGCGAGGACGACCTCACGCAGGACGAAGTCGGCGAGGACCCAGGCGCGGGAGACCGCGGCGTCGATCACGATCGTCGCGCTGTCGCCGTCCACCCGGCGAAACGCCGAGCCCATGGCACCGTCTGCCTTGGCCGCCGCGGCGAAGGCCTTGTCGAGTACCAGGTCATGGGCAGTGTCGAGGTGCGACTGACGCCGTCTGCCACCGGACGAGCCGACCACGTCGGAGCTGATCACTGTCTTGGAGAGGGCAAGCGAGGTCACGGGACTCCTCAGAAGCTGCTGTGGTGTGGTGGTCACCCTGGGACGCACTCCGGTGAGCCACCACATCCTGTGATGGTTTTCGAGTGGATCGCTCGATTCAGACAATTGGTGCAGTAGACGCGCACACGGCCGTACCGCGTCACGACGAGGCGCCGTTCGCACAAGCGCCGCAACGACCGGTGCGTGGCGACGACTGACGCCGCAGCGAGCTGTGCGAGCTCGCACTGGCGCAACGGCACTTCGGCGCCGGTCCGCGCAGCGTCCTCGGAGAAGAAACCGATCATGTCGGCCAACACCTGCAACACCCGGACGTCCACGCACTCCAACGTCATGGCTCTGGCGTGGTTCTCCGCGGCACGAAGCCGGCGCGTGACCTGCCTGGTGACCTCACGTGCCGCTGCGGGGTGGTCGTCGAGGTACTCGACGAACCGGCTGCGCGCGATCTTCACGCCGGACACCGGTCCTCGGGCGAGCACCGACGCCGACCGCACACCTTCGTCCAGGCAAGCCATCTCGCCGAGCAGCTCGCCGGGGCCGCACACCGCGAGCAACCGGGTGCCACCGGCATGGTCGTCGCTCAGGACCTTGACGACTCCCGCGCGGACGACGATGACGCAGTCACCTTCCTCGCCCTGACGCATGAGGTGGTCACCTGACCGGTACTCGACCGGCCGCCCTCGGTCGAGCAGGGCGGTCAACTCGCGCACGGACAACCGGGTGCCGAAATTTCCCCCATCGCGCATGACTCCCCTTTCCGAATGCGCGCAGCGCGCACACGAAATTCCAGGCGGTTCGGAAACTTGCGTTCTACGCCCCCAAGGCTGCCCAATAGCAGGAGCTCACGCGATGTCGTTCAGCACGGTTCTTCTGCGTCAAATGGCACACTCGACGCCATTGCGCTCAACGTCGCCGGCGAGGTGACCACCAATTTGCGGCGACGGGTGATCACCACTCCGCGGTCGCGAAGTGTTCGCAGCCCTCGCGCGACAGCCTCACGCGACGCGCCGATCGCTCCGGCCATCTCCTGCTGGGACAGCTGCACAGCGATTTCCACACCGTCCGGCGCAGGAGCGCCGTGCTGGCCCGCGAGCCTCAGCAGGAATGCGGCGAGTCGCTCGGTGGCGCTGTGTGCGGCCTGCTCCAGCCGCCGGTTGTCAGCTCTGCGCAGGCGGTCAGCGACGTGCACGATCAGCGCTACCGCGATGGAGGGTCGTTCGTGCAGAGCCGCGACGAACCGGTCTGCGGTGAGCAGGACCGCCTTGGTCTCACCGAACGTCCACACGTTCGCGGACCGTTCCCGACCGTCCAGAACGGCGACTTCTCCCAGCACGTCGCCACTGCCCCGAATCGCGAGAATCGCCTCGTATCCCGACGGGGAGACGATTGTGATCTTGACCCAGCCCTCGACGAGCAGCAACACATGATCGGCGGGTTCACCGTGCCGGAACAACGCCTCGCCTGCGCCGTAGACGCGCGTCGCACCTTGATCGACGAGCCATTTCCAGTCGTCCGACGCTATTCGCGCCCGGAACGAACCCGGCGTCGATCCACCACCAGCTTGCACTCATCCCCCCGGATGCCGTCGAAGCAACGCGAGACACCTTGCTTCATTTCAGGCCGAATATCCAGTTACTCCGACGTACGGTCATTGTTCGTCGCCGAACGGTTATCGACGTTCGGTCCTCCTCAGGCACAACGGCCCGACCGGCACCCGGTTGAGCCGTCCACCGGACGGCTCCAACTCCTGGCCGGTGTGCGTCAGGTGACACGGAGACCCTGCGTCGGCTGACGCGGTGAGGTGTGCTCCAGCACGCCATCCTGGATCGCGCGCCGTTCTGTCCGAAGCGCAGTGGTCCATTCCAGCCCAGGAGCGTGCTCATGGTTGTTCTGTGCAAGGTCTCGAAGGTGATCCAGGTGGTGCTTCTCTCGTTCATCATCGGTCTGGCCGCAGGCTTCCTCCTCTCGCAAGGAGGGGAGAGCGGCACTCACCAACAGGCACTGACCTGTTCTGATCTGCCTCGCACCTGCGGTGTGCCCGGCCGGCTCTCGTGACACCGGGTCAGCGGAAGTCCCGCGACTTCGACGGGATCCGCAGGTCCAAGTGCTGCAACCGGTCCGCCAGCACGCTGACCACCCCCTCGGCCGACTCCACGACGCCCCGCACGAGCATCGCGCCGCTGCTGCGCGCCACCCGCCGGTACCGCGCCCACAGCCCCGGCGAGCACACGACGTTCACCATGCCCGTCTCGTCCTCGATGTTGAGGAACGTGACGCCGCCCGCGGTCGCCGGGCGTTGCCGGTGGGTCACGGCTCCCCCGATCAGCACCCGTGTTCCCGGCTGCACGGATGCCAGCTCGGTCACCGGGAGCGCGCCCATCGAGTCCAGGGTGGAGCGGACGAACTGGGTCGGGAAGCTGTCCGGGGACAGGCCCGTGGCCCAGACGTCCGCGACGGCCAGTTCGACGTCGTCCATGCCGGGCAGCGCGGGGGCGTCGACGCCGACCGTCGTGCCGGGCAGGCGGTCCGGGCGGATCGCGGCCACGGCGCCGGCCGCCCAGAGGGCTTCGCGGCGTTCCAGGCCGAAGCACGCGAAGGCGCCCGCGGTGGCGAGGGCTTCGACCTGGGCTGCGGTGAGCTGCACGCGGGTGCCGAAGTCCTCCATGTCGCGGAACGGCCGGGCGGCGACGATCTTCTCGGCGTCCGCGTCGCCGATGCCGCGCACGGCGGACAGGCCGATGCGGACGGCGTTGGCTCCCCCGAACGGTTCCAGGCCCGCCCACGGGAGCGACCGGTTGACGCACGGGCCGTGCACCGTCACGCCGTGGCGGCGGGCGTCGATCACCAGGGACTGCGGGGAGTAGAAGCCCATCGGCTGGGCGCGCAGCAGGGCCGCGCAGAACGCCGCCGGGTAGTAGAGCTTGAACCACGCGCTCACGAAGACGAGGTGCGCGAACGACAGCGCGTGCGACTCCGGGAAGCCGAAGTTGGCGAACGCCAGGAGCTTCGCGTAGATGCGGCCGGCGAGGTCCTCGTCGACTCCCCTGGCGGCGCAGCCCTCGTAGAAGCGGTCGCGCAGGCGTTCCATGCGGGCGGTCGACCGCTTGGCGCCCATCGCCCGGCGCAGTTCGTCGGCCTCGGCGGCGGTGAAGCCGCCGACGTCGACCGCGATCTGCATGAGCTGTTCCTGGAACAACGGCACGCCGTAGGTCTTCTTCAGCGCGTTCTCCAGCAACGGGTGGTCGTAGTCCCACTCCTCCTGCCTGTTGCGGCGCCGGATGTACGGGTGCACCGAACCGCCCTGGATCGGGCCCGGCCTGATCAGCGCGACCTCGACGACCAGGTCGTAGAACTCCTGCGGCTTCAGGCGCGGCAGCGTCGCCATCTGCGCCCGGCTCTCCACCTGGAAGACGCCGACCGAGTCCGCTTTCTGCAGCATCTCGTAGACGCGCCGGTCGTTGAGGTCGATGCGGCCCATGTCCACCTCGACGCCCTCGTGGTCGCGGACCAGGTCGATGGCGTAGTGCAGCGCGGAGAGCATGCCGAGGCCGAGCAGGTCGAACTTCACCAGGCCGATGGACGCGCAGTCGTCCTTGTCCCACTGCAGGACCGTCCGCTGGTCCTTGCGCGCCTTCTCGACCGGGCACACCTCGCTGACGGCGCGGTCGCAGATCACCATGCCGCCGGAGTGGATGCCGAGGTGGCGCGGGAAGTTCTCCAGCTGCGCGGACAGCTCCAGCACGTCGCGCGGGATGTCGCAGTCGTCCGTCGTGGCACCGAGCGGACCCCACCGGTCGATCTGCTTGCTCCACGCGTCCTGCTGGCCCGGCGAGTGGCCGAGCGCGCGGGCCATGTCGCGCACGGCGGAGCGGGCGCGGTAGGTGATGACGTTCGCGACCTGCGCCGCGTGCCGGCGGCCGTACCTGCGGTAGACGTGCTGGATGACCTCTTCGCGGCGGTCGGACTCGATGTCGACGTCGATGTCGGGAGGGCCGTCGCGGGCGGGCGCGAGGAAGCGTTCGAAGAGCAGGTCGAAGCGGACGGCGTCGACGTTGGTGATGCCGAGCGCGAAGCACACCGCGGAGTTGGCGGCGCTGCCCCTGCCCTGGCAGAGGATGTCGTTGCGCTTGCAGAACTCCACGATGTCGTGCACGACGAGGAAGTAGCCGGGGAAGCCGAGCTGCTCGATGATCCTCAGCTCGTGCTCGATCTGCCGGTACGCCTTCTCGTCCCCGCCGGGGTACCTGCGCCGTGCGCCCTCGTAGGTGAGCTGACGCAGCCAGCTGATCTCGGTGTGCCCGTCCGGCACGTCGAACGGCGGCAGCTTCGGCGCGACCAGCCGCAGGTCGAACGCCAGCTGCATGCCGAGCAACGCCGCGTTGTGCACCGCGCCGGGAAAACGGCGGAACCGGTGCCACATCTCCTCACCGCTGCGCAGGAACGCGGCGGGCGACGGCGGCAGCCAACCGGCCATCTCGTCGAGGCTGCTCCGTGCGCGCACGGCAGCCATCGCGGCCGCGAGCCTGCCACGGCTCGGAGTCGCGTAGTGCGCCGCATTCGTTGCCACGACAGGAAGTGACAGCTTCTGCGCCATCGCGTTGAGGATGTCGTTGCGCCTGCTGTCCTCGGGCAGGCCGTGGTCGGTCAGCTCGACGTAGACGCGGCCCTTGCCGAACATGTCGGTGAGCTTGACGATCTCCTCGAACGCCGCCTCCGGCCCCTCCCTGGCCAACGCCCTGCGCACGGTTCCCTTGCGGCACCCCGTCAGCACGACGACCTCGTCCCTGGTGTCGGCGACGATCTGGTCGAGGTCGTAGACGGGCTTGCCCTTCTCCGCGCCGTCGTCGAGGTGGCCGGTCGTGAGCGTGCGGCACAACGCGTGGTAGCCGTCCTGCTTGCGCGCCAAGAGGAGCAGGTGGTCGCCCCCGGGGTCCGGCTCGCCGTTGGCGGGCCTGCTCAGGCCGATGCTCAGCTCGGCGCCGAACACCGTGTGCATGCCGAGTTCCTTGGCTGCCTCGGCGAACCGCACCACGCCGTACATGCCGTCGTGGTCGGTGATCGCGATCGCGTCGAGCTTGAGCCGTTGCGCCTCCTCGACGAGCTCCTCGGGGTGGCTCGCGCCGTCGAGCCAGCTGAAGTTGCTGTGGCAGTGCAGCTCCGCGTACGGCACGCGCTTGCGGGTGACCGCGAGCTCGTCGACGCGCAGCTCGAACCCCGGCGGGGCGGTGTAGCGGTCGCGGCGGCGCGACCACGCGGGACCGTCGCCGCCATCGGGTTTCTGGTCGGCCGGTGTACCGGAGAGGGCTCGTTCGAGGCCCTTCCAGCGGACCGGCGGGTTGTTCCAGCCCATCAGCGCTCTCGGTCAGCTGCCTTGCGCGGCAACGGGACCGAGCTCTCCACCAGGTCCCAGTACTCGTCCTGCATCAGTCGTACACCCCTTCCAGGAACCACCTCTGGTCCCTGCGGACCAGCAGGAACGCCTGCTCGTTCGTCTGCACCTGCACGCGCGCGGCCCGGTGCGGGTCCGGCGCCCACCACCGTTCGTCGACCGGCCACGGCCCCGCCCACGCCGTGACCTCCCGCGCCCTCCCCCTCACGACCAGCTTCTTCGGCCGCGCGGTGAGCTCGAGCCGGCCGGTCACACCGACGTCGCCGCCGTTCTCGTCCTCCAGCTCGGCCGGGTCGTCGGCGAGCGTCGCGGGCGCCCTGGTGAGCCGGCCCGGCCACGGGTGGTCCGGGTTCCTGGCCGGGGTGCGTTCGTCGCCCCACGGCACGAGCCTCACCCGCTCCTTCGGCCCGCGACCGCCGTCGAGCACTCCGGTGAGCACGCCGTCCGGCCCGAGCAGGCCCTGCACGTGCAGCAACGCCCGCACCGCGCGTTCGTCGTCGTGGCCCCACAGCCCGAGCTGCAACGCGGTGCCGTCGACGACCTCGGCCGGTTCGAGGGTGAGCGTCCTGATGCCCGAGGTGAGGCGTTCGCGGGTCAGCCAGCCGTCGAGCTGCCAGCGCACCCGGTCCGCGATCCCCTGGGGCGTCAACGGTTCCGCGGCCAGCCACACCCGGTGCAGCTCCTCGCCGTTCCCGGTGCGGGCGTGGATGCCGAGCCGCGTGCAGGCGAGGCCGCGGGCGGAGAGGTTCTCGTGCAGCCGTTCCGACAGCACCTTCGCGGCGAACGCGGCCGAGTCGATGCGCTCGACCGGCTCGTCGAAGGTCTCCGCGACGGCGAGTTCGGGCGCGGGCCTGCGCTTGTCGAGCGGCCGTTCCGGCAGTCCCCTGGCGAGGCGGTGCTGCCTCGTCGCCGGACCGCCGAACCGCGTCGCCACGGACTTCTCCGGGATCTCCGCGAACGCGCCGAGCGTCTTCAGG
Organism: Lentzea sp. DG1S-22; assembly: GCF_036321065.1. Taxonomy (NCBI): domain Bacteria; kingdom Bacillati; phylum Actinomycetota; class Actinomycetes; order Pseudonocardiales; family Pseudonocardiaceae; genus Lentzea; species Lentzea sp. DG1S-22. Next base: position 6,706,634 of record NZ_CP143276.1, on the reverse strand, counting down.
CCGAGCCTCCTGAGCAGGTCGACCAGTTCGGGCGCGTCGAGCTCGTGCACTCCCAGCGGTCCCAGGAACTCCGCGGTCCGGCCCTGCGGCACGACCACGCCCCGGTGCGCGGCTTTCGCCGCCGCGAACAGGCTGTCGGCCAGCCCCACCTGGACCTCGGTGCCGGTCCGCGCCGCGACGTGGTCGACGATGCGTTCGGCCACCTGCTCCGCGGACCCGAAGTAGGTGACCGGGCCCTGCGCCGGCACCGCGACCAGCCCCGGCTGCACCACCTCGATGCCGGGGGCGAGCTCCTCGACGGCCTCCGCGACCGGCTCGAAGTACCGCGCGTCGCGCTGCGGGTCGTGCGCGAACGTGACGAGCTCCGGGCACATCGCCTCGGCCGCGCGTTTGCGCATGGCCCGGCGGATGCCCTCCCTGCGCGCCACGGCCGAGGTGGACACGACCTCGTTGCCGTCGACGACCGCCACCGGCACGTGCGGGGCGGTGCCGGTGGCGGTGCAGGCGGCGACGACGGGCCAGTCGGGACTCCAGACCGCGATCAGACGGGTGTCCTTCACGCGGGACGACCCCGGGTTGCAGCCCGCCTGGAGGCCAGTTCGTCGGCTCGGTCCGGACCGGCATCAGCCGGCTCGTCGGATCCGGCCGGTCCACCGGCCACCAGCGGGAGCTCGATTTCCTCTTCACCGAACGACAGCAGCACGCGCCGGGGCCTGCCCGCCGAGCCGCGGCCACCGCTGCGCACGCTGATCTCCTGACGCCGCAACGTCTCCGCGCCGTCGTCGAGGGAGTTCCAGCGCACGGACTCCGCGGTCAGCTCCACGTCCGCCGAGGGCCAGGGCCCGAAGGCGATGAGCACGGCACGGCGCTGTCTCGCTCGGGCCGTGAGCCGCCGGGCGAGGGAGGGAGGCAGTGGGCAGGCGACGGCCACCAGGTCGATGCCGTCCAGCAGGGCCGCGATCACCGGACCGGGGTCGGAGCCGGGCTGTGGGACCAGTGCCAGCCGTTGCACCGAGACACCCAGTTCGGCCGCGGCCAGCACCCCCACCCCGGGCAGACCGACCACGGCGGCCCAGCAGCCGTCCGCGGTCGCGTCCGCGAGCAGGGCGAGCAGCAACGATGTCGATCCGCCCACCGACACCGTGCTGCCTCGCCGCAAGCCGCCCCACGGCAGCAGGCCCGCCAGTTCCCCGCGAACCGGCAGCACCCGCCCCGTGGTCTGGTCGGTGGTGGTGCTGGTCAGCTCGCTGGCCGGGTTCACCCCGAGCGCGGCCAACGACGCCGTTGCCGACCTGGACACTCCCACCCACCTCCCGTCTCGGACCGTGCGCACCCCTGTGCACGGCCGCCGCGGGAAGTTCGGCGACTTGCTTATTCGAACTCTTGTTCGAACGAACGTGATGATCGTAGCGCGTGGACGCACCCTCGTGTCAATGCCGGAGCGTCACCCTTTTGGTGGACACGGCCACACACGTCCGGGCTGTCCTCTACCGTGGCGCGAACAGGACCTGGAACTGGGGAAACCGTGAACCAACCACCTCCGCACGGCTGGCACCAGCAGCCACCGCCGCCTCCACCGCAGGGCTGGCAGCCACAGCAGCAGCAGGGCTGGCAGCCGCAGCCGGGCCACCCGCACCAGCCCGGCTGGGGGCCACCGCGACCACCCGTGAAGAGCAAGGCACCGCTGGTCGTCGGGATCCTCTTCGGCGTCCTGGCGCTCGGCGGCGTCATCACCGCGCTGGTGATCCACCTCAACGTCAACGGGAGCAGCGGCAGCCCCAAACGCGCCGACAAGCTGCCCGCGGCGTGCGGCAACGTCTCCGAGGCCGCGCTGGCCAAGGCGCGCACGACGAACCCGAACGGCCTCGCCTCGCGCGAGTCGAAGCTGGCGAGGGGCACGCACACGACCTGCGGGTGGAACCAGACCAAGGGCGTCGACGGCTCGGGCCAGCGCAGCACCACGGTCTTCGTCTCCCAGGGACAGGAGGACGCGGAGAGCGAGTTCGACCGGATCGTCGGGCAGAACATGGCCAACACCCAGAGCACCCCGCGGCAGAAGCCGCTGGAAGGGCTCGGGGACGAGGCCACGGCGGTGCTGGCGGAGACGAACTCGGCGTTCACCGAGCTCTCGGTCGTCGTGCGCAAGGGCGACACCGTCGCGGAGGTCGACATCTCCGGCTGGGACGCGGGCCTGTTCACCAACAGCAAACCCGACCCGGCGGAGCTCGAGGCCGCCGCGAAGGGCATCGCCGAAGAGCTGGTCGCGAAGCTGTAGCGACGCGAAGGGGCCGCCTCCACCAGGAGGCGGCCCCGCTCGTCGGAGAAGATCAGTGGGCGAAGTGGCGCGTACCCGTCAGGTACAGCGTGACGCCCGCCTCCTCGGCCTTCGCGATCACCTCGGGGTCGCGCACCGACCCGCCGGGCTGCACGACCGCGCGCACGCCGGCCTCCAGCAGCACCTCGAGGCCGTCCGGGAACGGGAAGAACGCGTCGGAGGCCCCGACCGCGCCCTCGGCCCGCGCACCGGCGCGCTTCACCGCGAGGTGCGACGAGTCGACCCGGTTGACCTGGCCCATGCCGACGCCGACGGTGGCACCGTCGTTCGCCAGCAGGATCGCGTTCGACTTCACCGCGCGGATGGCGCGCCACGCGAACTCGAGGTCCGCCAGCGTCTTCTCGTCCGCGGGCTCGCCGGCCGCCAGCGTCCAGTTCTCCGGCGAGTCACCGGAGGCGTCGACGGCGTCGCGCTGCTGCAGCAGCAGGCCGCCGGACACCGGGCGCATCTCGGCGCCACCGCGCGCCGGGGGCTCGGCCACGAGGAGGCGCACGTTCTTCTTGCGCTGCAACACCTCGACAGCACCGTCCTCGTAGGACGGAGCGATGACGACCTCGGTGAAGATCTCCGAGACGAACTCGGCCATCTCGACGGTGACCTCGCGGTTCGCCGCGATGACGCCGCCGAACGCGCTGAGCGGGTCGCACTCGTGCGCCTTGCGGTGCGCGTCCGCGATGCTCAGCTCGGACACCGCGATGCCGCACGGGTTGGCGTGCTTGATGATCGCGACGCACGGCAGCTCGTGGTCCCACGCGGCACGCCACGCGGCGTCGCCGTCGAGGTAGTTGTTGTACGACATCTCCTTGCCGTGCAACTGCTTCGCCGACGCCAGGCCCACGCTGCCGTCGCCCTGCGTGTAGATCGCGGCGCTCTGGTGCGGGTTCTCGCCGTAGCGCAGCACGTTCGAGCGGTTCCAGGTCGCGCCGACCCAGCCGGGGAAGCCGCTGCCCTCGTCGTCCGGCGCCAGGGCGTTGCCCATCCACGACGCCACGGCGACGTCGTAGGTCGCGGTGTGCCGGAACGCGTCCGCGGCCAGCCTCTGCCGGTCGGCCAGGGTGAAGCCGCCCTCGCGGACGTTCTCCAGCACCCACCCGTAGCGGGAGGGGTCGACGACGACGGCGACGTTGGCGTGGTTCTTCGCCGACGCGCGGACCATCGCGGGACCGCCGATGTCGATCTGCTCGACGCACTCGTCGGGGCTCGCGCCGGACGCGACGGTCTGCGTGAACGGGTACAGGTTCACGACCAGCAGGTCGAACGGCGCGATGTCCATCTCGCGCAGCTGCTCGACGTGCGAGTCCTTGCGCAGGTCCGCGAGCAGACCGGCGTGCACGCGCGGGTGCAGCGTCTTGACGCGGCCGTCGAGGCACTCGGGGAACCCGGTGACCTGCTCGACCGGCGTCACCGGGACGCCCGCGTCGGCCAGCACCTTCGCGGTGCCGCCGGTGGAGACGATCTCGACCCCGGCCGCGTGCAGGCCGGTGGCCAGTTCCAGCAGGCCGGCCTTGTCGGAGACCCCGATCAGGGCCCGGCGGACCGGTCGCCTCTCGGCAGGAGTGCTCACGGAATGCTCACCTTTCGTCCGTTCACGGTGCAGCCCTCGCGGGCGAGTCGGCCGACTGTCTCGACGAGCAGCCGGCGTTCGACGACCTTGATGCGTTCGTGCAGGGTCTCCTCGGTGTCGCCGGGTTCGACGGCGACGGCCTCCTGCGCGAGGATCGGCCCGGTGTCGACGCCCGCGTCGACCAGGTGCACCGTCGAGCCGGTGACGTGCACGCCGTAGGCCAGGGCGTCCCGCACGCCGTGCGCGCCGGGGAAGGCCGGCAGCAGCGCGGGGTGGGTGTTGATCATCCGGCCGCCGAAGCGGGCGAGGAACTGCTCGCCGATGATCTTCATGAAGCCGGCGGACACGACCAGGTCGGGCTCGTGCGACGCGACGGCCTCGGTGAGGGCGGCGTCCCAGGCCGTGCGGTCGGCGTGGTCGCGCAGCTTCACGACGAAGTGCGGCACCCCGGCGCGTTCGGCGCGCTCGAGGCCCTCGATGTTCTCGCGGTCGGCGCCGACGGCCACCACCTCGATCGGGAGGTCGGCGTCCAGCAGGGCCTGCATGAGGGTTCCGGAACCGGAGACGAGTACGACGACGCGCGCCGGTGTGGGAAGCCGAAGTTCGGTGCTCAGCGTCTACTCCTGGTCGTTGCAGCAGCTCAGGAGCAGCCTAGGACGTCACCGTCCGGCCTTGCCGTCCAGGTCCTCCTCGGGCTCCATGCCCAGCATCTCGTCGAACTCCGCGTCGAGGTCCTCCTCGTCCGCGGCGGGTTCCCCCTCCTCGTCGTCGAGGGGTTCTTCCTCTTCGCCGGCAACGTCTTCGGGCTCCTCGTCGGCGATGTCCCCGGCCGCGTCCTCCTCGTCGGCGTAGTCGTCGTACTCGTCCTCGTCGTAGTAGTCGTCGGCGTCGAGGTCCTCCTCGACCTCGAACTCGTCGGCGTCCACGACCTCGAGCTGCTCGAACTGGTCGGTGAGCTCGTCGTCCTCGAACACGACGTCCTGGTCGGCGGCTTCGGCGTCCTCGTCGTAGTCCGGCTCGACGAACTCGGCGCCGCTCACCGCCACCGCGGCCTTCGCGCGGGTGCCGGCGAGCCACGCGACCAGCGCTCCCGGCACGAGCACCCACAGCGCCACCAGCAGTCCGAGCAGACCGGCCGGCACCGTCACGGGGTCGAACGCGCCGCCCGCGAGCCGTCCGCCGGCCGTCGCGGCGAGCACGAGGCTGCCGACTCCGGCCGTGACCGCGGCGACCAGCACCGCGCGCAGCCGCGAGGCCGGCCGGTCGGACACCTTGCGGCAGGTCCAGCCGACGAGCACGCCGATCACGGCGACGCCCACGAGCACGGCGGGAGTCCACACGTGCGCGTTCTCCGGCAGCGCCGCCAGCAGCGGCACCGGCGGGACCGGGCCGCCGACGAACCGCGTCGGCGACACCTCGACCCCGCCCAGCGAGAACCCGGCGCCCGCGACGTAGGAGAACCCGGCGATGATCGCGTTCGGCAGGTAGCCGAGGCACAGCAGCCACACGCCGAGACCGACGCCGACCGACTGACCGGCCTCGGCGAAGAGCCCGCTGGTCGTCGGCCAGGAGACGGCGAGCCCGGCCGCCACCGCCAGCGAACCGACGCTGACCAGTGCGAACAACGCCATGAACCCGGCGCGCAACCCGTGCAGCGCCACCGGGTCGAGCTTGTCGAACACCATCTCGACCAGGCCGCAGCGGCGAGCCACGCCGATCGTGGCGGCGAGGCCCGAGACGGCGGCGCAGCCGAAGAACGCGACGGCCGGGGTGGCGCGCACGACGCCGTCACCCATGACCAGCGCGATCGCGCCGCCCACCACGGCGTGCGAGCCGGCGATGCTGAGCACGACGCCGCGCGCCTGCAGCGGTTCGTAGAGCCCGAGGCGGTCCGCCGTGCCCGCGGCGGTGCGGCCGACCAGCAGCATCAGCAGCGCGGTGGGCAGCAGCGGCAGGACCCCGAACTGGCCCGAATCGAAGCGCAGCGGCACGTGGTGCGCCGCCAGCCACGCGGGTGCGGCGGCGCTGAGCACGCCGGAGGTCGAGAACTCGGCGTACGTGGCCGTCGCGGAGACCAGCGCGAGGACCGCGGCCACCGCGGCGTACCCGACGACCACCGACCCGACCGCGGCGGCGGCGAGCACGCGCACGCGTTCGGACCGCGAGAACTCCGGTGGGCGCACGGTGTCGACCTCGCGGGTCACGTCGCGTTGCAGCACGGGCATTTCCCCACTGTGTCAGGCGGGCTGGGCCGTTCGGGGCAGGCACGCCGGGGTATGCGACAGGGGTGGCACCGGAGATCCGGCACCACCCCTGAAGGACATCACCACAGCGGACGAACGGTGTGCGGACCGTTACTGCTGCGGTCCGCCGAAGCCACCGGGCGGCGTGCCCGGCGAGCCGAACTGGCCCGGCTGCGGCATGAAGCTGGTCTGCTGCGGCGGCTGGCCCGGCTGCTGCGCGGGCTGCTGCGGCTGCTGGCCGAACTGCTGCTGGCCGAACTGCTGCGGCGCCTGCTGGGGCCCGGCGTGCTGCTGCTGGTGCTGCTGCGGGAACGCGCCGGACTGCGGGTTCCAGCCACCGGGCTGGCCCTGGTGCTGCTGCGGGTGACCGGCGTACGGGTTCGCGGGCTTCGGCTCGAACTTCACGATGCCCTCGGCGAGCAGGAAGGCGAGCACGATGGCCGCCGTCTCCAGCAACGCCACGATGAGCAGCACGATGTCGAGGCCCTGCACGGACGGCGACTTGATGATGCCCTGCAACTGCAGCATCGTCTGGACGGCCGCGAGGACCGCGGCGACCGGGACGAAGCCCTTCGGGACGTTCGGCAGGACCGAGAGCCCCGCGAGCAGACCGGCGGCGATCAGGTAGGTCACGTTGCCGCTGACGTCATCCGCGAACGCGACGAGGTACGCGACCAGGCCGAGGCCGGCCGCGACCAGCGGGAGGATCAGCCCCAGGTTGATGCTGTTGGCGCCGGGGGCGCCAGGGGCCTGATGAGGTGCCTGGTGCTGTGCCGGACCCGGCGGCTGCTGCTGGGGTGCGCCGTAAGGCACGGACATGTCGAGGTCTCCTCCTCCAACCGAGTGATTCTCAAGACGCTAGCAGTGATCGTCACCGCTCCTGCGGAGGCGGCTGCGGATTCGTGCCAGCTGCTCAGACGGTGGACCGATCGGCTCGGTTCCGCCACATGAGCGAGGGCCGGACTCCGAAAGTACTCGGAATCCGGCCCAGGGGTGCTCGAAGTGTGCGGATCAGAGAGCGTTCATGATCTCGCGCATCAGAGCGGCGGTCTCGGACGGCGTCTTGCCGACCTTGACGCCGGCGGCCTCGAGGGCCTCCTTCTTCGCCTGCGCGGTGCCCGCCGAGCCGGAGACGATGGCGCCGGCGTGGCCCATGGTCTTGCCCTCGGGGGCGGTGAAGCCCGCGACGTAGCCGACGACCGGCTTGGTCACGTTCTCCTTGATGTACGCCGCCGCGCGCTCCTCGGCGTCGCCACCGATCTCACCGATCATCACGATCGCGACGGTTTCCTCGTCGGCCTCGAAGGCCTCCAGGGCGTCGATGTGCGTGGTGCCGATGATCGGGTCGCCACCGATGCCGATCGCGGTGGAGAAACCGAAGTCCCGCAGCTCGTGCATCATCTGGTAGGTCAGCGTGCCGGACTTCGACACCAGACCGATCTTGCCGGAGCCCGCGATGTTCGCGGGGATGATGCCGGCGTTCGACTTGCCGGGGCTGATGATGCCGGGGCAGTTCGGGCCGATGATGCGGGTCTTGTTGCCCGTCGCGACGGCGTGCGCCCAGAAGTAGGCGGTGTCGTGCACCGGGATGCCCTCGGTGATGACGACGGCCAGCTCGATCTCGGCGTCGATGGCCTCGACGACGGCGGCCTTGGAGAAGGCCGGCGGGACGAAGATCACGGTCACGTTCGCGCCGGTGGCCTCCATGGCCTCCTTGACGGTGCCGAAGACCGGGAGGACGGTGCCGTCGAAGTCGACCTTCTCGCCCGCCTTGCGCGGGTTCACGCCACCGACGATGTTCGTGCCGGACGCGAGCATGCGCTTGGTGTGCTTGGTGCCCTCGGCACCGGTCATGCCCTGGACGATGACCTTGCTGTTCTCGTTGAGGAAGATAGCCATCGTTCTCAGACCCCCGCAGCCGCGAGTTCGGCGGCCTTGGCGGCCGCGTTGTCCATCGTGTCGACAACGGTCACCAGCGGGTGGTTGGCCTCGGCGAGGATCGCGCGGCCCTCCTCCACGTTGTTGCCGTCGAGGCGGACGACGAGCGGCTTGGTGGCCGAGTCGCCGAGGATCTCCAGCGCCTTCACGATGCCGTTGGCCACGGCGTCGCACGCGGTGATGCCGCCGAAGACGTTGACGAAGACTGAGCGGACGGCCTCGTCTCCGAGGATGACGTCCAGGCCGTTGGCCATGACCTCGGCCGACGCGCCGCCACCGATGTCGAGGAAGTTCGCGGGCTTCACGCCGTACTGCTCACCGGCGTACGCCACGACGTCCAGGGTGGACATCACGAGACCCGCGCCGTTGCCGATGATGCCGACCTCGCCGTCGAGCTTGACGTAGTTGAGGCCCTTCTCCTTGGCCTTCGCCTCGAGGGGGTTCTCGGCCTGCTTGTCGACCAGCTCGGCGTGGGCCGGGTGGCGGAAGTCGGCGTTCTCGTCCAGCGTGACCTTGCCGTCGAGGGCGATGACCTTGCCCTCGGGGTCGCGGACCAGCGGGTTGACCTCGACGAGCGTGGCGTCCTCCGCGACGAAGGTCTCCCACAGCTTGACGATGACGTCGACGACCTGGTCCTTGACCTCGGCCGGGAAGTTCGCCGCGTCGGCGATCTCGGTGGCCTTGGCCTGGTCGACACCCTTGATGGCGTCGATGTGGATCTTCGCGAGGGCCTCGGGCTTGGTGGCCGCGACCTCCTCGATGTCCATGCCGCCCTCGACGCTCGCCATGGCGAGGAAGGTGCGGTTGGCGCGGTCGAGCAGGAAGGAGAAGTAGTACTCCTCCGCGATGTCGGAGGCGGGCGTCACCAGCACGCGGTGAACGATGTGCCCCTTGATGTCGAGGCCGAGGATGGCCTTGGCCTTCTCCTCGGTCTCCTCGGCGGTGGAAGCGAGCTTCACACCACCGGCCTTGCCGCGGCCACCGGTCTTCACCTGGGCCTTGACGACGACTGCCTGGCCGAACTTCGCGGCGATGGCCTTGGCGTCGGCGGGGTTGGTAGCCACATCGCCCGGCAGTACCGGGACGCCGTGGGCGGCGAAGAGGTCCTTCGCCTGGTACTCGTACAGGTCCACTCGGGTCTCCTGCGACGTCGGTGTCGGAACACCGCGCCTGGGTGGTCCTCAAGGGGCCGTGCGAACCCACTTGACGCGGCTGGGCCCAGACACTATCGAGCTGCAGGTACCGCTCGCACGCCACCACCGGTGAGGTCGGTCTCAACGGCGGTGAGGTCGATCACGCGTGCGCGCGCGTTATAAGGAAACCCACGCCTGGAGGCCGTTTTCAGCGGTTCCCGCGAGCGCCCATCAAGCCCGCCGCGAGCACCAGAGCCACGACCGAAGCCAGCGCGAGCCACGTCCCGGGCGCCGCGACGGCGTTCTCGACCCTGTCCCCCGTCAGAGGCAGTTCGAGCGCCCGCACGCCGGCCAGGACCGCGAACCCCGCGAGGACCGCGGCACCGCGAGCGGGCCTCGACCTGTTCACCAGCACGAGGTTGATGATCAGTGCGGTGAGGGAGATCAGCAGCGTCCAGGAGACCGCGGGGTCGGTGCCCGGCAGCAGGCCCGGCGACTCGAACCCGCCGCCGCGCGTGGTCGGCAGCGCGAAGGCGCCCACCGCGAAGATCCCGGCGAGCAGCACGGCGCCCAGCTCGGCCACCGGTGTCTGCTCCCGCTTGACCTCCCCGGCGTTCTCCCGCTCGATCGCGGCGGCGATCCCCGCGCAGACCAGGGCCAGCAGGCCGAGAGGCAGTTCGACGACCATCAGCCAGAAGCCCGCGCCGGGCTGCGCGACGCCCGCCTGACTCGCCGCCAGCACGGACTCCGTGGTGCCCGCCGCCGCGAGCTGCACGGCGAAGAACACACCGACGAGTGCCGGGCGCACCGCGGGAGCGGTGGAGGGCACGAACAAGAGGAGTCCGACCACGCCGAGAGCCAGTCCGGCCACCCGCAGCAGGCTCACGGCCGCCAGCTCGGGTGCCGGGCCGCCCGTGGTGAGCGTGAGCTGCGGGAGCAGGGCGCCCACCAGCACCGCCACCGCCGCGGCGACGGCGAAGGCCCCCGCGATGACGTGCATGCGCCGCAGGGACGGCAGGGCGGGGTCGCGCACCTCGTCGCGCTCGCCGCGGGCCAGCCGCAGGGCGCGGCCGTGGAGAGGGGCGCCGAGCAGGACGATCGCGGCGACCAGCGCGGTCACCGGTCCCGGGCTGACGCCGAGCCCCGGGGCCAGCGCGCCGGCCGCGAGTCCCGGCGCCGCGACGGCGAGCACGGCCAGCGCCACGCCGATGCTGCCGCCCTGGCGGGTGTCCGGGTCGGGCGAGGTGGCCGACAAGGCGGTGGCCAGCGGGACGGCGATCGCGACCAGCAGGCCGCCGACCAGCCCCAGGACGGGCAGCTCCCACGGGCCGCGGTCGAGCTGGAAGGCGTCGGTCGAGGTGAAGGGCTTGCCCAGCAGCCCGATGGCGGCCACCGCGGCGATCATCACCGGCAGGCCCACCAGGGTCGGGGGCTCCGTCTCGTCCGCGGGCAGACCGGCGCGCCCGGCCGCGAGCGCTCCACCGGCGATCACCAGCAGGTGCCCGGCCACCAGCACCCAGACGCCGGCGGTGGGCGTGACCGCGAGCAGCGTCGTCGGCCGGAAGAGCTCGGGGCGCGCCACGTCCATCGGCTCGAAGGCGATCAGCAGGTCGCCGAGCAGCCGGCCGACCGCGAAGACGCCGACCGCGGCGATCAGCCCCGCCGCCACGAACGGGCGGCCGCGCATCAGCAGCACCCCCGCGACGGCCGGGGGCGCCAGCGCCAGCAGGGCGAGCAGCGGCCACGACGTGAAGGCGGGTTCCGCGCCGTCGACCACGCCGAGCAGCGGGCCGAGGGCCAGCAGCAGGGAGCCTGCCGCGGCGAGGGCCCACGAGGTGCGCAGCCTGCCGGCCGCCGGGGTCTGGTTCTCGAGGTCGGTGCGAGTCATCGCGGGCGAACCTAGCAATAGGAGGGGTGGGGGCTCGGTCGCCGTGCTGTCCCGCTGAGGTGAATTTCGTTCGCATGTGGAAAAGACGCGGCGGGTACCCCCGGCTCGTGACTTCATCACCTACCGTCGCTCACATGGGCGACACCGGCCGGTCGTGGATCACACGTCTGGCTGACGCCGCCCTCGAGCGCGCCGGCTGGGGCGTCCACACCGCGCGGGACGTCGCCGAAGAGGTGAAGGTCGCGCTCCGGGCGATGGCCTCGCCCGGCGGCGTGCGCGGGGTCGCGGTGGAAGCGGCCTGGCTGACGGCCCGCGCGGTGCTGTACCCGTGGGGCGCCGTCGCCGAACAGCTGCGCCCGGACGGCCCGTACCGGCACTACCGCACCGACGGCCTGCCGCCCCGCCAGCGCGGGCTGGTGGTTTCGGCGATGGACGCGGCGGGCACCCCGATCGTGCTGGTGCACGGCATCGGGGACAACCGCTCCGCCTTCGCGGTGCTGTCGGGGGCGCTGCGAAGGCGGGGCTTCGGGGTGGTGCACGCCGTCAACTACAGCGTGCTGACGGCGTTGACCGGTGACGTCCGCCGTTCGGCCGCCCTGCTCGGCGAGCAGATCGAGCGGATCTGCGAAGAAACCGGCTCGGACCAGGTCCACGTCGTCGGCCATTCACTCGGCGGGCTCATCGCCAGGTACTACGTGCAACGGCTGAATGGCGACTCACGCGTTCGCACACTCGTAACACTGGGAACGCCGCACAACGGCACCCTTTCCGCCTATCTGGTGCCGACTCCGCTGACCCGGCAGCTCCGGCCGGGTTCGGAACTGCTGTCGGAACTCGCCGAGCCGTGCCGGCCGTGCCGCACGCGGTTCGTCGTCGTCTGGTCCGAGATGGACCAGATCATCGTGCCTCAGCGCAACGCCCGCCTGGAGCACTCCTCGTTGGTCGTCGAGGAGCACCAGATACGTGATTCAGGTCACCTTTCTTTGCCGGTTGACACGAGGACGCTTCACGTAGTTGTGACGGCGATCACCCGATCGGATGACTTGTCACCTCACCCCATCGCCGCTGGCGGTGAGGCGTTTCGCGCCCCCGTTGCGACCGATCGTCACAGTTGACAGTTGAAACTTGCTGGTTGCCGCCCATTGGGAGGACATAACGAACTGGGGTTTGCCCTCCGAGGCTCCCCGCCGTTACTGTCCCCCGGTCCGTTGTCACGGTCTGATCACAGAAGGACACCGAGTCAGAACCCCGAATCCTGACTCACCGGGAATCCCCCGCCCGGCGTCCACCCCGATCAGGCTCCCCGAAGGCGGAAGGGCAAGCTTTGAGTCACCACCGCTCCCCCGGCGGCCATGAACGCAGTGCTGCGCTTGAAGAGGCAGTCGACCGCGCCTCGACGCGCACCGTCGGCTCCCACCGGCTCCCCCCGCCACCGTCGGCGCTTCGCGGACGCATCGTCGTCGCCGCCGTCGCAGTAGGTGCCTTCGCCGCAGCAGGCGCCGGCCAGATCGGCCAGGCAGCCGCCGGCGACAGCACGGACGTGCAGCTCGCGAACCACTCCGACGGCGCCGCCACGTTCGACGGCGTGGGTGGCGACACCGCCGCCGCCCCGCAGATCCTCGCGGTCTCCAAGACCACGGCCGAGGGCTCCGCCGAGGCCGCCAAGCTGCTGCGCAGCCAGCAGCTCACCACCGAGCGCGAGGCCGTCGAGGCCGAGAAGAAGCGCCCGAAGTTCTTCCGCCCCGCCGCCGGCGAGTTCACCTCCGGTTACGGCGGCCGCTGGGGCACCATGCACCTCGGCATCGACATCGCCGGCCCGATCGGCACCCCGATCGTCTCCGCCGCCGACGGCGTCGTGATCGAGGCGGGTCCCGCCTCCGGCTTCGGCCTCTGGGTCCGCGTGCAGCACCCCGACGGCACCATCACCGTCTACGGCCACATGGACACCATCGGTGTCCGCGAAGGCCAGCAGGTCAAGGCCGGTCAGCAGATCGCCCGCATGGGCAACCGCGGCTTCTCCACCGGCCCCCACCTGCACTTCGAGGTGTGGAACCCGGACGGCCAGAAGATCAACCCGCTGACCTGGCTGAACGCTCGCGGCGTGACCGTCTGATCCAGTTGTTCCCGGTTCCGGCTCTCTGAAACACGGCTTCAGTCGCCTTGTGAGGCGTCTTCGGCTGCCCGGCCACCTCGCGGGGTGGCCCGGGGTGGTTCGACCGCCTCAGGCGGCTCTCGTGGCTCAGGAGCCACTTCAGCACCGCTGTGGTGCCGCTCCGGTTCGGCTCCAGTGGCGTTCTGGTCGGGCTCGGGTGGTGCTGCAGTTCGGTTGCGGCGGTGTCGGCTCGGGTCGCGCGCTAGTGGTGCGGTTGCGGTCGGGGGCTCGCTTTCGGGTCAACTTCACGCCGTCGCGCTGTATTTCGCCGATGCCCCGATTTCGTCGCGGCGATGCCGGTTCGTTACAGCGCTGAGCGGATGAAGTAGGCCGCGGCCACCCGCCAGACCGAGCACATGTGCCTGCGCCAGCGCGGACCGCAGCCCTCGCAGGACCCGCTCTCGGTCTGCCTGTGGTGGGTGAGGACGGCTCGCCACGCTTCGGCCAGGGTCCTGGTCGCCGAGGAGTCCTGGCGGCATTCCAACTCGCCGAGAATTGCGAACACACGTTCGTGCAGGGCGCCGGCCAGTACGTGGTCCATCGTGAGCTCTCCCGCCGGGGTCGTGGCCTCATGCGGTTGATGATGCTCCGGGGGTCTGACAATTTTCGGGCCCTCCGGGGCCGGCGGCTCGGTTCGCCGGGTCCGCAGCGCCTTCCGCGTCGCTCTCCCGCGGGACCTCAGCTGCGCTTATGCGGTTGTGCGCCTTGCCTCGGCGCTCGGTGCGGAAGTGCTTCGAGAGTCCGGACGGACAGTGTGGCCGGACCGCTCTCCCGTTCGGTCCGGCCACACCTCGCCGCGAAGTTGGGCCCCCGCCGTCCCTTCGCTCCCCTTGGTCGCACGCTGCCCTCCTGCGCCCCGGACCGCCCCGAACGTTCCGTCGGCTGTGCTGCTTGCGACACCCACATAGACGTACGGGGTCGGCGATCGTTGCGCTGTTTTTCCGGATATTTCTCGGTTCATCCGATCGGGGGGTCTTGGCTGCTCAGGATGGGGGTGGGGTGTTTGTTCGTCCGGGTTTTTGGAGGCGCGGCGGTTTCGTAAGTCGTTCCCCTGGATGGGTTGGCGGGGGCCTGTGGGGAGTTCGTGGGCGGGGTCGGTTGCGGGCGTTGCCTGACGGCTGCGTAGTCCCGTCACGAGTTGCGCGCGGCAAGAGCTGAGACACGACTCGTGACGGGGACTACGCAGCCTCTTCTTGGCTCAAAGCCACTGCGGCTCGTCTTCGGCCTCGCTTGCGGTGGGCTCGCCTACGGCGTCGCAGCGAGCCGGGAGCTCGTCTGTCGGCTCGCGGTGGCTGCGACTCGCCTCTGGCATGCCAGCCGAGAACTCGCGGCTGGGAGTGCGTCAGGCGCAGCCCATCCTCGGATCGCGCCGGCGTGGAAGCCCAGCGGGCGCGCCGAGCACGGCCCGCCTCCCGAGGCTCGCGACACGGCGAACAGACCGCGTGCGGCGTCGCGGTCGGCATGCGAGCCGGGGCGCGACGGCAGGCGGGCTGCTGCGTGGTGTGGAGGTGGAGCGTTAGAGCTTGGTCATGGGGACGCTGCCGATCAGCATCAGGCGGACCGTGCCCGAGCCGCCGAAGTCGATCGTCGCCGTGGCCCTCAGGCCCGCGCCGTCCACCGCCACCACTCGGCCGAGGCCGTACTTGTCGTGGGTCACCCGGTCGCCCACCTCCAGCTTCATCGCCGGGGCGTCCTTCCAGCCCGCCTTGCCCGGGGCCGGGCGGGAGAGGCCTCGGGAGGCGATGCCGCCGGAGGCCGAGCGGCCCCAGGTGGTGGCGGCGGCCGGGGCCGAGCGGGAGGGTTCCACCCGGCGCCAGTCGATGAGGTCCTGGGGGATCTCGCCGAGGAAGCGGGAGGCCGGGTTGGCCGAGGGCTGGCCCCACGCCGAGCGGACCAGGGCCCTGGAGAGGTAGAGGCGGCGTTGGGCGCGGGTGATGCCCACGTAGGCGAGGCGGCGTTCCTCCGCCAGTTCCGCCGGGTCGCCGAGGGCCCGCATGTGCGGGAAGACGCCGTCTTCCCAGCCCGTGCTGAACACGACCGGGTACTCGAGGCCCTTGGCCGTGTGGATGGTCATCAGGGTGACGACGCCGTCGGACTCGGCGTCCGGGATCGAGTCGGCGTCGGCCACCAGGGAGACGCGTTCCAGGAACGCCGGGAGCGAGGGGACCGGTTCCGCGCCTTCCGGGAGCTCCAGCTCGGTGAACTCGCGGGCGACGGTGACCAGTTCGTTGAGGTTCTCGACCCTCGTGTGGTCCTGGGGGTCCTCGCTGGCCTCCAGCTCGGTGCGGTACCCGGTCTTCTCCAGGACGGCTTCGAGGATGTCGGCGACGTCGTCCTCGCGGGCGACCATCTCGCCGAGCTCGTCCATCATCTCCACGAAGCCCGCGATGGCGTTGCGGGAGCGCGGGTTCAGCATCGGGACGCGGTCGAGGTCGCGCAGGGCCGCGGCGAAGCTGATGCGCTCGCGTTCGGCGTAGGCGGAGACGCAGGCTTCCGCCCGTTCGCCGATGCCCCGCTTCGGGACGTTCAGGATCCGCCGGAGGGAGACCGTGTCCTCCGGGTTCGCCAGGGTGCGCAGGTAGGCGAGGGCGTCGCGGACCTCGCGGCGCTCGTAGAAGCGGACGCCGCCGACGACCCGGTACGGGAGGCCGAGGCGGATGAAGATCTCCTCGAAGACCCGCGACTGGTTGTTCGTGCGGTAGAAGACGGCGATCTCGGAGTTGTTGACCTCGCCGCTGTCGACCAGGCGGTCGATCTCGTTCGCGACGAACGCCGCCTCGTCGTGCTCGTTGTCGGCGACGTAGCCGACGATCTTCTCGCCCTCGCCGAGGTCGGACCACAGCGACTTGTCGCGGCGGTTCGGGTTGCGGGAGATGACCGCGTTCGCCGCCGTCAGGATGTTCTGCGTGGAGCGGTAGTTCTGCTCCAGCAGGATCGTGGTGGCGTCCGGGTAGTCGCGCTCGAACTCGACGATGTTGCGGATCGTGGCGCCGCGGAAGGCGTAGATGGACTGGTCCGCGTCGCCGACCACGCAGAGCTCGGCCGGGGGGATCTCGCCGCCCGCCTTGCCGACCAGCTCGCGCACCAGCGTGTACTGCGCGTGGTTCGTGTCCTGGTACTCGTCGACCAGGACGTGGCGGAAGCGGCGGCGGTAGTGCTCGGCCACGTCCGGGAACGTCTGCAGGAGCTCGACGGTCCTCATGATGAGGTCGTCGAAGTCGAGCGAGTTCGACTCGTTCAGGCGGCGCTGGTAGACCGCGTAGACCTCGGCCACGCGGCGCTCCAGGTCGTTCGTGGCCTGGGCGGTGGCGGTCTCGGGGTCGACGAGCTCGTTCTTGAGGTTCGAGATGTGCACGGCGAGGGTGCGGGCCGCGTACTTCTTCGGGTCCAGGTCGAGATCGCGCGCCACGAGCGTGATGAGGCGCCGCGTGTCGTCGCTGTCGTAGATCGAGAAGTTCGACGACATGCCCAGGGTCTTCGCCTCGCGGCGCATGACGCGGACGCACATCGAGTGGAACGTCGACACCCACATCGAGCGGGCGCGGGCGCCCACCATGTCGGCGACGCGCTCCTTCATCTCGGCGGCGGCCTTGTTCGTGAACGTGATGGCCATGATCTCGCCGGGGTGCACGTCCCGTGCCGCGAGCAGGTACGCGATCCGCCTGGTGAGGACGCGCGTCTTGCCGGAGCCGGCGCCCGCCACCACGAGCAGCGGCGAGCCGGCGTGCTCGACGGCACGGCGCTGCGCGGGGTTCAGGTCGTCGAGCAGGTGGCCCGCGCGGGAAACGGGGGGACTTGAGGGCAAGTCGAACAAGGCGCTCATCGTCCATCCACGGTACCGGGCGGCACCGACGAATCCGGTACCACCCGACCACGTGTTCGATCAGGTGCCGATGTCGATCACGAACCGACGACCGGCGCGGACGGCCCCGTGACCGTTCGCCTCGCCTGGACTTCCGGGCTGTCCTGCGCGTACTCCCCCGCCGCCCCGGCGGGCCGCGAGCGCCGGCCACGCCTCGCCGTCCACGATGAGGTGATCCTGCGCGCCTCGGCACCGGCGGCGACGGCCGGCAGCGCTTCCCACCTGGTGAGCGCACTCACCGCGCGGACTTGGCAGGCGCCCGAGGTTCTGTGCAACACTGGATTCGTGCGCGTGACGTTCTTCGAGTTTTTCTACGGGATCCGGACTCCGGCTCCCGTGGTCGTCTAGCGCCGACAAAGCCACCACGAAGCCCCGGAGTCCTCGGACACCGGGGCTTCGCTGCTTCCGGGCCAGGGCTCGCAGAGTCGAGAGGTCGACCGATGACGGACACCACCACCGAGCCGGACATCAACGAACTGCGCGAGGAGATCGACCACCTGGACGCGGAGATACTGCGCCTCGTGCAGCGGCGCGTCGAGATCTCCAAGATCATCGGCGCCGCGCGGATGGCCGCCGGCGGCACGAAGATCGTGCACAACCGCGAGATCGACGTGCTCAACCGCTACAAGCCGCTCGGCCCCGACGGCAAGGACCTCGCGCTGACCCTGCTCAAGATGGGCCGCGGCCCGCTCGGCAGGTAGGAAGAGCCCGGCCCGGCGTCACAGGACGCCGGGCCAAAAAGGCTCCAGAGCCTTCCTGACGTGCGCGAGGTCCGCGTCCACGAGCCGGGTGTCGTCCGGCACGTAGGCGAGCGGGTCCTCGAGCAACGGCTCCGGCAGGCGCAGCAGGCCCTCCACCAGGGCGTGCAGGCACAGCGCCGAGTAGCCGCGCAGGTAGCCGCCCTCCTGGGTGAGCACCGCGCGCGGACCGGACGACGCCACCCTGCGGCCGATCTCGCGGTACCCGTCCGCCGTGAGGTTGTGGCGTCCGTTGGGGTCGAACGCCGACCCGTCGAACCCGGACGCGCACACCAGCAGGTCCGGCTCGAAGTCGCGCAGCAGCGGGAAGGCGATCTCGTCGAGCGCGCGCAGGTAGGCCGTGTCACCCGCACCGAGTGACAGCTCGATGTTCACGTTTCTGCCGTTGGCGCCGACCTCCGACGGCGCGCCCGTCTGCGGGTGGTTCGTGCCCCACGAGCCGTGCCGCATGTGCACGGAGATGGTCAGCACGTCGGCGCGGTCGTAGAAGACCTCCTGCGTGCCGTTGCCGTGGTGGACGTCCCAGTCCAGCACGGCGACCCGCATCCCCTGGCGTCGCGCGGTTTCCGCGACCAGCGCCGCGTTGTTCACGAAGCAGTAGCCGTCCGCCATGTCCGGCTGCGCGTGGTGCCCCGGCGGCCGTACGAGCGCGTACGCCAGCGGTGCGCCTGACTCCAGTGCGGCCAACGCCGTGCCCGCCGCCGCTGACGCCGCACGCCACGTCTCCGGCCCCACGACCGTGTTCACGTCCAGCGCCACACGTTCGGACACCCGCAACGAGTCCAAGTAGCCCGCCGTGTGCACGCGCAGAAGCTCGTCCACCGACGCATGCCTGCCTTCGTGCCACTTCAGGTGCGGCGCCACAGGGCCGTGCGTCAGCGCGTGCCGGAACGTCCGCAGCCGCGCCGCGTTCTCCGGGTGCGGCTCGGCCACGTCGAGCCACGGCCAGGAGCCGGGTATCTCCCACAGGCCCTCGCCGGAGTCGTGCTCGAGGCAGTCGTCGTGCCAGAACATGTCCACGCGAATCGGATATCAGGGCGATCACGGATGGTCCACCGAAAAAATCCAGGGGCACACTGGAGTCATGGGCCTCATCGCCGCACTGATCGCCATCGCCGGCCTCCTCGCCGCCTTGGCGCACGACGCTTACCTGGGCTTGCTCGGCTCGGCCGCCACCAAGAAGGGCCTCGCCGGAGCACCTGTCTCGCAGTTCGTCCGCAGCCGCTGGAAGACCGCGATCGCCACGACCGCGGGCGCGGCGATCGGCCTGCTCATCACCAACGGCGACGCGCTCGCCGCGGACGTGATCGGCGCGGCCATCGCGGGCGGCAGCGGCCTGGTCGCGCTCAACGGCGTGCAGAAGACTCACAAGCAGCTGAACAGCGGTCAAGCGCAGCTCCCGCCCCGCTAGCGGCTTCACACAAAAGAGTGTCACTCGTCCTGAACGCCCCCTTCCGGTTGGTTCGGCACCTCCGAACGGCCCTACCCTGGTTGCGTCGCAGAGGGGTGTCGGGATGGACGAACTGCCGGGCAAACATCGCCTCGTCGACGGGCTCGCACCACCGCGGCCCGTCGTCGGAGGTGACCGCATCCCGCTGCCGCGCCGCCACCGGACCGACCCGCTGCAGGACACCGACGGGCTGAGGAAGTTCAACATCGGCCTGGTGCCCGCCTCGGTCACGCCGCCGCGGACGTGGAAGCGCGCGGCCTGGTTCGCCGTCGTCTCCTCGGTGCTCGTCCTGGTCGGGCTGAGCGTCGCGGCGGCCAAGCTCGTCGGCGGTGGCGGCGAGGTCGAGACGGTGGGCCTGCCCGGCTACCCGTCGGACGTGCCGCTGATCTCGCAGCTGCCCACGGGCGGCACCACGACCCCCTCGGCCACCGGCACCAGTCCGTCGGCCGCGAACACCGGCAGGGTCGCGCCCGCGCCGGGCACGGGACGCGGGTCCAGCGCACCGGGCACCAGCGGCCGCGCGTCCACCGCGGTCACCCCGCCGTCCGGGACGCTCCCGCCCGTGATCACGACGGTGCCGGTCACCGAGGCTCCCGTCGTCGACGGCGGCAAGATCGCCGAGCAGACCGAGAGCTTCTACAGCGGGATGGTGACGAACGCCGACACGGCGCTCGCCTTGACGACGGACCCCGTGAGGTCGAACGCGGGCGTGTTGCTGGAGGGCAGGCTCGCCGACATCTCGCTGATCGAGGTGAAGGAGATCGTGGTCGACCCGGGCAGGGGTCTCACCGTCAGCCTGCTGCGGGTGACCAAGAAGGACGGCACGGTCAGCACCGAGAAGCGCGAGCTCAGCTTCACCGCCGGCGACCTTCCGCTGATCAACGGTGAACGGTTGAAGACCGGCGGCTGAAGCCGCTCAAGGTCATACCCGGTGCGACCGAATGTAGTAAGTAGCACCTTCGAGCGGATCCTGAGGCCGCTGACCGCCACGAACGGATGAAGTTCAGCCGCACGCTGGCACGGTCACGCGAAGCCACGGTACGTCTTCAGGTGACCACGGACAGTACGGAGGACCTGAGCAGTGCAGCGTCCCGCGACGACCGGGCGGAGACACACCCGCGCCGGCTCGATCAGCGTGGCTGAGCTGATGAAGCAGCAGCCTGGCCCGATGCGCATCCTCTCCACCGAGGAGGCCGCCACCGATGCTCTCGTCACATCACTGCTCGGTCCGACCGAGGACATGACGGCGACCACGGCGGTGATCCCGGCCGTGCCCGGTCGCCGCCGCCGCCGCGCCAGGTCCAGCCGCGCCGCCAGGGCCGCGGGCCTGCTCGCCGGCGCGGTCGTCCTGGTCTCGTCCATCGCCGGTGCCGCGGTCCTCGCGAGCAGGAGCCCGGCGAACAACGGCATCCCGGTCGCCCAGCGTCCCGTCGCGCTGTCCGGTGCGAGCGCGCTGCGCCCCGACGTCCTGTCCGCGCAGCTGCCGGACGAGCGCGCGCCGAGGCAGCCCAGCGCGGCCGTCGCGGCCCCGGTGCCGGATCCGTCCGCACTGCTGCTGGAGACGTCCGAACCGGCCACGCCGGAGGTCACGGTCGGTCCCCAGCCGCAGGTCGACGTGGTGAAGCGGTTCTACGAGCTGCTCACGACGAAGCCCAAATCGGCGGCCAAGCTGCTGTCCCCGGACCTGGTCGGCGCGAACCCGGAGGAGTTCGTCGACTCCTGGGGGATGATCAAGCTGGTGAACGTCGACCAGACGTCGTTGCGGCCGGACGGGTCGGTGCTCGCGGTCGTGTCGATGCAGGAGCTCGACGGCGGCTGGCTGCGCCTCGAACAGCTCTTCTGGCTCACCGACACGACGCAGCCCCGGATCATCGGCACCGAGGTCCTTTCGGCGCAACGGAGTTAGGTCGCGCCCAAGCGGGACCGCCGTTCGCAGTCGAACGGTGACCGCTCGTCGCGGAAACTGGGTTCCGGCCGTGAAAATTCCCCCATAGGGGTTACATCTCGGGTCACGATTCGGTATCCATGTTCCCGCCAGTGCGCAAACGCGAACTTGGAAGGGTGAACGAGCGGTGTCGATTGAGGACCATCGTCGGCGGCTGAACGGGTCGGCGGAGTCGACCGGCCAGCTGTCCGTCGCCGAGCTGATCGCCCGCCGCGAGGCGGAAACCGTGGAGATCCCGGTGATCACCGACGACATCACCCCCGAGGCCTTCGAGCCGACGGTCAAGTTCAAGCCCGTCAAGGCGTCCGGCGGCAAGCCGAAGAAGCAGCCCATGAAGGAGCTGCACATCACCGAGCTGCTGCGTCGTGAGGGCCGTGCCGACGACACGCAGCGCGGCGGGTTCACCGTCGGCAAGCTGGCCGCCGCGGCCAGCGGTGGCGTGGTCCTCTGCGGTTCCGTCGCGTTCGCCGCGTCGTCGTGGCTGTCCTCCCCCGACGAGCGCCCGCTCGCCGAGGTGCGGTTCGACGAGCGCGCCCAGGCCCGTGGCGCGAGCTCCGGCACCGAAGGCGTCGTGAAGCTGCCGTCGAACAAGACCCAGCAGGCCGACACCACCGAGACCGAGCAGGCCGCCCCGGCCTCGGCCGAACCGACGACGCGCGTCGCGCCGTACGTCCAGGCCCAGCCGCAGCGCCCGGCGCAGCAGCAGGCGCCGACGCAGGCCCAGCAGCCGACGCAGCAGCCGACGCAGCCCACCTCGCAGACGCCGCCCGCCACGACGACGCCGTCGACGTCCACGGAGACCAGCCAGCCGAGCACGCCGCCGTCGAGCGAGACGCCCGCGCCGCCGCCCAGCTCGTCCTCCACCACCCCGCCGAGCAGCAGCACGCCCGCGCCGCCGCCCAGCTCCGACGCGCTGCCCACCCCGTCCAACCCGGTCGACGTGAGCGTCGACCTAGGCCTGCTCGACCCGGTCCTCAACACCGTGGGCGACACCGTTGGCGGATTCGACTTCTTCGCCCCGGCGAACTGACGTACGAACAGGTAGCTCGGCGTCGGCCCACGGCAGGTACCCTGTGCGGGCATTCGCGACGACCCGCTGACTACCGCACGAGGAGCACGAGCGTGGGATCTGCTGCCGCAGCCGCCTTCACGCTGTCGAGCACCGGCTTGGCGGTCTCGTGACCACGTCCGACACCTCGGACGGCCGCCTGATCGCCGACCGCTACCGCTTCCTCGACCGCATCGGTTCCGGTGCGATGGGCATCGTCTGGCGCGCCCACGACGAACGCCTCGGCCGCGAGGTGGCGATCAAGCAGCTGCTGCTGGCGCCCGGTCTCGACGAGACCGAGCAGGACGAGGCCATCCAGCGCGCCATGCGCGAGGGCCGCATCGCCGCGAAGCTGCACCACCCGAACGCCATCGCCGTGTACGACGTCGTCGAGGAAGACGGCGTCCCGTGCCTGGTCATGGAGTACCTGCCGTCCTACAGCCTCGCCGACGCGCTGGCCGAGGGCGGGCCGATGGACCCGGTCGAGGTCGCGAGCATCGGCACCCAGTGCGCGGCGGCGCTGGCCGCGGCGCACGCGGCCGGGATCGTCCACCGCGACGTGAAGCCCGGCAACGTGCTGATCGCCGAGAACGGCGTCGTCAAGATCACCGACTTCGGCATCTCGCGCGCGTCCGACGACATCACGGTCACCAAGACCGGCCTGATCGCCGGCACGCCCGCGTACCTCGCGCCGGAGATCGCGCGGGGCCAGGACCCGACGCCGGCCTCGGACGTCTACTCGCTCGGCTCGACGCTGTTCGCCGCGATGGAGGGCGAACCGCCCTACGGAGTGAGCGAGAACACTCTCGGTGTTCTGCACGCCGTCGCGGCCGGGCGGATCAACCCGCCGACGGTGGACCACCCGCTGGCCGACACGCTGCTGTACCTGTTGAACTTCGAGCCGGACGACCGGCCGACGATGTCGCAGGCGCGCGAGCTGCTCAACGCCGTCGCCCACGGGATGGCACCGTCGTTCAGCGGTCTGCCCGTGCCGGTCGACGGTCCCGATCCGACGACGGTCGTGGAGCCGGACCGGACCCGGGTGGTCCGCCCGGTGGCCGCGTCGGTGCGCACCTCGCCGCCCCGCACGGCCCCTCCGATGGTTCCCGTCGGCCGGCCGGGCCCGGACAACAGGCCGCTGATGATCGCCGCGGTGGTGCTGGCACTGCTGCTGGTGATCGGTGGCCTGATGGTCGCGCTGGGCGTGTTCAGCAAGGAGCAGGGCAGGACGCCGTCCGCACCGCCGGTGAGCTCTTCCTCGGTGGTGCCGACGACCACGGAGGGCCTGCAGCCCGAGGTGACCACCACCACGGCCCAGGCAACCACGACGCAGGAAACGACGTCTGCTCAGAGGACGACTACTACTACGACCACCACTACGACGACGACCACGACGACTACGACAACAACGACGACGACCACGACGACGACCACGACAAGGCCGCCGGTGAGTTCGAGCGTCCCGCCGCCTCCGGCGGGCTGAACGTCGTTGCGCCGTAGAAATCTCGTAAGGTGGGTACCCGCACCGATGGGTGATCTGAACCCGAAGGTGTGACCAGCCGTTGAACAGAGAGCAAGTGACCGCACAGCGGGGAGCAACTGTGACCGACGATGGCCGATTGGTCGCTGGTCGCTACCGATTGAGCCAGCGGATCGGCAGCGGCGCCATGGGCGTCGTCTGGACGGCACACGACGAACGCCTGCACCGCACCGTCGCGGTCAAGCAACTCCTCCTGCAGCCCGGACTCGCCGAATCCGACACGGACGAGGCGAAGCGACGGGCCATGCGCGAGGGGCGGATCGCCGCGCGTCTTCAGCACCCGCACGCGGTCGCCGTGTACGACGTGGCCGAGGACGACAGCCAGCCGTGGCTCGTGATGGAGTACCTGCCGTCCAAGAGCCTCTCGGCGGTGCTGTCCGAACGCGGCACGCTCCCGCCGCGCGACGTGGCCTCGATCGGCATGCAGGTCGCCTCCGCGCTCGCCGCCGCGCACAACGCGGGCATCGTGCACCGGGACATCAAGCCCGGCAACGTGCTCCTCGGCGACGACGGCACCGTCAAGATCACCGACTTCGGCATCTCCCGCGCGACCGGTGACGTCACCGTCACCGCGACGGGCATGCTCGCGGGCACCCCGGCCTACCTCGCCCCCGAGGTGGCCAAGGGCTACGACCCCGGCTCGCCGTCCGACGTGTTCTCCCTCGGCTCCACGCTGTACGCGGCGATCGAGGGCGAGCCGCCGTTCGGCCTGAGCGAGAACACCATCGCGCTGTTGCACAAGGTCGCGTCCGGCAAGGTGAACCCGCCGCGCAACGCCGGCCCGCTGACGGCGTTGCTGATGCGCCTGCTGAGAGCGGAGCCGGAGGACCGGCCGACCATGGCCGAGGCCCGCGACGCGCTCGCCGCCGTCGCGAACGGCCAGGCCACCCCCGCCTTCACGCCCTCCGTGGTCGCGCCGACCCACCCGCCGTCGTGGCGCGGTGCCCCGGTGCAGCAGCCGCAGCAGCAGGCCGCCACGCGGGCCCTCCCGCCGCAGCACGCCCAGCCGACCCCACCGCCGCCCAACGCGACGCGGGTGGACCTGCACGCGCCGCCGCGGGCCGTTCCCACGCAGCAGCAGCCGTCGAACCACCGCCCGGCCGCCGCGCCCCAGTACTCGCAGCGCCCGAAGCCCGCACGGCCCTCGACGCCGTCGTCGGCGACGAAGAGCAAGAAGTCGACCGTCTACACCGCGCTCGCCATCGTGGCGGCGGCCGTCATCGGCATCATGTTCGCGAGCATGATCTCGAACGGCAGCGGCGGCAACGGCCAGAACAACAACGCGGGCGCGAGCACCTCGACCCAGCAGACCCAGGGCAACGACCCGACGGAGCAGTCGACGCCGCCCAAGTCGTCGGGCAAGGCCGGCCAGTGGACCGAGACCCCGACCGACGGGGACAAGAAGACCCTGCTCGAGGACTACTTCGAGCTCGCCCCGAAGAAGCCGGACGAGGCCTGGGCGATGGGCAACGGCAACTTCCAGGGCCAGTACCCCGGCGGCGTGGACGGTTTCCGGACGTTCTGGGGCGGCATCAAGAAGAGCAAGGTCACCAGCGTCGAGGAGCGCCAGCCCTACTACTTCGTGGTGACGCTGGAAGTCGAGAAGAAGGACGGCTCGAAGTCGTCGATGCAGCGCCAGGTCTCGCTGGAGTGGCGCTCGCCGAACTTCCTGCTGAGCTACGACAAGCCGTTCGGCAGCGCCTAGGGGTCGCGGGTCAGCTGGCCCGCGCGGCCTTCTCGAGCGCTTCCGCCAGGCTGATCACGGCGGGGTTCCACGCGGCGTCCTCGCGGTAGACGACGTGGATGTGCCGCACCGGCTCGGGATTGCGCACCTTGCGCAGCACGACGCCCGGATGCGCGTAGCCGAGGCCGAGCCGCGGGATGATCGTGACGCCGAGCCCGGCCGCCACGAAGCCCTGGGCGGTGGCGTAGTCGTTGCTCTCCACGGCGACCTTGGGCGCGAACCCGGCTCCCGCGCACGCGTTCGTGACGAGGGTCGCGCACGGGCCGGTGGCGCCGCAGTCCGCGTTGATCCACGGCTCGTCGGCCAGTTCGCCGAGGTCGAGCACGCGCTTGCGGGCCAGGGCGTGGCCTCGTGGCAGCACGGCGTAGAACGGGTCCGCGAGCAGGTGGCGGGCGACCACGCCCTCCGGCGCCGGGTCGCTGGGTTCCAGGACGGTGATCGCCACGTCGGCGCGGCCCGCGACGAGCTCCTCGAACGGGTCGTAGGGCTCGGTGAGCTTCAGGTCGAGCTCGACGCCCGACCGCTCCGCCCGGAACGTCGCCACCGCGGGCGGCACGAGCGCCGCTCCCGCCGTCGCGAAGTAGCGGACGCGCAACGTGCCGGCGCAGCCGTTGCGCAACGCCGCGAGGGCGCTCTCGGCCTCGGCCAGCTGCTCGGCGAGCCGCCCGGCGTGATCGGTGAGCAGGCGACCGGCGGCGGTGGGCCGCACGCCCCTGCCGACGCGTTCGAGCAGCGGCAGGCCCGCCTGCTTCTCCAGGCCCGCGACCTGCTGCGAGATGGCGGAGGGCGTGTAGCCGAGGTTGGTCGCGGCCGCGGTGATGGAACCCGTGGTCACGACCGCTCGGAGAACCTGCATGCGTCGCACGTCCAACATGCCTCGACCGTACAGCGCCGCTTAAAGGTTTCCCACAACAATTAAATTGTTTTCACACGTGCCCTGGCGCAAGGTGGACCCGTGAACCAACGCGGAACGTTGATCAGGATGGGCGTGCTCGCCCTGCTGTGGGGATCCAGCTTCCTGTGGATGAAGCTCGCGCTCGGCAGCCTGGCTCCCCTGCAGATCTCGCTCGTGCGGACGTTCTTCGGAGCGGTTGTGCTGTTCGCCGTGCTCGCCACGGCGAGGATGACGCTGCCCCGTGAGCGCGGGATCTGGGCGCACATGCTGTTCGTGGCCTTCTTCGGCAGCGCCGTGCCGTTCACGCTCTTCGCGTTCGGCGGCCAGACCGTCGACTCGGGCGTCTCCGGGGTGCTCAACTCCACGACGCCGCTCTTCGCGCTGGCCATCGGCCTCGTGCTCGGCAGCGAGAAGATCAGCAACCTGGTTCGCCTGCTCGGTCTCGTGCTCGGTTTCGGCGGCGTGCTGCTGATCTTCGCGCCGTGGCAGTCGGCCAACAGCATCGCGAGCTGGGGCGCGGTGCTCTGCCTCATCGGCGCCGCGAGCTACGCCGTCGGCTACTCCTACGCCGGCCGCTTCCTGGTCGGCACCGGCGCCACCTCGACCCAGCTCGCCGCCATGCAGCTGACGACCGCGATGGGGATGCTGCTGCTCGCCCTGCCGTTCGGCGGCCTGCAGCCGCTGCACCTGCACTGGGTGGGCATCGTCGCCGTCACGGTCCTGGGCGTCCTGGGCACCGGCGTCGCGTTCATCCTCAACTACCGCGTCATCGCCGACGAGGGCGCCACGACGGCGACCACCGTCGGTTACCTCTTGCCCGTCGTCTCCGTGCTCCTCGGAGCGGTCTTCCTCGGCGAGCAGCTCAACGCGAGGGTCGTCATCGGCATGCTGGTGGTGCTCGTGGGCGTCGCGCTGACCCGCCGCAAGCCCGTCTCGACCGGCCAGGCCATCTCACCAAACGAGACGCGCGACCTGGTCAAACGCTGACCGGTGAGACGCACGTCTCCCCCAATAGGATGGATCCGAGACGAATCGCGTCCTTATCGGGCTGCTCAGCCGTCTCCTCTTTGTAAGCGGAGTTGGAGAACAGCCCGAGAAGGACATCGACATGAACAACGGAAACCTGAAGGTCACCACGCGGACGACTTTTCAGCTCCTCGCACCCGGAGCGGCTCCCGCCCCGGTCGAGGCCGAGCTCGTCTACGACCCGGAGGACCCCTACGCGGTCGCCGTCCTCTTCTTCACCGGCTCCGGCCGCGTGGAGTGGATGTTCGCCCGCGACCTGCTGGCCGACGGCCTGCTGACGCCGTCCGGTGAGGGCGACATCCTCGTCCGGCCCGCCTCCGACGACCCGGAGCGCGTCCTGGTCGAGCTGAACGCGCCGACCGGGTTCGCCATCCTCAGCGCCGTCGCCGAGGACGTGGCGGAGTTCCTGGACGCCTCCTACGACGTCGTCCAGCCGGGCGAGGAGGACCTCTGGATCGACTTCGACCGGGAGCTGCAGAAGCTGGTCTCGACGATCGACTAGGACCGGCAGGGGTTCGCGGTGGTCGCAAGGGCGCGGGACGAGGTGCCGGCACGCGGGGCAGCGTGGCCGACCAGCTCGTCGCGGGAGACCACCGGTGAACGGCGAGATCACCGAGGAAGTCCCGGAACAGGGTCCCCACCGGTGGACCGGCTCGGTGCGGTCCGCACCACCCCGTGAACGGGGAACCGCGGATGCTCGTCTGTGCGATTGATTAGTCTCAGGGTGTGACAACCATCGGGGGCCGCTACACGCTGCTCGAGCGCATCGGCAGCGGGGCGATGGGGGTGGTCTGGCGAGCACGCGACGAGGTGCTGGCCCGCGAGGTCGCGGTCAAACAGCTCGTCACGGGCGACCAGCAGCGCGCGATGCGGGAGGCCCGCAACGCCGCCCGGCTGCACCACCAGCACGCGATCGCGGTGTTCGACGTCGTGGCGAGCGACGGCGAGGAGCCGTGGATCGTCATGGAGTACCTGGCCTCGCAGAGCCTGTCGGCGCTGATCGCCGAGCGGGGGCCGCTCAAGCCGGCCCAGGCAGCGAGCATCGGCGCGAAGGTCGCCTCCGCGCTGGCCGCGGCGCACGCCGCCGGCCTGGTCCACCGCGACATCAAGCCCGGCAACGTCCTGATCGGCCACGACGGCACGGTCAAGATCACCGACTTCGGCATCTCCAAGGCGACCGGCGACGGCACGATGACCGACACCGGCGTGATCTCGGGTACGCCCGCGTACCTCGCACCCGAGGTGGCCCGCGGTGAGCAGCCCGGTGAGGCCTCCGACGTGTTCTCGCTCGGCGCCACGATCTACACGGCCATCGAGGGCGAGTCCGTCTTCGGGCCCAGCGACAACAGCTTCGGCCTCCTCTACCGCGCCGCCAGCGGCCAGCTCCGCGACCCCAAGAGCGCGGGCGAGCTGACGCCGTTGCTGATGCGGCTGCTCTCCCAGGACCCGCGGGACCGGCCCACCGCGCAGGAGGCGGCCGACCTGCTGGCCGCCGAGCCGCAGCCGTCGCAGCCGCTGGTGATCCCGCGGCCCGAACGCGCGCTCAAGCCGCCGAACCGGCGCATCCTGGTCATCCTCGCGATCATCGGGGTCCTCGCGGTAGGCGGTGGCGCGGCCGCCGCGTACTGGGGCGGCACGGGCGGAGGCGTGAGCCCGGTCAACGCGGACTTCCCGGACGGCGCGCAGACCAGGTACGTCGTCTTCTCCGCCGACCAGGCGAACGACTTCGTGCAGGCCCACTACCGGTTGCTGCCCGCGAACGCCGAGAAGGCGTGGGAGAACCTGAGGGGCAACGCGGCCGAGCCGAGGGGCGACTACCTGAAGCGGTGGAGCGCCTACTCGAAGGTCGACCTCGCGGGCCCCGGCACCGTCCGGTCGGAGGGCGCGAACTGGATGGTCAGCATCGGCCTGATCACCACGAAGAACAACGTCACCGAGAACGGCACGTACGACATCGAGGTCGGCAACGTGAACAACGAGATGAAGATCGTCAGCTCGCGGCGGGTCAGCTGAGCAGCCAGAAGCTGCCGCCACCCACGACCACGCCCATCACCGACCCCGCCAGCACCTGCGCCGTCGTGTGGTCACCCAGCTCGACCCGCGACCACGCCACCAGCGCGGCGGGCAGCGCGAGCAGCAGCCACCACGGTCCGTGGACGATCGTCAGCGTCACCACGGCCGCCCACGCCACGGCGGCGTGCAGCGAGATCTTCCACCGCAGCCCGAACGTGATCGCGATGGTGACGACCAGCGACACGACCATGCTGCCCGCGAGCGCCAGCACCGACCGGGGCGCACCGCCCAGGACCATGACCACCGTGCCGGCCGTCAGCGACGCACCGGCCGTGATCAGCGGGACCGCCCTGCCCTCGCGGTTCGTGACGTGGTGGCCGTCCCACCTCCCCTTGCGGGCGCCACGCACGATGACGGCCATCGGGATGATGGACGCCGTCACGGCGACCACGCACCCCCACAGCAGCGTCTTCCAGAAGCTCTCGGTCGCGGCCGCCACCACGAACGGCAGCAGGACCACCCAGACCCACGGCGCGAGCACCTCGGTGGCGCCGCGGGCGACCTTCCCGATCAAGTCCCTCAGACCAGTCTGCGGTCGGTGGCCCAGCGGGAGAGCTCGTAGCGGTTGGAGAGCTGCGTCTTGCGCAGGACGCTCGACACGTGCGTCTCGACCGTCTTCACGCTGATGAACAGCTCGGACGCGATCTCCTTGTAGGCGTAGCCGCGGGCGAGCAGCCGCAGGACGTCCCGCTCGCGCGGCGTCAGCAGGTCGAGCTCGGGATCGCTGATCGGCGCGGCTCCCGGCCGGTCGGCGAACGCGTCCAGCACGAACCCGGCCAGTCGCGGCGAGAACACCGCGTCGCCCTCCGCGACCCGCACGACGGCCCTGACCAGCTCCTGGCTGGAGATCGTCTTCGTCACGTAGCCCCTGGCACCGGCGCGGATGACGTTGATGACGTCCTCGGCGGCGTCGGAGACCGACAGCGCGAGGAACGTGACCTCGGGGATCTTCGTGCGGATCTGGCGCAGCACCTCGGCACCGCCGCCGTCGGGCATGTGCACGTCGAGCAGGACGACGTCCGGCCTGTGGTGCGCGATGCCGGCCACGGCCTCACCGACGCTGCCCGCCTCGCCGACGACCTCGACCTCCGCGGTGATCGAGTCGAGCTCCGCCCGCACCCCCGCGCGGAACAACGCGTGGTCGTCCACCAGGAACACCCTCACGCTCACGTCCTGGCCTCCTGCTTCCTCGGCATCTCGAGCTGCACCTCGGTCCCCTCTCCCGGAGCCGTGCGCAGTCGCACCTCCCCGCCGTGCCTCGTCATTCTCCCCCGGATGCTGCCCGCGAGGCCATGCCGGTCCTCCGGGACGGTGTCGGGGTCGAACCCCTTGCCCCGGTCGCGCACGAACACCGTGACCTTCTCCGGCTCGACCTCGGCGTACAGGCTCACCTCGCCCACCCCCGCGTGCTTGGCGGCGTTGACCATCGCCTCCTTCGACGCCTGGACCAGCGCGAACATGCCGTCCTCCAGCTCGCAGTCCCCGACCACGACCTGCGAGACGGCGATGGCGAAGCCGTCCTCCACCTCCGCGCACACCTGGGCGATCGCGACGCTGATGGAGTGCGGCTGCTCGCCGACCTCGCGGCCGTAGAGCCAGCTGCGCAGCTCCCGTTCCTGGCTGCGGGCCAGGCGCTTCACCTCCCGCGACGACTCGGACTGCTTCTGGATCAGGGCCAGGGTCTGCAGCACGGAGTCGTGCAGGTGGGCGGCGATCTCGGCGCGTTCCTCGGTGCGGATGCGCGCCCGGCGCTCCGAGTCGAGGTCGCGCACCAGGCGCATCCACAGCGGCACGGTCAGCACAGCGACGCCGACCAGCGTGGCGACCACGGAGAGCACGACGGTCGAGAGGTTCGCGACGGAGTCGTTCACCACGAGGAACGCGGCGACCCCCGCCACGACCAGCGCGCCTCCCGCCACCGTCCGCACGATCCCCGTCTTCCCCTGCGAGAACGCACCGTCCCGCCAGCGGCGCCGCTGCGCCTCGTCGGCCTCGCGCCACACGACCGCGGCGCCGATGAGCGCCACCGCGATCGGCCCGGTGATCCACCCGCTCCACGCTCCCCCGAGCAGGCCGGTGAACACCGCGACGCCGACGCCGAGAGCCGCGAGGCCGACGGCCTGCTGCCACTCCTTGCGGTCGGTGTCGGTCTCCGGCTCCGCCACCGCCGACTGCGGGACGAACATCCAGAGCAACCCGTAGGCGATGATGCCGACCCCGCTGAACGCGGCGAAGACGGCGAACACCGCGCGCACCCAGAAGACGGGGGCGCCGAGGTGGTCCGCCAGTCCACCGGCCACGCCCGCGACCACCCGGCCGGTGCGTCGACGCCGCATCGGCTCGATCAGTGCACTCACCACCTGATCGTCACACGTCCCGGTCCGCGGTTCATCAGGGATGACCCCGGTTCCCTGATTCAGGGCTGGTCCCTGATGTGGTGGCGGGGCGGGAAGCGCAACCTTGACGTCGTGAGCGGGACTGAGAAGGCAATGCAGGGCGTGGCGGACACGCTCAGGGAGTTCTGGGCCCACCGTCCGGTGCGGCCCCGCGCAGGACGCAAGCTCGGCGGCGTGGCCACCGGCATCGCCCTGCGCTACCGGATCGACCCGGTGATCGTGCGGATCGCGTTCGTCGCGCTCGCGTTGTCCGGTGGTGTCGGTCTGCCGATGTACCTGGCGGGCTGGCTGCTGCTGCCGGAGGAGGGCGACCAGGTGTCGCCGCTCGAGGCGTTGGTCAACAAGGGCCACAGCTCGGTGTCGCAGGGCCAGACCGTGCTGCTGGGGGTCCTCATGTTCCCCGCGCTCGCGTTCACGTTCGGCAGCGGCGGGTTCCAGGTCTTCGCGACGATCGCGGCCTCGGTGGCCTGCATCTACCTGCTGCAGAAGAACCGCGGGCACCTGCAGCCGGCCGCGACGATCGCCGAACCGCCGCTGACACCCCCGGTGCCGGGCGCACCGGCCTGGGACCCGCTGGGCGCCGCGCCGTTCGCGTGGGACCTGCCGGAACCGGCACCGAAGCCGCAGCCGCCGGCACCCCGCCCGCGCAAGCCGCGCGTGGCCGGTGTGACGCTGGGCGTGGCGACGCTGGTGGTGGCCGCGTCCGCGATCGCCGGGGCGTGGGTGCCGTGGTTCACCGTGGCGCACGTGATCGGCCTGGCGATCGCGGTGCTGGCCGCGGGCCTGCTGGTCGGCTCGTTCGCAGGCGGCGGCCGCAGCCTGATCTGGCTGCTCGTCCCGCTGTCCGTCGTCGGCTTCGGCCTGACGGCGGTCGACTTCGACGGCCGGCCCGGTGTCGGCGACCTCAAGGTGACCCCGCAGAACATCGGCGAGATCAAGGAGAGGTACGAGCTCGGCGTCGGCAGCGTGATGATCGACCTGCGGCAGCTGCCGGACTCCGGTTCGGTGAAGACCGCCGTCGAGTCGGATCTCGGCGACATGACCGTGCACGTGGCGAAGAACGCCGACGTGACGTTCCACTGCGAGGCGTCCTCCATCGGCGACCTCGACTGCCTCGGCAGGACGGCCGACGGCGGCAACGTGCAGGTCGAGGGCGTCGACCTGGGCGGCGACGGCGAGGGTGGACTGAAGATCGACCTGGACGTTCGGGCGAACGTCGGAGAGGTGCGGGTGCTCCGTGACTGACCAGCAGCCGGTGATGCGCAGGCGGATCGACCCGCTGGGCCTCGTGTTCGGGATCGGCGGTGGGCTGATGGCGGCCTACGTGCTGACCAACGGCACTTTCTGGTTCGACCTCAGGTGGGCGTTGGGGGGAACGGCCATCGTGGTCGGTGTGGTCCTGCTGACGAACTCGTTGAGGCGCAAGAACTGAAAGGCGAAGGCCCCCGGTGTCCCGGGGGCCTTCTCACTTTCGGGTGACTGTCGAGCGGATCCCCCTTTTGCCCTTCGCGGCGGCACCTACTGTCCTGCCGGTCCGCCGTTTGCGAAGAGGGAGCCCATGGTCGGTGGAGACGGCGATCCGGAACCGGTGACTCCGCTCGACGGAGGGCACTGCTGACTGCGAAGGACGCACTTCTCGCGGAACGTGGAGCGCGACCCGTTTCTGAAGCCCGGCAACGCCAAGCGCTACAACGAGGTGTTTCTCGGTGTGCTCCTGTTCCTCGCGATGACTGGCTCTGGTGAACCTCAGCGAGGAACGGTTCCTGACCGCAAGCCGAGAACAGGCCTCTTCGAGCTTGCAGAGCACCATGCAGAGGGTCGGCGGAGGAGGTGTCTGGTGAGCAGCCCATCGGTCGACGACTACCGCGAACTCGCCGACAGCCTCCACCCGCTGGCCGTCCAGCAGTACCTCGCCGCCAACGACTGGCAGCTCGAAACGCAGGTTCCGCAGGTCCGGCAGATCTGGCGCCTGAACGACGAGGCAAGGGTCATGCTCCCGCTGGCCACCGACTTCGTCGACTTCGCCCAGCGCTTCCGCGACACCCTCAGGACCCTGGCCACCGCTTACGACTGGGACCCCGGACGCCTGGCCGAGAAGATCACCGCCACCCGCGCCGACCTCTTCTTCGTCCGGTTCGACCAGGTCATGGTCGACGGCACCCTTCCGTTCAAGCAGGCCGAGAAGGTTCTGGACGGTCTCTTCAAGTTGATGAAAGCCGCTGCGACCTCGGCTGACGATCCGACGCACTCGCATCGTGGGCGCCGCTCCAGCACGGTGACCGACTTCCTCGACGAGGACATCCGCCTGGGGCACACGAAGCGCGGCAGCTTCGTCTTCACGGTCGTCACGCGGCTCGGAGATCCCCCGCCTGATCGCGACGACGGCACCCGTGCGACCCCGTTCCCACGGCAGGTGATGGAAACGCTGGCCACAGGTTTGCACGCGGCCAGGGACCTGTCGTTGAACTGGAATGCTCTCGCCGTCGAACGTGCTGCTGAACGCGGCCTCAGCGCAAACCTCGTCGAGTCGCTCCAAGACCTGACGGAGTCGGACTCGCTGCGTGAGCTCGACCTGTCCTTCGACTGGGCGGCCGGTGAACCTCGGCCGGACGTTCCCGCCTCGCGCATAGTGGTCGACCGCGACGCGATGGCCGGCCTGCCGCGTGTTCGAGAACGCCTGGTCCGGCGCGAAGAGCCACCGCGCACGGAAACCGTCGTCGGCCAGGTCCGGTCGCTCACCCGTGAGGAGTCCGGCGGGGACGACGAGGACGAAACCACGATCGTTCTGAGCGCCGAGGTCCGCGGACGAACCCGGAAGATCCACGTCGTGCTGGGCGGAGAGGACTACGACTGGGCGATCTTCGCCCACCGGAGCAAGCTGCCGTTCACGGTCACGGGCAACCTGGTCTTCGAACGCGGCACCTGGCGCCTGACCGGTCCGGTGACGGTCGACTCCAGCTTCCTGCGGCACCAGCAGCGCTGAAAGGCGAAGGCCCCCGGTGTCCCGGGGGCCTTCTCACGTCCCTACTCCCACTCGATGGTGCCCGGCGGCTTGGACGTCACGTCCAGCACCACGCGGTTGACCTCGGCCACCTCGTTGGTGATCCGGGTCGAGATCCGCTCCAGCACCTCGTACGGCAGGCGGGTCCAGTCCGCGGTCATCGCGTCCTCGGACGAGACGGGGCGCAGCACGATCGGGTGGCCGTAGGTGCGGCCGTCGCCCTGGACGCCGACGCTGCGGACGTCCGCGAGCAGCACGACCGGGCACTGCCAGATGGAGCGGTCCAGCCCTGCGGCCGTCAGCTCCTCGCGCGCGATGGCGTCGGCCTGGCGCAGGGTGTCGAGGCGGTCCTGGGTGACCTCGCCGATGATGCGGATGCCGAGGCCCGGGCCGGGGAACGGCTGGCGCTGCACGATCGTCTCGGGCAGGCCGAGTTCGGTGCCGACGCGGCGGACCTCGTCCTTGAACAGCGCGCGGAGCGGCTCGACCAGTTCGAACTGCAGGTCGTCCGGCAGGCCGCCGACGTTGTGGTGCGACTTGATGTTCGCGGTGCCCGCGCCGCCGCCGGACTCGACGACGTCCGGGTAGAGCGTGCCCTGGACGAGGAAGCGGTAGTCGCCCTCGGCCTTGAGGTCGCGCTCGGCCTGCTCGAAGACGCGGATGAACTCGCGGCCGATGATCTTGCGCTTCTCCTCCGGGTCCGTGACGCCGGCCAGGGCGCCGAGGAAGCGCTCGCGGGCGTCGACGGTCACGAGGTTGATGCCCGTGGCGGCCACGTAGTCGCGCTCGACCTGGGCGCGCTCGCCGGCGCGCAGCAGGCCGTGGTCGACGAAGACGCAGGTCAGGCGGTCGCCGATGGCGCGCTGGACCAGGGCTGCGGCCACGGCGGAGTCGACGCCGCCGGACAGGCCGCAGATCGCCTTGCCGTCGCCGATCTGCTCGCGGATCCGCGCGACCTGCTCGTCCACGATGGACGACGTGGTCCACTGCGGACGGATGCCCGCGACGTCGTGCAGGAACCGGCGCAGCACCTCCTGGCCGTGCGGCGAGTGGTGCACCTCCGGGTGGTACTGCACACCGGCGAAGCGGCGCTCGGTGTCCTCGAACGCGGCGACCGGCGCGCCCTCGCTGGTCGCGGTGACGGTGAAGCCCTCGGGCGCCTTGGTGACGGCGTCGCCGTGGCTCATCCACACCGGGTGGCTCGCCGGGAGCTCCTGGTGCAGCGCGCCGCCCTCGGTGGGCACGCTCAGGTCGGTGCGGCCGTACTCGCGGGTGCCGGTGTGGGAGACCTCGCCACCGAGTGCGCGCGCCATCGCCTGGAAGCCGTAGCAGATGCCGAAGACCGGGACGCCGGTCTCGAACAGCGTCGGGTCGACCTGCGGCGCGCCCTCCTCGTAGACGCTCGACGGGCCACCGGACAGCACGATGGCGAGGGGGTTCTTGTCGAGGATCTCGCTGACGCCCGCGGTGTGCGGGACCACCTCGGAGTAGACCTGGGCCTCGCGCACGCGGCGGGCGATCAGCTGCGCGTACTGGGCGCCGAAGTCGACGACGAGAACAGGGCGGTTGCTGGTGTCGGACACGCCGCCAAGGATGTCATGCGTGGACGAGGAGCTGCTGACCGGTGGCGGGCTGAACCAGGTGTTCAGGGTGGGTGACGCGGTGCGCAGACCGGCGGGTCCGTGGGCTCCTCGGGTGCACGAGCTGTTGCGGCGCTTGGCACCCCTGGGGATCGCGCCGGTCCCGCTCTCACTCGACGGCGAGCACGAGTTGCTCAGCTACCTGCCCGGTGACGTTGGCCACGTGTTCCCGTCCGACGACGCCTCGCTGGTCGAGTCGGCGCGGATGCTGCGGCGGCTGCACGACGCGACGGCAGGGCTGGTGGACGTGCGCGACGGGTGGCAGCACCCCGCGCGGGAGCCGGTCGAGGTGGTGCTGCACGGTGACTTCGCGCCGTACAACACCGTCTACCGGGACGGCCTGCCGGTGGGCGTCTTCGACTTCGACTCGGCTCATCCGGGGCCGCGCTGGTGGGACGTCAGCTGGGCGGTGGTCCAGTTCGTGCTGGGGCTGCCCCACGACCGCGAACGGCGTACGAGGCTGTTCTGCGAGACCTACGGCATCGAGTACGAGCCGGAGCACGTCCTGGTCCGGCTCGACGACATGGTCCGGACGATCCGGGAGCACCCCGCGTTCGTGCTCCAGCGCCGGGAAGGGCATGTCGGCCACTACTTGGATCTCATCAGGTACGTGCAGGCCAATAGGGCCTAACGTGGCCACATGGACGCGTTCACACCACAACCCCGGCCGTGCTGGGTCGCCGGCCGCCCCGAGCAGGGCGAGCAGGCCCTGGAGGTTCTCCACCCGTTCGACGGCACCGAGGTCGCCTCGGTCGCCGTACCGGGCAGAGACCAGGTGGAACGTGCGGTGGCGGCGGCCGCGGCCGTCGCCGGGGAGTTCCGGCGAACCCCCGCCCACGTGCGGGCCGAGGCGCTGCTGCAGGTCTCGCGGACGCTGGCCGAACGCGCCGAGGAGATCGCCGAGACGATCACCGCCGAGAACGGCAAACCGCTCAAGTGGGCCGAGATCGAGGTGCAGCGCGCGGTCAACACGTTCCGCTTCGCCGCCGAGGAGGCGCGCCGGTTCACCGGCGGGCTGCAGCGGCTCGACACCGACGCGGGCGGCGTGGGGCGGATGGCGATCGTCCGACACGTGCCGCGCGGGCCGGTGCTCGCGGTGGCGCCGTTCAACTTCCCGCTGAACCTGGTGGCGCACAAGGTCGCGCCGGCGCTCGCGGTGGGTGCGCCGGTGATCGTGAAGCCCGCCTCCGCCACGCCGCTGTCGGCGTTGCTGCTCGGCGAGGTCCTGGCCGAGACCGGCCTGCCCGAGGGCGCGTTCTCGGTCCTTCCCGTGCGCGGCAAGGACATGGACGCTCTGGTGAAGGACGAACGGCTGCCGGTCATCTCCTTCACCGGGTCGACGAAGGTCGGCTGGTCGTTGATGGACGCAGCGCCGCGCAAGCACGTCGTGATGGAGCTGGGCTCCAACGCGGCCGCGATCATCTGTCCCGACTGGACGGACCTGGACCACGCGGCGCGGCGCATCGCGACGTTCGGCAACTACCAGGCCGGGCAGTCGTGCATCGCCGTGCAGCGGGTGATCGTGGACCGCTCCCGGGCCGACGAGTTCGTGCCGAAGCTCGTGGAGGCCGTGGGCGCGTTGAAGACCGGCGACCCGCACGACCCCGAGGTCGAGGTCGGGCCGCTGATCGACGAGGACAACGCCCGCCGCGTCGAGGAGTGGGTCAACATGGCCACCGACGTCGGTGCGAAGGTGCTCCTCGGCGGCAAGCGGACCGGGGCCACGGTCGAGCCGACGGTGCTCACCGACGTGCCGAAGACCGCCAAGGTGTGGACCGAGGAGATCTTCGGACCGGTGCTCGTGGTGTCGGTCGCGGACGGCGTCGAGGACGCGTTCGCGCAGGCCAACGACTCGAAGTACGGGCTGCAGGCCGGGGTCTTCACCCGTGACGTGCAGGTGGCGTTCGAGGCCGCGGCCGAGCTGGAGGTCGGTGGCGTGATCATCGGTGACGTGCCGTCCTACCGCGCCGACCAGATGCCCTACGGCGGCGTGAAGGGCTCGGGCACCGGGCGCGAGGGCGTCCGGTCGGCGATGGAGGACTTCACCGAGGAGCGCGTCACCGTGCTGACGGGCATCCAGCTTTAAAGCCCCTGCGGGAACGCCAGCACGCGGTCCGGGTCGTAGCGTCGCGCGACCTTCCTGAGCCGCGCGAGGTTGCGGCCGTAGTAGGCGGTCGGCCAGTCGGGCATCTCCGGGTCGATGTAGTTCACGTACCCGGTGGTGCCCGCGCCGAGCCCGTCCCGCACCTCCGCGACCGCCCGCCGGGCCGCCGCCTCCGTCCTGCCCTCGGCGCCGAAGAAGATCTGGGCGCTGGCCTTCGCGTCGCGGTGCGGGAACGCCGTGGCGTCCGGTGCGACGCGGCCCAGCGCGCCGCCGAAGGAGTCGAAGAGGACAGCGCCGTCGGTCTGCTCCTGCACGAGTTCCGCGACGTGCTGTCCGGACAGGTGGTGGCGCAGCATGCGCGAGGACGCCGCGAACCGGAAGCCGGGTCCGGGACCGCCCGCGTAGTAGCGCATCGCCCCCAGGTAGCTCATCTCCTCGACGGTGCGCGTCGCGGGCGGCATCTTGTCCAGCAGCGGCACCAGGTTCTTCTTCGGGCCCACGTACACACCGCCGACACCCGTCACGGCGTCCGGGTTCGCCTCGACCGTGCAGCCCGACCAGAGCTCGTCCGGCGCCCCGTCCATCCACTCCTGCCAGGCGTCGAACGCGTCCGCCGCCGCCCCTGCCGGGTAGGCGAGCCGGAACACCGTCAGATCGGGCGCGGGGTCGGTGCGGAAGGTGAACTCCGTGACGATGCCGAAGTTGCCACCGCCTCCGCCGCGCAACGCCCAGTGGAGGTCTGGTTCGGAGTGCTCGGACGCGGTGCGCAGGCAGCCGTCCGGTGTGACGACCCGCGCGCTGACCAGGTGGTCGCTCGTGAGGCCGTACTTGCGGCCGAGCACGCTGATGCCGCCGCCGAGCGTGAGCCCGCCGATGCCGACCGACCGGCACGTGCCCGCGGGCAACGCCCGGCCCGCGGCGCCGATCACCTCGTAGACGGGCAGCAGCTGAGCTCCGGCGCCGACCCGCGCGCGGCTGCCGGCGACCGCCACCCCCGACAGCGCGGCCAGGTCGACGACCAGGCCGTTCTCGGGCAGCGAGTAGGCCGCGTAGCTGTGCTTGCCGCTGCGCGCGGCCACCGGGATGCGTTCGTGCGCGGCGAACTCCAGGCACGCCTGCACGTCCTCGACCCGGACGCACCGGGCGATCGCGGCCGGCCTGCGGTCGGCGTAGAGCGTGTTCCACGGCACGCGCAGCTCGTCGTAGCGCGCGTCCTGCGGCAGCACGAGCCGGTCACCCAGCCTCCTGCGCAGCTTCGCCCAGTTCGTGTCGGCCGCCGTGGCCGTCGCGGTGCCCGTTCCCCAGCACGCGGCAGCAAGTGCGGTCCCCTGCAACAGAGTTCGTCTGGTTACCCCCATGGCGTGACCACGTCCGGCCGCGCTCCCGGGTTGCCCCCTCACCAGCCGAGGGCACGTCGTTTCACCTGTTCGTCGCAACGGTGGGCGGCGACGTGCCCGTCCGGCCTGATCAGCCTGCCGTCCCTCGTCGTGAAGCCGGGGCCCGCGGTGCGGGAGCCCGGGACGAGCTCACCGCCGTCCGTGGTGAGCGGGGAGTTCTCGTAGGAGAACGGGGTGAAGAGCTTGCCGGAGTCGATGCCCTCGCCCGTTTCGAGGGCGTGCTCGCGGTGCGCCCGTTCCTCCGGCGTGCCGGGGACCAGGAAGCGCATGGTCTCGCCCGTGATGCGCAGGTTCTCGTCGGCGGCGGCACCCCGTTCGACGTCGTAGGACTCGAGGAGGTGCGGGCCCGCCTCGCCGGCGCGGTCGGCGGCGATCTTCCACGCCGCGTTGTCGGCGTCGCAGAGGCCGGAGTTCAGGCCTCGCGCACCGAACGGGCTCATCACGTGCGCCGCGTCGCCCGCGAGCAGGACCCTGCCGCGGCGGAACGTCCTCGCGCGCCGCTGGTGGAAGCGGTAGGTGGACTGCCAGACGACCTCGTAGGGCTTGTCGCCCACGATCGCGCGGACGCGGTCGTCGGTGAGCTGGACGTCCCCCGCGACCTGCCAGTCGATGCGCCACACGCCACCCGGTTGCGGGTGCAGCAGGACCTGGCGGCCCGGGTTCCAGGGCGGGTCGAAGTAGAAGCGGCGTTCGGGCGTCTCGAAGCCGAGGTCGACGCGGACGTCGGCGATGATGAACCTGTCGTCGAACGAGAAGCCCTCGAACGGGATGTCCAGCAGCTGCCTGACCTTCGAGTGCGCGCCGTCGGCGGCGATGCAGTGACTCGCCCTTGTTCCGTCCGATGTGGACACTCCCTCGTCGTCCTGGCTGAGGCCTTCCAGGGCGTGGCCGTAGCGGAGCTCGATCAGCGGCTCGGCGCGGACCCGTTGTTCCAGCAGCTGTTCCACGACGGTCTGCGGGGTGTTCACGAACGGCGGGAAGCCCTCGGCCTCCGGGAAGGTCAGGGTCAGCACCTCGCGGTCGCGGTGGAAGGTGCGGCCGGTGTACCAGGTGACGCCCGCGTCGGCGACGGCCTGCCCGACGCCGATCCGTTCGAGGACCTCCAGGACGTCGCGCTGCACGCAGATCGAGCGGCTGCCGGTCCTCGCCCGTTCCGGGGCGGCCTCCAGCACGGTGCTCGGCACGCCCGCCCGCGCGAGGAACAGCGCGGACGCGAGGCCCACCGGCCCGGCACCGACCACCAGGACCGTCATTGGAGGGCGTCCCACACCGCGCGGTCGCGTTCGGCGGTCCAGATCTCCGGCCAGTCCTTGCCGTCGCACTCGTCCCAGTAGCGCTTCACGTCGAACGGCAGGCAGTGCTCGAAGATCGGCCAGCGCCCGTAGCGGCCCACCAGGGTGCTGTGCGCGAGCTCGAAGGCCTGCTTGAGCGTGCCGCCCTCGGCGTGCACCCCACCGACCGTGCGGCGCAGCTCGTTCAGGAAGTGCCTGCTCTGGTTGATGGCGGCCTCGACCTCGATGCGGTCGCGGGCGACCTTGCCCCGCCCGCCGACCAGGACCTCGGCGCCCAGGTCCTCGATCTCGTCCAAAGTGGACGTGGCCCACTCGTCGTGGAACGCGTCACCGGTGTAGAGCGCGGCCTGCGACTCGACCAGGTCGCCCGCGAACAGGATCCGCTGCTGCGGCAGCCACGCCACGATGTCGCCCGCGGTGTGCCCGCGCCCGAGGAACTGCAGCACCAGGTCGCCGCGCTCGTCCCCGAGCGGGATCGTCATGCGGTCGGAGAACGTGAGCGTCGGCCACGTCAGGCCGGGGATCTCCCCCGGCTGCTCGAACAGCCGCGGCATGCGGCCGAACTCGCTCTCCCAGTCCTGCTGCCCGCGTTCGGCGATCAGCACCCGCGTCATCTCGTGCGCGACGATCTCCTGCGCCTCGAACGCGCTGGCCCCGAGCGTGCGCACGGCGTGGTAGTGGCTCAGCACGAGGTACCGCACCGGCTTGCGGGTGTGCTCGCGCAGCTGGGCGAGCCACCTGCGTGCCGCCGCGGGGGTCGCCCGCGCCTCGAAGCAGATCAGGAAGTCCTCGGCCTCGATGGCCGCGACGTTGGGGTCGCCCTCGGCGGTCAGGGTGTAGACGCCCTCGGCGAGCTCGACGAAGACCTCGTCCTTGGGGGTGAGGTCGGCGCTGGAGGCGAACGGCTTCTTGGCCATGCCTCCACCGTAGCCACGTGATCCAGCTCAGGAGGCCTTCACGATCGGCAACCGCAAGGCGGCCGGGGCCTGCTCGGGCACCGCCGGGTTCTTCGGCTTCGTCGGGTTGACCCTGCGGTAGGGCTGGTCCTGGGCGGGCCGCTGGTCCTCCTCGCCCTTGTTCGGCCACAGCGAGAACGCCCGCTCGGCCTGAGCGGTGATCGTGAGGCTCGGGTTCACGCCGAGGTTCGCACTGATCGCCGATCCGTCCACAACGGACAGACCCGGGTAGTTGAAGACCCGGTGGTACGGGTCGATCACGCCCTGCCGCTCGTCGGACGCGATCGCGCAGCCACCGATGAAGTGCGCCGTCAGCGGGATGTTGAACAGCTCGCCCCACGTGCCGCCCGCCATGCCGTCGATGTGCTTGGCGGCCAGCAGGTTCGCCTCGTGCCCCGCCGGGATGAACGCCGGGTTCGGCTCGCCGTGGCCCTGCCTGCTGGTGAGCTTGCCGCGCTTGAGGAACGTGGTGATGGAGTTGTCGAGGCTCTGCATGACCAGCAGGATCACCGTCCGCTCGCTCCACCGGTGCACGCTGAGGAGCCGGAGCAGCCGCAGCGGGTGCCGGGCGGCCTGCTTGAGGAACTGCACCCACCGCGGTGTGCTCAGCGCACCGTCCGTGGCGAGGGTCTGCAGCATGCCCATGGCGTTGCTGCCCTTGCCGTACCGGACGGGCTCGATGTGCGTGATCTCGTCGGGGTGGATGGAGCTCGTGATCGCCACGCCCTGCGTGAAGTCGTTGTCCGGGTCGACCGCGTACCGCGCGGCCCCGATGATCGACTCGGAGTTGGTCCGGGTCAGCTCACCCAGCCTGTCCGAGATCCTGGGCAGCGTCGTCGCCTTGGCCTTGTGCAGCAGCTGCTGCGTGCCCCACGTGCCGGCGGCGATGACGACTTGGTCGGCGGTGAACGTCCTGGTGGCGCGTCCGCCGGTCGTCCTGGTGTCGATGGTCCACCTGCCGCCGCCCTCGTGGAGCTTCGTGACCGTGGTCAGCGGGAAGACCTGCGCGCCGAGCTTCTCCGCGAGGTAGAGGTAGTTCTTGACCAGCGTGTTCTTGGCCCCGACCCGGCAGCCCGACATGCAGCTGCCGCACTCGGTGCACCCCGTCCGCTCCGGTCCGGCGCCACCGAAGTACGGGTCCGCGGCCTTCTTGCCGGGCTCGCCGAAGAACACCCCGACGGGCGTCGGGTGGTAGCTGTCCTCGACCCCCATGTCCTTCGCGACCTTCTGCATGACGACGTCGCTCGGGGTCGTCGTGGGGTTCGTGACGACCCCCAGCATCCGGCTCGCCTGGTCGTAGAACGGGTCCAGCTCGTCCTGCCAGTCGGTGATGTGCGCCCACTGCCGGTCCTCGTAGAACGGCTTGAGCGGCCGGTACAGCGTGTTCGCGTACACGAGGCTGCCACCGCCGACACCGGCGCCGGCGAGCACCATGACGTTGCGCAGGGTGTGGATGCGCTGGATGCCGAAGCACCTCAGCCGCGGCGCCCACAGGTACCGGCGCAGGTCCCAGCTGGTCTTCGCGAACTCGTCGTCGGCGAACCGGCGCCCCGCCTCCAGGACGGCGACGCGGTAGCCCTTCTCGGTCAGGCGGAGCGCGGCCACGCTTCCGCCGAACCCGGAGCCGACGATGACGACATCGAAGTTACCGGCGAGTTCACCCATGAACCGGAGAGTAGGCGTTACTTCCGGTAACGCCTAGTCCCCGATCGGTTCAGACGGCCGCGACGCGGTCATGAAGGCCGTCCACCGGTCCACCGCCTGCTCCAGGCTCAGAGCCGCGACCTGCTCCGACGGAATACCGGCCGTGTGGACGAGCCGGTTCGCCGGCCAGTCGGGAACCGGCTCGCGCGCCGGGGCTCGTCGACGACCACGTCACCGGCCAGGCGGCCCAGCCTGCCGATCACGTCAGCCGGCCGGGACAGCGCGGAGTCCTTCTCGGCGATGGCGTCGAGCCTCGCCGCCGCCTCCGAGCAGACCTCGGCGTCCGACCGGACGCCGACGCACCACACTTCACAGACTTCGACGGCGCCCTCCGCGGTGACGCGGTAGACGATCCGCCAGTGGTTCCGCCCGACGACGAGCTTTCGGAAGCCGGTCAGTTCGCCACCGAGGGGATGCCCGGCCTCCGGGTCGTCGAACAGGATCTGGACCTTCTCGAGCACCTTGGGCACGACATCCGGCCCGAGGCGACGCAGGTCGTCGACCGCCGCGTCGGTGAACAGGACGTCAGCCATCGAGCGAGTCGTCCTCCACCGCGGCCAGCGACTCACGGGTGTGCCCGAACGCCGTCAGCACCTCGTCGAAGGACGTGCGCCGCCCGGAGTCCGCAGCCGACCGCGCGAGCACGAGCGCCAGGTCCCTCAGGTCCGCTGTCGCTTCGTCGATCTCCGCCAGGCGGCTCACGGGCACAACGGCGGCCACCGGCCGGCTGTGCCTGGTGACCACCACCGGACCGTCCTGCTCGGCATCGGCG
The DNA here is from genome assembly GCF_036321065.1 of Lentzea sp. DG1S-22. Classification (NCBI taxonomy): domain Bacteria; kingdom Bacillati; phylum Actinomycetota; class Actinomycetes; order Pseudonocardiales; family Pseudonocardiaceae; genus Lentzea; species Lentzea sp. DG1S-22. The sequence goes on along the minus strand of NZ_CP143276.1, from coordinate 6,661,778 downwards.
ACCAACCCGGCGACGCCACGTCTCGTGGCCTCGGTGACGGTCAACTCGCGAGCCTCGCGCAGCGTGGACATGCACGGAACTGCATAAAAACTGGAGAGAAGAACGAGGGTGCCCGGGCAGGCGCACCCTCCGCCTCAGAGCACCAGGCCTTCGATCACCCAGACCATGAAGGCCACGCACAGGGCGGTGATCACCAGCCCACCGCAGAGGAACAGCGCGAGGGCCTTCCAGCCGATGCCCCCGACGCCCTCGTCCTCCTCGGGCGCTTCCTCGACCTCGCGCTCCTGGACCTCGGCGTCCGGGTCGATCGTGTCCACGTCGCTGTTCTTGCCGTCGCCGAACAAGGCATCCAATTCCACGAACAGTGGGACGCACGGGGTGGTGGTTCGGTTGCAACATCAGGTTTGGGCCCAAGCGGCGATCGGCAGACCGAGATGCACACCCATTGGCCGCGAGCGGCAAAGCAGAAGGGCGCGCACCAGCCGGTGCGCGCCCTTCCGGGTGATCGGGTTCAGCCGCGGATCGTCAGGCCGACCTTCTGGAACTCCTTGAGGTCGGAGTAGCCGGTCTTGGCCATGGCCCGCTTGAGCGCGCCGAACAGGTTCGTCACGCCACGCGGGTCGGCGGACGGGCCGAACAGCAGCTGGCGCAGGTCGAGCTCCTGGTCCACCGCCTCGGCGACGAGGCTGCGCGGCACCGACGGGTGCGCGGACGAGGCCGTCCAGTACAGGCCCTGGCCCGGTGCCTCGGTCGCGGCCGCGAGGGGCTCGCCGAGCATCACGGCGTCGGCACCGCAGGCGATGGACTTCGCCACGTCGCCCGAGGTCGTGACGCCGCCGTCCGCGATGACGTGCACGTAGCGGCCACCGGTCTCGTCGAGGTAGTCGCGGCGCGCGGCCGCGGCGTCGGCGATCGCGGTGGCCATCGGCACGCCGATGCCGAGCACCGAGTCGGTGGTCGTGACGCCGGGCGTGTAGCCGTAGCCGACGATCACGCCCGCCGCGCCGGTGCGCATCAGGTGCATCGCGGTGCGGTAGTCGCCGACACCGCCGGCGATCACCGGGATGTCGAGGTCCGCGATGAACGACTTCAGGTTCAGCGGCTCGCCACCGCGGGTCACGTGCTCGGCCGAGATGATCGTGCCCTGCACGACCAGGATCTCGACGCCCGCGGCCAGCAGGTCCGGCGTGAGCTCGGCGGCGCGCTGCGGGCTGACGCGGACCGCGACGGTGACGCCCGACTCGCGGATCTGCTTGACCGCCTCGGCGATCAGGTCCATCCGCAGCGGGGCGGCGTGCAGCTCCTGCAGCACCTTCACCGCGGCGGCGGGGTCGTCGTTGTCCTCGGTGGCCTGCACGAGGCGGAACAACGCCTCGTCCACGTCACCGTGCCGCGCCCAGAGACCCTCGGCGTTCAGCACGCCGAGGCCGCCGAGCTCGCCCACCGCGACCGCCGTGCCCGGCGACACGATGGCGTCGGTGGGGTGGGTGATCAGCGGGATGTCGAAGCGGTAGGCATCGATCTGCCACGTCGTGGAGACGTCCTTCGACGACCTCGTCCGACGCGACGGGATGATCTCGATGTCGTCCAGCTCGTAGGCCCGCCTCGCGGTCCGGCCCATGCCGATCTCGACCAGATCGCGCACCTGTTGTTCCTCTCCAAAGCATTAGAACAAGGCTTCAAGCAGCCAGAACACCCTAACGGGTGGTGTAGTTCGGAGCCTCGACGGTCATCGTGATGTCGTGCGGGTGGCTCTCCTTCAGACCCGCCGCCGTGATGCGCACGAGCTGCTGGTTCTGCAGCTCGGCGATCGTGCGGGAGCCCGTGTAGCCCATCGCCGCCCGAAGGCCGCCGTTGAGCTGGTGCACGACCTGCGACAACGGGCCGCGGAACGGCGTGCGGCCCTCGATGCCCTCGGGGACGAGCTTGTCCTCGTTGAGCACGTCGTCCTGGAAGTAGCGGTCCTTCGAGAACGACTTGTTCTCGCCGCGCGACTGCATCGCGGCCAGCGAGCCCATGCCGCGGTAGGTCTTGAACTGCTTGCCGTTGACCAGGATCAGGTCGCCGGGCGCCTCCTGGGTGCCCGCGAGCAGCGACCCGAGCATCACGGCGGACGCGCCGGCCGCGATGGCCTTGGCGATGTCGCCGGAGTACTGGATGCCGCCGTCACCGATCACCGGCACACCGGCCGCACGGCAGGCGAGCGAGGCCTCGTAGATCGCGGTGATCTGCGGCACACCCACACCGGCGACGACGCGCGTGGTGCAGATGGAGCCGGGGCCGACACCGACCTTGACGCCGTCCGCGCCCGCGTCGATCAGCGCCTGGGCACCGGCGCGCGTCGCGACGTTGCCGCCGACGACGTCCGTCGAGTCGCCGAGCTCCTTCTTGATGCGGGCGACCATCTCCAGCACACCGCGCGAGTGGCCGTGGGCCGTGTCGACCATCAGCACGTCGACCCCCGCCTCGGCGAGCGTCATCGCGCGCACGAACGAGTCCTCGCCCACGCCGACGGCGGCGGCGCACAGCAGGCGGCCGTCCGGGTCCTTGGTGGCGTTGGGGTACTGCTCGGTCTTCACGAAGTCCTTGACCGTGATCAGACCCTTGAGCTTGCCGTCACCGTCGACGATCGGCAGCTTCTCGACCTTGTGGCGGCGCAGCAGCCCGAGCGCGGCGTCGGCCGACACGCCCACCTGCGCGGTGACCAGCGGCCCGTTGGTCATGACCTCGCTCACGCGCTTGCTGTGGTCGAGCTCGAAGCGCATGTCGCGGTTCGTGATGATGCCCACGAGCTTGTTGTTCGCGTCGGTCACCGGCACACCGGAGATGCGGTACCGCGCACACAGCGCGTCGACCTCGGCGAGCGTGGCGTCCGGCGAGCACGTGACCGGGTCGGTGACCATGCCGGCCTCGGACCGCTTGACGGTCTCGGCCTGGCGGGCCTGGTCCTCGATGCTCAGGTTGCGGTGCAGCACGCCGATGCCGCCCTGGCGCGCCATCGAGATCGCCATCCGGCCCTCGGTGACCGTGTCCATCGCGGCGCTGGCCAGCGGGATCTTGAGGGTGATGTTGCGCGAGATCCTGGTGCTCGTGTCGACGCCGCTGGGCACGACGTCCGACTCGGCAGGCAGCAGGAGCACGTCGTCGAAGGTCAGTCCCAGCATCGCGAACTTGGCCGGGACTCCGTCAGCGTTGAGCTCGCTGGTCATAGCGGGTGACATGCCTTCCGTGGTGCGGTCTGCGCTCTGCCTGCCCTTTTGGGGACCTGCGTGTCCAGTTTCCGCAGGCGGAGGCGGTGCGCCCCATGGTATCTGGACGCCCACAACACCACGGGGGGTACCGTGCGGGGTCGTGCCGCACGACGCGTTGCCACCGGACCCCTTCGCGGGCGACCCAGAGGACCCCGCGCTGTCCCTGGGCGAACCCGACCACGACCACCCGCCGATGGACGAGGACGAGCGAACAGAGCTGGTCAGCGACCTGAGCGACCTCGCCGTCTACCAGGCGCTGCTGGAACACCGCGGTGTCCGGGGCATCGTCGTGGACTGCGGCGAGTGCCAGGAGCCGCACTACCACGACTGGGAGCTGTTGCGAGCCTCACTGGAACAGCTCCTCGCCGACGGCCACATGCGCCCGCACGAGCCCGCGTTCGACCCGGATCCCGGCGCCTACGTCAGCTGGGAGTACTGCCGGGGGTACGCGGACGGCGTGACGGCCACGGAGTCGGCTCGCTGAGTCTCCCGCTTCGGTGCGGTGCGCCGTGTCGAGCTGCGGGGTGGGCTGTGGCGAGTCGGGCTGCGGTGGACCAGGCTGCGGTGGGCGGACGTTCGCTGACCAGAGGCCGACCAGTGACAGCGCGGCTCCGGAAACGCAGGCCGCGTCAGAGGCGCGGCCTGGGTCGGCTGCGAGTCGGCTGAGCAGCCTGAAGCGCCAGGTTCGGCTCAGTGCTGAAACGCGCGACCGCCGCTTGTAGGAATGTCAACATTGCTACAAGCCAGCCGGGACAGGTCGGGCGGACGAGCCGCAGGGCTGACCTTGCGAGGCTGGCTGCCGGGCAGCTTAGGCCGGGCAAACGCATAGCCGCCCCACCGCGACTCAGGCAAGCGCAAAGCCGCCCCACCGCGACTCAGGCAAGCGCAAAGCCGCCCCACCGCGACTCAGGCAAGCGCAAAGCCATCCCACCGCAACGTCAAGCAGCCGCGAAGCCGGACCCAGCATGAGGGCGAGCGGAGCCCGGCCAGGTTGAACGCAGGCTCACGCAGGAGTCCCCTCTGTTTTCGAGTCCCCCGCGACCGAACGTACTCAGCAGGTCTGACATTTCCGGCGCGAAGCCGAAGGCGAGCCACCTCCCACCAACCGCGATGGCGAAGCCGAGCCGTGCGAACCACACGGCTCTGAACATGCCCACCCCGCTGGAACCGGAACCCAGCTCACGCAAGCCGACCCGAGCCACACCACCGGCCGGCCGGCAGTTCACATTCCACCCGACGTGTGACACCCAGGGCATGTGAACGGCCCCTGACCTCGAAAGATCAGGGGCCGTTCACATCACGTCCCACATGGCCGAGAAGGCCTCAGTTGGTCCCAGTCGACTGCCCGGCGGTCTCCGCGGTGGTCCCCGCGGTCCCAGCCGTCCCGCTCGACCCCGGAGCGGGATCGACAGGGGGCGGCGGAGGCGGAGGCGGGTTCTCCCCGTTGGACACCGGCGGTGGCGGGGTCTCCGACGGGGTCGAAGGCGTCGGCTGCGTGGTGACCGGCGGCTCGCTCGACGGCGTCGAGGACGGCGTCGACGGCTGCGTGGGCTGGGTCGGCTGCGTGGCCGGGGTGGTCGTGAGGGTCGGTGGCGTGGTCGAGGTGTTGGTGTCGAGCTCCTTTTCGAGCTCCTTGTGCTTCTCCTCGAGCTGCGCCTTGCCGTCCGCGGTCGACACGGAGCCCAGGCTGGCCTCGACCTTGTTCAGCTTCTCGCGGGCCTCGTTGACCTTGCCCTCGCGCAGTGCCAGGCGGGCCGCGTCGAGGTCGCCGCTGATGATGGCGGCGGCTTCGATCGACTTCGCGTGTTCGGAGTACAGGACTCGCGTGAGGCCCCAGAGCGCGTCGCCCGGCTGGGCGTCGCGGGCCACGAGGCTCATGCCGGTGAAGGCGATGGCCAGGACCGCGGCGGCGCTCGCCAGCGGGATCAGGAAGCGGTGCCTCGAGACCGGCTGCGGGCGGGCGGCCTGGATCGTCGCGACGGCGGTGTCGGTGTCGACGAGCTCGCCGAACGGCTCGGTCTCCACCTCGTTGCGCCACGCGAGCAGCAACGCGTTCAGGTCGTCGTCGCCCCACGAGCCGGCCGCACCTGGTGTCGCGGACCCCAGTGCGTCCAGCAGCTTGTCATCAGCCTGTACAGCCGAAAGATCATCTGCGACGTGTTCGTGCGGGGCTCTATCGTCCTGTCCGCGCACTTCTCCGTCGTCCTTCCCGTGTTCGTCGGCCACTCAGACCACCTCCTCCGCTGCCAGCGACTTGCGCAGCCGAGCGAGCGCACGGTGTTGCGCCACCCGGACCGCACCCGGCGTCGAACCGACCGCCTCGGCAGTTTCCTCGGCGGAGAGTCCGACCACCACCCTCAACAGCAGGATCTCCCGCTGCTTCTCCGGCAGGACCCGCAGCAGCACGGCCATCCGGTCGGAGAGTTCGCCCTGCATCGCCCGCTGCTCCGGACCAGCTCCGGTCTCCGGCGCGTCGGGAACCTCGGGAACGGGCTCGGAGCGGTTCCTGGCGGCAGACCGATGTGCGTCGGCAACCTTGTGCGCCGCGATCCCGTAGACGAACGCGAGGAAGGGCCGACCCTGGTCGCGGTAGCTGGGCAATGCCGTGAGCACCGCGAGACACACCTCCTGGGCCACATCGTCCGCCGAAGCGAAGCTCCGCTCCTGCCTGCCAACTCTGGCGCGGCAGTACCGCACCACGAGGGGACGTATGGAGGCCAGCAGGCGTTCGATCGCCTGGCGGTCGCCGTCGACGGCCGCGCCCACTTCGGCGTCCAGTCCGTCCCCCAAGTTGGTCATCGCAGACAACAGCCCTGGTGTTACTTGTTGGCGTACCGACAGGAAGCATCACGAGTCACTCACAGCGACTCGGTGCAGCGGCTTCACCGTACCGGTCTTCGGGCCCCTGATCATCAAGGGGCTATGGACACCCCGAGTGACCAGCCGACACACCGAACAGCTCACAGCCCGGCGACATCGTCACCGGGCTGGGCCATGTTCGCGACCGGAGGACGGCACGGTTGAACGGGTGAGCCCTCTCACGCCACCGGCCCCGCTTCCCCACATGCGGCATATGAGGACGCGGGGCCGGTGCGGCGAGAGCGGCTTACTGGACGAGGCCTCGCCGGAAGCCGTGCGCGACCGCCTGGGCGCGGTCACGGACACCGAGCTTGCGGAAGAGACGACGTGCGTGCGTCTTCACCGTGTCCTCCGACAGGTAGAGCTCGCGGCCGATCTGGCCGTTGCTCTTGCCCTGGCTCATGCCCCGCAGCACCTGGAGCTCACGCTCCGTGAGCTGCACGCCGGGGTCGGAGGGCTGACGAGGTGCTGGCGAGCGTGTGCGCGAGGGCTGCCACAAGCTCGGGGCGCGACGCGTCCCACCTCAGGTAGCCGCGGGCCCCGCCGGCGATCGCCGCGGCGATGCTCCCGGCGTCGTCGGGTGCTCCGAAGACGATGACGTTTGCCTGCGGGTTCGCGGAGACGAGCCGACGGGTTGCTTCCACCCCGGTCGGGACGGCGCGCTGGGTTCCCACCAGGACGACGTCGACCGGCTGCCTTGAAAAGCGAGCCAACAACTCGTCACCGTGCGCTACGCAGTCGATGCGGCTAACCCCGGGGACAGCCGACATCACGCGGGTGAGACCCTCCCGCACACTGCGCCGGTCGTCGCAAATAAGGACCGTGGTCACGGGGACTCCTTTCCTGCAGCCGAGTGACGTTCCATCTCCCCTATCGGACGCTGGAGGCCAGACCTTGACACGATCCGGTGCTTAATCCGTCAAGAAGTTCGCCTGAGGGTCTGCGTTCGGGGGTTCCCCGGAACGGAGCAGCCCGGTCGGCACCCAGGGGGACTCGAGGGCGGCCCGTCGGCTGAGGACATCAGCTCTGCGCAACACGCAGCTCAGAGCGTCCGTCGCCCGGTCGAGGGCGTCTGCGCCGACCGTGGGGGCATGACCCACCAGGACGAGTGCGCTCGGCCAGATCAACGGATGAAGCCCTTTCCGGGCGCTGTGATTTAGCTCACACCCGACTAGCTCACCCCCTCGTTCCAGGCCTTCGGGTGTCCCCCGCACGACCAGCGAGGTGCCCAGGACGAGTGCCGACTTGAGCTCGTGGCGGAGCGCCTTTCGCCTCGTCGCCACGCCGTACGCCTCCTCGGCGGGCGCCACCGCGGCCTGCGCGCGCCCGGACGCCAGCTCGACCTCGGCGCTCACCCAGCCCCGCCGGACCTCGGCCCGCCACGACCGCGTCTCGACCCGTGCGAGCAACCCGCGGGCCTCCCCGAGGCGTTGAGCACCGAGCGAATCGGCCGCGAGACCGAGCAGCGCGTCCGTCCGGGCCCCCGCGGCGTCGATCCCGTCCGGGTCCCCGGCGTCCGTTCCGCGCACCCGCGCGAGCGCCGCGCCGTCGAGCGGCCGGGCGAGGTGGTGCGCCCCCAGCTGGCGCAGGTGCGACGCGCGAGTCGAGAGGGAAAGGGACGCGATCACGGGGTCGGGGTCGTGGCGGAGCGCCGCCAGCACGGTGGCCGCGGCCGCGTAGTGGCCTTGACCGCCCAGGACCACGGCCGCGAGCCACCTCACCCGGGAGCTCCCGGCGGAGAGCGCGGACCAGACGGCGAGATCGGGCGAGTCACCGAACGCGGCCCGGCGCAGCTCCTCTTCCACGGGGGGTGAGTCTGTCAGGTGACGGCGGCCTCGACGGCGGCCACGGCGGCGGCGAGGTCCTCGACCCGCTCGGCCGGCGGCGTGACCACCCCGCGCCGCCAGCCCGGCCCGCCGACGAACACCCGCACCTGCTGCCGGGTGCGCGGCAACGCGGAGATCACCCCCGGATCGGCGTACCGGGGCAACTGCGCCCACAGCACCACCGCGGAGGGAGCGGTGCGGCGCACGGCGGCGGACAGCGCGTCCAGCGGCAGCGCCGCCCCCAGCTGCCTGACCACGATTCCGCGCTGCGCCAGTTCCGCCGCCAAGGGGTAGAGAGGAAGGTTGTGCCTCTCCTCCGGCATGCACGCCAGCAGCACGGGCCGGTGGTTGCGCCCGAGAGTGACGAGAGGCGTCGCGCGCACGAACGCCGCGAGCACGCACTCGTTCAGAAGGTGCTCCACCTCCACGCCTGCACCGGACAGCTGCCACCGCGCCGCGACGGCCGTCAGGACCGGGCGGACGACCTCGTTCCAGGTCGCGACGACCCCGTCGGACGCCAGCGAGTCGGCGAGCATCCCCTGCACGGCGATGGAATCCATGGCGACCGCCGCCCTGCCCAGTCCGCGTGCCGTCGGAGACGCTCCGGGCATTTTCAGAACGCGTCCGCCACCACCCGATCCAGCGACAAAAACCTCGCCGTGCGTCATTGACGATTTCGAGTCGAGAGCGAAACGCGCGGCCTCGGCGGAAGACGCGCCACGAAGAAGTGCGCGCTGCATCAATTCGAGCCGGGCGACGTCGCGCGGCCCGTATTTCCGATGGCGGCCGACGGTGTGACCGCTCGGGCCGAGCCCGTAACGGCGGTCCCACGTGCGGAGGGTGGCGGGAGCCACGCCGAGCCGCCTGGCCACGGCGGCCACCGACAGGAGGGGCTCGCCCGTCGGACCACCGGCAGATGCGCGCTCCGGCGGTGTCATCACGGGAGCCATCGTCCGTTCACCTCATCCGGGTGGCAACTCCGGGCGGTGCGTGATCGAACACGCGTGCTGTCACCCATCAGTTGATAAGGGTCTTCTGCCTCTTGAACAAGTTTTGACGCGGTTCTACGGTGGATCATCGTTAAGCCGAATGGAGCAGTCGTCACGGAGGCGGTCTCGATGGCGGACACCCGAAGGCTCCCCGGTCCCAACGCAGATCTCTGGGACTGGCAGATGCGCGGTTCGTGCCGGGGCATGGACAGTGCGTTCTTCTTCCACCCCGACGGCGAACGGGGTCCGGCGAGAGCCCGGCGGGAAGCTCGCGCCAAGGCTGTCTGCCTCGCCTGCCCGGTTCTGGAGTTGTGCCGCCAACACGCGCTGGCGGTGCAGGAACCGTACGGAATCTGGGGCGGGCTCTCGGAATCGGAGCGCGACCACATCATCAAGGCGAGAAAGCGCCAATTGGCGATCGTTTAAAAACAAACGGGCGGCACCCGGAGGTGCCGCCCGTTTCGTTCGTTCTCAAAAGCTGCGCTCGCAGAACGTCCGGAGCAGCGGCCTGGAACTCAGTGGCCGTGCCCGTGGCCGTGGCCGTGACCGGCCGCGGCGGAGGTGGGCTCTTCCGCCTTCTTCTCGACGACGGCGCTCTCGGTCGTGAGCACCATGCGCGCGATGGAGGCGGCGTTCGCCACGGCGGACCGCGTGACCTTCACCGGGTCGATGATGCCCTGCTCGAGCAGGTCACCGAACTCCAGCGTGGCGGCGTTGAGGCCGAAGCCCCACTCGCCCTCGCGGACCTTGTTCACCACGACGGCGCCCTCGAGGCCCGCGTTCGCGGCGATCCAGAACAGCGGCGCGGACAGGGCCTTCGCGACGAGCGCGACACCCGTGGCCTCGTCACCGGACAGGCCGAGGCCGCCGTCGAGCACCTTGGAGCCGTGCACGAGAGCGGAGCCACCGCCGGGGACGATGCCCTCCTCGACCGCGGCCTTCGTAGCGGCGACCGCGTCCTCGATGCGGTGCTTGCGCTCCTTGAGCTCGGTCTCGGTGGCGGCGCCGACCTTGATCACGGCGATGCCGCCGGAGAGCTTCGCGAGGCGCTCCTGCAGCTTCTCGCGGTCCCAGTCGGAGTCCGTGGCCTCGATCTCGCGGCGCAGCTGCTCCGCGCGGCCGGCGATGTCGGCCTTGGTGCCGCCGCCGTCGACGATCGTGGTGTCGTCCTTGGTCACGACGACGCGGCGGGCGGTGCCCAGCTGGTCGAGCGTGGTCTCGGACAGCTTGAGGCCGATCTCCGAGGAGATCACCTCGCCGCCGGTGACGACCGCGAGGTCGTCCAGGAACGCCTTGCGGCGGTCGCCGAAGAACGGCGCCTTCACGGCGACGACCTTCAGGGTCTTGCGGACGGCGTTGACCACCAGCGTGGACAGGGCCTCGCCCTCGACGTCCTCGGCGATGATCAGCAGCGGCTTGCCGGACTCCGCGACCTTCTCGAGGATCGGGAGGACGTCGGCCAGGGCCGAGATCTTCTCGCGGTGCAGCAGGATGCGGACGTCTTCGTAGACGGCCTCCTGCGCCTCGAGGTCGGTCGAGAAGTGCGTCGACACGTAGCCCTTGTCGAACTGCACGCCCTCGGTGATCGCGAGCTCGGTCGCGAGCGTGGACGACTCCTCGACGGTGATGACACCGTCCTCGCCGACGCGCTCGATGGCCTCGCCGAGCAGGGCGCCGATGGACTCGTCACGCGACGAGACCGTGCCGACCTGCGCGATGTTCTCGCGGCCCTTGACCGGGGTGGCCTTGCCCTTGAGCGCGTCCACGACGGCGTCGGAGGCGGCCTGGATGCCCCGGCCGAGCGCGGTGGGGTTGGCGCCCGCGGCGATGTTGCGCAGGCCTTCCTTGACCAGCGCCTGCGCCAGCACGGTGGCGGTGGTGGTGCCGTCACCCGCGACGTCGTTGGTCTTGGTGGCGACCGACTTGGCGAGCTGCGCGCCGAGGTTCTCGAACGCGTCGTCCAGCTCGATCTCACGCGCGATCGTCACACCGTCGTTGGTGACCGTGGGGCCACCGAACTTCTTGTCGAGCACGACGTGGCGACCGCGCGGGCCGAGGGTGACCTTGACCGTGTCCGCGAGCTTGTTGACGCCGCGCTCGAGCGCCCGACGAGCGTCCTCGTCGAAGCTGATCTGCTTGGGCATGTGACTCAAAAGCCTCTCTGGGTAGCGAAACGCCCCGGTAGCCCCGGGTGGGGCGCCGGGGCGTCAGGCATGACAGCCGAGCGTCGTCAGTTAGTTGACGACGGCCAGCACGTCGCGAGCGGAGAGGATGAGGTACTCCTCGCCGTTGTACTTGACCTCGGTGCCGCCGTACTTCGAGTAGATGACGACGTCACCGACGGCCACGTCCAGCGGGACGCGGTTGCCCTTGTCGTCGATGCGGCCGGGGCCCACCGCGAGGACCTTGCCCTCCTGGGGCTTCTCCTTCGCGGTGTCCGGGATCACGAGGCCGGAGGCAGTGGTCGTCTCGGCCTCGGAGGCCTGAACGACGATCTTGTCCTCGAGCGGCTTGATGTTCACGCTCACCGGGATGACCTCCACGGGTCGTTGGCAGGTTCGAATTAACGGCTCCTGCCACCCCGCCGTCGCGGGGGTCGGGGCGGTGCTGGTGCCGTGCAATTGGCACTCTACCCATGAGAGTGCCAAGGCTTCAACGAGCCCCCCGAACCGATCACCATCCGGGAGCCGTATTCAGGGCATGTCCCCGTTGACGCGCCGAACGCTGCTGCTCGCAGGCGTGGCAGGAGTCACAGCTTTCTCGGCCGCCGCCTCAGCGCGTCCCGGCGACCCTTTCACACTCGGTGTGGCCTCGGGCGACCCGGCACCCGATGGGGTGGTCCTGTGGACGCGGCTGGCCCCCGAGCCCCTCGCCGGCGACGGCCTGGGAGGCATGCCGGCGCGTCCGGTCGACGTCGAGTGGCAGGTCGCCCACGACGAACGATTCACCCGGATCGTGCAACGCGGCTCCACCACGGCTCGACCGGAGGAGGCGCACAGCGTCCACGTGGAACTCGTCGGGCTGGAGCCCGGCCGCGAGTACTTCTACCGCTTCAAAGCCCTCAACCACCTCTCGCGGACGGGCCGTACGCGCACAACGCCCCCGCCGAACGCCCTGCGGATACCGCTGACGATGGCCTTCGCGTCGTGCGCGCAGTACGAGCACGGCTACTTCACGGCGTACAAGCGCATGGCCGAGGACGAGCCGGACCTGGTGCTGCACCTCGGCGACTACACCTACGAGTACGAGAGCGGCATCCACGTCGCCCCGAGCGGCAACGTCCGCCAGGTCGAGGGCCCGACCACCACGACGCTCGCGGGCTACCGCCGCCGGCAGGCCCAGTACAAGACCGACCCGGACCTGCAGGCCGCGCACGCCGTGGCGCCGTGGGCGGTCATCTGGGACGACCACGAGATCGACAACAACTGGGCGGGACTGCTGCCCGACAAGCCGCAGCCGGACTTCCCCGCCCGCCGGGCCGCGGCGATCCAGGCCTACTACGAGAACATGCCTTTGCGCAGGTCATCAAGGCTGTACCGGCGGGTCCGGTGGGGCGCGCTGGCCACGTTCCACATGCTCGACACCCGCCAGTACCGCACCGACCAGGCCTGCGGAGACGGGCTGCAGCTCTGCCCCGAACGGCTGGAGCCGGAGCGCACGATGCTCGGGGCCGCACAGGAGGAGTGGCTGTTCGAGGGCCTGCGGGGCTCGCGGGCGCGCTGGGACGTGCTCGGACAGCAGGTGTTCTTCTCGCAGTACGACTACATCCCCGGCGAGGTCGACAAGTTCCTGCTCGACGCGTGGGACGGCTACGTCGCCGACCGGGACCGGGTGGTGGCGGAGTTCGCGAACGTGCGGAACCCGGTCGTGCTGACCGGCGACGTGCACGCGGCGTGGGGCGCGGAGGTCAAGGAGCGCTGGAGCGACCCGTCGTCGAGGACTCTCGCGACGGAACTCGTCACCACGTCGATCACGGCCGGTGGCGACGGGTCGGAGGAGTACGCCGAGACACCGCTGTGGCTGCGCGAGAACCCCCACGTGAAGTACTTCAACAACCGGCGCGGTTACACGCTCACCAGGTTCACGCCCGACGAACTGCGCACGGACTTCCGCGGCCTCGACCACGTGACGAGGCCCGGCTCCCCGGTCTCCACCAAGGCGTCTTTCGCGGTGGAGGACGGGAGGCCGGGCCTCAACGAGCTGTGAGTCTCAGCCGGACCAGTTGCCGGACACGAACATCATGTACATCAGGGTCTGGGTGACCAGGCCGGTGTACATGACCACGTACACCGCGGGCTTGAGCGCGGCGACGCGCTGGCCGAGCAGCACCAGCGCCAGGTAGATGCCGAAGCACGGCAGCAGGTAGCGGTGCACCGACACCAGGTTGCCGTTCAGCGTGAGCATGATCAGCGACGCGACGCCGAAGAGGCCCACGGGCACCAGGTCACCCCGGCGCTGCGCCAGCAGGTAGGCCGAACCGGCGATCAGCAGGACGATGCCCGCCAGCGGCACCACGTGGTTCGTGAGGTTCCACGTGTTCAGGTCGGCCGGCTTCGTCAGGGTGTTGATGCTCATCAGGAGCTCGTTCCAGAGCGTCCCGGGGATGTTCGGCGTGAACTGGTGGTACGACCAGGCAGGGGCCTTCTCGTACGCCGACGTCATGCCGAGCGGGTCGCCGACCAGGACCTTCAGGTACAGCGCGAAGCCCAGGAAGCCGACGGCGCTCGCGGGGAACCACAGCAGGTGCCACGACAGCAGGCCGCGGAGCTTCCAGTCCTTGCTGCGCCAGAACTCGAGGAAGCACAGGCCGACGAACAGCACCGCGGTGATGCGCACGCCGGTCAGCGGCATCAGGCACAGGCCCATGAAGACCCACTGCCCGCGCAGCGCGAAGAGGTACGCCCACAGGCCGAGCGCGATGAACACGGCCTCGCTGTAGAACGCGTGCAGGAAGTACGCCGACGGCCACGTCAGCATCGCCATCACGACGAGCCACGGCGCGCGCTCGCCCGTCAGGAGGTTCCTGGCGATCTTGAGCAGGGCCACGGCACCCAGCCACGTGGCGACCGTGTTGACGATGATGCCCGCGACCAGCGTGCCGATCTTGCCGAGGAACGCCATCTTCACGAGCCACACGAACAGCGGGAAGACCGGGTAGAACGCCTGCGAGGTCGGGACGTTCCGGTACGCGGTGCCCTCGGCGATGCCGGTGAAGTTCTCCGCGTCCCAGCGGTGCGTGTGCGACAGCAGCGTGTCGACCGAGCGGGACGAGGGCGGCGTGCCCTCGAAGATCGGCAGCAGCGGTTCGAGCACGCGCCCGAGCACGGTCATGAAGACCTGCCAGGCGAAGACCAGCAGGAAGACCTTGGCGAAGTCGCCCGTCAGCGCGGCCTTCCACCGGGGAGCGGGTCGGGGCGCCCCGTCGGCGACGACCTCCGGCTCGCGGATCGCGGTGTCAGTCATGAACGGGTTCCTTTGCGGGCTCTGCCGCCGGCCGGAACACCAGCCGGCTGTACAGCACGTAGTTCCAGACGAGGGCGACGCAGATGCCCGCGAGCTTGGGCCCCGCGATGGCGAGCGTCTCGGGCAGACCGGAGAACACACCGCGCGTCGCCATGATCACCAGCGGCTGGATCACCCACAGGCCGACGCCCGTGACCAGCACGAACAGCACGACCTGCCGGACGGCTCCCCCGCCTGCCGCGCGGAACGTGAAGCTGCGGTTGAGCGTGAAGCTGAGCGCCATGCCCATCGTGGTCGAGATCAGGTTCGCGATCACGAGCGGGGTGCCGAGCGCGAACAGCACCGTGTAGCCGACCAGGTCGACCAGGGTGTTGCCGATGCCGACCAGACCGAAGCGGAGCTGCTGGGCGTTCAGCAGCTTCTTCACGACGCGAGCGCCCTGGCGTCGTTCGGCACCGGGGTCGCGGTGCGCACCGACGCCACGCTGTAGAGCGGGCGGGCCTGCACCTCGGTGTAGATGCGGCCGATGTAGCTGCCGAGCACGCCGAGCATGATCAGCTGGATGCCGCCGAGGAAGAAGACGGCGCTGGTGATGAACGCCCAGCCGGGCACGGCGGCGGCCGGCAGGAACAGCTTCACGCCGACGACGTAGCAGATGCCGAGGAACGCGAGGGCCGAGATGAAGTAGCCGACCTTCGAGATCAGCTTCAGCGGGGCGGCGGAGAAGCCGACGATGCCGTCCGCGGCGAACCGCAGCATCTTGCGCAACGGGTAGCCCGTGACGCCCGCGTGGCGCTTGTCGCGGTCGAACTGCACGGCGGTCTGCTTGAAGCCGATGAAGCTCACCAGGCCGCGCAGGAACCTGTTGTGCTCGCGGAACTTGCGCAGCTCCTCGACGACCTTGCGGTCGACGAGGCGGAAGTCGCCGGTGTTCTCCGGGATGTCGATCTCGGCGACCTTGCGCAGGAACCAGTAGAACGCCCGCGCGGTCGCCTTCTTGAACGCCGTGTCCTGGCGTGAGCGGCGCTGCGCGTAGACGACGTCGAAGCCCTGCTCCCACTTCTCGATCAGCTCGAGGCTCACCGCGGGCGGGTCCTGCATGTCGCTGTCCATGATGATCACGGCGTCGGCGTCCGCGAGGTCGAGCCCCGCGGTCACGGCGAGCTGGTGACCGAAGTTGCGCGCCAGGTCGATGACGGTGACCCGGTCGTCCGCGTCGGCGACGGCGTTGAGCAGGTCCAGCGAGTTGTCGCGGCTGCCGTCGTTGACGTAGATGAAGTTGACCCGGTACCGGTCCTCGAGCGGCTTGACGACCTCGGACACCGTCTTGTGCAGCAGATCGATGTTCCCGCCCTCGTTGTAGATCGGGAACAGGTACGTGATCGTGCGCATGGGTTCAGCGCTCACCGCTTACTCCAAGATTCAAGTCCGCCCAGGATGGGCTCAGAGTATCTGCACCGTGCCGACGGGCAGACCGGGCGTCGTGGAGAGGTCCAGGGGCGACGGCTTCGCGCCCGCCGCGACGAGGTGGGCACCGAGCGCGGCGATCATGGCGCCGTTGTCGGTGCACAGCCGCGGCCTCGGCACGCGCAGCTCGATGCCGGCCTCCGCGCACCTCTCGGCGGCCAGACCGCTCAGCCGCGAGTTCGCCGCGACGCCGCCGGAGATGACGAGCGTGCCGACGTCCAGGTCCTTCGCGGCGCGGATCGCCTTCGCGGTGAGCACGTCCGCGACCGCCTCCTGGAACGACGCGGCGACGTCGGCCAGCGGGATCTCCTCACCGGCCCGTTCGGCGCGCTCGACCCAGCGCGCGACCGAGGTCTTGAGGCCGGAGAACGAGAAGTCGTACTTCGCGTCGCGCGGGCCCGTCAGGCCGCGCGGGAACGCGATCGCGCACCCGTTGCCCTGCTTGGCGAGCTTGTCGATGGGCGGGCCGCCGGGGTAGGGCAGGTCGAGCAGCCGCGCGACCTTGTCGTACGCCTCACCCGCGGCGTCGTCGACGGTCGAGCCGATCTCGGTGATCGAGTTCGCGAGACCGCCCTCGACGAGCAGCAGCTGCGAGTGGCCGCCGGAGACCAGCAGCGCGAGGCAGCGCTGCGGCAACGGGCCGTGCTGCAGCGTGTCCGCGGCCACGTGGCCCGCGAGGTGGTTCACGCCGTAGAGCGGCTTGCCGAGCGCGGCGGCGTACGCCTTCGCCGCGGACACGCCGACCAGCAGCGCGCCGGCGAGACCGGGGCCCGCGGTGACGGCGATCGAGTGGATCTGGGAGAGCTCGACCTCCGCCGTGTCGAGTGCGCGGCGCAGGGTCGGGACGAGGGCTTCGAGGTGGGCGCGGGAGGCGACCTCGGGCACGACGCCGCCGAAGCGGGCGTGCTCCTCGACGCTGGAGGCGACCTCGTCGGCGAGCAGTTCGAGCGAGCCGTCCGGACCGAGGCGGACGATGCCGAAGCCCGTCTCGTCGCACGAGCTCTCGATGCCGAGGATCAGGCGGTCAGACACTTTGAGCAGGCCTTCCCATCGTGTACGCGTCGGCACCCGACGGCTGGTAGTAGCGGCGGCGCAGGCCGAGTTGCTCGAAGCCGTGCGCCATGTACAGGGCGATCGCGGGCTCGTTGTCCGTGCGGACCTCGAGGAAGACCGGCACGCCGATCTCGTCGACGCGGGCGAGCAGGTCGCGCAGCAGCATCTTGCCGACGCCCCTGCCCTGCCAGTGCCCGGCCACGGCGATCGTGTGGATGCTGGCCTCGTACGCGCCGGCGGCGAGCCCGGCGTAGCCGATCAGCTCGTCGCCCGCGTACGCACCGCGGTAGTAGTTGCCGTTGTTCAGCTCGCTGTGGAACGCGTCCTCGCTCCACGGGTCCTCGCCGGGGAACAACGCCAGCTCGATCTCGTGGCACGCGGGCACGTCGGCGTGCTGCAGCGGCGCGAGCGTGACGGTGCCGGTGGTCATGCCCTGGTCACCCGCTTGCGCCCGGTGGGCTCCACGGCGTCGGGGCGGCGCAGGTAGAGCGGGGTGAGCGCGGCCGGGCGGGCCTTCGCGAGCACCTCGGCGGCCGCGGCCGCGACCAGGCCCTCGGGGCTCGGGTGCTTCGCCTGGAGCAGCTCCAGGCCGAGGACCTCGGCGTAGATCTCCGCACCCTCACCGGTGGCCTGGCGCACGCCCATCGCGGGCAGCTTCTCGGCCAGGTCCTGCGGGCGCTCGACGTGCGGGCCGTCCGTGCGGCGGCCGGCGGCGTCGTACGCGGCCCAGTAGACCTCCTTGCGCCGCGCGTCGGTCGCGACGAGCAGCGGGTGACCGCTGGCGGCGTCCCTCGCGATGGCGTCGGGGGTGGCGACCGGGTAGACCGGGCGGTTGAGCGCCTGGCCGAGCGCGGCGGCGGTGGCGAGCCCCACCCGCAGGCCGGTGAACGGGCCGGGACCGGCGCCGACGACGATCGCGTCGAGGTCGGCGTAGCTCTTGCCGGCTTCCGCGAGCGCGTCGCTGATGTGCGGGGTGAGCAGTTCGCCGTGGGCCTTGGCGTTGAGCGTCACCCGCTTCGCGAGCAGGCGCGGCGGCGAATCGGGCGCGAGTTCGACCACACCGGCGGTGACTGCGGGGGTGGCCGTGTCGACGGCGAGCACTAGCACGATTGTCCAGGGTAGTACGTGTGCCGAACCGCACTTGCCGTGCGTCCGCGAGGCAGGCGTGCGACCCCGGCTCCAGGTTCACCGGACCGGGTGAAACGCCGGAACCGTCAGCCGGCCACGTCGCTCAGCCGAACGAGCCCGTCACCGGGGATGGCCGACGGGCTCGTTCGGCCATCCCCGCGACCCTCCGGGCTCATCGGCCGGAGAGGTTCCCGTCGCAGGCGGCGGACGACCGCGAGCGGTCGACCGTGAAGATCTCCAGCGGGCCGTTCCACTGCCACGGCGTGACGCAGGCGTCGTCCGGCACGCCGACGCCGGCACCACCGGTGGCGCGGTTGTCGGCGCACGCGGCGTAGCCGGGCGCGTGACCCTCGTGCAGCAGCGAGAGCGGGCCGTTCCACTGCCACGGCGCGGCGCAGAAGTCGTCGGCAACCCTGACGCCACCGTCGCGGTGGTGCTCGCCGGCGGAAGCAGGGGCGACCACGAGCAGGGCGCCACCGATGACCGCGGTCGCGAAGAGGGTCTTCTTGGTCATGCGGATCGCATCGGCTCGGAGTGCTCCGTCCTCAACGGACTTCACCCCATCCGCCGACCGGCTTCACACCGGAAGGGTACGGTCCGCCCATTCGCCGTGCGGCACCAGCTGAGCTGTGCGAACGTCGTCGATCCCGCGTTCGAGGCGGATCAGGAGATGATCTTCGTTCAGGCGTTCCGCGACGCCCTCTCCCCACTCGACGGCGACGACGGCGTCGACCAGCTCGGTGTCGAGGTCGAGGTCGTCCAGCTCGTCCAGGTGACCCCCGAGCCGGTACGCGTCGACGTGCACCAGCCGCACGCCGCCCTCCCGCTCCGGCTCGTGCACGCGGGCGACGACGAACGTCGGCGAGGACACCCGGCCCCGCACGCCCATGCCGCGCGCCAGACCGCGCACGAACGCCGTCTTCCCCGCGCCCAAGGGCCCCGCGAGGAGCAACAGGTCGCCCGCGCGGACGACTTCACCCAGCTTGCGGCCGAACTCCTCGGTGTCCTCCACCAAGGGCAGTTCGACGGTCTTCACGCTCGGCGCCACCACTTCTTCCGACTCTCTCCGCGATCGGCCGCGCAGCGTTCGACGAGCGCGACCAGGTGGTCGTTGACGAGGTCAGCCTGCTCCATCATCACCATGTGCCCGGCACCGGGGGCCCGGACGAGCGTGGCGTGCGGCATCTCCTCGGCCATCCGCTCGGCGTGCGAGAACGGCGTGAGCCTGTCCGCGTCGCCGCTCAGGATCAGCACCTCGCAGTGCCGCAGACCCGCCAGCGCCTTGTAGCGGTCGTGCGTGCCGAGGGTCTCGAGGAACTCGGTGAGCACCTTCACCGGGGTCCCGCCGATCATCTGCTCCATCAGGTCCACCAGGGACGGTGCTACCCCGCGGTCGCCGAACGCCCCCAGGCGGATGCCGCTCCACGTGAGGCTCTTCGCGCTCTTGCGCACCCACTCGACGAGTCCGGGCTGCACGCTCGCGAGCCGGCCGACGCCGAGCGTCACCGGGTTGTACCGCGACAGCACGGACTTCGGCAGCCCCACGCCGCCGACGGCACCGGCGGCCGTGCCGACCAGCGCGACGCCGCGCACCCGTTCCTCGAAGAGCTCCGGGTGCTTCTCGGCCAGCGCCATGATCGTCATGCCGCCCATGGAGTGGCCGACGAGCACCAGCGGGCCCTCCGGCGCGATGGCCCTGATCACCGAGTCGAGGTCGAGCGCGAGCTGGTCGATCGTGCTGTTCTCGGTCGACGACCGCCCGGACCGGCCGTGGCTGCGCTGGTCGTAGAGCACCTGGTGGACCCGCGGGTCGAGCAGTTCGGCGAGGTCGCGGCGCTGGAAGTGCCAGCAGCGGCGGTCCAGCGCGAACCCGTGCACCAGCACGACGGTGATGTCCGGCTCGCCGCCGTCCGCGGGGTCGACCTCCTCGACGGAGATCGGCACGCCGTCCTCGGCGGCCACGGTCGACTCGCGGTCGGGCCGCAGTTGCCCGAGCGGCTCCTCGGCGTAGCTGTCGGACGCCGTCTTGCGCTCGTGCGAGACCTTCGCCGTCTGCGCCACGGCCGCACCGGCGACGGCGGCGCCGAGCGCGCCACCGACCCACCCGACGACCTTCCACACCGGCTTCACGTGTAGGTCCTCCGCACCCGCGGCCGGTACATCCCGCAGACGATCTCGTAGTCGATCGTCCCGGTCAGCTCCGCCCACTCCGTCGCCGTCGGTTCCCCCCGGCTCCCGTCGCCGAACAGGACGACCTCGGCACCCTCCCGCACCTCGTCGTCCTCGCAGCTCACGACGATCTGGTCCATGCAGACGCGGCCGACCACCGGACGGCGCCTCCCGTTCAGGAGCACCTCCATCCGGCCGGAGAGCGCCCTCGGGACACCGTCCGCGTACCCGGCGGGCACCAGTGCCAGCGTCGTGTCCTTCCGCGCGGTCCACGTCATCCCGTAGGACACGGACTCACCCGCGGGGATACGTTTCGTGAGCGCCACGTACGACCGGAAGCTCATGACCGGCCGGAGGTCGTGGTCCGTCGGCACGGGGTTCAGCCCGTAGATCGCGATACCCGGCCTGACCAGGTCGAAGTGCAGGTCGGGCCTCGTCAGCAGGGCCGCGGAGTTCGCGATGTGCCGCAACGGGTCGAGCCCCGCCGCCTTCGCCACCTCGTAGGCGTCGTCGAACCGCTTGGCCTGCAGGTCGATGGACGGGTCGCCGATCACGTCGGCGGACGCGAGGTGCGACCAGATGGCCACGACCTCGTGCTTCTTCGCGGCGTCGACGAGCGCGGGCCAGTCCCGCGGCTGGCAGCCGTTGCGGCTCAGGCCGGTGTCGATCTTCAGGTGCAGCCGCGGCCGCGCGTCGGCCTCCTCGGCGGCCTGCTCGATCCGGCGCAGGTCCGACAGCGAGGAGACGCCCATGTCGACGTCCGCGGCGAGCCCGGCGGCCAGGTCCTCGTCCGGCGCGTCGAGCCAGGCGAGGATCGGCGCCTGGATGCCGGCCGCGCGCAGAGCGAGGGCTTCCTGCGTGCTGCACGAACCGAGCCAGGTGGCGCCCGCTTCGAGCGCGGCCCTGGCGACCTCGGCCGCGCCGTGGCCGTAGCCGTCCGCCTTGACGACGGCCATGGTCTCGGAGGACGGCGCGAGACCTGCGAGCAGGGCGACGTTGTGCCGCAGCGCGCCTAGGTCGACGACAACTTCTGAACGGGCCATAACCTGGTCATCGTTCCACAGGAGCGCAGCTCACCAGGTGTGAGCGAGCGCTCAGAGGCTCTTGATCGCGTCCGGGATCGCGCTCATCAGCCCCGACGCGGGCACCGGTGCCCCGTCCGCGGCCAGTTCCGCCGCCAGCACGTGCGCGTACGCCGCGTACCCCGCCGCCAGGAACGGGTCCAGGCCGCTCGCCAGCAGCGCGCCGATGATCCCCGACAGCACGTCGCCCGATCCGGCCGTGGCGGGCCAGGACGACGTCGCCGAGTTGACCAGCGCCCGCCCGTCCGGTGCGGCGACGACGGTCCGGTGCCCCTTGAGCAGCACCACGGAGTTGAAGCGCCGCGCGGCCTTGCGGGCGGCGGCGACGCGGTCAGGGCCGACCGGACCGGCCAGGCGTTCGAACTCGCGGTCGTGCGGGGTCAGCACCAGCGGCGCATCGGGGTCGCGGGCGTCCCACAGCGACGGGTTCGAGGCGAGCAGCGTGATGGCGTCCGCGTCGGCGATCACCGGCACGCCGGCGTCCAGCACGAAGCGCAGCACGTCGGCGGACGAGCTGCCGGTGCCCGTGCCGGGGCCGACGACCCAGGCCTGCACGCGGCCCGCGTCGGTGATCGAGCCCGTGCAGACCGCCTCGGGCCAGCGGGCGCGGATGGCGTCGGCGGCGGGACCGGCGTAGCGGACCATGCCCGAGGTGGCCAGCACCGCGGCACCCGTCGACAGCACCGCGGCGCCGGGGTAGGTCGCGCTGCCGGCGGCGACGCCCGTGACGCCCTGGGTGTACTTGTCGTCGGACGGGCCCGGCACCGGCCAGCTGATGTCCTGCCGGTCGAGCAGCACGAAGTCGGGGTCCTCCGGCCGCAGGCCGATGTCGACCAGGTGCACCTCGCCGCAGTCCGCCAGCGCGTGCACCGGCTTCAGGCAGCCGAACGTGACGGTCGTGTGGGCGCGCACGTGCGGTCCGGAGATCTCGCCGGTGTCCGGGTCGATGCCGGACGGCAGGTCCACGGCCAGGACCGGGGCGCGCACCGAGGAGACCAGTTCGGCCGCGGCCGGGCGCAACGGGCCCCGTGCGGACAGGCCGACGATGCCGTCGACCACGAGGTCGGGCTCGCCGACCTCCGCGACGATCCGCCCGCCCGCGCGGCGGAACGCGGCCAGCCCCTCGGCGTGGGCCTTCTCCGGCGACAGCAGCACGGCGGACACCGCGACACCGCGGCGGCGCAGGAAGTAGCCCGCCCACAGGGCGTCGCCACCGTTGTTGCCCGCACCGACGAGCAGCGTGACGCGGCGACGGCCGGCGAGCAGACGCAGGGCGTGGGTGGCCACACCGAACGCGGCCTTGCGCATCAGGGACCCCGGCGGGACGACCGCCATGAGCTCCTCTTCAGCGGACTTGACGCGTTCGGTGTGCCAGACGCCTCTCACCTATTCGACGGTAACGGACTTCGCGAGGTTGCGAGGCTTGTCGACGTCGTAGCCGCGGGCCGTCGCGATCTCGGCCGCGAGCACCTGCAGCGGGATCGTCGAGATCAGCGGCTGCAGCAGCGTCGGGACGGCCGGGATCTCGATCAGGTGGTCGGCGAACGGGCGCACCGTCTCGTCGCCCTCCTCCGCGATCACGATCGTGCGGGCGCCGCGGGCCTGGATCTCGCTGATGTTCGACACCAGCTTCGAGTGCAGGACGGCGCGGCCCTTCGGCGACGGCATCACCACGACGACCGGGAGGTTCTCCTCGATCAGCGCGATCGGGCCGTGCTTGAGCTCGCCCGCCGCGAAGCCCTCGGCGTGCATGTAGGCGAGCTCCTTGAGCTTGAGCGCGCCCTCCAGGGCGACCGGGTAGCCGACGTGGCGGCCGAGGAACAGCACCGCCTTCGAGTCGGCGAGCTCCCGGCCGAGCGCCTTGACCTGGTCGATGGTGCCGAGCACGCGCCGCACGGCCTCGGGCATGGCCTCCAGCTCGTGGAACTCGCGGGCGACCTCGTCCGGGTACTTGGTGCCGCGGGCCTGCGCCAGGGCCAGGCCGACGAGGTAGTTCGCGGCGATCTGGGCGAGGAACGCCTTCGTCGACGCGACACCGATCTCCGGGCCGGCGTGCGTGTAGAGCACGGCGTCGGACTCGCGCGGGATCTGCGCGCCGTTGGTGTTGCAGACGGCCAGGACGCGGGCCTTCTGCGCACGGGCGTGGCGCACGGCCTCCAGCGTGTCCGCGGTCTCGCCGGACTGCGACACGGCGACGACGAGCGTGTCGCGGTCGAGGACCGGGTCGCGGTAGCGGAACTCGGAGGCCAGCTCGACCTCGACGGGCAGGCGGGTCCAGTGCTCGATCGCGTACTTCGCGACGAGGCCGGAGTGGTAGGCCGAGCCGCAGGCGACGACGAAGACCTTGTCGACGTCGCGGAGGTCCTGGTCGGACAGTCGCTGCTCGTCGAGGACGATCCGGCCGTTCGCGAAGTGGCCGCGCAGCGTGTTCGCCAGCGCCTCCGGCTGCTCCTCGATCTCCTTGAGCATGAAGTACTCGTGGCCGCCCTTCTCGGCGGCGCTGAGGTCCCAGTTGACCGTGAACGGCTTGGCCTCGGCGGGCTGACCGTCGAAGTCGGTGACCTCGTAGCCGGAGCGGGTGAGCACGACCATCTGGTCCTGGCCCAGCTCGACGGCTTCCTTGGTGTGCGCGATGAACGCGGCCACGTCGCTCGCGACGAAGTACTCGTCCTCGCCGACGCCCACGACCAGCGGGGAGTTGCGGCGCGCGGCGACGACCTGGTCGGGCTCGTCGGCGTGCGTGACCACGATGGTGAACGCGCCCTCGAGCCGGCGGGCGATCTTGCGCACGCTGGCGGGCAGGTCACCCTTCGTGTCGCCCTCGGAGTAGGCGAACGCCACGAGGTGCGCGACCGTCTCGGTGTCCGTGTCGGACGCCATCTCGACGCCGAGGCCCTCGAGCTCGGCGCGCAGCGCGAGGAAGTTCTCGATGATGCCGTTGTGCACCACGGCGACCCGGTTCGTCGAGTCGCGGTGCGGGTGCGAGTTCCGGTCGATCGGCGCGCCGTGCGTCGCCCACCGGGTGTGGCCCATGCCGACGGTGCCCGCGAAGCTGTCGCGGCCCACCTCGTCGAGCCTGCCCTCCAGGTTCTGCAGCCGTCCGGCCTTGCGTTCGACGGCGAGGTCGTCGCCCGTCACGACCGCGACGCCCGCCGAGTCGTAACCCCGGTACTCGAGGCGCCTCAGCCCGTCCAGCACGACGTCGAGCGCCGACTGGTGACCCACGTATCCCACGATTCCGCACACGGGAAACAGACTAGCTAGACCACGCCGCTAACCCTAATGAGTGAGAGCGCTCCGTTTGCGCAGGTCACAGGCCTGAGTGGTGTAGACCAATCTCAGGTGTGGTCCGCGCGACAGGATCGACTACGGTTCTCCCATGGCTCGCCGCGTGATCACGCTGACCGCGAAACAGGCCCTCGAGCAGCTCAGCAGGCCCGGTCCGCACCCGGTGCTGCGCGGCGACCTCGCGCTCGTGGGGCTTCCCGGCGTGATCTTCACGCCCCGGTCGGGCCTCGGCCTGCCCGCCCTCGCGCTCGGACACGGCTGGATGCAGCCCGTGCGCCGTTACCACGGCCTTTTGCGGCACCTGGCCTCCTGGGGAGTGGTCGCCGCGGCCCCCGCCGTCGAACGCGGCCCTTTGCTGTCGTCGCGGGTGCTGGCGGCGAACCTCCTGACCACTTTGGACATCTGCACCGGCGTGCGCCTGGGCACCGGCGAGATCAGCGTCGACCCGTCCCGCGTGGCCCTGGCAGGGCACTCGATGGGCGGGGGCGCGGCGGTGCTCGCCGCCGCGGAGGCCGAGCGCGTCCGGGCCGTTGTGACTTTGGCCGCAACGGAGACGCGTCCCTCCGCACTGGACGCCGCGCGCGAGGTCCGCGTGCCCGGCCTGCACCTCGCGGCGGGCGAGGACCGCATCGCACCGCCGGTCGGCCACGCCGAGGCCATCGCGTCCGCGTGGGGCGGTCCCGTGCAGCTGCGGTTGCTGCCCAAGTCCTCGCACCTCGGGTTCACCGAGGGCAGGCACTGGAGCGAGCTGGTGCTGGACGGCCACGCCGAGCGCCGCTCGCAGAAGCTCGGGCGCGCGTTCGTCACGGCGTTCCTGCTGCGCGTGCTCACCGGCGACCGCGCCTACGACGAACTGCTGGACGCCGACCTCAAGAACGCGAACCTCGTGTTCCAGCGCGAAGCCCTGCCGCAACGCGCCGCACAGCGCTGACCTGACACGCGAAAGGGACGCCCCGCGGGGCGTCCCTTCTGTGCACGATCAGCTCAGCCAGGTCTGGCCGCTCAGGTCGTCGTCATCGTCCACCGGTGCCGGGCGACGCGGGCGCACCGGAGGCGGCGGTGCCACCGGCTGCACGGGCGGGAGCGGCGGAGGAGGAGGCGGGGTGGTCGCGCGGGGCGCGAAGCCGCCGTCGTCGTCCTCCGGGCCGAACGCCATCTCGCCGGCGCCCCGTTCGGGACGCTCCCACTGCGGCTTGCGCTGCTGCGGCTTCTCCCCCTGCTTGCTGATGTTCTCCGCGCTCTCGCGAGCCTCGGAGACCTCGCGCCTGTGCTTGTCCTCGCGGGCCGCGATGTCCGCGGCGAGCTTGGCCTGGGCCGCCCTGAGCTCCGCCGAGACCTCGGTGGTGCTGCGTCGGGTCTTGGCGAGGTTGTCGTCGAACTGCGCCTGCAGGCGCGGGTCCACGTCACCGATCATCGCCACGGGCTCGCGGCCTCCCCTCGCTCATCGCCCAGCACGGTCTGCATGGCGCTCAACGGGTTGCTGTTGTCGTCGTCGAACAACGTGCCCGTGGTGCGCCACTGGCTGGCTCCCCGCTCGGAGTCGCCGCCCTGCTGACCGCCCGCTCCGGCGCCGGCCATGCCGCCGCCCATCATCCCGCCACCCATCATGCCGCCGGACGAGGCACCCGACGGCGGCTGGCCGTGGGCGTCCTGCAGGGACGGCAGGGCCGCGGAACCCGGCTGACCGGCTTCGGAGGTGTTCGTGTTGAACGAGCCGCCGTTGCCGTCGCCCGCGTTCGGGCTGGTCCACGCGGTGTCGGCGGACGTGCCGCCGAGCACCGACTCGCCGCTGCCGCCACCGCCGCCGGTGAACGAGACGCCGGAGGTCGTGGTGCTGTCCGCGGCCCGGCCGAGGACCGGACCGTCGGCGGGAACCCTGGGCTCGCCGACGCTCGGCATGAAGCCGTTGTCCTGGACGTGGTCGCGGGCCACGGCTTCCCCGAAGCGCTCGCCCGGCGCGCTCCAGACCTGCTCCGCGGCCGGCGCGGGCATCGTCTGGAACCCGCCCTCGGCGGCCGGTGCGGGCACGGGCTGGAACCCGGCCTCGGCGGGCACCGTGGTGACGCCGCCCTCGGCCGGCACGACCTGCGGGAAGTCGGCCTCCGGCGTGCGGAGACCGTCCTCGAGCCGCACGCCGTCCATCACTCCGCCACCGGCACCCGAGCCCGAGTCCGGGCCCGGCGTCTGCGCGGCGGGGTTCTCGTCCTCGCCGAAGCCCACGCCGATCTTGTCCGGCGTGCCGTCGCCGTTGTCCGCGGTCAGGTTGATCTGACCGGTCTCGGTGTCGACCTCGGCGGTGAAGTTCACGCCGTCCTGCTCGATGTGGATCTTGCCGTCGGCGCCGACCTCGACCGGGATCGGGTTCGACTCCGAGCCCAGCGGACCGCCGCCGGGCGCGGCGGCGCCACCGGGTGCCGGGGTGGCACCGGCCGTCGCGCCGGCACCGGGCGCCTGCCCCGCCTGGGCCGGGGCCGAGCCGGTGAGCGTGCCGGCCATGGCGGTGATGGCCTGGGCGCCGTTCTGGCCCATGAGGGCCTTGGCGGCCTCGGGGTTCTTGCTGAAGTCGAGGTCGTAGGTCTTCGGCTCGCCCTTGGGCGTGTCGATCGTCATCTTCACGTGCCCGTTGGCGTCGGGCTCCGTGACCTTGATCGTGTTGTCGCCCGCCGTGACCGTGACGGTCTCGAGCTCCTCCTCGGGCTTCGGCTGGTCGGGCTTGCCGTCGCCGTCCAGGTCGTCGGGCTTGCCGTCACCGTCGGTGTCACCGGGGACGTCCGGCTTGCCGTCGCCGTCCTTGTCGAGCGGGTTCTCCGGCTTCGGGATCTCGGGCGTGCCGCCCCCACCGCCGCCGGGCGGAGTGCCGCCACCGCCGGGCGGAGTGCCGCCACCGCCGGGCGGAGTGCCGCCACCGCCGGGCGGGGTGCCGCCGCCGTTGTTGTTGACGTTCTGGCGGCCCTGGTTCGACTCGGTGAACGACGGCGGGTCGCCGACCTGCTGGAACGGGTCGCCGCCGAACGCCGTGGTGAGGCCCTGGAACATCGTCCTGTAGTCGGCGTCGACACCGGCCTGCACGGCGTCGCAGTAGCCGTCGAAGGCCTTCTTCTTGTTGTCGAACTCCTCGCAGAGCGCCTTCAGCTTCTCCTTGGCGTCGCTGATGATCCGGTCGCGCACGTCGGCGATCCAGCCGCCCCAGCCGAGGCCGGACAGGATGCCGAGCGGGCCGCCGCAGATCGCGCCGATCACCGAGTTCTTCAGGTCGCTCTGGACGCCGTAGACCCAGTCGAGGACGCCGCCGTCGTTCGGGAAGACGTCGCCGTTCGCGTGCCGGATGGCCTCCTCGGCCTTCTCGACGGTCAGGCCGCCGCAGGTCTCCGAGTACTGGTCGTGGATCTGCTGCGCGAACTCCTTGACGTGCTTCTGCATGTTGGTCACGCCACCGGTGATCGCACCGGGGCCCGTGCCCGCCTGCTGCACGAACGTCTTGGCGGTCGACGCGAACTTGTCGTGGTAGCCGCGCGCGGCATCGGCCGCCGAGCCCTCCCACGAACCGAGGCCGTTCCACGCGGCGCCGAGCTGGTTGTCGTGCTCCTGCGCCTTCTTGACGTTCTCGGTCAGCTTGTGCGCGTCCTCGCGGAACTTCGCGAAGTCGATGTCGCGCACCTCGTCGTACTTGCGGTAGATGTCGCCCTGGAGGTTCGGGGCGGCACCCTGGTGCCCGCAGGCCGGCGCGGCCTTGGCGTAGACCGGGATGAACTTCTCGAAGAACCGCAGGCCGGGAGCGCCGGCGTCGAGCAGCGTGTTGCTGTTCGGGACGTCACCCTGCTCGTTCAGCACCTTCTGGGTGGCGCCGAGCTCGCGTTCCTCGCCCGCCTTCTTGACGAGGGCGTCCGCCTCGGAGCCCTCCACCGTGAAGGCGGCGTGCTGGCCTTCTTTGCGGATGTTGTTGGCCTCGCTGATACCCAGCGTCAGCGGGGCGAGGACCACGCCCACCACGTGGTCGCCGACGCTCGGGTCGTCGGGGACGTCGACACCGTTCGCCTTGCCGTAGCGCTCGACCTCTTCCTGGGGAGCGCCGGCGCCGGCGAGGGCGCGGACGAGCTGCTTCTTGGTCTCCGGCGTGACGTTCGGGTCGTCGAGGAGCTTCTTGATCTCGTTCTGATCCGCCACGGCTGGTTACCCCTTGAACTGGCTCGAGGTCTGCGCCTCGTTCGACTCGTACGTCTTGGCGACGTCCTTCAGGCGCGTGGCGATGCCGGTCGCCTCTTTGCCGAACTTCTCGAGACTCGTGCCGAACTGGTCGAAGAAGGTCTTGTACTGGGCGGCGACGCCCTGGAACTTGCGCCCGACCTGACCGGCCCCCACGCCCGGCACGACCGAAGCCTTCATCTGGACCAGTTGCGACCCCTCGGCGTCGTACACCCCCGCCGTCTTGGTCAAATCGCCGGACTGTACGCCGAACCCAGCCATTCTCCGCCTCCCCTTGTCCCCGATCCGACGCAATTCGGCCTCATCGGGTTCCGCCATACAGTGCCAGCTCGGGTCATGCGGTGACCGGAGCTCCACGAGGTCGGTTGCCTTAGTAAACAGCCGTTCGGCCGAAGCCGCCGACGATCACCACTGACCGGGTGGCGGCTGATGGGGGCCAGGGGGCTGCTGCGGCCACTGCCCGCCGGGCGGAGGAGCTTGGTGGCCGGGTGGCGGGCCGTACTGACCGGGCGGCGGGCCGTGTTGACCGGGCCCCGCCTGGTGGCCGGGCGGCGGGCCGTACTGGCCGGGCGGCGGAGCCTGCTGCCAGTGCTGGGCGGGCGGGTGCTGGACCTTCTTCTTGCGGTTCACCGCGACGGCCACGACGAGCAGCACGGTCACGATGACGGCGATCAGGAACAGGGCCACGAGGATCTGGACAGGACCGATGTGGAACACGGCTCACCAGCCGTTCGGCGCGGGCGGCTGCCGGCCGGGCGCGGGCTGCGGGTGGGCCTGCTGCGGGAACCCCTGCTGCGGGACTTCCTGTGACGGGTACGGCTGCTGCGGGTGGCCGTGGCCGGGCGGGTACGGGGGCTGGGCGGTCTTGCGCTTCGACGCCACGACGACCGCGACGACGACCGCTGTCACACCTCCCAGCAGCACCAGGAGTACGAGCAACATCAGCACGGTCATCTCCAGCCCCCATCCGTCCTCAGTGCACCGAGGAAACCACACCCGCCAGGCGCTGCGCGGCCGACTCGGCCTGTTCGTGGCTCGTGGCCTCGACCATCACCCGCACGAGCTGCTCGGTGCCGGACGGGCGCAGCAGCACGCGGCCGGTCTCGCCGAGCTCGGCCTCGACGGCGGCGACGGCCTCGCTGACCGACGCGGCCTTGGCCACGGCCGCCTTGTCGGAGACCTTCACGTTGATCAGGACCTGCGGCAGGCGGCGCATCACCGAGGCGAGGTCGGCGAGCGACTTGCCGGTCTCGGCCATGCGGGCCATCAGGCGCAGCGCGGTGAGCAGGCCGTCGCCGGTGGTGGCGTGCGCGGGCAGCACGACGTGGCCGGACTGCTCGCCGCCGAGCGAGTAGCCGCCCGCCTTGAGCTCCTGCAGCACGTAGCGGTCGCCGACGGCGGTGGTGCGCAGCCGGATGCCGGCCTCCCGCATGGCGATGTGCAGGCCGAGGTTGCTCATCACGGTCGCGACGAGCGTGTCCTCGAACAGCTCACCCGCGTCGCGCATGGCGAGCGCGAGGACCACGAGGATCTGGTCGCCGTCCACCACGTTGCCGTCGGCGTCCACGGCGAGGCAGCGGTCGGCGTCACCGTCGTGCGCGATGCCGAGGTCGGCGCCGTGCTCGCGGACCGCGGCGGCGACGACGTCGATGTGGGTGGAACCACAGCCGTCGTTGATGTTCAGGCCGTCCGGGGTCGCGTTGATCGCGATCACCTCGGCCCCGGCGCGGCGGTACGCGTCCGGTGCGGCCACCGACGCGGCACCGTTCGCGCAGTCCACCACGACCTTGAGGCCGTCGAGGCGGTGCGGTGTCACCTTGATCAGGTGCTCGACGTACTGGGTCTCGGCGTCGGGGACGTCGCGCACCCGGCCGATGGCGGCGCCGGTCGGGCGCTCGAACGCCTGGCCCATGTGCTGCTCGATCTCGTCCTCGACCGCGTCGGGCAGCTTGTGGCCGCCGGCGGCGAAGAGCTTGATCCCGTTGTCCGGCATCGCGTTGTGCGAAGCGGAGATCATCACACCGATGTCGGCGCCGAGGGCCGAGACCAGGTGGGCGACGGCGGGGGTGGGCAGGGCGCCGACGCGCAGCACGTCCGCGCCTGCCGAGGTGAGGCCTGCGGTGACGGCGGCGTCGAGCATCTCGCTGCTCGCCCTGGGGTCGCGACCGACGACGGCGACCGGGCGGTGGGAGCGGTCGTGCTCGGCGAGCACGCGTGCCGCCGCGGCGGCGACGGACATCGCGAGCTCGGGGGTGAGGTCGGCGTTGGCGAGACCACGCACTCCGTCGGTGCCGAACAGGCGGGCCATGAATCCTCCGGATTGGACACTTCGAGGCAGTGGGAAAAGACCCGGAAAACACTGCGGGAGCAGCAGTTCGGAGTGAACTGCTGCTCCCGCAGGTACAGCTGGGTGACGCTCGGGGTGCGGGGAGTCCCCGCTGTCACCGCGGAGGAGCCGTGGTCTGACGAACGCAGACACAGCTCCCGCGGTGACGGAGCATCAACGCTTGGAGTACTGAGGCGCCTTGCGGGCCTTCTTCAGACCGTACTTCTTGCGCTCCTTGACCCTCGGGTCACGGGTGAGGAAGCCGGCCTTCTTCAGCACCGGGCGGTCCTCGGAGTCGACGGCGATCAGCGCACGCGCGATGGCGAGGCGCAGCGCACCGGCCTGGCCGGTGATGCCGCCGCCACGCAGGTTCGCGATGACGTCGAAGGTCTCGGGCTTCTCCGTGGTGACGAGCGGCTCACGGATGAGCTGCTGGTGCACCTTGTTCGGGAAGTAGGCCTCGAGGGTCTTGCCGTTCAGCGTGAACTTGCCGGTGCCGGGCACGAGGCGGACGCGGACGACGGCCTCCTTGCGGCGACCGACGGTCTGCGCGAGGTGCGCGGCGCCGTTCAGCGAGGGCGCGACCACCGGTGCGGAGGTCTCCTCGACCTCGGCCTCGTCGGCCTCGGCCTCAGGAGCCTCGACGACCTCGGCCTCGACAACCTCAGCCTCGACCTCGGGGGTCTCGACCTCAGGGGTCTCGTTCTCAGGGGTGGTCACAGGAACTTCCTCGGTGTACTCGTCGCTCACTGGGCGATCTTCTTGATCTCGAACGCCTGCGGCTGCTGCGCGGCGTGCGGGTGGTTCGGTCCGCTGTAGACCTTCAGCTTGTTCGCGATCTGACGGCCCAGGCGGTTCTTGGGCAGCATGCCCTTGATCGCCTTCTCCACCAGGCGGTCCGGACGGGTGTCCAGGACCTCGCCGAAGGACTGCTTGCGCAGACCACCGGGGAAGCCGGAGTGGCGGTACTGGAACTCCTGGTCCCGCTTCGAGCCGGTCAGGGCGACCTTGTCAGCGTTGATGATGACCACGAAGTCACCGGTGTCAACGTGAGGCGCATAGGTCGGCTTGTGCTTGCCGCGCAGCAGCGTCGCGGCCTGGGTGGCGAGCCGGCCGAGCACCACGTCCTGGGCGTCGATCACGTGCCAGGTGCGGGTCACCTCACCGGGCTTCGGGCTGTACGTGCGCACGGATCTACCTCGTCGTCACTTGCGTCTGGGGTCACTGCGGCGGTTGCCCCAGACCGATCTTGGACTGGCCAAGCGGTGGTTCCGAGACAGGCGCGGCACACACGGGCGCCAGCTACCGCACAACAACGTAAGAAGATACCGGATGGGTGCTGCGGGGACCAAAACGGCCCCTCCGAAGCGACCACCTCCGGACGTACGCGAGCCCCGGACCACGTGGTTCCGGGGCTCGCGAGAGGTGTTGCGGTACCGCGGTGCTTACCAGCGGCGGGCGTTCGCGCCTTCGGCGGCGGCGTACGCGGAAGCGGCGTCGCGGACGGCGATACCGATGGACGAGAGGACGGACTGCAGGTCGGCAGCGCTGCGGTCCCACTTGGCCTGCGCCTCGTTGTACGCGGCGGCGGCTTCACCCTCGTAAGCGGCCATGACCTTCTGAACGCGGCCCTTCAGGTCGTCGAGCTGACCCTGGATCTGGCCGGCGGCGCTGGTGATGGAACCGGAGGCGTGCTCGAGCTCGCCGAAGCTGACCTTGACCTGGTCACCCATTGTGATCTCCCCTTAGATGCAAGTTTGTGTTTGCGGAACGAAAGTCGAGCGGAGCGAACAGGATCAGAGGCGCTGCGAGATGCTCGTGGAGAGCTGGGTCGCTTCCTCTTCCTGGCGGGCGTAGGCCGCGGCGCTGCCGTCGACCTGGTCGGCGATCGCCCGCAGGGCCTCCTGCAGCTTCTGCGCGTCCTCGTCGAAACGGGACATCAGGGCCGTGAAGGCGGTCGCCGCAGCGCCCTTCCACATGCCCTGCAGACCCTCGACGGTGCTGCGGACACCGCGCAGGGTGGCCTGGGTGTCGTTGTCGACGTTGACGATGTCCTTCGCCAGAGTCGCGAGCTCTTCGGCGGACGCCTGGTAACCGGCCATTGGGAGAATCCCCCTTCAGAGAACTTCAGGTCGCACTTCTTGGTTCGTACGCCTCTTACGACGGGAACCTTGCCATGCCGGTTCCGCCCTGTCGCGACTTCTTTCGAAGTAGTTGCGCTAGTAAACGGCTCAGGGGGAAACCGCGTCTCAGTAGAGGATTCGCGACTGCGAAAAGTCCTCGTCATCATCACTCGCACGGGGAAGTTGACCACTCGGACCGGCGACGGCCGAGGAACCCAGCGTGGCCACCGGCTCCGTCTCAACTGGACCCGCGACGACCGGTTCGGCGGCTTCCGGAACCCGTTCGACGGCCAGACCCCGGTCCGCGCGGAACCCCGTGGCGGCCTCCCGGACGTCGGCCGGGGTGGCCGCGGCACCGCTCCCGACCCTGCCCTCACGGGCCCGCGAGGCCAGTTCACGGGTGCGTTCCCGCAGCTTGGCATTGCGTTCACCGATCTCACCGGAGGCCCGGCGGGAACGCGTGACGGCGGCCGAGACCTCGGACCGGAACCGGGCGAGGACCTCGCTGGAGGACATCGGCAACTCCCTAGGACTTGATGACGAGCGAGCGGACGACCTGCTCGCAGGCGGTGCGGACCTGGGTCTGCGCGCTCGGGGCGGCCTGGCAGCCCACGCTCACCTGGACGTCGCCCGCGAACTGGATGTACCAGTCGACACCGGTCGAGCCGACGACTTCGCGATAGTGAACAACCGGCTTCCCGGCGAATGAGGTGCTCTCGGTGAAGTTGAGAACCTCGTCACCTTTGCGGTCGCGTTCTTCGAACATGCGCCGCAACTCCGTCAACGCGCGAACTCTGTCTTGATCGCTGTTGTACTCGAGAGTTTGCTCCTGCACAGCAATGCGCGCCTGAGGCTGTTTGCCAGTGGAATTCTCGCGCTCGACCGGTTGCAAAAGCACCTGCCGGTCGGCGGCGGCGCCACCGGTCTGCTCCCAGCCGTCCGGGCGCGTGAAGCTGTAGTCGTACACGGCGATCTGGTCGCCGGTCGGGGTCGGCTGCGGCTTCTCGGGCTTGAACCAGTAGTAGGCGCCGGCACCGGCTGCCGCGAGCACGACCACGACGCCGATCGCGATGAAGAGCGGCGCCCTGCTCTTCTTCGGCGGCGGCTGCGGTGCGGCGGCGGGGAACGGCAGCGGGAACTGCCCGGCGGGCGGTGGTGTGATCCGGCGGGTGATCTTGCGGGTGGTGTCGTCGCGGACCCGGAGGTTGTGGGTGACCTCACCGGACGGACCGCTCGGCACCGGCTTCTTCTGCCGCGCCACGCCCCCGGTCCGCTCCGGGTCGAGGCTCACCGCCCGCAGCGCGCCGCGGGCCACGACGGTCTCCGGCTGGTCGATGCTCGTCGGCACGACGCGGAGGTGGTCGTGCACCAGCCGCGCGACGAGCGGGATCCGGCTGGACCCGCCGACCAGGAACACCCCGGCGAGCTGCTGCGGCGCGAGGCCCGCGTCGCGCACGGCGGCACCGGCCAGCGCGGCCGCCCGGCTCAGCGGTGCGGTGATCAGCTGCTCCAGGTCCGACCTCGTCACGTGCGCGTCGGGGAACGGCGGCGGCATCGGCACGTCGGTGTAGGCGTGCCGGGACAGCGTCTCCTTGGCCCCCCGCACGTCCTGCCGCAGCACCCGCCGCTTGCGCCGGTCGGCCATCTCGCGGCCCTCGACGAGCTGCCGCCACGCCTCGGGGTCCTTGGCCGAGACCAGGCCGCCGACGTGGTCCAGCAGTGCCTGGTCGACGTCGGCGCCACCGAAGCCGGGGTCGCCCTTGGCGGACAGCACCCGGAAGCTCCCGCCCGCACGCGCCACCACGCTCGCGTCGACCGTGCCACCGCCGAGGTCGAGCACGGCGAGGGCGGCACCGTCCGGAATGGAGTGGCTCGCGGAGTGGAAGACGGCGGCGGCGACGGGTTCGGGGACCAGCACGACCTCGCGACCGAGCCCGCGCGCCGCCTGCAGCAGGACGCGCGTGCGCACCGTGCCCCAGTCGGCGGGATGCGTCAGCACGAGGAGGTCGACCGGCGCACCACCGCCAACGCGCCGTGCTTCGTTGACGGCCCGTGTCAGCACCGCGCGCACAACGTCCACAACGGGCAGCACGGTGCTGCCGAGCAGCAACTCCCCCTCGTCGACCCGGCGCTTCGGGTGCGGCTCGTACCGGGCGGGGTCGACCGCGGCCTGGCGCTCGGCCTCCTGCCCGACGAACAGCGTCCCGTCGGCCGCGGCGAACACCGCGGACGGCACCAGCGGCTGGCCGTCGAACACGACGACCTGCGGCTCCCGGCCGTGCGCGGAGATCGCCACGCAGGTGCTCGACGTGCCGAAGTCGACCGCGACGTGCAGGCTCATGCACCTTCCCCTCTTCCGCGCACATGCTTACCCGATGGGACTGAGCTGGACGACACGGATGACGAAGGTCGTCACCACGAGTTCAGCGCAGGGCCTCCACGCGCGCGGCCAGTGCGTCCGCCCGCGCGTCCCTCAGCACGCGGAAGCTCTCCACCGCCTGCTGCCACACCACGGAGGCTTCGCCGGACCTGCCCTGCCCCACCAGCACCTCGCCGATGAGCACCAACCCCTCGGCAACTCCCGTGAAGTCGCCGGCGTTCTCCAGCACCTCGACGACCGCGCGCAGCTCCGGCTCGGCCTCGTCGAACCGGCCGAGCCCCGCAAGCGCTTGGGCACGCCACCCGCGCACACGGGTGATGAGGAACTCGTCCCCGTGCCGGGCGGCGAGAGGAGCGACGACGTCGATCTCCCGCAACGCCTCCTCCCAGCGCCCGTCGCGGTTGAACCGGCTGGTCAGGTTGCCTCGCTGGATGATCTCCTGGTAGACGTTCCCCGACTCCTCCGCGATGGCCAGGGCCTCACGAAGGGTGGCGTCGGCTTCTTCCCGACGGCCCAAGGTGCTGTAGAGCGTGGACAGGTTGCCCAGCGCTCCCCCGACGGAGGCGCGGTCGCCCCCGGCCCGCAGGAGCGACAGCCCGGTTTCGAAACTGCGCAGCGAGTCGTCCCAACGACCTTCGGCCTTGTAGGTCGAGGCGAGCTTGCAGTGCAGGACTCCCTGCTCTCCCACAGACCCGAATCCGCGCACCGCCTCGTACAGCTCGATCGAGTCGTGCCGGTGGGTCTGATCGATGACGAAGTAGCTGTGCAGGTGGATCGGGATCATCAGGGCTTGCCGCTGCCAGCCCCTCGCGATCGCGGCGAAGGTGACCGCCTTCAGGTTCGGCCACTCCTGACGCCGCCACCTGAGCGCCTCTGACCACGACGAGAATTCCTGGGGCGTCACGCCGGACGTCACGGCGCCGGCACGCAGCATAATCGTCGACGGGTCGAGGGCGGTCGCGTTCTCCAGGGTGTGGAGGTACCACTCGGTCAGCCGCAGCGCCGCTTCCCCGTCGTCGCCGCACAGCTCCGCCGAGTACGCCCGCAACAGGTCGTGCAGGCTGTACCGCCCCGGCGTGCACGACTGCACGAGGTGGTCCGCGACCAGCCGCTCCAGCAGACGGCGGGCCCGGACCACGGGGACGCCGGCGAGCGCTGCCGCGGCGCCGGCGTCGAAGTCCACGCCGGGGTGCACCGACAGCAGCCGGAACATCCGTGCCGACTCCGCGTCCAGCGCCCGGTACGACCACGAGAACACCGCGCGCACGTCGACGTCGTCGAAGTCGGTCAGCGCGTCGAGCCGCGCGTCGTCCAGCTCGGCGACGAACTCCCGCAGCGGCACGTCCGGGAACCGGGAGACCCGCTCGGCGAACACCCGCAGCGCCAGCGGCAGCCCGGTGCAGCGCTCGACGATCTCCCGTGCGGCCTCGGGTTCGGCGGCGATCCGCTCCTCGCCGAGGACGGCACCGAGCAGCGTCCGCCCCGCCTCCAGGTCCAGTTCGTCCAGGGCGATCGCGGTGGCGTCGTGCTGCAGGACCAGCGCGCGGAGCTGGTTGCGGCTGGTGATCACCACGCGCACGCCGGCCGCACCGGGCAGCAGCGGGAGCACCTGGCGGGGTGAGGCGGCGTTGTCGAGCACCAGCAGCAGGCGCCGGTCGACGAGCGTGGTGCGCAGCAACGCGAACCGCGCGTCCGCGGCCGCCGGGACGTTCTGCACGCCCAGCCCCACCAGCAGCGTCTCCGCCGCGGCCACCGGGTCGACGGGCTGCGCCTCCGGGTCGAACCCGCGCAGGTCGAGGTGGAGGTCGCCGTCCGGGAACTCCTCGCGCGCCTGCCGTGCCCAGTGCAGCACCAGCGCGGTCTTCCCGACGCCGCCGACGCCGTGCACGACGGTGACCCCGGTCGTCTTGTCGAGCAGGCGCAGCTCGTGGTCGCGCCCGACGAAGTTCCGCACGCCCGCGGGCAGCTGCCGCGGCACCTGACGCCCGCCGGCGGGCACCTCGCCGCGCAGGACCTGCTGGTGCAGTGCCCGCAGCGCCGGTCCCGGGTCGACGCCGAGCTCGTCCGCGAGTGTCCGGCGCACCTTCTGGTAGGTGGCGAGCGCCTCGGCCTGCAGTCCCGACCGGTACAGCGCGAGCATCAGGTACCGCCAGAACGACTCCCGCAGCGGGTGGTCGGCGACCAGCGACTTCAGCTCGGCGACGAGCTCGCGGCCGAGGCCGCGGTCGAGGTCGGCCTCGAGGCGCGACTCCAGCGCGTCGAGCCGTTCGCCCGCGAGCCGCGGCACGTCCTCGCGGTGCAGCGAGTCGGAGCTGACGTTGCCGAGCACCGGGCCGCGCCACAACGCCGACGCGGCACCGTGGTCGCCGGACGCCGCCAGCGCGCGGAACCGCAGCAGGTCGAGCTGGTCGGGCTCGACCTCGGCGAGGTAGCCGCCGGGCCGGGTGCGCACGCAGTCCGCGGGGCCCAGCGCGGACCTCAGCCGTGCCACCACCATGTGCAACGTCTTGCGCGCACGGTCGGCTGTCGGCGGTTCACCGTCCCAGATGCGCTCGATCAGCGCGTCGACCGGCACGAACTCGTTGGGGCGCAACAACAACGTGGCCAGCAGGACCTGTCCGCGACCGGTCGGCACCGCGACCGGCTCGCCGTCGAGCAGCACCTCCAGCGGTCCCAGCACCCGGAACTCGACGCTCACCCCGTCACGCCCTCCCCCGAGCCTCCTCCAGCGCGGCCCGCAACCGTTCCTCCGCGCCCGCGTCCCCCGCGTCGGCGTGATTCTCCAGGGCGGCGGTCGCCAAGTCGATCACCTCGGCGTGGCGCCCGAGCACCAGCGACGCCTCGGCGGCGACGGCCAGCGCGCGCACCGCCCCGCGGCTCTCACCGAGCTGATCGAAGAGCTCCAGCGCCTCCCCCGCCCTGGCGAGCGCGGTGTCCGCGTCACCGAGGGCGAGGTCGACCTGGGCCAGGTGGGCCGTGCAGTAGGCGACGCCCCGGACCTCGTCGCTCTCGACCGCGAAGGCCAGCGCCTCCTCGATCGCCGCGTGGGCCCGTCCGAGATCACCACCCGCCAGCGCGCTCGTCCCGATGCGGCTCAGCACCAGCGCGATCTCGCTGCGCGTCCCGGTCTCGCGGCTGATCGCCAGCGCCTCGTCCAGCACCCGCACCGACTCCGCGTGGCGTCCCGCGTCGGACAGCGCGCTGCCCAGCTCGCGCAGGTTGCTCACGAAGAGGTTGCGCACACCGCTCGCGCGCGCCGCCTCCACCGCTCGTTCCGCGAGCTCCACCTGCGGTTCCCCGGTGCGCACGGTCGTGAAGTAGGTCAACGCCCCCAGCACCTGGGCGAGCTCGGCGTGGGCGTTGATCTCCGCGAAGGCGTCGGCGCACCGCGAGAGCCCCGCCAGCAGTTCCCCGGTGATGCCGCGGGTGATCCGGTGGTGCAGCAGGTCCGCCTGCGAACGCCACGCGACCAGCTCGTCGCCGGCGGCGGACGCCGCGTCCCTCACCAGCTCACGCAGCTGCACGACGCGGTCGTGGGAGTAGTGGACGTCGAGGTAGTGGAACGCGCGGTCCATGAGACCGGAGGCCTCGCCGACCCAGTTCTCCCGCAGGCAGAGCGTGATCACGCGCTCGATGTTGACCTTCTCCGCCAGCAGGAAGCGCTCGCCGTCCCCGGCCAGCCGTTCGACCTCGGAGCGCTCGAGCGCGGTGGACGCCTCGAACGGCCGCGGCGGCATCGCGTCCCCGGCGGACCAGCGCTCGGAAGCCAGGTCGACGAGCGTGAGCAGGAGCCCGACGTAGTCGCGCAGGGCCGCGGTGACGACCTCGCCGCCCTCGTCCGCGGCCAGTTCGGCGGCGTACACCGCGAGCAGGTCGTGCAGGCGGTACCGGGGCTCGCCGGCCGCGTCCAGGCCGACCTCGTCGAGCAGGTTCGCCTCCACCAGCCGTTCGACCAGCCGCTCGCCGTCCCCTCCCGCGAGGACCCCGGCGGTCCACGAGGCCACGTCCGTCGCGCCGAGCAGCCCGAGCCTGCGGAACGCCCTGGCGGCGTCGGCGGGCAACGCCTCGTAGCTCGGCCCGAACGTGGCGCGCACCTCCAGCTCACCGCTGGTGAGCTCGTCGAGGCGGTGGCGTTCGTCGGACAGCCGGCGGGCCAGCGAGGCGGGCGACGACCCGAGGGCGGTGAGCCGGGCACCGGCGACCTTCAGCGCGAGCGGGAGACCGCCGCACGCCCCGGCGATCGCCCTGACCGCCGAGGGGTCCGCACCGGGCCCGAGGAGGGTCGCCAGCAGCTCCTCCCCGTCCCCGGCGTCGAGCGGGGGCACCCGCACGCTCCGCGCTCCCTCGACCTGGACGAGCTGGTGCCTGCTGCTGATCAGCACGGCGCAGCCGGCGGTTCCCGGCAGCAGCGGCCTGACCTGCTCCGGCCCGGCGGCGTCGTCCAGCACCACCAGCACCGCGCGGTCGGCGAGCCGGGCGCGGAAGGTCGCGCCGCGCGCCTCGGCACCGTCCGGGATGCCGCCGCGGGGCACGCCCAGGGCGACGAGGAACTCGGCGAGCACCTCCGACGGCGACCGCGGAACCCCGCCGGCGCCGTTGAGCCGCACGAAGAGCTGCCCGTCGGGGAACCGGCCGCTCAGCCGGTGCGCCGCCTTGACCGCGAGCGCGCTCTTGCCGACGCCGGGAGCACCGGTCAGGACGACGACCGGGACTCCGGG
Source organism: Lentzea sp. DG1S-22 (assembly GCF_036321065.1). NCBI lineage: Bacteria > Bacillati > Actinomycetota > Actinomycetes > Pseudonocardiales > Pseudonocardiaceae > Lentzea > Lentzea sp. DG1S-22. The sequence goes on along the minus strand of NZ_CP143276.1, from coordinate 6,621,453 downwards.
GGCGGTGAGCTCGGCGCTGATCCGGTCGAGCAGCCGCGCCCTGCCGACCAGGCCGGTGGTGTCGGGTGGCAGCTGGCGGACGACCTCGCGCCGGGGCACCCCGGTCGCACCGCCGAGCAGGGCGGCGTGCAGCCGCCGCAGCTCCGGTGACGGGTCCACGCCCAGTTCGTCGGCGAGCAGCGCGGCGATCTCCCGGTAGCTCTCCACCGCCTCGGCCTGGCGCCCGCAACGGGCCAGCGCCGTCATCTTCTGGGCCCGGAAGCGTTCCCGCAGCGGGTGTTGCCCGACGAGCACGTCCAGTTCGGCGACGAGCTCGGCGGCCAGCCCGCGGTCCAGGTCGGCGTCGATCCGGCGTTCCAGGGCGGAGAGCCGTTCCTCCTCCAGGCGCGGGACCTCGTCGCGGTGCAGCGAGTCCGACCGCACGTCGGTCAGCGCGGGGCCGCGCCACAGCCGCAGGGCCGTGGCGAAGTCGCCGGCCGGTACCAGGTCCCGGAAGCGCAGCAGGTCCAGTTCCTCCGGCCGCACCTCGGCGACGTACCCGCCGGCGGCCGTGCGGATCCGGTTGGCCGCGCCGAGGGCCTGGCGCAGCCGCAGCACCGTTGTCTGCAACGTCTTGTGCGCTCGACCCGCGCTGGGCGGCGCACCGTCCCACAGCCGGTGCACCAGCTCGTCGACCGGGACGAACTGGTTGGGGCGCAACAACAACGCCGCCAGCAGCACCCGGCCGCGCCCGGCGGGCACCGGGACCGGCTCGCCGTCGAGCAGCACCTCCAGCGGTCCCAGCACCCGGAACTCGACGCTCACCGGCCGCCCTCCCGGCGCGCCTGCTCGAGCGCGGCCCGCAACCGGCTCTCCGCGCTCGCGTCACCGGCGTCGGCGTGGCTCTCCAGCGCGGCGCTCGCCACCTCGGCCGCCCTGCCCGCGAGGCCGAGCGCGAGGTTCGCCTCCGCGATCAGGGCGAGGGCGCGCACACTCCCGCGCCGTTCGCCCATCGACTCGAAGACGCTCACGGCTTTCTCGGCCCCCGTCAGGGCGGCGGCGGGGTCGCCCTGCGCGAGGGCGATCTGGGACACGAGCACCGTGCAGTAGGCGACGCCCCTGTCCTCGCCGAGTCCGGTCATCAGGTCGAGGGCCTCGACGGCCGCGGCGCTCGCCCGTTCCAGGTCGCCGTGCGCCAGCGCGGCCTGCCCGACCCGGTTCAGCTGCTGGGCGATGTCACTGGGCTCGCCGTGCCGGCGGCTGATCTCCAGGGCTTCGTCCAGCGCGCGCACCGACTCGTCGTAACGCCCCTCGTTCGCGAGCATCGTGCCCAGCTCGCGCAGGACGCTCACGTACGTCCGCTCGTCGCCGCCCGCCTTCGCGGCGGCCACGGCGCGCTCGGCCAGCTCGAGCTGCGGCTGTCCGGTGTGGAGCATCGTGAAGTAGGCCAGCGATCCCAGCGCCACGGCGAGCTCGGTCTGCGCGCCGACGGCCTCGAACCCGGCCACGCACCGGGAGTACTCGGCGAGCGTCTCGTCGGTGACGCCCTTCATCACCTGGTGGCTCGTCATCGAGAAGTGCACCCGCCAGACGGTCAGCTCGTTGCCCTCCGCGGCCGCCGCGTCCCGGACGAGCGCGCACAGCTGCATGAACCGCTCGTGCGGGTAGTAGATGTCGAGGAAGACGAACGCGCGGTGCATGAGGTTCTCGGCCAGCTCGACCCACCGCTGTTCCACGCACACCGTAATCGCCCGGTCGATGTTGAGCATCTCGGCGAGCAGCAGCTTCTCCCTGCTGCCGGTCAGCCGCTCGATCTCGGACTCCTCCAGCGCCGTCGAGCGCGTGACGGGGCGCTTCGGCGCGTCGTCCGGGGTGTACCACTCGCTCGCCGCCTGGTCGACGAGCGTCAGCATCACCTCGACGTAGTCGCGCAGGGCCGCGGACACGGTCGCGGGGTCCTCGCCGCGGACCAGCTCGGCGGCGTAGACGGCGAGCAGGTCGTGCATGCGGTAGCGGGGTTCGCCGGTCACGTCGAGCCCGACCTCGTCGACGAGGTTCGCCTCCACCAGCCGTTCGACCAGCCTCTCGCCGTCCCCGCCCGCCAGCACCCCCACCGCCCACGCGGCGACGTCGGTGGCGCCGAGCAGCCCGAGCCTGCGGAACGCCGTCGCCGCGTCGGCGGGCAGCGCCTCGTAGCTCGGCCCGAACGTCGCGCGGACCTCCAGGTCACCGGTGCTGAGCTCGTCGAGCCGGCGCCGTTCGTCGGAGAGCCTGGGGGCCAGCGCGTTCAGCGGCAACGACTCGCGGGCGGCGAGCCGGGCACCGACGACCCGCAGCGCGAGCGGCAGGCCCCCGCACGCGTCGGTGATCGCACGGGCGGCGGCCGGATCCGTGGCCACGCGGGCCTCGCCGATGACGTCCGCCAGCAGCGCCACCGCGTCCTCGTCGCCCAGCGGCGGCAGCCGCACGCTCTGCGCGCCCTCGATCTGGACCAGCCGCTGCCTGCTGCTGACCAGCACCGCGCACCCGGCCGTGCCCGGCAGCAGCGGCCTGACCTGCTCCGGTCCCGCCGCGTCGTCGAGCACCACGAGCACCGCCCGGTCCGCGAGCTGGGCGCGGAAGGCGGCGGCGCGGGCCTCCAGGCCGTCCGGCATGCCGGTCACCGACACGCCCAGCGCCACCAGCAGCTCGCCGAGCACCTCGGCGGGGTCGCGCGGTGCGGAGCCGGCACCGTTCAGCCGGACGAACAGCTGCCCGTCGGGAAAGCGGTCGCGCAGCCGGTGCGCCGCCCTGGTCGTGAACGCGCTCTTGCCCACCCCGGGAGCTCCGCTCAGCACGACGACCGGCACACCGGCGTCCGGCGCCAGCTCGGCCTCGACCTGGCGCAGCAGCTGTTCGCGGCCGACGAACGCGGACGTGTCCGGCGGCAGCTGGCAGATCACCTTGCGCTCGGGGAGCTCCGCGTCGCCGTTGAGCAGGGCGAGGTGCAGCCGGCTCAGCTCCGGTGACGGGTCGACGCCCAGTTCGCCGGCCAGCAGCGCGGTGAGCTCGCGGTAGCTCTCGAGCGCCTCCGCCTGCCGTCCCGACCGGGCGAGCGCCGTCATCCGCTGCCCCCAGAACCGCTCCCGCAACGGGTGCTGCCCGACGAGCGCGCCCAGCTCGGCGACGAGCTCGCCGGCGAGACCGCGCTCCAGGTCGGCGTCGATCCTGCGCTCGACCGCGGCCAGGTGCTCGTCCTCGAGGTGCGGCACCTCGTCGCGGTGCAACGCGTCCGAGGCGACGTTGGCCAGCGCGGGACCGCGCCACAGCGCCGTCGCCGAGGCGAAGTCCCCGGCCCGCACGAACTCGCGGAACCTCAGCAGGTCGAGCTCCTCCGGCGTCACCTCGGCCAGGTAGCCACCGGACGTGGTCCGCACGCGGTTGGCCGCCCCGAGCGCCTGGCGCAGCCGCAGCACCGTCGTCTGCAACGTCTTGTGTGCACGGTCGGCGGTGGGCGGGTCGCCGTCCCACAGGCGGTCCACGAGCTCGTCGACCGAAACGAACTGGTTGGGGCGCAACAACAACGTCGCCAGCAGCACCCGCCCGCGACCGGCGGGCACGGACACGGGTTCGCCGTCGAGCAGGACTTCCAGCGGGCCCAGCACCCGGAACTCGACGTTCATCACCACCACCCCCAGCCGGCGGACTCGCGTCCCCGACCATCGCTCATCGGTGTGCCGATGTCCAGGTGGTCGCGGCGCAGCTGCACGACCGCGGATCTGCGACAACGGCGTGGGAACCCTCCCACGTGCGGTGCGCGCGATACCAGTCCATGGGACTGCTCGACCGGGTGATGGAACACCTCACAGGATCGGAACCGGTGGTGCCGAGCGGTCGTCCGGTGGCGGCTCCGCTCCCCCTCCACAGTGGACCTCCGGAGCGGGTGACGAGGTGCGTGAGCGCCGTGTGAGCGAAGTGTGACCGGCCTCCGGCAGAGTTCTCCTCAGCGGTGCTGGTGGCGAAGTTCCTGGGGGGCCACCAGCACCGCTCATCACTTCCAGGGCCCCGTGACCCGCCCACCGGCACGTGACCGGGTGTGAGCGCTCCCGGCGGCGCCGATGACCGGCCGGTCCCGCCGCGGTCACCTCCCTCTTCGCCGCGGTGGGGCCGGCCACCCGACCCGCGGTGCCGGGGTGCGGACCCGGTGTGACCGAAGTGTGAGCGCCACCGGGCAAAGTGGTGCTCAGCCGGAACGACGAGAGTGACAACGAGTTCGGGGGGTGTCACGCTCGCCGATCTCCTGCCGGGCCTTCCCTCCCGGTGGGGCGGCCCGGAGGGAGTCCGGTCATGGGGGAACCGGTCAGCCCCCTGCTGTCCGGTCAGGGCCCGCGGCTTGCGCTGCGGGCCCTTTTGCTTCGCCCGAAAACCGGTGTCATCGAAGCGTGAGCGTCGCGAGAGCGGTCTGCGGCAGAGTTCTGACCAGCCGGTTCGGCGGAGGCAGACCTGGGGGGCTGCCTCCGCCGAACTCCTGCCCGGCCGGTCTCCCCTGTGAGGACGGCCCGGCGGGACACCGGTCATGGGGGAACCGGACAGTCCCCTGCTGTCCGTTCACGGCCCGCGGCTCCGGTCGCGGGCCTTTTTCCGTTGCCCGGAACGACTCGTGGGTGGCCCCGCCGAACGGCGAGACCACCCACGAGGACGTTGCACCCGGCTCTAGTCCGGCGGGATCCAGGCGAACTGCATGCGCTGCTGACCGTGCTTGCGGGTCACCAGCGTGCCCCGGCCGGGAGGCTGCGGCGACGGCTTCAGGTTGCCGACGATGCTGCCCTCCTCCTTCGAACCGGACCCGATGAAGATCGGCGCCGCGATCTCCTTGAGCTTGCCGATGATCGGGTCGTACAGCGCGCGGGACGCACCACCCATGCGGCGGACGACGACGACGTGCAGACCGACGTCCTTCGCCTGCGGGATGAACTCCGCCAGCGGCTGCATCGGGTTCGCGCCGCCCTGCGGGGCCACCAGGTCGTAGTCGTCGACGACGATGAAGACCTCGGGACCCGTCCACCACGACCGGTTCTTGAGCTGTTCCTGCGTCACGTCCGGGCCGGGCATGCGCTTCGCGAGCGAACCGCGCACCTCCTGGATGTTCTGCGTGAACTGCTGACCCGACACGGCGTAGCTGAGCAGGTGGTCGGTGTCGATGAAGCCGAGCATCGTGCGGCGGTAGTCCGCGAGCAGGATCAGCGCCTCGGTCGAGGTGTAGCTCTGCATGATGCCGCGGACGATCGTGCGCAGGATGTTCGTCTTGCCGGACTCGCCGTCGGCCAGCGCGAGGAAGTGCGGTTCCGCGTCGAAGTCCATGTAGACCGGCGCGAGCTCGTCCTCGTTGACGCCGACCGGGACCAGGTGGCCGCGGTTCGGGTTGATCTGCTGGACCTGCGCCATGAACTGCGCGTGGTCGAGCAGGTCGGGCAGCATCCGGACCTGGGGGGCCCGCGGGCCCTGCCACGCCTGGTTGAGCTTGTTGCTGAGGTCCTGCACGCCCTGCGAGATCGTGGTCGGGTCCTGCAGGGTGTCGATGCGCGGCAGACCGGTGAGGCAGTGCAGCTTGTCGCCGGTGAGACCGCGGCCGGGACGGCCGGGCGGCACGTTGACGGCGACCTTGCGGTCGACCTCGGACTCGCTCGGGTCACCGAGCCGCAGCTCGAAGCGCGTGCCCAGGAGGTCCTTCATCGCGGGCCGGATCTCCGCCCACCGGTTCGCGGCGACGATCACGTGCACGCCGTAGGACAGGCCCTGCGCCGCCAGCGCCTGGATCTGCGGCTCGACCATCTCGAACTCCTGGCGGAAGTTCATCCAGCCGTCGACGATCAGGAACGCGTCGCCGAAGGCGTCGTCGTTGATCTCACCGCGGCGCCGGCGGTTGCGGAACTCGGCCATCGAGTCGATGCGCTGGTCGCGCCACCGCAGTTCGCGCTCGGTGATGAGCGTCTGGAGCTCGGCCACCATGCGGCGGACCTTGTCGACGTCCAGACGACCCGCGAAGCCACCGACGTGCGGCAGGTCCTCCATCGAGGCGAGCGTGCCACCACCGAGGTCGATGCAGTAGAACTGCGCCTCCTGCGGCGTGTGCGTGAGCGCCATCGACGCGATGATCGTCCTGAGCAGCGTCGACTTGCCCGACTGCGGACCACCGACGACCGCGCCGTGGCCGGCCGCACCGGAGAAGTCCGCCCACAGCAGGTCGCGGCGCTGCTCGAACGGCTTGTCGACCACGCCGACCGGGATCTGCAGCGTGCCGTTGGCGCCGTAGCCCGGCGACGTCAGACCGCGGTCCGGCGTCACGTCGAGCGGCGGCAGCATCGTGTCCATCGTCGGCGGCTCGTTGAGCGGCGGCAGCCACACCTCGTGCGCGGGCGGGCCCTGGCCGACGAGGCGGTCGACGATGAGCTCGAGCTGCGTCGGCTCGTTCGCGTCCTCCTTGACCGGCGCGGCCGCGACCGGCACAGCCTCGGCGGGGCGCTCCGGCTCCTTCGGGATCTCGATGAAGTCCGGCACGAAGAACCGCGGGCGCTTGTCGCTGCGCACCGCCACCGACTCGCCGGCGGACTGCATGCCCGACGGGCGGTAGGTGCCCGAGACGTAGAGCGCCTTGAACCTCGTGAGCGGCATGCCCTGCACGCTGAGGTAGCCCGAACCCGGGATCGGCGGCAGCTCGTAGGCGTCCGGCACACCGATCGCCGCGCGGGACTCGGCCGCGTTGAAGGTCTTCAGACCGATCCGGTACGAGAGGAACGTGTCCAGACCGCGCAGCTTGCCCTCCTCGAGCCGCTGCGACGCGAGGAGCATGTGCATCTGCAGCGACCGGCCGACACGACCGATCTGGAGGAAGATGTCGATGAAGTCCGGCTTCGCCGTCAGCATCTCGGAGAACTCGTCGATGCAGATGAACAGCGCGGGCAGCGGGTCGAGCTGGGCGCCGTTCTCCCGGGCCTTCTCGTAGTCCCAGACGTTCTTGTAGTTGCCCTTCGCCAGGACCTCCTGGCGACGCGACACCTCACCGGCGATGGCGTCCTTCATGCGGTCGACCAGGCTGAGGTCGCCCGCGAGGTTGGTGATCGTCGCGGCGACGTGCGGCGCCTTGTCCAGGCCGAGGAACGTCGCACCACCCTTGAAGTCGACGAGGATCATGTTGAGCGCCGTCGACGAGTGCGAGGCCAGCAGGCCCAGCACCAGGGTGCGGAGGAACTCCGACTTGCCGGAACCGGTGGCGCCGATGCACAGGCCGTGCGGGCCCATGCCGTCTTCCGCCGCTTCCTTGATGTCGAGCTCGACCTGCTGGCCGTGCTCGCCGATGCCGAACGGGATGCGGTAGCGGTCGCGCTTGGGCCGGGGCCGCCACGCCTGCTGCACGTCGAACGTGATCGGGTCGCCGGGGATGCCCATGAACTCGAGCAGCGGCGGGTTGTTGCTCATCGCCAGCGGGTCCTCGCCCGAGTCGCCACCGGCCTCGCCGGCGGCGCCCATGCGGTAGGGCGAGAGGCGGCGGGCGAGGGCCTCGGCCTCCACGACGGACAGCCGGTCCGGGGCACCGAACCACTCGACACCGCTCGCGGAACGGGCGCCCAGCTGGTTGTTCTCGACGACGAGGCGCAGACCGCGCCGGGCCGTCAGGTTGCCCAGGCACTCGGACAGGTCGAGCAGCGTGACGCCGACCAGGCCCTCCTCGAGGATGATCATCTCTTCGCGGCTGATGTCGCCGTCGTCGATGACGATCACGATGTGCGGCTGGTCGGGCGGCGGCGGGGCGTTGCGGGTGAACCGCTGGCGGTCGCGCAGGTTCTCGTCCAGCATCGCCTCGACCTCGGCGAGCGAGTTCGCCATCATGCGGCGCTGGCCGATGCCGTCGATGTCGGTGGGGTGCTGCACGTGCGGCAGCCACTTCGCCCACTCCCACAGCTGCTTCGTGCGGCCCGCGCTGACGACCGCGATCAGCAGGTCGTCCGGGGCGTGGAAGGTGACGAGCTGGGCGATGAGGGCGCGCGCCAGGTCGCGGCGGTCCTCGATGTCGCCGAGGAGGCCGACGGCGGCGAACCCGCGCAGCGCGATGGAGATCGGGAGGTCGGGCACGAGCGAGTGGGCGCGCACGAAGCGGCGCAGCGCCAGCGTCGCGATCGGTTCGAGCTCCTCGACGGGACCGGTCTGCGGCGGCACCAGACGGGTCGCGAGGCGCTGCGAACCCCGGCCCGCGCGCAGGTGGCAGAAGTCCGGGTCGTTCTGGCGGCGTTCCCACATGCGCCTGGTGGTGGCGAGCGACCACAGCATCTGCGGGTCCGGGTGCACCCACTCGCGTTCGGCGCGCTGCTCGTCGGCGGCTTCGCGGGCGCGGTCGCGCATCTGGCCGAGGTACCGCAGGTAGTCCTTGCGGTCCTCGTTCATCTCGGCTTTCTTCTGGCCCTTGCCCGAGCCCATGCCGCTCGCCATCATGCCGATGGTCGAGATCATCATCATGCCCGGCATGATCATCGCCGCGGGCTGCCGCGGCATGAAGACGAGCATCATGCCCATCATGCCCACGGACGCGACGATCATGACGACGGGCATCGCCTTCATCATGATGTTGCCGGGGATGATGCGGGGGACCTCGGGTGGCGGTTCGAGGTGGACCTCACCGCCAGGAGGCCGGGGAGCAGCAAGGCGTGCCGTTCGCTTGAACTGCAGCGTGCTCAACTGACAGGCACCTCTTCGACTCGTCACACCACCAGTAGCAACCGACACTATTGCGCATCCGTGCGCGTCACGAAGGTGGGTCGGGAAAAAACCCAGTCGGACGTGTTCTGCGAACCACACGTGCGAGAGTCGCCGGTGCGGCCATACTAGGGCCGCCCGACAACGGCCCAGGTGGACCAATAAGGTCGGTCCGTTGACGGATGTGCAAGCGCTGATCTGACTGAATGACTTTAGGGGGCCCTGGTGGCGACCGGTACGACGGTGTTCAGCCGTGTCACGGTGGTGGCACCTCGAACGCGTATCGACGTCGCGCTGCCTGCCGACGTGGCGGTGGCCGATCTCCTGCCGATGCTGCTCGACATGGCGAGAGAGGCCACCCCGGACGGTGGCGTGCGACACGGTGGCTGGTGCCTCGCCAAGCTCGGCGACAGCCCGCTCGACCCCGCGCGCACGCTGGCCTCGCTCGGCGTGGTCGACGGCGAGCTGCTGCAGTTGCGGCGCCGCAACGAGAACCCGCCTCCTCCGCTGTACGACGACGTCGTCGACGCGATCGCCGAGTCCGACCCGGACTCCTTCCGGCCGTGGACCAGGGAGACCGCCCAGCGGTTCGGCCACATCGCCGGCGCGCTCGCGCTGATCGCCGCCGCGGTGGCGCTGTTCCTGTCCGGCCCGGTGACGGCGGGCGGCAGCGGCAGCGGTCTCGCGGCCGCCATCGCCGGCGGTGTCGCCGCGGTCGCCGCGCTGGCGGCGGGCGCGACCATCGCGCGGGCCTACGGCGCCGTCTCGACCGGTGTGCTGATCGCCGCGTGCGGATCGCTGCCGATGGCGTTCGTCGCGGGCTACCACGCCGTGCCCGGTGTCGGGTTCAACCCGAAGATGCTGCTGGCCTCCGCGCTGATGATGATCTTCGCGTGGGGCGGCATCCTGCTGATCGGCCAGGGCATCACGGTGTTCATCGCCGCGGCCACCGGCGGCACGCTCGTGGCGCTGGCGTTCCTCGTCGCGACGTTCGTCGAGCACCCGCTGGCCGGCGTCGCCGCCGCGACCGGTGCCGTGGCGCTCGCCGCGCTGTCGATGCTGCCGAGGCTCACGCTGCAGCTCGCCAAGATCCCGCCGCCCGTCGTGCCGACGAACGCCGAGGACCTCAAGGAGGACAGCGGCTTCCCGGAGTACGCGGTCATCGAGCGCCGCACGGCCGTGGCCCACGAGTACCTCACCGGCATGATCATCGGCACCGGCACGGTCGCCGCGCTGGCCGCCATCGTCGCCGCGGGCAACGCGGGCGACTCGGTGTGGGGACCGATCTACGGCGTCGTCGTCGCGATCGTGCTGATGATGCGCGGCCGGGCGTACGCGAACGGCGCGCAGGCCGTGGCACTGCTGTCCACCGGCATGTTCGCGAGCGCGGGCATCCTGCTCGGCTGGCTGGTCTCCACCAGCTCGTTCAACCGCATCGCGTTCGTCTTCGGCACGCTGCTCGTGCTGGGCGCGCTCGCGCTGGTGCTCGGCGTGATCTTCCCCGGCCAGAAGTTCTCGCCGCCGCTGCGCCGCACCGTCGACATCATCGAGGCGATCCTCATCGCCTCCGTGCTGCCGCTGGCGCTGGCCGTCATGGACATGTACGCCGTCTTCCGGGGTCTGATCACGCTATGAGGACCGGCATCAGGCGCACCACGGCGGCAGCGACCGCCGGACTGCTTCTGCTGACGGGGACCCTTCCGCAGGCCTCCGCTCAGCCGTCGTCGACGTCGGCGACCGCACGGCCGAACTCGGTGCCGCCGGACCTGCCGCCGAACACGCCGCCCCCGGCGGACGAGGGCAAGCCGGACGTGAAGTACGAGCGCACCAACAAGGGCTGCGTCGAGTCCGACACCAAGAGCGAACTGATCAAGACGATGCCCTGGGGCCAGGTCCAGCTGAACCTGGAGCAGGCGCACCGGTTCGCCAAGGGCAAGGGCGTCAAGATCGCGATCATCGACACCGGCGTCGACCCGCGCAACCCGCGCTTCGGCAACAGGGTCGTCGGTGCCGGCGAGTACGTCGACGGCAACAAGAACGGCCTGGACGACTGCGACGGCCACGGCACCGAGGTCGCGGGCGTCGCCGCGGCGGCCAAGACCGAGGGCGACTTCGTCGGCGCCGCACCGGAGGCGACGATCCTCGCCATCCGCCAGACCAGCGACCGCTTCGAGTTCAAGGGCGACGCGAACAACGAGAAGCGCGGCTCCGCCGGCAAGGTCGGCACGCTGGCGCAGGCCATCGTGCGCGCGGCCAACGCCGACGCCAAGGTCATCAACATCTCGCTGACGAACTGCGGCGCCCCCAAGGGCTTCAGCGCGGACGACCAGAAGCTCCAGGCCGCGATCCGGTACGCCGTCGACGTCAAGAACGTCGTGATCGTCACGGCCGCCGGCAACCTGAGCGACCAGGGCACGGGGTGCGCCGCGCAGAACAACAACCTCGACCCGAACACGGTCAACTCGGTCTCGTCGCCCGCGTGGTTCGCCAACGACGTGCTGTCGGTGGCGTCGCTGGCCCGCAACGGCGAGGTCTCGTCGTTCAGCGTCTGGGGCCCGTGGGTCAGCATCGCCGCACCGGGCGAGGAGATCATCTCCGTCGACCCCAAGGGCACCGGCCTGACGAACGCGAACGTGACGGCGCAGGGCGTGCAGGACATCAAGGGCACGAGCTTCGCGTCCCCGTACGTGGCGGGCATCACGGCGTTGGTGCGCGAGAGGTTCCCGGACCTCACCGCGCGCCAGGTGATGAACCGCCTCAAGGCGACGGCGCTGCACCCCGGCAACGTGTCCGGAAAGGACAACAAGATCGGGTTCGGCATGATCAACCCGGTCGCGGCGCTGACCGCGGTCCTGCCCGCCGAGGCCAAGGGGTTCCAGAAGCCCCAGCCCAAGGAGATGAACACCGCCGTCACCCCGCCGCCGGGTCTCGACTGGCCGCCGATCATCGTGGCGCTGTCGGGCATCGGCATCGGCGTCGGGCTGCTGTTGCTGACGCTGTTCGTGCGCAACTCGCTGAACCGCAGGCGCGGCCAGCCGGTCTGACCCGTTTCCCTCGGAAAACGGCGCGAAAAGGCCCCCTCGCTTGGGTTCTAAGGGTCGTTGCAACACCTGAGTTGTTCAGGGGTTGCAGTGTTCGAGATCCGTGAGGACCGGTCGCCGCAGGGACGTAGGAAGTTGGTGGCTGAGCGCCGCCGATATCTTGATTTTGTGGCGAAGGGTGTGGGTACCGCGCAGGCGTGCCGGATGGTCGGGATCAACCGGCGGACGGGGCATCGGTGGCGGTATGGACGCAAGAGCCAGGCCGGACGGAAGGCGGACCAGCCGCCCGCCGTCCGGCCTGTGCCGTCTTCGGGCCGGTTCCTGTCGCTCGATGAGCGGATCGTGATCGCCGATCTGCTGCGGGCGGGGCGAGGGGTGCGGTCGATCGCGGCCGAGCTGGGACGGCCGCCGTCCACGGTCAGCCGGGAGATCACGCGTAACCGTCATCCCGGCTCGGGTGACTATCGGCCGCACGCGGCCCAGGACCGGGCCGACCGGCGCCGGCCGCGTCCGAAGACGCGCAAGATCGCGGCCTGCCCCGAGTTGCGGGAGCGGGTGCAGGGCATGCTGGACGACCGGTTCAGCCCCGAGCAGATCAGCCGCCGGCTGCGCCGCGACCATCCCGACCGGCCGGAGCTGCACGTGACCCACGAGACGATCTACCAGACGCTCTACCTGCAAGGCCGCGGCGAACTACGTCGCGAGCTGGCCCGCGCGCTGCGCACCGGCCGCACCGTCCGCAAGCCTCACCGCGCACCGGAGCGGCGCCAGCCCCGGTTCACCCATCCGATGATCATGATCAGTGAGCGGCCCGCCGAGGCCGAGGACCGCGCCGTCCCAGGCCACTGGGAAGGCGATCTGATCATCGGCGGCGGCGGCACCTCCGCGATCGGCACCCTGGTCGAACGCGCCACCCGCTACGTCATGCTCGTGCACCTGCCCGAACGCCACGACGCCGAAACCGTCCGCGACGGCCTCATCCGCACCATCTCCACCCTGCCCGCACACCTGCGGCAGTCATTGACCTGGGACCAAGGCTCGGAAATGGGCCGTCACCACGAGTTCAGCATCGCCACTGGCACGCCCGTCTACTTCTGCGATCCGCATTCGCCTTGGCAGCGTGGTTCCAACGAGAACACCAACGGCCTGCTGCGCCAGTACTTCCCCAAAGGCAGCGACCTCTCGGTTCACACCGCCGAGGACCTCGCCGCCGTCGCCGCACAACTCAACCGCCGCCCACGCAAAACGCTCGGCTGGGACACCCCAGCCGAGCGCTTGACCAAGCTCCTGGCCCAAGCCAGTTGATCACCTGTGTTGCAACGACCCCTCGAATTCGCCCGAGGGGGCCTTTTCGCGTTGTGAGCCGGAGCCGCTAGTCCTCGCCGATCGTCTTCGGCGCGGCCTTCTTGGGCTTGCCCAGCAGGTCGTCGATCGAGCCGGTGAGGCGCTGCTTCGCCTTGTGCTCCTTGTCGCCGCCCTGCTGGCCACCCATGGCACCCATCATCGGCGCCATGCCGCCCATCATCGCGCCGCCACCGGGAACGCCCCCGGAGCGGCCGCTCGCGGCCGCCGCGGCCGGAGCGGCACCGGAACCCGCCTCCGCCGGCGGAACCTGCTCAGCGACGCCCGTGGCGCCTCCGAACTGCATCGGCTGCGGCGCCGCGGTGGCAGGGGAACCGCCTCCCACGCCCGCGCCGACACCGCCACCGACACCACCGCCACCGCCTCCCGGCGAGGTGCCGGTGCCCGTGGGAGCCGTGCCCGAGGCCTTGGCGGGCTCGGGCGCCTTGCTCTCCTGCTCGGCGGGCGCGCTGTAGGTCCAGTCCTCGTCCGGGTACGTGTGCTCCATCCGCACCGAGTCGAAGCCACCCGCCTCACCGGACACCCCGTCGCAGAGCCGCAGGAACGCCTCCAGCACCTGCCGCGCGGACTCGTGCATCTCCCGGACCGGGTGCTCGAGCTCCTCGATGTGCTTGACGGCCCGCTGGTCGCCCTCCTGCGGCAGCGACGCCGTGCCGGACACCGAGTCCGCCGCGTCCGCGAGCACGTGGGCCATGTCCTGGACGATGTCCCGGACGCCGTCCGCGGTCTCCTCCAGCGCGTCCGCCATGGCGGTCATCGCGTCGGCGAGGTCGCCTCCCGCGAGGCCCACCTTGCGCATGTGGTCGAGGAAAGCGTCGGCGTCCCTGCCCTCCCACCGCGCGTCGACACCGCCCAGCGGTGCCGCCACGTGCTCGTTCGCCGCCTCGGTCACCTTCGCGGCCTTGCGCCAGCGTTCGGCTTCGTCGCGCAGGTCGTTCCAGTCGCCCACGAGCGGGTCGAAGAAGTCGTGCACGAGGTCCACGACACCGAGCTTGCGACTGACCCGCGAGAGGTAGTCGAGCTCGGGACCGACCTCGGCCGCGATCTGCCTGCCGTCCTTGGCCACCACTGCTCCCCCTACCGCCGGTCGACCTTCTTGATCGCCCGCAGGCTCTCCTCCTCGCCCGCCCCGTGCTGCCGGGCGACGGCGTGCAGGCCCCTGGCGGCGGCGTCGAGCGTGTCGCAGGCGCGGGCGAGCTGGGAGTTGAGCAGGTCGGCCGCCCGCGCGTAGGCGCGGTCGGTGCCGGCGGTCCTGCCGATCTCGCCGAACGACTGCGGGCGCAGCGGTGAGGCCTTCATGGCGTCCCGCACCCGCCTCAGGTCGTCGGTCGTGCCGTCGATCCTGTCCGCGTAGGACTCCAGCCACCGCGGATCGACGCTGATGCGACCGGCCACGACTCTTCCCCCAAACCAGCTCCGGGTGCTTTCGTCCGGTTCGACGGTCCTGCACCCGGAGCGGTTCCGCTACTTCTGGACGGCCTGCGGATCCTTGATGGTGCCGCCCGGCGCCGGGATCGAGTCGTAGCTGCGGTTGGCCTCGTTCTTGTTGAGCTGCGGCCCCATCGGCAGCAGGCTCAGGATCTGGTTCGGTGCCGGCGGGAACGTCCCGTCGAGACCCAGCGCGCCCGCCGTGGCGGCGTCCGGGACGCCGTAGCGGACACCGCGGCCCGTGACGACCTGCACCGGCCCGGTGCCGAAGTCGCCCTTGCCCTGGCTCGCCCGCACGACGGCGGCCTTGCCCGGCAGCATCAGGAACTCCTCGACGATCTCACCCGTCGCGCCGGCCGCGTTCATCTCGACCGGGGTCATCTCCTTGGGGCCGGGGAGCTTGGACCCGATCGTGACCGAGGTGTGCTCGGCCTTGGTCGTGTCCGTGTAGTTCTCGGCCTTCCAGCCCAGGCACAGCACCGTGTTGTTCGGGTTGGCCTCGAGCGTGGTCGGGATGTTCGCCGGGTAGGAGTCGAGCTTCAGCGGGTTCTTCGGGTTCTTGTGGTCCGCGACGGCGCTCGGCGAGAGCCTGATCGCCTGCTTGTTGTTCGAGTACGCCCAGCGCAGCAGGTCGCCGACCGTCTCGCCGACGGTCTGGAAGCCGTCCTCGAGCGCCACCAGGAACTCCGGGGCGCCGGTCCGCTCGACCTGGACGACCTCGCCGATGTTGACCGTGGTCTCGGTGACGTACGCGGCCTTCTTGCCCTGGTTGTTCATCACCGGCGCGGCCAGCGGGGCCACCTCGGGGATCGTGTTGAGCAGCGCCGTGCTGATCGAGCGCGCCTGCTTGCCGTTCAGGTTGAGGGCGTTGAGCACCTTGTCGTTCCTGAGGTCCACCTCGGCGCGCACCGTCGACGACGAGATGTCGTTCAGCGGGTCGGGCTTCTTGTAGATCAGGTACGCCTTCTTGGCACCGGTGCGCTGCTGCACCAGCACGGCCTCGTCGCCGAGCTCGGGGTTGCCGCCGCTCACACCACCGATGACGGAGGTCTTGATCTGGTTCTCCGCCGCCTGGTTCTCGCGGAACTCGTCCAGGTCGAGGGTGTCGCAGACCGACCACTGCGCGTCGATGCGGAGGTCCTGCTTCGGCAGCACGTCCGGCGCGTCCGGCAGACCGGTGAGGCGGCCGCGCGGCAGGTTCGCCAGCGCCTTCTCGCTCACCAGCTTCGGGGTGCCGCCCGCGGCCTCCACCGGGGCTCCCGTCGTGCCGGCCGGCGCGTCACCGCCGCCCTGGCCCTGCTGCTGGTCCGGGTTGCTGCGGGAGTACCAGAGCAGCCGCGCCGACGCGAGGTTCGTCATCGGGATCAACCGCCGCGGGGCGTTGTCGACGACGTAGACCTGGCCGGTCTCCTTGCTGATGGCGATCTGCGTCTGGTCGTCCAACCGCGGCGCGGGGCTGAAGAGCCCGACGATGAGGAAGCCGAGCAGACCGACAACGCCCAGGACGACACCCACCGCTGTCGCACGCGAGTGGTTGCGCATGGGGTCGTGCAACATCACTGCGTCTCTGCGGACCAGGGCGGACTGCATCCGCCGCAGGACGAATTGGTAGGCCTGGACCTGTGACTTGGTGGTGGGTGTTGATGCCATTCTCGGCTCGCTGCTCTCCCAGTCGCGGTACGGTTCGGCAGGATAGCCGGACGCAGGTTGCTTCGTGGGCCGGTTCGCCAAGCCCACCGACCGTCGAGGGGAAAGAGACCACAACGGATGTCCGTGACCACTCCACATCCGCCCCGGCCCAACCCAGGGATGGCACGGCCGCAGGGACCTGGGGGTCCTGGCCAGCAGGCACCCGCGCCTCCGCGTCCGGTCGGGCGTGTCCGTCGCAGGGCCGCGGGCGTCAGCCTCGGCTCTTTGCCCGTCTCGAACGTAGTCACGATCGAGGTCGGTCTCGCCATCGCCCTCCTCGTGCTCGCGATCATGGGCGTGAAGGACGGCGACGCGCTGAACGTCGTCTCCGCCTCGATCGCCGGTGGTGTGCTCCTCGTCGCACTGGTCCTCGCCTTCACGCGTTCGCGCGGCCGCTGGCTGACCCAGTGGATCGGTGTCCGGCTCCGCTACAGCTTCCGGTCGCACAGCAGGACCGCGAAGCGCCAGGACCCGCAGGAGTCCAAGCCCGGTGACGACGAGATGCAGGTGCTCGGCCCGGAGGACCCCCGCGTCGCGTTGCTGCGCCTCGCGATCCCGGACCTGGTGATCGCCAAGGGCGTCGACCACGAACGCCGCCCGCTCGCGCTGTCCTGGCACGACGGCGTGTGGACGGCGGTGCTGCTCGTCGACCCGACGCCGCCGCTGATCTCCGCGGTCGGCTCGGCCCCCTCGCTGCCCCTGGGAGCGCTCACGCCGTGCCTCGAGGACCGCGGTGTCGTGCTGGACGCGATCACCGTGATCTGGCACTGCTACCCCGGCAGCGCGGCTCTCCCGCCGAACTCGCCGGCCATCAGCTCGTACATGGAGGTGCTCGGCCCGCTGCCCGCGGCGGCCCGGCGCACCACGTGGATCACGGTGCGGCTCGACCCGCGCCGCTGCGGCGAGGCGATCAGGGAGCGCGGCGGCGGCGTCGTCGGCGCCCACCGCGCGCTGATCGGCGCGCTGTCCCGCGTCCGCAACGCCCTGGAGTCCGCCGGCGTGACGATCCGCCCGCTCGACTCGGACGAGCTGCTGCGCGCGGCGATCTCGTCCGCCGAGCTGACCGCCGTCGTCGGCGGCACGAACCCCGTGTCGTTGCGGGAGAAGTGGAAGGGCGTCACCGCGGGTGGCGTCGGTCACGCCAGCTACGCGATCACCGGCTGGCCCGCGAAGGGCCTCAAGGGCAACCTGAACGCGCTGACCGGTGTGCGCGCGCTCTCGTCGACGCTCGCGATGTCGATCTCACCGTCACGTGAGGACGGTCAGGTCTCGCTGCGCGGCCTGGTCCGGGTGAGCGCCCGCACGCCGAGCGAGCTCGACCGCGCCGAGGACCAGCTGTCGAAGCTGGGCGACAAGCTCGACATCACGCTGACCCCGTTGCGGGGCATGCAGCTCGCGGGCCTCGCCGCGACGCTGCCGCTGGGAGGTGTGGCATGAGCAGCTCGTCCCGTTTGCTCGACGCGCGCGGCCGTGGCGCGGTGGCACCGGAGTTCCTGGTGTCGCCGACCATGCTCGACCTGGTCAGCCCGAGCGGCGACCGCGGCGGCATGATGCTCGGCCAGGGCACCAAGGGCGAACCGCTGAGCGTGTCCGTCCTGCGCCCGACCCCGACCCGCATGGTGGTCGTCGGCGGCCTGTACCTGGCCCGCCAGATCGCGTTGCGCGCCATGGCGACCGGAGCGTGGATCATCATCGCGACCGGCCGCCCCCAGGCGTGGCAACCGGTCGTGCGCGCCGCGGGCCAGGGCCCGGACGGCCGCCCGTCTCAACTGGTGCAGCTGCGCCGGCTGTCCCCGGCGGACCTCCCGCGCCCGACCGAGGACATGCCGCTGCTGGTGATCCACGACGGCGGCCACGTCCCGCAGGAGCTGTTCCCGCCGCGCGCCCCGTGGCAGACCACGATGTACGTCCTGCCGTACCTGCACCCGCAGGCGTCGTCCACGGCGAACAACGCGGACCTCGTGCTGCTGCAGCGCCTCCCGATGGGCCAGGCGCAGCTGGCGGGCCAGATGTGGCGCCTGCGCCCGCAGATGTTCCAGCAGCTCACGCAGCTCAAGGACGACCAGGTGATCGCCCTGGGCCAGGACATGTGGGCGCACCTGCGCCTGTACACCACGCCCGCCGAGCAGCAGATCCTCGGAGCGGTCCGCCGCGGCGATTGAGGTGCTGGACGAATAGGCGAAACATGCGTCCCGAACGGTTCATCGTTCGGGGCGCAATTGTTTTGTAAAGAGATCAGCCGCACCAACCGGTTCACATCACCGGCCAAATCTGTGGATTCGCCATTCGAAGGCAAATCCGTGGACCGTCTTGTGCCAAATCAGTCCCCGCCACTAAGAAAACTCTCACTGCACAACCCTGCGACGAGGGAGCTTGCTGCTATGGGAGAATCGTGGGCCAGACGAGCGGCCGGAATCGGGCTGGTGGCGGGCACTGCGCTCGTCCTGTCGTCCGTCTCCGCCACCGCTGCGCCCGAGGGGGAGATTCGCAACCTCGGTGCGCCCGACTCGGTCAAGGACAACTACATCGTGGTGCTGAAGGACTTCAGCACGACGAGCGTCGAGAACCTCAGCGCCAAGTACAGCGCGAAGGTCAAGCACACTTACAAGTCCGCTTTGCGCGGTTTCTCCGCGCAGATGTCCGAGACCCAGGCCAAACGCCTCGCGGCTGACCCGTCGGTCGCCTACGTCGAACAGGACGGCGAGGTCCGCCTCTCGGACACGCAGACCCCGACCCCGTCGTGGGGCCTGGACCGCATCGACCAGCGCACGCTCCCGCTGGACAACAGCTACACCTACCCGAACCGGGGCGCGGGCGTCACCGCGTACATCATCGACACCGGCATCCGCACCTCGCACGCCGACTTCGGCGGCCGCGCCGTCCACGGCCGCGACACCGTGGACAACGACAACGATGCCACCGACTGCAACGGCCACGGAACCCACGTCGCGGGCACCGTGGGCGGCACGAAGCACGGCGTCGCCAAGGACGTCACCCTCGTGGCGGTCCGAGTGCTCAACTGCTCCGGCTCCGGCACCTTCGCGGGCGTCATCGCCGGCATCGACTGGGTCACCGCCGACGTCCAGGCCACCCCGTCCCGCAAGCCGGCCGTGGCCAACATGTCCCTCGGCGGCGGCGCCAACCAGACCGTCGACGACGCCGTGAAGCGCTCCATCGCGGCAGGCGTCACCTACGGCCTCGCAGCGGGCAATGACAACGGTGGCAACGCCTGCAACACCTCCCCGGCCCGCACGCCGGAAGCCATCACCGTCGGCTCCACGGACCGCACCGACGCCCGCTCGTCGTTCTCGAACATCGGCACCTGCCTCGACATCTTCGCGCCGGGCCGCGACATCACCTCGTCCTGGCACACCGGCGACGAGGCCACGAACACCATCAGCGGCACCTCGATGGCCACCCCGCACGTCGTCGGCGCGGCAGCCGTCTACCTGAGCTCGTCCCCCGCGGCGACCCCGCAGCAGGTCCGAGACGCCCTCGTCGAGAACGCCACCTCCGACGTGGTCACCAACCCGGGCACCGGCTCGCCGAACAAGCTGCTGCACATCACCGGCACGGCCCCCGGCAACCCGCCCGGCCAGTGCCCCGCGGTCACCAACGACACCGACACGGCCATCCCGGACGCCGCAAGCGTGACGTCCTCCATCACCATCGCCGACTGCAACGGCAAGGCCAGCGCCACCGGCTCCGTGAAGGTGGCCATCAAGCACACCTACCGGGGCGACCTGGAACTGGCCCTGATCGCGCCCAGCGGCGCCGTGAAGCTGCTGAAGGTCAACAACGGCAACGACAGCGCGGACGACGTCAACGCCACCTACGCCGTGAACGTCTCGACCGAGGACGCCAACGGCACCTGGCAGCTGCGGGTCCGCGACCTCTACAGCCAGGACACGGGCCACATCGACTCGTGGACGCTCGACATCTGATCCCCACCCGGCACTTCCCAGGAGCCCCCGGTCCCCCCGCCGGGGGCTCCTCCCTTTCCGGGACGGTTGGGAGGACGGCTGCAGCCGATGCAGGGGGCGGGGAGGCGGCTGAGCGAAGCGAGGCAGGCTCGCCGCGATGAAGCGTCAGGACAACGTCCGAACCCGCCGAGTCACCTCAGCCCGAGCCGCCAACTCCGAATCCGCCGGAAAATCCACCCGGACCAGGCTCAACCCGTGAGCAGGAGCCACAGCCACCCCACTGGCCCGCCCGCTCAGCGACAGCAAGGACGAAGGCCATTCGACGGCCTTCCGCCCCTCCCCGACAGCCAGCAACGCCCCGATGAGCGACCGGACCATCGAGTGGCAGAACGCGTCAGCGGACACGAACGCCGTCACGACCCCGTCAGCCGACGACCGCACCAACTCCAACCGCTGGAGCTCACGAATCGTCGTGGCCCCTTCACGCCGCTTGCAGAAGGCGCAGAAGTCGTGCTCCCCCAACAACAACGCGGCCGCACGGTTCATGGCCTCGACGTCCAGCGGACGTGGCCAGGCCAGCGTGTCCAGCCGGCGCAGCGGATGCGCTCCGAAGTCGGCATCCGCGACCCGGTACTCGTAGTGCCGCCGCAACGCCGAGAACCGGGCGTCGAAGGCGAACGGCACCACACGGGCCGAGAAGACCCGCACATCGGCGGGCAGCACGCGAGCAAGCCGCTTCGGCAGGCCGGCGACGTCCACGGTCGAGGGCAGGTCGACGTGAGCCACCTGTCCGGACGCGTGCACGCCGGCGTCCGTGCGCCCGGCCACGGTCAGGACCACGTCCTCCCGCAGCACCATCGACATGGTGTCCTCGAGCACCCCGCACACGGTCCGACGGGAAGGCTGGCGGGCCCAGCCGGAGAACTCCGTCCCGTCGTACCCGAGATCAAGCCGCACACGAACGAGCCCGCCGCCCCCGGAAACGGGAACGACGGGCTCGTCAGCGATCAGACGACTCAGGACTTGTCCTTGGACTCGTCCTTGGCCTCTTCCGCCTTGACGTCCTCGGCCGACGGCTCGCCGTCGACCTCGACAGCACCCTCGGCGGGCTCGTCGGCAGCGTCCTTCGTCGCGGACTCGGGCGCGTCAGCGTCCTGGTCGACGACGGCGGTCTCGGCCGGCTTCTCGTCCTTGGCGAACTTGGTCTTGCGCGCAGCCTCGGCCTCGGTGGAGACGAGCTTCTGCTGCACCAGCTCGATGATGGCCATGGGGGCGTTGTCGCCCTTGCGCGCCAGCGTCTTGGTGATGCGGGTGTAACCACCGGAACGGTCGCTGAAGAACGGACCGATCTCGGCGATCAGCTTGTGGACGACGTCCTTGTCGCGGATCAGCTTCATGATCTCGCGACGGTTGTGCAGGTCGCCGGCCTTGGCCTTCGAGATGATCTTCTCGGCGTACGGACGCAGCCGCTTCGCCTTGGCCTCAGTGGTCTTGATCCGGCCGTGCTGGAACAGCGCCGTCGCCAGGTTGGCGAGCAGCAGCCGCTCGTGCGCCGGAGACCCACCGAGCCGTGGGCCCTTGGTAGGGGTGGGCATCGCTTACTCCTGTAACTGAAAGAGATCCTCTAGCTCTGAATCAGAGCGTCAGAGCTGCTCGGTCTCCGCGTAGTCCTGGCCGTCGTCGTGCGGGTCCAGGCCGGCACCGGTGCCCCAGCCCGTGTCACCGGGGTGGTAGTCGGCGGCAGCCGCGGACGGGTCGAACCCAGGAGGCGAGTCCTTCAGGGCGAGGCCGAGGCCGACGAGCTTCATCTTGACCTCGTCGATCGACTTCGCACCGAAGTTGCGGATGTCCAGCAGGTCCGCCTCGCTGCGCGACACGAGCTCGCCGACGGTGTGGATGCCTTCCCGCTTCAAGCAGTTGTAGGACCGGACCGTGAGGTCGAGGTCCTCGATCGGCATCGCGAACGCGGCGATGGTGTCGGCTTCGGCCGGCGACGGGCCGATCTCGATGCCCTCGGCGTCGATGTTCAGCTCGCGAGCGAGGCCGAACAGCTCCACCAGGGTCTTGCCCGCGGAAGCGACCGCGTCCCTCGGGGTGATCGAGGGCTTGGTCTCCACGTCGAGGATCAGCTTGTCGAAGTCCGTGCGCTGCTCGACACGAGTCGCCTCGACCTTGTACGTCACCTTGAGAACCGGCGAGTAGATCGAGTCGACGGGGATGCGGCCGATCTCGGCGCCCGCCTGCTTGTTCTGGACAGCCGGGACGTAGCCGCGACCGCGCTCGACGACGAGCTCGATCTCCAGCTTCCCCTTGCCGTTCAGGGTCGCGATGTGCAGGTCGGGGTTGTGCACGGTTACACCGGCCGGAGGCACGATGTCGCCCGCGGTCACCACACCGGGGCCCTGCTTGCGCAGGTACATGGTCACCGGCTCGTCCTCCTCGGACGAGACGACGAGCTCCTTGAGGTTCAGGATGACGTCGGTGACGTCCTCCTTCACCCCGGGAACCGTGGTGAACTCGTGCAGCACGCCGTCGATGCGGATGCTCGTGACAGCAGCACCGGGGATCGACGAGAGCAGCGTGCGGCGGATCGAGTTGCCGAGCGTGTAACCGAAGCCCGGCTCCAGCGGTTCGATGACGAACCGGGAACGGGTCTCGGAGACCGCTTCCTCGCCGAGCGAGGGGCGCTGGGAAATCAGCACTGGGTTCAACCTTTCTACAACGACGCCCGCTATTTGACGCCGTCAACAACAGCCAGTCGCGGAGACCGGCGTACGCACTCGGCACACCCTTCGCGCCGATGCGGGACCCGACCCGAGCCACCGTCCGGAGAGGACAGCGGCTCGGAGAGGATCACTTCGAGTAGAGCTCGACGATGAGCTGCTCGGTGACAGGCGTGTCGATCTGCGCGCGCTCGGGCAGCTGGTGCACGAGGATGCGCAGGTTCGACGGGACGACCTGCAGCCAAGCGGGAATCGGGCGGTCACCGAAGGACGCGCGAGCAGCCTCGAAGGGCAGCGTCGGCATGGACTTCGGCTTCACGTCGATGATGTCGAACTTCGACACCTGGTAGCTCGGGATGTTCACCTTGTGGCCGTTGACCAGGAAGTGACCGTGGCTGACCAGCTGACGAGCCTGGCGACGCGTGCGGGCGAGGCCCGCGCGGTACACCACGTTGTCGAGGCGGGCCTCGAGGATCTGGAGCAGGTTCTCACCGGTCTTGCCCGGGCGACGAACCGCTTCCTTGTAGTAACGGACGAACTGCTTCTCGAGCACGCCGTAGGTGTACCGAGCCTTCTGCTTCTCCTGGAGCTGCAGCAGGTACTCGGACTCCTTCACCCGGCCGCGGCCGTGCTGGCCGGGCGGGTACGGACGGCGCTCGAACGCCTGGTCCCCACCAACGAGGTCGACCTTCAGGCGGCGCGAGATGCGCGTCGCGGGTCCCGTGTAACGAGCCATTAGTTCTTACTCCTCCCCGTGCCTCAGACCCGGCGCCGCTTGGGCGGGCGGCAGCCGTTGTGGGGCTGCGGGGTCACGTCCTGGATGGTGCCGACCTCGAGACCGGCGGCCTGCAGCGAACGGATCGCGGTCTCCCGGCCGGAGCCGGGACCCTTCACGAACACGTCCACCTTGCGCATGCCGTGCTCGGCGGCCTTGCGGGCGGCGTTCTCGGCAGCCATCTGCGCCGCGAACGGCGTGGACTTGCGCGAGCCCTTGAAACCCACGTGGCCGGCGGACGCCCAGCTGATCACGTTGCCCATCGGGTCCGTGATGGACACGATGGTGTTGTTGAACGTGCTCTTGATGTGCGCCTGGCCGTGCGAGACGTTCTTCTTTTCCTTGCGCCGGATCTTCTTGACCCCGGCGCCCGTGCGGGACTTCGGTGGCAAAACGAGCTCCTAAGTTGAGGGCAGTAGACGCGAGGTCTTACTTCTTGCCGGCCTTCTTCTTGCCGGCCACGGTCTTCTTCGGACCCTTGCGGGTACGGGCGTTCGTCTTGGTGCGCTGTCCGCGAACGGGCAGGCCGCGACGGTGCCGAAGACCCGCGTAGCAACCGATCTCCATCTTGCGACGGATGTCGGCCGCGACCTCACGGCGAAGGTCACCCTCGACCTTGTAGTTCGTCTCGATGTGGTCCCGCAGCTTGGCGAGGTCGTCGTCCGTCAGATCCTTCACCCGGAGGTCCGGGGAGATCTCCGTGGCGGCGAGCAGCTCCTTGGAGCGCGTACGACCGATGCCGAAGATGTAGGTGAGCGCGATCTCCATCCGCTTCTCGCGGGGGAGGTCGACGCCAGCGAGTCGTGCCATGTGGCGGTTAACTCCTGTCGTTTACTTCCAGGTCTGCTCCTCGCCCGGTTCCGGTGACTGACTCGCTGTCTGTCGTGTCCGGCTGCTCTCACAGCCGGTGTCCCGGCCCCGGCCTGGAATCCGGGGGTGTCCGCACGCTCGAAGCCCTGCGTGCGGTAGGTGCGAGGAGTTTCTCGTTACTGCGTCATCGAAAGATCTCGACGAGCGCGAGTGGAACTGCTCAGCCCTGGCGCTGCTTGTGGCGCAGGTTCTCGCAGATCACCATGACCCGGCCGTGACGGCGGATCACCTTGCACTTGTCGCAGATCTTCTTGACGCTCGGCTGGACCTTCACGCCTGAAGTCTCCTGCTATTGGAGGTCACTTGTAGCGGTAGACGATGCGCCCGCGGGACAGGTCGTAGGGCGAGAGCTCCACGACAACCCGGTCCTCAGGGAGGATGCGGATGTAGTGCTGACGCATCTTGCCGCTGATGTGCGCGAGTACCTTGTGACCGTTTTCCAACTCGACGCGGAACATCGCGTTGGGAAGCGGTTCGACTACGCGGCCCTCGACCTCAATGGCCCCGTCCTTCTTGCCCATGTCCTCCGCGTTTCGTGACGGTGATAATAACCTTTGGACGCGCGTCAGCCGGGTTCGATCTCACCTGCGAGGGCATGACAGAACCGGCGCGACGGATGCGCCACCTGACCAGTGTACGCAGTTCACTCCGGCAACCCAAATCGGGCCCGGTCGCGGCCACCGTCGGGCACCGCTCCCCTCTCCAGGACGGGCCGGAGCTTCGCGATCCGGTTGATCTGCTCCTCGTGCCTGCCGAGCACCGAACGCAGCGTGCGCAGGCGTTGAGCAGCGATGCCGGTGCCGTACCAGGTCTCGTCGGAACACCTCTGAGCTGCGTTGTCGAGCGCGACGTCGCCCTGGGAGACCCCGTAGCTCTCCAGGCCGGGGTCACCGGGACCGCGCTGGGTGAACCCGGCCCGGTCGAGGCAGTGCAGCAGGGTCGCGGTCATCGCCCGCGTCTCGGCGGCCTCGGGCCCGGACCCGAGCAGGACCTCCCACTCGCGGACCACGGTGTCGTGCAGCGCCGTGACACGGTTAACCGCGTCGGAGTACTCCCACGAGGCGCCGGCCCTGATCGCACCACCGCACCCGCCGTCCACGGGTGGTGGCGCGCCGGTGAAGGTCGGCCGGCGGACGACGACGTCGGAGAACGGCGGATCGCACTGCTCGACGGCCGCGATGGTGTCGGCGAGGAAGATCCGGTCGGCGACCCGTTCGGCCGGAACGTCCTGGTAGGTGAAGTCGGTGGCCGGCTTGGTGGCAGCACAGCCGGCAAGTGGGACCAATAGCGCGGACAGGACGAAACGGGTTACCCCCACAATGCCCCCAAGCATTGGACTCGTTCGTCACCATCGACGGTATCGGCGATGACAAACGAAATAACCCCGTCCACCGCACGCGGTGAACGGGGTTACGCCCAAGCCTGGATCAGTCGTCCTCGGGGGCCGTGAGCACCCAGGGACCGTCCTCGGTGATCGCGACGCTGTGCTCCCAGTGCGCGGCACGCGTGCCGTCGAGCGTGACGACGGTCCAGCCGTCCTCCAGCTCCTGCGAGTCGTCCGTGCCGAGCGTCAGCATCGGCTCGATCGCGATCGCCATGCCGACCTTGAGCCTCGGCCCCTTGCCCGGCTTGCCGTAGTTCGGCAGGAACGGGTCCATGTGCATCTTGGAGCCGATGCCGTGGCCGCCGTAGTCGGCGACGATCCCGTACTCGATGCCGTCGCGGTCGCCCGACTCGAGGGCCGAGGACTCGATGGCGAACGAGATGTCCGTGAGCCTGCCACCGGGCACCGCGGCCTCGATGCCCGCGAGCATCGACAGCCTGGTCGCCTCGGACAGCTTGTGGTCCGCGGGCGAGAGCTCGCCGACGCCGACCGTGACGGCCGAGTCGCCGTGCCAGTCGTCGAGGATCGCACCGCAGTCGATGGAGATCAGGTCGCCTTCGGCCAGCACCTGGGTCTTGCTGGGGATGCCGTGGACGATCTGGTCGTTCACCGACGCGCAGATGCTCGCGGGGAAGCCGTGGTAGCCCTTGAACGACGGGATGGCGCCGGCGTCGCGGATGGTCTGCTCGGCGATCTCGTCGAGCTCCCACGTGGAGACGCCGGGCTTCACCGCCGCGACGACGTTCTTCAGGGCCCGAGCCACGACCAGGCCGGAGGCGCGCATGGCCTCCAGCTGGCCGGGGGTCTTGATCTCGATCTTGCTCATGCTGTCGCTGCCACCCGTGATGGCAGTGCGGAGCCGGTCAACCAGTCCACCTGTCACTTCTCGTCGCGCAGTGAGTGCAGCGCGGCCAGCGCGCGCTCGCTGATCTCGTCGATCTCCCCGACGGCGTCGATGGAGACGACCTTGTCCGCGTAGTAGCTCAGCAGCGGCGCGGTCTCGTTGCGGTACACCTGCTGGCGGTGCCGGATGACGTCTTCCTTGTCGTCCGTGCGCCCGCGGGCGAGCAACCGCTCCACGACGACGTCCTCGTCGACCCGGAACTCCAGCACCGCGTCGAGCGTGTGGCCACCGACGGCGAGGAACTCACCGAGCTTGTCCGCCTGGGCGACGTTGCGCGGGAACCCGTCGAGCAGGAATCCGTCCGTCGCGTCGGCCTCGGCGAGGCGCTTGCGCACCATCTCGTTGGTGATGGAGTCCGGCACGAGAGCGCCCTCGTCGAGGATGCCCTGCACCTCCAGCCCGAGCTCGGTCTGGTTGCTGATGTGTGACCGGAAGAGGTCGCCCGTCGAGATGTGCGGCACTCCGAGCTTGCGGCTCAGAACTTCGGCCTGGGTGCCCTTGCCCGCGCCGGGCGGGCCAACGAGAACGAGTCGCATCTAGCGGAGGAACCCTTCGTAATTGCGCTGCATGAGCTGGCTCTCGATCTGCTTCACGGTGTCGAGACCGACACCGACCATGATCAGAACCGCGGTGCCGCCGAACGGGAAGTTCTGGTTCTGGCCGTCGCCGGTCAGGTCCAGGAACAGGTTCGGCAGGATCGCCACGATGCCGAGGTAGAGCGAACCGGGGAGCGTGATGCGACCCAGGACGAACTTGAGGTACTCGGCGGTCGGGCGGCCGGGACGGATGCCGGGGATGAAGCCACCGAACTTCTTCATCTCGTCGGCGCGCTCGTCCGGGTTGAACGTGATGCCGACGTAGAAGTACGTGAAGAAGACGATGAGCAGGAAGTACGTGGCGATGTGCACCCAGCTCGACTGCTTGACCAGGTAGGTCTGGACGAAGGTCGAGAACCAGTTCGGCTCGGTCGACGAGCCCTGGGTGAGGCGCACGATCAGGTCCGGCAGGTACAGCAGCGAAGAGGCGAAGATGACCGGGATGACGCCGGCCTGGTTCACCTTGAGGGGGAGGTACGTCGACGTGCCGCCGTACATGCGGCGGCCGATCATGCGCTTGGCGTACTGCACCGGGATGCGGCGCTGGGCCTGCTCGACGTAGATGACGCTCGCGATGATGATCAGAGCGGCCACGACCACGAGGGCGAAGGTGATGCCGCTCTTGTCGAGGATGTTCTTGCCCTCGGCCGGGATGCGGGCGGCGATACCGGTGAA
This sequence comes from Lentzea sp. DG1S-22, assembly GCF_036321065.1. Lineage (NCBI taxonomy): Bacteria > Bacillati > Actinomycetota > Actinomycetes > Pseudonocardiales > Pseudonocardiaceae > Lentzea > Lentzea sp. DG1S-22. Next base: position 6,593,377 of record NZ_CP143276.1, on the reverse strand, counting down.
GATCAGCAACGACATGCCGTTGCCGATGCCCTTCTCGGTGATCAGCTCACCCAGCCACATGATGACCGAGGTACCGGCGGTCATGGTGATGACCAGCACGATGAGGGTGAAGATGCTGTCCTTGTTGGGGATGACGTCCTGGTCGCACTCGCCGAACAGCTGACCGCGCACCGCCAGCGCCACCAGACCGGTCGACTGCAGGATCGCGAGGCCGATCGTCAGGTAGCGCGTGTACTGCGTCAGCTTGCCCTGACCGGCCTGCCCTTCCTTCTTCAGCTGCTCGAACCGCGGGATGACCACGGTGAGCAGCTGGATGATGATGCTCGCGGTGATGTAGGGCATGATGCCCAGCGCGAACACCGACAGGTTGAGCAGGGCGCCACCGCTGAACAGGTTGATCAGCGAGTAGATGTTCTGGCCCTCGAGCTGTTCGGCACACGCCCGCACGTTCTTGAAGGACACGCCCGGCGCGGGCATGGTCGCACCGAGCCGGTACACAATGATGATCCCGAGCGTGAACAGGATCTTCTTGCGTAGATCCGGCGTCGCGAGAGCCGAGCGGAATGCGCCGAGCACGCGAACCTCCTGAGCGTTGCCGACCCCCAGGGACCGGCACATGCGGTAGTTGGCAGGCCGAAGCAGGCAGCCACGACCAAGCAACCCGGAGGACATCCGGGTTCAGCCCGCGACTCTAACAGTCCCCCACGACTCCGCCGTACCCAGTGGCCAATCACAGGTTCCAACTCGTTGATCTCTCACCACACCACTAGCCCATCCGGGGTAGAAACTCCTCCACTTCCGTGCTACCAGCAGCCATTACGCCGCCCGCGAACGTTTGCGGAACCTCCGTTGTTCCCGCAGAAATCCCCGCAAAGCGAACCCGCACGCGCGTCGCCGACCAAGGCGCACGGCGAGGACGGCACGGCGGCGCCTGCCAGGCGACGGTGGGCACGGCGAGTGAGACGAGGCGGCGCTGGGTGGGCGGCCTCGGCAAGGGCACGGCGAGCACGGGACAGGCGGAGCCGGGCAGGACGAGCGCGCGTACCCAGCCGCACCCGCCAACGCAAGGCGACCACGCACCCAGGCCCGGCGCGCACCCAACCGGACAGCCGCAATCTCAAGGCGACCACGCACCCAGACCCGGCGCGCGTACCCAGCCGCACCCGCCAACGCAAACCAACCACGCACCCAGGCCCGGCGCGCGCACTCAACCGGACAGCCGAAGTCGCACCCGGCCACGCACGCAGCCTGGCGTGGCGATGCGCAGCGAGCCGGATGAACCTGGCGCCGCCGGGTAGCGGTCGGCACCGGCGAAGGCGATCGGGGCTTTACCGCGAGGGGCGGGATGCTCCCCTCTCGGGCACGGCCGGGCGCTTTTCAGCCCGGCTTTTGAAGGCCGTCTCAGCATCCCGCCAGAGGCTCGAGGTCAAGCCCCAATCGCCACCCCAACGCTTCGTCCCGACCTGACGGACCACCCTCGCAAGGCGACCCGACCGCGCCAGCGCAATCACCCCGCTGGAACCAACCCGACCCCCAGCAACGCCGAAGGGCCCCGAGGCAAAAGCCTCGGGGCCCTTCGACAACGTCCCAGAAGGAAACGTCAGGACGCGACGGTGGAAGACCCACCGGCAGCGGCCAGCTTCTCCACAGCGGACTTGGAGAACTTGTCGGCGGTGACGTCCAGCTTGACGCTGACCTCACCATCGCCCAGCACCTTGACGAGCGAGCCCTTGCGGACCAGCCCGGCCAGGACCAGCGCCGGAACGTCGACCGAACCGCCCTCGGGGAACGAGGCAGCGATGTCGGACACGTTCACGACCTGGTACTCGGTGCGGAACGGGTTGCGGAAGCCCTTGAGCTTCGGCAGCCGCATGTGCAGCGGCATCTGGCCACCCTCGAAGCGCGGCGAGACGTTCTTGCGAGCGCCCGTGCCCTTCGTGCCGCGGCCGGCGGTCTTGCCCTTGGAGCCCTCACCACGACCGACGCGGGTCTTGGCGGTCTTGGCTCCGGGGGCGGGACGCAGGTCGTGGATCTTGATGGTCACGACTGGACCTCCTCAACAACCACCAGGTGGCGCACGGTGTGGATCAGACCGAGCACCTGGGGGGTGTCCTCGCGCACGACCGACTGGCGGATCTTGCGCAGCCCGAGGGTGCGCATCGACTCGCGGTGGTTGTGCTTGGTACCGATGGTGCTGCGAACCTGCGTGATCTTCAGCTGAGCCATGATCACACCCCCTGGCCCGCGCGAGCGCGGATCATGCCGGCGGGGGCGACGTCCTCGAGGGGCAGGCCACGACGGGCCGCGACCTCTTCGGGACGCTGCAGGCCCTTGAGGGCCGCCACGGTCGCGTGCACGATGTTGATCGCGTTGTCGGAGCCGAGCGACTTCGACAGCACGTCGTGCACGCCGGCGCACTCGAGGACGGCGCGGACAGCGCCACCCGCGATGACACCGGTACCGGCCGAGGCCGGACGCAGCAGGACCACGCCAGCGGCCTTCTCACCCTGGACCGGGTGGGGGATGGTGCCGGCGATGCGGGGAACGCGGAAGAAGTTCTTCTTCGCTTCCTCGACACCCTTGGCGATGGCCGCGGGAACTTCCTTGGCCTTGCCGTAGCCGACGCCGACCATGCCGTCGCCGTCGCCCACCACCACGAGGGCGGTGAAGCTGAACCGACGACCACCCTTGACCACCTTGGAGACGCGGTTGATAGCAACCACGCGCTCGAGGTGGGGGGTCTTCTCCTGGGCCGCGCCGCCGCGGCCGCCGTCACGACGGTCGCGGCGCTCTCCGCGCTCGCCCCCGCCGCCTTCGCGACGCGTACGTCCTGGCATCAGGCGTCCCTCTCAATTCCGGTGATGATCATTGTCAGAACTCCAGCCCCGCCTCGCGAGCGGCGTCAGCCAGAGCGGCGATGCGGCCGTGGTACGCGTTGCCACCGCGGTCGAACACGACCGCCGTGACGCCGGCGTCCTTGGCACGGGCCGCGGCCAGCTGGCCGACCTTGGCCGCACGGGCCTTCTTGTCGCCCTCGAGGGCACGGACGTCGGCCTCCATGGAGGACGCGGACGCGATCGTGTGGCCCTTGAGGTCGTCGATGATCTGCACGGTGATGTGCTTCGACGAACGGTGCACGGCCAGGCGCGGACGCTCGGCGGTACCGTTGACCTTCTTGCGGAGGCGGAAGTGGCGACGGGCCTTCGCAACACGACGCCTGGTGGAGATGTCCTTGCCCACCGGCTTGCGCTTCGTAACAGTCGACTCGCTCATGTCACTTACCCGTCTTTCCGACCTTGCGACGGATCTTCTCGCCCGAGTAGCGGACGCCCTTGCCCTTGTACGGGTCGGGCTTGCGCAGCTTGCGGATGTTGGCGGCGACCTCACCGACCAGCTGCTTGTCGATACCCGAAACGGAGAAGCGGGTCGGGGTCTCGACCGCGAAGGTGATGCCCGCGGGGGCCTCCACCTTGACCGGGTGCGAGTAACCGAGCGCGAACTCGAGCTCAGAGCCCTTGAGCGCGACGCGGTAACCGACGCCGTGGATCTCCATCTTCTTTTCGTAACCCTGGGTCACGCCGACGACCATGTTGTGCACCAGCGTGCGCGACAGGCCGTGGAGCGCGCGGTTGCGGCGCTCGTCGTTCGGACGCTTGACCTCGAGCGTGCCGTCCTCAGCCTTCTCCAGGCTGATCGGCTCAGCGATCGTCAGCGTCAGGGTGCCCTTCGGGCCCTTGATGCTGACGTCCTGGCCGGCGATGTTCACGTCGACCCCGGAGGGGACAATGATCGGCTGCTTACCGATGCGCGACATGTCTACTCCCCCTTACCAAACGTAGGCGAGGACTTCTCCGCCCACGCCTGCCTTGTTGGCCTGGCGGTCGGTCATGAGACCGCCAGAGGTCGAAATGATCGCCACACCAAGACCGCCGAGAACTCGCGGCAGGCCGGTGGACTTCGCGTACACGCGCAGGCCGGGCTTCGACACGCGGCGGAGGCCGGCGATGCTGCGCTCGCGGTTCGGGCCGTACTTCAGCTCGACGACGAGGTTCTTCGCGACCTCGCCCTCCTCGTCGCGGTACGAGGCGATGTAGCCCTCGCGCTTGAGGATCTCGGCGATGTTGGCCTTCAGCTTCGAGTGCGGCATCACGACCTTGTCGTGGTAAGCCGAGTTCGCGTTCCGCAGACGAGTGAGCATGTCTGCGATCGGGTCGGTCATCGTCATGGTGACCTGGTCAACCTTTCTCGCTGCGGTTCGCCGCTCAGGGTCCAGACCCGGCCTCCCCCGGAGAGGGAGGCGCGGGACGGTCGTGTGCGGGCCTACAGCGAAGTAATGGAGCTTGGAATTACCAGCTGGACTTGCTCACGCCAGGCAGCTCACCGCGGTGAGCCATCTCGCGCAGGCAGATCCGGCAGAGGCCGAACTTGCGGAACACCGCGTGGGGGCGGCCGCAACGCTGGCACCGGGTGTAACCCCGGACCTTGAACTTCGGCTTCTTCGCGGCCTTGTTGATCAACGCCTTCTTGGCCATCGACTCAGTTCTCCTTGAACGGGAAGCCCAGGTGCTTCAGCAGCGCCCGGCCCTCCTCGTCGTTCGTGGCGGTGGTGACGACGGTGATGTCCATGCCGCGGGGACGGTCGATCGAGTCGGGGTCGATCTCGTGGAACATCGACTGCTCGTTCAGACCGAACGTGTAGTTGCCGTTGCCGTCGAACTGCTTGCCCGAGAGACCGCGGAAGTCGCGGATGCGCGGGAGAGCGATCGTCAGCAGGCGGTCCAAGAACTCCCACATGCGGTCGCCGCGCAGCGTGACGCGCGCGCCGATCGGCATGCCCTCGCGCAGCTTGAACTGCGCGATGGACTTGCGGGCCCGACGGACCTCGGGACGCTGGCCGGTGATGATCGAGAGGTCCTTGACGGCACCCTCGATCAGCTTGCCGTCACGGGCGGCGTCGCCGACACCCATGTTGACGACGACCTTCACGACGCCCGGGATCTGCATCACGTTGGCGTAGTTGAACTGCTTCTGCAGCTCGCCGGTGATCTCCGAGCGGTAGCGCGTCTTGAGCCGCGGGATGATCTTCTCTGCGGTAGTCATGATCAGATGTCCTTCCCGTTACGACGGGAAATGCGGACCCGCTTGCCCTCGTCGTTCGTACGGTAACCAACACGGGTCGGCTTGCCGTCCGAGTCGACCACCATCACGTTGGAGACGTTGATCGGGGCTTCCTGGGTCACGATGCCACCGGACTGCGCGCCCCGCTGGGTCTGCGTGATCCGGGTGTGCTTCTTGATCCGGTTGACGCCCTCGACCAGGACCTTGCCGGTCTCCGGGTAGGCCTGGATGACCTTGCCCTTCGCGCCCTTGTCCTTGCCGGCGATTACGACGACCGTGTCGCCCTTCTTCACCTTCATGGTCAGAGCACCTCCGGAGCCAGCGAGATGATCTTCATGAACTTCTTGTCGCGCAGCTCACGACCGACCGGGCCGAAGATGCGGGTACCGCGGGGCTCGTTGTCGTTCTTGATGAGCACGGCGGCGTTCTCGTCGAAGCGGATGTACGAGCCATCCGGACGACGGCGCTCCTTGACGGTGCGGACGATGACGGCCTTGACGACGTCACCCTTCTTCACACCGGCACCGGGGATCGCGTCCTTGACGGTCGCGACGATGATGTCGCCGATGCCCGCGTAGCGGCGGCCCGAACCACCGAGAACACGGATGCAAAGGATTTCCTTCGCACCAGTGTTGTCGGCGACACGAAGCCGCGACTCCTGCTGAATCACTTACTTGCTCCTGACCATTCCTGGCCCGCCGGATTTCCGACCCGACGGGCTCGGTCTGTCTAGAAAGGACTTACTTGGCCTTCTCGAGGATCTCGACGAGCCGCCAGCGCTTGGTCGCCGACAGCGGTCGGGTCTCCATCAGCAGGACGCGGTCGCCGATGCCCGCCGCGTTCTCCTCGTCGTGCACCTTCACCTTGGTGGTGGAGCGCATGATCTTGGAGTAACGCGGGTGCTTCTTGCGGTCCTCGAGCGCCACGACGATCGTCTTGTCCATCTTGTCGGACACGACGAGGCCCTCGCGGACCTTGCGGTCGTTGCGCTTCTCGGTCTGGACTTCGTTGCTTTCGGTCATGCCGCACCCTCACCAGTGGAATCCGGCGAAGCGGAGAGTCCGAGCTCCCGCTCCCGCATCACGGTGTAGATCCGGGCGATGTCGTGCCGGACCGTGCGCAGACGCCGGTTGTTGTCGAGCTGGCCCGTGGCCATCTGGAAGCGAAGGTTGAAGAGCTCTTCCTTCGACTCCTTCAGACGCAGCACGAGCTCTTCCTCGGTGAGCTCACGCAGCTCGGAAGCGGTGGTACCCGCTGCCATCAGAACTCACCACCCTCACGCGTAACGATGCGGCACTTCATCGGGAGCTTGTGGATCGCGCGGCGGAGCGCCTCGCGAGCGACCTGCTCGTTCGGGAAGGCCATCTCGAAGAGGACGCGACCCGGCTTGACGTTGGCCACCCACCACTCCGGCGAACCCTTACCGGAACCCATGCGGGTCTCGGCCGGCTTCTTCGTCAGCGGACGGTCCGGGAAGATGTTGATCCAGACCTTGCCGCCACGACGGATGTGGCGCGTGATGGCGATACGAGCGGACTCGATCTGCCTGTTGGTGACGTACGCCGGCTCGAGAGCCTGGATGCCGTACTCGCCGAAGGTGACCTTCGTGCCGCCCTTGGCAGCACCCGACCGCTTGGGGTGGTGCTGCTTGCGGTGCTTGACCCTACGAGGGATGAGCATGACTCAGCTCTCCGTCTTCTCTGCAGCAGCCGGGGCCTCGGCCGACGCGGAAGCGTCAGCTGCGGCACGACCGGCCTCGGTGCTCGTCGCGGTGGTGCCGCTGGCACCGGAGCGACGGGCCCGGTTCGGACGCTCGCCACGGTCGCGGCGCGGGGCGCGGTCGGCCTGCGAAGGCGCAGCCGCGTCGAGCGCGCGCTTGGCGGAGATGCCACCGACGATGTCGCCCTTGTAGATCCACACCTTCACGCCGATCCGGCCGAACGTGGTGCGGGCCTCGAAGAAGCCGTAGTCGATGTTGGCGCGGAGCGTGTGCAGCGGCACGCGGCCGTCGCGGTAGTGCTCCGAGCGGGACATCTCGGCGCCGCCGAGGCGACCGCCGCACTGCACGCGGATGCCCTTGACCTGCGGCGAACGCATGGCCGACTGGATGGCCTTGCGCATCGCGCGCCGGAAGGCGACGCGGTTGGACAGCTGCTCGGCGACACCCTGTGCCACGAGCTGCGCGTCCGACTCGGGGCTCTTGACCTCGAGGATGTTCAGCTGGACCTGCTTCTTGGTGAGCTTCTCGAGCTCACCGCGGATGCGGTCCGCCTCGGCACCGCGACGGCCGATGACGATGCCCGGCCGGGCGGTGTGGATGTCGACGCGCACCCGGTCACGGGTCCGCTCGATCTCCACCTTGGAGATGCCGGCACGCTCCATGCCCTTGCTGAGCAGGCGGCGGATCTTGACGTCCTCCGCCACGTACTCGGCGTACTGCTTGTCTGCGTACCAGCGGGACTTCCAGTCGGTGGTGATCCCCAGCCGGAAGCCGTGCGGGTTGATCTTCTGGCCCACTACCGCGTTCCCTTCGCGCTGGTCTTCTTGGGACGAGACTCCACCTCGATGGTGATGTGGCTCGTCCGCTTGCGGATCCGGTACGCGCGGCCCTGGGCACGCGGGCGGAAACGCTTGAGGGTCGGACCCTCGTCCACAAAGGCCGCCGACACCCAGAGGGTGGCGGGGTCCAGGGACAGGTTGTTCTCGGCGTTGGCCATGGCGCTGGCGAGCACCTTCGCGACCGGCTCAGAAGCGGCCTGGGGCGCGAACTGGAGCACGGCCAGGGCCTCGCTGGCGTTACGACCCTTGATGAGCTCGACGACGCGACGGACCTTCATGGGGGTGTCGCGGACGTAGCGAGCCCGAGCCACGGCGCGCGGAAACTCCTGCGCCTCAGCGTCCTTACGGGCGTTCATCGCTGCTTTTCCCTTGCTCTTCTCAGTTCGACGCCTAGCGGCGACGAGACTTCCGGTCGTCCTTGATGTGACCCTTGAAGGTGCGGGTCGGGGCGAACTCGCCCAGCTTGTGCCCGACCATCGCCTCGGTCACGAACACCGGGACGTGCTTGCGACCGTCGTGCACCGCGATGGTGTGGCCGAGCATGTCCGGGATGATCGTGGACCGGCGGGACCACGTCTTGATGACGGTCTTCTTGCCCGCTTCGTTCTGGACGTCCACCTTCTTGAGCAGGTGGTCGTCGACGAAGGGACCCTTCTTAAGGCTGCGAGGCATCCTTCACTCCCTCCCTGCTCAGCGCTTCTTACCGGTGCGACGACGCCGGACGATGAGCTTGTCGCTTGGCTTACGGCGGCGGGTACGGCCTTCGGGCTTGCCAGCCGGGTTGACCGGGTGGCGACCACCGGAGGTCTTACCTTCACCACCACCATGCGGGTGGTCAACGGGGTTCATGGCGACACCGCGGACGGTGGGCTTCTTGCCCTTCCACCGCATGCGGCCGGCCTTGCCCCAGTTGATGTTCTGGTGCTCCTTGTTGCCGACCTCGCCGAGCGTGGCGCGGCAGCGCACGTCCACGTTGCGGATCTCGCCCGAAGGCATCCGCAGCTGGGCGTACGGGCCGTCCTTCGCCACGAGCTGCACCGAGGCACCGGCGGAGCGGGCGATCTTCGCGCCGCCGCCGGGGCGGAGCTCGATCGCGTGGATCACGGAACCGACCGGGATGTTGCGCAGCGGCAGGTTGTTGCCCGGCTTGATGTCGGCCTTGGGGCCGTTCTCAACCGTGTCACCCTGCTTGAGCTTCTCCGGGGCGATGATGTAGCGCTTCTCGCCGTCCGCGTAGTGCAGCAGCGCGATGCGCGCGGTGCGGTTGGGGTCGTACTCGATGTGAGCGACCTTGGCCGGCACGCCGTCCTTGTCGTTGCGGCGGAAGTCGATCAGGCGGTAAGCCCGCTTGTGACCGCCACCCTTGTGCCGCGTGGTGATCTTGCCCGACGCGTTGCGGCCGCCCAGCTTGTGCAGCGGACGGATCAGCGACTTCTCCGGAGTCGACCGAGTGATCTCGGCGAAGTCGGAGACGCTCGCACCGCGACGACCGGGGGTCGTCGGCTTGTACTTGCGAATGCCCATCTCTACGCAGTCCTCGTCATCAGGCGGCAGGGCCGCCGAAGATCTCGATCGGCTTGCTGTCCGAAGACAGGGTCACGATCGCGCGCTTCGTGTCCTTGCGCTTGCCGAACCCGGTGCGGGTGCGCTTGCGCTTGCCCTGCCGGTTGATGGTGTTGACGCTGACGACCTTCACGCCGAAGACCTTCTCCACGGCGATCTTGATCTGCGTCTTGTTCGAACCCGGAGCCACCAGGAAGGTGTACTTGTTCTCCTCGAGCAGTCCGTAGGACTTCTCGGAGATCACGGGCGCGAGCAGGACGTCCCTGTGGTCGGGGATCACTTCGAGGCCTCCTCGTCCACCACGGTCGCCGTGGCCTCGGCCGAGCCAGAACCCGACTGGGCCTTGCTGGCGAGGAACACGTCGAGCGAGTCCTTGGTGAACACCACGTCGTCGTTGACGAGCACGTCGTAGGTGTTGAGCTGGTCGGGCGCGATCACGTGCACGTGCGGCAGGTTGCGCACGCTGACCCACGCGACCTCGTCGGTGCGGTTGAGCACCACGAGAACGCGACGAGCCTGGGTGACCGACTCCAGGACCTTGCGCGCGGTCTTGGTCGACGGGGTGTCCCCGTCCACCAGGCCGGACACGACGTGCACCTGGTTGGCGCGGGCCCGGTCGGAGAGGGCGCCACGCAGAGCGGCGGCCTTCATCTTCTTGGGCGTCCGCTGCGAGTAGTCACGCGGCTGCGGGCCGTGGACGACGCCACCGCCGGCGAACTGCGGAGCACGCGTCGAACCCTGGCGGGCACGACCGGTGCCCTTCTGGCGGTACGGCTTCTTGCCACCACCGGACACCTCGCCGCGGGTCTTCGTGGCGTGCGTGCCCTGGCGAGCGGCGGCCTGCTGGGCCACCACGACCTGGTGCAGCAGCGCGACGTTCGCCTGCGCGTCGAAAACAGCCGAGGGGAGCTCGACCGTGCCGGCGGACGCACCGTCCGGCGTACGGATCTCAACCGTCGACATCAGGCACCACCCTTCGCGGCAGTCCGGACGAACACCAGACCACCCTTGGGGCCGGGAACAGCGCCCTTGATGAGCAGCAGGCCGTTCTCGGCGTCGATCTTGTGCACCTTCAGGTTCTGGGTCGTGACGCGCACGTGGCCCATGCGGCCGGCCATGCGCAGACCCTTGAAGACGCGACCCGGGGTGGCGCAGCCACCGATGGAACCCGGCGAGCGGTGCTTGCGCTGGGTGCCGTGGCTGGAGCCGAGACCCCGGAAGTTGTGGCGCTTCATGACACCCGCGGTGCCCTTGCCCTTGCTGGTGCCGGTGATGTCGACAACAGCGCCGGCCTCGAACACCTCAGCGGTGATCTCCTGGCCGACCGTGTACTCGCCGGCGTCCGCCGTGCGCAGCTCCACCAGGTGGCGGCGAGGCGTGACCCCGGCCTTGGCGAAGTGGCCCGCGACGGGCTTGTTGACCTTGCGCGGGTCGATCGCGCCGGCCGCCAGCTGGACGGCGGTGTAGCCGTCCTTCTCCTCGGTGCGAACCTGGGTCACGACATTGGGCTCAGCCCTGACGACGGTCACCGGGACGACCCGGTTGTTCTCGTCGAAGACCTGAGTCATGCCGAGCTTGGTGCCCAGGATGCCCTTCATCTGCCTGTCAGACATTGGTCCGTTACTCTCCGCGCCCAACGCTTACTGGATGTTGACGTCGACGCTGGCCGGCAGGTCGATGCGCATGAGCGCGTCCACCGTCTTCGGCGTCGGGTCGAGGATGTCGATCAACCGCTTGTGCGTGCGCATCTCGAAGTGCTCGCGCGAGTCCTTGTACTTGTGCGGCGAGCGGATGACGCAGTACACGTTCTTCTCAGTGGGCAGCGGCACGGGCCCGACAACCCGAGCGCCGGTGCGCGTCACGGTCTCAACGATCTTGCGCGCAGACGCGTCGATCGCCTCGTGGTCGTAGGCCTTGAGCCGGATGCGGATCTTTTGTCCCGCCATGATGGCTTGCCGTTCCTCTGCTTCTCGTAACCGCTGCGGTGCGGTGCCTCGGATGAGGCCTGTTACAGCCTCTTGGCGCGCTCCGCCCCTGTTGAAGTGTCATGGTGCCCGGTCCACGCGGTCGGGCGTGTCGCGCCCGGTGCGCATACCGGTCCCACGCAAGGTCTCCCCGGTGGGATTGGGCCTACCACAGCCCATGCACCCTGATGCCCATCTCCGCAAGGAGGCGTTCACTAACAGGGCGCGGACGCTCGGTCGAATGGTTCGAGCACGCACGGATGCGACCCGGCCTTCGTCGAGCAACCCGTAAAGAATGCCACACGGTCGTGAGGCACTCCAAATCGGGGTGGGCGACTTGGTCCCAGATCACGTCCGGATCTTGACCGGTGAGCCGCCCCGTCCGTCGTGTGTGGAGCGACGGCGGTGCGGGTTCCATTGTCCGGCAACGGGTTCGCCGACGCGTCCTCGTTCGCCGGTTCCCGGCGACTGCTCGGCGTGAGCTGCCGCACAGCTCGCCCGGAGGAACGACGAAGGCCGGGCCAACGGGAAGCCGTTGGCCCGGCCTGTCGCCGAACTGGGTCGAGCTAGGTCACTTGATGATCTTGGTGACCGAGCCGGCGCCGACGGTGCGGCCACCCTCGCGGATCGCGAAGCGGAGGCCCTCGTCCATGGCGATCGGCTGGATCAGCTTGACCGACATACCGGTGGTGTCACCCGGCATGACCATCTCGGTGCCCTCGGGCAGCGTCACAACGCCGGTCACGTCCGTCGTGCGGAAGTAGAACTGCGGACGATAGTTGTTGAAGAACGGCGTGTGGCGGCCACCCTCGTCCTTGGACAGGATGTAGACCTGCGCCTCGAACTCGGTGTGCGGGGTCGTGGTGCCCGGCTTGACGATGACCATGCCGCGCTCCACCTCCTCGCGCTTGATGCCGCGGAGCAGCAGCGCGGCGTTGTCACCGGCGCGACCCTCGTCGAGGAACTTCTTGAACATCTCGATCGAGGTGACAGTCGTCTTCTTCGACTGCTCCTTGATACCGACGATCTCGATCTCGGAGTTCACGTTGATGATGCCGCGCTCGATGCGACCGGTCACGACGGTGCCGCGGCCGGTGATCGTGAAGACGTCCTCGACGGGCATGAGGAACGGCTTGTCGGTCTCGCGCTCGGGCTCCGGGATCGCCGTGTCGACGGCGTTCATGAGCTCGAGAACGGACTTGCCCCAGGTCTCGTCACCCTCCAGCGCCTTCAGCGCCGAAACGCGCACGACCGGCAGGTCGTCGCCCGGGAACTCGTACTCGGAGAGCAGCTCGCGGACCTCGAGCTCGACGAGCTCCAGGATCTCCTCGTCGTCGACCATGTCGGCCTTGTTGAGCGCGACGACGATGTAGGGGACGCCGACCTGGCGGGCCAGGAGGACGTGCTCCTTCGTCTGCGGCATCGGGCCGTCGGTCGCCGCGACCACCAGGATGGCGCCGTCCATCTGCGCCGCACCGGTGATCATGTTCTTGATGTAGTCGGCGTGACCGGGGCAGTCGACGTGCGCGTAGTGACGGTTCTCCGTCTGGTACTCGATGTGCGCGATCGAGATCGTGATGCCGCGCTGCTTCTCTTCCGGCGCCTTGTCGATCTGGTCGAACGCGAACGAAGCGTTCACATCGGGGTACGCGTCGTGCAGAACCTTGGAGATCGCCGCGGTCAGCGTGGTCTTGCCATGGTCGATGTGACCGATGGTGCCGATGTTGACGTGCGGCTTCGTCCGCTCGAACTTCGCCTTCGCCACTGGATTGTCCTCCTGGACTTCTTTTGCTGGTCCGGCCGGCTAGGTGGCGGCCGGCCGGACTTACACGTCAGGGTCAAAAAGTAGCGGACCCCAGGGAATCAACCCCGGAGAGCCCGCGGTGGAACTGCGGTGCTCCGGTGTGGGGCTATTCCCCAGTCGCCTTCGCGATGATCTCCTTCGAGACGTTCGCGGGAACCTCTGCGTAGGAGTCGAACACCATCGAGTAGTTGGCACGACCCTGGGTCTTGGACCGCAGGTCACCCACGTACCCGAACATTTCCGACAGCGGGACCAGCGCCTTGACGACACGGGTACCGCTGCGCTCCTCCATGGCCTGGATCTGGCCACGGCGGGAGTTCAGGTCGCCGATCACTTCACCCATGTAGTCCTCGGGCGTCGTGACCTCGACGGCCATGATCGGCTCGAGGATCGCGGGGGAAGCCTGACGAGCAGCTTCCTTCAGCGCCATGGAGCCGGCGATCTTGAACGCCATTTCCGAGGAGTCGACCTCGTGGTAGGCGCCGTCGAGCAGCGTCACCTTCACGCCGACCAGCGGGTAGCCCGCCAGCACGCCGTACTGCATCGCGTCCTGTGCACCCGCGTCGACCGACGGGATGTACTCACGCGGGATGCGACCACCGGTGACCGCGTTGACGAACTCGTAGAGAGCGCCGTCGTCGGACTTCGGCAGCGGCTCGACGGTGACGAGCACCTTCGCGAACTGGCCGGAACCACCGGTCTGCTTCTTGTGGGTGTAGGAGTACTTCTCCACCGCCTTGCGGATGGTCTCCCGGTACGCCACCTGAGGCTTGCCGATGTTGGCCTCGACCTTGAACTCGCGGCGCATGCGGTCCACCAGGATGTCCAGGTGGAGCTCGCCCATGCCGGCGATGATGGTCTGGCCCGTCTCCTCGTCGAGGTTGACCCGGAACGTCGGGTCCTCCTCGGCGAGCTTCTGGATCGCGGTGCCGAGCTTCTCCTGGTCCGCCTTCGTCTTGGGCTCGATGGCCACCTGGATGACGGGCTCGGGGAAGGTCATCGACTCGAGCACGATGGGGTGCTGCGGGTCGGCGAGGGTCTCACCGGTCGTGGTGTCCTTGAGACCGATCACGGCGTAGATGTGACCCGCGATGGCCTCGGTGACCGGGTTCTCCTTGTTGGCGTGCATCTGGAAGATCTTCCCGATGCGCTCCTTGCGGTCCTTGGTCGCGTTGACGACCTGGGTGCCGGAGGCGACCTTGCCCGAGTAGACCCGGATGTAGGTCAGCTTGCCGAAGAACGGGTGCACGGCGATCTTGAACGCCAGCGCCGAGAAGGGCTCCTCGGAGGAGGCCTTGCGCGACACGACGGTCTCGCCGTCCTGCAGCGTGCCCTCGACCGGCGGGAGGTCCAGCGGCGACGGCAGGAAGTCGATCACCGCGTCGAGCATGGGCTGGACGCCCTTGTTCTTGAACGCGGAACCGCACAGCACCGGGTAGGCGGTGCCCTCGGCGACGATCTTGCGGAGACCCGCCTTGATCTCGTCGACGGTGAGGTCGCCCTCCTCGAGGAACTTCTCCATCAGCTCGTCGCTGGTCTCCGCGACGGCCTCCAGGAGCCCCTCGCGGAACTCGTTCGCCTTGTCGACGAGGTCGGCCGGGATCTCCTCGACCGCGTAGTCCTCGCCCTTCTGGACCTCGCCACGCCACGTGAGCGCGCGCATCTCGACCAGGTCGACGACGCCGATGAAGTCGCTCTCGGCACCGATCGGGATCTGGATCGGGAGGGGCTTCGCGCCCAGGCGCTCGGAGATGGTGCGGATGGTGAAGTAGAAGTCCGCGCCGAGCTTGTCCATCTTGTTGACGAAGCAGATGCGCGGGACGTCGTACTTGGTCGCCTGCCGCCAGACCTGCTCGGACTGCGGCTCGACGCCCTCCTTGCCGTCGAAGACGGCAACGGCACCGTCGAGGACGCGCAGGTTGCGCTCGACCTCGACGGTGAAGTCGACGTGGCCGGGCGTGTCGATCAGGTTGATCTGGTGGTTCTTCCAGTAGCAGGTCGTCGCGGCCGACGTGATCGTGATGCCGCGCTCCTGCTCCTGCTCCATCCAGTCCATCACGGCCGCGCCGTCGTGAACCTCGCCGATCTTGTAGCTGATCCCCGTGTAGAAGAGGATCCGCTCAGTCGTCGTGGTCTTGCCCGCGTCGATGTGCGCCATGATCCCGATGTTGCGGACCTTGGCAAGATCAGTGAGCACGTCCTGTGCCACGGGTCTTTCCCCTGTCTTGAGCTTGTCAGCTCACTAGGGCCGGGAGCGCCCGGCCTGCTTGGAGGCCGGGCGTCACATCACCAGCGGTAGTGGGCGAAGGCCTTGTTGGACTCGGCCATCTTGTGAGTGTCCTCACGGCGCTTGACGCTCGCACCGAGACCGTTGCTCGCATCGAGCAGCTCGTTCATCAGACGCTCGACCATCGTCTTCTCACGGCGCTGCCGGGAGAACGTGATCAGCCAACGAAGCGCCAGCGTGGTGGAGCGGCCGGGCTTGACCTCGACCGGGACCTGGTAGGTCGCGCCACCGACGCGGCGGCTCTTGACCTCGAGGGCCGGCTTGACGTTGTCGAGCGCGCGCTTCAGCGTGACGACCGGGTCGGTGCCGGTCTTCTCGCGAGCACCCTCGAGCGCTTCGTAGACGATCTTCTCGGCCACCGAGCGCTTGCCGTCGACCAGCACCTTGTTGATCAGCTGGGTCACCAGCGGCGAGCTGTAGACCGGGTCGGAGATCAGCGGCCGCTTGGGGGCCGGTCCCTTGCGGGGCATCTCAGCTCTTCTCCTTCTTCGCGCCGTAACGGCTGCGAGCCTGCTTGCGGTTCTTCACACCCTGGGTGTCGAGAGAGCCACGGATGATCTTGTAACGAACACCCGGCAGGTCCTTCACACGACCGCCGCGCACGAGCACCATCGAGTGCTCCTGGAGGTTGTGACCCTCACCGGGGATGTACGCCGTGACCTCGATACCGCTGGTCAGCTTCACGCGAGCGACCTTGCGCAGTGCGGAGTTCGGCTTCTTGGGGGTGGTGGTGTAAACGCGGGTGCACACACCGCGCCGCTGCGGCGAGCCCTTGAGGGCCGCCGTCTTCTGCTTCGCCACCTTGTCCTGGCGGCCCTTGCGGACCAGCTGCTGGATCGTTGGCATTCGCCGGCTGCTTCTTCCGTCTTGCGGGATTCCCTTGCGGTTCACCCTCGTGTTTCTTGTTCCCTCTCTGCACCCGAGGTCGGGCGTGTCGCCCTCTCCCCAGGTCCGCAGGCAACAGTTCAACTGCCCCTGCGAGTGGAGGACACCGCGGCCTCACGGGCACGCGGAGCGGCCCGACATGGGTCGGGCACGAGTAGCAAAGATACCCGCCCACGTCTACCTGGGTCAAAACGGGGGTACCGCAGCACCGCCTGCAGCAGACATGGTGCGCTTGATCAACACGCTACGGGGGAACGACCTTGTCGCAGGCGAGCGGCTTCGAGAAGTGGTACATGCGTGGTGTGGTCACGTTCTTCGGTCTGGTGCTGATCGTTCCGGCGATCATCTTCATCCCCGAGGTGCTGTCGGAACTGGAGGTCGGTGACTGCGCCGAGCCGGTCGCCGAGTCGGAGGGCGGGTTCGACATGGATGAGACCAACTGCACAGCGCGGGAGGCGGCCTACCGGCTCGTGCGCCTCGATCGGAAGCGCGGGTGCCCTGAGGGCGACTACCTCGCGCGCTCCGAGCGGGCGGCGGGCAAGAGCGGCGGCAGGAAGTACTTCTGCTTCGTCCTCAACGCGGCGGAGGGCGACTGCTTCAAGCGGGGCGACGCCTTCCACGAGCGCGTCGCGTGCGGCACCAGCGGTGCGCAGAGGGTGTCCAAGGTGGCCCGCGCCCACGACCGGGCGTTGTGCGGCGGCCGCGAGGCCCGCGTCTACCCCGACCCCGCGATGACGGTCTGCCTGGAGAAGGCGTGAAGTCCGCGGCGCTGGTCGCCGCCCTGGTGCTGGCCGCGACCGGGTGTGCCGGCTGCGCGGAGCAGGCCGGCGTCGGCGAGTGCGCGAAGCAGGTCGACCTGAACGACACGAGCGTGAACATGGCCGAGGTCGACTGTTCGTCGCAGGAGGCCGTGTACCGCGTCTCCTCCCGTGAGCGGCGCACGATGTGTCCCACCGGCGACTACCTGACGGAGTCGTCGGGCAGGTCGAAGAAGAACGGCAGGACGAGGCTCTGCTACGTGCTCAACGTGAAGGAGGGTGACTGCCTGAAAGCGGTCAACCAGTACTTCGAACGAGTGAAATGCGGTGCGGGGACGCGCAAGGTCACGAAGGTCGTGGACGGGAAGTCCGACCGGGCGCTGTGCGCGGGCGACGACTCGAAGACGTACACGCAGCCGGTGAGGACGATCTGCGTCGGCAGGGCCTGATCTACTTGTGCGCGTGGACGACCTGATCGCGGCGATGGCCTCGCTGACCGGCTCCCCCGCCGACCCGGAGGTGCTCGGCGGCGACCGCGGCGACGTCGTGGTGGTGCGCGTCGGCGACGTGGTGGCCAAGGCGCTGCCCGCGGACACCGACGTCGAGGCGCTGCGGCAGCGGCTGGACATCGCGGCGGCGCACCCGGAGCTGATGCTGCCGCCGCTGATGCCGTTGCAGTTCGTGGACGACCGGCCCGTGACGGTGTGGCCGTACGGGACGCCGGTGAGCCAGGCGGATCCCGATGCCGCGCCGTGGGAGGAAAGCGCGGCACTGCTGGCGAAGTTGCACGCGTTGCCCGCACAGGGTCCCGTGGCCGGTGCGCCGGACCGGATCGTGCGCGCCATCAAGGCGTTGCCGCCGGAGTTGCCGCACGCCGACGTGGTGCTGAGGGCGTTCGAGGTGCTGCCGCCTCTCGGCATGTCGGCGAAGGCCCTCATCCACGGCGACTGGCACCTCGGGCAGCTCGTGCACCGGGGTGCCTGGCGGCTCATCGACGTGGACGACCTGGGGGTCGGGGATCCGGTCTGGGACCTGGCCCGGCCTGCGGCGTTGTTCGCGGCCGGGGTCCTGCCCACCGACCTGTGGGCGCGGTTCCTGAACGCCTACCGTGAAACGGGAGGTGTGGCGCTGCCGACATCCGAGTGGGAAGCGCTCAACATCCCGGCTCAGGCGTACGTTGTGCAGATGGCGGCGCGGGCGCTCATGTCCGGGTTGCAGGCAGTGGAACCGCTGGTCGAGGCCTGTCGTCGGATCGTCGCGACGTACGAGAGCAGTGACCGCGGCTAATATCGTTTTTGTCCGGTCCCACCGCAGGAGGCTCACCACGATGCAGTGTCCCAAGTGTCATGCGAACATGCGCACGTTCGACCGCATGGGCGTCCACATCGAGCAGTGCGACGGCTGCCGCGGGGTCTTCCTCGACTACGGCGAGCTCGAGTCGATCACGCGCCTCGAGGCCCAGATGCAGGCTCCGCCGCCCGTCGCCCCGCCGCCCGCCGCCTACCCGGCGCCGGCCCAGCCCGCCTGGGGTGCCGCACCGCAGCAGGTCCACCACCACCACGGCGGCCACGCGGGCTACGGCTACGGCCACCGCAAGCACCGCGGCCTCGGCGGCCTGTTCTTCTCCTCCTGATCTGCGCGACGGCCCCGGATCCCTGCTCCGGGGCCGTTGACGACTACCGAAAAACAGGTGGATAATCGGTAGTCAAAGGGAGGTGCAGCCATGTCCGTCGCGACCGAGGCCGCCCAGATCCGCGACCTCTTCGACACGATCGAGGAGATCGAGGCCGTAGCCTCGTCCCTCTCCGAAGACGACGAACGCCGCCGCCGCCTCGACGGCGTGGTGGCCAAGACCCTCCGCCAGGCCCCACCGGTACGTCCCGTGGTGGCGGGCGAGCTCCTCGACCTCACCGAGAAGACCGTGAAGGCCTGGGCCCGCGAAGGCGTGCTGGCCATCCACAGCCGAGAACCGCGCATGCTGCTCGACACCGTGCGCCTGCACGAGGTCCTGCACCTCGTCTCCGACCTCCGCCGCGCCGGCAAGACCCGCGGCCTCATCGACGAGGTGCACCGCCGCCTCAGCGACCAGTCCCTGCTCGACAGGTCCGACCTCGCCACCTCCCTCGACGAGATGCGCAACGGCAAGGGACGCGTGGTCCGCACAGCTTGATCCAGGTAGTAGAGACCCACACCGCCCACGCCCAGGCCAACGGCCTGCGCGGCCGTGCCCGCCTGGCCTACGAACGCTTCCTCGACGAGCTGGCCCACTCCGGCTGCGCCGCCCTCGGCTACCGGGTCACGGGCCCGGAGCCCCTGCCGCGCCTGTGCGTGAAGCACCTGCGCGGCGCCGACCGCGTGGTCGTCGCCTTCCCCTCCCCCGACGTCGTGTGGGTGCTCCTGGTGGGCCCGCACGACGACGACCCGGGGGTCGACCTCTACGAGGCCCTGTACGAGATGGCCGGCGTGCGACCCCGGCTGTCGGAGAAGCGCACCAAGCCCCGCTGCTGCACCGACGAGAGCGGCGTGCCGCCGTTGGTCGACGAGCACCTGGTGGACGACCTCGTCATCCGCGCCCGCGCACTGGCCCGCGCCCGCCGCCGCTAGGCCGGCAACCTCCGCGCACTCCCCACCTGATCTCGCCGACAAATTTTCTTGTCAAGACAGAGTTGGTTGTCCTAGTCTCGGTCCCACCAGACGAACGGAGACCACGATGTCCTTCCAGGCCTACCTCGACGGCGCGGAGAAGAAGACGGGCAAGACCCCCGCCGAACTGCTGGCCGCGGCCGCCGAGCGGGGCTACGACGCCACGACCAAGGCGGGCGAGTTCCTGGAGTGGCTGAAGAAGGACTACGACCTGGGCCGCGGTCACGGAATGGCGTTGTTCCACGTCCTGAAGAACGGACCGGAGATCAGCGCCAAGCACGTCGGCACCACCGGCAGCCACCGCGACGACTCCGCCACACTTCGCCTGGACGGCCTCGCAAACCGCTGAAACGTGAAGCTTCCGTCACGTATATTCCCAGGTCAGCACGTCGCTGGTGCTGTTGACCCTGGGGACTCGGATGAACACGGTGAGCAAGCGGTCGCTGGCGCCTGACCTGGCGCGCGGCTTGATGTTGATGCTGATCGCGCTCTCACACGCGCACCAGTTCATCCGCGGGCATCCGACCACCCACCGCAACTACCCGACGGACGGCGACTCGCTCGACCTCGCGATCGCCGGCGTGCAGATGGTCTTCGTCGACGGACAGCCGTTGCCGCTGTTCGCGGCGTTGTTCGGCTACGGGCTGGTTCAGCTGGCAGGTCGGCAGCCCACGTGGCCCGCGGCGCGCTGGACCGTCGTCAAGCGCTGCTTCTGGATGATCGTGCTCGGCGGCCTGCACGCGCACTTCCTGTTCGAGGCGGACATCCTCGGCACCTACGGCCTGCTCGGGCTGATCCTGGTCGGCACGATGGTGTGGCGCGACCAGTCGCTGCTCGCGCTCGCCGGCGGCTGGATGGTCGTGTACCTGGCCTACGTCGTGCTGTCGGCGTTCCGCCTCATCAAGGTCGACGGGGTGTTCCCCGAAGGGATCGCCACCTGGGCGTTGCACTCGGTGGCGTGGCCCGCGGCGGTGCTGGTGCCGGTGGTGCTGGGCATGTGGGCCGCACGGCACAAGATGCTCATGGAGCCGGAACGGCACGTGCGGTTCCTGCGGAACGTGGCGATCGGCGGCATCAGCTTCATGATCGTCGGCAGCCTGCCGCTCGCCCTGACCGTCGCGCAGGTGCTGCCGGGCGTGCCGATGCCGCTCGTCGTCCTGCACACCGTCAGCGTCCTGCCCGGCGGCCTCGGCTACGCGGCGCTGATGGGTTGGATCTCCGCCCGTGTCAAGAAGCCGAACCTGCTGATGGTGGCGATCGCCGCGACCGGTGAGCGCTCGCTGACCAACTACATCCTGCAGTCCGTGTCGTGGACGCTGGTGTTCACGATCGGCGGCCTCGGCTACCGCATCGGCGTCGCGGAAGCCTCGCTCGTCGGTCTGCTCACCTGGCTCGCGACCGTCGTGCTGTCGCTCGGCATGCACCTGGCCGGCATCCGCGGGCCACTGGAGGTGCTGCTGCGGTTCCTGACGTACGGGCGGCGCAAGAAGAAGCCCGGGGCGCGTCCTCCGCTCCCACCGGCTCCCGCGCTGGCCCAGCAGTCCAGGTAGCCCGGCACGGCCTGGTCCTGCCGCGCAGGCCCACCCACTCCCGGGAACGGGAACGGCCCCCGGAGCGCGAGGCTCCGGGGGCCGTTCCAAGACCACCGACTAGCGGTAGTCGCGACCGAAGTCGTAGTCGTCCAGCGGCACCGCGGCACCCGTGCCCGTGCCGAAGACGTCCGGGGTGTAGTACCCGTCGTCGTACGAGGGGATCGCGTACGCAGCGGCACGCGCCTCCTCGGTCGGCTGGACCTGGATGTTGCGGTAGCGGTTGATGCCCGTACCGGCCGGGATCAACTTACCGATGATGACGTTCTCCTTCAGACCGATGAGCTTGTCCGAACGCCCGTTGATGGCGGCGTCGGTCAGCACACGCGTGGTCTCCTGGAACGACGCGGCGGAGAGCCACGAGTCCGTCGCCAGCGAGGCCTTCGTGATACCCATCAGCACCGGACGGCCGGCTGCCGGCTCGCCACCCTCGGCGACGACGGCGCGGTTGCCCGACTCGAAGTCCGCGCGCTCGACCAGCGAGCCCGGGAGGAACTCCGTCGCACCCGAGTCGATGATCGTGACCCGGCGGAGCATCTGCCGGACGATGACCTCGATGTGCTTGTCGTGGATCGCCACACCCTGGGCGCGGTACACCTTCTGCACTTCCTGCACCAGGTGCAGCTGGGCCTCGCGCGGGCCCATGACGCGCAGGACCTCGTGCGGGTCCGGAGTACCTTCCAGCAGCTGCTGGCCGACGGCCACGTGGTCGCCGTCCTGCAGCGGGCCGGTGGCCGTGTTGGCGAGACGCTGACGCTTGGACAGCTTCTCGAACACGATCTCCTCGGAGCCGTCGTCCGGGATCAGCGTGATCTTCCAGAAGCGGTCGCCGTCCTCGATGCGGACGCGGCCGTCGACGTCGGCGATCGGCGCCTTGCCCTTCGGGACGCGGGCCTCGAAGAGCTCCTGGACACGCGGCAGACCGGTCGTGATGTCGTCACCGGCCACACCACCCTGGTGGAAGGTGCGCATCGTCAGCTGCGTACCCGGCTCACCGATCGACTGGGCGGCGACGATGCCGACGGCCTCGCCGACGTCGACCAGCTGGCCGGTGGCCATCGAGCGGCCGTAGCAGGACGCGCACACAC
Organism: Lentzea sp. DG1S-22; assembly: GCF_036321065.1. NCBI lineage: Bacteria > Bacillati > Actinomycetota > Actinomycetes > Pseudonocardiales > Pseudonocardiaceae > Lentzea > Lentzea sp. DG1S-22. The sequence continues at coordinate 6,571,119 of NZ_CP143276.1, read as the reverse complement.
CGACCGCGGACTCGCAGGTCAGGACCGAGCGGACCTTGACCCGCAGGATGCCGGCCTCGACCAGCGACTGCAGAGCCGGGTCGCCGAGGTCGTCACCGCGGTTCAGCACCAGGTTGCCCTGGGCGTCGTGGATGTCGTCCGCGACCGTGCGGGCGTAGACCGACGTCTGCGCGAACTCGTGCAGGCCGACCTTGTCGCCCAGCTGCTCGCCGACGGTCATGTTCACGCCACGCGTGGTGCCGCAGTCGACCTCGCGGATGATGACGTCCTGCGAGACGTCCACCAGACGACGGGTCAGGTAACCCGAGTCGGCGGTGCGCAGCGCGGTGTCGGCCAGACCCTTGCGGGCACCGTGCGTCGCGATGAAGTACTCGAGCACCGACAAGCCCTCGCGGAACGAGTTCTTGATCGGACGCGGGATGTACTCACCCTTCGGGTTGGTCACGAGACCACGCATACCCGCGAGCGAACGGACCTGCGTCATGTTGCCGGCGGCGCCGGACTGCACGATGACGCGGATCGAGTTGTCCTCGGGGAAGTTGTCTTCCATGATCTCGTGGACCTGCTCGGTGGCCTTGGTCCACACCTTGACCAGCTCGGAGTTGCGCTCCTCGTGGGAGAGCTGACCGCGCTGGTAGCGCTTCTCGACGGCGTCCGCGAGGCGCTCGTGCTCCTCGAGGATGTCCTGCTTCGCCGCGGGCACGAGGACGTCCGAGATCGCGACCGTGACACCGGAGCGGGTGGCCCAGTGGAAGCCGGCGTCCTTCAGCTTGTCCAGCGTCCGGGCGACGGTGACCATCGGGTACCGCTCGGCCAGGTCGTTGATGATGATGGCCTGCCGCTTCTTGGGCATGACCTCGTTGATGAAGGCGTAGTCCTGCGGCAGGATCTCGTTGAACAGCACGCGACCCAGCGTGGTCTCCGCGAGCCACGGCTGACCGGGCTCCCAGCCCTCCGGCTCCTGACCCTTGGGCGGGTTCTTGTCGGAGACGCGGATCTTCACCATCGCCTGCAGGCCCAGGACCTTGCGGTCGAACGCCATCAGGGCCTCGGCGGGCGACGAGTAGAAGTGGCCCTCGCCGATGTCGCCGGGCTTGTGACGGGTCAGGTGGTACAGACCCGTCACCATGTCCAGACGCGGCATGGCCAGCGGCTTGCCGGACGCCGGGGACAGGATGTTGTTCGACGACAGCATCAGCACGCGGGCCTCGGCCTGCGCCTCGGCGGACAGCGGCAGGTGGACCGCCATCTGGTCACCGTCGAAGTCGGCGTTGAACGCTTCACAGACCAGCGGGTGCAGCTGGATGGCCTTGCCCTCGACCAGCTGCGGCTCGAAGGCCTGGATGCCGAGGCGGTGCAGCGTAGGAGCACGGTTGAGCAGCACCGGGTGCTCGGTGATGACCTCTTCCAGCACGTCCCACACGGCCGGGCGCGCACGCTCGACCATCCGCTTGGCGGACTTGATGTTCTGCGCGTGGTTGAGGTCCACGAGCCGCTTCATCACGAACGGCTTGAACAGCTCCAGGGCCATCTGCTTGGGCAGACCGCACTGGTGCAGCTTGAGCTGCGGGCCGACCACGATGACCGAACGGCCGGAGTAGTCGACGCGCTTGCCGAGCAGGTTCTGGCGGAACCGGCCCTGCTTGCCCTTCAGCAGGTCGGACAGCGACTTCAGCGGGCGGTTGCCCGGTCCGGTGACCGGACGGCCGCGGCGGCCGTTGTCGAACAGCGCGTCGACGGCCTCCTGCAGCATCCGCTTCTCGTTGTTGACGATGATCTCGGGCGCGCCGAGGTCGATCAGTCGCTTGAGGCGGTTGTTGCGGTTGATGACGCGGCGGTACAGGTCGTTCAGGTCGGACGTCGCGAAGCGGCCACCGTCGAGCTGCACCATCGGGCGCAGGTCCGGCGGGATGACCGGGACGCAGTCCAGGACCATGCCCTGCGGGTTGTTGCGGGTCGCCTGGAAGGCGGCAACGACCTTGAGGCGCTTGAGCGCACGCAGCTTCTTCTGGCCCTTGCCGCTGCGGATCGTCTCGCGCAGGACCTCGGCCTCGGCGTCCACGTCGTAGTCACCCAGCAGCTTCTGGATGGCCTCGGCGCCCATGGCACCGGTGAAGTAGTCGCCGTAGCGGTCGTACAGCTCGCGGTAGAGCAGCTCGTCCGCGATCAGCTGGGCGCGCTCGAGCTTGGTGAAGGTGGACCAGATCTCGTCGAGGCGGTCCAGCTCGCGCTGGGCGCGGTCGCGGAGCTGGCGCATCTCACGCTCGCCGCCCTCCTTGACCTTGCGGCGCACGTCGGACTTGGCACCCTCGGCCTCGAGCTCGGCCAGGTCGGCCTCGAGCTTCTGGGCGCGGGCCTCCACGTCGGCGTCGCGGCGGTTCTCGACGCGCTTGCGCTCGACCTGCATCTCGCTCTCGAGCGTCGGCAGGTCGTTGTGGCGCAGCTCGGCGTTCACGCCCACGATGACGTAGGCGGCGAAGTAGATGATCTTCTCGAGGTCCTTGGGGGCCAGGTCGAGCAGGTAGCCCAACCGGCTGGGGACGCCCTTGAAGTACCAGATGTGCGTGACCGGAGCGGCGAGCTCGATGTGGCCCATGCGCTCACGACGCACCTTCGCGCGGGTCACCTCGACGCCGCAGCGCTCACAGATGATGCCCTTGAAGCGCACGCGCTTGTACTTGCCGCAGTAGCACTCCCAGTCCCGGGTGGGACCGAAGATCTTCTCGCAGAACAAGCCGTCCTTCTCGGGCTTGAGCGTGCGGTAGTTGATGGTCTCGGGCTTCTTGACCTCGCCAAAAGACCACTGGCGGATGTCGTCCGCGGTCGCGAGACCGATGCGGAGCTCATCGAAGAAGTTGACGTCGAGCACGTCTACTCTCTTCCCCTTTTTTAATCGGTGGCAAAAGGAGCTGGTCGGGAGGGCCAGGGAGCGCTACACGGGAGGCGTTGCGCTCCCTGGCCGGCGAGGTGACTAGTTGACGACGTCGTCCACGGAGGGCGACTCGGACCTCGACAGGTTGATGCCGAGGTTCGCGGCCGCGCGCTCCAGGTCCTCGTCGTCGCCGTCGCGCATCTCGATCGCGGCACCGTCCGAAGACAGGACCTCGACGTTGAGGCAGAGCGACTGCAGCTCCTTGAGCAGCACCTTGAAGGACTCCGGGATACCGGGTTCCGGGATGTTCTCGCCCTTGACGATGGCCTCGTAGACCTTCACGCGGCCGAGCACGTCGTCGGACTTGATGGTGAGCAGCTCCTGCAGGGTGTATGCGGCGCCGTACGCCTGCATCGCCCAGCACTCCATCTCACCGAAGCGCTGACCACCGAACTGCGCCTTACCACCCAGCGGCTGCTGCGTGATCATCGAGTACGGGCCGGTCGAACGCGCGTGGATCTTGTCGTCCACCAGGTGCAGCAGCTTCAGGATGTACATGTAGCCGACCGACACGGGGAACGGGTACGGCTCGCCGGAGCGGCCGTCGAAGAGCTGCGCCTTGCCGTTCTCCTTGACCATCCGCTCGCCGTCGCGGTTCGGGATCGTCGAGCCGAGCAGGCCCGTGATCTCCTCTTCCTTGGCGCCGTCGAAGACGGGGGTCGCGGTCTTGGTGCCGGGCTCGACGTCGTACAGCTCTTCCGGCAGGTTCTTCGCCCAGTCCGGGTCGCCGTTGACGCTCCAGCCCTGCTTGGCGATCCACCCGAGGTGGGTCTCCAGCACCTGGCCGATGTTCATACGACGCGGCACACCGTGGGTGTTCAGGATGATGTCGACCGGCGTGCCGTCCTCGAGGAACGGCATGTCCTCCGCGGGGAGGATCTTGCCGATGACGCCCTTGTTGCCGTGGCGGCCGGCGAGCTTGTCACCGTCCTGGATCTTGCGCTTCTGGGCCACGTAGACGCGGACGAGCTCGTTGACGCCCGGAGGCAGCTCGTCGTCGTCCTCACGCGAGAAGACGCGGATGCCGATGACCTTGCCGTACTCGCCGTGCGGCACCTTCAGCGAGGTGTCGCGCACCTCGCGCGCCTTCTCACCGAAGATCGCGCGGAGCAGGCGCTCCTCCGGCGTCAGCTCGGTCTCGCCCTTGGGCGTGACCTTGCCGACGAGGATGTCGCCCGGCTGCACCTCGGCACCGATGCGGATGATGCCGCGCTCGTCGAGGTCGGCCAGGACCTCCTCGGAGACGTTCGGGATGTCCCGGGTGATCTCCTCGGCGCCGAGCTTCGTGTCGCGGGCGTCGATCTCGTGCTCCTCGATGTGGATCGAGGTGAGAACGTCGTCCTGCACGAGGCGCTGCGACAGGATGATCGCGTCCTCGTAGTTGTGGCCTTCCCACGGCATGATCGCCACGAGCAGGTTCTTGCCGAGCGCCATCTCACCGTTCTCGGTGCACGGCCCGTCGGCCAGGACCTGGCCCTCCTGCACCCGGTCGCCCTCGTTCACGATGGGCTTCTGGTTGATGCAGGTGCCCTGGTTCGAGCGGCGGAACTTGTGCAGCGCGTAGGTGTTGCGCGCACCGTCGTCGGCCATGACGGTGATGTAGTCGGCGGAGACCTCCTCGACGACACCCGTCTTCTTCGCGACGACGACGTCACCGGCGTCGACGGCGGCGCGCAGCTCCATGCCGGTGCCGACGAGCGGCGACTCGGAGCGGAGCAGCGGCACGGCCTGGCGCTGCATGTTCGCACCCATCAGGGCGCGGTTCGCGTCGTCGTGCTCGAGGAACGGGATCATGGCCGTCGCGGCCGACACCATCTGGCGCGGCGAGACGTCCATGTAGTCGACGTCGGTCGGGTCGATGAACTCGACCTCGCCGCCCTTCTTGCGGACCAGGACGCGGTCGTCGGTGAAGTTGCCCTCGTCGTCGGTCGGCGAGTTCGCCTGCGCCTTGACGAAGCGGTCTTCCTCGTCCGCGGTCAGGTAGTCGATCTGGTCGGTGACCCGGCCGTCGACGACCTTGCGGTACGGCGTCTCGATGAAGCCGAACGGGTTGACCCGCGCGTAGGACGAGAGCGAACCGATCAGGCCGATGTTCGGGCCTTCCGGCGTCTCGATCGGGCACATGCGGCCGTAGTGCGACGGGTGGACGTCGCGGACCTCCATGCCGGCCCGCTCACGGGACAGACCACCCGGACCCAGCGCCGACAGGCGGCGCTTGTGGGTCAGACCCGCGAGCGGGTTGGTCTGGTCCATGAACTGCGACAGCTGCGAGGTGCCGAAGAACTCCTTGATCGCCGCCACGACGGGACGGATGTTGATCAGGGTCTGCGGCGTGATGGCCTCGACGTCCTGCGTGGTCATGCGCTCGCGGACGACGCGCTCCATGCGGGACAGGCCGACGCGGATCTGGTTCTGGATCAGCTCGCCGACCGTGCGCAGACGGCGGTTGCCGAAGTGGTCGATGTCGTCGACCTCGACGGGGACCTCGGTGCCGTTGGCGCCGTCCATCATCGTCTCACCGGCGTGCAGGCGGACGAGGTACTCGATCGTCGTGACGATGTCGTCCTCGGTCAGCACACCGGTGTTGATGTCGGTGTCCAGGCCCAGCTTCTTGTTGACCTTGTAGCGGCCAACCTTCGCCAGGTCGTAGCGCTTGTCCTTGAAGAACAGGTTCTCCAGCAGGGCCTGCGCGGACTCCTTCGTGGGCGGCTCGCCCGGACGCAGCTTGCGGTAGATGTCGAGCAACGCCTCGTCGGTACCCGCGGTGTGGTCCTTCTCGAGCGTGGTCAGCAACGTCTCGCTGAACGCGAACCGCTCGCGGATCTGCTCCGTGCTCCAGCCCAGAGCCTTCAACAGCACCGTCACCGGCTGGCGACGCTTCCGGTCGATGCGGACACCGACGGTGTCGCGCTTGTCGACGTCGAACTCCAGCCAAGCACCCCGGGACGGGATGATCTTGACGCTGAAGACGTCCTTGTCGGTCGTCTTGTCGACCGCGGTGTCGTAGTACACACCGGGCGAACGCACGAGCTGAGAAACCACCACGCGCTCGGTGCCGTTGATGATGAACGTGCCCTTGTTCGTCATCATCGGGAAGTCACCCATGAACACCGTCTGGCTCTTGATCTCGCCAGTGGTGTGGTTGGTGAACTCGGCCGTGACGAACAGAGGTGCCGCGTACGTCATGTCCTTGTCCTTGCACTCCTCGGTCGAGGCCTTGACCTCGTCGAAGCGCGGGTCGGAGAAGGACAGTGACATGGAGCCGGAGAAGTCCTCGATCGGCGAGATCTCGTTGAGGACCTCTTCGAGGCCGCCCGTCGGGGTCTCGTCACCGGCGTCGACGCGGCGCTGGAACCACGCCTCGTCACCGGTGAGCCATTCGAAGGACTGGATCTGCAGGTCGAGCAGGTTGGGCGTCGAAAGCGGTTCGTGAATCTTCGCGAAGGAGACTCGCTTCGGCGCTCCAGGGATCCCCGACGTGGAGTTGGTCGCAGCAGTGGCCTTGGTCGCGCGAGAGATCGCCAAGATGCGTCCTTCCAGGGACAGGTAGCTGGCTAGAGCGAACTAGCACGGCTGTCAAGGGTGCGGCGATGCCCGACTAATCCACGCTCTCGGCGAAGGGCAAGCGGAAAATGGGCAGCGCAAAGGGGCAGTCTAGCCACGCGCACGGCGACTGTCGAGAGGCACCTGGAAGGACCCTCCTCTTGCTCACCGACAGAGTGACCCTGCATGAGCGCGCAGTCAAGATGTTGCGGGCCGATCCACCCTCTGGATGGAGCGGCGTTCTCTTCCCTCCAGCCGAATGACCTGCACAAACACGTGTGCGGCCGGTTTGGTGGGAAGTTGACGGCTTCAAGCGGTCTCACAGAGCGCCACGAGAATTCGTGTGACCGAGATCACGCGTGTCGGGGCTGGCGGAGGACGTCGGTTCGGTGCTTCTGGGGCTCCTGAGGCGACCTCGCAGGGAGTTGATCTTAGCCAGTGGAGATCAGGTACCCGGAGCCGGGCCGGGCCAAACGATCTTGGGCGCGGTTGTGCCGGGGCTCGCGGCCGGCGGCGCCGGGGCGGGGTGGGTCAGGACGGCCCACGGCACCCCGAGGGTGAGGTGTGGCGGTCCCAGGGGGCGTGGGCGCGGCCCTGCGCGGTCGGCTCGTGGCAGGGCCGCGGTCGACACGCTCCCGAGCGGATCCGTCAGCAGCCCTGGAGCTGGCGGTTCTGCTCGGCCGTCGCGCCGAACATCTCCATGTTGTCGATCTTCCAGCGGCCGTCGGCGTCCACGGCGCTCACGCGGAGCATGGCGGTGCCGCCACCGGTCTGGTTGTCGGTCGTGCGGGTGGTGACCTGGTCGGCGAAGACGAGGACGGCGGCGCGGCCGTCCTTGAGGGACGACACGGCCGAGGAGACCACTCGGACGGTCACGACGAGCTTCTGCTGCGGCGCGACTTCCTTCACCGGGCCGAAGACGGCGTTGTACTGGCACAGGGCCTTGCCGGTGAGCAGTTCCTTCGCGGCCTTCTCGGTGGCCTCGACGTCGGCGAAGTTGTACGAGAACGACTTCTCGACGGCCTCGCGGACCTGGCCGTTCACGGCCGAGGTGGTGGCCGAGTCGACCAGGGCCGCGTCGTAGCCCACCGCGCGCGACTTCATCAGGAAGAACGTGCCCAGGCCGCCCAGCAGCACCGCCACCACCAGCAGGGACACCGGGAGCAGCCAGCCGGTCCTCGCGGCCGGCGGCTCGTCGGCCTTCTCAGCCGAGGCGGGCTCGTCCACGGCCTCGGCGGTGGCAGGCTCGTCAGCAGCGGCCCTGTCCGCCGCCTTCTCGCCCGACGGCTTCTTCACCGCCGGCGGCTCCCACTCGACCGGCGCCGGCGCCTTGAGCTCCGCCTCCTCGACCGCGCCCGGAGCGGCGGGCACGGCCTCAGCCGGCTCGGCGGGCTCGGCCGGGGAAGCGGCGGGGCGGCGGTTCAGACCGGCCACCTTCGGGCGGCCTCCTGCGGGCGGCGTGGGGATGGGGCGGCGGCGGGATGGGGGCACGTGCACTCGTCCAATCAACTCTGGCCGGATCAGACGCCGGCCCGCAGCGGGCCCAGCTGGCTCAGCTTCCAGCCGTCCTCGGTGCGGGTGAGCTTCGTCAGGTACCGGTTGATCTTGGTGACCTTCTGGCCGCCGTCGGGCGTCACGGTGCTCTCGACGACGGCGATCATCGAGGCGCTGCCCGCGCGGTCGTCCAGCTCGGTGATCGCGGCGTCGAGGACCTTCGACGTCGTCACGGACTTGGCGTCGACCAGCTGCTTCTTGCGCGAGTCCTTGTCCTTGTCGATCTCGGCGCGCAGGTCGCCGGTCGACGAGCTGAGCCAGCGCTGCAGGTCCTCGTCGACCTTCCGGTAGTCGAGCGTCAGGAAGTTCGTGATGCCGACCTGGCCGGAGCGCAGGGCCTCGTCGCGCGTCGCGGCGAACGACGACTCCGACGAGTGCGACGCCGAGTACCAGGCCACGCCCGCGTACGCCGCGAAGCCGAACGCCAGCACCGCCAGCACCACGGCGACCACCGTGAAGATCCGCACTACTTCTTCTCCTCTGGCAAACCGAGCAGCTGGCCCAGCGACGTCAGCAGCGGCACCTCGGGCGCCGCCTGCTGCCCGGCCGGCTCCTGACCGGGCTGCGTCGTCGCGTTGCCCACCGGTGTCGTCGGCGTTCCTCCGTACGGCGCGTTCTGCGAGCCTCGCACCGACGTCGCCGACCCGCGCGCCAGAGCGCAGTAGGCCTGCGTGTTCAGCGGCGCGGCGGACGTGTCGTCGCCCGTGCGGATGGTCGTGCCCTCGTACCCGGCCGTGCACGGCATCGGGTCGAAGACGTTCAGCGCGAGCCCGAAGTGGGCCGTCCCGTCACCCGGCGCCACGGTGAAGCCGCCACCGACGGCGATCGGGTACGTCACGGCGATCTGCTCCAGACCGTCGCGCCTGGTCACGAGGATGTTCGAGGTGGTCAGCAGGTTCGCGAAGACCACCCCGAGGTTCGGCCCGCTCTCCTTCAGCAACGCCGACACCTGCTCCGACGCGGGCGGCACGGCGACGATGAGCCGCCGCAGGTCGCCGTCGGAGGCCTTGAGCTGCTCGGCGAGCAGCCGCAGGTCACCGCTGAACGACCGGATGGCTCCACCGGCGGCGGCCTGCGTGCCGAGCACGATCCGCCCGTCCGCGAGCAGCTTCGTGGTCTGCGGCAGGTGCTCGCGCGCGGCGGCCGTGAACGCGGCGGTGTTGTCGATCAGCAGCTGGAGGTCGCCACCGGTCCCGTTGAACGCCGTGTGCAGCTCGTCGACCACGGTCTTCAACGAGTCCGTGGGCACCGACGACGCGAACGCGTCCAGGTTGGACAGCAGCCCGTCGACCGGCGGCGGCGTCCTGGTGGCCGAGCGCGGGATGACCGACCCGGCCTGGAGGAACGGGCCCTCGTCCGACTTCGGCCGCAGGTCCACGTACTGCTCGCCGACGGCGGACCGGTTGGCCACGACGGCCTCGGTCGCGGCCGGCACGCGCGGGGCGTCCGCGTCGAGCTCCAGGTCGACCTCGATGCCGTCGGAGGTCAGCCGCAGCTGCCCGACCCGGCCGATCGTGACGCCGCGGTAGGTGACCTCGGCGTTGGTGAAGATGCCGCCGGAGTCGGCGAGCTGCATCGTCACGACCGTCGACGCCGACTTGAACAGGCCCACGTACGTCGCGCTGACGTACGAGATGCCCAGCAACGCGACCAGCACGAACGCGCCGATCTTGAGCTTCGTCGACCGCAGGATCACTTGCGACCCCCTCCCAGCAGACCGCCGAGCAGGTCGCCCAGCCCGGACCCGGTCGGTTGCCCGGGGTTCGGCAGCGGGATGTTCGGCATCGGCAACGGAGTACCCGGCGTCGGCAGCAGAGAGTCGATCGGCGACTGCCGCGACCGGCCCAGGTTGTCGACGATCGTCCCCAGGTTCAGGTCGAGGTCGATGAACGCGTTGGTGTAGTCGCCCTTGATGCCGTCGAGCGCCTCGTCCGGGAACGGGTAGGTCAGCAGCAGCTCGAGCGACTTCGGCAGGTTCTGCCCCGACTCGGCGAGCTTCGTCAGCGTCGGCTGCAACGCCTTCAGGTCCGCCACGATGTCGTCACGGCTGCGGTTCACGGTGTCCGTGGCGACGTCGGAGAGGGTGTCCAGGGACTTCAGCAACGTCACGAGCTGGGTGCGCTGTTCCGCCAGCACGCGCAGGCCGGGCTCCAGGTCGGTCAGCGCGACGGCGATCTTCTCGCGCTGCTGCGCCAGCGTCCCGGCGAGCCGGTTCATCGAGTCGAGCGCGCGGACGATCTCCGCCTTGTGCTCGTCGAGCTCCCCGACGAAGGTGTTGAGGTTGCCCAGCAACGAGCGGATCTCCTGCTCGTTGCCCTCCAGCGCCGCGTTGAGCTCCTTGGTGACGTTCTGCAGCTGCGCGACACCACCGCCGTTGAGCAGCATCGACAACGCGCCGAAGACCTCTTCGACCTCGGGGTTGCGGTTCGTCTTCGACAACGGGATCACCGCGTTGTCCGCCAGCGTGCCGGTCGCGTCGGAGGGCTTGCCGAGCTCCACGAACTTCTCGCCCAGCAGCGCCGACTGGCGCAGCTTCGCGAACGCGTTGGCCGGCAGCCGCACGTCGCCGTTGACCAGCATGGTCACCTCGGCGGTCCAGCCGTCGGAGCCCAGGTCGATCTTCTCCACGCGCCCCACCGGCACGTCGTTGACCTTCACGCCGGCCTGCGGCACGAGGTCGAGGACGTCCTTGAACTGCGCCTTCACCCGGTACGGGTGGTCACCGACGTCGGCACCGCCCGGCAGCGGCATGGTGTAGACGCCGTCGAAGCCACCCGAGCCGCAGCCCGACACGAGCAGCACCGCGGTCAGTCCCGCCACGAGCTTCCTCACTGCGGCACCCCCGCGAGCGGCAGGGGCAGCGGCAGCCTGCCCGCGTTCAGGTCGCCCAGCACCTCGGCCGGCGACTTCAGCGGGATCGCGCCGGTCAGCAACGGCTCCAGCTGCTTGCACGTCTGCGCGAGCACGGGCGGCACGTTGTTCGGCGTCGCCTGCTGCACGAGCTTGCAGACCAGCACGATCGGCGGCTGGTTCAGCTCGTTGATGTTCGCGCGGGTGTCGAGCGTGCCGGACGCCGCGTTGTAGGAGTTCTGCAGGTTGCCCAGGGCCAGCGGGGCGACGTCGAGCGTCTCGGCCAGCGCCGCCCGCTGGTTCACCAGCACCTGCGTGATCGTGGCGAGCTTGTCCACGTTGGACTTGAGCACCTCGCGGTTGTCCTTGACGAACCCCTGCACCTGCCCCAGCGCGGTGGCGAGCTCCGAGAGCGCGGCACCGAGGTCGCCGCGTTCGTCGGCGAGCATCTTCGACACGTCGGCGAGCTGCTTGTTGAAGTCCCGCACCTGGCTGTCGTTCGCCGCCAGCATCGCGGTGAACTTCTGCAGGTTGTCCACGGTCGCGAACAGGTCCTCCTTGGACCCCGACAGCGTGCGCGTGGCCTGGCCCAGGTTCTTCAGCGTGTCGTTGAGCGCCTGGCCGTTGCCCTCGAGGTTCTTCGCCGCCGAGTTCAGCAGGTCGGCGAGCGCCCCGTCGGCGTTCGCGCCGTTGGGTCCCAACGCGGTCGTGAGCTTGTCGAGCGACGAGTACAGCTCGTCCAGCTCGACCGGCGTCGCGGTGCGCTCGCGCGGGATCACGGCGTCGTCGCCCAGCGCGGGGCCACCGGTGTAGGCGGGCGCGAGCTGCACGTACCGGTCGCTGACCACGCTCGGCGAGACCACGACGGCCTGCGCGTTCTCGGGCACCCGCACGTCGCGGTCGAGGGTGAACACGACCTTCACGGTCCTGCCCTCGGGCGTGACCTCGTCGATCGTGCCGACCTTCACGCCGAGCACCCGCACGTCACCGCCGGGGTAGACGCCGACGGCCGCCGCGAAGTGCGCGGTGACCCTCCGCCCGTTCATGCCGGCGAAGACCCACCAGAGCGCCGCCGTCACGACCAGTGCGAGCACGCACGCGATCGCGATGAAGCGCCCGACCCTGCTCTGTGCCACGTCAGTCATCGCCGCACCCCCGGAGGCAGGCAGCCTTCCTCGTTGAACCCGACGACGCCGAGGTTCACCGAGGGCGGCAGCAGACCGCAGATGTAGGTGTCGAACCAGCGGCCGTTGCCCAGGGTGTTCGCGAACACCCGGTAGAACGGCGCCATCAGCGCGAGGCTGCGGTCGAGGTTCTCCTGGTTGCGCTCCAGCACCCCGGTGACCCGGCCGAGCTGCTCCAGGGCCGGCTTGAGCTGGTTCTGGTTGTCCTGCACCAGACCGCTGAGCTCACGGGACAGGTCGCGCGTGCCGGTCAGCAGCGCGCTGATCGCCTCGCGTCGCTTGCGCAGCTCGCCGAGCAGCAGGTTGCCGTCCGACAGCAGCTTCTCGAACTCCGCGTTGCGGTCGGCGAGCGTCTTGGTCAGCTGCCGGGTGTTGTCCAGGAGCTTCGCGAGCTGCTCGTCGCGCGAGGAGATCGTCTTCGACAGCGCGGACAGGCCGTCCAGCGCGCCGCGGACGTGCTCCGGCGAGTTCTTGAAGGTGTCGGACAGGACCGTGAAGCTGTCCGCGAGCTGCTTGGTGTCGATCTGGCCGACCGTCGTCGCGAGCCCGTTGAACGCCTCGTTCACGTCGTACGGCGCGAGCGTGCGTTCCTTCGGGATCGGGTTGCCCGGCGACAGCGGCTGGCTGCCCTGCGGGTCCAGCGCCACGAACTTCTGGCCCAGCAACGTCTTGATGCGGATCATCGCGGTCGTCCGGTCGCCCACCCAGGCGTCCTTGACCTTGAACGTCACCCGCACCCTGTCGCCGTTGAGCTCGACCTTGGTGACCTTGCCGACCTTCACGCCGGCGACGCGGACCTCGTTGCCCGGCACCAGTCCCGCGGCCTCGCTGAAGTCCGCGGCGTAGCTCGTGCCGCCGCCGACGATCGGCAGGTCGTCGGAGTAGAACGCGGCCAGCAGCAACAGGGCGATCAACGTCAGGCTGATCGCGCCGGTCCTGATCGGGTTGGTGGTCTTCATCGGCGGCACCTCTGCTGCGTCACCGGCAGCGCCGTGATCGGGATCGGGTTGCTGATGACCGGCGGCACGGCGACCTGGCCGCTGGCCTCGCACAGGTAGAAGTTGAACCACGAGCCGTAGGTCGCGGTCCGCGTGATCGTCTCCAGCTTGTTCGGCAGGCGTTGCAGCATGCCGTCGACCACGGCCTCGCTGTCCCCCAGCGTCTTCGAGACGATGCCGAGCTGCGCGATGTCGTTGCGCAACGGCTCGCGCCCCTGCTCCAGCAGCCCGGCGGTGGCCTGGGTGAGGTCGCCGAGCGCGGTGATCGCGTCCCCGATCGGTTGGCGGTCCTGCGCGAGGCCGGACACCAGCGTCTGCAACGTGACGACGAGGTTGGTGAAGTCCTCGTCGCGCGAGTTCACGGTCTCGAGGGCGGTGTTGAGGTTGTCGACGACCTCGCCGATCACCTCGTCCTTGCTCGCGAGGGTGCTGGTCAGCGACGCCGTGTGCCGCAGCAGGCTGTCGATCGTGCTGCCTTCTCCCTGCAGCACCTGGATGATCTCGAACGACAGCTTGTTCACGTCCTCCGGCGACAGCGCCTGGAAGAGCGGCTTGAAGCCGTTGAACAGCACCGTGAGGTCGAGCGCCGGTTTCGTGCGGTCCAGCGGGATCGTGCCGCCCTCGGGCAGCACGGCGCTGGTGTCGCCCGTGCCGGACTCCAGCGCGATGTACCGCTGCCCCACCAGGTTGCGGTACTTGATCGTCGCCGTCACCGACCCCGGCAGCCTGCGGTCGCCGTCGATCGAGAACGCCACCTCGGCGGTCTTGCGGTCGACGATCCGGATCTCGTCGACCTGGCCGACGCGGACGCCGGCGATGCGGACGTCATCACCCTCGTTCAACGCCGTGACGTCGGTGAACTGCGCCTTGTAGTCCGTGGCGGCGCCGAGGTCCACGTTGGCGATCGTCACCGCGAGCAGCGTCGTGGCGAGGATCGTGACCAGCGCGAAGGTGATCAGCTTGAGCAGCGGTGCGAGCACGCCCTTCACTCGACCGTCACCTCCGCTCCGCGCACGAGCGGTCCCAGCAGCAGGCTCGACCAGCCCGGCATGTCCTGCGGCTCGACGCCGACGCGGGGACCGAACAGCGCCGCGACCAGCCGCGCCTCCTCCGGCGAGTTGGCGAGGTTGACGGCGTCCCGCGCGGACGACGGGATGGTGGAGCCGGGCGGCAGGACCCCGTCGTTCGCGACGCGGGCGGGCGGCGGTGAGCTGGAGCCGTCCTGCACCGGCCCGTCCGGCGGGTACTGCGGGAAGGGGTCCGGCCGCGGGACCAGGTCGTAGCAGCGGGGTCCGCGCTTGTCGCGGTACTCGGGCTCGTCGAGGTTCGGCCGGTACTTGCCGCGGTTCTGCGTGATCTCCAGCGTGATGTGCAGACCGGGCTCGTTGGTGCCCTGGCCGAACGCCTTGCTGATGACCGGTTCGAACTCCGCGAGGCCCTTGAGCAGGCAGGGGTACTCGGGCGCGTACTTCGCGAGCAGCTCGAGCGTCGGGCGGCTCGTGCCGGCGAGGTTGATGATGTTGTTCTTGTTGACCGTGACGAAGCTCGTGAGGTCCTGCGACGTCGTGGTCAGCGTGCCGTAGAGCGACAGCAGGTTGTCGCGCTGCTCGACGACGGTCCTGGTCGTCGTGGTCATGTCGTTGAGCGCCTGCAGCAGGTCCGGCGCGGCGTCCGCGTAGACGTTCGAGACGTCCGCGAGCCGGGAGATGTTCTCCTTCAGCGCGGGCAGCTGCGGGTTGAGCTCGCCGAGGTAGGAGTCGAGCGACACCAGCGTCTCGCCGAGCGGCTTGCCGCGGCCGTCGAGCGCCTGCGACAACGCGGTGAGGGTGGTGGCGAGCTTCTCCGGCTGGATCGCCTGCAGCACCGGCATCAGGTTGTCCAGCACGCGTTCGAGCTCGATCGCGCTGCTGGTGCGGTCCTGCTCGATGACCGCGCCCTCGGTGATGGCCGCGCCCTTGCGCTGCGGCAGCACGAGGTTCACGTACCGCTCGCCGAACAACGTCTTGGGCAGCAGCCGCGCGCTGACGTTGGCGGGGATCTGCTCCACCTTGTCCGGCAGCAGCGCGAGCTCCAGCTCGGCACCGTCACCGCTGGTGCGCACGGCCTTGACCGAGCCGACGATCAGCCCGCGCACCTTGACGTCGCTCGCGGTCTGCAGCTGGTTGCCGATGCGGTCGGTCTTGAGCGTGACCTCGACGTAGTCGCTGAAGACGTCCTTGTAGAGCGCCACCGTGAGCGACAGGAACATGGCGATCGCGAGGAGGAAGGCGATGCCCAGAACGCGCTGCGACCCCTTCTTCGGCATCATCCCGCGATCCTCACCGTCGTCGTCGCGCCCCAGATCGCGAGGCTCAGGAAGAAGTCGAGCAGCGCCGTCGTGACGATCGCGGTCCGCACCGCGCGGCCGACCGCGACACCGACACCGGCGGGGCCACCGGACGCGCGGTAGCCGTAGTAGCAGTGGGTCATGATGATCACGACCGCGAAGACCAGCACCTTGCCGAACGACCAGAGCACGTCGATCGGCGGCAGGAACAGGTTGAAGTAGTGGTCGTACGTGCCGGCCGACTGCCCGTAGAACTCGACGGTGATCGTTCTCGCCGCCAGGTAGCTCGTCAGCAGGCCGATCACGTAGAGCGGGATGATCGCGACGAAACCCGCGATGATCCGCGTGGTCACGAGGAACGGCAGGCTGGGGATGCCCATGACCTCCAGCGCGTCGATCTCCTCGGAGATCCGCATCGCGCCGAGCTGGGCCGTGAAGCCGGACCCGACCGTGGCGCTCAGGGCCAGTCCCGCGACCAGCGGCGCGATCTCGCGGGTGTTGAAGTAGGCGGACACGAAGCCCGCGAACGCGGACGTGCCGATCTGGTTGAGGGCCGTGAAGCCCTGCAGGCCGACGACGGTCCCGGTGAACACGCTCAGCCCGACCATCACGCCGATCGTGCCGCCGATGACCGCGAGCGCACCGCTGCCGAAGCTCACCTCGGCCAGCAGCCGCAGCGTCTCCTTGGAGTACCGCCTGAGCGCGCGGGGCGTCCAGGCCAGCGCCTTGATGTAGAACGACAGCTGGTCGCCGAACCCGTCCAGGGTGGACAGCACCTTGTTCGCCATCAGCTCCCCTTCGCGGGCACGACCTGCAGGTAGATCGTGGTGAGGACGAAGTTGACGAAGAACAGCAGCAGGAACGTGATGACCACGGCCTGGTTGACCGCGTCCCCGACGCCCTTCGGCCCACCGGACGGGTTGAGGCCCCGGTAGGCGGCGACGATGCCCGCGATGAACCCGAAGATCAGCGCCTTGAGCTCGCTGATCCACAGGTCGGGCAGCTGCGCCAGCGCGGAGAAGCTCGCGAGGTACGCGCCGGGCGTGCCGTCCTGCATGATCACGTTGAAGAAGTAGCCGCCGAGCACACCGACGACGCTGACCATGCCGTTGAGCAGCACGGACACCAGCATCGCCGCCAGCACCCGCGGCACCACGAGCCGGTGGATCGGGCTGACGCCGAGCACCTCCATCGCGTCGATCTCCTCGCGGATCTTCCGCGACCCGAGGTCCGCGCAGATGGCACTGCCACCCGCGCCCGCGATGAGCAGCGCCGTCACGATCGGACTGGCCTGCTGGATGATCGCCAGCACGCTCGCCGCACCCGTGAACGACTGAGCACCGATCTGCCGCGTCAGCGACCCGAGCTGCAGCGCGATGACCGCGCCGAACGGAATCGACACGAGCGCCGTCGGCAACACCGTCACGCTGACGATGAACCAGCTCTGCTGGATGAACTCGCGCAGCTGGAAGGGCCGCCGGAACGACGTCCGCACGACGTCGATCCCGAGCTGGCACAGCTTGCCGGTCTCCCGCAGAGCGCCGGCCCCGGGAAAGGTCTGGGTGCTCACAGCACACCACCGTGCCGCGGCCAGGGGGAAGGCGCGGGAGCGGGGACGGGCATCCCGACGTGCACGCCGTACCGCACCTGCTCCTCGCTCGTCAGGCTCGCGATGATCCCCTGCTGGGCCTCGAACGGCAGCTGGTGGATGATCGACATGACCCGGTCCTTCCGCCGCCGCACCGCATCCCGGTAGGGCAGCCCGGGCGTCGGCTCCAGCTGCGGCACGACACCCCGCATGTCCTCGTCCGGCGACCCGTCCGAGTGCCCGGCGTCGGCGTGGGCCTGCTCGGCGGCCATCGTCGCCTGGTCCTTCTCCTCGGACATGCCGATGGGCCCGAGCCGCCGCCCGTTGAGGAACTGCTCGACGACAGGCTCGTCACTGGTCAGCAGCACCTCGCGCGGCCCGAACATGACGAGCTCCCGCCGGAACAGCATCCCGAGGTTGTCCGGCACGGTCCGGGCGATGTTGATGTTGTGCGTGACGATCAGGATCGTCGCGTCGATCTGCGCGTTGAGGTCGATCAGCAGCTGGCTGAGGTAGGCGGTCCGGACGGGGTCCAGCCCGGAGTCCGGCTCGTCGCACAGGATGATCTCGGGGTCGAGCACCAGCGCACGGGCGAGACCGGCCCTCTTGCGCATACCGCCGGAGATCTCACCGGGGAGCTTCTTCTCCGCACCGACGAGACCGACCATCTCCATCTTCTCGAGGACGATCCGCCGGACCTCGGCCTCGGTCTTGCGGGTGTGCTCCCGCAACGGGAAGGCGATGTTGTCGTACAGGTTCATCGACCCGAACAGCGCACCGTCCTGGAACAGCACGCCGAACATCTTCCGGATCTCGTACAGCTTGTGCTCGGAGCACCGCACGAGGTCCGTGCCGTTGATGACGATCTTGCCCTGCTCGGGCTTGAGCAATCCGACCAACGACTTCAGGAACACGCTCTTGCCCGTGCCCGACGGCCCGAGCATCACGCTGACCTCACCCGGCGGCAACGTGAGCGTGACGTCCTGCCAGATGGTCTGCTTGCCGAAGGACTTGGTCAGACCCTCGACGACCACCTCGACACCCATCCACGCACCTCCGCACACGGCCCGAGGACGCCGAGGCGATCGGCGTCACACTGGGGCAACGAGTTCGTTCGCGGCAGGTTACTCACCAGTTGGCCTAACGACGGTTGCGGTCGGATAACAGCACGCAGCGTGACCTCGCAAAACGGTCACCGACGCCTGGGCCACCGCCTGACAACCGGGATTTTCGAGACCGATGTGACTCCAAACACACCGCCTGCAACGGCAGCCGCCTGCGAACCGGACGAACCCGGAGAACGCGAAAAGCGGGCGCGCACCCCCGTTGAAAGGTGCGCGCCCGCTTCAGGCACTGCAAGGCAGAACGCCGACCCCCGGAGGGGTCAAGCCCCCGAAGGGGCAGGTCTCACTTGAGCGAGATCTTGGCGCCGGCAGCCTCGAGCTTCTCCTTGGCGGCCTCGGCAACGTCCTTGGCGACGTTCTCGAGCAGCGGCTTCGGAGCGGACTCGACGAGCTCCTTGGCCTCCTTCAGGCCCAGGCCCGAGACGACCTCGCGGACGACCTTGATGACCTGGATCTTCTTGTCGCCGGCGCCCTCGAGAACGACGGTGAACTCGTCCTTCTCCTCCTCGGCGGCGGCAGCGGGGCCGGCCGGGCCCGCGGCGGCAACGGCGACGGGCGCCGCGGCGGTGACCTCGAAGGTCTCCTCGAACTGCTTCACGAACTCGGACAGCTCCAGGAGGGTCATCTCCTTGAAAGCGTCGAGCAGCTCTTCGGTGCTGAGCTTCGCCATGATCGGCGGTCCTTTCTAATCTCCCGCGCGAAAGCGCCGGGCGTGTCTTCGGGTGATCAGCTTTCGGCGGGAGCGTCGGCCTCGGCGGCGGGAGCCGCGGCGGCCTTCTTCTCCTGCAGGGCAGCAGCCAGGCGAGCGACCTGGGAAGCCGGGGCGTTGAACAGACCCGCGGCCTTGGCCAGGTTGCCCTTCATCGCGCCCGCGAGCTTCGCGAGCAGCACCTCACGGCTTTCGAGGTCCGCGATGGCGGTGACCTCTTCGACCGAGAGCGGGCGGCCATCCATGTAGCCGCCCTTGATGACCAGGGCCTTGTTGTCCTTCGCGAAGTCGCGGATCGCCTTGGCGGCGTCGACGGGCTCGCCCTCGACGAACGCGATGGCGGTCGGACCGGACATGAGGGCCTCGAGGCCTTCGATGCCGGCGTCCGCGGCGGCCAGCTTGACCAGCGTGTTCTTCGCGACGGTGTACTTGGTGCCCGCGCCGAGAGCGCGACGCAGCGTCGTGAGCTGCGCCATGGAGAGGCCACGGTACTCGGTGACAACCGCTGCCGAGCTGGTGCGGAACTGGTCCGCGAGCTCAGCGACCGCCGTAACCTTGCTGGGCTTCGCCATGATCGCCTCCTCTCTGGGCTGGGTTAGACCACAGATCGGAGAAGGTCCCGAAACAACAAAAACGCCCACGCGCACAAGCAGCACGGGGCGTCACAAGAAGCTTTGCCTCGTCCTCCCTGCGCGGGCCGCCCGTGTTGCAACGGGGCCTTCGTTCTCCTCGCGGAGAAAACCTGCGGTCTTCGGTAGAACCATCGAAAACAGTACTCGACTGTGTAGCAGCGGACCAAATCGGCATGATGTGACGTGTGACCGACGAGCCCGGCAAGGACCTCGCGCCCCGCCAGCCGCCCACGCCGCAGCCCCCGGCGCCCCAGCAACCCGCGCCGCAGATCGACCCGGAGCAGCTGCGGCAGTTCCAGGAGTTCCAGCGCTTCCAGGAGTTCCAGCGCTACCAGGAGGCGACGGGCCAGGCACCGCAGGTCCCGCAGCAGCCCGGCGGCAAGCGCTGGTGGCTCGTCGTGCTCGGCAGCCGCATCTTCTGGCGCGCGCTGTTCTTCCTGCTCGTCGTCTTCTCGGCGATGTGGGCCTACAACCACTTCTTCGGCGTCGACGACCCCGGCGACATCGCCCAGGACAGCGGTGGCGTCACCGGCCCCGCCCAGGGCCTCTCGGCGCCGGCGGGCCTGCAGGGCACGGTCGGCATGTTCTACAAGCACGTCTCGTTCGCGGACACGACCCGCGCCTGCACGCTGTTCCTGCGCGACGACACCCGCCAGAAGTTCGCGAACGCCTACGGCGCAAGCGATTGCGCGGCGGCGGTCAAGACGCTGAAGGCCCAGGTGACCAGCGTCGACAGGTACCAGCAGGTCATGTTCCCGCCGGACATGCTGAAGACCCCGACCTCCAACGTGGTCACCATCGACTCCTGCGCCCTGACCGTCGAGGGCGGCCCGCGGCTCGGCTCGTTCGTCGTCGAGAAGGTCAACGCCGGCTGGGTCATCACCGACTGGAACCCCAGCACCTGTGGTTGATCGCGTGCGCGGGCCGGCCGGCCCGCGCACCGGTGACTTCCCCGCCGCGCCGCCCGTGTTCCTACTCGCGAACCGCAAACCGTTGTGACGCCTCGAAAGACTCGACGGCACGGGCGAGGCTGTCCGTGCCGTGCCCCTCGGCGACCTGCCGGTCGACCAGCTCCTTGACCGACTCGAGCGCGGCGAACGGAACGCCCTGCGCTCGCGTGGCACGCAGGAGCATGCCCAGTCCTGTCTGGTTCATCGCGAGGCTCGACTCCCCCGCCGCGTAGCTCCCGCTGTCGATCTCGCCGGCGAACGTGACCAGCGCGGGCTGCAGATCAGTCAGCCACGACAGCAGCGGCGGCGTGAGCTCGGCGACCTCGATCCCGCTCGACCGGGCCAGCGCCGCCGCGTGCAGGAAGCCGCCGAGCAACCCGTACATCGCGGACAGGATCGCCACGTCGAACCCGGACGCGCGCCCGGCGTCGTCCCCGAGGAACGTGACCTTTCCCAGCAGCTCCAGCACTTCCCGCCACCGGGTGTGCACCGCGGAGGAACCGCTGTAGTTGATGGACGACTCGGCGGTCCCGATCGTCTGCGGCACGGCGTACACGGCGCCGTGCAGGTACTCGGCACCCTGCTCCGCCGCCCGGCGAGCCATCTCGCGTGCCTCCTCCGGGGTGCCGGAGGTGACGTTCACCAGCGCCCGCCCGCGCACGTCAGCCCCGCGCAGAACCTCCCGCGCCGCCGCGTGGTCGAGCACGGCGACGACCACGAGGTCGGCGGACGCCACCGCCTCGGCGACCGTCGGCGCCACCACCGCTCCGCCCACCGCGAGCTCGGAAGCCTTTGCGGCGGAACGGTTCCACACGGTGACCGAGTGCCCGCCCCGCAGGAACGCCTCGGCCAGCGCACGCCCCAGATTGCCCAGTCCCAGCACGGTGATCGCTTCAGATGTCATGGCTCCAGCTTCGCCAGAGGTGATCACCTCTGGCGAGTGACCGGAATGACCCCTTTCACCAAATTCCTGCCATAGGCTGGCGGGCATGAGCGCTGGTTCCGTCGCCCTGATCGTCCCCGGCGACTTCGGCGTCGCCGACCTCTACGAACTGGGCATCCCCGCCGCCGTCTTCGGCATGCCCCAGCCCGACCTCGCCGACCCCTGGTACGAGTTGTGGTTGTGCGGCACCGGAAACCGCACCGGCACCACCACTCCGAGCTTCACCCTGCACAGCACGCACGGGCTTGAGGACGTCGTGCGCGCGGACACCGTCATCGTGTCGTGGGTGCCGGACGAGGTCATCGAGGACAACGCGCCCGTACCGCCCGACCTGGTCGCGGCCTTGCGCGCCGCTCACGACAACGGCGCACGGATCGTGTCGGCGTGCGTCGGCGCGTACGCCCTCGCCGAAGCCGGCCTGCTGGACGGCAAGAGGGCCACCGCGCACTGGATGCACACGGCGCTGCTGGCCGAGCGCTACCCGAAGATCCACGTCGACGACTCCCAGCTCTACGTCGACGAAGGTGACGTGCTGACCAGCGCGGGCATGTCCGCGGGTCTCGACGTGTGCCTGCACCTCGTCCGCCGCGACCTCGGCGCCCACGTCGCGAACCAGTTGGCCCGGCGGATGGTCGTGCCGGGACACCGCCCCGGCCACCTCGGGCAGTTCGTCGACCTGTCCGTCCCCACCAGTGACGCCGACGGCCTGGCGCCGGTGCTCGACTGGGCCCGCGCCCGCCTCGACGAGCCGCTGACGATCGAGGACCTCGCCCGCAAGGCGGCG
Source organism: Lentzea sp. DG1S-22 (assembly GCF_036321065.1). NCBI lineage: Bacteria > Bacillati > Actinomycetota > Actinomycetes > Pseudonocardiales > Pseudonocardiaceae > Lentzea > Lentzea sp. DG1S-22. Next base: position 6,549,002 of record NZ_CP143276.1, on the reverse strand, counting down.
ATGAGCCCCCGGACGTTCTACCGCAGGCTCCAGGCCACCACCGGCACGACACCGCTGCAGTGGCTGCTGGGCGAACGCATCACCAGGGCGCAGGTCCTGCTGGAGTCGACCGACCTGCCGATGGAGAAGGTCGCGGCGCTGAGCGGCATCGGCACGGCCAACAACCTGCGCCACCACTTCCTGAAGCAGGTGGGGAGGTCCCCCAGCGACCACCGGCAGGCGTTCCGGCGCTGAACAGCGAAAAGGCCCCCGGCGAACCGGGGGCCTTTCACGGGGTCGTGCTCGAACCGGAGAGGCTCAGGCCTCGTCCACCAGCAGGTTGCGGGTGCGGTTCGGGTCGACCGGGATGCCGGGGCCCATCGTCGTGGAGACGGTGACCTTCTTGACGTACCGGCCCTTGGCCGCGGACGGCTTGGCGCGGAGCACCTCGTCCAGCGCGGCCGCGTAGTTCTCGACCAGCTTCTCGGAGTCGAACGACACCTTGCCGATGACGAAGTGCAGGTTGGCCTGCTTGTCAACGCGGAAGTTGATCTTTCCGCCCTTGATGTCGTTGACGGCCTTGGCGACCTCGGGGGTCACGGTGCCGGTCTTGGGGTTCGGCATCAGGCCACGCGGGCCGAGGATGCGGGCGATGCGGCCGACCTTCGCCATCTGGTCGGGGGTCGCGATCGCGGCGTCGAAGTCGAGCCAGCCACCCTGGATGCGCTCGATCAGGTCCTCGGAGCCGACGGCGTCCGCACCGGCGGCCTCGGCCTCGGCGGCCTTGTCACCGGTTGCGAAGACGATCACGCGGGCGGTCTTGCCCGTACCGTGCGGCAGGTTCACGGTGCCGCGGACCATCTGGTCGGCCTTGCGGGGGTCGACGCCGAGGCGAATCGCGACCTCGACGGTCGCGTCCAGCTTCACCTTGGACGTTTCCTTGGCGAGCTTGGCGGCCTCCAGCGGCGAGTACAGCCGCTCCCGGTCCACCAGCTCGGCGGCGGCCTTGTAGGCCTTGCTGCGCTTCATAAACTCTGTCCTTACCGTGGATCAGTTCGTGGTGAATGAGCCGCGCTCGGCTCTCCCACGCTTGCTCAAAAGAGGGTGTGGTCAGCCTTCGACCGTGATGCCCATGGAACGGGCGGTGCCGGCGATGATCTTCGCGGCCTGGTCGATGTCGTTCGCGTTCAGGTCGACCATCTTGGTCTGCGCGATCTGACGCACCTGCTCCATGGTCACCTTGGCGACCTTGAGGCGGTGCGGCTCGCCGCTGCCCTTGTCGACACCCGCGGCGGCGAGGATGAGTCGCGCGGCCGGAGGGGTCTTGAGCTTGAAGTCGAACGAGCGGTCTTCGTACACGGAGATCTCGACCGGCACGACCTGACCGCGCTGCGACTCGGTCGCGGCGTTGTAGGCCTTGCAGAACTCCATGATGTTGACGCCGTGCTGACCCAGCGCGGGACCAACGGGCGGCGCCGGGTTGGCGGCACCAGCCTTGATCTGCAGCTTGATGATCGCTGACAGCTTCTTCTTCTTGGGTGGCATTGTCCGTACTTCCTGTTATTGCGGTGTCCGCGCGCGGCCCTGCCAGCCGCAGCGTGGCCGATCGGTCGTCCCGGAGGGAGACCGCTCAGATCTTGGAGACCTGGCTGAACGACAGCTCGACCGGCGTCTCCCGGCCGAAGATCGACACCAGGACCTTCAGCTTCTGGCCGTCCGCGTTGACCTCGCTGATCGTGGCGGGCAGCGTGGCGAACGGGCCGTCCATGACGGTGACCGACTCGCCGACCTCGAAGTCGACCTCGATGGTCGGCTTCGGTGCGCTGGTGGAGGCGGCCTTCTTGCCCTCGGCCGGCTTCTGCTCCTGCTGCGGGAGCAGGAACTTCAGCACCTCGTCGATCGTGAGGGGCGAGGGCTTCGAGGTGGCTCCGACGAACCCGGTGACGCCCGGCGTGTTGCGGACGGCGCTCCAGGACGCGTCGGTGAGCTCCATGCGGACCAGGATGTAGCCGGGCAGCACCTTGCGCTGCACCAGCTTGCGCTGGCCGTTCTTGATCTCGGTGACCTCTTCGGTCGGCACCTCGACCTGGAAGATGTAGTCCTCCATGTCGAGGGTGTGGATACGAGTCTCGAGGTTCGCCTTGACCTTGTTCTCGTAACCGGCGTAGGAGTGCACGACGTACCAGTCGCCGGGCGCGTGGCGCAGGGCCTGGCGCAGCTCTTCGGCGGGGTCGGCGATCTCTTCGTCGATCGGGGTCTCGTCGATCGCGAGAACGTCCACGTCCTCTTCGGACGGGTTCTCGACGTCGGCGTCCTCGACGTCCTCGGAGTCCACAGCCTCCGACTCGACCGTCTCGTCGGCGGCGGTGTCCTCGGACACCTCGTCGTCGATGAGGTCGGTCTTCTCCTGGGCGTCAACGCCGTTGTCGGAGCTCACTGTGGATCTCGCTTCCTGGTTGCAGCGGCAGCTGTCCGGCTCAGCCGAACAGCTCGAAAACAGCCGCGCCGAAGCCGAGGTCGAGAGCCCACACCAGCGCCACCATGAAGACCACGAACACCAGCACGACGCCGGTGTAGGTGACCAACTGCTTGCGCGTCGGCCAGATCACCTTGCGGAGTTCGCCGACGACCTCGCGGATGTAGCGGAAGACCCGCCCGATCAGCGAGGGACGCTTCTCCTGTCCTTCACGGGTCTTGGTCGGGCGACCCTTCTTCACGTCCTCGTCCGAGGTGTCGGCCTTGAGGACGCTCTTCTTCGACTCAGCGCTGCTGCCGTCCTTGCGGGCGGCCGGGCGAGAGGAGGCACGACGTTCACGCCGCGCCGCAGCAGTGGACGGCCGGACAGCGCCTTCGCGCTCCTCCGGCTGGTCCTGCTCGCGGCCCTCGCTCATGCCGTCCTCCACTCCACCCATGACGCTTCGACAGCAGGGGCGACAGGACTTGAACCTGCAACCTGCGGTTTTGGAGACCGCTGCTCTGCCAGTTGAGCTACACCCCTTCGGGATCCCGATCGGGATCCCCTGGCCAAGCAGGAAGTGTACGGGAGGCTGTCCCGTCCATTCCAACCAGACCGCTCAATCACCTGCCGAGCGGCCTGTCGCACAGCCTACCCACACGTGGGCCGAGAACACGAATCAGGGTCGTGCAACTGAGGGCGCCCGCGGGTCCGGACATCCCGTGAGCACCGCAAACACCACCGGACCGGGTGACCCGGTGGTGTTCTTGATCACAAGATCACGCGACGCGCACGCGGGCGAAGGCGCCCGTCAACACCGACTTGCCGTCAAAAGCCGCGTTGATGTTGACCTTCACAGTTCCGTCCTCGAAGTCCTTGGTGACCTTCGCGGTGACCTCGACCAGCGCGCCCCCGTCGTCGTTCGGCACGACGACCGGCCGACCGAAGCGGCAGCCGTACTCGACGATCGCGCCGGGGTCGCCGACCCACTCGGCGACGATCCGCGACGCCACGGCCATCGTCAGCATGCCGTGCGCGATGACGTCCGGGAGGCCGACGTCCTTCGCGGTCTTCTCGTTCCAGTGGATGGGGTTGAAGTCCAGCGAGGCGCCCGCGTAGCGCACCAGGTCGGCTCGCGTGAGGCGCACGGACAGCGCCGGCAGCTCGGTGCCCACTTCGACGGTCATGCGTCCTGTCCCCTCACGACGAGCATCGACTTGGCGGTGGCGACGAGCTCGCCGTCGACCGTGCTGATCTCGGTCCGCACGGTCACCATGTCGTTGCCCATGCGGGACGTGATGGAGTCGATGTGCGCCACGCTGACGAGCTGGTCGCCCGCGGTGATGGGCCGGTGGTGGGTGAAGTTCTGGTCGCCGTGCACGACGCGGCTGTAGTCGAGCTGCAGCTCCGGGTCGAACATGACCGTCTCGTTCGTCTTCATCGACACGACGATCGCGAACGTCGGCGGGGCGATGACGTCCCTGTGCCCCAACGCCTTCGCGGCTTCGGCGTCGCGGTAGGCCGGGCTGGTCGCGCCGATCGCGTCGGCGAACTCGCGGATCTTCTCGCGGCTCACGTCGTACGGCTGCGACGGCGGATAACTACGTCCGGTGAAAGCGGGGTCGAGAGGCACCTGAGCAGCCTATAGGGCCCCTCGAACGCCACAGAAACGACGAAGCCCGCCCCGGGGTGCGGGACGGGCTTCGCCGAAGACTGCTACGCGCTCAGCGGGTTTCCTTGTGCGCGCGGTGCGTCTTGCAGTTCGGGCAGAACTTCTTGATCTCCAGGCGGTCCGGGTCGTTGCGCCGGTTCTTCCTGGTGATGTAGTTCCGGTGCTTGCACTCCTCGCACGCGAGGGTGATCTTGGGGCGTACGTCGGTTGCAGCCACGGTCCTTGCCTTCCTGAGAGCACGCGAACCCCCGTGGGACCCAGTCCGGGCTTACCGTCTGGCGAGGGTGGGCGACTGAGGTCGCCCGAGATCCTGCTGAGTAGCGGTGGCCGGACTTGAACCGGCGACACAGCGATTATGAGCCGCTTGCTCTACCAACTGAGCTACACCGCTTTACACAACACAAGCCGCAGCGCTCAGCACTGCGGCCAGTTGTAGAGCCCCTTTACGGAATCGAACCGTAGACCTTCTCCTTACCATGGAGACGCTCTGCCGACTGAGCTAAAGGGGCCAGCACTTCGTTCTTGCTGACACGTAGAACTCTACAACACGCCTCAACCAAGAACGAAATCCGGGGGTCCCTTTAGTGGACCAAGGTGAGCACCGTCTCATCTCGAGCACCCCTGACCTGCACCGTTCGCGCCCGCAGCCAGGCCTCGAAGCGGTCCTCGGACAGCGGCCGGGAGATCAGGTACCCCTGCGCGACATCGCAGCCCATGCCGACCAGCTGGTCGCGCGCGGCGTCGTCTTCCACGCCCTCGGCCACGACGACCAGACCGAGCGAGTGCCCGAGCTCCACGATCGACCGGACCACGGCCATGTCGCCGAGGTCCGTGCCCATCCCGAGCACGAACGACTTGTCGATCTTCACCTCGTCGACCGGCAGCTGCCTCAGGTACGCCAGGGACGAGTAGCCGGTGCCGAAGTCGTCGACGGCCAGCACGACGCCGATCGCGTGCAGGCGCCGCAGCACCGGCAGGGCGCGTTCGGGGTCGGCCATGACGCCCGACTCGGTGAGCTCGAAGGTCAGCAGGCCCGACGGCACGTCGTGGCGGCGCAGAGCGGCCTCGACGCGGTTCGGGAAGTCCTCGTCGCCCAGCGTGCGGACCGAGAGGTTGACCGCGATGGACATGCGCAGGCCGCGGTCGAGCCAGCGGCGCACGCGTTCCAGCGCCCGGTCCATCACGAAGTCGGTCAGCACGTCCACGAGCCCGGTGGCCTCGACGGCCGGCACGAACTCGTCCGGGTCGACGCGGCCGAACTCCGGGTGCGTCCAGCGCACCAGGGCCTCCGCGCCCACGACCTGACGTGACGGCAGGGCGACCTTCGGCTGGTAGTGCACCGAGATCTGGCCGGTCTCGACGGCCTGGCGGAACTGCGTGACGAGCTGGAAGCGGCGCAGGAACAGGTGGCCCATCGACGGCGCGTAGGCCTTCACGGGCGTGCCCTCGGACGTTGCGCGCACGGCGACATCCGCGCGTTGCAGCAACACGTCGGGGTCCGGGTCCTCGGTCTCGGAGTCCGCCTTCGACGCGTAGCCGACGACCGCGGAGGCCTCGACGGTGAGCCGGTCGACCGGGTACGGCACCGACAGGCCGGCGCGCAGGCGTTCGGCGATCTCGCGGGCCGTGGCGGCGCGGTCGTCGTCGAGGTAGGCGGCGAACGCGCCGCCCTCCAGGCGTGCGAGCGGCACGTCGGCGCCGAGGGCGTCGCGCAGCCTGCGTCCGGCCGCGACCACCATCCGGTTGCCCCAGGCCTGGCCCAGCGCGTCGGACACGGTCGACAGGATGTCGAGGTCTATGCGCAGCACCACCCCGCCCCGGGACTCGCGCAACGGCTCGGCGCAGGCCTCGCGGAAGCCCGGCCGGTTCAGCAGGCCGGTCAGCGGGTCGTGGTAGGCGTCGTGGCGCAGCCTGGCGAGCAGGCGGCGGTTGTCGACGGCCGTCGCGAGGTGCGAGGCCAGGGTCCGCAGCAGCTGGATGTCGGCCTTGCCGAAACCGCGCCAGCGGGACAGCCGGTCGTGGGCCTCGACGGCGCCGAGCAGCTGGGTGGCGCCGCGCAACGGGACGACGAGCGCCTCCTGGGCGTCGCGGCGCAGCAGGGCCTCGGTGATGTCCTCGGTCGCGTCGGCCACGCGGTAGTAGCGGACGTGCGTGCCGGGCAGCTGGAGAACGGGGTCCTCGCGCACGGCACGCGGGTCCGTCGCCGTCATCTCCTCCGGCAGCGGTTCGCCGGCGACGAGGGTGATCATGGCTTCCTGCGGGTCGGTGCGCAGGCGCAGCACGACCCTGTTGGCGTTGAGCTGCTCGCGGATGCGTTCCGCGATGAGCTGCCACTCGTCCTCTTCGACGCCCGTCGTGAGGTCGTCGTCGGGCTGGCGGGGGCCGGTGCCGTGCTGTCCCGACCTCGCGACGCGCAGGCTGACCTCGCTCAGCGCCTCGAGGTCGCGCTGCTCGCGCAGGAGCCCGGAGTAGGCGAGGTAGGTGGCCACGATGCCCGCGAGCACCAGGAAGATGAGGACGCCGCCCCACTCGGTGGTGGAGACGATCTGGAAGCCGACGAGGCCGGCCGAGGTGTTCAGCAGCGCCACGACGAGCGTCTGCAGCACGAGACGGACGCTGTTGCCCACGCGCATCGACTTGCCCATGAGGCGCAACGCGCAGAGGCCGAGCACGCTCGCGAGGAGCGGCACGGTGATCGTGCCGACGAAGGCGCCCGCCCAGAACGGGCCACCGGCGCCGATCATCCGGTTCACCGCCTCCGCGGCCGCGAAGGCCACGGAGATCTCCATGAACATCAGGCCCGCGTTGTAGACGGCGCGGTCGAGGATCCGCCTGCCGAGCAACGTGCCCACGCCCGCGACCACGTGCGCGGCGAGCACTATCTCGAACGGGGCGACCAGCAGGCCCAGGACCAGCGGGATCTCGGTGAAGGAGATCGTCCACGCGACGCCGCTGCGGACGTCGACGTTGATCGCGAGCTGTTCCGCCAGCAGGAAGCCGACGACGAGGAGGGGGCCGATCCAGAAGAGGGAGGTGTTCTCCTTCTCCGGGAGCCACGCCGCGACCATGCCCGCGCAGACGACGCCGGCCACCAGGAGGGTGATGGCGAACGCGCTGAACGCGCGGTTGGTCGACTTGGCCGACCAGGCGGCCGAGTCCGACACGGGGGCCGACGCTCGGTCGGACATCCAGCCTCCTCGTCGGCCTGCTGTGGGGGAACCTCTGGGCGTGACTGAGGGGTCCCGCACTTCGCGATCAGGACCCCTCCAGGGGCACCAATGTACCCCTCTCGGGGTACGAAATGGCAGGTCGAGCACGTTTGGTGACATCGATTCACCCAGACGTGATTAGACGTTCAGGCGTCCCCGAAGCACCGTCACGGCCTGCCCCGCGAGCAGCACGCGATCTTGGCCGAGGGTCGCCCTGACGAAGCCCCCGCGCGGCGACGCCTGCTCCGCGAGCAGGTCAGCGCGCTGGAGCCGAGGCACCCAATAGGACGCAAGCGTGCAGTGGGCCGAACCGGTGACGGGGTCCTCCGGGACGCCGACGGCCGGGTAGAAGCACCGGCTGACGATGTCCGCCTCCCCGTCGCCGACGGCCGTCACGATCACTCCGCGTGACTGGATTTGTGCCAGTCCTTGGACGTCGGGTCGCACGGAGCGGACTTCCGCGGCGCTCTCCAGCTCCACCAGGAAGTCGAAGCGACCGCGCGCCACGGACTTGATCGTCGCATGTGGCAGCGCTTCCGCTAGACCGATTGGCGGGTCAGTCAACTCTGGGGGGTCCGCCGGGAAGTCCATCCGCACCCACCCATCGTCGTTTGCGCATGTGAGCACCCCGCTACGCGTGGTGAACTCCTGGTCCCCGCCCAGCACGTGCGCGGTGGCGAGCGTGGCGTGCCCGCAGAGGTCCACCTCGACCTCCGGCGTGAACCAGCGGAGGTGGTTGTCCGGGGTGACGAACGCGGTTTCGGCGTGCTTCATCTCGGCGGCGACCCGCTGCATCCAGGCGTCGTCGCGCGGCTCGGTCAGGAGGACGACCCCGGCGGGGTTGCCCGCGAAGGGCCTGCCGGTGAACGCATCCACGACGAAGATCTCCACACGGCCGACCCTGCCATGCTCAGATGGGGCGTGACCGAGATCTTCTCCTTCACCGAAACCGGTCAGGACTCCCTGGCGGCGACGTGGGGGCCGTTGCGCACGCACAGGCTCACCTGGCAGCCGGGCTGCGACCTGCCCGCGTTGCTCGACGAGTGGGAGGCCCGGCTGACGGGCCTCGACGACCCCGACACCGCCGCGCTCGTGACGGTGCCGAGCCACGAGGTCTCCGAGACCCCGCCCTTGCTCCGCCACGGCTTCGCCCCGCTCACCGTGATCGCCGAGCGCCGCGCCGGGACGCCGGTGCCGTCGCGGCCGGCCGAGGTGCGCCTGCGCCCGGCGACGAGGGCCGACCTGGACGTGGCGGTCGAGCTGAACCTGCACACGGTCCGGTACGACTCCGCGTTCGGCATGGTGACCGAGCGCGCGAACACCGCGGAGCACCTGAGGACCGCGCTCGCCGAGGTGCTCGACCGCGACCACGAGGCGATGTGGCTCGCGCTCCACGGCGACGCGCCCGTCGGCATGCTCTACGTCGACATGCCGGAGCACGCGGGGTGGATGGAGCGGTTCGCCTCCGCGCGGCCGTTCGCGTACTTGGCACACCTGGGTGTTCGGCCGGACGCACGGGGCACAGGCGCCGGGAGTGCCCTGACGGCACACGCGCACGACGTCCTCGACCGCGCCGGAGTGGCGTCGACCCTGCTCCACCACGCCCTGGCGAACCCCCGCTCGACGCCGTTCTGGTACTCGCACGGCTACCGCCCGCGGTGGACGGTGTGGGTCCGCCGCCCCGCGCTGCGCTCGTCCCCCGGCGTGTCTGCGCTCCCCGAACGGCCTAATGAGACATGATCCAGCCGTTCGCACACGGGAAGAAGCCGAACGAACCCGTACTTGTGGAACGAATCCGGCCTCTAATTCGACAAAGGGGCAAGCGATTCGGACACCACTCCTGGGGGGTCGAGATGGAACTCAGCGGAAGAGCGAGAGCGATGCTGCGGGCTGTCGCCGCAGGACGCGCCGAGGTGACAGGCGGCGTGGAGCCCGAGCTCTACGTCGACGGACTCCCCTGCTGCGACCAGATGGCGACACACGACCTCGTGCACGCGGGACTGCTGCGACCCTCGCGGCCGACGAGCTTCGGCCTGCGCGTCGGCGCGGAACTGACCGACGACGGCCGGGCGGCACTCGCCGCCAGCTGACCGGCGCGCCGATCACCTGATGATCGAACATTTGTTCGACATGAGGTATGCTGCGCGCTGAGGCCGGCACGCAAGAGAGAGGAAGCTCTTGCGCGCCGGCCTCGCTCTTCCTCAGGCGACCTTCTGTCCGGTTGCGACGTTCATCCGGTTCCAGAAGTTGATGGCGCCGATCGCGATCACGAGACCCGCGAGCTGTTCGTCGGAGTAGTGCTTCGCCGCCTCGTCCCAGACTTCGTCGCTCACGTGCACGCGCGTGATCTGCTCCGCGAGAGCGAATCCGGCCTTCTCGGCGTCGGTGTAGTACGGCACGTCCCGCCAGCCCGCGACGGCGTAGACCTTCTCGTCCGCCACGTTCGCCTTGCGCAACAACTTGGTGTGGTAGTCGATGCACGTGCCGCAGCCGTTCATGATGCTGACGCGCAGGCAGATCAGCTCCACGTAGTTCCCGTCGAGGCCCGTGGCGGCCGCGGCCTCGGACAGGTCCAGCAGTGCCTTCATCGCGCCGGGCACGGACATGATCGGGTTGGCGATCCTCATCGTCGTTCTCCCTGTCGTCTCTTCGTCTTCCGCTCTCTCGACCCGGCGGGCGACAGAGGTGTGACAGGTTCTCCGAAGATCTTCCCTACGCGCTGACCCCCTGGCCGAGACCGCCGTCGACCGCGAGCTCGGCACCGGTCGTGAAGGTGGCCTCGAAGGCGAGGAACAGCACGGCGCTCGCCACCTCGTCCATCGTGCCGTGGCGCTTGAGCGGCGTGATGCGGTCGCCCTCCTCCTTGAACTGCTCGAGCACCTCCCGCGGCACACCCGAGACGCCCATCGACGGCGTGTCGATGAAGCCGGGGCTGACGACGTTGACCCGGACGTTCCGCGGCGCCAGCTCGGCCGCGAGCCCCCGCGCGAACGCCCGCACCGCCGCCTTCGCCCCCGCGTAGACGCTCAGGCCGGGCGAGCCGAGAACCGTGGCGACGCTCGTCGTGAAGACGATCGAGCCGCCCTCCTTGACCAGCGGCGCCAGGTGCTGGGCGGTGAAGAACGCGCCCTTGGTGTTCACGTCGAACGTGCGGTCGTAGTCGGCCTCGCTCGCCTGGTCGAACGGCGTGAGGGTGGAGAAGCCGACGTTGACGAACAGCAGGTCGACGTCCTGGAACCGGTGCTCCACCTCGGACCTGAGCCTGGCGATGTCGCCGAGGTCCGTCGCGTCGGAGGCGATCGCGTGGGCCTTGAGCCCCTCGGCCTGCTCCGCGGTGCGGCCGGTCAGCACGACGTCGACGCCGTTCTCGACGAGCATCTCCACGGTCGCGCGGCCCATGCCGTGCGTGCCGCCCGTGACGACGGCCTTCTTCCCCAGGTACTTCACTTGCGGATCTCCTCGATGACACTCGCGATGCTGTGCGCGCCGTGGCCGTTGCGCTGGGCGCGTTCGAACAGGTCGTGCAGGGCCTGCGGGAGGGTGGTGTCGAGCCCCTGCTCCCGGCCGGCCTCGGTGAGCATCCGCAGCCCGGCCACGTTGATGTCCAAAGCGGACACCTCGGTCTCGTACTGCCTGCTCTGCGTCTCCTCGCCCATCTCGGGCAGGAGGGTGGACATCTCGTTCAGCCAGCTCACGGCCATCGGCGTGAACCTCTCGGGCGCGATGCCCGCGCTGCCCATCAACGCGACCGCCTGCAGGTAACCGCCGAACATGGCCCACATGAGCCCGAGCAGCGCCAGGTCGTGCAGCGCGGCCAGCCCGGCGTCCTCCCCCACGTGCACCGGCTCGCCGAACGCGTCGAGCACGTGGTGGTTCTCGTTGCCGCTGAACAGGATCCGCGCCTGCGGCGTGCCGATCTGCTGCGGCACCGCCATGATCACGCCGTCCACGTACTCGACGCCGTTGGCCTCGGCCCACTGAGCGGTGTTCCTGGCCTGCTCCGGCGTTCCGGACGTCAGGTTGACGAGCGTCTTGATGTCGTTGGTGAGCAACGGCTGCTGAGCTTCGTACGTGGACAGGCACGTGACCACGACATCGCTCTTGAACGCCTCTTCCGGCGTGCTGACACGCGTGGTGTTCGGCGGCGTCGGCTTGTCCTCGGACCGGTTCCACACGGTCACCTCGTAGCCCTTGGCGACGAGGGCTTTGGCGAGCGCGCTGCCCATCCGCCCCAGGCCGAGCACGCTCACGGTCTTCTTGATCCCCATGCCGGAAATGCTCGTTCCGACACTGACTTCTCGACAAGTACCTACTATTTTGTCAGGTACCCACCTTTTGGTAAGGATCCTGATGAAGCCACGAAGTTACGCCTGCGGACTCGACGCGGCGATCGACGTCATCGGCGGCCGATGGAAGGCCCTGATCCTCTGGGCGCTGCACCACGGCCCGATGCGCACGGGCGAACTGCGGCGGTCCGTGTCCGGCATCAGCGAGAAGATGCTCATCCAGGTGCTGCGCGAGATGGAGGCGGACGAGATCGTGCACCGCGAGGTGTTCCACGAGGTGCCACCCCGCGTCGAGTACTCGCTGACGCCACTCGGCGTGCGGCTGAACGAGGCGCTGCTGCCGTTGGGCGACTGGGGCGAGGAGAACATGCGGGCGATCGCGCGCCGTCGTGGGGTGGAGCCGGCGCCCCGGCACTAAGCCTTGCGCAGCAGGGGTTCCGCCCACTCCGGGATCTCCCCCGCGGCGTCGGCGAGCCGCATCCGGACGGACCGGGGCAACCGGCCGGCGTCGGACCGCTCTCTCCCGTCCGCGCCGAGGAGGTGCCGGACGGCACCCGCGTAGTGCCGTTCGTCCGCGCGCGGGTCCTTCAACGCGGTGCCGATCTTCGAGAGCGGCACGGCGAGCAGGAGCAGTGCCGGGATCTCCGCGTGCTGGGCCCCGCCGGACCCGCGCCACGCCAGCAGTTGCAGCGTTCCGGTCACCGGATCGACGGCGCCGAGCAGCGTGCGGGCCTGGGCGAGCAGACGCGACCCGGCCGTCCACCGCACGGGACGGAGCATCCGCCGGGTCAGCCCTCGCAACGCCGGCGGGATCGCGGCGACCCAGTCCTCGTCGGCCGGCCGCGCGGTGTCGCGCCGCCGGAGCCAGGCTCGCAGCGCCTCCCCGTCGGAGAGCACCGCGTGGCCGTGCCACCCGTTCCAGGCGAGGGTGATGCCGTGGTGGAGGACGACCGCGGCGAGAACCTCCCGCCGCGCACCGAGGAACTCGAACCGGACATCGCCCCGGCACGCGCACACCCCGCCCGGCGACGACTCCACGGCGAGCGCCGCACGCAGCTCGTCGTCGACACCCACCTCGACGAACTCGTCCGGCGTGCCGACCTCGGTGAAACGAACGTGCGACGCCTTGCGCACCACGTCGTCGAGGGCGGTGAGCGTCACCGGTCGAAGTACACGACAGTGGCGTCGTCGGAAACCTTCTCGCGCGGCCACTCCACGGCCTTCGCGTCTTCCTTCTCGACGGCGCGCATTTTGCGGATGAGGTCGTCCGGCCCGTTGGCCGCCATCAGCTCAAGCGCCTGACGCCAGTCGAAGAGGTTGAACAGGTCCACGGCCCGCGCCGCCCCGTCGGACAGGATCGCGACCCTCCGCACGTCCTGCAGCGGCACCTCACCCGTGAGCGCGTGTTCGACGTCGGCGACCCGGGGGCCGGCCGTGCGCCGGGACCGCGTGTCGCTCACCACGAGCAGCTCGCGCTTGCCGTCGACCACCACCGTGGCGTCGCCGAGCACCAGGTACCGCAGCACGTCGTCCTTGATCTGCACCAGCGCGATCGCCGCGCTCGGCGAGTCCGGGTGCCCGAGGTCGCACGTGCCGGAGTGCAGATCGGCGGCCTGCCGGACGGCCTCGGTGAGCGCCGCGGACGGGTCGAGGTGGGCGAAGCGCAAGATCTCCGCGGCGAGCTGGTCGGCGAACCAGCCGACACCGTGCTCGCAGCCGGTTTCCGGCTCGGCCGTCACGCCGTCGAGCACGGCGAGCAGGTTCGGCCCGACGAGCGCCCGGTCCTCGCTCGGCGCGGTCGTCCGTCCCGCCTCCGTCGCCATCTGCGTGCGCACAGCGTCCCCCTCCGCAACAACAGCCGATGTACGACGATGGGCCTCTGACCTTGTCGGTCAGAGGCCCATCGGCTCGCGTGGCGGGTGGAGAACTCTCCAGAGATCGCCGCGCCCACCACGTTTGGCCTGGTCCTGCGGAGCCTACCGGCACGGTTGCGCGATCCGCTCCCGGACCAGCACTTGATCACGGGTCACGCGCCCGGCTCAGCGCCTCACCGGGAAAGTCGGTCGGGGGTCTCCACCCCGGGAACGGGCTCGCGCATCTCGACGATGTTGTCCGGGCGGTACGCGTCGGGGGCCGCAGGCTGGTCAGCACCTCGACGACGGGAGCGAGCTCCGGGTCGAAGGGCGGTGGCGGTCCGACCGGCTGGGTGGAGGACCGGTCCGCGACTCGCGTGGTCATGTGTTCTCCGTGCTGGTCGCTCGTGAGTGGCTTGCCCGGAACCGGCTCCCGGCTCAGACGGTCGGAACGGTCCCGCCGTCGATCACGTACTCGGCGCCCACGATCGCCGAGGCGCGGTCCGAGACCAGGAACCCCACCAGGTCCGCGATCTCCTCGGTCTGCGCGAACCGCCCCAGGGGCACGCCTCCCAAGGAGTCGAAGATGGTCTGCTTGGCCGCCTCACGCGTGAGTCCGTTGCCCTCGGCGATCCGGTCCACGAACCTCTCGTAGGCCTCGGTCTCGATCCCGCCGGGGCTGATCGCGTTGACCCGCACGCCGCGCGGCGCGAGCTCGTTGGCGAGTCCCTTGCTGTACGTGCGCAGAGCGGCCTTCGCCGCCGCGTACGCCAGGGACGCGTCGTACAGGGGCAGTTCCCGCTGGATCGAGGTGAAGTGCAGCACCACGCCCGCCCCGGACTCGACCATCGCCGGGAGAAGGGCGCGGTCGAGCCGCACCGCTCCCAGGAAGTTGAGGTTCAGCTCGGTGAGCCACTGGTCATCGGTGATGACCGCGAACCCACCGGGCGGCGTCGAAGCACCTCCGACGACGTGCACCAGGATGTCGAGCGCGCCGCCGGCCTCGGCGATCCGAGCGGCCACCGCGGTGGTGCCCTCGACCGTCGTCACGTCCGCTTCGATGAACCGGTCGGGGTGCTCGTACCCGTCGGGCATCGTTCGCGCCGTCACGTAGACGTCAGCGCCCATCTCCCGCAGCCGCTCCGCGACGGCCTTGCCCGAGCCCTTCGACCCGCCCGTGACCAGCGCCCGGCGACCGTCGAGACGATCGCGGTCCGAACCGGACATTCGTTCCTCCGCTGAAGATCGGTGTGGCACGGCTTCGGTCAGGCCGTGTGGTTGGCGATGACGAGTTCGGCGACGAGGTCGTCCCGCAGCGCGAACCGGTAGTCGAGCTCGGCGACTCCGCCCGGGAAGGTGCCCTCGATCCGCACGGTCACCACCCAGTGGTCGTCGTCGACGCGGCGGGCACCGATCTGCTCGGTCGTGTACTCGAACTCGGACCCGGCGTCCCGCAGGAACGCGTGGACCTCCTCCCTGCCGCGGAAGGTCTCGTCCTGGTCGACGACCACCGCGTCCTCGGTGAGGAACGACGAGGCGGTGTCGGCGTCGCGGACGACGTGGGCGGCGAGGAACTCGCGCACGGTGGTCGGGAGCAGATCGGACGGGAGGTCGGTGTGCTGTGTCATGAGCCCACCGTGCGGCCTCGCGACGCGGGAGGGTCAAGCCGTGGACCCTCCCCCGGGGAGAGAGTCCACAATGAACGGATGTTGACCATCGGGGAGTTCTCGCGCCTGACCCACCTGAGCGTGCGGACCCTGCGCCGGTACCACGAGGCGGCCCTGCTGGAACCCGCCGTGGTGGACGAGAACTCCGGCTACCGCTACTACGGCGTCGACCAGATCCCGACCGCGCAGGTCATCCACCGGCTCCGCGAGCTCGACGTCCCCCTGAGCGACGTGCAGCGAATCCTGCGGACCCCCGACCCGGACGTCCGGGCGGCCCTGGTCGCGGACCACCTGCAACGCCTCGAGGACGTGCTCGACCGCACGCGGGCCGCGGTCGTGTCGCTGCGGCGCCTGCTCCGGCCCGACCCCGCGCCGATCGACGTCGAACTGCGCGCGGAGCCGGCCCGGACCGTCGCGGCGGTGGAGGCCGTGGTCGCAAGCAGCGACATCACGACCTGGTACGCGGGCGCGATGGCCGAGTTGGAGGCGGCCGTCGGCGCCACCGTGACCGGACCACCGGGCGGCAACTACGACAACGCCCTCTTCGAGCAGGAGCGCGGTCACGCGCTCGTCTACCTGCCGACCGCCGCGCCGCCTCGCACCGGACGCGTGCACCCCGCAACCCTCCCGGCCGCGGAACTGGCCGTCACCACCCACGTCGGCGAGCACGACGGCATCGAGGTCACGTACGGCGCACTCGGGACCTGGGTGGTGGAGAACGCGATGTCGGTGGCCGGGCCGGTGCGGGAGGTCTACGTCGTCGGCCCTCGTGACTCGAGCGATCCCGCCGAGTGGCGCACCGAGATCGGCTGGCCGGTCTTCCGCGTCACGTAAGGGGTCAACGCGGAGTCGGAGAACGCCGAAATCGACCGCGCACGACAGAAAGGTCCCTGTGACTCAGCTCGCGCTGGTCACAGGGACCTTTCGATGTGGCGGGTAGAGGATTCGAACCTCTGTAGCTTTCGCGACGGATTTACAGTCCGCTCCCATTGGCCGCTCGGGCAACCCGCCCCACACCGTCGTAACGGTGCGGGCAGAACAATACATAACCCCTTCGGGAGGCCCCAAATCGGGGTACCCCAGTAGCATCGACGCTGGCTGTGACCCCGAGATCGTGGAGGAGTGAAGTCGTGGCGGACCCGTCGTTCGACGTGGTGAGCAAGGTGGACCGGCAGGAGGTCGACAACGCGCTCAACCAGGCGGCCAAGGAGCTGAGCACCCGCTTCGACTTCCGCGGGACCGGCACCACAGTGGCCTGGGCCGGCGAGGAGGCGATCACCTTCACCTCGGAGACCGAGGAGCGCTGCAAGGCGGCGATCGACGTCTTCCAGGAGAAGCTGGTCAAGCGCAACATCTCGATGAAGGCGTTCGAGGTGGGCGAGCCGGCTGTGTCCGGAAAGGTGTTCAAGGTCACGGGGAACCTCGTGCAGGGCATCACTTCCGAGAAGGCCAAGGAGATCGCCAAGAAGATCCGCGAGGAGGCGCCCAAGGGCGTCCAGGCGCAGATCCAGGGCGACCAGCTGCGGGTGTCGGGCAAGAAGAAGGACCACCTGCAGGAGGTCATCGCGCTGCTCAAGGGCTCCGATTTCGGCATCGCCCTCCAGTTCACCAACTACCGGTGAAGGGGATCGTCCTCGCCGGTGGCAGCGGGACGCGCCTGCACCCGATCACGCAGGCCGTCTCCAAGCAGCTGCTGCCGGTGTACGACAAGCCGATGATCTACTACCCGCTGTCGGTGCTCATGCTGGCCGGCATCCGGGAAGTGCTGATCATCTCCACGCCGGTCGACCTACCGCTGTTCCGGCGGTTGCTCGGCGACGGGTCGCAGTGGGGCATGTCGTTCGAGTACGCGGAGCAGGCCGCGCCGAACGGGCTCGCGGAGGCGTTCGTCATCGGCGCCGGCTTCGTCGGGGACGACGACGTGGCGCTGGTGCTGGGCGACAACATCTTCTACGGCCAGGGCTTCTCCACGACGCTGCAGCACCACGCGTCCACTTTGGACGGGTGCGTGCTGTTCGGGTACCAGGTGAAGGACCCCGAGCGGTACGGCGTGGGCGAGGTCGACGCGACCGGGAAGCTGCTGTCCATCGAGGAGAAGCCGAAGGAGCCGAAGTCGAACCGGGCGATCACCGGGCTCTACTTCTACGACAACGGCGTGGTGGACATCGCGCGCGGCCTCAAGCCGTCGCCGCGCGGCGAACTGGAGATCACCGACGTCAACCTCGCGTACCTGCGCGAGGGTCGTGCGCACCTGGTGGACCTCAGCCGCGGCTTCGCGTGGCTCGACACCGGCACGCACGACTCGATGCTCGAGGCCGCGCAGTTCGTGCAGGTGCTGGAGCACCGGACCGGCGTGCGCATCGCGTGTCCCGAGGAGATCGCACTGCGCATGGGCTTCATCTCCGCGCAGGAGTGCTACGCGCTCGGCGAGAAGCTCGGCAAGTCCGGGTACGGCGAGTACCTCATGGCCGTGGCGCAGGCGATCCGCTAGCGCCGGGCCATCTCCTCGAGCCTGCGGATGCGGTCGGCGATCGGCGGGTGGGTCGAGAACCACTTCGCGAACTGCTCCCCGGAGCGGAACGGGTTCGCGATCATCAGGTGGCTCTGCGACACCACCTCCGGCTCCGGTGCGAGCGGCGCCGCCCGCGTCCCCTGCTCGATCTTGCGCAGCGCCGAGGCCAGCGCCAGCGGGTCGCCGGTGAGCTCGGCACCGGACTGGTCGGCCTGGAACTCGCGGGAGCGGCTCACGGCCAGGCGCACGACCGTGGCCGCGACCGGGCCGAGCAACGCGATCAGCAGCAGGCCGAGCGGGCCGGGGCCCTCGTCGTCGTCGCTGCCGCCGAAGATCCCGGCGAACAGGGCCAGGTTCGCGAGCATCGTGATCACGCCCGCCAGCGCGCCGGCGACGCAGCTGATCAGGATGTCGCGGTTGTAGACGTGCGCGAGCTCGTGGCCGAGCACGGCGCGCAGTTCGCGTTCGTCGAGCAGGTCGAGAATGCCCGTGGTGCAGCACACGGCGGCGTTGCGGGGGTTGCGGCCCGTCGCGAACGCGTTGGGGGCCACCGTCGGGCTCAGGTACAGCCTGGGCATGGGCTGGCGGGCCTTCTGCGACAGCTCCCGCACGATCGCGAAGAGCACGGGTTGCTCCACCTGCGACACGGGCCGCGCCCGCATCGCCCGCAGCGCGAGCTTGTCCGAGTTGAAGTACGCGTAGGCGTTCACGCCCAAGGCCAGCACCAGGCCGATGACCAGTGCCGTTCGCCCGAACAAGCTGCTGACCAGCACGATCAGCGCGCTCATCCCGCCGAGCAGCACGGCCGTCTTCAACCCGTTGAAGTGCTTGTGCACGGTTGCGCCTCCGGGTCTTTACGTCCTACCTCTCAACGAACCAGGCCGCCTGCCAGTTCCTGTCGCCGTCTCCGGCGCGGCCTCCGCGGCCGGGTCGAGCGGTGGCGGCGGTGGCACCTTCTCGACCCACGTGGCGAGCACGTCCCGTTCGTGGACCAGTTCCGCCACGGCACCGTCGCCCTCGACCGAGCCCGTTCCCGGGTAGCCGAACTCCGGCGCCCAGTGCAGGGCGTCGAACGGGCAGACCTCGACGCAGATGCCGCAGTAGAGACACTGGCCGTAGTCGATCGCGAACCGGTCGAGGACGTTGCGGCTGCGCGGGCGGGCGCTGCCGGGCTGCTGCTCGACCTCGGTGTGGCTGGTGATGTGGATGCACCAGTCAGGACATTCGCGCGCGCAGATCATGCAGACCGTGCAGTTGGCCTCCAGCAGCGCGATGACGCCTCTCGTGCGCGGTGGAAGGTTCGTCACGACTGCTCCTCTTCACGGCGCGGGCCCCAGGACGGGTCCGGCACTCCTGGTGGTGCGGTGCGGCGGCGGCTCGGCGCGCTGGTGGTGTCCTCGCCCGGCTCCAGGCGGCCGGGCCACGGGCGCACGACGCGGGAGGCGAGCACGAAGTCCTTGCGCAACGGGTGGCCCTGGAAGCTGTCCGGCAGCAGCAGGTGCTCGGGCGCGCCGCCGACGGTGATGCCGAACATCTCGGCGGCCTCGCGCTCGTGCCAGTGCGCGCCCTTCCAGAGGTGGGCGACGCTCGGCAGCGCCTCGTCGGGGCCGAGCTCGGTGCGCAGCATCACGCCCTCGCGCGTCCGCGGGTCGATCACGTGCAGGAACACGGCGTGGCGCTGCCCGACGGCACCGGGGCGGCCCGCGTCCTCGACGCCGAGCCAGTCGAACATCACGAAGCCCCCGGCGTGGTTCGCTGCGGCCGTCGCGCTCCAGGCGGCGAGCTCCACGTGGTGGATCGTCTGACCGAAAGCGGTCTTCGGGGTCGTCACGCGTTCACCAGCCGGTGCAGCGCCTTGAGGCCTTCGAGCAGCGCTTCGGGGCGCGGCGGGCAGCCGGGAACGGCGACGTGGACGGGGAGGGCCTGGTCGATGCCCTTGGTGACGCTGTAGGAATCCCAGTACGGGCCGCCCGTGTTGCTGCAGGCGCCCACGGAGATGACGTAACGGGGTTCGGGCATGGCCTCGAAACTGCGGAGGACAGCGGGCAACATGACGTCGGTGACGGTGCCGGAGACGACGAGGACGTGCGCCTCACCCGCGCCGTCCACCGGCGTGACGCCGAGGTCGGGAAGGCGGTCGAGAGCTGCCATCACTTCGACTCCGCAGCAGGCGAGTCCGAGTTCGAGAACGGTGACCTGGTAGGTGGTGCCCCAGTCCAGGCGAGCGGAAGCCGTCACAACGGCTGAGAGTAGTACTTGGGGGCCCGCCGGCTCGCGCCTGGCGGACCCCCACCCCCCAATGATTCCCCCCGGAATCGGCTCCCACGCGTGGTCGCCGCGGATAGTTTTGTACACCGCGCGATAAGTGTCCAGGGATTTGCCGACAGGATCTCCAGGATATTTGTCGGCGAAATGCGGTCAAGTTCAGTTCAACTGATCGACAGAACACCAGAGAGGGTCTCGATGTCCGGCTCGTCCCAGTTGGTGCTCCCCACAAGTACCACGCTGCACCGCCTGTTGAACATGCCCGGAGCCCTGCTGGACACCACGATGGACCAGCTCAGGACACTGCTGACGGTGCACGAGACCCGTTCGGCGCTGCGGGCGGCGCGGGCGCTGGGGCGCGAGCAGTCGAGCGTGCAGAAGCAGCTCGACACGTTGAACAGGAACTTCCTGGAACTGTGCGGCGAAGCGCTCGTGGTGAAGCAGGGACGCGGAAAGGACGTGCTGTTCACGCCGACCGGTGAGTCGCTCGTCGAATTGGCGCGGGACACGCTCGCGGAGTGGCTCGACGGAATTCACGAGTGCCGCCGCAAGCTCGGCACGACGGTCACCGTGGGGACCACGCGGTACATGCTCGACACGCTCGCGAAGGCGTGGCACCACGTCGAGGACGAGTTCCAGGAGCGCGACGTCGACCTCAAGGTCGTGCACATCCGCACCAAGGACATCTGGACCAAGCTGGAGACGCAGGAGGTCGACCTCGTGTGCGGCAGCGTCGTCACGAGGGCCGGCGCGGGGTGGGAGCGCCCCGAGTTCGACGTGATCGAGTGGCGCCGGGGAGGGCTCGCGCTGCTGACGAACCTGCCGGAGACCGTCGTCGGGGACAAGGTGCGCGTGCCGGCGCTGCGGTCGGTGCCGCTGGTCGTGCCCGGCGCCGGGCTGATCGCGGAGTTCCTGCGCGGCTGGTTCGGCCCCGACTACCGGCAGGGGCTCGACATCGCCGCCGAGATCGACGAGATCCAGTACGGCATCTCCCTGCTGCGCTCCAACCTGGTCAAGGGCGCGATGATCGTGACGTCCGGCCTGGGAGTGGTGGCGGCGAACAACGAACTGCGCGAAGGCAGCGGTCTGCGCGTGGTGCAGCTCGCCGACGACTCGCTCGAACGGCTGGTGGGCGTGTTCGCCCGCACCGACGCACTCGCGAAGCACCCCGCGGACCACCCGTTGAAGCTGCTGTGGACCGCGTTCGAACGGGAGGCTCCGACCGTGTGACCGGTCGGCGCGTCCACCGGCCCTCTCTCGAGCCCTCTCGGGCCCCCGGACCCGGTTCCCCGTGCCGCGGGCGTCCTGAGTGGATCTCAGGGCCCGAAAGCGCTACCGGGAGCGGCTCCACCCTCGCGGTCTGACGCCTCGAACGGGCTAACCGACGTCACCCTCAGGAACACCAGCTCCCCCGAGGCGTTCCCCTGCCCCGAGAACGCGGAAGCGCCCCGGCCGTGACCGGGGCGCTTCCGCTGCGTGCCGCCTACTGCTTCGCGGGTGTCATGGCGTCGTGCTCAGGCCTGCGTTGCTCGACCCGGGGACGGTGCTGCGCCTGGGCCATCTTGGCCAGCCAGCTCGTCGCCTCCGAGCGGATCTTCTCCAGCTCGTTCTCGCGTGCCTGTTGCTCGTTCATCGGCCACTCCCTGCGTTCGGGGATCGCGTTCGATGGGAGCACTACCGGGCGTGCGCCCGCTAGGGCCGCCATTCTTGTGGGTGAACCTGATTGACAGCATTGCCCGTCGATACGTCCCCCGCACCCCGACGCGGCGCGGCGTGCCGCTTCCTCAGTACCCCAGGTACCCGCCACCCAGGTTCATGGAGACCAGACCGGGGTGGTTGTGGAAGCCGCCGTAGCGCGCGTAGGTGTAGCGAACGCCCGCGATGATGTTGTCCACCGGCGCCAGGATGTTGTCGTACCCCGGCAGCTTGTAGGCGCGGAACGTCGGGTCGATGCACTGCATCAGGCCCTTCGACGGCGTGCCGCGCATCGCGTTGGAGTCCCAGTTGTTCACGGCGTTGGGGTTGCCGTTCGACTCCTTCATGATGATCGTGTAGATCTCGTCCATGGAGCCGTTGTCGATGTTGGTGCCGTTGGCCTGCAGGACCTTGATGGCTTCCTTGATCCAGCCCTCGACCTCGCGCTGCTTCGCGGGCTTGCGCATCTCGGCCTGACGCTCGGCCTCGGCCTTGGCGGCCGCTTCGCGCTGGGCGTGCGCGTCGGCGGCGACCTTGGTGGCCTGCTCGAAGGTCTGCTGCGCGTACATCTGCTGGAACTGCAGGAGACGACCGACCTGGTTGCCCGGGTTGACGTCGTGCACCGTCTGGATGGTCTTGGCCTGCTGGTCGGGGAGAGCGCCCAGCTCGGCCGCACCCGCGGCGAGTTCGGTGGCCGTGCCGCTGGTCGCGGCGTTGGCGATGGCGGCGGTGCCGGCGGCGACACCCGCCGCGACGACGATGGCGCTCACGCGGTGGGCGAGCGGGACCTTGTCGTCCTCGACTCGGTGCGCGCCGGGTTTCACTGCTGCTCTGGGCACGACCGTGTACACGGTTCGGCCATCGGCCTTGCTGTGCCGGGCCAAGGGGAAGCCTCCTGCGTCGGGGAGCTTGGCCACCGGACTCTCCTGGCGGGGGATTCCGGGCCGGACCTCGGACCCACTGACTGCGGTTCCTTGTCCTGCCGGTGACCAAACCGTTATCGGCGGGCGAGAACGTAACCTCGCGTCACGAGCACAGGCAAGCCCGAGAGCCTGCGGCGTGACTCTCGTCACGTTTCTGATCAGTTGGACCCTGCGTTGCTAACGGACAGTTAGCTAGCCGTGTGTGTCCTGCGTGAGTTCATCGTTGCCTCCTGACGAACTGGCGACGCTGTCCGTCAGTTCGGTTCGTGCCTCGCGACCTTGTCGGAATGCGCGGTGCTGACCTGCGAAGACCTGATCGCCGGCCAGCGTTCTCCGAGTCTGACGAGGGGTACGGAGGAAGCGCGTGGGCGGTTCACTTCACTTGGGGCCTCAGGTGGGTGATCACGCCGAGGGACACTCGGAGGCTGTGCTCCAAGCTCGCTGAAGGCTTCGCGTCCGCGAGGTGGTGGACGCGCGAACCGCGCCGGGCTGCTCCGCCCCGGCTGTTGTCCCAGCGGCCGCGACGCTGCCGGAGGGCCTCGAGCACCCGGTCCGAACTGTCGCCAGGACTGCCGTTGAACGCGATCGCCACATCCGGCCGGCGTGGGTGCACCTCGTTGACGACGACCCGGAAGAGCTCGACGACCCCTGCGCGGACCTCGAACGAGCCAGCCTCGCGGCCTTCGACGGCGACGTCGCGGTCGGTTACACGAAGATCCAGCACCGCCCGACCGCCTCAGAGGTCCACCGCGTCTCCCTCGACGGCGGCGTGCACCCCGCTTACCGCCGCCGAGGCATCGGCACGCGGCTCGTGCGGGCCGGGATCGACGCGGCCAAGGTGCTGCACGCCCTGCACCACCCGGCGTTGGAGCTCGCCATCGACGTCTTCCGCCCCGACCGCATCGCTCGTGCAGGCCGAGGGGTTCAAGCCGGTCCGCCACCACCAGCGCTGGAGCACGGCCTTTCCGACGTTCCGGTTTCCGCCGATCCGCGGATCGAGCCGTGGTCGCCGAAGAACGACGAGGAGTTCCGGTCCGTGCGGAACGCGGCGTACCGGGACAACTGGGACGCGGTGCGATGCCCGTCCAACTCTGGAAGAACAAGGTCACCAACCAGACGTTCCGGCCTCGGCAAGTTTCTTGCTGCGAGACGCCGCGACGGCGGTGGGCGTGCTGGTGACCATGAACTGGGAGGCCGACGCGGAAACCACCGGCATCCACGACGTGCACTTCATCGTGATCGGAACGCTCCCTTCACACCGCGACCGCGGCGTCGCGAGCACTCTGATCGCTCATGCCCTGCACACCGTCTTCGAGCAGGGCTACGACCGCGCACTGCTGACCGTGGACTCGGCGAACGCGCACGGGGCGTCCCGGACCTCCGAGAAGGCCAGGTTCACGGCGACGAAGCGGTATGTGAAGTGGGCGTTGGAGATCTGAGCCGCCAGGAGCCCGGCTGGACCGCGCCCGACGAGACCGGATCCACGAAGATCCGCAGGTGAGGACACCTATGTCACCCGAACGAGCAAATCTATGGTGGTGGAGGTAGACAATCGGCGTTGGCTGTGTGTAGTCTTCTCCTCGTTGGAAGAGAGATAGATGGCACGGGAGATGACGAACTACCCGTGAGCAAGTGCAAGTCGGTCAGTCGGGCCAGAGCCGCAGTTCGAGGGCTCCGAGCCGGACGACCAAGGGCAGTCGGTGCGCAAGACCGGATGTAGTACGCAACACCCCGGAGCCGGCAGCCGTTTCATCAAGTGCAAGTTGCAGTTGTAAGCGCAAGACGCAGTTGAAGTCGCAAGTTGTAGTTGTAAGTGCAAGACGCAGTTGAAGTCGCAAGTTGTAGTTGTAAGTGCAAGACGCAGTTGAAGTCGCAAGTTGTAGTTGTAAGTGCAAGACGCAGTTGAAGGTGCAAGTGCAAGACGGTCAGATGTGCCGGGGCCAATCAGTGAAAGGGGTCCTGGCAGGTGGCCGAGGGCAGTCGGTGGAAGTGAAGCCGGCACGTGCATGAGGCCCGGCGCCGACAGCCCACGTGAGAAAAAGTAGTAATCAGAGGAGAAGGGAAGGGTTGCACACCATCGGATCGCCCGTCTTCGGCTGAACTCCGCCGAGCGGGTACCGCAGTTCCATCAGATTGGTAGGTGGTCTTCGGTTACGCACACGCGATCCCCGCAACGCCCGCTTTCACAGAGGTCATGCGGACAGAGAGAGCCGATCTCACGGTCGGCTAGGTGGAAGTGAAACCCAACAACCCTGGGGCCCCGGTGCTACGCACCGGGGCCCCTCGTGATGCGGAGGCGCGATGACCCCAGACACGATCGGAACAGCGGACAACGAACCGCGGACAACAGCCGAGAAGTTCGACGACGAGCACTACCCCGCCTACACGATGGGCCGGGCCGTGGAACTGCTCAACACGTCGGCGAACTTCCTGCGCAGCCTCGACGAGGCGAAACTCATCGAGCCGCAGCGCTCAGCCGGCGGACACCGCCGGTACTCCCGCCACCAACTCCGGCTGGCCGCCCGCGTCCGTGCTCTGGTGGACCAGGGCACGGGACTGGATGCCGCTTGCCGCATCGTCACCCTGGAAGACCAGCTCGAGGAAGCTCGAGCACTCAACGCCAAGACCGCGTCCGACGAGCCGCACTTGCCGTTGCAGGGCGTGTGACCTCTTTGAGAGGCGGGACGTCGAAGCGGTGAGCGAGCGCGTCGACGTCCCGGATCCCACTGTTGTGGGACGACATCGCCCTACTGCGCGCCTCGACCATGCTTTCCGCAGTCGCCGATCGGCCACTGCGAACATCAGCCTGAGCTTTGCTCGGTCCGGTTCGTCAGGGATGAAAACGATCTGCGCTGGCGTGCTCGGCAGCACGACACGACGCATCGCATCCGAGACGAGCGTGAGCCTGCAGAACCACATCAAGAGCGACTTGTGACCAAAGTTTAGGCGACCAATGCCCCGCGGACACGACCTGTGGCGCTTGCGCTGGCATTCCGCCGGCCGGAGCCCCGAAAGAGGCCCGCACATGCACCTTCCGCCGGACTTTGACCGCTACCTGCCGGTTGAACGCATCACGTTCGAGCAAGCGCTCAAATGGCTGATCGAGTACGACGCTCCTCTACGAGTGGACGGTGAGCACGCTCTGGCAGAGTTGAGTGAGATCGAGGCGGCTCATCTTCTGCACCGCGGTCGGACCGACAAGCCGCCAGCTCAACCTGAAGGCATTGACGCAGGTACACGAACTGAGAGAGCCCCCGGCGATGACCTCGCCGGGGGCTCTTCTTGTTCCACACATGTTCCAGGGACAGCCGCAGAAGACCGCAGTCAGCGACAGACGGTTACCTGCCGACGTTGACGTCGTTGGCAGCATCAGAGCAGGTCAACCCGCATATCAGGCCTTCACGCAGGAACAGCGGAACAGGACTGCGCGGGCGAGGTCTGGCCGCGCAGTTCCATCGTGCGGCGTTTGAACCGGAGACTCGCAGATCTCCTAGCTGCAGCAACCCGCTGTGGACAGCCCTTGTCCCGCAGCTGTCCCGCACCGCGCTCGAAGGCGGACTGCGGAATTTCAAGGACAAGCTGCCCGCGCGTACCAGCGGATATCGGTGTAAACGACGATGCCGGTACGGGTACGTTTCGTGCTCTGACAAGCGATCCTTGGGGCGGGCATGGCTCTGACCAGAAAAGGTTCTCGGCGGATCGTCGTCGACGGCACGATCTACCGCTGGCGCGTTCGGCACAAACCGTCGTACTGCCAAGGTCTCGCCTGGACGCCGTTGAGCTATGCAGTCGAACAGGCTGACTCCGCGGGAGCCGTCCTGGTCGTGAAAACCAGCCAGCCGCACCCTAGCAACTGGGTCAACGCATCTGCCGCTCCGGTCAGGCCGGCCGACGTCGCCAGCAGCATCCGCACAGCCCTCGCCCAGGGCTGGTCACCAACCTGCCCTGGGAAGCCTTTCGTAGTCGACCAGTCTGTGGACTTCATCTCTGGGATGTAGCCCGACCAACAAGACTTCTGGGCGACCAGACGGGGCTGAGCCCAACACGCTACGTCTGCACCGCGTGGGTGATCTGCATTGAGCGGAGCAAGCTTAGAACTCCGCTCAATGCAGACCGAGAACCGTGGAGCGGTTCGTCAGTCTCTGATCTCCATCGTGCAGCACTTCGGGCCGCCGCCCGACTTGCGCAACTCCGAGATGTCCACGAACACGGGCTCGAACCCGCGCCGCGCCACCTGCTCCGCCAGGTGCACGGCCTCGACGGGCATGACGACGTGCTTGCCGTCGGACACCGCGTTCAGGCCCAGGCAGACGGCGTCGTCGTCGTTGGCGATCACGGCGTCCGGGAACAGGCGCTTCAGGACCTGCTGCGAGCCCGGCGAGAACGCCTCCGGGTAGTAGGCGACCAGCGGTGAGGCGGACTGGTCGTCGAGCATGAACAGGGCCACGTCGAGGTGGTAGAAGCGCGGGTCGACCAGCTGCAGCGAGACGACCGGGACGCCCAGGACCTCCTGGGCCTCGGCGTGCGCGTGGGGGTCGGTGCGGAAGCCCGTGCCGGCCAGCAGCAGGGAGCCGGTCCAGGTGAAGTCGCCCTCGGCCTCGTTGACGGCGGTGGGCATGACCACGGACTTGTAGCCCGCGCCGAGGAACCAGCGGCGGAAGTGGTCGGCTTCGGCCGAGCGCTGGGAGGCGCGGAAGCGGGAGCCGAGGACTCGGCCGTCGATCACGGTGCCGCTGTTGGCCGAGAAGACCATGTCGGGCAGGCCGGGGACGGGGTCGATGACCTCGACGTCGTGGCCGAGGCGCTCGTAGGTCTCCTTCAGGGCCGTCCACTGCTCCACGGCCAGGGTTGTGCTGGTCGGCCGGGTGGGGTCCATCCACGGGTTGATGGCGTACTCCACCGTGAAGTACGTCGGCGGGCACATCAGGTACCGACGGGTGGTCGGCACGCGCGTCGGCACGAGGGGCGTTGCGATGTCGAGCGTGATCGGCTCGCCGGGCCCGGAGATGGAGACGGTCATGGATCGAAATGTAAAGGGCCGCTAGACCATCGAACAACGCCGCGACATTGCGTTGATTAGGGCAGAATGTTGCGTGTGGACAGCATCGACCAGCGAATCATTTCGTGCCTCATGGCCAACGCGCGCTCCAGCTACGCGGAGATCGGCAAGGAGGTGGGGCTGAGCGCTCCCGCGGTCAAGCGGCGGGTGGACAAACTGCTGGACACCGGGGTTCTGCGCGGCTTCACGGCCGTGGTGGACCCCGAGGCGCTCGGGTGGGGCACCGAGGCCTTCGTCGAGGTGCACTGCAAGGGGAACGTGGCGCCGCACGACATCCAGCACCGGCTGGAGCCGATGGCCGAGGTCAGCGCGGCCTACACGGTGTCGGGCGCGGCGGACGCGATCGTGCACCTGCGCGCGGCGGACATCCACCACCTCGAGACGGCGCTGGAGCGGCTGCGGGCCGTCGAGATCATCGACCGGACCGTGTCCACGGTCGTGCTGTCCCGGCTCCTGGACCGGCCGCCCGCACCCTAGGGTTCGGGCATGGCTGAGGTTCTGCTGGAGCACCACGACTCCGTCGCCGTCATCACGATCAACGATCCGGACCGGCGCAACGCACTGACGATCGACCTGTCGAAGGAGCTGCACGACAAGGTCAAGCAGGCCGAGCAGGAAGCCAACGCGCTGATCGTCACGGGTGCGCCGCCCGCGTTCTGCGCCGGCGCGGACCTCACGCAGCTCGGCAACTCCAAGGACGAGGGCCTCAAGCAGATCTACCGGGGCTTCCTCGCGGTGGCCGACGCCACCATCCCGACGATCGCCGCGGTCAACGGCGCGGCGGTCGGCGCCGGGCTCAACCTCGCGCTGGCCGCCGACGTGCGGATCGCGGGGCCGAAGGCGCGGTTCGACGCGCGGTTCCTCCAGCTCGGCATCCACCCCGGCGGCGGCATGACCTGGATGCTGCAGAGGATCACGAACAGGCAGACCGCGACGGCCATGACGCTGTTCGGGCAGATCCTCGACGCCGACGAGGCGGTGCGCGTCGGGCTCGCCCACTCCAGGGCCGAGGACCCGCTGGCAGCGGCCGAGGAGATGGCGCGGGCCGCCGCCGACGCTCCGGCCGGACTCGTCCGGACCATCAAGGCGACGATGCGGCTGACCGATGCGATGCAGGACCACGGGCACGCCGTCGAGACCGAGCTGCGGCCACAGGTGACTTCGATCGACACTCCAGAATTCGCTGCCAGGCTTGCCGCGATGAAGGCTCGGATCAGCGGGCGTTAGGTGTTACCTTGGGTAACAGGTATCGAGGGTGACGTCTGCCGCGTCCGGGTATCCGCTGGTAGTGCTGTGCTTACCGTCCAGTTGGGGCCCCGGTGCGGCAGATGGGACAGTTCGTCTCGCCTAGTGGTACACGGCCCGTCTCGCTGGCGGTCCTGGCGGCTACCCTCGCGGTGGGGCACAGCCACCCTTGGAGAGAGGTATCGGCGTAGGAATGAGCACTGAGACCCGCAAGCTGGATCGCGTCGTGATCCGCTTCGCCGGCGACTCCGGTGACGGTATGCAGCTCACCGGAGACCGGTTCACGTCGGAAGCGGCGGCGTTCGGCAACGACCTCGCCACGCAGCCCAACTTCCCCGCCGAGATCCGCGCACCACAGGGGACCCTGCCCGGTGTGTCGTCGTTCCAGCTGCACTTCGCCGACTACGACATCCTGACGCCCGGCGACCGTCCCGACGTCCTCGTCGCGATGAACCCGGCCGCGCTCAAGGCGAACGTCGGGGAACTGCCGGACGGCGGCATCCTCATCGTCAACACCGACGAGTTCTCGAAGCGGAACCTGACGAAGGTCGGCTACGACTCGAACCCGCTCGAGGACGACTCGCTCGAGCGCTTCCAGGTCCACAAGATCGCCATGGCGACGCTGACCATCGGCGCCCTCGAGGAGACCGGCCTCGGCAAGAAGGACGCCGAGCGCGCGAAGAACATGTTCGCGCTCGGGCTGCTCTCGTGGATGTACCACCGGCCGACCGAGGGCACGGAACGGTTCCTGCGCGAGAAGTTCGCGAAGAAGCCCGACATCGCCGAGGCCAACGTCCTCGCTTTCCGCGCCGGCTGGAACTACGGCGAGACGACCGAGGCCTTCGCCGTCACCTACGAGGTGGCGCCCGCGAAGCTCAACGTCGGCACCTACCGCCAGATCACCGGCAACACGGCGACGGCGTACGGCATCGTCGCGGCCGCGCAGCTGTCGAAGCTGCCCGTCGTGCTCGGCACGTACCCGATCACGCCGGCGTCGGACATCCTGCACGAGCTCAGCAAGCACAAGAACTTCGACATCACCACGGTGCAGGCCGAGGACGAGATCGCGGGCATCGGCATCGCCCTCGGCGCGTCCTACGGCGGCGCGCTCGGCGTGACGTCGACGTCCGGCCCCGGCATCGCGCTGAAGTCCGAGACCATCGGCCTCGCCGTGATGACCGAGCTGCCGCTGCTCGTGATCGACGTGCAGCGCGGTGGCCCGTCCACCGGTCTGCCGACCAAGACCGAGCAGGCCGACCTGCTGCAGGCGATGTTCGGCCGCAACGGCGAGTCGCCGGTGCCGGTCGTGGCGCCGCGGTCCCCCTCGGACTGCTTCGACGCCGTGGTCGACGCGTGCCGGATCGCGCTGAAGTACCGCACGCCGGTGCTGTTCCTGTCCGACGGCGCGGTGGCGAACGGCTCCGAGCCGTGGCTGATCCCGGACGTCGACTCGCTGCCCGACCTCACCGTCGAGTTCGCGACCGACCCGGAGAACTTCCAGCCGTACTCCCGCGACCCGGAGACGCTGGCCCGCCCGTGGGCCGTGCCGGGCACCCCCGGTCTGCAGCACCGCATCGGCGGCCTGGAGAAGCAGGACGTCACCGGCAACATCTCGTACGACCCCGAGAACCACGACAAGATGGTCCGCCTGCGCCAGGCGAAGATCGACGGCATCGAGGTGCCGGACGTCGAGGTCGAGGACCCGGACGGCAACGCCCGCGTGCTCGTCGTGGGCTGGGGTTCGTCGTACGGCCCGATCGGCGCGGCGGCCCGCCGGGTCCGCAAGCTGGGCCTGCCGGTCGCGCACGCGCACCTGCGGCACCTCAACCCGTTCCCGAAGAACCTGGGCGAGGTGCTCCGCAGCTACGACAAGGTGGTCGTGCCGGAAATGAACCTGGGCCAGCTCGCGTTGTTGTTGAGGGCGAAGTACCTGGTGGACGCCGTGTCGTACACGAAGGTCCAGGGCCTGCCCTTCAAGGCGGAGGAGTTGCAGGACGTGCTCGCTGACGTGATCAAGGGGGTGTCGGCGTGACCGCGATCGACCTCGGAATCCCCGGCTTGACCGGGGTTCCCACCACCGACGAGAAGCAGACGGCCAGGGACTACAAGTCCGACCAGGAAGTCCGCTGGTGCCCCGGCTGCGGCGACTACATCGTGCTCAACACCGTGCAGTCGTTCCTGCCCTCGCTGGGTCTCAAGCGCGAGAACATCGTGTTCGTGTCGGGCATCGGGTGTTCGTCCCGCTTCCCGTACTACATGAACACCTACGGCATGCACTCCATCCACGGCCGTGCGCCGGCCATCGCCACGGGTCTCGCCGTGGCGCGGCCGGACCTGAGCGTGTGGGTGGTGACCGGTGACGGCGACGCGCTGTCGATCGGCGGCAACCACCTGATCCACACGTTGCGGCGCAACGTGAACCTCAAGATCCTGCTGTTCAACAACAGGATCTACGGCCTCACCAAGGGTCAGTACTCGCCCACCTCCGAGGAGGGCAAGGTCACCAAGTCGACCCCGCTCGGGTCGCTCGACCACCCGTTCAACCCGGTGTCGCTGGCGCTGGGCGCGGAGGCCTCCTTCGTCGGCCGGGCGCTCGACTCGGACAAGGCCGGTCTGACCTCGGTGCTGCGCCAGGCGGCCGAGCACCGCGGGTCGGCGCTCGTCGAGATCTACCAGAACTGCCCGATCTTCAACGACGGCGCGTTCGACGTGCTGAAGGACGCGGACGAGGCGCAGCGGCGGATCATCAACGTCGTCGACGGCGAGCCGATCCGCTTCGGCCGCGAGGGCGAGTACTGCGTGGTGCGCGAGGGCTTCGGGCTCGCGGTCGCCAAGTCCGCGGACGTGGACGCGAGCGACGTCGTGGTGCACGACGCGTCGGACCTGAACCTGTCGTTCGCGCTGTCGCGGCTGTCGACGCAGGACCTCACGCACACCGTCACCGGTGTGTTCCGGCGGGCGAACCGCACCACGTACGACGACGGTGTGCGGGCGCAGGTCGGCGAGGCCAAGGCCACGAAGGCCGCGGACCTGGCCAAGCTGTTGCACGGCAAGGACACCTGGACCGTGGTCGGCTGACCGCGGAGCGACGGAAAAGGCCCCCACCGAACGCGGTGGGGGCCTTTTCCGTTGTGCTTCGAGGATCAGGGTGCCGGGCGGAACCCGGCCTTCTCCGCGTCGGCCTCCGTGCGGAACCACACGTCGGCCCGCGTCTCCACGAAGTTCGCGGACCCCTCGGAGTAGTAACGACGCCCGGTCAGCGTGGCCTTCACGGCGAAGTCCGCGGCCGGCGCCGTGCCGTCCGACTTCGGCAGCACCGAGCCCGGGCCGAACGGCGAGCGCGGGTTGAAGCCCTCCGGCTGCTGGAAGCGGGCCGGACCGGTGCCGCCGCCTGCCGGGGCACCGTTCGGGCGGCCGCCGGTGGACGGCGAGAAGCCGACCGGGCGGGGGCGCGCCGGGAGTGCGGGGGCGGGCTTGGGGGCCTCCTGCTTCGGGGACTCGAACGCCGCGAACGCCGGGAAGCTCTGCTGGCGTTGCGGGGTCGTGCGCCTGGCCTCGCGGATGGGCAGGCCCGCCTCGGTGTGGCGCTGGGGCAGGTGCACCGGCTCGGGTTCGGGCTCCGGCGGGGCGGCGAGCAGGGGCTCGTCGCTCGGCACGAACTTCGGGACGAACGGCTGGTCGTTCGACGTGTCCGGGAGCGTGCGGGTCTGGCCGAGGGGCGGCAGCGGCTCGTCGGCGTCCAGCAGCGGTTCGAAGAGCGAGCGCGGGCGGTCGGCCACCGGTGCCGCGGGGGCCTCGGGGGTCTCCGCGTTGTGCGAGAAGGCGGCGCCGACGGCACGCGGGGTGCGTTCCGGGGCTTCGTCGGTCTCCACACGCGGCTCGAACGCCGAGAACGGTGCGGGGGCGGGGGCTCCCGGAGCCACGAACGGCTGGGTGAACGAGCCGGTGTACTCGGGCTCGACGAACTCCTCGTAGACCGGTTCCCGGTGAGCCGGCTCCTGGTGGACCGGCTCCTCGCGCGGGGCGTGAGCCGCCAGCTCGGGCTCCGGCTGCGGCTCCTCGGCCGGCGTCGGCTCGAAGACGCCGTTGCGCACCTGCGGGGCGTCGAGGTCGATCGGCTCGATCAGGCCGGTCTGCTCGGCGGGCTCCTCCGGCTGGACCTCGGCCTCGGCCTCGGGCTCCGGCTCGGTGAAGCCGTCCAGCTGGCCGGAGATCTCGTCGCGCAGGCCGGGGTACTCGCCGGTGAGGTCGTTGTCGGGCCAGCTGCTCTCCTCGACGGCGATGAACGTCGTCTGCTCGGAGCGCGTCGGCGCGGGTTCGTCCTCCTGCTCGGCGGCCTCGTCGAGGTACGTCTCCGGCTCGTCCTGCGCCCACACCTCGCGGGGCTGGTAGACGAAGTCGTCGGTCTGCTCGACCTCGGGACCGGCGGTCGGCTGCGCCGCCGGGGCGCCGGGCTCGGCGACCGGCGGGACCGTGGGCACGTACGAGGTCTGCTCGGCCGGGAGCTCCGGCTCGTCGTCGAAGTCCGCGGCCTCGAGGCCGGACTGCGACAGGACCGTCGTCTGCTCGGCCGGGGTCTCGGCGGGCACCTCGTCGTGCGAGAGGCGCTCGAACAGCGACCGCGGGCGGTCGTCGTCCTCGGTGTCGGCCAGCGCCCTCTGCTCGGCCAGCTGCTCCTCGAAGCGGCGCTGCGCCTCGTCGGGCTCCAGGTACTGGCGGACCGGTGCGGACGGCTCGTCGTGCTCCTCGAGCTCCTCCGGCTGGTCGCGGCGCTCCTCGGCGGCGGGAGCGGACTCCTCCTCGACGACGGTCGGCGGCGCGGGTGCCGCGACGGGCTCGCCGAAGTAGGCGGGCGGCTCCACGTACGGCGCGGCGGCGGGCACGGGAGCGGGTGCCGGGGGTGCCGGCACCTCGTCGCTCAGCGACCGCGGCGGCGCGTCGGCCCACTCGTCGATCACGAAGTCGTCGACCGGGGCCGGTGCCGCGACGGGCGCGGACGACCTGCGGGCGTAGACAAGTTGATCATTGAGGTCGGCGATCCGCTTGCGCGCGGGGCGTACGTACACCAGCCAGGTGACCAGCGCTCCCGCAACGAAGGACAGCAGGCTCCACAGCCAGACCTGCCCGAAGATGTTCACGGGTAAGCCCCTTCTACGACCACACTCCGACCTCACTCACTCGGAAGGGTGAGCATGGCCAAACTACAGTGCCTTTGATGATGCTCCGTCACTACGCCGTTCAGCGCAAATAACGGGTGGAAAGCCCAGCGTAGAGTGGGATTTTGTGCCCCCTCCGACAACCTCTGCCCTCACTTCGCCAGAAGTTCACACCCAGGGGCGAGGGGTCACCTACGGCGCAATCGCCTACGTCCTCTGGGGCCTGTTCCCGGCGTACTGGCCACTCCTCGTACCCGCCCAGCCGGTCGAGGTGCTCGCACACCGGATCGTCTGGTCGTTCGTCGTGCTCGCCATCGTCGTCGCGGTGCTCCGCCGGTGGCGTCCCCTGCTCGAGCTGTCCGGACGGGGCTGGCTCATCGTCACCGCGGCGGCCGTTCTGATCACGGTCAACTGGGGAACGTACATCTACGCCGTGAACAGCCATCATGTCGTCGAGGCCGCACTCGGCTACTTCATCAACCCGTTGGTGAGCGTGGCACTGGGCATGATCTTCCTCAAGGAACGATTGCGCATCACTCAGGTCGCGGCCATCGGTGTGGCCGTGATCGCTGTGATCGTGCTCACCATCGACTACGGCAGGCTACCGGTGATCTCGCTGGTGCTGGCCTGCTCGTTCGGCATCTACGGCCTGCTGAAGAAGAAGGTCCCGCTGGACGCGATCTCCAGTCTCACCGCCGAGAACGCCGTCATCGCGCCGATCGCGCTGATCTACCTGCTCACGCTCGGCACCGCGAACACGTTCGCCGCCGCCGGCACCGGCCACGCCCTGCTCCTCGTCAGCACCGGCATCGTGACGGTGATCCCGTTGCTGGCGTTCGGCGCGGGTGCCCGGCTGATCCCGCTGAGCACCATGGGGATGCTGCAGTACATCGCGCCGATCCTGCAGTTCGCGTGGGGCGTGTTCGTCGTGCACGAACCGATGCCGGCCAGCCGGTGGATCGGGTTCGGCCTGGTCTGGCTGGCCCTGGCGGTCTTCACCGTCGACGCGGTGCGGAACCGGCGCAAGCAGGCGCTCGCGCCGGTCAGCGGGCCCTAGCGAGTGCGCTCGACCACGTACGTGGCCAGCTCCTCCAACGCGTCCCGCGCGGCGCACGGCGGCAGCTTGCCCAGCTCCGTGCGGGCCCGGTCCGCGTAGTCGTCGAGGGTCTCGCGGGCCTTGTCCATGCCCGAGGACTTCCGCAGCAGCTCGAGGGCCTCGTCCACCAGCGCGTCGTCGGTGATCGGTCCCGCCAGCAGCTCGTGCAGGCGCGTCTCGGCCGGGTCGGCGAGCGAGTGGAGCATCGGCAGCGTCTTCACGCCCTCGCGCAGGTCGGTGCCGGGCGTCTTGCCGGACTCGACGGACGGGGAGGCGATGTCGATCACGTCGTCCGAGATCTGGAACGCGGCCCCGATCACCTCGGCGTACCGGCGCAGGGCGTCCGTCTGCTCGTCGGTCGCGTCGGAGAACATGCCGCCGAACAGCGCCGCGGTGGCGATCAGGACGCCGGTCTTCTCCTCGATCACCTTGAGGTAGTGGGAGATCGGGTCCTCGCCGGGCCGCGGGCCGACGGTCTCGCGCATCTGGCCGGTCACGAGGACCGAGAACGTCTCCGCGATGATCCGCGCCGCGTCCGTCCCCAGGTCGGCGGTCAGCCGGGACGCGTGGGCGAACAGGAAGTCGCCCGTCAGGATCGCGATGCTGTTGTCCCACTTGACGTTCGCGGAGACCGCTCCGCGCCGCATGGTCGCCTCGTCCATGACGTCGTCGTGGTAGAGCGTCGCGAGGTGGGTGAGCTCGACCACAGTGGCGGCCTTGATGACCTTGTCCCGGTCCCAGTCGGCGCCGAACTGCGATGCGAGCAGCGTGAAGAGCGGGCGGATCCGCTTCCCGCCCGCCTCCACAAGGTGAAGCGAGGTTTCCGTGACCGGGTGGAACTCGCTCTGCACGACGTCGTGCAGGATGCGCTCCACCTCGGCCAGGCCGTCCTGGACTACCTCGGTGAGCACGGGGTCCACCAACGCGAACCCCGGCCCCAACTGCTCGCTACTGGTCACACCAGCAGCGTACGTACACCTAGCTGAGGAAGGTGCCGGTACCCGCCCAATCGAGCACGAAGGTGGGCCACAGACCCAGCACCAAGGTCACGACGGCGCCCAGCGTGATCGCGATCGTGGTGAACGCGCCGGGGACCGTGACGGTCGGGCCGTCCGGGGCCGGGTCGCTGAAGTACATCAGCACGATCACCCGCAGGTAGAAGAACGCCGCCACGGCCGAGGCCACGAGAGCGATCACCACGAGCGGCGTCAGGCCGGCGTCGATCGCCGCGCTGAACACGACGAACTTGCCGATGAAGCCGGACGTCAGCGGGATGCCGGCCAGGGCCAGCAGCAGGAACGTGAAGACGCCCGCCACGATCGGCGACCGCTTGGCGAGACCCGCCCACTGCGACAGGTGCGTCGCCTCGCCGTCCGAGTTGCGGACCAGCGACACGATGCCGAACGCGGCGATCGTGGTGAAGCCGTACGCCAGCAGGTAGAACATGGTCGCGCTCACACCGGGGGCGTCGCCCTCGGGGGTCAGCGCGATCGAGCCGATCAGCAGGAAGCCCGCGTGCGCCACGGAGGAGTACGCGATCATGCGCTTCACGTCGGTCTGGGTGAGACCCAGGACCGCGCCGATCACCATCGACACGACCGCGACGCCGTAGAGCACGCCGCGCCACTCCCACTGCGTGTTCTCGAACGCCACCGTGAGCACGCGCAGGATGCCGCCGAACGCGGCGACCTTGGTGCAGGCCGCCATGAACGCCGTCACCGGCGTCGGGGCGCCCTGGTACACGTCCGGCGTCCAGGCGTGGAACGGGCCGACGGCCGCCTTGAACAGCAGACCCACCACCAGCAGGCCGAAGCCCGCGAACAGCAGCGTGTCGGAGCGGTCCGTGCCGCCCGCGGCGGTCGCGATGGCCGAGAGCTTCACCGAACCCGCGTAGCCGTACAGCAGGGCCACGCCGTAGAGGAAGAACGCGGAGGCGAACGCGCCGAGCAGGAAGTACTTCACGGCCGCTTCCTGCGAGAGCAGGCGACGGCGGCGAGCGAGGCCGCACAGCAGGTACAGCGGCAGCGACAGGACTTCCAGCGCGATGAACATCGTCAGCAGGTCGTTCGAGGCGACGAACGTCATCATGCCGCCGAGCGCGAACAGCGTGAGCGGGAAGATCTCGGTCTGCATGCCGGTCTTCGTCGCCTGCGCGCGGTCCTGGACCGTGCCGGGGCGGATCGCGGCCTGCGCCACGAACGCGCCGCCCGGCTCCACCGAGCGGTCGGCCATCAGCAGCACCGAGCCGAACCCGAGCACCAGCAGCGTGGCCCACAGGAAGAGCGACGGCGAGTCGACCGCGATCGCGCCCGCCAGCGTCGCCACGCCCTGCTCGGGACGCTCCGACGTCGCGTAGAGGATCAGCGCACCGGTCGCGCCGACCATCGTGACGAGCGTCAGGACGAGCTGCACGGCCCAGCGCTGGTGCTTGGGCAGCAACGCTTCCAGCAGCACGCTGATGCACGCGGCACCGAGCACGACCAGCAGCGGCGCGATGGCGCCGTAATCGATCTCCGGCGCCTCGATCGTCTGCGCCTGAGCGACGAGAAGGTTCACGTCACTTGCCTTCCTGCACGGTGACCGGGTCGGTCACGCCGACCTCGGTCAGCGTCGCCCCGACAGTCGGGGTGATGACGTCGAGCACCGGCTGCGGGTAGAACCCGAGTGCCAGCACGATGACAACGAGCGGTGCCAGCACGGCGATCTCGCGCTTGGTGAGGTCGCCGATGGCGGTCTTCTTCTCCGGGTCGCCGACGGCACCCGGACCGGCCGCGGCACCGATGAGGGCGTCGCCGCGCAGCGGGCCGGTCATGATCCGCTGGTAGAGCCACAGCACGTAGAGCGCCGCGAGCACCATGCCGACCGTCGCGATGATCGTGAACACCGGACGGGTCGGGAACGAGCCGATCAGCACCAGGAACTCCGAGACGAACGAGTTCGTGCCCGGCAGCGACAGGGTGGTCAGACCGGAGATCAGCAGCATGCCGGCGAGCAGCGGCGCCACCTTCGACATGCCGCCGTAGTCGGAGATCTGCGACGAACCACCGCGCGCGATCACCATGCCGATCACCAGGATCAGCATGCCGGTCGAGATCGAGTGGTTGAGCATGTACGACACCGAGCCCACGCCGGCCTGCGACGTGAACGAGAAGATGCCGAGCGCGATGAAGCCGAAGTGCGCGATCGAGACGTAGGCCAGGAACCGCTTCATGTCCCGCTGGCCCGTGGCGAGCAGCGATCCGTAGAGGACACCGGCCACCGCGAGCACGAGCACGTACGGCGCCAGGTTCTTCGACGCCTCCGGGAACATCGGCAGCAGGTAGCGCAGCATGCCGAACGTGCCGACCTTGTCGAGGATGCCGACGACGATCACCGTGACGCCGATGGGCGCCTCGGCCGCGGCGTCGGGCAGCCAGGTGTGGAACGGCACGAGCGGCGCCTTGATCGCGAACGCGAGGAAGAAGCCGAGGAACAGCCAGGTCTGCGTCGTCGGGTCGGCGTCGCGGACCACGGTCACGAGCGTCGCCCAGTCGAACGTGCCCTTGCCCAGCTCGTCCGACGCCATCGCGTAGGCGCCGATCGCGGAGGCCAGCATGATCAGGCCGCCGAGGAACGAGTACAGGAAGAACTTGACCGCCGCGTACTGCCTGCGCGCGCCGCCGTAGCCGCCGATCAGGAAGTACATCGGGATGAGCATGACCTCGAACAGCACGTAGAACAGGAAGACGTCGGTGGCGGCGAACACCGCGACCGTCACGGCCTCCTGCACGAGGATCAGCGCGAGGTAGCCGCCCTGCGAACGGCCGGCGGGCAGCTTCTCCGTCCAGCCCGCGCCGATCACCAGCGGGATCAGCAGCGCGATGACCGCGATCATCACCAGCGCGATGCCGTCGATGCCGAACGACAGCCGCACGCCGAACGCCGGGATCCAGTCGACGCCCGAGGCGAGCTGGATGCGCTCGCCGTCCGGGTCGTAGGCGGTCCACAGCAGAACGGCGAGCACGAGCTCCACGAGCGAGATCGCCAGTGCGACGAGCTTGGCCGTGCGGTCGTTCTTGCGCAGGAACGCCACCACCAGTGCGCCGACGAGCGGCACCACCATGAGTGCGATCAGAACCCAGCTCACGAGAACCTCACCACCAGGAGCGCCCCGAGCACGAAGATCGAGCCCAGCAGCATGGACAGTGCGTAGGAGCGGACGAACCCGGTCTGCAGCCTGCGCAACCGGCCGGAGCTACCGCCGAGCAGCGCCGCGGTGCCGTTGACCACACCGTCGACGCCCTTGAGGTCGAGGTACACCAGCGCGCGGGTGAGCCAGGTGCCCGGCCGCGCGAAGAGGGCCTCGTTCAGTGCGTTGCCGTAGAGGTCCGCACGGGCCGCGCGCACCGGGAACGACACCCGCTCCGGCCGCTCGACCGGCTGCTTGCCGCGGCCGAAGAGCAGGAACGCGAGGCCGGCGCCGACGAGCGACAGGACGACGGTCAGGATCCCGACCATGCCGTGCGACAGCACGCCGTGCGACTCCTGCAGCTCGCCCAGCGAGGGCTCGAGCCACCCGGCGAGACGGCCGCCGGAGGAGAGGAACCAGCCACCGGCGACGGAGCCGACCGCGAGGACGATCATCGGAACGGTCATCGTCAGCGGGGACTCGTGCGGGTGGTAGTCCTTGCCGTTCTCCGCCTTCAGGTCCTTCCAGCGGGGCTGGCCCAGGAAGACCAGGATCAGCAGGCGCGTCATGTAGAACGCGGTCAGCAGGGCACCGAGCAGTGCGACACCGCCGAAGACGTACCCGCGCCAGCCCTCCGCGCCGAACGCCGCCGCGATGATGGCGTCCTTCGAGAAGTAGCCCGCGAACGGCGGGATGCCGATCAGCGCGAGGTAGCCGAGCGTCCAGGTGACGAAGGTGATCGGCAGGAACTTGTAGAGCCCGCCCATCCGGCGGATGTTGCCCTCGTCGTTCATGCCGTGCATGACCGAACCGGCACCGAGGAAGAGCCCGGCCTTGAAGAAGCCGTGCGTCAGCAGGTGCATGATGCCGAGCGCGTACCCGATCGGGCCGAGGCCCACCGCGAGGATCATGTAGCCGATCTGCGAGACCGTCGAGTACGCCAGGACCTTCTTGAAGTCGTCGTAGGCGCAACCGATGATGCAGCCGATCAGCAGCGTGACGCCACCGATGATCATCACGACCAGGCGGCCGTCCGC
Source organism: Lentzea sp. DG1S-22 (assembly GCF_036321065.1). Taxonomy (NCBI): domain Bacteria; kingdom Bacillati; phylum Actinomycetota; class Actinomycetes; order Pseudonocardiales; family Pseudonocardiaceae; genus Lentzea; species Lentzea sp. DG1S-22. The sequence continues at coordinate 6,508,725 of NZ_CP143276.1, read as the reverse complement.
GCTCAGGTTGTAGAGCGGGTTCGAGCGGGCGATGAGGTACACGCCCGCGGTGACCATCGTCGCCGCGTGGATCAGGGCGGACACCGGGGTCGGGCCGGCCATCGCGTCCGGCAACCAGGCCTGGAGCGGGAACTGGCCCGACTTGCCGCAGGCGCCCAGGAGCAGCAGCAGCGTGATCGCGAGGACCTCGGCGGAGGAGAACTCGCTCACCCGCGCGAAGACCTCGGTGTACTGCGTCGTCCCGAGCTTGTTGAACATCAGGAAGATCGCGATCGCGAGGCCCAGGTCACCGACGCGGTTCATCAGGAAGGCCTTCTTGGCCGCCGACGCCGCTTCCGGCTTGTACTGGTACCAGCCGATCAGCAGGTACGAGGCGAGACCGACGCCCTCCCAGCCGAAGTACAGGGTCACGAAACCGTTGCCCAGCACCAGCAGGAGCATCGCCGAGACGAAGAGGTTGAGGTAGGCGAAGAACTTGCGCCTGCCCTCCTCGTGCGCCATGTAGCCGATCGAGTAGATGTGGATCAGCGAACCCACACCGGTGATCAGCAGCACGAACGTGAGCGACAGCGGGTCGAGCCGCAGTCCGAACTCGACGGTCAGCGCGTTGACGTCGATCCAGTTGAACAGGTGCAGGTTCTGCACCCGCTCCTCGGGGTTCGACACACCGAGCGTCGAGAAGAACAGCGCGAGCGCGTAGCCGAACGACGCCAGCAGCGTGGCGCTGCCGAGCAGGTGGCCCCACCTGTCCGCGCGCCGACCACTGACCAACAGCACCGCCGCACCGAACGCGGGCAGCGCCAACAGCAACCAGGCGAAGCTCGCGACCCCGCTGGCGACAACAGGTTCCGTCACCGGTGACCCCTCAGTACTTCAGCAGGTTCGAGTCGTCGACCGAGGCCGAGCGACGCGTCCGGAAGATGGACATGATGATCGCGAGGCCGACGACGACCTCCGCCGCGGCGACGACCATCACGAAGAACGCCATCACCTGACCGTCGAGCGAGCCGTTGATCCGCGCGAACGTCACGAGGCTCAGGTTGACCGCGTTGAGCATGAGCTCGACGCACATGAAGACCACGATGGCGTTGCGCCGCACCAGGACACCGACGGCGCCGATGCTGAACAGCAGTGCCGACAGCAGCAGGTAGTACGTGGGAGTCACGACTCACTTCCCTTGAGCGCGTGCGAGTCCGGCTGGTGACCGGTGCCCGCGACCTCGGAGACGTCGTCGGAGAGGGCGGACCTGTCGGTCGTCTCGATGACGTCGAACAGCGACTCCTCCGCGACGCTGCCGTCGGGCAGCAGGGCGGGGGTGGCCACCGAGTTCGCGGTGGCGAAGACACCGGGGCCGGGGATGGACCCGACCCGCCTGCCCTCCTGGAAGCGCTCCTCGACGAGTTCCTTCTGCGTCTTCTTGGCGGGCTTCCCGTCGCGGCCGACGAACGCCAGGATCATCGCGCCGAGGGCGGCGGTGATCAGCAGCGCCGAGGTGAGCTCGAACGCGAAGAGGTACTCCGTGAAGAGCTTCGTGCCGATGTTGCCGACGTTGCCGCCATTGGTGGTGTTCGCCTCGGCCAGGCCGGCGGACTGCACCGAGGTGAGCGCGCGGGCGATCGAGGCGACCATCAGCACGGCGAAGCCGATGCCGAGCAACGCGGCCGCGAGCCGCTGCCCGCGGATGACCTCGACCACGGAGTCCGAGCTGTCGCGGCCGACCATCATGAGCACGAACAGGAACAGCATCATGATCGCGCCGGTGTAGACGATGATCTGCACGAAGCCGAGGAACGGCGCCTGCTGGACCATGTAGAGCACACCGAGGCTGAGCATCGTCACGACGAGCCACAGCGCGGAGTGCACCGCGTTGCGCGCGAAGAGCATGCCGAGCGCGCCGGCCAGCGCGAGCGGGCCGAGCACCCAGAACGAGATCGCCTCGCCGGTGGTCACGGTGTCGACCGCGCGCTGCACCGGTTCCGGCTGCTGGGCGAGGAACGCGAGGAGGCTCACTGCTGGGCCTCCTTGGCCAGCTGCGGGCCGTTCACGTAGTAGTCCTGCTCGTTCTCGCCGAGCCGCATCGGGTGCGGCGGCTGCTCCATGCCGGGCAGCAGCGGGGCGAGCAGGTCCTCCTTCGTGAAGATCAGGTCCTGGCGGTTGTCGTCGGCAAGCTCGTACTCGTTCGTCATCGTGAGCGAACGGGTCGGGCAGGCCTCGATGCACAGGCCGCAGCCGATGCAGCGCAGGTAGTTGATCTGGTAGTCGGCACCGAAGCGCTCACCGGGTGAGTAGCGCGCCTCCTCGGTGTTGTCGCCACCTTCGACGAAGATCGCGTCCGCGGGGCAGGCCCACGCGCACAGCTCGCAGCCGACGCACTTCTCCAGCCCGTCCGGGTGCCGGTTCAGCTGGTGACGACCGTGGAACCGCGGCGCGGTCACCTTCTTGACCTCGGGGTACTCCTCCGTCACCACCTTCTTGAACATGGTGCCGAAGGTGACGCCGAAGCCTTTCAGGGACTCGAACATCCCTACTCAGCCTCCTTACCGGTGGTGACGGCTGCCTTCTCCGCGGGGATGGTGGCGACCTTGACCTTGCGCTTGGGCGCTGACTTGGGGACCGCGAGGTCGAGCGGCGGGACGGGGAAGCCCGAACCCGCGAGCGGAACGCCCTTGGAGTCCTGGACCTTCTTGTCCGGCAGCAGGAACGAGACCAGCAGCACGAGGCCGACGACCACGCCCAGCGCGATGAGCCGCTGTGCCGTGGAGAGCTGCTGGATCGCACCGGTGCGGATGACCGCCACGGCCATGATCCAGACGAGGCTGGTCGGGACCAGCACCTTCCAGCCCAGGCGCATGAACTGGTCGTAGCGCATGCGGGGAAGCGTGCCGCGCAGCCAGATGAACAGGAACAGGAAGCCCAGCGTCTTGATGATGAACCAGAGCAGGCCCCACCAGCCGGTGTTCATGAAGTCGCCGCTCCACGGGGCGTGGTAGCCGCCGAGGAAGAGCGTCGTCGCGAGCGCCGAGACGGTCACCATGTTCACGTACTCGGCGAGGAAGAACAGCGCGAACTTCAGCGAGCTGTACTCCGTGTGGAAGCCACCGACGAGCTCCGACTCGGCCTCGGGGAGGTCGAACGGGGCGCGGTTGGTCTCGCCGACCATCGACACGACGTAGATCGCGAAGCTGGGGAAGAGCAGCAGTCCGAACCAGCCGGGCGCGAACCCGAGCACGGTGGACGCCTGCGCACCGACGATGTCACCGGTCGACATCGAGCCGGTGAACATGATCACCGCGACGATCGACAGGCCCATCGCGATCTCGTAGGAGATCACCTGCGCGGCCGACCGCAGCGCGCCCAGCAGCGGGTACGGCGAGCCGGAGGCCCAGCCGGACAGCACGATGCCGTAGACGCCGATCGAGGAGCAGGCGAGCACCACGAGCACGCCGACCGGGAGGTCGACGAGCTGCAGCGCGGTCTGCTCGCCGAACAGGTTGACCTCGCCCGCGAGCGGGATCACCGAGAACGCGAGGAACGCGGGGATGCAGGAGATCACCGGCGCGAGGAAGAACACCCACTTGTCCGCGAGGACCGGGCGGATGTCTTCCTTGAACGCGAGCTTCAGACCGTCCGCGAGCGACTGCAGCCAGCCGTTCGGGCCGACCCGGTTGGGGCCGGGGCGGTGCTGCATCCGGGCGACGACCTTGCGCTCCCAGTTGATCATGAACAGCGTCATGACCACGAGGAACGCGAAGATCGCGACGACCTTGACCAGGATCAGCCAGATCGGGTCGTCCGCGAGGAGCTTGGCGGTCTCGCCGATCTCCGCTGCGACGAACTGCTGGGTCATGACTTTCCTCCGCTGACGGAGACGATCGAGCCGTGACCCGCGCCGAGCGTGGCGCGGACGGTCACGTCACCCGAGTTGGTGGGCAGCCAGATGACGCCCTCGGGCAGGTCGTCGGTCTCGACCGGGAGCGTGATCGCGCCGCGCTCCGTGGAGACCGTCACGTGGCCGCCGGTCTCCAGGCCGAACTGCGCCGCGGTGGTCTCCGCGACCTTCGCGACGACCGGGCGGGCCGTGCCGGCGAGGTGCGGCTCGTCGACCTGCAGCGAGCCGTTGCCGATCAGGCGGTGCCACGTGGCGAGCACGGCCTTGCCGGGACCGGCCGGGGACACCAGCGGCGCGGCGACGTTCAGCGAGGAGCCGGTGGCGGCACCCTCGCCGAGGCGGGCCAGGTCGGCGGCCGAGGCGGCGGGCGTCTGCGTGAACAGATCCGCGTCCATCTCCACCGCGAGGGTGTCGAGCACGCGGCAGTCCGGCAGCGAGCCGGTGCCCTCGAGCGTGGTGCCGAACTCGCGGCGGCGGCCCTCCCAGTTGAGGTAGCTGCCGGCCTTCTCGACCGCCGGGGCGATCGGGAGCACGACGTCCGCGTGCGCGGTGACCGCGCTCGGCCGCAGCTCCAGGCTCACGATGAATCCGGCGCCGGCCAGGGCCTTCTCGGCCAGCACGGGGTCGGGCAGGTCGAACGGGTCGACGCCGCCGACCACCAGGCCGGACAGCTCACCGCTCGCGGCGGCCTCGAGGATGCCGGTGGTGTCGCGGCCGGGCGTCGCGGGCAGCGAGCCCTCCTCGACGCCCCAGGTGCGCTCGACCTCCAGGCGCGCCGCGGCGTTCGCGACGTGACGGCCACCGGGCAGCAGGTTCGGCGTGGCACCGACCGCGAGCGCACCGCGCTCACCGGCGCGGCGCGGGATCCACGCGACCCGGGCGCCGGTGCGCTCGGCCAGCCGGGCGACCGCGGTGAACGCACCGGGGATCACGGCGGCGCGTTCGCCGACGAGGATCACCGCACCGGGCTTGGACAGCAGCTCGACGACGTCGGCCGCGTGGTCCGGCAGCGCGTTGATCGCGTTCGCCTCGGCACCGGGCACGCAGGCGAGCAGCGTGCCGAGCGTCTTCTCCACGGCCGGGGTCGTGAACTGGCCGAGGTGGAAGACCTTGGTGCCCTTGCGGGCGGCCTTGCGCAGGCGCAGGAAGACGATCGGCGCCTCTTCCTCCGGCTCGAACGCGACCAGCAGCGCGGCCGGTGCGGACTCGATGCCCCCGAACGTGACGCCGTTGTCCGGGTTGGTGAACACCGTGGTGCCGGACAGGAACTCCAGCTCCTCGGCGCTGTGCGGCCGGGCGCGGAAGTCGATGTCGTTGGTGCGCAACGCGATCCGGGCGAACTTCGAGTACGCGTAGGCGTCCTCGACGGTCAGCCGGCCACCGGTCAGCACGCCGACGCCGTTCGCCTCGCGGGCCGCCGTCAGACCGGCCGCCGCGACCTGCAGCGCCTCGGTCCAGGACGACTCGCGCAGCTCACCGGTCTCCGCGTCGCGCACCATCGGCCGCTTGATGCGGTCGGCCGTCGTGGCGTAGCGGAAGGCGAACCGGCCCTTGTCGCAGATCCACTCCTCGTTGACCTGCGGGTCGTCGCCGGCGAGCTTGCGCTGCACCTTGCCGCGCCGCCAGTCGGTGCGCTCGGCGCAGCCCGACGAGCAGTGCTCGCAGATGCTCGGCGTCGACACGAGGTCGAACGGCCGGGCGCGGAACCGGTAGGCGGCGCTGGTGAGAGCACCGACCGGGCAGATCTGGATGGTGTTGCCGGAGAAGTACGACTGGAACGGCTTCTCCGGCGCCGTGCCGATCTGCTGCAGCGCACCGCGCTCCAGCAGCTCGATGAACGGGTCACCGGCGATCTGCGCGGAGAACCGGGTGCAGCGCTGGCAGAGCACGCAGCGTTCGCGGTCGAGCAGCACCTGCGTGGAGATGTTGATCGGCTTCGGGAACGTGCGCTTGTGCTCGTGGAAGCGGGAGTCGCTGCGGCCGTGGGCGATCGCCTGGTTCTGCAGCGGGCACTCACCGCCCTTGTCGCAGACCGGGCAGTCCAGCGGGTGGTTGATGAGCAGCAGCTCCATCACACCCTGCTGGGCCTTGTCCGCGACCGGCGAGGTCAGCTGGGTCTTCACGACCATGCCGTCCGCGACCGTCATCGTGCAGGAGGCCTGCGGCTTCGGCATCGGCCGGCCGCCCATCTCGACCTCGACGAGGCACTGGCGGCAGGCGCCCGCGGGCTCCAGCAGCGGGTGGTCGCAGAAGCGCGGGATGACCGTGCCGAGGCGCTCGGCGGTGCGGATCAGCAGCTCTCCCTTGGGAGCGACCACCTCCACACCGTCGATGACGAGCTTGACGTGACCCTCGGGCACGACGAGCTCGGTTGCGTTGGGCTTGTCAGGCGCGATGGTCATGCGTTCGCTCCAGCCAGGACCTTGGAGTTCTGGTCGCAGAGAGCCAGGAACTCGTCCTTGAAGTACTTGATGCCACTGGTGATCGGGCTGACCGCACCGTCACCGAGCGCGCAGAAGGAACGGCCGAGGATGTTGTCGCAGACGTCGAGCAACGTGTCGATGTCGCTCGCCGTGCCGTTGCCCGCCACCATCCGCTGCAGGATCTGCACGAGCCAGTACGTGCCCTCGCGGCACGGCGTGCACTTGCCGCACGACTCGTGCTTGTAGAACTCCGTCCACTTCATGACGGCCCACGGCACGGACACGGTCTCGTTGAAGATCTGGATCGCGGTCGTGCCGAGCATCGAGCCCGCCTCGGCCGCGCCCTCGAAGTCCAGCGGCACGTCGAGGTGCTCCGCCGTGAACAGCGGGGTGGACGAGCCACCCGGCGTCCAGAACTTCAGCGGGATGCCGTCCTTCATGCCCCCGGCCATGTCGAGCAGCTGCCGCAGGGTCGTGCCCATCGGCGCCTCGTACTGGCCGGGGTTCGTCACGTGGCCGGACAGCGAGTAGATCTTCGGACCGGGCGACCGGTCGCGGCCCATCGTGCGGAACCAGTCGGCGCCGCCGTTGACGATGAAGGGAACCGACGCGATCGTCTCGACGTTGTTCACCACGGTGGGCGACGCGTAGAGGCCCGAGGTCGCGGGGAACGGCGGCTTGAGCCGCGGCTGGCCGCGACGGCCCTCCAGCGAGTCGAGCAGCGCGGTCTCCTCGCCGCAGATGTACGCGCCGGCGCCCGCGTGGACGACGACGTCCAGGTCGAACCCGCTGCCGAGGATGTCCTTGCCCAGGTAGCCCTTGGCGTACGCCTCGCGCACCGCCGCGTTGAGGCGGCGGATGCAGTGCAGGACCTCGCCGCGGACGTAGATCGCCGCGAAGTTCGCGCGGATCGCGTACGACGTGATGATCACGCCCTCGATCAGCGAGTGCGGGTCCGCCATCATCGTGGGGATGTCCTTGCAGGTCCCCGGCTCGCCCTCGTCGGCGTTGATGACGAGGTAGTGCGGCTTGCCGTCGCCCTGCGGGATGAAGCCCCACTTCATGCCGGTGGGGAACCCCGCGCCGCCGCGGCCGCGCAGCCCGGAGTCCTTGCACTGCTGGATGAGCTGGTCCGGGTGGGCCTTCAGCGCCTTGGGCAGGGCGGTGTAGCCACCGGTGCGCTCGTAGGTCTCGATCGTCCAGGACCGGGGCTCGGTCCAGCGCTTGGTGAGGACGGGAGTCAGCGGGTCGACCATCTTGTGCCCCCTACTTCTTTTCCGGCAGGGCCGGGAACTCGGCGTTGTCCGGCATGGCCGGCGCGTCCCAGCCGCGTTCCTGGGCGATCTTCGCGCCGCGCAGCGACTCCGGAGCCGCCGACGGGCCGTCGAGGTCCGCGTCGCGGCCCTCGAAGAACCCGGCGAGCTGCAGCTCGGCCTGCTTGAAGTCGGTGAGCGGGGCGCCGCGGGTGGGGTCGGGCTTCTCCCCCGCCTGCAACGCCTTCACGAGTCCCAGCGCCTTCTCGGGCGTCTGGTTGTCGTAGAACTCGTAGTTCACCTGCAGCACCGGGCCGAGGTCGCACGCGGCGAGGCACTCGGCGTGCTCCAGCGTGATCGAGCCCGGCGTGCCCGGCTCGCCCGCGGTCTCCTCGTGGCCCACGCCGAGGTGGTTCTTGAGCGTCGAGTAGATCTCGTCGCCGCCCAGCGCCGCGCACAGCGTGTTGGTGCAGACGCTCACGAGGTGCTCACCGCACGGGCGGCGCTTGTACATCGTGTAGAACGTCGCGACCGCGCTGACCTCGGCCTCGGTCAGGTCGAGCTGCCCGGCGCAGAACCGGATGCCGTCCTGGGAGACGTAGCCCTCCACCGACTGCACCAGGTGCAGCATCGGCAGCAGGGCGCTGCGGGCCTGCGGGTAGCGGGCGATGATCGCCTGCGCGCGGTCCACGGCGGTCTGGTCGAACGTGGTGTTCTCAGCTGCCTGGGTCATCGGTCGCAACCACCCATCACCGGGTCGATCGAGGCGACGGCGGCGATCACGTCGGCGACCATGCCGCCCTCGCACATCGCGGGCATCGACTGGAGGTTCACGAAACTGGGCTCGCGCAGGTGCACGCGCATCGGCCTCGTGCCGCCGTCGGAGACGAGGTGGTAGCCCAGCTCGCCGCGCGGCGACTCGACCGGCACGTACACCTGGCCGGCCGGCACCTTGAAGCCCTCGGTCACCAGCTTGAAGTGGTGGATCAGGGACTCCATGGACTGGCCCATGATCTTGCGGACGTGCTCGAGCGAGTTGCCCATGCCGTCGCTGCCGATCGTGAGCTGCGCGGGCCACGCGATCTTCGCGTCTTCCACCATCACCGGACCGGTCGGCAGGCTCTTCACGACCTGCTTGATGATCTTCAGCGACTGGTGCATCTCCTCGAGGCGCAGCAGGTACCGCGCGAAGCAGTCCGCCGCGTTCGAGGTGGGCACGTCGAAGCTGTAGTTCTCGTAGCCGCTGTACGGCTCGATCTTGCGCAGGTCCCAGGCGAGGCCGGCGGAGCGCAGGATCGGGCCGGTGATGCCGAGCGCGAGGCACGCGTCGACGGGCAGGTAGCCCACGCCCGCGAGGCGGTTGCGCCAGATCGGCTGGCCGGTGAGCAGCTTGTCGTAGTCCGGGAGGCGCTTCTCCATGACCTTGACGAACGCGGTGATCTTCTCGACCGCGTCGTCCGGCAGGTCCTGCGCGAGACCGCCGGGCCGGATGAACGCGTGGTTCATGCGCAGACCGGTGAGGTGCTCCAGCAGGTGCAGCGCCTCTTCACGCTCGCGGAAGCCGGAGGTCATGCCCGTGAGGGCGCCGAGCTCCATGCCGCCGGTGGCGAGCGCGACGAGGTGCGAGCTGATGCGGTTGACCTCCATCAGCAGCACGCGGATCGCCTGCGCCTTGTCCGGCACCGTGATGCCGAGCAGCTTCTCGACGCCCATGCAGTACGCGGCCTCGTGGTGCAGCGGCGCCAGGTAGTCGGTGCGCGTGACGAACGTGACGCCCTGGACCCAGGTCCGGTACTCGCAGTTCTTCTCGATACCCGTGTGCAGGTACCCGATGACGCTGCGGGCGTGGGTCACCGTCTCGCCCTCGAGCTCCAGGACCAGGCGGAGCACGCCGTGGGTCGAGGGGTGCTGCGGGCCGAGGTTCATGACGATGCGCTCGTCGTGGACCGCGTCCGCGAGGACATCGTCCCAGTCGCCGCCGGTCACCGTGTAGACGGTGCCCTCGGTGGTCTTCCGGGAGTCCGCGACCTCGGGGGTCCCGTTGGTCCCGTTGGTCCCCCCGGAGTCCGCGACCTGCGGGGCCTCGGTGCGGGTCTTGACGTCGTCCGTGCTGTCGCTACCGGTCGCGCTCGTGTTCGTCCCGGTGGTGAAGTCCGAAAGCCGCTCGGTCATGAGTACGACCGCCTCTGGTCCGGCGGAGGGATCTCCGCGCCCTTGTACTCGACCGGGATGCCGCCCAGCGGGTAGTCCTTGCGCTGCGGGTGGCCGTCCCAGTCGTCCGGCATGAGGATGCGGGTCAGTCCGGGGTGACCGTCGTAGATGATCCCGAACATGTCCCAGGTCTCGCGCTCCTGCCAGTCCGCCGTCGGGTAGACCTCGACGAGGCTCGGCACGTGCGGGTGCTCGACGTCGACCGCGACCTCCAGCCGGATGCGGCGGCGGTACGTCATGGACGTCAGGTGCGTGACCGAGTGCAGGCGCTGCGACACGCCGACGCCGTAGTCGACACCGGACACCGAGCTGCAGAGCTCGAAGCGCAGCGACGGGGTGTCGCGGCAGAGGCGCGCCACCTCCAGCAGCGTCTCCGGCCTGAGGTAGAAGGTGATCTCGCCGCGGTCGACCGTCACCTGCTGCACCGTGTCGGCGGGCAGGCCCTTGTCGGCGATGGCGGCGAACAGCTCGTCCGCGACCTCGTCGAACCAGCCGCCGAACGGGCGCTCGGACGGAGCCGCCACGTGGGCGGGCAGGCGCAGGCCGCCGAAGCCGGACGTGTCACCGGAGCCGGTGACGCCGAACAGGCCCTTGCGCTCCTTGCCCGCGAGGATCGGCGCCTTGGCCTTCGCCTCGTCCCCGTTGGTCTTCTCGAGGTCCTCTCCCGCGCGGTTGTTGACGCTGGAGTGCTCTCCCCCTGGCTCGGTCACTTCTTCCTCGCAAAACGCTCGGACGACGGGATGAGATCGGTGCGGTGGCCCGAGTCGGCGAGCGCCTTGGCGCGCACGGCGCCCAGCGGCTCGTCCATGATCTTGGCGTGGATCTTGAGGATCGCGTCCATCAGCATCTCCGGCCGCGGCGGGCAGCCCGGCAGGTACATGTCGACGGGCACGACGTGGTCGACGCCCTGCACAACCGCGTAGTTGTTGAACATGCCGCCACTGCTGGCGCACACGCCCATGGCCAGCACCCAGCGCGGCTCGGGCATCTGGTCGTAGATCTGCCGCAGGACCGGCGCCATCTTGTTGGTGACGCGACCCGCGACGATCATCAGGTCCGCCTGGCGCGGTGAGGCGCGGAAGACCTCCATGCCGAAGCGGGCGAGGTCGTAGCGCGGACCACCCGTCGTCATCATCTCGATGGCGCAGCAGGCCAGGCCGAAGGTGGCAGGCCAGAGCGAGGACTTGCGGGTCCAGTTGACCAGCTTCTCGACGCTGACCAGCAGGATGCCGTTCGGGAGCTTCTCCTCGAGACCCATGACTTCCTCAGTTCCAGTCGAGGCCGCCGCGACGCCACACGTAGACGTACGCGAAGCCGACCGTGGCGACGAACAGGACGATCTCCACCAGCCCGAACAGGCCGAGCTTGTCGGCGGCCACGGCGAACGGGTAGAGGAAGACCATTTCGATGTCGAACAGGATGAACAGCATCGCCGTCAGGTAGTAGGCGACGGGCATGCGCCCCCCACCCACGACCGGCTGCGGGCTCGGCTCGATGCCGCACTCGTACGCGTCGAGCTTCGCCTTGTTGTAGCGGCGGGGTCCGATGTAGGGAGCTGCGGTCACCGAGAACAGTGCGAACGCCCCGGCAAGCGCGAACATCAATACGAGGGGGAGGTAAGGGTCAAGCACGCTCCGTCGTCCTTTCCTCGCGTGTCGAGGCGCACCCTAAGGGTGTAGATCTGCCAAGCGTTTGTTAGGCGGACCTAACAAACGCTTGTGAAACAGTTCACAAGCTCGATCACACTGTTGTGAAGTGATTCACAAGCTCGATCGCCAGTGTAGAACGCCTGTAAATGACCTAGGTCACAGGGTCTGACCTGGGGGTTTAATCTGGGGGCAACATACGAAACGGCACCGGCTCGTATAGAGCCGGTGCCGTCACCTATTCGGAGTAATTCATGCCGTCGGAGCGAGCTTCGTCGCGGCCACGATCAGCTTGTCCATTGCGTCGCCGTCCTTGGGGTCGTAGAGGCCCGCCAGGAGCTTGAGCACGAGTTTCATCAGGCGTTTCCGCGGCATTCCGTACTTCGTTGCGGTCCGCATGATCGCCGGGTTGCCGATGAGCTTCGAGAAGACGTTCCCGAGCCGGTAGTAACTGCCGAGCGCCTCCTCGATCCGGACCGGGTAGCCGTGCAGCGCCCGTTCACGGTTGACGCCGGTCCGCGCGAGGGCCTGGACGATCGACTCACTCGCGATCTTGGCCGACTCCATGGCGTAGCCGATGCCCTCGCCGTTGAACGGGTTGACCATGCCGCCGGCGTCGCCGACGAGCACGAGCCCGGCCCGGTAGTGCGGCTTGCGGTTGAGGCCCATCGGCAGCGCGGCGCCACCGATGCGGCTCGTCGCGTTCTCCTCGCGGAAGCCCCACTCCTCCGGCGTCGCGTCGAGCCAGCTGCGCAGGAGCTGGCGGTAGTCGGTGGTGCCGTAGGCCTTCGAGGTGCTGAGGATGCCCAGGCCGACGTTCACGCTGCCGTCGCCCATGCCGAAGATCCAGCCGTAGCCGGGCAGCAGCTGGCCGTCCGGCGCCCACAGCTCGAGGTGCGACTCGAGGTAGTCGTCCTTGGTGCGCGGGCTGTTGTAGTACCGGCGGACCGCGACGCCCATGGGCTTGGCGTCGTCCTTCTGCAGGCCGACGGAGAGAGCGAGCCTGGCGCTCACCCCGTCGCAGCCCACGACGATCGGGGCCCTGTAGGTGACCGGGTTCCTCTCCGGCCCCTGCTTGCCCTCCACGCCCACGACCCGGCCGTTCTCGACGATGGCCTTCGTGACGGTCGTGTGCTCGTGCATGCGCGCGCCGGCAGCCTTCGCGGCGTTCGCGAGCATCTCGTCGAAGTCCATGCGCGGGCGGACCACGCCGTAGTTCGGGAAGGTCGCCAGGTCCGGCCAGTCGAGCTCCATCGTGACGCCGCCGCCGACCACGCGCAGACCCTTGTTGTGCAGCCAGCCGTTGCTTTCGCGGGTGTCGATGCCCAGGTCGATGAGCTGCTTGACGCCTCGGGGGGTCAGGCCGTCGCCGCAGACCTTCTCCCTGGGGAAGGTGCTCTTCTCCAGCAGGAGGACGTCGAGGCCCGCCCTGGCCAGGTAGGTCGCCGCGGTCGAGCCCGCGGGTCCCGCGCCCACCACGATGACGTCGGCGTCCTCGTTGATCCCGCGCCTGCTCATCCAGACTCCCTAACGTGTGCCGTGACTCCTCCGCGACTCTAACCGGAGTCCGCTGAGACCAGCGCCGCCAGTCGCTGCCGCAGGTCGGGCGCGCGGTGGTCACCGCGTTCCTCCAGCACCCGCAGCGCTTCCCGCCAGCACTCCAGCGCCCGCGCGGTGTCGCCGAGGTGCCGCAGGGACTCGCCGAGGATGTCGAGCCGCAGCGCGTGGTTGCGGGGGTTGTCGTGGTGGTCCTCCCAGGCCAGCGCACGTTCGCACAGCTCGGCGGCTTCGGCGTGGGCTCCCGCGACCTGCCTCGCCCGTGCCACCGCCTGCCACGCGAAGCTCCGGTGGCTGTCCGTCTCGCCGAGCAGGCGGAGGCTCCGTTCCGCGTGCGCGAGCGCGCGTTCGTGATCACCGAGGCCCGCGTGCGCCCCGCTGAAGCAGAACTCGATGAAGCTGCGCATCTTGGCGCCGCGTGGACGAGCGGCCAGAGCCTCGCGAAGGTGGGTTAGCGCGCGGCGTGCCGTCCCACCTCCACCGCCACCCAGCCGAGGTGTACGCATGCCTCCGCGACCAGCTCCGTGTCGCCGAGCTCTCGCGCGGTCACCGCGTTGGCGCGGTAGACCTCTTCGGCACGCCGCCAGTCGCCTCGGCCAGGACGTCGCCGGGGGCGACCGGCCCGCCGGGTCCGTAGCCGCGCAGGTTCACGTACAGGGTGCCGTCGGGGAAGTGCCGCTGGGCCTCCCGCGCCCACCTGAGCACCAGGGACGTCTTGCCCACCCCCGCAGTGCCGACCACGGCGGCGAGCACGGTGGCGCCGGTGTCGAGCGCGGTGGTCAGCCGGTCGAGGACGGCCAGGTGCCCGGTGCGGCCGACGAAGCCGGGTGAGGCGAACGGCAGCTGCCTCGGAACCGCCGGCCGGTCCGGCACCGCGCCCACGGACAGGTGCGCGACGTACGCCGCCTGCACGGCGTTGCCGTGGTTCTCACCGAGGTCGTTCGCGTGCACACGACCCAGTGTGACGTGGTGCGGCGGTCGGATCAGCTGTCGTTTCGGGTGACCTTCGGCTTCGTGGCGCGGTGCAGCGCCACCATGCCGCCGGTCAGGTTGAACCAGGCCACGTCCTCCCAGCCCGCCTGCGAGATCAGCTCGCCCAGCGCGCGCTGGTCCGGCCAGCTGGCCATGGATTCGGCCAGGTAGGAGTAAGCGACCGGGTTCGAGGACACGAACCTCGCGATGAGGGGGAGGAGCTTGAGCAGGTAGCGCATGTAGACGAAGCGGAACGGCCTCCACACGGGGGTGGAGACCTCGCAGATGACCATGCGGCCGCCGGGCTTCGTCACGCGGGCCATCTCGCGCAGGGCGGCGACGGTGTCGTTGAAGTTGCGGATGCCGAAGGAGACGGTGACGGCGTCGAAGGACTCGTCCTTGAAGGGCAGGCGGAGGGCGTCCGCGGCCACCTTCGGGACCCGGCGGTGGGAGCCCGAGGCGAGCATGCCCACGGAGAAGTCCGCCGCCACGCACCAGGCGCCCGAGGCGGCGTACTCGACGGTGGAGACCGCGGTGCCCGCGGCGAGGTCGAGGACCCTCTCGCCGGGGCGGGCGTCGAGGACCCGCCTGCTCCACTCCCGCCAGCGGCGGTCGAAGCCCAGCGTCATGACCGAGTTCGTGCGGTCGTAGCCCTTGGCCACGCCGTCGAACATCTCGGCTACCTCGCGGGGGTTCTTGTCCAGGCCGGCTCGCGACATGCTCCCAGACTAGGTCAGGGTCGCCGGGATCATCTCCAGGGCACCTTCAGCGCGGCGAGCATGCCGGTGACGGCGGTGTGCCACGGGTACTGCTCGGCGCGGGCCCTCGCGGCCTCCCGCGAGCCCGTCGCCAGGAGGTGCCGGGCCGCCGTCGCGAAGGCCGCGGCGTGGTCGGGGACGGCGGCCCCGCACGAGGGCTGCACGATCTCCTTCAGGGCGCTGCTCCTGCTCACGACCACCGGCGTGCCGCTGGCCAGCGCCTCCAGGGCGGCCAGGCCGAACGTCTCGTGCGGGCCCGGCGCCAGGGAGAGGTCGGCCGAGGCGAGGAGGTTCGCCACGTCCGAGCGGGACTTCACGAAGCCGAGGAACGTCACCGGCAGGCCGGCCGCGCGCTTCTCCAGGGCGGCGCGCCGGGGGCCGTCGCCGGCGATCACGAGGCGGGCGGAGTGGCCCTGGTCGTGGAGCTCGGCGAGGGTGTCGACGGAGCGTTCGACGTGCTTCTCCGGCGACAGCCGTCCACAGTGGATCAACAGGTTCTCGCTGCCCTGCAACAGGTCTCGCCGCAGGTCCGCGGAGTGGCGGGTCGGCGTGAACGTGGCGAGGTCCACTCCGAGCGGCACCTGGGTGACGTTCGTGGCGCCGATGCGGTCGAACTCCTCCCGTGCGAAGCCCGTCGTGCAGACCACGGTGTCGTAGGAGGCGGCCATGCGGCGGTTCGCCCAGTCCGCGGCCGTGACGGCCCGGGGTTCGGGGAGGACGAACCGGAGCAGGCGGTCCAGGCGTTCGTGGGAGATGACCACGTTCGGGATGTCCCGTTCGCCCGCCCACGCCCCCATGCCGCGCAGGGTCAGGCGGTCGGAGACCTCCAGGCGGTCCGGGCGGAGGTGGTCGACCAGCGTCTTCACCCGCCACGGGTCGACCACGCGGTAGCCGCCCGTGTACGGGATCTTGACCGCGGGCAGGGTGATGCGCCGGACTCCGCCGGGGAGCTCCTCGTCCGCGTGGCGCGAACCCGGCACGACCAGCACCACCTCGTGGCCCAGCTGCGCGTAGCCGGTGCCGAGGTGGTGCAGCGCCGTGCGGAGGCCGCCGGACTTCGGTCCGTAGAAGTTGGCGAGCTGGACGATCCTCAAGCGGCCGCCTGGTGGGTGAGTCCCATGACCGCCGCGTAGTGGCCCATCAGCTGCTCGCAGACCGCGGGCCACGTGCGGGTGAGCACCGACCTGCGGGCGGCGACGCCGAACCGCCTGCGCAGCAGCGGGTCGCGCAGCAGGTCGACGTACCGGACGATGTCGTCCTCGAACAGGTACCCCGTGCGGCCGTGGCGCACCAGGTCGCGCGGGCCGCCCGCGTTCGGGGCCAGCACCGGCAGACCGGTGGCCAGGGCTTCCTGGACGGCCTGGCAGAACGTCTCGTGCGGGCCGGTGTGGATGAAGACGTCCAACGACGCGTAGGCCTCCGCCAGCTCCTCGCCGGTGCGGAAGCCCAGGAACTCGGCGTCCGGCATGTCCGCCTCGAGCTGCTCGCGGTCCGGGCCGTCGCCGACGATCCGCAGCTTCACGCCGGGCAGCCCGTGCAGCTCCTTGAGCCGGTGGACCTGCTTCTCCGGGGCCAGGCGGCCGACGTAGCCGATGGTCAGCTCGTCGTTGCGCCTCGGCCGCGGGTGGAAGAGGTCGACGTCGACGCCGCGGCCCCAGCGGTGCACCCGCGGCACGCCGTGCCGCTCCAGCGCCTCGACCGCCGAGCTGGACGGCGCCAGGGTGCGGTCGGCGAGGGTGTGCAGGCGCTTGGTCCACCGCCACGCGGCGCGCTTGGTGAGGCCGAGGCCGTAGTTGCCCGCGAACCCGGCCACGTCGGTCTGGTAGACGGCCACGGTCGGCACGTCGAGCTTGCGCGCGGCTCTGAGGCCGTAGGCGCCCAGCACGAACGGCGACGCTAGGTGCACGACGTCGGGCTGGAAGCCGGCGAGGGCGTGCAGCACCCTCGGGCCCGGCACGCCGATCGGAAGACTGGTCACCAGCGGCACGTCGACGGAGGGGACCCTGACGACGGGCGTGCCGTGGTGGTCGTCCGCGCCGGCGCCGGGCGCCACGACGAGCGCCTGGTGGCCGCCTCGGCGCAGGTGCTCCAGCACGCGGAGCACGGAGTTGGTGACGCCGTTCACCTGGGGCAGGAAGCTCTCGGTCACGATCGCTACTCGCACACCGACACCCTGAGGTGCCCGCATGAAGTCCGCGTGACGCGGGATTTGACGCGGACAGAACACCTCACGTCGTGGCCAGGTGATCGTCGATTCGTCATCTGCGCTTCGGTTTCCGGACACACGACGCGGTGAAACTAGGCCAGCATGACCGTCTTGTCGTCCCGTCCCGCGCACCCGGTAGACCCCGGCCTGGTGTCCATCGCGCTGGAAGTGGCCGGTCGCCTGGCGAACGACGCCTCGGACGTCATCATGGCCACCGCCGGCCGCGGCGTGCGTCCGGACTCCGGCGAGTCCCCGTTCGACTGGGTCACCGACACCGACCGCACCCTGGAACGCCACACCCGCCGCGTGCTCACGGCGGAGTTCCCCTCGATCCCCGTGTTCTGCGAGAACACCGACGCCGACGTCCCCGGTGACTCGGAGTTCCGCTGGGTCGTCGACCCCGTGGACGGCACCGCGAACTACACGGCGGGCATGCCGTGGTGCGCCTACAGCCTCGCCCTGGTGGACCGCTGGGGCCCCGTCGTGGGCGTCGTCGCCGACCCGTACCGCTCGCAGATCTACGCCGCCGCGCGCGGCCGTGGCATGCGCGCGAACGGGACCCCGGTCCGCCTTACCGAACGCCAAGGCGACTCTCTTGTCGTGTGCACCGAGATGACGCGTACCGGTCCGTGGCCGGGCATGGGCGAATTCATCTCCACGGCCGCGATAGCCGGAACGGGCGTACGCGTCCTCGGGTCGAAGTGCCTCGCCGTCGCACAAGTGGCGCTGGGTCACGTGGCCGCAGCCGTGCTGCACGGCTACCACGAATGGGACGTCGCCGGCGCGGTGTCACTGGCCGTGGAGTCGGGTGCGGTCGTGCTCGACAGACGAGGCGAGGGTGCTCAACTGCCCGTGGACGGCTTACTGGTGGCGGCCCCGGACGCGGCCGACGAGGTGCTCGCCTGGTGGCAGTCGGCGCTTCAGGCCGACAGCTGAGGCAGCTGCTTCTCCAGGAACTCGAGGTGCGTGCGCGCCTCGTCCAGCTCGGGGTGGTCGAACATCTGCAGGGCGACGCGCCCGACCTCGTTCTCGAACTGGTGGAAGTCGTGCGTGGCCTTGAGCAACCGCTGGTAGACGGGGTGCTGCCGGTCGACGGCACCCAGCGCCCGCCCGAGCTGCGCGATGCCGCGCACGTCGTCGAGCTCTCCGGTCAGCTGCTCGCTGATCCGCCGCAGCCACTCCTTGGCGGGCGAGTTCGGCACGGTCTGCACCGCGGCCGCCACCCGGCGCGTCGACTCGGCACAGCGTTCGACCAGGTCGGACCACATGTCGTAGGGCTGCTGCGGGATCGGCGGGTGCATCGGGCGCGGCGCGGCGCGCGGGCGCTGCACCGAGCGGCGCAGGAAACCGACACCGGTGCCGATGACCGTGCCGGGGATGCCGCCGAACAGCAGGGCGACCATCACGATCGCGACGAGCGTGACCAGGGCGGACGCGGGCGGCTTGCCGCTCGTGTTCGGCACGGCCAGGTCGATCGCCAGTGTGAGCGCGCCCATCAGCAGGGTGCCGATGCCGGCACCCCAGAGCGCTGAACGGGCCACAACCCCCATGCCACGTGATCGTGCCATGTTCTTCGACCGTTCGTGGGCCGTCTGGTCCACGGATTGCATCCTGTTGCTGCTATAGTTCTTCTTGCCGGTTCCAATAGGAGCCGGAAGTGGACCCGGTTCACCCGCCGGACGACGGGTTGCCGGGTTTCGCGCTGTCTAGGGGCTTTCTGCGCCGATACCTCTTCGATCAGGTCAACAGCTCGCCTGCGCCAGTCCCCACCTGCGCCGTACGACCATGCGATCGCATCGCTGATCCACAGCAACGGATCCTCGACCGGCTTCAGATGCTCGTACGTGAAGGTTCCCCCGAACTTGCGGATACCCGACGCCAGCACGCGACGATCAGCAGCGTCCTGGTGCTGGCAGCTTTCCAGCACCAGACGCGATACGTCGAGGTCCACCAAGCGGGGGATCATGTCGAACAGACAGGCGGAGCGCGCCGAGGCGTCGTTGTTGTGCTTGCACGTCCAGACATGGGCGCGCACGCCGAGAGTGCTGATCTGCGCGAGCACCTCCTTGCGCTGGCGGTCCCCTTCATCGTTGAAGTGGATTCGCCGCTGCCCGCGCTTCACCAGCCCACGCATCACCGATCGCATCGCGTCCAGATCACGCGAACGCACCAAGGTCACTGCGATGAGGTAGGTCGCACCACGACGCGACTCGTCCAAGAACCCATGCCACATGGACCATATGGTCTCAAAGGAGTAACGGACTGCTCCGTTCAGGCGTCGAAGTCGACCGTCACGCACTCGCTGGTCGACACCGCCTGGCAGGTGAGCACGAACCCGGCCGCCACCTCGGACTCGTCGAGCGCGTAGTTGCGCCGCATCTCGACCGTGCCCTCCGTGACCAGCGCACGGCAGGTGCCGCAGACACCGCCCTTGCAGGCGAACGGCAGGTCGGCGCGCACACGTTGGGCGGCGTCCAGGATCGGTTCGTCGGCCGGGAGCGGCAGGGTCGTCGACCTGCCGTCGAGCACGACCGTCACCGACGAGGCGGCGTCCACGACGGTCTCCGTGCGGCGCGGAGGGGGCGGGGGCGCGTCGACGTAGAAGAGCTCGTGGTGCACGCGTTCGGGAGCTACGCCGCGATCACGCAGCACGGCTGTGGCGTCCTGGACCATCTCGTACGGGCCGCAGAGCCACCATTCGTCGATGGCGTCGAACGGGACGACGCTGCCGAACAGCGCCGTCAGCTTCTCGGCGGTCAGGCGGCCGGTGAAGAGCTCCACGTCGCGCGGTTCGCGGGACAGGACGTGGATCAGCTGGAACGTCGCCGGGTAGCGGTCCTTCAGGTCGGCGAGCTCGTCGGCGAACATCACCGTGTTGGTGCTGCGGTTGCCGTACAGCAGGGTCACGCGGGCGCCGGTGGCGAGGACCGTGGCGGCGATCGACAGGGCCGGGGTGATGCCCGAGCCGGCGACGACCAGGCCGTGGTGGGTGCCGGTGCCGGACGGGGTGAACCTGCCCAGCGGCGGCAGGACCTCGACCACGTCGCCCAGGACCAGGCGGTCCACGAGCCAGGTCGAGAACTGGCCGCCGTCGACGCGGCGGACGCCGATGCGCGGGGCGGCGCCGGCCGGGGCGCAGATCGAGTACGAGCGGCGTTCGTCGCCCTGGCGCAGGGTCAGGTACTGGCCCGCGGTGAAGGCGAACTCGTCCGCCAGGTCGCCGGGCACGTCGAAGGTGACCGCCACGGCGTCGTCGCAGAGGCGGTCGACGCGGGCGACGGTGAGCTTGTGGAAGGCAGCCGCGCGTTTTCCGGTCTTGGACGACAACTCAGATCTCCTTGACGTGCTCGAACGGTTCGGAGCAGGCGTTGCAGCGGCGCAGGGCCTTGCACGCCGTGGAGCCGAACCGCGAAATCTCCGAGGTGTTCGGCGAGCCGCACCGCGGGCAGGCGACCTGCCTCGACGGCGGCACCAGGTTCAGCGGCACCGGGCCCGCGACCGACGGGCCGATGCGCGCGGGCGGCGCGATGCCCGCGGCGGCGAGCTTCTCGCGGCCCTCGGCGCTGATCCAGTCCGTGGTCCAGGCCGGGGACAGCGACAGGCGCACCTCGACCTCGGAGAACCCCGCGCCGAGCAACGACCGGCGCAGGTCCGCGCCCATCTCGTCGATCGCGGGACAGCCCGAGTAGGTCGGGGTGATGGTGACGACAACGCGACCGTCCACTTCGGACACGTCGCGGAGCACGCCGAGGTCCGCCAGCGTGAGGACCGGGAGCTCCGGGTCCCGCACGGCCGACGCGACCTCCAGCGCCGTCGTCACCAGACCGCTCCCGGCAGCGAACGGTGCAGGTGCTGCATCTCGGCGAGCAGGTAGCCCATGGCCTCGGTGTGCACGCCGTCGCGACCCGCCATGCCCGCGACGCGGGCGGCCTTCGTGTCGGCGGGACGCGTCAGGCCCGCGGCGGACAGCACCGCCTCCAGCACACCGTCCACTTCGGACCGCAGCGACGCCGGGTCGACGGCGACACCGCTCAAGCGCGCCTCGACCGCGTGCGGCGCGAACAGCTCGTCCACGTACGGCCACACGCGCTCCAGGCCCGCCTGCATGCGGCGGTGCGACTCGTCGGTGCCGTCACCGAGGCGGACGGTCCACTGCGCGGCGTGGTCGCGGTGGTACGCCAGCTCCTTGAGGCCCTTCTCGGCGATCGCGGCGAGCACCGGGTCGGCCGAGCCGCGCAACCGCGAGAAGAGCGCGAGACGCCACGACGAGAACACCAGCAGGCGCGCGATGGTCGTCGCGAAGTCGCCGCCGGGGCCGGGACCGCAGTCGATCTCGGCGAGGTGCACGTTGCGGAACTCGCGTTCGTCACGCAGGTACGCCAGCTCGTCCTCGGTCTTGCCGAGTACCTCGCCGGCGCGCGTGAGCAGCATGCGGGCCTGGCCGAGGAGGTCCAGCGCGATGTTGGCGAGCGCGATGTCCTCTTCGAGCTCGGGGGCGCGCGAGCACCACTCCGCGAGCCGCTGCGAGAAGATCAGCGCGTCGTCGCCGAGCATCAGGCAGTACGCGGCGAGGGCGTCGCGGTCGACGCCGGCCGGGAACTCGCGGTCGACGCCGGACAGGGCCTCGGAGAAGCCCGTTCCGAACGCCCAGTGCGCGTCCTCACCACCCAGCAGGGACTCGTAGGCGTTGTCGAAGCCCATCAGGCCACCCATTCGCGGGGTGAGGCATTGTCACTGTGTTTTGCGGGACACCCGCACCCGAGTTTCATAGGTGCGGCACGTCCTCGGGAATCGCGTAGAACGTCGGGTGCCGGTAGACCTTGTCCCCGGACGGCGCGAAGAACGGGTCCTTCTCGTCCGGCGAGGAGGCCGTGATCTCCGTGGCGGGCACGACCCAGATCGACACGCCCTCGTTGCGGCGCGTGTAGACGTCACGGGCGTTGCGCAGCGCCATCTCGGCGTCCGGCGCGTGCAGCGAACCGACGTGCACGTGGTTCAGCCCGCGCTTGCCGCGCACGAACACTTCCCACAGGGGCCAAGACGTGCTCACGCGGCACCTTCCTTCGACGGGGCGTGCTTGGCGGCGTGGGCGGCCGCGGCTTCGCGGACCCACGCGCCGTCCTCGTGCGCCTTGCGGCGGTGGGCGATGCGCTGCTCGTTGCAGACGCCGCCACCCTTGACCACCTGCCAGAACTCGTCCCAGTCCGGCGAGCCGAAGTCGTACTGGCCGCGCTCCTCGTTCCACTTGAGCTCGGGGTCGGGGAACGTCACGCCGAGCGCCTCGGCCTGCGGCACGCTCATGTTCACGAACTTCTGCCGCAGCTCGTCGTTGGTGTCGCGCTTGATCCGCCACGCCATCGACTGCTCGGTGTTCGTGGACTCGGCGTCCGGCGGGCCGAACATCATCAGCGCCGGCCACCACCAGCGGTTGACCGAGTCCTGCACCATGTCGCGCTGCTGCTGCGTGCCGCGCATCATCGTCATGAGCAGCTCGTAGCCCTGACGCTGGTGGAACGACTCTTCCTTGCAGATGCGGATCATCGCGCGCGCGTACGGCCCGTAGGACGTGCGGCACAGCGGCACCTGGTTGCAGATCGCGGCGCCGTCGACCAGCCAGCCGATCACGCCGACGTCGGCGAACGTGAGCGTCGGGTAGTTGAAGATCGAGGAGTACTTCTGGCGGCCCTCGATGAGCTTGGTCGTCAGGTCCTCGCGGTCGGCGCCGAGCGTCTCCGTCGCCGAGTACAGGTACAGGCCGTGGCCCGCCTCGTCCTGCACCTTCGCCAGCAGGATCGCCTTGCGCCGCAGCGAGGGCGCGCGGCTGATCCAGTTGCCCTCCGGCTGCATCCCGATGATCTCGGAGTGCGCGTGCTGGGCGATCTGCCTGATCAGGGTCTTGCGGTAGCCGTCGGGCATCCAGTCGCGCGGCTCGATGCGCGCTTCGGCCTGCACGGTGCGCTCGAAACGCAGCTCCAGGTCATCCGCCATGCCCCGATGTTACACCTGAGTGCCGAATCTGCGTAGAACTGTCACAACCGCGGCGATGACGATCCAGACGGACACGAGGAAGGTCCCGACGGGGAGCAGGCTGAGCACGGCCGTCCGGCCGGCCACGCGGGTGAGTTCCGGGTTCGTCTGGTCGTACTCGACGCGCACGTTGTCCCCGACGTTGAGCCCCTGCGGGTACAGCACCCCCTGCGACGGGATGATCACGCGCCCGTCCGGTGTGGCGTACCGCACAACGGTCCTGTTGAAGGCGACGGAGTCGACCTGCGCGACCGCCTGCCCCATCGACCGCTCGATGGCCACGTCGTCGCGCCAGCACGCGATGGGCAGCAACACGCAGACGAGCGTGATCACGCCCCCGACGACGAACAAAACCTTGCAGACCGCACGGCGGACGCGAACACCGCGGGGCGTCTTGGTCACTGCGTCCTCCACCACAACTGAGAAGTCTAGAGCCGGGCGGGTGCCGCACTTTCAGGTTGAGGTCCATACAGTCGGACTGTGACCTCTGCACCGACATCGAGAGCACGGCAGCGAATCCGCGTCCGGTCCAGGCGCGACACCGCCGGCGACCTGCTCGGACTGTTGCCGGACCCGGAGCGCGCGCTCGCCTGGGTGCGCGACGGTTCCGGCCTGGTCGGCTGGGGCGAGGCCGCTCGGTTCGAGGTCAGCGGCCCCGACCGGTTCGCGCAGGCGGACAGGTGGTGGCAGGAGTTCGTGTCGCACCTCGACGTCGAGGACCCGCTGGGCGTGCCCGGCAGCGGACCTGTGGCGTTCGTCTCGATGGCCTTCGCCGACGACCCCGGCGACTCGGTGCTGATCGTCCCCGAGGTCGTCGTCGGCCGCCGCAACGGCGAGCAGTGGATCACCACCATCGGCGCCTCGGACCCCGCGCCTCTGGTCGCACCTCTCTCGCGGCCCTCCTCCGTCCGCTACTCGAACGGTCAGCTGCCGGTCACGCGGTACCGCGAGGCAGTGCGGTCGGCCGTCCGGCGGATGCGGTCCGGCGAGCTGGACAAGGTCGTGCTCGCGCACGACCTGATCGCCACGACCGACCGCCGCCTGGACCAGCGCTTCGTCCTGCAGGGGCTCGCGCGCCGGTACCCCGAGTGCTGGGCCTACGCCGTGGACGGCCTCGTGGGCGCCACGCCCGAGTTGTTGTTAAGGCGGACCGGTTCCGTGGTCGACTCACGGGTGCTGGCCGGCACCACCTGGCCGCACGACGGCGTTTCGGACGAGGAGCTCGCCGCGGCGTTGATGTCGTCGGAGAAGAACCTCGAAGAGCACGACTACGCGATCACCTCTCTCGCGGAGACGTTGCGCCCTTTTTGCACGACCATGTCCGTCGAGGGACCGTCCGTTCTGCGGCTGCCGAACGTCTCGCACCTGTCGTCGGACGTCATCGGCACCCTGGAGTCGCCGACGTCGTTGCTGCACCTCGGCTCCGCGGTGCACCCGACCGCCGCCGTCGGCGGAACGCCCCGGCTGGACGCCACCCAGCTGATCGCGCAGCTGGAGGGGATGGACCGCGGGCGGTACGCCGGACCCGTCGGGTGGATCGACGGCAACGGTGACGGCGAACTGGGGATCGCGCTGCGGTGCGCGCAGATCTCCGGGTCGACGGCGCGGTTGTTCGCGGGGTGCGGGCTGGTGGCCGACTCCGATCCGGACATCGAGGTGCAGGAGGCGCACGCCAAGATGCGGCCTATGCGTGAGGCCCTCGAAGGGCTTTAGCCACGAACGCCGCCTTGCCGAGACGCTGAACGTCAACACCTCGGCAACGGCCGAAATCGTCAGACCCGCTCGCCAGTGTTGATTTTGGGGGAACCCGGCGAAGTCGTGTGTGTGGCGGTGCTATCGCGCCGTACGACGACCACTCCGCAGAAGCTCGATTTCTGCACGCGGCCGACCGATGTACTCCATGAGCTTGTTCCGGGTCTGCTGCTCGTCGAGAGCGACCTCGGCCAAGCGGTTGAAGTTCTGCCGTGTCCTCGCAACGGCACCTGGGTCCTGCACGAACACCTGCGAGAACTCGGTCTCGCTGTAGGCGATGGCCCTGGCCGTCTCGTACTCCCACAGCACGAAGCCGGCCGAGACCGCGACCACCTCTTCCGGCACGATCCGGACAAGATGGCTGTTGAACAGCAAACGCAGGTACTGGTCCTCCATCACCTGGGCGTCACCGACTTGCTGTTGCAGCGCTATCTCGTGGACGTAGAACACGCAAGCCGCCCGATCGTGGCGCTTCAGCACCGCCTGACGGTCAGTTGGCATCTGCACGAGGCCCGGAATCTGTTCCTCGGTGGCGATTCCGGTCTGTCGGTACAGACAGTCGGCGTACGCCTGTGTTTGCATGAGGCCGGGTGGGGTCAGCGTCTCGTAGCTGCTGATCTTCGCCGCCGTGGACTCCGCCATGACAGCGGTGCGCAACGAGCCGGCCGCCTGAACGATGTACTCGTCGAAGGCGTACCGGTAGCGCTGCTTGAACACCTCGAAGAAATCGACGTCCTTGCCGCACATCGTCAGGAACTGCACGAGGTCGATCTCGCTCGGCCGCGCCTTGCCGCGCTCGATCGTCGAGACCTTGCTCGGGTCCCAGCCGAGGCGGGCGGCCACCTCGTGGCCTTTGAGGTTCGTGCAGGTCTCGCGCAACCGCCGCAGTTCGTCGCCCAGGTCGCGGCTGTACGCGGTGGAGGGGGTGCTTGGTGCCATAGCCCTCGACGTTATGACTTGGACCTGTTCCACGATACGGGCTCGTTCGGGTGAAAACGGACGCCGGGGTCAGCCGTGGGGGCCTCCGCTGACGTAGATGACCTGGCCCGTCACGTAGTCGGCGTCCTCGGCGGTGAAGAACAGGACGGCGCGGGCGATGTCGTGCGGTGTGCCCACACGGCCCCGTGGGATCGAGTTGCGTTGCACCTCGACGTGTTCGTCGAGGGTGCGGCCCGCGCGGGCCGCGGAGACCTTGGTCATCTCCGTGACGATGACACCGGGGCCGATGGCGTTCACGGTGATGCCGAACGGGGCGAGGTCGAGGGCGGTGGCCCGGGTGAAGCCCTCGACGCCCGCCTTGGCGGCGACGTAGTTGGCGCGGTCGCTGTCGACGAGGGCGGAGATGCTGGAGATGTTCACGACGCGGCCCCACCCCGCTTCGCGCATGGCCGGTGCGGTGGCCTTGAGCATCAGGAACGCGCCGCGCAGGTGGGTGTTCACCACGGCGTCCCAGTCGGCCAGCGGCATGTCGAGGACCATGTTGTCCCTTGCGAAGCCGGCGTTGTTGACCAGGATGCCGACCGGGCCGAGCCGCGCCGCCACCTCGGCCACGGCGCCGGTCACGGCGTCGGGGTCGCTGATGTCGGCGAGCACGGGCAACGCCGTCCCGCCGGACGACGTGATCTGCTCGGCCACGGTGCGGGCGCGGTCGGACACGTCCACGACGGCGACGTGGTGGCCTTGGGCGGCAAGGGCTTTCGCCGTTCCGGCGCCGATTCCGGAACCGGCGCCGGTGACGAGCGCGACACGAGGGGTCATGGCTCGATCGTGCTCGTCACCGGGTCCGGAACGCCACCGGGTTTACCTGTGCGCGGCCAGCAGCTCGTGCGTCAGCTGGACCTTGGCGCGCGACTTCGGCTCGGCCGCGACGGAGAGCGACCTCGACGCGTCGGCCGCACGGCCGGGAGCCTCCGCGGGCTTGCCCTTCGTGAACAGCCAGGTCTGGAAGAGCTGGTCCAGCTGCTGACCCGAGATCCGCTCCGCGAGTGCGGTGAACTGCTCGATCGTCGCGTCCGAGTACTTCTTCTCGGCGACCCAGGTGCGCAGGACCTCGAAGAACTTCTCGTCACCCACGGCGACGCGCAGCGCGTGCACGGCCAGGGCGCCGCGGTCGTAGACGGCCCCGTGGAACACGTTGGAGGCGCCGGGGTCGCCGGGCAGGACGTTCCAGAACTCGCTGTCCGCCGGGTACGAGTCGTAGACGAAGTCGGCGTTCTCCTGGGCGGTGCCCTCACCCACGTGCTCGGACCACAGGAACTCCGCGTAGGAGGCGAAGCCCTCGTTCAGCCAGATGTCGCGCCAGTGGTGCACCGACACCGAGTCGCCGAACCACTGGTGGGCGATCTCGTGCGCCACGACGTAGGTGTTGGCGCCGCGGCGGAAGAAGCCGCCGTCGTAGGTGGAGCGGGTCTGGTTCTCGAGCGCGTAGCCGAGGTCCGGCGTGACGACGCCGCCCTGCGCCTCGAACGGGTACGGGCCGAAGTTGTCCGCCAGGAACTCGGTGACCTCGGGCGTGCGCTCGATGCTGGCGCGCGCGGAGTCGGCGTTGGCGCCGAGGCGGTCCGAGTAGGCGTTCACGACCGGCTGGCCGTTCGGAGCGGTCGACTGGCGGACCTCGAACTGGCCGATGGTGAGGAACGTCAGGTAGGTCGCCTGCGGCTTGGCGCTGCGCCAGTTCCAGCGGGTGTAGCCGTTGATCTGGCGGGTGGTGCCGAGGAAGGTGCCGTTCGAGATCGCCTCGACGCCGTTCGGGACGGCGACGTTGACGTCGAAGGTGGCCTTGTCGGTCGGGTGGTCGTTGGACGGGAACCACCAGGAGGCGATCTCCGGCTCACCGATGGCGAGGGCGCCGTCGGCGGTCTTCGTCCACGCCGTGAAGCCGTTGCGGTCCTTCACGGTCGACGGGCTGTCCGCGTAGGTGACGACGATCGTGAGGTCCTGGCCCTTGCGCACGCCGCCGCGCGGGGTGAGCGTGAGCTCGCCGCCGTCCGAGACGAACGACGCCGGCGCGTTGTTGACCCTGACCGACTTCACCTTGAGCAGGAAGTCCAGGTTGAACTGGGTGAGGTCCTGGGTGGCCTTCGCCAGGATCGTCGTCGTGCCCGAGAGCTGGTCGCCGGCCGGGGTGTAGTTGAGCCTGATGTCGTAGTGGGAGACGTCGTAACCGCCGTTGCCGTAGAACGGGAAGTACGGGTCGCCGGCTCCGGGAGCACCGGGAGACGCCGCCAGGGCCGTCCCCGCGAAGAGCGTCATCGCGGCCGCGGACGCCACCGCGGCCGTTGCCTTGGATCTGATCGCCATGCGGCGGACGCTATCCAGACCACCCTGGACCGCCTACCGACTTACGTATGTTTCCTATCTGCTGAAAACGGTTGACACCGCCGCCTTGAGACGTCGGTGCAACGAGCGCAGGTCGTCGCGCTTCGCCGGCACCTCGACCACCTGGAGGCCCTTCGGTGACGCGATCGCGCCGCGGAACTCCTCCCGTCCGTCCACTGTGGAGTGCGGAATCCGGTAGCCCGCGCACAAAGCGCTCAGATCAGTTCCGTGCGGGGTGCCGAAAACGCGCTCGAAACTCGCCGCGTGCTCGGGTGAGCCCTGTTCCAGCAGGGAGAAGATCCCGCCTCCGTCGTCGTTCAGCACGACGATCGTGAGGTCCGGCCGGTGGTCGGCGAGCAGGCCGTTGCTGTCGTGCAGGAACGTCAGGTCGCCCATCAGCGCGAACGACGGCCCGTCGTGCTGCAACGCCAGCCCGATCGCCGTGGACACGCTCCCATCGATGCCCGCCGCGCCCCGGTTGGCGTGCACCACCACGTCCGGGCGCCGTTCGGCCGCGAAGTCGACGTCGCGGATCGGGTTGGACGAGCCCACGAACAGCAGCGACCCCGACGGCACGGCGTGCACCAGGTCGCGCGCGACGTGCAGGCCCGTCGGCCACGGCTCGGCGTCCAGCAGGTCGTCGACGGCCGCGCTGACGCTCTTCACCGCGTTCTGCCACGACCGCGTCCAGTCGTCGTCGAGCGCGGCGGGCTCGGGCAGCCAGGTCGACGCGCGCGAGGCCGTGAACGGCACGTCCGGCCACTGCGCCCGGTCGCCCACGGCGTGCACGACCGGCGTGTCCTTCAGCAACGCCTGCTGACCGCGCGAGAGCGTCACGCGGCCCACGACCAGCACCGCCTCGGGCCGCAGGTGCTCCGGCAAGCCCGCGTTGAGCAGCAACGACCCGTGGCGCAGGCCTCCGGGCGCGGTCGGCTCGGCGATCACCGGCCAGCCGAGGCGCGAGGCCTCCCGCAGCCGCTCGGGGCGGTCGTCCCCGAGCAGCACCAGCGTGCGCGCGGGCAGGGAGGACGGCCGGGTCTCGACGGTGAACGCGCGGTCCGTCTCCGTCCACGCCCCGGCGCGGTCCGACGAGGGCCAGGCGGCGTCGACAGGCGTCAGCGGCGGGCGGAACGGCACGTTCACGTGCGACGGGCCGTCCGTCGCGACGGCACGGCAGACCAGCGAGCGGGTGGTGGCCTCGTCCGCGCCCTCGGGCATGTGCAGCGTCGGGAGGCCGAGCACGTCGTACTGGTCGATCGTCTGGCTCGCGCCGGTGCGGTAGAGGTCGACCGGGCGGTCGGCCGTCAGAGCGATCAACGGCACACCCGTGAGCTGCGCCTCGATCACGGACGGGTGGAGGTTCGCCACGGCGGTGCCACTCGTGCAGGTGACAACGGCCGGGGTGCCCGTCTTGGCGAGGCCGAGCGCGAGGAACCCCGCGCTGCGCTCGTCGATGCGCACGTGCAGTGTGAGCAGGCCGTTCTGTTCTGCCTGGTGCAGGGCGAACGACAACGGGGCGTTGCGCGAACCGGGGCTCAGCACGGCGTGCCGGACGCCGTTGCGGACCAGTTCGTCGACGATCACCCTCGCCTGCGCCGTGGACGGATTCATGCGCCTAGAGTCTCAGACCGTGGCAGACCAGGAGCTCTTCGACCCGTCGCTGTGGAAGCCGATTGAGGGCTTCGACTTCACCGACATCACCTACCACCGGGCGCTCGACCAGGGCACCGTCCGCATCGCGTTCAACCGGCCCGAGGTGCGCAACGCGTTCCGGCCGCACACGGTGGACGAGCTGTACCGGGCGCTCGACCACGCGCGGATGTCCTCCGACGTCGGCTGCGTGCTGCTGACCGGCAACGGCCCGAGCCCCAAGGACGGCGGCTGGGCCTTCTGCAGCGGCGGTGACCAGCGCATTCGTGGTCGCAGCGGCTACCAGTACGCCTCCGGTGAGACGGCGGAGACCGTGGACCCGGCGCGCGCGGGGCGGTTGCACATCCTGGAGTGCCAGCGGCTGATCCGGTTCATGCCGAAGGTCGTCATCGCGGTCGTGCCCGGCTGGGCGGCCGGGGGCGGGCACAGCCTGCACGTGGTGTGCGACCTCACGATCGCGAGCGCCGAGCACGCGAAGTTCAAGCAGACCGACGCGGACGTCGGCTCGTTCGACGGCGGCTACGGGTCGGCGTACCTCGCGCGGCAGGTCGGGCAGAAGTTCGCCCGCGAGATCTTCTTCCTCGGCCGCACGTACTCCGCCGAGGACATGCACAAGATGGGCGCGGTCAACGAGGTCGTGCCGCACGCCGAGCTGGAGACCACGGCGCTGCAGTGGGCGCGGGAGATCAACGGCAAGTCGCCGACGGCGCAGCGGATGCTCAAGTACGCGTTCAACCTGATCGACGACGGCCTGGTGGGCCAGCAGCTGTTCGCCGGTGAGACCACCCGCCTCGCGTACATGACCGACGAGGCCGTCGAGGGCCGCGACAGCTTCCTGGAGAAGCGCGACCCCGACTGGTCGAACTACCCGTACTACTTCTGAGCCCGCACCAACCCTGGGCAGGTGGCCATGCTCGACGAACTGCGCGCGGCGCTGCGGGGCGGCGACCCGCTGGTGGACGGACCGCTCGACGGCTGGGAGAAGCGCGCCGTGCTCGGCGTGCCGACCTCCGGGTCGACGGGCGAGCCGAAGACCGTGCTGCTCGACGCGGACGCGCTGACCACGTCCGCGGAGGCGACGCACGAACGGCTGGGCGGCCCCGGCACGTGGCTGCTGGCGCTGCCCACGAACCACATCGCCGGGGCGCAGGTGCTGGTGCGGTCGATCGTGGCGGGCACCACGCCCGGTGTGCTCGACCTCGCCGGCGGCTTCCGCGCCATGGGGTTCGCGCAGGCCGCGCGGCCGGTGCTGGGCCGGCCGGGCCGCCACTACACCGCGCTGGTGCCCACGCAGCTGTCCCGGCTCGTCGTGGGCGAGGGGCCCGGGCTCGAGGCGCTGCGGCAGTTCGACGGCGTGCTGATCGGCGGGGCCGCGACCCCGCCGAAGCTGCTGGAGCAGGCGCGCGCTCTGGGCGTGCGGGTCGTCACGACGTACGGCATGAGCGAGACCGCCGGCGGGTGCGTGTACGACGGCTCCCCGTTGCGCGGGGTCTCGTTGCGCACCGACGACCTGATCGAGATCAGCGGGCCGGTGCTGGCGCTCGGGTACCGCGGCAGCGCGGAGCCGTTCGGCGAGTGGTTCCGCACCGGTGACCTCGGGCGGCTGCGCGACGGGCGGCTGGAGGTGCTGGGACGCGCGGACGACGTGATCGTCACGGGCGGCGAGAAGGTGCCCCCGGTGCTGGTGGAGCGGGCTCTGGCGACCGTCGAGGGCGTGCTGGAGGCGTGCGTCGTAGGCGTGCCGGACGACGAGTGGGGCCAGGCCGTGGCCGCCGCCGTCGTCGCGCGCGGCGTCCAGCCGTCGGCCGACGAGCTGAAGGCCGTGGTCACCGAGGCCGTGGGCCGGGCGGCGGCGCCGAAGCTGGTGCGGTTCGTGTCCGAGCTGCCGTTGCGCGGGCCGGGCAAGGTCGACCGGGCCGCGGTGGCCGCGTCCTTTAGGTCATGAGCCCTGTTCGATCGATCGCCGCGCGATCGTCAGAATTCAGGGACGCCACCAGGCTTGCGGCTGCCGCCCCGGCTGGCTGACGGGGTGGGCGCTGCGTGCGGACGCATGACTTCGCCCCAGTGCTTGCGAGCGCCGGTTCTTCTTGTCGATCTCACCGCAACCGCTGCACTGCTGAGAGGTGTGAGCGGGATCGACCTTCAGGAGAACGACTCCCGCCCGTTCGGCCTTGTACGCGAGGAACCGCCCGAGCTGGGCGAATGCCCACGAGTGCACCATGGCCCGTTGGGGCTTGCGAAGCCGTACCCGCTCGCGGATCCCCGTCAACTCCTCGACGGCGATGCCTCGTCCGGTGCGTTCAGCTCGGCCACGATGCGTTTGCTGATCCGGTGGTTCAGGTCGCCGGCGAACCGCTGCTCCTTGCGACGACGACGTTTCAGCAACCTTCGTGCGGAAGCGGTTCTCCTGGTCATCAGACGCCCGCGAAGGCGCTGCTGGCGCTTGCGGTAGCGGTTGAGGCAGGTCCCTGACATCCGATCGCCGTCGGAAGTGGTGGCGAGGTTCACGATTCCCATGTCGACACCGAGGAAACCGTTCACGGGTTCCCGTCTGGGCGCTTCGGGAACGTCGACAGCCACGTGCAACAACCACATGCCGTCACGGTGGACCAGGTCGGTTTCCCTGACAGGTCGAGAGCTCAACGCCTTGAGATGTGCCGGCTTCCCGATCATTCGCACGTCACGGAGCCGGCCGGCGACACTCCAGATCGACACGGAGCTCGCGCGGCCGGCGACTTCGATCTTCCACGACAGGCAGCGCGCGTCGAACGGTTGTGCGGCTGTCGAGCGGAACCTGATCGGCCTGGACTCGACCGCATGACGCCGCTTCGACCTCGGAGGCCCGTAGTTCCCGGCAGCGAGGTTGGAATGCAACGTCGTACATGCGTCACGATCGCTGATTTAGGTGAACCTTTACCGCTGAGGACAACCCTCGCCGCGAAGCGCCCGGCACCCTCGCCGCGCGCGTCAGCGATGGGGGTTTCTCATGCGCTACCTGTTACCGCTGGTCACCGGCGCCGCGTTGGTGGCCGGACTCGCGTCTCCCGCTCAGGCGGCTCCCGCGTCGAACGAGTGGACCGCGGACGTCAGCGGCCGTTCCGCCACGTGGGGCGGCTCCCCGCGCCTGGGCTTGGTCGAGCTCGGCTCGCACAGGCTCGCCCGGCCCGCCAACGCGGTCACGGCGGTGGTGACCGGCGACGGCGTGGTCGACGTGCGCGGCCTGCGCCCGGACGGTCAGTGGACGGAGTGGCTGGAGGCGCCGGCGACGTTGCCGGTGACCACGTCCACGGTCGAGACGCGTCTGGTTCTCAGCAGCGGCAAGGCGAAGAAGGTCCAGCTCTCGGCGAGGCAGGTGCCGGCCGGACCGTCCGCGGACGACGTCACCGCCGCGGCGGCGGGACGTTCGTACCGGGTCTACGCGACGCGCGAGGGCCTCGTCGGCGGCACGACGGCGAACGGGCACGTGATCCGGTCGCGCGACCACTTCGTCGCGCTGCCGTCGCGGCGTGGCCTGGCGGGCAGGAACTCCGGCAACTACAGCGTGCAGGTGTGCGCGTCGAACGGCCGCTGCGAGTGGGCGCCGGTGTGGGACGTCGGCCCGTGGAACACCAAGGACGACTACTGGAACCCGTCCGCGACCCGGGAGATGTGGAAGGACCTGCCGCAGGGCAAGCCGCAGGCGCAGGCCGCGTACGAGAACAACTACAACGGCGGCAAGGACCAGTTCGGGCGCGAGGTCGCGAACCCGGCGGGCATCGACCTCGCCGACGGCACGTTCTGGGACGGCCTGAAGCTCACCAACAACGCGTGGGTGACCGTCACGTACCTGTGGACCGGGTCCGGTCCTGTGGGGACGGTCCGCACGGCAGCGGCCAACGGCACCGTCAACGTCCGCAGTGGAGCGAACTCCTCCAGCGCGCAGGTCGGTCTGGCCGCGAACTACGCCCAGGTCAGGGTGACCTGCCAGCTCACAGGTGAGTCCGTGTCGGGCACGCAGGGCACGTCGAACGTCTGGTACCGCATCGCGTCCGGCAAGCACGTCGCGAAGGCCTACGTGGCGGGCGTCTCCGGCGCCACCACCTGCTGATAGGCCCGTTGGCGGGTCCTCAGCGACCATGACGGAGGATGGAGGCATGGCCTCAGTCGTCCAGTGGATCCAGGGGACCCGCCCGCGCACGCTGCCGAACTCGATCGCGCCCGTGGTCGTGGGTGCGGCCGCGGCGCACCACATCGACGAGTTCAACGCGCTCTACACCGTGCTCGCACTCGTCGTGTCGGTGGCGTTCCAGATCGGTGTGAACTACGCCAACGACTACTCGGACGGCATCCGCGGCACGGACGACAACCGCGTGGGGCCGTTCCGCCTGACCGGCTCGGGTGCGGCCGAGCCCGCGAAGGTGCGGCTGGCCGCGTTCATCTCGCTCGGTCTCGGCGCGGTCGCCGGGCTCGTGCTGGTGGCGTTGTCCGGCTACTGGTGGCTGCTCGCGTTCGGTGCCGTGTGCGTTCTCGGGGCGTGGTTCTACACGGGCGGCAAGCGTCCGTACGGCTACGCGGGCCTCGGCGAGATCGCGGTGTTCCTCTTCTTCGGCCCGGCCGCGGTGCTGGGCACGCTGTACGTGCAGACCGGTGAGATCACCGGCATCGGAATCGGGGCGTCCATCGCGATGGGAGCGATCTCCGCCGCGGTGCTGGTGGCCAACAACCTGCGCGACATCCCGACGGACGCCGTGTCGGGCAAGCGCACGGTGGCCGTGGTGCTGGGCGACAAGGACACCCGCCGCCTCTACCTGGCGCTGGTCGTGGTGCCGTTCCTGATCGCGCTGGGCATGGTCGTGCGGGTGCCGTACGCGCTGCTCGGGTTCCTCGCGGCGCCGGTCCTGCTGCCCGCCGTGCGCCGGGTGGCCGCCGGGCGCGGTGGCAAGGACCTGATCCCGGTGCTGCAGTTCACCGGGATCGCCATGCTGGCCTGGGCCGTGCTGGTCAGCGTCGCCCTCGTCCTGGACTGATCACCAGGCGTCCTCGGTGAACTGCACGGGCTCGTCGTCGTCGGTGCGCGCGGGCCTGCGGGGAGGCGGCGGAGGAGCCGTCTCGCCCTGGATCAGCTCGTCGAGGCGGGCCCGGTCGGCTTCGAGCGCCTGGCGCACCAGCGGGTCGTGGCCCGCCTCGCCGGTGAGCACCTGACGCCAGCTCAGGCCGGCGCCCCGCGCGATGCGGTCCGCGAGCTGCCGCATCGCCGGTGAGGCCTCGCTGGACTTCGCGAACTGCATCACCCTGCGGATGTCCTCAGTGGACGGTTCCCTGCCCCTGAGGCCCTGCTGGGCGGTCCGCATCGCGCGGTCCGCCTCGGCGACGGCGTTCGTGAGGAAGTCCTCCGCCGCGAGGATGTCCGGTGTCCGCCAGGCCGTCATCACCACTTGTCCTCCGTGAAGATGTCGGGCGCGTTCTCGTCGCCGTCGTCGCCGCCGCGGTTCCTGCGCGGGTCCTGGGCGTTCATGATCTCTTCCGGCGTCAGGCCCTCCTGCAGCATCTGGAACGCCTGCTTCATCTTCTTGACGTTCTCCTGCTGCATGGCCTGCACGTCGGGGTCCTGCGCCGCCTTGCCGGAGACGACGTCCTCCCACGTGAACTCGCCCGCGTCGACCTTGCGCTTCAACGCCTTGAGCTGCTCGGGCGCGTCGCGTTCCTGCGCGGCCCGCTCGACCTGCTGCGCGATCGCCCTGTAGTCGACCGGCGGCACGGGCGGCAGCGGCGTGTCCTTGAGGCGGTTCGCGAGGTCCTGCGCCTCCTTGAAGCGCGCGTCGACCTGCGCCTCGGCGGCGCGCAGCTCCGGCGACTTCCAGCTGTCGTTCGGCGTGGTCATCTCAGTTCTCCCTCGCGAAGAGACCCCGCTGGACCGGCCTCGCGTCCCCGCGGATGTCGCTCACCTCGTCGCGCCGCGCGACCGTGCGCCACTGCCGGAAGTCCACTTCGGACAACCCGAGCTCCTGGGCGACCTCGTAGTTCTCGCCGAGGAAGTGCAGCACGGCCTGGTCGCCCAGCACACCGACGATCTCGAACTCCGCGCCCCGGTACGTGCAGACCGTGCGGACCAGCTGCAGGTCCTCGACGAGCGCGTCCGGCACCTCGAGGAACGCGGCGCCGTGCTCGACGGTGAAGTCCGGCGGCGCGGGCTGCCCGGCGAGCGGGTGCAGCAGGACGGAACCGGGCGCCGGTCCGAAGTCGACGTCGAAGTCCTGGCCGCGGTACCGGCCGATCAGCCCGCGGCGGACGGTGGGCCGGTGCGGGACCGGTGCCTGCCAGAACCTCGCGGGCCCGAAGCCGACGTCACCCGTGGGGATCCAGCCGACCTGGCGGTTCAGGTACTTGCCGACGCTGCGGCCGGTGCCGTCCGGTTCGAAGCG
The DNA here is from genome assembly GCF_036321065.1 of Lentzea sp. DG1S-22. NCBI lineage: Bacteria > Bacillati > Actinomycetota > Actinomycetes > Pseudonocardiales > Pseudonocardiaceae > Lentzea > Lentzea sp. DG1S-22. The sequence continues at coordinate 6,472,662 of NZ_CP143276.1, read as the reverse complement.
CCACAGCTCCGTGCCCGCCGGGAGCTCGGCGAGCTCCATGACGTACTCGGGGATCGGGTTCGCGCTCGGCGTGTAGCCGGTGCCGGTGAACGGGACCGGGTAGACGCGCGAGGTGCCCATCTTCCGCGCGCCCTCGAGCGTCGGGCCGCCGAAGCTCGTGTCGAAGAGCTCCGTGGTGTGCGCGAGGAAGCGCAGCAGGTACTGGGTTCCCCGCGGCCAGTCGGCGACCCTGTCGACGCCGAACGCCTCGGCGAACTGCTCGGACGTGCCCTGCGGGAAGTCCTGCCCGCGCGTCACGAACCCGGCCGCGCGGTGCGGCTCGAACTTGCCCGTCACGACGACGTTGCCCAGGTAGAGCTGCGCGATCGCCGGGTGGACGATCTTCTGCAGGATCGTCTCCGGCCCGATGCCGGCCGCCTTGCGCACGGCCTGAGGGGTGCTCATCCCGGGTTCTTCTCCTTCCACCGCGCCAGGAAGTCGGTGCGGTCGACCTGCACGTCCGCGAGCTCGCCGACGTCGAGCGTGGCCCGGTAGCCGTTGTACTGGTCACCTTCGAGGCCGTTGTCCGCCGCCCAGCCGTACTCGCCGCCCGCGTACCCCGCCTCGGCCCTGCCGCCGTCGATGACGACGACGTTGAACGGCTGCCCGCGCCACGTCGCCGTGCAGGTCTCGCGGTACCAGGCGTCGAGCTCGGTGACCGCGACCGTCTTGAACTCGCGGTTGCCGTACGTCTGGAAACCGTCGGCGTGGACGTACGCCACGCCCGGGACCTTGCGGATCCAGACGTGGTCGGCGTCCTCGGCGCCGGCGAAGTACACCTCGCCCCGGTACTCGGCCATCTCCTGGGAGTACTGGGTCATCAGAGCTTCGTCCAGCCGAACTTGCGGTCGTACACGGCGTGCAGTTTCTCAGAGCCGTCCTCGTTCACCTGCCAGATCTCGGCACGATCGGGCAACGGTGTGCCGGCGTCGACGCGCCACTCCGGCATGCCGCCCATCGTGGAGCCCGTACCGGTGAACGGGTCGTAGCCGTCGTAGACCTTCGCGCTGCCACCGGCCGCCGCCATCTGCTTCTGCGACGCCTCGTAGTGCGCCTTCTCCTGCGGCGACTGGTAGTGGCCCTCCGGGTACGGCCCGGGCTGCGTGAAGTCCGGGGTGTCCATCTTCGGCCCGCCGAACGGCACGTTGTGCGCGCCGGCGTTCTGGTCGGTGAGCTCGTACCGCAGCTGCATCGCAGACGGCGCGCCCTCGGGGATCGGCGTCCAGCCCTTGCCCTTGTCGTCGAGGGCGAGGCCGTCCCGCAGGCCCTGCGGGGTGTTGACGCCGACCACGTCCTGACCGCGGGCGACGGAGCCCGCCATCTGGTTCTGCCAGGTCTCCCCCTTGCTGCCCGGGGCGTGCGGCTGGTCGGGCAGGTAGGTGCTGACCGCGCTCGGGCTGAGCGCCTTGGTGACGATGTCGCCGGTGTCGACCTTGATCTGGTTGCGGACGTCGGCGACGTGCTGGGCCTCGTCCGCGCTGAGGTCGGTGGACAGCTTCTGGCTCAGCTCGACGTAGCGGTCGCGGTCGGCCTGGTCGGGCAGGATCTGCTCCAGCTGGTGCTGGTAGCCCTGGCCCTGCGCGGCCATCGCCGCCGCGTCGAAGTGGCCCTTGAGGTCGGGGCCGGCGGGCGGCGGGGTGCCGCCCCCGTCGCCGTCGCCGTTGTTGCCCGTGGTGGCCTCGTCGGACGGCCTGGTGCCGGGGTCGCGGTCGGCCGGCGGGGCCGGGTCGGTGTCCGGGGTGGGGTCGTGCGGCTTCGCGTCCCCGGCACCGCTGGTGTCGGTGTCGTGGGGCTTGCCGTCGTCGGGACGGATGTCGGTGTCGTGCGGCTTCGGGTCGCCGTCGTGGGGCCGGGTGTCGGTGTCGTGGGGCCGCGGGTCGGTGTCGTGGGGCTTGGTGTCCGTCGTGCCGCCGGGGGCGGTGTCGTGCGGACGCGGGCCCGGCTGGTCGCCCGGGGTCGGGTCGTGCGGGCGCGTGCCACCGTCGGACGGCGTCGTGTCGTGGGGCTTGGTGCCGCCGTCGTGAGGCGTGGTGTCGTGCGGACGCGGGCCCGGCTGGTCGCCCGGGGTCGTGCCGGACGGGGTCGGGTCGTGCGGGCGCGTTCCGCCGTCGTGCGGCGTGCTGCCGGACGGGGCCGGGTGGTCCGTGCCGGGGCTCGGGTGTCCGGGAGGTGACGGCAGACCGCCGCCCGCGCTCGGGGCCGGGTGCCCGGGAGGCGACGGCAGGCCGCCGCCCGCGCCGGACGGGGCCGGGGCGGTCGCCGTTCCGGAGCTCGCGCTCGGGTGGTCGGGAGGCGTGGGCAGGCCGGAACTGCCCGGAACCGGGTGCCCACCGGGGCTCGGCGGGGTCGGCAGACCGGAGCCGGGCGACGGGTGCGAGCCGGAGTTCGGCGGCGTCGGGTGCGTGCCGCCGGTGCCCGACGGGTGCGCGCCGGAGTGGCTGCCCGGGCCCTGAGGACCGGACGGCGGCGTGGGCAGGCCGCCGGGACGCGGGCCGGCGGGCGAGCTCCCCTGGGCGGGGATCCCCGGCGGCGTCGGCAGGCCGGAGCCCTGTCCGGGAGGCGCCGGCAGGCCGGTCGGCCTGGGCTGGCCCGTGGGCGCGCCCGCGCTCGGGAACGCGGGTACTCCGCCCGCGCCCGGACGCGAACCGGAGCTCCTCGTCTGGTCGCCACCACCGGCGCCGGGCGCCATCGGGGCGCCCATCGGCATCGCGCCGGCCATCGGCGTCTGGTGCGACGACGTGGGCGGGGCCGCCGCGGGAGCGGCACCGGCCACGTGGGTCGCGGTGTCGGGGCGCACGGTCGGCGGGCCGCTCACCGGACCGCCACCCGAGCCGCCGTGCCCACCGGCACCGGCGGGTGCCCCGCCGGAACCACCGCCCGTCGACGGCGGCGCGGCGACAGCGGGACCGCCCGCGGCGGCGGCGTGGGTGGCCGGAGCGTCCGAGCCGCCCTGCACGGCAGGCGGCGGCGCGACGGGCGCGCCACCGGGAGCGGCGGACGAGACGGCGGCGGGCTTGGTGCCCTCGGCGTCGGACGCACCGGGGGGTGCGGTGACCTCGCGGACCTTCGTGCCGATGTCCTGGCCGCGGTCCACGATCTCGGTCGCGGAGTCCTTGACGGCCGTCATGTCGTCGCGGATGTCGTTGATCGAGTTGCGGACGTCGCGCCCGGCCTCGGCCACCTCCTGGGTGGCGTTCATGGCCTCGGCGAGGGAGTCGGCGTCCTTCAGCTTGCCGATCGCGGAGAAGACGCGGCCGACGGCGTCGAAGAGCGCCTTCACGTCGGCGATGAGCTTCTGGACCGTCTCGATGATGTCCATGACGCGCCGGTAGATCTGGTACGCGTTCCAGACCATCTCGGCGGCCTTGATCCAGCCGCCGACCGGGATCCAGACGGTGGCGGCGGCCTCGAGCAGCTTGTTGACGAGGTAGTCGAGCAGGCGGGCGGCCTGCTTGCCGAGCGCCTCCGCCCCGGACGCGACGGTGTCGAAGCCCTTCGCGATCAGCTGGGCGACGCCCATCTCCGCGAGCAGGCCGGCCTTCCAGCCGAGCGCGATGTACTTCTCGTGGGCGCGGGCCGCGTCGCCGTCCCAGTGGTCGCGCACCTTGCCCACCGCGTCGGTGAGGTTGTACGAGACGTCGTTCATGGCGTTGCCGACCATGCGCCACGCGTCGCCGTCGGCACGGATCTTCGACCAGTCGCCGGTGATCGGCGTGATGATCGTGGCGACCAGGCTCTCGCCGGTCACCGCCTCGAACACCCAGTTGACGGCCTGGACGCCCCAGCCCTGCTCCTGCAGGACGTCGTTGAGCGACGCCCGGTCTACCTCGGGCTGCTTGAGGGAGGCCGCGACCGGGCGCACGGACTGGTAGCTCGCGGTGGTCACCTGAGGATCCCCTCGAAGATCGCCCGCTGAGCCCGGTCGAGGTCCTCGTAGGTCTTCGCCGTCGCGTCCACCGCGGAAGCCGTGCCCTCGAGCTTCGACTTGCCGAAGTCGAGCGTCTCGTCGAACAACGCGCGCACGACGTCCACGCCCGGCTGCAGCAACGTCAGCAGGCCGGTGAAGCCCGCCTTGTCGCAGGCCGTGGCGTGGACGTACTTGCGGATCGTCTCGAACTCTTGGGCCTCGGTGCGCAGGTACTCGGCGTACGCGCGCAACTCGGCCGCGTCGGTGTACATCGACGACACAGCGTCCCCCCTGCGGACTCAGGTGCTCAGGTCACGCTGTGACGCACAGCTCTCGTCACCAGTTCCCCGTGCGGTGGAAGTTGTCCAGCCGTTCCAGGCACGGGTCGAGGTGCATGCCCTGAGCGGCTACCCATGTGTCGTCGTAGTAGGTGTTCGCGTAACGCTCACCGCCGTCGCACAGCAGCGTGACCACGCTCCCGCGCGCACGGGACTGCCGCATCTCGGCGACGATCTGGAACGCTCCCCAGAGGTTCGTGCCGGTGGAGCCGCCGACGCGCCGGCCGAGCAGGTCCTCCACGTACCGGATCGTCGCGATCGACGACGCGTCCGGCACCTTGATCATCCGGTCGATCACCTCGCCGATGAACGACGGCTCCACCCGCGGCCGCCCGATGCCCTCGATGCCCGAGCCGCGCGTGGCCACCAGGTCGCGGTTGCCGTCGCGCCAGGCCTCGAAGAACACCGAGTGCTCCGGGTCGACGACGGCCAGCCGGGTGTTCAACTTCTGGTAGTGGATGTACCGGCCGATGGTGGCCGACGTGCCGCCCGTGCCCGCGCCCACGACGATCCAGTCGGGCTCGGGCGAGGGCTCCAGCCTCATCTGCTCGAAGATGGACTCGGCGATGTTGTTGTTGCCCCGCCAGTCCGTGGCCCGCTCGGCGTGGGTGAACTGGTCCATGAAGTGACCGCCGAGCTCGGCCGCGAGCCGCCGCGACTCGTCGTAGAGCGCCGACGGCTCGTCGATGAAGTGGCACTTCCCGCCCTGCCGCTCGATCAGCGCGACCTTCTCGGCCGAGGTCGAGCGGGGCATGACGGCGATGAACGGCAACCCCAGCAGCCGCGCGAAGTACGCCTCGGAGACCGCCGTCGACCCGGACGACGCCTCGATCACGGGGGTGCCGCCGGTGATCCAGCCGTTGCAGATGGCGTAGAGGAACAACGACCGCGCGAGCCGGTGCTTCAACGAGCCCGTGGGGTGCGTCGACTCGTCCTTCAGGTAGAGGTCGATGCCCCATTCGAGCGGAAGCGGGTAGCGCAGCAGGTGCGTGTCGGCGCTGCGGTTCGCGTCCGCCTCGATGATCCCGACGGCCTCGCACACCCAGTGCCTGGTCCTGCTGCAAACGCGGTCAACGGAGGTACTCACAGCCCGCACGATAACCGGCAGACGTCCTATGCCTGGGTGACAGGACCTTCGTCACCGCGCAGTTCGGACCGCAGCTTGTCCCGCTCGGCCCTGCGCGCCGCCTGGTGTTCGTTCAGGCCCACCGCGACCCGCTGGCGCAACCCCTTGAAGAGGAACAACGACGCCGGCAGCGCCACGACGACCCCGACGGCCAGCGCCGGCAGCAAAGGAACCTTGAACAACAGCAGCGCGCCGGTCACCACCGCGACGAGGCCGAGGCGTGCGAGGACGTAGAGCGTCACATCACGAGCGAGCACCCGTCCAGGTTACGTCGCCTTCCTCGTCGCCGGTGTTCGGGCGCCCCTCGAACCGCGTGGAGAGCACCACGGTCGTGCGGGTGCGGGCCACCCCGGGGATGCGCCGCAGACGGCCGAGCGAGCGCTCCAGGTCGTCGACGGTCGCCACCCTGACCTTGACGATGAACGACTCGTCGCCCGCCACCCGGTAGCAGGACTCGACCTCGTGCAGCTCACCGAGGGCGACGGCGACCTCGTTGTCGTCCGCGATGTCGGTGGGGTGGATCCCGATCAGCGCCGTCACGCCCAGGCCGACCGCGCTGGGGTCCACGACGGCGTGGTAGCCGACGATCACGCCGCTGGACTCGAGCTTGCCGACCCGCTCGTGCACGGCGGACGCGGACAGGCCGACCTGCCTGCCGAGATCGGCGTACGTGGCCCGTCCGTTGGCGCGCAGCGCGGCGATGATCTGCCGATCAAGAGCATCCACCCGCGACACCCTATGCCCCACGTGTCCGGGCACACAGCGGACCTCGGGTGTCCGGTTCGCCCTCTGCGTCCCTTACTACCTCTTTACCAAACAACAAGCGTTCGAGTACCTGATGGGTCAGATGCCACGATCAGACCGGAACGTCTGATCTGAGGAGGACGAGTGACTGCAGCCACCGAGCGGCTCTTGACGCCTGGGGAAGTCGCCAATCTGTTCCGGGTCGACCCGAAGACCGTGACCCGATGGGCCACCGCAGGTCGCATCGGCTCGATCCGCACCCCTGGAGGACATCGCAGGTTCCGTGAGACCGAGGTGAAGCAGCTCCTCTCGGAGCTGACGACCGAGGCGACTGAACCCGTTCGCCATTGAAACCGTGGTAACTCCTGTGCCGCGGGTAATCTCGTGGCAAAGGGAGGTGGCGACACGATGATCTACCTGCTGGCGGTGATCGGTGCGCTCACCGTGGCTGTGCTCGTGTGGCGAGCGTTCGCCCCGCAGCACTCGGAGTACACCCCAGGCCGCAAGGTGATCGCACCCGACGACGACCCGGAGTTCCTGCGCAAGCTCGACGAGCAGCGCAAGCGCGAGGAGTGAACGGAAAAGGGGCCCTGATCGCAGGACCCCTTTCCGCCACTGTCAGACGTACCCGCCTCAGGAGTGCGGGAAGTCGTCCGCGACCACCGCGGCGAGTTCCAGCAACGCGAGCCGGGTCTCCGGCGCGAGCTGGTCCAGCGCGATCTCGGCGCCCTCCTCGAGGTGGGCGTCGAACGGCAGGCGGACCACGGCACGGCACCGCTGCTGGAAGTGGGCGGCGAGCTTGTCGAGGTCGACCTTGCCCGACTTCGGGCGCACCGAGTTGATCACGCACACGGACTTCGCGACCAGGTCGCGGTAGCCGTGCGCCTCCAGCCAGTCGAGCGTCGCGGCCGAGGTCTGCGCGCCGTCGACGGAGCCGGACGACACCAGGACCAGCGAGTCCGCCTCGTCCAGCACGCCCTTCATCGCCGAGTGCATCAGTCCGGTGCCGCAGTCGGTCAGCACGATGTTGTAGAAGTGCTCCAGCAACGCCACCGTGCGCCGGTAGTCCTCTTCGCTGAACGCCTCCGACACCGCCGGGTCCTGCTCGGACGCCAGCACCTCGAGGCGCGCGGGCGACTGCGAGGTGTACGCGCGCACGTCGCTGTACTTCGTGATCCGCGGTGCGTCGCGCAGAAGGTGGCGCACGGTCGCCGTGGTCTCCCGCGGGATCTTCAGCGCCAGCGTGCCGCGGTCGGGGTTCGCGTCGACGGCGATCACCCGGTCACCGCGCAGCGACGAGAACGTCGAGCCCAGCGTCGTGGTCGTCGTGGTCTTGCCGACACCGCCCTTGAGCGACAGCATCGCGATCTTGTAGCACCCGCGCAGCGGCTGGTTGATCCGCGCGATCAGCTCGCGGCGGCGCACGTCGGCAGGGCTCTCGCCGAGGTTGATGGCGCCACCGGTGACCGTGTGCAGGGTCTTGCGCCAGCCCGACGTCGGCGGGCGCTTCTCCTTCTTGATCAGCTGCTGCGACGACACTTCCTGCGCCTGCGAGCGGTACTGCTGCTGCGGGAAGTTGTTCGGGAACGGCGAGCCCGCGAACTGCCCGTACTGCGCCGCGTTCTGCCCCGTGCTGTGCGGACCCGACGGGCCACCACCGACCGGATGAGCACCCGACTGGCCGCCGCCCACCTGGTAGCTGCCCGACTGCGAACCGGGCACCGGGTACGGACCCGACGCGGTGCCGGGCACCTGGTAGGGACCGGAGGCACCGCCGGGCACCTGGTACGGGCCGGAGGGGTTGCCGCCCACGTGGTAGGGGCCGGATAGGCCGCCGCCGACGTGCTGCGGGCCGGATTGCTGCGGGTCGAGGTAGGCCGCCGCCTGAGGGTCGACGTACTGCGGGCCGGAGCCCTGTTCCTCACCCGGTGGTTGCCATGTCACCGCTGTGGCCCTCCCTGAGCAAGGGGACCAGGACTTCCCCGACCCCCGGGTTGCGACGGTACGCAACCACCAGCGGTTCCATCGACGTGGGGGCCAACTCGTCAGAGACCGGCGTAAGAATGCAACCCGGTCGCGACCAAGTTGATGAAGAACAGGTTGAAGACGTTCAGCGCGAAGCCCGCGACGTTGATCCAAGCGGCCCCGCGGCCACGCCAACCGGCCGTCGCACGCGCGTGCAGGTACGCCGCGTAGACCACCCACGAGACGAACGCCACCGTCTCCTTGGGGTCCCAGCCCCAGAACCGGCCCCACGCCGCTTCCGCCCAGATCGCGCCGCAGATGATGCCCGCGGTGAACAGCGGGAACGCGAGCACCGTGGTCCGGTACGACATGCGGTCGAGCACGTCGGCGGACGGGAGCTTCGGGAAGCGGTCGGTCTTGCGGTCCTTGAGCAGGTAGAGGATCGACGTGACGCCCGGGATCAGCAGGATGCCGGAGGAGATCGAGATCACGGAGACGTGGATCACCAGCCAGTACGACCGCAGCGCGGGCTGGACCGGCGCCGACTCGGCGTAGAGGACGGTGCCGCCGAGGAACAGCAGGACCAGGATCGGGGGCAGCACGAACACGCCGAGCCGGCGGATCGGGAACTTGACCATCAGCACGATCCACGTCGCCACGGCCGCGAGGCACAGCAGCGACATGTACTCGTACATGTTGCCCCAGGGCGCCCGCCCGGCTGACAGACCGCGCATGACCAACGACCCGAGGTGCAGCAACGCGCCGAGGACCGTCATCGCGGCGCCCATGCGGCCGATGCGTTCGGCCCTGGTCAGCTCGCTCTTCGGCTCGTCGGTGAGGACGTCCGGCGCACCGGCTCCGACCAGCGCCCCGGCCTTGCGCGGCGCACGGGAGAAGGCCTGCTCGACCGCGTAGAGCAGGACAGCGAACAGGTAGACGCCCAGAGCGCTGCGGTACAGCCAGTCGCTGTAGGTCGCGAGTGTCTCGTTGACCGGCATCAGGACTTCTCCTCGTTCAAGACCGCGCGGGCGAGGCGCGTGAACTCCTCACCGTATCCTGCCTGGTCAGTACGGGCGAGCCCGCCGACCTCGACCAAAGTACGCCCGTCCTCCAAACGGGTCGCACGCACCCACACCCTGCGGCGCTTGACGGTCAGCGAGACCCCCAGGCCGAGGATGATCAGGATGGCGAACGCCAGCACGTACCCCTGGGTCGGGTCGTGCGAGACCTGCAACGACACCCAGTCGCTCACGGAGTCGAAGCGCACCTTGGTGCCGTCGTCGAGCGCGATCTCCTCGCCCAGCGCGAGGTTCTTGCGCGCGACCTTCTGCAACCGGCCCTGCTCGACCAGCTTCCCGTCGATCGAGAAGATCGACTGGCCACGTCCGTCGTCCACGCCAAGATCGCCGCGGTACACGTCGACGGCGACCATCGGGTTGTTCAGCGCGGGGAACTTCGAGGTCAGGATGCCGCCGTGCAACAGCGGCGTCGGCGCCAGCAGCCCCGTCACCGCGATCTGGTTCTTGCGCCGCGTCTCGGAGTCCGTGATGCCCGGCGGGTCGAACTTCGTGGCGCCCTCGGAGGCCAGCGTGAGCTGGTCGGCCGGCAGCCACTGGATGCCCTGCGTCCGCTTCTCGCCGTTGGGGAACGTCACCGTGAACGTCGGCGTGTAGCCGTGGCCGAGCAGGTAGACGCGGTCGCCGTCGGTGCGCAGCGGGTGGTTGACCTGCAGCGTGTAGGGCTTCCAGGTGTTCGCGGCGAGGTCCTGGCCCGACTGGTAGCGGATGTCCGCCTGGAAGCCGACGGGCTGGCCGTTGTCGAGGTACTCGGCGGAGAACTCGCCGATCTCGACGCAGAACGGCGTGAGGTCCGTGCCGTCGACCTGCAGGCCCGGCCGGAACGAGTCGTAGTTGAAGATGCCGCCGTTGCAGAACTGGCCACCGTTCGCCTGGACGATGACCTGGCCCTCGTAGCTGAACATCTTGCCCAGCGCGAACGACACCAGCAGGCCCAGCAGCGCGAAGTGGAAGACCAGGTTGCCGGTCTCGCGCAGGAACCCGCGCTCGGCGCTGACCGTGCCCTCGCCGGCGTCCATCCGCCAGCCTCGCATGGCCTTCTTCGCGCGCTCGACGGCCTCGTCCGGCGTGATGTCGAGCTCGGCCTGCGCGTGGTGCGGCATGCGGGAGAGGTTGCGCGGCGTCAGCACCGGCTTCGAGCGCATCTGCTTGAAGTACTCCCACGTGCGGGGCAGCAGGCACCCGACGAGGGAGGTGAACAGCAGCAGGTAGATCGCGGCGAACCACGGCGTCGCGTAGACCTCGAAGAACCCGAGCTTCAGGAGCAGCTCGCCCCACCAGCCCCTTTGAGCGACGTACTCGTCGACCTTGGCCGCGTTGAGCGACAACTGCGGCAGCAGCGCACCGGGCATCGCCGCGAGCGCGAGCAGGAACAGCAGCGTCAGCGCGGTCCTCATCGACGTGAGGCCGCGCCACGTGTTGCGCAGGAAGGCGATCACTAGAGCGGCAACTCCACGACGTCGACGAACGAGTAGCGCAGCCACCCGACGAACTCACCCCAGAGCCCGGTGACCAGCGCGATCCCGACCAGGATCAGCAGCACGCCGCCGAAGATCTGCACCTGCCGGGCGTGCGTGCGCAGCCACTTCGTGACTCCCAGCGCCCACCGGGCCCCGAGCGCGAGCACCACGAACGGCAACCCGAGCCCCAGGCAGTACGCGAGCACCAGCACGGCCCCGCGCACCGTCGACGACCCGACCTCGGTGCTGCGCGCCACGGCCAGCACCCCGGCGAGCGTCGGCCCGAGGCACGGCGTCCACCCGAGCGCGAACACGGCCCCGAGCAACGGCGCCCCGACCAGCCCGGCCCTGGGCTTCGCGTGGAACCGCACGTCCTTCTGCAGCGCCGGCACCAGCCCGATGAACACGAGCCCCATCAGGATCGTGACGACCCCACCGATGCGTTGGAACAGATCAGCGTTGAGCAGCAACGCATCCGTGGCACCGAGGATCGTCATCGAGGCCAGCACGAAGACCACCGTGAACCCGCCCACGAACAGCAGCGAGGCCCCGGCCACCCGCAACCGCCCCGCCTTCGCGGGCTCGTCGGCCTCGACCCGGGGCGCCTCGGCCCCGACCAGCCCGGCGAGGTACGCGAGGTAACCGGGCACGAGCGGCACCACGCACGGCGACGCGAACGAGATGAAGCCAGCGAGCAGAGCAACCCCGGTGGCCAGCAGCAACGGCCCGGAGATCGCCAGATCGGTGGGGTTCACACACCTCAGAGTAGGTAGTTGCCCAGATCACGCGACGACCGGTGTCGGTTTTGACCCGACACAAGGCTTGGGTGAAAAGTACCGACAATTGCCGCTTGTGAGTGACATCATGGTTGCTTAGCGTCAACACATGCATCGTTCGCGGCTGCTCCTCCCAGCGCTGACCGTCACCGCGCTGGCCCTGTTCGCGCAGGTACCGACCGGTGGCGCCGCCCCGGCGATGGAATGGCGCGAGGTCTTCGGCGAAGACGGCTCGATCACGCAGGTCCGGACCCCGAAGGCACCGGCGGAGAAGTCAGCGGGCCTCCAAGCCCTCGCAGCGGCGGAAGTCACGAAGGTCTTCGGCGACCGCGACTCGTCCGACGCCTTCGACCTGGTCTTCGTGGGCGACGGCTACACGGCCGACGACCTCGCCACCTACACGGCGAACGTGCAGAGCAAGTGGGACGAGCTCTCCGCGGTGGAACCCTTCGCCACCTACAAGGCGTACTTCAACGTCTGGCAGGTCAACGTCATCTCGAACGAGTCCGGCGTGGACCACGACCCGACCAAGGGCATCGCGAAGGACACCGCCCTCGACATGGGCTTCTGGTGCCAGGGCCGGGACGCCAATACGGAACGCCTCCTCTGCGTCAACGAGACCAAGGCCAAGGAGTACGCCGCCCTCGCCCCGCAGGCGGACCAGGTCATCGCCCTCGGCAACACCGCGAAGTACGGCGGAGCAGGCGGCTCGGTGGCCACCGCCGCGGGCTCGAACGCCTCAGCGGGCCAGATCGCGATCCACGAGCTGGGCCACTCGATCGGCGGCCTGGCCGACGAGTACGACTACCCCTACGCCACCTACACCGGCACCGAACCACGCGAGTTCAACGTGACCAAGGACCCGACCGGCGCCAAGTGGGGCGAGTACCTGGGCCAGCCCTCCCCGGACGGCGGCGTGATCGCCCCGGTCGAGGGTGCGAGGTACTACAAGAACGGCCTGTACCGCCCCACCGAGAACTCGATCATGCGAACCCTGGGCAAGCAGTTCAACTCGATCGGCCGCGACGCGATGGTCAAGGCGTTCAAGGCGAAGATCCCGTCGCTGAACGAGCCGGTGGCAGCACCTCCCGCGCCTTAACCGGCTGGCGACCCCACGCGAGACCAAAGCTCCAGCGCGAGGCGGAAGGCGAGCCGTAGCGATGGCGAAGCCGAGCCGCTTTGGCCTTTCGCTGGCCCCACCCCACAACGGACGCAACAGGCGTGCCATCAACCCGCCAACGCGCGGCACCCTCGATCAGATTGCTGCGGTCTGGGGGCAGAGCCTCCAGGGGGAAGCACGCAACGCAACAGGCCGCGCGCAACACGGGCAACGCCACCCGAAAACCGCCACAACCAGCGCAAATGCAAGCTAACGCAGGCGTTCCCCCACCCTCAGGACCCCTCGCAACACAACCTACCCAGAACCCCCGACAAGATCATTCCCGAGCCAGCTCGTCCACAACACCCTGCAGGTCGGAAGCCAGAACAGGTACCAGGAAAACAGCGGCCACCCGATGCTCCTTGTCCACCACGAAAGTGGAGGGAACGGCATTGGCGGGCAACCCCCGGAACACGTTCACAAAACTACGAGAAGAAGCATCGTAGATGGACGGGTAGGTCAGCGACCGGTCCCGCATGAAGTCCCGCGGCTGGGCCTTCGACGTCTCCTTGACGTCGACCCCGAGCACCTGGGTCCCGGAGTCGAAGACCTTCTGCATTTCCGGGGCCTCGGTGCGGCAGGGTCCGCACCAGGCACCCCAGATGTTGATGACGACGGGTTTCCCGGCGAAGTCGGACAGCCGGACGGTCCGGCCGTCCTCCATCAGGGACTCCCCCTCGAGCCCCGTCAACGGCTTCCGCTCGCCGGCCGCGTACCGGATCTTCACCTGCCCGCCGGGTGCCACGAGGTAGAACTCGCCGGCGCCGATCTGGGCGACGTCCTTGCCGGTGGCGCACCCCGCCAGCAGCAACAGCAGGACCAGGAGGCGCTTCATGCCCCGGTCACCCTGGGGTTGGTGGCCCCGACGGGCTCGGTGTAGGCGATCCGGACCAGCTGCTCGCCCTCGAAGACGAGCGAGGTCAGAGAAGCCAGCGAGCACTCGCGCCGGCGCGGGTCGTGCCACATCCGCTTGCCCTCCAGGAACCGGCGCACGGTCCAGATCGGCAGCTGGTGGGAGATGCACACGGCCTCGTGCCCCTCGGCCAGCGACCGGGCCTTCTGCACGGCTCCCAGCATCCGGTGGGCGATCTCGATGTACGGCTCACCCCACGACGGCCGGAACGGGTTCACGAGCTTCGGCCAGTGCTGGGGGGAGCGCAGGGCACCGTCCCCCACGGCCACCTTCAGCCCCTCGAACTGGTTGTCGGCCTCGATCAGCCGCTCGTCCGTCGCGAGTTCCAGCCGGTGCGAGTCGGCGATGGGGGCGGCGGTCTGCTGTGCACGGTCCAAAGGCGACGCGACGACGTGCACGATGTCGCGGTCCGCCAGGTGTTCGGCGACGGTCAGGGCCTGCTTCTGACCGCGCTCGGACAGCTTGAAGCCGGGGATGCGGCCGTAGAGGATGCCGGTCGGGTTGTGCACCTCGCCGTGGCGGAGCAGGTGGACGGTGGTGCGGCTCACTGGCGGGCCTCCTTGGCGGCGCGGGCCGCGTGCGGCAGTGCGTCGGCGATCACGGCGAACTCCTCTTCACCCATGGCGGCGTTCACGAACCACGCCTCGAAGGCCGAGGGCGGGGCGTAGACGCCTCGTTCGAGCAGGGCGTGGAAGAACGGCGGGAAGCGCCACGTCTCGCACGCCTGGGCGCCCGCGTAGTCCTTCACCTCCGAGGAACCGAAGAACACGCTCACCATGTTCCCGGCGAACTGCACGCGGTGCTCGACGCCCGCGTCGGTCAGCGCGGCGGTGAAGAGCGCGCCCAGGCGGGTCGCGTTGCGGTTCAGGGCCGCGTAGACGTCGTCGTCGGCCGCGCGCAGCGTGGCCAGGCCGGCGGCGACCGCCACGGGGTTCCCGGACAGCGTTCCGGCCTGGTAGACGGGGCCGGAGGGCGCGAGCCGCGCCATGACGTCCGCGCGGCCGCCGAACGCCGCCGCGGGCAGGCCGCCGGACATGACCTTGCCGAACGTGTAGAGGTCGCCGCGCACGCGCTCGAGGCCGTACCAGCCGGCGCGCGAGACGCGGAAGCCCGTCATGACCTCGTCCATGACGAGGAGCGCGCCGTCGGCGTCGCACAGGTCGCGCAGGCCCTGGTTGAAGTCGGCCCCCGGCGCGACGGCGCCCATGTTGCCCGCCGCGGCCTCGGTGATGACGCAGGCGATCTCGCCGGGGTTCTCGGCGAACGCCGCCCGCACGGCCTCGATGTCGTTGTACGGCAGCACGATCGTGTCCTCGGCCTGCGCGCCCGTGACACCCGGCGACGAGGGCAGCCCGAGCGTCGCGACGCCGGAGCCCGCCTGGGCGAGCAGCGCGTCGACGTGGCCGTGGTAGCAGCCGGCGAACTTGACGACCTTGCGGCGCTCGGTGAAGCCGCGGGCCAGGCGGATCGCGCTCATCGTGGCCTCGGTGCCCGAGTTGACCAGGCGGACCTGCCGGACCGGCTCGACGCGGTCGACGATCTCGGCCGCGAGGTCGATCTCCCCCTCGGTCGGCGTGCCGAACGACAGCCCGGAGGAGGCCGCTTCCCGCACCGCATCGACCACGGCCGGGTGGGCGTGCCCGAGGATCATCGGACCCCACGAGGCCACCAGGTCGACGTACCGGTTGCCGTCCGCGTCCCACAGGTGCGGGCCCTCGCCGCGCACCATGAAGCGCGGAGTGCCTCCGACGGAGTGGAACGCCCGCACCGGAGAGTTGACCCCGCCGGGGGTCAGCGTCGACGCGCGCTCGAACAGGGCCTGGGATCGACTCGCAGTCACGATCCCAGTCTCACATGTCGGAGTCGGCGGCTTTCTGCGGCCGGGTGCGCACGGCCAGCAGGCCCTGCCGCACGGCGTCGAGGGCGAGGACCACGGCCAGCGTCACCGCGCCGGCGGCGGTGCCCAGCCAGTTTCCGTACAGGCGCGTGGAGGTCAGCGACGCGCCGCCGTCGCCGGGGTACTCGAGGCGCACGACACCGCGGTTCCAGCACCACACGGCGGCGACGACCAGCAGGACGATCGCGACGACCTCGCCGGCGGCGATGAGCCACCGCTTGGGCTGGTGCAGGCCCGGGCCGGCCGGCGGCGCCTCTTCGGGCTCCTCCACGACGGTCTCCGGCTCGGTCACGGCCTCTGTCACGCCGCTCACCTTCTCACGACCCGGCGCAGCGCCGCGAGGAAGGCATCCGGATCACGCGCCCAGCCCAGCACCACCGCGCCGTCGCGCAACCGCAGCGGCACGGCGGTCGTCCCCTTGGGCACCGACCACCCGCCGCCGAGCACCCGCGCACCGGCCGGCGCGCCCACGTCCGAGCAGGCCTCGATCATCGCGACGGGCATCTTCTCGCGCCCGAACTGGGCCTCCTCGGCCGTCAGCACGACGCTGCCGGTCTTCACCCGGCCGTGGACCCACAGCACCGCGCCGAGCGTCAGCCCGAGGCCCACGATGGTCCACAGGGCCACGGACGCGGGCCCGGTCAAGAGCTCGACGAGGTACCCGGCCACCGCGAACGCCGGTCCCCACAGCAACGGCCACCAGCTGCTGCCCGACTCGCGGTAGAGCACTAGCGCACGTACCTGTTCGACGCGGGCAGGAACTGCAGCACGAGGGCGGCGACGGTCAGCCCCGTCGTCACGATGGTCATCGTCACGGCCGGCTGCCACACCTCCCCGCCCACCGCGATGAACGTGATGGCCATCATCGACAGGATCCCGAGCACGCCGAGGATGGTGAGCAGGATCCGCGCCCAGTTCTGACCGTTGCGCAGCACGATGGCGAACGCGACGTACGGCGCGGCGGCGACGAGCATGGCGAAGCCGAACAACGTCGCCATCACCCGCAGCCCGAGCTCGCCGGCCTGGCGGTCCTCCTCGGAGAGCACCCTGTCGCCGTTGACGAAGAAGTCGGCGTTGGTGAGCAGCATCACCGGCAGCACGGCCACGGACAGCACGGCGCCCGCGATCCAGGTCCACGCCGCCGCGGTGATCGTGGCGGGCCTCGGCGGGGCCATCTCGTAGGGCTGCACCGGCGGCAGCGGCGCCATCGAGAAGCTCTCCTGCCCGACGTGGCTCACCTGGTACTGCCCGCCGGGCTGCGGCGCCACCGGGTAGGCGCCCGCCGGGTTCTGCCACTGGACGTCGTCGCCCGGGTTCGCCCACGGGTCGTGCGGTTGGGTCACTGCTCACGCACCTCCGCCAGCCACTGTGCCGTACGCGCCTGCCACGTGAAGACGATCGCGGCGCAGATGAGCAGCAACGTGACCAGGTTGGACGCGCTGACGCCGAGGAACAGGATCCAGATCATGTGCAGGACCGCGATGAACGACAGCGCGACCCGCGGCCAGTTCTTGCGCTTGAGGAAGAGCCTCGTGAGCCACGCGTAGGCGGCGACGAAGACCAGCGCGACGACCGACAGCGTCGTCAGGAAGCTCGTGACCTGCCCGGACGTCCAGTTCGTCAGCTGCTGGACCTCACCGCGCTGGAACCACAGCCCCGCCGTGGTGAACACGACGAAGACCGCGTTCGCGAGCCAGAGCCCGACCGCGATGCGGACGGGCCGGGGAACGTCCTCCTTCACGCCGCCTGCCCGCGTTCGGTGAGGTGGTCGCTCGACTGCCGGAAGTAGAAGAGCACCAGTCCGGACACGGCGACCAGGGCGGTCACGACGCCGAGCACGTTCGTGATCATCTGGAAGAACAGCCCGATCAGCAGCGTGATCATCAGGCCGGTGCGGCTCTTCTTCAGCCCGGACCGCACCTTGCCCGCGAACCACACCGCGAGCCCGGCCAGCACGAGCGTGACCACCAGCGAGACGACGACCACGACGGTCGTGCTCGAGACGAGCATGTCCCGCGTGATCTTCGGGTCCCTGTTCGCCCTGACGGCGGCGTCGACCAGCAGGTCGGTGTTGAAGGCCATGTACAACGCGGACAGCACGCCGAGTGCGGAGCCGGCGACGACGAGCCAGTAGCCCGCGGTGATCGCGCGGGGGGTGCCCGGTTCCTTCGGTGACTTCACGGTCGAAACCTAGGTGCGCGGCAAGGCGCTGTCCACCGCGCCGCGTTTCCGGAAGTGCCCGGGCACCCGGTACATCAGCACGACCGCCGTCGTTTCGAGCACCGCGGTGACCACCGTGACGGCCAGGTCGAGCGGCCGCATCTCCACGCCCGCGGCGCCGCTGACCCACGCCACGAGCCGGAACAGTCCGAAAGCGACGGACGCGACGCCCAGGACCGTCAGCACGACCCTGGCCCAGTTGCGGCCGTGCGCCATCCTGTTGGCCAGCCTCGTGTACACGAGCAGGAACGCGGCCGCGACCACGAGTCCGAAGAGGACACCGCGGTCGACGGCGGCGTCGACCTGGTCCTGCCCCAGTGCGGGGTTCTGGCGGCGTGCTTCGGCGACGAGGGTCTCGCGGTCGAAGAGCTCCGCGACGAACCGCGTCATGCCGACGCACGCGCCGGCGATCCACAGCCAGCGCGCGACGTCGACCAGCTTCGGGACGGGGGTGGCTACCGGTCCAGCCACCGGGCGGCTTCCACGGCCCAGTAGGTGAGCACGATGTCCGCACCGGCGCGGCGGATGGACGTGAGCGACTCGAGGATCGAGCGCTCCCGGTCGATCCAGCCGTTCGCGGCGGCGGCCTCGATCATCGCGTACTCACCGGAGATCTGGTACGCCGCAACGGGAACGTCCGAGACCTCGGCGACCGCGCGCAGCACGTCCAGGTACAGCAGGGCGGGCTTGACCATGACCATGTCCGCGCCCTCGGCGAGGTCCAGCCGCACCTCGCGCATCGCCTCGCGGGCGTTCGCGGGGTCCTGCTGGTAGGTCTTGCGGTCGCCCGCGAGCTGCGACTCGACGGCGTCGCGGAACGGGCCGTAGAACGCCGAGGCGTACTTCACCGCGTACGCGAGGATGCCGGTGCCGGTGAAGCCCGCGGCGTCCAGGGCGTTGCGGATGAAGGCGATCTGGCCGTCCATCATGCCGCTGGGGCCGACGACGTGGGCGCCGGCGCGCGCCTGGGCCACGGCCAGCTCGCCGTAGGCCTGCAGCGTGGCGTCGTTGTCGACGGTGCCGTCGGCGGCGAGCACGCCGCAGTGGCCGTGGTCGGTGAACTCGTCGAGGCAGCAGTCCGACATGAGGACGGTGCTGTCGCCCAGCTCCGCGCGCAGGTCGTTCAGCGCGACGTTGAGGACGCCGTCCGGGTCGGTGCCGGCGGACCCGACGGCGTCGCGCTCGGCCGGGACGCCGAACAGCATGATGCCGCCGACACCCGCCTGAACGGCCTCGACCGCGGCCTTGCGCAGCGAGTCGCGCGTGTGCTGCAGAACGCCCGGCATGCTGCTGATCCCGGCCGGCTCCGCCAGGCCTTCCTTCACGAACATCGGCAGCACGAGCTGGCGGGGGCGCACCTCGGTCTCGGAGACCAGGCGGCGCATGGCGGGCGTCGTGCGCAGACGCCTCGGCCGGTGAAGTGGGTACATCGGGAGACTCCCTGACCTCGAGAGAGTCGAAGGGGCCACCCAAAGGATCTTGAGTGGCCCCGACGGCTTCAGTGTGTTCTAGCTCCTGCGCAGGCGCTTGGTCTTGCGCGGCGGAGGCAGCGCTCCCTCGGCGCGCAACCGGGCGGCGTGGGCGGCCAGCGCGTCGACCAGCGCGGGCACGTTCGCCTCCTCGGGCTGCACGTCGACCCGGAGGCCGAACTCCCGCGCCGTCTCGGCGGTCTGCGGGCCGATGCACGCGACCAGCGTGCGGGCGTGCGGCTTGCCCGCGATGCCGACCAGGTTCCGCACGGTCGACGAGGAGGTGAAGCACACCGCGTCGAAACCACCGGACTTGATCATCTCGCGGGTGTCGGCGGGCGGCGGGGCCGCACGCACGGTGCGGTACGCCGTCACGTCGTCGATCTCCCAGCCACGCTCGCGCAGGCCCGCGGCCAGCGTCTCGGTGGCGATGTCGGCCCGCGGCAGCAGCACGCGGTCGACCGGGTCCAGGATGTCGTCGTAGGGCGGGAAGTCGTTCAGCAGGCCCTCGGACGACTGCTCACCGGACGGCACGAGCTCGGGGATGATGCCGAACGAGCGCACCTTCGCGGCCGTGGCCTCGCCGACGCAGGCGATCTTCACGCCGGAGAACGCGCGGGCGTCCAGGCCGAACTCGCGGAACTTCTCCCACACGGCGCGCACGGCGTTGGTCGAGGTGAAGACGACCCACTGGTAGCGGCCGTCGACGAGGCCCTTGACCGAGCGCTCCATCTGCGCGGGGCTGCGGGGCGGCTCGACGGAGATCGTCGGCACCTCGACGGCGATCGCGCCGTGCGAGTGCAGGCGCTCGCTCATCGCGCCGGCCTGCTCCTTGGTCCTCGGGACCAGCACCCGCCAGCCGTACAGCGCCCGCGACTCCCACCAGGAGAGCTTGGAGCGCGCGGCCGCGGCGGCGCCGACCGTGACGACCAGCGGGCCGCCCATCTCACCGGCGTCGGCCGCGACGGCGGCCAGCGTGGTGTCGACGGTGCGCTGCTGGAAGCCCGTGCCCTCGGCGGTCACGGCGACCGGGGTCTGCGGCGCGAGGCCGTTCTCGACCAGGTTCGACGCGGCCTCGGCGAGGTGCGAGCCGGTCGCGTGCAGCACGAGCGTGCCGGGCGAGGCCGCGAGGCCCGCCCAGTCCGTCACCGCGCGCACGTCGACCTCGGTGTGCACACCGCCGAGCGCGACGCCCGCGTACGCCGGGACCGCGGTGCCCGAGGGCACGCCGGGGACGACGTCGAACGGGATCGTCGACTTCGCGACGGCCTGCGCCTCCTTGACGACCGAGTCGAGCGTCAGCGGGTCACCCGCGACGAGGCGGACGACCGTGGCGCCGTTCTTCGCCTCGTTCACCAGGTCCTTGGCCACGTCGGCGGACTCGCCGACGGCGGGGCGGACCTCGACTCCCTCCGGCACGGTCGCGAGGACGTCCGCGGGGACGTCCGGGTCGGTGACCACGAGTTCAGCCCTGGTGAGCAAGTCGTGGGCCCGGACCGTGAGCAGCCCGGTGTCGCCGGGGCCGGAGCCCACGAAGGCGACGCGTCCGGGGGTCTTGCGTGCGCGGGTCATCAGGGCACTCCCCATCGATTACGCCTCTGGACCGCTGAGAACCGCGGCCCCGAGGTCGAGCAACTCGGCGGCCAGCGCCCGGCCGAGTCCCTCAGCTTCGGTCAAGTCACCGGTGGCGGACGCGCGGAGGAGATCGTTCTCCGGCGTCGCTGCGACCCCGCGCAGGGAAAGTCGGTACACGACCTTGCCCTCGTCGTCGAGGTCTTCCACCACATCGGCCAGCGCGCCGACCGGCGCGCTGCAGCCCGCCTCGAGCGCGGCCAGCATGGCGCGCTCGGCGGTCACAGCGGCCCGGCTGGCCGAATCGTCCAGAGTGGACTGGATCAGGTGCTCGGCGTCGACGTCGTCGACCCGGCACTCGACTGCCAACGCGCCCTGTGCGGGCGCGGGAAGCATCTGGATGGGCTCCAGCGTCTCGGTGATCTCGCCGACGCGACCCAGGCGCGCGATGCCGGCACGGGCCAGCACCACGGCGTCGAGCTCACCGCCGCGGACCTTGCCGATGCGCGTGTCCACGTTGCCGCGCAACGGGACGATGTTCAGCCCGAGGCCCAACGCCTCCAGCTGGGCCGCGCGGCGCGGGGAGCCCGTGCCCACGGTGGACCCCGGCGGCAGCTCGCCGAGCGTGAGGCCGTCGCGCGCCACGAGGGCGTCGCGCGGGTCCTCGCGCTGGGGCACGGCCGCGAGCACGAGACGGGGGTCCGGCGCGGTCGGGAGGTCCTTGTAGGAGTGGACGGCGATGTCGATCTCACCGTTCGCGAGCGCGTCGCGGAGAGCCGACGTGAAGACACCGATGCCGATCTGCGCGATCGGCGCGTCGGAGAGGTCGCCCGGCGTCTTGACGACGACGATCTCGACCTGGGCGCCGGCGGCCCTGAGGGCCTCGGCGACGGTACCCGTCTGCGCCAGCGCCAGGGCGCTGCCTCGGGTACCCATCCGTAGGGTGCGGGTCACCGCGTTTCACCATCCACAGAAGACTTGGTCTGACTGACAACCCCAGGCGTCTGGGGGTCGAGCCCGAAGAGCTCGCGGAGAGCCTCCGCGTAGCCGGTGCCACCAGGGGCGGAGGCGAGCTCCTTCACCCTGACGGTCGGCGTGTGCAGGAGCTTGTCTACAACGCGGCGCACCGTCTTGGCCAATTCACCGCGTGTCGCGGCGTCCAGTTCGGGAAGCCGCGAATCGAGGCGGAGCAGCTCGGCGTCGACCACCTCGGCCGCCCGCTTGCGCAGGGCCGTGACGGTCGGCGTGACCTCGGCGGAGCGCTGGCCCGCGAGGTAGGCCTTCACCTCGTCGGCGACCAGCCGGGCCGCCAGGCGGGCGTCCTGGCCCGCGGGGGCGTCGGAGAGGCGCCGCTGCAGCGTTTCCAGGTCCACCACACGAACGTTCGGCAGCTCGGCGGCGGCCGGGTCGACGTCCTTGGGCAGGCCCAGGTCGCACACGACCAGCGGCCGCGAGCGCTTGCCGATCATGTCGGCGCGGACGGTCGTGCCGACCGAGCCGGTGCACGCGAAGACGATGTCCGCGAGGTCGATCTCGACGGGCAGCGCGGTGAGGTCGACGGCCGTCGAGGGCACGCCCTCGACCTTGAGCGACGTGGCGAGACGCACACCGTTGGCCTGCGTCCGGTTCGCGATGACGACCTCGCCGATGCCCGCGCGGCGCAGGTGCGCGGCGGCGAGCCCGCCCATGGCGCCGGCGCCGACGAGCAGCGCCCGCTTGCCGACGAGGGTGCCCAGCGCGGTCTCGGCGTCGGCGAGGGCCTCGGACACGACCGACGCGCCCGCGTGGTCGATGCCGGTCTCGGCGTGCACGCGCTTGCCGACGCGCAGCGCGTTCTGGGTGAGCTCGTGGACGGTCCTGCCGACGGTGCCCGCCTCGTCCGCCGCCGCGTACGCGCCGCGCAGCTGGCCGAGGATCTGGGACTCGCCGACGACCATCGAGTCGAGGCCGGCCGCGACGGAGAACAGGTGCTCGACGGCAGCGGCGGCGTAGTGCACGTAGAAGTGCTCGTAGAGCGCTTGGGGCTCGATCTGGGCGTGCTGCGCGAGGACGTCGACGACCTCGGACATGCCGCCGTGGAACGACTCGACGACGGCGTAGACCTCGACCCTGTTGCAGGTCGACACGACCATCGCCTCGGAGACGCTCGGGGCGGCGAGGAGCTGGCCGAGAACCTTGGGCAGGTCCGGCTCTGCCACGGTGACGCGTTCCAGGACCGGGACGGGGGCGGTGCGGTGCGAAAGCCCGACTGCTAGCACGCTCATGCACTCACCACGTCTGCCGGAGCCGTCTGGCTCACGCTCACGGGCGAATCACCATCCCGTCCACACCGAGTCCGTTGTTGCCGACCGAGACGCTGGCAGCCTCGTCCGCACGTCGAGCGACGTGGAACGACAGGATCTGCATCTCGACCGCCAAGTCAACCTTGCGCACCTCGACGTTGTCTGGAACTTGGAGGACAACTGGTGCGAAGTTCAGAATGCACTGGACGCCCGCAGATACCAAACGGTCGCAAACCGACTGAGCGGCGGGCGGCGGCGTGGCGATGACGCCGATCGACACCTCGCGCTCGAGGCAGACGGCGGTGATGTCGTCGATGTGGTTGACGGGGATGCCCCCAACAGGGATTCCGATGAGATCGGCGTCCACGTCGAAGAGGGCGGTGACCGGGAAGCCCCGGCCGGGGAACCCGCCGTAGTTCGCGAGAGCGTGACCAAGGTTACCGATGCCGACGACGGCCACCGAGTGGTTGCGGGTGAGGCCGAGGATGCGCTCGATGTGGCTCACGAGGACCTCGACGTCGTACCCGACGCCCCTCGTGCCGTAGCTGCCGATGTAGCTCAGGTCCTTGCGGAGCTTCGCCGCGTTGACGCCCGCGGCCTGGCTCAGCTCTTCGCTGGAGACCGCCGTGACGCCCTGGTCGGCCATGCCGGACAGCACGCGGAGGTACACGGCGAGCCGGGCCACGGCCGCCTCGGGGATCGCACGAGCGCGCTCCCTGTCGGCAGGCTCCGCAGGGGTGGTGGTCGTCTCACCTTCGCCCCGCTGTGCTGCCACGCTCTCCGACCTCCGGGTGTGCTCCACCGCAGGGATCCGCGGCGTTGGTGATGTGCACACCGTACCGCTTGTGAACGGATGCACAAAGTCGATGATCGGTGGCGCGGGCCCCGGTCACAGGGCGTGACCAGCACTTCCGTCGTTCATGATCACTACGGGGTGAGCGCCTACTCGACGGTGAAGGTGACCGAGTGCCATCCCGTCGCACCGTCGGGAACGGGGTCGAGGCGGGCCTGGTCCTGGGTGGCCCCGGACTTGTCGGTGGCCCGGCACTCGGCCGTGTGACTGCCCGGCCGCAGGTCGAGCTCGACGCGCCACATCCGCCAGGTGGTGTCGCTGACGTCGGCGCCGAGCTGCGCCTCCCGCCACGGCCCGCCGTCGATCCGGACCTCGACCTTCGCCACTCCCCTGGGCTGGGCCCAGGCCGTGCCGGCGATGACCGTCCTGCCCCGCACCTCGCCGTTGCGCGCGGGCCGGTCGATGCGGGAGGACGCCTTGACCGGCGCCCGCGTCGCCCAGCCGCGCGGGATCCAGTAGCCCTGGTCCTGGGCGAACGTCGTGACCTCGAGGTCGGTGACCCACTTCGTCGCGGAGACGTAGCCGTACAGGCCCGGCACGACGAGCCGCGCCGGGAAGCCGTGCTCGGCGGGCAGCGGCTGACCGTTCATGCCGATCGCGATGAGCCCTTTTTCGAGGACGTAGTCGAGCGGGCTGCCGGCCGTGAAGCCGTCGTCGCTGGTGCTGAACAGCTGGTCGGCGCCGGCCTTCACACCGGCCTCGCGCAGCACGTCGCCGATCCGGACGCCGATGAAGTTCGCCGTGGAGGTGTACGGGCCGCCGACCTCGTTGGACACGCAGGTCAGGGTCACCGTCTCCTCGACGAGGTCCCGGCCGCGGATCTCCTCGAACGAGAGCACCATCGGCCGTTCGACCATCCCGTGCACCCGCAGTGCCCACTCCTCGGCCCGGATCCGGGGCACGCTCAGCGCGGTGTCGATCCGGTAGAAGTCCTCGTTGCTCGTGATGAAGCTCGGCGTGCCGTCCCGCACGAAGTCGGCGCCGACGGGGATCTCGGGCGCCTTGACCTTCGGCGTGAGATCGCCGACGGCCCGCCTGCTGCCCTCGACGTCGGTCCGGCTGCCGAAGACCTGGCCCACGACCCCCGCGGTGACCGCGAGACCCGCCGTGATCAGGAAGTCGCGCCTGCTCGCGCTCTCCCGCGCCTCCTTGTGCAGGTAGCGGAACACGTAGACGCCGGCGGCCGCGCTGGCGACCGGCGCCAGGACGGCGAGCGCGCCGACGTCGGGCCTCGTGGCGACCGCGACCACCCCGACGAACCCGAGCAGGACGGCCACCAGCGATCCCGGCGCGGGGCTGTTCCTGCTGGCCAGCCCGGCGCCGGCCCCGATGCCGACCAGGACGACCGCCATGCCGGTGAGCAGCACCAGCTTGTCCGCCGTGCCGAACGTGCTGACGGCGAAGTCCTTCAGCCACGACGGCGTGAGGTCGATGAACGCGTTGCCCACCGCCAGGTAGGGCGAGGCGCTCAGGCCCACGAACGCCGCCACCAGGTGCCCGGCCGCGAGCGCGGCGAGCAGGGCGAGCAGTCCGGTCAGGGCGGCCTTGGCGGGCTTCATGCCTTCAATTCGACACCGGGCGGGCCCTGGTTCGCGTGAGCCGTAAGGGCTCGGTAACCACCCGGGCTCAGGCGAGGGCCGCCCGCAGGCGGTCCTCCTCCACCTCCCAGTACCCGTGCTCCGCGCCGTCCACGAGGAACACCGGCACCCGGTCGCCGTACTCGGCCCGCAGCTCCGGGTCGGAGTCGACGTCCTCGACGGACCAGGTGGCGCCCGTGTCGGCGCAGATCCGCTCGATCTCGGCCGCCGCCTCCTCGCAGGCGTGGCACGACACCCGGCTCATCAACGTCACGTGGTGGGTCATGCCGTCATGCTCCCAGGGGCCTGCGGAGCAAGGCGCGGGCCAGCTTGCCGGTCGGCGAGTGCGGCAGCGCCGGGGCGAACTCGACCTTCGTCGGCACCTTGAACTTGGCGAGCCGCGCCGCGCAGTGGGCCACGACGTCCTCCGGCGTCAGCTCCTGGCCGTCGCGCAGCACGAGCACGACCTTCACCGACTCGCCGGTCTTCTCGTCCGGCACGCCGACGGCCGCGGTCTCCAGGACCTGCTCCATCTCGCAGACGACCTGCTCGACCTCGTGCGGGTAGACGTTGAAGCCGTTGACGATGATCAGGTCGCCGGCGCGGTCGACCAGGTGCAGGTCGCCGTCGGCGTCGATGAAGCCGACGTCGCCCGTGCGGAACCAGCCGGAGGAGTCCGGGCCGTGCGCGCCGTCGGGCCAGTAGCCGCTGAAGAGGTTGTCGCCCTTCGCGGACACCAGGCCCGTGCCGGGCTCGTCCTCGTCGATGTCGAGCACCGAGCCGTCCGTGTCGACCAGCCGGATCTCGACGCCGGGCAGCGCCCTGCCCACCGAGCCCGGCTTCGGCACGCCGCCGACCAGCGTGGACGTGAGCACGGGGCCGGTCTCGGTCAGGCCGTAGCCCTCGTAGACCGGGATGCCGATCACGCCGCGCATCTCGGCGATGACGCTCGCGGGCAGCGGGGCCGCGCCGGAGGTGAACAGGCGGACGGTCGCGAGCTTCTCGCGCAGCACCTCGACCGGGTGCGCGAGCAGCGCCCGGTACATGGGCGGCACGCCGACCATCGTCGTGACGCGGTGCTCCTCGATGACGTCCAGAGCGGTGGACGGCTCGAAGCGCTCCAGCAGGACCGCCGTCGCGCCGGCGCCCGCCACCTGCAGCAGGCCGGGGCCGAGGCCGTAGACGTGGAACAGCGGCAGCGCGAGCAGCACCCTGTCGCCCGCCGTGACGGGGGCGGGGCGCAGGGAGGCGCACTGCGAGACGTTCGCGAGCAGCGCCCGGTGCGACAGCATCGCGCCGCGCGGCACGCCGGACGTGCCCGACGTGTAGCCGAGCACCGCCAGGTCCTCACCGCCGCCGACGGCCTCGAACGGCTCCGCGGTGGCCGTGACGTCCGGGAGGTCGAGGACGTGCGCGTCGGCCCCCTCGCCGTCGCCGACCAGGAACCGGGCACCCGAGTCGGCGAGGATCCGCTGGAGCTCGCGCGGCGGGTTGCCGGGGCCGGTGGGCACCACGACGCCACCCGCGCGCAGGACCCCGAACACCGCGACCACGAACTCGGGGCCCGTGGGGAGCCGTAACGCCACGCGGTCGCCCGATCGGAGGCCCGAATCAGCCAAATGGCGGGCGAAAGCATCGGTCGCGGAGTCGATTGTTTTCCACGTGAGGCTCTTTCCGCTCGCGACGTCGACCAGTGCGACGTGGCTGGGTCCCCGCTGTGCCGAGGCACGGACCAGATCTGAGACATTGCGAGCGGAAGTCACCATGGCCTCCTCATGAACAACTGAACGCTTGGAGCAGTGTTCCACGCGTGACGGGCGTCATGAAGCCGCGGTTCGCGCGTCTCCCCGTCGCAACCCCGTCCGCTACCTACTACGGAGTAACAACACGTATGCTGCCGCCACGGCGACTCTGTGGAGGTGCCGCGAGCCGATGACCGCGCGGGCACGACCGAACACGATCAGGACCACCCGGACCATGACGGGAGGTCGACACGACAACGCCGCCGACGAGCCGTGGCAGCTCGTCAAGGCCGCCCAGGAGGGTGACACCGGGGCGTTCGGAGTGCTGTACGACAAGTACGTCGACATGGTGTTCCGCTATGTCCTCTTCCGGGTGGGCGGCGACCGCGCGTTCGCCGAGGACGTGACCAGCGAGACGTTCCTGCGCGCGCTGCGGAGCATCGGTTCGGTCAGCTACCAGGGCCGCGACGTCGGCGCGTGGTTCGTGACGATCGCCCGCAACATCGTGTTCGACCACGTGAAGTCGAGCCGCTACCGGCTCGAGGTCACGACCGCCGAGCTCCAGGACAACCGCGAGGAGACGAGCGGCCCGGAGCAGGAGGTCATGACCGAGGCGACCAACGCGGAGCTGCTCCGGTGCGTCTCACAACTGGGTGACGACCAGCGCGAGTGCATCGTGCTGAGGTTCATCGAGGGCAAGTCGGTGTCCGAGGTCGCGCAGCTCATGGACCGCAACGAGGGCGCCGTGAAGGCGTTGCAACACCGGGCCGTGAGGCGGCTCGCGCAGATCCTCCCGTCGTGGTTGCGGTGATCGCGATCGCACACGCGTAACCCAAAGCACATCAACTTCGTTACTCGGGCTGAGATGGACGGCAAGGGAAGAACACCGCGGTGGCGGCAGGCAGAGCACGAGCGCTTCGCTCGTGCCGTTGAAGGCGGCCCTCAGCCGGTGGGCAACGACGACCTCGCCGAGGACCTGGCGATCGTCGAGCTGCTCAGGAAGATGGACGTCGGCCCGGACGCCGAGACGCGCGAACGCATGAAGCAGCGCGTCCTCACCGCGCCGCCACCCGAGAAACCGCTGGCCGTCGCCTCGGTAAGACGGGTGGGAGCGCGCGCACGACTGGCAGTCGCAGCGGCCGCGGTCCTGTGCTTGCTGTTGTCGCTCACCGGCATGAGCGTGCTGCTCAGCCGTGACGCGCTCCCGGGAGACCCGCTCTACGGCGTGAAGCGCACGACCGAAAGCGCCTCGCTCGGCCTGACCTTCGACGAGCAGGACCGAGCCCTCAAGCACCTGGAGTTCGCCGCCTCCCGGGTGACCGAGATGGAAACCCTGGCCGACCGCTCGTCGCAGGAGTCCGCGCAGATCAGGGCCCTCACCGACCTCGAAGCCGACGCCGTCGAGGGTTCCCGCCAGCTCACCACCTGGGCCACGACCTCGGACAAGACCGCGCTGCCCGCGCTCCGCGACTGGGCGCTCGGCCAGTACGAGAAGCTCGGCACCCTGCGCCCCCGCCTGCCCGGCGACGCGGGCGCGCACGCCGACACGACGATGTGGCTGCTGGCGAGCATCGCCCAGCGAGCCCACGACCTGGCCGCACGAGCCGGCTGCGCCGCCGTGACCAGCGGTTCCTCGGACACGCTGGGCCCGCTGCCCGCCAAGGACGCGTGCGACTCGGTCCTCACCGACCCGAGCGCGCCACCGAGCAGCAGGCCGTCCTCGGCAGCGCCCCCCACACCGGGCCAGCCCGTGCCGCCCGGCTCGGCGAACCCGTCGCCGGAGCCCACGCGGTCGGTGGCCCCCGGCACCTCGGCCGCCCCCACCTCGAAGCCGGGCAGCACCCCGCGGCCGTCGACCACCAAGCCGGAGATCACGATCCCGCTCCCGCTGCCCCTGCCGAGCATCTCGCTGCCGCTGCTGCCGGGGATCAGCTTCGGCTGAGCACCGCACCGGTCACGACGCGCCCAAGTCGTTCTGGACCAGCTCTGAGCAGGTTCGCCGGGCTGATCGCTAGGCTTGTGACATGGCAGGCAAGCGTGACGTGGAGAGCGACCGGCTGGCCCAACTAGCCGGCGAGGCATCGGCAGACGCGGCGATCCAGGCCGCCGCGATGGCACCGGAGCTCGAAGCGTCCCTGACGGTCCCGCCAGACCTGACCGCGGCGGCCTTCTTCGACGTCGACAACACGATGATGATGGGCGCCTCGATCTTCCACTTCGCCCGGGGCCTCGCCGCGCGCAAGTACTTCTCCACCTCCGACCTGGCAGGCTTCGTCTGGCAGCAGCTGAAGTTCCGGGTGGGCGGCCGGGAGGACCCGGAGTCCGTCAAGGCCTCCCGCGAACAGGCGCTCTCGTTCGTCTCGGGCCGCAGCGTCGGCGAAATCGTCTCGCTCGGCGAGGAGATCTACGACGAACTGATGGCCGACCGCATCTGGAAGGGCACGCAGGCCCTGGCCCAGATGCACCTCGACGCGGGCCAACGCGTCTGGCTGGTGACCGCCACCCCGGTGGAGCTGGCCCAGATCATCGCCCGCCGCCTGGGCCTGACCGGCGCCCTGGGCACGGTCTCCGAATCGGAGAACGGCATCTACACGGGCCGCCTGGTCGGCGACCTCCTCCACGGCAAGGCCAAGGCCCAGGCAGTCCGCTCCCTGGCCGCCAAGGAAGGCCTCGACCTGCGCCGCTGCACCGCCTACTCGGACTCGTCGAACGACGTCCCGATGCTCTCCGTCGTGGGCACGGCGGTGGCCGTCAACCCGGACTCGCAACTCCGCGAGGTCTCCCGCCGCAAGGGCTGGGAGATCCGCGACTTCCGCACGGGCCGCAAGGCGGCCAAGATCGGCGTCCCGTCGGTGCTGGGCGCCGGGGCGGTGGCAGGCGCCGTGGCAGCAACCCTGGCGTACCGCCGCCGCGTGAGGTAGCAGCAGCTCATGCGGCCGACACACCCGGCAGGCCGAGCGCCCGCCACCCCTGCTCCCCCTCCGTAGTGAGCACGACGGCCCTCGACGTGCCGATCCGGCGGATCCAACCGCGTTCGAAGAACATCGCGCAGAGGAACGCCCCGGCGGCACCAGCGAGGTGCGGGACGCGCTCGGTCCAGTCGAGGCAGGCACGGCTGGGCCGGCGCTCGCCCGGGTCGAAGCCGAGCTTCTCCAGCCAGACCTCACCCGGCTCGGTGATGGTGAGGTCGGCGGCGACCACGCCGAGGTCTCCCAGCCCGGCCCGCAGCGCAACCCCGAGCCGACCGGCGAGGTGGTCGTAGCAGGTCCGCCCCCGCGCCATCGCCTCCGACACCGCGGCCGCCCGCAACCCGCGGGGCGACTCCCGCGGCCCGAACGCCGCCATCACCTCCAGCAGCTCGGCGACGTGCGGTCCGGCCAGCGCCACGTACCGATGGCGTCCCTGCCGGTGCTCGACCAGCAGACCGCCCTCGACCAGCCGGGTCAGGTGCTCGCTGACGGTCGAGGCCGCCACCCCCGCGTGCAGGGCCAGCTCACGCGCCGTCCAGGCCCTCCCGTCCAGCAGTGCCCCGCACACGGCGGCACGGGTCGAGTCCGCGAGCAGTCCGGCCACCCTGGCGAGTCCTTCCACGGGCCCATTCTGCGACCGGAACACTTCGGCCGTCGCCGAAGCGTCCAGGCCCTAGCGTCGTCGGCATGAGCGAAGAGCTGCTGCTGCCGGTCCCGCCGGTCCCGCCGGGAGACGCCGGGGTGGCCTGGCTCAGGTCGTCCGTGGTCAGGTTCAGCAACGGCGCCGAGCACGCCCGCCGGCGCGCGTTGACCGAGCGGTTGCTGGACGGCGTCCACGTCACCACCCTCGACGAGCTCGCCGCCGCGGTCGGCCTGCCGGGTTCGCTGGACGACATCGCCGCGATCGCCCCGAGCTACCAGCCCCACGAGCCGATCACCGCGGCGGCCGACGCCGCCGTCGAACGCCTGGCCGGCTCCCGCGACGAGGAGGCGGCGGCCCGGATCGGGCTGCTCGTGCAGGCGTGGGCCGCCACGCACGCCCTCGCCGACCGCCTGCGCACGGGCGACCCCGCGCCGCCGGTGCCGGTCACGCGCAGGCAGACGCCCCGGGGCGTCGTCGAGGTCAGCCTCGAGCACCACCCGTTCGGCCACGGCCCGCACGCCTGTCCCGGACGGCGCCTGGCCACCCGGATCGCCAAGAACACGGCGTTCAGGGCCCTGCACCACCAGGCGGAACCGCTGGTCCTCCCCAACGCCTGGGACCACTCCTCCGCCGTCGCCCTGCACGCCGCCGGCTTCCGGGCGGTCGGCACCACGAGCCTCGGCGTCGCCGCCGCCCACGGGATCGAGGACGGGGCGGGACTCGCGGGCGACCAGGCCGTCGCGCTCGCGCGGCTGCTCGCGGACCTGCCGTTCCCCGTCACCGCGGACCTGGAGTCGGGCTTCGGCGCACCACCGGACGAGGTCGCCGGCCTCGTCGCGAACCTGGGCGTCGCGGGCGTGAACCTGGAGGACGGCCGCCCGCACGGCCTGGCCGACCCGCAGGAGCAGGCGGACCTCATCTCAGCCGTCAAAGAACGCGCACCGGGCGTCTTCCTCAACGCCCGCATCGACACCCACTGGCTCGGCATCGCCCTGAACGAGACCGAGGAGCGCGCACGCCGCTATGTCGACGCCGGCGCCGACGGCATCTTCGTCGCGGGGCTGACCGACCCGCACGACATCGAGAGGCTCGCCGCGCTGGCCCCGCTGAACGTGCTGGCCCAGCAGCGCACGCCGAAGGAGCTCGGCGACCTCGGCGTGAAGCGGATCAGCACCGGATCACTGCTGTTCCGGGCGGCCCTGCACCACACCGTCGCGACCGCGCGGGCAGTCCGCGACGGTGCGCCCGCGCCGCGGGCGTTCGGCTACGCCGAGGTGCAGGAGATGATCAGCCGAGGAACACGTTCCGGCGCTGGGTGAGCAGCCGGTACAGGGTCTGCTGGATCGTCTCGCGCACCTGGTCGGTGAGGTTGAACACCAGCATCGGGTCGTCGGCCGCGTTCTCGCCGAAGACGTCGGTGCGGATCGGCTCGCCGAACTCGATGTACCACTTCGACGGCAGCGGGATGGCGCCCAGCGGCCCGAGCAGCGGGAAGAACGGCGTCACCGGGAAGTACGGGAAGCCCAGCAGCCTCGCCAGCGCCTTGATGTCGCCGATCATCGGGTAGATCTCCTCGGCCCCGACGATCGAGACCGGGATGATCGGCACGCCGGTCTTGAGCGCCGCCGACACGAAGCCGCCGCGGCCGAAGCGCTGCAGCTTGT
This sequence comes from Lentzea sp. DG1S-22, assembly GCF_036321065.1. Taxonomy (NCBI): domain Bacteria; kingdom Bacillati; phylum Actinomycetota; class Actinomycetes; order Pseudonocardiales; family Pseudonocardiaceae; genus Lentzea; species Lentzea sp. DG1S-22. Next base: position 6,440,271 of record NZ_CP143276.1, on the reverse strand, counting down.
AGCGGTCCTTGAACGGCTTGCCGATGCCCTTGAAGCCCTCCGGCCACACGCCGACGAGCTCACCGGACGACAGCAGGCGCTCGGCGTCGGCGTTGCAGGCGAGCGTCTGGCCGCCCTTGCGGGCCAGGGCGCCGAGCACCGGCGTGCGGAACACCAGGTCCGCGCCGAGGCCGCGCAGGGGCCGGTGCGCCGGGTGCTCGGACGCAATGCCGTACGCGGTCATCAGGGCGTCGAGCGGCACCGTGCCGGAGTGGTTCGCCACGATCAGCGCGCCGCCCGCCACCGGGACGTTGTTCAGGCCGATCGTCTCGACGCGGAACCACTTCTCGTACAGCGGCTTCAGCGGCGGCATCAGCACGTTCTCGGTGAGGTCGCGGTCGAAGCCGAACTCGTCGACCTCGTAGTCGCCCGCGAGCCGCCTGCGCGCGAACGCCAGCAGGTCGGTCAGCCTGCGTTCCCAGTCCGGTGTCGCGGACTGCTGCTGCTCCGGTTCGGGAACCACCTCGACGTGGCGCGCTCTGCGCGCGGCGTCGCGTTCCGGGTCGTGCAGCGGGATAACGCGTGCTCCTGCCACTGCGTTCATCTCCTCAAAGCAAGATCAGCGGAAACGGGCGGCCAGGTCGAGGATTCCCCGTTCCGCGGCGGCAACCGTCTCCGGGTCGACGAGCGGCTTCAGGCCCCGCCCGTTCACGTAGTCGTCGAACGCCTGCTGGGTGGTCCACCGCGGCGTGAACCCGAACTCCTTCTTCAGCAGGGTCGTGTCGACCACGCGCCCCCAGTTGAGGAACCTCATCTGGTCGGGCGAGAAGTCGACGAGCCGGGCGCTCCGGAAGAAGCCGCCGACCGTGGGCACGGCGGAGCTGGGCACCGGCAGGTTCAGCCTGCCCGCCCGGCGGATCGCCTGCGACAGCAGCAGCACGCCGTCGCCGCCCACGTTGTAGACACCGGGCAGGTCGTGCACCGTCGCGCGCTCCAGGACCGCCAGGGCGTCCTCGGAGTGCAGCAGCTGCACGCGGGCGTCGTAGCCCAGCACCGTGGGCACGACCGGGAGGGCGAAGTAGCGGGTCAGCACCGTGTCGATGCGCGGCCCGATGAAGTTCGTGAAGCGCAGCGTGGTGACGTTCACGTCCGGCCTGCGGCGGCCGAACCCGCGCACGTACCCCTCGACCTCCACCGCGTCCTTGGCGTAGCCGGACGACGGCAGGTCCTTCGGCCCCATGTCCTCGGTGAACACCGCGGGGTCGCGGCTGCTGGAGCCGTAGACGGCGCTGGTGGACTTCACGACGAGCTTCCGCACCTTGGGCGACTTCTGGCACGCGGCCAGCAGCTGCATGGTGCCGATGACGTTCATCTCCTTCATCGCCGTGCGACCGGTGGGCCCGGCCGGGTTGGCGGTGACGGAGGCGTGGACGACCGTGTCCACGTTCGCGGTGGAGATGACCTTCGCGATCAGCGGGTTGCGGATGTCGGCCCGCACGAACTCCGCCCTGCCCATCCGGCGCAGCAGGTCGCGCGGCGGCGGCTCGGTGTCCACGCCGAGCACGCGCTCGACGTCCGGGTTCGCGGCGAAGCGCGCGGCGAGGTGGCCGCCGAGGAAGCGGCTGACTCCGGTGACGAGGACGACCTTGGGCGTCATGCGACTCCAAGCACGAAGGGCGGTGCGATTGGTCGATGCTACAGACCGGATCGGAAACCGGAGGGGGCCGGAACGCCGTCTTGACGCAGGTCACGCGGGCTTCACAGGCCAATCACCCGAACGGCGGCCCCCGTTCCCGCGGTGTGCCGCCCCGTCTCACCCAGTGGTGTGCCACGTCGGCGCGAGCACCCGATCAGGGGTGTGCGGGCCGGAGAAACGCAACCGCCGCCGGTCTCCTCCGAGAGGAGGCCGGCGGCGGCAGAGCGCACGCGGGCTTACTTGCCGCGCTTCCTGCGCTGGACCCTGGTCTTGCGCAGCAGCTTGCGGTGCTTCTTCTTCGACATGCGCTTGCGGCGCTTCTTGATGACCGAGCCCATGCGGGTTCCTTCGCTCTAGACGTTGCTTTGACTGGCGCGCCCCAGCCTTGGCCGTGTCAAGCACGGCGCGCCGGTAAGCACGATCGGCCTACCAGTCTACCCGGCGGGGTTCGCCGGCCTTCAGCCAGCGTCGAAGTACGCGTTCTCCAGGTAGGCGTGCACCGCCTTCTCGGGCACCCGGAACGACTTGCCGACCCGCACAGCGGGCAGCTCACCGGAGTGCACCAGGCGGTACACGGTCATCTTGGAGACCCGCATCATCGAGGCCACTTCAGCCACGGTCAGGAACTGCACCTGAGCGAGACCTGTTCGTTCGTTCTCCTTCGCAGGCATAAATCACCGCATCCTTCGACACGTGTCGTGCCGTCGGTCTTCCCCACCGACGGTTCGACACGCACGTGCTGCTCTGAGAGTAGCGGGACTGGTGTGGCTCCTGCGACGGCCAAGTGGCGCCGGGCCCTCACTTCGGTCAGTCCTCGTGCTGACGACCCAGCTCGACGGACCGGTCGCGGGCGCTCTCGATGGCCGCGAGCAGGGCCGCGCGGACGCCGTGCTTCTCGAGCTCGCGGATCGCCATGATGGTCGTGCCGGCGGGCGACGTGACGGCCTCGCGCAGGATCACCGGGTGGCTCGTGCCCTCGGCGAGCATCGTCGCGGCGCCCACCGCCGACTGGATGATGAGCTGCGAGGCCAGGTCGCGCGGGATGCCGAGCAGGATGCCCGCGTCGATCATCGCCTCGACCAGGAAGAAGAAGTACGCGGGACCGGACCCCGACAGCGCCGTCACCGCGTCCTGCTGCGACTCCGGCACCACCGCGACCTTGCCCACGGTCGACAGCAGCTCCTCGACGACCTTGAGGTGCTCGGCCGTCGCGTTGGACCCGCCGGAGACGGCGCTCATCGCCTCACCGACGACCATCGGCGTGTTCGGCATGACCCGCACCACCGGCGTGCCCGCGGGCAGCCTGCGCTCGTACAGGGCCGTCGGCAGGCCCGCGCACAACGACACGATGAGCGTCCCCGGACGCAGCACCGGCGCCAGTTCGGTGAGCAGCGGCTCGATGTCCTGCGGCTTGACCGCCACGACCAGCACGTCGGCCCGGGCCGCCGCGCCCGCGACCGTGACGGCCTCGAACCCGTACTGCTCGGTCAGCGACCGGGCCCGGGACTCGTGCTTCTCCGTGAACATCAGATCGGCGGCCGCGCGGCCGCCCTGCAGGAGCCCGGACAGCAGCGCCTCACCGATCTTGCCCGCGCCGAGCACCGCGATCTTCGTCATCGGTCAAGTCTCACACAGCGGGGGACAGCGCCAGCTGCCGTGCCTGGCACACCAGCCGCCCGGCCGAGTCGATGACCGTGGCGTCCTCGTCGAACCACTGCCCGTGCACCGCCTGGCAGCTGACGTGGATGCGCAGCCACCCCGGCGCGGGCCGCGCCCGCAGCAGCGCCGTCAGCTGCACCGTCGGCGACCACCCGAAGCGCCCGAGGTTGAACGTCACCGGCATCGACAGGTCCCCGGCGACCAGCGCGAAGTACGGGTCCGGCTGCTCGTCGACCGGCCGCGCCCACAGCTTGAACGTCAGCGGTCCGTCCGTGCGCCGGTCGAGGAACGACGCCGACTCCCGGTCCACCCGCAGGTCGCAGAGGGCGCCCACCTTGTAGGCACCACCGGTCGGGAACGTGCCCAGCTCCACCGCACCGGCCGGCGGCGCGGCGGGCATCGCCGGCAGGTTCACGTAGTCGGCCCGGTGCTCGGGGATGCGCCCGGTCGTCACCGAGGCCTCGACGCACACCTGCCCGCGCTGCTCCAGCGACACCGCGATGACCGTCGCCGTCCGCCCCGCCTTGCGCACGTCGGTGCGGACGAGCACCGGACCCACCTCGGGAGCCCGCAGGAACTGCGCGGACACGGCCAACGGCTCGGCCTCGACCACCTGGGCGGCCGCACGCGTCATCACCGCCAGCAGGAACCCGCCGTGGGGCTTGGGGCCGACGGTCCACTCGGCGGGCAGGGACGCGGTGAACGTTCCGTCACCGAGCGACCGGACCGCGCTGAACTGGGAGAAGGTCATGAGCGGCTGGCCAGCGACCGCAGGAAGAAAGTCACGTTGGCAGGCCGTTCCGCAAGTCGCCGCATGAGATATCCGTACCACTGCTCGCCGTAGGGGACATAAACGCGAGTACCGAGGCGCTTCTGCTCCTCGGGCCGGATGCCGTACAGCATCTGGTACTCGAAGTCGGTCTTGTCGTACCAGCGGGCCCGCTCGCCGATGATCTCGATCAGCCTCGGGTCGTGCGTGGCGAACATCGGGTAACCCTCGCCCGCCAGCAGGACGTTCGCGCACCGCACGTAGTTCAGGTCGACCTCGTGCGGGTCCTGGACCGCCACCTCGGGAGGCTCCGCGTAGGCGCCCTTGACCAGCCTGACCCTGCTCCCGGCCCCGGAGAGCTCCCGGCAGTCGTCGAGCGTCCGGTGCAGGTACGACTGCAGCACCGCACCCACCCACGGCCAGGTGCGCCGCAGCTCGCGCAGCACCCGCAACGTCGAGTCGGTGGTGGTGTGGTCCTCCATGTCGAGCGTCACGGTCGTCCCGCACTGCTCGGCGGCGGCGCAGATCCGGGAGGCGTTCGTCAGCGCGAGGGCCTCGTCGAACGACTGCCCGACCGCGGACAACTTGACGCTCACCTCCGCGTCCCCGGCCAACCCGGCGGCGTGCAGGGCGTCGAGAAGCTCCAGGTACGCCTGAACGGTCTTCTCGGCCTGAGCCTTGTCCGTGGTGTCCTCACCGAGGTAGTCCAGCGTCACCGGCAGCCCAAGACCCCGCACGACCTCGACAGCGTCCTTCGTGCTCTCACCAGCCACGAACCGCTTCACGACGTCACGACTGATGGGTGCGTTGGCGACGAGGTGCCGAACCGTCTCGTTGCGAGACGCGGCCATGATCAACGCTCGCAGCGGGTCCACACCAGGAACCCTAACTCGCCAGTCGACTTACCGGCGGCGGGGACTCACTTGCCTGGCAGGACGACGCGCAGCCAGCCGCAGCCGCAGGCGACCAGCCACCCAGGCAGGTGCGAGGTGCCGGCCGCACCCGCCAACGCGAGCCGACCACGCACCCAAGCCCGGCGCGCGCACTCAACCGCACCCGCCAACGCAACCCGACCCGCGCAACAAGCCGCAACGGACGCGCGTCAGCGGGAAAGCCCGGGCCGGGCCTTCCCGGCCCCACCCTCGGCAGCCCAGTCCAGGTGCAGCCGGGCGAACAACAAGGCCTCGGCCAGCATCTCCCGCCGAGCCTCCACGGACCCCGCCCGCCGGGTGTTGACCTCCAGCACGACCTGCCCGTCGAACCCGCCCCGCGCCAGCATCTCGCAGAGCTCCGCACAGGGCTGGGTCCCGCGCCCCGGCACCATGTGCTCGTCCTTCGGCGCACCGGAGCCGTCGGCGAGGTGGACGTGCCGCAGCCCGTCCCCCATCCGCTTCGCGAGCTCCAGGGCGTCCATGTGCGCCGCGGCGGAGTGCGACAGGTCGAGCGTGTAGTTGCGGTGGCCCACGTCGGTCGGGTCGACCGACGGCTTGAAGGCGTTCATCTCCACCGAGCGGCCGCGGCCCAGGGGGCGCTTCACCGGGAACATGTTCTCCACGGCGATCGCGATGCCGCTCTCGTCCTCCAGCGACGAGACCAGCTCGGCGAAGCCGTCCGCGTACTTGCGCTGCCACCGGAACGGCGGGTGCAGGACCACGGTCGGCGCCCCCAGGTCGGCCGCCGCCGCAACGGCCCGGCGCAGGCGTTCGGCCGGGTCGGGTGACCACACGCGCTGCGAGATCAGCAGGCAGGGCGCGTGCACGGCGAGCACCGGCATGCCCGTCCGGGACGACAGGCGGTCGACCGCGCGGATGTCCTGCGACACCGGGTCGGCCCACACCATCAGCTCGACGCCGTCGTAGCCCAGTTCGGACGCGATGTCGAACGCCGCTCCGGCGGGCTGCGGGTAGACCGACGCCGTGGAGAGCCCGACCGGGACGCGGGCGGTCAACTCTTCACCAGCAGCATCGCCGCTGGTGAGACTGTCACGATGAGGCCTACGAGCACGGCCAGGACGGTGGTCTGCAGATCGTCCGCACGGCGGATCTTTCGCACCAGCAACACCAGACCCACCGTAACGGCCAGCGCCACGACGAGCGCGGCGGCGGGTACCGCGCGCCACAGGTAGTTGAAGGCGAGCCACAGACCGGCGCCACCGAGCACGCCGACGGCGAGCTGGCCGATCATGACCAGCCACTCCTTGCCGGCCGACCGCGGTTCGGGTTCGGCGAGCTCCTCCGCCTCACCGGCGTCGTCGAGCCCGGCGGGGCCCTCGTCGTCGTCCTCGGCGTCGTCGTCGTTGTCCTCGGGGTAGTCGTCCTCGGAGCGGTAGGCGGCGTACTCCTGCGAGTCGTCGTCCACGTACGGGCCGGGGTGCGCCGCGGTCGACTCCATCGGCGCCATCGACAGGTCGGTGTGGGCGTTCGGGTCGTCGTCGCCGAACCAGGCGTCGGGCTGGTTGCCCGGCAACGGCTCCGGCAGCTTCGGCGGGGCGGGCGGCACGATCAGCACGGACTCGGTCTCGAGCGCGGCGATCTTGTCCACCGGTGCCTTCGCCGGGATGCGCGGGAGCTGCTCGGTCATCGCCTCGCGCGGCGGGCCGGGGACCGGCATCTGCACGGACGGCGGCACCGGCTGCGGCCTGGCGATGTCCGTCCGCGACGCGGGGCCCTGGTCGAGCCGCGCCTCGAGGCGGCCCGCGTCCGGGCGGGGCAGGTCCGAGCGCGACGGCTGGTCGCGGACCTGCGGCACCTGCCGGGTCTGCTCGGTGGCCGCCGGGGGCGGCGGTGCCGGTGCCGCGGGCTGGGGCGCGGGCGGAGCGGGCTTCGGCGCGGCCGGTCTGCGGACCTGCGGCGGCTGTGCCGGCGGCACCGGCAGCTGCTGCGAGGGCTGCGGCGCGACCTGCGGTTTCGGCTGGTACGCGGTGCGCTCGGCGACCGGTGGCGGGGCGGCGGGCGCCTTCGGTTCGGGTGCGGCGCGACGGCCGGTCGGCGCGACGTCGTCGTCGCGGATCGCCATCAGCCTGCCGCTGTCGGACAGGACCCGCTCGATGATCGTCTGGGGCGCGGTCTCCGGCTGCTGGACGTCGTCCTCTTCGTCCGCAGCCCGGCGGCGTCGCCGACGTGGCGCACTCTCTGCGCTGCCCCCGTACTGGGCGAGCAGCTCAGCGACCGTGCGCTGCGTCTGGTCGGATCCGCTCTCTCGACTCATCAACTCCACCGTGCCCCGGTCTGGCCAGTTTCGCTCTGGTCCGTCCCATCAGTGTGGTCCAGCCGCCGGAGGATGACACCCTCCCGGAGCGCCCACGGGCAAATCTCCAGCTGCGTGAGTGACAGGGCTCGCATCGTTGCCTCCGCGACCAGCGCGCCCGCCAGGAGCTGGTGGGCGCGCGAGGTGCTCACGCCCTCCAGCTCGGCGAGGTCGCCGGCCGACATCCGGGAAATGAACGCGATCAGCTGCCGCAGGCCCGCGTCGGTGAGCACCCGGCGCGCCCTGGGACCGGCAGACGATGGCGCGGCCCCGGTGAGCCGCGCCAGCGTTCGGAAGGTTTTCGAGGTCGCAACCACTCGATCGGGTTCACCCGCGCGTTTGAGCTTCCGCGCCACGGGCGCGAGCTGCTCGGCGAGCCAGTCGGTGGTCTCGCGGACCTCCGAGCGCCGGGGCGGGTCCTTTTTGAACCTGGTCCTGGTGAGCCTGCCCGCGCCGAGCGGCACGGAGAAGGCCAGGTCGGGGTTCTCGTCGTGACCGACGGCGAGCTCGAGCGATCCGCCGCCGATGTCGAGGCAGAGCAACTTGCCCGCGGACCAGCCGTACCAGCGGCGGACCGCGAGGAAGGTGTACTTCGCCTCGTCCTCGCCGGACAGGACCCTGAGGTCGACCCCGGTCTCGGCGCGCACCCGGTCGAGCACCTCGGCGGAGTTGCCCGCCTCGCGCACCGCCGAGGTCGCGAACGCCATCAGGTCCTCGCAGCCGGACCGCTTGGCCGACGCCTTCGCGGCGGCCACGGCGCGAACGAGCTGGTCAGCACCCGCTTTGGAGAGCTGACCGGAGTCGTCCAACTGCTCGGCGAGACGAAGGATCGTCTTCTCGGACGTCATGGGGATGGGGTGGGCACCACGATGCGCGTCCACCACCAAGAGGTGGACGGTGTTGGAACCCACGTCGAGAACGCCCAGGCGCACGCCGGAAACGGTACCTGGTCGTGTCCGTCAGGACTCGAACTTGTAACCCAGACCCCTCACGGTGACCAGGTGCCGCGGTGCCGACGGGTCCGGTTCGATCTTGGAGCGCAGCCGCTTGACGTGCACGTCCAGCGTTTTCGTGTCCCCCACGTAGTCCGCTCCCCACACGCGGTCGATCAGCTGGCCCCTGGTCAGGACGCGGCCGACGTTGCGCAGCAGGTACTCCAGGAGGTCGAACTCCTTGAGCGGGAGGCTGATGTCCTGGCCACCGACGGTGACGACGTGGCGTTCCACGTCCATCCGCACCGGACCGGCCTCGAGGATCTGCGGCAGCAGGTCCTCGGACTCACCGCCGCGGCGCAGCACCGCGCGGATGCGGGCGATGAGCTCGCGGGCCGAGTAGGGCTTGGTGACGTAGTCGTCCGCGCCCAGCTCCAGGCCGACGACCTTGTCGATCTCGCTGTCGCGCGCCGTCACCATGATCACGGGGACGGCGGAGCGCTGGCGCAGCTGCTTGCAGACGTCCGTGCCGCTCATGCCGGGCAGCATCAGGTCGAGCAGCACGATGTCGGCGCCGTTGCGGTCGAACTCCTCGAGCGCCTCCTGGCCGGTGGCGGCGAGCGCCGCGGTGAACCCCTCCTTGCGCAGCAGGAAGGCGAGCGGATCGGCGAAGGACTCCTCGTCCTCCACGATGAGCACCCTGGTCACAGCTCTCCTCCTGGCTCACCCGTGCCCGTCGGCACGAGAGTCGGGTTCTGTTCGGTCGCCGCGGCGGGAATCCGCAGCGTGAAGGTGGAACCCGTTCCTGGCAGGCTCCACAGCTTCACCTCACCGCCGTGGTTGGCGGCGACGTGCTTGACGATCGCGAGCCCCAGCCCGGTGCCCCCGGTGGCGCGCGAACGGGCCTTGTCGACGCGGTAGAAGCGCTCGAAGACGCGGATCTGCTGGTCCTCGGCGATGCCGATGCCGCGGTCGGTCACGGCGATCTCGACGTACCCGTCCACCAGCCGGCGGCTGACGCTCACGGGGCTGCCGGGCGGCGAGTAGGCGACGGCGTTGTCCAGCAGGTTCGTCAGCGCCGTGACCAGCAACGACCGGTCGCCCGGCACGATGAAGCCGCTCGGCTCGTCGGTGGTGATGCTGATGTTGGCCGACTCGGCGGCGAGCTTCGAGCGCGACAGTGCCTCGTTGATCACGACGTCGATCTCGGTGTCGGACAGCTCCGGCAGCTTCTCCGCGCCCTGCAGCCGCGACAGCGCGATCAGCTCGGTGACGAGCGTGCCGAGGCGCGTGGCCTCCTGCATGATCTTCGCGCTGAACCGGCGGACCTCGTCCTGGTCGTCGCTCGCGTCCAGCACGGCCTCCGCGAGCAGCGCCAACGCGCCGACGGGGGTCTTCAGCTCGTGGCTGACGTTCGCCACGAAGTCGCGCCGGGTCTTCTCCAGCCGCACCGACTCCGACTCGTCCGTGGCGTCCACGACCGTGAAGTCCTCGATGAGCAGGCGGACCTCGGCGTGCACGGCCTCCGGCTGCCGTCCCGAACGGCCTTCCAGCGGCGAGAGGTCGACGTACACGACCTCGTTGCTGTTGCGGACGCCTTCGGCTGCCTTGCGCGCACGGTCGTCGACGCGGTTGTTGCGGACGATCCCGAGCTCTTCGGCACGGGGGTTGTGCAGCACCACGTCGCCGAAGTGGTTGAGCACCACGATGCCGTCGTGGGAGTCGTGGACGATCTGCTGGATCAGGTCGGCGACCGTGAGGCCTTCCGGCTTCCTGGGCTGCCTTGGTGCGGTGAACCGGCCGATGAGGAAAGCGGCTATCGCGCCGATGAGCGCGAGGCCGATCGACACAGCGAGGTAACCCGTTGTGGTCACGAGGCGAATGGTAAGCAGCTCAGAGGTGTCCTGGCCTAGTGCGGAAGCGTGAACCGTGATACCCGCGACACCTCAGTGGACGGTTGTTCCGCACCTGGTCAGACCTTGTTCACCCAACCGTGTCCTAAGACGCGGAAAGGCGCACCCGATCTCCGGGTGCGCCTTTCTCGGAATGCGGTTACCGACCCTGGTTCGCGACCGCCGCGATGGCGTCCTTCGCCGCGTCCGGGTCGAGGTACTCGCCGCCCGGCTTGATCGGCTTGAGGTCCTCGTCGAGGTCGTAGCGCAGCGGGATGCCCGTGGGGATGTTGAGCCCCGCGATGGCCTCGTCGGAGATGCCGTCGAGGTGCTTCACGAGCGCGCGCAGCGAGTTGCCGTGCGCCGCCACGAGGACCGTCTTGCCCGTGCGCAGGTCCGGCACGATCGCCTCGTCCCAGTACGGGAGCATGCGCTTCACGACGTCGAGCAGGCACTCGGTCAGCGGCAGGTCGGGGCCGAGGCCCGCGTAGCGCGGGTCGGTGTCCTGGCTGAACTCGCTGCCGGGCTCGATGGGCGGCGGCGGGGTGTCGTAGGAGCGGCGCCAGAGCATGAACTGCTCCTCGCCGAACTCCTCCAGCGTCTGCTTCTTGTTCTTGCCCTGCAACGCGCCGTAGTGGCGCTCGTTCAGGCGCCAGTCGCGGCGGACCGGGATCCAGTGCCGGTCGGCGGCGTCGAGCGCCAGGTTCGCGGTCATGATCGCCCGGCGCATCAGGCTGGTGTGCAGGACCTCCGGCAGCACACCCGCCTCGCGCAGCAGCTGACCGCCGCGACGGGCCTCCTTCTCGCCCTTCTCCGACAGGGGAACGTCCACCCAGCCGGTGAACAGGTTCTCCGCGTTCCACGTGCTCTCGCCGTGGCGGAGCAGCACCAAGGTTCCGACAGACATGCCGGTTAGCCTGCCATGCCGCCCCTCCCGCCGTACCCCGGCAGGTCGTCGTGCCCCACGGCGAACGCCTCCGGCGGTGGTCCCGCCGGGGGCGTTCGCCGGACGGATCAGGCCTGTTCGCGTGCCCTGAGGTCCTTGCGCAGGATCTTGCCCGCCGCCGACTTCGGGATCGCCTCGATGAACTCCACCACGCGCACCTTCTTGTGCGGCGCGACCTGCGAGGCCACGAACGCCATGACGGCGTCGGCGTCCAGGGTCGAGTCCTCCTGCCGGACCACGAACGCCTTCGGGATCTCCTCGCCGTCCGCGTCGCGCACGCCGATGACCGCCGCGTCGGCGATCTCCTCGTGCGTCAGCAGGACGGCCTCCAGCTCGGCCGGCGGCACCTGGTAGCCCTTGTACTTGATCAGTTCCTTGACGCGGTCGACGATCGAGACGATGCCGTCGTCGTCGATCACGGCCACGTCGCCGGTGTGCAGCCAGCCCTCGTCGTCGATGGTCGCGGCGGTGGCCTCCGGGTTGTTCAGGTAGCCCTTCATGATGTTCGGGCCCTTGCACCACAGCTCGCCGCGCTCGCCGGCACCGACGTCCCGGCCGGTGGCCGGGTCGACCAGGCGGCACTCCAGGTTCGGGATGATCACGCCGACGGTGCCGATCGAGATGTCCTCGCGGCCGTCCGGGATGGCGTGGCTGACCGGCGACATCTCGGTCATGCCGTAGCCCTGCGAGACCTTGCAGCCGATGCGCTTCTTCACGGCGTCGGCCAGGTCCTCGTCGAGCGGAGCCGCGCCCGAGAAGAGCAGCTTCATCGGGGACAGGTCGTAGTTGTCGACGATCGGGTGCTTCGCCAGGGCGACGGCGACCGGCGGCGCGATGTAGACGCGGTCGGTCCTGTGCTCGGCGATGACCCTCAGGAACTCCGGCAGCTCGAACTTCGGCAGCGTCACGACCACGCCGCCGATGTAGAGGCCGTTGTTCATCAGGACCTGCATGCCGTAGATGTGGAAGAACGGCAGCACGGCGAGGATCCGCGTGTGCGGGCCCACGTCGGACAGGATCGGTCGGCACTGCACGAGGTTCGCGACCAGGTTGCGGTGCGTCAGCATCACGCCCTTGGGCAACGCGGTCGTGCCGGACGAGTACGGCAGCACCGCGATGTCGTTGGCGGGGTCGATGGTCACCTCGGGCACCGGGTGCGTGTTCGCCAGCAGCTCGGGCAGCGACGGGTAGCCCTCGGCGCCGTCGAGCACGACCACGTCGGTCACGCCCGCCTTCTCGGCTCCCCCGGCCGCGTTCGGCAGCAGCACCGAGACCGTGAACAGCATCTTCGCGCCCGCGTCGTGCAGCTGGTGCGCGACCTCGTCGGGCGTGTAGAGCGCGTTGATCGTGGTGGCCGTGGCGCCCGCCCGCAGGATGCCGTGGAAGACGACGGCGTAGTACGGCGTGTTCGGGCTCAGGATGCCGACGACATCACCTTTGCCGATACCTCGCGCGGCCAGCGCGGCCGCCAGGCGGTCGACGGCACCGGCGAGCTGCCCGTAGGTCAGCGTCGCGCCGGACATGCCGTCGATGAGCGCAACCCTGTCCGCCCGGTCGGCGATGTCGCCGAACAACAGCTGGTGCAGCGACACGTCGGGGATCTCGACATCGGGGAACGGACTGCGAAAGACCATGCGGCGACCTCATTCACTCGCTGAACACCCAGCCTGTGGGGTCATCGTGAGCCAGGCCACTGAACTGGTCAAGGACTGATGGATCGCTACAGATGCGTTACTTTGCGCCGCTAAATACACTCGAATGGAGCAATACAAGCACTTGTGATCGCAAGGACGTATCTGAGAAGTTGATACCGCCTCCGCGAGTCGGCTCCCACGCTTGTTCGGCAAGCGCGAGGCACCTTGCGCGGTTCGTCTTCCCCCGTCGAATCGCGTGGCCCGCTTGGGATCCGCAGGCTCCCCCGTCCACGGATCCACTGCAGCGGGGACCTTTGACGCGGGACGGCTCGATGCGACTCCCCCTCTCTCCCGAGCCGTTCCGCGTATCACAAAGGCACACTCTCAGTAGAACTTGATCACGCTGCCTCGTTCGTTCGAGTGACGCGCTTGCGCCGCCGCATCAGGTAGACGACGGCGGCCGCGGGCACACCGAGCGCCACCAGGAACGGCAGCATCGCGCCGATGCCGATCAGCACCACGCCCGTGACCGCGACCAACGCGTCCCAGCTCCCGGCCAGTGCACCGAGGAAGCCGACCTTCTCCTCCTCCGGCGGGGCGATCGGCGTGGTCGCGACGTCCACCGTGAGCGTCGCCATGGCGACCTGGCCCTTGAGCGACTCGCTGCGCCGCTGCATGGACTCGAGCTCGGCCTGCCGCTTGGTCAGCTCGCTCTCGACCTGGGCGACCTCCGACGTCGACCCGGCCCGCTCGAACAGCGCGCGGAGCCGCTCGACGCTCGCCTTCTGCGTCGCGATGCGCGACTCGACGTCGACCAGCTGGTCGGTCACGTCCTGGCTGCGCACCTCGCTGCGTGTGACTTCCCCCACGTTCGCGAGGTCCTGGACGAGCTTGTCGAGTTCCGCCGACGGCACCCGCACGGTCACCGACCCGGACTTCTTGGTCGAGTTCTCCTGCCCCGCGAACCCGCCCACCGCCCGTGCGCGGTCCTTGACCTGGCCGATGGCCTTCAGCACGTCGTCGGCCCGGAGGTCGACGTCCGCCGTGCGCACCAGCTGGCGTTCCTGCTGCTGCACCGGCTGCACGGCCGGTGCGTTCTCCTGCTGGGGCGCAGCGTTCTGCGCCGCCTGCGGTGGGGCCGCGGCGTCCTTGGCCGAGGTCCCACCACCACTCGAGCCGCTCCCGCACCCCGCTGAAGCAAGGGCCAGCAACGCGATTCCCACCCACAGCCCTGGTCTGCGCATGCCCTTCGGACGGCCCCGGCCGGACCGGGGGTTGCCGCGTAGGCCGAAACGAGTTGCCCGCTACTCCGAAACGAGATGTTGGAAGGCGGCCAGGTTCGCGAGCGACTCGCCGCGCGACACCCGCCACGCCCACTCCCGGCGGATCGCGTCGGCGAACCCGATCTCGAGCAGCGGGTTGAAGTCGCCGTCCGCCGCCTCCAGCACCTGGCCGAGCAGGCGGTCCAGCTCGTGGGAGGTCACGGCGTGCTTGCCGACCCTGCCGACGAGGTAGATGTCACCCTCGCTGTCGATCGTGTAGTGCACCCCGTACAGCCGGGCGTTGCGGCGCAGCAGGAAGCGGTAGACGTCCTCGAACGACTGGTCGGGCCGCCGGCACACGAACGCCTCGACGACCAGGGCGTGCCCCGTCTCGACCAGCCACACGTTGGTCTGCAGCTTCTTGGTGCCCGGCAGCGTCACGAAGAACTTGCCCGGCTCGCGCCGGTCGTAGGTCAGCTCCCGCTCGTCCAGGAACTCCTTGATCACACTGTCGACGCTCAAGCGAAAACCTCCCGGCGGAACACCTCTGCCGCCTCCTGATACCCCGCCAGCAGGGCGTCAGTCGTGCGGTCCCAGGAGAAGCGTCGCGCATGCCCCACGGCGTTGCTCGCCAGGTGCTCCCGCTGCGGCAGCGCGAGCCCGCCGATCGCCGCGGCCCACCGCACCGGCTCGTGGCCGTCCACGAGGATCCCGGACACCCCGTCGTTGACCGCGACCGGCAGGCCGCCGACCGCCGCCGCGACCACGGGCGTCCCGCAGGCCTGGGCTTCCAGCGCGACCAGCCCGAACGACTCGTTGTGGCTCGGCACGGCGACCAGGTCCGCCGCCCGGTAGACCTGCGCGAGCGCGGGCCCCGGCTGCGGCGGCAGGAAGCGCACCACGTCCGTGATCCGCAGCTGCCCGGCCAGCTCCTCCAGCGCCTTCGGCCGTTCCGCGCCGCTGCCCGACGGCCCGCCGACGATCAGCACGACCAGCCGCGACCGCAGGCCGGGATCGCGCACCAGCATCTCCGCGGCGGCGCGGAGCAGCACGTCGGGGGCCTTCAACGGCTGGATCCGGCCGACGAACGCCAGCACGACCGCGTCCTGCGGGACGTCCAGCGACCGCCGGGCCTCGCCCCGGTCACCGGGCGTGAACCGGTCGAGATCCACCCCGGGAGGCACGACGGCGACCTTGGACGGCTCCGCGTCGTAGAGCTTGACCAGCTCGCTCGCCTCGATGTCGGTGTTGGCCACGAGCCGGTCCGACTCGCCGACCACCTGCTCCTCGCCGATCACCCGCATCCGGGGCTCCGGCGCGTCGCCCTCGGCCAGCGCCAGGTTCTTCACCTTCGCCAGCGTGTGCGCGGTGTGCACCAGCGGCACGCCCCACCGTTCGCGCGCCAGCCAGCCGACCTGCCCCGACAGCCAGTAGTGCGAGTGGATCGCGTCGTAGTAGCCGGGCTCGTGCCGGGCCTCGGCGCGCAGGACACCCGCCGTGAACGCGCAGAGCTGACCGGGCAGCTCCTCCTTGCCCAGGCCCTCGAACGGCCCCGCGGCGACGTGCCGGACGCGCACACCGGGCGCCAGCTCCGCGACCGGCGGCAGCTCCGAGGACGTGGCACGGGTGAAGATCTCCACCTCGACCCCGCGCCGGGCCATCCGGGTGGCCGTCTGCACGATGTAGACGTTCATCCCGCCCGCGTCCCCCGTGCCCGGCTGCTCGAGAGGCGAGGTGTGCACCGAGAGCACCGCCACGCGCTTCATCGGGCGACTCGCAGGAGATCGGCGGAGAACCGCTCGGGCCGCTCCAGGAAGGGCGCGTGCGCGGTGTCGGGGTACAGGCTCAACTCGGCTCCGGGGATCAGGGCGGCGGAGTACTCGGCGGCGGCAGGGGCGACCACCTCGTCTTGAGTTCCGTGCACGACCAGCGTCGGCACGTCGACTGCCTTCAACACGTCGGCGCTGCCCACATCCCTGCGGAACAGCTCTCCTCGCACCTTAGGGCTGACGGAGGTCGCGGCGGCTGTGAGTTCGCCGACCGTCCCAGAGGGCAGGACAGGGGCCATGGCCTGGCAGAACTCCGCCATCACGGCGTCGTCGGTGATCGCGCCGGGCAACGCGGCCCGCATCACGGGGCCGGTCTCGCCCCCGGGGCGACCGCGGCCGATCTCGGTGATGGCGCTCACGAACACGAGCGCGTGGACGTTCGCCGTGCCGTGGAAGCGGAGGTAGTCGGCGATCACGAGACCGCCGTAGGACCAGCCGACGACGGTGGCGGGACCTGTGTGGTCGAGCACGGCCTTCAGGTCGGCGGCCCACCGCGCGGAGTCGCGGTAGTCGCCGAAGTCGTCGGACTCGCCGTGTCCGCGCAGGTCGACGGCGTGGGCGTGGAAGCCGGGGAGGTCCCAGACGGCTCCGGTCTGCGCCCAGCCGTGGATCAGCACCACCGGCGGCGCCCCGGCCGGACCTGATTCACGGACGGCCAGTCGTCCCCCGCCGGCCGCCGTCACGTGTGTCAGCTGCACACCCGTACGAACGACCTGGTCGGGGGACGCATTCCCGCCGGTCCTACTTGACGGCGGACTTCGCCTTCCACTGGTCCCAGGTGAGCTGCCAGTCGTACCAGTCGAACTGCGGCGGCAGGGTGGTGATGGAGCCGGTCACCTCGACCGGGTCACCGACGAGCGCCGAGTCGTAGTACGCCTTCGCGTCGGCCTCCAGCAGGTTCGCGCAGCCGTGCGAGGTGTTGTTGCTGCCGATGTTCGCCGCGTTGTCGTTGTTCTCGTGGATGAACTCGCCGTGGTTGGAGAACCGGACGGCCCACTTCTTCACGACGTTGGTGTAGCCGTAGCGCGGGTTGTCGAACGAGAACGAGTCGTGCTTCGACATGACGACGAACGTGCCGTTCGGCGTCGTGAGCTCCGGGTCCGCGTCCTTGCCGAACGACGCCGGGTAGTCGGCGACCTGCTGGCCGTCGCGGAACACCTTGAGCCGGTGCGTCGGGTTGTCGATCTTCACGACCTGGTTGCGGCCGATGGTGAAGTCGCTGGTCACGTCGGCCTTGCCGAACGCGCCGCCGCCGTAGTCGACGCCGTAGAGCTTCGCCTCGACCTTGACGGTCGTGTTCGCCGGCCAGTACTTCTCCGGCCGGTAGTGGACCTCCTGGGCGTTCAGCCACGCCCACGAGCCCTGCACGTTCGCCGAGTTGGTGACCTTGAGCGCCTTCTCGACGGTCGCCTTGTCCTGGACCGGCGCCTCGAACTTGACCATGATCGGCGCCGCGACGCCGACGGTCTGGTTGTCGCTCGGCCAGAGGGTCGCGCGGGTCTGGGAGCCGGGCGCCACGGTGGTGAACGAGCCCTTGAGCTCGACCGGCTTGCCGTCGCTGCCGACGACCTTGCCGGAGTAGCTGTACGACTTGCCGTAGCCGAGCGGCTCGGCGGTCGTCCAGCCCGACCTGTCCTCGGTGAGCGTGCCCTTGACCTCTTTGCCCTCCGGCGACTTCAGCGCCACGGACTCGATCTCGCCGTCGACCACGGTCACCTGGACGGGACTCGTGACCTGCACGTCCTTGGTTCCGTCGACCGGCGACAGGGTGACCTTCGCCGACGGCAGCGAGCTGTCCGCCTTGGGCGACCCTCCCTCGACACTCGAGCAGCCGGTCAGCAGCGCCAGACCGGCGACCAGCGCGGCAAGTGTTCTCTTCACGGTTTCGACCTCCCACAAAGCAGGACGTCCGGCACGACCGGGTGGTGCGGGTGACGTCGGTCACACGCATGCCGGCCGCCTACGATCGGGGTCGTGAATCGACCTGTCGCAGTAGTGACCGGAGCTAGCGCGGGCATCGGCGAGGCCACCGCGCGGCGGTTGGCCGCGGAGGGGTTCCACGTCGTGCTCGGCGCACGTCGTCTGGACCTCCTCCACGTTATCGCGAAGGAAATCGGCGGAACGGCCCTCGAGCTGGACGTCACCGATGAGGCCTCCGTCACCGCCTTCGCGGAGCGGGTGCCCGAGGCGCGGGTGCTCGTGAACAACGCGGGCGGCGCCCGTGGCCTCTCGACCGTCGCCGACGGCGACCCCGGTGAGTGGCGCTGGATGTGGGAGGCGAACGTCCTCGGTACCCTGCTGGTGACGAAGGCGTTCCTCCCGAAGCTGATCGCGTCCGGGGACGGGCACATCGTCTCCGTGACGTCCATCGCGGCGTTCGAGGCCTACGACAACGGTTCGGGCTACACGAGCGCCAAGCACGCGCAGTCGGCGTTGCACCGCACGCTGCGCGGCGAGCTGCTCGGGCAGCCGGTGCGCGTCACCGAGATCCAGCCGGGCATGGTCGAGACGGACTTCTCCGCCAACAGGTTCGGCGGCGACACCGAACGCGCGGCGAAGGTCTACGAGGGCCTCACCCCGCTGACGGCCGACGACGTGGCGGACGTCATCTCGTTCGCCGTCACCCGGCCCTCGCACGTGAACCTCGACACGATCGTGCTCAAGCCGCGGGCCCAGGCCTCCGCGACTCGGGCACACCGGGAGTGAGCAGCTCCACGTCGAGCTGACGCAGGACGGGCTCGACGGGGTTCGCGAACCCCGTCGAGCCCGAACCGGCGACGTACAGGCCCACGACGCGGTTGTCGGCGTCGACCAGCACGGCGCCGCTGTCGCCGTGGTCGCCGAAGCGTTCCGCCGAGTGCACGCGGATCTGGTCGCGCAGCGTCCGGACGCCGATGCCGTCGCCGAAGTCGAGCCGGATCGTCGCCTCGGTCGAGGCGACCACGCCGTACGTGAGCCCCGTGGTGCGGCCGCGTTTGCGCACGGACGAACCGATCTCCGCCCGCGCGCTGCCGGTGACCGCCCCGATCTCCAGCACCTCCGCGCGGAACGGCCTGTCTCCCATCCGCAGTCCCGCCGCCGACACGGCGCCCGCGAGCGCCGCCCGGTCCAGCACGGCGACCCCGTCGGCTCCCGGCACACCACCGTCCACCCTGGACGGGTGCACGAACTCGTCGCCCACCGCCCACGAGTCGTCGACGCAGCCGACGTGGAACGTCGTGAGCCCCAACACCTTCCGCGGCTCCTCGCGCGTGACGGCGAACGCGCCGAGCGTGCCGGCGATCACGTAGTCGCACGCCTTCGGCACATCGGGCGGCACTATCCGGAACGCCCGCGCGGGGCCGATGCCGATCCCGCCGCGCAGCACCGCGTGCCGTTCCCCCGCGACGGGTTGCTCGTCCGAGTAGCGCACGGCCCTCGCCCGGTGCAGCACGATCGACTCGGCGACCACGTCGGTCGGCACGCCGCCGACCTCCACCGGGATCTGCCGCGGGTGCTCGGGCCCCTTGGCGCACACGTAGACCACGATCGCGGCCTCGCCGGTCGGGCGCCCGCCGGTGACCTTCTCGCCGATGTCGACGCCGATCACGCCCGGCCGGCTCAGGAACTCGTCTTCGACCATGCGCTTGACCGGCCTGACGGCCTCGCGCGCGTTCTCGTCGAGGTAGCTCATAGCGACCTCCCGCACTTCCTCTACCTCAATGAAACACGCCGGGTAGCGGTTGGTCACATAGCGTCACTCGAACAGACCTACAGCTGCACGCCCACGAAGACCGGTTCGGGGTGCAGCTCGACGCCGAACGCCGCCCGCACGCCGTCGCGCACCTCGCGCGCCAGGTCGAGCAGGTCCTCGGTCGAGGCGCCGCCGCGGTTGGTGAGGGCCAGCGTGTGCTTGCCGGACAACGACACCCGGCCGCCGGGGCCCTGGTGGCCCTTGCGGAAGCCCGCGCGTTCGATCAGCCACGCCGCGGAGAGCTTCTTCCGGCCGTGGCCCGCCGGGTAGACCGGCACGGTCACGTCGGCGCCGAGGCGTTCGGAGATCCGGATGAGCACGCTCGTCAGCGTCGCGTCGTCGATGATCGGGTTGGTGAAGAACGAGCCGGCGCTCCACGTGTCGTGGTCGGCCGGGTCGAGCACCATGCCCTTGCCGCGGCGCAGCTCCAGCACGGCCTTGCGGGCCTCGTCCGCCGGGACGCGATCACCCTGCGCCACCCCGAGGACGCGCGCGAGCTCGCCGTAGCGGATCGGCGCGGACATGCCACCCGCGGTCAGCGAGAACCGGGTGCGCAGCACGACGGCGTTGTCCGTGCCCTTGAGCACGCTGGTGCGGTAGGCGAGGCCGAGCTTCGCGGCGGGCACCTGGTGCACCTTGCCGCTGCGGCGGTCCAGCAGGTCGACCGACTGCAGCACCTGGGAGATCTCGACGCCGTACGCGCCGACGTTCTGCACGGGCGTGGCGCCGTTGAGGCCGGGGATGCCCGACAGGCACTCGAGCCCGCCGAGGCCCTGCGCGACCGCCTCGGCGACGACGGAGTCCCACTCCTCGCCCGCCTCGACGGTGAACTGGACGATGCCGCCGCCCAGCGGGTCGAGCCGGAAGCCCTTGGTGGCGACGTGCACGACCGTGCCCTCGAAGCCGCCGTCGGAGATCACGAGGTTGGACCCGCCGCCGAGCACGAGGACCTTCTCGTCGGTGGCGGCGTCGGCTGTTCGCACGGCTTCGACCAGCTCAGAGGCGGTCGTGGCGTGGACGAACCGCGCGGCCGGCCCACCGAGTCGGAGCGTGGTGCGCTCGGCCAGAGGTACGGACTGCGTGGTGGTCACAGGCGTCAACGGTAGCCTCCGCGACATGGCACGCCGCATCGAGCACCACACCACCTCACCCCATTCGGCGGAGAAGGTCTTCGGCGCGATGGTCGACGAGACCCACCTGCGCGACCGGCTGGCCGCGGTCGGGGGCTCGAACGCCGAGCTCGTGACGTTCTCGAGCACCGGCGGGAAGACGACGTACCAGCTCAAGCAGGGTGTGCCTGCCGAGCACCTGCCGTCGGCGGTCAAGGCCGCGCTGGGCGGCGACCTGGTGATCCAGCGCACGGAGGCGTGGGCCGCGGGCGCCGGCACGGTCGAGGTGGCCGTGGGCGGCGTGCCCGGCCGCCTGGAGGGCGCGTTCACCGTCCTCGACAACGGCTCCGGCTCGAAGACCACCCTCACGGGAGAGGTCAAGGTGGGCATCCCGCTGCTGGGCGGCAAGCTCGAGAAGCTGATCGCGGAGCAGGTCGCCGTGCTGCTCGACAAGGAGAGCGAGTTCACGTCGGAATGGCTCGCAAACCGCGGCTAGCGGCCGGCCGGGCCCGTGCGCTCGGCCTGCCGACGCGCGGCACCACGAACCCGAACCGCCTGCGCCGGGTCGACCGCTGGACGACCGGTACGCTCGCCGGTTTCCTCCGCGACGCCGCCGACCCGCTCGTGGTCGACCTCGGCTACGGCGCGACGCCGATCACCACCGTCGAGATGGCCTCCCGGCTGCGGGCGGTGCGTCCCGACGTGCGCGTGCTCGGGCTGGAGATCGACGCCGACCGGGTGGAGGCGGGCAAGGCCGTGGCCGACCCGCCGTGGCTCGACTTCCGGCGCGGCGGCTTCGAACTGGCGGGCGCCCGTCCGGTGCTGCTGCGCGCGTTCAACGTGCTGCGCCAGTACACCGAGGAGCAGTCGTTCGAGGCGTGGGACACGATGCTGTCGCGCATGGCCCCCGGCGGCCTGGTCGTCGAGGGCACGTGCGACGAGATCGGTCGTCGCTGCACGTGGGTGACGTTGTCGGCCGAGGGACCCCTGCGGTTCACGCTGGCGTGCAAGCCGTCCGGGATCGAGGTGCCGTCGGACCTGGCCGAGCGGCTGCCCAAGGCGTTGATCCACAAGAACGTGCCGGGCGAGCGCGTGCACGCCCTGCTGGCCGAACTGGACGCCTGCTGGGCGACGGCGGCGCCGTTCGCACCGTTCGGGCCGCGGGCCCGGTGGGTCGAGTCGGCGCGGCTGCTGGCCGAGCGCGGCTGGCCGGTGCTCGACGACCGCCGCCGCTGGCGGCTCGGTGAAATCACGCTCGATTGGGCCGCCGTCGCGCCCTAGGGTGGTTCGGTGGACTTCGTCGCGCAGATCGAGAGCCAGACTTCGTCGTTGCGTTCCTCCGCCCTCGAGGCGGGCCCGGACGCCCCGGTCCCGTCGTGTCCCGAGTGGACAGTGCTGGACCTCGTGCGGCACATCGCCGAGGTGCACACCTGGGCGGCGGAGGCCGTCGTCACCGGCCCCGCCGGCAGCAGGCCCGCCTGGCCGCAGGCCCCGCAGGACTTCGACGACGTGTTCTCGTGGTGGGACAACGGTTTCTCGCTGCTCGTCGACCGCCTGCGCGAGACGCCCGCCGACCGTCCCGCGTGGACGTTCCAGGGCCCGGGGCTCGCCGGCTTCTGGGCTCGCCGGCAGGCGCACGAGACGTCCATCCACCGCTTGGACGCCGACCTCGCGACCGGCCGGGAGCTGCCGCCGCTGGCGTTCGACCCGGAGTTCGCCGCGGACGGCGTCGACGAGTACCTCACCGTCCTGGTGGGCCGCCGCATCGAGCTGGGCTTCCCCGTCACGGCCACCGGCAGGCTCCTGGTGCACGCCGCCGACGCGGGCCGCACCTGGGAGCTCAGGCTGACCGAGGGCGAGCCGCTGGTGGTCGCCGCGCCGCGGGACTCGGCCTTCGAGGAGGACGCCACCCTCGCGGGCACCGCCGACGCGATCTACCGCTTCGTCTACGGCCGTCCGAGCCACGCGATCGTGACCGGAGACGAGTCGCTGTTGGCGGGTCTGCCGAGGCCGTGAATACTTCTGCGGCGTGTCATCGCCTGAGCGTCGCTATGTGATCACCTTCGGCTGCCCGGACCGCACCGGCATCATCGCGAGGATCTCGTCGTTCCTCGCGGAGCACGGCGGCTGGATCGTCGAGGCCGCGTACCACACCGACCCGGAGACGGGCTGGTTCTTCACGCGCCAGGAGGTCCGCGCGGACTCCCTGCCGTTCGGCGTGGACGACCTGCGCGCCCGCTTCGCCGACGTGGCGGCGTCGCTGGGCGCGCAGTCGACGTGGACGGTGACCGACACGGGCGCCCGCAAGCGCGTGGTCATCCTCGTCTCGAAGGAGGGCCACTGCCTCTACGACCTGCTGGCCCGCGTCGCGACCGGCGAGCTCGACGTCGAGGTGTCCGCCGTCATCGGCAACCACCCGGAGCTCGGCGACATCACCCGCGCGCACGGCATCCCGTTCCACCACGTGCCGTTCCCGGTCAACGACCCCGAGGGCAAGCAGGCGGCGTTCGCACAACTGCGGCTCCTGGTGGAGAAGCACGACCCGCACGCCGTGGTGCTGGCCCGCTTCATGCAGATCCTGCCGCCGGAGCTCTGCGCAGCCTGGTCCGGCCGCACGATCAACATCCACCACAGCTTCCTGCCGTCGTTCATCGGCGCCCGCCCGTACCACCAGGCGCACCGCCGCGGCGTGAAGCTCGTGGGCGCCACCTGCCACTACGTCACCGCCGACCTGGACGCCGGGCCGATCATCGAGCAGGACGTGCTGCGCGTGCACCACGGCGACTCGGTGGCCGACATGGTGCGCAAGGGGCGTGACATCGAGAAGGTGGTGCTGGCGCGCGGGTTGCGGTGGCACCTGGAGGACCGAGTGCTGGTGCACGGCAACCAGACGGTGATCTTCTAGCGGCCTGGGTCGAGTTCGCCCGCCTCCGACCGGGGCCCGTACCTGCGCTCCATCTCCACCACGTCCCCGAGCTTGAACCGGACGTCGGACTTGCGCAGCTCGACCCCGGTCTCGTCGGCGAACCGCACCCGGAAGTCGACGGTGCGGCCCGTGCCCGTCCAGTAGTCGCGCTTCACGATCTCCAGCGCGCGGTCGGCCGTGCCCCCGTCGCGCACGGTCGCGGTGACGGTGAGGCGTTGCTGGTGGTCGACGTCCGCGCGGTGCTGGACGACCACCTCGGAGACGCCGTCCTCGGCGTTGAGGTCCGCTTCGATGCGGTCGGCGAGCTTCTCGACCGTGGAGTCAGAGGTTCCGCACGCGGCGAGGAGCAGGGCGAGCGCGACGAGCAGCAGGCGCCTCACGACTTCGGCCTCTCCGGGCGCGGGCCGAAGACGAGCTCCAGGTCCGGCGGCAGGTCGACGTCGCCCTCGCGGACCGGCTTGCCCGAGTCGCGCCTGTCGCCGTAGGGCGGGTCGTCGGTCGAGTAGACGACGTAGCGGGCGGAGCAGGACTTCCAGGTGCCGCGCCAGCAGTCGCGGCGGGCGATCTGCACGAACTCGTCGACGACCTGGTCGGAGATCCGGTCCGCCTCCAGCATCACCTGGAGGACCAGTCTGTCGTCGGCGTCGAGGCCGTGGGTGTACTCGAACTGCGCAGCGGCGGTCTCCGGGCGCTGCTTCCAGTCGGAGACGACCTGCTTGCCGACGGCGTTGAGCTCCGGGTCGAAGCCTTCGAGCACGCCGCAGCCGGACAGCGCGGCGAGCAGCGGAAGGAGGAGGAGCACGGACTTACCCACCCGGCAGATCCTAGGGCGGGCCCGGTCGGCCCTGTCGCGGCGAGGCCGACCGGGCCGTCGTCAGAGCTTCGCGGCTGCCCTCTGCACCGCCTCGACCAGCCACGCGGGCGCAGGCGGCCGACAGGACGGCGGGAGGGGAGAAGCCGACCGTGCGGCCGCGGAGGCCGGCGGTGATCACGCCGGCGGCCCGGCGGTCGGGCAGTTCGACGCCCGGCAGCAGGCCCCGGCCGGTCGCGTGGGCCTTGCCGGCGACGGCGGCGCGCAGGCCGAGCGCGAGCGGCGGCACGCGGCCCGCGGCCGCTCGTCGGGGGGCAAGCGGACCACCACGTCCGCATTCGGGGGCACGGCGGTTCGCCCGGGGCATAGGCTTTTCGCCGTGCGGATCGAAATCACCGACCTCGACCAGCTGCGGGCAGCCCCTGACCTGCGCAACGCCGTCATCATCGGGCTGGACCTCACCCGTGAGGACGTGCGCGTCCCGCTCGACGGCGCGCTCCTGCTCGGCTGCACCCTCAGCGAGACCATGCAGCGCCGGGCGGAAGCCGCCGGGGCGTTGATCTTCCCGGTGATCCCGGACCTGCCCTACGACGTCTACCGCTCGTCGCTCTACACCCCGGCGGAGCTGTTCGCGGGCTTCGACCCGGCGAACCCGAAGTCGTACGCCGACACCCCGGACGCGGTGATCTACCGGCACAGCAAGCAGCAGGGCCACCACCCGGACCCGCTGCACGCGCTGGCCGAACGCCTGCACGACCACTCGATCACCGAGGCCCTCGACGAGACGCTGACGGGTTCCCCGGTCGCGGTCATGGGTGGCCACGCGCTGGCCCGCGGCTCGGACGGCTACCGCAGCGCCGTGGAGCTCGGCGCCGCTCTGGGCAACGCGGGCTTCACCGTGCTGACCGGCGGCGGACCGGGCGCGATGGAGGCCGTCCCGCTGGGCGTCCGGCTGGGCGAGGTGGACACCGACGTCCTCGACGCCCTCGCGCAGGCGCCGTCGTTCGGCGGCGACGACGAGTCGATCGGCCGCTGGCTCGCGGCGTTCCCGGAGATCCGCAGCTTCGACCGCCCGCGCACGATCGGCATCCCGACCTGGTTCTACGGCCACGAGCCGCCCAACCCGGCCTGCGAGCTGCACGCGAAGTACTTCGCGAACTCCGTGCGCGAGGAGGGCCTGCTCACGGTCGCGACCGGCGGCATCGTCTACACGCCGGGCAAGGCGGGCACGGTCCAGGAGGTCTTCCAGGACTTCACCCAGAACTACTACGGCAGCGTCGGTCCCGCCGCGCCCATGATCTTCCTGGGCGAGCGCTTCTGGACCGACGAGGTCCCGGCCGCGCCGCTCGTGACGAAGCTCGCGGCGGGCCGGGAGGCCGAGCAGTGGATCCTCGTGACGGACGACGTCGACGAGGCGGTCGAGCTACTGCTCAAGTACGCGGGCTAGGTCCGGGAGGACCTCGGCTCCGGTGAGCTTCACCAGCACGTCGCCCGGGATCAAGATCTTGCTCCCGCGGATGCCGCTGCCCACGATCAGCTCGGGGGCGGCGGCGACCTCGGGCGAGACCAGGACCGGCCAGTCCGCGGGCACGCCGATGGGCGTGATGCCGCCGTACTCCATGCCGGTCAACGCCACGGCCTCGTCCATCGGCGCGAACGACGCCTTGCGCGCGTCGAGCCGCTTGCGGATGACACCGTTCACGTCCGCGCGCATGGTCGCCAGCACCATGCAGGCCGCGTAACGGACCACGTCACCGCGCTTGCCGGCGACGACGACGCAGTTCGCCGAGGCCGCCAGGGGCGAGCCGTAGTGGGCGCAGAACTCGGCGGTGTCGGCGAGCGCGGGGTCGATCTCCGCCACGGCGACGCGATCAGCACCGTCCAGCGTCTTCAGCGCGGCCGCGACCGGTTCGGCAACCAGGTCGAGGCGCGAGAGGACCGGGACGGGATCCAACGAACCAGCGATAGTCCACACGGTGTTCATTGTCGCTGCTCCGCGGACCCCGGCGAACCCGCCCGGCCTCGCGTTTGACCTTGACGCTGCGTCAACCTCTACCGTCGATCCCAGAGCGCGAAGGGGGACCGAGATGGCCTGGTCGATCGCCCAGGTGGCCCGGATGTCGAAGGTGACGTCCAGGACGCTGCGGCACTACGACTCGATCGGCCTGCTGCCGCCGGCCTGGATCGGCGGCAACGGTTACCGCTACTACGAGAAGGAGCAGGTGCACCGCCTGCAGCAGATCCTGCTGCTGCGCGACCTGGGCCTGGGCCTCGACGTGGTGGCGGAGGTGTTGAACGGCACGGACCAGCTGACCGTCCTGCGCAACCACCACCGGTGGCTGCGGGACGAGAGGGAGCGGCTGGACCGGCTCGCCGACACCGTCGCGCGGACCATCGCGGAACTGGAAGGAGGGGACGAGGTGAAGCTGGAAGAGCTGTTCGACGGCTTCGACGCGAAGAAGCAGGAGCGTCACGAGGCCGAGCTCGTCGAGCGCTACGGGGAAGGTGCCCGGCAGCACATCGACGACAGCAAGGAGAAGATGAAGGGCTGGACGCGCGCCGACGCGGACCGGTTCATGGCCGAGTGGCAGGACATCGCGCGTGGGCTCGGCGAGCTCTACACGGCGGGCGAGGCGGTCGACGCCCCGCGGACGCAGGAGCTGGTCGACCGCCACTACCGCTGGATCTGCCTGAGCTGGACGCCCAACAGGGAGTCCTACAAGGGCCTCGGCGACCTCTACGTCGACTCGGACGAGTTCCGGGTCAACTTCGAGGTCGAGGGCGGCGGCAACATGGCCGAGTGGACGCGTGACGCGATGGCGCACTACGCCGACACGCGCCTCTAGCGAGACCAGCCGGGAGCTGCAGATCCCGGCTACTCGGCCAGGCCGAACGCCTTGAGGGCCTCCCGGTTGAACGCCGGCAGGTCGTCGGGGTTGCGGGACGTCACGAGCGTCCACCCGTTCATGTCGCAGACGCGGACCTCCTCGTCCGCCCAGTCACCGCCCGCGTTGCGGATGTCGGTCCGCAGGCTCGGGAACGAGGTGAGCATCTTGCCGCGCACCACGTCCGCCTCGACCAGCAGCCACGGCCCGTGGCAGATCGACGCGATCGGCTTGCCCGCGGCGACCAGCGCCTTCACCAGTGCGACGGCGTCGGCGTCCATGCGCAGGAAGTCGGCGTTCGCGACACCGCCGGGGATCACCGCACCGTCGTAGTCCTCCGCCGCGGCGTCGGCGTAG
Source organism: Lentzea sp. DG1S-22 (assembly GCF_036321065.1). Lineage (NCBI taxonomy): Bacteria > Bacillati > Actinomycetota > Actinomycetes > Pseudonocardiales > Pseudonocardiaceae > Lentzea > Lentzea sp. DG1S-22. The sequence continues at coordinate 6,412,606 of NZ_CP143276.1, read as the reverse complement.
GCCGTGTCGACGGGGAACGAGTCCGCGGGCGTGAGGTGGTTGAACCCGCGGACCTCACCGAGCTTCGGCGCGAGCAGCCGCGGCACTCCGCCGGCCTTCTCGACGTGCGTCCACGGATCGGTGAGCTCGACCTGCTCGATGCCTTCCGTGTCGACCAGGAACGCGATCTTCTTCTGTTCAGCCATGCACTTCGGCTACCCGCCGAGGAACGCGGCCAACCTGTGCCGGATCGCGGTCCGGTGCGAGATCATCGGCGAGGGCGAGTCGATCAGCCACAGCTCCCCCTCGGGGAACGCAGCCGCTGTCGCCTTGGCCACGTCCTCGGGGTGCAGGGGGTCGCCGACGGCACCGATGACCAGCACCGGAGCCCTCACCGCCGCCAGCGCGGAAGCGTCGGGCACGGCCACCTGGCCCGGCAGCTGCTCGGCCGCGGCGGCCAGCCTCGTCAACGCCTGCCGCCGCTCGGCGACGTAGGCGGGCGGGCCGACCGCGAGGTCCGCGAGCTGCCGCAGCGTGAACGGCGGCCGCGGCTGGTCGAGCACCGCGGGCAGGAGCAGGGCCACCCGCCGGAAGCGGCCGGGCTCGGCGGACAGCAGCCGCACCAGGGCTCCGGCACCCAGCGAGACACCGACGGCCTGGTCCGCCACGACGGTGCCCAGATCGGCCGCGATCCGGCCGTAGTCCCAGTACCCGGGAGGTGCGTCGGGGGCGTCGCCGTGCGACGGCAGCGTCACCACGACGCGGGTTCCCGGCAACCCGGAGGCGGGGATCCTCGCCTCACCGGGGGTGGCGCCGAGCCCGTGGGCGACCAGGGTCACCGGCGAGCCGGAGCCGTAGGAGTGCGTGATCACCAGCGGGGGCCGCGCTGGACCTCGATCAGCTTCGGCCGCACGTCCACCATGTACACGAGCACCGCGACGAGACCGGCCAGCCAGAAGATCGAACCCACACCACCCGGCCCGAACAGCAGCAGCGCCGCCGTCCCGCCGCCGGTGATGCCGAGCCACGCGGGCTTGGTCATGCGCTCGGCCGCCGTGTAGGCGTCCACGCGCTGGGTCAGCGCGTGGAAGAACGCGAACAGACCCAGGATGCTGAACCCGAGGTCGAACACGAAGTACACGACGGTGTCGAGGTACCAGATGCTGAAGATCGGGATTTGGAACACGCACCCAGACTACGTGCACGTACGACGGGAGGGGAGCAGCCCTCTCGGACTGCTCCCCTCCCGGGAGACCTCAGCGCGTCACTTGGTGGTGTCCGGCGTGGTCTTCTTCGCGGCGGGGGTGGTCGCGGTGGTGGTGGCGCGAGTCGTCGCCGCCGGCTTGCGCGGCGCGGTGCGGGCAGCGGCCTTGCGGGTGGTGCTGCGGACCTCGTGCGCGGCCTCGCCACCGACCTCGACGATCTCCTCGGCCAGCTTCTCGGCGGCGTCCTCGACCTCGTGGGCGACCTTCTCGCCGACCGAACGGGTGCGGCGGGTCACCTTGCCGAGGACGTCGTCCGCGAGCACCTTGGCGTCGGCGGCGGCGGTCCCGGCGCGCTTCTGCGCGGCCTCGACGGCCTGCTCGACCTGCTCCACGGCCTGCTTGAGCTGCGGCTGGGCCTTGATCTGCTCCAGCGTCTGCTCGCCCTGGTCGGCGAGGTAGCTGTACAGGTTCACCGCGGAGGCGGTGTAGGCGTCGACCAGCTTCTTGAGCTCGGCCGGCTGCAGCTTCTCGCGCAGGTCCTTGAGCTCGGCCGGGAGGTCGACGCCCTGGGTGCGGGCCTCCTCGGCGCGCTCCTTGGCCTTGCCGAGGGCCTCGACGACCGCCTTGGCGGCGAGGTCACCGGCACCGAGCGCGGCGAGCAGCGCCTGGCGTGCGGCGTGGGCGGCCTGCTCGGCGCCCTTGCGAACGTCGTCCTGGGTGAGCTTCGGCATGGAGATCAGTCCTCCTGTTGTCGGGCGGTGTTCTCCCGCCTGAAAGATTCGTAGACGTCGAGCAGCACCTGCTTCTGCCGCTCGGTCAGATCGGTCGCGGCGACGATGGCGTCCGCCAGCGCACCGCCTTCGCGTTGCTGGAGGATCCCGGCCTCGACGTAGAGCACCTCGGCCGAGATGCGCAGCCCCTTGGCGATCTGCTGCAGGATCTCCGCGCTGGGCTTGCGCAGTCCTCGCTCGATCTGGCTCAGGTAGGGGTTGGAGACACCCGCCTGCTTCGCCAACTCCCGCAACGAGATCTTGGCGGTGTTGCGCTGCTCGCGGATGTACTCACCGATGTTGCGGCCGAGGTCCGCGACTGCTTTGTCGATGGACTTGTCCACTGTTCCCGCTCCCGTTCCTCGTGCCACCGACCACGTTAGCGAGGAGTGCTAGCAGTTGCAAGCACCCTGCTAGCAACCGCTGCGTGGGCTCCGCCACAGGGCTACCGTGGAGGCGACATGGACGACGCCGGGGCCCTGCGCGCCGAGCTGGCGGACCAGCTGCTCGGCGACGGCGTGCTGCACGAACCCAGGTGGCTCAAGGCTTTCCGGGAGGTGCCGCGGCACGAGTTCCTGCCGCGCTTCTACCGGCGGCTGCCCGACGGCGACTGGGAGGCGGTCACCTCCGAGCACCCGGACTGGCTCGGGCTCGTCTACTCCGACCGCGTCTGGGTCACCCAGTTCGACGGCGACGACACGGTGACCGGCGGCACACCGACGTGCTCGTCGAGCATGCCCACGATCATGGCGATCATGCTGGAGGCACTGGACGTCCGCCCCGGGCACCGGGTCCTCGAGGTGGGCACCGGCACCGGCTACAACGCCGCTCTGCTGTGCCACGCGGTGGGTTCGGAGAACGTGACGACGGTCGACGTGGACCCGAACCTCTCGCGGCGAGCGCGGGAACGCCTGCACCGCAACGGTTTCCACCCGGTGTGCGAGGCGGGTGACGGCGCGCTCGGCCACCCGGGGCGGGCACCGTTCGACCGCCTGCTGGCCACCTGCTCCGTCGCGACCGTGCCACCCGCCTGGCTGGAGCAGACGAGACCCGGCGGCCTGGTCGTCACGACGCTGCACCGCCCGATCGGCGCCGGGCTCGTGCGCATCACGTCGAACGGCGACGGCACCGGCGAGGGCCGCGTGCTCGCCGAGGACGGGCGGTTCATGCCGTTGCGCGCGCACGCCCGGCCCCCGGCGCTCGCCGGAACCGGCACGTTCGACCGGCGCACCACCACGCTGCGGTTCCGGACCGTCGCGGACCCGGCCAGCCCCTTCGAGTTCTTCGCCGGAACGGCCCTGCCGGGTGTGGCGGCCGGACGTGACATGCTCGCCCATCCGGACGGTTCCTGGGTGCGCCACCACGGCTCGCACGTCGACCAGGGCGGTCCCCGCCGGCTGTGGGACCTCGCCGAGAACGCCGTCGCCGAGTGGCACGACCTGGGCGAACCCCGCCGCCACGACTTCGGGGTCTCCATCGCGGCCGACGGCACGTTCCTCACCCTGGGCGGCCGGAGGTGGCGGCTGTGATCAACAACGAAACGTCACGACACGGGTCACCGAACCGGCTTCACACGGATGCGGTGCGTCATGATGCGACGCATGTCCAGATTCCGTCAGCAGGCGTTGCTGACCGGCTGCGTGCTGACCGCGCTGCTCACCGCGGCCGGGCTGTTCGTGACCGACCACGGCATCAACCCGGACCTGTGGCTGGTCGTCCTCGCGGTGGCGTTCCTGGGCTTCCTGGCGCTGCTCGACCCGTGGGTCCGGCGCAGGCACAACGCCGAGCTGAGCACCGACGAGCACCTCGACGCGGCCTGCCGGGCGCTCGCCACCGGCCTGCAGGCGCAGTGGAACGAGGAGGTGCACTCGCGCGGCCTCACCGACCCCGACGTGCTCGACCTGCACTGGGTCGCACCGGAGCTGGACGTGAGCGACGAGCCGGCCGCGCCGCCCGGACGCAGCGACGCCGTGGTGCGCGCGTTCTCCCGGCAGGTCAACCGCCGCATGGTGTTCATCGGCGAGGCCGGCACCGGCAAGACGACGGTCGCGATGCTGCTGACGTGCGGCCTGCTCGACCGCTACGACGGCGGCACGGTGCCCGTGCTGCTGCCCCTGTCGACGTGGAACCCGGCGGTCGAGGACATCCGCACGTGGCTCACGCGCAGGCTCTACGAGGACCACCCCGCGTTGCGCAACACCGAGCTGTACGGCAGCTACGCGGGTGACCTGCTGGTCGAGCAGCACCTGGTCCTGCCCGTGCTGGACGGCCTCGACGACCTCCCAGCGCACCGACGCGCGGACGCGCTCGCACGGATCTCGAAAGCCTTCGGCGCGAACCGCCCGCTGGTGCTGACGTGCCGCAGCGCCGAGTACGCCCAGGCCGTGCACCAGGCAGGTCCGCTGCCCGGCGCGGACGTCGTCGAACTGGCCCCGCTCGACCTGGAGGAGGTCGCCGCCTACCTGCGGGCGAGCGCCGACAGCTGGGCGGCGGCCCGCTGGGAGCCGGTGTTCATCCAGCTGCGCGGGGAACCGGACGGCAGGCTCGCGGACGCCCTGTGCACGCCGCTCACGATGTGGCTGGCCAGCATCGTCTACTCCGACAGCGAGGCCGAGCCGACCGAACTGCTCGACCGCGCCCGGTTCCCCGACGCGCGGGCGATCTCCGACCACCTCTGCGACGAGCTGGTGTCGCGGGCGTACGGCAACAGGGCGTTCGCGCACCACGCCAGGGCCACGCAGGTCTGGCCGCGCGACCGTGCGCGCAAGTACCTCGAGTTCCTCGCCCACGAGATGCGCGAGCGGGGCATCCGCGAGCTCGCCTGGTGGGAGCTGCGCCGCTCGGTGGGCAGCACGTGGCTCGCGGTGCTCGGCGCGCTGGTGCTGGGCGCGATCGGCGGGTTCGGCGTCGCCTGGCTGATGGCGTACTCGATCACGCCGTCGCTCGCCCCGATCACCGGCCTGGTCGCGGGCATCGGCGTCGGCGCGGCCGCCCTGACGGCGTCGCAGGAGCGCAAGGCCAAGCCGCGCCTGGGCATCTGGCGCAGCCTGCTGCTCGTACCCGGCGTGCTCGGGCTCGCCGCGGGGCTCGTGTTCGGTGCGCTGTACGGGCTTTCCGCCGGTCTCGTCGTCGGCCTGGGTCTCGCCGTGGCCACCGCGCTGCGGTTCGCCCTGTCGAGCGCCACCGAGCTGTCCCAGGCTTCCAGTCCTCAGTGGACGATGTCGCGCGACCGGGTCGCGGTGTGGACGGGATCTCTCGTGCTGGCCGTGGTGTTCGGTTCCGCGGCGGCGCTGGTGTTCGGTCCCGCCCAGACCGGCATGGTCGGGCTGGGGCTCGCGTCCGGGCTGATGCTGGGGTTCGCGCTCGCCGTGCTGCACCTGCGCTGGTGGTGGTTCACCGTCGCGCGGATCTGGCTGGCACTGCGCGGGAAGCTGCCCTGGGAGCTCATGGTCTTCTTCGAGGACTCGCGCAAGCTCGGCGTGCTCTGCCGGGCGGGGGCCTGCTACCAGTTCCGGCACGGACTGGTGCAGGACCGCCTGGCGGAGCACGAGACGACGGCGCGGACTACTCGGTCCGCAGGCCAAGTGCTCCGGTCGCCCTTCGCAGCGAAGGCAGAGTCAGAGCGGTGACCAGCACGACCATGCCCACCGAGATGCCGGTGACGATCCCGATACCCGTCCAGTCGTAGGCCACGTCCCCGTCGAACACCCGCGTCACCAGGACGCCCAGCAGGATGCCGGTGCCCACCGACACCACCGTGGAAATCACCAGCGGGATGGCGTTCTGCCACACGAGCGACCGGGCGAGGGTGCCGCGCGGCACGCCGCTCGCCGCCATGACGGCGAGCGGACGGCGGCGTTCCCGCACCTGCTCCAGGCCCACGACCAGCAGCGACGCCCCTGCGAGCAACAACGTCAGCAGCGCGGCCGCGTACAGCGCCCTGCGCACCGCGAAGAACACCTGCTCGATCTCGGCCGAGTCGTCCTGGCCGACGTAGTAGCTGTACACCCGCCAGGAGTGGAGCGCGATGGCGTTGCGCGCGTGCTCCGCGGCGTCCGGCAGCGCCGTGTCCAGCTCGGCCTGCACCTCGGTGGTCGCCTCGGCGAGGCTCATGCCCCTGGCCGCGGCCGGGGTGAGGTAGAGGCCGGGGCGGCTCCCCACCGACGGCTCCAGCACGGGCACCGTCCAGGGGCTGCCGCTCTCCTCGATCCCGAGCACGTCGCCTGCCTCGGCGTCGTCACGGCTCTCCTCGGACGGCACGATGAAAGCCTTGCCGTCCGAGCAGTCCGGGACTTCCGCCATCGACTCGAGCGCGGCACACGACCCGACTGCGATGGTGACGTAGTCGTTGTTGGGCAACGTCCCATAAGTGCGCGTCAGTTCCTGCACGCTCACCACTCCCGGCGCCTTGGCCAGCACGCCGGTCAGCTCCGGGACGTCGACGGCCTCGTGCACCGAAACGGCGAGGTAGCGGTAGTTCGCCTCCGCCGCCTCGTCGGCCTTCACCTCGTGCTCGACGCCCGCGAGGGTCATCTGCAGCGTCACGGTGCCGGCGAGCACCACCGCCACCCCGCCGACGACCCGCGCCGCCGTGCCCGCGTCGAGCTGCAGACGGCGCACCGCCAGCTGCAACGCGGGCGTGGCGCCGCGCATCCGGTGGACGACCCGTTCGACCAGCCACGGCAACAACACCGGGATGGCGAACATCAGCAGCACCACGCCGGCCACGATCGGCCACTGGGCGGGCTTCGACGTCTCGTCGAGCTTGCCGAACTGGCTCGCCAGCAGCGCCGCACCCGCCAGTGCCGGGAAGACCCGCCACCACAGCCTGCGCCGCACGGGCTTCTGCTCGCGCACCACCCCGAGCGGTTCGATGATCGTCCGGCGCATGGCGAACACCGAGGTCAGCACGGCCAGCACCGGCACCGCGACACCGACGGTGAGCGTCAACGGCAGCGTCGGCGTGAGATCGGCCGGGAACACCGCGAGCCCGGGGATCGGGATGTCGTCGGCGAACGGCCGGAGGGCGAACATCAGCCCGAACCCGATCACCAGCCCCACCAGCGCGCCGGCCAGCGCCTCACCGGACGCGATCAGCCGAACCCGGACCGCACCCGCTCCGACCAGCCGCAACGCCGCCAGCCTGCGGTCGCGCTGAGCCGCGGCGAGCCTGGTCGCGACGCCGACGAAGACCAGCACCGGGAACAGCAGCACGACCGCGCCGACGACGCTGAGCATCAACAGGATCGGTGGCAGGCCGCCGCCGGGGCCCGTCCTGCCGAACGCGTAGACGCGGTTGCCGGAGCTCGGCTCAATCTTCCCGTCGCCCGCGAGGAACCGCAGGTCCTGAGGCCCGTCCAGGCCTTCCTCCGCGAACGTTCCGATGATCTTCTGCGGGAACCGGGGCCGCAGCAGCTCGCCTTCCGGACTCGCCAGCAACGCCGCGAGCCGAGGCGACACGAAGATCTCGCCGTCGGCCGGCAACCGCTGCACACCGGGCGGCTTGGGTGCGTCCGGCGTGAGTGCGCGCACGTAGTTGCCGCTGATGTGGTGGGAGCGGAACGGCATCGAGCCGTGCTCCAGCAGCAGCGGCGCGGGCCCGGCGCCCTCGCTGACGACATCGCGTCCGTTCCCGCGCAGGTCGCGGTTGCCGAACGCCGTCGGGATGGACGCGGCGAGCAGCAGCACCGCCACGCACATCCCGATGCCCACACCCTGGAGTGCGAGCCTCGCCCAGGACTTCCGGCTGCCCCCGACAGCCAGCCGGACGCCCAGGGCGAGGTCGCTGAGGACGCGGTTCACCTGACGAACTCCACGTCCCGCGACCGGCCGTCGCGCACCACGACCTCGCGGTCCGAGTACGCGGCGACCCGCGGCTCGTGCGTGACCAGCACGACCGCCGCGCCGGTCTCCCTGGCCGCGGTCGTGAGCAGGTGCATCACCCGCTCGCCGTTCAGCGAGTCGAGCGCGCCGGTCGGCTCGTCGGCGAAGACCACCTTCGGGCCGGTGACCAGCGCACGGGCGATCGCCACGCGCTGCCCCTGACCGCCGGAGGTCTCGCCGGGCCGCTGGTCCGCGACCCCGTCGACCTCCAGCTTCGCCATCCAGTCCCGCGCGGCGCGTTCGGCGGCCCCGCGCTTCACGCCGCTCAGGCGCAACGGCAGCGCGACGTTCTCCAGGCAGGTCAGTTCCGGCACGAGCTGGCCGAACTGGAAGACGAACCCGAAGTCGGTCCGCCGCAGCTCGCTGCGCTCCCGGTCGGACATCGCGGTGAGCTCGCGGTCGCCGTAGCGGACCACGCCGGAGTCCGGCGGCAGGATGCCCGCGACGCAGTGCAGCAGCGTGGACTTGCCGGAGCCGGACGGGCCCATCACCGCGACGATCTCGCCCGCGCGGATGGTGAGGCCGGCACCTTCGAGCGCGCGCGTCCTGCCGAACGACTTGTGCAGGTCCTGCGCGACCAACAGGCTCATTTCGCGATCTCCTCGGCGAGTTCGTCGAGGCGCGCCGCGGTCAGTTCGAGCCACCGCAGGTCGGCTTCGAGGTGGAAGAGCGCGAAGTCGCAGATGAGCTGGTCGGCGAGGTCGCCGTCCGACTTGCGCCGGGTGAGGTCGCGCATCGTCGCGAGGTGCGCGGACCGTTGCGCGTCGAGCACCTCCGTGGCGCTGCGCCCGGACAGCAGGGCCAGCACGACCTTGGCGTACAGGGTGTTCTGGAGGTACGGCTCCGGCTTCTCGGGAGTGCCGAGCCAGCGCTCCACGTCGGTGACCCCGGCGTCCGTGATCGCGTACCGCTTGCGCTCAGGACCGTCGCCCGCCTCCACGCCGGCCTCGGTCACGAAGCCGTTCTTCAGCAGCCTCGACAGGGTCGAGTACACCTGCCCGTAGTGCAGCGGCCGGTCCTGACCGAAGCGCTCGTCGTAGGCGCGCTTGAGGTCGTAACCATGCCGTGGACCGCCTTCCAGCAGCCCCAACAGTGCGTGTCCGATCGACATGGGAGGCACTATACACACGATGTATACACCGGGTGTATTCCTCGTTGTCCTGACGCGCAACCGCCGTGACGCCTACAGTGGTGGGGTGACTGGTCTGACTGTCGGCTGGGATCACGACGTCGAGCTGCTGCTCGACTTCCTGAACACTCGACACGTACTGGACAGTGAAGCCTCCTGGCGCGCGTGGGTGACCGAGCGCGGCCTCGGGCGGAGCAGTGAAATCGCGCAGGCGCGCGCGGCTCGTGCGGCGCTGCGGTCGTCCATCGAGGGGTCGTCAGGGCCCCAGACGGCAGCGGGCGTCGTCCACATCGAGCTGACCGACGGCGTTCCGGTGCTGTCGAGCTCGGACGCGCTGGGCGCGGTGCTCGCCGCGTCCGCCCGCCTCGCGGTGCTGGGTTCGTGGGAACGCTTCAAGATCTGTCCAGCCGATGATTGCCAACGGGCGTTCTTCGACCGTTCGCGCAACCGCTCGCGCACCTGGTGCTCGATGCAGGTGTGCGGGAACCGCGAGAAGGCCCGCACGTTCCGAAAACGCTCCCGCGCTCAGAACAGCAGGTTGGCCACGGTGTAGATCACCAGGCCGGCGAGCGCGCCGACCACGGTGCCGTTGATCCGGATGAACTGCAGGTCCCTTCCGACCTGCAGCTCGATCTTGCGCGAGGTCTCCTCCGCGTCCCACCGCTCGACGGTGTCCGTGATCAGCGTCGTGATCTCCGCGCGGTAGTTGCCGACCACGTACCCGGCGGCCTGCTCCAGCCAGCCGTCGACCTTGGCCCGCAGCTCCGGGTCGTCGGTCAGGTTCGTGCCGAGCGTGATCAGCCCCTGCGTGACCCGCTTGCGCAGCTCGCTCGACGGGTCCTCGGCGGCGTCGAGCAGCATCTTCTTCGCCGTGCCCCAGGCGGAGCTGATCACCTTCTGCACGTCAGGGTGGTTGATGACCTGCTGCTTGACCTGCTCGGCCTTCTGCATCGTCGACGGATCGGTCTGCATGTCCGCCGAGAACTCGATCATGAACTGGTCCACGGCCAGCCGCATCGGGTGGTTGACGTCGGTCTTCACCGCCCACGCGAAGTTGACCAGCTCGGTGTAGACCTTGTCGCCGAGCATCGCGTCGACGAACCTCGGCGACCACGTCGGCGCGCGGTCCGTGACGATCAGGCTGACCTTGTCGTAGTTGTCGCGCACCCACTCGTAGGCGCGGTCGCACATGAGGTCGACGAGCTTGTGGTGCGCGCCGTCCGTGAGCACCTGGTTGAGCAGCTTGCCCAGCGGAGGCCCCCACGGCTTCTCCGTGACGCGCTTCACGATCGCCTGCTCGAGGACGGCCTGCACCTCCTCGTCCTTGAGGACCGTGATCGCGCCCTTGAGGACGTTCGACAGCTCGGTGGTGATCCGCTCGGCGTTCTCCGGCTGCTTGACCCACGCCCCGGCGCGCTGCGCGATGCCCGCCCGGCGCAGCTTGTCCTGCACGATCTCGGGGCTCAGGAAGTTGACGCCCACGAAGTCCCCGAGCGTCTGGCCGAACATGTTCTTGCGCTCGGGGATGATCGCGGTGTGCGGGATCGGCAGGCCCAGCGGCCTGCGGAACAGCGCGGTGACGGCGAACCAGTCCGCCAGCGCGCCGACCATCCCGGCCTCCGCGGCGGCCCGGACGTAGCCCACCCAGGCGCCCTCGAACAGGTGCGTGCCGAAGAAGATGACCGTCGCGCCTATCAGGAAGCTCGTCGCGACGAGCTTCATCTTGCGCAGGTCGGTGCGCTTCTGCTGGTCAGCGGCGGTCAGTTGCTCCACGGGGTCCATTGTCCGTCAACTTCTCGGCCTGGGGGCCGCGCGAGGGCGCGGTTCGTCGAGATCACGTTCTCCGTCCACCACCGGCTGCGGTGGACGGACCACATCGACCGGCCGCCTCGGGCAGCTCGTCCGGGCACGCTGCCGGGCAGCAGGCGATCCTGGACGGCGATGTCCGACCGAGGTGACGTCAGGCTCCGCGTCGGAAGTGATTTGTCCCGGCGTCACCGGGCCGGGCTTCCCTCGACGCGGGATTCGGGTGAAGATCCTGCGTTGTGCGGGTACCAGCGCTAGTTCCCCGGTTGCAGCCGTTCACGTCGACCATCTTCGCGGAGATGACGGCGCTGGCCGTGCAGCACGACGCCGTCAACCTCGGTCAGGGCTTCCCCGACACCGACGGTCCGGCCTCGATGCTCGCGGCGGCCCAGTCGGCCATCGGGTCGGGCGTGAACCAGTACCCGCCCGGCCCCGGCATGCCGGTGCTGCGCCGTGCCGTGGCCGCGCACCGCTCGCGGTACGGGCTCTCGTACGACCCGGACACCGAGGTCCTGGTCACCGTCGGCGCGACCGAGGCGATCGCGGCGTCGCTGCTGGCGCTGGTCGAGGCCGGTGACGAGGTGGTCCTCATCGAGCCCTACTACGACTCGTACGCGGCGTCCGTGGCGATGGCCGGGGCCACGCGCGTGACCGTGGGCCTGCGTGAGGACGCGTCGGGACGGTTGGCGCTGGACGTGGACGCCCTGCGCGAGGCCGTGACGCCGCGGACGCGGGCCGTCCTCGTCAACTCGCCGCACAACCCGACCGGCACCGTGTTCCGCTTGGAGGAACTCCAAGCGATCGCCGCGTTGTGCGTCGAGCACGACCTGCTGGCGATCACCGACGAGGTCTACGAGCACCTCGTGTTCGACGGGCTCGTCCACATCCCGCTGGCCTCGCTGCCCGGCATGGCGCAGCGGACGCTGTCGATCTCCGGCGCCGGCAAGACGTTCAACTGCACGGGCTGGAAGATCGGCTGGGTGTGCGGGCCCGCCGAGCTGGTCTCGTCCGTGCGCGCCGCCAAGCAGTTCATGACCTTCGTGGGCGGGGCGCCGTTCCAGCCCGCCGTCGCCCACGCCCTGACCGCCGAGCTGGACTGGGTCGGCGAGCTGCGGGACTCGTTGGCGTCGAAGCGCGCGCGTCTGGCCGAGGGATTGCGTGCGGCCGGTTTCGAGGTGCGGTCGTCTGAGGGCACGTACTTCATCTGCGCCGACGTACGGCCGTTGGGCTACACGGACGGCCTCGCGCTCTGCCGCGACCTGCCCGCCCGCATCGGTGTCGCGGCCGTGCCGGTCCAGGTGTTCACGGACCGCCCGGACGACTGGAAGCACCTGATCCGCTTCGCGTTCTGCAAGCAGGACGCCGTGATCGACGAAGCCGTGGAGCGCCTCCACAAGCTTTAGTTGTCCACAACTGTGGATGAGTTCGTCCACAACTGTGGACAAATCACTTTCGGGTGAGGCGTGGAGCCTCGGCACCGGAGTTCGACTCCAAATGGCATGGACTCGAACACGGAGGTTCTCCACGCCTGGCACGCCGGCACCAGCGGCTGGGACGCCCTGGTCGACCGCTACTCCCGGCTCGTCTGGTCGGTGCCCAGATCGTTCCGCCTGGCCCACGCCGACGCCGCCGACGTCTACCAGTGCACGTGGCTCTGCCTGGCAGAACACCTGAGCAGGATCCAGCGGCCCGAGCACCTGGGCACGTGGCTGGTCCGTACCGCCACCCGCCACTCCATCACCGTGCTGCGCACCCGCGGCCGCGAGGTGGCGTACGACCTGTGGGAGCCGGAGTCGACGCTGCCCGCGCCCGACGAGGTGGCCATCACCAACGACCGGCAGCGGCGGCTGTGGTCGGCGCTGATGACGTTGAACGAGCGGTGCCAGCGGCTGCTGAGGATCGCTGCCCACAGCCCCGAGCTGAGTTATGCACAGGTTGCCGCCGCCCTGGGGATAAAGGTGGGGAGCGTTGGTTCCACGCGCACCCGGTGCCTCGCTGAGCTGCGGCGGAAGGTGGAGGGCCTGCGATGAGGGACCCGCTGCTCGACGAGCTCGCCGACCTGTTCGGCTCCGACACGCCCCCACCCGTCCCGGCCCCGCACCCGACCGGCCTCCGCCCGATGCGGGCTGTGGACGAACCGGTCCGCGGACCCTCCCGCCAGCTCGTCTTCCACGCCGGCGCCGGCCGCCTGCACCTGCAGGTCGACCCCGGCCGCCTGACCGGGCTGCTGGACGACAGGGGCGTCACGGTCGAGGTCCACTCGCCGGCGGCCGTCCTCGTGCTCCGGCCGGATGCCGAGGGCTGGTTCCGCACCGGCATCAGGTCCGGGCCGGTGTGCGTGGCCGTGCCGGAGCTGGGGCTGACGACGGGCTGGTTCGTCGCGTGAGCGCCAGCGCCGACCCGCGGGCCACCATCGCGGCGACCGAGGTGCGCGGCACGAAGGCCCAGCGCGCCGATGCCCTGCACGACCTCAGCGTCGCCCACGTCGAGCTCGGTCACCTCGACGTCGCTGCCCGGTTCGCGCGGCGCGGGCTGCGGCTGACCGGGGAGGCGCGGTTCCACCTCGCGCTGGCGTGGATCGACCTCGACCGCGGCCGGCGCGGGCAGAGCCTGCGGCACCTCGACCTCGCGACGCCCCACCTCCGCGGTGGCGAGCTGGCCAGGGCGCGGTGCCTGCGCGGGCTGCACCTCTGCCAGACGGCCGAGCCGCGGCTGGCGGTCGCCGAGCTCACGGCGGTCGTGAGGGAGCTGCGCCGGTACGGCGACGAACGCTGGCTGGCCAACGCGCTGATCGGGCGCGGGATCGCCCGGTGCAACGCCACGCAGCTCGCCAGGGCCGAGGCCGACTTCGCCGCCGCGCAGGCGGTGCTGCTCGCCATCGGTGAGCCGGGACGGGCGGCGATGTGCCTGCACAACAGGGGGTTCGTCGCGATGCTCGCGGGCGACCTGCCGCTCGCGCTCCGCCGGTACGAGGAGGCCGCGAAGGCCGGACTCGACTCGGCGAGCAGGCCGGAGGCACTCGTCGACCGGGCCGAGGCGCTCCTCGCGGCCGGGCTGACCGCCGAGGCACGCCGGGTGCTGGCGCCCGCGCTCGAGCTGCTGCGGCGGTGCAACCGGCACGTACCCGAGCTGGCGGTGCTGAGCGCGCGGTGCGCGTTGCGCGACGGGGATCCGGGGCCCGCTCGCGCACTCGGCGGCTCGGACCCGGAGTTCATGCTGGCCGCCGGGAAGCTCGACGCCGTCGCGGCGCACCGGTTCCGCGGGCCGGTGCGGACGCGGGCGCTCGGGTGGCTCGCCCAGGCCCGCAGGTCGGACAGGAGAGGTGCGCTGGCGGCGTGCCGGGCGGGCCTCAAGCTGCTCGACGAACACCACGGCGACTGGCCGCGCCGCGCACTGACCGGGCACGCCCTCGGCCTCGCCCGCACGGCACGGGAGGTCCTGCACTGGTCGGAGCGGCACCGCGCCTCGACCTCGTTGCCCCCCCAACGAACCCGAGCTCGCGAAGGCGCTCACGAACCTGAGGCGGGCGAGAGCGTTCGGCCTGCCGCTGGAAGCCCTGGAACGAGATGTCCGCAGGCTCACCCTTGCCGGCGCCCAGCGCGGAAAACGGGCGGCCGCAGCGGATCCGGGCCTGCCGCTGGTCAGCTTCATCGTCCACGAGGGACGGATGACGGCGGTCACCCTGGTCGGCGGCCGCGCCCGCATGCGCGAGGTCCGGGACGCCGCCGACCAGGTCAGCACGGCCAGGCTGGCGCTGAGAGCGGGCCGCACCGCCACCACCGACCTGCTGCCGGACGCCGAAGAGGTCATCGTGGTCCCGGACGGCGTGCTCCACGACATGCCGTGGGCGGCGTTCGGCCGGACGGTGCACGTCCTGCCCTCGCTGGGGCACTGGCGGACCGGGGCGCCCCTCGGCGGCCACCGGGTGTGGGTGAGCGGGCCGAAGCTGCGGAACGAGACGAGGGCACTCCAGCGGGAGCACGGCGGCAGGGTCACGGCGTCCACGGTGGAGGCGGCGCTGGCCGGGCTGGAAGGCGCGGGCATCGCCCACATCGCGGCCCACGGCCACGTCCACCCGGGCAACCCGCTGTTCTCCCACCTCGACCTCGCCGACGGCCCGCTGTACGGCTACGACATCGCCCGGCTGGAGAACCCGCCGGAGGTCGTCGTCCTGTCCGCCTGCGAGTCGGGGCTCGCCCGCGCGTTCCTCGACGCCGGCACCCGAGCCGTGATCGCGAGCGTCCTGCCGGTGCCGGACGCGCAGGTCGGTGCCGCGATGGCCGAGGTGCACCGCCGGATCGGCCACCCCGCCGACGCCGCCAGGGCCGTCGCGCACCTCGGGTTCAGCTGCTACGGCACCGGGACCAGGGTGGCGGCGTGCAGTGCGGCCGCGAACGACGTGCCGGTGCACAGGAGCTGGGACGAACCCACGGTTGCGGGCACGTCGACGCCCAGGACGACCACGTCCACCCACGGCCCGCGCCCGGAGAACTCGTCGGGGGTGCCCACCGCCGTCACCGCGGGCAGCGCGGCGGGCCACCACGGGCGCGCGGAGCCGCCGTTGCCCGCCGCCGCGACGACGTTGCCGCCGCAGGAGGCCAGCACCGGCGGGCACGTGTCGTCGAACGAGTAGGTGCCCGACGCGACCAGCACCACCGGCACGTCGCGGGTGGCGCGCAGGGCCGCGGCAAGGGTCAGGTCGTCGCCGAAGCCGGTGGGGGTCAGCACCGGGAACGGGCGCACCGCGGCACCGTGGTGTCGCAGCACTCCGGCGACCAACGAGCCGTGCGGGGCGTCGAGAGAGGTGTCGAGCAACGTGACCGTGCCCTCACCGAGCAGGTCCGGCAGGCACTCACCGACGACCGGGCGGGAGGTGCCGATCATGATGGGGCACGAGAGGTGCACGTGGTTCGGGCTGGCGCCGACCTCCACCGCGATGTCGGCGACACGGTCCCGTTCGGACTCTTTCAGGTGTATGCGGACGGCATCCGCGACGAGTTCCTCGTGCGAATAGACGCCTCGCAAACGCTTGCGCACAGCGGGTGCCTCCGTCGGCAGGACCACCAGTTCCCCCGAACGGAGCAAGCACTCGTTCGGCCCCGCCGGATCGTGCACCAGTACCGGGCCGAGCGCACGCGACGCGTGATCGACCAGCTCAGAGAGGCTGTTCACCTGAATGGGCGCGTCCACATCGGACACGATCCCGCGCCGCGAAGCGGTCCACACGGGACCAAGGCGCAAAGTCACTCGATCCGATGACGACACTGACGGTGTTCGTACCTGATCAGGGCGACACGGACAGCCGCACAGAACCGCCCTTCCGGGTGTTTAGCGCCGAGTTGGTTCGCAAAGCGACTCTCCGGTGCTAGACATAGCCGTACGTCGACCTCTGACGGCTCTGTGGCGTTGGCGGTGACCTGCACGGTGGACGGGTGGTGATCCTGTGGCGAGTGGTGGAGCTGGCGCACTGCTGCTGCGGGCCGCTGCGCTCGGCGGGCTGACCGCCGCCGCCTGGCTGCTGGGCGGGACGTCCGCGTCCGCCGAGCCGGAGCAGCCCCCGGCCGTCGAGATCACCGTCCAGACCCCCGCGGGGGCGGAGCACCCGGCACAGGCCGAGTTCGCCTCGCCGGTGGAAGTCTCCGCACCGGCCGAGGCCCTGGCGCTGTCCGAGGACCCCGCCGCGTGGGTGCAGGCGTTCACCGCGTCGGTCGTCGAGAAGCACCAGCCGGCCGCGTTCGTGCCGCCGGTCGCCACCAGGCCCGACGAGGACGAGTCCCGGGAGGAAGAAGAGGACCCGGGCCCCGTGCTCGACTTCAGCGGCGGCTCGCACGGCGACGTGCGGTCGGGTTCCATCTCCAACGAGGCGCCGCCCGAGGTGGTCCAGGCCAAGGCCCAGCTCCGCGCCGCCAGGAAGGCCGCGAGGCTCGCCGCCGCGCTGCCACCACCGCCCGCCCCTCCTGCGCCTCCGGCCCCCGTCGTCGTGACGAAGACGGTCGTGCCGCTGCTGCCCGACCTCCCGGCGCCCGCTCCCGTGAAGGCGGAGCCCGCGCCGGCCGGTGACCTCACCTGGTCCACCCCCGGACCCGACGTGCCGCGGCCCGCGCCGCAGCCCGCACCCGTGGTCGCCACGGCCTCCGCGTCGTCCGGCCACACCGACAACTCCGGCGGCACGCGCGGCGTGCTGGCCGTTCTGACGTCGTACGACTCGCTCTTCCCGCCCACCACGTGGTCGGTCGAGGAGCGTCGCGACGGCACCTCTCCGGGCAGCGTTCCCGGGCTCCCCAGCACGTCACCCGACTGAGTCCGACAGGACAAGTCTGCCCTCTGCGCGATTTGTGACCGTTCAGTTCCGTCGCGCCAGTAACTCCTCCTGCTGATTCCCGTTGTACGCAAGGAACCCCAGTCTTCCTGACCTGCCAACCGCGCCCTGGCAGGTCGGGTCTGGTCCGAGTGCCGCGCTGCCCCCGCAGTCTCGGACCACACGGGAAACCTGCGGACGGGGGACGTCAATCCCTGGGACGTTCCCCGCCGCAGGCCTCTCGTTGGCAAGTTCGTCGGCCCGGTCTCCACCGCTGCGGGAGACCGGGCCGACGTGTCTCACGCGACGGGCAGCGACAGGTCGCCGTCCGCCGGAAACCCCGCACCGGCAACGGAAGCAGCCACCACACCCAAACGGCCCATCGCCTCGCGCAGCACTTCGGGCGGCTGCGTGTACGGCACTCGGAGCATCTGCTCGCACCCCCCGTGCACCGCGAACCGGGGACCGGGGACGAGCCGCAGGCCGTGGTTCTGCGCGACCACCGCGACACGGGTGCTGATCGGCCCGTCGAGCGTGCACCAGATGCCGAGCCCACCGGCCGGCACGTCGAAGCTCCACTGTGGACAGTGCTCGCGCAACGCCGCGACCGCCACGTCCCGCTGCGCCCGCGCCTCCTCGCGCCGTTGCCGCAGAACCGTCTCCGGAGACTCGAGCAACGCGGCCAGCACCAGCTGCTCGAACACCGGCGTTCCCAGGTCGATCGCGGCCCGCGTCGACAGCAGGCGGTGCACCAGATCCGCGGACGCCCTGATCCAGCCGATCCTCAGTCCACCCCAGTGCGACTTGCTCGCGGACCCCAGCGTCACGACGGAGTCGCCGCCGAACGCGGCCAGCGGCGGCGGCGCCGGCGAGTCGTCCAGCGCGAGCTCGACGAGGGTCTCGTCGACGACCGAGGGCGTGCGCGTCCTGCGCAGCACGGCCGAGAGCTGCTCCCGCGTCTCGGACGACATGCGCAGTCCGGTGGGGTTCTGGAAGTCCGGGATCAGGTAGGCCAGCCGGGGGCCCGCCTGCCGCAACGCCGCCTCGAACCCGTCGACGTCCCAGCCGTCCGCCAGCATCGGCACGGGCACCGGGAGGCCGAACGCCGCCCGCACGGCCTCCAGCGCGTTGGGGTAGCTCGGCTGCTCCACCAGCACCCGGTCACCCGGCCCGACGAAGAGCCGCAGCACCAGCGCCCACGCGTGCTGCGCGCCCGAGGTCACCACGATCTGGTCGGGCGAGGTCGGCAGGCCCCTCGCGGTGTACCGGTCGGCGATCCGCTGCCGCAGGACCGGCAGTCCTCGTTCGTCGTACCCGTGGGACGCGAGGTGCTCCGGCATCTGGCCCATCGCGAGCTCCATCGCGAGCCGCACCGACGGCAGCGCGGGAGGCGCGGCGCGGGACAGGTCGATCATCCCGTCGTCGGCGACACCCGTGATGCCGCCACCGCCGGACCCGACGGGCCCGTTGATCCACGACCCCGCCCCGCGCCGCGACTGGACGACCCCCTCGGCCCGCAACTGGTCCAGCGCGGCGGAAATGGTGGTGCGGCTCACGGGCAGCGCCTCGGTCAGCTCGCGCTCGGACGGCAACCGCGTCCCGACCGGCAGCCGTCCGTCCGCGACCAGCAGTTTCAGCGCTGCGACGAGGTCCACGACGCACTGCCTCGGCCCGCCGCGACGCCATTCCCCGAGCAGCCGGGCGAGGCGGGCACCGGATATACGTCCACCTGGTGGGAGCATGAAGCCAATTATGACGAATTGGCTATGGATTACCAGACCAATCTAGGCGCAACATGGCCACATGGCCTCCATGACCGCACTCCACCAGGTCTCCGTCCGGATCTCCCCCGCCCGCCGCCTCCCGCAGCTCTTCGCAGGGCTGTGGCTCTACGGCGCGAGCATGGCGTTGCAGATCCGCGCGACGCTCGGCCTGAACCCGTGGGACGTGCTGCACGAGGGCCTCACGAAGCTCACCGGTCTGAGCTTCGGCCTGATCACCGCCATCACCGGCGTGCTGGTGCTTCTGGCGTGGATCCCTCTCAGGCAGAAGCCCGGCGTCGGCACCATCGCGAACGTCGTGCTCATCGCGATCAGCGTCGACGTGACGCTCGCGATCCTGCCCGCACCGGAAGGACTCCTGCCCAGGATCGTGTTCCTGACCCTGGGCATCGTCCTCAACGCCGTGGCGTTCGCCGCGTACGTCGGCTCCCGGCTCGGACCGGGCCCGCGCGACGGCCTGGTCACCGGGTTCTGCCGCCGCACCGGCATCTCCCTGCGCCTCACGCGGACCGCGCTCGAGGTGCTCGTGCTCGGCACCGGCTGGCTGCTCGGCGGCACGGTCGGCATCGGCACGGTCCTCTACGCGCTCGGCATCGGCCCGCTCGCGCAGCTGTTCCTGCCCGCGCTCACCTGGCGCGAGCGCTCGCGGCCCGCTTGCGGATCTCCGCGTACGTGACGTCCCGCTCGTTCAGCACCTCGGCCACGATTCCCCCGCCCTGCAGCAGAGCCAGCAAGATGTGCTCCACGCCCAGGTAGTTGTGGCCGAGGTCGCGGGACTCGCGCAACGAGTTCTCGAGCGCCTTCTTGAAGTCCGGTTCGAGCGGCATGCCGAACCACCGCCGGCGCGGACCCGGCCGCAGCACACCCCTGCCGAGCGACTGCTCGACCGAGTCGATCACCTGGTCGACGTCGATCCCCAGGCCCCGCAACGCTTCCGCGTCGGCCTTGGTCAGCCCGCCCTTGCGCCGGTACTCCCGGAACGCCGCCTCCAGCTCGCCGCGCGGCAGGTCGAACCCGGCCAGCACCGGCGCGTCGAGCAGCGCGAGCAGCAGGTGCTCCACACCGACCTCGGCCGCGTGCACCTCTTCCGCCTCCCGCACCGCGGCCTTGACCGCCTCACGGGCTTCCCTGGTGAACCGCTCCGCGATCATCATCGCCCCCCGTGCTTCTTGTGGACCGCCTGGCGGGAGACCCCGAGCTCCGCCGCTATGTCCTGCCACGACCACCCCTGCGCCCGCGCACTGCGGACCTGGGCGGACTCCAGGTGTTCCAGCAGTCGCCGCAACGCGCTGACGGCCCGCAACCCGATCTTCGGGTCGCGATCCCCAGCCGCTGTGGCGAGATCCGTCGCTTCCGTCATGCTGTCAACGTACGTTGACAATCGCCGTTCGTCAACCTCGGTTGACACGTACGGTGGGCTGGTGAAGATCGAGACCGCCGAGCAGGGTGCTCCGGGACGAGTCACCGAGGACCGGATCAGGGTCCTGCCCAACGCCGTCGTCGTCCTCGACGGCGTGACGTCGCGAACGAGGCCGCCGGATCGCAACGGGGGTTGGTACGCGACGAAACTCGCCGACGAGCTGGCCCGCCTGGTCAACGACGCCGACCCGCTGACCGACACCCTCTCCCGAGCCATCTCGAACCTCGTGGAGGAGCACGGCCTCGTCGCCGGCAACTCGCCGTCCTCGACCGCGGCGGTCGTGCGCTGGAACGACGACACCGTCGACGCGCTCGTGCTGTGCGACACCCCGGTGGTCGCGTTCGGACGGTCCACACGGGTGCTCGAGGACACGCGGCTCGAAGACCTCCGGCCCGACCCCGACATCCTCCGGTGGAAGAACAGGACCGGCGGCTACTGGGTCGCGGAGGCCGATCCGGAGGCGGGACACCAGGCCCTGACCGCCTCCTGGTCCCGCGCGGAGGTCACGAGTGTGATCGCTCTCACGGACGGTGTCTCCTGTGGAGTGTCGGAGTACGGGCTCTTCGACTGGGAGGCACTCGCGGAAATGCCGCTGGGCGAAGTGCTGGACCGAATCCGCGAAGCGGAGCGCGGTGATTCGGAGCACAAGCGGTGGCCGCGCTTCAAAACCCACGACGACCAGGCGATCGCCCGAATCAGCTTCACCGCATGACGAAAGAAGCCCCGCAGAGTTCTGCGGGGCTTCTTTCGAAGAAGGATGGCCAGGGGCGGGGTCGAACCGCCGACCTACCGCTTTTCAGGCGGTCGCTCGTACCAACTGAGCTACCTGGCCATGAGAAAAGAAAGCGACCCAGACGGGACTCGAACCCGCGACCTTCGCCGTGACAGGGCGACGCGCTAACCAACTGCGCCACTGGGCCTTGCTCTTGCAGATCTTACAGTACTGCATTTTACTGCGTGCCCCCAACGGGATTCGAACCCGCGCGACCGCCTTGAAAGGGCGGGATCCTAGGCCGCTAGATGATGGGGACTAGCTGGTCTCTGGAAGCATCGTAAGCATATGCCATAGGTCCGCGCACCTCCAAAACGGGGGTCCTACTTATGCGCTGACCTGCTCGAACAGGCTCCGGAGCCGGATCGGCCAGATCAACAAATGCCTGTTCAGGGCCTGTCGGGCCGTTCACGCGGGTTCGGACGCAGTTTGTGATCCAGGCAACTCCCAGCCCGCAGACGCGACGCAGGGCAGCACGTGGCCCAGGACTTCGCGGATCCGCTGGGGGAAGTCCGCGCACGCCGTGGTCGTCGAGGAGATCAGCCGCGAGCCGAGGGCCGCGCTGCACAACGTCCGCGCGACGGACTCGGGATCGACGCCCGCACGGAGGTCTCCCCGCTCCGCCGCCTCGAACAGGTACCCGGCGACGACCTTCTCCCACAGCGCGTGGGTGCCGGGGACGCCGGGATGACCGACCTCGCGGTCGGCGTTGAGCCGGACGCCGGCGCGCAGCACGACGTCGGCGGACATCCTGTCGGCGGATTCGGCGAACATCCCGCACAGGGCGCTCAACGGGTCGGCGCCGCGTTCGCGCCACGACTCCCGCATCCGGGCCCACGTCTCGCCCTGCCGCTCGACGAGGACGTCGGCGACCGCTTCCTTGAAGGAGAAGTGGAAGTAGAAGGCGCCCTTGGTCAGCCCGGCGCGCGCGAGCACGGCGCTCAGCGACGTGCGCTCGTAGCCGAGCCGGTCGAACTCCTCCGCGGCGGCGTGGAGGATCGCCTCCCGCGTCGCGACCGCCCGGTCCTGCTGGGGCATGGGCTCAGGTTAGCCGTTGCCGCTAAAGAGACCCGTGGGTATGTTTCGAGATGCGGCCCTGTCCCGCAGGCGCGCTCCGGGGGGTGCGCGCCTGGAGTCAGGGCCGCATTCGCGTGCCCATCACCTCACCGCTGCACCGGAGGCGTCGCGCCGTCCTCGCCCGGTGAGAGGCCCAGCATGTCGAGCAGCATCCGGCAGTCCTCGGTGCCGAGGGCGCTCCGCGCGACCGCGAGCCTCGCCCGGTGGACCTGTTCGTCGGAGATCCGCGAGGGTTCTCCGCTGCGCTGGGCCGGCACGCTCGGCCCGCCCTGCCGCGACATGCCGTCGTCCTGCGTGAACAGGAACTTCCGAACTTCCAATGACCCGCTCATGAGCACCCTCCCCGACTTGAGGTTGGCGCGAGGCTAAGCGACCTGGGACAACGGCCGCAGCCCCCCGCAGAGTGATTCCGCCGACACCCAGCGTTACTTTCCGTACAGGTGCGGCGGCTGCCTCGTGGGGAAGCGACAAGGGATGATGGACCGATGACCGACCCCACGCCGCAGCCTTCCCCCGGACCGGAAGGCCAAAACGCGTCCCAGCCGACTCCTCCGCAGGTCGACCAGGAGGAGATCCTCAAAGCGATCAGCGGCATCGACGTGAGCGCGATCGAAGCCGACATCGAGTCCGCCTTCGGTTCCCGGATGGCCGAGCTCGACAAGATGCTCGAGGGCCTCGACGAGCTGGTCAACAAGATCGAGAGCGACATCCAGAACCTGGACCAGCCCAAACCCGAGAGTCCTCAGTAGGCCCTTTACCCCAGGGGGGTATAGACTCGGAGCCCCGTACAGAGAAAGGGCTCTCATGTCCGTCACTTCCACCTACACCGTCACCGGCATGACCTGCGGCCACTGCGTCAGCTCGGTCACCGAGGAGCTGGGCGAGGTCGCCGGCGTCACGGGCGTCGACGTCGTCCTGGAGACCGGCGCGGTGACCGTCACCAGCGACCGCGAGCTCACCCGCGACGAGGTCGTCGCCGCCGTGACCGAGGCCGGGTACCAGGTCGCATGACCACCACCGAGCCTCGTCACGTCGAGCTCAGCATCAGCGGCATGACGTGCGCTTCCTGCGCGAACCGCATCGAACGCAAGCTGAACAGGCTCGACGGCGTCTCCGCCACCGTGAACTACGCGACCGAGAAGGCCAGCGTCCAGTTCCCGGGAACGCTGCGGGTGGACGACCTCGTGTCGACCGTGCGGGCGGCGGGCTACGACGCCGAGGAGCCGCAGCCGGAGGCTCCCGAGGTGGACGAGGCCGGTGAGCTGCGGCTGAGGGTCGTCCTCGCCGCGGCGCTCGGCGTGCCGGTGATCGCGTTCTCGATGGTCCCGGCGTGGCAGTTCCCGACCTGGCAGTGGGTGTCGCTGGCGCTGGCGAGCGTCGTCGTGTGGGTGTGCGGCTGGCCGTTCCACCGCGCGGCCGCTGTCAACGCACGGCACGGCGCCAGCACCATGGACACCCTCGTGTCGATGGGCGTCACAGTTTCGTACCTGTGGTCGCTCTACGCGCTGGTGTTCGGCGAGGCCGGGACGATCGGCATGCGGCACGGGTTCAGCCTCCTGCCGCGCCCGACCACGTCCGGCGACATCTACCTCGAGGTCGCGGTCGGCGTGACCGTGTTCCTGCTGCTCGGCCGCTGGCTGGAGGCCCGGTCGAAGCGCAGCGCGGGCGCGGCCCTGAGGGCGCTGCTCGCACTCGGCGCCAAGGACGTGGCGGTGCTGCGCGACGGCGTGGAGACCCGCGTGCCGATCGGCCACCTCCGGGCCGGCGAACGGTTCGTGGTCCGTCCGGGTGAGCGCATCGCCACGGACGGCGCAGTCGTCGACGGCAGCTCGGCCGTGGACCGCTCGATGGTCACCGGGGAGTCGGTGCCGGTCGAGGTCGGCGCGGGCGACTCCGTGGTCGGCGGGACGGTCAACGCGGGCGGCCGGCTGGTCGTCGAGGCCACCTCCGTCGGCGCGGACACCCAGCTCGCCAGGATGGCCCGGCTGGTCGAGCAGGCCCAGACGGGCAAGGCGGAGGTGCAGCGGCTGGCGGACCGGGTCTCCGCGGTCTTCGTCCCCGTCGTGGTGCTGATCGCGCTGGCGTCGTTCGGCGCGTGGCTGCTGGCCGGACGTCCCCTGGAGTTCGCGGTGACGACCGCCGTCGCCGTGCTCGTGATCGCGTGCCCGTGCGCGCTCGGCCTCGCGACCCCGACGGCGTTGCTCGTGGGCACCGGCCGCGGCGCCCAGCTCGGCATCCTCGTGAAGGGCCCGGAGGTGCTGGAGTCCACGCGCCGGGTCGACACGGTCGTGCTGGACAAGACCGGCACCGTGACGACGGGCCGGCTGACGCTGGTCGACGTCGTCGCGGCGGACGGCCTGTCGCGCGACGAGGTGCTGCGGTTCGCGGCGGCCGTCGAGAACGCGTCCGAGCACCCGATCGCGGCGGCGGTCGTGCGCGAGGCCGGAGACCTGCCGCCGGTGTCGGACTTCGCCTCCACGGACGGCGTGGGCGTCAGCGGTGTCGTCGAGGGACGGCGTGTCACCGTCGGCCGGGTGCGGGACGTCTCCCTCCCCCGGGAGCTGACCGAGGCCGCGGTTGCCCACACGACTCGGACCGTTGTCGCGGTTTCCCTCGACGACGAGGTCGTCGGCATCATCGCCGTGTCCGACGTCGTGAAACCGACGTCCGCACAAGCGATCCGCTCGTTGCGGGAGCTGGGCCTGCGCCCGGTCCTGCTGACCGGTGACAACGCCGCGGTGGCCGCCGAGGTCGCCGCGGAGGTGGGCATCGACGAGGTGATCGCCGAGGTCCTGCCGGCCGAGAAGGTCGCCGCTGTCCGGGATCTCCAGGCACAGGGCCGAGTTGTGGCCATGGTCGGCGACGGCGTGAACGACGCCCCGGCGCTCGCGGCCGCCGACCTCGGGCTGGCCGTCGGAACCGGGACCGACGTGGCGATCGAGGCGAGCGACCTGACCCTGGTGCGCGGCGACCTGCGGGTGGCGGCGGACGCCATCCGGTTGTCCCGCAAGACTTTGGGCACCATCAAGGGGAACCTCTTCTGGGCGTTCGCCTACAACGTCGCTGGACTCCCGCTCGCGGCGCTGGGGCTGCTGAACCCGATGATCGCGGGGGCCGCGATGGCCTTCAGCAGCGTGTTCGTTGTTACCAACAGCTTGCGACTACGGGGTTTCCGGTCAACGGCGGCCTAAGAACTTCGCGGCGAACTCTCCCCAAGGCACCGTGCGCGTGCAACAATCCAAAAGCTGACACACCCCCGGTCAGCGCCTGTGGAGATCCCCTCCGGCCCCCGCGTTCCTCCCCCTGGCGCGGGGGCCTCTCCGCGTCCAGACCCCGAAGTCGTCCCGGACCGGAGACCCACACCCCGGGGTGACCCGGCTCACAGATGTTCTGCTTCCGTGACCGAGCCGTTATCGTGTTCCAGTGCCTATCGGATCCCTCGGACGCTCCAAGTCCGGCCGTCACCGCCCCGCGGGCGAACCGCAGGCGGAGACGCTGCCCGACGAGGAGCTGACCTCTTACCTGGCGGCCCTGGCCCCGGACTCGGACAACGAGACCACCGCGTCGGGCTTCGGCAGCGCTCAGGTGTACCAGCTGCGGTTGCAGCTCATGGCCAACGAACAGCTCAAGGAGCTCGCCGCGGAGCGCCAGACGTCCCCGCAGGCGCTCGCCACGGAGTGGGTCATGCAGCGCCTGGAGTGGGAAGCGCGTCAGCGCGGCCACTAGACCGGCGCGGTGCACGAGCAGGAGCGGAGAAGGACCCTCGACCGAGCCCGGTCGAGGGTCCTTCTCACGTACGGCAGTTGCGGCGTCTTGCTGATCAGACCGCGCGGACGTTCTGGGCCTGCGGGCCCTTGGTGCCCTGGCCGACCTCGAACTCCACTCGCTGGTTCTCCTCCAGGGTGCGGAAGCCCTGACCCTGGATCTCCGAGTAGTGGACGAAGACGTCAGCGCCGCCGTTGTCCTGGGCGATGAAGCCGAAGCCCTTTTCGGAGTTGAACCACTTGACAGTGCCCTGTGCCATGAACCTGCCTCCATCGCAGGAAAGCTTGGGGCTGCACCGTGCAACCCCGGCCGTCCCGGGGGCGTTCGGCGGACTCGCTGAGAGCGCACCGCACGCCCGCGTGTCGTTCCGCGAGCGTGTGAAGCACGAACACAGAAACCACGGCCTGCGCGGGTCAGCCTAACGTGTGATTGGTCATAGCACTACTGGTCATTACCCGCCGGTTCACTGCTTCAACAGGGGTAAAGCCGCTGGTCCGAGCGGGTGATCGCAATGCCGGACGCAACGTGTTCCACCCCCTGTGCGTCTTCTCTGCGTTGATCGAGGGGATCTTGGGGAGAGCACGTGATCCGGCCACTGGTTTTGGCTTTGCTGCTGGGGTTGACCGCCTGCAGCGCCGCACCTGACGCACCTTCCGGTGCCTCGTCGGCGACCGCACCGGCCGAACAGGAGAAGGCGAAGGCGGCGCTGACCGTCACGCCGGCGTCGGGTGAGGGGATCAGCCCGGCCGGACCTTTCCAGGTCGCGGTGACGGGAGGGTCGCTCACCGCCGTGGCGCTGACGGGCGCGGACAACCGCGTGGTCAAGGGGGAGCTGACCGCGGACCGGTGGGTCGCCACCGAAGACCTGGGCTACGACAAGGTCTACTCGTGGTCCGGCTCGGCGAAGGGCCAGGACGGCGCGGAGGTTCCGGTCAGCGGATCGTTCCGCACGGTCAAGCCCAGCAAGCTCATCAGCGCGAAGCTGAACGTCGGCGACAACCAGACCTACGGCGTCGCGATGCCGCTGAAGGTGACCTTCAGCGCGCCGGTGCAGGACAAGGCGTCGGTCCAGAAGGCCATGACGGTCAGGGCCTCCGTGCCCACCGAGGGCGCGTGGGCCTGGCTGTCCGACACCGAGGCGCACTGGCGGCCGAAGGAGTACTGGAAGCCGAGCACCGAGGTCTTCCTCGACGTCAACGTCCACGGCGTGCCGTTCGGCGGGGGCGCGTTCGGCAAGAGCGACGTGCACGCGCAGTTCAAGATCGCGGACCGCGCGCTGGTGGCCAAGGCGAACACGCAGACCAAGCGGTTCGAGATCTACCGCGACGGCGTGCTGCTGCACGACTTCCCGGCGTCCTACGGCATGGAGGACGACCCGCGCGCCGTCAGCCGCTCCGGCATCCACGTGGTGCAGCAGAAGGAAGCCTCGCGGCTGATGACCAACAGGACGTTCAACTACGAGAACATCCCGGTCACCTGGGCCGTGCTGATCTCCCAGAACGGCGAGTTCGTGCACGAGAACAACGGCACGGTCGCCAAGCAGGGCAAGGAGAACGTGTCGCACGGGTGCGCGAACCTGTCCGGCCCCAACGCCAAGACCTTCTACGACCTGACGATGGTCGGTGACCCGGTCGAGGTCACCGGCTCGACGATCCAGCTCGGCGCGGCCGACCCGAGCGGTGTCGCTCCCGGCGACTACTGGGAGTGGACGATCGACTGGGCGACCTGGACCAGCAAGTCCGCCGCGACGCCCTAGGACTTCGACGCCCTAGCTCTTCTCGGTGATGGTGGGTGGCTGCGGGATCTCGTACCCCGACGGACCGACGTTGCGTTCGAGGGCCCGCTTCCACTCACCGCTCGAGATCATCTTCTCGATGGCCTTGTTGACGGCGTCACGCGATTCGTTGTCCCCCTTGGGAACCCCGATGCCGTAGCGCTCCTTGGAGAACGTCTCGCCGACGAGCTTGAGCAGCTCGGGGTTCTCCGCGGCGAACCCGGCGAGGATGACCTCGTCGGTCGTGACGGCGTCGACGTTGCCGGCCATCAGCGCGATCACGCAGTCGGAGTACTGGCCGTACTCGACGATCTGCACGTTCTGCGCGAAGTCCGTCTTCACCTTCTGGGCGGACGTGGAACCCTTGACCGAGCACAGCTTGCGGCCGTTCATGGTCGCCGGTCCCTGGATGGCCGCTTCGGTGTAGCGCACCAGCATGCCCTGGCCCGTCTCGAAGTACGGGCCGGCGAAGGAGACCTTCTCCTTGCGGGCGTCGGTGATGGAGTACGAGGCGACGATCAGGTCGGCCTCGCCGCTCTCCAGCATCGACTCGCGGGCGGCGCCGCGGGCTTCCTTGAAGGTGATGCCGGTGTCCTTCACCCCGAGCTCGTTCGCCACGTACTTGGCGACGTCCACGTCGAAGCCGACGTAGCGGCCGTCGAGCCGCCGCTGGCTCAGACCCGGCTGGTCGTAGCGGATGCCGATGGTCAGCTTCCCGGAGTCAGCACGTCCGATGACTGTGCTGGCGTCTCCGCTCCCACAGGCGGAGGCGAACACCGCAACGGCAGTCAGGAGCGCGGCACGACGGATCACGACAGGCCTTCCGGGGGTGGTGAGGATTCGTGCGCAATGCTACGGACCTGCGGCGATGATCAACTGTGACGTATGACAACTACGGAAGCCTCGACCTGCTCGGCGTCACATGCTTCCCGTGGCGCTCGATCGCACGCTTCAGATGACCGGGAGGAGCGAGCCTCCTGATCCTCCCCGGCACCAAAAGCGCAGCTCGGCGCATGATCTTGAGCCACAGGTCCGCATGCGCGTAAGGCGCGCGGCCGTGCAGTTCCAGGGCCCAATCGGGCAGCACGGAGTAGGCCAGGTGGCCCACCAGAACGCGGTAGAGCGGGAGGCCGTGCCGGACGAAACCCCGCACCGGCGGGCCGTGCAAGAAGGTGTAGATCACATCGGAATCGGTCGTTCGTGCCAAAACAGGACGCATCCGCTCGAAGTACTCGTCCATCTGGCGACGCGTCCCCGGTACTTCATCCGGGTGCAATCCGACCAAAGCCGCAGCGGATCGCTGCTCGGCGTAGTAGAGGTCCTTCTGCCGGTCCGACAGTCCGTACCCCGCACGGTTGAGAACTGTTTCGAAGCAGTAAACCTCCGAGCAATGCACCCACAACAACAGCTCGGGTTCGTCGACGCGGAACGACCTGCCGTCGACGACGCCGCGGAGGCTGCGGTGCGTGGCGCGGACCCGCGCCGAGGCGGTGGCGATCTCCTCGTCGGTGCCGTAGACGCCGAGCCCGACGAAGTCCGCGGTGCGCTTGAGCCTGCCGAGCGGGTCGGCCTGGAAGTTGGAGTTCTGCACGACACCGGCGACCGCCCTGGGGTGCAGCGCCTGGAGGTAGAGGCTCGCGATCCCGGCGATCCACATCGTCGGGTCGGCGTGCATCTGCCAGCTCACGGAATTGGGATCGGGCATGCGGACATCGTCCCGCCTCGCCAGGATGAAGGCCATGGACCTGGACCAGGCACGGGAAGTGCTCCGCAGCCAGCACCGCGCGGTGTTCTGCGCGCTGAAGCCGGACGGGACGCCGTCGATGTCGCCGGTGCTCGTCGCGCTGGACGACAACGGCGACGCGCTCGTCTCCACGCGAGCCACGGCGTACAAGACGAAGCAGGTCCAGCGGAACCCGCACGTGTCGCTGTGCGTGCTGCCGGACAGCTTCTTCGGCCGCTGGATCCAGATCAACGGCACCGCGACCGTGGTCGAGCTGCCCGAGGCGATGGACCTGCTGGTCGAGTACTACCGGACGATCTCCGGCGAGCACTCCGACTGGAACGACTACCGGGCCGCCATGGAACGCGAGCAGCGGGTCGTCCTGCGCGTTTCGCTGACCAGCGCGGGGCCGGGCAAGACAGGTTGACGATGAATCCGTAACACCGTTAGCGGGCGCAACGATTCCACGGGGACGACGGCTACCGGGCAGGCGGACCCTGGGGAGCGAAAGCGATGACTGGTGTCAGACGCCGCGGCCGCTTCTCGGCCGCGGCGGCGGTGATGGGCGCTGCCCTGATCGCGGCGGTGCTCGCGGCACCGCCGGACAAGCCGGTGGACATCCGCCTGGTCGCCCCGCCGCCGCTGCCGCCCGAGGTCGTCACCGCGACCGCCACGACCACCGTCTCCGCGATCGGTGCGGTCGAGCACGCACCCCCTCCTCCGCCCCCACCCCCGCCGCCTCCGCCGCGCGGCGACGTGAGCCCGCCGCCGCCCCGGCACGAGCCGCGTCAGCCGCCGCCTCCGCCACGGCCCGGCAGGCCGAAGCCTCCGAACGTCCTCGACCTGCTGCGCTGCGACGCGGAGTACTTCGAGGACGACGACTTCAACCGGTGTCTGGAGTGGCCGTTCGACGCCGCGGAGTTCTGCGACCTCCTGGAGAAGCACAACCTCGAGCCGGTCGACGTGCGCGGGCCCGGTGGCCGGCGCTTCGACCGGTTCGAGATCAAGTGCGACGAGCGCTAGGAGCCCTTCAGCTCCCGCAGCCTCGCGAGGTTCGCCTCCGCGAGCCCGCCGAGCAGCTGCGCCTCGCCGAGGTAGTGGTCGTCGATCAGCGCCTCGACCTCGTCGTCGTTCATCGCCGGCACGACCCGCGCGGCCATCCTGTTCATGTTGCGGTAGCTGCCCTGCAACAGGAACGGCTGCCCCGACGGGTTCGCGGCCGAGGCGATGTAGGCCTGGTTGACCTTCAGCACCACCTGCTGGACGCGTTGCAGCTTCCGCACGACCGACAACATCCGCTCCAGCTCGACGGTCTCGTGGTCGTGCGCGACGCTCTCGCCGTTCGCCAGGCGCACCAGCGGTTCCACGTCGACGCCGTTCAGCGTCGGGTTCGACCCGGACGCGTTCTCCAGGTAGCTCAACGCGAAGAGCGCCTCGCGGCCGGACAGCACGTCACCGAGGTTCCACACGTCCGCGCGGTTCGCGAGCATGTCGGGGACCCGGAAAGCGCGACCGGTCTCGGTGTACGGGTTGCCCGCCATCGACACGGCGAAGCGCTTGCCCCGCAGGTCGAACGTGCGTGCCTCCCCGCCCCAGACGCCGTCGACACGACGCTGGGCGTCGCACAGCGAGATGAACTTCTGCAGCAGCTCCGGTGAGGTGTGCTGGACGTCGTCGAGGTGCAGCAGAACGTTGCTGCCGAGGGCGAACGCGAAGTTGATCCGCTCGACCTCCTGGCGTGCGGTGGCGTTCGGTGCCTCCTGCGGGTCGAGCGAGGTGACGCCGGCGCCCAGCGCGGGGCCGTTGACCTTGACGAACACCATGCCCAGCCGGTTCGCGACGTACTCCACGAGCGTCGTCTTGCCGTAGCCGGGCGGGGAGATCAGCATGAGCAGGCCGGTGCCGTCGTTCAGCTGCTTGGAGAGGTTGTCGCCGATCAGCGGCAGGTAGACCTCGTTGAGCAACCTGTTGCGCACGAACGTGTTCAGCACCGCGGGGCGGTAGTCGTCGAGCCGGAGCGCACGGCGCTGCTCCGCCAGGAGCTCGTCGCGCTTGCGCTGGTAGGCCCGGAAGGCCGGCACCTGCTCGGTGGCGAACGTCCTGAGCCTGGTGAGGGTCTCGTCCAGGCCGACCTCCATCGTCCGGTCGTGCACGCGGGGGTGCGTGCCGAGCAGGCCGGTGACGGTCTCGGTGAGCGACGCGCTGGAGTCGTACCGCGGCAGGTCGGTCAGCAGGACGGCGACGACCTCGGGGAACTCGGGGCAGTCCTCGTCGCCGAGGAACGCGCTCAGCCACGCCTCGATCAGGTCGCGGTCGTGGAGCTCCTCGGTCACGACCGCGCGGAACCTGTCGATCACCGTCCTGGCGGCCTTGCCGGTGACGAACCCGGTGGGTTCGCAGGCGAGTTCCTCGAACAGGTACTCCGCGGCCAGGTCCGGCAGGCCGAACTGCGCGCAGAGCTCCGGGATGCCGTGCGTGCCGCCGAAGATCGTGCGGGCGCGGGCCAGCGACTCGGCCTTGCGCGCCCACACCGCGCGGTGCTCCTCCCGTTGCGCCGCCCAGAAGAGCTGAGCCTCGGCACGGGCGGCCGGCGGGTACCTCAGCAGACCGGCGCCGGCGTGGAGTCGTTGCAGGACAGCGAGGATCTTCTCGGCGTCGTGGTCGTGGACGCCCTTCTCGTAGCCCTCGTCGTAGCGTTCGGCGGCCGCGTTCGCCACGTCGGTGCGGCCTTCGGCCAGCAGGCAGCCGGCGAGGTGTTCGGAGCGGTAGACGTCCTGGGTCTCGCTCACGAGCAACTGGTCCCAGAACGGCCTGGTCTTCGCGAACTCCTGGTCGGTGACCTCGCCGCGGTAGTCGGTGCCGGTGATCGCGTAGAACAGCCGGCCGTCGCGCGGCACCAGGGTGAGGTTCATCGGCTCGGTCGTCACCGGGAAGCGGTGACGACCGAGCACGATCGACGCGCCGTCGTACAGATCGGCCCGGTCGCGCAGTGCCCGGCCTCCCTCTTGCCGGGCGTCGCGCAGACCCGCGTCGAGCTCGTCGGCCCGGACGTCGCCGAGCTCGCGCAGCTGCTCGGCGACCGCGCGGACCTTGGCGACCATCGGGTCGCCCGCGAAGTACGTGTTGATCTCGTCGGCCGAGGTGAGCTTGCCGACGCGGCGGCGGATCGTGCCGAGCACCCGTTCCGCGGACTGGACGAGCCGGTCGGCCTTCCTCGCCCGTTCGTCGAGCAACGTCTGCTTGCGGGCGGAGAACGCCTCGTAGACGTCCGTGCGCTTGGCGCCGACCTGGGCCAGGAAGTCGTCGAACTCGCCGAAGCGCGACTCCAGGTTCTCGAGCTGCAGCAGCAGGCGGCCCAGCTGGTCGTCGCAGCGCTGCGGGGTGTCCGCGACCGCGAGCGCCCCCGTGACGGCCTGCCCGAGCAGCGCGAACTCCGCGGCGAACTCGGCACGGCCCTCGGCGCTCGCGAGCTGAGCGCGCCGGCCGTCCACAGTGGCCCGTGCGCGGTTGACCGCGGCCAGCACCTCGCCGATGCTCGCCAGGATCCGCGTGCGCGTCGTCGTGTCGGCGGCGTCCAGGGTGCTGACGACCTCGGTCAGCACCTCCAGCCCGGCCTGCTGCTGCGCGAGCCGGTCGCGCAGCGGCTTCGCCTCGGCGGCGGTCCTCAGCTCCGCGGCGGCGATCCGGTCGATCTCCTCGTGGTACTGGACGAAGGCGTTCGCGCCGCTGAGGAACGCGACGGCTCGGCGTGCGGACGCGCCCAGCTCCTCGACCAGTTCGGCTTCGCGCCGGTCGATGTCGTCGAGGTCGACGTACCTCAGGTCCTTCAGCGTGATCAGCCGGCCCCGGGCGGACCTCAGGTCGGCCAGCAGCCGCACCCACTCGTCCGCGCTGCGCGGCGCGGCCGACCTCGCGAGCCTGATCAGACTCGCCAGTTCCTCGGACGCCGCGCGGAGCTGACCGGCCGCGTGCTCGGTGAGGGTGCGGACGGCCTCGAACTCGTCCAGCACCTGCTCGGCCGTGGCGCGCACGGCCAGGACTTCCTGCTTGAGGCCCAGCTCGTCGAGCCAGTGGACGTTGTCGACCACCCTGGTGCACAGGGCGATCAGCCCCTCGAACACCGGCGCGCTCGGCGTCATCTCCGCGCTCATCCTGGTGATGGACAGGCAGTCCGAGATGCCGCGGACGAGTTCGGCGTTGCCGATGCGGGCGAGCGGACCGGCCTGGTCGGGCAGCACCTCGGCGGTCGTGAACGGCGTGCGCCACACCTGCATCGGGTGCACGCGCACGGCTTCCGAGCTCGTCTCGCGGAAGACCACCAGCGTGCCGTCGGCGAAGAGCGAGTAGCCGTGGCAGGTGATGGGCGTCGCGACTTCCTTGCGGATCACGTTGTAGGGCAGCAGGAGGCTGCGGCCCTCGCGGCGGGCGTGGAAGACGAAGAGGACGTCCTCCCCGTTCGCGGACCGGACGACCCGCTCGAACTCCAGCTCGCCGGTGTCGACGTCGAACGTCTTGTCGGCGCCGGTGACGAGGTAGTAGCCGCCGGGGAAGATGATCCCCTGGTCCTCCGGCAGTCGCCGGCACGCCTGACCGATGCCGTCGAGCCGGGTGACCACCTTGGTGCGGGTGTTGAAGACCAGGTGCCGGCGCGCGGTCTCCTTGTACGGCAGGATCCTGAGCAGGATCAGCGGGCCGACGCGGGCGTAGTGCACCTCCGCGTCCGCGAGGCTCTGCAGCGGTTCGTCGACGGACTCCTCGTAGACGCCCTCGCCGGTCTCGGTGTTGTTCTCGACCTTGACGGTGAGCGTGCCGCCGACCGTCTCGACGAAGACCTCGCCGTCGATCGCGATGTGCGGGTGCCGGCCCAGCACGTGCTGCTCGCGGGTCGTCTCGACCCACGTGAAGTCGTGCGCGGGCGGGAAGACGTGGTCGCGGTCGCCGCGGTTGTCGACGTAGGTCACGGTGCCGTCGACCTTGACGTCCCAGCGCAGGACGCGGATGTCCTCGAGCCGTGCGCCGGTCTGGAAGACCGCGAGCAGCCGGGACTCGACCATTCGCAGCTGGAGCAGCCGCGTCTCGCGGTAGTACCGGTACAGCTCGGCGAAGTCGTCGCGGAACCTCGGGTCCTGGAGGAAGGGGGCTTCGACCGCGGCGAAGTCCCGGCCGTGCACCGCGAAGACGTCGCCGACCTCCGTCTCGGGCTTGAGGCCTATGAAGACGTTGTAGCCGAACAGCATCACGTCGCCGAGCGCCACGATGTCGCGCGGCACGCAGTTGTTCTCGGTGCGGATGCGTTCGGTGGCGACGAGTTCGAGGGCCGTGCTGCCGAACGTCTCGACGCGCCGGTCGTTCAGCGCCTCGGTGCTGCGGGCGAGCCCGGCGGCCTGCTCGGCCAGCCGGGCCCGCAACACCTCGTACGTTCCGGCGTCCAGCCCAGGAGGGTTGGCTGCCGTCATGCGTTCTGGCCGTTGTTCTTGGCCATCTGGGTCAGCGCGATCGCCGCGGCGATGTTCTGCGCGTCACCCGTGGTGAACGAGCTGAGGATCTTGGTCAGGTCCTCGGGGAAGCTCTGCGACCCGTCCATCCACTTCGAGCCCAGCGCCTGCACCACGTCGGAGTTGCCGACGAAGCTGTCGACCTGCTTGCCTGCGGTGATGGAGGCGGCGATCTTGTCGAAGAACATCGTGTCGCCGCCGACGATGTCGATGTCGGCCTTCTCCAGGCCGGCCGCGAGGACCATCGCCTGGGCCTCGGCGACCTGGCGCTGCACGTCGATGCCCTTGAGGCGGATCTCCTTCTCGGCTTCGAGCCGCAGGCGGTACTCCTCGTGCTCGCGGGTGGCGGTGTCGAGCGCGGCCATCGCCTCGGCCTTGTGCGACAGGCCTTCCGCCTCGCCCTTGAGGCGCTCCCTGATGCCTTCGGCGTCGGCGAGCGCCTTCTCGCGGTCGACCACGGCCTCGGCACGGCCGAGAGCCTCGGACGCGACGGCGTCCCGTTCCTTGACCAGCGCGTCCGCGAGACCCTTCGCGGCGGCCTCGGCCTGCGCGCCCTCGGCGAGGCGGATCTTGGCCTGGGCGTCGAGGTCGGCGGCCTGCTGGCGCGACTCGGCGAGCACGACGGCCTCGCGGGCCTTGTGCTGCGCGGCCTGTTCCGCGGCCTCGGCGGCCTTGATGTCCTTGACCAGCGACTCCTGCGCCTCGGCCTCGGCGCGGATCACGATCTGCTGGCGCTCGCGCTCGGCCTCCTCGACCGCGCGCAGCCGCTTGATGTTCTCCTCCTGCTCGGCCACGGTCTTCTCGACGGCGACCCGTTCGCGCACCAGGTCGGCGATCGCGCGGCGCTCGTGCTCGAGCTCCTTGTCCTTCTCGATCATGCGCAGCGCGGTCTCGCGCTCACGGGCGATGACCTCGAGCATGCGGTCCTTCTCGATGCGCTCGGTCTCGACGGCGATCACGCGCTCGCGGTTCTTCTCGGCGACGGCGATCTCGCGGGCCTTGTTCTCGGCCTGGATGCCGAGCTGCTCCTCCGTGCGGATGAACGCGGTGTTGGCCTTGAGGCGTTCCTCGGCCTGCACCTTCTGGGTCTCGGCCTCCTGCTGGGCGCGGGCGGTCTCGATCTCGCGGCGCTGTTTGATCTCCGCGTCGGCCTGGCGCCGTTCGAGCTCGAGGATCGCCTCACGCGCGCTGACGTTCTGGCGCGTGATCTCCTTCTCCTCGTTGCGGGTGAACTCGTTGGTCCTGACGTGCTCGATCGCGGTCAGCTCGGTGATCTTGCGGATGCCCTGCGCGTCCAGGATGTTCGCGGGGTCGAGCTGCTTGAGCGGCGTCTGCTCCAGGTAGTCGATGGCCGCGTCCTCGAGGCTGTAGCCGTTGAGGTCGGTGCCGATGACCTGCACGATCCGGTCGCGGAACTCGTCGCGGTGGGTGTAGAGGTCGACGAAGTCGAGCTGCTTGCCGACGGTCTTGAGCGCCTCGGAGAACTTGGCGTTGAACAGCTCCTGCAGCGTGGCCTCGTGGCTCGCGCGCTCGGTGCCGATCGCCTGCGCGACCTTGATGACGTCCTCGACGGTCTTGTTGACCCGCACGAAGAACGTGATGCGGATGTCCGCCCGGATGTTGTCCTTGCAGATCAGGCCCTCGTTGCCCGCCCTGCGGATCTCGATGGTCTTCACCGAGATGTCCATCGTCTCGCACCGGTGCAGCACCGGGAGGACGACCGTGCCCGTGAAGGTCACGTCGACCTTGCGCATCTTGGAGACGATGAGCGCCTTGCCCTGCTCGCACTTCTTGAAAAGTCTGCTCAGCGTGATCAGCGCCAGGACCACTACTACGACGATCACGGCGATCAGCACGATCAACCCCGTCGAGATCGCACCCATGTCAGCCCCCTGTGGTGATGTCCACGACCCAGAAGAACTCGCCTTCGGCGTCGTAGTCGAAGATCAGCGCGGTCTGGCCCGCCTTCAGTTCGGTGCTCTGCGCCGCACGCACCTGCACGACCGCCGTGCCGCCGTCGTCGGCGGTCACCTCGGCCTGCCCGTAGTTCTCGGTCACCCTGGCCGTCCGGACGACCGCCGTGCGGCCGACGAAGTCGTTGCGGGACGCGGGTTTCTCCGGCCTGGTCCAGTTCCTGACCGGAATCAGCACGATCTTGGTGAGGAGTGCGCCCACGAGCAGCGCGGCAGCGAGAACGGCGTAGCGCAGCGAGCCCTCCGGCGTGAGCACCGTGCCGACCAGCGCGGCGAACCACGTGATCACGACGAACAACGAGATCGAGATCGGGAGCACCGGGGCGTCGAAGTCCAGTCCCACCAGCACCACCGTGAGCCAGTACGCCAGCACCACCAGCAGCAGCAGGCTGAACAGCACCGTCGGGAACGCCACCGCGGCAGCCAGGAACTCGGCCATCTCCACCCCCTCTTCGCCACTCAGATGCGCGAAAGTCCGAATCCGTTGCACCACCGGGAATGATCGACGCAGATCGATCGTTGCGCCGGTCATGGACATCGGGGTGCAGGGGCTCAACATCGGTGGCACGGCTCGACCGGACGAGACGCGGCGACTGGCCCAACTGGCCGAGTCGCTCGGCTACCGCTCGTGGTGGGCGTCGGACCACGTGGTGCTGCCGTCACCGCGCGTCGACCCGTCACCGTCCGAACCGGACACCGTGATCGTCGACCCGCTGGCCCACCTCAGCTACGTGGCGGCGATCACGTCCAGGATCGAGCTCGCGACCGGCATCGTGATCCTGCCCCAGCGCAACCCGGTGGTGCTCGCGAAGCAGGTGGCGTCGCTCGACCTGCTGAGCGGCGGCCGGTTCACGCTCGGCGTCGGCGCCGGGTACCTCGAGCCGGAGATGACGGCGGTCGGGGTGCCGTTCGACGACCGCGGCAAGCGGACGGACGAGTACCTGGACGCGATGGACCAGCTCTGGCACGCGCCCGCACCGTCGTTCTCCGGCCAGTTCGTGTCGTTCTCCGGTGTCGACGCCCACCCGCGGCCGTCGAACGTGCGCGTGGTCGTCGGCGGCCACAGCCCGTCGGCGTTCCGGCGGGCCGTCACCCGTGCGCAGGGGTGGTTCGGCATCGGCACGCCCGACGAGATCCGCGGCCACCTCGCCCGGTTCCCCTCGCGGCCCGACGGCTTCCGGATCAGCGTGTCCGCGCAGGTCCCGCTGACCGCGGCGGTGGTCCGCGAGTACGAGGACCTCGGCGTCGACGAGCTGGTGATCTACCCGCCGATCTTCGACGGCACGGTGGACGAGGTCTTGAAGAGGAACTCGGAGTTCACCGGCTAGCCTGGGGCGTCGTGATCCCCGTAGTCGTGCTCGCCGGCTTCCTCGGTTCCGGCAAGACCACCCTGCTCAACCACCTGCTGCGCACCTCCGGCGGCACGCGGATCGGCGTCGTGGTGAACGACTTCGGGCGGATCAACATCGACGCGTTCGCCGTGTCCGCGCAGGTCGACTCGATGGTGACGCTGTCGAACGGCTGCCTGTGCTGCGCGGTCGACGGCTCCGAGCTCGACTCGATGCTCGAGAAGCTGGCCTCGGCGGACCTGGACGTCATCGTGATCGAGGCGTCCGGGCTCGCCGAGCCCGCCGCCATGGTCCGGATGGTGCTGCAGGCGCCCGGTGTCTCGTACGGCGGGCTGATCTACGTGGTCGACGCGGTGGAGCTCGGCGCCGTGCCGCACCTCGAGCGCGACCTCGCACTGGCCGACCTGGTGGTGCTGAACAAGGTCGACCGGGTCTCGTCGCTGCCGTCGCTGCCCTGCTCGGCTCCGGTGCTCCCCGTCACGTACGGGCAGATCGACCCGGCGCTGCTGTTCGAGGTGCGGCCGCCGGACACGGGACCGCGGCAGCTGTCGTTCGACGACCTGGAAGACCACTCGACGCACGCGCACGCCTCGTACGACAGCGTGTCCTTCGAGTGCGACGAGCCGCTGCACCCCAAGCTGTTCATGGACTTCCTGAGCGCGCGGCCGGAAGGCCTGTTCCGCGCCAAGGGTTTCGTGCGGTTCCCCCTCGGCACCTTCATGCTGCACACCGTCGGCGCGTACGTGTCGTTCACCCCGGTCGACGAAGCCCCGACGCAGCTGGTGCTGATCGGGGCGGGCATCGATCCGGAGTCGCTGACGGACTGGCTGCTGGCGTGCGTCGCGGACGGACCGGTGACCGAGCAGGACATGCTCTGGGTGCTCCGGTACGCCCGCTGACGTCGCTACTTCCTGCAGAGCGCGGTGTCCACGACGTCGAACACCTGCTGGAACTTCTTGGCCGGGTCGTCGCCGAACGTGCCGGGCAACGCGGTGAGCGTGATCGCGGCCGACTTGCCGCCGTCCGTCGCCCCACCCAGCGACGCCCACCCGTGGATTGAGCCGCCGTGGCCCCACCAGACCCCGCCGCAGCTCAGCTCGGTGCTCTCCAGGCCGAGCCCGTAGGCGCTCTTCTCGTCCACCGCGACGGTCTTGCGCATCTCGTCGAGCTGCGCCTTCGGCAGCAGCTCGCCCCCGAGCAGGGCCTTGAAGAACTTCGCGACGTCCCGGGGAGTGGAGACCATCGCACCGGACGCCCACGCGGCGGACGTCTCCATGTCGGTCGCGTCGACCACCTTCGACCTCGGGTCGAGCAGGTCGCTCAGCGCGAAGGCCTGGGCGTGCCGACCGCGGATGCGCTGCTCGCCCTGCCCCGGCCAGTAGGTGTCCTTCAAGCCCGCCTTCCTGATCACCCCGTCGAGCGCCTCGCCGACCGGGCGTCCGGTGACCTTCTGGATCAGCAGGCCGGCCACGACGTAGTTCGTGTTGCTGTACCCGTACTTCTCGCCCGGCTGGAAGCTCACCGGCTGTGCGAGCGCGGCGTCGAGCAGCTCGTGCGGCGCGAAGTACCTGTCGCGGATGTCCGCGATCTTCGGGACGCCGACCTGGACCACGTAGTCCGGCAGGCCGCTGGTGTGCTGCAGGACCTGGCGCACGGTGATGCGGCGGTCCGCGACGTGCGGCACGAACCGGTTGACCGGCTCGTCGAGCGAGACCTTGCCCTCCGCGACCAGCTCCAGCGTCGCGACAGCCACGAACGACTTGGTGATGCTGCCGATCCGCACCTGCCCGTTGAGCGGCGCGCCGCCCCTCGCGAGGTCGCGGCCGTGCACGTGGGCCTCGACCCCCGGCGAGCCGTCCCGGACGATCTGGTCGAGCTGCTGCGGAACGAGGAGGGAGAGCGCCGCGGCGGCGGCGACGGCGGCGATCACTTGGCACCGCACAGGGCGGCGTCAACCGCGGCGAGCATGGCGTCGTGGGCCGCGTTGGCCTCTTCGGGCGTGTCCTGGAACGTGCCCGGCAACGCCGTGACGGCAACGGAGAACGCCCGGCCGGACTCGGTGACACCACCGCGCGTCTCGTAACCGTGGATGTCACCACCGTGACCCCACGAACGGCCACCGCAGGACAGCGGCGCACTGGCGATCCCGAGCCCGTACTCGACACCCGGCCACATCTCGCCGGCCGTGTCGACGGTCTTCTTCATCTCGTCGAGCTGCGCCTTCTTCAGCAGGTCACCCTT
This sequence comes from Lentzea sp. DG1S-22, assembly GCF_036321065.1. Taxonomy (NCBI): domain Bacteria; kingdom Bacillati; phylum Actinomycetota; class Actinomycetes; order Pseudonocardiales; family Pseudonocardiaceae; genus Lentzea; species Lentzea sp. DG1S-22. Next base: position 6,372,166 of record NZ_CP143276.1, on the reverse strand, counting down.
CAGCAGCCCGCGGTAGAAGGTGTTCAGGTCCTTGGTCGTGGAGATGATCTGCCCCGCGGCCCAGCCCCAGCTCGGGTCCATCTCGGTGACGTCCTCGATGCCGTTGCCCGTCTTCGAGTACCCGCGCGCGTGCTTGCCCTTGATGGTCTCGTCGCCGACACCGGGCCAGTAGGTGTCCCGGAGGTTCAGCTTCTTGATGATCCGCTGCTCCACCTGCTCCGCGACCGGCCGCCCGGTCGTCTTCTGGATGAGCAGCCCGAGCAGCACGTAGTTCGTGTTGCTGTACTTGAACTTCACGCCGGGCTCGTTCGTGACGGGATGCGCGTTGCCGGCGTCGAGCAGCTCACGCGGCTCGAAGTAGCGGTGCCGCACCTCCTCGAACTTCTCGAGGCCCAGGTGACCCGTGTAGTTGGCAAGACCGCTGGTGTGGTTGAGCAGCTGCCGGACGGTGATCCGATCGTCCTTGACCGCCTTCGGCAGGTAGTGGTTGATCGGCTTGTCGAGCTCGACCTTGCCTTCCCCGACGAGCTGCATGACCACCGCTGCCACGAACGCCTTGGTGTTGGACCCGGCCCGCACCTGCCCGTTGCGCGGCACCGGCACCCGCTTGCCCAACTCGGCCGTGCCCGACACGTAGTGCGTCGTCCTGCCACCGTTCTCGGTGACCGTGGCCAGCGCAGCCGGGAACTCGTGCTGCTTGGTGAGCCCGTCGAGCTGCTTCTGCACCGTGGTCGATGGCGCGGCCATGGCCGTCCCGGTGAACAGCATGGCCGTCGCCAGAACCCCTACCAGCGTCTTCTTCATCTCTTCCTCCCCTTGCCGTGGTGAGGACAGACTTCCAACCGAGGGGGTGCCGGCGCAGTCGCGCACGCTTCCGTCCTCGGGGTGGAGCAGGCTCTACCTCCTGGCCTTGGACGTCGTTCTGCGGTGGTCGGGCCTTGCCTGGCGTGGCCGATGCCGGCCAGCCGTTTCGCAGCGCCGGTCGGCTGGGCTCGCGCCCGTCTGCGCCCGTCTGCGCCAGGCGGGCAACCCGGAGGACATGCGGAGGGGGAGATCGGTAGGCTGTGCCGGCGAGGGCTGCTAGCTCAATTGGCAGAGCAGGAGACTTTTAATCTTCGGGTTCAGGGTTCGAGTCCCTGGCGGCCCACCAAACCCCCAGGTCACAGGCCTGGGGGTTTCGCTTTGGGTGATCGCTGATACGCCTTTGATGCGCTTTACTCCCTGACTCTCAATCTGCGCGCTTCTTGGGTACGCCCTGCTCAGGCCGGTCGAGCGCCCCTTCCAACGCGTCAGCGGCCTTCCGATCGACCGCCTTCCGAGCCAGGTAGGTGTCCTGGGTCATGGACGGCCGCGCGTGCCCGAGCTGGTCCGCGACGACCCGCGCGGAGAGCCCCGCCTCATCGAGGATGGTGGCGGCCGTCTTCCGGAAGACGTGCGAGGTCACCCAGGCGAACTCGTCCCCTCCGCGAGCCTTGCGAATGTCCCTGCGGGTGTTCGACGGGTCGCGCAGGCCTCCGAGGCTGTTCGGGAAGACCGGCCCGTCCGGGAACAGCGTGGCTGCACGACGCCGCCGCAACATGTCGAGCGCCCACCTGGGCAGCGGCAGCGTCCGCTCTCCCGCCTCCGTCTTGGTCGACTTCCTGATCAGCCCGAGCCCAGCAGCCCGGATGACCGTGTAGTTCACGTCAACCGTTCCGGCCTCGAAGTCGACATCGTCCCAGTACACGGCCAGCGCCTCACCGATCCGCACACCCGTGGCCATCATGAACCGCGACAGGTCAGGCAGATCCTTCCGAACCGCGACCGGGTCGGACTCCAGCACCTCCAGCCACAACAGACGCTCCTCCCGCGTGAGCGCCCTCGGGCTCTTCTTCCGCCCGCTCTCCAGTGGGTCCGTGTCCCTCACGGGGTTCGTGTCGAGCGCCCGATCCCGCACCGCGATCCGCAGGGCACCCGAGATCACCGAGCGCGCCGTCTTGGCACTGTCGACCCCGACCGACCGCCACAGCGCGCCCAGGAACGCATCGATCCGGGCGACCGTCATCTCACGAATCCGCAGCTCACCGAGGCCCGGAAGGACATGCCGGCCGAGGATGCTCCGGTAGGTGTCGAGGCTGCTCGGCGACCGCTTGCCCATGTCCACGAACTTCTGGAACTTCACCTGCCACGCGTCGAGCGCGTCCTTGAACCGGCTGTCTGGCGTCAACGAGTCTCCCGTTGGGCCTTTGCGCTCAGCGAGCGCCTTCTTGAGCCTCCGCTCAGCCTCAGGCTTGGTCTTCCCTCTCCGAAGCACCGGCCGCGTCTTACCGTCGAAATCGCGGTAGTTCGCGACGGCCGTCCAGCCTGCTTCCGTTTGATTGCAACGAATCTTGCCGTACGTACCGATGTCGAGCGGCGGACGAGCCATCACGCCACCTCCTCAAGCAGGTGTTCGAACCAGCTACGCACCTCGGACGGCAGATACCGCAGGTGCTTCCCCAAGCGCCGTGCGGGCGGGCCGTAGTTCTTGGTCCTCCAGCCGTAGAGCGTGTGGACCGGGACGTTCAGGTAGGCCGCAACGTCGCTGACTGTCCACAGTGGCTCAAACTGGTGTGTCTCCATGATGTTCCCCCTTTAGATCAAGCAGCGTGTGGAGTTGCCGAACTCCCCGGAGGTCCGGCAGATGCGAGCAGCGCGGCCGTGTATTCGGCCTTCCACCTCCGCCGCTCAGCGACGGCACTCAAGAGCAGATGTGCTCGAGGCGGCACGTTCGGGTCACCGGGCTCGACGTTGTTCCAGACGACCCGTTGAGGCTGGTCTTCGGGCTTGATGCCGACGTCCGCGAGCAGTTGCCGAACGAACGTCTTCCGGTCGTGCTTGTGGTCGGCGAGCGACTTCCCAGACCACTTCCGCGACACGAGCACCCTCCGCCCAGCAACACCGAGCGTGGTCCGCTTGTGCGCCTTCCCCTTGCACTTGCCGGGCACCGTGGACAGCCGCGCTCCCCGAGGCTGGACGCCGTAGAGAAGCCAGATCGGGCAGTTCGGCGAGCAGGGCGTGACCGCGAGCTCAGCGCACAGGCGTTCGGCGTGGTCCTCCTGGCGGGCCGTCTGCGCCTCAAAGCACTCGTTGATGCTCTTCGTGAGGTACTTCGTCAGGTATCCGATGTGGCGGCCGGCCTCTTCGGTGCCGCCGAGGATGCCGTTGGAGTGCACCTGCACCCCGAAGCGCGCCACGTGCGCGGGCCGCTCCACCTGGTCGAGCGCGTCTTCCCAGGTAGGCAATGCCTTCCGCGTCTGCGGATCAACGAACCCTTTGGCCCGCACATCCCACACCGGCAGGTGGTCGCCGCTGTACTTGATCTCGTCGTGCTCAGGCCACCAGACCTGGTGGTACGTGGCCTCTGCGACTGCCCGCAGTTCCGCCCGCGAGATCGTGCCCCGAACAGCCGCATGCCAGTGCGGAGCTAACCGCCGCTGTGGCTCGACCGTCGAGAAGTACTGGACCTCCCAGCCGACGCACCTGCGGAGGTTCTGGACGAACCGATCGAGCAGCGCCGCGAAGTGCACCGCGTCCCGAGCAGCACGCCGGTAGTTGTAGGTGGCCGGGTCAACAGGCGTGCCGTCGCTGCGCACCTTGCCGTAGGTGTCGAGCGTCAGCGTGAGGAACGTCGAGGGCTGGTACTTGCCCGCGAAGACCTTGCCGACCGTGCGCTTGCTGACCGGCCGCCGAGGCAGGTTGGGCGCATCCTGCCGCCGCCTGGTCGACCGCTTCCGAGATGGCTTGAGCGGCATTTCCAGGGAGGGGAGTGAACCGCGGACTCCGAGTTGCCGAAGTTCGGCGTCGACCTCCGCGACCTCTTCCCGAACCTCTTCCGCTCCGACCTCGTCATCCTCATCGAGGGCCAGGCGGAAGGCCTTCACGAGGTCAGCCCGATAGGCGGTCAGTCCCCGCTGATCGTCGCTCGGAGCGTCCGGCGTGAAGTCCGGTTCCTCTGTGAGGTGCCATCCCTCGCGACACTGCGCCATCCGCAGACGCCGGTTCTTCTCAGCGCAGGTAGGGCAGACACTCGCGACCGTCGAGCCGCACGGCACCGGAACGATGTCCACGCGTCCGGTGTCGAGGTCGATCCGCTCCTTGGCCAACGGCCGGACGCAGACGCCATGCTCCTCAGCCACGGCCCGAGCGATGTCGAGCGCGGCCGGCTGCTTCATCCGCTCCGAACGAGTCAGGTACTCGGTCACGCCGCCGCCCTCCCCTCACCGCTGGTCGGGAACTCGTGCACAGTGGCCGGGGCGAGGTAAACGCCCAGCTCGACCAGGTCCGCATCCGTGACGTGGAAGGCCCTCGCACGCTCCGGTTCGCGCTGCCCGTCCTCCTTGAGCCAAGCGACACCAGGCGTGTTCTCGCTGATCTCGTGAGCAGCCGCGCCCCGTTGCCGAACACCATCGCCAAGCACCATGTCGACCTGGACCGGCTCATCCAGCCGCAAGGCAACACGGGTGGTGAACAGGTGCCGGAAGGAGACGACCTCCTTACGCGGGTCCTGGACCAGGCCGACCACGGCGTAGCCGGGAGCACGTCCCTGCGAGGTGATCGTCTGAACGGCCCGCGTCGCACGTTCTCGGAGGTTCCGGTCAGGCTGGTAGGCGATCAGGTCCGCCAGCTCATCTACGATCAGGACCGTGAACGGCTCACCGGTGCCGCGAGCCCACAGACGCCGGATGCCCCGATACCGCGCCGCCCGTTCCTTGACCTCTGCAGCGATTTCTTCAAGCAGGGCAACACCTTCCGGCCCGTTGTCATAGATCACCTTCTCGAACGCGTCCGGACACTGCCCCAGCTCCATGCCGCCCTTGGGGTCGATCCCAACGAGCCGGACCATGCCCGCCTTAATGGCCGGGGCGAGCTGCCAGACGATCGACCAGAGAACCGAGCCCTTGCCAGCTCCAGGCACCCCGACCACGAGGACCTGAGAGCCGAGCAGCTTCAGCCGCCAGGGCTTACCGGTCTCCGTCCGGCCGACGACGACGCGCTTAAGGTCGACGTCCCCGACAGTGGCGAGCTGCGGCACGGCGACCGGACGCGACAGCGGATCGGAGTGGATGAAGTCGAGCTCAAGCACGCTCGGCCGCAGCACCCGCACACGGCAGGACCGCGCGTTGAACGAGTGCGCCAGGTTGTCCCGCCGCGCTTCCCACTGCTCCGGAGACTGCGCCGGGATCATGCGAACCCGGACCTTATCCCGCCACCCCTCCGACCGGACGCGCCGCAGCTTCGGGCGGTACTCCCTGCCTCGACTGTCCTTAGCCAGCTCAGCCAGCCGCATCACGGTGCGCCAGTGCGGCACATAGACCGTGAGCCGCCGCCACTCGGTCAGGACGCGGTACCAGCCGTATCGCAGGAACGAGCCACGATCGAGCCCGTACCAGACCGCCGAGGCACACACGAGCGACAGCAAGGCCAGGACCAGCGACGACAGCCCAAACTCGCGATAGCTGATGTAGCCGCCGAGGCAGGCCGTGACCGCGACCGGGTACCGGATCGCCACCAGGACGAGCTTCACGACTAGTCGGCCGGCGAGCCAGATCAGCGCGACCGGCGCGAGCGGGAGCTTGATCCAACCGGGTAGCCACACCCACCACGGGACCCGTGGACGTGCGCCCTCGAACGGTGCGGGATCAACCCAACGATTGCCCTTCATCGCACACCGCCAGCGCACTTGAGGCACTGGAAGACAGTGCCAACGCTCGGGATGCGTCCAACGGGCCGGAACGCTCCCGACTCTGTGGTGTGCTGCGTCTTGCAGGTCAGGCACTCGAAACCCTCAGCCTGCGCGGCCGTGAGTTCCAACGTCTCCAGGCTGCCGCCGTCGAGCATCACGACGTAGTTGGAGACGGTCTGCTTGCTGGAGATCATCCGATCCCACAGCAGTTGCTTTGTAGCCCTGTCTGGCGCAGGAATGCGCCCAGGCTCTACGCTCATCTTGTTCACTCCCGAGTTGGGTGGACAACGCAGGAGCGGCGAGGTTGGTAGCCGGGTTCCGCTCCTGCGTCTCACGTTCTCTTTGCACCACAACAAGACGTGCGGCATCGCCACGTGACCCAACAGCGTCACGCGCTCCGTCCAATGAGGACTTTGTTAATTCTTCGTCGTCTTCGTGTCCTTTATCGCCTCCCCCTTCTCGCGCTCACGGTTCGCCCAGTAGATGGCCTCGTGGTGGTGGCTGCGATCGGTCTCAGCGACTCGCGCGTAGATGGCTGCCGAGCGGAGGTAGTAGTCCCGCAGGACAGCGGGAGCAGCCTTGGGGTTGGGGAGGAGCTTGCTCAACACGTCGTGCGCCTCGCTCAGCGTCCGAACCTGCTCAGCGAGGCCCCAGTGCATGGGCTCAGTCGCGGGCATCGGGAGCCTCCTCCGCGAGGGCGTGACGCCCGTCCTGTCGAGCGGCCGAAGCCTGGAGAGCGCGCCATCCCTGGTCGAGCACGTCCCGCAGCTGCGGGACCACATCCCGATCGACGACGAGTACGGCGGGGAAGGCGTTGCCGAAGCGGATCTCGATCCGGTCGGCGAACGGCATCGCGAGTGGCCGCATCGGCACACCGTCGGTCAGGTGAACGCGCACCAGATCAGGCATCACGCCGCCTTAGCGGCTGGCTTGCCGACGACCGGCTTCATGCCGGAGGCCCGCAGGCTGTAGCCGAGCTTCGCGCGGCAGCGGTGACGCTCACCCGCATGCACCCCACGGCACCCCTTGTCATCGATCCACGGCGTGACCGTCAGCCCCTCGAACACCACCGGCCGGACGTCCGTGCCGGGAATGGCCTCCGGCGGCACCGGCTGGTGAGGCGCGGAGATCTTCACCGTGACCACGGCGTCCGTCTTGCGCTCCGCGGCCTGGTCGATGACCAGCACAGACCACACGAGGAGACCGGTCTCCTTGTCCTTCTCCTGCTCGGGCGGCAGGCCCTTCGCCCGCTCTTCGGCGGACTGGAACTTGAGCACGGGCTCAACGCCCATCACGAGCGCGCCCCTGGGAAACACGAAGTCGTGACCCGCAGGGAGCCTGCTCCCACCTGTGATCGCCATCGTGGCTCTCCTGTCGTAGGTGTCGTCCAGACCGGTTGTCTGGAGTTCTCGACACCTACGACTTTCGGCTGAAAACCGGGACGTGAGCACCGCATGGCGGGACTTCTAGAGACGTCCCTACTAACGTAAGACGTCCCTGACGTCCCCAAGGACGTCCAAGAGGAGCGATCATGGCAAACGAGCGACTACGAGACGCGTTGCTGCGCAACGGGCTCACATACGAGCAGGTAGCCAAGGCCACGGGCGTCGACCAGAAGACTGTCGAACGCTGGATCACCAAGGGCCGAGCGCCGTACCCGCGTCACCGCAATACCATCGCGTCGATGGTCAAGGAGACCGAGACGTACCTCTGGCCGGACGCGGTCGCACCAGAGCGGAAGGCAGAGATCACCGAGTCCGAGGTGGTCAAGCTCTACCCACACCGCAACTCAATCCCCCCAGACCTCTGGGACCACCTCATCACCAACGCCACCCGGCATGTCGAGGTACTGGTCCACGCTGGCATCTTCCTCGTGGAGCGCCCGACCTTCATGCGCGACCTGGCCGGCAAGGCCGCGAACGGCGCACGTATCCGGCTGATCTTCGGCGACCCGGCCAGCCGCGAGGTTGCCAAGCGCAGCGACGAGGAGCAGTTGGGGAAGGGCACACTCGGCTCCCGCATCCGCAACGCGCTGGCGTTCTACCGGCCGCTGGTGGGCGTGGACGGAGTGGAGCTGCGCTTCCACAAGACGACGCTCTACAACTCGATCTTCCGCTTCGACGACGAGATGGTCGTCAACACACACGTCTACGGCTTCCAGGCCGCTCATGCTCCGGCCCTGCACCTGCGGCGGCTCGCTGCGGGCGATCTCTTCGAGACCTACTCTGAGAGCTTCGAGCACGTCTGGAACCTGTCCAAGCCAGCAACGTTCTGAAGGAGCCATATGGCCCGCGTGGACTACTTCCACGACCCGAACGCGCCCAAGGCCAACAGCCTCCGCCCAGCCGTTAGCGCGTTCGTCCAAGACAACGCTGGCCGGCTGCTGATGATCCGGCGCACTGATAATGAAAAGTACGCGATTCCCGGCGGTCAACAAGAAGCTGGCGAGACTCTCACACAAGCCGCAGCAAGAGAGGTCCTCGAAGAGACAGGCATCAACGTCGAGGTGACCGGTCTGATTGGCCTATACTCCAACCCTGCACACGTCATCGCCTACGATGACGGAGAGATTCGCCAGGAGTTCTCGATCTGCTTTCGAGCGCGAGCAGTCAGCGGGGACCTTCGGACCAGTGCCGAGTCCAAGGAAGTATTGTGGGTCGACCTAGATCAACTTGGCGGACTCGACATACACCCGTCGATTCGACTTCGCATTGACCACGCCCTCGAGAAGCGCGAACATCCGTACTTCACATAGCCGAAAAGGACTGTAACGAATGACAAATAGCAACCTCGACGAGGCGGCCGTGGATCAAGTTGACGAACAAGTCGAAGATTCCGAAGATGATCAAGATACGGTAATACAAGACCTTGAGCCGCTTTCATACTTTGGCACCGACTTCGACGTGCACGGTCTAGTTCGGCGTCTAAATAGCGGAGATATCGTTGTTCCGAATTTCGACCCTGCTCCCACCGGCACACCCGGAACCGGAGGTTTCCAGAGAAAGTTCGTCTGGAAGCGACCCCAAATGGATCGTTTCGTAGAATCGCTACTTCTCGGGTTTCCCATTCCTGGCATATTTCTCGTACAACAGCGCAATAAGAAGCTACTGGTACTAGACGGACAACAGCGTCTTCGAACTCTCCAGCGATTTTACGACGAGAAACTCGAGAACGGCGCCCAATTCGTACTTGATAACGTTGCCGACGATTTCAAGGGACTAAAATACTCCGAGCTAGAAGAAGACCTAAGGCGCACTCTTGATAACACCTTCATCCACGCCACTGTTGTAAAGTATAGTCCGACAGTTAGCGGCAATGAAAGCGTCTACTCCTTGTTTGAGCGATTGAATACAGGAGGCACCAATCTCTATCCACAGGAAATCCGCGTAGCCCTCTACCACGGAAGCCTCGTGGAGGCAATTCGTGACATGAATGCATTTCCGGCATGGAGGAACATTTTTGGACCTCCGTCCGAGCGACTTAAAGACCAAGAGTTGATCCTTCGATTCCTGGCCTTCTGGAAAGAAGAAAGTCAGTATAAGCGACCCTTGAAGGGCTTCTTGAACGAATTTCTCGGTCGTCACAAGAATATGGAAGGACTCAATATAGAGGAACTCCGTCGCACGTTCGAAGATACTTGCAACACGGCCTCCGAGCTTCTGGGACGCCCCGCGTTGCGCGCCGAATCGCAGGTGAACGCCGCATTCGCCGATGCCATGATGATTGGGATCGCAACCCGCCTAAAGAGCGGACCGATCACAGATGGAGAGGCCCTAAAAGCGGCGCGCGAAAAACTACTCGAGAATCCGGAATTTAAAAGCTCTATTGCTCGCGCTACCGCAGATGAAGATCGCGTCACGCGTCGGCTATCCATGGCGAAAAAGGCCTTCAGGGCGGTTCCGTGAACTGGAAGAAGGCTGCACACTCAACAAGCGCAAGACACCAGATCGAGCGCTTGAAGGAAAGTCTTGAAGAGCTATACATAAGGTCCGACCCGAAGAACGTGGGCGATCCAGAGATTGCCAGCGACCTAGGCAACTATCTATGCGTGCGCGTGTCAGGCTATATCGAACAAGCGTCAGGCGTGATCTTTAGAGATTACTGTCATAAAAACGCAGGTGGCGCTGTTCAGCATTTTGCAGTTTCCTGGCTCGATAGGATGCCCAACATGAGCGCCGATCCACTCATCAAGCTCGTAAGTCGCTTTAGCAAAGAGCTCGCGAGCGAGCTTGAAGAGTTTCTAGGCGAAGAAGAGAGGCGCGGTCGGCTGAACGCTCTAGTTGGCGTCCGCAACGACGTCGCCCATGGCAGGCAGCAAGGGCTATCACGCGAGCGAGCATGGTCATATTTCGAGCTTGCCGAAGAGGTGATCGAGTGGCTGCTCAATAAATTCGACTCAATGAATGCACCCACCAAGTAAGAAGGCTCTACAAATTCAAGTTGTGTTCAGCGATTCGCTATGCGCCAAAGGAAGTGCATATCAGACAGCTTTACCTCTTTCTTATCCTTGAGGAAATCATTGTAGTTCGCAATCAGGCCTCCAGCGCCAACAATTATTCCAGGACCCACTAGCGGCGCGAACGCGAGGAGACCCACAGTAGTAAGCGTCACGCTAACACCGATTGCCAGAAGAGAACGCCTCTCCAGCACTTCGACAGCCCTAGACATCTTCCTATTGAGCTCAATTAAAGCAGGTTCGATCACGTCATCAATGACGTCGCTTGCCACCTGTTCAGCGTCCGCATCAGGGATTGAATCGATGCGGACTTTTATAGCCTTTCTGATTGCTATTTGAAACGCTTGGAAGTCAGCTGCTTCATGTTCACGAACAGCCAGGAGTTCTTTGGAATCAAGGTTCTCTACATAAGGAAGAGAAAGATTAAAGGCCGCATCTTCGACCGTAGTCTTGACGCGCACGGTCGGGAGATCCTCCGAGTCCATAATAGCCACACGCCCCAATGCCGCACTATTGATCCGCGCAATCATTGCGTCCGACAGCAGGCTGTTTGCGTACCCGCGCGAATACTGCTCGACCCACTTCTCGAGCTCCCGCCGTTGATTAACATTGGCCCCAATATCATATCTTTGCGTTTGATACATCCGCAGCCGCGGATGCGTGAACGAGTAGGTCTGCCGTCCTTCATATATACCGACTCTCTTTATCTTGCAGCCATCTCGCAAGAACTCCTGTAGCTCTGCAAGCATCGGGGTCGTGGAGACGAGTCCTAGCTCCTTCGCCTTCTCATCCAGATGATCGAGGCAGTAAGGAGGACGTGGCGTGAAAACGAGCAGTTGCTCAGCACCTATTTCTCGAATGTACAAGGCGACGATCATATGCGAATAGATCAACCTGTCGCGTTCGGCCTCTAGATGTTCACGATCGTCGCTGTCGTCAGACAAAAACAACTTGGCTGGATCCAACCCGACCGCAACAACTTTATCAAAGTAATGCCAGGTCCTACGAATGAGCTCATCAACTTTTTTCTTAATGCATTCATTGTGAACGCAGTCGAAGGTTCCCGATAGGTCGACACCAGTCCCCGCCACGATCTGTTGATATGCCTCTGGGATCGGCTTCATAACATGCTCGTGAGCCTTTCTTGCGTGAACGAGAAGGCGCTCCATTACCTTTGAATCTCGAAGCGCCCTAGCACCGCCCTCGGCCGCGCCGATTCCCTCGACATCCATCCATTCAAGTAGCCAGTACTTCGACATTTCCACCTCACGTGCAGGCAGTCGATGGGCGTGCTTTGTTCAAGGATCGCATAGTCGACAGCGGTTGTTACTGCCGAATTTGGCTTTACAGGATCAAGGCGCCGCCGCTGGCGGCGCGTACGGTCTGGCGCTGCGCCAACATCCATCCCGGCACTCCCGGCATCCGCTTCGCTCCGCCGGTCGGCCGGGCGGCGCTGCGCGCCGGACCGGACGCCAGCTGATGGCTCGCACGATCCGAGCTCCGATTCGTCCCGACTCCCGACGAGCGCCAGCGCGGTCACCACAGGCGGATGTGCACGGCGCTCGACTGCCGCGACGGCTGCGCCGCCTTGCCACCGAACCATGTGCCCCGCAGTTCCTGGCGCCTCAGCCCCGCGGAAGCCAGTTGCTCGAAGAGGTCCGTAACTGGCAGCCTCTGACCATCGACTCAACAGGTGTCGCCGGGGCACCCGAGGCTACGGCCAAGCCAGCGGTAGTAAGAGGCAGCAGGTTGATACCCGCACGCGTGGCACACGTCCGGTGCCCTGAATAGTCGCCGCTGGAACCCGGCACACTCAGCTACCGCATCGCCTACACGGCGATGGCCGGCAGCGCCGCGCCAAGGCTGGAACGAGCGCCTTGGCCCAGCACCACCAAGCAGGGGCCGAACCTCGTAGGGTTGGGGCGTGGCCACGAGCAGTGACGGGACGAACGATTCACAGGTAGAGAGCTGGGAGCTCAAGCTGGAAGACCGGCTTGTCGGGACGCTGATCTTCGAGGCGCAGGACATGTTCTGGTCCGACTGCCGTTTCCGGCCTGGCCCAGCATGGGAAGACTTCCGCCCCCTCAATGACCGCTCCAGAGAAGCCTGGCGTCGTGGCGATCGGGAAGAAGCCCGGACAGCCGATGACGCAATCATGACCTCAGGACTCGTGCTCGTGCCACTCAAGGGTGGGGCACCTATCACGCCTGTCATGGTTCGGGTCGACGGCGACACGGCCCGCTTCCGCTTCTGACTCAGGCGCGCGTGATGACACGCAGATGCGCCATCAGCGGCGGACGCCTGACGAGCGCTAGGCCGAGCCGCCCCGACGCCGCGAGCATGACAACGGCTGGCAGCGCCGCGATCAAGGCTGGAACGAGCGCCTTGGCCCAGCACCACCGGCCGCGTTCGAGGCTCAGCGTCGGGATGATGGCAGGGGGCGTGGGCGGTCCGGAAGGACCAAGATCATGATGCGCTTTAGTCTCGTAAAACGTCGATAAACGTCGAGAAGCGACCGTCCATAGTGCTCAGATCAAACCCGCATCCGCGCAGGTAGTGAGCACTGTCGAGGACGATCGGCGAACAACGCCAAGCGAGTGCTCTTACTCTTCGGGTTCAGGGTTCGAGTCCCTGGCGGCCCACCAAACCCCCAGGTCACAGGCCTGGGGGTTTCACATCTCAAGATCACTTCCACACCTTTGGCACGCTTTAACCTCGGACTCTCAAGCTGCGGCATCGGGCGACCGCCCCGAACCTGGGCTTTGGCCCTCGGCAGCGCCTGGTTTCGGCGTGCCAAAAGCTGCGAACAGAAGTGGCCCTCCTACGCCGTCGTAGTATTCGCCGTCGTCGGGCTGGGCCGGCTGTGCTCCGGCGGCCATTGCTCGGGTTATGAGCAGGAACGGCAGCAGCCGTTGGACGAGTGGCTCTGGTCGATGAGTGGGCGAGATCTGGCGCTTGTGGAGGTCCGCGCGCTCGTCGGCTTCACCACGTCGGGGCAGACAATGTCAAGACGCTCCCGCTGAGTTGATGCCCGAGCTCAGGATCAAAGCGACCAAGGGGTCCATCAAGTTCCGCGACCGGGAGGACGAAGGCAAGGACGGCGGCAACTGCGGACATGGTGAGATCTGGGAGTGGAAGTGAAGAAGCAGGAAGAGAAGCGCAAGGAAGCCAACGGCGGATGAAAGCCGTACGCATCCTGCACCGGATCTTCGCGTTCCTGGTCATCCCCGTTCTCGGGTACCTGCTCGGCGCGACGATCTTCAACTACTTCTCGGACAAGGTCGAGACCGAAGACCTGAGCGGGGCCAGCCACATCATCGTCGCCACGTCGTGCGATCGGCATGGCCCTGTGACGCTGCGCGGCTTCGGCTGGGCGTACGAGTGCCGCGCCACGGTCACGAACAAGGCCAACGGCAACGTCGTCACCACGACCGCGCGAGGCTTCCTCCGTCCCGAGCTCATCGGCAGGCAGGTAGCTGGTGATGGGTTCAACCGCGGTGACCTGCAGCCGGTGCGCCCCTACGCGGGGTGGGGCATGGTCCTGCTTCTGCCGTTCGGCATTCTCTGGTTCTACGTGTACATCGCGGTCGCGTGGCGGTTGTTGCCGGAGCAGCGCAAGTCCCGCCGCAAGCCTGTGCGCTATCAACGTCCTGACAGCGCCGCGGAACCCGATCGCACGGTTCGTGTCTTTGCCGGGCGCCGACGGGTGTGGTTGTTCTTCGTCTTTCTGCTCGGATGTGTTGGTGTCTTCGTGTACAACTCGTCGGCGTTTCAGGGCGACGCCGTCGCGACAGGTGTAGCGGTCGGGGCCTGGGCTTTGGTCGTCCTCGTCATCGCCGCCGTCGCGTGGCGGTTGGTGCGAGGACCGATGATCGCGATCTCACCCGACGGCCTGGAGTGGCGCGGTGCGCAGCTCAGTTGGGCTGAGATCCAGGAGGTGCGGCTGACTCGTCGCCAAGTTCTGATCATCCAGCCTCGCAACGGTGATGCCGTGCGGATCGGCAGGTTCGGCACCGAGCAGGCCACCCGCATCCACGTGGCCATGGGGCAGTTCAGCCAGGCGACGTACGCCCGCGAGGACATCAGCAGCGCATGAGTTCGGTCTTGTTCGCCGACCCGGAAGGGGGCTCGTGTCGCCAGCCGAGTGCGCGAGCGTTCGGAGCATCCTCGATCAGGTCCGGCTGAGGCCGAGCGTGACAGTCCACAGTGCTCGGTACAAGACCGCATCCGTGCGATGAGTGGACCTGTTGGTGAAATCGCGTGCGAGCGCGGGTGTGCGCCAAGTACGGTGCGCTGGACCAAAAGGGGGGTGCGGCATGACGAAGCTGAACCAGATCATCGCGGTGGAGAAGAGTGTCAAAGGGGGCACGCTTCGGGACCTCACCGACGCGCACCACGGGCTGCAGAAGCCCGCGTTGCTGGCCGGTATCTCCCGGACGTACCAGCCGAAGGACGAGGACGGCGAGGTGTTGCCGCCGGAGTCCACCCGCGTGCAGGTGAAGGCCGAGGACGTGCTGCGCAGGACGGCGGCCGTGATGACCCGGCTCTTCGACGTCACGGCGACCAAGGACTGGGCCAACTGCGTTGCGAAGGCCGACGTGGTGGTCGACGGGCGGCCGTTGCTGCGTGACGTGCCCGTGTCGTACCTGCTGTTCCTCGAGAAGCAGCTGACGGACCTGCACACGTTCGTGAAGAAGCTGCCCTTGCTCGACGCGGCGGAGGACTGGAGCTTCGACGAGTCCGCCGACTACTGGCGCACCGAGCAGGTTCGGACGATCCGCACCAAGAAGGTGCCGCGCAACCACGTCAAGGCCGAGGCTACGGAGAAGCACCCGGCGCAGGTCGAGGTGTACTACGAGGACATCCCGGTGGGGTACTGGACCACGGTGAAGTTCTCGGGTGCGCTGCCGGCCCGGCGGGTCAACGAGCTCGTCGACCGGGTCGAGAAGCTGCAGCACGCGGTGAAGTTCGCCCGGGAGGAAGCCAACAGCCTCGAGATCACCGACCAGCGCGTCGGTGACGTGGTCTTCGACTACCTGTTCCGGTAGCGTCCACAGACTCCCCCGCTGGAGCGCGGGGGTGCGCTCCCCGCACGTGGGAGCGTGAAAGCTGAAACTGAACGTCAGCCTGAACCACTCGGTGAAAAGTGGGGGTTCGAATCCCTCTCCCGGCACTCGCAGGCCGGGGTGGCCCAATCGGCAGAGGCAAGCCGGGATCAAGCTCAGACTCTCGCTCCAGGTTCAGCATTTCCGCCGAACGCCAGATCGCCCGAGCACGGACAAGACTCGCCGAGGTGCAGGTTCGAATCCTGCTGGCCGCTCTCGTGCGGCCGTAGCTCAACGGAAGAGCGCGGCGACCTAAGGACTGATCCGGCTCTTAAAAGTCGCTGGTGTGCGCAAATGGGCGGCAACCCGGGGCCCTGGACTGGACATGTCCGGGGCCCCACCTGCCTTTCCCGGCACGGCGAGAAGCCCCGGACCAGGAAGATCCGGGGCCTCGAAGTGGTGTCTCAGTGACCGGCGTGGCCGGAGTCGCTCGTCCTGCTCGGCAGGAGAGCGGCGACGACGATGGTGACCACCGCCAGGGCGGTCGCGACCACGAACGCCAGGCGCATGCCGCTCAGCTGTGCCGCGGACTCGGCGGCGCCTTCGGTGACCAGCTGACCCGCTCGGGCGGACATCACGGTCACCACCAAGGCGGTGCCCATCGCCGCCGCCACCTGCTGCAGCGTGCCCAGGATCGAGCTGCCGTGCGGGTACAGGTTCGGTGGGAGCGCGCCCATGCCCAGGGTGAAGATCGGGGTGAACATGGCCGCGAGGCTCACCATCAGCAGGGCGTGCAGGCCGAGGACCTGCCAGTACGGCATGGTCATGGAGATCTGGGTGAAGCCCGCGAGGGAAGCGACCAGGCCGATGGAGGCCGGCAGGACCAGCGGGCGGCTGCCGAAGCGGTCGTAGAGCTTGCCGACGGTGGGGCCGAGCAGGCCCATGGCGAGGCCGCCGGGCATGAGCAGGAGGCCGGTCTGCAACGGGGAGAGCGCCCGGATGTTCTGCAGGAAGAGGGGCAGCAGCATCATCGCGCCCATCATCGCCAGGAACGCGACGCACATCAGGGCCAGGGAGAGGCCGTAGGTGCGGTGGCCGAGGGTGCGGAGGTCCATCAGCGGGGCGCCGGTGCGCTGCAGCCTGAGCTGGCGGACCACGAAGAACGTGACGGTGGCCGCGCCGGCGAGGACGATGCCGAGGGTGGGGCCGAGGTGGGAGTCACGTTCGCCGAAGAGGCTCAGGCCGTAGACCAGGCCGCCGAAGCCGAGGGCGGCCATCACCGCGCTCAGCCAGTCCAGCGAGCTGACCTCGGGCTCACCGATGTTCTTCAGCTGCCGCAGGCCGAAGTAGGTCACCGCGCCGGCGATCGGGAGGACCGCCACGAACAGCAGGCGCCACGAACCGAGCTGCAGGATCAGGCCGGAGATGGCCGGGCCGAGGGCCGGCGCCACGGAGATCGCCAGGGTCACGCTGCCCATGACCCGGCCGCGGTCCCGTTCGGGCACGACGGTCATCAGCGTGGTCATCAGCAGCGGCAACATCACGGCGGTGCCCGCGGCCTGGACGATGCGGCCGAGGAGCAGGACCGGGAGCGACGGTGCGACGGCGGAGATCGCGGTTCCGGCGATGAAGACGCCCATCGCGATCGCGTAGCTCTGGCGGGTCGTGACGCGCTGCATGAACCAGCCGGTCACCGGGATGACGGCGGCCATGGTGAGCATGAACGCGGTCGACACCCATTGGGCGGCCTGTTCGGTGACGTGCATCGACTCCATGAGGCGCGGGATCGCGTTGATCATCAGCGTCTCGTTGAGGATCACGACGAACGTCGCGAGCACCAGCAGGCGCACCACCAGGGGTGTCCGGCCCGCCTTCGCGTCCGGTCGGTCTTGGATCGCAGCAGTCATGTCAGTGACCCTCACTAGGTTTCTGGCAGTCGCGTCGCGGCCAAGGCCGCCGGCGTCACCCGTGACACCGGTGGAGACCGGCAGATCAGGTGGAACTCATCGATGAGCCCGAGTGTTCCTCATCTCCGCGGCGGTCTCACCTGAATTCCGCCCCCGGCGGATCAGGTGCTTGCCCGTCTACCGGCACGTCGAACAGCGAGAGCGGGAATCGACAGGATCCGACCGGCTTTCAAGAAGTGACCGCTATCACGACGTTGCCGCGTTTGTGACCGGCATCGGCGTAACGGTGTGCAGCGGCGATGTCACTCAGCGGGTACGTGTGGTCGATGACGACGCGCAGCTCGCCGGACTCGAGCAGCGCGCTGACGAACGGCAGGGTCGCCCGCTTGTCCACGGACATGCCGGCGACGACGCGCTTGCCGAGGAACGCCGTCCCCTGCGCCCAGAGGTTGTTCGCCAGGCCGGAGGTGGGCAGGTACTTGCCGCCACGGCGCAGGGCGCGGCGCGAACGGCGGAACGACGACTTGGTCACCGTGTCGAACACGACGTCATAGGTGTCCAGGTCAGCGGTGAAGTCGCGCTTCGTGTAGTCGACCACCTCGTCGGCGCCCAGGGACCTCACCAGCTCGACGTTCGACGGGCCGCAGACGGCGGTGACCACGGCGCCCAGGTGCTTGGCCAGCTGGACGGCGTAGGTGCCGATGCTCCCGGAGGCGCCGTTGACCAGCACCCGCTGCCCGGCCGGACACCCGCCCTGTCACGCAGGAAGAACAACGCTGTCGTGGCGCCGTCCACGATCGCGGCGGCTTCGGCGAAGGTCACGCTCTCCGGCTTCCGGCACAACGAGCCCTCGGCGGGGAGGCGGACGTACTCGGCGTGGCCGCCCACCGAGAAGCCGGTGAACCCGAAGACCTGGTCACCGGGACGGAACCGCGTCACACCGGAACCGGCGGACTCCACCACGCCCGCCACCTCGAGGCCCAGCGTGCGCAGCCGGGGACGCGGCCGGCGCAGGCCGAGGACCACGCGACCCCACCGGGGTTCGCCGCGGCGCATCGCGCACTCGGCCGACGTCACGGTGGTCGCGTGGACCTTGACCAGGACGTCGTCCCGGCGGAGCGCCGGGACCGGCTTCTCCACCACCTGGACGACGTCGGGCGGACCGAAGCTCGTGTGCACGGCGGCTCTCGTGCGACGACGGTAGGGACGCCGGAACCGTTGCGGAGCAACGGATCCGGGAATCAGGGCGAAAGCAGGGTGCCACCTAGGGGTCGGACCAAGGGCCGATGGCCGCCTCGGACCGCGGGCCGATCCGCCGGACGCGCGGCGGTGACAACGTCGCCCGGCATGAGGTTTCCGAACGGGTGGGTCGGTGGCACGGCGCTGGTCGCCGGCCCGGTGTTGCTGGTGGTGGGAACGCTGTTGCGCTCGCCGTTCCACTTCTTCTTCCCCGACCAGTTGCGCGCGGTGGCCGAGCACCCGGAGTTGATGCGCGCGGCCTACACGGCTTTCCTGGCGGGCACCGTGGTCCTCTGGGCCGCGGTCGCCCGGCTCGCGCACAGGATCGCGGAGCGCGCACCGGGGTGGGCGCTCTGGGGTGGCGTCCTCGTGACGGTGGGGCTGTTCGGGCGGACGTTCCACGCGGGCGTCGACCAGGCGGCGTTCAACGCCGCGGAGCACCTCGGGGTCGAGCGGGCGACGGACCTGGTCGCGCAGGGGTACGGGGAGCTGCACCTGTTCAGCTACCTGAGCTTCACGATCATGTGCGGCTGGTTCGTGCTGGCGGTCGGGGCGTACCGCGCCGGGGTGCTCGGCGTGGTCAGGGCGGTCGCGCTGGCGTCGACGGGACTGCTGCCGCTCGGCGTGCTGAAGGGGACCGACGTCCTGTCGGTCGTCGGGACGATCGGGCTGTGCGTCGCACTGGTGCCGCTGGGGATCAGGACGATCCGCGAGCAACCGCGCCCCACGAGGAGGAACGTGCTGACGGCTGTCCCGGTGGCCGTGGGGTTAGGGCTCCTCGCCGTCCTGAGCACGCTGGGATGACGCGAACGGCAGCACGAACCACAGGCCGGTGAAGATCGCGAACGCCAGGCCGCCGACCACCAGCGCGGGCCAGCCGCCGAGGACGACCTCCGCGAGCAGCAGGACGGTGCCGGTCATGGCCAGGGCCAGGAAGGCGAGTCCGACGAGCGCGAACGTGTTGCCCTGGCTGACGACGTCCTCGCGGCGGCCCTGCCGGAACAGCATGCGGTGCCATGCGGCGGGAGCGGTGAGGAACGCGACGGCCACCGCGGCGCACAGCACCGTGACCAGGTGGGTGATGCGGATGTACGAACCGACGGAGACGTACTTCTCGGTGAACGCGATGGAGAGCAGGAAGCCGAACAGGATCTGCACACTGGCCTGCGCCACGCGGAGCTCCTGCATCAGCTCGTTCACGTTGCGGGCGAGTCTGCGTTGGTCGGACTCCTCGGCTTCGCTCACCCCACCCACCTACCCGGCTTGGAGCGGTCGAAACATCCGTTCGGACGCAAAATGGCTGGGTGAAGCCGTTCTCACCACACCGCGGACGACGGACTCGTCCATTGTGGACCGGCAGTTCACCGAACGGCCGTTGCCGCACCACGAACACGCGCACACCCGCCCGGTGGTGTCAGCCTCGCCGGGCGGGTGTGCTGTCGCGGACCTCGGACTAGAACTTGTTGATCACGAAGAAGTCGGTCACGAACGCCACCGGGTCGCCCGCGGTGTTGCGGCCCACCCAGGTCGGGTAGACGCCGTCGCCCCAGCCGGTCGAGAACGCCACGACGTTCAGCCCGGTCCGGGGATCGGTCACGGTGGCCGGGCCGCGCCCACCGCCGACCGCGCTCAGGGCGTCGATCAGGTCGCAGTTGCCCGCCTCGTCGTCGCTCGCCAGCCGGTCGAGCGCCGGGGCGGCGGACAGGTCGAAGAACGCACCGGTGCTCGACTTCACCTCGTAGCCGAACTCCGGCATGACCGGGAGCATCGGCACGTGCTCACCGGGCAGGACCGCCGGCCGCCACGAGTACGCGGGCTCGTCCCGCACCGTCACCTTCGCCGCCGCGACGCGGTAACCCTGGCGCAGGTCGGGGAACCCGTCGCCGTCGAGGTACGACACCAGCGAGACCGACACCGGGTAGCTGCCCGGCTCGACCTCGTCGGTGAACGCCTCCGCGTCCTCCGGCCACAACACGAACGGGTCCGCCGCCACCAGCCTGCCGGTCGGCAGCGCCAGCTCACCGGCCTGCTGGACGGTGACGACCTGCTGTTCACCGCCGCCGGTCGGCCTGCCCACGGGCCCGTCCACGAAGAACCGCTCGAACCCGGACCTGATCAGTGCAACCGCCCCCATGCCGTCGACCACCTCCAAGGGCATGTTGGCAGAAGCCCCCGACACCCGATCGGGGCACCGGGGGTGTTCGCCTTCCGTGAAGACCCCCGCCGCCGCATCGCCGCGGCCGGCCGCCGGGCTCGGGGCGTTCGACCGGGAGACCCACGACGCGATCGCGGTCACGCTCGGTGAAGATCGCGGCAGGTCAGTGCCGTAACCTGGAAGGCGTGTCCGTTCCCCCCACGCTGAAGATCGGCCCGTTCGCCGTCGACCCGCCCGTCGTGCTCGCCCCCATGGCCGGCATCACCAACGTGGCGTTCCGGCAGCTGTGCCGTCAGTACGGGGCCGGGCTCTACGTCTGCGAGATGATCACGGCACGCGCGCTGGTCGAACGCGACCCGATGACGATGCACATGATCACGTTCGACGAGGGCGAGAACCCGCGGTCGATGCAGCTCTACGGCGTCGACCCGCGCAACGTCGGCGAGGCCACGAAGATGATCGTGGACGAGAACCTCGCGGACCACATGGACATGAACTTCGGCTGCCCGGTGCCCAAGGTGACGCGCAAGGGCGGCGGGGCGGCGCTGCCGTACAAGCGGGAGCTGTTCCGGCAGATCGTGCGGGCCGCGGTCCGCAACGCCGGGGACATGCCGGTCACCGTGAAGTTCCGCATCGGCATCGACGACGACCACCTGACGTACCTCGACGCGGGACGTATCGCGCAGGACGAGGGCGCACAGGCCGTGGCACTGCACGCGCGCACGGCGTCGCAGCGCTACTCCGGCAAGGCCGACTGGACCGCCATCGCGCGGCTCAAGGAGGCCGTCACGAGCATCCCGGTGCTCGGCAACGGCGACATCTTCAGCGCCCAGGACGCGCTCGACATGGTGGCGCGGACCGGCTGCGACGGCGTGGTGGTCGGGCGTGGCTGCCTCGGCCGGCCGTGGCTCTTCCGCGACCTGCAGGCGGCGTTCCGGGGCGAGCCGGTCCCGCAGGGCCCGACCCTCGGCGAGGTCGCCGAGGTGTTGCGCAGGCACGCCCGGCTCCTCGCGGCCCACGACGGCGAGCACAAGGGCCTGCGCGACCTGCGCAAGCACATGGCCTGGTACTGGCACGGCTTCCCGGTGGGCGGCGACACGCGCCGGGCGTTCGCGATGGTGTCGAGCCTGCAGGAGCTGGACGACCTCATCGGCACGCTCGACGGGAGCGTCCCGTTCCCCGCGAACGCGGAAGGGCCTCGTGGCAGGCAGGGTTCCTCGGCGAAGGTCGTGCTGCCGGAGGGGTGGCTGGACGACCCCGAGGACGCGACGGTGCCGGCCGGTGCGGACGTGATGCACTCCGGTGGCTGAACGCATCGCGGTCCTCCTCGTCTCGCTCGCGCTCCTCGCGGGCTGCACCGGCCCGGTCGCGGGCACGGCGAAACCGGCCAGCCTGTCCGACGGCGACCGCGCCCGGTTCCGGGAGTTCTACGAGCGCCTCAACAAGGCGGGGGACGAGGGCGCGTCCCAGCAGCAGAGGCTGCTGAAGGAGACCCAGCACCCGGACTTCCGGCAGAAGACGTGCGACCTGCGCGGCGCCACCATAAAGGTCGAACCGACGTGGGCCACGCTTCGGACGGATGCCGACTGGGCACCCCCCGGGGAGAAGGCCCACCCGCGCGGGAACGTCTACGTCGTCGCCGTCACGATCACGCTCAGCCGGGACGGCGCGGTGGTGGGCAGCCAGATCGGATCGCTGCACGTGGTGCACCTGGACGGACAGGTGTACGGGTTCGCGCCCTGTCTCGGTGGCTGACCAGGTTGCCGGTCTTCCAAGCTCACTGGATCGGAGCAGGCGACGGTCAACCGGACGGGGGAAATCCCGCCCCCACGCGCCCTTCTGGCTCAAGCGCCGCCTCTTCGGAGACGACACCTGGCAGGTAAGGAGGTGACCGCGATGACCGCGCTGCGACCCGAGATCGCAGATCCCCAGCCCGACACCGGTGTCGACGAGCAGGGAACCGGGCCGATCACCCTGCACGAGTCCATCGCGACGCTGTTCGCCTCCCGCGGGGAGTGGCGCAAGGCGTACCTGCACCTGCGTTCCGCGCTCGACCTCGTCTACGCGGACCAGATCGAGGAGCCGCACGTCCCGGAGCAGCTGCGCCGCGAGGTCGACAGGCTGCGCCGGGAGCACGCCGAGGCCCGCGAGCAGAGCCTGCGCGACAGCCTCACCGACACCTACAACCGCCGTTACCTCGACCAACGGCTGATGGACCTGCTGACCGAGCACGGGGCGTGCCGGCACGGGCTCGCCATCGCGCTGATCGACCTCGACTGGTTCAAGCAGGTCAACGACACCTTCGGCCACCTGCTGGGCGACCGGGTGCTGCAGCGGGTGGTCGAGCTGCTCCAGGACGGCCTGCCGGAGGGCGCCTTCTGCGCCCGCTACGGCGGCGAGGAGTTCGTGCTCGTGCTTCCCCGCGTGGACGCCGCGACCGCCCTGGAGATCGCCGAGGCGGCCCGGGAACGTGTCGAGCGTCACCCGTGGCACGAGATCGCTCCGGGCCTTCGCGTGACCGTCAGCGCGGGCCTCGCGTACGAGCCGCCCGCCGACGAGGCGCCGGAACGCCCCGCCGTCAGCGCCGAGCAACAGCTCCTGCGCGCCGACAGCCTCCTGTACACGGCCAAGCAGTCGGGCCGCAACGCGGTGGCGTACCGTGCCGACGGACGGGTTCGCCTCGCGGGTGCTGCCTCGGGCAGGCGCGCGATCGCGCAAACACGTGCTCTCGACTACTACTGAGTGACGTGGCTCACCCGTTCAGGGCAAGCGGACTGCGCATAATCGCGTACGGATCGCAGCCACATCACCCGGAGTGGTCGTCAGAAGTCGCCTACATCCGTAGTATCGCGGGCGCAACTGACACGCCGGTGATGCAACCCTTGTGTCCCGGTCGTCGTCACTTCGTAATGACGAACCGCTTTTGCTTCTGACCCAGAAGGGAGATTGGGTGCCCGACGACCCCCGACGTGGCGGCCCCTCTTCCCGTGGTGATCAGGATCCCCAGCACGACCAGCCGACCGGCCGTAGACGTCGCTCGATGGAAGGCTCTGGGGGCCTGAGCGTCTCGGACCTCATCGAGCAGCACAGCAGGACGAACATCCCCCGACCCGTCCCGCCAGGCTCGCCCGACGCATCCACGACAGGCAGGCGCGTCCTGCCGGACCCACCCGCGCCCACGGGCAGGCGTGCGCTGCCCGACCCTCCGGCGGATCAGTCACCGCAGGCTCCGCGGCAGCAGCCGCCCGCCGTTCACCGGCCAGGTGAGCAGACGGGTGCGCGCCCGCGGCCTCCGATGCCGGACCAGGCGCCCCCGCAGAACTTCCCCGCCGACCAGACGGGCAGGCGGCGCAGGCCGGACGCCCCGGAGGCGAACGCCACCCAGACCGGTCAGCGGCCGCGTCCCGGTGAGCAGACCGGACAACGGCCGAGGCCCGCCCACCCGCCCGCGGGTGAGCAGACCGGACAACGGCCGCGGCCCGACGCCACGGGAGCGCAGCGCCGCCCGGTGCCCGGCGAGCAGCCGCCCGCGGCCCGCCGCCCCGACTCCGCCGGTCCGCAGCGCCGTCCCGCGCCGGTCGAGATGCCGCCGAACGGCGCACCGCCGCGCAGGCTCGCCCCCGGCGACGTCCCGTCCTCGGGCGGCATCCCACGCCCACCTGCACCCGGTGACGCGGGCGCGAACGGCATGCCGCGGCCTCCGGCTCCCGGCGATCCCCGCCGCATGCCGCCCGGCGACGCGCCTTCGTCCGGCGGCATCCCGAGGCGCCCCGCACCCGGTCCGGCGCCCGAGGCGAACGGCATGCCCAGCGGCACGCTGCGGCGCCCCGACGTCAGCGGCGCACCGCCGCGCAGGCTCGCCCCCGGCGACGTCCCGTCCTCGGGCGGCATCCCGCGCCCGCCCGCACCCGGTGAGCAACCGGGCCCCGCCGGGCGCCCGCCCGTGCCGGGGAACGCCGGACGGCCCCGCGCCGCGCCGCCTCCTGCCGGGCGACGCGCCGTCGTCGAACAGCATCGCGCGACCTCCCGTCCCCGGCGAGGGGCCGGAGAGCACCGGCCGCCGGCCCATGCCCCCCAACGGGGACGTGACCGGCAGGCAGCCGATGCCGTCCCGCGCGGAGTCGAGCGGCCCCCGGCCGATGCCCCCGCGGGCGGAGTCGAGCGGTCCGCGCCCGATGCCCCCCGCCCTCTCCAACCGGCTCGCCGCGCCGTCGGACGCGCCCACGCCGGCGGAGGAGACCCAGGTCGACGGGCCGGGACCCGAAGCCACCCAGATCGCCCCCGCGGCGGGTGTGGCCAGGGTCGAGAAGCGCGAAGACATGGACCCGACGAGCCTCACCACCGAGATGGAGGCCATCGGCGAGGACGTGAAGAAGCGCCGCGAGGTCGACCACACCCTCGCCCGGTTCTCGGCGGTGCACGACGAGCTGCTCGAGCAGGAGCGCCAGCGCAAGGAGCGGCGCGCCAAGCTCATGCCGTGGGTCAAGGACGAGGACGAGCCCGACGAGGAGGCGACCCAGTTCGCCGACCCGGTGGTCGTCGACGACGAGACCGGCGAGCCGCGGGTCGTGGGCCGCACGGCCCAGCAGCGCAAGTGGATGCGCACCGCGCGGATCGGCGCGATCGCCGCCGCTTCCGTGATCTTCGCGTCGACCGGCATCGGCTGGGGCGCGATGAAGTGGGCCGACTCCAAGATCCAGAAGATCGACGCGCTCGGCGGCAACTCGCAGGCGGTGCAGCAGGCCGAGAAGCAGCTCGGTGACGAGAACTTCCTGCTGGTCGGCTCGGACACCAGGGCGGGCGCGAAGGCGGGCGACAACGTCGGAACGCAGGCGCAGGAGGGTGGCGCGCGCTCGGACGTGCTGATGCTCGCGCACATCCCGGCCGACCGGAAGCGCATGGTCGTCGTGTCAATGCCGCGTGACGTGCGCGTCGACCGGCCCGCGTGCCGCAGCTGGAACCCGGACACCGGGCAGTACGCCGGCCCGCTGGCCCCCGAGAAGGAGGTCATGGCGAACTCCGTCTACAACGACGGTGGGCCCGAGTGCGTCGCCAACATGATGACGCAGCTGTCCGGACTCAAGATCAACCACTTCGTCAGCATCGACTTCAACGGCTTCCGCGAGATGTCGACGGCGATCGGCGGCGTGGAGATCTGCACGCCGACGAAGATCGTCGACGGTGAGCTCGGCGTCGTCATCGACAAGCCGGGCAAGCACCTGCTCAAGGGCGACCAGGCGCTGCAGTACGTCCGCGCGCGCAAGGTCGCCGGCGACGGTGGAACGGACTTCGACCGCATCAAGCGCCAGCAGGGTTTCCTGTCCGCGATGCTGCGCCAGTCGTTGTCGAACGAGGTGTTGCTCAGCCCCACCAAGCTGAACAACTTCATCAACGCCCTCACCAGTTCCACCGTCGGCGACAACATCGACGTGGCCTCGCTGCTGGAGCTCGCGAACTCGTTGCAGAGCCTCGAAGCGGGACGCGTCTCGTTCGTGACGATGCCGCACTGGACCGACGACAACAAGCTGATCGACATCCCGGACGACAACATCGAGCGGCTGAAGGACGACGACGTCAAGGCGTTGTTCCAGACGATCATCGACGGAACACCGCTGCCGCAGGAGAAGCCCGTCGACCCCAAGCCGGGGGACGCGAATCCCGCGGCCCCGCAGCCCGGCACGGTGATCGACCCCAAGGAGATCTCCATCCAGGTCCTCAACGGGGACCCGACGAACGGCGGCGCCGTCGCCAGGACGTCGAACGGGTTGGAGCAGCAGGGCTTCAAGATCGCGAAGCGGGACAACGCGCCGGAGCGCGCACCGAAGACGATCATCAAGTACGCGAAGGGCAACGAGAACAAGGCGGCGACGCTCAAGGCCGCCGTGCCCATCGCGGAACTGGTGGAGGCACCCGAGATGGGTGGCGCCGTCCAGTTGATCATCGGTGCGAACTTCGACGAGAAGATCGTCTCCCCGAAGGCGGGCACCCCCGCCGGCACCAACCAGGGCCAGACCCAGCAGCCCGGTGGCGACTTCTCCGTGGTGAACGCGGCGCAGGACCCGTGCGCGGCGAAGTGATTCGCCGGGGGTTCACCTCCGGTTCATCCTTCGATGTCGCTGCCGCGGTGGTCGGGACGTAGGCTGAGCGCCATGCGCGAGGCCTACCACGACCAGCTAGAACAGCTCGCCGACCAGCTGGCCGACATGACCGGCATGGTCGCCGAGGCGATGCAGAACGCGACCGCCGCCCTGTTGCAGGCCGACCTCGGCTTGGCGGAGCAGGTCATCAGCGGCGACCAGAAGGTCGACGACGTCCGCTCCAGCATCGAGGAGCAGTCGTACGCGCTGCTCGCGCTGCAGGCACCGGTCGCGACCGACCTGCGCACCGTGCTGGCGGTCATCCACGCCGCCGAGAGCGTCGAGCGGATGGGCGACCTGGCCCTGCACGTCGCGAAGGCCGCCCGCCGCCGCCACCCGGCGTCGGCGCTGCCCGAGGACGTGCGGCCGTACTTCTCCGAGATGGGCCAGATCGCGGTCAAGCTCGCGAACGAGGCCGCGGAGATCATCCGCGAGAAGGACGTCGACCGCGCGCGCAGCCTCGAAGAAGAGGACGACGCGATGGACGACATCCACCGCCACCTGTTCTCCGTCATCATGGACAAGGAGTGGCAGCACGGCGTCCCCGCCGCCGTGGACGTGACGCTGCTCGGCCGCTTCTACGAGCGCTACGGCGACCACGCCGTGTCGGTCGCCAAGCGCACGGTCTTCGTCGTCACCGGCCGGATGCCCGGCTACGGTGGCGACGAGAACCTCTGAGAGCGCCGTTCAGTCAGCGAAACTGCCCATCGCGTTCCGCCGCGAGCTCCGGATCGGCGTAGGCCTCGGAGAACTCGGCGAGCACGGTGGGCAGTTCTTCGTCCCACGCCGCCCGCGCCTCGTCGCGCGGCAGATCCCGTGCGTCCACGGTGAAGTACGCCCAGGCCCGCACCAGGTCCGGCAGCAGGGCCAGGTCCTCTTCGGACACGTGCAGCTTCGCGGCCACGTTGAGGATCAGCACCGCGGTGAGCGACGCGGGCCCGTACACCACGGGGTCGCGGTTCTGCTCCACCGCTGCGGAGACGACGATCCGCGCGAACGCCCGCGCGGCCTCGGTGTCGGCGATCCCGTGCTGTGAGGCCAGGAACGCCTCGACGACCTCGTCCGTCCTCTCCGGACCGATGACGGGGATCTCGTACTCGCTCGGCACCAGCGCGCTCACGCGGGCGTCGGCGAGGGCGATCAGCTGGACGGGGTGCCGCACGTCCTCGTCGCCCATGAGGCCTTCCTCGGCCTCCTCGTCGGGCCCGTCCGCCCAGAACTGCTCGACGTCCGGCCACACGCGGTCGTAGACGCCGGTGGCGCTGAGCGGGGTGATCTCGTCGCGGAACGCGTCCGGGGTGGAGGCGATCATGTCCTCCAGCAGCGCCACGGTGCCCTCGTCCGGCGTCGAGAACAGCTCGATCGCGGTGGCCCCGAGCACCGGCTGGCGCATGAACAGCACGGTCTCGCCCACGCCGGCGCGTTCCTGGGTGATCGCGATGACCTCCACGTCGCCCAGCAGGTTCGTGACGAGGAAGGCGTCGCGGAAGTCGGAGACGGCGCCCGGGACGTACCAGTCCGGCTCGGCGACGCCGCGGGCCGCGACGGCTTGCGCGGCCTCGAACGCCTCGGCCCTGTGCTCGGCGGAGCCCACGCCGGACAGCGCGCGCAGCGCGGTGAGCGCCGCCGGGTCGTCCATCGCCTTCAAGGCCTCGACCATCGGCGTGTGGCCGGAGCCGGCGAGCCAGAGCGTGGCGTAGAGCTCGCTCGCCCAGGCGTCCGCGAGCAGCCACGACTCCGAACGCAGCGCGGCCGCCGACTCGAGCAACGCCCCGTACGGGGACTGCTGCTCCTGCCGGCGGCCGGGTGCCTTGCCTTGCTTGCGCTTGCGCGACTTGCTCTGCGGGCTCACGCCCAGGAATTTAGCCGAACCGGCCGGAGATGTAGTCCTCGGTCGCCTTCTGGCCGGGGTTGGAGAAGATCTTCTCCGTGTCGTCCACCTCGATCAGCTGTCCCGGCTGACCGACACCCAGCAGGTTGAAGAACGCGGTCTGGTCGGACACGCGCGCCGCCTGCTGCATGTTGTGGGTCACGATGACGATCGTGTACTCCTTCTTCAGCTCGGTGATCAGGTCCTCGATCGCCAGCGTGGAGATCGGGTCCAGGGCCGAGCAGGGCTCGTCCATGAGCAGCAGGTCGGGCTGCACCGCGATGGCGCGGGCGATGCACAGGCGCTGCTGCTGACCACCGGAGAGGCCGCCGCCCGGCTTGTCGAGCCGGTCCTTGACCTCGTTCCAGAGGTTGGCGCCGCGCAGCGAGCGCTCCGCCACCTCGTCGAGCTTCTTCTTGTCCTTCATGCCCGCGAGCCGCAGCCCGGCCACCACGTTGTCGCGGATGGACATCGTGGGGAACGGGTTGGGGCGCTGGAACACCATGCCGATGGTGCGGCGCACCTCGACCGGGTCCACAGTGGACGCGTAGATGTCCTCGCCGTCGAGCAGCACCTTGCCCTCGACGCGGGCGCCGGGGGCGACCTCGTGCATGCGGTTGAGCGACCGCAGCACGGTCGACTTGCCGCAGCCGGAGGGGCCGATGAACGCGGTGACGTTCTTCGGCGGCACCGCGAGCGAGACGTTCTCCACGGCGTGGAACTTGCCGTAGAAGAGGTTCAGGTCCTTGATGTCGAGTCGCTTGGCCATGTCCGCCCGCTCACTTCGTCTTCGGCGCCAGCGTCCGCGAGATCACGGTCGCCAGCAGGTTGAACAGGGTGATGATCAGCACGAGCGTGATCGCCGCGCCCCACAGGCGCTCGAAGCCCGCCTGCGTCGGGTTGTTCCGCTCGTTCACCATCATCAACGGCAGCGACGCCATGGGGCCGTCGAAGAGGTTGTAGTTGATGTACGGGGCGTACGCGGCGAGCACGAGCACCGGTGCGGTCTCACCCATGACGCGGGCGAGGGCCAGCATGATGCCGGTCAGGATGCCGGACAGCGCCGTCGGGATGACGATCTTGACGATCGTCTTCCACTTCGGGATGCCGAGCGCGTAGGAGGCCTCGCGCAGCTCGTCCGGGACGATCTTGAGCATCTCCTCGGTCGTGCGCACGACGACCGGGACCATCAGCAGCACCAGGGCGAGCGACACGGCGAACGCGCTGCGGCCGAGGCCCGCGTAGGTGATCCACACCGTGTAGATGAACAGCGCCGCGACGATCGACGGCACACCGGTGAGGATGTCGACCATGAACGTCGTGGACTTCGCCAGCTTGGAGCGGCCGCCGTACTCGACGAGGTAGATCGCGATCATGATGCCGATCGGCACGGAGATGACGGCGCAGACGAGGCCCTGCACCAGGGTGCCGTAGATCGCGTGGTACGCGCCGCCGCCCTCCTGGCGGGCGAGCAGGCCGGACAGCGACTTCTGCCACCAGTCCCCGTCGAGGATGACCGGGAAGCCGCGCTCGAGCACGGTGTAGAGCACCCACACCAGCGGGACGATGGCGACCAGGAACGCGCCCCAGACGAGGCCGGTGGCGAGGCCGTTCTTGATCCGGCGGGAGACGCTGACCGACTGGAACGTCGGCGGCGTCGCGAGGCGCGTCGGGTCGGCGAGGTTCGTGCTCACTCGTACTCCTTGTGGCCGGCGACGATCGAGCGCGCGATGGCGTTCACGACGAAGGTCAGCACGAACAGCACCAGACCGGCGGCGATGTAGGCGCCGGCCGAGCGCGGGTCGTTGAACTCCGGTGCGGCCAGCGCGATCTTCGAGGCGAAGGTGGCACCGCCGTCGAAGAGCGACCAGCCGAACGCCGAGGTCGCCGTGCTCAGGATGATCATGACCGCGATGGTCTCGCCGAGCGCGCGGCCGAGGCCGAGCATCGAGGCGCTGACGTACCCCGCCTTGCCGAACGGCAGGACGGTCGTGCGGACGACCTCCCACTTGGTCGCGCCGAGCGCGATGGCGCCCTCGATGTGCATCGTGGGCGTGCGTTCGAAGACCTCGCGGCTGACGGCCGTGATGATCGGCAGGATCATCACCGCGACGACGATGCCCGCGGTGAAGACGGTCGCGCCGAGCTGCAGGTTCACGTTGCCCTTGGCGAACAGCGGGAACCAGCCGAGGTTGTCGACCAGCCACTGCGAGACGGGGTAGAGCTCGGGGCCGAGGACGAACAGGCCCCACAGGCCGAAGACGATCGAGGGGACCGCGGCCAGCAGGTCGATGACGTACGCGAACGGCCGGGCGAGGTTGCGCGGCGCGTACTGCGTGAGGAACAGGGCGATGCCCAGCGCGATCGGCATGGCGATCAGCAGCGCCAGGATCGAGACCACGACGGTGACCAGCAGCAGGTCGAGGATGCCGAACCGCAGGTCCTCCGGGTTCGAGGTGTTCCACTCGCGGCTGGTCAGGAAGTTGACGTTGTCCAGCCCGAGCGACGGGATCGCCTGCACGATGAGGAACAGGCCGATCGCACCGATGAGCGCGACGATGAAGACACCGGATCCCGTCGCCAGGCCGCGGAAGATGCGGTCACCGGGCCGAACGTGCGGTGCCTTTGGGGTTTCTGGAGCTTCCGGTGTCGGGGGAATCGGAGCCTCCGAGGCGTGGGGAGCAGCCGCGACGCCCCGCTCCGCTCCGGGTTCACCGGAGCGGGCGGGGCGCCTGGCCACGACGGGATCGTTCATCGCGTCAGCGTGGGTCGAAGTGTCGCATCAACCTCAGGCGATCGCCTTCACAGCGGTCAGCAGCTTGTCCTGGAACGCCTTGGGCAGCGGCACGTAGCCGGCCTCGGCGAGCTGCGCCTGGCCCGAGGTGGCGGCGACGGTCAGGAACGCCTTGACGGCCTTCGCGGTGTCGGCGTCGTAGCCCTTGGAGCAGACGATCTCGTAGGTCGCGAGGAGCAGCGGGTACGCACCGGCGGCCTTGGAGCCGTAGATCGAGTCGAGGTCGAGGACGAGGTCGTTGCCCTGGCCCTTGATCTTGGCCTCGTCGATCGCCTTGCCGGCCGACTCGGCGGTCAGCTCGACGGCACCGGCACCGGAGTCGATCTTGGCGATCGACAGCTTGTTGTCCTGCGCGAACGACCACTCGACGTAGGTGATCGCACCGTCGATGGAGCCGACGGCCTGCGCGACACCGGCGGACTTCTCCTTGCCCTCGCCGACACCGCCCTTGAACTGCTTGCCGTCACCCTTGGTCCAGCCACCGGCGACCTTGAGGTACTTCTGGAAGTTGTCGGTGGTGCCCGACTCGTCCGAGCGGTAGATGACCGCGATGTCCTTGTCCGGCAGGGTCGCGGAGCCGTTCAGCGCCTTGATGGCCGGGTCGTTCCACTTCTTGACCGCGCCGGAGAAGATCGCGGCGGTGGTCTTGGCGTCCAGCACGAGGCTGTCCACACCGGACACCTTGTAGCCGATGGCGACGGGGCCGAAGACCAGCGGGAGGTTCCACGCCGGGTTGCTCTGGCAGCGCTTGGCGGCGGCCTCGGTCTCGGCGCCTTCCTTGAGGGCGGAGTCCGAACCACCGAAGTCGACCTGGCCGGCGTTGAAGTTCTTCACGCCCGCACCGGAGCCGGAGGGGTTGTACGCGAGGTCCACACCGGGGCAGGCGGCCTGGTAGGCCTGGACGAACGCGTCGACCGCGTTCTTCTGCGCGGAGGAGCCCTCAGCGTTGAGCTTGGTCTTGCCACCGCACTCGACCGGGACAGAGGCAGCGTTCGACGTGGTGTTGTTGCCACCCGCCGGCGCGTTGTTGTCACTGCCACATGCACCGAGCAGCAGCGCGCTGGCCGCGACGAGGCCGAGCACGGCACCGTGCCGCTGGATCTTCACCTTGGTCCTCCACCTTGCGAAAGCAGTAGCGGTTTCGCGACGGACGCCGCCGCTCGCTACGGAAGGTAGGTAGCCAGAGTGGACAACCCACCTAGACAGGGTGAACGGGAGGTGAACACAGGACGGGAAGTGACGGGTCACACGGCCGAACGAGTGACTGCGTGACCAGGGCGTATGCGTTTTGTGACGGTACGTTGACTACCGGGCGTACTGGACGTCGGCGTCCCAGAGGGTGAAGCCGAGCTTCGTGTAGACCCGGACCGCGGCCGCGTTGTCCGCCTCGACGTAGAGCATGACTTCCTTGACGCCCTGTTCGCGCAGGTGGCGCAGGCCCGCGAGGGTCAGCGCCCGCCCGAGACCACCGCCCTGGCTGTCCGGGTCGACGCCCACGACGTAGACCTCGCCCAGCTCGGGCGTGTGCACCTTCGTCCAGTGGAAGCCCGCCAGCTTGCCGTCGCCGTCGAACGCCAGGAGGAACCCCTCGGGGTCGAACCAGTCCTCTTCTTCTTTGGCGCGGACGTCCTCGATCGACATGGAACCCTGCTCGGGGTGCCAGTCGAACGCGCGGTGGTTCACGTAGACGACCGCGGCCTCGTCCTGACCGGGCACGAACGGCCGGATGGTGATGCCCTCGGGCAGCTCGGGCTCCGGGAGGTCGTTCTCGACGCGCAGCCGCATCCGCAGCAGCTCGCGCACCTTGCGGAAGCCGAGCTTGGCCGCCAGCCTCTCGGCGTCCGGGTGGCCGCCGTGCGCCCAGATGCGCAGCGACTCCTGGGGCAGCGCCTTGACCAGCGCCTCGCCCACACCCTGATGGCGGTGCTTCGGGTGCACGGCGAGCTCGGCGACCTTGTTGCCGCCGGAGTCGCCGACCAGGTCGACGTGCGCGTACCCGGCGAGCTCGCCGTCCAGGTGCGCGAGGAGGTGGCGGCTGCCCCGCGCGCCGGGACGCATCCTCAGCCGCACGGCCTCGCCGACCGGGGCCACGCCGTCGGTGCTCCCGGCCGCCTCCAGCAGCCCCGTCACCTCGGCGGCCTGGTCGGCCGCCAGCTCCTCGAACCAGCTCAGTTGCGCCACACAGGCGAACCTACCGCGCGATCAAACGATCATCCAGGACGCGAGCGGAGTCGTCGATCTCCACCTCGGCGATGTCGGCCGGGCGGCGGGACGAACCGGGACGCGGCGGGCGGACGAACTTGTAGCCCACGTTGCGGACCGTGCCGATCAGCGCCTCGTGCTCGGGGCCGAGCTTGGCGCGCAGCCGTCGCACGTGGACGTCGACCGTCCGGGTGCCGCCGAAGAAGTCGTAGCCCCAGACCTCCTGCAGCAGCTGCGCGCGGGTGAACACCCGGCCCGCGTGCTGCGCGAGGTACTTGAGCAGCTCGAACTCCTTGTAGGTGAGGTCGAGCGGGCGGCCCTTGAGGCGCGCGGTGTAGGTGGCCTCGTCGATCACGAGGTCGCCGAGCTGCAGCGCGCCGTCGCCACCGGGCTGGGTCGTGCCGCGGCGCGAGCGCACCAGGCGCAGGCGGGCGTCGACCTCGGCCGGACCGGAGTTCGGCAGCAGGATCTCGTCGACCGACCAGTCGGAGTTCACCGCCACGAGGCCGCCCTCGGTGACCACGGCCACCACGGGGACGTCCACACCGGACGAGTCGAGCAGGCGGCACAGCGACCGGGCGCCGACGAGGTCGGTGCGGGCGTCCACCAGCACGATGTCGTGCGGGCCGGCTTCGAGGAGCGCGGAGACCTCCGGGCGCAGCGGCCGCACGGCGTGGGGGAGCAGAGCCAGTGCGGGGAGCACCGCCTCCGGGTCCGGGTCTGTCGTCAGCAGAAGCACGTCGATGCTCATCGCGGCGCCCTCCAAATCGGCCGTGGTCAGGTCACCTCGACCAGACCAGCGGCGTACGGTGACCGGGCCCCGTTGCCTGCGGATGACGGAGACGATACCGGTGCACCCCGAGAAAGTCCCAGGTCAAGAAGCCGTGCTCACACTTGTTTCCACAGACGTCATGCCCGTTACATCCATGTCACACGACGGAGTGCGCCTGCACGGCGTCCACCACAGGGGTGACGGCGACCTCGCTTTCGTTGTGGGACACGGGTTCACTAACAACGTGCGCAAGCCGTACGTGGCGCGGGTGCTGGCCCGGCTGGCCCGCGGGGCGGGGGTCGTCGCGTTCGACTTCCGCGGCCACGGACGCTCCGGCGGCCGCTCCACGGTCGGCGCCGACGAGGTCCACGACGTCGAGGCGGCCGTGCTCAAGGCGCGCGAGCTCGGGTACTCGAAGGTCGCCACGATCGGGTTCTCGATGGGCGCCTCGATCGTGCTCCGGCACGCCGCTCTCGGCGCCACCAGGCCGGACGCCGTCGTCTCGGTGAGCGGACCCGCTCGGTGGTGG
Source organism: Lentzea sp. DG1S-22 (assembly GCF_036321065.1). Lineage (NCBI taxonomy): Bacteria > Bacillati > Actinomycetota > Actinomycetes > Pseudonocardiales > Pseudonocardiaceae > Lentzea > Lentzea sp. DG1S-22. The sequence goes on along the minus strand of NZ_CP143276.1, from coordinate 6,337,356 downwards.
TCCCGGGAGACCGCTCCCATGCGCCGGGTGCACTGGCTGCTCGAGCAGCCGCACGGCAAGCTCGCGGCGCGGGCGATGGGGGTTCGGCTCGGCGACAGCTGGGTACAGGCGCCGGAGAGTCCGCTGGAGGTGGTCGCCCGCATCACGCCCACCCCACTGCTGATCGTGCACGGTGACCTGGACCACTATTTCTCCGTGGAGCACGCCAGGTCGCTGCACCGCGCGTCCTGCGGACATGCCGAGTTGTGGATCGAACCCGGCATGCGGCACGCGGAGTCGGCGGCGACTCCTGACCTGGTAGACCGGATGGCGACCTGGATCGCCGGCAACGTCGAGGACGAGGGATGACTGCGCACACTCCTGCACGGCCGCGGAAGAAGAAGTCTCGGCGCGGGAAGTTCCTCGTCATCACGGTGATCGTCCTGGGCCTGCTGCTCGTGGCGGCCGACTTCGCGCTGGCCGCGGCGGGCGAGTACCAGATCGCCCAGCGGATGCGGGAGAAGCTGCAGCTCAGCGAGGACCCGTCGGTGCGCATCAACGGCTTCCCGTTCACGCTGCAGGCGTTGCGCGGCGACTACCGGCACGTGGAGATCCGCGCGTACGGCGTGCCGATCCGCAACGAGCAGCAGGGCGTCGACCTGCGCGACCTCGACGTCGAGGCGGACCTGCTGCACACCCGCGTCGAGCTGTCGGACCTGCTGGCGGGCAACGTCTCCAAGGCGACCATCGACACCGTCAGGGGCAGCGTGCGGATCAAGGCGCTCGACCTCAACCGGCTGGCGAACCAGGTGACGCCGTTCGACAAGCTCTCGATCGAGCCGGACAACCGCGTCGCGGCACCGGCACCGGCGGACCCCGCGGCCCCGAAGACGACGGCCGCGATCAAGCTCTCCGGCGAGACCAACGTCGCCGGCAAGGTCGTCACGCTCACCGCGTACGGCCAGATCGCCCTGGTCAGCGGTTCGATCCAGATCACCATCGACGACATCGAGCTGAACGACGCCTCGCTCAAGCAGATCGTCCCGCAGCTCCGCCAGGCGCTCGCGATCAAGATCGACCCCGGCACGCTGCCGTTCGGCGCGACGCCCACCGCCGTCGAGGTGGAGAGCGGTTCGTTCAAGCTCTCCGGCGAGATCGCGGACGTGCCGCTGGTGCAGCGGTGACAGGGGTGTGGGCGCTGCTGGGCGCGCTGGCCGCGGCCGGCGCGATCGGCGTGCTGCTCAAGGTCCGCGAGGGCCGCATCTCCCACCGCGCCCAGCCGTCGGCCGACCTGCCCGCTCCCGTGCGCGACCTGCTCGCGCCGGGGGTGACGCTGGTCCAGCTCTCCACGACGTTCTGCGCGCCGTGCCGGCACGCGAAGGTGGTCCTGCGCGACCTGGCCGACCGCGTCGACGGCCTCACGCACGCCGAGCTGGACGTCACGAACCTCCCCGAGGTCGCCGCTTCGCTGGGCGTCCTGCGCACCCCCACCACGCTCGCCCTGACGGCCGACGGCACCGAGGTGTTGCGAGTCGGCGGCGTGCCGAAACGCGACTCGTTGCTCGAGGCCCTGCGCCCGCATCTGCGCTGAGCCGGTCGGGTGAACCTGCGTTGTTCCACCAAGTGGACATACCTCCCGCACCGAGGGAGTGAGGGCTACCCTCGCTGGCATGACCATGCTGCTCACGAAGCGACGCGCGGTTGACCTGTGCCGCACGCGCAGCAGCCTGTGTCGCACGACGAGCTGACCCGGGCCGCTTGACGCCCGTCAGCCACCTCTGCCGGACTGAATCCACTCGTCCGTCTGCCCGGAGGTCGTCGTGCCCAAGGACAACCCTGTAGACCCTCGCGGACCGCGCTTCTCCGCCTGGATGACCACAGCCATCCTCGCGATCGTGTTGCTCACCGGCTGGTGGCGTCTCCTCGCCGCCCAGACGGTGCTCTTCGCGATGTGCGCGTTCATCTCGCTGAAGCTCAACCCGTGGGGTCACGTCTACCGCTACGCGATCCAACCGCGCCTGACCCCGACCACCGAACGCGAGGAAGCCGCCCCGCTGCGGTTCGCGCAAGGCGTCGGGTTCGTGTTCGCCCTGATCGGCACCCTCGGCTACGCCACCGGCCTCGCCACGCTCGGCATGGTGGCCACCGGCTTCGCACTGGTCGCCGCGCTGCTGAACGCGGCGGTCGGCCTGTGCCTCGGGTGCGAGGTGTACCTGCTGCTGCGCAGGCACGTGCCTGCCCTCGCTCGACCGCAATAAAGACACGCACTACTACAGGAGCAACTTCCCATGAGCCGTGAGAACGTGCTGGTCTCGGCCGCCTGGTCCGAGGAGAACCTCCAGACGCCCGGCGTCGTGTTCGCGGAGGTCGACGAGGACACCACCGCGTACGACGGCGGCCACATCCCCGGAGCCGTGAAGATCGACTGGAAGAACGACCTCCAGGACCCGGTCCGCCGCGACTTCGTCGACCGCGAGGGCTTCGAGAAGCTGCTCTCGGCCAAGGGCATCTCCAACGACGACACCGTCATCCTCTACGGCGGCAACAACAACTGGTTCGCGGCCTACGCGTACTGGTACTTCAAGCTCTACGGCCACCAGAACGTGAAGCTGCTCGACGGCGGCCGCAAGAAGTGGGAGCTCGACGGCCGCCCCCTCGACAAGGAAGAGGTGACCCGCCCCGCCACCTCGTACCAGGCGCAGGAGCAGGACCTCTCGATCCGCGCGTTCCGCGACGAGGTCGTCGAGGCCATCGGCAACAAGAACCTCGTCGACGTCCGCTCCCCCGACGAGTTCTCCGGCAAGCTCCTGGCCCCGGCCCACCTCCCGCAGGAACAGGCGCAGCGAGGCGGCCACATCCCGTCCGCCGTCAACGTCCCGTGGTCGAAGGCGGCCAACGAGGACGGCACCTTCAAGTCCGACGAGGAGCTCCGCGAGCTCTACGCCGAGGCGGGCTTCGACGGCAGCCGCAAGACCATCGCGTACTGCCGCATCGGCGAGCGCTCCTCGCACACCTGGTTCGCCCTGCGCGAGCTGCTCGGCCACGAAGACGTCAAGAACTACGACGGTTCTTGGACGGAGTACGGCTCGCTGATCGGCGTGCCGATCGAGCTCGGTTCCGGCAAGGAGTCCTGATGACCAACGGATGTGGAGCCCCCGCCCAGGGCGGCTCGATCGACGTCTCGACCACGGAGACGGTCCTCGAGGGCAAGGTCCTCTCCGAGGGCACCCCGGTGGGCGGCGCCTTCGTCCGCCTGCTGGACTCGACCGGCGAGTTCACCGCGGAGGTCGTCACCTCCCCCGAGGGCGACTTCCGCTTCTTCGCCGCCCCCGGCAGCTGGACCGTCCGCGCCCTGCACCGCACGGGCAACGGCCAGGCCGACGTGTCGGCCTCCGGCCCCGGCGTCCACGCGGTGGAGATCGCGGTCGCCTAGGCAGACCTGATCGGTAGGGCGAAGGCCCCGGCGGTGACTCACCGCCGGGGCCTTCCACGTCCGGGGCGGGGCGGGCTGCGGCTGGCAGAGCCACCCAACGCACCAGGCGTGCCATCAACACACCAACGGCGCCGGCCCGCTTTTGATCAGATCGGCGGGGTCCGGGGCGGAGCCCCGAGCAGTAGAACAGGCACCCGCCAACGCAAAACGACCTGGGTCCGGTGTCCTCCACCACCACAACCCTGCACGTCAAACCAGTCGAGATATCCTCATCCCGTGGAACACATCTTCACCGGACTCCTGGTGCTAGTGACGATCGCCGTTATGTGGTTCGCCGGCTACGTCGTCTACCGCCTCTACTCCGACCAGCGATGACCAGCGGCGACGAGGCCATCCGCCTGGCCGAGGAACGAGCTGCCGCCACCAGGGCGCGCAACCTCCCGCAGTTCGACGACATGCCGATCCCGGCGGACACGGCGAACCTGCGCGAGGGTGCGAACCTGAACGACGCCCTGCTGGGCGTGCTGCCCCTCGTGGGCGTGTGGCGGGGCGAGGGCGAGGTCGTCTACCCGACGATCGACGGTCCGTTCCGGTTCGGCCAGCAGATCACGTTCGCCCACGACGGCCGTCCGTTCCTCGTGTACGAGGCGCGCAGCTGGCTGCTCAACGAGGCCGGCGAGGTCATCCGGCCCGCCGCTCGCGAGCAGGGTTTCTGGCGCCCGCAGGCGGACGACACGATCGAGCTGCTGCTGACGCACAACACCGGCATCGTGGAGCTGTACTACGGCAAGGTGCGCACGCAGACGTCCTGGGAGTTCGAGACCGACGCGGTCATCCGCTCGGCGAGCGCCAAGGACGTGAAGGCGTCGCAGCGCCTGTACGGCGTGGTGAACGGCGACCTCGCGTACGTCGAGGAGCGCGCGATGATGGGTCAGGAGATGCAGCCGCACGCGTCGGCGCACCTCAAGCGCATCGTCGGCTGAGCACCCGCTGCGGACCGCGGACCACAAACCGCGGACCACAGGCCACGGGATTCAGGCACCGATCGTTCAACAATCCCACGAGCACATTGCGGGATTGTTGAACGATCAGCGTGTCGGATTGTTCAACGATCCCACGATTCCCGTAACATGGGTTCATGCTGCTGCGGCGCTGCGGAACCGACGCCCTCCTGGTCGAGGTCGACTCGCTGACCGAGGTCGCGGCCGTCCGCGCCGCCCTCCAAGGCGTCGACGGCATCGAGGAACTGGTCCCGGCCGCACGGACAGTGCTGGTCAAGGGCGACCTCCACGGCATCAGGGCCGCCCTGAAGACCGTCGACCTCACCCAGGTCCCCGCCACGCACCCGCGCGAGATCACCATCCCGGTGACCTACGACGGCCCGGACCTCGACCTGGTCGCCGAGACCGCCGGCACCACCGCCGACGAGGTCGTGGAACTCCACACCACCGCCACCTACGAGGTGGCGTTCTGCGGCTTCGCGCCGGGCTTCGGCTACCTGACCGGCCTCCCGGAGGTCCTCCGGCAGCCGCGGCTCGACTCCCCGCGCACCAAGGTCCCGCAGGGCTCGGTCGGCATCGCGGGCGAGTTCACCGCCGCCTACCCGCGAGCCACACCGGGCGGCTGGCGGCTGATCGGCCGCACCGAGATCACGCTCTTCGACCCGCGGTCCGAGACCCCCGCGCTGCTCCAGCCCGGCGACCAGGTCAGGTTCGTGGTCGCATGAGCCGCACCGCCAGGATCGTCAGGACCGGCCCGCAGGCGCTGGTCCAGGACCTCGGCCGGCCGGGCAACGCGCACCTGGGCGTCCCGCCGTCCGGCGCGGTCGACCCGCACTCGCTCAAGCTGGCCAACCGCCTCGTCGGCAACCCCGAAACCGCGGCGGGGCTGGAACTGCTGCTGGGCGGCCTCGCGGTCGAGGCGAACGCGAGCTGCACCATCGCCGTCACCGGTCCGGCGGTCGCGGTCCGGGTCAACGGCAGGCTCGCCGACTCGCACCACCCGGTCCACCTGAAGGCCGGCGACACCCTGGAGATCGGCACGCCGGACACCGGGCTGCGCACCTACCTCGCGTTCTCCGGCGGCATCGACGTTCCCGAGGAACTGGGCAGCCGCTCCACCGACCTGCTCTCCGGAATCGGTCCAGACCCCTTGCGGGACAACGACGTCCTCGAACTCGGTCCACCGAACCCGGCCACCGGCGCGGACGTCGTGCCGCCGCACGAGGCGCCGCCGGCGCTGGTCATCCCGATCCGCCTCGGCCCGCGCGACGACTGGTTCGAGAACGCGGAAACCCAGCTGCGGCAGGGCTCCTGGACCGTCTCCGACCGCAGCAACCGGGTCGGCGCACGGCTCGGCGGCACGAAGCTGAATCGTCGTGACGGGGAGATCCCCAGCGAGGGGATGATCACCGGCTCGGTGCAGGTGCCGCCGGACGGGCAGCCAGTGGTCTTCCTCAACGACCACCCGACGACGGGCGGCTACCCCGTCATCGGCGTCGTCGACCCCGCCCACCTGCGCTTCCTCGGCCAGGCGCGGCCGGGGACGGAGGTCCGGTTCCGGCCGGTCGACTGAGCATCCGGACCATTGACGCCAGTGGTCCAGACCAAATACCGTAACGACCAGGCCGCCGCGGAACCTCTACGAAACTGGAGTTCCGCATGCGCCGAATCCCTGCACTGCCAGCACTTCTGGTCGCACTGCTCGCACTGGCCGTCCCCGCACAGGCCGACACGGGCATCACCGCGACCTTCTCCCGCACCGGCACGAGCGGCGAGTTCGTGGTCGCCAACGCGAGCACGACCGCGCTCACCGGGTGGTCGATCAAGTTCGACCTCCCGGCCGGGGTCACCGCCACCAACCCGCAGAACGCCACGATCACCCAGAACGGCACGAGGGTGACCCTCACTCCGGCCTTCTACATCAACACCATCCCGGCCGGACGCACCACCGAGCCGTACAGCCCGACGTTCACGCTGAGCGCCGCGGCCGACCCGACGACCTGCACGATCAACAACATGGCCTGCGACGGCAGCGGCACCCCGCCACCCGCGCCGACGGGGCTCACCGCCGAGTACTCCGCGGCGTCGGGCGCGGCGAAGTTCGTCGTGCGCAACCACGGCACCGCCGCCGTCAGCGACTGGTCGATCTCCTTCACGCTGCCCAACGGCGTAACGGTGAGCAACGGCCAGCACGGCACGATTTCCCAGAACGGCAACCAGGTCACCGTCACCCCGGCCCACTACAACAAGACCGTGAACGCCGGGGCGAGCACCGAGCCGTACAGCCCGTCGTTCTCCATCAGCGCGAACGCCGGCCCCGTGACGTGCCGGATCAACAACGCCAACTGCGACGGCAGCGCGGACACTCCTCCCGGCGTCCCGACGGGTCTCGCGTCACCGACGAAGACCACGCGCACGGTGACGTTGCAGTGGAACGCCTCCACGCCCGGTTCGCTGCCCATCGCGGGCTACGACGTCTACAACGGCTCGGCGCTCGCCGGGAGCTCCACGACGACGTCCGCGATCATCACCGGCCTGACGCCCGGCACCGCGCACTCGTTCACGGTGCGGGCCAAGGACACCAAAGGAGCCCAGAGCGGCCCGAGCACCGCGCTGAGCGTCACGACCAACAACCCCGCCGACGACACCACGCCGCCGACCGCGCCGGGCGACCTGCGTGCGACGGCCAAGGACGCGGGCAGCATCACGCTGGCGTGGAACGCGTCGACGGACGACAAAGGCGTGGCGAACTACGACGTCTACGTGGACTCGGCGGTGAAGCAGACGGTCAGCGGCACCACGGCGGTCGTCAGCGGTCTCGCGCCTTCCACGAGCTACACGTTCACGGTCAAGGCACGCGACGTCTACGACAACGTGTCCGCGTCGAGCAACGCGCTCAACGAACGCACCAACGACATCGTCAGCGGGTACGCCCGTGTCGGGTACTTCGTGCAGTGGGGCATCTACGGACGCCAGTACTTCGTGAAGGACATGGACGCCGCGAAGCTGACGCACGTCAACTACGCGTTCGGCAACATCGACCCGGTCAACCTGACGTGCCTGCAAGGCGTCACGAAGGGCACGAGCCCGAACCCGCAGGATCCGAACCAGGGCGACGGCGCCGGTGACGCCGAGGCCGACTACGGCAGGCCGACGAGCGCGGCGCAGTCCGTCGACGGCGTCGCGGACAGCGGCTGGGAACCGTTGCGCGGCAACTACAACCAGCTCAAGAAGCTCAAGGCGAAGCACCCGCACCTGAAGGTGCTGATCTCGCTCGGCGGCTGGACCTACTCGAAGTACTTCTCCGACGTCGCGGCCACGGACGCGGCGCGCAAGAAGTTCGTGTCCTCCTGCGTCGACGTCTACCTCAAGGGCAACCTGCCCGTGTACAACGGCGCGGGCGGTCCCGGCAGCGCGGCGGGCATCTTCGACGGCTTCGACCTCGACTGGGAGTGGCCCGGCGCCGAGGGTCACGCGGGCAACCACTTCGGACCGCGGGACAAGGTCAACAACACGCTGCTGATCGAGGAGTTCCGCCGGCAGATGGACGCGATGAGCGCCACGACCGGCAAGCGCTACCAGCTCACCGCGTTCACCCCGGCCGACCCGGCCAAGATCGAGGCGGGCTGGGAGCTCGGGCGGGTCGCGCGGTCGATGGACATCTTCAACGTCCAGGGCTACGACTTCCACGGCTCGGGCAGCGACAACTCGTGGGAGCCGAACCGCACCGGGCACCAGGGCAACCTCTACCCGGACCCGGACGACCCGTACACGACCAAGTTCAGCGTGGAGTCCACGGTGCAGGCCTACCTCGACGCCGGGGTGCCGTCGCGCAAGATCACGCTCGGGCTCGCGTTCTACGGGCGCGGCTGGCAGAACGTGGCGAACGGCAGCAAGAACGGCGAGTGGCAGGCCGCGGGAGGCGCCGCGCCCGGCCAGTTCCCCGAGGAGGCGGGCACGCGCGGGTACGCGAACCTCGTCGCGTCCGTCCCCAACTGCACCGTCTTCCACGACGAGGTGGCCGTCGCGACGTCCTGCTACACCGGCAACCAGTGGTGGACTTTCGACGACGCCTGGTCGATCCAGCGCAAGACGGCCTGGCTCAAGTCGAAGAACCTGCTGGGCGCGATGTTCTGGGAGATGTCGGGCGACCGCGGCACGTTGATGGCCGCGGTCGACGCCGGTCTGCGCCAGTAGGTCAGTACTCGGACTCGTAGAGGTCCTGCAGCTGGGTCAGCAGGGCCGACGAGTCGGCCAGCTGCTTGCCGTCCAGCACGTTCACCCGCGTGATCCTGCGGACGCTGGACGCGAGGAACAGGCCCTCGGCGTCGTAGAGCTCGCTGGTCTGGATCGGCTCGACGAGCACGGTCCAGCCGGCGCGCTCGGCGGCGCGGAACAGCGCGTACTGCGTGGTGCCGGGGAGGATGCCGAACTTCGACGGCGGCGTGACGAGGGTCTTGCCGCGCACGAGGACCACCGTCGAGGTGGGGCCCTCGAGCACCGAGCCGTCCGAGGTCGTGAAGATGACCTCGGCGGCGCCGCGGCGCTCGGCCTCGCGGATCGCGGCCATGTTGATGGCGTAGGACAACGACTTCGCGCCCAGCAGCAGCCACGGCGCGCGGTCGGCGAGGTCGGCGTCGATGCCCCGGTCCAGCGTCACGGCGGACAGGCCCTCGGCGCGCTGCTGGAGCACCTTCTGGCCGATCTCCACACCGAGCGCGAAGCCGGTGGGCGTGCCGTCGCCGCCCTCGACGCCGCGGGTGTAGACGAGCTTGAGGGCGAACTCCTCGGCACCGGTCCAGTTGCCGATGACGAGCTCGACCGCGCGCTCGAACTCCGCACGGGGAGGCGGCTGCATGTCGAGCATGGCCGCGGACCGGTCGAGCCGGTCGAGGTGGGGCGTGAGCTCGCGGGGCTTCCCGCCGACCACGAGGATCGTTTCGAACACGCCGTCACCGCGCATGAGCCCGAGGTCGTCGACGCGGATCTGCGGCGAGTCGGGGTCAGCGAGGGTTCCGTCGAGCAGTGCCAGCACGCGCATGCGCCGAGCTTACTGGCAGCGATTAACATGGCCGGCGTGGAGACCGCAAGAGGCCTGCGGAAAACGCTGCACGACCGCGGCATGAGGATGACGCCGCAGCGCCAGCTCGTGCTGGACGCGGTCAGGGCGCTGGAGCACGCCACTCCGGAGCAGATCTGCGCACGCGTCCAGGAGACGGCGCCGACGGTCAACATCACGACGATCTACCGCACGCTCGACCTGCTCGACCGGCTCGGGCTCGTGCGGCACACGCACCTGGGCCACGGCGCCCCGAGCTACTCGGTCGACGAGCACCGCCACGTGCACCTGGTCTGCCACGTGTGCGGCTCGATCCAGGAGATCCCGTGCGAGCTCCTCGACCCGTTGGTCGGAACATTGCGGGAGCGCGACGGGTTCGAACTGGATGCAAGCCATCTCGCGCTGTCCGGAACGTGCCGCGACTGCCTGACGCAGGAGACCGAGTGACCTTCCCCGGAGCCGTCCCGCCGCCGCCCGACGAGTCCTTCGACGCCGGTGTCGCCTGGCACTACGGCGACCCGTTCGCCGAGCAGCGGTCCGCCGTCCGGTCCGTCGTCGTGGTCGACCGCTCGAACCGCGGCGTCATCGCGGTCCCCGGCGAGGACCGGCTCAAGTGGCTGCACCAGCTGACGAGCCAGCACTTCGAACAGCTCGGCGAGGACGAGGCCACCGAGGCCCTGATCCTCGACGCCCAGGGCCGCCTGGAGCACCACATGGTCGTCGCGAACGTGGGCGGCACGGTGTTCCTCGACGTCGAGGAGGTCGACGACCTGCTGGCGTACCTGCGGAAGATGGTCTTCTGGTCGAAGGTCGAGCCGCGCGACGCCACCTCCGAGTTCGCGCTGCTGACGATCACCGGCCCGGACACCCCCGCACTGCTGGAGAAGCTGGACGTCCCGCTGCCGGCGAGCGCCGCTCCCCTCGGCGAGGGGTTCGTGCGGCGCGTGTCGTGGCCCGGGCAGAACTCCGTCGACCTGCTGGTCCCGCGCGCCGAGCTCGGCGACTGGTGGCAGCGCATCACGGACGCGGGCGCGCGCCCGGCCGGCAGCTTCGCGTTCGAGGCGCTGCGGGTCGAGTCGCTGCGGGCGCGCCAGGGCGTCGACACCGACGAGCGCACGATCCCGCACGAGGTCGGGCTGGTCGACCCGGCCGTGCACCTCACCAAGGGGTGCTACCGCGGCCAGGAGACGGTCGCGAAGGTCCACAACGTGGGACGCCCGCCCCGGCGGATGCTCCTACTCCACCTGGATGGTTCTGCGGACGCCCAGCCCGTGACCGGTGACCCGGTGTTCCTGGACGGCCGCGTGGTGGGCCGGGTGGGCACCGTGGCACAGCACCACGAGCTGGGCACGGTCGCGTTGGCGCTGGTCAAGCGGTCCGTACCGATCGAGGCGGAGCTGGTGGCCGGTGCGCCCGAGCGCGAGGTGCAGGCGCGGATCGACCCCGACTCGGTGCCGCCGGACACGCCCGGGCTGGGCCGGGAAGCCGTGCGCAACCTGAGGGGCTGAACCGGCCGGGGCCGCTACAGTCCGGGGCTATGTCCCTGGGCACGCTGATCACTGTCGCTCCCACCGGAGCGGAACACGCGAAAGCCGACGTCCCGCAACTTCCGGTGACCCTGGAAGAGCTGGTCTCGACGGCGCAGAGCTGCGAGCAGGTCGGCGCGGCGATGATCCACGTCCACATCCGCGGCGAGGACACCAAGCCGTCGCTGGACCTCGGTCGCCTCAAGGCCACCGTCGAGGCCCTGCGGTCGGAGACGAACCTCGTCGTGCAGCTGTCGACGGGCGGGTCGGTGCACGACCCCGAGGAGGACCGGCTGCGCGTGCTGGAGGCGATGCCGGACTCGGCGTCCTGCACGATGGGCACCGTCAACTTCGGCGACGACGTCTTCCTGAACCGCTGGGAGTTCATCGTCGCCCTGCACAAGGGCATGCAGGAACGCGGCATCGTGCCGGAGTACGAGATCTTCGACATCGGCCAGCTCGCGTCGCTCAAGCGGCTGCTGGACCAGCACGGCCTGCCCGCGGGCGGTCACGTGCACGTCGACTTCGTCATGGGGGTGCCCGGTGGCATGCCCGGTGACGCCGCGACCCTCGTCGCCGCGGTGAACGCCCTGCCGGACGGCGCGACGTTCTCCGCCACCGGGATCGGCCGGACCACGCTGCCGGTGATGTTCACCGCATTGGGCGCGGGTGGTCACCTCCGAGTGGGTATGGAAGACACGACCAGTTACTCGCGGGGGGTTCCGGTGCGGGACAACGCACAGCTCGTGGCACGTGCCGCGGGTCTGTCGAAGATCGCTCAGCGACCTCCCCTGTCGCCCGATGAGGCGCGAAAGCTGCTGGGTGCGCACATTTGAGACAAGTTCGGTGCATGGGATGTGTTGGCGGGTGAGGAGGATCTACCGCAGGATGGACACGTGATCGAGGTGCGTCCTGGCGGGCGCCGCCGAATCGACAGGGTGCTCGCCCCCGACTACACGGAGGGCGTCGAGCAGCGCCCGCTCGTCGAGGTGCGCGAACTCCGCGACGAGGCCGCGCAGGAAGAGACAGATCTGTCCTACCTGCGGCGGCTGTTGCACGCGCGCATCGACATCGTCCGCGCGGAACAGGAGCGCCGCAGCTCGGGCGGTTCGGCGGTGGTCGAGCAACTGGCGACGATCCTGTCCACGAACGCCGTGGGACCCGCGACCGGCCTCGGCCGGTACCAGACCCATGAGCCGTCACGTGCCGATGCGCATCAACGGCACGTTGAGGCGCTCATCTCCGATGTCGACCTCTCCGACGTGAGCTCGCTGTCCGACGAACGCCTCGGCGAGGTGCTGGAGACGTTCATCTCGGAGGAGGCCTCCGTCTCGGTGCGGCGGCGCGAGGTCCAGGTCGTCGTCGACAAGCTCAACGCCGAGATCGCCTCGCGCTACCAGCGCGGGAGCGCGTCGGTGGACGAACTGCTGGCGGCCGAGCGCGGACACCACCGCCGCAAGAGCTGATTCCCAGATTCTGGGACGATTGTTCCACTTTTTGGACGGCGGACCTAGCGTGCCCCCATGGGGTACCGCTGGGTCGTGCTGTCCGTCGGAGCTTTGGCGCAGGGCACCAACGCGGCCGTCTTCCTCGGACTGCCCGCGATCAGCCCCCAGCTCCAGCAGCACTTCTCGCTGACATTGCCCCAGGTCGGGCTTCTCCTCGGTGCGGTCAACCTCGGCACGATGGTCGCTCTCGTGCCGTGGGGAGTCGTCGCGGACCGACGCGGCGAACGACTCGTGATGACCATCGGCGGCGTGGGAGCCGCCGCCTGCCTGCTCGCCGTGGCCCTGGGCAACGCCTGGATCGCCGGTCTCGCGCTGCTCGGCGCCGGGCTCTTCGGGGCCAGCGTCAACGCGGCCAGCGGGCGGGCCGTGATGTCGTGGTTCAGCCGCGAGTCGCGCGGGCTCGCGATGGGGGTGCGGCAGACCGCGACCCCGCTGGGCGCGGCCCTCACCGCGGCCGTGCTGCCCGGGATCGCGATCTCGGCCGGCGTGCCCACGGCGTTCATCGTGCTCGCGGGTGCGACGGTGTTCGTGGCGCTGGCCGTGGCGCTGCTGGTCCGCGAACCCCCCGGCGCGGTCCGGGCGACCTCGGAGCACGGACTGGTGCTCAGGGACCCGCGGCTGCTGCGGCTGTCGCTCGCCAGCGGACTGCTCGTGGTGCCCCAGTTCACGACCACCGCCCTGCTGGTGCCCCTCCTGCACGACCACCGCGGCATGGCCGTCACGGCGGCCGCGGCGGTCTTCGCCGTCGCCCAGGTGCTGGGCGGGGCCGGACGGCTCGCGGTCGGGGTGTGGTCGGACCGGGCGCGCAGCCGGATCGGGCCGCTGAAGATCGTCTCGGTGCTCACCGCCGGCGGGTTCGTGCTGGTCGCGGCACTGGACCAGGCGCCCTTGCCGCTGCTGGTCGCCGTCCTCGTCCCGACCTCGGTGCTCGCGCTGTGCTGGAACGGCCTCGCGGTCACCGAGGCGGGCGAGCTCGCCCCGGAGGGCCGTGGCGCCACCGGGATCGCCATGCAGAACTCGGCCAACTACCTCAGCGCCGCGCTGACGCCGTTCGTCGCGAGCTTCGTCGCGGTGTCCGCCGGCTGGCCGGCGGCGATGCTGCTGGCCGCGGCCTGCGCGGTGGCCGCGCGGGCGCTGCTTCAGCCGTGGCGTTCCCTGCGGGCCAGCTCGCCCCAGAACTCGCGCAGCGTCTCGTAGCGCAGCGCGACCTCCTCGGCGTCGTCGGCTTCGAGGGCGTCCACGATGGCGTTCACGTCCGCCGCCGAGGTGTCCTCCAGCAGGTCCTTGTCCTCCACGAGCTGCACGAGGCCGCCGTAGTCGAGCTCGACGGCCGAGTGCGGGTGGAAGTGCTCGAGCCAGCGGCCGGTGTCGGCGAGGACCGTCGCGGGCCCCTCGTCGCCCAGGGAGCTCTTCACGACCTTGAGCGCCCTCGCCACCCTGCGCCGCGCGTCCGCCATCGCCACGCGCCACGACACCTGCCGTTCCGGGTCGTCCTGGGCGCTCGCCAGCACCACGCGGCGCTGGGCGGGGTCGACGAGGGCGAACCACGGCAGCGGCACCGTCCACGTCGTGGAGATGACGTGGACCGCTCCCGCGGAGAGTTCGGCCATCACGGCCGACGCGCGCGCTCGGACCGTTTCCGGCGAAAGGCTGAGGGCCGCGTCCTGGAGGATCGGCGGAGAAGAGGCCAGGAAGCCCACGAGAGCGGCGGCGGAGCGCGCCCTGAGGTCGAGGGGGCAGACGAGGGGCCCCGGGCCGACCCTGGCGGCCTCGGAGGTCGGAACCTCGGCCGGACTGATCGTCATCACGTCGAACGACTCGCCCGGGAGGAGCTTTCGGCCCAACTGTGATCGCAACCACAGCTCCCGTTCCCGGTCCCCTGCGTCCGAGCGGGGGACAGGGCCCTTTTCCAGGGCTTTTTCGACCTTGGCCGCTAGCGGTGCGTCCAAGACCGATAACGGTTCGTACACCCGGAGGTAGGCGACGAACGGTCTGGGCACCTGTGCATCCTCCCACGCGGGGGCACCCGCGGGATTTGGCGGTGCGTGTCACCCCTACCGCGTCGCGAGGAACCCCATCGGCACGGTACGGTAGTTACCAGGAACTAGTTGTCGAGACGAGTGGGGCCGCCGTTCCCCGGCCGCCCCCGTCCCTGTGCGAGGGGGTCGAGCCATGGGGCGCGGCCGAGCGAAGGCCAAGCAGACGAAGGTCGCCAGGGAGCTCAAGTACAGCTCTCATGAGACCGACTTCGCTGCGCTTCAGCGCGAGCTGTCCGGTGACGAAAGGTCGCCGAACGGGAGCGGCGGTGGCGATGAGCCACGCGACGACCCGTACGACGATTACGACGACTACCGTCGCTGATTTCAGCCTTCGGAGTTCAAGGGTTGGGCCACCGGTCTTCCGGGGCTCAACCCTTGAACTCTGAGGGCTGTATCAGAACGCCCTGGCGTACTGCTTCGGCGCGTGGATCTCCACACCCAACTGCTGTGCCGCGTGCAGCGGCCAGTACGGGTCGCGGAGCAGTTCGCGCGCGAGCAGGACCAGGTCGGCGGAGCCGTCCGTCACGATCTTTTCGGCCTGAGCCGCCTCGGTGATCAGGCCGACCGCACCCGTGGGCACGTCTGCCTTGCGTCGCACAGCTTCGGCGAGCGGCACCTGGTAGCCGGGCCCGATCGGGATGTCCGCCTGCGCGGTGTTGCCGCCGCTGGACACGTCGATCAGGTCCGCACCCGCGGCCTTGAGCGCCTGTGCCAGCACGACGCTGTCGTCGGCCGTCCAGCCGTCGTCGACCCAGTCGGTCCCGCTGATCCGCACGATCACGGGCACGTCCGGGCCGACGGCCGCGCGCACGGCCGCGGTGACCTCGACGGGCAGGGCGATGCGTTCTTCGATGCTGCCCTCGTTCGTGAGCGGCGAGTAGAACTCGTGGAGCAGGTAGCCGTGGGCCGCGTGCACCTCGAGGACCTCGAAGCCCGCCTCGACCGCCCGCAGCGCGCCGTCGACGAACGCCTTGACGATCTGCGTCGTGTTCGTGAGCTTCTCCGGCTGGTTGCCGCCGGGGAACGGCTCGGTCGTGGGCGCGACCGGCACCCAGTCGCCGATCGCCTTGCGCCCGGCGTGCGCGAGCTGGATCGCGGGCACCGAGCCCTGCTCCTTGATGAACTTCGTGATCGGCTTCCAGGCCCGCACCTGCTCGTCGTTCCAGATGCCGGTGTCCTGCGGCGAGATCCGTCCGCGCGGCTCGACGGCCGTGGCCTCGGCCATCACCAGGCCGGCGCCGCCGACCGCGCGGGAGCCCAGGTGGACGAGGTGCCAGTCGGTCGGCACGCCGTCTTCCTTGTCGACCGAGTACTGGCACATGGGGCTGACCGCGATGCGGTTGGGCAGCGTGACCGAGCGCAGGGTCAGCGGGGAGAACAACAGGCTCACGGGAGCTCCTCGAACGTTCGTAGACCTAACTAGTTGTTCAAGGGACGCCGCCGGGCCGTTGTTCCCCGCCGCCGGGTTGTCTCAGTCACTGAACAGCGACGCAGAGACACGGGCCGGCGTGAAGTCGGGCGGCCAGAGCGTGCCGCGGTTGACGCGAGCGCCGGTCAGGACGGCCTTGTCGAGGTTCACGGCGCGCATGTCGGCGCCGCGCAGGTCCGCGTCGGTGAGATCGGCGGCACGCAGGTCCGCGCCTTCGAGGCAGGCGACCCGCAGGGAGGCCCTGCGCAGCGAGGCCCCGCGCAGGTCGGCGTCGCGGAGGTCCGTGGCGGCCAGGACGGAGTCGTCGAGGCGCGTTCCGGTGAGCCGGGCACCGGCGAGGTTGGCGTGGCGGATCACCGCGCCGCCGAGCTCCCGCTTCCCCAGGTCGGCGCCCCGCAGGTCGACCTCGGACAGGTCCAGCGCCGCACCGGGCAGCCCGGTGAGGATCGCCAGGGCCGTCGCGACGTCCGGCGCCGGGCCCTCGCCGGCGAGCCGCGCCGGGTGCTCCGCGTCGGTCCGGGGGGAGCGTTCGCGCAGGAAGTCCCCGAGGGTCACGTCGACGAGCAACCGGCTCCTCGCGGAGTCCTTCGCGATCTGCTCCAGTTCGCGGAGCCCTCCCGCCCGGACCTCGGCCAGGTCGCTGCCGAGGTGCTCGACGGCCTGGCGGTACCGGTCGATGATCTGGCCGTCCCTGGCCTGGCGCCAGGCCAGCACGCTCCCCCCGACGACCAGCAGACCGCCGATGAGCAGCGGTGACGTCGATCTCGGCGTGGTCGGCACCATCAGGGCGACGCCGAGCACGACCAGGGCGACCGCCCCGAGCCTGAACATCCGCTTGCTCACGGAGGGTCATCCTCGCGACCACCCCCTTGCGGCGGTATCCGCTGTTGGAGTTCAGCTCAGATAGCGGACCTGTTTGGCCTTGCCCTCGAGCACCTCGTCGCGGGCGGCCGCGATGGCCGGCCGGTGCGACACCTCCGGCACCCCGACCTCCCACCAGGCGCCCGCCTCGGTCCACGACGACGGGTGCGTGCGGATCACGACCACCGCCGGCCGCTTCTCGCCGACCGCCACCTCGCGCGCCTCGCGGTAGGCGCCTTCGAGGTCGGCGAGGGAGTCCACCGCGAACACCGCGCAGCCCATCGCCGCGGCGTGGGCGGCGAAGTCCGTGCGCGGCGGCTCGGCGTGCGCGGAGGTGCAGTCGGGGTAGAGGTTGTTGAAGCCGGAGCCGCCCTGCCCGGTCTGCAGGCGGTGGATCACGGCGTAGCCGTCGTTGTCGCAGACCACCGCGACGAAGCCGTGGCCCGCGAAGGCCGCGGAGAAGAGCTCGGAGTTCAGCATCAGGTACGAGCCGTCGCCGAGCAGGGTCGTGACGACCCCCTGGGTGTGGACGATCGCCGCTCCCCAGGCTCCGGCCAGTTCGTAGCCCATGCAGGAGAAGCCGTACTCGACGTCCATCGTGGACTCGCCGGTGGCCCGCCAGCCCCCGATCAGCTCGCCCGGGAGGCCGCCGGACGCCGTCATCACGTAGTCGGTGGGGGTGCTGACGTCGTTCACGACGCCCACCACCTGCGCGTAGGTCGGAAGGCCCTCGCCCGGTGTGCGCAGCGAGGTGATGTGCTCGTCCCACTTCGCGCGTTCCGCCGACGCCCTGGCGGCCCAGGAGGCCGGGGCCTGCCACGAGCCCAGCACGTCGGTCAGTTCGCGCAGTCCCTCGTCGGCGTCGGCGACCAGGGCGGACGAACCGTGCTTCACGGCGTCGAAGCGGGCGGCGTTCAGCGAGACCATCCGCGCGTCCGGCGCGAAGACCGTCCAGGACGCCGTGGTGAAGTCCTGCAGGCGGGTGCCCACGGCGATCACCAGGTCCGCCTCGCCCGCGAGGACGTTGGCCGAGGTGGAGCCGGTGATGCCGAGCGGGCCGGCGTGCAGCGGGTGGTCGTGCGGGACGAGGGTGCGGCCTGCCGTCGTTTCGACGACCGGGATGGAGTGCTGCTCGGCGAAGCGGAGCGCCCGGCCGGCCGCGCCCGAGTAGCGGACGCCGCCGCCCAGGACGAGCAGCGGGCGGGAGGCGGCCCGGATCGCGGTGGCGGCCTCGGCCAGGGCGACCAGGTCCGGGCGCGGCCGCAGCGGGCGGTGGACCACCGGGGCGAACAGGGCGTCCGGGAAGTCGTAGGACTCCGCCTGGACGTCCTGCGGGAGGGCGAGGGTGACCGGGCCGCAGTCGGCCGGGTCGGTCAGGACCCGCGCCACCTGCGGCAGCGTCGACAGCAGCTGCTCGGGGCGGGTGATGCGGTCGAAGTAGCGGCTGACCGCGCGGAACGCGTCGTTGACGGTCGCGGTCGGGTCGTGGAAGTGCTCGACCTGCTGCAGCACGGGGTCCGGGGCGCGGCCGGTGAAGGTGTCGCCCGGCAGCAGGAGGAGGGGCAGGCGGTTGGCGTGGGCGACGCCGGCGGCGGTGACCATGTTCAGGGCGCCGGGGCCGATCGACGACGTGGCGACGCCGACCTGGCGGCGGTGGGTGGCCTTGCCGATGCCGACCGCGGCCAGCGCCATGCCCTGCTCGTTCTGGCCGCGCCACACCGGGATGCGGTCGCGGGCCTCCTCCAGGGCGGTGCCGAGGCCGAGGACGTTGCCGTGGCCGAAGATCGCGAACACGCCGGGGAACAGCGGTGCCGCGGTGCCGTCCTGCAGTTCGGTCCGCTGGGCCAGCATCCAGCGGACCAGCGCCTGCGCGGTCGTGAGCTTCACTTGACGCGCCCCTCTGCTGTCGTGACCGGGCAACGCGGGTCCTGCTCCTGCGCCGCCCAGCTGTCGCGGACCCACGTGTGGGCCGGGTCGTCGCAGAACGCCATCGAGCGCTCGGGACCCGGACCGGCGAGAACGTTCAGGTAGTACATGGGGTAGCCCGGCGCCGCGACGCACGGGCCGTGGTAGCCGCGCGGGATCAGGAACACGTCGCCGTCCCGCACGGTCACGTCCTCGTCGATCGTGCCGTCGCCGGTGTACGTGCGGTGGAAGCCGAACCCGGTCCGGGACGGCGTGACCTGGTCGCGGTCGGCGATGCGGAAGTAGTAGATCTCCTCGTTCTCCACCTCGCACGGCTCCGAGGAGTCGTGCTTGTGCGGCGGGTACGAGGACCAGTTGCCGTCCGGGGTGATCAGCTCGCACGCGATGAGCTTGTCCGCGTGGTCCCAGACGCCCGGCACGCCGAAGTTCGTGACCTGGCGGGTGGCGTTGCCGGAGCCGCGCACCTCCACCGGGACGTCCTGCGCCGAACCGTACTTCGGCGTCAGCCTGTTCTCACAGCGCGCCATCGGCAGGGCGACCTCGCAGCCCTGCTCCGAGACGAGGACCACCGTCTCGTCCCGCGGGACGTAGGCGAAGTCGGTGACGCGGGTGAAGACCGAGTCGCGGCCCCGCAGCTCGAACCGCTCGGAGCCCACCTCGACCGACAGCGATCCCGCCAGCGGCAGCACGAACGCCTCGAACTCACCGGTCTCGACCGTGCGCGACCCGCCGGCCTCGATCCGCAGCACGCGCAGGCCGGTGAAGGTCCAGCCCGCGTCCCGCGGCGTCAGCGAGATGACGTCGGACGGGGTCGAGAGAGTCCCGTGTGGACGGTGCAGGGTCATTCCTCCACCCCCTTCGCGGTGCGCAGGATCTGGGCAGCGGCCGCAACGGCGGCGGCGACGTCGCCGTCCGGCGGGTAGAGCAGCGCACGACCGACGACCAGGCCGCGCACCGTCGGGTGCTTCAGCGAACGGCCCCACGACGCCAGGTCGTCCGCGGGGTTCGCCGACGGCACGCCGCCCAGCACGAGCGCGGGCAGCGCCGTGGTGTCCAGCACGACCTCGGGTTCCTCCGGCGCGGGCAGCTTCAGCCAGGTGTAGGCGGAGGTGGAGCCGAGACCGGCGGCCACGGCGGAGGCGCGCGAGAGAGCGGCGGAGTCCTTCTCCAGCACGAGCTTGCCGTTGTCGTCACGCCGGTACGGCAACGGTTCGACCATCGCCATCAGGCCGTGCTCGGCCAGTTCGGTGACCGCCCGCGCGCAGCCTTCCAGCGTCGGGATCGTGCCGGGGTCCGAGTCGACCAGGCGCAGCAGCATCTTGCCGCCGTCGAGCCCGAACGTCGCGATGGACGACGCGTCGTACGCGGTGAACCTGTCGTCGATCTCCCAGTCCGCACCGGCGAGACCGCCGCGGTTCATCGAGCCGATGATCACGCGCTCGTTCAGGCCGTCCAGCAGCAGCAGGTCCTCGATCACGTCCGGCGTGCCGAGCACACCGTCCACGTCGGGGTTCGCCAGCGCCGTCAGCAGGCGGGACAGCAGCGACCGGCGATCGGCCATCGCCAGCGGGTCGCCGCCGACGCCCAGGGCCCCGCGCGCCGGGTGGTCCGCCGCGACCAGGAACAGCGTGGACTTGCCGTTCAGCAACGAGTGGCGCCGCTTGCGCGACTGGTAGGCGCGTCTGATGGAGCCGGGGTCCTCCGCCCGCCGCCACAACAGTTCGCGCCACTGGCCGTCGGTGATCACAGGAGTTCCTCGATCTCTTTCTGGTCAGGCATGGCGTCGGCGCAGGCCAGCCGGGACGCCACGATCGCGCCGGCCGCGTTGGCGTGACGTGCGATCTTCACCGGGTCCCAGCCGGACAGCAGGCCGTGCACGACGGATCCGCCGAACGCGTCACCGGCGCCGAGTCCGCAGACGACCTCGACGGGGTTCGGTTCGACGGTCCACCGGCCGTCGGGGGTGGCCACGAGGACGCCGTCGGCGCCCTTCTTGACCAGTGCCAGCGAGATCCCGCGTTCCAGCAGCCGGTCGGCGGCGAGGTCCGGGTCGGACGTGCCGACCGCGACCTCGCACTCGGCGCGGTTGCCCACGGCGACCGTCACGTGGTCGAGCATCCAGCCGATCTCGGCCCGCGCGGTCTCCACGTCCGGCCAGAACATCGGCCGGTGGTCGAGGTCCAGCACGGTGTGGCCGCCGCGGGCGCGGCTCGCCAGCATCATCCGCTGCGACGACCGGGAGGGCTCGGCGGAGACGCCCGTGCCCGTCACCCACAGCAGCGGGACGTCGCGCACCAGCGACCACGGCACGTCGTCCTCGCCGATGGTGAGGTCCGGCGCGGTCGGCAGGCGGTAGAACAGCAACGGCGGGTCCGCGGGCGGGTTCAGTTCGCAGAACACCACCGGCGTCAGCAGGTCCGGTGAGGTGCCGACGTACTCCGACGAGACGCCGAAGCCCTCCAGCGCCTCGCGGACGTAGGTGCCGAAGCCGTCCGGGCCGACCTTCGTCAGCACCGCGGCCCGGCGGCCGAGGCGCGCGGCGGCGACCGCGACGTTGGTCGCGGTGCCGCCGAGCGACTTGGCGAAGGTGCTGACCCGCGCCAGCGGCACGCCGGACTGCTCCGGGTAGAGGTCGACGCCGACCCGGCCGACGGTCAGCACTTCCAGCGACGTCACGCCTGCACACCCCGCAGCTCGTGTTCCAGCGCCTCGAGCTCGGCACCACCGGCCATCTGCTTCGTCAGCTCGCCGATGTCGATCTCGGACTTCTCGTAGCTGCCCAGCGCGCGGCCCCGCTTGAGCAGCAGGAACCGGTTGCCGACCGGGTAGGCGTGGTGCGGGTTGTGGGTGATCAGCACGACGCCGAGGCCGCGATCACGCGCCTGGGCCACGTACTTCAGCACCACGCCGGCCTGCTTCACGCCGAGAGCCGCGGTCGGTTCGTCGAGGATCAGCACCTTGGCGCCGAAGTGGACGGCGCGGGCGATGGCGACGCACTGCCGTTCGCCGCCGGACAGGGTGCCGACGGGCTGCTCGACGTCGCGGAGGTCGATGCCCATGTCGGACAACGCCTTCCTGGTGATCTCGCGGCCCTTCCTCCGGTCCAGGAAACCGAACTTCGTCGTCGGTTCCGAGCCGAGGAAGAAGTTGCGCCACACCGACATCAGCGGCACGACGGCGAGGTCCTGGTACACGGTCGCGATGCCGTGGTCGAGCGCGTCGCGGGGTGAGGAGAAGCGGATCTCCTCGCCCTCGACCTTGAACGAGCCCCGGTCGTGCTGGTGCACCCCGGCCAGGACCTTGATCAGGGTCGACTTGCCGGCGCCGTTGTCGCCGAGCACGCAGGTGACCTCGCCTGCGTTGACCACGGTGGACACGTCGCTCAGGGCGATGACGCTGCCGTAGGTCTTGCCGATGTTCTCGACCTCGATGAGTGGCGTCATCGCCGGACCCTTTCCGCTCGGCGGCGCAGCATGTTGTTCACCAGCACGGCGGCCAGCAGCATCACGCCGAGGAACAGCTGGAACCAGTCGCTGTTCCAGCCGGCGTAGACGATGCCCTGCCGGGCCATGCCGAAGATCAGCGCGCCGATCGCCGCGCCCACCGCGGAGCCGAAGCCGCCGGTGAGCAGGCAGCCGCCGATGACCGCCGCGATGATGTACTGGAACTCGAGGCCGATGCCCTGGTTCGCCTGCACGCTCGCGTACCGCAGGATGTTGATCGAGCCGACGAGCCACGCGGCGAACGCCGTCGTCATGAACAGCAGGACCTTCGACCGCACGACCGGCACGCCGACCGCGCGGGAACTCTGCGCGGCGCCGCCGATCGCGAAGATCCAGTTGCCGAACCTGGTGCGCAGCAACACCGTCGACGCCACGACGGTGAACAGGACCCACCAGATGATCGACACGTAGAAGCTCGTGCCGGCGATCTGGAACGTCGAGGCGAACAGGAACCCGGCGGACTCGTAGCCCGCCGCCTCCCGCATGCCCGACACCTGCACGCTGCCCGTCACCAGACGAGTGACGCCGAGGTTGAGGCCCTGCAGGGCGAGGAAGCTGCCCAGCGTCACGATGAAGCTCGGCAGGCCCGTGCGCATCACGAGCCAGCCGTTGAGCGCGCCCACCGACAACGCGAAGGCGAGCGACACCAGCAGCGACAGCCAGACGTTCAGTCCTAGCTGGGTGGCGAGGAGAGCCGTGACGAGCGCCGTGGAGGCGGTCATGACGCCGGCGGACAGGTCGAACTCGCCGCCGATCATCAGCAGTGCCACCGCGACCGCCATGATCCCGAGCATGGACGCGTCGTCCAGCCAGGTGGCCGCGCCGCCCACGCTCAGGAACTGCTCGGTGACCACGGAGAAGAACACGAACACGAGCAGTGCGCCGAGCATCGCGCCGATCTCGGGGCGTTTGATCAGCTGATCCATCGCCCTCGGCTTGCCCAGCCGTTCGTCGGCAGCCGGTGGAGCTGTGGCTGTCACGGTCATCTCCCCGCCCCTCCTTACCTCTTGCCGTTCTTGGCGTACTCCGCGACCTTGTCCACGTTGGTCTTGTCGACGAAGCCGGGTCCGGTGAGGACGGGCTTGCCACCACCGAGCGTGTTGGCGTTGTCCTTGAAGAGCTTCAGCATCACGACAGGAAGGTAGCCCTGCTGGTACTGCTGCTGGTCGACGGCGAAGAGCACCTCGCCCGCCTTGATCGCGCTGACCACGTCGGCGTTGAGGTCGAACGTCGCGACCTGCGCCTTGGAGCCCGCGCCCTTGATGGCGGACGCCGCGTTCACGGCGACCTGCGGGTTGAGCGCCAGCACGCCGTCGACGGACGCGTCGGACTGCAGCTTGGCCTTGATGCGGGCCTCGATGTCGGTCGGGTTGGAGATGTCGACCTGGAGGTTCTCCACCGCGCCGCCGAAGCCGGAGCGGGCGCCGTCGCAGCGCTGGTTGAGGCCCGAGTTGCCGGCCTCGTGGATCACGCAGAGCAGCTTGGTCTTACCGGCGGCCTTGAGCTTCTTGCCGGCTTCCTCACCGGCGATCGTCTCCTCCTGGCCGACGTGCGCCATGGCGCCGAACTCCGCGCTCTTCGCGCTGCCGGAGTTGATCGTGATGACCGGGATGCCGGCCTTCACCGCGTTCTCGACGGACGTCTTGAGCGCGTCCGGGTTCGCCATCGACACCACGATGCCGCCGACCTTCTGCGACACGGCGTTGTCGATCAGCTTGGCCTGGGCGCCGGGGTCGCCGTCGGAGTTGTACGTGACGCCGACGCCGAGCTGCTTGCCCGCGTCCTCGGCGCCGACCTTCACGACGCTCCAGAACGCGTCACCCGCGGTGCCGTGCGTGATGACGGACACCTTGAGGTCACCCGAGGTCTGCGAGCTGTTGTTGCCGCCGGTGTTCTGCGTGCCGGTACCGGTGGGACCGCTGCACGCGGCGAGTAGAGCAACACCCGCGAGCGCCACGCCCGCGCGGATGACCAAGCGAGACTTCATCGTCTCCAGTCCCTTCAGAGGATCCTGCTGAGGTGCGCAAGGCTGCGCGCGGTGTCCTGGAGTGGCTTGTCCACCGGACTTCCGTGCTCGAGCCGGGTGTCCTGCTCGAGCACGAACCAACCGGTGTAGCCCGCCTGTTGAACGGACTGCACCAGTGCTTCCACGTCCACGTCGCCGTCCCCGAGCGGCACGTAGATGCCCCGTTCCACGGCATCGGTGTAGCTGAGCTCGCCGCTGCGCACCTTCGCCGCGATCTCGCCACGCACGTCCTTGAGGTGCACGTGGCCGACGCGGTCCGGGTAGCGGCGCGCCAGCTCGACCGGGTCCGTGCCACCGATGAGCAGGTGGCCGGTGTCCAGGCAGAGCGGGAGATCGGAGTCCGCGAGGAACCGCTCGACCTCCGCCTCCCGCTCGACGTGGGTGCCCACGTGCGGGTGCAGCACGGTGCGCAGACCGTGCTCCGCGGCGATCTCGCGGATCTTCGCGCAGGTGTCGACGAGGGTCTTCCACTCGTCGTCGGTGAGCTTCGGCGTCTCGTCGTAGCCGTCCAGCCCGGTCGCGGCGGCGAGGACGAGGACCTCGGCGCCGCCGGCCCGCAGGATCGCGGCCACGCGGGCGGCTTCGTCCAGGGTGGACCGGACGTCGGTGTGCAGGGTGACGGCGAGGAAGCCGCCGACCAGCGTCAGCTCGTGCCCGCCCAGCAACGCCTTCAGGGCTTCGGGGTCCGCGGGAAGGTAGTCGGGCGGGCCGAGCTCCGTGGCGGTGAGGCCCAGGGAGCGCATCTCGCCCAGCACCGTCTCGGACGGGAGCACGTCGCCCCAGCCCGGTACCTCGCACACGCCCCAGGAGATCGGTGCCCCAGCGATCTTCGCCATGCCTAGTTCCCCTCGATCCTCACCGGTGCGCCGCTGCGGCGCGACTGCTCACAAGCTTCTGCCAGGCGAAGACTGATCAAACTCTCTCGCGCCGGGGACGGATTCGCGACCTCGCCCCTGATGACCTGCGTGAACAGGTTCATCTCGTTGACGTACGCGCGGTGGAAGCGCTCCGGGAAGCCGGGGTAGGCGTCCGCGCCGGCCACGTGACCGCCGGGTTCGAGCGAGTTCAGCGGGGTGCGCGGGTCGACGCCCGCGACGAGCGAGTCCTTGCTGCCCATGACCTCGATGCGGTGGTCGTAGCCGACCGGGTCGTGCCGCCCGCCGGCCAGCGTGGCGTGCGCGCCACCCGCGAACTTCAGCAGCACGACGGCGTTGTCCACGTCGTCGGCGTCCGCGAACGCCTGGTGCACCAGGACCGAGCCGCTCGCGTAGACCTCGACGACCGGCTCGCCGACCAGCCACGGCACGCAGTCGAGGTCGTGGATCAGCAGGTCGCGGAAGATGCCGCCCGAGGCCGGGAGGTAGGAGAAGTCGGGCGGGTTGGCGTCGTTGCCGATGGCCCTGACCAGGTAGACGTCCCCGACCTCTCCCGCGCGGACGCGGCGGTGCAGCTCGTGGATCGCCGGGTCGAAGCGGCGCTGGAAGCCCACCAGCACCTCGACACCGGACTTCTCGACGTCCTCGACCAGAGCCGTCATCTCGGCGACGTCGCTCGCGATCGGCTTCTCGCACAGCGTGGGAACGCCCCTGGCGATGGCCGCGCGCAGCATCTCGGGGTGGGTGTTCGTCGGGGTGGCCAGCAGGACGCCGTCGACGTCGCCCAGCAGCGCGTCGAGGTCGTCGACCGCCTTGGTCCCGGCGAGCTGCGCCGACGCCTGCGCTGCGCGACCGGGCACCGGGTCGAAGAGGAGCACCTCGTCGACCCCGTCCAGCGCGGCGAGGTTGGTCGCGTGCATGGTGCCGATCCTGCCGACACCCGCTACTCCGATCCGCATCGCAGGTTTCCCCTGTTCATGAGCCCGATGTGTTAGAGCGCTCTATTGGTTGGAGCGCTCTAATGCTGTAGCTTGCGTCACACGGGTGTCAAGGGTGCGTTTCCTGCCCGTGACGTGAGGGGAGGTGTTGCCGGTGGTCAGGCCGACGATGGAAGACGTCGCCCTGCGCGCGGGGGTGTCGCGCGCACTGGTGTCACTGGTGATGCGCGGCTCGCCCAAGGTGAGCGAGCTGCGGCGCACCGCTGTGCTGAAGGCCGCGGAGGAGCTGGGGTACTCCCCGCACGCCATGGCGAGGTCGCTGGCCTCGCGCACGTCGACAGTCCTGGGCGTGATGGTGTCCGACCTGCACAACGCGTTCTTCGCCGAGGTCGTGGACGGCATCGACGAGGTGGCCCGCGAGCAGGGGTTCGACATCATCATCAACACCGGCGGCCGCTCGCCCGCCCGCGAACGCCGGGCCCTGGAGTCGCTGCTGTCCTTCCGGCCCGCCGGGCTGGTGCTGCTGTCGCCCGTCGTGCCGGCGACCGCCATCGGCAAGGCGGCCGAGCAACTGCCCGTCGTGCTGGTGGCGCGGTCGTCACGGGTGTCCACTGTGGATACCGTGAACGACGACGGCGAGACGGGCGCCCGCCTGGCCGTCGACCACCTGGTGTCGTTGGGGCACAAGCGCATCGCTCACCTGGACGGCGGTGAGGGCTCCCAGGCCGGGCCGCGCCGGCGTGGGTACGTCGCCGCCATGGAGTCGCACGGGCTCGTGCCCCAGGTCGTGCCGTCCGAGTACACCGACGCGGCGGGCGCGCGGGCGATCCGTGGGTTGATCGAGGGCAACGCCCTGCCCACGGCCATCCTGTCCTGCAACGACTTCAACGCCGTCGGCGCCATCTCGGCCCTGGAGGACGCCGGGCTGCGCGTGCCCGCCGACGTTTCCGTCGTGGGGTACGACAACACGTCGCTGGCCGCGCTGCGCCACGTCTCGCTGACCACGATCGACCAGCCCCGTGCCGAGTTCGGGCGGCTGGCCGCTTCCGCGCTGCTGCAACGGGTTCGTGACGGCCGAACCGAACCCGTGCGCCATCTGCTGAACCCCTCTCTCGTCGTACGGACCACGACAGCTCCCCCAGGAGGACCGCGTTGAGCACCATCCCCCACTGGATCGACGGCGCCCGCACCGCCGGGGTGTCGTCCCGGACCTCTGACGTCTTCGACCCCGCCACCGGGGCGGTCGCCGCGCAGGTCGTGCTCGCCGAGCAGGCCGACGTCGACCTCGCCGTCTCGTCCTCGCTGAAGGCGGCCCGGTCGTGGTCGGAGTCGTCGCTGTCGACGCGGTCGCGGATCCTCTTCGAGTACCGCCACCTGCTGCACACCCACCGCGACGAGCTCGCCGCGATCATCACGTCCGAGCACGGCAAGGTGCTCTCGGACGCGGCCGGTGAGGTGCAGCGCGGCCTGGAGGTCGTCGAGTTCGCGTGCGGCATCCCGCAGCTGCTCAAGGGCGAGCACTCCGAGCAGGTCTCGCGCGGGGTCGACGCCTACTCGCTGCGGCAGCCGCTGGGGGTGGTCGCGGGCATCACGCCGTTCAACTTCCCCGTGATGGTGCCGATGTGGATGTTCCCCGTCGCCATCGCCTGCGGGAACACGTTCGTGCTGAAGCCCTCCGAGCGCGACCCGTCCGCGTCGGTGCGGCTGGCCGAGCTGTTCCAGGAGGCCGGCCTGCCCGACGGCGTGCTCAACGTGCTCCAGGGCGACGCCTTCGCGGTCAACGCCCTGCTCGACCACCCGGACGTCGCCGCGGCGTCGTTCGTCGGCTCCACCCCGATCGCGCGGCACGTGTACTCGCGCGGCACGGCGGCCGGCAAGCGCGTGCAGGCCCTCGGTGGCGCGAAGAACCACATGGTCGTCCTGCCCGACGCCGACCTCGACGTGGCCGCCGACGCCGCCGTTTCCGCCGGGTACGGCTCCGCCGGCGAACGGTGCATGGCGATCTCCGTGGTCGTGGCCGTGGGGTCCGCCGGGGACGAGCTGGTCGCGAAGATCGCGGAACGGACCCGCGGGCTGCACCCGTCCGTGCTGCCCGGCACCGACCCCGCCGCGCAGATGGGCCCGCTGGTCACCGGGGCGCACCGGGACCGCGTGCGGTCCTACGTGGACGCGGGCGAGGCCGCGGGCGCGTCCCTGGTCGTCGACGGGCGGGGTCACGCGCCCGAGGGCCACGAGGACGGCTTCTGGCTGGCGCCGACGTTGTTCGACCACGTCACGCCCGAGATGACGATCTACACCGACGAGATCTTCGGGCCGGTGCTCTCGGTCGTGCGCGCCGAGACGTTCGAGGACGCCCTGGAGCTGGTGAACGCCAACCCGTACGGCAACGGCACCGCGATCTACACCGGGGACGGGCTCGCCGCGCGCGAGTTCCAGCGGCGGGTGCACGTCGGCATGGTCGGCATCAACGTGCCGATCCCCGTCCCGATGGCCTACTACTCGTTCGGCGGGTGGAAGGACTCGCTGTTCGGCGACACGCACGTGCATGGTGCCGAGGGCGTGCGGTTCTACACGCGCGCCAAGGCCGTGACGGCGCGGTGGCCGCAGCAGCACGGCGTGAACCTGGGCTTCCCGACGCACGGCTGATCCGTTCGGAGCAACGGCCGCCTCGCCGCGAGGCGGCCGTTGTCGTACCTGGTACGAACCAATCGAAGAGCGAACAACTCGCTGATCTGGACCGACGAACTAAGCGAACGATTGTCCTGCTTAAAATTTCCGCGGTTCGCCGATCATGGAATAGCAGTGCGCGGATCATCGGCTCGACAAAGACGCTGGACACACAGGTAGTATCCGCGTTCACAGCCGAACAACTCTCCTTCTTTCTCGCGGGCAAGCCGCTGCCCGTTACAGATGTCGCGGGAAAGGGAGAGGAACGCCGCAAGCAGGAGGATCGACCACGATGTCGCCCAGCGAGGACGACAGTCCGTTCGCGACGGCATGCCGCGCCGCCACCGGTTGCGAATTCATCCGCGCTCTCGACGGGTTGCGCAGATCCAGGGAGCTGTCGTTCCGGCAGGTCTCGGACAACGCCGGCGGCCTGGTCCTGGCGAAGAGCTCCGCGCACGCGATGTGCACCTATCGGATGCCGAAGCACGAGGAAGCGCTGAGAGCCTTCCTGACCGGCTGCGGCGAGCCGGAGGAGGCGCAGGAGCTGTGGGTCGGTCAGTGGCGGCGCGTGACGGCCTCCCGCGCCAACAGGAGGCCGCACCCCGCTGCTCAGCTGGTCCAAAGCTCGGCCAGGGGCTTCTCACCACCGGAGTAGCATTCCGGCGTCCGCGAGCCTAACGTCGCCCACGGGTTACGACTAGACAGTTGGACGACATTGGACGTTGTCGTTCCGAACAATTGTCCCCGGACGTGGTCAGAAGCTCCTGAGAACATGCCAAAAAGTGGACATTTGGACGTCGTTGGACGGCTTTGCACGCCGATGGACGGCACGCGGAAAAACCTGGACGACGATTCGGTTGGCAATCACCCGTGTGAGTGACATGCTCGTGGTCGAGCCGCTCTGTCGCACAGTCCGCGGCAACGCCAATTGACCGCGCAGACGATTTCCGGCATCCGGCTTTTCGTTGTTCTGCCAATCAGCTGGTCCACCCGGCGCACGGTGACGCCTGCGCCGGGCCCCACCCCAGGAGTTTCGGATGACCACGACCCCCTACAGCGGGGCTCTGCACCCCCGCCGGCGGTGCTCCCCCTCCGGATCGAGCACCGTGCTGCTCGCGGCGCTCGCGTTTCCCTTCACCGGCTGGATGCTCGGGCAGGGCCACTCGCCGGTCGCCGCCATCGCCACGACGAGCGCGGTCCTGGCCGTGACGGTCGCGCTGGGCGGCAGCCGGCCGCTGACCGCGAGGTTCGGCCCGCTGCCGCCCGCCGGTCCGATGGTGATCTGGCAGGAAGAGCAGCGATGACCTACCCGGAGGGCGATCCGCTCGAGCGCCTCAACCGGCTCTGGTCCCAGCTAGTGTCCGGGCTGTCCCGGCCGGGCCGGCGGGCGGAGGCGATCGCCGCGTACCGCGAGGTGAGCGCACTGCTCACCGCCGAGCTCGGCATCGGGCCCGACCCGGTGCGGCCGCTGGTCGCGACGTCGACCGCGGAGCTGCGGGCCGCGACCGAGGCGGAGTTCGTCGAGCTGCTGCGGACGATCCACGCGCGGTCCGGGCTGACGCTGCCGGAGCTGTCGCGGCGGGCGGGGCAGGTGCTGCCGCGCAGCCAGGTCTACTCGCTGCTCAAGCGCGCCAGGCTGCCGACGAAGCCCGAGCAGGTGCGGACGTTCGTGACGATCTGCGGGCTGCCGGAACCGCAGGTCGCCCGCGTGATGGAGCTGTGGGCGACGTTGCGCGAGCAGACCGAGCTCGCCGTCAGAGGGCCCGAGGACGAGAAGCCGTTCGCGATCCTGATCGTGCGCAGCGCATGAGAAAGCCCCCGCCCGGTTCCTGGGCGGGGGCTTGCACACGACGCGTTCAGGCGTCCATCTTCTCACGCTCCGGCGCGGCGGCCGCGGCGGGGGTCTTCGGCAGGAACTTCCTGATCAGCGGGAAGAACAGGATCACCAGGATGACGACGTAGACGATGACCGCCATCGGGCTGTTGACCAGGCCGGTCAGCGAGCCGTCGGAGAGCTGCAGCGAGCGCCGCATCTGCTGTTCCGCGGCCGGGCCGAGGATCACGCCGATGATCGCGGGCAGCACCGGCAGGCCGTAGCGGCGCATGCCGAAGCCCAGCAGGCCGATCACGAACATCAGCAGCAGGTCGAAGATGTCCGCGTTGACCGCGTAGGCGCCGACCGAGGCGAAGAACAGGATGCCCGCGTAGAGGTACGGCCGCGGGATGCGCAGCAGCTTCGCCCACAGCGGGGCCAGCGGCAGGTTCAGGACCAGCAGCAGGGTGAGGCCGATGAACAGCGACGCGATCAGCGCCCACACCAGGCCGGACTCGCGCTGGAACAGCAACGGGCCGGGCTGGATGCCGTACTGCTGGAACGCCGCGAGCATGACCGCCGCGACCGCCGTGGTGGGCAGGCCCAGGGTCAGCATCGTGACCAGGGTGCCCGCGGCGGAGGCCGACGCCGTGGACTCCGGGCCCGCGACGCCCTCGATGGCGCCCTTGCCGAACTCGTCCTTGTGCTTGGAGAGCCGCTTCTCCGCCACGTACGACAGGAAGGTCGGGATCTCCGCGCCGCCGGCCGGGATGGCGCCGAACGGGAAGCCGATCGCCGGGCCGCGCAGCCACGGCTTCCAGGTGCGCTTCAGGTCCGCCTTCGACAGCCACGGGCGGCCGACCGGGATCGGCTCGAACGGCTTGCGGCGCAGGTGGGCGGCCACCCACAGGGCCTCGCCGACCGCGAACAGCGCCACGGCGACCACGACGATGTCGATGCCGTCGGCCAGGTGCAGCGAGCCGAACGTCAGGCGCTGCTGACCGGTCATCTCGTCCAGGCCGACCAGGCCGAGCGTCAGGCCGATGAGCAACGACGCGAAGCCGCGGATCCGCGAGGCGCCGAGCACCGAGGTGACGGCGATGAACGCGAGCACCATGACGGCGAACAGGTCCGGTGCGCCGATGTCGACGGCGTGCTTGGCGACGAACGGGGCCAGCAGGACGATCAGGACCGTGCCGATGATGCCGCCGGTGAAGTGGCCGATGGCCGCCGCGGCAAGCGCTTGCGCACCCCGGCCCTTGCGGGCCATGGGATTGCCTTCGAACGCCGCCACTACCGCGGCGCTCTCACCCGGCGTGTTGAGCAGGATCGACGTGGTCGAGCCGCCGAACATGCCGCCGTAGTAGATGCCCGCGAACATGATGAACGCGCCGGTCGGCTCCATGCCGTAGGTGACGGGCAGCAGCAGCGCCACCGCCATGGCCGGGCCGATGCCCGGCAGGACGCCGATCGCGGTGCCGAGCAGCACGCCGACGGCGGCGAGCAGCAGGTGCGTCGGCGTCAGCGCGGTGGCGAAGCCGTCGAGCAGTTGTTCCACCTAGAACACCTCCATCAACGGGCCACCGGGGAGCGGGACGCCGAGCAGGTTGTTGAACATCACGAACGTGAAGATCGAGAGACCGGCCGCGATCAGCGGGTCGCGCACCAGGTTGCGGCTGCCGAGCGCGTAGGCCGCGCCCCAGAACAGGATCGCGCCGGAGATGGGGAACCCGACCACGCCGATCAGGGCGGCGTTCGCGAGGAAGGCGCCGCACAGCAGCAGGACCGTGCGCCAGTCGGCGGGGGCGGACAGGTCGACGTCCTCGCCCGCCTCGGCCTCGCCCTTGCCGCCGCGCAGGACGTCGCGGGCCAGCAGCGCGGCGACGACCAGCAGCAGCGAGCCCACGAGGATCGGCACCGCCTTCGGGCCGACGGGACCGCGCTGGGCGAAGTCGGTGGGGATGCGCAGCGCGTCGGTGAGCACCAGCACGCCGAGCACGACCAGCAGGGCGCAGATGCCCAGCTCGGAGTGTTCGCGGAGCCAGCTCCTGCGCTCCGGCTTCGTCACGGTCGTCATGCCAGCCCCAAGTCCTTGAGCACCGTTGCCACCCGCTTGTTCTCGTTGTCCAGGAAGGTCCCGAACTCGTCTCCCGGCGCGAAGGCGTCCGTCCACCCGTTGCGCTGCAGCGCTTCTTTCCACTGCGGCGTCCTCTGCAGGTTCTGGAAGACCTCGACCAGCTTCGCCCTGTCGGTCGGCGAGATGCCGGGCGGCGCGACGATCCCGCGCCAGTTGGTGAACTCGACGTCCACACCGGACTGCCGCAGCGTCGGCGCGTCGATGCCCTCGATGCGGTCCCCGCTCGTCACCGCGAGGACCCTCAGCGTCCCGGCCTGGATCTGGTCGCGGTACTCGCCGACGCCCGAGACGCCGAACGCGACCTTGCCGCCGAGCACCGACGCGAGCAGCTCGCCACCGCCGTCGAACGGGATGTAGTTGACCGTCTTCGGCTCCAGGCCCACGGCCTTCGCCATCAGCATCGGCGCCAGGTGGTCGGGACCGCCGGGAGCCGAACCGCCGCCGACCGTCACGGTGCCGGGGTTGGCCCTCCAGGCGTCGACGAGCTGCTGCATCGACGTGTACGGCGAGTCCTTCGCCACCACGACGATGTCCGGTTCCTCGATCAGCTTCGCGATCGGGGTGGTGTCGAGCAGCGAGTTCGGCGACTTGTTCGTGTACACCGCGCCCACGACGCCCAGGCCCATCGACATGATCAGCTTGCCGTTGCCGCGCTCACCGACCGTGCGCCCGAGCCCGACCGTGCCACCCGCGCCGGGGAGGTTGAACACCTCGGCGTTGCGCAGCAGGTCCGCGTCCTCCATGGCCTTCGCCGCCGTACGGGCCGTGATGTCGTACCCGCCGCCGGGCGCGTTCGGCACCAGCACCCGCAGCGCGCGCACCTGGTTCGTTTCGCCGCTGTCCGCACCCGGCGTCAGCAGCGGTGGCACGAGCAGGACGGCGAGCAACGCCGTCGCCACCGCCACCCACACCTTCACCGACACTGTGATCCCCGCCTCTCGTCCGCGTGGTTGGACATGTTGCACTCGTGTAAACCTGGATGTCGCTCTTGCGCTTTTAAGGTTTCTTTCGGTCTTTTTGGTCACGGGAGGTGACATGCGCCGCCGCCGTTCCCTGGCCAGCCAGCTCCTCGCCTGGCAACTCGTAGTCGTCACGTTGCTGCTGGTCGCGGTGGGCGCGCTGACGGTCGTCCAGACGGGCGGCAACTTTCGCTCCAACGAGGAACGCCGGATGCTGGCGGTCGCGGAGACGGTGGCCGCGAACTCGCTGGTCCAGGAGCGGATGGGCAACTGGCGCGAGCTGTCCGCGCCCGCCGAGACGGCCCGCAGCCTGTCCGGCGCCTCCTACGTGCTGATCCTCGACGACCGGCGGCTCGTGATCGCCTCGCCGGACCCGGCGCAGATCGGGTCCACCCTGGACACGAGGACGACCGCGCTCGAAGGCCGGTCCTGGACGGGCACGGCCGGCGACTCGATCGAGGCGCACGTGCCGGTGTTCGACCCGGTCAGCCGCAGGGTCAACGGCATGGTGGTCGCGGGCGCGGAGGACCCCGGCGTCTTCGCCGGCGCGCTGGAGCAGCCCGTCGACGTGCTGCGCTACCTGGCGATCGCGTTGATCATCGGCGTCACCGGCTCACTGCTGCTGGCGCGCCGCGTCAAGAACCAGACGCTCGGGCTGGAGCCGCACGAGATCACCGCGCTGGTCGAGAACCGCGAGGCGTTGCTGCACGGCATCCGCGAGGGCGTCGTCGGTCTCGACGGTCAGAACCGGATCACGCTGGTCAACGACCACGCGAGCGACCTGCTCGCGTTGCCGGAGGACTCGGTCGGCCGCTCGGTCGAGGAGCTGGAGCTCAACGACCGGCTGCGCGACGTGCTGACGGGCCGTGCGACCGGTGTCGACCAGCTCGTGCTGCGGCAGGGCGTCGTGCTGACGTTGAACCGCATGCCGATCGAGGGTGGCGAGGGCGCGGTCGTGACGCTGCGGGACCGCACGGAGCTCCTCGCGCTGCAGCACGAGCTCGACGCCTCGCAGCACGCGACGGACACGCTGCGGGCGCAGGCGCACGAGTTCGCGAACCGGCTGCACACCATCGCCGGCCTGATCGCGCTGAAGGAGTACGACGAGGTCACCCACTACATTCACCAGATCAGCTCGGCGCAGGACCAGTGGCGGACCGAGGTCGGCTCGGCGATCGGCGACTCCGCCGTGGCCGCGCTGCTGATCGCCAAGGCGTCGCTCGCGGCCGAACGCGGCACGGCGCTGCGGCTCGCCCCGGACAGCGTGCTGGGCAGGGTCGACGAGGCGTTGTCGGCGGATCTGGTGATGGTGCTGGGAAATCTCGTCGACAACGCGCTGGACGCGCTGAGCTCGTTGAGCTCCGACGGCGCGGGGAAGTGGATCGAGGTGGGTGTGGTGCAGCTGGACGACGAGGTCCAGGTCGTGGTGCGCGACTCGGGTCCGGGCGTGGCTCCGGAGCTCGCGGAAGAGGTGTTCCGGCACGGCTTCACGACCAAGGCGGCGTCGCACGGCGAACGCGGGATCGGGCTCGCGCTGATCAGGCGGGCCTGCCTGCGCCGCGGCGGTTCGGTGAGCGTGTCCGGGTCGGTCTTCACGGCAAGGCTGCCCTGGTGATCCGGGTGCTGGTCGTCGACGACGACTTCATGGTGGCCAAGGTGCACAGCGGGTACGTGGCGCGCACCGAGGGGTTCGAGGTCGTGGGCGTCGCGCACAACGGCGCGGACGCGTTGCGGCTGGTCGCGTCGCTGAAGCCGGACCTGGTGCTGCTCGACGTCTACCTGCCGGACGTGAACGGGCTCGAAGTGCTGAAGTCGTTGCGCGCCAACGAGGACGTGGACGTCATCGTCATCACCGCCGCGACGGACGTGGACACCGTGCGCAGTGCGATGCGCGGTGGCGTGCTGCACTACCTGATCAAGCCGTTCGACCACTCGGCGCTGCGCGACCAGCTCGCGCACTTCGCGGCGCTGCGGGAGAAGCTGCGCGGGCTCGCCTCGGCCGGGCAGGCGGACGTGGACCAGGTGTTCGGTGCGCGACCGACGTCGAAACCGTTGCTGCCCAAGGGTTTGACGCCGGAGACGGCGCGGCTCGTCGAGGGTGCCCTGAGGTCGCGCCCGGAGGGCCTGTCGGCGTCGGAGTGCGCCTCGACGACCGGCGTCGCGCGGGTGAGCGCGCGCCGGTACCTGGAGCACTTCGTGTCGACGGGACGGGCCGAGGTCCGGCTGCGGTACGGCGGAACCGGCCGCCCCGAACGGATCTACGCGCTAGTCCCAGGAGCCTGAACGGCCGCGCTTGGTCTCCGCACGCCGCTTCTTCCCGGCGATGCGCCGTTCCTTCGAGCCCTTGGTGGGCTTCGTCGCCCGGCGCACCGGCGGTGGCGGCGCGGCGGCGGCCCGCAGGACCGCGGCCAGGCGTTCGCGGGCCGCGGCGCGGTTCTGCAGCTGCGCGCGGTGCTCGGACGCGGCGATCGTGAGCACGCCGTCGACGAGCCGGCCCGCCAGCCTGTCGAGCATCCGGGCCTTGAGGTGATCGGGGATCGACGGCGAGGCAGCCAGGTCGAACGAGAGCTCCACACGGCTGTCCGCCGTGTTCACC
Organism: Lentzea sp. DG1S-22; assembly: GCF_036321065.1. Classification (NCBI taxonomy): domain Bacteria; kingdom Bacillati; phylum Actinomycetota; class Actinomycetes; order Pseudonocardiales; family Pseudonocardiaceae; genus Lentzea; species Lentzea sp. DG1S-22. The sequence continues at coordinate 6,301,081 of NZ_CP143276.1, read as the reverse complement.
CCCTGCCCGCCCGGCCCACCCGACCTGGAAAAACGCTCGCGCAACTCGGACGCCGGCACCACCAGCGTCCGAGTCACGGCCACGTCGTTCATGCCTCCAGGTTAGAAGGTGAGGCCCGGCAGTGTCGCGATCTTTATCAGGGCGTCCCTGCCGAGGACCGGGGCCGGCCTGCTCGGCGCGGAGCTCCAGTCGGACAAACCGGGGACGTCGGGGACGAACGCCCCGAGGTTGGTGCTGCGGATCTCGACGTACGTGCCGTCCGGGCGGTACGCGCGCACGTCGTGCGCCAGCAGGCCGTCCTCGCGGCGCGACAGGCTGGACCGCACCTCGATGCCGTCGACGTTCTCGATCCGGCAGTCCGCGCCCTCCTCGGGCAGGCACGCGGGGGCCTTCGCGCCGGGATCGCGGTACAGCAGGACCGTCAGGGCGCTGGAACCCTGCGCGTCCACCAGCAACGCCGCCGCCTGGCGCCTTCCGTCGCGTTCGAAGAACTGCAGCGCCTTCGCTCCCGGCACGTCCTCCGCCTTCACGCCCGGCGGGACGACTCCGGCATTGCGCAGGATCACCGTGAGCCGGGCGTTCTGGTCGAGGACCGGGGCCGCTTCGCTCACCTGGTTGCTGCTCGCCTTCTGCGGCGACGCCAGGTAGCCGACCGTGCCGAACCCCGCCAGCAGCACGAACGCCAGCGCGCCCGCGATCGCGGTGCGGCGGCGCACCAGCTTCGTCCGGCCCCTCCGGATCACCTCGGAGGTGTGGATGCGCGACGCCGGCTCGTCCTCCAGCAGGTCGCGCAGCGCGGCGAGCCCCTTGGCGGCCTGGCTCTTCACCGTGCCCTCCGTCCTGCCGAGGATGCGGGCGGTCTCGGTGATGCTCAGGTCCTCCCAGTACCGCAGCACGACGACAGCGCGCTGCCCGGCGGGCAGCGCGTTGAGCGCCTCGCGCAGGTCCAGGTCGGTCGTGGTGTCCACGACCGCGCTCTCGGGCACGGTGTCGACGATGCGTTCGCGCTGGAAGAAGCCGCGCCGGGTCTCGTCGATGGCGGTGCGCACGAGCACCTTGCGCGCGTAGGCGTCGACGCTGTCCTTGCGCACGCGCGACCAGGCCACGTACATCTTGATCAACGCCTGCTGGACGATGTCCTCCGCGCGGTGCCAGTCGCCGCACAGCAGATAAGCCGTGCGGCGCATGACGAGAGCGCGTGCGTCGACGAACTCCCCGAACTCGCGGTCCCGGTCCAAGTGCCCCTCCTCGGTCGCCGCTTGGTACGCGACGACCGGCTCAGGAGGTTGCCTCAGAAACGCGGGTGGTCGCCGACGAGGGCGGCGCCGCCCTCTTCGGACTTCGTGATCTCGCCGAGCACCCACGCCGGGACGTGGCGGGCGGTGAGCACGGCCAGCGCGCGGTCGACGTCCTCGGGCGCGACGACGGCGACCATGCCGACGCCCATGTTGAACGCCTTCTCCATCTCCCCGCGCTCCACGCGGCCGCGCTGGGCGATGAGCTGGAACACCGGCGCGGGCGTCCAGGTGCCGCGGTCGAGCTGCGCGTGCAGGCCCTGCGGCAGCACGCGGGCCAGGTTCGCGGCGAGGCCACCACCGGTGACGTGCGAGAACCCGCGGACCTCCGTCTCGGCGATCAGCGCCAGGCAGTCCTTGGCGTAGATCTTCGTCGGCTCCAGCAGCTCCTCGCCGAGGGTGCGGCCGAACTCCTCGACGTGGCCCTCGAGCGGCATGCGCGCGATCTCCAGCAGCACGTGCCGCGCGAGCGAGTAGCCGTTCGAGTGCAGGCCGGACGAGCCCATCGCGATCACGACGTCGCCGTCGCGGACCCTGTCCGGGCCGAGCAGCTTCGACTGCTCGACCACGCCGACGCCCGTGCCGGAGATGTCGTAGTCGTCGTCGCCCATCAGGCCGGGGTGCTCGGCCGTCTCGCCGCCGAGCAGTGCGCAGCCGGCCTGGACGCAGCCCTCGGCGATGCCCTTGACCAGCGCCGCGATCTTGTCGGGGACGACCCGGCCGACCGCGATGTAGTCCTGGACGAACAGCGGCTCGGCACCGCACACGACCAGGTCGTCGACGATCATGGCGACCAGGTCGATGCCGACCGTGTCGTGCTTGTCGAGCGCCTGCGCGATCGCGATCTTGGTGCCGACGCCGTCCGTCGACGAGGCGAGGACCGGCTCCTTCCAGCGGTCGAGCTTGAGCTGGAACAGGCCCGCGAAGCCGCCGATGCCGCCCAGAACCTCGGGCCGGTGCGCCTTGGCCGCCCACGGCTTGAGCTTCTCCACCGCCTCGTCACCTGCGGCGATACTGACTCCGGCGGCGGCGTAGGTGGCCTTGGCGCTGTCGGTCACGTCAACTTCTTCCACTTGGATATCGGGTGCCTAGGGACGACGCAGGGCGTCTTCGGCACCATAGCCGTTCGGCAGGACGGGAGCCGCCGAGCCCGAGACACCCTTGAGGCCCTCGAGCAGGTGCTTGCCGATGAGCGCGTCCTGCGGAAGCTCGATCGGGTACTCGCCGTCGAAGCACGCCGAGCACAGCCGCGTCTTGGGCTGCTCGGTGGCCGCGATGAGCTGCTCCAGCGACACGTAGCCCAGCGAGTCGGCGCCGACCGACCGGCGGATGCCGTCGTCGTCCAGGCCGTTCGCGATGAGCTCGGCCCGCGAGGCGAAGTCGATGCCGTAGAAGCACGGCCACTTCACGGGCGGCGACGCGATCCGGACGTGCACCTCGAGGGCGCCGGCCTCGCGCAGCATGCGCACGAGCGCGCGCTGGGTGTTGCCGCGCACGATCGAGTCGTCCACGACGACGAGCCGCTTGCCGCGGATGACGTCGCGCAGCGGGTTCAGCTTCAGCCGGATGCCGAGCTGGCGGATGGTCTGCGACGGCTGGATGAACGTCCGGCCGACGTAGGCGTTCTTGACCAGGCCCGACCCGTACGGGATGCCGCTGGCCTGCGCGTACCCGATCGCGGCCGGAGTGCCGGACTCGGGCACCGGGATCACCAGGTCGGCCTCGACCGGGTGCTCCTTGGCGAGGCGGCGGCCGATCTCGACGCGGGTGGCGTGCACGCCGCGCCCGGAGATCGTCGTGTCCGGCCGCGCCAGGTAGACGTACTCGAAGATGCAGCCCTTGGGCTCGGGCGTCGCGAACCGGGTGGACCGCAGCCCGTCCTCGTCGATCGCGATCAGCTCACCGGGCTCGACCTCGCGCACGAAGCTCGCGCCGACGATGTCGAGGGCGGCGGTCTCGCTCGCGACGACCCAGCCGCGCTCCAGCCGGCCGAGGACCAGCGGGCGCACGCCGTGCGGGTCGCGCGCCGCGTACAGCGTGGACTCGTCGGAGAAGGTCAGGCAGTACGCGCCCTTGACCGTCGGGAGCAGTTCCAGGGCGGCCTGCTCGATGCCCTTGTCGGCGGCCGCGTGCGCGAGCAGCGCGGTCAGGATGTCCGAGTCGGTCGTGGCGCCGTTGCGGCTGGTGATGCCGAGGGCCTTGGCCTTCTCCAGCAGCTCGGCGGTGTTCACGAGGTTGCCGTTGTGGCCGAGGCTCAGCCCCGAGCCCGCGGCGGTGGTGCGGAACGTCGGCTGGGCGTTCTCCCAGGTCGTGGACCCGGTGGTGGAGTAGCGGCAGTGCCCGACGGCCACGTGGCCCTTGAGCGACTGCAGGACCTGCTCGTCGAACACCTGGCTGACGAGCCCGAGGTCCTTGAAGACGACGACCTGGGCCCCGTCTCCGACCGAGATGCCGGCCGCCTCCTGACCGCGGTGCTGCAGGGCGTAGAGGCCGTAGTAGGTCAGCTTGGAGACGTCTTCACCGGGAGCCCAGACGCCGAAGACGCCGCACTCCTCACGGGGTTCCTGTTCGGACGGGGAATGGTCGTCGACCACCGAATTGGCTCCCTCACGACGGGGCTGGCTGCGCTTCCGAGTGTATGTGGCGCAGGGGGCCAACCACCCCCATCAGACCCCTGGTGAGGTGATGAAGCTCATGCCCGCGGGAGCGGACCGGCACCCGGGCCGCCCCGTCAGGCCTTCTTGCAGCCGGTGATCTGGGTGCGGGTCGAGACGTGCTTCTCGTCGACCCGTTGCTGCGCGACGTGGCACACGACCTCGTCGCCGACCGCCACCGGACCCGAGAACTCCCTCGCGAGGACCCGGCCCGAGTACCAGTCGCTGATCATGGCCCTCGGCTGCTCCTGCGCCAGCACGAGCTCGTAGCCCTCGGAGTCCGCCTTGGTGACCTTGAACCTGACGTCGCCCTCGAACTTGTCGCTGCCGCCGCACGCGGTCACCGCGAGGCAGCACGTCAGGACCACGGCGAGCCCGCGCATCAGTGCCCCCTCCCGACCTGCAGGACGTCCAGCACGCGCCGGTCGCCGGTCATCTCCCGGTAGTTCATCCGGTTCCACAGCCAGAAGTAGACGAGCTCGGCCTCACCGGTCACCTGCGCGTCGCCCTCCTCGCCGGGGGCGGCGGCACGGATCCGCGGCGCCTCGTCCGGGGCCAGGGAGATCAGCCACGACTCGGGCACGTCGGTCGGCCGCACGACGGCGCTTCCCGACACCATGTTCGGCACGTCGCCGTCGAGCTTGGCCGCGACGATCGTGGTCAGCACCTCGTCGATGCCGTCCACGCACAGGTCGGCGTCCGTGGCCACGACCTGGCGGACGACGGTCTGGGCGTCGAACCGGCGCAGCACCGCCTCGTGCGCGATCCGGCGGTGCCACACCCACGCGAGGTCGGGCGCCGCGGGCGAGAACGTCCAGACGGGGCGGTTGCCCGGCACGGCGGTGAGGACCTCCGCGGCGGCGGTGATCTGCAGGTCGAGGTACTCGAGCGGCGCCAGGCCGGCCCGCGGCTCCGGCGGCCGCATCGCGGTGCGGCTGCCGGTGCGCAGGTACGGGGTCGAGGTCTCGAGGAAGCGCCCGACGTGGATGACCAGGTCCCCGACGGTCCAGCCGGGGCGGGTCGGCACCTCGGCTGCGGGGTCCGCCTGCGCCACCGCCCTGCGGAACATCTCCGCCTGCTCGACGAACACAGCGGTCCACCGCTCGGCCGTCCACCCTGTCTGCACCATGAGCGACATCGTGCCCGAAACGTTCATCGCACGAGTGGGGAACCGGCCATGATGTGACTGCGTCGCAGTGACCGAGGACCAACACGGGGGTGGCGATGTTCGGCGTTGAGCCAGAGCTGCTGCGCAACGCGTCCAAGGAGTTCGGCAACGGCTCCGACGCGGTGCGGGAGGCGGCCGAGATGATCTCGATGCTGCGGCTGGACCCCGGTGCGCTGGGCGAGGTCGACGGCGCCGCCGAGTTCGCCGGCGCGCTCGCGGAGTTCGTCGGCAAGCACGCCCAGGACCTCCAGCGCGGGTCCGCCTGGATCAACGACGCCGCCGAGGGCCTGGTGTCGAACGCCGACGCGTACCAGCGCACGGACGAGGACCACGCGGCGGTGCTGAAGAAGCTCTTCTCCGGGTTTGGGGGCGGCAAGTGAGCTACACGGACCCGGAGAGCCTGTACGGCAAGCTCGCCTCGGGCGACGCCGGCCGGATCGCCGCCGCCGCCGACCCCATCACCGGCGCGATCAGCGCGGTCGGGCGAGCCGGTGAGTCGGTCGCCAGGGGCGGGAAGACCGCGGTCAGCAGCTGGGTCGGCGACACCGCCACCCGGTTCACCGCGCGCGCCGAACTGTCCGCCACCGCCGCCAAGGCCGCCGTCGACCGGCTCGGTGCCGGCGTCGACATCGTCCAGGCCGCCTCGCGCGCCTACAGCCAGATGCGCGGTGCCGCCGACCAGGCCATCGGCGTCTGGCGCGGCCGTCCGCCCGGCTTGGACGCCGAGCAGACCCGCCAGCTCGCCCAGCAGGTCAACGAGCACCTGACCAAGGTGAAGGCGGGCTACGACAACGTCCTGCGCTCGTACGCGAGCGCCCTCACCAGGATCCCGCCGGGCTTCGAGCAGTCCGCGCGCACCGACAGCGGCTGGAGCCGTGCCGCCGAACGCGCCGGCGCCTCCGGCCCGCTGCCTCCCGTGCCGCCGCCGGGCAGCGACCCGAAGGCCGTCGCCGACTGGTGGAAGTCGCTCAGCCCCGCGCAGCAGGAAGCGCTCAAGAACACGAAGTACCAGGAGCTCGGCCAGCTCCGCGGCCTGCCCGCCGACGTGCTCGACTTCGCCAACCGCAAGCGGATCCCCGAGGACGCGGCGCGGTTCAACGCGGAGAAGGACCAGCTCGAGCAGCAGCTGGCCGACCGTGCGCGCGAGTTGGGCGTCGACCCGAACTCGCCGGAGGGCCAGCGGGCGCTGCGCAACGACGCCCAGGGCTCGCAGCTGATGTCGCAGTACGACGAAGCCGCGCGCCGGGCGAAGAACGCGGACGACGCGGTCGGCGCGTTGGGCAAGGCCGACTCGCTGAGCGACGAGAACGGCAAGAAGGCGTACGTCCTCGCGTGGAGCCCGGACGGCGCGGGTGCCAAGGAAGGCGCGATCGCCGTCTCGTTCGGCAACCCCGACACGGCGGAGAACGTCGCGGTCTGCGTGCCGGGCACCACGTCCAAGCTCAGCAGCTTCGGCCTCGACCAGGCCGCGAACCTCAGCGGCGAGATGGGACCGAACGGCGCCGCGATCCAGTGGCTCGGCTACGACGCGCCGGAGTTCCTGCCCGGCCAGGTGAACGACCCGGAGCAGGCCCGCGAGGGTGGCGCGATCCTCGCGAAGGACGTCGAGGGCTACCGCACGACCAACCCGGACGCGCACGTCACGGTCGTCGGCCACAGCTACGGCAGCACGGTCGTCGGCTACTCGGCGATGGACAACGGGCTCAAGGCGGACGACATCGTGTTCGTCGGCTCGCCGGGCGTCGGCGCGTCCAACGTGGACCAGCTCTCGGCCGGCGCCGGGCACGTCTACGTCGGCGGCACGGAGCACGACCCGGTCATCCAGGCCACCAGCGGTGACTGGTTCACCGAGGACGGCTCGTCCACCGGTCCCTACGACTCCTCGTTCGGCGCCAAGACGTTCGGCACGTCCGGCGAGTCGTGGATCGGGCACGCCCACTCGTCCTACTACGACAAGGGCACCGAGTCGCTCGGCAACATCGCGAAGATCGCCAACGGCGAGGGCGGCAGCGTCACCGAGCAGCGCTGGCAGGACGCCCCCACCCCGCGCGAGGTGCCCGGTTCGGACCTGCCGGTGGCGGGCCCGGTCATCGACTGGGGCGTCAACACCGGCAAGGAGGTCGCCGACATCGGCGAGGACGTCTGGCGCGGTGGCGGCCAGGTCGTGGACGACATCTCGAACGGCCGCTGGGGTGACGCGGCGGGCCACGCCGTGGACACCCTAGGCGAGGTGGCGAGCGACGCGGGCGACGTCGTGGTCGACACCGTCGGCAACGCGGTCGAGCTGGGCCGCGACGTCGTCGAGGGTGTCGGCGGCGTGGCGAAGACGATCGGTTCCTGGTTCTAGCCCGGTTCCTGGTTCTGGCCCGGTTCCTGGTTCTGGCCCGGTTCCTGGAAGCGCACGACCGGCAGCAGGGGTGAGAGGTCGGCGCGGGTCCCCGACGCGGTGACCCGGCCGTCCAGGGCGTCGGCCCACTCGAGGCTGCCGGTCGCCAGTTCGAGCCACGTGCGGGCGTCGGTCTCGACGACGTTCGGGGGCGTGCCGCGGGTGTGGCGCGGGCCCTCGACGCACTGCACGGCGGCGAACGGCGGCACGCGCACCTCGACGCTGCGGCCGGGCGCGATCTGCTCCAGGGTGCGCAGGCTCAGGCGGACCGCGGCGGCGAGCACGGGCCGTTCCGGCTGGTCAGCCTCACCGCGCAGCCACGGCAGCACGGCCTGCACCGCTGCTCGCATCTCGGCGGGGTCGACGGCTCTGGCTGGCACGCCGCCCACATTAGCGAAGGGCCAGCGGCGCTCTCGGGGCTGTTGGTATATCTGAACGGTGATCAGGAACTTCGCCGTCGTCGGCCCCGGGCAGGCGACCAGGGAGCGGCTGACGGCCGCCCTGGCGGCGGCACCGGACATCTCGGTCTACCGGATCGGGCGGGGTGCGGACCCGTTGCCGGTCTCGGCCACGTTCGACCCCTCCGACCAGCCGGGGTGCCGGAGCCTGCTGGACTGGTTCGAGCGCGGGGCGCCGTCGGGTGCGGTGCTGCTGGTGGACGACTGGGCGCTGTGCGCGGAGTTCGACCGCGGGCTGGAGCGGACCGTCGAGTGGATCGCCGCTTTCGGGCCCGCGCAGGGCGTGCAGGTCGTCGTCACCGCGCGGAAGTGGGCGGACGTCCCCGGCCGGCTGCGGCGCCGGTTGCACGGCGAGGCCACGGACTTCCTGGCGCTGCACGGCATCGAGCCCGACCTGAGCAACAAGCACCGGCACCGGGACCTCAGGGTCGCCGTCGGTTCCGACGACCGCGGCTGGCCGGTGTACCTGCACGTCAGCGTGGACGGCGACGGCTACCTCGGTGCCTACGTCGGTCCGCCGGCGCAACGGGAGCAGAAGGTGCTCACCGCGTTGCTGGGGTTCATGGTCACGCACTCGCCGGCGGACCTGAACATCGGTTGCGTCGACATGGCGGACATCGGCGTGTTCGACGGCCTGGAACACGCGCCCCACATGGCCTTCAGCCTCAACGGCGGCGACAGCGCCGAGACCTTCGAGCGGTTCGGGCAGGGCCTCCAGGGCGAGATCGCCCGGCGGCAGGAGCTGCTGCGCGCAGCCGGGGGGTGCCGCGACTTCCACGACTACCGCGCCAAGGTCCTCGCGGGTGAGGACCTCGAACCGCTGCCCGCCCTGCTGGTCTGCGTGGACAGCGCGGAGGTGGTGCTGCGGCGGCACCCCCGCTTCGCGGACGCCCTGAACACCGTCACGAGCGCGGGCCGCGTCCTGGGCGTCTACCTGCTCTGCTCGGGGGACTCGTTCCCCGAGGGGTTGCGGGCGTCGGTGAGGTCGGAGTGGCCCTCCGGGGTGCCGCCGCACGACCTCGAGGAGTGGGCCGACGTGCTCCCGCGGGCGCTGGCGGGGTCCGGTCCGCCCGCCCGCCCGATCGTCCCGCCGCCGTTGCACGACAGCGGGAAGGAGCTCAGGCTGAGCATGCTGCCGCCAGGGGGCATCGGCATCGTGGACCTGCCGTTCGAGCAACGCCTCGCGGTCATGATCGTCCACTTCGACGAGCACCGGCGGCACGGCGCCATCGTCGGCGGCCCGGGGACGGGCAAGAGCACGACCCTGCGCACCCTGGCGACCGTGCTCGGGGACGAGGTGCACAGGTACCAGCTGCTCGACGGCCCCGGTGAGCCGATCGACCCGGAGCGCCACGTCGTCGTGACCGCGCGGACGTGGGACGAGGTGCCGCGGTTCATCCAGGACAGCCTGGCGTTCGCCGTCGAGTTCCGGCTCGACGACCCGGCCACCTCGAAGTTCGCTCCGCACCGCGCGGCCTTCGTGCCGGACCGGCCCGGCTTCTGCCTGTCCTGGCCCGACCTCCAGCAGGCGCGGATAGCGCTGCCGTGAACCACCTCGCGCTCATCGGACCGGCCGCACTCGTCACGCGCCGCCTCGCGGGGACGCAGGGCGTCTACCGCATCGGGCGGGGCGCCTCGCCCGGTGTCGCGGTCACCTTCGAACCCGGTGACGAGCGGCGGCGGCAGAACCTGCTGGCGTGGTTCGAACGGGGCGCGGAGCCGGGCGCGACGCTGCTCGTCGACGACTGGAAGTACTGCAGCGACACCGATCCCGGGCTCGCCGACTCCGTCCGCTGGATCGCCGCGGCGGCGTGGAACGTGCGGGTGGTCGTCACCGCGCGGTCGCTCGACGAGCTGCCGGACCGGGTGCCGCTGCGGGTCGAGGTGCTGGACTTCCTGGCGCTGCACGGGATGACCCGCTTCACCAAGGCGCTCTCGTGGAAGGGGCGGTGGTGGAAGGTCCCGGTCGGCGTGGGTCCCGGCGGGGAACCGGTGGCGGTGCGGCTCACCCACTTCGCCGACGGGAAGTGGCGCACGGGCTCGCACCTGAGCGCCCCCGCGCGCGGGACGTTCCGGAGCCTGGTGCTGGGCCTGATGACCACGCACTCGCCCAAGCTGTTCCAGGCGGTCTTCATCGACGCGCACGACACCGACGCGTTCGCCGGGCTCGACCGGGCTCCGCACGTGGTGGCGCACCACCGTGACGCGGCGGGGGATCCCGCCCGGATCGCGGCCGAGCTCCGCGCGGAGTCGGAACGCCGGCTCGAGGTCGTCGGCAACACTTGGACGATCTTCGACCACCGCGGCTTCGACCAGGTGCTGCCGCAGCTGCTGGTCTGCGTCACCGGTTTCGCCGACCTGGCGGCCACGGAGCTCGGCGAGGCACTCCTCACCATCGCGCGGGACGTCCGGCAGTCCGGGATGCAGCTGCTGCTCGACGCACCGCACGACGTGGCCCGGCCGATCGGCGACTGCGAGGTGCCGGCGAACCTCGACGAGGCGGCGGAGTCGTTGCCGCGGTCGATGCACGAACCCGAGCCCGTCCCCGACTTCGCCACCCTGCACGAGGCGCCGGCCCACTCGTGGCGGCCGCGGCCGGTGAAGCTGCAGTACCGGGTCCCGGTCGGGGTGGACGAGCACGGGCAGCCGGTCGAGATCGACCTGAAGTCCCAGCACCTCCAGGACGGGATGGGCCCGCACGGCGACGTCGTCGCACCGGACGGGCGCCGGGCGGAGGGCATCCGCGCGCTGGTGCTCGGCCAGATGCTGCGGCACTCACCGCAGGACCTCCAGGTCGTCCTGGTCGACTTCCACGGCGGCGGGATCTTCGCCGGCCTGGACGGCGCACCGCACGTGCGGCACGGCATCGTCGACCTGCTCGTGGACCACGAACTGCGCACCGCGGCGCTGGCCGACGCCCGGCACCGCACCATCTGGGAGCACCGGGCAGCGGGGTTCGTGCTGCCCGAGCTCCTGGTCTGCGTCGACGGCGTGCACGGGCTCCTGGCGGAGCGCCCGGAGTTCGCGGAGGTCCTGGCCACCCTGGCCGCTGCGGGACGGACCTACGGCCAGCACCTCCTGCTGTCCGACACGACGCCGAGCGAGTACGCGTCGTACCGGCTGGAGCTCACCGGCACCGGCTGGACCAGGCGGATCGGGCGGTCGGTGGAGGCGGTCGTGCTCCCCACCGACCTCAACGACGTCGTGTGGTCGTTGCCGATCAGGATGGCCGAGTCATGACCGGCGCAGCTTCCGCTGCGCGTCGTACAGGTTGCGCGGCGTCACGTCCGTCGTGCCGTACAGCTCCAGGCGCGAGTTCAGCTCGCCGGTGAAGTCCGGCTTGTCGACCTGACCGAAGTCGCGGACCTCGGAGATCGCGACCGTGGCGCTGCACGGCGCCACCTGGTCGATGCGGACGTTGCCCGCGCGCTGGTTGGTGACGGTGACGTTCCAGTGCGCGAACCGGGCGCCGTACAACGGACCCGCGTTCGCGCTGCCGCCGTGCGCACCGACGTTGTTGATCGTGATCTCGGTGCGGACGTTGGCGAACGGCAGACCGCGGTGGGTGTCGAAGACGTCGTGGTCCATGCGGCCGCGGGTCCAGACGTTGCCGCACGACAGACCTTCGACGTTCAGGCCGTGGTTGCCCGCGCCCGCCTGCGAGGGCTCGGACGGCGCCTCGATCACGAACCCGTCGGTGAGGTTGTCGTGCGACTGCTCGCGCGTCGCGTACGCGTGGTGGTGACCACGGCCGGAGACGCGCGTGTTCAGCAGCGAGATCCCCTTGGAGGACACCAGGAGGAAGCCGTTGTCGACGTCGTGGACGTGGACGTCGTCGGCCCAGCAGTCCCACGCGCACTGGAACGCGAGGCCGTTGTACCCCTTGTCCTGCAAGTGCTTCGGCGTCGGAACCTTGACCATCTCGATCCGGATGCCCTCGACGCCGGCACCGGTGACGACCGGCGCCATCGTGGTGAGGCGCGGCTCCCACTCCGGGCGGATCTCCAGCGGCAGCGGCTGCGCGAGCTTGACCCTGTTGCCCCGCACCCACTCCACGCGCACCGGCCACAGGAACGGGAAGTACGACAGCAGCTTGTCCTTGTCGTCCCACCGGTAGGTGGACGTTCCGGGGACGTCGCCGCACATGTGCCTGGGCAGCGAGTAGCCGTCGTCGTCCAGGCGCAGCAGCACGCGCTGACCGGCACGCAGCTCCCGTCCGTCCTCGACGGTCACCACGAACGCTCCGCGCGCCGCGGAGCCCGTGACGGCGGTGAGCGTCTCACCCGCCTCCAGCTCGTTGCCGGTCCAGCCCTCGAACGGCCACCTCCTCGCCTTGATCGCGTCGACCAGCGGCCGGTAGCGGTCGCGGTGGCAGACCCACACGAGGCCGCCCGACCAGCTCCACGCCGAGTTCTCCGAGCCGTAGCGGCTGCGGTTGACGCCGACGACCTCCTCCAGCGAGCGGGTCGCGTAGAAGGTCGTCTTCGCACTGCCCGCGCCGCGCAGCACGACGTTGTCGTAGCCGATGCGGATGATGTCGTCGATCCGGTACCGGCCCGGCGGGACGAGGACCGTGCCGCCGCCCAGCCCGCCGACGAACTCGACCGCCCGGTTGATCGCGGCCGAGGCGTCGGCGGAGCCGTCGCGGCGGGCGCCGAAGAACAGCACGTTCGCCAGCACGGGCCTGCGACCGGGTTTCTCACCGGTCCGGTAACCGGCGTAGGCGACGTTGGGGATCTGCGGGTGGTCGTACGGGTTCGCCACGAACTCCGACCACAGCGAGGCGGGGGACGCTGCCGAGGCAGTCCCCGCCGTCACTGGCGAGCCGACCAGCGCGACCCCCGCGGCCAGCAGGAATCGTCGTCTGTCGATGTTCATTTCGCCGTCTCCAAGGGGTCTTGGCCACGGCGGCGGTGGTCAGATCAAACCAGAGATCACGCGCCGGCGGAATGAACCGCCTCGGCGATCAGCTCGTCGACCTGGCGCAGCATCCGGCGCGCGTCGGTCGGCGTGAACGTGCTCCACGGCGGCTGGCCGTTCGAGGCACGGCGCTGCTGCAGGTAGCGGCCCTCCTCGGTGTCGAAGAACCCGACCACCCGCTCGGGACGCCAGCGCTTGCCGTACCTGTCCCTGGCGGCGGCACCGAAGTTCCCGGTGTGGACGATGCCGGTGAACATCTTGACCAGCTGCTTGGCGTCGTCCTCGCGCAGCCCGATGCCGCGGAACGCCGCCTCGGTCGACTTCGGCGAGCCGTCGGTCCGGGCGATCGCCTTCTCGATGTCCGCGCTCGGCAGCGTCACGGAGATCCCGGTTCCGGCGGGGTGCTGCGGCAGCACCGACAGCACCGCGGAGGCGAGCCCGGAGCCCGTCCACGGCTGGAAGGTCAGCCGGTCGTCGCGCAACGTCGCCACCGCGCACCAGTCGCCGTTCGCGACGGCGAGGACGCGGAGGCTGTGACCGAGCCAGAGGCGACCGTCTGCCTCCCTCTCGGGCCTGACGAACATGCGCAGCAACCCGTCCAGCTCGGACGACAGACCGCGCGAGTTGCCCAGGCGGCGCTGGTCGAGCTGGGCGTAGACCCGGTTCTCCAGTTGGACGCGCTCGTCACGCGTCTTGCCGGGTGTGGGGACCTTGAGCACGAGCGGCATGGGACCGACGTCCATCCGGTCCCACACCACGTCGAACTCCTCGGCGGAGAGGGTGATCGGTTCCCTCTCCGCCGGAGCACCGAACAGAGTCACTCGGACAGGCCACCGATGACCGGAGGAGCGACCATGCGGTCGTCGCCGAACACGTCGTCGGTCTCGACCAGGTAGTCGGCCGCCTTGTGCTCGATGTCGTCCTCGCCCTCGCCCTTCTGGCCGTGGGCGCCACCGGCACCCATGCCGGCACCGGCCGCACCGGCCTTGCCCGCACCGGCGCCCGCGCCCGGACCGGAGCCCATCGCGCCGCCGCGCACCGCGTCAGCAGGACCGGAGCCCATCGCGCCGCCGAGGCCACCGGGCATGCCGACGGCCTTCATCGCGCCCTGGCCGGACGCGCCGCCGCCGAGCGAACCCGACATCGGGGCGAACGCCTTGCCGCCACCGGGACCGCCGGGGCCGCCACCGGGCAGGCCGCCGCGGGGACCACCGGTGCCGGGACCACCGGGCCCACCGGGGCCACCGCCGGGACCGCCCGTCGAGGGCCTGGTGAAGATCGGCCCGCTCGGAGGAACCGGCGTCGGCGTCGGCGTCGGGTGCGGCAGGTTGGTGGGCGGCGGGACGTGCGTGGGGGGCGGCGTCGGCGTGGGCGTCGGCGTCGTCCACGACGTGTGCGTGGTGTCGGTCGGCGGCGGCGTCCAGCCCGTCGAGACCTGGGTCTGCGGGCCGGTCGGCGTCGCCCACGACGAGTGGGTCGTGCCCGTGTTGCCCGACGGCGCCGGAGCACCCGTCGACGCGTAGCCCGCGCGCGTGCTGCCCGTGCCCGTGTCGGACGGGGGCGGCGTGTCGATCACGACCTGCGGCGGTGTCGGGAACTCGCCGAGCGTCGAGGAGTTCCAGCGGCTGTCCGACTGGTAGTCCTCCATGACCTTGACGGCCTGGGCCGCGGCGTTGTCCGCGGCGGCCTCCTGGCGCTCGTGGTCCATCTGCTGGCTCACGACGTGCGCCATGCCGACCGGACCGGTCAGCGCGCCGGCGGCGATGTCGAGGAGGCCCGGCTTCTCGGTCGTGACGGGCACGACCTCGGGCATCTTCTTGCGCGCCTCGGCGATGTACTCGCCCTGCAGGCGCGCGGAGCTCTCCATGGTGGTCGCGCCGGACTCGGCGAAACCGGCCCACTGGGCCAGCGGCGACAGCGCGCCCTGGGCGGCGTCGGAGGCGTCGGACTCCCAGTCCGCGCCCATCTTCGCGAGACCGTCGTGCAGGTCGCTGTCGATCCGCGCGAGCATCTCGGCGATCGACTTCCAGCCCTGTTCGACCGGGATGGACGCGGAGACGCCGGGACCGGAGTTGATCATCTTGTACAGCTCGGGGTGTCCGTACCCCTGGAAGCGGTGCTCAGTCATCTGTCAGTCCCCCTCTCAGCCCATGTCCCGCAGGTGCTTGCCCCACATGGCCTCGTTGTCGCCCTCGGTCTGGCGGTACTGCTCCTCGATCGCCTTGAGCTGCGCGATGACGCCGACGAGCTGTTCGCGGTAGGCGTCGAGCGCGGCGAGCGCCTTGCCCCTCGTCTGCTCGTTGAACGCCTTCGACGTCTCGTCGCTGATCGGGTCCGCGGCCCACGGCCTGGTCGTCAGCTCGTGCACAGCCGCCTTGATCTTGGCGTCGAACTCGTCGAGCGCGCGCTGGAAGGCGGCCCGCGCCTGTGGAATGGCGTGTGGCTCCACCTTCAGCTTGCGCTGCCCGAACTCTGAAGGCA
This sequence comes from Lentzea sp. DG1S-22, assembly GCF_036321065.1. Classification (NCBI taxonomy): domain Bacteria; kingdom Bacillati; phylum Actinomycetota; class Actinomycetes; order Pseudonocardiales; family Pseudonocardiaceae; genus Lentzea; species Lentzea sp. DG1S-22. The sequence goes on along the minus strand of NZ_CP143276.1, from coordinate 6,285,719 downwards.
CCGTGGTGCCCCCACCGTCCGCGAGATACACGGCACACCCTCCTCAGTACGGCCCTGGGGGATGGGCCGCGTGTGCATTTGGAACGACTTTAGCTCTGATGCGTGACGCGGGTGACCGGTTCCCGGTACAAGACGAGTAGTTCTGCTCGAACGTCATTCGGTCGCGAGAACGGCTCCGACGGCTTCGGCGAGCTTCTTCGCCTGCGCGCACGCCCCGTCCACCGTGGACCTGTCCTCTCCGAACCCTCCGACGGCGTTCACCAGCAACAACTGCCCGTCGTGGGCGTCGAGGTAAACATCGCAGGCGGGTCCGAGGCCCGACACGTCCCGCCCGTCGACGTACGCGGGGTAGCCCGCGACCCGCGCCGGGGTGAGCTCGGCCTCACCGACGGTCTGCCTGAGCCGGTCCACGCCACCGTTGACCAGCGTGTAGATCGACGACGAGTACGTGGCGTCCTCGTAGTTGTTGCTGCACGTCCTGCTGCCCTGGCCGTAGTCGGCCAGGGCGGGGCGCTCCGTCACGAGGCGGACGCCGAGTGCCGACTTCACCTCGGCCGTGTAGAGCGTGCAGGGGTCGAGCGCCTTCATGTCGACGGCCTTGGGCCTCGCCACCGGGGCCGAACCGGTCGAGGACCCGGTCGCGGGCGCGGAGCCCGTCTGCTGCCCCGCGGAGGGCGATCCCGGCTCGGTGGCCGAGCACCCGGACAGCACGGCTGCCAGCAACAACGGGACGGCAAGTCGGCGCATGCGGGTCAACGTACCGAATCGCCGGGCACGGAGGGTGGCGAACGAGGTGGCCCGCGTCACCCCCTCCGGCCCCGGCCCGCGGTCACCGGTAGCGCCGCACCACCACGGAGGGGCGCTCGACCGGTTCGCCCCGGTCGAGCGACCACGCCAGCCGGACGTACTGCGCGTGCGTCCACGCGAGCGGGGTCGCCGACTCGGTGCCGCGGCCGTTCCAGACCTGCTCCGGCAGCATGAGCCCGCTGTTCGCGGTCGCCGCGATCTCCTCCAGCCGCTGGGCCGCCTTGCGCTTGTCGCCGGTCAGCAGCTCGTACTCACCGCGTTCGCCGCTGAGCAGCGGCCACAGCCGTCCGTACGTGCGGGTCGGCGTCGGCCAGTTGATGTTCCACGGCCTGCCGTCCGCCGTCTCGCCGTAACCGTCCTGCGTGAAGCGGTGCCAGTAGCCCTGCTCCCGCAGGTGCTGGTCGACGACGCTCACCGTGTTGCGGATGACCGGGTCGTCGGCGCGCTTGACGCCGAGCCTGGTCAGTTCGAGGAAGCTCGGGTCGACGACCGCGCGCTGGTCGACCTCGGCCGGGTTGTTGTCACCGAGGTCGTACTTCGTGCCCTGGTCGGGCTTTCCGTCCTTGGTGACGCGCAGGTAGTACGGCTTGGGGTCGTGCGGACCGGTGTTCGTCGCCGTCCAGCCCTCGACTCCGCGCTGCCACTCGTCGGCGGTGGCGAGGTAGCGGTCGGCGTTCTCGCCGTTGCGCCGCAACAGGTCCGCGAAGCAGACCAGGCCGGCGACCGCCGAGGCGATGGTGGCGGGCGAGTAGCCGTCCTGGTTCTCCCACCGCTCCTGCTCGCTGAACGGCGCGTTCGGATAGCTCAGCAGGTAGTCGGCCGAGCGGCGCAGAGCGTCCATTGTGGACTTGTCCCGCCGGTCGAGGTGCCAGGCGAGCAGCAGCGGCGCCGCGACCTGGTCGAGCTGGACCTTGGTCCACACCGGGGTGCCGTCGACCCGCGTGTTCTGCGGCAGGTGCCCGTCCGGCTGCTGCTGCCTGGTCAGCATGAAGTCCAGCGAGCGCTGGGCGAACCCGGTGTCGCCGGCGGCGATCATGGCCGTCGACACGTGGTACAGGTCGCGCGGCCACACCAGCGCGTACGGGCCGAGCTCCGGCGCGAGTGCGCGGTCGAACCCGAACGCCCACGGGAAGCTCGGCGAGGCGATCGACGCACCGGGGTTGGCCTTGTCCTCCGTGGCCGCCAGCACCATCACGGACATGTCGTAGAGCCGCCGGTCCGCCGACCCGGGCCGCTTCAGCCCGTCCAGGTACGTGCGCCAGCCCCGCGCGTACTCCCGTGCCACCACGCGGAAGTCCTGCTCCAACGCCGCCCGTGCGACACCCTCACCGAACCCGACCGCGAACGTGCCGCGCGCGCGTCGCACCGGTTCGGTGGGCAACGTGCTCGCCACGGAGCCGCCGTCCTTCATCGGCACGTGCTCGATCGACAGGCGGACCGGGCGTTGCGCGTGGAAGTCCACGTCGGCGAGAACGGCCGCACGCCGCGGATCGGTGACGTAGGTGATCTCGGCCCGCCAGCCGTCCCCGCTCAGGTGCTGGCGGAACGTGAGCGACCGGTCGTCGGCCGGCTCGGTGCGCGCCCGGCCGGGCTTCCCGTCGACCAGCAGCCGGGTCTCGCGGGTCGCGGGCGTGCTGAGGTCGGGGTGGAAGATCTCCGAGAGCCCCTGGTGACCGAGGGTGAACCAAACAGGGCTTTCCGCCGATCTCGCGGTGCCGAACCCCTGCTTGTCCGCCGGCAGGGGGACGACGTCGGCGGGAGCGGCGCGGACGACCGGGGTCGTCGCGGCGAGCAGGAGCACGACGAGCGCCAAGGGTTTCATGGCACTCGGAGTTCCCCGCCCTAGAGATCACCACGCAGGAGGCTGTCGATGTTCTCCGGCGGACCGGGCCGCGCGAAGAACCAGCCCTGTCCCGTGTCGCAGCCCAGGCGCAGCAGCCGGGCGGCCTGGGCCGGTGTCTCGACCCCCTCCGCGGTCACGCCGAGGGACAGCGCGTGGGCCAGCTGGACCAGCGTGGCGACGATCTGCGAGTCGACCGGGTCCTCCTCGTTCTCGGCCCGCAGCCCCTCCATGAACGAGCCGGCGATCTTGAGCTCGTGCACGGGCAGGTGCTTGAGGTAGGCGAGGTTCGAGTAGCCGGTGCCGAAGTCGTCGATCGCGATGCGGACACCCATGTCGCACAACGCCCTCAGCGCCTCCAGCGGCTCGTCGGCGGTGCCCATGATCGCCGACTCGGTGAGCTCCAGCTGCAGGTGGTGCGGGGGCAGCCCGCACTCGTCGAGGATCCGCTTGACGTCGCGGACGAGCTCGGGGTCGCGGGACTGGCGCACGGCGAGGTTCACCGACACGAACGGCGCCGAGTCGCCGAACTCCTCGAGCCAGCGCCGGGCCTCCTCGCAGGCCCTGCGCAGCACCCACCGTCCCAAGGGGACGATCAGGCCGGTCTCCTCGGCCAGCTCGATGAACCGGTCGGGCGCGAGCCTGCCGAACTCCGGGTGCTGCCAGCGCACCAGGGCTTCGACGCCGGTGACCGTCGAGTCCTCCAGGCGCACCAGCGGCTGGTACTCGACGTAGAACTCGCCGCGTTCCAGGGCGCGCGGCATGGTGGCCGACAGCGTGAACCTGGCGACCTCCTTGGCGTTGCGCTCCGGGTCGTAGAGCGCCCAGCGCGCCTTGCCGTCCGCCTTGGCCCAGTACAGCGTGATGTCCGCGTCGCGCATCAGGTCGGCCGACGTCGTGCCGGACAGCCGCCGTTCGACGATGCCGATCGACGCCGACACCGACAGCTCGTGGCCCGCGATGCGGATCGGCGCCTCCAGCTCGGTCAGCACCCGGTCGGCCACGTCGACGATGTCCTGCTCGCAGGACGAGCCCTCGACCAGGATGACGAACTCGTCGCCGCCCATGCGCGCGACCAGCTTGCCCTCGCCGGACACCGAGTGGTCGAGCCGGCGGCCGACCTCGACCAGCAGCTGGTCGCCCGTGTCGTGGCCCAGCGAGTCGTTGATGACCTTGAAGCCGTCGAGGTCGAGGTAGCAGAGCCCGGCCCGCGCGTGCTTGGCGCGGTTGTTGAACACGCGGCCCAGCCGTTCGAGGAACAGCGCGCGGTTCGGCAGGCCGGTCAGCGGGTCGTGCAGCGCCTGGTAGCGCAGCCTGTTCTGCAGCAGGTGCCGGTCGGTGACGTCCTCGATCATCGCGACCTGGTACTGCGGCTCGCCGTGGTCGTCGCGGACCAGCGACAGCGTCAGGTGCGTCCACACCTGCTCGCCGTCGGCCCGGTGGAAGCGCTTCTCGGCCCGGTAGTGGTCGCACTCGCCCGCGATGAGCTGGTCGTAGAGCCGCCACACGCTGCCCGCGTCCTCGGGGTGCATGAGGTCGCGGACGTTGTACTGGCGCATCTCCTCGACGCTGAACCCCAGCATGTCCTGCAGGGCCTGGTTGACGTCGAGTATCCGGCCCTCGATGTCCGCGATGCCGATGCCGATCGCGGCCTCGGTGAACATCGCGCGGAACCGGGCCTCCGACGCCCGCAGCATCGCCTCGGCCTGGTCGCGGGCGTCCAGCACGGCCGCCCTGATCGCCTCCTGCTCGGCGAGCGTGCGCTCCCGCAGCGCGCGGGCGTACCCGGCGGACAGCGCGCCCTGCAGGGCGGCGAGGCGGGACTGCAGCTTGTCGTCACCGGGGAAGCCCAGGTCGGCCAGCAGGTCTTCGCCGAGCAGCTGGACCGTGCGGCCGAGCGTGTCGGTGCCGGTGAAGTGCGCGTCGACCAGCCGCGAGCCGATCTCGTAGCCGGGAGCGGTGCGGAACGGGCTCGCGAACAGCGCCTCGACCAGCAGCTCGGTGAGGTCCTGGAGGTGCTGCGCGACCTCGGCGCGGGTCATCGGGACGTAGCTCGACCCGATCACCGCCGTCGCCCAGCTGCGCGCGAACACCTCGGCACCGGCCACTACGGCCGGGTCCAGAGGAGAGCGGTCCTCGCGCACTCGCTGGTCAACCCGTTCGGTCATCTGCTCGACCCTGATGCCACGAACGCGCAGCATACGGCCGGTTGCGGTGCGCAGTCACCTCTACGCCTTCCGGCCCACCGCGGCGAACCCGGGAAAACGCCCTCCGAACTCCCCGTCACCGTCGCACGACTCCGGATGCCAGGCCGGTACGCGGACCACACCCGGTTCGACCAGGTCGAACCCCTCGAACAAGCGCGTGAGCTCCGCCCTGCCGCGCAGCGTCATCGGCGTGACGTTCCGGTCGTAGATCCGGCGCGCCTCCCGGAACGACTCCGGCTCCTCTTCACCCTCGTAGCCCGCGTGGGAGATCGCGAGGAAGCTGCCGGGAGCGAGGCGGTCGCGGTAACCGCCGACCACGCCCCACGGGTCCTCCTCGTCCGGGACGAAGTGCAGCAGCGAGATCATCAGCACGGCGACCGGTTCGTCGAAGTCGAGCTGCTTGCCGACCTCGGGCGAGGACAGCACGCCCAGCGGGTCGCGCACGTCGGCCTGCAGCACGCCCACGTGCCCGTTGCCCTCCAGCAGCGACCGGCTGTGCGCGACCGCCACCGGGTCCAGGTCGACGTAGACGACCCGCGCCCCGGGGTCGGCGGCCTGGGCGATCTCGTGCACGTTGCCGACGGTCGGGATGCCGGAGCCGAGGTCGAGGAACTGGCGCACGCCCCGGCCGAGCAGGTGGCGGACGACCCTGCGCAGGAAGGCGCGGTGGCCGAGCACGACGGCGCGCAGCTCGGGCATCGTCCGCAGGACCTTCTCGGCGACCGCCCTGTCCGCGGCGAAGTTGTGCGCGCCGCCGAGCCAGTGGTCGTACACGCGCGCGATGCTGGGCCGCTCCAGGTCGATGTCCCCCGGCGCCCAGTTCGGCCGTTCCACCCGCTCACCCCACCCGCGTTCGCACCCGTTCGACCCCATCATGCACCCGCCGCTTGGCACAATGCCGACCTCGTGAGGAAAAGTTTGCTGCTGTCGACGATTCTTGCGTCGATCGGCGCATTTGTGCTGGTGGGCGGCGGTTTGCTGCTCGTGGACCCCCGCGCGCCGAAGCACGAGGCGATCAAGACGGGCGGTCTGGCGGGCGGCGCGATCGTCGCGCTCTACGCGTTGTGGCTGAACGACCGGCGGCGCAAGGTCGAGGAGGCCCGCCAGGAGCTCGAGAGCCAGCGCATCGACCACGACAGGTCGCGCGTGGCCGACGAGCGGTTCGCGCGCGCCGTCGAGCTGCTGGGCCACGAGACGGCCCAGGTGCGGGTGGGCGCGATGCACGCGCTGGCCGGCCTCGCGAAGTCCAGGGCCGAGTACACGCAGACCGTGCTCGACATCCTCTGCGCCTACCTGCGCCGACCGTTCAAGCGCTCGTCCGAGGACGAGGACGCCGCCGAGATCGAGCTGGAGGTCCGGCTCACCTCGCAGCGGCTGGTCGAGGACCTGCTGCCCCGGCTGGAGGAGAAGGACCCGCCGCGCTACGACCTCAACCTCACCAAGGCGCACCTCGAGTACATGGACCTGTCGTACCGGCAGGTCGGCGACCTGGTCATGCGGGTCGCGCGCCTCAACGAGTCCAACGCGTTCCACCACATGGTGGTGCACGGCGACCTGTACCTCACCGACGCCGAGGTGACCGGCCGGATCTACCTGCACCACAACGAGTTCCGCCGCAAGGCGTGGTTCAGCAGGGTCAAGGCGCGCGGGCTCGCGGTGTTCACCGAGACCAAGTTCCAGGGCGAGACCAAGTTCTCGGACTCGCAGTGGGCGGACGTGAAGGCGGACGGTTGTACGTTCGCCGTGCAGGCCGACCTTCCCGAAGCGTGGAGGAACTGACGTGAAGTGGCTGCTCGCGGTGCTCTCCGCCGGCGTGGTGACCGCGGCGACCGCGGTCCTGCTCTGGACGGTCAAGGCGCCGGCGGTGGAGATCGTGAAGACCGCCGGCGTCGCGGGCGGTGCCGTCGTCGCGCTGTACGCGTTGTGGCTCAACGACCGCAAGCACTCGCTCGAGAGCGAGAAGGTCGCCGACGAGCGGTTCGCCCGTTCCGTCGAACTGCTGGGCAACGAGGCCGACCAGGTGCGCGTGGGCGCGATGCACTCGCTGGCGTGGTTCGCGAAGTCGACGCCCCGCTACCGGCAGACCGTGCTCGACGTGCTGTGCGCCTACCTGCGCCGTCCGTTCACGCACCCCTCCCACCAGGCGAGGCCCGACGACCCGCAGCAGCACTTCGGCGAGGTGGACGAGGCGACCAGGCTGGAGCACCAGGTCCGGCTGACCGCGCAGCGGTTGATCAAGGACACCCTGTCGTGGGGGAAGAAGCGCAGGCACAAGCACTACGACCTCGACCTGACCGGCGCCGTCCTCGAGTACTTCTCGCTGGACGGCCGGCACGTCAACCGGTTCGTCGCCCGGCGCGCGCAGTTCTACGGCATCACGAACCTGCGCAACGTGCACGTGCGGAGCGTCGCGCTGTTCTCCGGTGGCGCCTTCCACGGCCGCCTGTAGCTGGAGAACGGCGACTTCGAAGGCGGGATCTCCTTCCAGGAGACGACTTTCGCCGGTCCCGTCGAGATGAGCTCGCCGAAGATGGGGGTCGCGAAGGTCGGCCGGTTCTTCCACCCGTCCCCCGAGCCGCCCGCCGTGCAGCGCGGTGAGATGCGGGTGCTGGAGGGGACCGAGTTCCGCGAGCCCCCGGCCGGCTGGCACCTAACCGGCAGCACGGAGGCGGCCGGACCTGGCTTCCAGCACCATGTCGAGCAGAACGGTCGCGGCGGCGCCGGCGGTGGCCGCCCTGACGACGACGGTCTCGGCGACGGGCACGTCCCCGCGAAGGCCGACGAAGTGCGCGCGGTCGGTCTTGAGGGCGAAGGACTGCGGGACTAACGCGACACCGAGCCCGAACGAGACGAAGTCGAGCAGTGAGTGCACGTCGTTGACCTCCACGGCGACGCGCCGCTCGACACCGGCGGCGGCGAGGGCGCGGTCCACCTCGTCGCGCGTGCCCCAGTCGGCGTTGAAGTCGACGAACGACTGCCCGGCGAGCTCCGCGAGCGCGACGGACCCCCTTGCGGCGAAGGGACTTCCCGGCGCGCACGCGAGCACGAGCGGTTCACCGGCCAAAGTGGACACCCGGAGGTCTTCGGCGATCTTCGGCTGACGCGTGACGAACGCGAGGTCGAGCCGTCCCGCCCGCACGTCCTCGACGAGCTCGGCGTTGCCGGACTGGCGCATCCTGATCTCCACGCCGGGGTGCAGCTCGTGGAACCGCGACAGCACCGCCGGCAGGTGCACCACGTGCAGGCACTGCAGGCTGCCGACGGACAGCGTGCCGCGCAGCAGGCCCTGGACGGCCGCGACGGCGTCCCTGGCCGCCTCGACGCTGCCCAGCGCCCTGCGCGCCTCGGGCAGCAGGGCCCGTCCGGCCTGCGTCAACCCGACCTGGCGGGTCGTGCGCAGGAACAGCGGCGCGCCCAGCTCCACCTCCAGCGCCCGGATCGACGCCGACAGCCCCGATTGGGCGATGTGCAGGCGCTTGGCCGCTCTGGTGAAGTGGGACTCCTCGGCGACCGCGAGGAAGTGCTCCAGCTGCCTGAGTTCCACGATTCATCACCTGCGGTGCTCAATGAGATCACTTCCCTGCGTTGGACAGCTTAATCCCGAGGGGCCAGAGTGGAGGGCATGCAGAAGCGCCGCATCGGAGAAGTGGAAGTCAGCGCCATCGGTCTGGGCGGCATGCCCATGTCCGTGCAGGGCAGGCCGGACTGGGCGCGGGCGATCGAGACCATCCACGCCGCGCTGGACGCGGGCGTGACGTTCATCGACACCGCGGACGCCTACTCGCTCGACGACACCGACTTCGGCCACAACGAGGAGCTGATCGCCGAGGGCCTGAAGGGCCGCTCGGAAGAGGTGTTCGTGGCGACCAAGGGCGGCCACACCCGCGCGCCCGGTGGCGGCTGGGAGCTCGACGGACGCCCGGAGTACCTGCGCGGGGCCGTCGACGGGTCGCTGCGGCGGCTCGGCGTCGACCAGATCTTCCTGTACCAGTTCCACCGCCCGGACCCGAAGGTGCCGATCACGGAGTCCGTGGGCGTGCTCGCGGAGCTGCTGGACAACGGCAAGATCCGCTACGCGGGCGTCTCGAACTTCAACCCGGACGAGATCGTGCAGGCCAACGAGATCCTCGGCGGCCGGCTGGCGGCCGTGCAGAACCAGTTCTCGCCGGTGTTCCGGTCGAGCGAACCCGAGCTGGAGCTGTGCGCGAAGCTCGGCATCGCGTTCCTGCCGTGGAGCCCGTTCGGCGGCATCGGCAAGGCCGGTTCGCTGGGCGGCCCGTTCCAGGAGGTCGGCGAGGCCCGCGGCGTGAGCGCCCACCAGGTCTGCCTCGCGTGGATGCTGGCGAAGTCGGAAGTGGTGGTCCCCATTCCGGGTGCTTCCCGACCGGCGAGCATCCGCGATTCGGCCTCCGCCACCCACCTGGAGTTGACCGCCGAGGAGCTGTCCCGCCTGGACGGGTGACCCCGGTAGCACATTGCGACAAATGGACGCACGATCTAGTCCATGCAGACCTTGATCAGCATCGTCGCGATCGTCGCCGGCATGACGCCGGCACCCGCGTCCGCGGCGCCCTTGCCCGAGGGCTCCGCGGACCACACAGCGGGCTCCCAGATCCTCAAGCACGAAGGCCCCGGCGACCTCCGTTCGGCCTCGGACTCCCCGCCCACCGCGGGCAAGGTGCCGGGCATGGACGTCAGCAGCCACCAGGGCGACGTCGACTGGAGGTCGGCCTGGGACAAGGGGGCCCGGTTCTCCTACGTCAAGGCGACCGAGGGCACCCACTACCGCAACCCCGGGTTCACCCAGCAGTACGACGGCTCCTACAAGATCGGCATGATCCGCGGCGCGTACCACTTCGCGCTGCCGGACCGGGCCAGCGGAGCGGCGCAGGCGAACTTCTTCGTCGACAACGGCGGCGGGTGGTCACCCGACGGCAGGACGCTGCCGCCCGCGCTCGACATGGAGTACAACCCGTACGGCGACACCTGCTACGGCCTGAGCCAGGCCGCGATGACGGCGTGGGTCAAGACGTTCAGCGACACGGTCTACGCGCGCACGAAACGGCATCCGATGATCTACACATCCACGAAATGGTGGAACGAGTGCGTCGGCGGCTCGGTGGAGTTCGGTGCCGACAACCCGCTGTGGATCGCGCGCTACGGCACCGAGGTCGGCCCGCTGCCGATGGGCTTCGACTTCCACACGATCTGGCAGTGGCAGGCGGCCGGGCACTTCCCCGGTGACCAGAACCTGTTCAACGGCAGGTTCGAGCAGCTGCAGCGCATCGCCGCGGGCTGAGGACGACCCTTCGCGAGGGCCGTCCTCCTCGCATCTCAGTCGAACAGCGCGGGGAGGGTGCCCTCCCAGGCCTCGCGCAGCTCGTCCAGCGGGATCTCGCCGAGCCCCTGCACCTCGAGCGCCTTCGACTCCGGGTCGACGACACCGACCTTGCGCCACGGCAGGCGACGCGCGGTGCACATGTCGGTGAAGCGCTGCTCCTCGGTGCGCGGCACGGCGACCAGCACGCGGCCGGCCGACTCGCTGAACAGCGCCGTGAACAGGTCGCCCTCGGGGAAGACCCGCGCGCCCACCTCGCCGATCAGGCACGTCTCGACCAGCGCCTGCGCGAGACCGCCCTCCGACAGGTCGTGCGCGGCGGAGATCATGCCGTCCCGCGAGCCCGCGACGAGCACCTCGCCGAGCAGCTTCTCGTGCTGGAGGTCGACCTTCGGCGGCAGACCACCCAGGTGGCCGTGGACGTGGTGCGCCCACTCCGACCCGCCGAACTCGTCGCGCGTCTCGCCGAGCAGCAGCAGCGTCTCCCCGGCCTCGGCCCCGATCCCGGTGGGGATGCGGCGCCGCACGTCGTCGATCACGCCCAGCACGCCCACGACCGGCGTCGGCAGGATCGCCGTGGAGCCGGTCTGGTTGTAGAAGCTGACGTTGCCGCCGGTCACCGGGATGCCGAGCTCCGCGCAGCCGTCCGCGAGGCCCTTCACGGCCTGCTCGAACTGCCACATGACCGCCGGGTCCTCCGGCGAGCCGAAGTTGAGGCAGTTCGTGACGGCGACGGGCGTGGCACCGGTGGTCGCGACGTTGCGGTACGCCTCGGCCAGCGCCAGCTTCGCGCCCTCGTACGGGTCGAGCCTGGTGTAGCGGCCGTTGCAGTCCGTCGACAGGGCGACACCGCGGCCGGTCTCCTCGTCGATGCGGATCATGCCGCCGTCGCTCGGCTGCGCGAGGACGGTGCCACCGCGGACGTAGCGGTCGTACTGCTGCGTGACCCACTTCCTGGACGCCAGGTTGGGGCTGGCCGCCATGGTCTTGACCAGGTCGAGCAGCTCCTCCTCCGCCGGCCGGGGAAGGCCGTCGGGCGTGTTCGCCCGCAGTTCGTCCTGGTCGGCCGGGCGCTCGATCGGCCGGTGGTAGACCGGACCCTCGTGCGCGACGGTGCGCGGCGGCACGTCGACGACGACCTCGTCGTGGAACGTGATGACCAGCCGGTCGCCCTCGGTCACCTCGCCGATCTCGGTGGCGATGACGTCCCACTTCGCGCAGACCGCCATGAACGCCTCGACGTTGTGCGGCTCCACGACGGCGCACATGCGTTCCTGCGACTCGCTGGAGAGGATCTCCGCCGGCGTCATGTTCTCCGCCCTGAGCGGCACGCGGTCCAGGTGGACGCGCATGCCACCGTCACCGGCGGACGCGAGCTCGCTCGTCGCGCAGGACAGGCCCGCGCCCCCGAGGTCCTGGATGCCCGCGACGAGACCCTTCTCGAAGAGCTCCAGCGAGCACTCGATCAGCACCTTCTCGGTGAACGGGTCGCCGACCTGCACGCTCGGCAGCTTCTTGCGCTTGCCGGCCGTGTCGTCGAACGTCTCGCTCGCCAGCACGCTGACCCCGCCGATGCCGTCGAGGCCCGTGCGCGCGCCGTAGAGGATGACCTTGTTGCCGGTGCCGCTCGCGTGCGCGAGGTGCAGGTCCTCGACCCGCATCGCGCCGACGCACAGGGCGTTGACCAGCGGGTTGCCCTGGTAGGACTCGTCGAACACGACCTCGCCGCCGATGTTGGGCAGGCCGAGGCAGTTGCCGTAGCCGCCGACCCCCGCGACGATGCCGGGCAGCACCCGCCTGGTGTCCTCGGCGTCCGGCCTGCCGAACCGCAGCGGGTCCATGACCGCGAGCGGCCGGGCGCCCATCGCGAGGATGTCCCTGACGATGCCGCCGACCCCGGTCGCCGCACCCTGGTAGGGCTCGACGTACGACGGGTGGTTGTGGCTCTCGACCTTGAACGTGACGGCCCAGCCGTCCCCGATGTCGACGACACCGGCGTTCTCGCCGATGCCCGCGAGCATCTTGGCGCGCATCTCGTCGGTCGTGGTGTCGCCGAAGTACTTCAGGTGCACCTTGGACGACTTGTAGGAGCAGTGCTCGCTCCACATGACCGAGTACATCGCCAGCTCGGCGTCGGTGGGGCGCCTGCCGAGGATCTCCCTGATGCGCGCGTACTCGTCGTCCTTGAGGCCCAGCTCCCGGTAGGGCTGCTCCTGGTCGGGAGTGCTCTCCGCGTTCTTGACGCTGTCGATCACGCCTTCACCACCGCGTCGAGCAGGGACAGGAACATGCCCAGGCCGTCGTCCGTGGGGCCGGTGAGCGCGTCGATGGCGTGCTCGGGGTGCGGCATGAGGCCGACGACGTTGCCCCTGGCGTTCGTGATGCCCGCGATGTCGTTGCGGCTGCCGTTCGGGTTCTCGCCGACGTACCGGAAGACGACCCGGTGCTCGTCTTCGAGCTGCTGGAGGGTGTCGTCGTCGGCCTGGTAACCGCCCTCGCCGGACTTCAGCGGCACGAGGATCTCGGCGTCGCGGTCGTACCTGGTGGTCCAGGCGGTGCTCGTGTTCTCGACCCGGAGCCACTGGTCGCGGCACACGAAGTGCAGCTTGTGGTTGCGGGTCAGCGCACCCGGCAGCAGGTGGGCCTCGGCGAGGATCTGGAAGCCGTTGCAGATGCCGAGAACCGGCATCCCCTTGTTCGCGGCCTCGACCACTTCCCGCATGACGGGCGCGAACCGCGCGATGGCACCGGCCCGCAGGTAGTCGCCGTAGGAGAACCCACCGGGCACGATGACCGCGTCGACACCCTTGAGGTCGTGGTCGCCGTGCCAGAGCGGAACGGCCTCGCCGTCGGCGTACCTCACCGCCCGCTGCGCGTCGACGTCGTCGAGGGTGCCGGGGAAGGTGACGACACCGACCCTCATGCCTCGACCCTGCGCACGGTCCACTCCTCGATCACGGGGTTCGCGAGGAAGCTCTCGGCGATCTTGGCGAGCGTGGCGTCGTCGACGTCGTCGGCGACCTCCAGCTCGAAGTGCTTGCCCTGGCGGACGGCGGTGACGCCGTCGAAGCCGAGACGGGGCAGCGCGTTCGCCACCGCCTGGCCTTGGGGGTCGAGGATCTCGGGCTTCGGCATGACGTCGACGACGACTCGGGCCACGACGGACTGCTCCCTGGGGTGGAGGGCTGGCGGTACCCGTCGACCCTACCTGAGCTGGGCGTTCATCTTCCCGACACGTGTTCGGGGGCACATCGTCGGTGGTCCACCTTCGGGTGAACGAGCTTGCCTCGGCGAGGCCGTTTGGTAAGGTTGGAGTCGCCGAGGCCCGTAAGCCGAGGAAGTGTACCCAGCCCACGTCCGGACGGTCGACGGCTGGGTATCGCGCTTTCTAGGGGTTGTCCAGGTCGACGATCGACTCGACGACCGGCATCACCCGCTCCCGCCACTCACCGCCGGAGCCGTAGCACCAGGCCACGAAATCCGCGATCCACAGCAGCTCGTCGCTGCTGCTGCGGCAGTGCTCGTAGACGAGGTTCGTGGACAACGCGACGTGGCCGAGTGACGTGCGGATCGTCAGGAGGTCGTGCTGATCTCGCTGGGCACGCGAATCGAGGACGAGCCGATGAGCACCGGCTGCCAGCAGGTCCTCCACGAGCCGCCGGACGCACGTCTGGCGCGACTGCTCGTCCCCCTGGTCGCAGCTGCGCCTGTACAGCCGCACCGAGACCCGCTCTTCCACGAGCCGCGACACGATCACCTTGCGGCGGCCGGGGGTCTCCTTCTTGCAGTGCAACTCCCGTTGTCCCGGCATCAGCAGACAGCGCAGGGCCTTGCGGAACTTGTGCAACTGGCCGGGTGGCACCAGGGCCACCGCCAGCAGGTACGTGTTGTTTCGCCGCGACTCGTCGACGAAGGCGTGCAGACTCACGGAACGTCCATCGGCACACCCCGAACACCAGTTCACCAAGTCACACCGATCGGGTCCGAACGACCCTGACTTGGAACTATTCCAACCGGCTATTTCGCCGAAAGCGAGACCACTGGCACCGCCGCCCGATCGGCCGGATGCTGGAGGTCATGAAGATCCTCGTGCTCGGCGGGACCGTGTTCCTCAGCAAGGCAGTCACCGCGGAGGCCGTCCGGCGCGGCCACGACGTGGTGTGCGCTGCCCGCGGTGCCTCCGGCGGGGTTCCCGAGGGCGCGACGCTGGTCCGGGTCGACAGGGACAGGCCCGGTGCGTTCGACGCGCTGGCCGGTGAGCGGTTCGACGCGGTGGTCGACGTGTCCAAGTACTCGGTGAACTGGGTGCGGGACGCGTTGGAGGCGTTCGGGTCCACCACGCCGCACTGGACGTTCGTCTCCAGCATCTCGGTCTACGCGGACCACGCGACCGGCAGCAACGAGCTGCTGCCGCCGCTGGAGGACGACCCGACCGAGGAGTTCACGGCCGAGCGGTACGGCAGCGTCAAGGTGGCCAGCGAGATCGCGGTGCGCGAGGCCGTGGCGGGGCGGGACTTCATCGTCCGGGCCGGGCTCATCACCGGGCCGGACGACCCCAGCGACCGGTTCGGGTACTGGCCCTCGCGGCTGGCAAGGGGTGGGCGCGTGGTCGTGCCGGACAGCCCGGACCTCGGTTTCCAGCACATCGACGCGCGGGACCTGGCGCAGTGGATCGTGTTCGCGGCCGAGGAGCGGGTGACGGGCACGTACGACTCGACCGGGCCGGTCATGCCGTTCCAGATGGCCATCGGTGAGATCGCCGGCGCGACGGCCGCGCCCGGGACGCAGCTCGTGCCCGTCGCGGAGAGCGTGCTCAAGGAGCTGAACATCAACCCGTGGGCCGGGCCGCGGTCGCTGCCGCTGTGGCTGCCCCGGGAGTGGGCCAAGATGGTCGGCCGCGACGTCAGCAACGCCCTGGCGAACGGGTTGCGCGTCCGGCCGCTGGCCGAGACCGCGCTCGACTCGCTGGAGTACGAGCGCGGCCTCGGGCTGGACCGGCCCCGCAAGGCGGGGCTCACCGAGCAGGAGGAGCGGGAGATCCTTACAGCAGTGAGTTGACCTGCGCCGCGACGAGGTCGATGCGCACGCCCTGGTTCGGGCAGCCGCCGAAGTGGTGGAGCCCGATCACCTTGTGCGTGCGCCTCGACAGCACGGGTGAGCCGGACGAGCCGCCCTCGGTGTCGCACATGTAGCTGATGTCGGACTGCGACGAGCTGCCGTTCACCCGCACCGCGCGCACGACGCAGTAGCCGCCGCCGTTGTTGTTGTCGCGCAACGACAACTTCTTCAGCTTCCCGGCCGGGTGGCCGACGATGTACATCTCCTCACCCACGGCCGGAACGCGCGCGTCCAGCTCGAGGTAGCCGAACGAGCTGATGGCCGCGAAGTTGTTCACGGTGAAGAGGGTGTAGTCCAGCGCGGCGCTGTACTTCAGCACCTGGGCCGCCAGCACCTTCGTGACGGTGGCCGAGTTCGTGCCGCCGCAGGTCGGGCACTGGTAGTTGAACCACACCTCGATGCCGGTGGTGCTGGTGAAGCAGTGCTCGTTGGTCAGCATGCGGTTGTTGGGTCCGACGCGCCACGCCGTGCACAGCGAGCTGCCGTTGCGCAGCAGCTTCGCCACGGCCGGCGTCTTGCCCCACTCGGTCGGGTTGCTGGACTGGTAGCAGACCGCGTCCTTGTAGTCGTTCGTGCCGCAGATGCTCTGCACGGACGGCTGCGCGGACATCTCGGCCTCGGTGTAGCCGCGCGTCAGCTTGTCGATCCGGACGCGCGACAGCGGGTTCGTCACCGACACCACGGCGCGGTCGCCGGTGACGGACATGGCCCAGAAGCCGGACGCGTCGACCGTGGCCGTCAGGGAGGCCTTCAGATCTCTTGTGTACGTGTACTTCTCGGTGCCGTCGGGGTTCGACACCGTGAGCACGTCACCCGGCATGATCCGCAGGTCCGTGAAATGCAGCTTCACGTATCCGGAGCCGGGTCGTTCGACGGTCGTCGAACGGTTCGCGCCACCCACGCGGACCGAGACCGATTCCTCGGTTCCGATTTCCTGCGACTGCGGCGAGGACGCCTGCGCAGGGGTAGAGGTGGTGGTAGCAGGGATGATGGACGTCATCGGCAGGGCGAGCGCCAGTGCCGTGAGGAGTTGCAGGGTTTTCCTCATGCCTTTTGATACTTCCGACGTCACCTCACCGTGTCAGCCCGCCAAACGTCGGTACTGGAGGATTACGTGAAAGTTGTCCATTTCGGTCATGCCTGCGTGCTTCTCGAGACGGGCACCACCCGCGTGCTGATCGACCCCGGCACGTTCTCCGAGGGGTTCGAGGACCTCGCGGACCTGGACGCGGTGCTGGTCACGCACCAGCACTTCGACCACGTCGACCTCGAGAAGCTGCCCGCGCTGCTCAAGACCAACCCGCGGGCGCAGCTGATCGTGGACGAGGGCACGGCGCCCACCGTCGAGAACGCGACCGTCGCCCGGCCGGGTGACACCTTCGAGATCGGCGACCTGGGCGTCCGGGTCGTCGGCGGGCAGCACGCGATGATCCACCAGGACATCCCGATCGTGCCGAACGCGGCCTACGTGGTCGGCGACGGCGCGTTCTACCACCCCGGCGACTCGCTGTTCGTGCCCGACGAGGACGTGGACGTGCTCGGTCTGCCCGCGGGCGCGCCGTGGATGCGCACCGGCGAGGCGGTCGACTTCATGCGCGCCGTGAAGCCGCGTGTCGCCGTGCCGATCCACGAGAAGACGCTCGCGAGCCCGCAGATGGCCCACCGGCTCTTCGAGATGCTCAAGCCCGAGGGCACCGAGGTCAGGCCGCTGACGCCAGGCGAGGAGACGGCAGTTTGACGTAGGTGGTCGGCTCGGCGTCGTGGGCGAGGGCGATGTCCACGGCGTCGAGCACGGCCTGCCGCGCACCGGGCCGGTGCAGGTCGCGGGCGTCGACGGTGATCCGGGTCAGCCCGCCGCGGCGTGCGGACCTGGCCGTCGCGTAGACCAGCGCGAGCGACCGCAGCTCGCCGAAGCTGCTGCGCTCGGTCAGCGCGTGCAGGCGGCCGAGCGTCGCGAGCCCGCTGCCCACGTCACGAACCGCGTGCGCGTCGGCGCAGAGCTTGAACCGGTGCTTGGCGAGCGCGAGCAACGTCCCGGGCGACGCCACGCAACGCCGAGGCGCGAACGTGTCGGCGTTCAGTCCGATGGCGTCCATCTGCAGACGCGCGCCCATCAGCAGCAGCCCGGCCTCGTAGGCGGGCAACCGCCGCTGGCCGAGACCGTGCAGGACGACGGCATCGCCGAGCGCGGCGCGCTGCCGCACCCATTCCTGCGCCCTGCCGAGCTCGCGGGGGACCACGAGCAGCGACAACGGCACCCGCCGCGGGCCGAGGGCCGCGGCCAGATCAGCGCATCGGTCGAGTGTCTGCGGACCGATGCCGGACAGGGAGACCACGAGCTGTGAGTGCACTCAATGAGTGCGCCACGCCGTGGTGACATCCGCGTGAAAGCGGAGCCAACTCACGCCAGCCAGTCGGCGAAGGACCGGCCCGTCAGCTTCTCGTAGGCCTCGACGTACCGCGCACGGGTGGCCTCGACGACCTCGGCGGGCAGCGGAGGCGGCGGGGTGTCGCCCTTGCGGTCCCAGCCCGACGCGGGCGACGTCAGCCAGTCGCGCACGTACTGCTTGTCGAACGACGGCTGCACGCGGCCGGGCTCGTAGCCCTCGGCCGGCCAGTAGCGCGACGAGTCCGGCGTGAAGACCTCGTCCGCCAGCACCAGCTCACCGTCCGCGGAGAGCCCGAACTCGAACTTCGTGTCCGCCAGGATCAGGCCACGCGTCAACGCGTACGCGCGCGCCTCGCTGTAGAGCTCGATGGTGCGGTCACGCAGCTTCGACGCCAGCTCCACGCCGTGCTTCTCCGCGATGACGTCGAACGACACGTTCTCGTCGTGCGCCCCGATCTCGGCCTTCGACGCGGGCGTGAAGATCGGCGGGTCCAGTTCGGACGCCTCGACCAGCCCGGCCGGCAGCTCGATCCCGCAGACCGCGCCGGTCGCGGTGTAGTCGGCCATGCCCGAGCCCGTGAGGTACCCGCGCGCCACGCACTCGACGTCGACCATCCGCAGCTTGCGCACCAGCAGCGCCCGGCCGCGGACCTCGGCGGGGATGCGCGGGTCGTCGTAGGAGACCAGGTGGTTGGGCGTGAGCCGCTCGAACCAGAACACGCTCATCGCGGTGAGCACGCGGCCCTTGTCCGGGATCTCCGAGCTCAGGATGTGGTCGTACGCGGAGATGCGGTCGGACGCGACGAACAGCAGCAGCTCGTCGTCCACGTCGTACAGGTCGCGAACCTTGCCGCGGGCGACGTGCTGGTAGTCAGCGAGCGTAGGCACGCTGGTCAGACTACGTGCCCGTGTTCCGGGCACCGATCTACACCCCGCACCACTACAGATCAAGGCCGAAGGAGCTTAAGGTGCACCCGTGCTCACCAGAAAGGCCCTGTGGATCCCGGCGTTGGCCAGTGCGGCCCTGCTCGTCGTCCTGGGCGTGGCCGGGTGGAGCTTCGACTCCAGCCCCGTCTCGTCGCCCACCTCCGGCGGCGCGCAGGACACGAGCACGACCCAGTCGGTGAGCATCGTGCCGACTCCGGACGTCGCCGACATCACGGTCAAGGGCTCGTCCACGACGGCAACGACCACCACGACCACCACGAGGACGACGCAGCCGAAGCCGCCGCCCGTCCAGACGCCGCCCGCCGTGCAGCAGCCGACGACCACCGAGGCCCCGCCGCAGCAGGGCCTCCTGGTCAACGAGGGCGCGCGGTGCGATCCCGAAGGCGCGAACGGCATCGGCCTGCGCGGCGAGAAGCTGGTGTGCCGCAAGGACCCCCAGCGCGGCGACCGCCTGCGCTGGCAGAAGGCCTAGGCGCGCCACTCCAGCACGTCGAGCTCGTCGCCGACCGCGATGGTGCCGGTGCGGACGACCTGGGCCTTCATGCCGAACGTCACCCCTCCGTCGGCATCACGCCGATAGGTCGCCAGCGAACGGATCGGCTCCGGTCCGCTCTTCAGACCCGTCGCCTGGTCGACCATCGGCACCGCGCAACGCACGCAGTCCTTGGCGTAGGCCAGTTCCACGTCACCGATGGCCACCCGCCGCACGCGGTCCTCCGTGTGCGGCTCCGGCCAGCCGGACACGACCACGTTGGGGCGGAAGCGGTCCATCGGCACCGGGTCCCCGCCGCGTTCCAGGATCCGCTCGTTCAGACCGTCCAGCGAGGACAGCGAGAGCACCAGCAGCGCGTTGCCGTCGGCGTACCCGACGAGGCCGGTCGTCTCACCGGTCGTCTCCCTGCGCAGGTCCGGTGGAGTGCGCACGAGCCGCACGGACCTGCCGAGCGCGTCGGAGAAGTACGCCGCCGCGGCGTCGCCCTGGTCCACTCCGGACCCGTGCCAGGCGTGCACGACGACCGGAACCCGCGGCCCGTCGGGGACGATCGGGAAGGACTCGCCGCCGATCGACAGCGACGAGTCCACGACGGACGGACGCAGCGCCGCCATCTCCGGGACCTTGCGCTGCGACAGGAACACGCCCTCGTCGTCGACGAGCATCATCATCCGGTCGTCGCGCAGGCCCGTCAGGTCGACGGCCGAGGAGGCGACGGGGTACCCGCCGCACCCCTTGACCGGGTGGACGTGCAGACCGGCCACGATCACAGGATCGGCTCCGGCTCGTAGGCCGGGTACTTGTCGACGACCGCGGCGACCTGCTCCACCACGGACGCCACCTGCGCCGACGCCACGCCGGTGAACGACAGGCGGTCGGCCAGCAGCGCGTCCAGGGCGGCCCGGTCGAGCGGCAGGCGCGGGTCCGCCGCGAGCCGGTCCAGCAGGTCGTTCTGCGCGAGGCCCTGCTCGCGCATCGCCAGCGCGACGGCCACCGCGTTCTCCTTGATGGCCTCGTGCGCGGTCTCACGGCCGACACCCGCGCGCACGGCCGCCATCAGCACCTTCGTCGTGCCGAGGAACGGCAGGTAGCGGTCCAGCTCGCGCGTGACGACGGCCGGGTAGGCGCCGAACTCGTCCAGCACCGTCAGGAACGTCTCCAGCAGGCCGTCGAACGCGAAGAACGCGTCGGGCAGCGCGACCCGGCGGACCACCGAGCACGACACGTCGCCCTCGTTCCACTGGTCGCCCGCGAGCTCGCCGACCATCGACAGGTAGCCGCGCAGGATCACCGCGAAGCCGTTCACGCGCTCGCACGAGCGGGTGTTCATCTTGTGCGGCATCGCGCTGGAGCCGACCTGGCCGGGCTTGAAGCCCTCGGTGACGAGCTCGTGGCCCGCCATCAGCCTGATCGTCTTCGCGACCGACGACGGCGCCGCCGCGAGCTGCACGAGCGTCGAGACGACGTCGAAGTCGAGCGAACGCGGGTAGACCTGGCCGACGCTCGTGAGGACCCGCTCGAAGCCGAGGTGGCCCGCGACCGTCCGCTCCAGCTCCTGCAGCTTCTCGGGCGTGCCGAGCAGGTCGAGCATGTCCTGGGCCGTGCCGACGGGGCCCTTGACGCCGCGCAGCGGGTAGCGGGAGATCAGCTCGTCGAGGCGGGAGAACGCGACCAGCAGCTCGTCGGCGCCCGTCGCGAACCGCTTGCCCAGCGTCGTGGCCTGCGCGGCCACGTTGTGCGAACGACCGGCCATCACGAGGTCGGAGTGCTCGGCGGCGAGGCGCGCGAGGCGGCCGAGGACGGCGGCGACCTTGGAGCGGACCAGCTCGAGCGAGCGCAGCACCTGCAGCTGCTCGACGTTCTCCGTGAGGTCGCGCGAGGTCATGCCCTTGTGGACCTGCTCGTGGCCCGCGAGCGCGTTGAACTCCTCGATGCGCGCCTTCACGTCGTGCCGCGTGACCCGCTCGCGCGCCGCGATCGACTCCAGGTCTACCTGCTCCAGCACGCGCTCGTAGTCGGCGATCGCGGTCTCGGGCACCTCGATGCCCGCGGCCGCCTGGGCCCGCAGGACCGCGAGCCACAGCTGCCGCTCCAGCACGATCTTGTGCTCGGCGGACCAGAGCGTCGCGAGCGACGTGGAGGCGTACCGACCTGCGAGGACGTTGGCGATGCGGGGCTTCGTCACGCGCTCAGGCTAGTGCACCCGAGGCTCACTCCCAGTCGATGGCCGAGTCCATGACCAGCGCTGTGAGGACGTTCACCGACACCGGAACGGTCTCGCGCCGCCCGCTGCCGTTCGAGGGGTTGTAGGCGTAGGCGCCGATCTGCACGACGAGGCCGCTCTCGAACCGCCGAGCGACCTCGACCTGCTGGAGGCTGGTGGTGCCCTGGAAGAACTCGCCCTCCGTGACGATCGTCCCGTCCGCCTGCGCCACGTCCCGGCACACCGTGGCGGAGCTGCAGAAGTTCTGCTTGTTGAAGCCGGCCTTCGTCACCACCACCCGCAGCGCGGTCGGTCCGATGAGGTCGGTCAGGTGGACGTACCCCGTGTACTCGGGGTCGCCGGAGTTCCGCGGCGGGGTCAACGTCGAGTAGGGCGGATAGACGAACCCTCCGGGCGTGAACGAGGCGTAGACGTCCTTCAGGTCCTTGCGCTGCGCCTGGAGGCTCTCGGCCAGCTTGTCGCCGAGGCGCTGGGCCTTCCGCTCGGCGGGCACGCTGGGCGGCGCGGACGTGGTCGTCTGGACCTCGGCGCCGAGCCGGGTGTCGCGGTCGCGGGGCAGCAGTCCCGGCAGCGAGAACGACGCTACGGCGATGACCGCCGTAGCCACGCCCACGGCGACCAGCGCTCGCCGACGACTTTTTTTCTGCTCCACCCGCCTGATCAGGGTGTCCGGGTCGAAGTCGAGGGGCGGCTCGTCCCAGACGGCCAGCAGCATCCCCTCGCGGATCTCCTGCTCACTCACGACGCGACCCTCCCCGAACTGTTGTCGAGCTTCTCCACGATGGTGCGCAGTGTCGCGAGACCGCGCGCCGTCTGGCTTTTGACCGTTCCCTCGGTGCACCCCATCGCCACCGCCACCTCGGCGACCGAGAGGTCTTCGAAATAACGCAGCACGAGCACCGCCCGTTGCCTCGGAGGCACCTGCAACAACGCGGTGTGCACGAGCTCACGCGCCCACAGCTTCGCGCTCGTGGTGTCCGGGTCCACGGTGGCGTCGGCGGCATCGGGCAGCTCCCCGTCGCGCTGCTCCGCCCTGCGCCACGGCCTGCGCTTCTCGTCCAGCCACGTGCGCAGCAGCACCTTGCGGGCGTACGCGATCAGGTTGTCGAGGTCCTTGATGCGCTTCCAGGCCATGTACATCTTCATGAGGCTCGACTGCATCAGGTCCTCAGCCGTGTGCCAGTCGCCACAGAACAGATAGGCAGTGCGTCGCAAAGACGCGGCATTGGCTGCCGCGAACTCGCGAAAGCCCTGCTCATCGGCCTTGCGCATGCGATCCCCTCTCGCGTCCTCACCCAGGGGAACGCGTCAGGGGAACGCGAGGTTGCATCACGTGTGACGCGAAAGGGCCGAACGGAGCATCCTCGCCGCGACGCCCCTGGGGTCCGGCTTCAGCTCGATGAACGCGTTCACCATCGTGCCGTCCACGAGGGCGATCAGCTCCTCGACGCGGTCCCTCGCGATGTCGCGGCCGGCGCGGTGGAAGATCTCGGCGATCAGCTCGTGCAGCTCCTTGGACAGCACGTGCATCAACGGGCGCAGGTACGGGCGGCGGCCCGTCGCGACGAGGCGTTCGTAGCGCAGCAGGATCGACTCGGTGTCGGTGACGTCCTGGCCGACCAGCAGGTCGAGGACGAGCTCGACGAGAACGTCGTCGTCCGCCAGCCGGTCCGAGACCGCCGCCAGGCGCTCCCGGCAGCTCGCCAGCTCGGCGCGGCCGTGGAACTCGACCGCCGCGGTGATCAGCTCGTCGAGCGAGTCGAAGTAGTACGTGGTCGACGCGAGCGGCAGACCTGCGCGTTCGGCGACCGCGCGGTGCCGGACCGCGTCGAACCCGCCCTCCACGAGCAGTTCGGACGCGGCCTCCACGAGCGCCTGCCGCCTGCGCTCACCCTTGGGGGTTGCTGCCGTCATAGTCGCGCCAGGGTACTGGGCGGCTGGTCAGAACCTCGGGGCCAGTGCGTCCGCGAACCGCTTGGCCTGGCCCTTCAGCTCCCCGTCGCCCTGGGTGAACACGTAGAGGTCCTGACCGCGGGCGGTCTTGGCCTTCTCCGTGCCGGCGGGACCCTCGAACGGGTCGGGCGTGACGATCGCGGTGATCGTCAGTCCGTCGATCTTGTACGCGGCCGCGCGGGAGGCCGGTGAGCACGTCACCGCGGGCGGGATCGCGGGGTCCGGTGAGACCGAAAGCTCGGCGGCGAGGGCGTCGGCGAGCTCCCGGTCCACACCTGCGCAGCCCTGCACTGCGCGTTCACCAGCGGTGAAGCTGGTGCTTCCCGGCGCTGTCCCGTCCCCCTGCGTGGACGGGGCGTCGCCAGGGAAGTCGTTGTTCGGCGGAGGCTGTGCCTCCATCAGGGTCATCGGCGATTGTGCCGTGTCGGTGCCCTGCTGCCCAGAACCGGCGGCGGTCGAATTCCCGCCGTCCTGGCCGTACCAGGAGTTGGCAGCGAGGACGCCGCCGAAACCCAGGACGACGACCAAAGTGGTGCCGGCGGCGATCGAGCCGCGCCGGCGCAGCGTCGCGCGGCGCGAGGCCGTCCTGACGTCGCCCGCGTCGAAGGACGCCGGCGGCGCGTCGTGCGCGGCGTCGCGGAACAGGTCCGCGAGCTTCTGCTCGTCCATCTCCTACGTCCTCCTCTCGCCGGTCACGACGCCGGTCGCAGGTCGTCGACGGCGTCGCCCAGAGCTTCTCGCAACGCCGCCAGCCCGCGGGCGGTCTGACTCTTCACAGTTCCTTCCGAGCACTTCAGCGTCTCGGCCGTGGCCGTCACGTCGAGGCCCTCCAGGAACCTCAGCACCAGCACGGCCCGTTGCCGGGGCGGGACTCTGCGCAGACCCTTCATCAACGCCTCGCGCGTCGCGACCGCCTCGCCGACCTCGGTGCCGGTCGCCGGCGCTTCCGGCATCTCGTCGGTGAACTTCTCGCGCCGCCACGGACGGCGCGACTCGTCGATCACCGCGCGCACGACGGTGCGTCGGACGTAGGCGTCGAGGGCCTGCTTGTCCCGGATCTTCCGCCACCTCCTGTGCACCGCCACGAAGGCCGTCTGCGCGAAGTCGTCAGCGCGGTGCCAGTCGCCGCACAGCAGGTATGCCGTTCGGCGCACGGCCTCACGGCGAGCCACGAAGTACTCCGCGAACTCCTGCTCGTCGCGCTGATCCACGCGGACTGCTCTCCGCTCGTTCCTCGAGTTGCACTGACAGGACGGAATCTGTGCCGACAACGGTTGCACGAACCTCGCGGGAGAGCTACATCACCCCCTCCGTCCCCGGCGGGATGTGGTGGGATCGGGGGCGTGACCCCCATTGACCTGCGCTCCGACACAGTCACCCGCCCGGACGACGAGATGCGCCGCGCCATGGCGTCGGCCGAGGTCGGCGACGACGTGCTGGACCACGACCCGACGATGGCGGCGCTGGAGGAGCGCGTCGCGGCGTTGCTCGGCGTGGAGGCGGCGCTGTGGGTCCCGTCCGGCTCGATGGGCAACCTGATCGCCCTGTACCTGCACCTGCAGCGCGGAGACCGGTTCCTGGCGCCGTTGGGCGCGCACGTGCTGGACGCCGAGCTCGGGACCGCCGCGTGGCTGGCCGGCGGGATGCCGCACGCGCTCCACTCGGTGACTCCCGAGGCCGTGGTCGCGGCCGGCGGCGGCGAGTCGCCCTACTACGGGCTGCGCACGACGTTGTTGTGCCTGGAGAACACGCACAACGCGGCCGGCGGCACGGTGACGACCGTCGACGGGCACGCCGCCCTGGTGGCGGCGGCGCGGTCCATCGGGCTGGCGGTGCACCTGGACGGCGCCCGGCTGTGGAACGCGTCGGTGGCGCTCGGGGTCGAGCTCTCCCAGCTGACCGCAGGGGTCGACACGGTGCAGGTGTGCCTGTCGAAGGCGCTCGGCGCCCCGGTCGGGTCGGTCGTGGCCGGGTCGTCCTCGTTCGTCGTCGAGGCGCGGCGGGTGCGCAAGATGCTCGGCGGCGGGGTGCGGCAGGGTGGCGTGCTGGCGGCCGCCGGGCTGGTCGCGCTGGACCGGATCCCGCGGCTCGCCCAGGACCACGCCAACGCCTCCGCGCTGGCTGCCGGGCTGCGTTCGCTCGGCTGGGACGTGCCGGAGCCGGCGACGAACATCGTGCTGGCGTCGGTGCCCGACCTCGACAAGGCGCTGCTGTCGCTGCGCGAGATCGGCGTGCTCGCCAGTCCGATGTCCGGCAAGGTGCGGTTCGTGACCCACGGGGACGTCACCGAGGCCGACATCACCGAGGTGCTGCGACGGGTCGGGGAGCGCGCCTGATGCGCTGGGTCGTGTTCGACTTCGGCGAGGTCATCAGTCAGCGGAACCCGGCGCTGCCCGCGATCGCCGACCGGCTCGGGGTGCCGCTGGTGGACTTCGAGGCCGCGTACTGGAACCGCGACGCCTACGACCGCGGCTGCTCCGACGAGGAGTACTGGGCGACGATCGGGTCGTCGCTGGGGCTCACGTTCGACTCCGCCGCCGTGCGGGAGCTGACCGCTCTCGACAACGCCGGGTGGCTCGACGAGCCGGTGGCGGAGACCGTGGCGCTGATCGAGGACCTGGCGGCGCTGGACGTGCCGCTCGCGCTGCTGTCGAACGCGCCGTCGACGTTCGCGAGACTGGCGGAGGAGGTGCCGTGGGCCGGGCACTTCCGGCACCTGGTGTTCTCCGGCGACCTCGGCTTCGCCAAGCCCGACGCGGCCATCTGGGAGCACACGTCGTCCGTGATCGGGTCGTCGGACGTGGTCTTCTTCGACGACCGGCAGTCCAACGTGGAGGGTGCGGCCGCCGCCGGCTGGGACGCCCGGCTGTGGACCTCAGCCCTTGCTGCGCGCGCTCAGCTCCGCACGGAGTTCCGCGATCTCGGCGCGTAGGTTCCGCAGCTCCCGCGCGGTCTCCTGCTCGGCGTCCTCGACGCCGCGCAGCTTCTCCACGAGCCAGCTCGCGATCGTGCCGGTGATGACACCGAGCAGCGCGATGCCGCCGACCATCAGCAGTCCGGCGACCAGCCGCCCCTCACCCGTGACGGGGTAGCGGTCGCCGTACCCGACCGTCGACATGGTCGTCAGCGTCCACCACAACGCGTCGCCGAACGTGGTGATGCTGGCGTTTTCCGCGTGCCTTTCGGCGTCCAGCACGGCGAGGCTCGCACAAAACGCGACGATGGTCGTCACGCCCGCCACGTAAATGCCGACCCGTTGTCTGATCTTGTGCTGGAACTTCTCGTTGAGCAACGTGACAACGGTGATCAACCGCAGAACGCGGAGCTGCCGGACCATCGGCAGAACGACCGCGGCAAGATCTAAAAGATGCGTTCTGAGGAACTTCGCCTTGTTCTGCGCCAGCGTCAACCTGGTGATGAAGTCGGCTGCGAACAGGGCCCAGACCAGCCACAACACGATCTCCAACGGCACGTGCATCGCGCCGTGGTCGTCGAACACCTGCCAGGCGTAAGCGGCGAGGAAGAGCAGGGCGAGTGCCGTCAACGGCCACTCGACCTTTCTCTCCCACCGCTCGAGGCGTGCCTCGTTCGCCAGCAGCACAACCCCATGGTGAGCGGTTTGCGCGAATTAATCCAGGGTCATCGCTTGGATTTGACCGCACCGTAGGCCGCGGTGCCCGCGAGGAGCAGCCCCCCGACCACAGCGAGCCAGAAAAGTCCTTTCACCACGGCCCCGACGACGGCGAGCAGGATCCAGACCGCCACCAGCCACCCGATGATCGCCCACATGCGACCTCCCCTCTGCTGCCTGAACGCCCCGCCGCCCGGTTTTGTTGCGGCGCGGCTCGCAGTTCCGGGTCACAGCCAGGCCTTCAGCCGCCGCAGCGCCTCCTCGACGTCCTGCGTGGCCCCGGCGAACGACATCCGCACGAAGTGGTGCCCGTCCACGGGGTCGAAGTCGATGCCGGGCACGATCGCCACGCCCGTGTCGTCCAGGAACCGCCGGCAGAACGCCATCGAGTCGTCCGTCAGGTGCCGCACGTCCGCATAGACGTAGAAAGCCCCGTCCGCCGGCGCCAGCTTGTCGATGCCGAGGTTCGTCAACCCCTCCAGCAACAGGTCCCGGTTCACCTCGTACCGCTGGAGGTGCAGCGCCGTCTCGGCGTAGGAGTCCTCGTGGAACGCCTGCACCGCCGCGTACTGCGCCAACGCCGGCGGACACAGCGTGAAGTTGCCCGTCAGGCAGTCCACGGCCCTGCGCAGCCGCTCCGGCAACAACATCCACCCGAGCCGCCACCCGGTCATCGCGAACGCCTTCGAGAAGGAGTTGACCACGATCGCGTCCCGGCTCGTCTCCCACGCACACCGCAACGGCTCGCCGTAGCTGATCCCGTGGTAGATCTCGTCGCTGATCAGCTGAACCCCGTTGCCCGCACACCACCGAGCGATCGGCGCGACGTCGGCCGCCGTCCCGGTCGGGTTGGCCGGACTGGCCACGATCACACCCTTGAGCCCGGGATCCAGCATCTCGACCGTGGGCTGGAACCGCGTCTCCGGCCCGCACGGCAACTCGACGACCTCACACCCCAGCGCCTTGAGGATGTTGCGGTAGGCCGGATACCCGGGCCGCGCCAGCGCCACCCGGTCCCCGGCGTCGAAGGCCGCGAGGAACGCCAACGTGAACGCCCCCGACGACCCGGTGGTCACCACCACGTCGTCCGCGGACACGTCGAGGTCGTACTGCCGCCTGTAGTGCCCGGCGATCGCCTGCCGCAACTCGAGGATGCCGAGCTGCTCGGTGTACCCCAACGCCTGCTCGCCCAACGCCTTGACGGCAGCCTCGCGCACGGGCAACGGCGCAGGGCTCGACGGCTGCCCGGCGGCCAGGGAGATCACGTCCCCGTGCGTGCGCTGCCTGCGAGCGGCGGCGGACAACACGTCCATGACGTGGAAGGGCGGGACGTCGGCGCGGGCAGCCACGGTCAGCATGCCGCCAGGCTAACTCCCCTGCACGCGGTGAGACCCCCGACCGAGCGCGCCGCCACACCAGGCCGCCCGACCACAGCGCCACAGACCGAGCCGCGGCAGGCCGAGCCGTCGCAGACCGAGCCGTCGCAGACCGAGCCGTCGCAGACCGAGCCGTCGCAGACCAGGCCGCAGCAGACCGAGCCCCTGCAAGCCAAGCCGCCGTAGATCAAGCCGCCGTGCTTCGGGTCCTGCCGGTGCACTCCGAGTCCAGCCGGTGCGCTCCAGGGCCAGCCGGTGCGCTCCGGGTCCTGCCGGAGCCGTCCGGACCACCACGCCCTCGGCCCTTCCACCCCTCGCCCCGCCCGCCGCCTCCGGTCCGCAACCCCCCGCGCTTCCGCATATGCGGGAGAAACAAAACAGCGTTTCAGGACATCGACCACCCGACAGGGTGTGGACAACTGAAACCCGGCACATTTCCGTCACGATCTACCAGACGGAGAAGTGCCGGGTTCCGGACAAAGCTCACCCGATCAAGCGATGGCTAATACCCTTGGTAGCCGCCGCCCTGGGCCATTGCCTTCAGGCCGGGGTGGCCTTCAAAACCGCCGTAGCGCGAGAACGTGTAGCGAACACCGGCGATGATGTTGTCGACCGGGTTCCAGATGTCGTCGTGGCCGGGCAGTTTGTGCGCGTTGAACGTCGAGTCGATGCACTGCATCAAACCCTTGGAAGGCGTGCCCGCCTGGGCGTTGGAGTCCCAGAGGTTGATGGCGTGCGGGTTGCCGCTCGACTCCTTCTCGATGATCTTCCAGATCTCGTCGATGTTCTCCTCGGTGACCGGGATGCCGTTGGCCTGGAGGATCTTGATGGCCTCGCGGATCCACTCCTCGACGTTGCCGGGAGGCGGGCTGCCCGAGGGCGGGCCACCGCTGGGACCGAGGCCACCCATGCCGCCACCGCCACCGCCACCTCCGCCGGAACCACCGCCGGAAGCGCCACCGCCACCGCCTCCTCCGCCGCCACCGTGATCAGCGACGGCCGGCTTGGGTTGCGGTTCCGCGGGCGTGGCGGAAGACGCCTTGGTCGAGTCGTCGGGCGGTGGGGTCGGTGCCCATTCGACCGGCTTGTTCGGGGCCGGGGTGAACGGCTGCGCGTTCGGGTCCGGGACGGACGAGAACTTCGGCGCGAGGGCGCCGGGGCGGCCCTTCAAGGCACCGGCGGCGGACGACACGGCGTTTTCCGCTTGGGAGACAACGGGGTTGGCGTCGACCAGGGCTTCGGCGCAGTAGCCGCGGATGATGCTGTCGACGTCCTCCTGCGGCTGGTTGTGCAGCTGCTGGCGGGTCTGCCGGGCGCGGCTCAGGAGGGTTTCACAGATGCGGCTCATCGAGGACTTCGCGGTCTCCAACGCGTTCGCGGCCGCCTCCAGGTCGGCCGCGGCGCCGTTGAGCGCGTCGGTCATCGAGGTGCCGCACTTCGTCACGTTGCCCATGTAGGCGACGAAGCCGTCGGCGGACGTGCCCTGCCAGGCGCCGTCGAGCTGGCTGACCGACCTCTGCAGGACGTTCGTCTGGTCGCCGCACTTGCCCGCCGCCTGCTTCCAGCGGTTCGCGATGTCGCGCACGGCCTGGGGTTGTGCGGTCTCGATCTTGTCCGCGAGCGCGGCCAGTTCCGCGCCGCCGGGCAACGCCGCGACTTCGTCCATCGCGCTCACGTCACACCGCCCTCATGGAGTTCTTGTTGGCTTCCTCGACGTCGTGGACGGAGGTCTGGATCGCGTCGAGAGCGCTCTCGACCTTGCGCAGCACCTTCTCGGCCGCCTCGAACTCCTGCGCGGCCGCCTGGTCCATCGCGCTCACCGCGCTCGAAACGGCACCGGATGCGCCGAGTTTTCCGAAGATGTCCGGATTGCCGTACTGGTTGGAAAAGCCGTCACCGATCGCGCCGAATTGTCCGGCCTGACTGCTCACGGTCGTTCGGCACTGTTCCATGGCTTCGGTGTTGAACTGCGTCACAGCCACGCGCGCCTACCCCCTCAACGTCTGCTCGATGACCTTAGAACGAATGGCACCGGGTGGTGCGCCGATTCGCTCTTTCGAGACGGCGGTGCCCGCCCGCCGAGTTCGACGGGCGGGCACCAACGGGGGTTCCGCGTTCAGACTTCTTGCAACAGTTCCCAGACGGCACTCGCGAGCCGGTGGTTGTCGACGGGCGTGATCGTGCACCACTGACGGCCGTCGCTACTCGGCTTGAGCTGGCGGAGATAGCGGCCGTTGTGCGTGTCGTGGAAAGAAACCACGCGTCCGGCGCGCCGTCCGTTGCGCTGCACGCCGAACTGACCGCGCGTGGACATGCCGTCGAGCATCCCGGCGAGCTCTTGGGCGTCACCGAGGCGCATGCCCTGCCGCTCCAGCATCGTGATCATCCGCTGCGCGTCGAGGCCGACGTTCTTGGCGGCGGCCACCAGTTCGTCGTACGGCATGCTGATCGACCGCCCGAACCCGGCGGGCATCTCACCGGCGACGGACACGGCCGCCTCGGCGAGCGCCGTGCCGCGCGCCTCGATCAGCCACATCTCGTCGCGGTCCTGCACGGCGAGGATCGCCTCGTCGCCGATCGCCGCCGCGAGGCCGCTGATCTGCCGGTCGGCCCAGATCCACAGGTCGATGGACACCTGCGGGTTCGCGAGCAACGCGAACCCGTCGGCGAGCTCCGGCACCACCCGGCCGTTGGCGGCGAGGCCGCGCGCCTCGAGCGACTCCCAGGCCCGCTTCACCACCTCGAACTTCTCGGTGTGGGTGACGGAGGGAATCCGCGTGTCCAGCGCGACGTGCGCGGCCGGGAGGCGTTGCGCCTCCCAGACCACGGCGAACTCCACTGTGGACAAAACCACAGAACCTGGTGCGCTCAAGGGATCTACTTGTCCTTCGGGTCTTCGCCGATGACGGACTGAACCACCATGCGGTCATCACCGAACATCTCGTCGGAGTCGACGCCGTACTTGCGCACGTGCTCGCCGTCCTCCTCGCCCTCGCCCCTGGCGGCGCTCGCCGCGGGAGACATGAGCGGCCCGGCACCCTTGCCGCCGACGGCACCCTTGCCCGCCGCGGCCGCACCGGCGCGGTTCGCCTCGGGCCCGACACCGGCGGCACCGCCGGGCGTCATCGCACCCTTGCCGGCCGCACCGGTCCCACCGGCGCCGGCACCGGGACCACCGGCGCCACCAGCGCCACCGCCACCGCCCTTGCCGGCACCGATCGTGCTGGGCGCACCCTTCGGCCCGGCGGGCGCGATGGGCGTCTTGGGAGCCTGGCTGGGCCCACGGCCACCGCCGACGACCTGAGCCCCGCGCGCACCACCCGTGGTGCCGGCGAGACCGGCAGCCGCAGCCGCCGCGGCCGCTACGCCGATCGACGGGGCACCGAAGGGCTTGGGCAGACCGGGACCGGCCGCGATCGGGCCCTGCGTACCGGTGCCCGGGAGGACGCCGGTGCTGTTGCCGGGGATGCTGGGCGTGGGGCCGAGCGGGACGCCGGGCGAGCCGGGACTGCCGGGCGAGCCCGTGAAGCCGGGGCCGCCGCCGGTGATGCCGGGGGTGCCGCTCTGGGGCAGGCTGACCGGGGGCCCGACGGGCGTGGCGACAGCGCCGCTGGTCACGACGATGTCCGGGGCCTGCTGCGGCGCGCGGAACCCGTCCAGCGAGTTCTGGCTGCCGGAGACGTACCCGTTCAGGCTGTCGATGGCCTGCTGCCGTGCCCTGTTGGTCGCCTCGACCTCCTTGGCGTGGTCGGTCTCGATGCCGAAGAAACCGCCGACCTTGTCCCCGAAGTTCTGTTCCGTGTCACCGCGGAGGGTGTTGGACGGCGGAGTGCTGTGGCGAGCCTGACTGGTGCTCTCACCCTGCTGCGTCATCGCCTGGGAGCTCTGGTTCGTCGCCTGGGTGCTCTGGTCGAGACCGGCGGCGACGACGTCCGTCTTCTGCTTGCGGTTCTCGCCGGCCGCGCCACCCCAGGTGATGTCGAGGTCGTCGAGCTGTTTGCGGATCTCCCGGTCCACCGACTCCAGGGTGTCGGCCAGCGAGCGCAGCGCCTCGGACGCCTGACCGAACCGAGAAGCCATCGAGCTGCTCGACAGTTTGGCGACCTCGTCAGCGAGCTGCTGGTTGGACCAACCGTCGAAGTTCCAGTCAGTCAGCTGTCGATAACCCGACATGACTCCCCCTCACTTCAATGTCTTCAGTGTCGCGAGCGCGAACCCGGCAGCCTTCTCGGCGTTTCCGCACAGGAAGGACTGGTCCTTCTGCTTTTCCGTGGTCGTGGTCGGGATGTAGCTGACCATCAGCTGCTGACCATCGGCAACGTCGACAGCCACAGAGCAGTCGAAGCCCGTGCCGCCCTTCAAAGTGATCTCGACCGCACCGAAATCCGCGATCTTGATGACTTTGCCGTCGGTGTTCCCCGATCCTTCGATCCAGTAGGAAACGCCTTTGTGCGTCACCGCACCTACGGTGTAACCAAAGCCGCCATCACCCGAGTACCGACAGGCCGACGACTGCTGACCTTCCACCAGGTCCGCCATTCTGGGGGTGGCGGTGCTCACGCCGATCTGCTTCATGACGTCCGTGGTGAGCAGCATGCACACATCCACGGAATCGACCTTCAAGGTCGACGGACGTGCAGGCAGGTCACCCGTGGGATCACTTGTGGATGAGCTGCTGGCCGGTGCAGCGGCTGTGGGATTCCCCTTCTCGACACCGGGTGTGCAGGCAGAGATCGCCGCCGCGCAGATCAGCATGGCGACCAGCTTGGAGCAACGCATCATCACAGTTTCGACCCGAACGTCGCAGTGATCTCCTCTTCGGTGAAACCGTACTGCCGGGCAGACGCCTCCAGTTGGTCGGACAGGTTCTTCAAGGCTTCGATGTACGCCGAGATCCGATTGCCGTACGAATCAGCGTGGAACACGAGCCGGTCGTTCCAGGCTTCGACGACGTCGGTGGTGACCTTGTCACCACCGGCGGTCCTGATCCGCAACAGGTCGACCTTGTCCTGGTACTCATCCGACAGCAGTTTGTACTGGCTGTAGATGATCTTTCCCGCCTTCAGGACGGTGTCCTTCTCGACGTGGAACTTCTGCGTCCCACCGCCGCTGGAAAAGCTCTCCGACACTCGATCCATGACCGAGTTGGCGGCCTTCAGAGCGCTGACGGCACCGGCCACCGCGCCACCGGCCACTCCCGCAGCGGCACCGAGAACGGCATCCGCCCCCGCGTTCTCCTGTGTCACGACGTCCTACCCCCGTACGGTTGGTAACGGTTCGGTCCCGCTTCGCAGGCTACCAACGCCCACGTAAGACGCACCTGTAGTTGGACGAAGACCACCCCTCGTCGGTTCCACGTCACTCCGCGCAGGAACCGGAACGGTGCTGGTGAGGCCAGGCGACCGGATCGGGCACGAGAAGTCGGGTGAGGGCGCGCGGAGGCCCATAGCGTTGGGGACGTGCTGGAACGACTCAACGAGGCCATGGCCCGCATCGAGGAGGACCTCGGGCGGGAGGTCGACGTCAAAGGGCTCGCGCGGATCGCGGGGACGAGTGAGTACCACTTCCGACGGATGTTCAGTGCGCTCGCGGGGCTTCCGCTCAGCGAGTACATCAGGCGCCGGCGGCTCACCATGGCGGCGAGTGAGGTCCTCAGTGGACAGGACTCCTTGCTCGACATCGCCGTCCGGTGGGGTTACGGGTCCAACGAGGCCTTTGCGCGGGCCTTCAAGGCCATGCACAAGATCGGGCCGCAGGAGGCCCGGGCCACGAAGAAGGCGTTGCAGTCGCAGCAGGTTCTCACGTTCAGGTTGGTTGTCGAGGGGAGTACGAGCATGGAGTACCGGATCGTCGAGAAGGACGCGTTCCAGGTCGTCGGGCGGGGGACGCGGGTGCCGCTGGTGCACGTCGGGATGAACCCCGCGATCGTCGAGTTCGTCAAGGGCATCGGGATGCCGGCGCTCGAGCGGATCAAGGAGCTGGGTGACGGGGAGCCGGCCGGGATGCTGGCGCTCACCTACAACCAGGAGGGGGTCGAGGAGGGTTCGATGCTCGACTACTTCCAGGGGGTGGTGAGCAGCCGGGAGGTGCCGGAGGACCTGGAGTCGCTCACGGTGCCGAAGCACACGTGGGCGGTGTTCAAGGCCGAGGGGCCTTATCCCGAGACCATTCAGCACCTGTGGCGGGACGTCTACACGCAGTGGTTCCCGTCCAACAACTACGAGAGCGTCGAGGGGCCGTCGATGCTGCACACGCGGATCGACGGCGAACGGGCCGAAGCGGAGTTGTGGATCCCCGTCACCAGCTGAGGACGAGGCGTTCCATCACGTCCCGCAGTTCCAGGACCGAAAGCCAGGAGTCGGGGACCACGGCGATGCCGTCCCTCGCTCCCAGGATGTTCCCGCAGATGGAACCCGTCGAGTCGCTGTCACCCGAGTGGTTCACGGCGAGGCGGATCGCCGAGGGGAAGTCCGGCGCGACCAGCGCGGCGTGCAGGCCGATGGCGAGGGCCTCCTCGCCCACCCAGCCGCCGCCGAGTTCGGACTCGATCTCCTCCGGCGTCAACGGCCCGAGGCCCATCACCTTGTCCAGCAACGAGGTCTGCTCCTCGTGGCCTTCCCAGCGGACCAGTTCGGCACGCGCGACGGCGACGGCCGACGGCAGGTCCGCGTCGGCGAGAAGGGCTTGCACGATCACCGCCAGGGCGCCTGCGGACAGGTAGCCGCTCGGGTGGTGGTGCGTCATGCGGGCCGTGCCCACGGCCAGTTCGAAGACCTCGCGCACGTCTTGCGACCAGACGGCGACGGGGGCGGCGCGCATGACGCCGCCGCAGCCCTTCGAGTCGTTCTTCTCGTTGTGCTTCAACGCGGTGATGCACGTGTGGCCCGGCGCCCGCCTCGAGTGCAGGCGCCGGTCCGCCACGAGCCAGCCGTCGGGAGCGACCTCCGGGCCGCCCTGCGTGTGCAGCCAGCGCCCGTAGGCGGCCCGCACGGTCAGCAGCGGGTCGACGCCGTGCTGCCGGGCGAGCAGGAGGCCTTCGAGGGTGAAGAGCACCATCTGGGTGTCGTCGGTGATCTCCAGCGAGGGCAGGTCGACGACGCCTTCGGGACCGTGCTGGCGGCGGATCACGTCGATCGACGAGAACTCGACCGGCGCTCCGAGGCCGTCGCCGACGGCCCCGCCCAGCACGCACCCCAGCAGGCTCATGGCAGCGTGATCTTCCCGCCGACGGCCTTCGAGGCGATGTCCGAGCGGTGGTGCGAGCCGGTGAGGTGGATCTCCGCGACGCGCTTGTAGGCGCGCTCGCGGGCTTTCGCCAGCGACTTGCCGGTGCCCACGACCGACAGCACGCGGCCACCGGACGAGACGACGGCGCCGTCCTCGCGGCGGCGCGTGCCGGCGTGCAGGACGCCCTCGGCCTCGGAGCCGGTGATCACGTCACCGGTGCGCGGCCGGTTCGGGTAGCCCTCGGCGGCCACCACGACGGTCACGGCGTAGCCGTTCTCCCACTCCAGGGCGGGCAGCTCGGAGAGCGTGCCGTTGGCGGCGGCGAGGAACAGCGCGGAGATCGGCGACTTCAGCAGGGCCAGGACGGACTGCGTCTCCGGGTCGCCGAAGCGGCAGTTGAACTCGATGACCTGCACGCCGGACGACGTCAGCGCCAGGCCCGCGTACAGCAGACCGACGAACGGCGTCTCGCGGGCGCGCAGTTCGTCGACGACGGGCTGGACGCACCGGGAGACGATCTCCTCGACGAGTCCGTCGGGAGCCCACGGCAGCGGCGCGTAGGCGCCCATGCCACCGGTGTTCGGGCCCGCGTCGCCGTCGCCGACGCGCTTGAAGTCCTGCGCGGGGATCAGCGGCACCACGGACACGCCGTCGGTGACGCAGAACAGCGACACCTCGGGTCCGTCCAGGAAGGACTCCAGCAGCACCGGGTGACCGCCGTCGAGCAGCGTCATCGCGTGCGCGCGGGCGGCGGCCAGGTCGGACGTCACCACGACGCCCTTGCCGGCGGCCAAGCCGTCGTCCTTCACGACCCAGGTCGGTCCGAAGCGCGCCAGGGCGGCGTCGAGGCGCGCCGGGTTGTCCACGACCTCGCTGTGGGCGGTCGGCACCCCCGCGGCGTTCATGACGTCCTTGGCGAACGCCTTGGACCCCTCGATGCAGGCGGCGGCCTTGGACGGGCCGAAGCACGGGATGCCGAGAGCGCGGACCGCGTCAGCGGCCCCGACGACCAGGGGTTGTTCGGGGCCGATGACGACGAGGTCGGCCTTCCACTCCTTCGCGAGGGTGGCGACCGCCGAGGCATCCGCGACGTCGACGCCGTAGATCTCGGCGTGTCCCGCGATACCCGCGTTGCCCGGCGCGCACGCCAAAGCAGTCAGCTGCGGGTCGCGTGACAACGCGAGGACAAGGGCATGCTCACGGGCTCCAGACCCGATGACCAGGACGCGCACGATGCCTGAGCGTAGTTCAGCCGAGCGCCTGCTTCGCCCCAGGGTGCAGCGGGACGGGGTCGGACGAGGCGGCCTTGGCCCTGTCGACGTCCTTCACGGCCGGGTGGACCTTCTCCAGGTCAGCCTTCTTGTCGAAGATCAGCTTGGTCACCGCGCACGCGTTGTTGGCCGCGAAGTCCTCGCGCACGAGCAGCAGGTTCGGTACCACGATCGTGGGAACCTCGGCCACGCCGTAGGTCGCGGCCGGGATCGGCGCGGTGTCGTACACCGGGCTGATCTTCTTCATCTCCGGCAGCTGCGGGGTGATGTCGAGGAACTTCACCCTGTCCTTCATGGACGTCGTGATGTCGGTGATCTGCGGCGTCGGCAGGCCGCCCGACCAGATGAGGCCGTCGATGCTGCCGTCCTTCATGCCGTCCGCGGTCTTGGTGAGGTCGAGGCGCTGCGCCTGCACGTCGGTGTCGATGTTCAGCCCGGCCGACTTGAGCAGGCGTCCCGCGATGACCTCGGTGCCGGACTTGGGCGAGCCGGTCGAGATCCGCTTGCCCTTCATGTCGGCCACGGAGTTGATGCCGGAGTCCGCCCGGACGAGCACCTGGGTGTAGTTCGGGTAGATCCGCGACAACGCCGCGATCTTCTGCTTCTGCCCGTTGAACGCCCCGGTGCCGTTGACGGCGTCCGCGGCGGTGTCGGCCAGCGAGAACGCGATGTCGTACGTGCCGCTGACGAGCTGCTGGATGTTCTGCACGGACGCGCCCGTCTCCGCGGACGACGCCTTGAGCTTCGAGTTGTCGCTGATCAGCTTGGCCAGGCCACCGCCGACCACGAAGTACACGCCGCCGGAGTTGCCGGTCGCGATCGTGATCCGGCCGTCGGACGCCTCGCAGGACGCTCCGCCACCGGAGGCGTCCGGTGTGGTGGGTGTGCGCTTGCCGCCACACCCGGAGACCACGAGCGCCAATGCGATCGCACCGATCGCGTACTTACGCAGCTGCATCACGAACCCTCCCACGGGTGACCAGGTGTACCGCGACGGCCACCACGAGGAACCCGGCCCCGATGGCGATCGTCCACGGCTGCAGGTAGAGCAGGAACAACGCGGCCGGCACGCACAGCGCGCGTTCCGGCCAGCGCGCGGGACCGAACAACCAGCCGCCGGTCAGCACGGCGAGCGCGGCGACGCCCAGCGCGGACGCCCCGAACGCCCACACCGAGTCGAGCAGCGGCCCGCGCAGCAGCAGGGCGGAGCCCGCGTCGGTCAGCACGAACGCCAGCGGCACGAGGAACGCCGGCAGCGTGTACTTCCACGTCTGCCACATCGTCTTCATCACGTCGCCGCCGGTCAGGGCCGCCGCGGCGACCGCGGCCAGCGCCGTCGGCGGCGTGACCTCGGACAGCACCGCGTAGTAGAAGATGAACATCGCGGTCTCGGCCGGCTCGACGCCGAGTGTGATCAACGCCGGCCCGATGACGACCCACGAGATGATGAACGACGCCGTCACGGGCACGGCCAGGCCGAGCACCGACACCGCGACGGCCGCGAACACCGCCGTCAGCATCAGGACCACGACCTCGGACGACGACAGCAGCGACGCCAGGTCGACCAGCGACCCCGCGAGCGCCTGCCCGAGGCCGGTCTTGGTGATGGTCGAGGTGATCACACCGGCCGCCGCGCAGACCGCGATCACGGGGAACGCCGAGCGCACCCCGGTCGACAGCGCGTCGGCGACCAGCCGCAGCCAGTCACGCCGGTGGTTGATCAGCGCGAAGAGCGCCGCCACGGCGGTCGCGTAGACGACGGCCCGGTAGACCGGGATGTCCAGCGCGAGGAAGACGATGATGATCCCGAGCGACAGGAAGTGGTACCAGCCGAGCTTGAGCACGTCGAGGAAGCGGGGCGCGTCCACGTCGACCGGCTTCGCGCCGAACCGCCGCGCGTCGGCCTCGACCGCGAGCGCGATGCCGAGATAGTAGAGCAGCGTCGGGATGATCGCCCAGATCAGCACCGACAGGTACGAGACCTGCAGGTACTCGGCGATGATGAACGCCGCCGCGCCCAGCGTGGGCGGCGACAGGATCGCGCCGATGCCGGAGGCCGCGAGCAGCCCGCCCGCGTTCTCCTTCGGGTACCCGGCCTTCTGCAGCATCGGCCACGTCACGGCGCCCAGCGACACCGTGGTCGCCGTGCCCGAGCCCGAAACCGTGCCCAGCAGGAACCCGGCCGTCGCCGCGGTGCGTCCGGGTGCCGTCCGGGACTTCCGGAACGCCGCGAAGCTCACGTCGACGAAGAACTTGCCCGCGCCGGACGCGTTCAGCACGGCGCCGTAGATCGTGAACAGCACGATGTAGGTCGCCGCGACGTCCAGCGGCGTGCCGTAGAACCCGCTGGCGTCGTTGAAGAAGCCGTTGATGATCTGCGGGAAGTCGACGCCGGAGTGCGCGATCGACCACGCCGGCGGCAGGAACCCGCCGTAGTAGGCGTAGGCGATGAACGCGAGGCACACCACCGGGAGCACCCAGCCGGTCGTGCGCCGGCACGCCTCCAGGACCAGCACCAGCAGCACCGAGCCCGCGAGGACGTCGAGCGTCGTGAGCTGGCCCTGCCGGTTCAGGAACTCGTCGTAGCCCCCGAACAGCGGGTAGGCGCCCGCCAGGAACGCGAGCCCGGCCAGCGCCCAGTCCCACCAGGGAGGCGTGTGCCCCTTGCCGTAGGCCAGGAACACCAGCGGCAGCGTCACCGCGAGGAAGATGATCAGGTAGTACTGGCTTCCCTTGGCGAACGGGAAGAACACCTGCTTCAGCACGAGAAGCGCGATCAGCAGACCGGCGATCCACAGCGCCCTCTCCCACCGGGGTGAGAGCGAACGCGACGGCATCTCCTCGTCGTGCTCCGCGACGATGCGGGCGAGGTCCGGGTTGGCCACGGACCGACCGTACTGTGGGGCCGATCACAGGCGTAGAGGATCAATCCAAAGGAACTGCAAAGAGTCCCGGCGACCGTCCACACGGCACGCGCAGGACAGCGCTGCCGCCGTTGCGCAGAATGAGCGGCATGGTCGGGCCTGAACTGCTGCTGCTGTTGCTCGGTGCGCTGGTCGTCACGTCCATCGCACGGCGCCTGAACTGGTCGGCGCCACTGGTGCTGGTGGCGGTCGGGCTCGTGGTCTCGTTCCTACCGGGCGTGCCGGAGTTCGAGCTGGACCCGCACCTCATCCTGCTGGTGGTGCTGCCGCCGCTGCTCTACAGCGCGGCGCTCGACAGCTCCTACCTGAACATCCGCGCGAACCTGCGGCCCATCGGCCTGCTCGCGGTCGGGCTGGTGCTGTTCACGACGCTCGTCGTCGGCGTCACGGCCAAGCTGGTCTTCCCGGAGATGCCGTTCGCGGCCGCGCTGGTGCTGGGTGCCGTGGTGGCGCCGCCGGACGCCGTGGCGGCGGTGGCGATCGGGCGCAAGCTCGGCCTGCAGCGCCGGGCGATGACGTTGCTGGTCGGCGAGAGCCTGATCAACGACGCCACCGCGCTGACTGCGTTCAAGGTCGCGGTGGCGGCCGCGGCGGGCGCCGCCATGCACCCCGTCGAGGGCGTCGGCCTGTTCCTCCTGGTCACCGCCGGCGGCATCGCGGTCGGGCTGGTCGTCGGCGTGGTGGTCAGGTTCCTGCGCAAGCGGCTCTGCGAGGGTGTGCTGGAGAGCGCGCTGGGGTTGCTCGTGCCGTTCGGCGCGTACCTGCTCGCCGAGGAGGCCGCGCACGTCTCGGGCGTGCTCGCGGTCGTCGTCGCGGGCCTCTACGTCGGCCACCACTCGCCGCGCGGCAAGTACTCGACGCGGCTGCAGGACGCCGCGGTCTGGAAGGCGCTGGACGCGTTGCTGGAGGCGTTCGTCTTCGCGCTGATCGGCCTGCAGGTGTCCGCGATCATCCGCGACGTCGACCTGGACGCCGCCCTGCTGCTCGGTGCGGGCGCGGTGCTGCTCGCGACGATCCTGGCCCGGTTCGCCTGGATGTACCCGGCCACGTACGTCCCCAGGTACCTGTCGAAGCGGTTGCGCGAGCGCGAACGCCCACCGCACCTCGGGCAGGTGACGGTGATCGCGTGGGCCGGCATGCGCGGTGTCGTGACGCTGGCCGCGGCGGCCGCGATCCCGCAGGACGTCCCCGGCCGTGACGTCATCCTGTTCTGCGCGTTCGTGGTCACGGTCGCGACCCTGCTGTTGCAGGGCCTGACGCTGCCGTGGGTCATCAACAAGATCGGCTTCGAGGGCGACGACGCGCGCCAGGACGCCCTGGCCGAGGCGCAGGTGCAGCACCGGGCGGCGCAGGCCGCGGTCACGAGGCTCGACCAGGAGACCGAGGACGTCCCCGACCACGTGCGCGACCAGCTGCGCTCCCTCGCCGAGCACCGGGGCAACGCGGCCTGGGAACGGCTCGGGCGCCAGGAGCAGGAGAGCCCGGCGGCCGCGTACCGCAGGCTGCGCCGGGTGATGCTCGGTGCCGAACGTGACGAGTTCGTCAGGGCCCGCGACGCCGGGGAGATCGACGACGAGGTGCTGTTCCGGGTGCTGCGCGAGCTGGACCTGGAAGAAGCCGCACTGTCTCGTGAGTAACCGTTCACCTGCTTTTCGTGTTGCGATGCTTGGGTGCGCTTCCAACACGGAATGGGAGGTCGAACGATGCATCGGAGAGGTCTGGCCGCCGTAGTACTCGTCTTCGCGGGTGCGGTGGTGGCGTCCCTGCCCTCCGCGTCGGCACACGACGACAAGGGCCCGATCGTCATCGGGCACCGCGGCGCGTCGGCGTACCGGCCCGAGCACACGCTCGCGGCGTACGAGCTCGCCGCGCGCATGGGTGCCGACTTCATCGAGCCGGACCTGGTGCCCACCAGGGACGGCGAGCTGGTCGCCCGGCACGAGAACGAGATCGGGGGCACGACGAACGTCGACACCAAGCCCGAGTTCGCCGACCGCAGGAAGACCAAGACCATCGACGGCGCGGCCGTCACCGGCTGGTTCACCGAGGACTTCACGCTCGCCGAGCTGAAGACGTTGCGCGCCAAGGAACGCATCCCGGCGATCCGCCCGCGCAACACCCTCTACGACGGCCGCTTCGAGGTGCCGACGCTGCAGGAG
The DNA here is from genome assembly GCF_036321065.1 of Lentzea sp. DG1S-22. Classification (NCBI taxonomy): domain Bacteria; kingdom Bacillati; phylum Actinomycetota; class Actinomycetes; order Pseudonocardiales; family Pseudonocardiaceae; genus Lentzea; species Lentzea sp. DG1S-22. Next base: position 6,243,814 of record NZ_CP143276.1, on the reverse strand, counting down.
GTCGTCGACCTGTCGAAGCGCCTGTCGCGCGAGCTGCGCCGCGAGATCGGCATCTACCCGGAGACCAAGCACCCGACGTACTTCCGGTCGATCGGTCTCGCGCTGGAGCCGAAGCTCGTCGACGTGCTGAACCGCAACGGCCTCAACCGCCGCGGCGCCAAGGTCTACGTGCAGTCGTTCGAGGTCGCGAACCTCAAGGAGCTCAACAGGTCGCTGCGCGTGCCGATCGTCCAGCTGGTCAACGCCTCCGGCGCGCCGTACGACTTCGTCAAGGCCGGCGACAAGCGCACCTACGCCGACCTGGTCACCCCGGCCGGTCTGCGCGAGATCCGGTCGTACGCGGACGGCGTGGGCCTCGCCAAGGACGTCATCGTCCCGCGGGACGCCAACGGCTTCCTGAAGACGCCGACCACGGTGGTCAAGGACGCGCACAGGACCGGTTTGACCGTGCACGCCTGGACGTTCCGCAACGAGAACTCGTTCCTGCCCGCGGACTTCCGGTCCTCGACCGACCCGGCCGCGTACGGCCGGGCCTTCGAGGAGTACGAGCTGTTCTTCGGGCAGGGCGTCGACGGCGTGTTCGCGGACAACCCCGACACGGCCGTCGAGGCCAAGGTCAAGCGGTAGCCAGTGCGAGCGTGCGGTCCCCGTCGAGCAACCCGCGTTGCTCCAGCAGGGGCCGCACGCCCTCGCCGAACCAGTACGCCTCCTCCAGGTGCGGGTAGCCGGAGAGGACGAACTCCTCGATGCCGACGGAGTGGTACTCCTCGACCAGGTCGGCGACCTCGGCGTGCGAGCCCACCAGCGCCGTTCCGGCACCCCCGCGCACGAGCCCGACGCCCGCCCACAGGTTCGGGTGGATCTCCAGCCCGCGCACGCCACGGCTGAGGTCGCCGCCGTGCAGGGCCAGCATCCGTTGCTGGCCAACGGATTCCGACGCGCCCAGCTGTTCCTGTGCCTTGGCCACCGCGGCCGGGTCCAGCGCGTCGAGCAGCTTCGCGGCCACCGCCCACGCCTCCGCCGAGGTGTCCCGGCTGATCGTGTGCAGCCGGATGCCGAACCGGATGGGCCGGTCCGTCAGCGCCCGCACCCGCGCGATCTTCCCGGCCACGTCGGCCGGCGGCTCGCCCCAGGTCAGGTAGACGTCGGCCCGTGCGGCGGCCACCGGCAGGGCCGCGTCCGACGAGCCGCCGAAGTAGATCGGCGGCACCGGGTCCGGCGCGGCCAGCACCGTGGCGTCCCGCACCTGGTAGTGCTTGCCCTGGAACGTGTACGGCCTGCCGGTCCAGACCCCGCGCACGACCTGGAGGAACTCGTCGGTGCGCTCGTAGCGCCGGTCCTTGTCGAGCCAGTCGCCGAACCGCTGCTGCTCGATCGAGTCACCACCGGTCACGACGTTGAGCAGCAAACGCCCGCGCGAGATCCGCTGGTACGTCGAGGCCATCTGCGCCGCCAGGGTCGGGGACAGCACGCCCGGCCGGAACGCCACGAGGAACTTCAGGGTCTTCGTCTGCGCGATCAGCGCGGACGTGGTCAGCCACGCGTCCTCGCACCACGTGCCGGTCGGCGTGAGCACACCGGTGAACCCGACCTGCTCGGCCGTCCGCGCGATCTGCGCGAGGTAGTCGATGTCCGGCTCGCGGCGGGCCCCGGCGGCGGGTGCGCGGTTGGCGTGGAAGTGCTCCACCACCGTGCGGCCGTCGCCGGAGGTCGGCAGGAACCAGTGCAGCGTGATGCTCATGCGAGATCTCCCTGGAACCTCGTGTCGACGAACTTCGCGAAGTCGACCTTGCCCGGCAACGTCTTCTCGTCGGTGAACACGTCCGCGAGCTCCTGCTCCGACCTGATCAGGGTGTCGTCGATCTTCACCGGGAGGTCGCCGTTGCGGTTCACGGCGGTCAGGGCGACCTCGTACTCCAGCCCGGTCTCCGCCGCCCACGCCTTCGCCCACTCCTCGCGGTGCGTGTCGGCCCACCTCTGGGCCTTGTAGTAGCGGATCAGGTACTCCTTGAGCGCCGCGTTCTTCCCCTTGTCGTCCAGCGCCTCGCGTCCCGCGACCTGGAACCCGTAGCCGTTGGCCTTGCCGCGGCCGTCGGTCAGCACGCGGGCCTCGGCCTCGGCCTGCGCCTGTGCCGTGTAGGGGTCCCAGACCGCCCACGCGTCGACCTTGCCCTGGGTGAACGCGCCGTAGGCGTCCGAGGGCTGCAGGAAGTTCAGTGTCACGTCCTTGGTCGTCAACCCGTTGGCGCGCAACGTGAGCAGCACCTGACCGTGCGCCGAGCTGCCCTTGGCGACCGCGATGCTCCTGCCCCTGAGGTCGGTGACCTCCCGCAGCGGCGAGTTCTCCGGCACGAGGATCGCGTCGGCCTCGACCTGGCCCTTGGACGCGGCGACGGCGGCGATCCTGGCGTTCGCGGCGGCGGCGAAGATCGGGGTGTGTTGCCCACACCCCCGACGTCGATGGCCCCGGCGGACGCGGCTTCGAGCAGCGGCGGGCCGGAGGTGAAGGTGGACCACTCGAGCCTGTGCGGGAAGTCGTCGAGCAGACCGGCGGCCGTGAGCAGTGCCTTGGCCCCGCCCTTCTGGTCGCCGACCCTGAGCACGACGTCGGCCGCGGGGGTGTCGGTCGGCGCAGCCGCGGAGCAGCCGGCGGTGAGGAGGGTCGCGGCCAGCAGACCGAGCCAAGCCCTGTTATGCAGCTTCTTCAACTTCGACTCCCAGGTCAGCGAGCACGCGGGTGCGTTGCTCCACGACGGAGGCCCGGCGGCGCGGGCGGGGCAGGTCGACGTGGTGCGTGGCGACGATCCGGCCCTCGTCGAGCACGAGGATCCGGTCGGCCAGCAGCAACGCCTCGTCGACGTCGTGCGTCACGAGCAGCACGGCGGGCCTGTGCCTCGCCCACAGGTCTTCCACGAGGTGGTGCATGGCGAGCCTGGTCAGCGCGTCCAGGGCGCCGAACGGTTCGTCCAGCAGCAGCACGTCCGGCTCGCGCACCAGTGCCCTGGCGAGCGAGACGCGCTGGGCCTCGCCGCCGGACAACGTCAGCGGCCACGCGTCGGCGTGGCCGGGCAGCCGCACCTCCTCCAGCGCCCTGAGGGCGACCGCGCGGCCGTCCGGCCTGTGCAGGCCCAGCGCGATGTTCCGCCAGACCTTGCGCCACGGCAGCAGGCGCGGCTGCTGGAACGCGATCGACACCGTGCCCGGCACCCGCGCCGCGCCCCGCACCTCGCGGTCCAGGCCGGCGAGGATCCGCAGCAACGTCGACTTGCCGCAGCCGCTGCGCCCGAGCAGGGCCACGAACTCGCCGGGCTCGACCTCGAGGTCGATGCCGTCCAGCACGGTCCGCGCGCCGAAAGCCTTGTGCAGCCCGCAAACGCTCACCGCTTCTGCCACCGCAGGACCTTCCTCTCCAGCAGCCGCACCAGGGCGTCCGTCGTCAGGCCGAGCAGCGCGTACACCACGAGGCCGACGACCACGACGTCGGTGCGGAGGAACTCACGGGCGTTGTTGATCAGGAAGCCGAGACCGGCGTCGGCGTTGACCTGCTCGCCGACGATCAGCGACAGCCACGCGGTGCCGAGCGCGATCCGCAGCCCCACCAGGGTTTGCGGCACCGCGGACGGCAGCACGACGTGCACGACCCGTTCGAAGCGGCTGTACCCGAGCACGCGGGCGGCCTCGACCAGGCCCGGATCGGTCTGCCGGATGCCCGCGTGCAGGTTGAGGTAGAGCGGGAACGCCACACCGGCCGCGACGAGCGCCAGCTTGGGTTCCTCACCGATGCCGAACCACAGGATGAACAACGGGATCAAGCCGAGGTGCGGCAGTGTCCGCAGCATCTGCACGGGCGGGTCGAGCAATGTCTCGCCCCACCGGGAAAGGCCCGAGACAAGACCCAGGGCGACCCCGATGAAACCGCCTATCAGGAATCCGAAGAACACGCGCGTGATGGACACCGCGAATGCTTCACCCAATTGGCCGTCGGCGATCAGCTCACCGGCGGTTTCGGCGACGGTGAGCGGAGACGCGAGTTTGTCGGGTGGCAGCACACCCGTTGAGCTGGCCAGTTGCCACAGCAGAACCAGCGCGACGGGGCTGGTCCAGCGCAGCGGCAGCGTCAACTTCCGCGCCGGCACAGGCGTCGCGGATTTCAGCCGTGCGGCCACTTCCGCCGTGGACGAGGTCATGGGCGGAAGTACAGGCGAGCCCGCGAGACGAGTCAACGACGCCCAAATCGTGAAAATGCGTCGCACAGCGAGATGTTCCCCGCACGGAGCTATTTCCCGCCAACGGCTGAGTGACAGCGACGGCCGCAACGATCACCATGCAGGCATGCAAGAGGGGGACAGACCAGGGGTGCCTTCGGGCACCACGCTGAGGTTCGCGTCGCTGGTGCTGCTGGCGGTCGCGACGACGTTGCAGATCTTCGGCCTGTACGCGTCGGTGTGGCGGTCGCCGACCACGCTCGACTTCGCGCGGTGCCAGGTGCGGTCGGGGCTCTACCTGACCTCGACCCTGTGGGTCGATCCCGACGAGTCCAAATGGGACAGTTACCGGGAGTGCATGGCGACGTTCCTGAGCAGCAGGGCCGTCTGGCTCGCCGGCGGGCTGGTGCTGCTCTTCGCCGTGGCCCTGCTGGTCTACGCGCTGCGGCCGGCGGTGTTGCGCTACCGCAGGAACCTGGCCCCCGTTCCCGAGGAGCTGGTCGAGCCGCTCGCCGCGCTGGTCGCGGAGGCCGGTCTCGCGAAGGCGCCGACGTTCCTGCTCGACCGGACGAACACCCGCACCGGCGGCGTCGCGTTCGGCACGCACCGCCGCAAGTACGTGGCGCTCAACCTCGGCATGATGGCGTTGCGGCGCATCGAACCCGAGTCGTTCCGCGCGATCGTCCTGCACGAGCTGGCGCACGTCCGCAACGACGTCACGACCACCTACGCCACGCTGGCGATCTGGCGCGCCTTCGTCCTCGTGGTGCTGACGCCGTACGTGGCCACGCTGTTCGCGCCGCTTCCGAAGGATCACGCCACCTTCACCCAGCTCTGGCACCTGGCCGTGCTCGTGCTGCTGGTGTTCGCCGCCCGCGTCGCCGTGCTGCGGGCACGGGAGAAGCACGCCGACGCGCTGGTGGTGCGCTGGACCGGCAACGCGGACCCGTACCGGGTGCTGCTGCCCGCAGGACGGCTGCGGCGCTGGTTCGGGCACCACCCGGCGCCGGCCGGCCGTCTCGCCGTCATGCGCGACCCGAGGTCGTTGCTGCGGCCCGGTTTCTTCGAGACGCTCGGCAGCGCGCTCGCCGTGCAGATCGCGTGGTGGCACGCGGTCGGCGGCCTGCGCGAGCTGACCTGGTACCGCGAGGGCAACGAGTCGTTCCTGGTCATGAGGATCGCCTGGGCGGTGCCGGTGGCCGTGCTCGTCTGCCTGGTCGCCTGGCGCGGTGCGGCTTTCGGCCCCCGGCGCGGCACGTTCGCGCTGCCCGGTCTGGCCGTAGGCCTCGGCCTGGCGCTCGGCGACGTGCTGGACGCGCAGAACGTCCTCCCCGTCACACCGCACCGCGTCATCGCCTCGCTCGCGCTCATCGGCACCGCCACGCTGGTGGCGGTCTGGGCGGGGCACTGCGCGACGCTCGTGCGGACCCGGTGGCACGCCTGGCTCCTCGGGCTGTCGGCGGTCGCCGTCGTGCACACGCTGCTGGGCTGGTTCCCCGAGATCCGCGTGGCGCACGCGGTGTGGCGCGACAACATCGCGCCGGTGCTGGACGCGCTCGACGGCACCGCGACGAAGGCCGTGGTGCTCCCGTTCCTGCTGAACTTCAACCGCGTGGCGACCGTGGTGGCGCTGGCCCTGCTCTGGCTCGTGCCGCTGCTGCTGCGCCGGGAGTTCCCCAGGACCGCCGCTCTGGCCGGTGCTGCCGGCGGTCTGCTCGCGGCCGGCGCGGTGGCGTTGCTCGACTCGGCCGGGACGCCTCTCGCGGCCACGGCCTGGCAGGTCGTCGCGGTCGTCGGCGTGCAGCTCGTCGTGGTGGCGGCGGCACGCGTGGACCGGGTGGGCGCGTTGCTGACGGCGTGGATCGTCGGCCTGGCCGGGACGGCGGCGATCTGGCTGACGCACCTGGACGGGTCCGAAGTGGACAGCGTGCTCGCGACGCGCCCGCACCAGGTCCTGCCGGTCCTCGGAACGGTCGCGGCACTGCTCGCGGGTGGCTACGGCCTCCGTCGCGGTGGCGAGCGCTCACGGCCCGTCTGGGCGGTCGCGATCGCGGCCCTGGGAGTGGCGGTGTCGCTGTGGTGGCCGCCTGCGGACCAGGACGTGGTGGCGCTGCGGCCACCGGCGGCCGCCCAGGAGCGGGTGAACACCGACCAGGCCGTGAACACGTGGATGTACGGCGGCGGCTGGGAGCGGCTGACCACCGTGATCAAGGCCAACGACCAGGTGTTCGCCGGGGTGCGGGCGGCGGACCCGGCCGCGATCGCGGCCGGGTGCCAGGCGCTCGGCCCGGTGCTGCGGGAGGAGTTCCCGCAGCCGCCGGACGCGCAGATCGCCACGAGCTGGTCGGAGGGGTTGCGGGCGCTGGAGAACGGCACCCGCTCGTGCCTCGTCGTCTTCCGCGACGGAGGTCCGGACGACGGCTCGATGACGAAGGAGTTCCTGAAGGGCATCGAGCAGCTGCAACGCACGCAGACCGCGCTGCTCGACGCCCAGGAGCGAGCTCTCAGCTGAGCACGTCGTGGCGCACGATCGTCTGGTCGCGGCCGGGGCCGACGCCGATCGCCGAGACGCGGGCGCCGATGATGCCCTCCAGGTACTCGACGTACGCCTTGGCGTTCGCGGGCAGCTCGTCGAACGAGCGGCAGTGCGAGATGTCCTCGAACCAGCCCGGCAGCTCCTCGTAGACCGGGACGGCGTGGTGCACGTCGGTCTGCGTCATCGGCATCTCGTCGACGCGGCGTCCGTCCACTTCGTACGCGACGCAGACCGGCACCTTCTCCAGCCCGGACAGCACGTCGAGCTTGGTGAGGAAGTAGTCGGTGATGCCGTTGACGCGGCTGGCGTAGCGGGCGATCACGGCGTCGAACCAGCCGGTGCGGCGGCTGCGGCCGGTGGTGACGCCGAACTCGCCGCCCTGCTTGCGCAGGTACTCGCCCATGTCGTCGTTGAGCTCCGTCGGGAAGGGACCGGAGCCGACGCGGGTCGTGTAGGCCTTCAGGATGCCGATCACGGTGCTGATGCGGGTCGGGCCGACGCCCGAGCCGACGGTCGCGCCACCCGAGGTCGGGTTCGACGACGTGACGAACGGGTAGGTGCCGTGGTCGACGTCGAGCAGGGTGCCCTGCGAGCCCTCCAGCACGACAATCTCGCCGCGGTCGAGCGCCTCGTTGAGCAGCAGGCGGGTGTCGGCGATGCGGTGCACGAAGTGCTGGCCGTGCTCCAGCACCTGGTCGACGACCTGGTCGGCGTCGAGCGCCTTGCGGTTGTAGACCTTGACCAGCACCTGGTTCTTGAAGTCCAGGGCCGCCTCGACCTTCTGGCGCAGGATCTTCTCGTCCAGCAGGTCCTGCACGCGGACGCCGACGCGGGCGAGCTTGTCCTGGTAGGCGGGCCCGATGCCGCGCCCGGTCGTGCCGATCTTCGCCTTGCCCAGGTAGCGCTCGGTCACCTTGTCGATGGCCACGTGGTACGGCATGATCAAGTGCGCGTCCGACGAGATCAGCAGGCCGCTGGTGTCGACGCCCTTCTCCTCCAGGCCCGCGAGCTCGGTGAGCAGCACGCCGGGGTCGACGACGACACCGTTGCCGATCACGTTCTTCACACCGGGCGTGAGGATGCCGGAGGGGATCAGGTGGAGGGCGAACTTCTGGCCGTCCGGGAGGACCACGGTGTGACCCGCGTTGTTGCCGCCCTGGTAGCGGACGATCCACTGGACACGCTCACCGAGGATGTCGGTGGCCTTGCCCTTGCCCTCATCGCCCCACTGGGCACCGATCAGCACGACGGCCGGCATGTGAAACTCCAAGCGCTTGGACTGGTTCGAGCGAATGCCGGTAAGTGAGGGTAGACCAGGAGATGACCGTGCGCGGAATCGTGTTGGCCTGCGGAAACACGCAGTTGCCGATGATCGCTCAACGTGACGACGTCCACACCGTCCCGGCGCGTCCCGGCAAGGACCACGTCGACGCCCACCTGGACGCCGAACGGCTCGTCGTCGCGGGCACCGACGCCGACCTCGCGACGGTCGCGTTGCGGTTGCTGCGCAAGGAGAAGCTCGGCTCGGTGGCCCTCGGTTACGTCCCGGTCGGCGAGTCGGCCGTCGCGGCGCTCTGGGGCCTGTCGACCGACCCCGGCCGGGCCCTCGACGTCGCCCTCAACGGTGACGTCGACCCCGTCCCGCTGGTCCGCGACGACGTCGGCGGCGTGCTGATGGGCCTCGGCGTGTTGTCACCGGTTCGTGGCGTTGGTTACAGCGACGCGGACAACGTGCTGCGCGGGCAGGCGTCCCGGATCGAGTGCACGCCCGACACCGAGGGCGGCCTCGGCCTGACGATCAGGATCATCAACAAGCGCCTGTTCGGCTCAAAGGTCAGCGAGAGCCGGCCGCGGGCGTTCCAGCTCGGCTGCCTCCCCACGACCGCCGTCCTCGACGGCCACAAGCACCCGAGGCCGGTCGACAAGTGGACCTGGTACCGCCACACCGAGGACTTGAGGCTCGTCCGAGGCGTCTAGCCGTGCGCTTGTCATTCATCTGAGTGTCACTCGAAGGCATTGCCTAATTTCAGATTGTGACCAAGGGTGGTCCCGATCACTTTCCACGAGGAAGGTCGGGACGATGTCAAAAGTCAACCGAGCCCTGGGTGTCCTGGTTGCCGCCGCGGCCATCACCTTCGGTTCCGTTTCCCCTGCGCTCGCGACACCGCCGAACATCCCCACCGCTGCCACCGCCAAGTCGGAGCTGGCCGGCCTGACGGTCCGCGCCGACGGCTCGATGACGGGCTACTCCCGCGACAAGTTCCCCCACTGGATCACCCAGTCGGGCACCTGCAACACCCGCGAGGCCGTGCTGAAGCGCGACGGCACCAACGTCGTGACGGACTCGAGCTGCGCCGCCACCTCGGGCCGCTGGTACTCGCCCTACGACGGCGCGACCTGGTCCGCGGCGTCCGATGTGGACATCGACCACATCGTGCCGCTGGCGGCGGCCTGGCGTTCGGGGGCGGCCTCCTGGACCACCGCCCAGCGCCAGGCGTTCGCCAACGACATGTCCGGCCCGCAGCTCATCGCCGTGACGGACAACGTGAACCAGGCCAAGGGCGACCAGACCCCGGCCACCTGGAAGCCGCCGCTGTCGTCGTACTGGTGCACCTACGCCAAGATGTGGGTACACACCAAGTACCGCTGGAACCTCAGCGTGAACTCGGCGGAGAAGACCGAACTGGCGGGCATGCTCGGAAGGTGCTGATGGCGTCCCTCTCCACGCTCTTCGTGGCGGGCCCCGGTGGCGTGATGACCGACGAGGTCGGCGTCGTCACCGGAGACCTGGAGCTGTGCACGGACCTCTCCGACGACGGGAAGCTGCGCGCACTGGTCCGCTACGAGGGCGCGGAGGAGTGGTACGCCATCACGGGCGCTTCGTGCGTCCTGGCCGATCCTCGAGATCACGAGCAGGTGCACTCCCTTCTGCACGGGCTTCTGCACCGCCCGGAGGGCTGAGGGGCGGCAACGCCTCCATCGCCTCACCCCGGCTGAGCCCTGTCGCCTGCAGCAGGTCCACCGCGACGCTGCGGATCTGCGCCAGCACGACCTTGGACGAGAACCCGTCCCCGCCGAGACGCCGCGCGGTCAGCTCCCGCGCGGCGTCCCGCACGGCCTCCCGGGTCGCCTTCGGCTCCCTGCCCTTCTCCAGCTCGCCCTTCAGGCAGTCCACGGCGTCCGCGTAGTCCACGAGCACCTGCGGCACCCCGTCCGGGATCCGCTCATCGGCCTTCAACGCCGCCATCGTCCGCCGAGCCAGCACCCGCGTGTTGCGAATCGCGTAGTCCACGGGCCCCGCGGCGGTCTGGTACCGGCTCAGCTCGTCCTTGGACCGCCACCGGATGGGCGCGATCTTCGCGATCTCACTCCCCGTCTGCAACGCGGACTTGTAGTCGTCGATCGTCGTCTGACTGGTCCGCAACTCGGCCAGCACCCCGGCGGCCTTGACCGCGTCCTTCTCGTCCAACGCCGCCGCGAGGTTCCTCAACGCACCGCTCAACGTGCTCGTCAGCACCTTGAGCTGCCGCTGCGCCACCGTGATCGGGTTGGCGGGGATGAGCGCCGCCACGGCGAGCCCGACGAGCCCCCCGGTCAACGCGTCGATCATCCGGTCGAACCCACCACCGGCACTGGGTGGCAACAGCGTCGCCACCAGCACGGCGGACGACCCGGCCTGCAACGCGATGACCGTCCCGCCATCCAGCAACACGGCCGTCGACATCGCCAACGCCACGACCAACGCGATCTGCCAGGGCCCACTACCGATCCACCCGATCAGCGCGTCCCCCACCCCGACCCCGACCGAAACACCCACGACCAGCTCACCGACACGCCGCAACCGCTGCCCCAACGACACCCCGAGGCAGACAACAGCGGCGATGGGCGCGAAGAAGGGGTGCTCATGCCCGATGAGCGCAGTGGCCACCGTCCAGGCCAACCCGGCGGACAGAGCACATTGGACGATCGGCAAAGCAGCCGCACGCCACCGCGTCAGCCCACGCCCGACGGCTTCCTTGACCGCGCCCACACCCACCCCGACCTGGTTCGCCACTGTTGCCCGCCGCCAGTCTCGAACCAACGGCCACCAGTCACAACCTGCGGGGACACATTTCCTTGCCCCAGGGCAAGCAACCTCACACCACGACGCCGAAGGCGAGGAGCACTCCAGCGCGAGCCGAAGGCGAGCCGCCCACGAAGCCGAAGCGAGCCGCTTTGCTTTGGCTTTTGCTCTTGGCTTTTCAGGCGGCCCCACCGGCCCCACACCCACAACGGACGCAACCGGCAGCCGCCCAACGGAACAGGCGTGCCATCAACCCGCCAACGGCGCGGGCCCCCGATCAGATTGCCGGGGGTCTGGGGGCAGAGCCCCCAGGGGACCAACGCAAAGCGACCAGGCCGCACGCAACACGGGGGACGCCACCCAAACTGCCACAACCAGCGCAAACCGCAAGCTGACGCAGGCGTCCCCCCACCCTCAGGACCCCTCGCAACACAACCTACTCAAGGGGTCCGACAACCAGGGTCCGACAACCAGCGGAACCTCAGCCGAGCCCCAACGCGGCAGGCGCCTCGGGATCGGAGTCGGCGAGGAACTTCGAGCACCTCTCGAACTCCTCGTCCTCCCCGATCTCGCGGGCGGCCCGGGCCAGAGCGGCCAGCGCCCTCAGGAAGCCCTGGTTGGGCCGGTGCGCCCACGGCACGGGCCCGAAGCCCTTCCACCCGGATCGCCGCAACTGGTCCAACCCGCGGTGGTAGCCGGTCCGGGCGTACGCGTAGGCCGCCACCGGATCACCGGCGTGCAGCGCCCGCTCAGCCAACAAGGCCCAGGCCTCGGAGAAGTCCGGGTAGGCCCGGACGATCTTGCCGGGATCAGTCCCACCATCAGCAGCAGCCTGCGCCTCAGGGCGCTCGGGAAGACGGGTCGGCTCAGGTCCGAGGAGGTTCTCACGCATGCGCCCCATCGTGCCGCATCCTGATCGACGGGCTAGACGAACATCCTCAAGACGGTCGCCACCACGGCCAGCATCAGCACGGTGACGAGCACCCCGGCGACGATCCGCTGGCTCCGGGTCGCCTTGTAGTTGTCGGTCGAGTCACTGCTCATGGCCGTGCACCTTGCCGATCGGCACCACAGGAGTTCAACTCCGTTCACCCCATCGTGCACACGAATCGGAAACATCAGGGTAAAACCAGGGCCGTTCGGCCTTCCTGGACACCGGGGCTGCGCTCATGATGTTCGGATGATCCAGGGGGCAAGGCAGTTCCGGGACCGCTACTGGGAGCGCGGCACACCGGGCAGGGAGACACCGGCGGTGCTCACGAAGCAGCTCTACCAGCTGTGGCTCGTGGGCCTGCTGCTCAAGCTGATCGGGTCGTCGTGGGACGTCTCGTGGCACTTCAAGTGGCTGCGCGACGACCTGGCGCCGCCGCACCTGATCAACACGGTCGGCACGGTGATCGTGGTCTGCCTGACGCTGTTCCACACGTTCACCGGGTACGGCGCCGACAGGCTGACGTTGCGGCTCATGCAGGTCGGGTGCGGGATCTTCCTGGTCGCGCTGCCGATCGACGTCATCAACCACCGCGTCAACGGGCTCGACATCACGAGCTGGAGCGGGTCGCACGCGCTGCTGTACCTGGGGACGGCGGTCATGCTGGCCGGCGCCATCCGCGGGTGGATGAAGTTCTTCCCCGAGGGCCGCGCCAGGACGTTCGGGCTCGTCGCGCTGTGGTTCTTCTTCCTGGAGAACGTCTGGTTCCCCAACCAGCACCAGGAGTACGGCGTGCGCGCGTTGCAGGCGTACGACAGCGGCCGGCCCGAGGCCGAGCCGATCCTGCTGCAGTTCGCGGCCGACCAGCTCGGCGTCCCGGTCGGGCGCGAGGCGGTCGTGAACTTCGCGCTGCCCATCGCGGACTGGGTGTACCCGGTGTGGGGTCTGGTGGCGGCGGCGATCGTGCTGGTCATCGCACGCAGGACGATCAACCGGCCGTGGGCGGCCACGGCGGTGGTGGGTGGTTACGTCGCCTACCGGTGCCTGATCTGGCCGTTGCTCGCGGGCATCGACTTCCCGAAGTCCGCCGTGCCGCTGTTCCTGGTGCTCGTCGGGCTCGCGATCGACGCGGTGCACGCCGTCGAGATGCCCACGCCGGCCGCGGCCGTGCTGGGGTCGGCGGCCGTCACGACGGTCGGGTACGTCGGCATCTGGTTCCAGCAGGAGTACCTGTGGGGGCCGCCCATCTCGTTCTCGTCGGCGGCGGTCACGGCCGTGCTGCTGGCGGTGCTGTGGACGGCCGGGGACCTCGCGGTCCGGCGGCCGCGGACGCAGCTGGTCGCGTCACGCCTCGAGCTGGGCTGACAGCCTCTTGGTGATCCGGCCGAAGAGGTCGGCCAGCGGCTCGCCGACGTCCCGCCCGAACTCGGTCAACCCGTAGGTGACCTGGGGCGGGGTCGTCGGCTCCACCCTGCGCCAGATCAGGCCGTCGGCGACGAGTCCGCGCAACGTCTGGGACAGCATCTTCTCGCTGATGCCGACGATGCTCTCGCGCAGCTCGAAGAACCTGAGGTCGTTGGTCTGCAGGGCGATCAGCACCCAGATGCCCCACCGGCTGGTGACGTGGTCGACCATCTCGCGCGCGGGGCAGGTGGTGTGAAACACCTCATACCGCCCCGTTGCGCCCGCCAGCGTGAACTGTTTTCCGACCTCCACGGCGGGAGCTTACCTCCAGGTACGTCCTTACGAAATGTAAGCCCGGTTCCTAACGTCGCCTCCACCAATGACGAAGGAGCTGGACATGATCGTGGTGACCGGAGCGACCGGGAACATCGGACGACCCCTCACGAAGGCACTCGCCGAGGCGGGCGAGCAGGTGGTGGCCGTGTCGCGCAACACCGCCGAGGTGCCGGAGGGCGTGCGGCACGTCCGGGCCGACCTCTCCCGGCCGGACACCCTCCCGCTGGACGGCGCGAAGGCGTTGTTCCTGCTGCTGTCCGGAGACCTGCACGCCGTGGGGGCCAGTCCCGTCCGACTCGTCGAACGGGCCGTCGCGCACGGGGTGGGCCGGGTGGTGCTGTTGTCGTCGCTGGGCGTGCGGACCAGGCCGTTCGGCACGACGCGGGTCGAGCTGCGCGGGCTGGAGGACGTGCTGCGCGGGTCCGGTCTCGACTGGGCGGTCCTGCGGCCGGGTGGGTTCGCGTCCAACGCGCTGTGGTGGGCCGAGTCCGTGCGCGCCCAGCGCACCGTCGCGGCGCCGTTCGGCGACATCGGCCTGCCGATCATCGACCCGGCGGACATCGCCGAGGTCGCGGCCACCGCCCTGCTCAGCGACAGGAACGGCGTCCTGGAGCTCACCGGGCCGGAGGTGATCACGCCGCGGCAGCAGGCGGAGGCGATCGCGGACGCGCTCGGCGAACCCGTGCGGTTCCACGAGCTCACCCGCGCCGAGGCCAGGGCGGGACTGGAACGGCTGATGCCGGGCGAGCTCGCCGACGACACGCTGGACATCCTGGGCGCGCCCACGCCGGACGAGGTGGCGGTGAGCCCGGACGTCGAGAAGGTCCTCGGCCGCGCCCCGCGCACGTTCGCCGACTGGGTCGCCCGGCACGTCGAGGCGTTCCGCTGACGAGGAAGGCCCCCGGCGGACACCGGCGAATTCGAGGGGTCGTTGCAACACAGGTGATCAACTGGCTTGGGCCAGGAGCTTGGTCAAGCGCTCGGCTGGGGTGTCCCAGCCGAGCGTTTTGCGTGGGCGGCGGTTGAGTTGTGCGGCGACGGCGGCGAGGTCCTCGGCGCTGTGGACGGACAGGTCGCTGCCTTTGGGGAAGTACTGGCGTAGCAGGCCGTTGGTGTTCTCGTTGGAGCCGCGTTGCCAGGGGCTGTGCGGGTCGCAGAAGTAGACGGGCGTGCCGGTGGCGACGCTGAACTCGTGGTGACGGCCCATTTCCGAGCCTTGGTCCCAGGTCAGTGACTGGCGCAGATGTGCGGGCAGGGTGCCGATCGTGGTGATCAGGCCGTCGCGGACGGTCTCGGCGTCATGGCGTGCGGGCAGATGCACGAGCATCACGTAGCGGGTGGCGCGTTCGACCAGGGTGCCGATCGCGGAGGTGCCGCCGCCGCCGATGATCAGATCGCCTTCCCAGTGGCCTGGGACGGCGCGGTCCTCGGCCTCGGCGGGCCGATCGCTGATCATGATCATCGGGTGGGTGAAGCGGGGCTGGCGGGCTTCGCCGGTGCGGCGGGGTTTGCGGACGGTGCGGCCGGTGCGCAGCGCGCGGGCCAGCTCGCGGCGTAGTTCGCCGCGGCCTTGCAGGTAGAGCGTCTGGTAGATCGTCTCGTGGGTCACGTGCAGCTCCGGCCGGTCGGGATGGTCGCGGCGCAGCCGGCGGCTGATCTGCTCGGGGCTGAACCGGTCGTCCAGCATGCCCTGCACCCGCTCCCGCAACTCGGGGCAGGCCGTGATCTTGCGCGTCTTCGGGCGCGGCCGGCGCCGGTCGGCCCGGTCCTGGGCCGCGTGCGGCCGATAGTCACCCGAGCCGGGATGACGGTTACGCGTGATCTCCCGGCTGACGGTGGACGGCGGGCGGCCCAGCTCGGCGGCGATCGACCGCACCCCTCGCCCCGCCCGCAGCAGGTCGGCGATCACGATCCGCTCGTCGAGAGACAGGAACCGGCCCGTCGACGGCGCAGGCCGGACGGCGGGCGGCTGGTCCGCCTTCCGTCCGGCCTGGCTCTTGCGTCCATACCGCCACCGATGCCCGGTCCGCCGGTTGATCCCGACAATCCGGCACGCCTGCGCGGTGCCCACACCCTTCGCCACAAGATCAAGATATTGGCGGCGCTCCGCCACCAACTTCCTACGTCCCTGCGGCGACCGGTCCTCACGGATCTCGAACACTGCAACCCCTGAACAACTCAGGTGTTGCAACGATCCCTAGAACCCAAGACCGGGGGCCTTCGTGCGAAGCCGTGGATCAGCCCGCGATCATGCGGCCCGACGACTTGAGGTGCTCGCACGCCTGGGCGATGCGGGCGGCCATGGCCTGCTCGGCGGCCTTGAGGTAGCTGCGCGGGTCGTAGGTCTTCTTGTTGCCGACCTCGCCGTCGATCTTCAGCACACCGTCGTAGTTCGAGAACATGTGCGCCGCGATCGGACGGGTGAACGCGTACTGCGTGTCCGTGTCGATGTTCATCTTGATGACGCCGTACGACACGGCCTCGTGGATCTCCTCGAGCAGCGAGCCGGAGCCGCCGTGGAAGACCAGGTCGAACGGCTTGGAGCCGGCGGCGAGGCCGAGCTTCTCCGCCACGACGTCCTGGCCCTGCTTGAGGATCTCCGGGCGCAGCTTCACGTTGCCCGGCTTGTAGACGCCGTGCACGTTGCCGAAGGTCGCGGCCAGCAGGTAGCGGCCCTTCTCGCCGGTGCCGAGGGCCTCGACGGTCTTCAGGTAGTCCTCGGGCGTCGTGTAGAGCTTGTCGTTGATCTCGTTGTCGACGCCGTCCTCCTCGCCACCGACGACGCCGACCTCGATCTCGAGGACGAGCTTGGCCTTGGCGGAGAGGTCGAGCAGCTCGGACGCGATCTGGAGGTTCTCCTCCAGCGGCACCGCGGAGCCGTCCCACATGTGCGACTGGAAGAGCGGGTTGCCGCCCTTGTCCACCCGCTCCTGGCTGATGGCGATCAGCGGACGCACGTAGCCCTCGAGCTTGTCCTTCGGGCAGTGGTCGGTGTGCAGCGCGATGTTCACCGGGTACTTGGCGGCCACGACGTGCGCGAACTCGGCGAGCGCGACGGCGCCGGTCACCATGTCCTTGACCTTGGTGCCCGAGGCGAACTCGGCACCGCCGGTCGAGACCTGGATGATGCCGTCGCTCTCAGCCTCGGCGAAGCCGCGCAGAGCCGCGTTGAGCGTCTCCGACGACGTGACGTTGATGGCGGGGTAGGCGAACTCGTTCGCCTTGGCCCGGTCCAGCATCTCCGCGTAGACCTCGGGAGTTGCGATGGGCATCGGTGGTCCTCCTCAGGCGCCCTGAACGGGTGTCAGCCCGCATCCTACGAGGCGGTGTCAGGGGGCCACCGCAGTGGCCGTCCTCACAGAGTGATCGATCAAGTACCAGTTGACCAGCCGGTCTGCACTACTCGCCAGTACGGGGACACTGGAGGACATGGCAACCGCTGAGTGGAACGGCAAGATCATCGCTTCGAGCGACGACACGGTCGTCGTCGAGGGCAACCACTACTTCCCGCTGGAGTCCGTCGCCCCGGACGTCCTGAAGCCGACCGACCACACCTCGCACTGCCCGTGGAAGGGCAACGCGAACTACTACTCGCTGGTGGTCGACGGCGCCGAGAACACCAACGCGGCCTGGTACTACGCGGAGCCCAAGGAGGCAGCCGCGGAGATCAAGGGCCGCGTGGCGTTCTGGAAGGGCGTCGAGATCACCGCCTGAGCCCGAGGGCCCCGGCCAGTTCCGCGTAGTGGCCGTTCAGCGACTGGACGGCCACGTGGTCGGCGCCCGCCTCGACGTGGGCGTGCAGCTTGGCGGCCACCTGGTCCGGGCTGCCGTGCGCCACGAGGGCGTCGATCAGGCGGTCCGAGCCCTTCACGTCCTCCTCGGAGAACCCGTACCGGCGCCAGTTGTCCACGTAGTTGGTGAGGGTGAAGTAGAGCGCCAGCTGCTCGCGGGCGATGGCCCGTGCGGCCTCGGGGTCCTCCTCGACGACGACGGTGACCTCGGGTGCGAGGAGCTTGTCGCCGAGCGCCCTGCGCGCCTCGGCGGTGTGCTCGACCGGCACCAGGTACGGGTGGGCGCCCGCGGTGCGGTCGGCGGCGAGGCGCAGCACCTTCGGGCCGAGCGCGGCGAGGACCAGCCTGTCGGCCGGCACGTCGAGGCGGTCGAGGTAGCCCACGAGCTTGTCGTAGGGCTTCTCGTAGGCCTGGTCGAGCTGGCGGTGGCCGACGCCGACGCCGAGCAGGAACCGGTCGCTCGCGAGCCGGTGGAACTCGGCGGAGACCTCCTCCGGCTCGGTCTGCCAGACGTTCGTGATGCCGGTGGCGATCGTGATCGAGCTCGTGGCGTCGAGCGCCTGCCCGACGAGGGCGATGTCGGGCGAGGCCCCGATCCAGAACGCGCCGTAGCCGAGCTCCTCCAGCCGCGCGATCTCGTCGATCTTCGAAGCCCATTCGAAGTGCGAGCCCCAGACACCGAACGTTCCCAGCATGCGAACCCCATTCGTCGTGGCGGACTACCTTGCGCAGTATGCCGATCTCGAGCACGACAGACCTGGACGTCTCACGCCTGTGCCTGGGCGGCAACGTGTTCGGCTGGACCGCCGACGAGGACCGGTCGTTCGCCGTGCTCGACGCCTACGCCGAGGCGGGCGGGAACTTCGTCGACACCGCCGACTCGTACTCGGCCTGGGCCGACGGCAACTCCGGCGGCGAGTCGGAGACCATCATCGGCCGGTGGCTGGCCGGGCGCGACCGCGACCAGGTCGTGGTCGCCACGAAGGTCGGCATGCTCGCCGGGTTCGACAACCAGAAGCGCGAAACGGTCCTGAGCAGCGCCGAACGGTCGTTGAAAAGGCTCGGTGTCGACCACATCGACCTCTACTACAACCACCGCGACGACCCCGGCACACCGCTCGAGGAGACGCTGGCCGCCTACGACCGGCTCGTCCGCGAGGGCAAGGTCCGCTACGTCGCCGCGTCCAACTTCTCCGCCGAGCGGCTGGCGGAGGCCCTGGAGGTCCAGGAGCGCGAGGGCTTCGCGAGGTTCGTGGCGCTGCAGCCCGAGTACAACCTGGTCAGCCGCGCGAAGTTCGAGGGCGGCCTGCGGGACGTGGTGGCCGGGCACGGTCTCGCCACCGTGCCGTACTGGTCGCTCGCGAAGGGCTTCCTGACCGGCAAGTACCGGCCGGGCGTGGAGGTCGGCAGCGTCCGGGCGAAGGCCGCCTCCGCCCACCTCGACGAACACGGCCTGCAGGTGCTGGAGGTCCTCGACGAGCTGGCCGAGACGCACGGGACCACGGTGGCCGCGGTCGCCCTGGCGTGGCTCGCCCGGCAGCCGACGGTGGTCGCGCCGATCGCGTCCGCACGGACGTCGGAGCAGCTCAGCGACCTGCTGCCGATGCTGACCCTCGAACTCACCCAGGCCGAGGTGGACCGCCTGAGCGCAATTTAACTTGCCAGTAGCTTACTGGGAGTAGGTTGGGTTACCGTGACGGCATGGACGTCACGGGCAAGGTGGTACTGATCACCGGCGCGGCCAGGGGCATCGGCGCCGAGGTGGCGAGGCAGCTGGCCGCACGGGGGGCTCGCCTCGCGCTCGTCGGGCTGGAGAAGGCCCAGCTCGAAGAGGTCGCGCGAGAGACCGGCGGCAAGGCGTGGGAAGTCGACGTCACGGACTGGGACGTGCTCGAACGCGTCGTGAACGAGGTCGCCGAGCACTTCGGCGGCATCGACGTCGTGGTCGCGAACGCGGGCATCGCCGCCACGGGTTTCGTGCGGTCGATGGACCCCAAGGCGTTCGAGCGGGTCATCGAGGTCAACCTGCTCGGCGTGTGGCGCACGGTCCGCACGGCGCTGCCGCACCTGATCCGCAGCCGCGGCTACTGCCTGGTCGTGTCGTCGCTCGCGGCGATCGTCCACATCCCCGGCAACGCGGCCTACTCGGCGGCGAAGGCGGGCTGCGAGGCGTTCGCGGACAGCCTGCGCGCCGAGGTCAGGCACCTGGGCGTGGACGTCGGCACCGCGTACTTCTCGTGGATCTCCACGGACATGGTCAACAGCGCCGACGAGCACCCGGTCTTCGGCAAGCTGCGCCAGGGCATGCCGGGCCTCGCCGGCAAGAAGTACCCGGTCCGCAACGTCGGCAGGGCCGTGGTCAGGGGCATCGAGAAGCGGGCGAAGGCGGTCCACGTCCCCGGCTGGGTCGGCGCTCTGAAGTACTTCCGCGCGTTCACGCCGGTGGTCGTGGACCGCCAGGCGATCGCGGAGGTGGCCGACGCCGACCGGCAGATGGCCCAGCAGGACACGTCGGGCCTGGTCGGGCCGGGCGGTCAGGCCGCTAGTCGGTGAGCCAGGAGCCCAGCAGCGCGTTCCACGGGCGGACGTCCCACTTCGTGACGACGTTCGCGGGCGAGTAGGGGTCGGCGGCGATGACCTCCTGCAGGGCGGCTTCGTCGGCGGCCTCGTAGATGATCAAGGCGCCGGTGTCGTCCGCGTACGGGCCTGCGGCCAGGACCACGCCCTTCTCGGCGAGGGAGGCGATGTACTCGCGGTGTGCCGGGCGCACCGCGAGGCGCTTCTCGCTGTCGGGACCGAACACCAATTCGACTGCAAAGCGGGCCATGCCACCACCGTAGTGAAGCTGACCGGTACCGTCCTACCCCGTGGTTGGCGAAGAAACCCCGCGCACCGTGCAGGACACCCTGACCAACCTGCGAATCAAGGACGGCGTCGCAGGACCTCCCGCAGGGCCGCTCACGCTCGAAGACCTCTACAAGCAGCACCGCATGCGCCTGATCAGGCTCGCGCTGCTGCTCGTGGACGAGCCCGCGACGGCCGAGGACGTGGTCCAGGAGGCCTTCACCGGCCTGCACCGCAACTGGAAGGGCCTGCGCGACGCCCAGGCGGCCGTCGGCTACCTCCGCACCGCCGTGGTCAACGGCTCGCGCAGCGTGCTGCGCCGGCGCAAGACCGCCCGCGACTACACCCCGCCGCACGTGGCGAACGCCCGTTCGGCCGAGTCGCTCGCGATGCTGACCGCCGAGCACCAGGCCGTGGTCAAGGCGTTGCAGCAGCTGCCGCCGCGCCAGCGCGAGGTGCTCGTGCTGCGGTACTACGGCGACCTGTCGGAGGCGGAGATCGCCGAGGCCACCGGCATCTCGAAGGGCACCGTGAAGTCGACGGCCTCGCGGGCGCTCGACGCGCTGCAGAAGATCATGGCGGGCTAGTTCGGCCGCACTGCTCGGCGGGCGCGCACCGGGCCCGGCGACGGCTGCGCGGAGCCTGCTCGACGCGCACAACCGGCCGCGAACCCGTACCGTCCCAGTAGTAAGCAAACTTCACCGTTTCCCAGCTGAAGTCGTTTCGTCCGATGCGGGCGGTTTCAGCTCGTAGAAGCACGCGCCCAAATCGGTACTTGGTATAGACCAATAGGCCTCTCATGGCGCAGGATCAGTCCCCGTGGCACGCAGACACGTGGTCGCCGTCGACATCGGTGGCACCGAAACCAAGGCGGCGCTCGTCACCGGGACCTCGGAGGCGGTGGCGGCGCAGAAGCACGCCCGCCGCCCGACTCCCGGCGAGCTGGAGCCCCTCCTCGACGTCATCGCCGAGCTCGTCGCCGAGCTGAGCAACGCCTCCGAGCACGAGATCGACGCCGTGGGGATCGTGGCGCCGGGCATCGTGGACGAGGCCAACGGCGTCGGCGTGTACACGACGAACCTGCCGTGGAGCCGGTTCCCGTTCAGCACCGTCCTCACCGAACGGCTGGGGATCCCCGTCGCGTTCGGTCACGACGTGCGTGCCGCGGGTCTGGCCGAGTGCCGCATGGGGGCCGCGAAGGACCTGCGCACCGCGGTGATCATGCCCATCGGCACCGGGATCGCCGGCGCGCTGCTGCTGGACGGCAAGATCTTCAGCGGCGGGGGCTACGCGGGTGAGATCGGACATGTGGACGTCGGCCACGGCGTGCCTTGCGCGTGCGGCCAGATCGGCTGCGTGGAGACGGTGGCGTCCTCCGCGGCGATCGCCCGCCGGTACACCGCGCGCACCGGCATCCCCGTCCACGGTGCCGCCGAGGTCGCACGCAGGGTGAGGGACGGGGAGCAGGACGCCGTCGCCGTGTGGCACGAGGCCGTGGACGCGCTCGCCAGGGGCATCCTGGTACTGGCGACGCTGCTCGGACCGGAGGCCGTGGTGCTCGGCGGTGGGCTCGCGCTGGCGGGAGATCTGCTGGTGGAGCCGCTGAGGGAAAGGCTGGACGGCCTGATCGCCTTCCAGCGCCGACCGGAGCTGCGGCTCGCGGCGCTCGGCGACGAGGCGGGCTTCCTCGGCGCTGCGCTGCTGGCCATCGACACGCTGGAGGCGTGATGAGCACGTGGGGTGGACCAGTCGACGTGACCCTGACCGGTGGTCGGGTCGTCACGCCGGGAGGGGTGCTCGAGAACGGGTGGGTGAGCGTCCGCGACGGCAGGATCGCCGGGGTCGGCGAGGGCGCCGCGCCCGACGGCCCGACGACCGACGTCGCCGGCGGCACGGTCGTGCCGGGGTTCGTCGACATCCACTGCCACGGCGGTGGCGGTGACGCGTTCACCAGCAGCGACCCGGTGAAGATCCGCAAGGCGGCCGCCGCCCACCGCAGGCACGGCACCACGACGTTGCTGGCCTCGCTGGTCTCGCGCCCGGTCCCCGAGCTGGCCGACCAGGTGTCCGCGCTGGCCGAGCTGGTGCAGGAGGGCGTCGTCGCGGGCATCCACCTGGAGGGTCCGTTCCTGTCCG
This sequence comes from Lentzea sp. DG1S-22, assembly GCF_036321065.1. Lineage (NCBI taxonomy): Bacteria > Bacillati > Actinomycetota > Actinomycetes > Pseudonocardiales > Pseudonocardiaceae > Lentzea > Lentzea sp. DG1S-22. The sequence goes on along the minus strand of NZ_CP143276.1, from coordinate 6,221,568 downwards.
CCGCCCGCTGCGGCGCGCACGACCCGGCCATCCTCTGCCCGCCGGAGCAGACGGCCGTGACGAAGCTGCTCGACGCGGGCAAGGGCACCGTCCGCATGATCACCGTCGCCCCCGAGCTCGAAGGCGCGGTGCGGGCCGTGCACCAGCTCGTCGACAACGACGTCATCGCCGCCATCGGCCACACCGACGCCACCGAGGCCCAGGTCCGGCCGGCCGTCGACGCCGGCGCGTCCGTGGCGACGCACCTCTTCAACGGCATGCGCCCGCTGCACCACCGCGAGCCCGGTCCGATCGGCGCCCTGCTGGACGACGAACGCGTGACCGTCGAGCTGATCTGCGACCTCGTGCACCTGCACCCGACCGCCGTCCGCCTGGCCGCGCGCCACGCGGGCACGGAGCGCACGATCCTGATCACCGACGCCATCGCGGCCGCCGGTGTCGGCGACGGCGTGTACGACGTCGGCGGCCTGGAGGTGCGCGTCGTCGACGGGGTGCCAACGTTGGCAGGAGGCGCCGCGCTGGCCGGCAGCACCCTGACGATGGACGTGGCGTTCCGCAACGCCGTCAACTCCTGCGGCCTCACCCTCGTCGAAGCCGCGTACGCCACCGCGACCCGCGGCGCCGAGCTCCTCGGCCTCGACACCGGCAAGCTGCAGGCGGGCTGCGCGGCCGACCTCGTCGTGCTGGATGCAGAATTGAAGCCGAGGGACGTGATGGTCAGGGGCGAGTGGGTCAAGGACTAGGTGGATGGCGGACGATCCGGAGCGGCTGGTGACCGACGCGCTGCGCGCGCAGGCGACCAGCACGAATGCCGGATTTGTCGCACCTGCCCAGATCGCTGGAGAGCGCCCCGCACCCATGTCCGCGTGGTGGGTGCTGGGCCTCGCCCTGCTGTTGGGCCTGGCAGCGGGCACGGTGGCGGCAGTGATCACGCTGAGCTGACCTGTACCGTTGTCGCCGTGACGATTGCATTGGGCCCTGACTGGCTGGACCCCACCGTGCTGCTGAACGGGCTCGGCCCGTACATGCTCATCGGTCTGTGCCTCATCATCTTCGCGGAGTGCGGGCTCCTCGTCGGTTTCTTCCTGCCCGGCGACTCGCTGCTGTTCACGGCGGGTCTCTTCGTCGCGGCGGGCACCATCGACACCCCGCTCTGGCTCGTCTGCGTGCTGCTGACGATCTGCGCCTTCGTCGGCAACGTCGTCGGCTACTACATCGGCGCGAAGGCCGGTCCGGCGCTGTTCGCCAAGCCGGAGTCGAAGATCTTCAAGAAGGAGTACGTCGACAAGACGCAGGAGTTCTTCGACAAGTACGGCGCCCGCGCCATCGTCCTGGCCCGCTTCGTGCCGATCGTCCGCACGTTCATCACGGCCATGGCGGGCGTCGGCAAGATGGACCCGAAGAAGTACTTCACGTACTCCGCGATCGGCGGCGTCGCGTGGGCCGCGGGCCTGACGGTGCTCGGCTACTTCCTGGGCCAGGTGTCCTTCATCAAGGACAACCTCGAGATCACGCTGCTCGCCATCGTGTTCCTGTCTATCGTGCCGATCATCATCGAGGTGATCAAGGCGCGCCGGGAGAAGAAGTCGCTCATCGAGGAAGAGGCCGACGACATCACCCAGGTCATGGAGGCGACGCTCCACGACGACGCGACGCAGGTCATCCCGCGCGTCGAACGCTGACCCGAGAGCCCGCCCGGAGCACGGGCGGGCTTTTCTCCTGTGAGATTTGAATACAGAGCTGTACTGTATTCGTATGGTCATCATCGCGGGGGCGGGTCCGACCGGCATGGCGCTGGCGTGCGGGCTCAGGCAGTGCGGAGTGGAAGTGCGCGTCGTGGACGCGGCCGACGGACCGGCCACCACGTCGAGGGCGATGGGTCTGCAACCCGGGGGAGCCGAGGTGCTGGCGAGACTCGGCGCCCTGGGAGACCTGGCGGAGAAGGCGGTGCGCCTGCGGGCGCTGCGCATCAACGGCAAAAAGGCACTCGACATGACCGCCTTGCGCGAGGCCGGGCAGCTGGTCGTGTCGCAGGCCCTCGTCGAGGAACGCCTGCGCGCCCGGCTGTCGGAACTGGGCGTCGAGGTCGAGTGGAGCACGCCGGTCGAGTCCGTCCCGGCCGACGACTGGCTGGTCGGCTGCGACGGTGCCCACTCGGCCGTGCGCAAGCGGGCGGGCATCCCGTTCGAGGGCTCGCAGGTGATGGAGAACTTCCTGCTGCGGGACGTCCACGCCGCCTGGGACCTGGACCGGGAGTCGATCCACGTCCACACCGACGGCCCGTCGATGACGACGATCTTCCCGCTCCCCGGCGGGCAGTGGCGGGTGATGTCTCCGAACGGCGGCCGCTGGACGCCGGGCCCGGTCGACCACGTCGAGTGGGAGTCGACGTTCCGCATCCACCGCCGGCAGGCCGCGACCTACCGGCGCGGCACGGTCTTCCTGGCAGGCGACGCGGCCCACATCCACAGCCCGGTGGGCGGCCAGGGCATGAACACCGGTCTCGGCGACGCGGAGAACCTGGCCTGGAAGCTGGCGCTGGTGGTCCGGAACCGGGCCTCGGAGCGCCTGCTCGACACCTACGAGGCGGAGCGGCGTCCGATCGGCGCGCGGGTCCTCGCCTCGACCACGCCGGCGACGAGGCTGGTGCTCGGCCCCGGCCTGCTGACGCGCACGATCCGCGACCGGCTGCTGTGGCCGTTGCTCGCCGCCGCGCCCGTCCAGCGCCGGCTGGTCAGGTTCACCTCGCAGCTCGACCTGAAGTACAGCGGGCCGCTCGCCACGGGGAGACGCGGCGGCGAGCGCGTCCCGGCGTTCGCGCGCGTCGGCAGGTGGGTGCTGGCGGGGCCGCCGGCGTGCCTGGAGGTGGCACGGGAGCGGCTGGGGGACGTCGTGCACCATGAACGCGCCGGTGACACGCTGCTGGTGCGTCCGGACGCGCGCCTGGCGTGGCGCGGCCCGTCTTCCCCGAGAGGCTTTCCGCGTGGCTGAACGAAGTTCTGGGCGTCCCCGCGACCCCGAGGCGGACGCCGCGATCCTGACCGCGGCCTTCGAGCTGTTCCTGGAACGCGGTCTCGACGGCACCTCGATCGAGCAGGTCGCGAAGCGCGCGGGCGTGACGCGGGCGACGGTCTACCGCCGGTTCGCCACCAAGGAGGACCTGCTGTTCAGCGTGATCGAGCTGCCGCGCACCGTCGCGGCGCTCGATCCCGGACGCATGGCGGTCGCGCCACCCGAGGAGACGCTCAGGGGGTGGGCGGCGCTGCTGTCGAACGGGCAGTCCGTGCAGCTGCTGCGCCGCATCATCGGTGCCTCGGCGGACAACTTCGAGCTGATGCGGCGGTACTGGGAGCTGTTCATCGCGCCGCGGCGAGCGGTGCTCAAGGACGTGGTGCGTTCCGGTTTTCCGCCCGGTACGGACCTCGACGTCGTCGTGGACATGGCCGCGGGCGCGCTCTTCTACCGCGCGCTGACCCGTCCGGAGCACAACACCCCGGAAGAACTGGAGGCCTACCTCCACAAGGTGTTGCTCCAGCTCGGCTACCACCTCTAGGCCTCCAGCGGTCTGAACCGCGAAGATCGTCGGTGCCCGAGCTCGAAAGGACTTGAGCCTCCCGCAACGTCAGAGTGTTGGTTGAACGGCATGACTGACACCACTCGACGTGAGGTGCTGGGATGGCTGGCCGGACTCGGTGTGGCGGCGGGCGCGGGCCTGCTCGCACCGGGCCGGGCGGGCGCCTCCGCCGGCGTCACCGCGCTGCGCGGCGTCACGCTCGTCGACTCGTCCGGGGTCCGCCCCGGCACCACGATCGTCCTGGCGGGCGACGAGGTCCTCGCCGTCGGCTCGCGCGACCTGCCGCTGCCCCGCGGCTGCGCGGTGCTGGACCTCGCGGGCAGGTACGTGATCCCCGGCCTGTGGGACATGCACGTGCACGGCGCGTTCCTGGACCGCATCACGTTGCCGCTGTGCCTGGTCAACGGTGTGACGGGCATCCGGGAGATGTGGGGCTTCCCGCCGATCTACGAGCTGCGCGGGCGGATCGAGCGCGGCGAGGTGTTCGGCCCCCGCCTGGTCGTCGGCAGCTCGATCGTCGACGGTCCGCACTCGACGCTGCCCGGCGCCCTGGTCGTCGGCACCCCGGACGAGGGCCGCCAGGCCGTGCGCGACGCCAAGGCGCAGGGCGCGGACTTCGTGAAGGTCTACTCGTACCTCGACCGCCCCACGCTCGTGGCCATCGCCGACGAGTGCGCGCGGCAGGCCATCACGTTCGCGGGCCACTGCTCGAACCACGTGGCGCTGGGCGACGCGAGCGACCTGGGTCAGCGCACCTTCGAGCACGTGTACGGCCTCCCGCTCGCCACCAGCACGCGGGAAACCCAGCTGCGCCAGGCGATCGCGGACCTGCTCCTCGACCCGGCGAACTCCTTCGCGTGGTTCAAGCAGGTGCTGGAGCTCGAACGCCAGGCGACCCTCTCGCACAGCCGGAGCAAGGCCGCGCGACTGGCGAACCGCCTGCGGCGCAACGGTTCCGCGCTGTGCCCGACGCTGGTCGCCATGCGGGTGTACTCCAGCCCCGCGGACGCGTTCTCCGACGACCCGCGGATGAAGTACATGCCGGCCTTCTACCGCGACCACTGGCGCGACGGCTTGGAGAACTGGGTGCCGGTGACCCCGCGGGAGGTCCGGGACCAAGCCGAGTTCTTCCGGCGCCGCCAGGACCAGGTCGCCGAGATGCACGCCCACGGCGTCGAGGTCCTGGTCGGCACGGACGCCGGCAACCCGTACTCGTTCTCCGGCTTCTCGGTGCACGACGAGCTGCATTTGCTGGTGGACGCTGGTCTGTCGCCAGGGGACGCGCTGAAGTCCGGCACCCGCAACGCCGCCGTGAAGCCCGGTGCGCCGGCGAACCTCGTCGTGCTCGACGGCAACCCGTTGGCCGACATCCGCAACACGCGGCGGATCCACACCGTGCTGACGCGCGGGCGGGTGCTCGGACCGGCGGAGAGGCAGCGGATGCTCGACGAGGTGGAGAAGGCGGCGCAGGAACCGATGCCGCCGGCTGTCACCACCTGTTGCTAGAGCGAGAACATCGAGCCCGGGTTGAACAGGTTCTCCGGGTCCAGCGCCCGTTTGACCTCGCGGTGGACCCGGAGCCCGACCGGCCCGATCTCCTGCGCCAGCCACTCGCGCTTGACCTTGCCGACGCCGTGCTCGCCGGTGATGGTGCCGCCGAGCGAGAGGCCGAGCGCGAGGATGTCGTCGAACGCCTTCCGGGCCCGTGCGAACTGGTCGGCGTCAGCGGGGTCGTAGACGATCGTCGGGTGCATGTTGCCGTCGCCCGCGTGGCCGACGACGGCGATCTTCAACCCGACCTCTTCCGAGATGTCCTCGCAGCCCTGGATGAGCTCGGCGATGCGGGTGCGGGGCACGCACACGTCGTCGGTCAGCCACGAGCCGTAGATCTCCAGCGCGGTCAGCACGGCCCGGCGCGCGGTCAGCAGGTCGCGGCCCTCGTTGACGTCGTGGGTCGCGTAGACGAGGTCGGCCTCGTCGCAGATGGCCTCGATCTGCTGCAGCTCGTGCCGGGCCTGCTCGCCGCCCGCGTCGGACTGGCAGATCAGCAGCGCCGCGCAGCCGGGTCCGGCGCCGATCTCGGTCTTCAGGTACTGCTCGACGGCCTTGATCGAGGTGCGGTCCATGATCTCCATCAACGACGGCACCAGGCCCTCGCGGACGATGCGGCTCACGGCGGCCCCCGCGGTGGCGGTGCTGCCGAACGCGGCGACCAGCGTGGCCGGGGCCTGCGGGAGGGGCCGCAGCGCCAGGGTGGCCCGCGTGATCACGCCGAGCGTGCCCTCGGAGCCGATGAAGAGCTTCGTGAGGTCGTAGCCCGCGACGCCCTTGACCGTGCGGCGGCCGGTCCGCAGCACCTCGCCGTCGGCCAGCACCACCTCGAGGCCCAGCACCGAGTCGGTGGTCACGCCGTACTTCACGCAGCACAGGCCGCCCGCGTTGGTGGAGAGGTTGCCGCCGATCGTGCACCAGTCGTAGCTGCTCGGGTCCGGTGGGTAGAACAGGCCGTTCTTCTCGACGGCGCCGCGCAGGTCGAGGTTGACGACGCCGGGCTCGACCACGGCGAGGCGGTTGTCGGCGTCGATCTCGACGATCGCGTTCATCTTGGTCGTGACCAGCACGACGCAGCCCTCGATCGCGTTCGCGGCGCCCGAGAGGCCGCTGCCGGCACCGCGCGGGACGATCGGGACGCGGTGGCGCGCGCACGCCCGCACCACGGCCTGGACCTGCTCGGTGCTCACCGGGAACACCACGGCCAACGGACTGCCGTGCGGCGCCAACGGCATCATGTCGCGCCGGTAGCTCGCGGTGACGTCGGCATCGGTCAGGACGCCCTGGTCACCCACTGCGGTGCGGAGTTCAGCGAGCAACGTCTCCATGCGCTCCACGCTAGTGCGCACGGCACCGGAGCGGCTGGTTCACTCGGAGTGGTCCCACCAGGAGGAGGTTCACGCCATGACTCAGCGTGCTCAATCCAGATTTCGCCCACGCGTCGACGCGATGTCGCCCTGCCGCCGGCACGGCACGACGTAGGCTGGCTCACCGTGGCGCATGCTTTCGCCTCGTTGGAGACCGCGGGTCCGGTGGCCGTGTGGGTCATCGTGCTCAGCTTCATCTTCGTCGAGTGCGCATTCATCTTCGGGCTGTTCCTGCCCGGTGACTCGCTGCTGTTCGCCGCCGGTGTCGTGCTGGCCACGCACAACAGCGAGCTGTCGGCCTGGGCGCTGTCCTTCGTGGCCCTCGTCGTGGCCGTCGTCGGCAACCAGGTCGGGTACTACATCGGCCGCGGTACCGGCACGCGCGTGCTCGCGCGCAAGGGCGGCAAGGTGCTGAACCGGCAGAACCTGCAACGCGCGGGCGAGTTCCTCGACCGCCGCGGGTTCTGGGCCGTCGTGCTGGCCCGCTGGATCCCGTGGATCCGCACGCTGGCACCGATGATCGCCGGTGCCGCGCGCATGGACGTCCGCCGGTTCACCCTGGCCACGACCATCGGCGCGATCGCCTGGGTGCCGACGCTCGTGCTCGCCGGCTACTACGGCGCGGGCGTGCTGCAGGCGCTGCCGTGGCTCGAGACGGCGGCGATCGTCGTCAGCGTCGGGTTCTTCCTCGGCGGCACCGGCTGGGGCATCTGGCGCTACCGCCAGGAGATGCGCAAGCCGATCGACGAGGCCGGCGAGGACCTGGAGCACATCAGCCACCCGCACGCCGGCTGAGTTCAGAGCACCTCGGTGATCAGCAGGTCCGCCGAGCCCTTGGACGAGTTCACCATCAGCGCGTTGACGTGGTCCGTGCCGTGCAGCACGCGCTCCTCCGCCTCCGACAGGGTGCGCCCGTACCGGAGGTGGCGTTCGATCAGCCGCTGCACGCGCACGTCCTCGTCGATGAACAGGAACCACGCCTCGTCGAGGATGATCCGCACGCGCTTCCACTTGTCGTAGTTGAGCAGCAGGTAGTTGCCCTCGGTGACGACGAGCGGGACGTCCGGGTGCACCGGCACGGCGCACGCGATCGGTTCCTCGATCTCGCGGCGGAACTGCGGCGCGTAGATCATGTCCGGCCCGCACGCCTTGATCCGGCCGAGCAGGTCGACGTAGCCGGGGATGTCGAACGTGTCGGGCGCGCCCTTGCGCTCGACCAGCCGCAGCCGTTCGAGCTCGCTCTGCGCGAGGTGGAAACCGTCCATCTCGACGAGCACCGCCTGGCCGTCGAGCGCCTCGACGAGCCGTCGCGCGAGTGTCGACTTGCCCGAGCCGGGTGCCCCGCTGATGCCGAGGACCTTCCGCTCTCCCTGGTCCGTGAGCACCCGAGCCCGCTCTAGCAGCTCGTCGAACCTGACCTGCTGTCCTGCCACCGCGCCAGCTCCTCAACCCAGTCCCCGACCGCACCGACGCGAACGGCGGCCGCCTCCGACGCGAAGCCGATGGCTGCCACCGGGTCCGCCCCTGACGCGAGCGCGTAGGCGTACGCGCCGTGCCAGACGTCGCCGGCACCGTTCGTGTCCTTCACCTCCGCCGCCGGCACGGGCACCTCGCCGGTCGAGCCGTTCCGAGACCAGGTCACCGGCTTCGCACCCTGCGTGCGAATGACCAGCGGCACTCCACGGGAGTGCACCTCGGCCTCGGACCGCTCGAACCCCGACGAACAGGCGACGACGTCCACCAGCGGCAACAGGTGATCGAGGACAGGTTTCCAGCTCCCGGCGTCGAGCACCACAGGCAATCCGAGAGCTTTCGCCCGCCGGGCGGCGGGAAGCACCAGGCCGTCGTGGTGCCCGTCCAAGAGGACGACGTCCACGGCGGCCAGCAGTTCGGACAAATCAGGCGCCTCGACGGGCACCGACGCGTTGCGGGAGACGACCGTGCGCTCCCCATCAGCGTCTCTGACGACGACCATGCTCACGGGCGTCGTACCGGGCACGGCGGTGACGTGGACCGGGTCCAAGGAAGCCCTCACGAATTCACCCAGTGCGTCGCCACCCAACGCGGTGAGCAACGAGGCCCTCCCGCCCAGCGCGGCGACGGCGCGGGCGGCGTTGGCCGCGGGACCGCCCGGCGACAGCACCGCGCCGAGCGAGCGGACCTTCTGCCCGGGCTCCGGGAAGGCGTCCACCCGTTGGGTCACGTCGAGAGTTGTGAGCCCGACACACAGCACGGCTGCCATCAGGGCTTCCTCCAAACGGGTAAGGTCCGAGCCATGGTCACCATGCGGGATGTCGCGGCTCTCGCGGGGGTCTCCATCACCACGGTGTCACACGTGATCAACGAGACGAGACCGGTCGCCGGGGACACGCGCGAGCGCGTCCAGAAGGCGATCGACGAGACCGGGTACACGGGCGACGCCATCGCGCGGTCGCTGGTCATGGGCGGCACGAAGTCGCTCGGCCTGGCCGTGTCGCTGGTCTCCCACCCGTACTTCGCCGAGCTGATCGCCGCCATCGAGTCGGAGGCGACCCGCAGCGGCTACTCGCTCGTGCTGATCGACACGAGGGACACCCCCGAGTCGGAGCAGGCCGCGGTGAGGATGCTGCGCTCGCGAAGAGTCGACGGGTTGCTGCTGACGCCGTCGGCCGGCGCCGGCGGCCTGGTGCTGCCCGAGCTCAAGCGGCTCGGCATCCCGACGGTGCTGGTGGACCGGCTGACCGTGGCGAAGGACATCGACCAGGTCGGCCCGGAGAACGTGCAGGCCACGTCGGGGCTGGTCAAGCACCTCGCCGAGCTGGGCCACCGCCGGATCGGCATCGTCTGCGGCAAGGCGGGCGTGGCGACGACCGAGGAGCGCATCCTCGGCTACCGCCTCGGTCTCGGCCGTGCCGGGCTGAAGTGGGACGAGGCCCTGGTCTCGCAGAGCGGCTGGCTCGCGCCGCTGCTCGACCAGGAGGACCCGGCGACGGCCGTCGTCGCGGCGGACCACCTCGTCACGGTCGGCATGCTGCACGAGGCCCGCGCCCGCGGCCTGAAGCTCGGCACCGACCTGGCCGTCGTCGCCTACGACGAGGTCGAGTGGGCGACGTTGATCGAGCCGCCGCTCACGACGCTGGCGCAGCCGGTCGAGGAGATCGGGCGGACCGCCGTGAAGCTGCTCCTGTCCCGGATCGCCGACCCGGAGAGGGCCCCGGAGACCATCCGGCTCCCGCCCTCGCTCATGCACAGGCAGTCCTGCGGGTGCTGATCCCGGGACTCGTCCCGGTGACGTTCCGGCAGCTCACGGTCCCCCGAGATCGGTGAGCTGGCGGCGGAGTGCGGGCTGCGGGCCGTCGAGTGGGGCGGCGCGGACGGGGGCCCGTGGTCGAAGGCCAAGGCGCTGTTGAGCTGCATCAGGCCGTAGCGACGTCCAGGCCGCTCCGTTCGAGCAGGGCGGCCGCCTCCAGGCACATCCAGGCGCCGAGCTGGACGGACAGGTCGCGGCCCTCCTCCTCCCGCGCCTGCTCGGTCCACTCGGGACCGAAGAGCGGCCCGCTGATGGCCACCGTGCGGTTGAGCCACGCGGCCTCCGCCGACCGGACCACGAGCTCCCTGGCCAGGTCCGCGGTCTCGTGCCGGTCGGGGTCGAGATCGGGGATCGCCAGCGCGGCCTGGGCGAGGTAGCGGGTGAGGATGCCCCCGAACAGGCCGCCGTCCCCGCCGCCCCGGCCCTTGATGACGCCGTTGGTGGCCAGGTCGTCGTGCACGGCGGTGATCGTGCGGGCGGCCTTGTCGAGCCACTTGCCCGCCTGGCCGTGCTTGGCCAGCTCGACGCACGCGCCGATGAGCACCCCTTGGCAGTACGTGTAGATGTTCTTCTCGTACTCGCGGATTTCGCCGTTGGGGTGCACGTGCAGGCCGTCCCACGCGAGGCCGCTGCCGGGGTCGACCAGGTGCTCCTCCACCCAGTCCACGATGGACCGCGCGCGGGCGAGGTCGGCGCGTTCGTTCTGGCGGACCAGGAAGATCGCGGCGGGACCGTTGGCCGGGACGTTCTTGAAGTCGTCGTCGCGCTTCCACCAGATGCCGCCGCCGGCGTGGTCGGTCCAGCCGTCGCGCAGGCGTTCGGCGATCGCGTTCACCGCCTTGGGCTTCGCGATGCCGACGTCGTGCTGGACGCGTTGCAGCGCGAGGCCGAGCCACGCCACGTCGTCGTAGAAGTCGTTGGTCCAGCCCAGGACGTTGCGCACCCGGATGCCGCGGACGAGCTTGCCGATGGCCCTCCTGCGCAGCTCGCTCGGCGAGCGCAGGTACCCGTCGACCATGCAGTCGAGCAGGTGGGCCTGCCACCAGTAGTTGAAGCTCGTGTGGATCTTGTCCTTGAAGAGCGGGGGCCACGCGCCCGCTCCGAGGAGCGTGCCCGGCACACCCCAGACACGCCGCAGGTGCCTGGAGTACACCGCGCGCTCCGCGACGCCCGCACGCGCCGCCAGCAGTTTCGCGATCACCACCTGGCCATCGTGAGTGCTTGATCGGTCAAGAAGCTCGGTGAACCGCCCAGTGGTACAGGCCCATGGCCACAGAAGTTGTCAGGTTGTAACTGCTGACCTTCGCGCGCATCGGCAGCCGGACGGTCCGGGAGGCCTTCGCCCTGACCTCGTCGGAGATGCCGTGGCGCTCCGAGCCGAACGCCAGCACGGCGTCGTCCGGGATGGGGCCTTCCAGCAGGTCGCCATCGGCGTCGAAGGCGATGAGCTCGCCCGCGAAGTCGAGGCTCGTGACCTTGGCGACCGGCAGCGCGAAGTGCAGGCCGGCGGAGCCGCGCAGGACGTTCGGGTGCCACGGGTCGACGTCGCCGGTGGAGAGCACGCCTCCGGCGTCGAGGCCCGCCGCCACCCGGATCGCGGCGCCGAAGTTGCCGAGGTTGCGCGGGTTGTCGAGCAGGACGACCGGGGCGTGCCGGTCGAACGGCAGCTCGGGCCGTTCGGCGAACCCGGCCACGCCCGTCGGGTGCGTGCGGCCGACGCGCAGCTTGAAGTGGTTCTGGTCGACCTCGGTGGCGGCGGCGAACCGCTCGCGCAGGTCGGGAGCGTGCGTCTCGGCGAGGCTGACCGCGGCGGCGAGGTCCGTCGTGATCAACGGGTGCACGTCGGCGCCGAAGCGCAGCGCGTGCTTAACAGCGTGAAAGCCTTCGAGCAGCACGGTTGCCAGCATAGAAGCCGATCCACGAGACGATCACGATCGTCCCGAGCACCAGCTGGACCAGCGTCGACGCGCTCTGCGGGTACCAGACGCCGTCGATGTAGTGGTCGATGAACCCGGTCTCGAGCACCGGCATCCCCGCCATCGCCCGGAGGTCGTTCTCCCACACCGTGAGGGGACACACAGTCGGCGTGACGACGCTGAGGACCGCCCACGCGCCCAACGCCAGGTGCGGGTAGATCACCCACCGCCACCGCCAGGCCAGAAAACCGCCCGCGAGCAGGAACGCCAGCACCGTGAAGTGCAGCACCACGACCGCTTCCGCCAAGAACCCGGCCATTCTCACCACCCCGCCCTCCAGACTAGGACGGGGTGGCTCGAAGCGCTCTCGGCAAAACCTCAGGCGAGCCCGAGGTCGTTCAGGTCGAGCAGGTAGCGGTACTGCAGCCCCTCGGCCTCGATGGCCTCCTTGGCGCCCGTGCCGCGGTCGACGACCGTGGCCACGCCGATGACCTCGGCCCCGTGCTCGCGCAGCGCCGTGACGGCCGTGAGCACCGAACCGCCCGTGGTGGAGGTGTCCTCGACGGCGAGCACCCGCTGGCCGCGCACGTCGATGCCCTCGATCTGCCGCTGCATGCCGTGGGCCTTGCTCGCCTTGCGGACGACGAACGCGTCGAGCACGTCACCGTCGTTCGCGGCGGAGTGCATCATCGCGTAGGCCACGGGGTCCGCACCGAGCGTCAGGCCGCCGACGGCGACGAAGTCCCAGTCGGACGTGAGCTGGCGCAGCAGCTTGCCGATCAACGGGGCCGCCGCGTGGTGCAGCGTCGCGCGGCGCAGGTCGACGTAGTAGTCGGCTTCCTTGCCGCTGGAGAGGGTCACCTTGCCGTGCACCACGGCCAATTCGCTCACCAGGCGAGCGAGTTCCGACTTAGCGTTCGCGTCCAAGACCACTTCAGTTCGCACGGGTCGTCAGCTTCGCACATACGCGCGCCCGTTGCCTCGTACGCTGCGTCACCGCGCACGGGGCGACCGGCCCGGTCAGGTGCGCCCGCGCCCACCCGCGAACCGCGACGCCATCCTGCGCACGACCGCCCTCGGGATCAGCTTCGTCGCCGTCACGATGGCCTTGTACTGCGCGCCGGGGATCGACAGCGGCTTGCCGCGCCGCAGGTCGCGCAGCGCCTCGTGCACGAGCTTGTCCACGTCGACGTAGAGCCAGCCCGGCGTCTTCGACATGTCGATCGCGGCGCGCTTGTGGAACTCCGTGCGCACGAAGCCGGGGCACAGCGCCATGACCCGCACGCCGGTGCCCTCGGTCGCGAGGTTCATGCCCTCGGAGAACATCGTCACCCACGCCTTGTCGGCGCTGTAGCTCGTGCCGCGGCCGGGCAGGAAGCCGGCGACGCTCGACACGTTGATCACGTCGCCCTTGCCGCGGGCGATCATGGCCGGGATGGCGGCCCTGGACAGGCGCAGGACGGTGGCGACGTTGACGTCGAGCTGGGCCTGCAGGTTCTCGACGTCGGCGGCGAAGAACTCGCCGGAGTTGGCGAAGCCCGCGTTGTTGACCAGCAGGTCGACGGCCGACTCCGCGAGCCGCTGCTCGACCTTGAGGCGGTCGCCGTGGTCGCCGAGGTCGGCCGGCAGGACGTCCACCTGGACGCCGTGGCGGTCGTGCAGCTGCTTCGCGATTTCTTCGAGTGCGGACGCGGTGCGCGCGACCAGCACGAGGTCGTACCCCTCCGCCGCGAGCCTGCGGGCGAAGGCGGCCCCGATCCCGACGGTCGATCCGGTCACCAGTGCGGTTGGCATGCCACCGCACGGTAGTCGGAAAATCGCCGGGGTCGAAGGCCGCCGACGATCACGCTTCGCGCTTCGCCGGGCGGCGGAGCACGACGAGGCGCAGCGCGAGGCCGGACACGACCAGCGCCACGCCACCGAACAGCAACCACCCGACCGATGCACCGGTGTTGGCCAGCGTCACGACGGACGCCGTCCCCGCGACGGCTGCGGGCGGAACAACCTTTCCTCCGTACATCGTGGATCCCTTCCTGGGGTTCGGGGACACGACGTCTTGCTCACGGGGTATCTGGACCACCGGCGGATGTTTTACACGGAGCGCGATGTGATGTAGCCCACATACGTTCTGAATGCGCTGATCAAGAACGTGTGGATGACAGCGCAGGCTGTGGATGATTACTCAAAGTAAAGCCTAGTAGATCACGCAGAAACGAAAACGCCGTTGCCGAGAAGCTCGGCAACGGCGTCCGGAAGTGTTCGTCAGGGCTGCTTGCGGCCGAACGACGGGCGGTAGACCTCGCCGCCCTCGTCCTCTTCGACCGGCTCCTCTCGCTCGGAGGGGTCCGGGTCGAACGGGTCGATGACGTCCGCGAGCTCACCGATGTCGCGCAGCAGCCGCTCCAGGCGCGCGGGTGAGGAGTTCGGCGGCGCGGCGGCCAGCACCCAGTCGTTCTCCATCCAGACGACCGTGACGTCGCCCCCGATCTCCTCGGCGGCGTCGATCAGGTCCGGGGTGATGATCTTCCGGGCGGCCGGGACGTCCGTGACGAACGCGTACCGCGAGCCGACCGGTCCGAGCAGGTCGGGCATCGGCATCTTGTCGTTGTCGCGCTGGAACGGCACCGTCGACAGCCACAGTTCGATCACCACCGACAGCGCTCTGCGGCAGCGCACGCCGACCAGCACCGAGTTGACCTTGCCGGCCGTCTCGTGGTCGAGGACGTAGACCTGGCGGCGGCCGTCCGCGGTGAACGTGGAGCCCGCGACCACGTCCCGGGCGAGCCCGGTGCCGTAGTACGCGATGGCCCCCGCCTCCCAGCGGGTCGGCAGCACGTGGTCTGTCTCCTCGAACTGCCAGCCGCGCAGGGCAGCCCAACGGCGCCGTTCACGATTACGCGCGGTTCGTTGCGCCCGGTCGGTCGCGAGCAGGGCGAACCCCGCCACGGCCGCCACCGCGGCGACGGTGAACCAGACCCACGCCGGTATGCCCACAGCTGAAGCGTAGTGGGTCGGACGCGAGGAACGAAGATCACTTCCGCGCGTCGTGCCGCCGAGTGCCTATTCGGCGTGGTCGCGGGCCCGCAACCGGTCCATCGCCGCCTGGCTCCGCTCGTCCGCGGCGCGGTGGACCACCAGCAGGTGGTCCGGGTCCTGCACCGGCCTGAGCGTCTCGAACTCGACCGCGACCAGGCCGACGTCCGGGTGGCGCAGCACCTTGTGCCCGCGCCCGCCGACCCTCACGTCCTGGGCGGCCCACAGCCGCGCGAACTCCTCGTCACCGGCCACGCACTCGGCGATGAGGCCGGCCAGCAGCCGGTCGTCCGGGTGCACGGCCCACGCGGCGCGCAGGTGGGCGACCCCTTCCCGCAGGACGCGTTCGCGGTCGACGTAGAGCTCCCGCATCCTCGGGTGCACCAGGCACACCCACATCGCGTTGCGCCGCGACGGCGGCAGCGCGCCGAAGTCCAGGAACAGGCGCGCCATCTCGTCGTTCCAGGCCAGGACGTCGTAGCGGTGGTTCATCAGCATCGCGGGCCGCGGTGACAGGTCCTCGACCAGCCGTGCCAGCGACGGCGCGGCGGTGGCGCGTTCACCCGTGCGGGGAGGCCGGTGGCGGGTGAGGCCGAAGAGGTAGTCGCGTTCGTCCGGGGCGAGCCGCAACGCCCGCGCCAGCGCCTCCACCACGTCGGCCGAGGGCCGCAGCCCCCGCGCCTGTTCGAGCCGCACCACGTAGTCGACGCTGACCCCGGCCAGTTCGGCGACCTCCTCGCGGCGCAGCCCCGGCGTCCTGCGCTGCCGCCTCTCCGGCAGCCCGAGGTCGCGCGGGTCCAGCCGCTCGCGCCTGTTCCGCAGGAACGCGGCCAGCTCCTGCGCCACATCGGTGACCACGGCCCGTTCAACCGCCTGGGTGGGACCGCTGTTCCCAGGAAGCCCTTTCCCTTACCCCCGGTCCCCGGTGATCACAGGCTGGTGTCCCACCACGACCACGGGAGAACACATGTCGCTCGACACCTACCGGCTGCTGGGCCGCTCCGGGCTGCGGGTCTCGCCACTGGCCCTCGGCACGGCGACCTTCGGCAACGAGTGGGGCTGGGGCTCCGCACCGGACGACGCGCGCAGGCTGTTCGAGACGTACGTCGAGCGCGGCGGCAACTTCATCGACACCGCCGCCTCCTACGGCGGTTCCGAGGAGCTGCTGGGCGAGCTCGTCCGCGACCGCCGCGACCGCCTGGTGCTCACCACGAAGTACTCCACGCTGCGCACGCCGGGTGACCCGAACTCCGGGGGTGCCCACCGCAAGAGCCTGTTCGCGTCCGTGGAGAACAGCCTGCGCCGGCTGGGCACGGACCGCGTAGACCTGCTGTACGTGCACGTGTGGGACGCGCTGACGCCGGGAGAGGAGGTCCTGCGCGGCCTGGACGACCTGGTCCGGCAGGGGAAGGTCCTGCACGTCGGGATGTCCAACGCGCCCGCCTGGGAGATCTCCCGCCTGCAGGCGGTCGCCGACCTGCGCGGCTGGTCGCCGCTGGTGGCGCTGCAGGTCGAGTACAGCCTGATCAACCGGGACGCGGAGCGCGACCTGCTCCCGATGGCGCGGGCGCTGGGACTGGGCGTGTCCCCGTACTCGCCGCTGGGCGGTGGCGTGCTGTCCGGCAAGTACTCGAGCGCCGACCTGACACCGGCGGAGGGGACGGGTCGCAAGAGCTTCAACGCCGGACTGGGCATGGTCACCCCGGCCACGCTGGCGATCGCCGACGTGGTGCGGGAGGTCGCGCTGGAGCTCGGCCGCACGCCCGCGCAGGTCGCGCTGGCCTGGAACCTGCGGAGGCCGGGTGTCACGGCTCCCGTCATCGGCGCGCGCACGCCCGAGCAGCTGGAGGGGAACCTGGCCGCCCTGGAGGTCGACCTCGGCGACGAGCAGGTGGCCCGGCTCGACGACGCCGGCGCGATCGACCTCGGCTACCCGCACGACCTGCTCGCGAGCGACCACATCCGGGCGGTGACGGCGGGCGACCTGAAGATCGAGAGCCGGTGAACACGCGTGAGGGGGACCCTCCCGGATCCCCCTCACGCGTTCGGACGTCAGGCGCTGCGGCCCACGATCAGGCCGGAGTTGTCGTCCAGCACGTCGACCCGCACCGCGTCGCCGTCGCGCACCTCGCCGGCCAGCAGCTCCTTGGCGAGCTGGTCGCCGATCGCCGACTGCACGAGCCGCCGCAGCGGCCGGGCGCCGTAGATCGGGTCGAAGCCGTTCAGCGCGAGCCAGTCGCGCGCCGCCGGCGTGACGTCGAGCGCCAGGCGACGGGCCGCGAGCCGGTCCGCCAGGCGAGCGACCTGGATGTCCACGATGGACGTCAGCTCCTCGGTGGCGAGCGCGTGGAACACCACGACGTCGTCGAGCCGGTTCAGGAACTCCGGCTTGAAGTGCCGCTGCACGACGGCCATGACCGCGTCCTTGCGCTCCACGTCGGTCAGCGACGGGTTCACGATCGTCTGCGAGCCCAGGTTCGACGTCAGCACCAGGATCGTGTTGCGGAAGTCGACCGTGCGGCCCTGACCGTCCGTGAGTCGGCCGTCGTCGAGGACCTGCAGCAGCACGTCGAACACGTCCGGGTGCGCCTTCTCGACCTCGTCCAGCAGCACGACCGAGTACGGGCGGCGGCGCACCGACTCCGTCAGCTGGCCGCCCTGGTCGTAGCCGACGTAGCCGGGAGGCGCTCCGACCAGGCGGGCCACCGAGTGCTTCTCGGAGTACTCGCTCATGTCGATGCGGATCATCGCCCGCTCGTCGTCGAACAGGAACGACGCCAGCGCCTTCGCGAGCTCCGTCTTGCCGACGCCGGTCGGGCCGAGGAACAGGAACGAGCCCGTCGGGCGGTCCGGGTCCGCGACGCCGGCACGCGTCCTGCGCACCGCGTCCGACACGACCCGCACGGCCTCGGCCTGGCCGACGACCCGGCGGCCGAGCTCGTCCTCCATGCGCAGCAGCTTGGCGGTCTCGCCCTCCAGCAGCCGTCCGGCCGGGATGCCGGTCCACGCCGACACCACGTCCGCGACGTCGTCCGGGCCGACCTCCTCCTTGAGCATGGCGGCCTCCTGGGTGGACTCGGCGGCGACGCCGAGCTCCTTCTCCAGCTGCGGGATCCGGCCGTAGCGCAGTTCGGCGGCACGACCGAGGTCGCCGTCGCGCTCGGCTCGTTCCGACTCGCCGCGCAGCGACTCCAGCTGCTCCTTCAGGGCGCGGACCTTGTCGATCGACCCCTTCTCGTTCTGCCACCTCGCCGTCAGCGCGGCCAGTTCCTCGTGCTTCTCCGCGAGCTCGGCGCGCAGGGCCGACAGCCGTTCCAGCGACGCCGCGTCCGACTCCTTGGCGAGCGCCATCTCCTCGATCTCCAGGCGGCGCACGGCGCGTTCGACGGTGTCGATCTCGACGGGCCGGGAGTCGATCTCCATGCGCAGCCGGGACGCGGCCTCGTCGACGAGGTCGATGGCCTTGTCCGGCAGGAAGCGCGCGGTGATGTAGCGGTCGGACAGCGTGGCGGCGGCGACGAGGGCGGCGTCGGTGATGCGCACGCCGTGGTGCACCTCGTAGCGCTCCTTGAGCCCGCGCAGGATGCCGACCGTGTCCTCGACGGACGGCTCGCCGACCAGCACCTGCTGGAAGCGGCGCTCCAGGGCGGCGTCCTTCTCGATGTGCTCGCGGTACTCGTCCAGGGTCGTGGCACCGACCATGCGCAGCTCGCCGCGGGCCAGCATCGGCTTGATCATGTTGCCGGCGTCCATCGCGGACTCACCGGTCGCGCCCGCGCCGACGATCGTGTGCAGCTCGTCGATGAACGTGATGACCTGCCCGGCGGAGTCGGTGATCTCCTTGAGCACGGCCTTGAGCCGCTCCTCGAACTCACCGCGGTACTTGGCGCCCGCGACCATCGAGCCGAGGTCCAGCGACACGACCTTCTTGCCGCGCAGCGACTCGGGCACGTCCCCGGCCACGACGCGCTGCGCCAGGCCCTCGACGATGGCCGTCTTGCCGACACCGGGCTCGCCGATCAGCACCGGGTTGTTCTTCGTGCGCCGCGACAGAACCTGCACGACCCGCCGGATCTCGGAGTCACGGCCGATCACGGGGTCGAGCTCGCCCTTGCGCGCACGTTCGGTCAGGTCGACGCCGTACTTCTCCAGCGCCTTGTAGGTGCCCTCGGGATCAGCCGACGTCACCCGCGCCGACCCGCGCACCTTCGCGAAGGCCTCGGTCAGCGCGTCGGGCGTGGCACCGTTGCGCCGCAGCAGGTCGGCCACCTGGCCACCGTGCTGCGCGAGCCCCACGAGCAGGTGCTCGGTGGAGACGTACTCGTCGCCCATCCCGGTCGCGAGCTCCTGCGCCTTGTTCAGCACGCGCACGGCGTCGCGCGACAGCTGCGGGGCGGAGACGGTCGAGCCGGAGGCGCTCGGCAACGAGCGCGAGAGCTGCTCCAGCTCCTTGCGCACCTGGGCCGGGTCGGCGCCCACCGCCTCGAGCAACGGCGCGGTCAACCCGTCCGTCTGCGCCAGCAGGGCACTGAGCAGGTGCACGGAACCCACGTCCGGGTTCCCGTTCAGCGTCGCGGCCTGCACCGCCGCGGACACGGCCTGCTGCGTCTTGGTCGTCGGGTTGAAAGCGTCCATTCCTCCACCTCGTGGTCAGCGTCAAGCATGGACCATCATCCCGCACAACGTCAGAAAAGTTGAGTGTGTTCCGCTCAACCCTGAACACGGCGCAGATCACACGCCCGCCCGGAAAACCAGGTGGCCGGCGGCGGGGGTTCGGCGAAGATCGGCGCCATGACCTCAATCATCCACAACATCACGGTCGACGCGCGCGACTCGTACGAGATCGCCTCGTGGTGGGGCCAGGTCCTGGGCCTGCCGCTCGACCCGGAGGACAACCCCGGCGACCCGGAGTGCCTGATCCACCTGCCGAGCGGCATCCGCTACCTGTTCATCACCGTGCCGGAGGGCAAGGAGCTCAAGAACAGGCTCCACCTCGACCTGCAGCCGGTCGGTACCACCCGCGACGAGGAGGTGGAGCGCCTGATCGGCCTCGGCGCGACGCTCTTCGACGATCAGCGCAGGCCCGACGGCACCGGCTGGGTGACCCTCCGCGACCCCGAGGGCAACGAGTTCTGCGTGGAACGCAGCGCAGCCGAGCGCGCCGCGACGTCCTGATCGTCGTCACTCGAAAGCACCAGCAGCTTGTCCACAGCAGATGCCGACTTGTCCACAATCCGCTGGTCAGTATCCACAGGTGAGTCAAGTTCAGTGGCGACCGTCTGTGCGCCAGAACCCGTTGGAGTGACAACCACGTCCTCGTCCACGGAGTCCCGCAACGGCTGTTCCTTGATCAGCAGCACCGCGATGACCGTGAACACGGCGAGCCCGGCGGCGATGAGGAACAGCTCGCCCATCGCGTCGCCGTAGGAGTCCCGCACGACCGGGGAGAGGGACCCGGGGTCGAGCGTCTTGGTGCTCACCTGGGCCGCCAGCACGGCCCCCAGCACCGAGACGCCGGCCGTCCCGCCCAGCGACCGGAGGAACGTGGCCGTGGAGCTGGCCGCCCCGAGGTCCGCCATCCCGACCCCGTTCTGCACGGCGAGCACGAGGTTCTGCATGGTCAGCCCCACCCCGACACCGACCAGCGCCAGGTAGGCCCCCATGAGCACGAGGTTGGTCCGGTGGTCGATCGTCCCGAGCAGCGCCAACCCGGCGACCAGCGAGAACGACCCCCACACGAGGTAGCTCTTCCACCTGCCGCTCTTGGCGATCAACTGCCCGCTGACCGTCGACGACACGCTCAGCCCGAGCACCAGCGGCACCGTCAGCAACCCGGCCTTGGTCGGCGAGAACCCGCGGGCGATCTGGAAGTACTGCCCCATGAACACCGAGGCCCCGAACATCGCCGTGCCCACCGCGACACCACCCAGCATCGCGAGCACCACCGTCCGGTTCCGGAACAGGTGCAGCGGGATGACCGGCGCGGAAGCCCGCCGCTCCACGAAGTAGGCAGCGGTGATCGCCAGCAACGCCCCGCCGACGAACAGCGCGCTCTCCCGGCTGACCCAGGCGAAGTCCTTGCCGGCGAACGACACCCACATCAGCACCAGGCTCACACCACCGGTGATGAGCGTGGCCCCGAGGTAGTCGATCTTCACGTGCTGCTTCTTCACCGGCAGGTGCAGCGTCTTGTGCAGCACGCCCAGCGCCACCAGCGCCAGCGGCACGCAGACGAAGAAGCACCACCGCCACCCCGGCCAGTCGACGAGGAACCCGCCGACCAGCGGCCCGCCGACCGTGCCGGCGGAGATCACCATGCCGGTGTAGCCGCTGTAGCGCCCACGCTCGCGCGGGCTGAGCAACGCCCCCACGACGACCTGCCCGAGCGCCTGCACACCACCCATCCCGAGCCCCTGCACGACCCGGAACCCGATGAGCTGCTCCATGTTCCGGCTGAACCCTGCCAGCACGGAACCGACGACGAACAGCACGATCGCCGCCTGCAACAACCTCTTCTTGTCGAACAGGTCCGCGAGCTTGCCCCACAGCGGCGTGCTCGCCGTGGAAGCCAGCAACATCGCCGTGATGACCCACGTGTACTGGGTCTGCGTGCCCTTGAGCTCGGCCAGGATCGTCGGGAGAGCGTTCGAGACGATGGTGGAGCTGAGAATGGCGACCAGCAACGCGACCCAGATGCCGGACAGCGCTTCGAGGATCTCCCTGTGTGACGAGGGCCGGTTCAAGCACACCTCCAGTAGTTAGTTGACGCCATACAACTATATCTGGAGATAGTTAGCTAGGCCAACTAATTCGGTGGCTGATGCGTCACACCAGGTTTGCGCGCCTCGGTGGAGTCGAGATCGGGCGCGCGGCCCGGGGAGATCGGAACAGCGAAGTTGGACAGACAGGCCCTCGAACGACGAGACGGCCCGCGCGCCAGGTGCACAGGCCGTCATCACACCGCCGGGATCAGCTCTCCGCCGAACTCATCCGATCCGCCTTGACCCCGAAGAAGTCGCCACCCTTCCGCCGGACGTCGTCGGTCCCCCAGTCCCGGACCCGGTCCACGGGCACCATCCGGGGGATGTGCTTGCGGCAGTGGACGTAGGCCTCCTGCACCTCCACCACCACCCAACGCTCGACCTTCCGGTCCCCTCCGGCGAGCTCCGCGAACTCGGAGAGGGGAGCGATCCGGGCACGTCCGTTCACGTGCAGCCCGATCAGGTCCTCGGTGAAGTCCACCATCAGCATTCCGACGTGCGGGTTCTCCATGATGTTGCCCAGCGACGCCATGACGCCGTTGCCGCGGTACTCGGGGTACACGACGGTCCGCGAGTCGACGACGTGGAGGAACCCGGCCGGCCCGCAGCGCAGCGTCGAGTCGCACTCGCCGTCGGCGTCGGCCGTCGAGATGAAGGCCATCTCCATCCGGCCGACGAAGTCGGCCATCGCGGGGTTGAGGTGGTCCAGCACCTGGTCCGTGTAGAAGCGTCTGGCGCGATCGGACGTCTCCAGGGCACATTGGAGGAAGTGCTCTCCGCGTGAGCCGGGGAGCTCGACACGGTTGGGTGAGGTGGTTTCAGTCAACTCAGGCGGGGACACGCGGCCTACCCAAGCACGCAAGCACGCAACCCGGTACAGAAGGACCCTCACATTCACACTGTTGCGGTAGCAACCACTCACCTAAAGTAATCGTGCTTCGCTCGAAGGTGGCATCAAGGAGTCAAGCGGCCCGAACAGGGGTTACTGTCCACCCTGTCGGGGGACGGATGCTTGACGAGGACGACAGCGCCTTGCTGGCGCCAACCAGAACGTGGAGACTGCGCGCGGACCATGACTGCGAACGCTGTGCTGAGCCCCATCCCTACCCCGCCCCACCGAGAGCCACCCCCCGGCGTCACCGCGATGGTGCGGATGATCCGGGAGAGCTTCGCGGTGGTGGAGCCGCATTCCGAAGAAGTGGCGAAGTTCTTCTACGGAATGCTCTTCTCGCTCTCGCCCGCCACACGCGAGATGTTCCCCGCGAACATGGAGGTGCAACGCAGCCGTCTGCTGCGTGCCCTCGTGCACGTGGTGCAGATGGTCGACCGCCCGGACGACCTCATCCCGTTCCTGCGCCAGCTGGGCCGCGACCACCGCAAGTTCGGTGTCATCAACGTCCACTACGAGGCGGTCGGGACGGCACTGCTGTCCGCGGTGAAGAAGTTCGCCGGTGCCGCCTGGACGCCGAAGGTCGAGATGGCGTGGGCCGAGGCCTACACCCTCATGGCCAGGGCCATGCAGGAGGCGGCCGACGCCGACAACGGGCCCGCGTACTGGCACGCGACGGTGCTGGAGCACCAGCGCGTCTCGTGGGACCTGGCGGTCGTGCGGCTGCAGCCCGACCACCCGGTCAACTACAAGGCCGGTCAGTACGTCAGCGTGGAGACGCCGCAGCGCAAGCGCCTGTGGCGGTACTACTCGCCGGCGAACGCCCCCCGCGAGGACGGCGTCATCGAGTTCCACATCCGGTCCGTCGACGGCGGCTGGGTGTCCCGCTCGGTGGTCGGCCACACGCAGGCCGGTGACACGTGGCGCATCGGACCGCCCATGGGACGTCTCTCGGTCGACCGCACGGCCGGGTCGGACATCCTGATGGTGGCCGGCGGCACGGGTGTCGCGCCGATGCACGCGATCATCGACGAGATGGCGCAGTACGGCGAGAACCCGCGCGTGCACCTGTTCTACGGCGGCCGCACCCGCGAGGACCTCTACGACCTGGACAACCTGCAGCGCATCGCGACCACGAACCCGTGGCTCACGGTCGTGCCGGTGCTGGAGTCCGACCCCGGCGTCCGGGGTGTCGAGCAGGGCAGCCTCGCCGACGTGGTCACCCGCTACGGCGCGTGGGAGGAACGCGACGTCCTGGTCTGCGGCAGCCCCGCCATGATCAGGTCGACGGTCTCCCGCATGCTGGTCGCCGGAACTCCGCTCGACCGGATCAAGTACGACCCGTTCACGCTGGACTAAGCTCGGCACGTCCGCGACTGGCGTGCCGAGGGTGGAAGCGACCACCGGGAAGCGACTGCCGAGCGCACCGAACGCCTGGGTGCCCGGCGTGGAGTCGCGCTGTGCTCGCTGAGACAGATCCCGCCGTGTTCGCCCTGGTCACCGCAGAGGCCGAGCGGCAGGCCCGGAAACTGCGCATGATCGCGTCCGAGAACGACGTGTCGGCCGCCGTGCTCGAGGCAACAGGTTCGGTGCTGACCAACAAGTACTCCGAGGGCTACCCCGGCAAGCGGTACTACGAGGGCCAGCAGGTCATCGACCAGGTCGAGCTGCTGGCGCAGGAGCGCGCGAAGGCGCTGTTCGGCGTGGACCACGCGAACGTCCAGCCGTACTCGGGTTCCCCGGCGAACCTCGCCGTCTACCTGGCCTTCCTGCGGCCGGGCGACACCGTGATGGGCATGTCGCTGCCGATGGGCGGCCACCTCACGCACGGCTGGAGCGTCTCGGCCACCGGCAAGTGGTTCCGCAGCGTGCAGTACGAGGTCCGCAAGGACACCGGCCGCGTCGACCTGGACGAGGTCCGCGCCCTCGCGCTGGCCGAACGCCCGAAGGTGATCTTCTGCGGTGGCACGGCGATCCCGCGCACCATCGACTTCCCGGCGTTCGCGGAGATCGCGAACGAGGTCGGCGCGCTCCTCGTCGCCGACATCGCGCACATCGCCGGACTGGTCGCGGGCGGGGCGCACCCGTCTCCGGTCGGCCACGCCCCGGTGATCACCACGACGACGCACAAGACCCTCAGGGGCCCGCGCGGCGCCATGGTCCTCAGCGACGCCGAGCACGCGAAGGCCGTCGACCGCGCGATCTTTCCCGGTCTGCAGGGCGGGCCGCACAACCACACCACGGCCGCCATCGCCGTGGCGCTGCACGAGGCCGCGCAGCCGGAGTTCCGCGAGTACGCGCACCTGGTCGTGAAGAACGCCCAGGCCCTCGCGGAGGCGTTGCTGGAACGCGGCTTCGACCTGGTGTCCGGCGGCACCGACAACCACCTGGTCCTGATCGACCTCACGTCGAAGCTGATCGGCGGCAAGCCGGCCGCGCGGGCGCTCGACCGGGCGGGCATCGAGCTCAACTACAACGCCGTTCCGTTCGACACCCGCAAGCCGTTCGACCCGTCCGGCATCCGCCTCGGCACGCCCGGCGTCACCACCCGCGGCCTGAAGCCGGAGCAGATGCCGCTGATCGCGGACTGGATGGACCGCGCGATCACCGCCCACGACGACGAGCAGGCCCTGGACCGCATCGCGGCCGAGGTCGAGGAACTACTCGGCGCCCTCTAGCGAGCTGACGGCCTCGCACACGTCACGGAGCGTCCGGCGGGTGATCTCACCGAAGTCCCCGCCGGCCTCCAGCCACGCGTCGTAGCCGCGCTGGAACGCCAGCACGCCGAGCTCGGCGGCCACGGCGGCCTCCAGCTCGGCGACCCCGCGCCGCTTCAGCGCGTCCGTCATCGCGACGGCGAACCCGACCATCTTCAACGCCGCACGCTCGCGCAGCTCGTCGTTGCCCGCGATCACCGCTTGCCGCTGCGGCCCGTACGCCCGCTGCTCGTCGGTGAACCAGGCGCTGACGGCGACCAGCGCCGCCCCGACCGCGGCCAGGGGTCCGGCCCCCTCCGGGGTCTCGGCGATGCCGGTCGTCAGCACCTCGGCCAGCTCGTCCTGACCGCCGAACAGCACCTCGCGCTTGTCCCGGAAGTGCCGGAAGAACGTGCTCTTCGTGAGCCCGGCGCGCTCCGCGATCTGCGCGACCGCCGTGTTCTCGTACCCCTGCTCGCCGAACAGGTCGAGTGCGGCGCGCACCAACCGCTCCCGCGCGTCCGGCTCCCATCGACCCATGCGCCCATCCTAAGTGATGCGACTTAGTCCCATCACTCTGCTACGGTTGATGAGACCAAGTCCCATCACTTGTTGGAGAAGCACCCATGAAGGTCTTCGTCACGGGCGCCAGCGGTCACGTCGGATCAGCGGTGGTCCCCGAACTCCTGCGAGCAGGCCACCAGGTCGTGGGCCTGGCCCGCTCCGAGGCGTCCGCCGCCGAGGTCGAGGCCCAAGGCGCCACCGCCCGGCTGGGCGACCTCGACGACCTGGACGGCCTGCGCAAGGGCGCGGCCGAGTCCGACGCGGTGATCCACCTGGCGTTCAAGCACGACGAGATGTACGCGGGCGACTACCAGGGCGCCGCCGACGCCGACCTCACCGTCGTCAGGGCGTTCCTGGACGAGCTGGCGGGCACCGGCAAGCCCCTGGTCGGCACCAGCGGCACCCTGTCGTACTCGGACCTGGGCCGCACGGCCACCGAGGAGGAACGCGTCCCGGACGACAGCCCCCGCGGCGCGGCCCGCAACGCGATCATCGACGCCCGGGACGTCCGCGGCTCCGTGGTGGTCCTGCCGCCGACCGTCCACAGCCGCCTGGACACGGCGGGCTTCATCCCGACCCTGGTCAGGACCGCGAGGGCCACCGGCATCTCCGGCTACCCCGGCGACGGCACGAATCGCTGGTCAGCGGGCCACACCCTGGACGCGGCACGCCTCTACCGGCTGGCCGTGGAGAAGGCACCCGCCGGCTCGGTGCTGCACGCGGTGGCAGAGGAGGCCGTGACCATGAGGGAGATCGCCGAGGTCATCGGCCGCAAACTGGGCGTGCCGACGGAGAGCATCCCGGCCGAACGAGCACAGGAGCACTTCGGCGCACTGGCGTTCATGGTGTCACGCGACTCACCGACGTCGGCCGAGCGCACGAAGGCCCTGCTGGGCTGGGAACCGCGGGAACCCGGCCTCCTGGAGGACCTGGAAGCCGGGTTCTACTTCGAGAGGTGAGCTTCGAGCTCGAGGTGCGCCTCGGAGAACGCGCCGTCCGGATCGGGCTCGGTCAGCGCGGCTTCCTCCAGCACGGCGAGGGGTTCCGGTCCGCGCAGCCACGCGGCCACCGAACCGCCGGGGGGCAGGTCGCGCAGGCGTCCGGTGACGAGACCCGCCAGCGCGGGCGGTGTGGCGAGGAAGTACGCCTCGATCGCCGCCCGCTCGTCCGGGCCGCCGTTCTCGTGGGCCTCGGTCACGAGGCGCAGCCAGAAGAAGTCGGCGTCGAGCTCACCGGCCGCGATCAGCTCCATCACGCGCGGGAGCAGGTAGCGCACGAAGGTCTCGTCGCCGATCGTCCCGGACCGCAGCCAGAACTCCCCGAGGTGCTCGGAGGTCAGCCGGCGCAGCGGAACCTCGGTGAACGGCGCGACGCTCGCGGCGTCCACGCAGTGGTCGCAGAACTCGACCACGCGGGGACGCGGCGTCGCGAAGACCTCGTAGAGGCGCTCGATCACTTGCGGGGCTTCGGTTTCCACACGACGAGCGCCGTCTCCTGCCGGATCGGGACCAGGTCCCGCCGGTAGGAGGCGTGCACGGCGGCGGCGGCCGAGTCGGCCGCCGCGTGCGCCTGCGCGAGCTCCTGCTGGAGCTCGGCCACCCGCGAGCGGAGGGCGTCGACCTGGTTCTCCAGGTCGATGATCCGCTTGATGCCCGCGAGGTTCACGCCCTCGTCCTGCGAGAGCCGCTGGACCTCGCGCAGCAGCACGATGTCGCGCATCGAGTACCGGCGCCCGCCACCGGGCGTGCGGCCGGGCGACACCAGGCCCATCCGGTCGTAGGACCGCAGGGTCTGGGCGTGCAGCCCGGACAGCTGCGCCGCCACCGAGATCACGAAGAACGGCGTGTCCTCATCGGTCCCGGGAGGGAACGGAAAACCCACCGCTTTCACCGCCCTTCAAGCAGTGCGTTCAGATCACCACGGGGGTCGTGGCCCTTCGTCACGTCCGCGTACGCCTCGAGTGCCGCGCGGGCCTCGGACGAGAGGTTGTTCGGCACCGCGACCTCCAGGGTGATCAGGAGGTCCCCGGCGGAGCCGTCGCGCTTGGTGATGCCCTTGCCCCGGGCCCGCAGCACCCGCCCGGAGGCGGTTCCGGCGGGCACCTTCAAGGTCACCTTGCCGTCGAGCGTGGGCACGGTCAACGTCGTTCCGAGCGCGAGCTCGGGGAACGTCATCGGCGCCGTCAGCGTCAGGTCGTTGCCCTGGCGGCCGAAGATGCCGTGCGGGTTGACGTGCACCCGCACGAACAGGTCGCCGTTCGGACCGCCGTTGCGGCCGGGTTCGCCCTGGCCCGCGAGGCGGATCCGCTGGCCGTCGTCGACCCCGGACGGGATCCGCACCGTCAGCGTGCGGGTGCGGGTGCTGACGCCGTCGCCGCCGCACTCGGGGCACGGGTCGTCGATGATCCGGCCGGTGCCGCGGCAGTCGCGGCACGGCTCGCTGAACGCGAACGCGCCCTGCGAGCGCGTGACCAGGCCGGAACCCGAACAGGTCGCGCACGTGTGCGGCGTGGTGCCCGGCCTGGCACCCGAGCCGTTGCACGTGGTGCAGGCGGCGGGGGACGACAGGCGCAGCGGCACCGTCGCTCCCCTCACCGCCTCGGTGAAGTCGATGCGGACGTCGGTCTCGACGTCCTCGCCGCGGCGCGGGCGCGTGGCCGAGCCGGCCGACGCACCACCGCGGCGGTTGAACAGGCCACCGAGCAGGTCGCCCAGGCCGCCGCCACCGGCGCCCTGCGCGGCACGGCCGAACAGGTCGTTGACGTCGAAGCCGCCCGAGCCGAACCCGCCGGAGCCGGGGAAGCCCCCACCGCCCGCGAACAGCCGGCGGGCCTCGTCGTACTGCTTGCGCTTCGCCGGGTCCGACAGCACGCCGTAGGCCTCGGAGACCGCCTTGAAGCGGGCCTCGGCCTTGGCGTCACCCGGGTTCGCGTCGGGGTGCAGCTCGCGGGCGAGCTTGCGGTACGACTTCTTGACCTCGTCGGCCGACGCGTCGGAGGAGACGCCCAGCTCGCGGTAGAAGTCCTTTTCGATCCAGTCCCTAGCACTCACCGGACGTCTCCTCCTCCCTACGCTTCTTCAGCCGGCGCACCGGGCTCGTGGTCGGTCACCGCGACGAGCGCGGGCCGGACGAGCTTGTCGCCGAACGTGTAGCCGCGGCGCAGGACGGCGGTGACCGTCGGCCCCTCGACGTCCGGGGACGTGCTGTGCTGCACGGCCTCGTGCACCGACGGGTCGAACGCCTCGCCCTCGTGCGCGAACGGCTCCAGGCCGGTCTTCTGCAACGTGGACACGAGCTTGTCCGCCACCGCCTTGAACGCACCGGTCAGGTCGCCGTGCGCGGCGGCCCGCTCGATGTCGTCCAGCACGGAGAGCAGCTCGGAGGCGACGGACGCCTTCGCGTTGTTGATCACCGCTTCGCGGTCGCGTTCCACCCGCTTGCGGTAGTTCGCGTACTCGGCGGTGAGCCGCTGGAGGTCGGCGGTGCGCTCGTCGAGCTGGGTCTTCAGCTCGGCGGCGACGGAGTCCACGACCTCGGCGACCAGGGGCTCTTCGGAAACCGGAGCAGTGCCTTCGCCAAGGCCGTCCTCGGGCGCCGCGTGGGCCGGCGCCCGGACCTCGCCCGTTTCGGGGTCGATCCGGCGCCGGTCGTTCACGACGACCTGAGGCTGCTCCTCGTCAGGGGCGGCGTGCCTCGGTTCGGTCACTTCTTCTCGTCCTCGTCCACGATCTCGGCGTCGACGACGTCGTCGTCCTTCTTGGCACCCGCACCGGCGGCACCCGGAGCGTCCGCACCGGGGGCCTCGGCACCGGGAGCACCCGGAGCGTTCGCGTAGATCGCCTGGCCGATGGCCTGCGACTCGGTCGCGAGCTTCTCCACCGCGGCCTTGATGGCGGCGATGTCGGTGCCCTTGAGCGCCTCGTTGGCCTCGGTGATCGCGGCGTTGACCTTCTCCTTGATCTCCGCCGGGAGCTTGTCGTCGTTCTCCTTGACGACCTTCTCCGTCTGGTAGACCAGGGTCTCGGCCTGGTTGCGGACCTCGGCC
Source organism: Lentzea sp. DG1S-22 (assembly GCF_036321065.1). Lineage (NCBI taxonomy): Bacteria > Bacillati > Actinomycetota > Actinomycetes > Pseudonocardiales > Pseudonocardiaceae > Lentzea > Lentzea sp. DG1S-22. The sequence continues at coordinate 6,191,883 of NZ_CP143276.1, read as the reverse complement.
TCCTCGCGGCGGCGCTTGTCCTCCTCCGCGTGGGCCTCGGCGTCCTTGACCATGCGGTCGATGTCGTCCTTCGGCAGCGCGGAGCCACCGGTGATCGTCATCGACTGCTCCTTGCCGGTGCCCAGGTCCTTCGCCGACACGTGGACGATGCCGTTCGCGTCGATGTCGAAGGTGACCTCGATCTGCGGCACGCCACGCGGGGCGGGCGGCAGGCCGGTCAGCTCGAACATGCCGAGCTTCTTGTTGTGGGCCGCGATCTCGCGCTCGCCCTGGAAGACCTGGATCTGCACCGACGGCTGGTTGTCGTCCGCGGTGGTGAAGGTCTCGGAGCGCTTCGTCGGGATCGTGGTGTTGCGCTCGATCAGCTTGGTCATGATGCCGCCCTTGGTCTCGATGCCGAGGGACAGCGGGGTGACGTCGAGCAGCAGGACGTCCTTGACCTCGCCCTTGAGGACACCGGCCTGCAGGGCGGCGCCGACGGCGACGACCTCGTCCGGGTTCACGCCCTTGTTGGGCTCGCGGCCGCCGGTCAGCTCCTTGACGAGCTCCGCGACGGCGGGCATGCGGGTCGAGCCACCGACGAGCACGACGTGGTCGATGTCGCCGACGGAGATGCCGGCGTCCTTGATCACGTTGTTGAACGGCGCGCGGGTGCGCTCGAGCAGGTCGTTCGTGATCCGCTGGAACTCGGCGCGCGAGAGCGTCTCGTCGAGGAACAGCGGGTTCTTGTCCGCGTCGACGGTGATGTACGGCAGGTTGATCGAGGCGTTGCTGGAGCTCGACAGCTCGATCTTGGCCTTCTCGGCGGCCTCGCGGATCCGCTGCAGGGCCATCTTGTCCTTGGTCAGGTCGATGCCGTTGGCCTGCTTGAAGCGGTCGACCAGCCAGTCGACGATGCGCTGGTCCCAGTCGTCGCCACCGAGGTGGTTGTCACCGGAGGTCGCGCGGACCTCGACCACACCGTCGCCGAGCTCGAGCAGCGAGACGTCGAACGTGCCGCCACCGAGGTCGAAGACCAGGATGGTCTGCTCCTTCTCGCCCTTGTCGAGGCCGTAGGCCAGGGCGGCGGAGGTCGGCTCGTTGACGATGCGCAGCACGTTGAGGCCGGCGATCTGGCCGGCTTCCTTGGTGGCCTGGCGCTGCGCGTCCTCGAAGTAGGCGGGGACGGTGATGACGGCGTCGGTGATCTCCTCACCGAGGTACGCCTCGGCGTCGCGCTTGAGCTTCATCAGCACGCGCGCGGAGATCTCCTGCGAGGTGTACTGCTTGCCGTCGATCTCGTCGGTCTTCCAGCTGGTGCCGACGTGGCGCTTGACCGACCGGATGGTGCGGTCGACGTTGGTGACGGCCTGGTTCTTCGCGGGCTGACCCACGAGAACCTCGCCGTTCTTCGCGAACGCGACGATGGACGGGGTCGTCCTCGAGCCCTCCGAGTTGGCGATGACCGTCGGCTCACCGCCCTCGAGAACGGCGACGACGGAGTTGGTCGTCCCCAAGTCGATGCCGACTGCACGCGCCATTGGAGTTCCTTCCGCTAGTACTTGTTGAGCGTTGCTGGCTCAAGTTTGCCACCTGCTCAACCTTGAGTCTATCCGACTCAAGCTTTCTGACTGGCTCAACGGCCGGGAAAGTCTCGTTGTTCCCTCACAACGCGACGAGGGCCGCCCCTTGTGGAGTGGCCCTCGACACAGTCCCCCTCGGACGAGCTCAGATCGCGAACACCCGCACCTCGCCGGACCCGGTCGTGAGGTTCAGCTCGAGCGGCGCGTCCGGGTCGGTCGCGACGTGCACCTCGCGCTCCCCGCTGCCCGACGTCCCGGTGACCCGGTACGGACCGCCCGGCACCCGGACGTTGACGTCGCCGGAGCCGCTCATCACCCGCACCGACCTCGGCTCCGCCAAGGTCAGCTCGACCCGGCCGGAGCTGGCGTCGGCGATCACGTCGCCGCCGAGGAAGGAGCCGTCGATGTCGCCGGACCTCGTGACGGCGAGGACCTTGCCCTTCACCGTGTTCAGCTCGATGCGCCCGGACCCGAGGTCGGCGGTCGCGGTGCCGCCCACCCTGGTGGCCCGGAAGTCGCCCGACCCGGTGCTCACCTTGACGTCCCCCGCGATGTCCAGGGCGGCGATGTCGCCGGAGCCGGTCTGGTACTCGACGGACTTCAGGCCCTCGACGACCGCGTCGCCCGACCCGACGTCCCCGACGACCGCGATGTCGGCCGAGGGCACCAGGACCTCGTAGTTGGCCTCGCAGCTGTCCCCGCACGTGTCCAGCACCAGCGCGTCGCCCTCGATCCGGTGGGTGGCGCCGGCCGGCTTGTTGTTCTTGTTGTGCTCCACCCTGCGGTGGATCTTCGTCTCGGTCAGGCCCTGCCGGTACCTGATCGTCACGTCCCCCGAGCCGTTGCGCGCACGCACCGACGTGAACTTCTCCGCGACGACGTGGTCGTCGGAGAACTCGTACTCCACGATGCGGATGCCACAGCCCGACAGCCCTGTCAGCACCGCCCCGGCCAGCAACGCCACCAGCGCCGTCCTCATCATGCGCACAAAACTAGAGGTGGCGTGGCTCGGCGACACGGCAGTCAGCCCCCGAAGACGGGGTGGGGCTGGCCCTACCCCGTCAGACGAGGTCTTCGAGGACCGCGCGCAACGCCGGCGCCGTGCGCGCCGGGTCGTTCAGGAACCGCGTGGACGCCAGCACGTGCGCGGGCGCGATCCGCTCCCACAGCAGGCCCTCGACCGGCACCTCGGCGATGTGCAGCTCCACGCTCTGCGCCCACCGGCCGATGCGCGACTCGACGCCGCGCAGCACGTCCCCGATCGGCAGCGGGGCCGGGCTCTGCACCCGGTGCAGCTGCTCGATGCCAGGCTTGAGCGCGAGCACGGCGGCCCGGCTGGCCGGTCGGGTCAGCAACGCCGCGGCGTTCTCGGCCGTCACGGACTCGGCGTCGTGCGTGCACGCGTCCAGCGCGTCGGCCCACCAGCCCGGCCACTCCGCCGTCACCGCGACGCGGTCCACGCCGGTCGGCACCCGCACCGGCAGCGGCGGGTCCAGACCGGGCACGTGCGGTTCGACGTCCACCGACAACGCGAGGGAGTCGCGCACGTACAGCGCGGCCAGCAGCCCGAGGCTCACTCCGTGGCTGATGCCGGACACCTCTCGCGCGAACTTCATGCCCTCATTCTTCCCCGGTGAGCGGGGCCGGATCGTCGCGACCGCGGATCAAGAAGGACACGATTGGCTCCAGCTCGTCCTCGGTCGGGGCGACGTCCGCTATCAGGCCCTGCACCAGCAGCCCGTCGATCGCGGCGAGGAACGCGCGGAACGCGACCGGGTCGGCGGGCCGCGCGAGCTCCACCGCCAGGTCGAGCCAGCGGCGCGCGGCGGGCTTCAGCTCGGGACGGCGGCCCGCCAGCAGGTACAGCTCGTACTCGGCGAGCGTCCGTCCCCGGTCGCGGCCGACCGCCCTCGCGAGGCTCGACGCGATCTCGCGCGCGGTGCCGCTCGCGACGATCTTCAGGATGTCGTCGCACAGCGCTTCGGCCGACCACAGCAGCGTCGCGATCAGCAGTTCGTCGAGCGTCGCGAAGTAGTAGGTGGGCGCTGTCGTCGGCACGCCCGCCTCACGGGCGACGCTGCGGTGCGTCACGCCGGCGATGCCCTCGCGCTCGATCACGCGCAGCGCGGCCTCGACGATCGCCCGCCGCTTCTTCTCGCCGCGCGCCTTGCGGCCGTCGACCTTCTGGCTCTCCACCACCGCGGTCAGTGCGTCCTCCCGAGTTCGAGCGTCACCACGCCGCCGATGATCAGCGCCAGTCCGATGACCATCGTCGGGTTGAGGGTCTCGCCGAGGAACCTCCAGCCGATGATCGCGACGGCTGCGACGCCGACGGCCGACCACACGGCGTAGGCGACGCCCACGGGCATACCCAACTTCAACGCGCGCGAAAGTGCTGTGAAGGCGATGGCGTACCCGATGACGACCACCACCGACGGCCACAGTCTGGTGAATCCCTCGGACAGCTTCAACGAGACCGTGGCCCCGATTTCCGCCGCGATCGCCGCGGCGAGGAGCAGGTACAGCACGGCGACCCCCGGAGGCTGGAACCAGATACCTGAACGATTGTTCCACAAGTTTGAGGTCCAGTTCCGCTTTCTTGACCGGTCCGTGAGGAGACACCGGCCACGTCCAAGTGGTTACTCAGCGGTAACCTGGCCTAGACTCCCGCCATGACCCTCCAGCTGGTTCTCGGACTCGTCGCCGTGGCGGTGAGCGTCGTCGCCTGGGGCGTGTTCGTCGCCGGCGTGCTGAAGCAGATCAGGATCATCCGGCTCGGGCAGCCGGACGGCACCCGCTTCGGGCCGTTCGTGCCGCGCATGAAGACGATGATCGTCGAGTTCGTCGCCCACACCAGGATGGCGAAGTTCCGTTCGGTCGCCCCGTGGCACTGGATGGTGATGTGGGGCTTCCTCATCGGCTCCGCGGTGCTGTTCGAGGCGTACGGCGAGGTGTTCGACCCGCGCTTCCACTGGCCGGTCATCGGCACGTGGTCGATCTGGCTGCTGCTGGTCGAACTGCTGGGCCTCGGCACCGTCGTCGGCGGTGTGGCCCTCGCGATCATCCGCCAGCTCAACCACCCGCGCCGGGCCGACCGGATCTCCCGCTTCGCGGGCTCGAGCTTCCGCTCCGCCTACTTCGTCGAGGCGGTCGTGATCATCGAGGGCGTCGGCATCCTCATGGTCAAGGCGTTCAAGCAGTCGAGCGGCCTCGAGTCCGCGCCGCTGTGGACGTCGTTCGTGACGCAGCCGCTCGCGCAGCTCCTGCCCTCCGCGCCCATCTGGGTGTCGGTGATGGCGCTGGTCAAGCTGCTGAGCGGCATGATCTGGCTGGTCGTCGTCGGCCGGAACCTCACGATGGGCGTCGCCTGGCACCGGTTCTCGGCGTTCTTCAACATCTACTTCAAGCGCGAGGACGACGGCGGCGTCGCCCTGGGCGCGCTCAAGCCGATGATGTCCGGCGGCAAGGTGCTCGACCTCGAGGAGGCCGACCCGGACAAGGACGTGTTCGGCGTCGGCAAGGTCGAGGACTTCAGCTGGAAGGGCTGGCTCGACTTCTCCACCTGCACCGAGTGCGGCCGCTGCCAGTCGCAGTGCCCCGCCTGGAACACCGGCAAGCCGCTGTCGCCCAAGATGGTCATCACGCAGCTGCGCGACCACGCCTACGCCAAGGCGCCGTACCTGCTCGCCGGCGGCTCGCGCGACATGGCCGGTGATGAGGTCGGCCTGGTCGAGGACAAGTACGAGGACTACAAGAAGCGCCTCGAGTCGATCGACGTGCTGGCGATGGCCGAGTCCGAGCGCCCGCTGGTCGGCGGTCCCGACGAGCTCGGCGTCATCGACCCCGAGGTGCTGTGGTCGTGCACGACCTGCGGCGCGTGCGTCGAGCAGTGCCCGGTGGACATCGAGCACGTCGACCACATCGTCGACATGCGCCGCTACCAGGTGCTGATCGAGTCGAACTTCCCGACCGAGCTCGGCGGCATGTTCAAGAACCTCGAGAACAAGGGCAACCCCTGGGGCCAGAACGCCAAGGACCGCCTGGCCTGGACCGAGGGCCTCGACTTCGAGGTGCCGGTGTTCGACGGCGACCTGGGCGACGCGGAGTACCTGTTCTGGGTCGGCTGCGCCGGCGCGTTCGAGGACCGCGCGAAGAAGACCACGCGGGCCGTCGCCGAGCTGCTGCACACCGCGGACGTGAAGTACACGGTGCTCGGCCCGGAGGAGACCTGCAGCGGTGACCCGGCCCGCCGCGCCGGCAACGAGTTCCTGTTCCAGATGCTCGCGCAGCAGAACGTCGAGGTGCTCAACGCGGTCTTCGAGGACCGCCCGGCCGGCCAGCGCAAGATCGTCGTGACGTGCGCGCACTGCTTCAACACGCTCGCGAACGAGTACCCGCAGGTCGGTGGCACCTACGAGGTCGTGCACCACACGCAGCTGCTGAACAAGCTGGTCCGCGAACGCCGCCTGGTGCCGGTCGCGCCGGTCACCGAGGACGTCACGTACCACGACCCGTGCTACCTGGGCCGCCACAACAAGGTCTACGAGGCACCCCGCGAGCTCATCGGGGCGTCCGGCGCGAAGCTGCGCGAGATGCCGCGCCACGAGGAGCGCTCCATGTGCTGCGGTGCCGGTGGCGCTCGCATGTGGATGGAGGAGCGGATCGGCAAGCGCATCAACCTCGACCGCGTGGACGAGGCCCTGGGCACCGCGCCGTCGAAGATCGCGACCGGCTGCCCGTTCTGCCGCGTGATGCTGACCGACGGCGTGACCGCGCGGCAGTCCGACGGCCAGGCCGGTGCGCACGTCGAGGTCGTGGACGTCGCGCAGATGCTGCTGGAGTCCGTGCGCCGCGGCACGGAGAAGCAGGACACGCCGACCGACGAGGTCCCGACCGGCACGCCGCTGCCGGACGAGGACAAGGCGAAGGCCTGAGTCCCACGGCAAGAGAAAGGCCCTCGGTCCACAACGGACCGAGGGCCTTCTTCGTCACCGGGTCAGTCCTTGTCGGTGACCTTGTCGTAGACGACGTTCAGGACCCAGCCGGTGAGGGCGACGATGATCGCGCCCCAGAACGCGGGCCAGAAACCGTCGACGCGGAACGGCAGGTCGAGCTGCTCGGCCAGCCAGCCGGTGAGCATGAACAGCAGCGCGTTCACCACGAGCCCGATCAGACCGAGCGTGAGCAGGTAGAACAGGCAGCCGAAGAACCTCACCAGCGGCTTCACGACCGCGTTCACCAGGCCGAAGATCACCGCGACGCCGAGCAGCGTGAGGACCTTCGACCCGGTGGTGCCCTCACCCAGGTCGATGCCCGGGAGGGCGGTCGACACCCAGACCGCCACGGCGGTCAGCAGCACATGCACCAAGATGCCCATGCCGCGCAGACTAGCCGTGGCGGGTCCTAAGTGGTCAGGACCGGCGGCGGCGCGCCACGAGGAACGCACCCGTGCCGGCCGCGAGCAGCAGCGCGCCCAGGCCGAGGAAACCCAGTGGTGAGGCGCCCGTGGACGCGAGGCCGGACTTGTTGCCCTCCTGCGCCACGGCCGGGGCGGTCGTGGTCGTGGTGGTCGTCGGTGACGGCGTGCTCGGGGTCGTGGTCTCCGGGGCCTTCTCCACGACCCTCACCGCGCGGAACGCCACGTTGTCCTGGAACGGGTCCTTGAAGAACTTGCTGGGCCGCACGATGACGTGCAGGTTCTGGATCTCCAGCTTGGTGAACCTGATCCTGAGCCGCACGTCGACGCTCCCGCCCGGCGCGATCGGGTCCTTCGACTCGAACTCGAACCCGGTGCCGTTCGGCGCCACCACGTTGTCGCTGTGCGACAACGTCTCCGCGTCGTAGCTCGCGAGCACGAACGACGCCTTCTCGGCGGCCTCGCCCTTGTTGCTGATCCTGATGACGACGTCGGCCTCCTCGCCGAGGACGTAGACGTCCTTGGCCGGCGTGAGCACCGGAACGTCGACCGCGAGGTCGCCCTTGATCGCCGCGTGGCGGAGGTCGAACGTGGTGACGTTGTTGAACCGCTCGAGCTTGAACGTCCTCGAACCGGTCGTGCCGACCGGGCGGAGGTTCCTGGCCGAGTGGTCGGCGGGGACGAACGCGTAGTCGCCGAAGGGCAGGTCGTTGAGCTCGAAGTAGCCCTTCTCGTCGGGTGCCGGCAGCGGCTTGCCGTTCAGGGTGCCGGGATCGAGCAGCTGCTCGTCCGGCTGGCGCACGTGGTCCAGGTTGGCGTCCACGTACGAGTACCCGATGACGCGGGAACCGTAGAGGCGGACGTCGACCGTGCCGCCCGTGGTGGTGCGGTCGAACGTGCTGGAGGTACCCGCGTTGTACCGCTCGATCGCGGGCGACTCGACGCGGTACCTGCCCGGCGGGAGGTTCTCCACCCGGTAGCGGCCCTCCGCGTCGGTGGCGTACTTGGCGACCCTCTCACCGGAGTCCGCCTTGACGATCGTGCCGCCCGGATCCCCGGCCAGCGCGACCTCACCCTCGTCGTACCGGCTGTTGCCGTTGCGGTCGAGGTAGACCCGGCCCTCGATGCTGATCGTCTCGTCCTGCGCCGCCGCGGTGGTGGCCGCGACGGGCAGGGCGAGGGCTGCCGTCATCGCGACGGCGAACACCTTCTTCACGTTGTCCCCCAGTGGTTTTCGGTTGTTCAGGAGCGGCGGCGGCGCGCCGCGAAGAAGACACCCGTGCCGGCCGCCAGGAGCAGCGCGCCGAGGCCGAGGAAGCCCAGCGGCGACGCGCCCGTGGACGCGAGACCGGACCTGTTGCCCGCCTGCGCCACGACCGGAGCGGTCGTGGTCGTGGTGGTCGTCGGCGCGGCACCGGTCTGCGAAGGCGACGTGGTGGTCGTCGGCGCCGTGGTGCCCCCTTCGACGACCTTGATCATCGTGCTGACCACGTTGTTCTTGTGGTCGACGTCCTCGTAGCCCTCGGGGACGAAGCGCACCATCGCGTGCACCTCGGTGTACTCCAGGTCGTTCAGCTCGATCTTCAGCGCGATCTCGGTCTGCTCGCCGGGCAGGATCTTCTCCACGGTGGTGAAGACCTCGTCGGTGCCGGGCTGCAGGGTCACGTTGTCGCTGTGGGACAGCAGCTTCGCGGAGAAGCTGCCGAGGACGACGGTCGGCGCGACCGGCACGTTGCCCTTGTTGGAGACCGTGAGCTTCAGGTCGAGCCGGTCGCCGAGGGTGTAGGTGTCCTTGACCGGCGAGAGCGTGGACGCGAGCGCCATGTCGGCCTTGGCGTCGACGTAGCGCAGGTCGACCCGCGCGTTGCGCTCGTGGGTGAACGGCACCGCCCGGCTGCGGGTCAGCCAGTCGACGTCCTGGTCGGACTTGGGCCGCGCCAGCGCGAGACGGCTCTTCGCGAGGTTCGGCGCGGTGACGGTCATGGTGCCGAACGGGAGGTCGAGCAGGTAGCGGCCGTCCGCGCCCGCGCCGGTCTCGGCGGCGAAGTCGGCCCCGGTCGCCGTCTTGCCGGTGACCTTCACCTTGCCCTCGTGGATCTTCTCGTCGGCCTGCTTCACGCCGTCGTCGTTCGCGTCGACGAACGTGAACCCGCTGAGGAAGTTCCCGCGCAGCGGGAAGTCCACGTTCGACGCGGACTCGGCAGCGCCCCGGGCCGGCTTGGTGGTCGAGTAGTCGGACATGTCCGAGTTGGCGATCGAGTACTTCGGCCCCTTGGGCAGAACGGCCTTGTACCTGCCGTCCGGACCCGTCGGGAAGTTGCCGACCTTCTCGTTGGTGCCCACGACGAAGACGGTGACCCCGGGACCGCTGGCCCGGACGTTCTCCCCTTCGCTGAAGAGGTTGTCCCCGTTGCGGTCGAGGAAGAACAGGCCCTCGACGGTGATCGTCTCACCCTGGGCCGCGGCCGAGGTGGCCGTGACGGGAAGGGCGAGAGCAGCCGTCATCGCGACGGCGAAGAGCTTCTTCACTTGTGTCCCCAGGAGTTTTCGGTGGATCAGGAACGACGGCGGCGCGCCACGAAGAACGCCGTGGTGCCCGCCGTCAGGAGCAGGGCGGCCAGGCCGAGGAAACCCAGCGGCGAGGCGCCCGTGGACGCGAGGCCCGAGCCGTTGCCCGCCCGGGCGGCGGCCGGGCCGGTCGTCGTGGCGGGCACGGCCGAGGTCTGCGCGGGCGAGGTCTGGACGGGCGAGGACGTGGTCGGCGCGGTGGTCTCCGCCCCCTTCTCCACGACCTCGATCAGCAGCTTCTGCTTGTTGTCGGCGAAGTTGTCCTCGCCCCACTTGCTCGGGGTGACGAACGGGAAGACGTACGGCAGCTCGGTCGAGGTGAGCTTCACGCGGAGCTCGACGTCGATGCTCTTCCCCGGCAGCAGCAGGTCCTTCATCGTGAACGTGTCGTCCTCACCGACGAGGTTGTCGCTGAACGACAGCGTCTCGGCGTGCCACGCCGAGAGGAGCACGTCCGCCTTGTCCGGCGCCTCACCGTTGTTGGTGATCCGGAAGTCGACGCCGACCTCGTCGCCCACGGTGTAGACGTCCTTCGCGGGCGTCACGACCGGCATGCCCATCGTCAGGTCGCCCTTGGGGTTGAAGTAGAGGACGTCGATCGGCGCCGAGGAGAAGTCCGCGTCGACGTCGTAGACGCGGCGGCCGGTGACCCAGTCCAGGCCGCTGGACGTCTGCGTGTCCCGGAGCGCGAGGCCCTCACGGCGGTAGTCCGCCGCGACGAGCTCGTACCTGCCGAAGGGCAGGTCCTGGACGAGGAACTGGCCGTCCGGCCGGAGTTCGAGCTTCCTGCCGTTCAGCGTGCCGGGCTCCAAGGGGCGCTCGCCCAGGTCCGCGTCCATCCCGCCGTTGCGGTTCTGGTCGAGGAACGAGTAGCCGATCAGCTGACCACCGCGCACACCGAAGTCGACGGTGCCGCCCCCGGTCGTCACGCTCCGGCGCCCGGTGGGCGCGTACCGCCCGGCGACCTCGACGCTGACCACGTACCTGCCCGCGGGCAGGTCGCGAACGCCGTACCTGCCGTCCGCGCCGGTCGCGTACTCACCGACGAGCTCGCCGGAGCCGTCCCGGACGACCTTGACGATCTTCTCGTTCGGCACGCCCGGCTCGTCGGCGGTCTTGCCGTCCTCGTCGCGGTCGAACCACACGAGGCCTTCGATCGAGATCCCGTCCTGCGCGGCGGCCGTACCGGCCACGGGCAGGAGAAAGGCAGCCGCCATCGCGGCCGCGCAGAGCTTGCGCACAGTTCCCCCAGGTTCCGCTACTCCATCTGGGTATCGGAATCCGGGGGTCCCGGCGTTGCGTGAGCTCCGTCACTCGGACAGCGGGCAGCCACCCATCTCGCACCCCTCCCTCTCATGCTATTCAGCACGATATCGGATAGTACGAGTTCGTATCAATTACTCCTTGCTGTCGAGTGCGAGCCGTGTGCGCCGATGAGCGGGCCCCAGCTCGCCCGACAGCACCTCCACGACCTGGCGCAGCAGATCGCGCAGGGTCACGAGGTCCGGCTCCGGCAGCGCGGTGAAGAGGTCCCGCTCCCGTTCCGCCTGACCCGCGACGATCTGCAGGAAGATCGCGCGGCCCGCGTCCGTGAGCGTCGCCGGCAACGACCGCCGGTCGCTCGGGTCGAGCTCACGCACGACCAGACCGGCCTTCTCCAGCCGGTCGAGCCGGCTGGTGATCGTCGTGGCCGGGCTCAGCGTGCCGTTCGCGAGCTGCTTGGGCGTGAGGCGGTGCGGCGGCCCGGTCCAGAACAGGCGCGCGAGGATCTCGTAGTCGGCGCGGTTGAGGCCGTGCGGCGCGGCGATCTCCGTGGCGAGGAAGTCGAGGTACTTGCTGATCTGGTGCACGCGGTCGACCACGCCCTCGACCACCGGATCGATCGCCGGAACCACGGCCCTCCACGACTCGACCTCGGCATCGGTGTCGTCAGCACCACGGTTGCCCATCCCACGATGGTAGTTGCGGCGCGGCCCGCGCCCTTCCCGGACGCGGGCCGCGCTCCCCGTCAGCCGGTGACGCTGACGTACCCGTTGCAGGCGTTGTTCTGCGGGGTGGCGTCGCCCTCCACGTCCGCCGGCGCGCTGAACTCGACCACCAGGTCGCCGGGAGCTGTCGCGACGAACGTGGCCAGCACGAAGTTCGGCTCACCGGTGTTCGGTGCGACCGCGCCGAGCAACGTGGTGGCCTCGCGCTCCCAGACGTGGTGGACGTCGCCGGTGATGCTCTCCAGCCTCAGCCCCGCACCCCAGCGGGCGTCGAGCTGGACCTGGTCGGCGACGTTGCCGAAGTTGGCGTAGAAGACCTGGAACGTGAAGCGCTCGCCGACCGCGACCACCGGCCGGTCCGCCACGACGACGCCGACGCTCTTGTCGTGCACCGCCTTGCGGTAGCCGGCGTCCACCCGCTGCCGCGAGCCGTGCCGGACGGTGACGGTGTGCCGGCCGCTGCGCAGCCAGTCGACGTCGGAGTCCCGGCCCGGCTTCGTCAGGCCGTGCCCCAGCGGCCGGGCGAACTCCATCTCGTACGTGCCGTCGGCGAGCCCGGTGAGGCGGTAGCGGCCGCGCTCGTCGGTGGTGGCGTTGGCAGGCCTGCCCGGCAGACCGACCAGGACCCCCGCCATCGGCGGTTCGCCCGCCTGGCGCACGCCGTCCTCGTTGACGTCGAGCCACACCTCGCCGTTGACGGCGTTCGGCCGCTCGGCGATCGCGGGTGAGGCGGCGAGCAGGACTGCTGCGGACGCGACGAGGCCCACGGTGAACTTGTGCATCGGTGCTTCCCCCGTGTTCGAGATTCCCCAGAGGCCCTTCCCGGGCCTGCAGGAGGTGACTCGCACGAGCGGGCAAGCCGGTTGCCGCGGTGATCTGATCGTTATTCCCGTTGTGCCCCAACGGAAATGCAGAACGGCCCGCGTCTCTCCCGGACGCGGGCCGTTCCGTCTCACCCCCTGGTGATCAGCTTCCCCCGGTTGCGGATCCCGCATGTAAGACACCTCAGGTGCGACCGATGTTGCCCCGTCGGCCGAATGTCACTCGAATGCAGTAACGATCGGCTGGCGCACCCCACCGGTCCTAGGCTGATCACCATGAGCGAGAAGCCGTCGGGATCGGGCGAGAGCACGCTGACAGTCGTCCTCGCGCTGCTGGTCAACCTGGCTATCGCGGTCATGAAGGCCATCGCGGGCGTTGTGACCGGTTCGGCCGCGATCCTCTCCGAAGCGGCCCACTCGGTGGCCGACACGTTCACCGAGGCCCTGCTGCTGACGGCCCTGCGCCGCTCCGACCGCCCCGCCGACCGCCGCCACCCGTTCGGCTACGGCAAGGAGCGCTACTTCTGGTCACTGCTGGCCGCCGTCTCGATCTTCGCGTCGGGCGCGGTGTTCGCGTTCTACGAGGGCTTCCGCACGGTCTTCGGCGCCCCGGAGGAACAGACCCGCCCGCTCGTCGGCTACATCGTGCTGGGTCTGGCCTTCGCCCTCGAGTCGGTGTCGTGGACCCAGGCGTTCCGGCAGGTCCGCTCCGAGTCGAAGAAGCACGGCCGCGGCTTCTGGGACTTCCTGCGCGTGTCCGACGACCCGACCGTGAAGACGGTCTTCCTCGAGGACTCCGCCGCCCTGATCGGCCTGGTCCTGGCGTTCCTCGGCCTGGGCCTGCACCAGCTGACCGGCTCGTCGGTGTGGGACGGCCTCGCCTCGCTGGCGATCGGCGTGCTGCTGGCACTCGTCGCCTACACCCTGGCGCGCACCAACCGCGGCCTGCTGATCGGCCGCCAGGCGGACCCGGTGGTGGTGAAGGCGATCTGGCACCGCCTGGCGGGGGAACCCGAGGTCGACGCCGTCGTGGACCTGCTGACGATGCTCATCGGCACCGACCGCGTGCTGCTCTGCGCGCGCCTGGACTTCGTCGACGCGCTGACGGCGTCCGAACTGGAGAACGCCTGCGTCCGCATCTCCTCGGAACTGCACGCGGAGTTCCCCGACCTCGACGAGATCTTCCTGGAACCGGTGCCCCGCACCGACCCGGACCTGCGGCGCCGGGTGCTGGAGCGCTACGGCTTCTAGCGGCGCGTGTCCGTGCGGTGGAAGTTCAGGTACGCGCGGCTCGGCGTGGGCCCGCGCTGCCCCTGGTACCGGCTCCCGGCCTGCGTCGAGCCGTAGGGGTGCTCGGCCGGGCTGGACAGCTTGAACAGGCAGAGCTGCCCGATCTTCATGCCGGGGTGCAACGTGATCGGCAGGTTGGCGACGTTCGACAGCTCCAGCGTGATGTGCCCCGAGAAGCCGGGGTCGATGAAGCCCGCCGTGGAGTGCGTGAGCAGCCCGAGCCGGCCGAGGCTGGACTTGCCCTCGAGCCGCCCCGCCAGGTCGTCCGGCAACGTGACCATCTCGTACGTCGAGCCGAGCACGAACTCACCGGGGTGCAGCACGAACGGCTCACCCTCGGGCGTCTCGACCAGGCTCGTGAGGTCGTCCTGCTGCTGCGCAGGGTCGATGTGCGTGTACCTCGTGTTGTTGAAGACCCGGAAGAACCGGTCCAGCCGCACGTCGATGCTCGACGGCTGGAGCATCTCGACCGTGAAGGGGTCGAGGAGGAGACGGCCGGACTCGACCTCTTTGCGCAGATCCTGGTCACTCAGCAGCACCGGGACAGGCTAGCCCAGGCTTGTGTATGATCGGCGACGCAGTGCTTCGCGGGTGTAGTTCATTGGTAGAACGACAGCTTCCCAAGCTGTAGAGGCGGGTTCGATTCCCGTCACCCGCTCCAACAGCGAAGGCCCTGGTAAGAGTCACAAGCGACTCGCCAGGGCCTTCGCTTTTCGATCTCGCGAGTACGTCACCGTGCTGTCTACGTGCGGTTAGCCGACCGGAGCTAGCACGCCGGCCTGTCCGTCGTCGTCCTCATCCGTGGCCTTCGTCCCACGCTCCCGATCGACCAGGCCATTCAACCCACGAGCGATCTCCTGATCGGCCTCGCTGGTCGCGTGCTGGTAGATCCTCGCCGCACGGGGACTGTCGTGGCCCATTCGCGCCATCAGGTCCTTGGTGCTGGCCTTCGTGCGAGCGGCGAGCGTGTTCCCGGTGTGCCGCAGGTCGTGAAAGTGCAGGTGAGGAACACCAACCGCTTTCACTGCCGCTTTCCAGCCGGTACGCGGGTTGAAGTCGCCCCGCCGAAGCGGGTTGCCGCGCTTCCCCGTGAACACCCAGGCGTCCGGCTTGGAGCCGGTGAACTCGTCCAGGTGGGCAAGCAGGTCTGCGCGAATCGCCTCAGGAACAGCGACCGTGCGCAGTCCCGCACGAGACTTCGACGGCCCGTAGATCAGCCCACGACCGGGCAGCTCGACGAAGGCACCACGAACCCGCACCGAGCTTGCGTCCGGCGCGATGTCCTGCCGCCGAAGAGCGGTGATCTCGCCCCACCGCAGCGTTGCGAACGCGGCGAGGAGCACGAACGCCCGGTACCGCTTCTCTGCCATCCGAGAGGCCAGGTCGAACACCTGGGCCACAGTCAGCACTGGCCGCTCATCGGGATGCTCAGAGCCAGCGCCGCGCACCTGGCACGGGTTGCGCGGGATGATCCGGTCCTCGTTCGCTGCTGTCATGAGCACGGCCCGCAGGAGGCGGTAGGCCTTGGCCGTCATCGACGCAGACACGCCCTCACGGAGGAGCTTGGCTCTCCACGTTCGGATCATCGGGGTGTCGAGCTCCCCCAACTGCGTGTCGCCGAGGTGCGGAGTCACGTACTTGGTGAGTAGCCAGTCGTAGAGGTGATGGGATTGCCCCGTTCTGACGGACAAGGTCGATGAGGTGTGATCACGCTACCTGATCGACTGGCTGGTATCGGGCGGATTCGTAGGCGTTGGGGCTGAGGTAGCCGAGGCTGGAATGCCGGCGGCGCGTGTTGTACCAGCCCTCGATGTATTCGAAGATTGCCTTGTGCGCCTCGGTTTTCGTGGGCCAGGGCTGCCGGTCGAGCAGCTCGGTTTTGATGGTGGCGAAGAACGATTCGGCGACCGCGTTGTCCCAGCATTGGCCCTTGCGGCCGACCGAGAGCCGCACCCCGGCGTCAGCCGCCGCGCGGGCGTACTGGCCAGAGGTGTATTGGCAGCCCCTGTCGGAGTGGAAGATCACGCCGGTTCGGGGCGGCGCTGGGCGACGGCGTTGCGCAGGGCCTGTTCGACCAGGTCGGTGCGCAGGTGGTCGGCGGTGGCCCAGCCGACGACCTTCCGGGAGCCGAGGTCGATCACAGTCGCGAGATAGAGCCAGCCTTCCCAGGTGTTGATGTAGGTGATGTCTCCGCACCAGCGGTTGTTGATTTCCCCTGCGCTGCAAGAGAAATCTCACTTGATCAGGTCAGCGGGTGTGGTCGCGGCCAGATCCGGGATGGTGGTGGTGCGCCAGCGTTTCGGTGCCCGTCCGGCTCGGCCGGCCTGGCGCAGGAGCCGAGCGACGCGCTTGCGGGAGTGCCGATACCCCTGATCGGCGAGTTCGGCGTGGATCCGCGGCGTCCCGTAGATGCCGTTCGACTCATCGTGCACCTCGATGATCTTCTCGGTCAGCGCGGCGTCGACCCGCTCACGCGCGGACGGGCCCGCGGCGCGGCGGGCGTAGTAGGCGGCACGGGAGACCTGGAGCAGTTCGCACGCACGCTTGACGTTGCCGCTGCCGACCTTCTCCGCCTCGATGAACGGGTGAACGAACGTTCACCGGGTCTCCTTGGCGAAGAAAGCTGTGGCCCGCTTGAGGATCTCCACGTCCTTCCGCAGCCGCCGGTTCTCCCGCCGCAGGGCAGCGAGCTCGGCCTTCTCATCGCTGCTCAGGCCGCCGTCGTCGCGGATCCCGGCGTCGCGCTCGGCCTGGCGGACCCACTCGCGCACGGCGGTCTCGGTCAGGTCGAAATCCTTCGCGACCTGACCGATCGAGCGGTCACCACGCTGGCACTGCTCGACGATCTCCGCCTTGAACTCCGGGGTGAACGCACGACGAGGACGCCGGGGCTTGTTCGAGCCCGAGGTCTTCATAAGGACATCCTTCCAGGGGCAAAACCCCTGATCTCAGGTGTCCGTCAAATCGGGTCAGGCCCAGTCCAGGCTGAGGACGAGCCCGAGTGGGCGCGGTTCATCGATCCTGCCTACCTGAACGGCGAGTACGCGCACACCTTCCGGGACCTTGAGCGGCCCGAGGAGGCAACCCACTTCGCCGGGCTTTCGATCACTGAAGCAGAGCGGCAGAACCGGGCGCGTCGTGGCTCAATGGCACAGGCAGCCCTAGCACGCGCGGCGATCAACTCCCGTGACCTGGAGGCTGCCGCTTCTGCGGGCATGGCAGCCGCCAAGCTCGCCGCCACCGTGAAGTCGTCTCGATCAGTTGAAGCGGTTTCGGATCTCCGAGTCCGTTTGCAGAGCCACAGTGACTCTCCCGCCATTCGAGAGTTCTTGGACGTTTCCGGAGCGCTGCTCCCGGCAATGCGGCCACACTCCTAGCGAGGTAAGCACGCACAAGCGACCGCAACGGGAAAATATAGGCGCACTCGCTCGGGGGGAAGTATATGTCATTTCCCGAGCGAGTGCGCCGTAGCTAGCAGACGCAAATTCCTCACAGTTCTACACCAATGTCTAGCGGCCAGTGCCCGCTGTGGGAAGGGGCGGATTGGTGATCGATGGGGTGTCTTGCAAGCTTAAACACCAGTTTGGCCTTCCATCCGGCCGTCGCATCGATAGCCGCTCGACATACGCGCCGCGGTTCGCATCACCTTCCAAGTCGGCCGTGGATACATACGGCACAGCATCGCTAAAGTTTTGCTTCTGAAGCCGGATGCTGCGTCCGCCAAACGATGAAACCCGCTTTTCGACGGCGTTGTCCAAGCTCGCATGGTCAGAACCGCCCAGGTCTAAGCCGTAGCCATCGACAAGTTGGCGCACCGCCTCGCGGTCGTTGGCGTTCAGTGCGTCGATATAGCTTGAGACTAATTCTTCTTTGGTGGGCTTACCGCAGCGCGCGTCCACTGCTGCCCTCGTACCGGTCTCGCCGGAACATCCGCTCACGATCATCAGGAGGGCCGTCAGCACGCCGAGTGCTCGCGCTGACGGCCGGTCACTGCCTTGTGTTTCCACGACCCTCACGTTCGATGTGCGTACCAAATATCTTCGGGATTGGTTTCTGCGATGATGTCACTGAGTGGGAAGTGGAGCCTGTTGTTGGTGTGGTAGGTCATGTACAGCTCTTGGGCGAACGGGTCGCCCTGGTAGCCCCACCTGCCGGTAACTACCATCGTATGGTCAATGATGCTCCCAGGATCGCCCGCCGGATGATCCCAGTCAACCTGGAGCACGTCCGCAAGGTCCATCAACCACACATTCGACAAACCCCAAGTGCGCTGCGAATGGATCTGAGCGAATACGCCCCAGTTATGTGCACCCGCCCAAGTGTAGCTAGTGAGAAAAGTTTCACCTGGTCCGCCCCCATAGAACCACTTGTCCGGATCGGTACGGTCCAAGATTCCACCACCGACGTAGTCCCAGCCCCCCGCTTGCATGACCTGGGAGACGAAGTTGGTGCAATCGTTGCCATAGGCGCGGTAGTTGGGGTTGTAATTCTCCGCGTATCGGATAGCGTAGTTCACCATGGCGCTGTAGTCGTACGGCGGCCCGGCGACACGCGGTGCACCACTAAACTTTGCCCCGGGGGCTGCTGCTTTCAATGGCGCTGAGCGGTCAGTCTCCGAGGCCATCGGCCTGAACTTCCCCGCGACCTTGAGGTCTTCCTTCTCATTTTTGTCGGTCGTATTTGCTGGTTGTGTCGCAGGTGGAATGCCAGGTGCAACGAGCGCCTTCGTGTCGACTAGCGTCCACCCGTCCGCCTTTCGGACGAATGAGAACGTGTGGCTTAGCCAGTAAGTTTCGAACTTGGGTCCGTCAGGTGCGCTGCGTACGAAATACAGCTTCCCCGTCTCAACGGCGCTAAGCTGGACAGAGTTGGGTGTCGTGCTGAGCCAGACAATTTGGCCGATACTGACCTCTGCGGCCTTCCTGCCCCCGCTCGCTCGCCGATAGAGCTCTCGCTTGGCGTCGAGTTGTCGGGCCTCTGTGGCGAAGCGCTCTTGCAGAGCGGGTTCCACCTTGACAGACGTCATGGGGCTCGCCGCACGCGCCGTGCCTACTACGAGCCTCTCGGCGCGTTCTTGCAGGTACGTGTGAGCGAGGCCGACGATTGCATGTTTTTCGGCTTCTGACGTGCTCTGGCTAGCGGACGCGGGATGGATCGCGGGCGCCCCCAACAACGCAACTGTGATTGCAAGGATTGAAACACGGTACGGTCTACTCATTGCTCCCCCAGGAAACGAGTCGATTTGACGCACTTGAAGTGCAAGGATGCTACTGTTCGTTGAATGGAATTGTTTGGGACGATCAACCGCCTGCCGTTCGGGCGGTTTGGACATTGACCTCCCTGTCGGTATTCGCATTCATTGCAATGGATTACCTAAAATAGGGCTCGGCCGTGTGAAATTTCACTCAGCGACAGAAGGAAGTCTGTGTTGGTGCAACGCTAGCCCGCCCCTGAAAGCCCCCGGAGCGACAGTATCGACGCACGTAATGGCTTCGGCACCTCCGAACGGGTGATCCACCTCGGGGCCGTGTCATAGGCTGATCGGGAGAGCGGATGTCTCACGCAATCCCGTTCGTGTTAACGCGTGTGCAGTTATGTCCATCGAGGATGCTATGTCATGCGGCCGGTAGTTGAGATCTGCCGCAACTTGCCGCAGCTGCCGTGTTCAGAGTTTCTTTTTTTCATCAAGGCGGCCCCCTGCGGGGGCCACTGGTCGTTCGTGTCCTAGTCCGTCGCGGAGCCCATCCCCGGAAGGTTTTGTTCGGCGCCTCCAAGCGGGCCTGGCGGCCCGCGTCGGCGCCGGCGAGGCAACCGGGGCTGTCCGCGACGGACGAGGTCACGACCAGCGCCCCCCACACGGAGCCGCGTGTTGCGCTCAACCTCGACCAGTCGACCCGCATTGCATGGTCAGATACTGCATGACTAGCAGTCCAGATCCAGCAGACAGAGCGCCCGGACCAGCGTTCGTGCCAGGTACAGACGAAGACGCGATCGCCGATCTAGGCCCACAGAACCTACAGAATCCCGTGTTCGTTGGTCTGCTCTTTCTCCTCGCCGTGACGGACGAAGCTGGGCCGAGGTTGGAAGCATTGCCAGCTCTCGTTACGCCAGAGTCCTTGGCCGCTTGGGGTGACTTTCAGTCGGTTGCCGAGGCGTTGCGCGACGCAACGATCACCACTCGGGCGAACTACCCGGCCTTTGGCGAGACGGGAGTTGCGTACGTCAAGTACGTACGAGACCCAAGCATCGAAGGGATGCAGGTTGCCGCCGAGGTCTTGGTCGAAGCGGTGATCGCGACGCTTCAGTACCGGCCGGAGCTGAACTCGTGGCGTGTGCACGCGGTTGGCGGCAAGATGCTGCTGCCCGAAGAGCTACCGCCGTTGGGGTAGCCCAGTTGGGACGAGCGCCAAGTGCTCAACTTGATCGAGCTGGTTACGGCGCTCGGCTGCCGCGCCTGTGGACAGCTCAACGCCTTGACGGCGTTGACCAGCCCACAGGCTTGCCCTCGAATGATCTGCAACAACATGGGCTAGGCAGGCGTGCGCTTGGCCTGGTTTGCCAGCGCTTGCCTGGTCTTTGGCGCGCGAGTTGTCGCCATGGCCACCTCAGGGGCAAGTTGGCTCACTCGCTGTGCAGAGATGCCCAAGACGCGAGCGGCGTCCTGCTTAGAGAGCCCGGCGGCAAGCACGTGGCGGACCGCCGCACGAGATTGGTCAGCAGCTTGCCGCTGCGCCTTCTCTGCATCCTGCTGAGCTTGCTTCGCGTTACGAACTTCATCAGCCAGCTTGCCCTTGAGATGGAAGTCGACCTGCACGGACACCTTCTCGACAGGCACGTCGAGCATGACGGCCACGAGATCCGCAGCCATGCGTTCCGCCTCACGAGTCGTACGACCTTGGGTGACGCCAACTTCGGGCACGTCGACAACCCACCAGCGGCCTTCGCGAGTCGCGGTTGCGTTGTAGGTCTTCACCGCGGTCTTCACTGCAACAACCCCTCCGGTAGGCAGGCCAACTGCTTGCTGATGCTGCCTACGACACCAGCAGTGATCTCCTTGTGGCGAGGTACCGCAGTGGTGTGACGCCCGCACGGACAGCCGTACTCGGTGTGGCTGCCCGAGTCGCTCACCAACACGCACCCAGCCTTCCGCAACGCCGTCTCCACCTCGCGGCGCTTCATCGGCTTGGTCACAGCCTGATCACGACCGTGCTGTCCGCGTGCTGTAAGCCCTGGTAAACAGAGGTACGTCACGGTCCCTCACGACTGACCCCGAGCGCAGGTCGGGGCCTCCACTTGGCCTGCCGCAACGGGTTCCCAAGCTGTAGAGGCGGGTTCGATTCCCGTCACCCGCTCCACGACGAAGGCCCCGGTCGCCACGACCTGGGGCCTTCGCTGTGCGCCGCCACGTCACCGCTGCCCGCGCCGGCGTACCAGAGCGCGACGGCATCCCGCATGGTGCTCAGCGCGGGTTGAGGCAGCAGTTGGTGCTCAGCGCTCAGTCGACCGGCAGGCCCCACGGCCGGCGGTCCAGCTCCACCCAGCCACCGCCACGGGCCAGAGCAGCCCGGACCCCGGCCACGTGCTCGGCGAACGAAGCCAGGTCCCCGTGCAGCAGCTCGGCGCGTTCGACGTCCAGGGGGTGCGTGTCGTCGTGCCACAGGTCAACGGCGAACGAGGCGACGAACGACATCGACTGCAACAGCTGTAGGAGGGCCACGGACGGTTGCGAGGTCTCGGCCAGGTAGGCGAGACGGATCTCCTCGCAGGCGGTGAGGAGGGCGCGGACCTGGCGGATGGCGTCGGCGGGGGTGCCGTCCCACGACGGGTCCGGCCACACGCGGTCGCTCAGCTCCAGCCAGAGCCGCCAGCCCGTTGCCAGTTCCGCGTCGTCCGCGGGACTCCACTTACCCATGTCTCCACTGTGCATGCGGGTGGAGCAAGAGTCTCGTGACGATGACGCACGCCACGGAATGCCGATGCCCACGTGATCCTCGCGGCGGCGACCCT
Source organism: Lentzea sp. DG1S-22 (assembly GCF_036321065.1). Classification (NCBI taxonomy): domain Bacteria; kingdom Bacillati; phylum Actinomycetota; class Actinomycetes; order Pseudonocardiales; family Pseudonocardiaceae; genus Lentzea; species Lentzea sp. DG1S-22. Next base: position 6,170,231 of record NZ_CP143276.1, on the reverse strand, counting down.
GTTCGGGTGCGCCGCCGCGAGGATCATCAGGAACGAACGGCTCGTTCGGGTGCCGTGTCGGGCTCGTCGGACTTCAGCGAGTCGATCAGGGCGTCGCGCTCCCGGGACGGTTCCGGCTTCGCGAAACCGATCACCAGGTACAGGACCAGCGAGACCAGCAGCGGCGTCGAGACGATCAGGGCCTGCGAGACGGTGAAGTCCTTCAGGAACTGCTGCTCGACGTAGAGGAACACCCAGGTGGCGAGGCCACCGACGGTCGACGACAGCGCTGCCGTGGGGCCGATCTTGCGGAACCACGGGAGCAGGCCGAGCATCAGCGGGATCGCGATCGGGCCCATCGTGGCCGCCACCAGGGCGATCACGACCTTCAGCACGAAGCCCTTGGTGTCCGCGGTCAGGGCGATGGTCATCGACAGGCCGATGAACGCGAACGTGGTGATGCGCGCCAGTTTCAGCTGTGCGTCCGCGCTCATCGAGAGTGCGCCCTTCCACAGTCGCGGAAGGATGTCACGGGTGATGACGGCGGTGATGACGTTGGCGTCGGAGGAGACCATCGCCATCGTGTGCGAGAAGAAGCCGGCGAGGACGAGGCCCACCATGCCCGCGGGGAGCATGGCCTTGCCCATCTCGACGTAGGCCTGTTCGGCGTTGGCCTCCATGCCCGGCACGATCAGCGGGGCGGCCCACATCGGGAAGAACAGCACCAGCGGCCACACGAGCCACAGCGCGGCCGAGAGCAGGGCCGAACGCTTCGCGGCGAAGCCCGACGGGGCCGCCATGTAGCGCTGGGCCAGGTTCCACATGCCTCCGTTGTACTCGAGCGTCTTGATCAGGAAGAGCGCCATGAAGAACGTCAGCGTGTAGGGGCCGGTCAGCGGGTCGCTGTGGCTCTCGGGGAGCTTGTCCCACATCGTCCACATGAAGTCGATGCCGCCGAAGTGCGAGGCGACGGCGAAGAACATCGCGAAGCCCGCGAGGCCCTGGATGATGAACTGGCCGAAGTCGGTCAGCGCGTCGGCCCACAGGCCACCGAGCACCGAGTAGACCATCGTGACGATGCCGACGAGCGCGATGCCCCAGCCGATCGGGACACCGGCGAAGCCCTGCAGCAGCAACGCGACGGCGACCCACTTGGCCGCGATGTCGACGACCTTCAGACCGGCACCCGCCCACGCCATGACCTGCTGCGTCGGGACGTTGTAGCGGATGGCGAGGTACTCGAGGGGCGACTTGACGTCGTGCTTCGACCGCAGCCGGTTCCAGGCGGGCGCCCAGAGGAACGCGCCGATGCCGACACCGATGCCGATCGTCAGCGACCACCAGATGTAGACCGTGAGGCCCAGCCGGTACGCCTCCGCCGCGAACGCGACGAACATGACGGCGCTGTACCCGGACATGTGGTGGGAGATGCCGGACAACCACCAGGGCATCTTGCCGCCCGCGGTGAAGAAGTCGGCGATGTTCTTGATCCGCCCGCGGGACCAGAGGCCGATTCCGACCATCACCACGAAGTAGCCGGCGACCACGACCCAATCGAGGCTTTTCATGTGACCTCCAAGCGTGCACACACGTGTGCCCGCGAGAGCGCACCAGGCCTCGGGCGGCGGAACCTGGCACATCCCGCACGGGATATGTGACGTAGGTCTTACGAGACTGTTGCGGTGGGACGGAAGACCTTGAGCGGTCTTGAATCACATTCGTGACCCTTGTTCATCCACATGAACAGAATGAGGCCAGTTCTGACCCGATCCGGCTGCTGGCTGGACGCCTACCGGTTGCGCTTCCTGATCGGCCGCCGCGTCCGCGCGAGCGGTCTCCCCGCTCGCTCATGCCCGGTTCAGGGGGTGCGGAGGAGTGTCTGTTTCGCCACCACCGGGTGGTCGGTCTTGCCGAGGTTACTGTCGAGTAATACTCTGTTGTTACCGGTCAGTAGGCGACCCCGCCGCGACCCTGAGGAGTGAGCTGACGAGATGGGCCACTACAAGAGCAACGTCCGGGATCTCGAGTTCAACCTGTTCGAGGTCTTCAACGTGCAGGACCACCTCGGCACGGGGCCGTTCGAGCAGTCCGACGAGGACACGGCGCGCAGCGTGCTGGCCGAGGTGAAGAACCTCGCGGAGGGTGTCCTCGGGGACTCCTTCGTCGACGCCGACCGCAACCCGCCGGTGTTCGACCCGGCGACGCACTCGGCCACCCTGCCGGAGTCGCTGAAGAAGTCGTACCAGGCGGTGTGGGACGGCGAGTGGTACCGCCTGTTCCTGCCGAACGAGCTGGGCGGCTTCGGCACCCCGCCGTCGGTCACGTGGGCCGCGTCCGAGCTGCTGCTCGGGGCGAACCCGGCCGTCTACATGTACCTGGCGGGTCCGAGCTTCGCGACGGTCGTCTACAACAACGGCACTGAGCGCGACAAGCAGTGGGCCCAGCTGATGATCGACCGCGGCTGGGGCGCCACGATGGTGCTGACCGAGCCGGACGCCGGCTCCGACGTCGGCGCCGGCCGCACCAAGGCCTTCAAGCAGGACGACGGCAGCTGGCACATCGAGGGCGTGAAGCGCTTCATCACGTCCGCGGACCAGGACCTGACCGAGAACATCATGCACATGGTGCTCGCTCGTCCCGAGGGCGAAGGGATCGAGGCGAAGCCCGGCACCAAGGGCCTGTCGCTGTTCCTGGTGCCGAAGTTCCACTTCGACCCGCAGACCGGTGAGCTGGGCGAGCGCAACGGCGCCTTCGTCACCAACGTCGAGCACAAGATGGGCCTCAAGGCGTCCACCACGTGCGAGCTGACCTTCGGCCAGCACGGCGTGCCCGCCAAGGGCTGGCTGCTCGGCGAGGTGCACGACGGCATCGCGCAGATGTTCGACGTCATCGAGTACGCCCGCATGATGGTCGGCACCAAGGCCATCGCGACGCTGTCGACCGGCTACCTGAACGCGCTGTCGTACGCCAAGGAGCGCGTGCAGAGCGCCGACCTCACGCGCATGACGGACAAGACCGCCCCGCGCGTCACCATCACCCACCACCCGGACGTCCGCCGCAGCCTGATGCTGCAGAAGGCGTACGCCGAGGGCCTGCGCGCCGTGTACCTCTACACCGCGACCCTGCAGGACAAGGTGATGCTCGGCGGCGACGACGCGGAGCTGGCCGCCAAGGTCAACGACCTGCTGCTGCCGATCGTCAAGGGTGTCGGCTCGGAGCGCGCGTACGAGCAGCTGGCGCAGTCGCTGCAGACGCTGGGCGGCTCGGGTTTCCTGCAGGAGTACCCGATCGAGCAGTACATCCGCGACGCGAAGATCGACTCCCTGTACGAGGGCACCACGGCCATCCAGTCGCTGGACTTCTTCTTCCGGAAGATCATCCGCGACAAGGGCCAGGCGCTCGCGTTCATCAACGGCGAGATCCAGAAGTTCCTCGACAACGAGGGCGGCAACGGCCGCCTGAAGGAGGAGCGCGCTCTCCTGAAGCAGGGCCTGGAAGACCTGCAGGGCATGCTCGGCGCCCTGGTCGGCTTCCTGACCACGTCGCAGGAGGACGTCCGCAACCTCTACAAGGTCGGCCAGAACTCGGTCCGCCTGCTGATGACCGCGGGTGACGTCCTCGTCGGCTGGCTGCTGCTGCGCCAGGCCGAGGTCGCGCTGGAGAAGCTCGGCGGCACGCCGTCCGCCAAGGACAAGGCGTTCTACGAGGGCAAGATCGCGGTGGCGTCGTTCTTCGCGAAGAACGTGCTGCCGGAGCTCACCTCGCGCCGCAAGATCGCGGAGTCCACGGACAACGCGCTGATGGACATCGACGAGAGCGCTTTCTGAGCGCCTCACCGACGACGGGCCCGTGCACCTCCTGCCCGAGGTGCACGGGCCCGTTTCCATTGCGTCAGAAGAACAGCGGACCGATCGCGGCACCGACGTTGAACGCCGCCGTCGCGTAGGAGCCCGCCATCGTGGGCGCACCCGACGCGTGGTGCAGGACGCGCGCGATCAACGTGCTGCCGACCGCGAACGAGAGCGCCCCGAGCACGAACACCAGGCACAGCAACGTGACCGGCTCCCTGCCCAGCACGTCGAGGCTCGTCCAGCCCACGACGGCCAACGGCCCGCCGAGCGCCACGACCGGACGCGGTGACGAGTCGGCCAGCCTGCCCGCGGCGGTGACGCCGAGGAACGAGCCGACGCCGAACAGCACCAGCGCGACCGGCACCCACCACTCGCTCAGCCCGGCACCCGTGACCACCGGCGCGAGGAACGTGAAGTGACCGAACGTCACCGCGTTCACGACGACCGCGAGCGCGATGACGAGCACCAGCACCGGTTTGCCGAGCTGGGAGAGCTCAGGGCGCAGGGCGGGCGGCGCGACGCGCTCCCGCCTGGCCGGGACTCCGCGCAGGACACCGATCGCCGCGGGCACGCAGAGCACGGCGACAGCCAAGAACGTCGCGCGCCAACCGAACGCGGTGCCGAGCAACGACCCTCCCGGCACACCGGCGATCGTGGCCACCGTGGTGCCGGACAACAGCACGGCGAGCGCCCGCCCACGCCGTTGCGGCGGCACGAGAACAGCGGCCGTCGTCAGGGCCACGGCGAGGAACCCGGCGTTCGCGAGTGCGGCCAAGACCCTGGAAACCAGCAACAGCGAGAAGTTCGTGGTGATGGCACCTGCCACGTGCGCCACGAGGAACACGACGACGAACCCGAACAGGCTGGTGCGCGGCGACCACGTGCGAGCCACCACCGCCATCAGCGGTGCGCCGACGGCCATGCCCGCGGCGAACGCGGAGGTGAGCAGGCCGGCGGTGCCGACAGGCACGCCGAACTCGGCCGCGATGGACGGCAGCAGCCCGGCGAGCATGAACTCGGAGGTGCCCATGGCGAACACGGCCAGGGCGAGCAGGTAAAGCGAAAAAGGCACGGAAGAGCTCCGGAGGACTGAAGGGTTTTCGGGGCTGACGGCTAGACCGCAGACCCGACCTTCGCTGCCTCAGGACTCGACATGACGACACGCTAGCGCGAACGCCTCACCGGGTGCAGCTTGACTTCGTTGTCAGTTGACAGGTCCTCGTTCGGAATCAAAAATTGGCTGGTGGCCCTGTACCTTCTGATGGTGTGCGCGATCGCCGGTGTCGCGGTGCTCGCGACGCTCGTCGTGCGCCGCGTGAAGAACCGGCAGCGGCGTCAGGACGCGCTGTGGTCCGGGTACCGGCGGCACATGGACGAGCTGCGCGAGGCGTCACCGGGAGCCGAACTGGCCAGGGTCGCGCAGGTCCACCAGAGGGCGGAGCACGGCACCAAGGCCGTGATCGCGTGGGAGCGGACGCAGGTGGAGCAGGAAACGTGGTTCGAGGGGACCGACCTGGACCCCGGCGACCTCCTGCTGCTGCGCGGTAGCCCGGGCTGGGGGCCGGACGCCGGCAGTCCCAACGTCTTCTACGTGGCGCCGGGTCAGGTCCTGTCGCTGATGACCGTGGAGGCGCAGGAGGCCGCGGCCCGGCACCAGCACAGGCGCGCGGCCACCGACGTCACTCCTTGACAGCGCGGGCAGCGGCGAAGCAGTAGACGCCGAACGCGGCGATGCCGATCGCGACCGCCGTCAGCAGGAACATGCCGTACGGCTGTGCCGCCAGCGTCTTCAGGGCCTTGTCCATGCCACCGGACTGCTGCGGGTCCGCGTTGACGGCGGCGAGTCCGACGAGGACACCGATCACCGCGTACGCCGCGCCCTTGCCGATCCAGCCGATCCTGCCCACCGGCTCGATCCACGACGGCGCGCGGCTCATGTCGAGGTCCTTCTCGAAGGACTTCTTGACGCCCTTGTAGATGATCACACCGGCGATGGAGAGGATGCCGATCGCGACGGCGCCGACGATGAACTGGCCGCCGGGCCACGAGAGCACCTGCGCGGTGAGCTCCTGCTGCTGCTGGTTCTGGTTGCCGGAGCCACCGGACCCCGTCGCGTACTTGATCGCACCGTAGGCGATACCGGTCGCCGTGACGGCGCGGGCCGCGGAGCCGATGCGCTTGGAGATCCGCTTGCGCTTCTTGTCGATGTAGGTGTACCCGACGAACGCCAGCAGCAGCTGCCACAGCGCGAAGCACACCAGCCCGATCGCCAGCGTCCACAGCAGCCACGGACCGGCCTGGGCGATGTCGCTCAACGCGCCTTTCGAGTCGGCCTGTTCGGAATCACCGAACGCGACCTGGACCGCGAGCCACGCCACCAGGACGTGCACGACCCCGTACAACACCATCCCCGCGCGCCCCAGCGTCTGGACGACGGGGTGTCTTCGCGCCTCTTGCGCAACAGTGGCCACGAACGGGTGAATACCCGCGCGTGGCCACCGCGAACCAGCGTTCTGTCAGCTGCCGGGCGGCGGCGGCTCACAGATGATCTTGAACTGCGGGTCGTACTTCACCGTGCGCGACTCGGTGCGGGACTGGCCGTTGCGGCGGTCCGTTATCGTGCGCGTGTCCGTCACGGAGAAGCCGGGCGAGCCGTTGCTCGGCGTGCAACCGGCCTTGTTGACCTTCTTCTCCTGCGGCTGCGTGGGGGCGAACTCACCGCTGGTGGAGCCGGTGACGTCGTAGTTCTTGGTGCCCCACAGCACGATCTTGATCGACGAAGGCGTCCAGATCGTCTGGATCGCGACGCCCGTGTCGTCCGGGTTCGTGAAGGCGATGTCGATCACGCTGTTGCCCGCGCCGTCCATGAACACGGTGGCCTCGCGGCCCTTCGGGTACCGCGTGATCCAGTAGCTGTGCTCCCGGTGGCCCGCGTCCTTCATGCCCGCGTAGTAGTACGCGTTGTAGAGCGTGGTCGCGAACTGCGAGATGCCGCCGCCGACCGCCTGGCCGGGGATGCCGTTCTCGATGATGCCCGACTCGACGTAGCCCTGCGCGGTGCCGCGCGGACCCGTGTACTTGTTGAGGCTGAACGTCTCCTTGGGCTTCACGATCGCGCCGTTGACCTTCTCGGCGACGACGCGGATGTTCACGCCAGAGGCGGGGGTGAAGCCACCGGTCTGGAACTCGCCGATGACCTCCTTGATGCCCATCTTGTTCGCCTGCTCGGTGGTGACCTTCGCGGGCGTGTGCTTGTACTCGAACTTGATCTCGCGGCCGTCGGTCTTCTTCAGCGTGTCGAAGTACGGCTGGAGGTTCTTGTCCCAGTCGAGGTCGAGGCCGTCCACCGAGGGCTTGACCGTCGGCCTGCCGCCCTCGAAGACGATCTGGGCGTCCTTGCCCTCCTTGACCGTGTCCTTGAGCTGCGGCGCGGTGACCTCGGCGAGCTTGTCCTTGTTCGGCGTCACGTTCAGCGCGCCGCCCTCACCGGGGGCGAACGACAGCGTCGTGCCGATCTGCTCCGGGGTGAGCGTCGCGTTCTTGCCCTCGCCCTTGATGACGACCGGACCGGAGACCGCGGTCTTCACGATCTCGTTGAGCGTCTTCTCGACGCCCTCCTTGGTCGTCTTGACCTCGGTGAAGTCCATCGGGACCTCGACCGGGTCACCGGACGCCCAGCTCGCGACGACGGCGCTGACGGCACCCTCGGTCTTGAGCTTCTGGCCCGCGTGCGGCTCGACGGCGACGGGGGTGGCGCCCTCGAACCTGATGGTGCCCTCGACGGGCTCGTGGTCGAGCTTGGGGCGCATGGCCTCCAGCGCGCCGGAGACCTTCGCGTCGTCGGCCTTCGTCGCGACACCGACCTCACGGCTCGTGAAGAACGAGGTGACGCGCGTGATCGGGCTGAGCGGCTGGCTGCCGGCACGGTCGATCGTGCTGTTCCAGTCGAGCTCGAGGCCCGCCGCCTTCGGGTCGAGCTCCGCGGTGACGTCGCCCGCCTTGAGCGCGACGGGCTTGCTCAGCCGGGGACCGATCTCGTCGCGGAGCTTCTTCTCGGCCTCGTCGTGGGCCATGCCGCCGACGTCGACGCCCGCCACGGTCACGCCGCGCGGGACGTTGCCGCTCGAGACGAGGATGTCGAGGCCGTAGAGCAGCCCCAGGGCGCCGATGGCGGCCGCGACCACGATCAGCGCCTTCTTCTTCGGGTTCTTCCGCTGTGCCTCGTCCGCGCCGGGCTCGATCATCACGGGCCCGTGGACGCCGGAGTCCTCCGGCCGGGGCAGGGGCCGCGGCTCGGGCGGCGCCACCGGCTTCATGTACTCCGTGGCTTCCTCGCCGGCCGGGAACCCGACACCGGGCACGGCCGCGGTGACGGTCGGCTCGGCCGAGTCCGGCTCCTCAGACGGCCAGGCCTCGGTGGAGGCGTCCACCTGGACCGGGGTCAACCTGGTCGTCTGCTCGGAGGACGTGCCGCCGGGACCCACCGGAGGCATCGCTCTCGTCTTGTCAGCGTCGTACGGCACAGCTCTCCCCGTTGCCTGTCTCTCCTGAGGTGGCATATGTGTGCAGCTATCAGGCGCAGATCACGAACCGGCGGCTCATAGGTACAGACCAGTACCGTGCTCGGTCAGCTCGGTCGCCACCGCGTGCAGATCGCGTTCCCTCATCACGAGGTACGTGGTGCCCTGCACCTCGACCTCGAGCTGGTCCTCCGGGTTGAACATCACCCGGTCGCCGACCTTCACGTGGCGCACTCCGGTACCGACTCCGAACACCTCACCCCACGCCAACCGCTTCGCCATCTGGGCCGTAGCGGGGATCACGATGCCTCCGCTGGAACGCCGCTCGCCGTCCTCCGGCGAGATGCGGACCATCACACGGTCGTAGAGCATCTGGATCTCGAGCTTGACATCAGGCACCAGCAGAGTCTACGTGGCTTGCCCAGCTCCCTCGTCCATGCCGCCCATCAGCAGCGGCAGACGGGTAGGTGCATCGGCAACCACTCGGACGGGGACCCCCCAGTCCTGCCTGGTCAGACGGCAGACCGGGTGTTCGTCGGCAGGATCGTCACTGCAACTGGCGGCCTGCGCTACGACGTGCAGAACGCCGTTCGTGACCTGATCGTTGATCCGCAACGCCCGTACCAGTTCGGTGCTGACCCCCGCACCCTCGAGGATGAGCTCCGGGGGAGAGCTCGTGATCTCCAAACGCGTCGAGGGGCCGTACCTCTCGTCCAGTTTCGTCCCGGTCGGCGGGGTGAAGACGACCGCGAGCTCGAACGCCCCGGACGCGATGTCCGTCGACGGCCGCTTCACCTCGTGGGCGGCGCCGTCGATCCTGGTCGCGGACGCCGCGAACCGCTCCAGGCGGTGGGCGGCGCTCGCGACGACGACCAGCTCACCGTCGACCAGCAGCGCGTCGGACGGCTCGGCGACGTCCGTGGCGATGGTCGTCAGCGTCCGGGTCGCGGGGTCGTAGCGGCGGACCGCGTTGTTGTAGGTGTCGCTGATGACCACCGAGTGGTCGTCCAGGACCGTGACGCCCAACGGGTGCTGCAGCAGCGCCTCGTCCGCGTCGCCGTCCTTGTGCCCGAACGCGAACAGGCCCTTGCCGATGACGGTGTGGACCTCGCCGTGCTCCAGGTAGCGCAGCGCGCTCGTCTCGGAGTCGACCATCCACAGCCGGTCGCCGTCCGCCGCGAGCCCGGACGTCTGCGCGAAGAAGGCGCCCTCGGCCGGCCCGTCGTTGATGCCCTCGACGGTGGTGCCGGCCAGGCGGCGGACGGTGCCCGCCTCCGGGTCGAAGAAGCCCAGCGTGTGGTTGCCGGCCATGGCGATGGCCACGCCGCCGTTCCACCACGCCACGTCCCACGGGCTCGTCAGCTCGATCTCGTCCGCCGGGCCGTCCGTCTCGCCGTCGCGCCACTGCTCGCCGGTGCCCGCGAGCGTCGTGACCTCGCCGGTGGCCAGGTCCAGGCCGCGGAGGAGGTGGTTGACCGTGTCCGCGATGACGACGTCGTAGCCGTGGGTGTTCGGCACCAGCGCGAGGCCCGCGGGCTCGGAGAAGGTCGGTGACGTGCCGTCCCGCCTGCCGCGCTCGCCGGTGCCGATGCGGCGGACGACGGTCTCGGCGTCCGCCTCGAGCTCGACGATGCTGTGGTGGGCCGAGTCGCTCACCAGGATCGTGCCGCTGGGGGTGACGACGGCCTTGGCCGGGAAGCGCAGCGTGGTGCTCGCCGGTTCCGGGGCCCGGTACGGACCGGAACCGCGGTGCAGCGTGCCCTTCCCGTCGTGCTCGGCGACCAGCTCGCCGATGACGGTCCTCAGCGCCTCGACGTGGCCCTCACCCGCGGCGACGTGCACGACGTAGCCCTCGGGGTCGACGAGGACCAGCGTCGGCCACGCCTTCACGGCGTAGTTCTGCCAGGTGGTGAGCTCCGGGTCGTCGAGGACCGGGTGGTGCACCTCGTAGCGCTCGACCGCGGCCGCCAGGGCGTCCGGGTCGGCCTCGTGCACGAACTTCGGCGAGTGCACGCCGATCGTGACGAGGACGTCCTCGAACTCCTTCTCCAGCGGCCGCAGCTCGTCGAGGACGTGCAGGCAGTTGATGCAGCAGAACGTCCAGAAGTCGAGCAGCACGATCTTGCCGCGCAGGTCCTTCAGGCTGACCGTGGCGTCACCGGTGTTCAGCCAGCCGCGGCCTGCGAGTTCGGGGGCACGGACACGGGCACGGCGCTTCACAGTCGTCACGGCCGTATCCAACACTGTGGACGGTCGTGCTGTTCCGGCGTCCATCAGGTGAGAAGGACGGCCTTGAGCTCGCCGATGCCCTCCCGCCACTTCGGACCGTACTCGGTCTCGTCCCACAGCTCGCCCAGCTCCGATTCCGGCGCCAGCACGCGGTCCAGCGCCTGCACGGCCAGAGCGCGCACCTCCGGCGAGAAGGCGGGCATCGGCACGCCCGGACCGTACGCGGTGGTGACCGGCGTGCCGCCCGGGAGCTGTGCGGCGATCAGCGCGGCCGAGGCCACCGCCTGGCACGCCTCGTAGTTGTCGAGGAACTCGTCGGACTCGATCGTGCTGGTCAGAGCGGTGCGGATGATGTTCTCGCGTTCGGTCTCCGAGGCCTCGCGCAGCGCGGCCGAGAAGTCCGCGGCGGTGTCGTTGTCGAAGTGGCCGATGTCCCAGGTTCCCATGCCGGTGATCTTCGCAGCCGCCACCGACAATTCACGGCAGCCGCAGTCCCGGCTCCTCGCCGTCGTCGAACACCGGGCACCACCCCGATCCGCGCCTTCGACAGGTCGACCTCGCCACCGGTGAACCGGGCGCCGCGGACGACACCTCACCGCCGTTGAACTCCGTGCCGCCGACCGCAGCACCGCCCGCACGAGGTCGAAGTCGTGGCCCTGCCGGCTGACCGCCGCGCCGTCGCGCAGGTGGCGGGAGATGACGCCGGTGATCGCCAGGCGCACCTCGGACTCGCGTCGAGGTACCACTCCGACTCCGGTTCGTACGGGATACGCAGGTAGCGACGGTCAGCGCGACCTTGATGATGTCGAGACGGCTCGTCGGCGCGGTGGGAAATCCCAGCGCCGTCCACAGCAGTGCCGCCGCGAGGGCGAAAACCGTTGGGCCGATCAGCACAACGAGGACGAGATGCCTTCTGATCGACCGAACCAGGCCGGAATCCACATGGTGGACGTTGACCGCCCGTCTGAACTTTTGCGCCATCTTTGGCGTAGAGGACGCCGGGAGGTGCGTGATGGTGGAGTACCTGGTGATCGGTGCGGGTCCGGCGGGCTTGCAGATGGGGAGTTTCCTGCACCGCGCAGGCCGTGACTACCTGGTCGTGGAGGCGGATCCGGAACCGGCGGGTTTCTTCCGGACGTTTCCGCGGCACCGCGTTCTCTCGACGGACGACAACTGGTTGTTCGACGGAGCGCCGTTCTCGCGCTACAGCAAGAGGTCTTTCCCGAACGCCGACGACCTGGTGCGTTATCTGGAGGACTTCGCGCGGCCGTTGAACGTCCGGTACAACACACCGGTCAGCGACCTGAGCCGTTACAACGCGCGGCACGTCATCATCGCGACGGGCAAAAAGCCCCACCTGCCCAGCATTCCGGGCGTCGAGCACGCGGAGACCTACGCGAGCGCGAGCACCGACCCGACCGAGTACGCGGGCAAGAGGGTGCTGATCATCGGCCGCGGGCACAGCGCGTTCGAGACGGCGGACAACATCTCGGCCACCGCCCGCCTCACCCACACCGTGGGACGGACCGTGCAGCGGATCCGCAAGGACGGCGAGGAGTTCGTCGCCACGATCGACGGCACCGGCGAACTGCGGTACGACAGGGTCATCGTCTGCGCCGGCTTCCGCCGCGACACCACCCTCGACCACCCGCAGGCGCACGTGCTCACCGGCGACTCGATCAAAGCGATCCGGCACGCCGCCCGAGCACTGCACCGCACCCTGGAATCCGAGCACCACGGCGTCCCGTGGCCGCACCGCAGGCTGCGCAACCGCCCGGACGCGCTGGCCGCGACCATCGCGACACGGGCCGGCGAGATCCCGGACGGCCTCGCCGACGTCGTGGTGACGCAGGGGCAACACGCCCTGCTCTACGACGAGATGCCCACGGCCGAGCGCAACGGCTTCGTCATCACCAGCACGCAGGTCCGGCACTACCGGCGCAACGAGCTGATCGCCGTGGAACGCCGCCTGCACCGCAAGCCGCTGGAGAAGTTCTTCTCGCAGCAGCTCGCGGTGCCGTGCATCGCCTAGACGGGCAGCGTGCGCGCGAGGAACTGCGCGGTGAGGTCCCAGGCGCGGTCGGCGGCGGCCTGGTCGTACCAGGGACCGAGGTGGTTGAGGAACGCGTGGCCCGCGGGCTCCAGGTGGATCTCGGCGTTGTCGTGCCCCTCCACCGCGTCCACGACCTTCCGGTACTCGGTGATGTACGCGTCCTCGGTGCCGAAGTGGAACAGGATCGGGCACGACACCTCGCCGAGCGTGCCGATCTGGTCCGGTACACCGGAACCGTAGAAGGACACGGCCGTGTCCGGGTCCGACGCGACGGCCGCGTTGTACGCCAGCGTGCCGCCGAGGCAGAAGCCGAGCACACCGACACCACCGCTCACCTCGGGCAGCCCGCGCAGGTACCGCACCGACGCCACGACGTCCTGCACGGCGAGCGGGAAGTCGAGGTTGCCGACGACCTCCATCGACCGCTGGATGCCGGCCTCGTCGTGCTCGCCCACCCAGCCGGGCTGGAAGCGGTGGAACAGCTCGGGCACCGCCACGACGTACCCGAGCGCGGCGAGCTTCTCCGCGATGCCCCGCAGGTAGCCGTCCAGGCCGAAGATCTCCTGGATCAGCACGATGCCGGGGCCGGAGCCGGACTCGGGGAGCCAGAGCGGCAACGGCATGTCGTTCACTCGATGCGTCATGCGACGATCCTGCCCGAGAGGGCGGGAGCGCGGCACCGCACCTGTGAGCTACCTCCGCCCCGGCGAAAAGGTCTTCGTCCGCGCCGTCGCCAGGCCCGATAATCGCCCGGTGTTCAGGCTGATCGCGACCGACCTCGACGGCACGCTGCTGCGACCGGGCGGCGTGCTCAGCGACCGCACCCGCGCCGCGCTCGACGCCGTCGGGGCGGACGTCGTGGTCGTCACCGCGCGGCCGCCGCGGTTCGTGCAGGACCTGCGGCTGACCGGCACGGCGATCTGCTCCAACGGCGCGATGGTCTACGACCTCACCCACCGCGAGGTGACGCATGCGCAGACGGTTCCGCTCGACGTCGTGCGGAAGGTGTCGGAGGCGTTGGCCGAGGTGATCCCCGGGGTCGGCATCGCGGTCGAGACCGGGCTGGAAGTGCTGTGCGAGCCGGGGTTCCGGGGGTTCGGGCCGAGCAATCCACATCGGACGCTGGAGTTGCTCGACCACGTCTTCGACGAGGCGCACCAGGTCGTGCAGATGCTCGCGTGGGCGCCGGACGCCGAGAGCGACCACATGATGGAGATCGCCCGGGAGGCCGTCGGGCAGCACGTCGCGGTCACGCACTCGGGCGGTCTCGGGTTGCTGGAGATCAGCCCGCCCGGTGTGTCGAAGGCGGCGACGCTCGAAAGCTTGTGCAACGCAAGGGGAATCGACAAGGACGAGGTCATCGCGTTCGGCGACATGCCGAACGACCTGTCGGTGCTCGGGTGGGCCGGCACGGCGTACGCGATGGGCAACGCGCACCCGCTCGTGAAGCAGGCCTGCGACAACCACGCGCCGCCGAACACCGAGGACGGGGTAGCGCAGGTCCTCGAACGGCTCTTCCGCCTCTAACGGCGCGGGACCGACGTGGGTCCCGCCACCTCGGCGCCCAGGGCGGTCACCCGCTGCCGCAGCTCGCGGTCGGCCGTCACGACGGTCACGGCGCGGCCGGCGCCCTCCTCGCGCACCACCTCGACGATCGTGTCGTCGCCGTCGCCGGGTGCGGCGACGACACGGACGTCTTCGACGGAGGAGACGGTGCGCGCCTTGCCCTCCACGACCAGGACGACTTCCTCGTCACGGCCGCGCAGGGCGTCGCGGAGGCGTTCGGCCGCGGCCGCCCGGTCGCGCCACCACCCGTCGGGCACCGACCCGACGACGTTGGCGGCGTCGACGACGAGCAACGGCTTCACGCCTCCAGCGTGCCTCAGCCCCGGCGGGCCCGCAGCGCGTCGAGCGAGTCCGGGCCCTCGTCCACGGCGAGTGCCGCGGCGGGGGCCGAGGAGACGCCGGCCCAGCGCAGGACAGCGGCCGTCGCGGTGGCGCGGTCGGCTTCGGGCAGGCGGGCGATGTTCGCGCCGTGGTTGCCGCCCGGCACCGTGAACGACAGCGAGTCGCGCGTGCCGCGGCCCAGGGTGAACGGCTCGGCGCTCCACGGGTCGTTCTCGCCGTTCACGAACAGCAGCCGCGAGCCCTGGTGGCGCACCCAGCGGTCGATGTCGGCCATCGCGCGCTTGTCGAAGCGCGGGAAGCGGATCGAGTCGGGCACCATCGTGCGCGGCACGCTGGAACCGGGGTGGCGCAACAGGTCGCGCACCGCGGACTCGTCCGCTTCCGGCCAGCCCAGCTGCGTTCCGGCCTGGTAGTAGTAGGTCTCGTACGGCGCGACGCCCGCGTCGGTGTAGAAGTCGAAGCCGACGGTCTTGTCGATGAACGTCCACAGGTCGTCCACCGAGGCACCCGCACCCGGCACCAGGGAGCACTGGTCCTGGGTCCCGTACTGCCAGAACGTGAACGGCGTGTCGAGGACCAGCACCTCCAGCGCCCGGTGCGCACCGCCGAACTGCCTGTAGGTGTACCCCTTGGCCTCCAGGCGGGCGACGAACTCGTCGCGGTGCTGCAGGACCTGCCGCTGCACGCCTTCCAGGCGCCGGTTGCACGACGGGTCGTTGCCGACCTCGCGGATGAACTCGCCGTAGACGTCGCGGTCGTTCACCACGTCGTTCGGCGCGACGTACGCGATGGTCGCGTCGACGTCGCGCGGGAAGAACCGGCGGTGGTAGATCGACGTCATGCCGCCCTTGCTGGCACCGGTCGACAGCCACTTCGCGCCGTAGATCTTCTTGAACGCGGTGACGATCCGGTGGTGGTCGTTGGCCGCCTGCCAGATGGTCAGGTCGTCCCAGTCGGCGGGCGACGGGCGCGACGGCGCGAAGAACCGCTGCTCCACGCTGATCTGGTTGCCGTCGACGAGCCGCGCGGGCTCGGAGGCGCTGACCGTGCCGGACAGGTGGTAGCCGGAGGTGTGCAGCACCATCGGCTTGGCTTCCGCCTTGTGCAGCAACGAGAACCGCTGCTCGAACTTCTGGCCGCGCGGCTTGCGGTGGTCCGCGGGCTGCTCGATGCCGAGGACGAACGTCCGCGCGGTGCCGGACGTCCCCTCGCTGATGATCCGCACGCCGGGAAGGGCGGCGAGGCGGTCTTCGATGTCGGGGGCGGCGGACACCACGGCGGCGGTGGCGGCGAGCTGCGCCGATGCCAGGCCGAACGCCAGCAGGGAGCGTGCGAGTCTGTTCACCACCTCAAGCTATTGAGCTCGCACGCCCCGCCGGACCGGCCGATCGTCGGGCTTATCCGAAGCTCGCGTAGTAGGACGCGGCCATGTCCTCGTCACCGTGCCCCTTGGTGACAGCGCGGTTCAGCCGTGCGCTCGACGCCTGGGCCACGTCGAGCTGGATGCCGGCGCGCACCGCGGCCTGGTTCACGAGCAACGCGTCCTTCAGGGCGTTCTGCACGGTGAACGCGGGCGGGAAGGACCGCTCGATGATCGCGTTGCCCTTCATCTGCAGGTAGGCGCAGTCCAGGGGGCCACCGGACACGGCCTCCAGGAACAGCTTCGGGTCGAGCCCGGACGCCTCGGCGAGCGACACGGCCTCGCCCACCGCCGCGGTCAGCGCGAGCACCCAGCTGTTCGCGACGAGCTTGAGCTTCGACGACGCCCCGGCCTCGCCGACCCACATCGTGCGGGCGCCGATCACGTCGAACACGGGTTGCACCCGGTCGCGCAGCTCCTCGGCACCGGAGGCGAGCACGACGAGCTGGCCCTCGGCCGCCGGCTTCGTGCTGCCGAGCACGGGCGCGTCCACGAACTCCAGCCCGAGCGACCGGGCGAGCGCGATGTGGTCCTCGGTCGCCTCGACGCCGACGGTGGACGCCTGGACCCAGATGGCGTCGTGCGCCAGCGAGGGAGCCGCGGCCTGCATGGCTTCGGTGACGGTGACGCCGTCGTTGAGCACGGTCAGCACGACCTCGGCGCCGTCGACGGCGTCAGCGGGGGTGCCGGCGACGGTGGCGCCCTTGGCGGCGAGAGGTTCGGCCTTCGCCCGCGTGCGGTTCCAGACCCGGACCTCGTGTCCGGCCGCGGCGAGGTTGGCTGCGATGGGGGCACCCATGAGGCCGGTGCCGAGCACGGCGATCTTCATGTCCCCAGCAAACAAGAAACCTCGCGGTGCTGCCAGGTCGGGGGTCCGACAGCACCGCGAGGTCAACAGTGACATCGGCGTACCGACGCGCGCTGTTACAACACCACGCTAGTGTGGCGTGGATCACGTTTAACAGAGTGAAACCCCTGGAGCGCGGGAGGTGCTCCAGGGGTTCCCGTTGGGGAGGCACCCGCATCGGGGCGCGGTGCGAGTGCCGGGTTCGTGAGTCAGCGCAAGGTGGTGACCTGAGCCTGGGCGATGGCCATCAGCTCGTGACGCATGGACGGGGTGGTCGCCATGTCGATCGCGCGAGCCACGGCCTTCCGGTTGCGCGCCTCGGCACGACGGGCGCGGAGCTTCGCTGCGAAGTTCATCTCGGTCTGCACTTCCCTCTTCGAGGTCTTGTCGGCTGGTAACTCAAGTATGCACCTTGCCGAGCACAGAAGCACGTGATTATCCGGTGAGTTGGCGCACACGCCGATGAATCATCGGCCGACAACGTGAACTACCGGACAACGGTCGGAGGCTGCCGTCAGTCCTCCCGACCCAGCAGAAAGCGTCCGAAGTGCGGCGCGGTGAAGGCGATCTGACCCCGTTCCGCGCTGTAGACCAGGCCTTTCTTGATGAGCGAGTCCCGCGCGGGCGACAGCGACGAGGGCTTGCGACCCAGGTGGTCCGCCACCTGGGCGGTGTTGACGCCCGCATCCTTTCCGTCGGTCAACTCGGCCATCGACCGGAGATACTCGCGTTCAGCGGGCGTTGCACGCTCGTATCGGGAGCCGAAGAAGCCCACGGCCAGCTCCGCGTCAGCCTCCGGAGCGGCGACGGAGACGTCCAGGGCGGTGATCGGGTCGGCCGGTGCGGCGTCCCAGGCGGCCTTGCCGTAGGCCTGGATGAAGTACGGGTAGCCGCCGGACGCGTCGAACAGGGCGTCCAGCGCCTCGTCGGTGATGCCCGCGTCCTCCCGTTCGACCGGGGCCAGCACGGCGCGGTCGGCGTCCTCGCGGCTGAGCCTGTCGATGCGGACGTAGCGGAAGAGGCGTTCCGAGTACGACTTGGCGGCGCTGAGCACCGCCGGCAGGTGCGGCAGACCGGCGCCGACGACCACGAGAGGCGCGCCGAGCTGCGACAACTCGTGGCACGCCGCGCACAACGCGCTGATGTCGTCCGGTTTGAGGTCCTGCATCTCGTCGATGAGCAGCGCGACGCCCGTGCCGACGTCCTGCGCGAGCTCGGCGACGTCGGTGAACAGCTCGACCAGGTCGATCTCGATGTCGCCGGAGTCGGCGCGCCCCGACGCGGCGGGCACGTCGATGCCGGGCTGCCAGCGGTCGCGCAGCTTGGCGCCGTCCGGGGCGGCCCGCAGCGCGAACGCCTTCAGGACCCCGAGGATCGCCTCGACCCGGTCCGGCGCGCGGTGGCGGACCGCGAGGTCCCGGATCGCCCGGTGCAGCGCCGCCGACAGGGGCCTCCTGAGGTCCGCGTCGGGTCTCGCCTCGACCTTGCCCGCGCCCCAGCCGCGCTTCACGGCCATCGACCGCAGCTCGCCGAGCAGCACCGTCTTGCCGACACCCCGCAACCCCGTCAGCACGAGGCTGCGTTCGGGACGGCCGCGGGCCACGCGTTCGAGCACCACCTCGAACGCTCCGAACTCCCTGTCCCGGCCGGCGAGCTCAGGGGGCCGCTGGCCCGCACCGGGGGCGAACGGGTTGCGCACCGGGTCCATGGCTCGCACCGTATCCGCGTTTCTAGCGCTACCCGTAGAGACGCGCAGACCAGCCTCGAAGTGCCGCCGCATGGCGTTCTATAGCCGTTTCTAGCGATAGAGCAATAGAGACGAATAGTTGCGGATGGTGGGCGGTGCGGGTTGGCTGGTCCCCGTGGCTGAAGTCGTGACGAAGGGGACCGGCGAGGTCGAGCGCACCGCCGACCGCGCCCAGGTGGACGTGACGTTCGAGGCTCTCGGCGCCGAACGCTCCGAGGCGGTGAGCACGCTCAACCAGCGCATCTCCGCCGTCGAGCCGCTGCTCGAGGAGTTCGAGGTGCGGTCGCGGCAGCTGTCCGCGCACGACAACTGGGACAACAACCAGCGCGTCGGCAGCCGCGCCCAGCAGCAGTACGTGATCTGGGTGAAGGACCTCGACCGCCTCGACGCCCTGCTGGCCGAGCTCGTGCAGGCCGAGCCGTCCTGGATCAACGGCCCGACGTGGGCGCTCGTCGACGACACCGAGGCCATTCGCGAGGCACAACGGGAAGCCGTGGCCGATGCGTTGCGCCGCGCCGAGGGCTACGCCACGGCGCTGGGGCGGCGGCTCGGCCCGTTGCTGCGCATCGGCGACACGGAGGGCGGCGCGCACTACTCGCCGCGGATGATGAGCGGCGCCGCGTCGTTCGAGATGGCGGGGCCTGCGGGAATGGTCGACCAGCTGAACCTGAAGGCGCAGCAGATCACCGTGACGGCGTCGTGCACGGCCGCGTGGTCGCTGCTCGACTGAGGGTGATCCGCCGCGCTAGTGGCCGTTGAGCGACTCCATCGCGTGGTGCACGGCGGTGGCGTCGGCGTCGCCCGGGCAGGCCTTCAGCCACCTCCTGAGCCACTCGACGCGCCGCCTCGCCGCCGTGGCCAGCGTCAGCGTGATGTAGGCGCGGCGTTCCCACTCGCGCGCCGACCTCATCGCGTCCGCCGCCGGGCGCCACTCGTCGCGGAGCGTGCCGACCAGCGCACGCGCCAGCACCGGATCTCTCTCGGGATCGACTTCCAGGTCGCCCACGCCCCACCCCCGGATCCGCGGCACTGCGGTCCGGAAAGTGTGCATGAGCAACCCTCGTGTTCGGCAAGCCTTACCGCGTCACCGTTCCAGAATCGCAGTGATGCCCTGGCCGCCCGCCGCACAGATGGACACGAACCCGCGGCCACTTCCCTTCCGGTGCAGCAGCTTCGCCAGGGTCGCCACGATCCGGGCGCCGGTCGCGGCGAACGGGTGTCCTGCCGCGAGCGACGAGCCGTTGACGTTCAGCTTCTCCCTGTCGATCTCGCCGAGCTCCTTCTCCCACGCCTTGAGCGTGGCGAGCACCTGCGACGCGAACGCCTCGTGCACCTCGTAGAAGTCGAAGTCCTGCAACGTGATGCCCGCCTTGTCGAGCATGCGCGGCGCGGCGTGCACGGGTGCCATGAGCAGGCCCTCGTCGCCGTGCACGTAGTCGACCGCGGCGGTCTCGGCGAACGTCAGGTACGCGAGGACCGGCAGCTTGCGCGCGGCGGCCCACTCCTCGGTGGCGAGCAGGACCGCGGAGGCGCCGTCGGAGAGCGGGGTCGAGTTGCCGGCGGTCATCGTGTCGCCGAAGACCGGCTTGAGCTTCGCGAGCTTCTCGACGCTGCTGTCCGGGCGGAGGTTCTGGTCGCGGGTCAGGCCGAGGTACGGGGTGACGAGGTCGTCGAAGAAGCCCTCGTCGTAGGCGCGCGCGAGGTTGCGGTGGCTGCGCGCGGTCAGTTCGTCCTGGTCCTCGCGCGTGATGCCGTAGCGGGCGGCGGTGATGGCCGCGTGCTCGCCCATGGACATGCCGGTGCGCGGTTCGCCGTTGCGCGGCAGGTGCGGGACGACGTGGCTCGGGCGGAGCCTGGTCAGCAGGCTGATCTTGCGCGTGCGGTTGAACTCCAGCAGCAGCTTGCGGAAGTTCTCGTTGACGCCGATCGGGGCGTCGCTGGTCGTGTCGACGCCGCCCGCGATGCCCGCCTCGATCTGCCCGAGCGCGATCTTGTTCGCCACGGCGATGATCGCCTGCAGACCGGTGCCGCACGCCTGCTGGAGGTCGTGGGCGGGGGTTTCGGGGCTGAGCCTGCTGCCGAGGACCGACTCGCGGACGAGGTTGAAGTCGCGCGAGTGCTTGAGGACGGCTCCCGCGACCACCTCGCCGAGGCGCTCGCCCTGCAGCCCGAAGCGGCTGACCAGGCCGTCGAGCACCGTCGTGAACATGTCCTGGTTCGACGCGGTGGCGTACGGGCCGTTCGAGCGGGCGAACGGGATGCGGTTGCCGCCGATGATCGCTACTCGCATGCCCGCCATACTACCTACTAGCGGGTAGACTTACTAGCGAGTAGGTTGTTGTGCGTGGACAGGTACCAGAAGTTCGCGACGTCAGGGCTGGGCCGCCAGCTCGTCCGCAGGCTCGGCCTGCCGAACCCGCACCCCCTCCGCCGTGACGCCGCGCTGGCCACGCCGGTGTTCGTCGGCGGCGCGAGCCGGTTGCCCTTCCTGAAGCAGCTGGAAACGGGGGCCGCCCCCTACGGCGCGCTGGTGTTCGACGCGTCCGAGATCAGCACGGTCGCCGACCTGCGCCGGCTGCACGACTTCTTCCACCCGGTGATCACGCAGCTCGGGTCGTGCGGACGCGTGGTCGTCATCGGGCGGTCGCCGGACTCCGTGGCGCAGCGGGCACTCGAAGGGTTCGTGCGCTCGGTCGGCAAGGAGCTGCGCAAGGGCGGCACGGCGAACCTCGTCTACGTGCACGACGGTGCCGAAGAAGGTGTGGAGTCGACGCTGCGGTTCCTGCTGTCCGGACGGTCGGCGTACGTGTCCGGGCAGGTCATCCACGTGTCCGGCAACTCTCCGACCGGCACCCTGCGGGGCAAGGTCGCGCTGGTCACGGGCGCCTCGCGGGGCATCGGCGAGGCGATCGCCGCCACCCTCGCCCGCGACGGCGCCCACGTGGTCTGCCTCGACGTGCCCGCGGCGGGGGAGGACCTGTCGAAGGTCGCGAACGCCATCGGCGGGTCGGCGTTGCAGCTCGACATCACCGGCGACCCCGCCAAGCTGACCTCCTACCTGCTCGAACGGCATGGCGGCGTGGACGTCGTCGTGCACAACGCGGGCATCACGCGCGACAAGACGCTCGCGCGCATGGACGCCGACAAGTGGGACGCGGTGCTGGAGGTCAACCTCGCCTGCCAGGAGCGGGTCAACGACGCGCTGCTGCACGGCGGCGTGCTGCGCCCCGGTGGGCGGATCGTCGGGGTGTCGTCGATCGCCGGCATCGCGGGCAACGTCGGCCAGACCAACTACGCCACGTCGAAGGCCGGTGTCATCGGCATGGTCCAGACGCTCGCGCCCGTGCTCGCCTCCCGCGGCGCCACGATCAACGCCGTCGCGCCCGGCTTCATCGAGACGAAGATGACCGCGGCCGTGCCGTTCGCGACCCGCGAGGTCGGCAGGCGGATGAACAGCCTGTCGCAGGGCGGTCTGCCGGTGGACGTCGCCGAGACCGTGGCGTGGTTCGCCTCGCCGGGATCCGGTGGCGTGAACGGCAACGTCGTGCGCGTGTGCGGCCAGATGCTGCTGGGGGCCTGATGTTGCTGCGTGCGGCCCTCACGTCGTTCCGGCGCGGGGAAACCCTGACCGCCGAACCCGTTTCGGCCTCGATCGACGTGTCGCTGGAGCACCTGGCGGCCTACAACGCGGTGTGCGGCTTCGGCCTGCGCGACGCGCTGCCGCTGACGTACCCGCACGTGCTCGGCTTCCCGCTGCAGATGAGGCTGATGTCCGGCGCCGGGTTCCCGTTCCCGCTGCCGGGCCTCGTGCACGTCGCGAACCGGATCACGCAGTCACGCCCGCTGGCGCTGGACGAGCCGCTGGAGATCACGGTGTCGGCGCGCGATCTGCGGCCGCACCCGCAGGGCACGCAGGTCGACGTCGTGACGTCGGTTTCCGGTGTCTGGGCCGGGGTGTCGACCTACCTGCGGCGCACCGGAGGCCCGGCGGGCTCCGGCGAGGAACCGCAACGGCCGGCCGGCTCGGCGGTGTGGCGGGTGCCCGCGGACATCGGACGGCGCTACGGCGCGGCGTCCGGCGACCGCAACCCGATCCACCTGCACCCGGTGAGCGCCAGGCTGTTCGGCTTCCCGCGCGCCATCGCGCACGGCATGTGGACCAAGGCCCGGTGCCTCGCCGCGCTGGAAGGGCGGCTGCCCGAGTCCGTGACGGTCGACGTCCGGTTCAAGAAGCCGCTGCTCATCCCGGGCCGCGTCGAGTTCTCCGCGCACGAGGACGCCGACGGCTGGAAGTTCGCCGTCTGGGGCAAGGGGCCCCATCTGCTCGGTTCAGCGACGTGACGGCGGATGCCACACGTTGCCGTCGACGAGGTCGCCGAAGCCCATCCACACGAGGTTCATGAGGCGGGCGGCGACGACGCCGGAGGGCTCCTCCGGGTGGTCGAGCCACCAGTCCGCGAGCGACTCGCCCGCCCCGACCAGCGCGGCGGCCAGCGACTCGGCCTCGAGCTTGGTCGCCGGGGCCTTCGTGGACTGGGTGAGCAGCGCCGCGACCAGTGACACCGCGCGGCCGCGCATGTCGGTGAGCTCGATCGCGAACGGACCGCCCTGCGTGGACGCCTGCCGGTGCAGCACCTGCCAGCTCGCCCGGTTCTCCCCGACGAACCCGAAGAACGCGCGCAGGCCGCTCCACAGCTGCACGTCGGGTTCCTGGTCGGGCTCGACACCCGTCGCGATGGCCTCCATCATCCGCGTCGCCTCACGCCGGATGCAGGTCGCGAACAGCTCTTCCTTCGACCCGAGGTAGGCGTAGAGCATCGGTTTGGAGATGCCCGCGACCTCGGAGATCTCGTCCATCGAGGCGGAGTGGAAGCCGAGCCGCGAGAACACGTCGACGGCAGCGTCCATGATCTGCCGCTCACGCACCGCGCGTGGCAAGCGCTTGGCTCGACCTTCTGTGCGCATCACTACCCCTCGTCCCGAAGGGACAAGATTATCCGATCGGCTTGCCGCCCTATCTACTCGCCAGTAGTCTTACTCGCGAGTAGGTACCAGGAGGTGTCCCCATGACGCTCGACCTCACCACCGAGGCGATCGCCAAGCTCAGCCCTGCCGAGCTGATCAGCACGTTGCAGCAGGTCTCGCCGGACGACCCCGCCCTCAAGGGCGTCGACATCGACGTCATCGCGCGCGGCATCGACCCGAAGAAGCTGGGCAAGGACGACTTCGCGGCGTTGCTGAAGGCGCTCGGCGCCCTCGCCGACGGTGGCGCCGACCTCGACCTGTCGAAGATGGACCCGTCCAACTTCGCCCGCATCATCTCGCGCGCCTCGAAGGACCAGATCGAGGCCGTCGTGGCCGACGACGCCCTGCGGGTGCGCGTGCTGGACGAGGTCTTCCGCCGCATGGAGGTCCACTTCCGCGCGGACCGGGCCGGCGCGACGAAGGCCGTCGTGCACTTCCACGTGCTCGAAGACGTCTACGAGGCGATCATCGAGAACGCCGAGTGCACCATCAACAAGGGTGTGACGCGCGAGGCCCGCGCCATCGTCACGCTGACGCCCGCCGACTTCCTCAAGCTCGCGACCGGCAACGCCTCCGCCCCCGTGCTGTTCATGACGGGCAAGCTGAAGGTGAAGGGCGACCTGGGGTTCGCGGCCGGGTTCATGAGCCTGTTCAACATCCCGAAGGCCTGACCGAATTTCTCTTGGGAGTGACTCAGTGGGTGGCTTCTCGCTCGAGCTGAACGAAGACCAGACCGACCTGCGCGACTGGGTGCACGGCTTCGCTCGTGACGTGATCAGGCCGGCGGCCTCCGAGTGGGACGAGCGCGAGGAGACGCCGTGGCCCGTGATCCAGGAGGCCGCGAAGATCGGCCTCTACGGCTTCGAGGCCCTCGCGACCTGGTTCGCCGACCCGATCGGCCTGTCCCTGCCGATCGCCACCGAGGAGCTGTTCTGGGGTGACGCCGGCATCGCGCTGTCGCTGATGGGCACCGGCCTCGCCGTCGCGGGCATCTTCGCGGGCGGCGAACCCGAGCAGCTCGCCGAGTGGGTGCCGGAGTGCTTCGGCGACGAGTCGGACCCGAAGCTCGCGGCGTTCTGCGCCTCCGAACCGCAGGCGGGCTCCGACGTCGCCGGCTACCGCACGCGCGCCCGGTACGACGAGGCCACCGACGAGTGGGTCATCAACGGCCAGAAGGCGTGGGCCACCAACGGCGGCATCGCGAACGTGCACGTCGTCACCGCCGTCGTCGACCCCGCACTGGGCGCCCGCGGCCAGGCGGGCTTCATCGTCCCGCCCGGCACACCCGGTGTGTCGTCCCCAGGCAAGATCAAGAAGCACGGCATGCGCGCCTCGCACACGGCCGACGTCTTCTTCGACGACGTGCGCGTCCCCGGCCGCTGCGTCCTCGGCGGCCGCGAACGCCTGGAGGCCAGGCTGGCCCGCGCCCGCGAGGGCCAGCGCGCCGGCGGCCAGGCCGCGATGGCGACGTTCGAGACGACCCGCCCGACCGTCGGCGCCATGGCCGTCGGCGTCGCCCGTGCCGCCTACGACTACGCGCTCGACTACGCCAAGGACCGCGAGGCGTTCGGCCGCAAGATCATCGAGAACCAGTCGATCGCCTTCGACCTCGCGAACATGAAGATGGAGATCGACGCCTCCCGCCTGCTCGTGTGGCGCGCGGCGTGGATGGGGCGCAACAACGTGCCGTTCACCGCGGGCGAGGGCTCGATGTCGAAGCTCAAGGCGTCCGAGGTGTCGGTGTGGGCGACCGAGCGGGCGATCCACATCCTCGGTGGCGCCGGGTACACGCGGGAGCACCCGGTGGAGCGGATGCACCGCGACGCCAAGATCTTCACCATCTTCGAGGGGACGTCGGAGATCCAGCGACTTGTGGTGTCGCGCGCGATCTCCGGCATGCAGATCAAGTGAGTTGATCACTTCTGGTCCGTCTGAGGGGACGGGGTCTTGCGAGGCTTGAAGACCCCGTCCACTGCGAGCCGCGCCCTCTGGTGACTGGCTGCGAGATCAGGTGAGCCGCCCCGCGGGCCCGGACGTGCGCCCCAGCCCGCGATCTGCGGCGTTTGGTAATGTGCCGGGCGCCCCGCGGTCTGGGCGACCCCACCCTGGAGGAACGCCGTGCGCACGTTGACCCATGCCGAGTTCATGGAGATGCGGCGCTTCCCCGCGCTCGACGGGTTGCGGGCGTTCGCGGCCGTGATCGTGGTGGTGTTCCACTTCGGCGGCGCCGAGTGGAAGTGGCTCTCCGGCTGGGTCGGCGTCTACCTGTTCTTCGTGCTCTCCGGCTTCCTGATCACCACGTTGCTGCTGCGCGAGCAGGACACCAAGGGCCGGATCTCACTCAAGAACTTCTACATCCGGCGCGTTTTCCGGATCATGCCGCCGTACTTCGTGATCTTCTTCTTCATCATGGCGTTCTTCTACCTGCGCGGTGACTTCTTCACGATCCGCTACCCGGAGACGCTGAAGTACTACCTGCCGTTCATGAACGAGTTCCTGCCGGCGGGCATGGCGGGCGCGCCGAACGACTACTTCTCCGGCTCGTGGACGCTCGGCATCGAGCAGAAGTTCTACCTCGTGTGGCCCGCGCTGATGGTCGTCGCCGGAGTCGCCGCGGCCCGTCGGCGCGTGTACATCGCGTTGGGTGCGATGGCCGTGCTGATCGCCCTCATCCCGCTCACAGGTGGTTGGTACACCGCGTACTCGATGAGCGCGCTCTACACGTCGTCGGTGCACTACGTGGTGCTGCTGGTCGGCGCTCTGCTGGCGATCGTCATGAACAGCAAGCGCCTGTACGCGTTCGTCCAGCCGTTGACGCACCCGCTGGTCGCGCCGGTCTCGATCATCGCGTTCGTCGTGCTGCACGTGAACATGGAGACGCTCTGGCACTCCACCGGCAACGCCGTGGTGCTGCTGCTGGGCTACGCGGTGCTGACGGCGGCGCTGATCGTGTCGCTGATGAACCGCAACCCCGTCACGTGGGTGCTGTCGACCGCGCCGATGCGCTTCGTCGGCGACCGCTCGTACTCGCTGTACCTGTTCCAGGGCATCGCGGGCTTCATGGTCGCCTCGATGCTGCCGCGCTTCCAGGTCTACGGCACGCTCACGGCCGTCGTGGTGACGCTGGTGTCGTTGCTGCTGGCGGACATCGTGTTCCGCTGGGTCGAGCACCCGGCGATCGAGCTCGGCCGCCGCATCATCGCGCGCCGCTCGCAGAAGGCGCAGGCGCCGGTCAACCCGCCGCACAAGGAAGTCCCGCCGGTCCCGGTCAACGCCTGAGGGAACCGCCTAGAGCGGTAGCCGCAGGACGGCACGCACGCGGTCGAGCTCGCGGCGGTGCACGGCGAGCAGCACGACGTCGGCGGGCCTGCGGAAGTGCAGGACCACGAAGTTGGGGTGCGGCGGGTCCTGGTCGACGACCTGCTCGACCCTGCCCTCGTCGTTGCTGAAGACGATCCGCTCATCCCAGATGATCTTGGTGGGCCCGAAGAACAGCTCACCCTCCTGCCACTCGCCGTCGAGGAAGACGTCACCGTCCCCGCGCGAGTTGTCGTCCCCGCCCGGCCCGAAGGCCTCGCCGAGGACTCCCCCGAGAATCTCGAACAACGCAGACATCACGATCCCCCTTCGTTGCCACAGGAACGAGCTGGGCGCCCAGCTGGTTCCCGTTGCTCGGGAAGGCTTATCCGAACGGCTGCCCGGCCTCGCGCAGCCAGGCCCGCTCCCGCGAGTGGTCCGGCACGGCCGGCCAGCCGTTGACCTTCGCGATCAGCACCCAGTAGCGCTCGGCCCGCGGGTCCGCGAAGTCGGCGAACTCGCGCAGCTTCGTCACGAGGTGCTCGTCGTTCGGCAGGCCCAGGGCCTGCGCCCAGTTCGCGTTCACCCGGTCCACGACCTCGCGCGCCTGCTCGGAGTCCGGCGCGATGCCCGCGTCGAGTGCCTCGCGGGCCTGGGCGATCGCGAAGGTGAACGCCGCCATCTGGTTCTCCGACCGGGGACCCATGTCCTCGCCGTTGCGGCGGTACTCCTCGTGCTGCTGCGACATCCGCTTCACCGAGGCGCGGAAGTCCGGGTCCTGCACGAGCTTCGCGAGCTCGACCCACGCCTCCAGCTGCTCGGTCGACGGGTCGTCCGGCAGCTCGATCCGCACGGACCGCATGTGCTGCTCGAACCGCGGGTCCAGCTCGTAGGGCCCGAACACCTCCTCGAAGAAGTCGTCGAGGATCCGCTGGCGCTCCTCGTCCGACATGCGTGCCAACTCGTTCATCAGTTCCATCTCCCCTCCTTTGGCGACGGCGCGCAGAACGGCGCGGCGCAGCCGCAACGTCTTCATCTGCGCGTCGATCGCATCCGCGTGCGCCCGCGCCACGTCGGTCACCGACACCTCGCGCGCCAGGACGCGGCCGGCGGTCGGCAGGTCCACGCCCAGGTCCCTGAGCGTGCGGACCAGCTTCAGCCTCGCCACGGCGTCGGCGTCGTAGGTGCGGTAGCCGCCGGTGGTCCTGTCCACGGGCGGGATGAGGCCCGAGTCGGAGTAGAACCTGATGGTGCGGACGGTGAGTCCGGTCATCCTGGCGAGCTCGCCGATCTGGTAGCGCGTCACGGGGACACTGTGCAGTCTCCAGCGACTGGAGGGTCAACCCGAATAGCCGAATGAGCGGCTGAACAGCGAAAAGGCCCCCGCACCGGAGTGCGGGGGCCTCGTCACGGGCTACCTCAGTAGGTCATCGCGATGCCCGGCTCGGCCAGCAGCGCGCCGACGTCGGCCAGGAACTGCGAGCCCTGCTGCCCGTCGACCACGCGGTGGTCGAACGACAGCGCGAGCTGGCAGATCTTGCGGACCTTGATCTCGCCGTCGACCACCCACGGCATGTCGCGGATCGCGCCCAGGGCGAGGATCGCGGACTCGCCAGGGTTGAGGATCGGCGTGCCGGTGTCGACGCCGAAGACGCCGACGTTGGTGATCGTGATGGTGCCGTTCATCATGTCGGCCGGGGACGTCTTGCCCTCGCGGGCGACGGTGGCGAGCTCGTCGAGCGCGATCGCCAGTTCCTTCAACGACATCCGGTCGGCGTCGCGGACCTTCGGGACCACCAGGCCGCGCGGCGTGGCGGCCGCGATGCCCAGGTGGACGTAGTCCTTGTAGACGATCTCGTTCGCCGCCGCGTCCCAGGTGGCGTTGACGTCCGGCGTGCGGCGGGCCGCGAGGACGACCGCCTTGGCGCAGAACGCCAGCGGGGTCAGCTTCACGCCGCGGAACTCCGGCGCGTTCTTGAGGCGCGCGCGCAGTTCCATCATCGGGGTCACGTCGACCGTCAGGAACTCGGTGACGTGCGGTGCGGTGAACGCGCTGTCCACCATCGCCTGCGCGGTCGCCTTGCGGACGCCCTTGATGGGCACCCGGCGTTCGCGCGTGCCGTTGTCCACGTGGGACGCGGCGGCAGCCGGAGCGGCGGCGGGGGCGGAGACGGCGGTTTCGACGTCCTCGCGCGTGATGACGCCGCCGGGGCCGGAGCCCGTCAGGGCGTGCAGGTCGACGCCGAGGTCCTTGGCCAGCTTGCGGACCGGCGGCTTGGCCAGCGGCACGTAGCCACCCGGCGCCTGCGCCGGAGCGGCGACCACCACGGGAGCAGGCGCGGGAGCGGGAGCAGGCACGGGTGCGGGCGCCGGCGGAGCCACCACGGCGGCGGCCGGAGCGGCACCGGTGTCCTTGCGGGCACGGCGCTTCGCGGCACCGGACTTCGGGCCGTAGCCGACGAGCGTCGCGATGCGCCCGCCCGGCATCTCCTCGCCGATCTTGCCGGACGAGGCGCCGTTGGCCTCGGCGGCAGCCGGAGCCGGGGCGGCGGGTGCCGCGGCGCCACCGGGGTCGGTGTCGATCGTGATGATCGGGACGCCGACCTCGACGCTCTGGCCCGGCTCGGCCAGCAGCTCCGTCACGACGCCCGCCCACGGGCAGGGCAGCTCGACGGCGGCCTTGGCCGTCTCGATCTCGACGATGATCTGGTTGACCGTGACGGTGTCACCGGGCTTCACGTGCCAGGTGAGGATCTCGGCCTCGGTCAGCCCCTCCGCCGTGTCGGGCAGGGGGAATTGCTTGTACTGCGGCATTTCCGGTTGTCCCCTTACCAGGCGAGAGAGCGGTCGACGGCGTGCAGCACCCGGTCGAGGTCGGGGAGGAACTCCTCCTCGAGCTTCGACGGCGGGTACGGGGTGTCGAAACCGGTCACCCGCAGCACCGGTGCCTGCAGGGAGTAGAAGCACTCCTGCTGGACCTTGGCTGCAATCTCGCTGGCGATCGAGGACTCGGACGGCGCCTCGGACACGACGACCAGGCGGCCGGTGCGGCGCACCGACTCGAACACGGGCGCCAGGTCGAGCGGCGACAGCGTGCGCAGGTCGATGACCTCCAGCGACGTGCCGTCCTCGGAGGCCGCGTTGGCGGCGTCGAGAGCAGTGCGGACCATCGGGCCGTATGCGACCAGCGTCGCGTCCGTGCCCTGACGCAGCACGCGCGACTCGAACAGCTTGCCGGGCGCGGCCGTCGTGTCGACCTCGCCCTTCTCGTAGTAGCGGCGCTTGGGCTCGAAGAACAGCACCGGGTCGTCGCAGTCGATCGCCTGCTGGATCATCCAGTACGCGTCGGACGGGTTCGAGCACGAGACGACCTTGAGGCCGGCGGTGTGCGCGAAGTACGACTCGGGCGACTCCGAGTGGTGCTCGACGGCACCGATGCCGCCACCGAACGGCACGCGGATCACGATGGGCATCTTGATCTTGCCCTGCGTGCGGTAGTGCAGCTTCGCGACCTGCGACACGATCTGGTCGAAGCCCGGGAAGATGAAGCCGTCGAACTGGATCTCGCACACCGGGCGGTAGCCGCGGATCGCGAGGCCGACGGCGGTGCCGATGATGCCGGACTCCGCGAGCGGCGTGTCGAGCACGCGCTGCTCACCGAAGTCCTTCTGCAGGCCGTCGGTGATGCGGAAGACGCCACCGAGCTTGCCGATGTCCTCGCCCATCATGATGACCTTGGGGTTGGCCTCCATGGCCGCCCGCAGACCCATGTTGAGCGCCTTGGAGATCGTGAGCGTCTGCACCGGGGTCGCCGGGGCGGCGGCGGTCGAACGATCCATCGTCGGAGCAGCCATCAGTGCTCACCTCCAGCAAAACCCGAGACGTAGTCGAGGAATTCGTCGCGCTGCGCTTCGAGGTTGGGGTTGCCCTCGGCGTAGACGTTGCTGAAGATCCGCTCAGCGGGCGGGTCGGGCATGTTCGTGCAGAACTCCCGCAGCTCCTCGCCCAACTTGTCGGCGTCGGCCTCGACGCTCTCGAAGAACTCGCTGTCGGCCCACTGCTGGCGCACGAGGTAGACCTTCACGCGCTCGATCGGGTCCTTGAGCTTCCACATCTCCAGCTCGTCCGACAGCCGGTAGCGGGTCGGGTCGTCGGAGGTGGTGTGCGCGTCCATCCGGTAGGTGAACGCCTCGATCAGGATCGGGCCGTTGCCGTGGCGGCACTCGTCGAGCGCCCACTTCGTCACGGCGAGCGTCGCGAGGACGTCGTTGCCGTCGACGCGGATGCCGGGGAAGCCGTAGCCGCGGGCGCGCTGGTACAGCGGCAGGCGCGACTGGCGCTCGGTGGGCTCGGAGATGGCCCACTGGTTGTTCTGGCAGAAGAAGACGAGCGGCGCGTCGTAGACCGCGGCCCACACGAAGCCCTCGTGCACGTCACCCTGGCTGGTAGCGCCGTCGCCGAAGAAGCACATGGTGGCTTCTCCCTCGTCGTCGCCGACCTTGCCGTCGAACTTCTGGCCCATCGCGTACCCGGCCGCGTTGAGGACCTGGTTGCCGATGACGATCGTGTACGGGTGGAAGCGCTTCTCGACCGGGTCCCACGTGCCCTGGTCGGTGCCGCGGAAGATGCCGAGGAGCTCGGTCGGGTTGATCCCGCGCGTCCACGCGATGCCGTGCTCGCGGTAGCTCGGGAAGGCCATGTCGGTCTCGCGCATCGCGCGGCCGGCGCCTATCTGCGCGGCCTCCTGACCGAGCAGCGGCACCCAGATGCCGAGCTGGCCCTTGCGCTGCAGGGCGTTGGCCTCGCGGTCGACCCGGCGGATCAGGACCATGTCGCGGTACAGACCGCGCAGCTCCTCCGGCGTGATGTCGATGTCGAAGTCGGGGTGCGTGACGCGCTCACCCTCGGGGGTGAGGAGCTGCACCAGGTCGGCGCCGCCCTCGTCTGTCGCTCGCAAGCCTGCGATCACCTGTTCCGCTGTCGGTTTTGCGGCAGTGGCGGCCGGCGCTGCGTCCGGCTCAGGGTGCGTCCATTGCTCAGGGGACGACATGCGCCTTCTCCTCTGTCTTCTCCGACCGCCCGATCGCTCGTGACGACCTCGTGCGGCGACGCCGGCGGTCGCCGCCAACCCTGTGGGGCCGGAGGCAGCCGTCGACGGTGACGGTGGCTTACGACCACATCCTGACACGGCCTCACCCGAGTTGGTGAGACCCGTCCCACTTCGTAACACACGAGTCAACGTTCTGATCAGCGACAACTGTCGGAGGTTCGACCTTTTGCCCTCCGACGGTCCTCGTCCGATCACCGGACACCACTGTCCCGGTTACCGATCGTTAACTCATCGGGAGGTCCCGCACAAGAGGCTACGGACGCGAGCGGAGGCGGAGTCGTGACAGGATCGAGAGGTGGACCGCTCAGTTGTGACCAGCACCGTCAGGACGCTTTGGGACGACGACATCGTCCCGAGCCTGTCTCAGCTCGTCGCCGTACCGGCGATCTCCCCCGCGTTCGACCCCGCCTGGGAGGAACACGGGGAGTTGGCGGCGGCGATCGACCACGTGAAGGCCTGGATCGCCTCGCGCTCGCTGCCCGGCGTGACGCTCGAGGTCGTCCAACTGGCGGGACGCACGCCGCTGCTCGTCGTCGACGTCCCGGCGTCCGGCAACTCGGGCGACGACACCGTGTTGCTCTACGGACACCTCGACAAGCAGCCGCCGGTGGGCGGCTGGGGCGAGGGACTGGGCCCGTGGACGCCGGTGCTGCGTGACGGACGTCTCTACGGCCGCGGCGCCGCGGATGACGGTTACTCCGGATATGCCGCAATTGCCGCTATCGAGGCCGTGCGCGCGGCGGGTGGTTCGCACGCCCGGTGCGTCGTGCTGCTGGAGACCGGCGAGGAGTCCGGGTCGCCCGACCTGCCCGCGTACCTGGAGCACCTGTCGGACCGCCTCGGCCGGGTGTCGCTGGTCGTCTGCCTCGACTCGGGCGGCTCCGACTACGACCGCATGTGGCTGACGACGTCGCTGCGCGGCCTCGTGCAGGTCACGGCCACCGTGCGGGTCCTGGACGGCGGCCTGCACTCCGGCATGGCGTCGGGCATCGTGCCGTCGTCGTTCCGGATCGCCCGGGTCCTGCTCGACCGGATCGAGGACTCGGAGACCGGCGAGATCCTGGTCCCGGAGATGCACGTCGAGATCCCGGCCCACCGCCTGGCCGAGGTCCGCGAGGCCGTCGAGGCCGCGCCGGGCGCGCTGTGGGACCCGGTCCCGCGCGTCGGCGACCTGCAGCCGGTGTCGTCCGACGAGGTCGAGCTCGCGCTGAACTCCGGCTGGCGGCCGACCCTCTCGGTCACCGGCGCCGAGGGCCTGCCGCTGCCGGACGACGCGGGCAACGTCCTGCGCCCGTACACGACCCTCGTGCTGTCGTTCCGCCTGCCGCCGACGGCGTCGTCCTCGGCCGCCCTGGAGGCGGTGCGCGAGAAGCTGACCACCGACGTGCCCTACAACGCGACGGTCGAGCTCTCCCGGGTCGAGGCGGCCGACGGCTGGAACGCGCCCGAGCTGGCACCCTGGCTGTCGGCCGTGCTGGACGAGGCGGGCAAGGAGATCTTCGGCGCGCCGTGGCGCACCGTGTCGCTGGGCGGCTCGATCCCGTTCATGGGCCTGCTGCACGAGGCCTACCCGGACGCCCAGTTCGTGGTGACCGGCGTGATCGGGCCGGACTCGAACTGCCACGTCCCGGACGAGTGGCTGCACCTGGCGCACGCGGCGAGGGTCACCGAGGCGATCGCCCTGGTCCTCGACTCGCACGCGAAGCAGGGCTGACCCGCTTTCGAGTGAGGTAGGACTCAGCCGAGACGCAGCCCCGACCACCTGTTTGTACCCGTGTCGCACACTGGGGTGATGGGTGAGCATGCGGAACGGGCGCGTCTCGCGGAGTCGGACACACCGACTTCGCCGTGGCGGCTGTGGGGGCCGTACCTGTCGGGTCGCCAGTGGGGCACGGTCCGCGAGGACTACTCGCCCGAGGGTGACGCGTGGGCCTCGTTCCCGTTCGACCACGCCCGATCGCGCGCCTACCGGTGGGGCGAGGACGGCATCGCCGGCCTCTGCGACGTGCACGGGTTCCTGAACTTCGCCGTCGCCCTGTGGAACGGCAGGGACCCGTTCCTCAAGGAGCGGTACTTCGGCCTCGCCAA
Source organism: Lentzea sp. DG1S-22 (assembly GCF_036321065.1). NCBI lineage: Bacteria > Bacillati > Actinomycetota > Actinomycetes > Pseudonocardiales > Pseudonocardiaceae > Lentzea > Lentzea sp. DG1S-22. The sequence continues at coordinate 6,136,157 of NZ_CP143276.1, read as the reverse complement.
CGAAGAGGGCAACCACGGCGAGGACGTCAAGGAGCACTGGTGGGTGACCGACGGGACGCCCACCCACTCCTGGATGCAGGTGGTCTACCGCTACCCGCAGCGCGAGTTCCCGTACGCGCGGTTGCGGGAGATGGCGCGCAACGCCGGGCGGGAGAACCGCGAGCCCGAGCTGAGCGACACCGGGGTGCTCGACGAGAACCGGTTCTTCGACGTCCAGGTCACCTACGCCAAGGCCGACACGGACGACATCTGCGTCGAGATCAGCGCGACCAACCACGGGCCCGAGGACGCGCCGCTGCACCTGCTGCCCCAGCTGTGGTTCCGCAACACGTGGGCCTGGGGGCGCGACCAGCGGCCGTGCCAGCTCGTCGCGAGCACCACGACCGGGCGGAAGGTCACGGCCGACCACGGCAACCTCGGCCGGTACACGCTGCACCTCGACGACTCGCCGTCGATGCTCATGACGGACAACGAGAGCAACGAGGTCGCCCTGTTCGGGGCCGAGCGCAACCCCTCGCCGTGGACCAAGGACGGCATCTGCGACTACGTGGTGCGCGGCAGCACCTCGTCGTGCCAGGTCGCCGGGCCGGACGACACCGGGGTGGCGGGCACGAAGTTCGCCGCCTGGTACTCGTTCGACCCGGTGGAGCCGGGCGAGACCGTCACGATCCGCCTGCGGCTGACCGGCGGCGACGGGCACCTCGACCCGTTCGGGCCGAGCTTCGGGGACACGATGAGCGCGCGGAAGCTCGAGGCCGACGAGTTCCACGACGCCATCGCGCCGCAGACCAGCACCGACGAGAAGCACGTGCTGCGGCGCGCGCTCGCGGGCCTCATGTGGACCAAGCAGCACTACCGCTTCCGCACACGTGACTGGCTCGACGGCGACCCGACCAAGCCCGAGGCGCCGTCCAGCAGGAGGACGCACGAGGCGCGCAACGTGCACTGGCGGCACCTCGACGTCGCCGACGTCATCTCGATGCCGGACGAGTGGGAGTACCCCTGGTTCGCGGCGTGGGACCTGGCGTTCCACACGATTCCGTTCACGCTGGTCGACCCGGCGTTCGCGAAGGAGCAGCTGCTGCTGTTCTGCCGCGAGTGGATGATGCACCCCAACGGCCAGATCCCGGCCTACGAGTGGGAGTTCGGCGACGTCAACCCGCCGGTGCACGCGTGGGCGGCGTTGCAGGTCTACCGCGCGGACGGCGGCAGGGACCGGCGGTTCCTCGCCAAGATCTTCCACAAGCTGCTGCTCAACTTCTCGTGGTGGGTCAACCGCAAGGACGCCGACGGCAGCTACCTGTTCGAGGGCGGGTTCCTCGGCATGGACAACATCGGGCCGGTCAACCGGTCGGAGCCGATGCTGGGCGAGTGGCGGCTGGAGCAGTCCGACGCCACGTCGTGGATGGCCGCGTACAGCCTGCACCTGATGCAGATCGCGCTGGAGCTGGCGCGCGACGACGAGTCCTACGAGGACGTCGCCACGAAGTTCGTGGAGCACTTCCTGTCGATCGCGGAGGCCTTCACGCACTTCGGCTCGTCGGGCAGCGGCATCTGGCACGACGAGGACGGCTTCTGCTACGACCGGGTCTCGCGGCGCCGGCCCGACGGCAGCGTCGAGTCCGAGCCGGTGCGCGTGCGGTCGATGGTCGGGCTGATCCCGCTGCTGGCCTCGGCCGTCCTGCAGCCGTGGGTGCTCGAGGAGCTGCACGGGTTCACCAGCCGGCTGGACCACCTGCTCAAGCGCCGGCCCGAGCTGCGGCAGTTCATCACGTTCCACTACGAGCGCGGCGCCTTCGTGTCGTTGCTCGACGAGAGCAAGCTCAAGCGCGTGCTGCACCGCATGCTGGACGAGCAGGAGTTCCTCTCGCCGCACGGCATCCGCAGCCTCAGCGCGGCCCACCGCGAGGGCCTCGAGGTCAAGGTCGCGGGTCAGGACCACCGCATGGGCTACGAGCCCGGCGAGTCGCACACGCCGATGTTCGGCGGCAACTCGAACTGGCGCGGCCCGGTCTGGCTGCCCACGAACGCGCTGCTCGTCGAGGCGCTGCGCACGGTCTGCGCGTTCCACGACGGCACGTTCCAGGTCGAGATGCCGACGCACTCCGGCCGCTGGGTCACCGCGGGCCAGGTGGCGGACGAGCTGAGCGACCGGCTCGTCGCGCTCTTCCTGCCCGACCACGACGGGCGCAGGCCGTCCGACGGCAAGCGCGTCGAGGCCTCCGAGTCACCTCTTTGGCGCAAGCACGTCACGTTCAGCGAGTACTTCGACGGGGACACCGGGGAAGGGCTCGGTGCGACGCACCAGACCGGCTGGACGGCTCTCGTGGCCGGTCTGCTGACCGAACGCACGCGCTGAGCAGCACTGCCGTGATCAAATCCTGATCAAGGACACGCTCACGGATGGTTATCATTCGTGTGCAATACGTGCAAAGGTTGTGTGACTTAGACCAAATCGCACAATATTTTGCGCCTCGTTGGGTGATTTGACGCAAAATCATTGCAAGGCAGTGGCCTGTAACACGCACGTGCTGTCCACCACGTCACCCGAGTGGCAGGATCCCGTTCACTCGTCCGCGACAGTTACGAGGAGTGACGCAGTGGCTAGTCGTACCAGGCAGTTGATGGCCATGATCCCGGCCTTGGGACTGGCCGTGATGGCAGCTTCGGGCTGCGCGACTCCCGTGAACCAGCCCGCGGGCAACTCGGGTGTCACGCTGGTGCAGAGCGGCAAGCTCGTCACCTGCACCCACCTCTCCTACAAGCCCTTCCAGTACAGCGAGGGCGACAAGACGGTCGGGTTCGACGTCGACCTGGTCGACCTCGTCGCGAAGGACCTCGGGGTCACGCAGCAGATCTTCGACACCCCGTTCGAGACGATCACCTCGGGCACGTCGTTCAGCGCGAACCAGTGCGACCTGGCCGCCGCCGGCATGACGATCACCGACGAGCGCAAGCAGGCGATCGACTTCTCCGACCCGTACTTCGACGCCTCGCAGGCGCTGCTGGTCAAGAAGGGGTCGAACATCAAGTCGCTGGCCGACCTCAAGGGCAAGAAGCTCGGCGTCCAGCAGGACACCACCGGTGAGAAGTACGGCAACGACAACGCGGCCGCCAACGGCTACACCGTCGTGCAGTTCGAGGACCTGCCGCTGTCCGAGACGGCCGTCCGCACCGGCGCCGTCGACGCGGTGATCAACGACAACGGCGTTCTCTACGACTACGCCAAGGCGTTCCCGGACACCGAGGTCACCACCGAGTTCGAGACCGGCGAGAAGTACGGCATCGGCCTCAAGAAGGGCAACACCGCCCTGCAGGCCAAGGTGAACGAGGTCCTGAAGAAGGCCAAGGAGAACGGCGAGTACGACAAGATCTACGAGAAGTGGTTCGGCAAGAAGCCGACGTCGAAGTAGTCGCTTCTCCGGGGCCGGTGCAAGCACGTCGCGCCGGCCCCGCCGCTTGTCCGAACCCTTTTCGCTAGGAGCCGCAATGGCCATGTCCAAGCGCAAGCGCGCGGAATACATCCGCTACGCGCAATACGGACTGCTGGTCGTCATCGCCCTGCTGGTCGCCTTCCTGGCGAACTGGGGGCAGATCAAGGGCGCGTTCTTCAACACGGAGATCGCCGCCTCGATGTTCCCCAGCGTCATCACCGTGGCGCTGAAGAACACCATCATCTACACCGCGCTCGGCTTCGCCTTCGGTCTCGCGCTGGGCCTCGTGCTCGCGCTGATGAAGCTGTCGTCGGTCGCGCCGTACCGCTGGATCGCGACGGTCTACATCGAGTTCTTCCGCGGTGTGCCGGCACTTCTGGTGTTCATCGGCATCTACTACGGCGTGCCGATCGCGTTCCAGATGCAGTTCCCGCCGCTGACCACGGTCATGCTGGCGCTCGGTGGCGTCGGCGCCGCCTACATGGCCGAGACGATCCGCGCCGGCATCCAGGCCGTGCCGAAGGGGCAGGTCGAGGCGGCCCGTTCGCTCGGCATGTCGAGCGGCCGCGCGATGATCACCATCGTGATCCCGCAGGCGTTCCGGATCATCCTGCCCCCGCTGACGAACGAGCTGATCCTGCTGACCAAGGACTCCTCGCTCATCTACATCCTCGGCCTGTTCCGCGAGCAGTACGAGCTCACCAAGTTCGGCCGGGAGACGCTGAGCCGCAGCCCGTCCCTCACGCCGATCCTCATCGCGGGTCTGTGCTACCTGATCATCACGCTGCCGCTCGGCTACCTGTCGCGGTACCTGGAGCGCCGTGGCACCACCGGCGGCAGGAAGAAGGTGTCGGCATGAGCGACGTCGCCGTCGAGATCACCGGGCTGAAGAAGTCGTTCGGCTCGCTGGAAGTCCTCAAGAACATCGACCTGAAGGTCAACCGCGGCGACGTGGTCTGCATCATCGGCCCGTCCGGTTCCGGCAAGTCGACGTTGCTGCGCTGCGTGAACGTCCTGGAGGAGCCGAACGGCGGCAAGATCGTCGTCAACGGCACCGAGCTGACCGACCCGGACGTCGACATCGACTCCGCCCGGACCAAGATCGGCATGGTCTTCCAGGGCTTCAACCTGTTCTCGCACCTCAACGTGCTGGCGAACCTCACGGTGGCGCAGCGCAAGGTCCTCAAGCGCTCGGAGGAGGAGTCGCGCAAGATCGCGCTGCACAACCTCGAGCGCGTCGGGCTGAGCGAGAAGGCGCACTCGATGCCCGCGCAGCTCTCCGGCGGCCAGCAGCAGCGCGTGGCGATCGCCCGCGCGCTGTCGATGGACCCCGAGGTGATGCTGTTCGACGAGCCGACCTCGGCGCTCGACCCCGAGCTCGTCGGCGACGTGCTCGGCGTGATGCGCCAGCTCGCCGACGAGGGCATGACGATGCTGGTCGTGACGCACGAGATGCAGTTCGCCCGCGAGGTCGCCGACAAGGTGATCTTCATGGACGGCGGCTACATCGTCGAGGAGGGTCCGGCGGCCGACGTGATCGGCAACCCGCAGGAACCGCGCACCCAGGAGTTCCTGGCCCGCGTGCTCGACCCGACGCACCACGGCCCGAGCGACCCGGTCTAGGTCGCGCGTGGCGAGGGGGAGAGTCGCCGCGGCCGAGGTACTGCGGGGACTGCTGGGGGAGAACGACAACTCAGGTGGTGGCGGGTGGCGGCTGCCGCGGCGCAAGCCGAGCACCCCGCCCGTCATCCGCGTCGTGGACCGCGTGGTCACCGACGTGCTGGACCTGCGCGCGGTCGAGGTGCCGTACGTGCTCGAGTTCGAGCGCTGCCAGTTCGAGGCGGCGCCGGACCTGCGCCAGGCGAACCTCGCCGGCATCTCGTTCAGCGAGTGCGACCTGCCGGGGCTGGAGGCGCGGAACCTGCACAGCGGCAACGACGTGTCGTTGCTCGGCTGCACCGTCACCGGCCTGGCGGACCTGACCGACGCCGAGATCGCGGGCTCGGTGTTGTTGCGCGACAGCAGGTTCAGCGTGCCGGGCGAGCTGTGCCTGCACGGTGACCGGCTGACGGTCGCCGGGGCGCTGCTCGGGTTCGGCATCACCACCGAGGGCGAGGTGCGGCTCGCGGGCGCGCGCATCGGCGGCAACGTCAACCTCGGCAGCGCGGTGCTGGAGAACGCCGACGGTTTCACGTTGAACGGCAACGGCATGCAGGTCGGCGGCAACCTGCTGGGCGCGTTCACCTCGCACGGCGTGGTGTTCCTGGCCAACGCGCGGATCAGCTCGACGCTCTCGCTCAGCGGCGCGGTCCTCTCCCGGGGCACGAACTTCAAGCCCACCAGCGACCCGCACGCCGACCCGTCCGCGACGCTCATCCTCGACCGCGTGGACGTCTCGGGCGACCTGGAGCTCGACCGCGGCTTCACGAGCCAGGGCACCATCCGCGCCGTGAACGCCAAGATCGGCGGCACGTTCTCGCTGGCGGAAGCCGTTCTGGACGCCGTGTCGCCGAACTCGGTCGGCACCGACCCGACCGGTTCCGGCCGCGCGCTGCACGTCGACGGCGCGGAGATCGGCGGTGACGTCGTCGGGCGCGGCGTGAAGATCAGGGGCCAGCTGCGCATGGTCGACACGCACGTCCGCGGCAGCATCACGGTCGAACGGGCCACCGTGGACAACCCGGCCGCCGATGCCGTGCTGGCCAACCGCTCCCAGATCGGCAGCAACTTCGTGGTGCGCGAGTCGGACGTGTCCGGCGGCCTGGAGCTGCGCGGCATCACCGTCGGCGCGAACCTCGACCTGCGCGGCAGCAGGCTGACGAGGCCGGGCAAGTACCGGCACCAGCCGCGCGAGAAGCCGTCGCTCGACATCGGCGGCGCCACGATCGGCCGCGACCTCATCTGCGCGCGCGGCGACAAGGAGTTCGTGGCGCACGGCGGTGTGCGCTGCCGTCGTGCGGTGATCGGCCGCATGGCGAACTTCAACGGCGCGGTGCTCGGCTACAAGCTCGACAGCCACGCGTTGAACGCCATGGGCATGCAGGTCCAGGAGCTGATGCTCAACGTCGTGTCGCCGCCCAAGGGCCTGGTGACGCTGCGGCAGGCGCGCTGCACGTCGTTGGACGACAACGAGAACTTCTGGAGCGCCACCGGCTTCATCGACCTCGACGACTTCCGCTACGACTCGCTCGCCTACCCGATCGACCTGCGCGACGACGCTCAGGTGCAGCGGCGGCTGCGCTGGCTGCGGCAGGCGATGCGGCGCAGCTACCACCCGCGCCCGTACGACCACTTCGCCGAGATGCTGACCGCCGCGGGCAACGAGGAGCACGCCTCGACGGTGCTCATCGAGAAGCAACGCCTGCGGTACCGCGCGGTCGCCGAGGGCATGCGGTTCTTCGGGCCGCTGGTGCTGCTGTGGAGCTTCCTGCAGCGGTCGATGGTCGGCTACGGCTACCGCCCGGCGCGCGCACTCGGGTGGCTGATCGCGGCGTGGCTGGTGGGCAGCCTGTGGTTCCAGTTCAAGGGGCCGCTGGTGGAGATCAACGAGGACGACCACCTGCCGTGGAACGCGTGGCTCTACACGATCGACCTGGTGGTGCCGATCGTCGACTTCGGCAACAAGAACCGCTGGCAGACCCCGGGCGCGTCGCAGTGGATCGCGTCGGGCCTGATCGTGACGGGCTGGATCCTGGCGACGACCGTGGCGGCCGGCCTCACCCGGATGTTGAAGCGGTAGGACTCCACCATCGGGGTATTCCGCCGGGTGGTGAACAGTGGTGCGATCGACCGGTGATCGCCGCCGAGTCGACCGAGCTGTTCGTCGGGCCTCGGACCGCGCCGCTGCAGGTGGTGCGGCTGACCTCGCCCGCTCTGGCGGGGCCGGTGCACGCGCACGTCTCCGGCCCCGGCCTGCACTCGCCGCGGCACGGCGGCGCGCTGCCGCCGGGCCCGTTCGGCTACGAGCTCGGTGTCGACGTCTCCGAGCACGCACCCGGCACCGTGGTGCCCGCCCGGGCCGTCGTGAGGTCCGCGGCCGGCGAGGAGTCGTGCGCGTTCTCGCTGGTGGTGGGCACTCCGGGGTGGACGGTGCACCTCGTCGGGCACGTCGCCGGTGACGCGCCGTTCGCCGCGCTGCGGGCCCACCTGGACCTGGCCCTGACCGATCCCGCCTACCGGTTCGCCGTGACGTCGGTGGAGCTGCTGCAGCCGTACTGGGACACGTTCCCGCAGCACCGCTCGTCGCTGCTGCGGCTGATCGCCGAGGGCCGCGTCGAGGTCGTGGGCTCGGCGTCCAACGTGGTCGGTGCGCGGCCGCTGCTGTCGTCACTGCCTCCCGGGTCGCCGCTCGCGGCGGCTTCGCTGGGCGAGGCCGAGCGTTCGGTGTACTCGTCGTTCCTGGAGCTGCGGCCTTTCGCCGCCGCGCCGCACGTGATGCTGCCGGTCGGGACGCCTCATGCCGCTCCGAACCCGTGGGTGACCGCGATCCACCACGACTGGAGCGCGCGCTACACGTGGCCACGGGTCGTCTGCTCGTCGCCGCGCGACTACTACGTGCGCGGAGGCGTTCCGGTGCCTCGCGCTCCGGCGGACGACTCGCCCGCCGCCGTCTTCGCCACGCACGCCTCGCGCCTGACCGGGGCGGCCTTCCCCTCCGCCGCTCTCACCCGTGCCGCCCTGGCACACCCGCGGGAGGCCTTCGACCTGCAGACCGACGTCGTCTCGCGTTCCCTGGACGCCCTGACGTCCGCTGTGGACTCGTCGGTCGTGGTGTGGAACCCGTTGCCCTCGCCGTGCAGCGACATCGTGTCCGTGCACCTGCCATCGGCTCGTAACGTGCACGTGGAGTTCGAGGGCGCCGTTCTGCCGACGTTGGTCGACGGTGTGACGGTGACGTTCCTGGCGCGCGATGTGCCGGCGCACGGATGGCGCACCTACTCGTTGGTCGAGGACGACGTCGACCACGGCTGGAAGCGCGGTTGTGGCACGGAGATCGCGTCCGCTCACTACGTCTTGTCGTACGACCCGATCGCGTCCCTCATCGCCGTGGACGGTCCACCGCTCGAGGCGCCGCGCCTGATCGGCCCGGTGACGGTCTGGTACAGCGAGGTCGGGGAGAGGATGGTCGGCTCCACGACCTTCACCCTGTGGCACGACGTGCCCCACCTGGACCCGTCACCGCTGGTGGGAGTGCTGGGTTCCCGTTCACCGGCCACCGGCACGCTGGACGCCGAGGTGTCCCGCCTCTCGGTGGCCGGACCGCCGCTCGGCCCCGTCGCACCGGCCGTCACGCCGATCTTCGCGCGCTACTGGCTGCACGAGCCGGCACCGCTGGGCGGCCTGGCCGCCAACGTCCACCTGGAGGTCCTCGGACCGACCCGGCTGCGCGTCGTCGTCGTGTCCGACGCCGAGGCGTTCACCGCGACCGTCCGCCTGACCCTGCCCGACGGCTGGTCGGCGTCGTGGGAGGCGCTGCCCGTGACGCTCCCGGCAGGCGGCCACGTCTCCGCCGAGGTGAGCCTCAGGCCACCCCGCACACCCGGCTGCCACCCGGTCCGCGCGACGCTGGAGGGCCTGCCGTTCGAGGTGTACGACGTGGCCCTGCTGACCGTCCCGGAGTGGGACGCCGAGGACCCGGTCGAAGTGCTCTGGGTCGCCTCCTCGCCGCCGTCGGTCACCGTGCGGCCCGGCGAGTCGTCGCGGCTCCGCGTGGTCATGGCCTCCGGCGCCCACGGCGCCCTGCCGGTGCAGGCACGGGTGCTCTCACCGCGCTCGACCTGGGACCTGGTCGGCCCGTTCTGCGTCGGCGGTCTCCTCCCGGCCCGGGGCCGCCTGCCGCTCGACTTCACGGTCCGCGCCCCTGCGTGGGCCACCCCGGGCACCTGGCCGGCCGTCGTCCGCGTGACCGCGGGCGACCTGGTCCGCACCACTGCCCCCGTCCGCGTGGAGGTGGCTGGTTACCATCCACGACCGTGACTGATCTGGTGCTGGCACTGGACTTCGGCGGCACCAAGATCGCCGCCGCCCTGGTGGACCCGACCGGCGCCGTGGTGCGCTCCTCCCGGGTTCCCACGCCCGAGGACCCGTGGGACGCGGTGGTCGCCCTGATCTCCGAGGTCGTCGGGGGCACCAGGGTCACCGGAGTCGGCATCGGCTCGGCGGGCCCCGTCGACACCGTCCGCGGCACCGTGTCCCCGATCAACGTCCCGGCCTGGCAGGACTTCCCGCTGCGCTCCTCGGTGGCGTCGCTCTTCCCGGACGTCCCCGTGGAACTGGCCGGCGACGGCGTCTGCATGGCCCTCGGCGAACACCGCAGGGGAGCGGGCCGGGGCAGCGACTTCATGGTCGGCCTGGTCGTCTCCACGGGCGTGGGCGGCGGCCTGGTCCTGAACGGCCACCCCTTCGGCGGCCGGACGGGCAACGCGGGCCACATCGGTCACGTCGTCGTGGAGGCCGACGGCGCCCCCTGCACCTGCGGCGGCCGGGGCTGCGCCGAAACAGTCGCGGGCGGCCCCCGCATGGTCGCCTGGGCCCGCCGCGCGGGGTGGCGGGCACCGGAACACGCCGACGCCGCCCACCTCGCGGCCGCGGCCCTCGCGGGAGAAGAGGTCCCGCTGGCGGCCTTCGACCGAGCGGGCGCCGCGGTGGGAATGGCCATCGCGGGCGCCGCCGCGCTGTGCGACCTGGACCTCGCCGTCATCGGCGGCGGCGTGGCGCAGGCGGGCGAGCTGCTCTTCGAGCCGGTGCGCCGCACCCTGAAGGCGCACGCCGGCCTGTCGTACCTGGCGGACCTGGAGGTGCGCCCGGCGCAGCTCGGCGGCGAGGCGGGCCTGGTGGGTGCGGCCGCGCTGGTGCGGTAGGAGCGTGCAGGGCCCGAAGGCCCCTCACCCAGCCTGCCGGGCGTGCCGGAGCGGCCCCTCGACCCGTCCCACGTCGACCCCGGCCCCCTCCAAGGCGGCCCGGACAGCCCGGGCGATCTCGACAGCACCACCCGTGTCGCCGTGCAGGCAGATCGAATCGGCGGCGATCCGGACCGGCCGCCCGGAAACGCTGCGGACCCACCCCTCGGTGGCCAGCACCACGCACCGGGCAGCGATCTCGGCGGGATCCCGCAACACCGCCCCGGGCTCGGAACGAGGCACCAGGGTGCCGGCGGACGTGTAGGCCCGGTCAGCGAAAGCCTCGTGCCACACCCGCAACCCGGCGACGGACGCGCGCTTCAACCACACAGCGCCCGGCGGCCCGAGAACGGCCAGCCCGGGATCGAACAACCGGACGGCGTCCACGACGGCGTCGGCCTGGGCCTCGTGCCGGACCAGAGCGTTGTACAACGCCCCATGGGGCTTCACGTACGACACCCGAGTCCCGGCGGCCCTGGCGAACACCGACAGGGCTCCGAGCTGGGCCAGCACCTCGTTGGTCAACGTCTCGGGCGCCACGTCGATGAACCGCCGCCCGAACCCCGCGAGGTCGCGGTAGCCGACGTGAGCCCCGACGGCCACACCCGCGGAGGCGGCGAGCGCGCACACTTCGCGCATCGTGTCCGCGTCGCCGGCGTGGTAGCCGCAGGCGACGTTCGCGCTGGTCACCACTGACATCAGGGCCTCGTCCGATCCCAGCGTCCACCGTCCGAAGCCCTCTCCCAGATCCGCGTTCAGGTCCACGGCCGCACTCCACCTCCACTCGTGTTCTCAGATCGTTGGATTGTTGAACGATTCTACGATAGGGCAATTAAACGATCCTGCAAATAGACTTGGCGGGTGACCGAGACGTGGGTGTCGACGCTGGCTCAGGGCAAGGCCGACCTGGAGCGGGCGAGCACCGCGCAGAAGGTCGCCGACATGCTGCGGGAGCGGGTGCTCGACGGCGACCTCGCGCCCGGTCTCCGGCTCAGCGAAGAGGCCATCGGCGGGGCGCTGGGGGTCAGCCGCAACACGCTGCGGGAGGCGTTCCGGTTGCTCACGCGCGACCGGTTGCTGGTGCACGAGCACAGCCGCGGCGTCTTCGTCCGCAGGCCGAGCGGGACCGACGTCAGGGACCTCTACGCCGCTCGGCGCGTGATCGAATGCGGGTCGCTGAGGCTGTGGGGCGACGTCGCGGAGGCGCGGCGCGATGCCGTGCGCGCGCCGGTGCGGCAGGCGGTGGCCAGGGCGGAGCAGAACGACTGGACCAGGGCCGGGCAGGCCAACATCCAGTTCCACCGCGGCATCGTCGGGCTCGCGGGCAGCAGCCGGCTGAGCGACGAGTCCGACCGGTTGTTCGCCGAGCTCATGCTGGCCTTCCGGGTGGCGCAGGAGATCAACGACTTCTACCAGACCTACGTGCCGTGGAACCGCAGGATCGTCGAGCTGCTCGACGGCGGCAGGACGGCCCAGGCGGTCGACCAGCTCGCGGAGTACTTCGACGCGGCCGAACAGGACCTGGTCGCCCGCCTCGAGGCCCATCAGTCCAAAGGGAACGTTAAGTCGTAGACAACGATTCCGATCACGAGGCTGACGGCACCCTTCATCAGGCCTAACATCCGCGCAACACCGCGTACACGGAGGGCCACCATGCCGTCGGACCACAAGACCGGCTTGCGCTGGAGCAACTGGAACCTGCTGCTGATAGTTCCGTTGCTCATGCTCATCACGCCGTGGTTCAACAAGAGCGAGCCCAGCGTCTTCGGGCTGCCGTTCTTCTACTGGTACCAGTTCCTGTTCGTGCCGCTCGGCGTCCTGTGCGTCGGGACCGTCTACGTCAAGACCAAGGACGAGCCCGTGGTCACCGGCAAGCCCGACAAGCTCGGCGTGGACGACCTGGACGAGGGAGCGAACTGATGCAGTGGACCGAGCTGATCGTTTTCAGCGCTCTCTTCCTGCTCGTCACCGTGATGGGCTTCCTGGCTGCGCGGTGGCAGAAGGGCGACACGCTCGAGCACCTCGACGAGTGGGGTCTCGGTGGCCGGAAGTTCGGCAGCTGGATCACGTGGTTCCTGGTCGGTGGTGACCTCTACACCGCGTACACCTTCGTCGCGGTGCCGGCGCTGATGTTCGGTGCGGGCGCGCTCGGCTTCTACGCGCTGCCGTACACGGTGATCCTGTACCCGCTCGTCTTCCTGCCGCTGGTGCGGATGTGGTCGGTCAGCCGCGTGCACGGGTACGTCACGCCCGCGGACTTCGTGAAGGGCCGCTACGGCTCGCACTGGCTGGCGCTGATCATCGCGATCACCGGCATCGTCGCGACCATGCCGTACATCGCGCTGCAGCTCGTCGGCCTCGAGGCCGTGCTGCGGTCCATGGGCCTCAACGGCTCCGGCATCCTCGGCCACCTGCCGCTGTTCATCGCGTTCCTGATCCTCGCGCTCTACACCTACCAGTCGGGTCTGCGGGCGCCGGCGCTGATCGCGTTCGTCAAGGACATCCTGATCTACCTGGTCATCCTCGTCGCGATCATCTACCTGCCCGCGAAGTTCGGCGGCTGGGGCGAGATCTTCAGCGACGCGCAGGCCAAGTTCGACGCGACGCCCAGCAAGGCCGACGGCACGCTGCTGACCGGCACGAACCAGCTGCAGTACGCGACGCTGGCCCTCGGTTCCGCGCTCGCGCTGTTCCTCTACCCGCACTCGCTGACCGGCATCCTCGCCAGCCGCGGGCGCAACGTCATCAAGCGCAACATGGTCGCGCTGCCCGCGTACTCGCTGCTGCTGGGCCTTCTCGCCCTGCTCGGCCTCGTCGCGATCAGCGCGGGCACCAAGCCGATCGTCAACCAGGCGACCGGCCGTCCCGACACCAACACGATCGTCCCCGAGCTCTTCGGCGCGAACTTCCCGTCGTGGTTCGCGGGCATCGCGTTCGCGGCCATCGGCATCGGCGCGCTGGTGCCGGCGGCGATCATGTCGATCGCGGCGGCGAACCTGTGGACGCGCAACGTCTACAAGGAGTACATCAAGAAGAGCGCCAGCCCGGCCGAGGAGGCCAAGCAGGCCAAGGTCGCGTCGCTGGTCGTGAAGTTCGGCGCGGTGGCGTTCATCGTGTTCGTCGACCCGCAGTTCTCGATCGACCTGCAGCTCATCGGCGGCGTCATGATCCTGCAGACGCTGCCCGCGGTCGCGATCGCGCTCTACACGCGCTGGTTCCACGTGTACGGCCTGGTCGCCGGCTGGGTCGGCGGCATGGGCTACGGCATGTGGCTGCTCTACAACATCGGCAACCCGGCCATCGGCAAGTCGCACTTCGCCGGGTCCGCGCTGCCGCTGGGCAACATCTCGATCTTCGGCTGGCACCCGTTCGGCGCATCGACGACGCAGATCTACGTCGGCATGGTCGCGCTGTTCGTGAACCTGCTCGTCGCGGTGGTCGTCACGCTGATCGCCCAGAAGGCCAAGTGGTTCAACGGAACCGACCAGACGGACCCGTCGGACTACCACGTCGACGAGGACAACCCGAGGGTCAAGCCCGTCGCAGCCCACTGAGACGCTGTCGTCAACACTTGGGGCCACCTGTCGGTTACGGCGGGTGGCCCTTTGCGTTGAGGATCGAACACGTGAAAACCATCGCCGGACTGGTCGGCCTGACCGCACTCGCCCTCACCCTGAGTCCTGCCGCCGCACACGCGCAGGACCCGAACTGCTACGACACCACCGTCCCGCTGACCGTCGAGGAGCAGCGCCTCGACGACACCCTCGTCACCGGCGGTCCCGCCGTCGGACCCGCGCTCGTGCGGCTCGCCGGGTTCGACACCCGCGTCACCGAGTTCACCTCCAAGCTCTGCCGCCAGGTCGTCGCGAGGCAGGCGCAGCAGTTCGTCGACCGCGAAGGCAACGCGCTGTGGAAGGCCGCTGTGGCCCGCGCGCAAAGCACACAACCGCAGACGCACGACGCTTACGACGACCGCCCGCTCTACTGGGCACGGCTGCAGCTCAGCTCCGCGCTGCGCCAGTGGAAGCCGCGGTTCGCCCTGGCGCCCGGCGAGCGCGCGAAGCTCATCCAGAAGTTCGACTGGGCGTCACGGGGCCTGAGCGACGCCGCGTTCGGCCCGCAGCCCGGCGTGCGCAGGATCGCCGTCACCGGCTTCGACCCGTTCCAGCTCACCGGCACGAACGTGCGGCGCGCCAACCCGGCGGGCGCGGCGGCGTTGCAGCTCGACGGCCGCGAGATCACCACGCCGACCGGCAAGGTCGTGCTGCAGGCCGCGGTGCTGCCGGTGCTGTGGGGCGGCTTCGACGAGGGAGTCGTCGAGCGGTTCTACGGAACCGCGCTGGCGCAGAAGCCCGACGCGTTCGTGACGATCAGCCAGGGCCGGCCCGGCCGGTTCGACATCGAGCGGTGGGCGGCGCGCTGGCGCGGTGGCTTCGCGGACAACAACGACATCGGTTCCTACGGCAGCGTCCCGAACGCGCCCGGCTGGCCGCAGCCGGCCGACGAGTTCATCGAGACCACGCTGCCGTTCCAGAAGATGATCGACGCGGGCACCGGTCCGTTCACCGTGGCGCTGAACCGCGGTTTCTGCGAGTGGGTCGTCGTCGGCTCGCAGCAGTCGTGCCGCACGGACGAGCCGACGCCGGGCAGGGTCGCGGCCTCCGGCGGCGGCGGTGACTACCTCTCCAACGAGAGCATGTACCGGGCCAACCGGCTGCGAATCGGTTACGGCGCAACGAACGTCCTCGGTGGACACCTCCACACGCCGGTGCTCGGGCAGCCCGCGGACCCGGCCGCGCTGACCGATGCGGCCTTCGAAAAGCAGCGTCGGGACATCGCCGACCAGGTGAAGGCCCTAGTCTCTGTGGTGTGACTCGTGTGCGGCTGGCGGTGGCGATTGTCCTGAGCACGTTGACGCTGTCCGCGTGCGCGATCCAGGTGGGAGGGCAGGCGGTCCCCGGACCGATGCCGTCCACCGCCTCCGCCGCCGCGCCCACGCTGCCCAAACCGGGGCAGTGCATGAACGCCTACGAGCTCAAGGTGCTGCAGTGCACCGACTCGCACGAGGCCGAGGTCATGAGCATCGGTGAGATGTCCGGCCTCCCCTCGACGTACCCGGACACGCAGGCGCTGCGCAAGGCCGCGCTCCCGCCGTGCCGGCAGGCGCTCAGCGACTACCTGGGCGGCGCGGACTCCGACTCGACGCGCCTGCGGGTCTGGGCCTTCTGGCCGAACGAGCAGGGCTGGAAGGACGGCCAGCGCTGGCGGCTGTGCACCGTCGTGGAGATCAGCCCCGACGAGAAGCCGTTGCCGCGCAAGGGTTCCGTGAAGGACGTGCTGAAGAACAACGGCTTCAGCACGTTCCAGACCTGCACCCAGGGCTCGCCGTCGAAGGACCAGGAGGTCAAGGTTGTCGCCTGCAACACGCCGCACATGGCCGAGGCCGTGCCCGGTGGCGTCGTGTCGCTCGGCAAGTCGTCCGACCCCGCTCCGTCCAAGGAGCAGATGAACTCCATCGCGAACGAGAAGTGCACCAAGGCCGTGCACGACTACCTGGGTTCGTCCAAGCGCACCGACGTGTTCCCCGCGTGGCGGAACCCCGGCTCGCAGGCCTGGTCAGAGGGTTGGACCAACGCCGTCTGCTACGCGGAGGCCGGCAAGACCTTCAGCGGCACCCTCCTCGGCATCCGCGACAACCCGCTCCCGAACTGATCCGGCGACCACGACCATCAGCACGGCGGCCAGGGACAGCACCAGCATCGCGATTCCTGCGATTCCCACGGCACACCTCCCTTTCCGTCCAGGTTGACGATCTTTGTGATCGCCCTCACACACCTGAGACGTTCCCGGAACCGGCCGGGTTCATTCCCGGAGCAAGACCGTTTCCGCAAGTCGTGGAGAAGTCCCCAAGCTGTCCACAGCTATCCACAACATGTGCACAAGTTCGTCCACACCTGTGGACAACTTCGTCCCGTGTGGACTACGAGCTGCGCGGACTCAGAGAAAATCGCTGCACAGGACCACTCCGGCGGCCACGCCGATCGCCAGTCCGATCATGAACACGAGCGCGAAGCGCCACCACGGCGTGCGGGCCGGCGGAGCGGGCGGCACGGGGTAGTAGCGCACGATGCCCGTACTCGGGCCGACCTCGACGTCGCGCTTCGAACCGTCGAAGTTCAGCCCGCCGAGGAAGTCGTCCTGCGTCACACGACCAGTAGTACCCCAAAAGATGACCCGGCGGTCGCCGTTGACCGCCGGGTCGTCAAACACCTCGGGCGAGTCAGCCCAGGCGCTGCTTCAGAGCCTCCAGCTCGTCGCGGAGCGTGGTCGGCACCTTCTCACCGATCTTCGCGAACCACTCCTCGACCAGCGGGATCTCGGCACGCCACTCGTCGGCGTCGAACGCGAGCGAGGCCTCGATGTCCTCGCGCGGCGCGTCCAGGCCCTCGAGGTCCAGGTCGTCCGCGGTCGGCACGTAGCCGATCGGGGTCTCCTGCGCGGCGGCCTTGCCCTCGATGCGCTCGATGGCCCACTTCAGCACGCGCGAGTTCTCGCCGAACCCGGGCCACAGGAAGCGCTTGTCGTCGCCGCGGCGGAACCAGTTGACGTAGAAGATCTTCGGCAGCTTGTCGGCGTCGGCGCGCTTGCCGAGGTCGACCCAGTGCTGGAAGTAGTCACCGGCGTTGTAGCCGATGAACGGCAGCATCGCCATCGGGTCGCGGCGCACGACGCCGGTCTTGCCGACCGCGGCGGCCGTGGTCTCCGACGACAGGGTGGCGCCCATGTAGGTGCCGTGCTGCCAGTCGCGCGACTCGGTGACCAGCGGGATCGTCGTGGCGCGGCGGCCACCGAAGAAGATCGCCGAGATCGGCACGCCCTTCGGGTCGTCCCACTCGGGCGCCTTGATGTCGCACTGCTCGATCGGCGTGCAGTAGCGGGAGTTCGGGTGCGAGGAGAGCTCCTCGCTGTCCGGCGTCCAGTCCTGGTGCTTCCACGAGGTGAGGTGGGCCGGGGGCTCGCCCATGCCCTCCCACCAGACGTCGCCGTCGTCGGTCAGCGCGACGTTCGTGAACAGCGAGTTGCCCTTGGCGATGGTGCGCATCGCGTTCGGGTTGGTGTGGTAGTCGGTGCCGGGCGCGACGCCGAAGAAGCCGTTCTCCGGGTTCACCGCGTAGAGGCGGCCGTCCTCACCGAAGCGCATCCAGGCGATGTCGTCGCCGAGCGTCTCGACCTTCCAGCCGGGGATGGTCGGCTCCAGCATGGCGAGGTTCGTCTTGCCGCAGGCCGACGGGAACGCGGCGGCGATGTAGTACGCCTTGTTCTCCGGCGAGGTGAGCTTGAGGATCAGCATGTGCTCGGCGAGCCAGCCCTCGTCCCGCGCCATCACGGACGCGATGCGCAGCGAGTAGCACTTCTTGCCGAGCAGGGCGTTGCCGCCGTAGCCGGAGCCGAAGCTCCAGATCTCGCGGGTCTCCGGGAAGTGCGAGATGTACTTGGTGGTGTTGCACGGCCACTGCACGTCTTCCTGGCCGGGCTCGAGCGGAGCGCCGAGGGAGTGCAGCGCCGGCACGAAGTCGGCGTCCTCACCGAAGACCGCGAGGGCCTTGGTGCCCATGCGGGTCATGATGTGCATGGAAACGACGACGTATTCCGAGTCCGTGATCTCCACGCCCAGCATCGGCTTCTCGGCGTCGAGCGGGCCCATGCAGAACGGGATGACGTACATCGTGCGACCACGCATGCAGCCCCGGTAGAGCTCGGTCATGATGGCCTTCATCTCGGAAGGGTCCATCCAGTTGTTCGTGGCGCCCGCGTCCTCTTCGCGCACCGAACAGATGTAGGTCCGCTCCTCCACACGAGCCACGTCGCTCGGGTCCGAAGCCGCCCAGAACGAGTTGGGCTTCTTCTCCAGGGGCACGAAAGTGCCGGCGTCGACGAGCTTCTTCGTGAGACGGTCCCATTCGCCCTGGGACCCGTCAGCCCAAACAACCTCGTCGGGGCAGGTCAGCTCAGCGACTTCCTGAACCCATGCGAGCAAGCGCGCGTGGTTGGTAGGTGCCTGTTCGAGACCGGGAATGGTCACTGCCGTCATCTCGTCTCGTCTCCTGACTGAACGCCTCGGCCGCCCGAGGACGTGGTGGTCCGGTGCAGGACTGCGTCGTCCTCGGGAATAGCTCCACAACGCCCGGTGGTCCCGGGCGTGCGTGGAAGGGGATGGACCGAGGTTAGCCCGGTGAATGGCAGGTAACGCACCCCCAGCCTGTCGCTTCTCTCACAAAACCGATTCTGGAATCGATTCAGCACTCGGACGGAGGTTAAGGCGGGCGAGAGATCGGAAAAACACAAGAGGCCCCGGTGCGGTTCTCACCACACCGGGGCCTGTGACCTGCGCTTCAGTTCGGACGTCAGTTCGGGCTGATCCACTGCCCCGTTGTGGAATCGATTCGGACGACCCCGTCGAACCGTTCTTCCTCGAGCCAGTCGTCCGAGTCGTCCAAAATGCCGCTCTTCGAGTCGGTGACGTAGCGGCCGTCGGCCTCGATGTGCCCGTGCTCGACCTCGACCCAGTCGTCACCACGATGTTCCGACATCGTGACCTCGCCGGATCGTGTGATCTCGGTCGCCACGTCGGCCTTGCCGTCACCGTTCTTGTCGGTGAACAACCACGTGTCGCCGTCGTCATCGCGCACGACCGCGGTGTCGGCCTTGCCGTCCCCGTCGGTGTCCTCGGTCGCCTGCCCGACGTTTCGCTGGCCGTCTTCGGTGTCCACGACAATCGCCTGCTTGGGCGACGAATTCGTTTTTTCCTGCGGAGTGTCGCTCGGGTCCACCGCGATCCACTCACCTGAATTCTCCTCGAACCGCGCCTGGCTCAGGAGTTTGCCGTCCTTGTCGAACGTGCTCATCAGATCGGCGTCACCGTCGCCGTTCGTGTCGGTGAACGCGAGATGGCCACCGTCGTCCGTCTCGACCACGGCGGAGTCGTTCGTGCCGTCCTGGTCGAGGTCGAAGGTGACGTCGGCGGTGTACTCCTCGTCCTCGACGGTCACCTTCAGCTCGGCGTCGGCCGCACCGTTCTCGTCGATGTACACCGGGACACACCTCCTACTTGCTCATGTACCGGTATGACCCACGTTATGCCGGTTTGGTTCCGCCGCCAACCGTGTGCGCCGGTCCGGACGACTTCCCGCCGGGTCACGCCCGGTCGCGGACCGACCGGATCCGGCCCAGCAGCTCCTCCGCCTTCGACCGCCCCTGCTCCACCTCCGCGAGCTGCCGGGTCGCCGCCTGCAGCTCGCGCCCGCGCTCGCCGGCCTCCATCCGCAGCGCCCGGTCGACCTCGCGCAGCTCCGCCTCGATGGCCTCGATGCGCTTGGCCAGTGCCTCGTCCAGGGCCAGCGACAGGGCCTGCTCGGCCTCGATCAGCTGCTCGGCGGCCAGTTGGTCCACTGTGGAGCGTGCGTCGGCGATGGCGTCGGAGAGCCATTGCTTGACGTGCTGCTTCTCGGCGGTGTGGGTTCGGGTGCGGGCCATCCACCAGCCCGCGCCGAGGCCCAGGGCGATGGTGACGGGCAGGACGATCGGGTTCAGGGCCGCGATGCCGAGGCCCGCCAGCGGCATGACGGCCAGCTTGCCCGCGCCCAGCCCGCCGGAGACGCCCATGAAGACCAGGAGCTTGTCCTCGGCCGTGGGAGGGCGCTTCTCCTTGGGGCGCAACACGATCGGCGGTTGCTCGCCGCGGGCGAACTGGCCGAGGATCAGGGTCAGCTCCTCCGCGCTGAACAGGGTGGCGAGCACGGAGTCGGTGACCTGGGAGAGGCGCGCGGACAGCGCTGTGGAGATGCGGCCGGAGACGACCTGCAGCGCTGTGTCGACCTGGTGCGGCAGGCCGGCCAGGGCGGTGCGGTCGGCGGCGTCGATGGCCTGGCGGTACCAGGTCTGGAGGTCGCGCATCTGGCGGGAGATCTCGTGCGAGTTCTCGATGCGGGCTCGTTGGACCTCGCCGCGCAGGCGCACCTGCCAGCCCCTGGTGGAGGAGCGGCGTTCGGTTTGCAGCTCTTCGCGGCGGGCGCGGAGGACCGCGGCTTCGTCTTCGCCCACGGACAGAGCGCGCTTCTCGTGTTCGAGACGGATTTCCAGTTCCGCCAGCACTGTCGAAAGGGCGCGCAGGGCGTTGGCTTCCGCCAGCATTCCGGCTCGGCCCGCGACCAGTTCCTGCAGCGCGGTCTGCAGGGCGGAGATCCCGGAGCGTTCGCGGAGCATGGCTGCCGCGTCCGGGTTCGGGGCCTGCGCGGCCATGTCGAACATGCGCGACGACACCGGGTGGAAGGGGGCGTCGGCGAAGCGCGGGGCGTGTTCGGCCAGCAGGGCCCTGTCCGCGTCGAGGACCTGGCGCCAGCCCCGGTACTGGTCGGTCTTGGTCAGGGCGAAGACGACGGTTTCGACGCGGTCGCCGACGCGCTTGAGGAAGTCGAGCTCGCCGCGGGTGAAGGGGGACGAGGCGTCCACGACGAACACCAGGGCGGTGGCCGAGGTGACGGCTTCGAGGGCCAGCTCGCCGTGCACCGAGTCCAGGCCGCCGACGCCGGGGGTGTCGACCACGGACATGCGTTCCAGCAACGGGATCGGCGCGTCGACCTCGACGTAGCGGGGCGGCAGCTCTCCCTCGGGCAGGTCGTGGGCGGCGGAGACCCAGTTGATCAGCAGGGGCAGCGGGAAGCTGACGGGTGCGAGCAGGCCGGGGTAGCAGGCGCGCGCCGCCCAGGTCGGACCGTGCTGGAAGACGAGGTAGGTCGAGGTGGCCACGTCGGCGTCGACCGGGGACAGGCC
The DNA here is from genome assembly GCF_036321065.1 of Lentzea sp. DG1S-22. NCBI lineage: Bacteria > Bacillati > Actinomycetota > Actinomycetes > Pseudonocardiales > Pseudonocardiaceae > Lentzea > Lentzea sp. DG1S-22. The sequence continues at coordinate 6,114,994 of NZ_CP143276.1, read as the reverse complement.
CGGGGTCGCCAGGAGGGCGTTGACCAGCGAGGACTTGCCGCGGTTCGTCTCACCGACGATCACGACCGACGACACCTCGGGCGCCGAGCGGCGGGTCACCCAGTCGGCCATCGACGGGTCGAGCTCGCGCACGAGAGCAGTGAGGCGTTCGCGCGTCTGGCGGACTGTCTGCGAGAGGTTGCTCATCGGGCCGTGTAGACCGTCACGATCGGTGCGCGCAGCACGCGGCCACGGTCGCAGAAGCCGGGCACCTCGGTCTCCGCCACCAGGCCCTGCAACGACAGGTCGTCCGTCGGCACGGCGCCACCGGCCTCGTGCCGCGACGGGTCGAAGCGCTGACCGTCGGCACGCACCGCCACGACCCCTATGGACGACAGACCTTCCTCGATGCGCTGGACCACGCCGGCACTGGCGCGGTCCAGCGCGTACAGGCACAGCTGCACCAGCGCGCGGCGTTCGGCCAGCGCCTGGTCGAGCAGCTCGTCGGCAATGGTCTCCACACCGTGGTCCGACGCCACTTCGGCCGGATCGGTTCCGTTCACGCTCATCGGTGCCCCCCAGCACGTAGTTGCTGCCACATGAGGAAATACGCCCGGTGGACGACGTGCGCCACCCGGGCCTGCGCCGGGGTCGCGCCGAAGGAGGCGAACGAACGCCACCACCCGGCGCGTTCCAGCGCGTACGCGACCAGCTCCGGTCCGGGACGGCCCGGCAGCCCCAGCCGCGCGGCGACGTCCGGCGTGCTGCCGACGCGCAGCACCTCCTCCGTCAGGTCCGGCGCCAGCGTCACGGCACCGGACGAGACCAGCGTCAACGCCTCCAGCAACCTCAGCTGGTGCGCCTCGGGCCTCGCGAGCAGGACCTCGATCGCGTCGTGCACGCGCTGCCGTTCGCCGGGCTCGGCGGAGCTCAGCGACGTGACCGACGCCAGCGCCGCCGCCGCCTTGATGCCGTCCGCCCGCGCCCGGAACACCGCGTCGAGCCTGCCCCGGACGGCGGCGAACCCGGACGCGTCGAACAGCACCCGCCGCAGCGCGCCGGCCGTCAGCCCGGGTTCGGCGTCCAGGGCCGCGAGGGCGCGGCCGATCCCGTAGAGGTCGAGCTTCTCCAGCAACCTCGACCGCACCCCGGCCGCGACGTCGCAGTCCCAGGAGGTGAAGAGGTCGCCGGACATCAGCATCATCGTGCGGGTCTCGGCGTCCAGCGCCGCGAGCTGGCGCAACGCCTCCGCGTCCGCCGAGGTGAACTCCCCGGTCTCGGCGGACTCGGCGAGCAGGCTGATCACCGGCAGCACGTCGGCGACCCGCGGCCTGAGCAGCTCGGCCTGCTTCGCCGCCAGGATCTCCGCGGCCCGCCAGAGGTCACCCTCCGCGCCCTCGACGGTTTCCGGCGCGACGGCGTCGACCTTGTTCAACGCGGCGATCGCGTTGACGGGCCCGGCCTCGCGGGACGCCGTCGCGGCGGTGAAGGCGGCGATGGCGGAGTGGTCGTCCGCGCGCACGCCCTGCGTCACGACGTAGAGAACGGCCTCGGCACCGGCGACCGCGTTGCGCGACACGGGATCGAGCAGTTCCTCGGTACGGGCGACCGAAGCCGCGTCCAGCGAACCGAGCCCAGGCGTGTCGATGACGGTGAAGTCGCGCAGCACCGCGTTCGTCAGATACGCCTCGATGTGCGAGATGCCCTCCACGCCGAGAGAAGCGGGGATCATTCCGTTCGCGTCGAACGGCAGCACCTGCCGCCTGCCGTCTCGCAGCACGACTTCGATGCGGTCGACGGTGCCGTACTGATAGCGCGTCACGAGCCGTGTGCACTCACCAATGTCGGTGGGCGCGACCCGGCGGCCGATCAGAGCGTTCACGAGAGTCGACTTGCCGGACTTGATCCGGCCGGCGACGGCGACCTGCAACGGCGCGTGGAGGCGGCGCAGCACCTCCTGGAACCCCGCCGCGGTCCGCGGGGAGACCTGCGGTTGCAGGGCAACGCACAGGTTGGCGACCGCCGCGCACAGCGGACCGGCCAACTGTTGTCCCTGCAACGCCGTCACGGGCACAAATCGTGCCACGGTTTGTGGGCGTGCGTGCACGGGTAGCCACAGCTCATGGGTGACAGCTACGTGACGTTCCTAGTGCTGGGGATCGTCCTGGTCGTGGTCGACGGCCAGCTGATCTACCACAGCGGCAAGGCATACCTCAGGCGCGCCTCGTACGACGAGGAGCAGGCCGGCGGCATGATGAAGCTGACGGCCGTGCTGTTCCACCTCGTCGTGCTGGGCCTGTTGGCACTGGTGTCGACCATCGACGTCGACACCGGCGACTCGGTGAAGAACGTGGTCGTGAAGCTCGGCGTGGTGCTGCTGCTCCTGGCACTCGCCCACGGCGTCACGATGGCGATCCTGGCCAGGATCAGGGATCGCCAGCTCCAGCAACAGCTCGCGGACCAGATGGCCGAAGAGCACCGCATCTACGAGGAACGCCAGGCGCACGTCGGCGAACCGCGACCCGCACCCAAGATCGAGTCGCCCTACTCACCCAAGTAGTGGGCTCGCACGGCGTTCAGTGCCTCCCCCTCACTGGCGCCGAGCGACCGAGCTGTGGCGACGAACTCCGCCGCGGCGGCGGAGAGCGGGTTCGGTGCATGCGAAGGCAGGGCAGCCACCACGGTGCCCTGCCTTCGTCCTGTTGTGAGCACCCCTTCGGTCTCCAGCTCCCGATACGCCCGCGCAATCGCGCCGGCGGCGAGCCCGAGGTCCGCGGCGAGCTGCCGGATCGCCGGCAACCGCGCCCCCACCGGCAGCACCCCGCCGCCGATCAACCGGACGAGCTGGTCCCGGACCCGGCGCCAACCGCGACGCCAGCACCCGCCCTCGAAGCGAAGTCGAACAGCGCACTCGGGGTGAGCGTCGCCACCCGCAACGCGTCCGACACCGCCCACCGCTCCAGCGAACGCCGCGCGGTTCGAGGGATCGGCCACAGGACCACCAGCGGCACGAGCCCCCGGGCCACGGCGACCAGCCCCCGGTTTGCATCAACCCCTCGACACAACAACTCACACTGAAGTCGTACGGAGCGTCAGCCCGTGGCGCGACGCGGGGAAGTTCGATCCGCACCTAATCTTGTCCGGTGCGGCGGTTCAGCCTGTGGATGAAGGCTCATCCGGCGTTCGGGGACTCCCTGATCGCCGGTCTTCTGCTGCTCTTCGACCTGGGCTTCGGCGTCGAGGCGGTCGACCGCGGGGTGTCGTTCTCGGCCTACCTGGCCGTGACGCTGCTGATGCTCGGACCCCTGCCGTTCCGCCGCCACCACCCGCTCGGCTCGAGCTACCTGATCCTCGGCGGAGCGTTCCTCCAACTCTTCAGCCACGGCAGCTACGACCTCGGCATCCCGGTCCGGATGTCCGACTTCGCGCTGGCCATAGCGCTGTACACGCTCGTCGCGTCCACGAACCGCAAGACGGCGTTGATCTACTCGGGCTGGCTGCTGGCGGGCACGCTGCTCTGGGCGATCTTCCAGGTGGGCGAGCTCCAGGCCGTGTTCCTGGTGTTCATGGTCTTCGTGATCTTCGGTTTCAGCTGGGCCATGGGCGAGTTCGTCGGAGCCCGCCGCGCCTACCAGCGGGAGATGGAGCAACGCCTGGTCCTGCTGGAGACCGAACGCGACCAGCAGGCCAAGATCGCGGTGGGCGAGGAACGCTCGCGCATAGCCCGCGAACTGCACGACGTGGTCGCCCACGCGGTGAGCGTGATGATCGTCCACGCCGACGGCGCCGCGTACACGATCAGGTCGCAACCGGAAGTGGCCGAGAACGCCGTCCGCACCATCGCCGACACGGGCCGCCTGGCCCTGACCGAGATGCGCCGCCTGCTCGGCGTCCTGCGCAGCGAGGACGCCGAAACCCAGTGGGCACCGCAACCGGACGCGCGAGGAGTCGTCGAACTGGCCGAGAACACCAGAGCCGCCGGGGTCCCGGTGCGGCTGGAGATCACCGGCGACGTGGACGACCTCCCGGTGGGCGTGGGTCTGAGCGTCTACCGCATCGTGCAGGAAGCGCTGACCAACACCATCAAGCACGCCGGCTCGGGCACGACCGCCATGGTCCGCCTGGCCAGGACCCCGGAAGAGCTGCGCCTGGAAGTCGTCGACAACGGCTTCGGCACACCGCACGACGTCGTCAAGGTCTCCGGCGGCAACGGACTGATCGGCATGAGGGAAAGGGCAGCGGTCCTGGGCGGCGAGTTCGAGGCGGGCCCCAACCCCGGCGGGGGCTGGCGCGTCCGCGCGACTTTCCCACTGGCCGCATAGGGTGATCGAGTGATTCGGGTGCTGCTGGTAGACGACCAGGAACTCATGCGCATGGGCTTCCGCATGGTGCTGGGCGCGCAGGAAGACATCGACGTCATCGGCGAAGCCGCCGACGGCCTCGACGCCGTGCAGATGGCCGACAAACTCCGCCCGGACGTGGTCCTGATGGACGTCCGCATGCCCGTCCTGGACGGAGTGGAGGCGACCAAGCGCATCGCCGAGGCCGACACGGCGAAGGTGCTGGTCATGACCACCTTCGACATGGACGAGTACGCGCTCTCCGCCCTGCGCAACGGAGCCAGCGGCTTCCTGTTGAAGGACACACCACCCTCGGACCTGGTCTCGGCCCTGCGAGCAGTCGCCTCAGGCGACGCCGTGGTCTCCCCGTCCGTGACCAAGCGCCTGCTGGGCCGCTTCCTCGGCGACGGCGGCGGCGAACTCCGCGACGCCACGGTGCTGGACGTGCTCACCGAACGCGAGCGCGAGGTGCTCGTGCTGATCGCGAAGGGCCTGTCGAACACGGAGATCGCGCGGAAGCTCTTCCTGTCCGAGGCGACGGTGAAGACGCACGTGGGACGAATCCTGGCGAAGCTGGAACTGCGGGACCGGGTCCAGGCAGTGGTGCTGGCGTACGAGACGGGCCTGGTACGCCCGGGCGACGCCTGACCAACCGCGACGCCGAAGGCGAGCCGTCCTGAGCAGACGCTCCCGGCGGTGGGGTCCATCACGAGTCGCGCCACAGCTCCCGCTGCAACGAGGTAGGGGTGCCAACTCGACACACTTCTCGTCGAGTTGGCACCCCTGCCTCGTTGTGGCCCGCTCCTCCAGCCTCACCGGTACGACTCGGGATCAGCCTCGACCTCCACCCCGGCCATCCGAGCCTTCACCACCTCCTCGTACCACCGCCCCCAGTCGGGCTGAGACCCGTCCAGATCCGTGAACCCGTACTCCCGCTTCAACCGCCAGGACGACAAGCACTGCCCGGCGAACCGCCGCCGCTGCGGATCGGCGGCGAGGTGCGCCAACCCCCGCCCGAGGTAGTGCGGCGTCTCGGACAACGCGTAGTCCGGCACCTTCTCGACGGCGTCCCGCCAGTTCGCCTCGGTGACCCCGAACGCCTCCAGCATCTGCTCGGACCGCAGGAACCCCGGCGTGGCGGCAACGGCGGTGACGTGCGGGAACTCGCGGAGGTCCCGTGCCAGCACCTCCCCGAACCGCCGGACGGACGACTTCACGGCGTCATAGGGGAGGTTCACGAAGTAGGCCTCCCCGTCCTCCCCGTCGGTCACCTCGACCACCAGCGCGTCGTCGGACCGCAGGACCAACGGCATCAACCGGTGGATCGCCACCAGGTGCGTCTCGACCCCGTTGCGCCACATCCGCAGCTGCCGTTCGAGGTCGTGCTCCCAGAACTTGCCCCACTCGACGAGGTCCTCGCCGCCCCAGGCGTTGTCGACGAAGACGTCCAGCCGGTCGATGCGCGCGGCCAGGGCGTCCACATCGGACACCGAGGTGAGGTCGCACCGGACCGGGATCCCCTTGCCGCCGGCGGAGTCGACCAGCTCCGCGGTCTCCTCGATCGTCTCGGACCGTCCAACCGGTGACTGCTGCGACCGGGTGGTCCGGCCGGCGACGTACACCGTCGCGCCGGCCGCTCCGAGCTCGACCGCGATCGCCCGGCCCGCGCCCCGGGTGGCGCCGGTGACGACCGCGACCTTCCCGCTCAGATCGGGTTCACTTCTTGCTGACAAGCCGAGTTCCCCTTCCCTCGTGCCAGGAGAGGACGGCCATCCCGTCACCCTCGACGGTGAGCTGCACGACCTCGGTGACGTCGAACCGGAACAGGTCGATCTCCTCCGGCTGCCACCCCGTGCGGTCGAACAGGTTCTTCAGGTAGACGTCCTTGTCGGTCCAGAACTCCGCGGTGCCGCTGATCTTCGCGTCGCCGGCCTCGGTCATCGAGGCGACCGTCGACGTGCAGTGCAGCGCGAACCGCGGGTCGCGCCGCAGGTCGCGGGACTTCAGCGAGTTCGGCATCATGCCCGCCCAGAGCTCGCCGTCGAGGAAATCCGGTTCCACGCCGCTGATCCGCGGCGCGCCGTCACGACGCAGGGTCGCGATCAGCGCGTGCCGGTCGGCGGCGAACCTGCTCTCCACGAACGCGGCCATGTCCGGCTGTTCTGCCGTGAACTCGGCCCAGGTAGCCATCAGCGCATCCCTTTCAGCACCAGGTCGACGTCTTCTGCCGTGCGGGTCAGGAGGTCGCCGCGCGGTCGCACGGACCAGTCCATCGAGATCCCGTACACCAGCGCGGCGAGGACTCGGGCCGCGTTCGGTGGGAGGTTCTCGGCCGCGCACAGGACTTCCAGCTCCGCTTCCAGCACGGCGTAGTGCCGGGCCAGCAGCGCGCGCAGTTCCGGGTCGATCAGGTCGACGCCGAGCTGCGCCAGGTTGTTCGTGGCGACGACCGGGTCGGCCAGGCGGTCGAACCAGGTCAGCAGCGCCTCGCGGACGGACCCCGCCTCGCGCATCCGGCGGACCACGTCTTCGGTGCCCGCGCGGGTCAACGCCTGCAGCAGACCGCTCTTCGACCCGAACCGCTTCGCCACCGCGCCGACCGACACCCCGGCCTGCGCCGCCACGTCCGCGACGGTGAACTCCGGGCCGCGCCGGTCGATCACGGCCGCGACGGCGTTCAGGATCCGTTCGTCGGTAATGGTGCGAGGTCGTGCCACGGCATTAGTGAACCACAATTCACTAACCTTCGCCTAGGGTGGCTCCACGTGAACTGGAGACCGCGCCTGGTGGCCCTGGACATCGACGGAACCCTGACCTCGGTCGGCTCGAACGACATCTCACCCGCCGTGAGAGCGGCCATCACCCGCGTGACGGAACACGGCACCAAGGTCGTGCTCTGCACCGGCCGCAGCCTCATCGGCACCACCCCGATCGCCGCGCAGGTGCCCGCCTCGTTCGCCGTGTGCTCCAACGGCGCCGTGTGGTGGGACCCGGTGAGCGCGGAGGTCGTCAAGCGCACGACGTTCGAGCCCGGCCCGACGATCGAGGCGCTGCGGGCGTTGCTGCCGGGCTCGGTGTTCGCGGTCGAGCAGACCGGGGTGGGCAACCTCTCGCTCGGCGAGTTCCTGCCTGGTGACCTGTGGGGCGTCACGACCAGCGCGACGTTCGACGAGATCGCGGCCATCCGCACGCCGCGGCTGGTGATGCGCTGGCTCGACCGCACGCCGCCGGAGCTGTCGTTCGCGGTGAAGGACCTCGAACTGCCGGGCATCGAGTGGTCCGTCGACCACACGGAGGCGTGGCTGACCGCGGTGCCGCCGAACACCACCAAGGGCACGGCGCTGGACGAGCTCAGCCGGGAGCTCGGCATCGACCCGCGCGACGCGCTCGCGATCGGCGACGGCAGCAACGACGTCGAGATGCTCGAGTGGGCGGGGCTCGGCGTGGCGATGGGGCAGGCGCCCGCGACCGTGCGGGCCGTGGCGGACGAGGTCGCGCCGACCGTGCTGGAGGACGGCGCGGCCCAGGTCCTGACGAGGTTCTTCCCTGCCTAGAACCCTCGTCCTAGTCGGAGACGTTCACCTTGGCGACGACCTTGTCGACCTTGACGCGGACGAGCAGCTCGCCGGGCACGCCGTTGCGCTCGGCGAACTCGTCGGCGCGGTCGTCGCCCATGTAGCGCGCGGCCGTGCGGCCGGCCCAGTACTGCAACTGCTCGGCGTCCTCGTCGACGACGGCCTGGCCGGTGATCGTCACGAAGTTGAACGGCGGGTTCTCGTCGTCGAAGCAGAGCGCCACCCGGCCGTCGCGCAGGATCGACCTGCCCTTGACCGTGTCGCGGCCGGTCAGGAAGACGACGTCCGGGCCGTCGAGGTCGACCCACACCGGCGCGACGTGCGGCGATCCGTCCTTGCGGGTGACGGCCAGTTTGGCGGTGCGCGCCGGCTTGGCCAGGACGAACTCGCGCCACCAGCCCTCGGGAGCTTCCGTGTATCCCATGTGGCTCATTCAACTACGACGGAGGTAGCGCCACCCGGCGACGGAAGTTGACGGCACTCGAAGACCGCAGGTCGATGTGCCGGACCCCCTCGGAGCGCGACAGTTGTCCCGTCACCGAGAGGGGAAGCCCATGATCGAGGCAATCGGCCTCACCAAGAGATACGGCAGGACGGTCGCGGTCGACGACCTGTCGTTCACCGTCCAACCTGGACGGGTGACCGGATTCCTCGGTCCGAACGGCGCGGGCAAGTCCACCACCATGCGGATGATCCTGGGGCTCGACCGTCCGACGGCAGGCCGCGTGCTGATCGACGGCAAGTCCTACACCGAGCTCAAGCGTCCACTGCGGACGGTCGGCGCACTGCTCGACGCCAAGTGGGTGCACCCGAACCGCTCGGCCCGCGCCCACCTCAAGTGGCTCGCGGTGTCCAACGGCCTGCCGAAGTCGCGGGTCGACGCGGTGCTCGAGTCCGTCGGCCTCACGCAGGTCGCGGGCAAGAACGCCGGCGGGTTCTCGCTCGGCATGTCGCAGCGGCTGGGGATCGCCGCGGCACTGCTCGGCGACCCGAAGGTGCTGCTGTTCGACGAACCGGTGAACGGCCTGGACCCCGAGGGCATCCTCTGGATCCGCACGTTCATGCAGAACCTCGCCGCCGAGGGCCGCACGGTCCTGGTGTCGAGCCACCTGCTGTCGGAGATGGCGCTCACCGCCGGCGAGCTCGTGGTGATCGGCCGGGGGAAGCTGATCACGCAGAGCACCACGCAGGAGTTCATCGAGCGCTCGACGGGCAACTCGGTGCTCGTGCGCAGCCCTCAGCTCTTCAAGCTCGGCCCGCTGCTCGTCGACAAGGGCTTCACGGTTCGTGACGGCGCGGACGGCGCGTTGTCCGTAACGGGTGCCACCAGTGACCAGATCGGTGACATCGCGGCGGCGAACGACGTCGTGCTGCACGAGCTGAGCCCGCAGCGCGGTTCGCTCGAAGAGGCGTTCATGCAGCTGACCGGCGATGCTGTCGAGTACCACGCAGAGATCGGGAAGTGAGTCTGATGACCCTGTTGGCAGTGGAGAGAATCAAGCTCTTCTCGACCCGTTCGCCCTACTGGTGCAGCGCGCTCGCCATCGTCCTGGGCGTGGGGCTCACCGCGATCTTCGCGGCGGCCGGCGACGGTCCGATCCCGCTCGGCCTCACCCAGATCGGCAGCAGCCAGCTCGCCATCGCGGTGGTGCTGGTGATGTCGGCGATCGCGGTCACCACCGAGTACCGCTTCAACACCATCCGCTCGACGTTCCTCGCGGTGCCGAACCGCACGTCCGCGCTCGTCGCCAAGGCCGTCGTCGTCGCGTTCATCGCCGGCGTGCTGGGCGAGATCATCGCCTTCGGCTCGTGGGGCGTGGCGAAGCTGATCTCGCCGAGCTCGGACCTCGCGATCAACACGGCCGCCGAGTGGCGGCACGTGGCGGGCATCGGCCTGATCTACGCCGTCGGCGCGGTCATCGCGGTGGCCGTCGGCATCCTGGTCCGCCAGACCGCCGGTGCCGTCGCGATCCTGCTCGTGTGGCAGATGCTCGCCGAGAGCCTGATCGGGATCATCCCGAAGGCGGGCGAGAAGATCCAGGCGTGGCTGCCGTTCATGAACGCCACCCACTTCGTGTCGATGGGAGCGGACAGCCCCGAACAGGGTGGCGCCGGGGTCGACTTCAAGCTGAGCGAATGGGGCTCGCTCGGCTACTTCGCCGGCATCGCCGCGGCGCTGCTGGTGGTCGCGCTGATCGTCGCCAAGCGCCGGGACGCGTGACCGGGCAAGGGGGAGCGGGACGTGGGTCATCCGTCGGGGGATGACCCACGTCCCGATCAGTCTTTCCACCGAGCGAACGGGAGAAGGCCGTGATCGAAGCAGTGGCGTTGCGCAAGCACTACGGCAGGACCAAGGCCGTCGACGACCTGTCGTTCACCGTGCGGCCGGGCAGGGTCACCGGGTTCCTCGGCCCGAACGGCGCCGGCAAGTCCACGACCATGCGGATGATCCTCGGCCTCGACACCCCCACCGGCGGTGACGTCAGGATCGACGGCAAGCACTACGCCGAGCTCAAGCAGCCGCTGCGCAAGGTCGGCGCGCTGCTCGACGCGAAGTGGGTGCACCCCAACCGTTCCGCGCGGTCGCACCTCAAGTGGCTCGCCGTGTCGAACAAGATCCCGGTCAGCCGGGTGCGGGAGGTGCTGGAGGTCGTCGGCCTCACCGAGGTCGCGCACAAGAACGCCGGCGGGTTCTCGCTCGGCATGTCCCAGCGGCTCGGCATCGCGGGCGCGCTGCTCGGCGACCCCGAGGTGCTGCTCTTCGACGAACCGGTCAACGGCCTCGACCCCGAGGGCATCCTCTGGATCCGGCAGTTCATGCACCGGCTCGCGGAGGAGGGCCGCACGGTGTTCGTGTCGAGCCACCTGCTCTCGGAGATGGCGCAGACGGCCCAGGACCTCATCGTGATCGGCAAGGGGCGGCTGATCGCGCAGACCTCCACCGAGCAGTTCATCGCCGACGCCACGCAGGACCACGTGAGGGTGCGCTCGCCGCACGCCGCGAAGCTGCGCGAGATCCTCGCCGCGCACGCCACGGTGACGGACGACTCGGCGAGCGGAGCCCTGGTGGTGCACGGGATCCCGGCGCAGCGGATCGGTGAGATCGCGGCGGAGAACCACGTCGTGCTGCACGAGCTCAGCCCTCAGCGCGGCTCGCTGGAGGAGGCCTTCATGCAGCTCACCAAGGAGTCGGTGGAGTACCACTCCCACTGAGCGGCGGCAGCACGCGCACGGTGGCCTGCGGGCGGGGACGGCGGGACCTGATGGCGGGCAACGCGATCAGCAGGCCCGTCATCACCGCGGTGCCACCGGCGACGGCCGCGATGAACGGCATCCGGCTCCCCAGGTCCACGTCCGGGCGCTGGGCGGTCCGCGCCGGCGTCGGGGCGGGCTTCGTGGTCGACGGCTTCGGCGGCGGCAGGAGCGGGTTGCGCTCCACCGGCGGGAGCTGCGCGGTGAGCGCGCCCACCGGGTCGACCACGCCGAAGCCCGTCGTCGCGTCCCTGCCGGGTTCCGCCAGGTCCTTCGCGGACTTGATCAACGCGTTGACGACGTCCTTCGCGGGCATCCGCGGGTGCTTGGCCCGCACCAGCGCCGCGACCCCGGACACGATCGCCGACGCCGCGCTCGTGCCGTCCACCTCGGCGTAGCCGCTGGGGTAGACGCTCTTCGGCGAGGTCGTCACGATGCCGGCCGCCGGAGCCGAGAGCACGGTGTCCGCGCCGACGTTCGACGACGCCCACGGCTTGCCGTCCCTGGTCGTCCCGGAGACCGCGATCACGCCCTGGATGTTCGCGGGCGCCGAGACGGCCCTGCCCTCGTTGCCGGTGGCGGCGACGAGGACGACGTCCTTCTCGATCGCGTAGTTCACGGCCTTGACGAGGGTCGGCGTCATCGAGCTGGAGAAGCCGAGGGACATGTTGATGACCTTGGCGCCGTGGTCGGTGGCCCACCTGATGCTCTCCGCGACGACGTCGAGCGTGAACTGCTCCCTCTCGGCGCTCGCGACCGGCAGGATCTTGGCGCCGGGCGCGATGCCGAGCGCCCCGCCGTCACGGCCGGTGGCGGCGATGATCCCGGCCATCGCGGTGCCGTGGCCGTCGGTGTCGGTCGTGCCGCCGGTGCCCTTCGAGCTGCCGAACCCGGCCCCCGGCAACACCTGTCCTGCCAGGTCCGGGTGCTGGGCGTCGACGCCGGAGTCGATCACGGCGACGACCACGCCGTCCCCGCGCGCCTGGGCCTGCGCGGAGTAGACGTCGAGCGCGTCGAGGTGCCACTCCTGCTCCTCGATCGTCTGCGCGGCGAGCAGCAGGGGCAGCGCGACGGTGAGCGCGGGAAGCAGGGCCACGCCAGCTACATCGTGTTTCCAGGTCACGGCGCAACGTGCCTGGTGTCACACGTTGCGTAAGAGAGCTGTTAACAAACTGTGAAACCCGGCAATCTGGACATCACCGGCGTATGAGTTCACGTTCAATTGGGTTATCCCCGCTGCGGAGGTGGCCAGTGGTCCGTGTGGAAGCAATGCTCGGCCTCGAGTGGTCCAGTGCTCTCGAAGCTCCCAATCCTGCTGAAATCGCCCTCACCCCTGCAGAGGCGCGCCGTTCCTGGGTGAACCGCGCTCCCGAGGACGAAGTGCTCGCGATGTACCGCTCGGTGCGGTCCGTCGAGGACGCGCCCGCGCCGTGGTGGCTGCGCGCGCTGGACCGGGGGCGACTGCGCTCCCGCGCCGAAGGTCATGCCGTCGAGGACGCCGTGAGCGAGCTGCTCTCGTCCCGTCCCGGCTGGGTGTTCGTCCCGTGGGTCGACCTCGGCGAGGTCGGGTACTGGGAGTACGTCCCCTCCGAAAGCGGTGTCTACGGTCCCGCCACCCCCACGACCGTGCAGTTCACCGACTCGCACCGCGGCTTCGTCCACCTCGTTCCCGCCCACCGCGGGCCGGGTCACCCCCACGCCATCGACTTCACGGTCGCCGACCTGCGGGCGCAAATCGAGGACATCGAGCTCATCGCCTAGGCTTTCCGGTCGTGACCAGGCCTGAGCACCACCGTTCCATCGTCAGCTTCGTGCAGCGCGGCGAGCGCATGACCGTGGGACAGGAACGTGCCTGGGACACGTACTGGGAGAAGATGGGCAACGACGTGAAGTCCCTGCCCGAGGGCCCGCTGGACTTCACGTCGTGGTTCGGCCGTTCCGCTCCCGTGCTGCTGGAGATCGGTTCCGGCATGGGCGAGACCACCTCCCAGCTCGTGGCCGCCGCGCCCGAGCTGAACTACGTCGCCGTCGAGGTCTACAAGCCGGGACTGGCCCAGCTGCTGCTGCGCGCCGAGCACCTCGGAGGCCTCGCCAACCTGCGCGTGCTGCGCGGTGACGCCGTCGACCTGCTGACCGACCACATCGCCCCCGCGTCGTTGCACGGCGTGCGGATCTTCTTCCCGGACCCGTGGCCGAAGAAGAAGCACCACAAGCGCCGGCTCGTGCAGCCCGAGTTCGTGTCGCTCGTGGCGTCGCGCCTGGAGCCCGGTGGCGTGCTGCACCTCGCGACCGACTGGGAGAACTACGCGGAGCAGATGCTCGAGGTGTGCTCCGGCGAGCGGCTGCTGACGAACGTGCACGACGGCTGGGCGCCCCGTCCGGACTGGCGGCCCGTCACGAAGTTCGAGCAGCGCGCGGTGAACGAGGGCCGGATCTCCCACGACCTGATGTTCCGCCGGAACGACCTCACCTGATCGAGGTCTCAAGCCGAGCGAGCGAACACCGTGGGTCTTGCGTTCACTCGTCGGAGTGGCTGGTGTTGATCACCCGAAATGCCCCGAGTGGCAGTGACGCGTGAAGCTCTTCCGGGCTTAGCGTTCCGCTCCGTGACCCCCGACGTCCTCCCCGTCGCGGAGGAGTTCGTCCGCATGTTCCACGCGGCGCACTCCGACGCAGGCTCGCTGTCCGCCCGCATCGCACAGGTGCGCGCCGAGATCGCCGAGACCGGAACCTACCGCCACACCACCCACGAGCTCGCGTACGGCGCGAGGATCGCGTTGCGCGACTCCGGCTGGTGCACCTCGGGTGTGCCGTGGCGCCGGCTGAAGGTCCGCGACCTGCGCGGCTACCGCAACGCCGCCGCCGTCGCCGGCGAGTGCGTCGAGCACCTGCGCCTCGCGACGAACGGCGGCGAGATCCGGCCGCTGGTCACGGTCTTCGCGCCGGACGCGCCCGGTGCGCCGGGACCGGTGATCTGGAACGAGCAGCTCGTCCGGTACGCCGGGTACGCCGACGGCACGGGGGACCGCCGGTACGCCCAGTTCACCGAGACCATGCAGGGCATGGGGTGGCGTCCACCGGCGCGGCGGTCGCGGTTCGACCTGCTGCCGCTGGTGGTGGAGACCCGGCACGAGGGACCGCGGCTGTTCACGCTGCCGTCCGAGGTCGTGCACGAGGTGCCGCTGGAGCACCCGGTCCTGCCGTGGTTCGGCGAGATGGGCCTGCGCTGGCACGCGGTCCCGGTCATCTCGAACATGAGGCTGTCGATCGGCGGCGTGCACTACCCGGCCGCACCGTTCAACTCGTGGTTCGTCGGCGCCGAGATCGGCACGCGGTCACTGGCCGAGGAAGGCGCCTACGGCGTGGCGCGTCAGGTCGCCGAGGCGCTGGGGCTCGACACGTCGTCCGAACGCACGCTGTGGCGGGACTTCGCCACGGTTCACCTGAACGCGGCAGTGCTGCACTCGTTCGACAAGGCGGCCGTCACGATCACGGACCACCACGCGGAGGCGTTGCACCGCCTGGCCTGGCTGCGTTCGCGCCAGCGCCCGTCGGCCGCGCGACCCGCGTTCCGGCTGGACACCGCGGCCGCGGCGCGCGCACGGACCGGTTCCCCTGCGCGCTTCACGACCGCGTTGGACGAGACCCGTCCCCAGCCGACGAGCAGGCTGGCGGAGCTGCTCCGCCAGCACCACTCCCTGACCAGCGCCTGACTTCCCCATCACACGCTGGTCCGTCGCGGTACTAGTGCTTCGAGTCGATCATCACGCCGGACAGGGCCATCAGCGCGAGGACCAGCAGGCCGACCACCGCGGCCGCCCAGGTGAAAACAACTGACAACATGGTGTCCTCCGTCTCTCGTCTTCCGCTCCTCCAGAGTCCGTGACCGGCGTGTGGTCCGACATCCGCCGTGAGGGTATTTCCGCAGGTCGCCCACTCAGCCTTCCGGCTGACCCGTGGGTAGACCGGAGTCGGACGCGGGATCACCCCTTCGGCCCTACTGTTGCTCGGGTGGAGAGCACGGACATGAACTGGCGGTTGCTCGCCAAACGCCAGTGGCCGCTGGCGCTCTCGCTCACCGGCATCGTCCTCGCGGAAACCGGGGCGATCAGCACCGACCTCGGCTGGTGGCAGCTCCCCGGCGTCCTGGTCGTCTGCGCGATCTCGGTGCTGGCTCCGCGCAAGCCGTTCGACGCGGCCCTCGCGGCGGCGTTCGCGATCGCCTGCTCGGCGCTCTACCTGCGGCTCCTCGGCATCCCCTTCGAACCGCACTTCTTCCTCAGCGGTGCCACCGTCTCGATGACCGGCGCGGCGATGGCGACCATCGCGATCCTCGTCCGGGAGGCCTCGCGCGTCCGCGCGGTGTTCGGCACCGTGCTCGTCGTGGCGGCGATGATCAGCGCGGAGGTCCTCGGGTGGCCGGCCGTGTCCGCCCGCGAGTACCGCGAGTGGCAGCCGGATCCGACGTCGTACCTGTTCGGTGCGTGCATCATGCTCGTGCTGGCCATCGGCACCGGTCTCTACTTCCGCGCCCGCGACAACGAACGCGCGTCGCAGCTGGCGGCCTCCGTCGCGGCGGCCCAGAACTCCGAGCGGATGGCGCTGGCACGGGAGCTGCACGACGTGGTGGCGCACTACGTGACGGCGATCGTCGTGCACGCGCGGGCGGGTCAGCTGAACCGCGCGGCCGCCGAGCAGGTGCTGCCGACGATCGAGGCGTCCGGGCACGAGGCGCTGACGGCGATGCGCCGCCTGGTGGGAACGCTGCGGGACGGTGAGTCCGCCGGTCCGGCCGCTTCTTCGTCGCTGATGGACGACGTGCGCGCGCTGGCAGGGGAATCGGGCCTGCCGGTGCGGCTCTCGTTCGACCTGCGGGACGCCGTGCCGCAGGAACTGGCCCGCTCGGTGCTGCGACTGGTCCAGGAATCGTTGACGAACACCCGGAAGCACGCGGCGGCGGTGTCCTCAGTGGACGTGTCGCTGACCTCGGGGGACGGGCTGCTGCACCTGGAGGTGGTGGACGACGGGGTGGCCTCGGGCGTTCCCGTCGGGGGATCGGGTGGCTACGGGCTCGTCGGCATGCGCGAGCGCGTGGACCTGCTGGGCGGCCGCTTCTCCGCAGGCCGACGCGAACCGGCTGGGTGGACGGTCCGCGCCGAGCTGCCGATCGCCTAGCTCAGCTGTCGTCGCGGATGACCTCGAACTCCTGGGTCATCTCGAGATCGGTGAGCTGGTCGTCGTTCTGAGGGTCGATGTCGGCCACTGATGCCTCCGCATGATCACGCCCGCTACCCGTGCGGGGTGATCATGCCAACTCAGCGCCGGGTCGGCGGCTTGGGGGTGGCGGGCTTCTGCGCGCGGCGGAACTGCCCACTGGACGTGCACGGCTTCTTCGACATGATCTTGAGACGCCCCTGTCCTGCCCGTGGTTGCCTGTGGATGCACAAAGGGCCCGCCGCATGACGCGTAACGGGCCCCTTGGATGGGGGAGAGTTTTTGGTCGGGGCGGACCCTGGGGGTCGGCCCGCGCCCGACAGAGCCAGGATGCCCATCCCCTCCGGATGCATGCATGGATGTGACCGGAATCACAATGGCAGGATTCTCCGCATGTCACTGCGTCTGCACGCCCCGGTGGTCCTGCCCTGCGACGAGTCCTGCACGGTGGTGCGCGACGCGGTCGTGGACGTCGTCGACGGCCGGATCACCCACGTCGGCCCGATCTCGTCGGCACCCGCGTTCGACGGCGAGGTCCGCTCGCTCACCGGCATCCTCCTGCCCGGTCTCGTGAACACCCACGCGCACAGCCCGATGACCGTGCTGCGCGGCCTCGGCTCCGACCTGCCGCTGCTGCGGTGGCTGCAGGAGGAGATCTGGCCGAACGAGGCGCGGATGACGGCCCGGGACGTCGGCACAGGCATGCTGCTGGGCGCCGTCGAGATGCTGCGGCACGGCGTGACCACGTCCGCCGAGATGTACTTCCACGGCGCCGAACTGGTGTCCTCGGTGCTGGAGGCGGGCTCGCGCGTGGTGTTCGGCGGCGCGATCCTGGACGTGCCGGGCATGTCGTGGCAGTCGCTGACCGACGACATCTCGTCGTGGATCGACGCCGACGGCCTGCGCTTCGGCCCCGGCGAGCGCGTCGAACTGGCCTACGGCCCCCACTCCGCCTACACCCTGTCGGCCGCCCAGCTCTCGGCCATCGCCGTCGAGGCCCGTGCGCGCGGGGCGCTGTTCATGGTGCACGTGGCGGAGTCGCCGTTCGAGGACGAGGCCGTCCGCGCCGAGTACGGCTCCGTGCCCGCGCTGCTGAAGGCGTCCGACGTGCTGGGCGGCCGGGTGCTGTCCGCGCACTCCGTCCACCTGTCCGACGACGACATCGCCCTCTACGCGTCGTTCGGCGTCGGCGTGGCGCACTGCCCGGGGTCGAACGCGAAGCTCGCCTCCGGCATCGCGCGGGTGCCGGAGATGCTGGCGGCCGGCGTGCCGGTCGGCCTGGGAACCGACGGGCCCGCGTCCAACGACGACCTGGACCTGTTCGAGGAGGCGCGGCTGGCCGGGCTGTTCGCCCGCGTGTCCAAGATGGACGCCACCGCGCTCGGGGCCGCCCAGGCGCTGCTGATGGCGACGCGGGGCGGGGCGTCCGCCCTGGGGCGGTCCGACATCGGCGCGCTGGAGGCCGGGCGGTGGGGCGACGTCGTGCACATCGCCGCCGACGACCCCGCTTTCGCCACCGGGCTGGACGCGCCGGACTCGCAGCTGCTGGCGAACCTGGTGTGGGGGTCGGGGTCGCGGAGGGTCACCGACGTGTGGGTGGCCGGGGACCACGTCGTGACCGGTGGGGAGTCGACCAGGGTGGACCGGGGGAGGCCCAGGCGGCGGTTTCGGCGGTGGCCGCGCGGTTGCGGTCCGCCTGATCCGCGGCGCGTTTCCGGTCCGCGGCGGTGGGCTGCGGACCGGTTGCGGCTGTGCGGGACCGGGCCGAGGCGGCGTTCCGGAGTCCGGGCCCCTCAGCCCGCGTCGATCCCGACCGCCTGCCAACGGTTACGACGCTGTGGGTTGCCCACGGGCCGAGGGCGGCGTCTAAAAGCCGAGAGCGGCGCCACGGGCCGAAAGTCGATCGGCCCGCGTGCCGCAGCTGGAACCCGGACACCGGGCAGTACGCCGGTCCGCTGGCGCCCGAGAAAGCGGCGCCACGGACCGAAGCGGCGTCACGCATCAAGAGCGGCGCGCAGCAGCAGGTGTGCGCCGGGTTCCCCCAGTTTTGATCTTACCGTCCGTCAGTGTCTGACCACAGGCTGTTGATGGATCTGTGGACAACTGTCAGTGCGGGCGCGACCGCACGTTGATCTCGGTGATGTGGGCGTCGGGCGTCGCCAGCACGGCCGACGCCACCGCCCGCCCCACCGAGGCCGGGTCGATGTACTTCGACGGGTCGTACTCGCCGCCCTCCTGGCGGCGGACCGACTCCTGCATCGGCGTGGCGGTGCGGCCGGGGTAGACCGTGGTGACGCGCAGGGCCGGCTCGTCGCCGCGGAGGGCGTCGGCGTAGGCGCGCAGGGCGAACTTCGAGGCCGCGTAGACGCCCCAGCCCGGGTTCGCGTTCAGGCCGGCGCCCGAGTTGATCAGCACCACGTGGCCGCCCGCCGCGCGGAGCTGGGGCAGGACCAGGTTGGTCAGCTCGGCCACGGCGAAGACGTTCACGTCGAAGGTCTGGCGCCAGTCGGCCTGCGTCGCCTCCGAGAGCGGGCCCAGCAGGGCGATGCCGGCGCTGTGCACGACGACGTCCAGGCGGGAGACGGCCGTGAGGTCCGCCGAGGCCACGTTCGTCAGGTCGAACGGCCACGCCTGCGCGCCGGGGAGCTCAGCGGCGAGCACGGAGAGCGACGATTCATCACGTCCGCCCAGCAGGAGGTCGTGGGTCGGGGCCAGACTGCGGGCGATGGCCGCGCCGATTCCGCTGGATGCCCCGGTGACGAGGGCGACCGGACGATCACTCATGGGGGAACTGTAGTGCCCAAGAAGTTGATCCTGCCGTACCTGTGCCTCCTCTACTTCATCAACTACCTGGACCGGGTCAACATCGGGTTCGCCGGACCGAACGGCATGTCGGAGGAGCTCCGGCTCAGCGCGACGGTGTTCGGGTTCGCGTCCGGGGTGTTCTTCATCGGCTACCTCCTGCTGGAGGTGCCGAGCAACCTCGCGCTGCACAGGTTCGGGGCACGCAGGTGGATCGCGCGGATCATGGTCAGCTGGGGGATCGTCGCCACGGCCATGGCGTTCGTGCCGAACGGGACCGTGCTGGTCGTGCTGCGGTTCCTGCTCGGTGTCGCGGAGGCCGGGTTCTTCCCCGGGATCATCCTGTACCTGACCTACTGGTACCCGCAGAAGGACCGGGCGCGGATCGTCGCGCTGTTCATGGTGGCGGTGCCGATCTCGACGGCGCTCGGGGCGACGTTCAGCGGGTTGCTGATCCAGTGGTTCGACTGGCGCACGATGTTCCTGGTGGAGGGGCTGCCGGCGATCGCGCTGGCGTTCGTGACGTGGTTCTGGCTGCCGGACAAGCCCGCCGAAGCCGTCGAGCAGCCGCGGGAGGAGCACTGGCCGTTGAAGAAGGTCTTCACGCACCCGCGGGTCCTGGCGTTGAGCTTCGTGTACTTCGGGATCGTGTACGGGCTCTACACGCTGGGGTTCTTCCTGCCGACGATCATCAAGGGGCTGGCGCCGGGGGCGGGCATCGTCGAGCGCGGGCTGATCAACGCGATCCCGTACGTCCTCGGCGCGGTCGCCATGGTCCTGTGGGCCAGGCACGGCGACCGCACCGGGGAGCGGAAGTGGCACGTCGCCGCGCCGATGCTGCTCGGTGGCGCGGCGATCCCCGTGGCGCTCTACCTGGAGAACCCCGTCGCGGCGATGGTGGCCGTGTCGGTGTGCGCCATCGGGGTCTGCGCCGCCCTGCCGACGTTCTGGGCGCTTCCCACGAGTTTTCTCGGCGGCACGGCGGCGGCGGGTGGCATCGCGTTGATCAATTCGCTCGGCAACGTGAGCGGCTTCGCGGCGCCGTACGTCACCGGGTGGCTGAGCGACCTGACCGGGACCCAGAAGACGGGCCTCTGGGTCGTCGGCGTCACGATGGTCGCGGCAGCGGTGGTCGCGCTCGTTCAGAGGGCGGGCGCGGAGAAGGTGTAGAGCGCCTCGTAGCGGACGGAGGTCTGGGCGCCCTCGGTGCAGCCGCCGGTCGGCGCGAGACCGCCCTTGGTGTTGAGGCGCTGCACGTAGCTGACCCCGGCGAACACCCCGGAGCCCCTGGTGGACTTCGCCTTCAGCAGGAGCTCCGGAACGGCTCCGGCGACCTCGTTGCGGGCGCCGTCGACCGGTGCCGCCTCGACCGCGCTGCCGTCGACGGTGGAGACCCAGATCGGACCGCGCGAGTGCAATCCGACCGCCCTGCCGAGCCGGTCGGCGAGGGTGGCGGCGGGTTCGAGGCCCTTCCACGCCCCCGCTGTGCAGGTGTAGGTCTGCACGCCCTTCGCGTAGAACCTCTCGACGACCTTGTTGCCGGGCGGAACCTGGACCGCGGGTGCGACCCTCGCGGCGGCTTCGCTCATGGCAGCCGGCGTCGGCGCGGCGGTGGAGCCGACACCTCCCGCCAGGATGCCCAGGAGAGTGGACGAGACCAGGACCAAGCCTGCGCGTTTCATCACGTCCGGGCCTACGGGAAGGTCAGCGGACCGGTTCAGTTCCGTCTCAGCCGGCGGACGTCTGCGCGCAGGCCTTGCACCCGCCGGAGGGCGCCACGCCGCCCTCGGTCTGGAGGCGCTGCACGTAGGTGACCTTGCCGAACAGGCCGCCGCCGCGTGCGGTCCTGGTCTTGAGCAGGAGTTCGGGGACGGCGCCCGTGACGTCGTTCTCGGCGCCGTCGACGGGAGCGGCCTCGACCGCGCTGCCGTCCTCGGTGACGGCCGCGGCGACGGCGACCGGCGCCTCCTCCGCCTGGGCGACGGGGCTGGGCGTCGCGGTGCCGGCGGTGGAGGTGCCGCACGCGGCAAGACACAAAAGAGCAGCAGTACCGACGAAAAGACCAGCACGACGCACCAAAGCTCCAAAGTAGACAGCCAATGTGGACGTTCCCTTGGCTGTCCGCGGTGCAGCCACCCCTCACACGGAGGAGCGGCTGCACCGGTTCACCGGGCGTGCGTGAGCCGGACCACAGAGAGGATCAGTCGCAGATCTTGCGGCGGTCCTCGCGCCACACCACCGCGACCGACGGACGCGGCTGCGAGGTGCCGCCGTCCGGCCAGTGCGACAGCGGGTTGTTGGCCGAGGCGCCGTCGACCTCACCGGGGTGCTGCACCGACACCAGCACGAAGTCCTCGGTGATGACCGGGCCGCAGGTCTCCGCACCCTTCGGCACCGTCAGGAACTGCTTGACCTGACCGCGGCGCTTGCCGGAGACCGGCACCGCGAACAGGCCGTCGTTGGAGCCCAGCGCGTTGCCGTCGGTGGAGATCCACAGGTTGCCGTGCGTGTCGAACGCGACGTTGTCCGGGCACGAGATCGGGCTGACCTGCGACTTGTCGAAGCCGCCGAAGTACGTGCCGGGGTCCTTCGGGTCACCGCAGACCAGCAGCAGCTTCCACGAGAACGTCAGCGCCGTGTTGTCGCTGCGGCGCTCCTCGATCTCCAGGACGTGGCCGTGCTTGTTGCCGTTGCGCGGGTTGACCTCGGTCGGGCCTTCCTTGCCCACCTTGCCGCGGTCGGTGTTGTTGGTGAGCGCGGCGTAGATCCGGCGGTTGTGCGTCGAGGGCTCGACGTCCTCCGGGCGGTCCATCTTGGTGGCGCCCACCTTGTCGGCGGCCAGGCGCGTGAAGATGTAGACCTCCTCGGCGGTGAAGCCCGGCACGAACGACCTGTCGTTGTGCGCCAGCGCGATCCACTCGCCCGAACCGTCGAACTCGCCGTCCGCGGGCAGCTTGCCGGTGCCGTCGATCTCGGCGGCCGGGCTGTCACCGGTGAACTTGGCGACGTAGAGCGTTCCCTTGTCCAGCAGCTTCTTGTTGTGCTCGCGGGCCCGCTTCGAGTTGCCCTTCATGTAGCGCTCGTCGGTGACGAACTTGTACATGTAGTCGAAGCGCTCGTCGTCACCCATGTACGCGACGACGCGGCCGTCCTTGGCGACGATGACGTTCGCGCCCTCGTGCTTGAAGCGGCCGAGCGCGGTGTGCTTGACCGGTGTCGACTTCGGGTCGAGCGGGTCGATCTCGACGATCCAGCCGAAGCGGTTGGCCTCGTTGGGCTCCTGGGCCAGGTCGAAGCGCTTGTCGAAGCGCTCCCACTGGCGCGTCGACGCGCCGCCGCTGATGCCGTAGCGGGCGAGCTTCGCCTTCGTGTCCGGGTCGGCGACCTGACCGCCGTTGGCGAAGTACTGGTTGAAGTTCTCCTCGCCGGACAGGATCGTGCCCCACGGCGTGACGCCGCCGGCGCAGTTGTTCTGCGTGCCCAGGACCTTGCGGCCCGTCGGGTCGGCGGAGGTCTTGAGGTACTTCGAACCGGCGGCGGGACCACGCACCTCGAACGGCGTGGTGAGCGTGATCCGGCGGTTGTACTTCTTCATGTCGTCCTTGCAGACGACCAGCTTGCCGGTGCGGTGGTCGCGGTCGACCATCACGACGGACATGCCGTGCGCGGCCCACGCGATCTTGGCGTGCTTCTCGGTGATCTTGTCCGGCGCCCAGTCCTTGAACATGAACGTCTCGGACGTGTACTCGTGGTTGCTCACCATGAGCCAGCTGTCCCAGGCGCCGGGCACCGGGACGAGGCCGCAGAAGTCGTTGTTGAAGCCGAACTGCTTGGCCTGCGCCTCGGGCGTCTGGTTGTCGAAGTCGAACTCCGGCGCGTCGGGCAGCACCGCGTCACCCCAGCGGATGACGACGTCCTGCCGGAAGCCCTTCGGCACGGAGATCTGGTCGAGGGTGTTGGGCGCCACCGGCTCGAAGTTCAGACCGTCGTTGCCGTGGCCGCCGCGACCGAGGGCCTCGGCGTCGACGTGCGCCGGGGCGGCGGCGGCGGAACCGGAGAACGCGAGCGCACCGGCACCGGCGGCCGCGACGACGGCACCGGCCTTCAGCATGCCGCGACGGCTCACGACCTCCTTGACGACATCACCGAAGTACGCGTTGCGCGAGGTGTTGGGCGCGTCGTGCGCACAGGCGTTGCCGCAACGGAACTCGCAGGTGACCGCCTGACGCCCGAGCGGGTGGTTCGTCGGGAGCAGGGGCAGCAGGCGGCGGCCCCGATCGGTGGGTGAGGACACGCAGGCCTCCGAGATCGGTCAGTGTGGGAACTGGCCGAACCTAAGAGCCGAACGAGATCGCCTGCCGTCCTGCAGATGAACAGCAGGCGAACTCGTACTACACCCGCACGACCACAGCACGCAGGGTGATCAACCGATCTCACCCAGCTGACGACGGCCCTTGCGCCACACGGCGACGACCGACGGGCGGGGCCTGCTGGTGCCGCGGTCCGGCCAGTTCGACACGGGCTTGTCCGCGCTCGCGCCGTCCACCTCGCCGGGGTGCTGCACGCACACGGTGATCACCCGCTCGCCGATCACCGGTCCGCAGGTCTCACCGCCGCGCGGCACGGTGAGGAACAGCTTGAGGTGACCGCGTTCCGGCCCTTCGAGCGGCACGCCGTAGAGGCCGTCGTTGAGCCCGTCGAGCTTGCCGTCCGCGTCCGTGGAGATCCACAGGTTGCCGTGCCGGTCGAACGCCACGTTGTCCGGGCTGGAGATCGGGCTGACCTGCGACTTGTCGTAGCCGCCGAAGTAGGTGGCCGGGTCGTCGGGGAAGCCGCAGACGAGGAACAGGCCCCAGTTGAACGTCAGCGCGAGCGCGTCGCCCCGCCGTTCGGTGATCTCCAGCACCTGGCCGTGGCGGTTGTTGACCCGCGGGTTCGGCTCGGTCGCGCCCTCCTTGCCGGGTGTGACACCGCGTTCGACGTTGTTGCTGAGCGCGCAGTAGACCGTGCCGGTGCGCGGGTGGCACTGGATGTCCTCGGGGCGGTCCATCTTCGTCGCGCCGACCTTGTCCGCCGCGAGGCGCGTGAAGACGTACACCTCTTCGGCGGTCATGCCGGGCACGAAGGACCTGTCGCCCGCCGCGAGCGGGATCCACTCGCCGGTGCCGTCGAACTTGCCGTCGCTCGGCAGCTTCCCGGTGCCGTCGATCTCGCTCACGGGGCTGTCGCCCTTGAACCGGCCCACGTACAGGGTGCCGTCGTCGAGCAGCGTCATGTTGTGGCGGCGTGCGGCCTTGCTGTTGCCGCGCTTCATCTTGCCGTTGGAGATGAACTTGTAGATGTACTCGAACCGCTCGTCGTCACCGGAGTAGGCGACGATGCGACCGTCGTCGGCGACGCGGATGTTCGCGGTCTCGTGCTTGAAGCGGCCGAGGTGGGTGTGCTTGACCGGAGTGGAGTCCGGGTCGTGCGGGTCGAGCTCGATGACCCAGCCGAACCTGTTGACCTCGTTGGGTTCCTGCGCGAGGTCCCAGCGCTTGTCGAAGCGCTCCCACTTGCGGGTGGTCGCGTTCCCGGTGACGCCGTAGCGGGTCAGGCGCGGGTCGTTGCGGCCGGCGGCGTTGGCGAAGTACTGGTTGAAGTTCTCCTCACCGGACAGGATCGTGCCCCACGGCGTGACGCCGCCGGCGCAGTTGTTGATCGTGCCGAGCACCCTGCGGCCGGTCGGGTCGACGGAGGTCTTGAGCAGGTCGCTGCCCGCGGCGGGACCGCGCACCTCGAACGGCGTGTGCAGCGTGATGCGGCGGTTGTACTTGCTGAACTTCGGCCGGTAGTGCCCGGAGAACAGCGACCGCTTGATCATGAAGACGGACAGGCCGTGCGCGGCCCAGCCGATCTTCACCTGCTCCTCGGTCGGGTTGTTCGGGTCGTACCCGCGGAACATGAACGTCTCGCTGGTGTACTCGTGGTTCGTGACCATGATCCCGCTCAGTTCCAGCGGGTCCAGCGGCAGGATCGCGGCGAAGTCGCAGTTGAAGCCGAACTGCTTCTCCTGCTTGGCGGCGGTCTGGTCGTCGAAGTCGAACTCGGGGACGCCGGGGAACAGCGGGTCGCCCCAGCGGATCACGATCCCCTGCTCGTACCCCTCGGGGACGACGACCTCGTCCAGGGTGTTGACCTCGACGGGCTTGAAGTCGAGCCCCTTCGGCGGGCGGTGGCCCTGCGCCTGCGCGGGGGCCGCGGCGGCGGTCGCGGGCAGGGCGACCGCCGCGGTGGCCGCGACCACGGCACCGGCCTTGAGGGCGGTGCGGCGGCTGACCAGGTCGCCGAAGTAGGGGTTGTCGGAGGTGTTCGGGACGTCGTGGAAGCACGCGTCCCCGCAGCGGTACTCGCACGTCACCGCTGCTCTGCCGACGCGGTGGTTGACGAGAGGCAGAGGGATCATGGTGGGGGCCTCCTACGGTCGGCTGGGGAACCGCACCCGACCGTAGGCGTCCGTTCATGCTTTGTTAACCCACAAGTTGTTCACCCGCGAGCACAGCTTCGGACGGAACGTCCCTTGTGTCCGTGCGGGTGAACACCGGCAGTCCGGTGGCCACGAGGCAGAGGACCGCGGCGACGACGAACGGCGACCAGGCGAGAACTGTGAAGAACGCGGCCGCGCAGGCCGATCCGGTGAAAGCGACAACCGCCTGGGCTGAGCCGGCAGATTTTCATTAGCATAGCGAAGCATTGTGGAGCACGCGGTACGGTTCCCGGTGTGGATGCGGTGATCTTCGACCTCGACGGCGTGCTGATCGACTCCGAACAGGTGTGGGACGAGGTGCGCCAGTCGTTCGCCGCCGCGCACGGCGGGACGTGGACGGCCACCGCCACCCGCGACATGCAGGGGATGTCGACGCCGGAGTGGGGCGCGTACCTGGTCGAGGCGGTCGGGGTGCGCCTGGAGCCCGAAGAGGCCTCCGCCGGGGTGATCGCCGAGATGGAGAAGGCCTACGCGGCCCACCTGCCGGTGATTCCCGGTGCCGTCGAGGCTGTTCGGGCGGTGGCCTCGCGGTTTCCGGTGGCGATCGCGTCCTCGGCGCCCGCCGTGCTGATCAGGGTCTTCCTCGACGTGACCGGGCTGCCGGTGCCCGTGGCCGTGTCTTCGGAGGAGTGCGCTGCCGGGAAGCCCTCGCCGGACGTGTACCTGCTGGCGGCCTCACGGCTCGGGGTGTCCGCCACTTCCTGTTATGCGGTCGAGGACTCGACGAACGGGTTGAAGGCGGCGCTGGCCGCGGGGATGACCGTGCTCGCGGTGCCGAACCCGCACTTCCCGCCCGCCGCGGAGGTGCTGGAGCAGGTGCGGGTGCTGGGGTCGATCTCGGAGCTGCCGGACGCGCTGGCGTGACGCATCTCCTGCTGCCTCTGCCAGCAGGTCTGGTGCTGAGCACCAGAACCACGGGCAGGTGCCTCCCGTCGGGCGCCGTCTGTCCTTAGCGTGGCGTCCATGACGCAACGAGTTGCTGTGGTCACCGGCACCGCGCAGGGCATGGGTCGGCGCATCGCCGAGGTGCTGCGCGAGGACGGGTACGCCGTCGTCGGCTTCGACCTGCGGGAGAGCGAGGGCGGGATCGTCGGCAACGTGGCGAGCGCCGCGGACGTCCAGCGCCTGACCGAACACGTCCTCGACACCCACCAACGGGTCGACGTGCTGGTCAACAACGCCGGGATCGCGGGCATCGTGCCGTTCGAGGACACCAGCCTCGAGCAGTGGGAGCGGATCATGGCGGTCAACCTGACCGGGCCGTTCCTGCTAACGCAGGCGCTGGGCAGGGTGATGCTCGAGCAGCGCGGCGGCAGCGTCGTCAACATCGCGTCCGTCGCCGGGTTGCAGGGGGTAGCGGACCGGGCCGCCTACAACACGACCAAGCACGGGTTGATCGGGTTGACGCGCACGCTCGCCGTCGAGTGGGGCGGGCGGGGGATCAGGGTCAACGCCGTGTGCCCCGGCTGGGTCAAGACCGAGATGGACGTCGAGTCGCAGGCCGGCGGGTACTACGTGGACGACGACATCACCGACCACGTGCCGGCGGGGAGGTTCGCGGCGCCGGACGACATCGCGCAGGCCGTGCGGTTCCTGGCGAGCGACAACTCGAAGTACGTCAACGGTGTCGCACTGCCCGTCGACGGTGGGTGGACCGCGGACGGCAGCTGGCAGAAGCTCAGGCTCTCGAAGCGCTGAGAGGAGGGGCCGCCGGGAAGGCGGCCCCTCGCAGATCAGGCTTCGCCGCGGATGAACGCCTCGACGGCCTCGTGCGCCTCGGAGTCCGAGTACTGCACGGGCGGGGACTTCATGAAGTACGACGACGCCGAGAGGATCGGGCCGCCGATGCCCCGGTCGAGGGCGATCTTCGCCGCGCGGACCGCGTCGATGATGATGCCCGCGGAGTTCGGGGAGTCCCAGACCTCCAGCTTGTACTCGAGGTTCAGCGGCACGTCGCCGAACGCGCGACCCTCGAGGCGCACGTAGGCCCACTTGCGGTCGTCGAGCCACGCCACGTAGTCCGACGGGCCGATGTGGACGTTGCGCTTGCCCATCTCGCGGTCCACCTGGGACGTGACGGCCTGGGTCTTGGAGACCTTCTTGGACTCCAGGCGCTCCAGTTCCTTCATGTTCAGGAAGTCCATGTTGCCGCCGACGTTCAGCTGCATGGTGCGGTCGAGCTGGACGCCGCGGTCCTCGAAGAGCTTCGCCAGCACGCGGTGCGTGATGGTGGCGCCCACCTGGGACTTGATGTCGTCACCGACGATCGGGACGCCGGCGGCGCGGAACTTCTCCGCCCACTCCGGGTCCGAGGCGATGAAGACGGGCAGGGCGTTGACGAACGCCACACCGGCGTCGATGGCGCACTGGGCGTAGAAGCGGTCCGCTTCCTCCGACCCCACCGGCAGGTACGAGACGAGCACGTCGACCTCGGCCTCGCGCAGCGCCGCGACGACGTCCACCGGCTCGAAGTCGGACTCCTCGATCGTCTCGCGGTAGAACCGGCCGAGGCCGTCGTAGGTGTGCCCGCGCTGGACGACGACGCCGAGAGGCGGCACGTCCGCGATCTTGATGGTGTTGTTCTCGCTGGCCACGATCGCCTCGGCGAGGTCGACACCGACCTTCTTCGCGTCCACGTCGAACGCTGCGACGAACTCGACGTCGCGCACGTGGTAGTCACCGAACTGCACGTGCATCAGACCGGGCACGCGGGTGCTCGGGTCGGCGTCACGGTAGTAGTGGACGCCCTGCACCAGCGACGCCGCGCAGTTGCCAACCCCGACGATGGCCACTCGAACGGTGCGGCGGTTTTCGCCCATTGCCGAGTCCTCCTTGATCAACTTTGAAGTCCTACTCGTCCTGCTCGGACAGTTCGTGCTTCTCGTGCGCGATGAGCTCGTTGAGCCACCGCACCTCGCGCTCCGTGCTCTCCAGGCCCTGCCTGTGCAGCTCACGCGTGTAGCGGTCGATCTGCTCACCCGTGCGCGTGAGCCGCTCGCGCAGCCCCTCCCTGCGTTCTTCGACACACCGCCGACGACCCTCCAGGATGCGCATCCTGACGTCGGCCGGCGTGCGCGAGAAGAACGCCAGGTGGACTCCGAACGAGTCGTCGTCCCAGGTCTGCGGGCCCGCGTCGGAGAGGAGTTCGGCGAACCGCTCCTTGCCCTCCGGCGTGAGCTTGTAGACCTTGCGCGCCCGACGTCCCCAAGAAAGAGCCGACTCTTCCGGCCCCTCCTCCACGATCAGGCCCGCACGTTGGAGTCGCCGCAGTGTTGGGTACAGCGATCCGTACGAGAACGCTCGAAACGCTCCGAGCAGGTCATGCAAGCGCTTGCGCAGCTCGTAGCCGTGCATGGGCGCCTCGTGCAGCAGGCCGAGCAGCGCGAACTCGAACACGAGTCACCTCCTCGCGCCTGCACCGATAGGTGAGGCGATTATATCGATGCGATACATCGGTGGGTCCTCTCAACTGTGGGATGTGGCACACCGTGATACCGCGTCCGGGCCCGCTGCCCTGAACGGCCCATCATGGCCAAAGCGACCGGCACGTACTCTTGTCTCGTGTTGACCCAACGACAGGTGGTGGACTACTCGCTGCAGCGCCGCGCGCTGCTGGCGGAGGTCTATGCCGGTCGCACGGGCACCATGGAGGTCTGCGACGCGTCCCCGTACCTGCTGCGAGCTGCGAAGTTCCACGGGACGGCGACCGAAGTGCCGTGCCCGGTCTGCCGGAAGGAACCGCTCACGCACGTCTCGTGGGTCTACGGCGACGAGCTCAAGCACGCGGCCGGCTCGGCCCGCGCACCCGAAGAACTCGCGAAGATGGCGAACCTCTTCGAGGAGTTCTCCGTGTACGTGGTGGAGGTTTGCCGCACGTGCAGTTGGAACCACCTGGTGCAGTCATACGTCCTGGGGAAGCGTGGGCTGGAAAAGCCACGCAGGAGGACCGCGGCGGAATGACCCACAGGTGACACTGCTCCGAATGAAGTACGACCACCGAACCGTGTGCTGACGCACGCCGGTCTGGGAGGCCTTTTCACGTGAACGACCAGCATGATGACAGGCAGCGCGGAGGCGAACCGCAATGGCCGACCGGGGACGACCCGGACGGCGGCGGCACGAGACGCGATGTCCCGAATCAGCCGCGACCGGGCACTCCGCCCGGCGGTTTCGCGCGCCCTCCCCAGGGTGGCACGCCGCCCGGTGGTTTCCCACAGCAGCAGCCCCCACGCCGCCCGAACGGACCAGGCGGTCCGCAGGGTGGGCCCGGTGGCCCGCACGGCGGTCCCGGCCGTCCGCCCGGTCCCGGAGGTCCTGGTGGACCCGGCGGTCCCGGTGGCCGTCCCCCGACGCCTCCCGGCGGCATGCCGATCGCCCCGCCTCCCGGTGGCCGCCGTCCCGGTGGTCCCGGCGGTCCCGGTCCCCAGGGCGGTCCCGGTCGTCCCGGCGTTGCGCCGCGCAACCCCGGTGAGGAACGCACCACGCAGATGCCGCCGGTCAACCGGCCGACGCAGCGCGAACCGGAGCTGATCACCCACCGCGAGCCGGAGGACGAGTTCCTCATGGCGGGCGTCGGTGCCGGTGTCGCCGACGATGACTACGAGTACGACGACGAGCCGGAGCTCACCGAAGAGGAGGAGCGCCGCCTGCGCAAGAAGAAGCTCTGGAAGCGCGTCCGGATCGG
The DNA here is from genome assembly GCF_036321065.1 of Lentzea sp. DG1S-22. Classification (NCBI taxonomy): domain Bacteria; kingdom Bacillati; phylum Actinomycetota; class Actinomycetes; order Pseudonocardiales; family Pseudonocardiaceae; genus Lentzea; species Lentzea sp. DG1S-22. The sequence goes on along the minus strand of NZ_CP143276.1, from coordinate 6,084,622 downwards.
TGCGTTCGTCGCGATCGGCCTGATGATCCTCGGGCCGGTGATCGCCGTCGCCGTCGCGTACCCGCTCGTCGACTGGCCGCGCCCGAACGACATCGCGGCCGACCAGGACAAGACGATCACGCTGCTCTACTCGGACGGCACCGAGATGGGCAAGATCACCTCGCCCGGTCAGAACCGCACGATGCTGACGTACGAGGAGATCCCCGACACCGTCAAGAACGCGGTCATGGCCGCGGAGGACGCGAACTTCTACGACAACCCCGGCTTCGACGCCAAGGCCATCGTCCGCGCCGTCTGGATCCAGGCGACCGGCGGCAGCAGTGGTGGTTCCGGTCTGACGCAGCAGTACATCAAGAAGGCGACGGGCAAGGAAGAAGCCACGCTGACCCGCAAGTTCACGGAGCTCGTCAAGGCCTACAAGATGAGCAACGAGTCGGACCACAACACGATCCTCACCGCGTACCTGAACACGGTGTACTTCGGTCGTGGCGCCAACGGCATGAAGGCGGCGGCGCAGGTCTACTACGACAAGGAGATGAAGGAGCTCACGCCTTCCGAGGCGGCCCTCATCGCCGGCATGATCCAGACGCCCTCGTGGTCGGAGGACCAGGAGTACTCGAAGAAGCGCTGGGAGTTCGTGATGCTCCAGATGCTTCAGAAGAAGTGGATCAGCCAGGCCGACTACGACGCGCGCCAGTACCCGACGCCCCTGCCGTTCGAGCAGACGCAGCCCGCGGGTCTCGACGGCCCGCTCGCCCGCGTGAGCCAGCAGGTCCAGAACGAGATCGACAGCGAGCTGATCGGTCTCACGATGGAGAAGGCGCAGAAGGTCGGCGTCACGGTCCACACGACCATCGACCCGAAGATGCAGCAGGCCGCGGTCGACGCCGTGAACTCCGTCATGCAGGGCCAGGACCCGGAGCTGCGCACGTCGCTCAGCGCGATCGAGCCGCAGTCCGGCGCCGTCAGGGCGTACTACCCGGGCAAGGACGGCCTGAAGGGCATCGACTACGCCAAGGGCACGATCCAGGAGGCCGGCTCGTCGTTCAAGCCGTTCGACCTGGTCGCCGCCCTGAAGATGGGCAAGGGCATCGGCGACACCTACGACAGCACGCCGCGCACGATCGCCGGCGTTCCGATCCGCAACGCCTCGAACACGACGTGCGGCAAGGAATGCCCGATCAAGCAGGCCATGAAGGAGTCGCTCAACACCGTGTTCTACGACATGGTGGCGAGCCCGAACGGCACCGGCACGGTCGCCGTCGCGAACGCGGCGCACGAGGCCGGCATCCCGAAGACCGTCATGGTCGACGGCAAGGCGAAGCAGCTGCTGGTCGGTGAAGGCGGCGGCAAGCCCAACGCCGGTATCGCCATCGGCGCCGACAACGCCCAGGTGCGGCCGTTCGACATGGCCTCGGCCTACGCGACGTTCGCCGCCCGCGGCATCTACCGCGCGCCGTTCTTCGTCACGAAGATCGCGGGCCCGAACGGCGACGTCCTCTACCAGCACGTCGACCAGCCGGTCCCGGCCTTCGACCCGGTGGAGGAGAAGAGCCGCGACATCGCCGACAACGTCACCGAGGCGTTGAAGGAGATCCCGGCCTTCTCGAAGATCGGCTGCGCGGGCAACCGCGAGTGCGCCGGCAAGACCGGTACGCACGAGCTCGCCGACAGCATCGACCAGAACTCGAAGGCGTGGATGGTCGGCTACACGCCGCAGCTCGCCGCCTCGGTCTGGATGGGCAAGGACGCCGGCAACGTGCCGATCAGGAACAAGGAAGGCAAGGCGATCTTCGGTTCGGGTCTCCCGGGCCAGATCTGGAAGAAGTTCATGGACGGGGCTCTCGCGGGCGCTCAGAAGGAGCCGTTCCCGAAGCCCAAGCCCCTCGGCAACTTCAACCCGCCGCGGAAGTCGGAGCCGCCACCCCCGTCCAACACGCCGTCCAACACCCCGTCGAACACGCCGTCGTCGAACACGCCGGAGTCCCCGACGAAGCCGACCAGGCCGACGGGCGAGCCGTGCCAGGGCCTGATCTGTCCTCCGAGCAACCCGAACACCTCGACGTCGTCGAAGCCGGGACCCGGCAACCCGACGGGGGGCCGCGACCCCGGCGACACCTGAATGCCCGGGTTGATCTGAGGAACTGAACACGGAACGGGCCCGGCGCCGACGCGCCGGGCCCGTTCCGTTGCCCGGCACCGCGCGGCCGGACCGAGATCGGTCCAGGGATGTTGACCACGGTCAAACGGTCTTGGCCGTAACATCCGCGAGGTGCCCAGCAGCCCTGCCGAGCTTCCCGCCGAGGTCCCGACCGAGGACCGCGCCGAGGACACCGTCTCGCTCACCCGTGAAGAGCGGGTCGCACCCACGTGGACCGAGTCGCTCGCCCGCGGCCTGAGCAGACCGTTCGGCGGTCCTCTCGGCGAGCACGCGCTCGTCGGCAGGAACTACTTCTGGACGGCGGTGCGGGTCGTGCTGATGCTCGCCGTGGTCACGTTGCTGCTGGGGTGGGTGCAGAAGTCGCCGTGCATCCAGCAGTACGTCGACGACAAGGGCGTCGTGCAGCTCGACTGGCGGGGCAGCAGGCAGTTCACGGCCCTCTGCTACTCCGACACGGTGCCGCTGTACACGGCGGAGCGGCTCGACCAGCGCGGTTCCTTCCCGTACATCACGTCGTGGAAGGACGACGAGGGCAAGCCGACCGAGCACGTCCGGTACATGGAGTACCCGGTGGTCACGGGGCTGTTCATGTGGCTCAACGCGCGGGTGGCGCAGGGTCTCGTGGCGCTCGTGCCGGGCATGCCGATGACGGTGATCGTGTTCTTCAACGTGACGGCGTTCTGGTTGGCCGTGGCGTGGCTTGTCACCGTGTTCTGCGTTGCGCGCATTGCGCGTCGCCGGATGTGGGACGCGGCGATAGTCGCCGTGTCGCCGTTGGTCATCGTCCACGCGTTCACGAACTTCGACACGATCGCGACGGCGTTCGCCACGGCAGGTCTGCTGGCCTGGGCACGGAAGAAACCCGTGCTCGCCGGTGTGCTGCTGGGGCTCGGTGGCGCGGCGAAGCTCTATCCGTTGTTCTTGCTGGGACCGCTGCTGTTGTTGTGCTGGCGGTCCAACAGACTCAAGGTGGGTCTCACCACCACCGCGGCGGCCATAGGCGCGTGGGCGCTCGTCAACGCACCGATCGCGCTGAACCCGGCCTCGCACACGGGGTGGAAGGAGTTCTTCCGCCTCAACACCGAGCGCAACGCGGACCCCGACACCCTCTACAACGTGCTCGTGCAGTGGACGGGGTGGCAGGGCTTCGACCCCGGACTGACGCAGGGACAACCGCCGACGGTGCTCAACACGGTCAGCATGGTGTTGTTCCTGGTGTGTTGCGCGGGCATCGCCTACGTGGCGCTCTCGGCTCCGACGCGGCCACGGCTCGCGCAGCTCGGGTTCCTCGTCGTGGCGGCGTTCCTGCTGACGAACAAGGTGTGGAGCCCGCAGTACTCGCTGTGGCTGGTGCCGCTGGCGGTGCTCGCGTTGCCGCGCTGGAAGCTGCTGCTGGCCTGGATGGCGGTCGACGCGCTGGTGTGGGTGCCGCGCATGTACTTCTACCTCGGCACGGACAACAAGGGACTGCCGATCGACTGGTTCCTCGGTGCCGTGCTGCTGCGGGACGCGGCCGTCATCGCGTTGTGCGTCTTCATCTTGAAGGAGATCTACAACCCGGAGCGGGACCTCGTGCGCATGGCGGGCGACGACCCGTTGGCGGGCGTCCTGGTCGATGCGCCGGACCGGCAGCTCATCACACCCGCACGAGGCGAGCCATCGCACCGAATGCGGCCGCGTTCGGGTGCAGGTGATCACCGGAGTCGAACTCCGGACGCAGTCTGAGCGGATCGGCGGGGTCGCGGACGGCGGCGTCGAAGTCGACGTGGCCGGGGAAGGTGGCGCGGATCCACGCGTTCACCTTCTGCCGTTGCTGTTCCTTGGCCTCGGTCCAGGTGTACCAGCCGCGCCACGGCGTGATGGTGCCGAGGTGGAACTGCACGCCCGCGTTCTCGCAACGCCGCTGGATCGTGCGGATGCCCGCGATGACGTTCTCGGCGCTGACGCCGTTCTGGATGTCGTTGATGCCGCCCAGCAGGAAGACCTTCCGCACCTCCCGGCTGAAAAGCACGTCGCGGGACATGCGGATGACCATCGGTGCGTTGCCCACCACCACGCCGTTGCCGTTGATGCCCGCGTTGAGCACGGCGTAGTCGGTTTTGAGCAACGACGGCCACGTGTCGTCGTAGAAGCCCTCGGTGATCGAGTCGCCGAGGGCCACCACCGCGCCCGGTGCCGTGAAGCCCGCCACCTCGACCGCCGAGACCAGGCAGATGTGCTCGCGTGTGGAGGTGATGGTGCGATGTGCGCGCGCCTGACACGGTGTGCCGGCCGGGGTGTACGTGCTGATGTCGAGCGTCTTGGTGACGGCGAGCTGCACGGCGTCGCTGTAGACCTCGTCGCGGGCCCTGATCGTGACGGCGCGGGACCTGTTGAACGTCAGCTGCCGCGTCTCACCGCCTGCCGCGACGGTGACCTGCTCGACGCGGACGGGTTCGGTGCCCATGAGGTTCGACAGGCGCACCCGGACCGAGGTGCCGCCTGCGGTGAGGTCGATCGTCGTCCGCACGCTCCGGTCGGGCACCGCCCCCGACAGGGTCGGGACGGCCTGCCACACGGGCAGCCAGCGGATCACCTCCGACCGCGGGGGCACGCCGGAGGCGCCGCAGGCCAGCAGCAACGCCAGCACGATGATCACCCTCACGGGTGAAGTCTGCGACGATCAGCTCTTCGCTGCCACTGCCCCGCGGAGGAACTTCAGGTCTTCCCGGTCGTCCTCGGTCACGTCCCGGGCCTTGAGGAAGACCACGAACAGCGCGACCAGCAGAGCCGCACGACCCCACACGCCGATCATCACGGCCTGCGCGGAGAAGCTGTCGTAGATCCCGGCCGGCTGACCGAACTCGATGGCCCAGAACCAGCGGAAGATGCCGATCCCCATCGCCAGGTCGACCACGAAGTACACGTACGCCCAGACCAGCTTCACGCGCAGGAGCACGAGGAACGGCACCAGCCACAGCGTGTACTGCGGCGAGTGGACCTTGTGCAGCAGCATGAAGCCGCACAGCATCGCGCCGGACACCGCGATCCACGGGTAGGTGCCCTCGCGGCGCAAGCGCAGCCAGCCGTAGCCGGCGGCGATCGCGAACGAGAGCAGGATCGTGATCGGCGAGATCACGCCGACCAGCGACTGCATGGCGTCGTCGCCGATGAACGGCCGCAGACCCCAGTACCAGATCGAGTTCGTGGTGATGTCGACGCGGCGCAGCTGCTGGAACTCGAACGACGCGAGCCAGCCGTCGTAGCCCGCGAAGGCGAACGGCAGGTTGACCAGCACGACCGTGACGATCGAGGCGAGGGCGACCTTGACCGCGCCGGCGACGTCGACCTTCTTGCCCTCGGGCATCTCCTGGCCGCGCCAGCCGCCGGTGGCGACGAAGAGCATCAGCGGCAGCACGAACGCCGCCGGGTAGACCTTGAACGCGAACCCGAGCCCGAGCAGCACCGACGCGACCACGGCCCGTTCGACCAGCGGCCGGTTCCAGCGGTGCACCACGAAGACCGCGGCCACCGAGCACAGCACGACCGGCAGGTCCCAGTTGTGGAACGCGTAGAGGACCAGCGGTGGCCCGATCGCCCACAGCAACGCGCGCCAGCGGGCGAGCTTGCCCAGCAACCAGCCCGTGAACAGGCCGAACGGCGCCATCAGCAGCGACGAGTAGAGCAGGTACTCCGCGTCGTTGTGCGCGAAGATCGCACCGGCCCAGATGATCAGGCCGGAGAGCACCGGGTACTCGACCGAGCCGCCGACGAGGACGCCCTTGTCGTTGATGCCGCCGTCGACGTACGGGAAGACGTGCCGGTCGATGTCGCGCCCGATCCAGAGGTGCTGGATGTCGGAGTAGCAGACGTCTTCCTTGTTGCGCTCGTCGTAGTCGGGCTGCGTGCGGCCCCACTGGTCGAACGCCGGACCCGTGCAGCGGTCCTTGTTGATGAAGCCCAGCAGCAGCGTGAGGCCGCACAGGAGCACGAGCACGACAGCGGCGGCGCTGCCGAAGCGGTTCGCGAAACGCCGGGCTTCGCCTCGCTCGGGCGTCACGCTCACCACCTCGTGCACGGTGCTCACCGGCCGGCGCGGTCGCGCAGGAAGGCGATGTCGGCGGCCTGGCCCTCGTCCGGTGTCTCCACCACGACGGGGCATCCGGCGGTGGCGGCCACGGCGGCCAGCTGCTCGGCGTCGATGGTGCCGGTGCTGATGTTGTCGTGCCGGTCGCGCGAGGAGCCGAACTCGTCGCGCGAGCTGTTGAGGTGCACGAGGTCGATGCGGCCGGTGATGGCCTTCACCCGGTCGACGACGCCGACCAGGTCCTCACCGGCGGCGAACGCGTGGCAGGTGTCGAGGCAGAAGCCCGCGCCGAACTCGCCGACCGCGTCCCAGAGCAGCTTGAGGGAGTCGAACGTGCGGGCCATGGCGTTCTCGCCGCCCGCGGTGTTCTCGATCAGGACGGGGACCGCGAAGCCGCCCTCGGCGACCTGGCGCTCGAAGAACTTGCGCCAGTTCGCGAAGCCCTCCGCAGGGTCCTCGCCCTTCGTGACGTGGCCGCCGTGCACGACCAGGCCCTTCGCGCCGACGGCGGCGGCGGCCTCCGCGTGCTGGACCACGTTCTTCCTGCTCGGAATCCGGATCTTGTTGTTCAGCGACGCGACGTTGATCAGGTACGGGGCGTGGACGAACACCTCGAGGCCGGAGGCGAGCAGCGCCTCCGTCTGCGGATGGGGTTTGGGCTTCTTCCACCCCTGGGGGTCCGACAGGAAGAACTGGACGACCTCGGCCCCGCGTTCGGCCGCGGCGCCGACCGGGTCGTCGTCGCGTACATGGGCCCCGATGCGCATGCACAGGAGGGTAGTCGGCACCCGCAACGCCATCGCAGCCGCCGCCGATAGGAGTAATCGGAAAAACTGGGGGTGGTTCGCGTCACCACCAGGACCTACGGTCGTTACCAGAGAGTAGGAAAGGGGTTGGCATGCGACTGCTGAGCGTCACCGCCGCGACGTGTCTGGCGCTGGCCTCCGCCGGCGTGGGGGCGGGTCCGGCCACGGCCGCGGAGCCCATCGTCATCGGCAGCTGTGCGACGTCGATCCAGGGCGCGCCCGGCACCCCCGTCTCGCTCAGCCCCGCCGCCGTCACGCAGCCCATCACGGACCTCGTGCGCGCGGTGCCCCTGCTCGGACCACCCCTCGCGGAGCCGTTCAAGCAGGCGTTTTCGCAGGTCAAGCCCATCCCGATCGGTGCGGTGCAGGCCGGGACGACGACCATCGGCGGCGGCACGATCGCGAACGCGGTGATGGTCGAGGTCGCGAAGATCCCGCTGCTCGGCCCGATCCTCGGCACGCTCGACCAGACCGTCCGCGCGACGTTGACGAGCGGCTGCAAGGTCACCGTGACCGGCGTGAACCAGGTCGCGGCGCCGATCCAGGACGGCAGCAGGGCCGTCGCGGAGGCCTCCCGGCAGGCCGTCGGCGCGGTCCCCGGCGCACCGAAGCCCCCCGCCGGGCAGCCCCGGCCCGGTACGCCGCCCGGTCAGCCCGGCACGCAGCCGGGCACCCAGCCCGGTGTCCCCGGCACGGGTGCGGGCGCGCCGAGCAACCGCGACTTCTCGCTGTACCCGGTCGGCGCGAACTTCGGCCGCGTGCCGCTGTTCAGCTACGGCTCGCTGCCGTTCGCGATGCCCGGCCTGTACTCGCCGTCGCCCGGTGTGCGCTACGGCTCCCAGGTCCCGCGCGCGTCCAGCGGCAACGGCATCGAGGGCGACTCGGTGCAGGCGGCCGGCCGTGCGACGGCGCTGCCCAGGCTGGGCGGTCCCGGTGGCGTCGGCGCTCCGGTGCTGGTCGCGGTGCTGATGCTGGCCCTGGTGACGGGCGCGCTGGTGAGGACCTGGGCGCTTCGCCGCACCCCTGCGTAGTCGGTGGACGCGCCCTGTTAACCTTCTTCAGTTGCTGACGCGACGACCCTCCTGCCACGGAGAGCCCGTGGCCGCGAGTCCACAGGAGGTGAGTGGTCCTCATGCGTCATTACGAAGTGATGGTCATCCTCGACCCCAGTCTCGACGAGCGCACGATCGCGCCGTCTCTCGACACGTTCCTCGGCGTCATCCGCACCACGGGTGGAAACGTCGAGAAGGTCGAGGTGTGGGGCAAGCGCCGGCTGAGCTTCGAGATCAACAAGAACACCGAGGGTATCTACGCGGTGCTCGACCTGACCTCGACTCCCGACGCGGTGAAGGAACTGGACCGCCAGCTCGGTCTGCAGGAGACGGTGCTCCGGACGAAGGTCCTGCGCCGCGAGCCCGCCAAGTCGGCCGCCAAGGCCTGACGAACCTCGATTAGGGGAGCTCCCAAGACATGGCTGGTGAGACGACGATCACGGTGGTCGGGAACCTGACCGCCGACCCGGAACTCCGCTTCACCCAGAGCGGTGCCGCGGTGGCGTCCTTCACGGTCGCTTCCACGCCCCGCACCTTCGACCGCCAGTCCGGCGAGTGGAAGGACGGCGAAGCGCTGTTCCTGCGGTGCAACGTGTGGCGGCAGGTCGCCGAGAACGTGGCCGAGTCGCTCACCCGCGGTTCGCGCGTGCTCGTCTCCGGACGGTTGCGCCAGCGTTCCTTCGAGACGAAGGAAGGCGAGAAGCGCACTGTCGTGGAGCTGGAGGTCGACGAGATCGGCCCCTCGCTGCGCTACGCGACCGCGAAGGTCAACAAGGTCAGCCGTGGAGACGGTGGCGGTGGCGGCGGCTTCGGCGGCGGCGGCGGTCAGCAGTCTCGTGGCGGCGGCGCTCCGGCGGACGACCCGTGGGGTTCCGCCCCGCCGGCCGGCTCCGGTGGCTTCGCCGACGAGCCTCCCTTCTAGACCGAACTGCACCGGTCACCCAGTACTTCATTCACCGCGTATCCAGGAGTTAGAGACACATGGCCAAGCCGCCTGTGCGCAAGCCCAAGAAGAAGGTCTGCGCCTTCTGCAAGGACAAGAGCGCGAACCTGATCGACTACAAGGACACGACGCTCCTCCGCAAGTTCATCTCCGACCGCGGCAAGATCCGTGCCCGCCGCGTCACGGGCAACTGCTCGCAGCACCAGCGCGACGTCGCTGTTGCCGTGAAGAACGCCCGTGAGATGGCCCTGCTGCCCTACACCTCGACCGCTCGCTAAGGAAAGGGGACACCGCGATGAAGCTCATCCTCACCGCTGACGTTTCCGGCCTCGGCGCTCCCGGCGACATCGTCGAGGTCAAGGACGGCTACGGCCGCAACTACCTGCTCCCGCGCGGCCTCGCGATCGTCGCGACCCGCGGCGCGCAGAAGCAGATCCAGGTCATCACCCGCGCGCAGGACACCCGCCGCGTGCGCGACCTGGACCACGCGAAGGAGATCAAGGCCGCTCTCGAGGGTCTGGGTGGCGTCACCCTGACCGCGAAGGCCGCCTCGGGTTCGAAGAAGCTGTTCGGCTCGGTCACCAGCTCGGACGTGGCGGCTGCCGTCAAGTCCGCCGGTGGTCCGGTCCTGGACAAGCGCGCCATCGAGCTGCCGGGTCACATCAAGACCACCGGCAAGCACTCGGTGACGGTTCGCCTCCACCCGGAGGTCACCGTCGCGCTGCCGCTGAACGTGACCTCCGCCGAGTGACCAGCCCTGCTCGCCGCTGACGCGGCTTCGCAGGGCTCGGCTTCGGGTGTCCGTTGCGGGGGCGACCCCGCAGACCCCGATGACGACTCGTCGGCAGGTTCGCCTGCGGTTCGGATTGCCGAAGCGCCACCGGCCCGGAATGCTCCGGGCGGGTGGCGCTTTCGCTCGTCCGGAGCAGTGTTGATCTGTCCACGCCCTGTGGATAAACGCGGCGTACAGCGTGTCGGCGACACGCCGAAGAAGGTGTTCTTCACGACACGCCGACCGTGCGCCCCACAACTTTTTCCACAACTTGTACACAGCCCTTGAGCTGGAGTTACTTCTGTCACTCCACTGGTTGTCAACAGGTTGTCCCCAGCGTCATGAGCCCTGTGGGCAACCATCCACAGGTTGTCCCCCAGTTGTCCACAGGGCGATCCACACGCTGGTTTGCTTGCTCCGGACGGGTCCCTCTAGCGTCGCTGCCAGGGAGAGGTCATCGCGCAGCGTGGCCGCCCGAAATTGTCGGTGCAGTGAAGTACAACTAGGGGACCAGGCACCGGCTCTCGACTCTTCGCAGGGGTGATTCAGCAGTGGCGCTCGTGGACGACCGGGGCATGGCGGAGCCCGCATTCGAGCGTCAGCCTCCCCAGGACCTGGCCGCCGAGCAGTCCGTGCTGGGCGGCATGCTGCTGTCCAAGGACGCCATCGCGGACGTCATCGAGGCGCTCGCGCCGAACGACTTCTACCGCCCGGCGCACCAGGCGATCTACGACTGCATCCTCGACCTGTACGGCCGCGGCGAGCCCGCCGACCCGATCACCATCTCCGCCGAGCTCGAGCGCCGCGGCGAGCTGCTGCGCGTGGGTGGCGCGCCGTACCTGCACACGTTGATCGCGACGGTGCCCACGGCCGCGAACGCCGGCTACTACGCCGAGATCGTCGCCGAGAAGGCGGTGCTGCGGCGCTTGGTCGAGGCCGGCACCCGCATCGTGCAGCTCGGGTACAACGGTGCCGAGGGCGCGGACGTCGACGAGGTGGTCGACCGGGCGCAGGCCGCGATCTACGAGGTCACCGACCGCCGCACGACCGAGGACTACGTGGCCCTCGAAGACCTGCTGCAGCCGACGATGGACGAGATCGACGCGATCGCGTCCCGCGGCGGCATCTCGCAGGGCATCCCGACCGGCTTCGCCGACCTCGACGCGCTCACCAACGGCCTGCACGGCGGCCAGATGATCATCGTCGCCGCCCGCCCCGGTGTCGGCAAGGCGCTCGCCCTCGACACCCCGCTGCCCACCCCGTCCGGCTGGACGACGATGGGCGAGGTGGAGGTCGGCTCGTTCCTGATCGGCGCCGACGGCCGTCCGACCAGGGTGGTCGCCGCGACCGAGGTGATGACGGGGCGCCCGTGCTTCGAGGTGGAGTTCTCCGACGGCACCGTGATCGTGGCCGACGCCGAGCACCAGTGGCTGACGGAGTCGTGCAGCGAGACCGGCGGCTTCTGGGCGATCCGCACCACCGCGCAGCTGTTCGACCGCTCCGGCCTGTGCCGCCAGTTCATCCGCATGTCCGCCGCCTGGGAACTGCCCGCGCTGCCGTTGCCCCTCTCGCCGCGCGCTCTCGGCCTGTTCCTCTCGGGCCTCGGCGACCTGGAGCTGACCGACGAGGAACTGCGCGTCGCCAAGGACCTCGGCCTGGCCGACGACCCGCACATCCCCGCCGCGTACCTGCGCGCGTCCCGCAGGCAGCGCGAGGAACTGCTGGCGGCGCTGCAGATCGACGGCCGCTTCGCCCGCCTCCGCCGCGACGTCGACGAGCTCGTCGCGGGCCTCGGCCGCCACGACCGGGTGGAGATCGTCGCGGTGCGCCCGATCGCCTCCGTTCCGGTGAGGTGCGTGGAGGTCGACAACCACGACCACCTGTACCTCGCGGGCGAGACGATGATCCCGACCCACAACTCGACGCTGGGCCTCGACTTCGCGCGGTCGTGCTCGGTGAAGCACGGCCTGACCAGCGCCATCTTCAGCCTGGAGATGAGCCGCACCGAGATCGTGATGCGCATGCTCTCCGCCGAGGCGCGGATCCGCCTGGGCGACATGCGAGGCGGCACGATGAGCGACGACGACTGGACCCGCCTGGCCCGCCGCATGAGCGAGATCAGCGAGGCCCCGCTGTTCGTCGACGACAGCCCCAACCTCACGATGATGGAGATCAGGGCCAAGGCCCGTCGCCTCAAGCAGCGCCACGACCTCAGGCTCGTGGTCGTCGACTACCTCCAGCTGATGTCGTCCGGCAAGAAGTCCGAGTCGCGCCAGCAGGAAGTCTCCGAGTTCTCCCGGTCGCTCAAGCTGATCGCCAAGGAGCTCGAAGTCCCGGTCATCGCGATCTCCCAGCTGAACCGAGGCCCGGAACAGCGAACCGACAAGCGCCCGATGCTCTCCGACCTCCGCGAGTCCGGCTCGCTCGAGCAGGACGCCGACATGGTCATCCTGATCAACCGCCCCGACGCCTGGGAACGCGACGACCCGCGAGCCGGCGAGGCCGACCTGATCATCGCCAAGCACCGCGCGGGCCCGACCGCCACCATCACCGTCGCGCACCAGCTGCACTACAGCCGCTTCACGGACCTGGCGCAGACCTAAGCGCCACGTCCAGGCACATCAGTCCGCCTGGTCACGGGCGGCTGACCTCCGGCGAGGCGCCTGGCGGCCTCCACGACCTCCTCCAGCGGACGGCAGCCGTCGATGATGGTCGCGCCCAGCCGCCGGTACGCGGGCTCGACCTGTGCGTTGTGCCCGAGTGAGGCGGCCAGTTCCTCCGGGTGCTTGCCGAAGGCAATCGTGGTGCGGCTCAGGAGGCGTTGCCGGAGCGTCTCGTCGTCGATCACCAGGCACACGACGAGGTCGAAGAGGTCTAGGACCTCTTCCTCGTTCTCGACGCATCCGCACAGGAACGCCGTCTCCGCCTGCGTTCTCGCGGCCAGGGTCTTGACCTTCTCCCGGTTGATCCTCCAGCCGTAGCGGTCGAGCCAGCCGGCGGGCACCGGGTCGGGAGGGGCGAGGACCACCTCGCCCCTCTACCGGTCGACCCACCGGTTGTAGCCCTCCCAGATCAAGGTCATCTCGGCTCCAGGCCGCGCAGTGCCGTGTCCACCACGTGCTCGACGTATTCGTGGGTCAGCGGGCCCGTGCGTTGCAGCCACCGGTTGAGGACCGGGCCGAAGACCAGGTCGACGGCGACCTCGAGGTCGACGTCCTCGGCGAGCTGGCCGGCGCGCTGGGCGGCGCGGAGGCGTTCCTTCTTCAGCTCGCGCATCGGCTGGTCCAGTCGCGCCCGGTAGTCGGCGGCGAGGGCCGGGTCGTTGACGATCTCGACGTGCATCGCGCGCATGGCCTTGTCGTTGCGCGGGTCCTCCAGCTCGTCGACCGTGGCCTTGAGGACGAGCTTCAGGTCCGCGGACAGGTCGCCGGTGTCGGGCAGTGCCGCGGCCTCGCCCTCGCCGGCGAACGAGAGGAAGGCGTCGAACAGCAGCGCGCCCTTCGACGGCCACCACCGGTAGATCGTCTGCTTGCCGACGCCGGCTGCCTGGGCGATGCCCTCGATGCTGAGCTTCGGATACCCCACCTCCCCGACCAGTTCGATGGCGGCGGTGAGGATGGCGCGCCGGGCGTTGTCGTTGCGGCGGCTGGGATCGGGACCGACCTTCGTGGGCACGCGGGGAGTCTAGCGGCGGACGAGACGAGACGGTCCGTCTTGACGTGGCGGAGGAGCGCGGGCAAGCTGTGGCCATCAGCGAGACGAGACGGTTCGTCTCGTTACCGAACCCAGGGGGACGATGTGGTCACGTCAGCAAGCTCCAAGGTCTGGTTCGTCACGGGTGCCAGCCGGGGTCTCGGCCGTGCCTTCACCGAGGCGGCGCTGGCCGCCGGCGACAGGGTCGTCGGCGTGGCCCGCGACCTCTCGCCGCTCGACGACCTCGCGGAGCGGCACCCCGGGGGGCTCCTCCGGCTGGGCCTCGACGTCACGGACCGGGAGGCGGTCTTCGAGGTCGTGAGCAGGGCGGTCGAGCACTTCGGACGGCTCGACGTCGTCGTGAACAACGCCGGTGCGCTGTTCACCGGCATGGTGGAGGAGTTCGGCGAGGCCGAGGCCCGCGCGCAGGTCGAGCTCAACTTCTTCGGCGCGCTCTGGGTCAGCCAGGCGGTGGTGCCGCACCTGCGCGCCGCCGGAGGCGGACGCCTCCTGCAGATCTCCAGCGTCGGTGCGCTCGGTGGTTTTCCGAGCACCGGGCTCTACAGCGCCAGCAAGTTCGCGTTGGAGGGGATGAGCGAGGCCCTTGCCGCCGAGGTCGCGCAGTTCGGCATCAAGGTCACCATCGTCCAGCCCGGCGGGTACTGGACCGACCTCTACACCAGCAGCAGGGCGACCGAGCCGAACCCGGTCTACGGCGATCTCCGCGCCGAGCTCGAGGAGCAGTGGGCCGAGGGGTCTGTCGACAGCGAGCCCAGGCTGGCCGCCGAAGCGGTGATGAAGCTGGTCGCGAGCGACGAACCGCCGTTGCGGCTCCTGCTCGGCAGCATGGTCTACGACGTCGCCTTCGACATCTCCCGGCGGCGGATGGACACCTGGGCCGCCTGGGAGGAGACCAGCCGGGCCGCGGAGAAGGCGGTTCCCGCACCGACGGCCTCATGACGGCTCACCCTTGCGGGGTTGTTGGAGACGGCGGTGCTGGTCGGCAGGCCGCTCGACGTGCTGGCCGCGGCCAAGGTCCTGAGGCGGGGGTTGCGGCGGCGCAGAACCTCTGGACGGCACCGAGCCCCGGCGACACCGTCGTGTCGCCGGGGCTCGGCTTCTTACCGGAGGAGGGTGTTACAACTGCGGGGTGTTACAGCGAGCCGGTCACCTTCTGGAACAGGTTGGCCGGGTCGATCAGGGCCAGCGCCGGGTTGTTCACCAGCGGCAGCTGCGGCAGCGCACGCTCCTCGGCCTGCGGGGACAGGCCGCGGGTCGGGTTCAGGTCGAGACCCGAGAGCGAGGCCGGGCCGTTGACGGGCAGCGTCGGCAGCGAGCGCTCGGTGGGCACCGCGGGCAGCTGCACCGGCAGCGGCAGGGCCGGGGCGGTCACCGGGACGGACGGCACCGAGCGCTGGGTGGCGCCCAGCGGGACGAGGCGCTTCGCGACCTCCAGCACCTGACCGAGCGGCAGGCCCTGGACGTTCGGCGTGATGCCGGCCGTGCCGCCGTTCAGCGGCAGCGCGGCGCGCTGGGTGGCGCCCAGCGGGACGAGGCGCTTCGCGACCTCCAGCACCTGGCCGAGCGGCAGGCCCTGCACGTTGGGCGTGATGCCGGCCGTGCCACCGTTCAGCGGCAGCGCGGCGCGCTGCTTCGCCAGACCGGGCAGCGCCGGAGCGGAGAGCTTGCCGGGCAGAGCCGGGGCGGGCAGCTGGCCGGGCAGCGCCGGGATGGGCAGCTGGTTGGTCACGGCGAGCAGGGCGGCCGGGTTCGGCAGCTGGTTCACGGGCAGCTTGTCGAGACCGTGGAACGCCGGGACCTCGTCGACCTTCATCAGGCTGTCGATGCCCTTGGGCAGCTGGATGCCCTTGAGCTGCGTGGCGCGCAGGGTGCCGGTGTCCTCGCCGGTGAGCTGCTCATCGTCGTCGACACCCTCGACGATGGCCTGCCCGAGCACCTCGACGGGGATGCGCGCGAGCTTCGCGGCCGCCTCGACCGGGACGGTCATCTCGCGGGCGGTCAGCGGGCCGTTGCCCTCCGTGGTCATCTCGCCGCCGGCCTTGCTGTGCGACGACTTGTCGGTGAGCGTCGTCGCGTTGCCCGCCACCGCGACCGCGTCCGCGTACACGCCGGTGAAGGCGTTGGCGGGGGCGTGGACCAGGTTGCCGGAGAGCGAGGCGTCCTCGGCCGAGGAAGAGCTGTCGTCACCGGACACGACGTTGGTGTCGGACACCGAGTCGGAGTCGGTGATGCCGGCCGCCGAGACGCTGTTGCCGGGAACCGCGGGGAGCACGGCCGGCTGCGCGCCGACCAGGTTGCCGGAGACGGAACCACCGTCGCCGTTGCTGCTGACGTCGCCACCGGCGACGGACGACAGGTCGTTGGTGGACGTGGAGTCGACGTTGCTGCCGCCGCCGGCCGACCAGCCGAGCACCTGCGAGCCGGTCGCGACCGGGGTCGAGACGGCGTTGCCCGCGATGGAGCCCTTCTCGCCGGTGGTGACGGCGTCGCCGCCCGCCTTCATGTCGGTGGCGTTGTCGCCCGTGGTGGAGTTGTTGCCCACCACGGTGAAGCCGTCGGCGAAGACCTGGGCGGGCGTCGAGGTCGGGGCCTGGACGATGTTGCCGGACACCGAGCTCTTCTTGCCGGTCGCCTGCGGCGCGTTGCCCGCGGTGACCGTGGTGTCGTTCGACGCGTCCGACGTGGTGTTGCCCACCACGCCGGCGGTGAACGCGAAGACCTGCGGTGCGGCCGCGGTCGGTGCGGTCACGATGTTGCTGGAGACCGTGCCGCGGTCGTCCGCGGTGTTCGGGGTGCCGCCGGAGCGGACCTCCTTGACCTCGTCGGCCGAGCCGTGGGCCTGGCCGCCGACCGCACCCGCCACGCCGTAGACCTCGGCGGGCGTGGCGACCGGGATCGAGCCGATGTTGCCGGAGCCGACGGAGTCGTTGCCCGTCGTGCCCTGGTAGCCGGACGTGACCGACTTGACGTTGTTCTCGCAGGTGCCCGTGGACTGGCCGACGACACCGGCGCCGTTGCCGCACGCGTCCACGGCCGTGGCCGGCGGGAGGTCCGCGATGTTGCCGGACAGGACCGACTTGTCGCCGATCGTGTAGGCCTCGCCACCGGCGGTCGAGTTCGCCTCGTTCGCGTGGTCGGTCACCGCGTTGCCGACCACCGAGCCACCGTTGCCACCCGCCGCGACGGGCAGCGAGATGGGCGCACCGGCGACGTTTCCGGAACCCGTCGAACCGTTGCCCGTGGTGTGCTTCGAGCCGCCGGCGCGGGAGTCGTTGGTCGTGTCGCTGACCGCGGCCGCGTTGCCACCGAGGGCACCGGCGTTGTCGTCGACCGTGACCGGGCCGGCGAACGAGGGCTCGGCGATGTTGCCGGCGAGCGTGGCGGGGTCGCCGTTGGTGATCGTCTTGCCGCCGGCGTAGGCGGCGCCGGTCTGCGTCGAGTTGCTGGCGGCGTTGCCCGCGGCGCCGGCCGAGTTGCCGTTGACCTCGAACAGCGGGGCCACGGGCACCGGCATGGCGTTGCCGGACATCGAGCCGTTCCGGCCGCTCGTGACGATGTCGCCCTCGGACGAGGCGAACGTGTCGGCGGAGGAGTCGGCCTCGGCGATGCCGCCCGCGCCCACACCGTTGCCGGTGACCTGGACCGGGGTCGCTCCCCGCTCGGCAACGACGTTGCCGGACATCGTGCCCTTTTCACCACTCGTGGTGATGTCGCCGCCGGTCGTCGTGACCTGCTCGGCGTCGCTGGTCCTCGTGGCGGCGTTGCCGCCCGCGCCGACCGCGTTGCCGGTGGCCTGGACCGGGACCACGTGGCCGACGGCGAACACGTTGCCGGCGAGGGACTGGCCCGCGCCATCGGTGACGACGGTGCCGTCGCGGTGCGCGGCCTGCGAGCAGGCGCCGGTCGCCTCGGTGTCGGCGAGAACCGCGATCGCGTTGCCGCAGATGTTGATCGGCACGTCGAGGTGCCCCTGCATCCTGTTGCCGCGCACGACGTGCTGCGTCGGGGTGCTGCGCAGGCGCTCGTGCGTCTGGCGGACCAGCGGGTTCGCGACGGGCGCGGCCGTGCGGGTGGGCACCGCGCTGGTGACGCGGTCCGTGCTGACCGTGCGGTCGACCTTGGGGACCGTGACTTCCCTGGCCGGCGTGGCCAGCTTGTTCTGGTCAGCCTTGATCGGAACCGAGGCCGCGACGTCGACGGGCGAAGGCGGCGCGTCCGGGTCGACGTTCTCCTGGGCAGAAGCGATGCCCGTACCGAGCATCAGCAAACCACCAGTGACAAACGCGGTCTGAAGTCCGCGCTTTGCCCAGGTCTGCATTAGATCTCCTTCTTCCAATTTCCGTCTGCTAGCGACGGGGGCTCATGGGGGGTGGGGCCGAAACGCGCAGGGGAAGGCGCGTCATCACCGGGGGAGTCGCACGCGGTGATCGACCGAAGGAGCGCAAGGAAAAGCGCGACGGTCGACTTCCGGACAGCCAGGGGAGTGGGCTGCCGCGGACCGCGCGCTGGAATCAGTCGGGGTTGATACCGGGCTGCTTGCCCGGCGTCACGGTGACCTCGTCGGTGGACGGCGCGAGAGCGCGCGTCGACGAGATGCCGTGAGCGTTGCCGGACGCAGCGAGAGCAGCGGTGGTGCTGCCCTTTGCAGAACCAGAACCGTCGTTGCACGAAGAGCACTGCACAGGCGCGGGCGCCGGGGCGGGCAGCTTCGGGAACGGGTTGCTGGGCAGGGACGGACGCTGCTCGGAGGGCACGACGGAGTCGCCCGGCTCCAACAGATCCGTCCACGAGGCACCGGAGGGGCCGGTGAACTGCGGGACCACCGGTGCCGGCGACTGCGCGACCTCGGCGGTGGGGGTGGCCGGGATCTCCGGGAACGTCACGTCCATCGACCGCGCCGTGGCGGCGCTGTCGGACTGACCGGTCCTGTCGACCTGCGGCAGGACCCGCTCGGTGATCTGCTGGACCACCGGGGAGACCTGCACGTCCGGCATGGAGGCGCGAGCCTTCTCGTGCTCGGCACGCAGCGTTTCGTCGATCTTGTGCACTGCCTCGGCAGCGGGCGCGACGACCGGAAGCTTCTCGTCCGTCTTGGCGACGATCTCACTGACGACGTCGAACTGCTGCGCGTCGTCCGCCGCGTGGGCCGACGACGTGGTGAGCACCCAGGCAACGGCGGTTCCCGCGATCGCCCCGCCGACGGCGAGCAGCGCTCGGGTGGCGAACCGGCGGATGCCGTTCGCTCCCGTCTTCGCTCGCAGATCAGCGGACAACGCAGGAGACCTCGCTACTCGGATGGCGTTCGGGGGAAATCGCCGACGATCAACTGATCAAGTCGACGTCGGCGACTCTGCCAGTCCCGCCACCCGGAAAGCACGCCCAGAGCGTCCGATTAACTACATCGTGTGACGATCACACGCGCTTCAGAACCCTTGCGGCACCGGCGGCCGCGGTCGACGCGAGCACCCAGCCCACGGCCACGAGCAGCGAGGACACCCACTGCGACGCACCGGTGAACTGCCACTTGCCGTCGTGGCCGAAGTCGATGATCGGGATCAGCAGGTCGAGCGCGAGGAGCGCGGAGTTCCACACGGGGTTCTCGTCGTCGTTGAGCCTGACCATCGGGTGCCAGTTGAACCACAGCGCGCCGAAGAGCCAGAAGACGGCGAGCCAGCAGATCGCGAGCCACGGCCGGTAGCCGTAGCCGACGGTCCACCTCTGCACCACGCCCCAGACCCGCCCCGCAGGCCCGAGTTCGGCGTAGCGGCGGCGTTGCTTCTCCAGCTGGACCTTCTGCGCCAGTTCCTCCTCGCCGCCCTGCTGGTAGACGGCGGCGAGCTGTTCGTACGGTCCGGGTGCGAAGTCCGGCTGCACCTTGCGCAGCCACTGCAGCCGCGTCTGCACCGGCACGTCCGGGTCGGCGGTGATGCCGGCGAACTCGAAGTCGTCCACGGCGACGCCGCCCTCGGCGTCCCACAGGCCCGGCCCGTCGGTCACCGACACCGCCTTCAGCCGGCTCAGCACGACCTTGCCCTTGGGCTGCTGGCCCTCGGGGATGTGCAGGCGGAACTGGTGGACGGTGAGGCCGTAGGCGTTGAGCGCGATGTCCGCGGCCGTCGAGCCGAGGTGCGAGTCGCTGAAGGTCGCCATCTTGCCGACCTCGCCCAGCCGGATCCGGACGCCGCCGACGGCCGTGAAGCCGCGGCTGCACAGGAGGTCCTTGCCGATCGTGATGGCACGGGCGTCCAGCGACGGCTTCTGCGTGCCGTTCGCGCGCAGCCGGGGCAGCGTGAGCTCGGCGCCGGAGAGGTCGAGGGTGGAGCCGATGTTGGCGTTCTGCAGCCGGACCGAGCCCTTGGCCTTCAGCTCCCGCAGGAAGAGCGTGCCCCCTATCTGGAGGCGGTCGGCGAACAGGACGTCGATGCCGGGCCCGTGCAGCGAGACGCCGGACATGCTGGCGCTGCCCTGGATCTGGGCGTTCGCCAGCCGCACCTGGCCGTAGGTCTGCAACGGCGGCGTGCGCGTGCCTCCGTTGTTCGCGGCGCTGCGGGCCTCGACGTCACCCCGCACCTGCATGCCGTCGGCGTGCAGGGCGACGGGGATCCGGTTGGTGACGTCACCGGCGAGCTCCTCGGCGACGTCGCGCGGGCCGATCACCGCGCCGGACAGCCGCAGGTAGCCGCCGACGATGGCGTTGGGCAGCCGGACCGTGCCGGTGGAGGTGAAGCCGCTGTCGAGCTCGACGTTGCCCTCGACCCGGATGCGGTCGGCCACCAGCGTCGCCGCCTCGTCGGCCAGTCCGTGCGGCAGGACCAGCACCTGGTGGTCGACGCGGTGGGTGGAGTGCAGGCGGGCGCCGGTGAACTCGAGGTTGCCCCCGACGCGCGCGCCGTCGAACAGCACCCGGCCGTCCGCGGTGAAGCGGCCGCCCTCGGCGTTGCAGAAGACGTTGCCCGCCACCACGATCCCGGACGCCTCCAGCGCGTCGCGGCCGGTGTTGATCAGGCGTGCGCCGCCGAGGTGGACGCTGCCGCCGATCGACGCGCCGCGGAAGCGCACCTCGCCGTCGGCCCGCAGCGCGATGGCCTGGACGGACCCGCTGACCCGCAGCCGGGCGCCGAGCAGCGCGTGGTCGGTGCCGGAGCGCAGCACCGCGCCCGCGAGCCGGAGCGTGCCGTCGACGGCGGCGTCGGTGAGGTCGACGGTGCCGGTGCAGGTGAAGCCGGCTTCGAGGACGAGATCGCTGAAGACGCGGAGGTTGCGGCCCTGCAGGCCGGGGACGCGGGTGCCGCGGAGCCGGAGCCCGATGAGGCGGGCCATGCGGAGGTCGAGGGGGTTCTCGAACGTGCAGTGCGTGAGGTCGATGACCCTCGTGACGCGCGTGCCCTCCAGCTCGAACCTGCCGGTGATCCGGGCGTTTCGCAGTCGCAGCGCGGGCAATCCCTTGCGCGGAACGCGGTACATGCCGGTCAGCAGACCGGTGAGCACCTCGCCGCGCGCGCTCTGCCCGGTCAGGTCGACCTCGGTGCCGCTCGCGTAGGCCCCGGCGACCTGGCGCTCCACTCCGGTCAAGTCTTCCGGCTTGATCACTTCGTCCTCCCCCTGACGAGTCGGATCATCCCCAACGATGTTCCGGTTTGGCGAGGGTCCGAACAGTTAACGTGAGGTCCATGAGGGCGCCGGAGTCGGAGATCAGCAGTCGCGTTCCGCTGCTGCTACGGGTGAGTGCCGCGCTGAGCTGGCGGTTCGTCGTCGTGGTGGCCGCGCTGTACGTGGTCGCGTACGTGTTCGGCTTCCTGGCGTCGATAGTGATCCCGGTCGCAATCGCGCTGCTGCTGGCCGCGCTGCTGTCGCCGGGTGTGTCGAAGCTCGTCGAGTGGCGGGTGCCGCGCGGTGTCGCCGTGACCGTGATGATGATCATCGGGCTCGGCGTGCTCGGCGGCGTGCTGACGTTCGTGATCAGCGAGTTCTCCCGCGGCCTGCCGGAACTGCAGTCGCAGGTGTCGAACTCGCTCGACACCATCCAGACGTGGCTCAAGGACGGGCCGGCGCACCTGTCGGACCAGCAGCTGCAGACCTACGTCAACGAGATCGTGCAGACGATCAAGGAGAACCAGGCGGAGATCACGTCCGGTGCCCTGACGACCGCCGCGACCCTCGGCGAGGTGCTGACCGGGCTGCTGCTGGCGCTCTTCACCCTCATCTTCTTCCTGCACGACGGCGACGGCATCTGGCGCTTCGTGACTCGTGCGGTTCCTCGCGACGTGCGGCAGCGTGTGGACGTCGCCGGCCGTCGCGGGTTCAGCTCTCTCGTTTCCTACGTGCGCGCGACGGCCGTGGTCGCGATCGTGGACGCCGTCGGTGTCGGTATCGGTCTGGCGATCATCGGCGTGCCGCTCGTGGTGCCGTTGTCCGCGTTGGTGTTCCTCGGTGCGTTCATCCCGATCATCGGTGCGGTGTTCACGGGCGCGGTCGCCGTGTTGATCGCGTTGGTGACCAACGGGCCTATCGCTGCTCTCGTCGTGCTTGCTGTCCTGATCGGCGTCATGCAGCTGGAGTCGCACGTGCTGCAGCCGATCCTGCTGGGGCGTGCGGTGAAGCTGCACCCGTTGGCCGTGGTGCTGGCGATCGCGGGCGGCTTGGTGACCGGGGGCATCGCCGGGGCGTTGCTGGCGGTGCCGCTGCTGGCCGTGCTGAACTCCGGCATCCGGTCGCTGGTGTCCGATGCGGACGCGGAGCAGAACCCGCAGAAGGTGGACGTGCTGGACCCGCAGGAGACGGCTCCGAAGGACGACAAGAGCGAACGGGTCGAGGAACTCTGAGCCGCTAGGCCATCGAGACGAGGTTGCGGCCGTACGCCTTGGCCGCCAGCAACGCGGCGTCGGCGGCCACGAGCAGGTCCGGCAGCTCGTAGCCGAACCGCGTCGTCGTCGACACTCCTATGGAGACTGTCAGGCCGTGCAGCTCGTGCGGCTTGCCGTCGGTGGCCATCGTGGGCACGCGAAGGGCCGCCACGGCCTTGCGCACGCGTTCGGCGACCGACTCGGCCTCGTCCGGGGTGGCGTCGGGCAGCAGGACCACGAACTCCTCGCCGCCGAAGCGGCCCACCAGGTCTCCACGGCGGACGGTGCCGCGCAGCAGCAGCGAGATGGCGGCCAGGGCGGCGTCACCCGCCAGGTGGCCCACCTCGTCGTTGACCCTCTTGAAGTGGTCGAGGTCCAGGAGCATCACGGCCATCGGGCGCGTGCGGGTCGAGCCCTTGGTGAGTTCGTAGCGGGCCCGGCTGTCCCAGTGGACGGCGTTGGCGAGGCCGGTCTTGGCGTCGCGCTGGGCCGAGCGGCGCCACTGGGGGAGCTGGGCCGCTCGTTCCAGCAGGGCGAGCGGTGGGCCTGCGATCAGGACGTGGACGGCGTTCGACTCCGCCACGCAGCCCATCAGGCCACCGATCGACACGGCGACGATGCCGAGGACGGCGTCGATGGGGTCGCCGACGTTCTCCTCGAAGGTCGCGTCGGGGGTGCGCAGCTTCAGGCCGAACGCGATCAGGGCCGCCCGCAGGATCAGCAGGGCGCTGGCGCCGAGGGTCATGAACAGCAGGTTCGCGTGCGGGTCGACCCAGCCGAGCAGGTAGCGGGTGGCGAAGACGGCGAGGGTCGTGGCGCTGAGGGTGAAGAGCCAGCGGTAGGTCTCGGGGCGCTGGGCGAGCAGGCAGTGCAGGGCCGGGCCGAACAGCAGCAGCACCATCAGGTTCGGCGGCAGGGCGAGGATGCCCGCGGTCAGGTAGCAGAGGTGCGCCGCCCACGGGTTGCGTTCGGTCTCGCCCAGGCGGTGGCTGTAGATGGAGCTGCCGATGACGACCGCGCCCGCGGTGCCCGCGATGGCGGCGAACCTGGCGATTTCGGAGGGTGACGGCGTTTCGGAGGCAACGATCGCGTAGGTGACGGTGGCGAGGGCCGCCGCGTCGATCAACAGCCAGTAGCAGAGCGCGGGCCGCCGCAAAGTCCACACCGGCCAATCGCGCACCCGCACCACTCCTCCCCCGAACCCGGAGAGCGTCGCACATTCCTCCGTTTGGCAGAAGACGGCCACCTGGGGGTTAGCTACGCCACGTTCACGCGGCAGGATGGTGGCCGAAAGGAGCACAGCGTGCCCAGAGAGCCAGCCGAACGTGTGACGAAGGTGATCGACGACCCGGCCACGCCCCTGTGGCGCGGGACGATCGCGCTACGCATAGTCACATTCCTCTTCGCGGCGGCCAACGTCATCGCGAACCAGTCCGAGTACGTCCGGCCGTGGCTCGCGTGGACCACGCTCGGGGTGATGGCGCTGTGGTCCGTCTTCACCAGCCGCGCGTACAGCACGACGTGGGGCAGGCGGTGGCCGCTCGTGCTCGTCGACCTGGCGCTGACCTGCGGACTCATGTCGCTGTCACAGTTGATCATGTCCGACCACCAGCTGCTGACGCTCAACGTCCCGCTCATCACGACGATCTGGGCGTGCGTGCCGGCGGTCGCCCTGGGCGCGCTCGGCGGGCCGTACGCGGGCTTCGCGGGCGGGCTGGCGGTCGGTCTCTCCACCTACCTGTCGAAGGGCGTGCCGAGCCTCGACCTGCTGCGGGACGTCGTGCTGCTGGCGGGCGCCGGCATGGTCGTCGGCATGGCGTCCGCCACCGCACGGCGGTCCGCGGTGCTCCTCGCGCAGGCGTTGCGAGCCGAGGCCGCGACGGCGGAACGCGAGCGCCTTGCCCGTTCGATCCACGACAGCGTGCTGCAGGTCCTCGCCCGCGTGCGCAAGCGCGGTCTGGAGGTCGGCGGCGAGGCGGCCGAGCTGGCGCAGATGGCCGGCGAGCAGGAGGTCGCGCTGCGGAACCTCGTGGCCGCCGCCCCCGTCGACTCCACTGTGGACGGGGAGATCGACCTGCGGCCCGGTCTGCAGGTCCTCGCCACGCCGCGGATCCAGGTCTCGACGCCCGCCACGCAGGTCATGTTCGCGGCCGCCGCGGCGGGCGAGCTCACGTCGCTCGTGCGCGAGGCCCTGTCCAACGTGGACAAGCACTGCGGTGAGGACACGCGGGCCTGGGTGCTGCTGGAAGACCTCGGCGAGGAGATCGTGCTGAGCGTCAGGGACGATGGGCCGGGGATCCCGGAAGGCCGCCTCGCGCTCGCTGCCGCGGAAGGCCGGATGGGCATCGAGAAGTCGATCAAAGGCCGGGTGGAGTCGCTCGGCGGAACGCTGGAGCTCCAGACCGGGCCGGGGGAGGGCACGGAGTGGGAGGTTCGGGTGTTCAGGAAGGGGGCGGCAAGGTGACGGTCTCGGTGATGGTCGTGGACGACCACCCGATGTGGCGCGAAGGCGTGGCGCGCGACCTGCAGGAGCGCGGCTTCGAGGTCGTGGCGACCGCGGGCGACGCGCCCTCGGCGGTGCGCATCGCGAAGGCGGTGCGGCCGAACGTGGTCCTGATGGACCTCAACCTCGGCGAACTGTCCGGGGTGGACGCCACCGCCATGATCACCAGTGAGCTGCCGGACACGCGCGTGCTGGTGCTGTCCGCGTCCGGCGAGCACGACGACGTGCTGCAGGCCGTGAAGGCCGGCGCGTCCGGCTACCTGGTGAAGTCCGCGTCCTCGGAGGAACTGGTCGAGGCCGTGTCCCGCACCGCCGCCGGGGACGCCGTGTTCACCGCGGGGCTCGCGGGCCTGGTGCTCGGCGAGTACCGGCGCATGGCCGCCGCGCCGGACGACTCGGAGGACAAGCCGCAGCTCACCGAACGGGAGACCGAGGTGCTGCGGCTCGTGGCCAAGGGCCTGACCGCACGGCAGATCGCGAACCGCCTGGTGATCTCCCACCGCACGGTCGAGAACCACGTCCAGTCGACTTTGCGGAAACTCCAACTGCACAACCGGGTGGAGTTGGCGCGTTATGCCATCGAGCACGGTCTCGACGCCGAACCGGAGGCAGAGAAATGACAGACCCCAGAGACTTACGCGTGTCCGACGCGGAACGCGAGCACGTCGTCAGCCTGCTGAACAAGGCGGTGGGCCGCGGCATGATCACGCTCGACGAGTTCACCGTCCGCACGGACACCGCCCTGGCAGCCACAACGCGGGCCGACCTGAACGTCGTGCTGGTCGACCTGCCCGGCATGGTCAACAACGAGCTGGCCCACGCGCGCACGGAACTGAAGAACACGATGAGCACCACGACCCGCAAGGGGCACTGGGTCGTGCCGCAGGAGCTCGTCATCCGCAACACGCTCGGCACCACGAACCTCGACTTCACCGCGGCCGAGGTGCCGCCGGTCGTGAACGTCGACCTGGACGTGTCGCTCGGCACGGTGAAGCTGGTGCTGCCCGCCGGGTCCTCCGTCAACGTCGACGCCGTCGAGATCACGGCGGGTGAGGTGAAGGACAAGGTGCGCAGCACGGTGGGCAACCCGCACTTCCAGCTCAAGGGCGTGGTGCGCGGGGGAACCGTCGTGATCAAGCGCAGCAAGCGCTGATCTGCACGGCGATTTCCCAAGCCTCAGGATCGGGGCATGCGATGCCTCGTGACCGGCGCGACCGGATACCTCGGCGGACGACTCGTGCCCCGGCTGCTGGCCGAGGGGCACGAGGTCCGCTGCCTCGTGCGTTCACCCGAGAAGCTGCGCGACGTCCCGTGGGCCGCTGACGTCGAGATCGTGCGCGGTGACGTGCTCGGCGACCTCGACGAGGCCATGCGGGACGTCGAGGTCGTGCACTACCTCGTGCACTCGCTGCACTCGAAGGACTTCGCGAACGCCGACCGCAAGGCCGCGGAGAACACGGCGAGGGCCGCGGAGCGCGCGGGGGTCCGGCGGATCGTGTACCTGGGCGGGCTGCACCCCGAGGGCACGGAGCTGTCGCCGCACCTCGCGTCCCGCAAGGAGGTCGGCGAGGTCTTCCTGCGCTCGCCGGTGCAGGCCGTGGTGCTGCAGGCCGCGGTGATCATCGGGTCGGGGTCGGCGAGCTTCGAGATGCTGCGGTACCTGACCGAGCGGTTGCCGGTCATGGTGACGCCCCGCTGGGTGCACAACCGGATCCAGCCGATCGCCGTGCGCGACGTGCTGCGGTACCTCGTGCAGGCCACGGCGCTCGAGGACCAGAACCGGACGTTCGACATCGGCGGGCCGGACGTGCTGACGTACCTGCAGATGATGCTGCGGTACGCCGAGGTCGCCGGGTTGCCGAAGCGCCGGGTGCTGCCCGTGCCGCTGCTGACGCCCGGGCTGTCGTCGCACTGGGTCAACGTCGTCACGCCCGTGCCCCGGTCGATCGCGAAGCCGTTGATCGAGTCGCTGGTGCACGAGGTGGTGTGCCGGGAGGACGACATCCGCGAGGTGCTGCCCGGCGAGAACCTCGGGTACGTCGAGGCCGTCGAGCTCGCGCTGAACAAGGTGCGCGACGCCGACGTGGAGACGCGCTGGTCGGGGGCGTCGACGCCGGGCGCGCCGAGCGAGCCGCTGCCGACCGACCCCGACTGGTCCGGCGGGTCGGTCTACACCGACGACCGCGAGACGAGGACCGGCGCCACTCCCGAGCGGTTGTGGGAGGTCGTGGAGGGCATCGGCGGTGAGCGCGGCTGGTACTCGTTCCCGCTGGCCTGGGCTGTCCGGGGATGGTTGGACCGGCTGGTCGGCGGGGTCGGGCTGCGGCGCGGGCGGCGGGACCCGCACCACCTCCACGTCGGGGAGGCGCTCGACTTCTGGCGGGTCGAGGAGATCGAACGCGGCCGGTTGCTGCGGCTGCGGGCCGAGATGAAGGTGCCCGGCAAGGCCTGGCTGGAGCTTCGAGTGGCGGCCGACGAGGGACACGGGTCCACTTACCGCCAACGTGCCGTGTTCGTCCCCAAAGGGCTCGTCGGCCACCTCTACTGGGCGGCGGTCTACCCCTTCCACGGCATCGTGTTCGGCGGCATGGTGCGCAACATCGCCAATGAAGCCGAGCTGCACAAGAACTTCAGAAAGTCCTGATGGACTGCACAAGCAGCAAAGGGTGAGACTTCCCGCATGAAGGCTCTCGTCAAGGTCGCCGCTGGGCCTGGCCTCGAACTGACCGACGTCCCGGACCCCACCCCCGGACCGGCGGACGTGCTGGTCAGGGTGTTGCGCACCGGTATCTGCGGCACCGACCTGCACATCGACTCGTGGGACGACTGGGCCGCGGCCAACATCAAGGCGCCGCTGGTCCTCGGGCACGAGTTCGTCGGCGAGGTCGTCGAGGTCGGCGCCTCCGTCACCGGCGTGAAGGTCGGGGACCTGGTCAGCGGCGAGGGCCACCTCGTGTGCGGCACGTGCCGCAACTGCAAGGCCGGCCGCCGCCACCTCTGCGCGAACACACGTGGTCTGGGCGTGCACTCCAACGGCGCGTTCGCGCAGTACGTCGTGCTGCCCGAGCAGAACGCCTGGGTGCACCGCACGAAGGTCGACCTGGACGTGGCCGCGATCTTCGACCCGTTCGGCAACGCCGTGCACACCGCGCTGAGCTTCCCGGTCATCGGCGAGGACGTGATCATCACGGGCGCCGGGCCGATCGGCATCATGGCCGCCGCCGTCGCGAAGCACGCGGGCGCGCGCAACGTCGTGATCACCGACGTCTCCGAGCACCGCCTCGACCTCGCGCGCAAGGTCGGTGTCGACCTCGCGGTGAACGTCGCCGAGAAGACGATCGAGCAGGCGCAGGCCGAACTCGGCATGGCCGAGGGCTTCGACGTCGGCATGGAGATGTCCGGCAAGCCGTCGGCGCTCCAGAGCATGATCGCGAACATGGCGCACGGCGGTCGCATCGCGATGCTGGGGCTGCCCGCGGAGGAGTTCCCCGTCGACTGGAGCAGCGTCGTGCTGAAGATGCTGCACGTCAAGGGGATCTACGGCCGCGAGATGTTCGAGACCTGGTACTCGATGACCGTGCTGCTGCAGCGCGGTCTCGACCTCGCACCGGTGATCACGCACCGGTACGACCACACGCGGCACGCGGAGGCGTTCGCCACCGCGCGCGAAGGCAAGTGCGGCAAGGTCATCCTCGACTGGACGGGAGCCTGATGTACGGCGAGCTGAAGAACGACCTGGTCAAGACGATCGGGGAGATCCGGGAGGCCGGGCTCTACAAGTCCGAGCGCGTGATCGGCACCCCGCAGAACGCCGCCGTCCGGGTCGGTTCCGGTGACGAGGTGCTGAACTTCTGCGCCAACAACTACCTCGGTCTCGCCGACCACCCGAAGCTCGTCGAGGCCGCGAAGAAGGCCCTCGACGACTGGGGCTTCGGCATGGCGTCGGTGCGGTTCATCTGCGGTACCCAGGAGCCGCACAAGGAACTGGAGCGCAAGCTCAGCGAGTTCCTCGGCACCGACGACACGATCCTCTACAGCTCGTGCTTCGACGCCAACGGCGGTCTGTTCGAGACGCTGCTCGGCGCCGAGGACGCGATCATCTCCGACGAGCTGAACCACGCGTCGATCATCGACGGCGTCCGCCTCTCGAAGGCGAAGCGCTACCGGTACCGCAACCGCGACATGGACGACCTGGAGCGCCGGCTCAAGGACGCGGCGGACGCCCGTTACCGCATGATCGCGACCGACGGCGTGTTCTCGATGGACGGCTACCTCGCGCCGCTCGACGAGATCTGCGACCTGGCCGAGCGCTACGACGCGCTGGTCATGGTCGACGACTCGCACGCCGTCGGCTTCACCGGCCCGACCGGCCGCGGCACCCCGGAGCTCTTCGGCGTGCAGGACCGCGTCGACATCGTCACCGGCACCCTCGGCAAGGCGTTGGGCGGTGCGTCCGGCGGCTACACGTCCGGCCGCGCGGAGATCGTCGAGCTGCTGCGCCAGCGCTCGCGCCCGTACCTGTTCTCGAACTCCCTCGCGCCGTCGATCACCGCCGCGGCGATCGCGACGCTGGAGCTGCTGTCCACCTCGTCCGACCTGCTCACGCAGCTGCGCTCCAACACCGAGCTGTTCCGCCGGCGGATGACGGAGGAGGGCTTCGACCTGCTGCCGGGCGAGCACCCGATCATCCCGGTGATGATCGGCGACGCGGCGGAGGCGGCGCGGCTGGCGGACCTGCTGCTGGAGCAGGGCGTCTACGTCATCGGCTTCTCGTACCCGGTCGTGCCGCACGGCAAGGCGCGGATCCGGACGCAGATGTCAGCCGCGCACACGACGGAGGACGTGAACCGGGCCGTCGACGCGTTCGTCGCTGCCCGCGCCAAGATGTGACGCCGGTCACAGAGATGTAAGAATCACCGCGATCGGCGCACTACCTCGTGAAGAGGGAGGGGGCGATCGTGGAGGACTTCTCCGCTGTCTACCGCGAGTGCTATCCGCGGGTGCTCGCCTACGCCGCGAGCCACGCCGGGTCGCGGCTCGCCGAGGACATCACGAGCGAGACCTTCACGATCGCCTGGCGCAGGCTCGACCGGATGCCGTCCAACGCGCTGCCGTGGCTGATCGGCATCGCCCGCAACCTGGTGCGCGAGGCACGCCGGCAGACGACGCACTACGAGCTCGCCGACCTGCCCGCGGACGACGCCTTCGCGGTCATCGAGCTGCGGGCGGCGCTCGCGAGCCTCTCCGAGTCCGACCAGGAGGTGCTCACGCTCATCGCGTGGCACGGACTGGGCGCCGCCGAGGCAGCGCAAGTGCTCGGGTGCACCACGGCGACGTTCTTCGTGCGCCTGCACCGGGCCCGGCGGCGGTTGCAGGCCGCTCTCTCGTCAGCGAACTTCGACCGTGCGAGGGAGTCATGGAAGACCTCATGAAGGACCTGGCGCAGGCCAAGCCGCCCACGCCCGAGGTCGACCCGCAGCGGATGGAGAGCGACCTCGCACGCATCACCACGTTGCCGCGCGACAGGCCGGCCAAGAAGCAGTTCGTGCGGCGCTTCGCTCCGTTGGTGGTTATCGCCGCCGTGATCGTGCTTGCGGTCGTGCTGATGCCTGCGCCCCCTCAGCCCGTGCAGCCCGCGGCGCCGCCGAAGTGGTGGCACGCGCTGACGCGGCAGTGGTCGTTGATGATCGTCGGTGATCCGGCGGACCCGTACGCCGTGTCGTTCGACCACAGGACCGAACGGTGGGTGGCCGAGGACCAGCAGATCGCGGTCATCCAGAAGGACGGCGAGGTGACGCCGTTCTCGCTGGACCGCGGCAACGAGTGGGAGGCGGCGGGCAAGCCGGAGGCGGTGCCGCAGGTCGGCGGCGACCACCTGGTGCGCATCGGTCCGATGAAGCCCGCCGTGCAGAAGACCGCCGTCTCCGGGTTCCAGATGTCCCTGCACAGCAACGCGCGTTTCGACTCGCTCGACGCGTTGCCCGCCGACCCGCGCGAGTTGGGGAAGGCGCTGGAGACCATCGTGGGGAAGGACGCCTACCGGATCGGGTCGCTCGCGATGGAGCTGATGAGCGCGAACGTGCGCGACGACCAGCGGCGTGCGGCGTTCGAGCTGCTCAAGACCCTCGACGGGGCTCGGTTCCTGGGCGACGTGACCGTGCTCGACGAGCGCAGGGGGACCGGCGTGGCGATCGCCGCGCCGTCGACCTTCCAGTTCACCGGCGTCGAGACGCAGCTGGTGGCCGACCCGGAGACCGGGCTGCCGATCCTCAAGCGGGACGTGATCACCACGCCGCAGCGCGGTCTGCCCGCGGGCACGGCCATCTCGCAGGAGCAGTACCTCCTGCTGGAGCAGGTGGACTTCGAGCCGATCCTGCCCCAGGACGTCCCCGTGAACGGCGAGGTGGAGTCCCCCATCATTGAGCGGTGATCGACCCACGACGGCTCCGCGTGCTGCGCGCACTCGCCGACCACGGCACCGTGACGGCCGCGGCCGCCGCACTGCACCTCACGCCGTCGGCGGTGTCGCAGCAGCTCGCGGCACTGGAGTCCGAGGCGGGACATCCGCTGCTGCTGCGCAAGGGTCGCCGGGTGTCGCTCACCCCGGCCGGTGACCTGCTCGTCACGCACGCCCACGTCGTCGCCGCCGAGCTGGAACGCGCCCAGGCCACTTTGGACGCCCTGGCGTCGGGCACCTCCGGACGGGTGGCGGTCGCCGCGTTCGCCTCGGCCATCACGCAGGTCGTGGCACCGGCGTTGGCGGCGCTGAAGCGGCGCTCCATCGAACTGTCCGTGCGCGACGCCGAGGGGCACGAGAGCGTGCGGTTGCTGCTGGACGGCGAGATCGACGTGGCGATCACCGAGGAGCACCGCACCACCGAGCGCTTCACCAGGTTCCCGCTCTACACCGAGCCCTTCGACGTGGTGCTGCCGCCGGGGCACGCCGCGCGCGGACCGGTGGACCTCGCGTCGCTGGCCGACGAGGACTGGGTGGTGACGCTGCCCGGGAACCCGCTGCGGGACGTCGTGGAGATGGCGTGCGCGCAGGCCGGGTTCGCGCCGCGGATCCGGCACGTGTCCGACGACTTCCGGGCCATCCAGGCCCTGGTCGCCGCCGGTGCCGGGGTGGCGCTGGCTCCCCGCAACGCCGTGCGCGGGGTGCCGGTGGCCGGAGTCGCGCCGTTGCGGCGGGTGGTGGCGGCGGTGCGGCGCGGGTCGGAGGACCACCCGCTGATCCGCGCGGTCCTCGACGAGTTGCGGCGCTAGCTCGGCGTCAGACGCGGGGCAGGTGAGCGGCGACCTCGGCGAGCGCGTCCAGGGTGTCGTGGTCGACCTGGCCGGTCGCCGTCTCGGCCTCCGCGACGGTCACGGTCCCGCCGTCGCGGCCGCTGCCGTAGCGCAGGCCGGTGAAGTGGATGTCGCCCAGGTCGAGCAGGTGGCTGCCGAGCGGGTGGACGTCGCCGCTGCCGTGCCTGTTCATGAGGGTCTGGAACCTGCGGGCGTCACCGGACGACGCCAGGCCGACCCACACCACCGAGATCACCGCGGTGTTGCCGGCGCCGTCGGTCACGGCGAACAGGACGCGTTCCAGAGAGGTGCAGCGGGTTCTGGTGAAGAACTCGCGGACCTCGCCGAACGACACCGCCACGCACTCGGCCTGCTGCCGGACCGTGCGTCTCAGCTGCTTCATGCCCATGCGCTGCCAGGCACCCTCGGCGTCACCCCTGCGGGCCGCCTTCTGACCTTCGGCCTTGCGCGGGCCGAGGCGCGACGACGACCCGCCCGATCCGGCCTCGGCCGCACCGGAGCCGCCGAGGGTCGTGACTCCGCCGGTGCCCGCGGCCACGGTCAGCGCCAGCGCCCCCGCCACCACCGCTCCGGCGCCCTTCCTGCCACCACCGCCCCCGCCGTTCAGCGGGATGACTTTGCCGTTCTTGGTGATGAAGTCGGTCATGCGACCACAACGCGGGGGCGTGGCCCCCACGTTGATCACACGATCGGGTGACGGTGCCTAGTGCGGGGCGCGGGCCGCGAGCTTCGCCGACGCCGGGTCGCCCGCCGCCAGTGCGCCGCGGGCCGCGAGCTGGCAGATGTCCGTGCTGGACGTCGCGAGCCTGGAGCCGACTCCGGCGAGTGCCGTGTGGTTCATGGACAGCGAGGTGATGCCCATGCCGATGAGCACGCACGCGAGCAACGGGTCGGCTGCCGCCTCTCCGCACACGCCGACGGGCTTACCGGTGGCGGTGGCCGCCTCGCCGACCAGGGCGATCAGGCGGAGCAGGGCGGGCTGCCACGGGTCGTTGAGCGCCGCCACGCCGCCGAGCTGGCGGTCGGCGGCGAAGACGTACTGGGCGAGGTCGTTGGTGCCGATCGAGATGAAGTCGACGACCTGCAGGATCTCGCGCGCGGAGAGGGCGGCCGACGGGACCTCGACCATGACGCCGGC
The DNA here is from genome assembly GCF_036321065.1 of Lentzea sp. DG1S-22. NCBI lineage: Bacteria > Bacillati > Actinomycetota > Actinomycetes > Pseudonocardiales > Pseudonocardiaceae > Lentzea > Lentzea sp. DG1S-22. Next base: position 6,051,316 of record NZ_CP143276.1, on the reverse strand, counting down.
GCGCTGGATGCCGGCGGCGCGGGCCCGTTCGACGAACCAGGCGGCTTCGGCGGCGGTCGCGACCATCGGGGCCATGACCGAGACGTCGGCGCCCGACGAGGCCGCGGCGGCGGCGATGGCCTCGAGCTGGCGGTCCAGCACCTCGGGGCGGTCGAAGGCGACGCGCAGGCCGCGGACGCCGAGGGCCGGGTTGGGCTCGGGTTCCGGGTTCAGAAACGCCAGCGGCTTGTCCGCGCCCGCGTCGAGGGTGCGCACCACAACCGGCTTGCCCGCAAACGGCGCCAGCACGGCCTCGTAAGCAGCAGTCTGCTCAGCAACGGTCGGTTCCTCTGCGGCGTCCAGGAAGCAGAACTCCGTGCGGAACAGGCCGACGCCCTCCGCACCCGCGGCGGCCGCGGCGGCGGCGTCGGCGGGGGAGCCCACGTTGCCGAGGACCTTCACGCGGTGGCCGTCCTTGAGGACGCCGACGCCGTTCCACTCGGCCTTCTTGCCGGTGCCCGCCGCGCGGACCTTGCCGTCCGACTCGCGGACCTGACCCGTGTCGCCGTCGACGTCGAGAGAGGTGCCCTCGAACGCCAGGACGCCGCGGCACGCGACGACGGCCGGGATGCCCAGGGAACGCGCGAGGATCGCGGTGTGGGAGGTGGGGCCGCCCTCCTCGGTGACGAGAGCGAGGACCTTCGACGGGTCGAGGCCCGCCGTGTCCGCGGGGGCGAGGTCACGCGCCACCAGCACGGACGGCGACGCGAGGTCGGGGACGCCGGGGGCGGGCAGGCCGAGGAGCTCGGCCACCACGCGGTCGCGGACGTCCTGGACGTCGCGGGCGCGTTCGGCCATGTAACCACCGGCTGCCTGCAGGGCGGCGATGAACTTCTCGGCCGCCTGGTGCACCGCGCGGGCGGCGGGCAGCGACTCGTCGGACACGAGCTTCTCGGCGGACTTGATGAGGGACGGGTCGCCCGCCATCGCCGCCGTGGTCTCCAGAACGGCGCGGGCGTCGCCCTCGACTGTCTTCGCGCGCTCCATCAGGCGCTGCGCCACGACCTCGGTCGCCGGGCGGATGCGGGCGGCCTCGGCCGCTGCGTCCGCTGGTCGCGGACCCGCGGGAGGTTCGGGCAGGGCTTCGGACACCCTCACGACGGGGCCGGAAGCCCGGCCGCTGCTGACACCGACACCGCTCAGCCGCGCGCTCGACATGGTCTAGACCATACCCTTCACCTGGCAACCCGGGACAGCCCAGTGTGGCGAATCGAGCGCCAGGGCGCGGACCGGGCCGTTCGGAGCGGCACCGTGCGGTCTAACCGACCTCGGCGGCGGTCGGGTAGGACGGCTGCGCGCCCGCCTTCGTGACGGACAGCGCGGCGACCTTCGCGGCGTAGCGGGCGGCCTGCACGACGTCGTCGCCCTCGGCCAGCCGTGCGGACAGCGCCCCGGCGAACGCGTCACCGGCACCGGTCGTGTCGACGACCTCGGCGATCTCGATCGACGGCACCTCGACGACACCGTCCCGCGCCACCACGGCGGCGCCCCGCGAGCCGAGCGTGACGATCGCGAACGTAGGACCGAGCGCGAGCAGGCCGTTCCAGTCGGTGGCGAGCTGCGCGGCCTCGTGCTCGTTCACGATCAGCACGGTGAGCTGCTCCAGCGTCTCCGCGGGCAGGTCGGCGACCGGCGACAGGTTCAGCACGGTCCGGACGCCGGCGCGGGAAGCCACGCCGATCGCGTGGACCACCGTCTCCAGCGGCACCTCCAGCGAGCACGTCAGCACCCGCACGCCGCCGAGCGACAGGGCGTCCACATCGGACGGTGCCACGTCGGAGTTCGCGCCGGGGGAGACGACGATCGAGTTCTCACCGTCCGGCGTCACGGTGATGTACGCGATCCCGGTGGGGCGCGGGGAGGTCTTCACCAGCGCGGTGTCGACACCGGACGACTCCAGCGACTCGCGCAGCAGCGAGCCGTACCCGTCGTCGCCGAGAGCACCGACGAGCGCGACCCGGGCACCGACGCGAGCGGCCGCGACGGCGGTGTTCGCACCCTTGCCGCCGGGCAGCACGACGGTGTCGCCGCCGAGCACGGTCTCACCGCCGGCGGGCCGCCTGCCGACCTCGACCACGAGGTCGGCGTTGGCGGACCCGAGGACAAGCAGCGTGTTCGTCACTTGATGAACTCTGCCACGTTCTGCTTCGTGATGACCTTGACCTCGACGTCCACGACCTGCTGGACGGGCTCGTTCTTCGCGGCGCGCACGGCCTGCTCGACGGCCTTCGAACCGAGGAGCTCCGGCTGCTGGGCGATGGTCGCGGTGAGCGTGCCGTCCTGGACCGCCTTCAGGCCGTCCGGGGTGCCGTCGAAACCGACGACCATGACGTCCTTGCCGGCGCGGGCGCCCAGTGCCTTGATCGCGCCGAGCGCCATCTCGTCGTTCTCGGCGAAGATGCCCTTGATGCCGGGGTGGCCCTGCAGCAGGTTCGTGGTCTCGTTGAGGCCCTTGGCGCGGTCGAAGTCCGCGACGGCGGTGGCGACGACCTTGATGCTGCCGCTGTTCAGGCCCTGCTCGAAGCCCTGACCGCGGTCGCGCGACGCCGACGCGCCCGAGATGCCCTTGAGGTGCGCGACCTCGCCGGACGTGGCGCGGCCGAGCTCGATGGCCGCGAGGCTGCCGCCCGAGACGTTGTTCGAGGCGACCTCGGCGGCGACCTTGCCGCCCTCGACCGCGCGGTCGACCGAGATCAGCGGGATGTTCGCGGTCTCGGCGGCCTTGGCGGCGGGCGCGGCCTGCTTGGAGTCGACCGGGTTCAGGATGATCGCCTTGACGCCCTGGGTGACCAGCGTCTGCACCTGGTTGACCTGGTTCGTGGCGTCGTTCTGGGCGTCGACGACGGTCAGCTTGGCGCCGAGCTGGTCCGCCATCTCCTGCGCACCCCGCTGGAGCTCCACGAAGAACGGGTTGTTCAAAGTGGACACCGCGAGGCCGATGGTGATGTCGCTGCCTCCGGACGCCCCTGTTCCGCTGCAGCCGGTTGCCAGCAGAGCAGCGGCACCGAGCGTCAGCGCGATCCGTCGGGTCACCTTCATTGGTGTCTTCCTTACCTGTTGCGGGATTTCTCAGCGACGGCGAAGTGAGTCGAGCAGCGCGGCGAGAGCGATCACCGCGCCGATGACGACCTGCTGCCAGAACGGCGGCACCTGCAGCAGGTTGAGGCCGTTGCGCAGGACGGCGAGCACGAGTGCGCCGACCAACGTCCCGGTGGCGCGGCCGACGCCACCGGACAGCGACGCACCACCGATGACGACCGCGGCGATGGCGTCGAGCTCGTAGCCGACCGCTGCCTGCGGTCCGGCGGACCCGAGCCGCCCCGCGAGCACGAGGCCCGCGGCGGCGGCGAAGAGGCCGGAAAGGGCGTAGATCCAGAGCTTGGTGCGGCGCACGTCGATGCCGCTGAGCTTCGCGGCCTCCTCGTTGCCGCCGATCGCGTACATGCGGCGGCCGAGGTTCGTGCGCGTGAGGACCAGGCCGGTGATGCCGAAGAACGCCAGCATCAGCAGCAGCGGCAACGGCAGCATCGGCGCGAGGTTCGAGCCGAGGAACGTGACCACCTCGTCGGTCTCGTGCGGCTGGCCCTCGGAGAACACCAGCGTGAGACCGCGGGCGACGCTGAGCATGGCGAGCGTCGCGATGAACGGCGGCAGCTTGCCGTAGCTGATCAGCGCGCCGTTGACGAGACCGCAGAGCGCGCCGACGACCAGGCCGACGGGCCCCGCGGTGAGGGCGCCGACCATCGCGGCCAGCGCGGCGATGCTGCCCACCGACAGGTCGATGCCGCCCGCGACGACCACGAACGTCATGCCGAAGGCCATGATCGCGATGACCGCGGCCTGCACACCGACGTTGAGCAGGTTCTGCGCGTTGAGGAACGCCGGCTGCACGAGGGCGATGGCCAGGGCGAGGACGACGAGTCCTGCCAGGGCGCCGTTCTCGCTGGCGTACTTGCGGATGCTGATCGTGCTCACGCTGGGATCTCCTGCACGGCGAGTGCCATCACCTGGTCCTGGGTCGCGCCCTTCGGCAGCTCACCGGCCACCCGGCCGTGTGCCATCACGACGACGCGGTCGCTCATCCCGATCACCTCGGGCAGGTCGCTGGACACGAGCAGCACGGCCCGGCCCTGCGCGGTCATGCGGTTGATCAGTTCGTAGATCTCGACCTTCGCGCCGACGTCGACGCCGCGCGTGGGCTCGTCGAGGATCAGCACCTTCGGGTCGGCCAGCAGCCACTTGCCGATGACGACCTTCTGCTGGTTGCCGCCGGAGAGCTCCTTCACCGGCTGCTCCACGCGGCCCTTGATCCGGAGCTTGCCCGCGATGTCGTGCAGGCGCTTCGAATCGCGGTTGGCGAGCGTCACGAGCTCGAGGTTCTGGCCGACGGTCGCGGTGAGGACCAGGCCCTGGCCCTTGCGGTCCTCGGGGACGAGGCCGAGACCTGCCTTGATCGCGGCCTGGACGTCGTGGCGCGGCAACGGTTTCCCGTCGACCGCGACCGTGCCGCTGTCGTAGCCGTCCACGCCGAACGCCGCCCGCGCGACCTCCGTGCGTCCGGCACCGACCAGCCCGGCGATGCCGACGACCTCACCGGCGCGGACCTCGATGTCGACGTCCTGGAACACACCGCGCTTGGTCAGGCCGGAGATGCTGAGCAGGGGCTGGCCGGGACGTTGCCGGGCGCGCGGGTACTGCTCGTCGATCGGGCGGCCGACCATCAGCTCGATCATGTGCCGGGTGGTGGCGCGCGGGCCGAGGACGCCGACGGACCGGCCGTCGCGCAGGATCGTGATGCGGTCGGCGATGCGCTGGATCTCGTCCAGGTGGTGGGTGATGAAGACGAGGCCGACGCCGTTGTGGCGCAGCTGGGCCATGATCTCGAGCAACCGGTCGGTCTCGGTGTCGGTGAGGACCGCGGTCGGCTCGTCGAGGATCAGCACGCCGGCGTCCGCGTCGAGCGCACGGGCGATCTCGATCATCTGCTGCTGGGCGATGCCCAGGTCCTTGACCTTGGCGTTCGGGTCGACGCGCAGGCCGACGCGGTCGAGCAGCTCCGGCGCACGCCTGCGCATCCCGGCGCGGTCGACGAAGCCGAACCTGCGCGGAAGCCGGTTGAGGAACAGGTTCTCGGCGACGCTGAGCTCGGGCACCAGGGCCAGTTCCTGGTGGATGACGGCCAGGCTCGCGCGGCCCTCGATCGTGCCGGAGTCCTGGTCGTGGATGCCCGCGAGGACCTTGACCAGCGTGGACTTGCCCGCGCCGTTCTCACCGAGCAGGACGTGGACCTCGCCCGCGTTGATGTCGAGGTCGACGCCGTCGAGCGCCTTGGTGGCACCGAAGTGCTTGGTGATGCCGCGGGCGGTGATGAGGGTCTTCACAGCTCGGCCTCCCCGAGCGAGCCGCGCAGCACGAGCTTCGCGGTCAGGCGGACGTCGTCGGGCTGCCTGCCCTCGACCAGGGCGAGCAGGCTGCGCGCGGCGGCGCGGCCCATCTCGACGGTCGGCTGCGCGACGACCGTGATCGGCGGGTCGAGCAGCGGGAACCACGGCTGGTCGTCGAACACCGCGAACGCGATGTCGTGCGGGATCCGCAGGCCGCGGGCCCGCACCTCGCCGAGGGCGCCGAGCCCCATGAGGTTGTCCATCGCGACCAGCGCCGTGACGCCGTCGTCGATGAGCTTCGCGGCGGCCTGGCTGCCGCTCTCCTGCCGGAAGTCGCCGTGCACGACCTGCGCGAGACCGCCCAGCGAGCCCGTCAGCACGTCCGTGCGTTCTCTTCCGGTGGAGGTGTTCGGCGGACCCGCGATCACACCGATGCGGGTGTGGCCGGCGCCGACGAGCCGCCGGGCGAGCGCGGTCAACGCCTCGCTGCCGTCAGCGCGGACGACGGGGCATGTGGCGCCCCTGACCGTCCGGTCGAGCAGGACGAGCGGTACACCGCCTGCGCTCACTTCGCGGACCAGACTCGGGTCGTCGGTCGCGGGGCACAGCAGGAGGCCGTCCACCCGGCGGTCGAGCAGGGTGCGCACGTAGGTGGCCTCCTGCTCGGCGCTCTCGTCGGCGTTCCCGATCACGACGCAGTAGCCGTGCGACCGGGCTTCGTCCTCGACCGCCCGGGCGATCTCGGCGAAGAACGGGTTCAGCAGGTCGCTGATGACCAGACCGAGGGTTCGGGTGCTGGTGGTCCGCAGGGACCGCGCCAGGGCGTTCGGCCGGTAGCCGAGCTCCTCGATGGCGGCGAGCACGCGCTCACGGGTCTCGGGAGTCGGTGCGGCATGGCCGTTGAGCACGCGCGACACGGTGGCCGTGGAGACGCCGGCGTGCTGCGCAACGTCCTTCATGGTCGTCACGGAGCGGTAGTTAATCGATTACACACGTATCGAGTCAAGCGGATGAGTAGGTGTACGGATGTAACCGGGCGTGCTCTGCCTCACGCTGATCACATGGACGGACAGGATCGCCTCGGGTACGAGCAGCGCCTCGCACTGGAGCTCGCGGCCATCGGGCAGCGGCTGACGACGATCAGCTCGGAGATGCGCGAGCACTCCGCCTCGACCGCGACCGCGGTGGTCGAGGCACCTGGAGCGGCACGGCCGGGCGACGTGCCGCAGCCGCCGTCCACGACGGCTGCGGCCGCGCCCCCTCCGGCCGCTGTTCCGGCCCAGTCCGCCCCCGTGCCGCCGCCGACCGGTGGACCGCAGTCCGCCGGGGTGCCGCCGCAGCAGGGTGGCGCGCCGAGGCCCGCCGGGGTGCCGTCGCAGCCGAGCCCCTGGTCGCAGGCCGCGTCGGCCCAGCTGCCGCCGCCTCCCGGTGGCCAGTTCCCGCCGCCCGGCCAGGCGCAGTGGCCGCACCCGCAGCAGCAGCCGTGGCCCGCGCCGCCCCGCGAGACGCTGTTCGAGAAGCTCGGCAAGGACGGCGCCGGCGCGAAGCTGCTGGCCTGGGTCGGCGGTGCGATCACCGTGCTCGGCTTCGTCCTGCTGCTCGTCCTCGCGATCCAGCGCGGCTGGCTCGGCCCGGTGCCGCGCGTCGTCGGCGGTGCCGTGCTCAGCGGCGCGCTCGTCGGCATCGGCGTGTGGCTGAACCGCAACCCCGCCAACCGCACCGGCGCGATGGCGCTCGCCTTCACCGGTTTCGCGGGTCTCTACCTGGACGTGATCGCCGCTACGAGCCTCTACGGCTACCTGCCCGACGGCGCGGGCCTGGTCGTCGGCCTGGGTGTCGCCGCGGCGGGTGTCGTGCTCGCGCTGCGCTGGAACTCGCAAGCGCTCGCGGTCACCGTCGTCGCAGCGTGCGCCCTGTGCTCACCGATTTTGACCGAGGGCTTCCCGGTGCTGCTGGTCGCCTTCCTGCTGGTGCTGAAGCTGGCCAGCACGCCCGTGCAGATCCAGCGCAACTGGCCGGGTCTCGCGATCGCCGGCGGCTTCCCCCCGATCACCGCCTCGCTGCTCGCCACCGCGAACGCCATCCCGCGCTCCTACGAGTGGACCGTGGTCGGCGCCGCGGCGGCCACGACCGTCGTCGGCGTCCTGGTCGCGCTCCTCACGATCCGCAAGCGCCCGGACGACGTGGTCGCGATCGCGCTCGTCGCCGGTTCGCCGCTGGCCGCGATGTTCGCGGCGACCCTGCTGGAGGCGCCGGTCGACTCGGTGCTGGTCGGCGCCGTCGCCGCGGTGCTGCTGGCGATCTGGATGGTCCCGGACCTGCCGCGCGCGTTCACGACGGCGGCCGGTGCGACGGGCATGCTCGCGTTGTTCCAGACCACGGTGATCGCGCTCGACGGCAACGTCCGCACGGCGATCGTGCTGGCCGAGGCGGTGCTGCTGGCGTTCCTCGCGGCGCGGCTCGACAGGAAGTTCGCGCTGGTCGGGTCGATCGCGTTCGGCTTCGTCGGGTTCCTCATGACGATCGTGCAGGCCGTGCCGCTCACGTGGCTGGTCGAGGAGCCCCGCTTCTTCAACACCGTCGAGCAGGGCGACTACGCGGCCGGCCTGCTCACCGCGCTGGTGCTCGGCGTGTTCGCGGCCGCCGTGCCGTGGGCCGCGCTGAAGATGCAGGTGCTGCGCGAGCCGGCGCGCCACCCGTTCCCGTGGGTCCTCGCCGGGCTGGTGCTGCTCTACGGCGCGGCGGGTGCGGTGCTCTGCGCGGCGCTGCTCGTGTCGCCGGACGAGACGGGCTTCCTGTTCGGGCACTCGGTGGTCACGGTGTCGTGGACGATCGCCGCACTGTTCCTGCTGGTCAAGGGCATCAACAACAAGGCGCTGCGGATCTCCGGCCTCATCCTCGTCGCCGCCGCGGTCGTGAAGCTGGTGCTGTTCGACCTCTCCGCGCTCGACGGGATCGCCCGCGTGCTGGCGTTCCTCGGCGCCGGTCTGGTCCTGCTCACCGCCGGCGCCCGTTACGCCAAACTGGTGGCTTCGGCGAGCAATCCCGGATCATATGAATCCAAACCAGTGGGTCCGCACTCTTACTGAGTGACGACCGTGGCCCGCTCCGCCGTCGCGGGCCACGGTCGTACTACGTCCAGGGATAGATCCCCCTCGACCGAGTGACCCAAGTGGATCGAAAGCACCCGGAAGTGCTCCCATCGGCCGTATGGCAAAGCCACGCCTCGTGGCCGCGGTTCTAGCGCTCTCAGCGGCCTTCGCGGCGATGGGTGTCCACCAAGGGCACGAGTACACGACCACTTCCTCCGCATCGGTGGCACCGCTTGCGTACGTGGTGGGCAGGACCGGTCTCGTGCAGGTCGTCGACACCCGCAGCGGTGCCGTTCTGGCGCAGGCCGACACGCGGGGCCGCGCGACGGGTCTCGCCGTGTCGCCCGACGGACGACGCCTCTACGTGGTCAACGGCTGGACCGGGGCGATCACCGCGGTCGACCCGTTGACCGGACTGGTCCTCGACCGGCTCTTCGCCCAGGTCCAGCTCTCGCACGCGGTGATGCGCCCGGACGGCGGGCGGCTGTACGTCTCGGGCAGCGGCGGTGTCGCGGTGGTGGACCCGGCGGACTTCCGGCTGGTCGCCGTGATCAAGGTGGGCGGGCAGCCGCAGGGCCTCGCCGCCCACCCGGACAACAAGGTCCTCTACGTCGCGAACTCGCAGGACGGCACGGTCGGCGTGGTCGACACCGCGACGGCGTCCCAGACGGCCGTGGTGCGGGTCGGCGGGCTGCCGCAGCACCTCGCGCTCTCCCCGGACGGCAGGCGCCTCTACGTGAGCAGCCTGCACCTCGGCGGCTCCACGCCCGGCACGCTGTCGGTGATCGACACGACCACGAACCGGGTCGTCGGCTCGGCGGCCGTCGGCAGGGGAGCGGGCAGCATCGCCGTCACCCCGGACGGCGCCACGGTGTACCTCACGCTGCCGAAGGAGCGCTCGGTCCTGGTGGTCGACGCGGCGAGCACGACCGTGCGCGAACGTTTGCCCATCGACGCGCCGAGCGTCGCCATCGCACCGGGTGACGCGCGGGTCTTCCTCGCGACCGGCACGACGGCGACGGTGCTGGACAGCACGAACGCGGTCCTGGCGACCTACCTGATGAGGCCGCGGGAGCTGGAGGCGAGGCCGCGCCGGTTCGACGCGGCCCTGGTCGCCTTCCCGCCCGCTCAGCCGACGGCGACGGGCTTGCGCACCTCGTCGTCGAGGCCGTCGTCCCGGTCCACCGGCTCGTCGTGAAGCGCGAGGCGTTCCTGGATCCGCTTGAGCGGGCCGGGTGACCACCACGCGGCGTTGCCCAGCAGCTTGAGCACGGCCGGCACGAGCAGCATCCGGACGACGGTGGCGTCGAGCGCCAGCGCGAGGATCATGCCGACGCCGACGAACCGCATCATCGCGACCTGCGAGAACGCGAACGCGCCGGTCACCACGATCAGCAGCAGCGCGGCCGAGGTGATCACGCGGCCGGTCTTGGCGAGGCCGGTGGTCACCGCCTCCTCGGTCGTCGCGCCCTGGCTGCGGGCCTCGACCATCCGGGAGAGCAGGAAGACCTCGTAGTCCGTCGACAGACCGAACACGATGGCCGCCATCAGCACGACGATGCCGGACTCGAGCGGCCCCGGCGTGACGCCGAGCAGGTCGGCGCCGTGGCCGTCCTGGAACACCCAGACCAGCACGCCGAAGGTCGCCGACAGCGACAACGCGCTCATGACCACGGCCTTGACCGGCAGCACGACCGAGCCGAACGCCAGGAACATCAAGATCAGCGTCGCGCCGACCAGCAGTGCGATCATCAGCGGCAGGCCGTCCGCGATGGCGTCGAGCGAGTCGCTGACCGTGGCGGTGTTGCCGCCGACCAGCACCTCGGCGCCGGCGGGCGGTTCCAGTGCCCGGACGTCCTTCAGCGCCTGCTTGGACTGCTCGCTCAGCGCGTCGCTCTCCAGCCCGGCGGACGCGGCCGTGACGCCCTTGTCCGAACCGGTCGGCTGGACGTCGCCGATGCCGGGGACGTCGGCCACCTTGCCGAGGAAGCCCTGCACCGCGGCCTGGTCGCCACCCTTGACGACGATCTTGAAGCCGGTGGCGGACAGCGCCGAGAAGTTCTGGTTGATGTTCTCGGTGGCCACGCGCACGGCGTTGCCCTCGGGCAGGACCTTCTCGGTGACCTGGCCGAACTGCACGTTCAGGAACGGCGAGCCGAGCGCGACGAGCACACCGATGATCGGCAGGGCGATCAGCACGGGACGCTTCATGACCGCGCCGCTGAGCTTGCGCCAGCCGCGTTCGCTCGGCTCCTTCTTGCGCCACGGCATGGCGAGCTTGTCGACCCGCTTGCCGAGGACACCCAGCAGCGCGGGCAGCAGCGTGATCGAGACCAGTGCCGCGATCGCGACCGAGGCCACACCGCCGTACGCGAGGGACTTCAGGAAGCCGTGCGGGAAGAGCAGCAGCCCGGCCAGTGCGATGACCAGCAGCGTCGCGCTGAACACGACGGTGCGGCCGGCGGACGCGACCGTGCGGCCCACCGCCTGTTCGGTCGTGCGGCCCTGGGCGAGCTCCTCGCGGAACCGGCCGACCATGAACAGGCCGTAGTCGATCGCCATGCCCAGGCCGAGCAGCGACGCGACGTTGACCGCGAACGAGTTGACCTCGGCGAACAGCGCGATGCCGTGCAGCACGCCGAGCGCGCCCATGATCGCGAGACCACCGACGACGACCGGCAGGCTGGCCGCGACCAGACCGCCGAAGATGACCACGAGCAGGAGCAGGACCAGCGGCAGCGAGAACATCTCCGCGCGCGTCAGGTCCTCCTGCGACATGTCGTTGATGGCCTTCTGGGTGGGCACGAGCCCACCGACCTGCTGGGTGAAGCCGTCGATCGGGAGCTGCTTCTCGACGTCCTCGAACTGCTTGATCTGCTCGTTCGAGTCGCCGCTGCTCAGCGTGATGGCGACCAGCGCCTGCCGCTTGTCGTCCGACGGCACCGGCCCGACGGTCTTGAGGACGTCGTCCTTCGGGAAACCGCTGATGTGGTCGGCGATCTCCTCGAGCTCGAGCGGGTTCGCGAAATCGCCGCGATAAATGACGATCACATCACCGTTCTGCCGCCCGAACGCCTCCTCGGCTACCTTGTCGGCCCGCGCCGCCTCACTGGAAGGAGCCTCGTACCCACCCTGGCTGAGCTTGTCGAACACGCCGATGCCCCACACACCGCCGACGACCGCGAGCAGCACGGTCGCGATCAACACCACCCACCGGCGGCGATATGCGGTAGCGCCCCACTTCGCGAACATCGACGACGGCCTCCTGGGTTACCGTTCTGCGAATCCCGAGAACTCTTGTAAACACCGTTCACCGAAAACCGTACGGGGCCGTGGACAGGGTCTACAACCCGATGGAGTGACATATGACCGAGGCCACTCGCCGAGAACGACTCCGCGCTGAGACCGAGCGTGAGATTCGGCAGGCGGCCCGCGCCCTATTGGTGGAGAGCGGCCGCGATGCGGTTACCCTGCGTGCGATCGCACGCAAACTCGGCATCACCGCACCCGCGCTCTACCGCTACTACGACTCGCACGACGCACTGCTGCGTCAGCTCTGCGACGACATCTGCGCCGACATGGCCGCGGCCCTCCACACGGACCTGGCAGCGGAGACGTCAGGGCAGGTCGGGTGCAAGGTGAGAACCGTCTGCCACGCCTTCCGCCGCTGGGCACTGGTCCACCCGCAGGAGTTCGCGCTGGTCTTCGCCTCCCCGCGCGACCCGCTGGGCGCCGACCAGTTCGGCTCGGTGTTCCTGCAGCTCGCCGGACCGCTGATCGCCTCCAACCAGACGGCGGACCACGCGGAGGAGGAGGTGCCCGCGGTGCTGCACGAGGACCTGGTGAGGTTCCAGCAGGTGCTGCGGGACGCGGTGGCCGAGCACGGCGTGACGCTGACCGACGAGGTCCTGAACCTGGGCAAGATCTACCACGTCGTGCAGTCGTGGGTGCGGCTCTACGGGCACGTGGCGCTGGAGGTGTTCGGGCGGTTCCCGTTCGCGGTGAGCAACCCGGAGCCGATGTTCGACAGCATGCTCGACCAGATGTTGACGGACATAGGGTTCGAGGAGGATTCAGCGGTGCGCTGATGTAGCGCCGGCCGGGCGTTCGGCGACATACGACCCGTGGTCGACGCCAACAACTCCGCGGTTCCCGCCGAACTGCCCGCCGCTCCCGGAGGACCGGTCTCGTCGGGTGGTCCCGGCCAGGCAGTCCTCGACCTGCTGGACAAGGCCATCGGACTGCAGGCACCGCTGGTGCGCAAGAACATCGCCCGCGCACGCCAGCGCAACCCGGAGGCCACCCCGGCGGAGGTCATCGGCACGCTGGAGAAGATGTACGTCAGTGCTCTGACCAGCTCGGGCGCCGCGGTCGGGGGAGCTGCGGCCGCGCCCGGCGTCGGCACCGGGATCTCGCTGGCGCTGTCAGCGGGTGAGGCGCTCTCCTCGCTCGAACTGAGCGCCCTGTACGTTCTCTCGCTCGCCGAGATCCACGGGGTCCCGCTCGACGAGGTCGAACGCCGCCGGACTCTCGTGCTGGGGATCCTGCTCGGCGAGTCGAGCTCCAAGACCATCGGCAAGGTCGCCGAGCGCACCGGTCAGCACTGGGCCCGCCAGCTGGTCAGCGCGGTTCCCGCGAAGACGTTGAAGCAGATCAACAAGGTCCTGGGCAGGAACTTCATCACCAAGTACGGCACCAAGCAGGGGATCGTCGTGCTCGGCAGGGCGGTCCCGTTCGGCATCGGCGCGCTGATCGGCGGCGCCGCCAACGCCACCATGGCCGCTCTCGCCGTCAAAACCGCCCGGCGCGCGTTCGGCCCGGCTCCCGAGGCGTGGCCCGAGGTGGGGCCGGCGCAGCCGTAGCCGCGCCGGCCTCTCCCGGGGCTACAGAACGATGTTCACCAGGCGGCCGGGGACGACGATGACCTTGCGCGGTTCACCACCGGCGACCAGCTCGGCGATCTTGTCCTCGGCCAGTGCGGCGGCCTTGATCTCGTCCTGCGACGCGGACGCCGACACGACGACCCGCGAGCGGACCTTGCCGTTGACCTGGATCGGGTACTCGACGGTGTCCTCGACCAGGTACTGCTCGTCGGCGGCGGGGAACGGGCCGTGGGCCAGCGTGCCCTCGTTGCCCAGCTTCGCCCACAGCTCCTCGGCCACGTGCGGGGCCTGCGGGGCCAGCATCAGGACCAGGGGCTCGGCCAGCGCGCGGGGCGTGCCGCCGGGGTAGTGCTTGGTGACGTAGTTGTTCAGCTCGATCAGCTTCGCGCCCGCCGTGTTGTAGCGCAGGTTCGCGTAGTCGTCGTGCACGCCGGCGATCGTCTTGTGCAGCAGGCGCAGCGCTTCGACCGAGGGCTCCTCGGAGGTCACGCGCAGGGAGCCGTCGGTCTCGTCGACCAGGTTGCGCCACAGGCGCTGCAGGAAGCGCTGCGCGCCGACGACGTCCTTGGTGGCCCACGGGCGTGACACGTCCATGGGGCCCATGGACATCTCGTAGAACCGGAAGGTGTCGGCGCCGTACCGCTCGCACATCTCGTCGGGCGTGACGACGTTCTTCAGGCTCTTGCCCATCTTCCCGTACTCACGGCGGACTTCCTCGCCGTTGTAGAAGTACTTGCCGTCCTCCTCGACGACCTCGTCCGCCGGGACGTAGACGCCGCGCGGGTCGACGTAGGCGTACGCCTGGATGTAGCCCTGGTTGAACAGGCGGCGGTACGGCTCGTCGCCGGTCAGGTGGCCCAGGTCGAACAGGACCTTCTGCCAGAAGCGCGAGTACAGCAGGTGCAGGACGGCGTGCTCGACGCCGCCGATGTACAGGTCGACGCCGCCGGGGTCGGTCGGGCCGTGCTCGGCCGTGCGCGGGCCCAGCCAGTACTTCTCGTTCTCCGGGTCGACGAACCGCTCGGTCTCGACCGGGTCGACGTAGCGCAGCTGGTACCAGCACGAACCCGCCCAGTTCGGCATGGTGTTCGTGTCGCGGCGGTAGGTCTTCGGGCCGTCGCCCAGGTCCAGCTCGACCGTGGTCCAGTCCGCGGCGCGCGACAGCGGCGGCGACGGCTCGGTGTCCGCGTCCTCCGGGTCGAAGGTGCGCGGCGAGTAGTCGTCGACGTCGGGCAGCTCGATCGGCAGCATCGACTCGGGCAGCGCGATCGCGGTGCCGTCCTCGTCGTAGACGACCGGGAACGGCTCGCCCCAGTAGCGCTGGCGGCTGAACAGCCAGTCGCGCAGCTTGAACTGGACGGTGCCGTGGCCGTGGCCGTTCTCCTCCAGCCACCCGATGATCGTCTTCTTGGCGTCGTCGATCGCCATGCCGTCCAGGAACCCGCTGTTGATGGCGGGGCCGTCACCGGTGTACGCCTCGCCCTCGAAGCCCTCGGACGGCTGCACGGTGCGGATGATCGGCAGGTCGAACTTCTTCGCGAAGTCCCAGTCGCGCTGGTCCTGGCCGGGGACGGCCATGATCGCGCCGGTGCCGTAGCCCATCAGCACGTAGTCGGCGATGTAGACGGGGATTTCCTTGCCGTTCACCGGGTTCGTGGCGTACGCCCCGATGAAGACGCCGGTCTTCTCCTTGTTCTCCTGCCGGTCCAGTTCGGACTTCAGGGACGCTGCGCGCCGGTACGCGGCGATGTCTGCCACGCGATCGGGCGCCGCAATCTGGTCGACCAGTTCGTGTTCCGGTGCCAGGACCATGTAGGTCGCGCCGAACAGCGTGTCCGGCCGGGTCGTGAAGACCTCAATGTTCTCGCTTCCCACCGCAAATCGGACTCGGGCACCGTGCGAGCGCCCGATCCAGTTGCGCTGCATGGCTTTGACCTTGTCGGGCCAGTCCAGCCGGTCCAGGTCGTCGATCAGCCGGTCCGAGTAC
This sequence comes from Lentzea sp. DG1S-22, assembly GCF_036321065.1. Classification (NCBI taxonomy): domain Bacteria; kingdom Bacillati; phylum Actinomycetota; class Actinomycetes; order Pseudonocardiales; family Pseudonocardiaceae; genus Lentzea; species Lentzea sp. DG1S-22. Next base: position 6,035,931 of record NZ_CP143276.1, on the reverse strand, counting down.
GCGGTGATGCGCATCATCCACTGGCGCAGGTTTTTCCTGAACACGGGGAAGTTGCCACGTTCACTGCGACCGTCCGCGGTGACCTCTTCGTTCGCCAGCACAGTACCGAGTCCGGGACACCAGTTGACGGGCGCCTCCGACATGTAGGCCAGGCGGAAATCGCCCAAGATCCTTTGCTGGTCGGCAAAAGACAGCTCAGACCACGTGTGGCCGCCCGGAACGTCCCGCTCGCCAGACTCGAACTGCGAGATCAGCTCGGCGATCGGACGCGCGCGCTTCAGGTCGGCGTCGTACCAGGAGTTGAAGATCTGCAGGAAGATCCACTGGGTCCACTTGTAGTACTCGGGGTCGATCGTCGAGATGCGGCGGCGCTCGTCGTGGCCCAGCCCCAGCCTGCGGATCTGGCGCAGGTAGGTGTTGATGTTGTCTTCGGTGGTCTTGCGCGGGTGCTGGCCGGTCTGCACCGCGTACTGCTCGGCGGGCAGGCCGAACGCGTCGAAACCCATGGTGTGCAGCACGTTGCGGCCGTTCATGCGGTGGTACCGCGCGAACACGTCCGTGCCGATGAAGCCCAGCGGGTGGCCGACGTGCAGGCCGGCGCCGCTCGGGTACGGGAACATGTCCTGCACGAACAGCTTGTCCGCGGGCACGTCACCCCGGAGCGCCCCGACGGGGTTGGGCGCGTGGTAGGTGCCGTGGTCCTCCCAGTACTGCTGCCACCGCTGCTCGATCTGGTTCGCCAGCTCGGCGGTGTAGCGGAAGGCGGGGATCTCCGCCGCGTCCGTGCTCATCTCAACGTCCCTCTCACATCGATCCTGCCCCTGACATGACGAAACCCCCCAGCCCAGACGGGCATGGAGGGTGGCCGCGCCGACCGTCTTCCGATCAGGTCGTCGCGGCTAGATAAGGAGCAGGCGGGCCGTGCTCATGCCGTCAACGGTATCAGCGCAGCGCAAGCACGGTGAACCGGGCGGTGGCCTGAGGCACACCTGGACGGGGTGAGGTCGTGGCGGACCCGGGTCCCGGCTTACCCTCATGGGGTGAACATCGTGCTGTCGGTCGTCCTGGGTGTGCTCGGCGTCGCTCTCGGCGCGGTCGGTCTGCTGGGTCTGCAGGGCAAGCTGCGCCGCAACCGCTTCGTCGGCGTGCGCACGGCCGCCGCGCTGCGCGACGAGGAGACGTTCGCACTGGCCAACCGCGTCGCCGGCGTTCCGAACATCGCTGCGGGCGTGGTGGCGATCGTGTCGGGCGCCATGGCGTTCGTCATGGCGGACCTGGCCATCACCGCCGGGGTCATCGGGCTGGTGGGGGCGCTCACGATCGCGTTCGCCGGCGGGATCGTCGGGAGCCGTGCGGCCGAGGCGCTGCCGGAGCCGGTCAAGCCCAAGGGCTGCGGTGGCTGCGCCTGCAGTGGCGGCGGTTGCTCGCCTCTCGCCGGGCTGTAGTCCCACGTTTCACGTGAATCAGTCCTGACTCAGTTCTCGCGGACGTCCTTCGGGTAGGTCGACAGCAGCGCCAGCGGCATGCCCTGACGGCGCAGCACGCGGCCCCACAGGTCGACGTTCGCGCCCACGAGCACGTCGTCGGCCAGTCCGGTCACGACGATCCAGTCGCCGCGCTCGATCTCACCCTCGAGCTGCCCCTCGCCCCAGCCGCTGTAACCCGCGAACACCCGCAGGCCGCGCACCAGCGGCATCAGGTCGTCCGGCTCGGCGTCGAGGTCGACCAGCGCCACCGGACCCTGCACGGCGACCAGGCCCTCGACGGTGGCGGGGTCGGTGCCGGCCTTCAGGGCGGCGAGGCACAGCGCCGTCTTCTGCTCCACCGGTCCGCCGATGTAGATGCACCGCGGCTTCGTGACGTGCGAACCCCACGGCGGCAGCACGTCGTGCACAGCCACCTCGGACGGGCGGTTCAGCACCACCCCGAGGGACCCCTCGGGGCGTTGATCGATGACGTAGACGACGGTGCGCTTGAAGTTCGGGTCGTTCAGGCTCGGAGCGGCAACCAACAGGGAGCCTGGCTCGACTTCGGCATCGGGACGCACGTCACCATGAAATCACTCGTGATCGCCGGAACAACTCAGGCCCGCGTCCCGTTAGACTGAGGTGTCGGATGTCTTTGTGTCCCCCGGGCTCAACAGACAACCGCCTTCGCGGAATACCGTTCGGCTGGAGCCGCGTAGTGCATCGCGCCGTGAGGCGACCTGGCATCCGATCCAGGGGAGCCGGACCGTGAGGTCCGGCTTTCGTGGTTTCACCCCAACGCGCATACAGTGCAAGTGTGACAACGCTTGCGGTGGAAAAGCACCACTGGGGATCACGCCGGCTCCTCGGCATCCCCGCCTACCGCAGGCTCCTCGCCACCCGGCTCGCCTCGCAGTGGGGTGACGGGCTCTTCCAGGCCGGGCTCGCCGGTGCCGTGCTCTTCAACCCCGAGCGGCAGGCCGACCCCGCGGCGATCGCGGCCGGGTTCGCGGTGCTGCTGCTGCCGTACTCGCTGATCGGGCCCTTCACCGGGGCGCTGCTCGACAGGTGGGACCGCAAGAAGGTCATCGTCGTGGCCAACGTCACGCGGGCCGTGTTCGTGCTGCTCACGGCGGCGGCGGTCAGCGCAGGGCTGAGCGGGCTCCCCCTCTACGTCTCCGCGCTCGTGGTCATGGGCATAGGGCGGTTCGTCGGCTCCGGGCTGAGCGCCTCGTTGCCGCACGTCGTCGACGAGGACCACCTGGTCGAGGCGAACGCGCTGGCCACGACGGCCGGGGCGGTCATGGCCGTGATCGGCGCCGCCAGCGCCATCGGGTTCCGCACGCTGCTCGGCGCGGGGGACGGCGGTTCGGCGTGGACCACGAGCATCGCCGTGGCCGGGTTGCTGCTCAGCGCGTTCATCGCCAGCCGGTTCAAGGCGGGCGTGCTCGGGCCGGACGAGGTCGACGAGCCGCACAACGCGGTCACGGCCGTCGCCCGCGGCCTGCTCGACGGCGCGAAGGCGACCTGGCGCACGCCGAGCGTCACGGCCGGGCTGGCCGCGTTGCTCGCGCACCGGGCGGCGTTCGGCATCAGCCTCATGATCACGCTGCTGCTGATGCGCTACACCCTGGAGGACGTCGGCATCCTCAAGGCCGGCATCGGCGGGCTCGGCGAGGTCGCGGTGGCGGGCGGCGCCGGTGTGCTGCTCGCCGGGGTCCTGACCGACCGGATCGTCGACCGGTTCGGCGTCAAGCGCACGATCTGCGGCGCGTTGCTGCTCACGTCCGCCGCCCAGGTCGGGCTCGGGCTGCCGATGACGCTCGTGACCGTCCTGCTGGCCAGCTTCGTCATCATCTTCGCCGGTCAGGTCGTCAAGCTCTGCGTGGACACCGCGGTGCAGCACGACGTCGGCGACGAGGTGCGCGGGCGCGTGTTCGCGCTCTACGACACCCTCTTCAACATCGCGCAGGTCACCGCGGTGTCGATCACGGCGACGGTGGTCCCCCTGGACGGGCGCTCGCCCGCCCTCATCCTCGTCGCCGCGAGCCTCTACCTGGTCGGACTGGGCGCCTACCTGCTGCTGTCAGCGCGGAAACGGCAGGTGCAACATGCCGGCCTCGTGCGCGAAGACGACAGCAGCCACTCGATCGGGTAGACCGAGGCGCTGGAGGATGTCCGCGACCTCGTCCACCACCCTCTGCAGGGCGAAGCCGAGCACGCGTGCGATCTCGTGGTCGGCGTGACCCCGGGCGAGACACCTCAGCACGGCCCGCTGGTCATCGGTCAGCACGTCCAGGTCATACACCGCTGGACCTGCGAAAAGTCCTCGTGACGACATCTGCACCACCCCCATGCGCTCCCTGACGCACTACTCATGGTGCCTCCCCGCGCTGACAGTTCGCTAACGCGGGGATTTCATCCACTCACTATGAGTCACGGGAGGGAGGGGTGATCCCCTGCTCACGGGCCCAGTCGAGCAGGGCGGCCTCGGCTTCGTCGCGGTCCAGCGGCCCGCGGTCGAGGCGGAGTTCCTTGAGGTACTTCCACGCGGCGCCGACCTCGCGGCCCGGCGGCAGGCCGAGCAGCTTCATGATCTCGTTGCCGTCGAGGTCCGGGCGCACGCGCGCGAGGTCTTCCTCGGCCGCGATGCGCGCGATGCGCTCTTCGAGAGAGTCGTACGTCCGGCGCAGCAGGTTCGCCTTGCGCTTGTTCCGCGTCGTGCAGTCGGCACGGACGAGCTTGTGCAACCGCGTCAGCAGGTCACCGGCGTCCGTCACGTACCGGCGCACCGCCGAGTCGGTCCACTCGCCGTTGCCGTAGCCGTGGAAGCGCAGGTGGAGGTAGACGAGCTTGGCGACGTCCTCGGTGATCTCCTTCGAGTACCGCAAAGCCCGCAAGCGCTTGCGGACCATCTTCGCGCCCACGACCTCGTGGTGGTGGAACGAGACGCCGCCGCCGGGCTCGAACCTGCGGGTCGCCGGCTTGCCGATGTCGTGCAGCAACGCGGCGATCCGCAGCACCAGATCGGGTGACTGATCATCATCTTCGAGATCGATCGCTTGCTCGAGGACAACCAGGGAGTGGTCGAAGACGTCCTTGTGCTGATGATGTTCGTCGATTTCCAGCTTCATGGCCGTGAGCTCGGGCAGCACGACGTCGGCCAGCCCGGTCTCGACCATGAGCTCGATGCCGCGGCGCGGGTGCGCGCCGCACAGGAGCTTCGAGAGCTCCACCTGCACGCGCTCCGGCGTGATGCGGGTGAGCTGGCCTGCCATCGACCGCATCGCCTCGACCACCCGCGGCGCCGCCGTGAAGCCGAGCTGGGAGACGAACCTGGCCGCGCGCAGCATGCGCAGCGGGTCGTCGCCGAACGACTCCTGCGGGGTCGCCGGCGTGTCCAGCACGCCGTCACGGGCCGCCTGAAGACCACCGGTCGGGTCCACGAACTCGCGGGCCGCGATGTCGAACGCCATCGCGTTGACCGTGAAGTCGCGCCGGACCAAGTCGCCGTCGATCGAGTCGCCGAACGTGACCTCGGGGTTGCGGGTCACACCGTCGTAGACGTCCGCGCGGAACGTCGTGATCTCGATGATCTCGCCCTTCTTGGACGCCCCGACCGTGCCGAACGCGATGCCGGTGTCCCACTGCGCGTCCGCCCAGCCGCTCAGCAGCTGCTGGATCTCGGCCGGACGCGCGTCGGTGGTGAAGTCGAAGTCGTTCGTCGGGCGTTCCAGCACGGCGTCGCGCACACTTCCACCCACGAGGTAGAGGCGCTTGCCGCCGGCGGTGAACCGAGCGGCGAGCTCAGCGACGACTGGTGTGATGGTGGGCTGTTCCACCACCGCATTCTGCTGGAGCGATCGAGACACGGGAAACCAGCGTACTTAAGGTTCGTAAGTACGATCGGCCGTATGCCCTCGTCAGCAGCGCGATCCGGAGGAAGCCCCCAGCCGGGGCGCCGGAAGAGGCGACGGGGCAGGCGGCTCAGGACGGTCGACGAGACGTCGGCGGGTGGCCTGGTGCTCGACGGCGAGCAGCGGGCCGCGGTGATCGGCAGACTTGACCGGCGGGGCCGGTTGCTGTGGTCTTTGCCCAAGGGTCACATCGAGGCCGGCGAGACCGCGGAGCAGACCGCGGTGCGCGAGGTCGCCGAGGAGACCGGTATTCATAGCAGGGTGCTGCGCCCGTTGGGGTCGATCGACTACTGGTTCGTCGCGGACGACCGCCGGGTGCACAAGACGGTTCACCACTTCCTCCTCGAAGCGACGGGGGAGAGCTTTCCGACGAAGACGTGGAGGTCACCGAGGTGGCGTGGGTGCCACTCGGCGAACTGGACGAGCGACTCGCGTACGCCGACGAGCGCCGCCTGGTCCGCCGAGCCGCCGAACTGCTCTCCGACCGCTGCCGGAACGGGGCGGAGTCGGCGTGAGCCTGAGGAAGTTCGTCTGCACAGCCGCTGTCGCCGCCTTCCTGGTGATCACAGCGCCGCCCGCGGGCGCCGTCGAGCAGTCGCAACCGGACGGGATCGACGCGCTGCCGTTCATGCCGGAGCCCGCCACCCAGGTGTGGGCGACGAGATCGCTCTCCGCCCAGCCCGGCCAGCCGCAGCCGCAGTTCCTGCGGCTCGACATCGACCAGCTCACGCCCCGGTTCGTCACCGGCGACTCCCCGGCGACCGTCAAGATCACCGGCAAGATCGTCAACGTCGGCGACCGCAAGGTCTCCGACATCGTGCTGCGCCTGGAGCGGGGCGAGCCGCTCGAGTCCGAGGACGACCTGCGCAAGGCGTTGCGGGAGCCCGCGGCCGCCGAGGCGGTGCAGCCCAAGTTCACCCAGATCGCCTCCGAGCTCGAGTCCGGTCAGCAGAAGGACTTCACGCTCGAGGTGCCGCTGCGGGGCACGGAGCCGACGTCGCTCGAGGTCGAGCGGCCGGGCATCTACCCGATCCTCGCGAACGTCAACGGCAGGCCGGACTACGGCGGCCAGGCGCGGCTCGCGGCGCTGTCGACGCTGCTGCCCGTGCTCGGGGTGCCCGGTGGCGAGACCAAGGGCAAGCCGGGCGCCGGAGCCAAGCTCACGGTCCTGTGGCCGATCGCGGACCGCCCCCGGCTGGTCCGGCTCGGCGGTGAGGGCCGGTCCGAGCTGGTCGACGACGAGCTCGCCGCGTCGCTCTCGGTCAACGGCCGGCTGTACGGCCTGTTGCAGGCCTACGAGCAGGCCATCGCGTCGATGAGCACCGCCATGTGCGTGGCCATCGACCCGGACCTGCTGCGCACCGTCCAGGCGATGAGCACCGGGTACACGGTGCGCGGCGGCGCCGAGGGCAAGGGCAGGGTCGAGGCCAAGCTGTGGCTCGACCGGCTCAAGCTCGCCGTCACCGGCCGCTGCGTCCTGGCCCTGCCGTACGCCGACGCCGACCTCGTGGCGCTCAACAGGGCGAAGCTCAGCACGATGCGCGCGCTCGCGGTGAGCGACGGCCCCAAGCTCATCCAGGACGTCCTGTCCGTGCGGCCGCTGCCGAACCTGGCGTGGCCCGAGGACGGCGTGCTGGACCAGTCGACGTTCGACGAGCTGGTCACGCCGCTGCCGGACAGGCCCGACACGGGTGTGAAGTCGCTGCTGCTCGACCCGACCGGTCTCGCGGACGCGCCGGGAACGGCCCCCGTCGGCATCGGCGGCAAGCACCCGGTGACCGCGGTGAAGATCGACTCGATGGTCTCGGACGCCCTGCAGGGCAGCGACTCCCGGCCGCGCACGCTGTCCGGCGTCGCCGCGCCGGTCGAGAGCCAGCCGGTGTCGGTGCAGAACGCGCTCGCCGTCCTGGTGTTCCGCGCCGGGTGGCAGGGCGACGGCCGCAACGTGCTGGTCGCACCGCCGCGCCGCTGGCACGCGCCGCTGGCGGAGATGACCGAGTTCCTGACCGCCGCGCAGAAGCTGCTGGCCGGTGGCTACGCGACCCAGACCGGGCTCGAGGAGCTCACCACGGCCGCGCCGTCGGTGACCACCGCCAAGGTCGCGTACCCGCCCGAGGCCGGTGCGCGGGAGATCTCGTCGGTCATCACGAACTCCGTGACGAACCAGAGCGTGGAGCTCAACGGCCTGGTCGCGGCCATGCAGCAGGAGGACAGCGCCCACGCGTCACCGGCCGACCTGGCCGGCCCGCTGTGGCTCGGCCTGCTGCGCGTGATGTCCGGCGCCTGGCGGCAGAACGAGGAGGGCGCGCGGTCCGCGGCCGTCATCAGCCAGGGCGAGATCGACGCGCTGACCGGCATGGTCGGCGTGACGCAGCCCAACAGCCCGATCCTGCTCGGCTCCGGCGACAGCCCGATCCCGGTCACCATCACCAACAAGCTCGACGTCCGCGTGACCGTGCGGATCAACCTCGCCGACACCCCCGGCATCCGCAAGCTGGAACTCGCCGACCAGGTGCTCCCCGCCCGCGGCGAGCGCGTCGTGCGGGTCCCGGTCGAGGTGCTGCGCTCCGGCCGGTTCCCGGTCACCGTGCGGCTGACCACTCCGGAGGGCGTCCCGCTGGGGGACACTGTCAAGCTGGAGGTGTCGTCGTCCGCCTACGGCACCATCACGGTGATCGTCACCGTGATCGCCGGGATCGCGCTCGTCCTGCTCTCGGGACGGCGCATCTACAAGCGGGTCCGTGCTCGCAACGGCGAGAACGGCGAGGCACCGTCCATCGAGAACGTCACACCGGAGAAGTCGAGCGCGTGAGCGAGACATCCACGACCACCGAACCAGAACAGCACAAGCAGGCACCGTCGGTCGCCAGGGCCAGCGGCTCGATGGCGATCGCGACGATCGTCAGCCGAGCCACCGGCCTGCTGTCGAAGGTGCTGCTGATCGCGGTGATCGGCGCCGAGACGCTCGGCGACTCGTACCAGGCGGCGTCGACGCTGCCGACCATGATCAACGAGCTGCTCCTCGGCGGCGTGCTGACCAGCGTGGCGATCCCGCTGCTGGTCCGCGCCGAGAAGGAGGACGGCGACGGCGGCGAGTCGTACGCCCAGTGGCTCATCTCCATGGGCACGCTGATCCTCGGCGTCGGCACGGTCGTGGCCATGGCCTGCGCGCCCCTGCTCACGAAGATCTACATCTCCGACTCGGAGAACGCGAACCCCGAGCTCGTCACGGCGTTCGCCTACCTGGTCCTGCCGGGCATCGTCTTCTACGGCCTGACGGCGCTGCTCAGCGCCGTGCTGAACGCACGGCACGTCTTCGGCATCCCGACCTGGGCGCCGGTGCTCAACAACGTCGTCGTGATCGTCGTGCTGGGCGTCTACGCGATGCTGCCGGGGGAGATCACGCTCAACCCGGTCCGCATGACCGACACGCACCTGCTGGTGCTCGGTCTCGGCACCGCGCTCGGCGTGCTGGTGCAGGCGTCGGTGCTGTTCCCGGCCCTGAAGAAGACCGGCTTCAAGTTCAAGTGGCGGTTCGGCTGGGACTCGCGCCTGTCGGAGTTCGGCGGCCTGGCGTTCTGGGTGCTGCTCTACGTCTGCCTCGGCCTCGCCAGCATGACCGTGCTGACGAAGGTCGCGACCAGCGCCGCCGGCACGCTGACCGCGTTCAACTACCAGTGGCTGATCGCGCAGGTGCCCTACGGCGTCCTCGGCGTCTCGCTGCTGACGGCGCTGATGCCGAAGATGAGCCGGGCGGCCGCGCACGACGACAACGAGTCGATCGTCCGCGACCTGCTGTTCGGCAACCGCATGTCGGCGATCCTGCTGATGCCGTTCAGCGCGCTGATGACGGCATCCGGCCTCGCGATCGGTCTCGCCGTCTTCGCACTGGGCGCCTCGGGCGTCACCGGTGGCACGAGGATCGGTCTCGCGCTCGCGCTCTCGGCGTTCGGGCTGGTGCCGTACGCGATCACGCTGCTGCAGCTGCGGGTCTTCTACGCGATGAAGGACGCCCGCACGCCGACGGTCATCCAGGCGATGATCGTCGCGGTGCGCATCGGGCTGCTGTTCCTCTTCCGCGAGGTGGCGGCGCCCGGCGACGCCGAGCAGCTCGCCGTCGGTGTGTCGCTCGCCATGTCGCTGAGCTTCGTCTTCGGCGCCGTCGTCGGCCAGGTGTGGCTGCGGGTCCGCCTCGGCCGGCTGCGCACCGGCTTCACGATCTGGACCGTCTGCCTCACCGTCGTGGCCTCCTCGCTCGCCTTCGGTGTCGCGAAGGGGCTGAACTGGCTGGTGCAGGACCTGGTCGGCTTCTCGAGCGTGATCGCGTCGAGCTGGGTCGAGGTCGTCCTGGTGACGCTGGTCGGCCTGCCGCTCTCGTACGGCCTGCTGGCGGCGTTCCGGGTGCCCGAGATGCAGCCGGCGATCGCCAAGATCAACCGTTTGGTGCGGCGCCGATGACTCCAGGCCGTGACCGCCTTCCCGTAACCTGGTCTCCGTGAGTAGCGGAGTCCACGCCGCCCTGGTCCCCGGCGGTGTCATCGGCAACGGCCGCTACCGCCTGCTCGCGAAATCGGGAGCAGACGCCCGGTCCAACGCGGAGCTGTGGCGTGCCAGGGACGGTCAGCTCAACCGGGACGTGGCACTGACGGTCCTGCTGGGCGACCTGGCGAACAACGAGGCCGCGGCCCGAGCCCGCCGGACGGTCGAGCGGGCGATGCACGCGTCGTCGTTCACGCACCCCGGTGTGTCGAGGGTGATCGACGTGCTGACGCCCGGCACCGGCATCCGCCCGGACGAGGGCATCCTCGGCATGGTCGTCGCCGAGTGGACCCAGGGCACCGACCTGGTGGACCTCATCGCGGAGGGCCCGCTGCCGGCGGGCGCCGCGACCCGCCTGCTCGAACCGCTGGGCGCCGCCATCGAGGGCGCGCACCACGCCGGCCTCGTGCTGGGCGCCGACCACCCGCAGCGCATCCGGGTCACCTCGGACGGCCGCCTGCGCCTCGCGTTCCCCGGCCCGCGGCCGGACGCGATCGCGCGCGACGACGTCAAGGGCCTCGGCGCGATCCTGTACCTGCTGCTCACCGGCCGGTGGGCGCTGCCGGGCGGCCCCCAGGGCGTGCCGGTGGCCCCGACCGGCCCGGACGGCTCCGTGGTCGCACCGAACGCGCTGCACCCGTACCTGCCGCACGACCTGTCGTCCGTGGCGGTGCGGTCGCTGGAGGACACGTCGGTCGGCGGCATCCGCACGTCCGCGGCGATCCTCCAGGTCCTCGACCAGATCGCCGCCGAGGAGGCCCAGACCGCGCTCATCCCGCCCGTGTCGTCGGCACGCAATGACGACGACCAGGTCGTGTGGACGACACAGCGGCCGAGGCAGGACAAGCAGCAGAAGAAGAAGCTGTGGATCAGCGTCGGCGTGCTCGCCGTCGCCACGGTCGCCGTGATCGTGTGGCTGAGCGTGCAGATCGTCGGGTTCTTCAGCGACGAGCCGTCCAAGGGCGGCGGCCCGACCGTGGTGATCAACCAGCCGGGGTCGAACGGCCAGTCCGCGCCCGTGCCGGCGCCCGCCGGACCGGTCCAGCCAGGCCAGATCGGCGTCTACGACGTCACGAACCAGGCGGACAACGCGAACCAGGCGAGCAGGGCGGTCGACAACAACCCGGGCACGTTCTGGCGGACCGACAACTACTTCCAGCCCTTCCCGACGCTGAAGCCGGGCATCGGGCTGATGGCGTCGTTCGCCGAGCCGGTGAAACTGGCCTCGATCACGATCACCTCGCCCAGCAAGGGCACGAAGGTCGAGATCCGGGTGGCGTCCGCGCTGGACTCGCCGCTCGAGGAGACCAAGGTCATCGGCGTCGCGGACCTGTCCGACGGGCAGACGCAGATCCAGCTGAACGACCACGAGCCGACCGGGCACGTCCTGGTCTGGATCACGCAGCTGACGAGCTCCGACGGCGGCAAGAACCAGTCCGAGATCCGCGAGGTCCTCTACACGCGGGCCCAGTAGAACTGCGCAGGCGCTCTGAGCAGACCTGTCCGGGTGATCTGTGATCACCGCCGCTAAAGTCCTCCCCGTGACCGCCGCAGCCAGCTCGGACGCCGATCTCATCTCGGCCCACGCCGCAGGTGACCCCTACGCGTTCTCGGAGCTGGTCAAACGGCACCGCGACCGGATGTGGGCGGTGGCGCTGCGCACGCTGCGCGACCCAGAGGAGGCCGCGGACGCGCTGCAGGAGGCGTTCATCTCGGCCTTCCGGGCGGCGGCGTCGTTCCGCGCCGAGTCACAGGTCACCACCTGGCTTCACCGGATCGTGGTGAACGCGTGCCTCGACCGGATGAGACGGCGACAAACAAGACCGACAGTGCCGCTGCCCGAGGCCGGCCCCGGCGAGCCCGTCGCCCCCCGTGACGCGATGAGCGACCGCGAGACCAGCCTCATGGTGCAGCAGGCGCTGATGGAGCTGCCGGAAGAGCAGCGGGCGCCCATCGTGCTCGTCGACGTCGAGGGCTATTCCGTCGCCGAGACCGCGCAGCTGCTGGGCATCGCGGAAGGCACGGTCAAGAGCCGGTGCGCGCGGGGTCGCGCCAAGCTCGCCAAAGTTCTCGGGCACCTCAGGAACCGAATCGCAGATGCGAACGTCCCAGCTGACGGTGTGAATGTGCAAGAGCAACGTCAGTGGGAGGGTCGATGACCGGCATGGAGCGCGTGCCGATGGGTCCGCCGTGGTCTGTCGACCTCATCGCGGACCTGCACGCGGGCGTGCTGCCCCCTGAGGTCGCCGCACAGCTGCGCCCGAGGGTCGAGGCGGACGCGGAGGCCCGGGAGATCCTCCAGGCGCTGGACGCGACGCTGGCGGACCTGCGGGCGCTGCCCCCGATCCCGATGCCCGACCACGTGGCCGCGCGGATCGATGCCGCGCTGGCGGCCGAGGCCCGTCCGGGCATCGCCCCGGTGGTCTCGCTGAACGACGCCCGCAAGCGCCGCAACCGCAGGCTGGGGATGGGTGGCGCCGGTGTGCTGGTCGCCGCCGCGGCCGCGTTCGGCATCGTCCTGGCCGTGTCGCCGGGCGCCCAGCAGAACTCGAACGACTCCGCGCAGCCACCGGCGGCGACGTCGTCGTCCGGACCGGCCCAGGCCCCTCCTCTGGCGCTCAAGCGCGACGAGCTGGGTTCCGCGGTGGGCGAGGTGCTCAAGGCCCAGAACTACGGGCCGCTGGAGACCTCGGACCGCCTCGCCGGCTGCCTGAAGGGCGGCGGCATCACCAGCTCGGGCAACCCGCTCGGCATCAGCCCGATCAACCTGGAGGGCAGGGACGCCGTGATGGCGATCCTGCCGGCCGGTCTCGGGCAGTACCGGCTGGTCGTGCTGGACCCGGACACCTGCGGACCGGACAAGCCGCAGGGCGTTCTGGCCGACACGACGATCAAGGCGAGGTAGTCGTTCAAGTCACGGAATTAGCTGCACCTACGATCCGTTGAGCGAGTCAGACGACGAGATCGAGGAGTTGCAGAGCCGTGAGCGTGCGCAACGTGATCATCATTGGATCGGGACCGGCGGGCTACACCGCGGCGGTCTACGCGGCACGCGCGCAGCTGGAGCCCCTGGTCTTCGAGGGTTCGCAGTACGGCGGCGCCCTCATGACGACCACCGAGGTCGAGAACTACCCCGGCTTCCGCGACGGCATCATGGGCCCCGAGCTCATGGAGCAGATGCGCGAGCAGGCCACGCGCTTCGGCGCCGAGCTGCGCGCCGAGGACGTCGAGTCCGTCGAGCTGACCGGCCCGGTCAAGAAGGTCGTCGCGAACGGCGTCACCTACGAGGCCAAGGCCGTCATCCTCGCGATGGGCGCCGCCGCCAGGTACCTGAACATCCCCGGTGAGCAGGAGCTGCTCGGCCGCGGCGTGTCGGCCTGCGCGACGTGCGACGGCTTCTTCTTCCGCGACCACGACATCGCCGTGGTCGGCGGCGGCGACACGGCGATGGAGGAGGCGACGTTCCTCACCCGCTTCGCCAAGTCCGTGACCGTCATCCACCGCCGCGAGGAGTTCCGCGCCTCGAAGGTCATGCTGGAGCGCGCCCGCGCCAACGACAAGATCAAGTGGCAGCTCAACACGCAGGTCACCGATGTCCTCGGTGACGGCACCGTGTCGTCCATCAAGGTCAAGGACACCCGGACCGGCGCCGAGTCAGAGCTGCCCGTCACCGGCTTCTTCCTCGCGATCGGCCACGACCCGCGCTCGGCGCTGGTGAAGGGCCAGGTCGACCTGGACGAGGAGGGCTACGTCCTCACCAAGGGGAAGACCTCCTACACGAACCTGGACGGCGTGTTCGCCGCCGGCGACCTGGTCGACCACGAATACCGCCAGGCGATCACCGCCGCCGGCTCCGGCTGCAGCGCGGCGATCGACGCGGAGCGGTGGCTCGCCGAGCACGGCACCGAGCAGGCCGAGATCGCCGCCGAGGCCGTCGGTGGCGGCTACGGCAAGAGCAACTGAAGTTCCTTCTGCGAGACCTCTTAGGGAGAACAACATGGCAGGCGCCACCGTCACGGTGACCGACAAGTCGTTCGCGGACGACGTGCTGACCAGTGAGAAGCCCGTGCTGGTCGACTTCTGGGCGACCTGGTGCGGCCCGTGCAAGATGGTTGCGCCGGTGCTGGAGGAGATCGCGGCCGAGCACGGCGAGAAGCTGACCGTCGCCAAGGTCGACATCGACGCCAACCCGTCGATCGCCCGCGACTACCAGATCATGTCCGTCCCGACGCTGATCCTGTTCCAGGGCGGCCGTCCGGTGAAGCAGATCGTCGGCGCGAAGCCCAAGGCGGCGCTGCTGAACGACCTCCAGGACGTCCTGGCCTGACGAAGAAGTTGCACGGGCTGAGAAGTCCGCTGCAACGCGCAACGTGACCCGCCCGTCTACCGATAAGACGGGCGGGTCACGTTCGTTCTCGGTGCCGAGCCGGTCGTCTCGGTGCGACTGTGAGCAGCCCTGCATCGATCACTGAGCGCAGCAGGGCACAATGGGGACTTCCCAACTGACGCGCCGACCAGTTTCGGCGCCCTAGTCGAGCGAGGGTGCATGCAGCTGCTCCGCCGCGGGGACGTCGGAAGTGATGTTGCCGAGATCCGGTCGACCCTGACCGGCCTCGGAATGCTTCCGCCGGCCGACCCACAGGCGCCGCCGGTGTTCGACCAGCAGGTCGAGCACGCCGTGCGCGCGTTCCAGCAGCAGCGGGGGCTGATCATCGACGGCATCGTCGGCCCGGCGACCTACCGCGCGCTGCGTGACGCGACGTTCCGGTTGGGGGACCGGCCGCTCGCGTACCTGATGTCGCAGCCGACCACCGGCGACGACGTGCTGACGTTGCAGGAACGCCTGCTGGAGCTCGGCTACGACGCCGGTCGCGCCAACGGCGTGTTCGGCCAGCAGACCGAGCAGGCGCTGAGGAACTTCCAGCGCGACTACGGCCTGATCGTGGACGGCATGTGCGGCCCGGACACCGTGCGCGCGCTGCGCCAGCTCCAGCCGAAGGTCCGCGGTGGTCGTCCCGTTCTGCTGCGCGAGCAGGAGCGGGTCCGCAGTGCCGGTTCGCGCCTGTCGGGCAAGCGGATCGTCATCGACCCCGGCCACGGCGGCCAGGACCGCGGTGTCGTCGTGAACGGCGTGTCCGAGGCCGACCTCATGCTGGACCTGGCCCGCCGCCTCGAGGGCAAGATGGCCGCCACCGGCATGGAGGCGTTGCTCACGCGCGGTCCGGACAACTGCCCGGACGAGGCGGAGCGCGCCAGGTTCGCCAACGAGGCGGGTGCCGACCTGATCCTGTCGCTGCACACCGACGGCAACTCGTCGCCGCACGCGCAGGGCGTGGCGACGTTCCACTACGGCACGGGCAACGGCACGTCGTCCACGGTCGGCGAGGCGCTGGCCGGGTTCATCCAGCGCGAGGTCACGGCCCGCACGACGATGTCGAACTGCGGTTCGCACCCGAAGTCGTGGGACCTGCTGCGGCTCACCCGCTGCACGGCCGTCCGCGTCGAGGTCGGCTATCTGACGAACGCCGAGGACCGCGCTCGCCTGGCGACGCCCGGTTTCCGCGACATCGTGGCCGAGGGCATCCTCGTGGCCGTGAAGCGCCTGTACCTGCTCGGCAAGGACGACCAGCCGACGGGCACGTTCACGTTCAACGACCTGCTGCGCTACGAGATGTCGAAGAGCTGATCTGACGAAAAAGGCCCCTCGTTTCCGGCGAGGGGCCTTTTTCGTCGGTCCTAGACCGGGCGGAAGCTCGGTTCCGCCGTGGAGACGGTGACGCTGTTGAGGAGGCGCTCCAGCGCGGCCTCGACGTCTTCCTTCCAGGTGATGGAGCTGCGGAGCTCCATGCGCAACCGGGGCCAGCGCGGGTGCGGCCGCACGGTTTTGAAGCCGACGCTCGTGAGGAAGTCGGCCGGCGTGACGCAACTGGGCCCTTCGTCGTCCGGGCGCATGTCACCGAACGCCTCGATGGCCTTCACGCCACGACGCGTCAGATCCTTCGCCACGGCCTGCACGAGCACTCGCGCGAGTCCTCCCCCTCGGAACTCCGGGAGGACGTCCAGCGACGTCATGAGGACCGCGTCCGGGCTCACCGGGGACGTGGGGAAGGCGGCGCTGCGCGGAACGGCGGCCGGTGGTGCGTAGAAGACCGAACCGGCGGGAATGCCGTCGCAGTAGATGAGACGGCCGCACGAACCCCATTCGAGCAGGACGCTGGAGACCCAGGCTTCCTTCTCGAATTCGGTGTCGCCGTATTCCTCGGCCTGCTCTCGCAGGTGAGGAGCCAGCTCCCAGAAAACGCACGTCCTGCTGTGCTTGGAGAGATGCTCCAGGTTGTCCAGCGTGACGCCCACGACGCGACGGGACACCCCAACCTCCACCCGTTAACACACACAGTGAACCCTTATGAGGGTAGGCGAATGTGACGGAAGCCGGAAGGCGCGTGCCCTGAACGGGACGACGGTTACACTCGCTCGGGACATTTCCCATTCAGGAGTCCCCCATGACTGTGCCCGGACAGCCCGCGAAGCAGGGCCCCAGAAGCCTTGACCCCCACCTCCGCCGCTACGCAGCGCGCACGGCAGGGATGACGGCATCGGAGATCCGGGCACTCTTCGCGGTCGCGTCCCGCCCCGAGGTCGTGTCGCTGGCCGGCGGCATGCCGCACCTGGCCGCGCTGCCCCTGGAGTCGCTGTCCGCGGAGATCGGTCAGCTGGTGGCGTCCGAGGGTCTGGTGGCCCTGCAGTACGGCTCGGCGCACGGTGTCCCGCTGCTGCGCGAGCAGATCTGCGACGTCATGGCCCTGGAAGGCATCAACGGCCACCCGGACGACGTGGTGGTGACCGTCGGCTCGCAGATGGGCCTCGACATGGTCACCCGGATCTTCTGCGACCCCGGTGACGTGGTGATCGCCGAGGGTCCCTCCTACGTCGGCGCTCTCGGGTCGTTCACCGCCTACCAGGCCCAGGTCGTCCACGTCGCCATGGACGCGGACGGGCTCGTGCCGTCGTTGCTGCGCGAGGCCCTGGAGGCCTGCAAGCGCGCCGGGCAGCGGGTCAAGTTCCTCTACACGATCCCGAACTTCCACAACCCGGCCGGCGTGACGCTGGCGGTGTCCCGGCGGGCCGAGGTGCTGGAGATCTGCCGGTCCTACGGCGTGCTGGTGGTCGAGGACAACCCGTACGGGCTGCTCGGGTTCGACGGCCAGACGTACCCGGCGCTGCGGTCGATGGACCCCGACAACGTGGTGTACCTCGGGTCGTTCTCGAAGACGTTCGCGGCCGGTCTGCGGGTCGGCTGGGTGCTGGCGCCGCACGCCGTGCGCGAGAAGCTGGTGCTGGCCGCCGAGTCGGCCACGCTGTGCCCGCCGACGCTGAACCAGATGATCGTGTCCCGGTACCTGTCGACGCAGGACTGGAAGGGGCAGATCAAGACCTACCGCGAGGCGTACCGGGAACGGCGCGACGCGGCGATCTCGGCGCTCGAGCAGCACATGCCGCAAGGTTCCACGTGGAACATTCCGAATGGCGGCTTCTACGTCTGGGTGACGGTGCCGGAGGGCATCGACACCAAGGCGATGCTGCCCGGGCCGTGACGGCCCGTGTGGCGTACGCGTCCGGTACCGGTTTCTACGCGGACGGGTTCGGTTCCCGCCAATTGCGGATCTCGTACTGCTACCCGACGCCGGAGCGCATCCGCGAGGGCGTCCGCCGCCTGGCGAACGTCATCGAGGAAGAGATGCAGCTGGCCGCGACCTTCGGGGCGACGCCGGGCCGTCGGCTTTCCGGTCCGCAGACCCCGTCGCCTGACACCGCCTGATCCTTGGAGTTGTGCTGTGGCTGACCGCATGGTCGCTGTGCTGTCCGGTGGGCTCTCCCACGAACGCGAGGTCTCGATCCGCTCCGGCCGCCGCCTGTCGGCCGCCCTGCGGTCGGTGGGCCTGACGGTGGAGGAGTGGGACGCCGACGCCTCGTTGCTGAACCGCCTGCGGTCGAACCGCCCGGACGCCGTCGTCGTCGCCCTGCACGGCGGCGAGGGCGAGAACGGGTCGGTGCAGGCGATCCTGGAGATGTTCGGGGTGCCGTACGTCGGGACGGACTCGCGGGCGTGCCGGAGGGCGTGGGACAAGCCGACCGCCAAGGCCGAGCTGGCCCGTGCCGGGCTGGCGACGCCGGAGTGGGTCGTGCTGCCGCACGCGACGTTCCGGGAGCTCGGGGCCAAGCCGGTGCTCGACGCGATGGTGTCGACGCTCGGACTGCCGTTGATGCTGAAGCCGGACCAGGGCGGCTCGGCTCTGGGCGCCCAGGTCGTCCGGGACGCCGCGGAGCTGCCGCCGGCGATGGTCGGGTGCCTGGCGTACGGCGACACCGTGCTGGCCGAGCAGTTCATCTCCGGGGTGGAGGTGGCGGTCGCCGTGGTCGACGGTCCCGAGGGTCCGTACGCGCTGCCCGCCGTCGAGATCGTTCCGGAGACGGGGGTCTACGACTACACCGCTCGGTACACCGCGGGGCTGACCGACTTCCACGCGCCGGCGCGACTGGACGCGGCGTCGGCCAAGGCGGTGGGGGAGCTCGCGGTGGCGGCGCACCGGTTGCTCGGACTGCGGGACGTCTCGCGGACCGACGCGGTCGTGGCCGAGGACGGGACTGTCCACTTCCTCGAAGTGAACGTGTCGCCCGGACTGACCGAGACGTCGCTCCTGCCGATGGCCGTCGAGGCGGCGGGGCAGTCCCTGGGCGAGATCTACGCCGGTTTGGTCGAGCGAGCGGTCGCTCGCTGACGTCTTCTCATAGGTGACGCCCCGTATCCTGACGGATGCGGGGCGTCATCGTCACCGTGACATAAGGCCCGTGGGTGATCCTGTGGGCCTACTCCGATGTCCGAATTGCCGTGTTCGGGCTGATCATGCCGACGATGCGTTCAAGATCGTCAACTGACCCGAATTCGACGACGATCCGGCCCTTCCGCTGCCCGAGTTCGACCTTCACGCGGGTGTCGAAGTTGTCGGAGAGGCGCTCGGCGAGCTCCTGCAGACCGGGCGCGTGCATCTGCTTGCGCGGGGCAGCTTTCTCCTTCTTGGGCCTCTCGTTCTTGGCGATTGTCACCGCTTCCTCGGTCGCGCGGACCGACATGCCTTCGGCGACGATCCGTGCCGCGAGGTCTTCCTGCGCGCCGGCGTCGTCGAGACCGAGCAGCGCCCGCGCGTGACCGGCGCTCAGCACGCCGGCCGCGACCCGTCGCTGGACGGGGAGGGGGAGCTTCAGCAGCCGGATGGTGTTCGTGACGACGGGACGGCTGCGACCGATGCGGTCCGCCAGTTCCTCGTGCGTGACGCCGAACTCCTCCAGCAGCTGCTGGTACGCCGCCGCCTCTTCGAGCGGGTTGAGCTGGACGCGGTGGATGTTCTCCAGCAACGCGTCGCGCAGCATCACGTCGTCGGCGGTCTGCCGCACGATCGCCGGGATCGTCTTGAGCCCGGCCTGCTGGGTGGCACGCCACCGGCGCTCGCCCATGACGAGCTCGTACGTGTCCGCGGTCAGCTCCCGGACCACGATCGGCTGCATGAGCCCGAACTCCTTGATGGAGAACGAGAGCTCGTTGATCGCGTCCGGGTCGAACACCTGGCGCGGCTGCTTGGGGTTGGTCCTGATCGCGGTGACCGCGATCTCCCGGTACACCGCACCCGCGACCTCACCGGCCTGCTGCGGCGGCGCGGTCTTGGTGGCCCCGTTGCCGACGGCCGCGGCGGGCCGGATCGTGCTGGGCGCGCCGGCCGGCGGTCCCTGGGGGATGAGCGCGGCCAGGCCGCGCCCGAGTCCGCCCCTGCGCTGTTCCGTCATGCGCCCTCCCTCCTGGCCCCGCGGTTCGCGATCTCCTTCGCGGCGTCGAGGTAGCTCATCGACCCGCGCGAGCCCGGGTCGTACGTCAGCACCGTCTGGCCGAATCCCGGCGCCTCGGAGACCTTCACACTGCGCGGGATCACGGTCCTGAGGGCGACGTCGCCGAAGTGGCCGCGCACCTCGCTGGTCACCTGGTCCGCGAGCTTGGTGCGGCCGTCGTACATCGTGAGGAGGATGGTCGAGATGCCGAGGTCCGGGTTCAGGTGCTGCTGCACCAGCTCGATGTTGCGCAGCAGCTGGCTCAGACCCTCCAGCGCGTAGTACTCGCACTGGATCGGGATCAGCACCTCCTGGGCGGCGACCATCGCGTTGACGGTCAGCAGCCCGAGGCTCGGCGGGCAGTCGATGAAGACGTAGTCGGGCTGCAGCTGGTCGAGCGCCTCGGGGGAGAGCGCCTCCTTCAGCCGCGCCTCGCGGGACACCATCGAGACGAGCTCGATCTCGGCGCCGGCGAGGTCGATCGTCGCGGGAACGCAGTAGAGGTTCGGCGACGTGGGGCTGACCTGAGCCGCCTCGGCGATCGAGATCTCACCGATCAGCACCTCGTAGACCGACGGCGTGCCGCTGCGGTGCTCGACGGAGAGCGCCGTGCTGGCGTTGCCCTGCGGGTCGAGGTCGATCACGAGCGTCTTGAGCCCGTGGATCGCGAGCGCCGCGGCGAGGTTCACCGTGCTCGTCGTCTTGCCGACGCCACCCTTCTGGTTGGCGACGGTGATCACCCGGCGATGGGCGGGGCGGGGGAGCAGTGACTCGTCGGGGTGCAGCACATTTGCCGCACGAGCTGCCTCTTCTGCAATCGGGGTCCACACCACGGCGCTGTCATCTCCGTTGTTGGTCGGCTTGGCTTTGGTTCGAGGAGGTGCGGTTTCACGTGGAACATCTGCGGAATGGAATTCCGGGTACACGCTCACCGATCCCTCCGGGTCTGGCGTTCGACGATCAGCACCGTCGTCGGCACCTCGAGCACGTCCGCTCCGACCGCGACGACCGAGAGGTTGGCGCCACCGGCCTTGAGCACCGCGGCACCGTCGCGTTCGAGCTCTTCCTGCGCACGCTCGCCCTTGAGCGCAACCATCCGCCCGCCCCCCTTGAGGAGCGGCAGGCACCACTTCGCGAGCTTCTCCAGCGGAGCCACCGCACGAGCCGTCACCGAGTCGCAGTTCAGCAGCTGCTTGCGAACCGGCCCCTCCTCGGCACGGCCACGCAGGACCGTCACGTTGTCGAGCTGGAGGCGTTCCTTCACTTCCTCGAGCCACGCGATGCGGCGCGCCATCGGCTCGAGCAGCGTGATCCTCAGGTCCGGCCGCGCGATCGCCAGCGGCACGCCCGGCAGCCCGGCACCTGACCCCACGTCGACCACGCGCTCGTTCTTCCCGAACAGCTCCTCGATCACCGCCGAGTTGAGCACGTGACGATCCCAAATCTTGTCGACCTCGCGGGGACCGATGAGTCCACGCTCGACGCCGTGCTCCTCCAGGAGCCTGACGAACTCGGCGGCACGATCGACGTGCTCACCGAAGACGAGCTTCGCGTTGTCGGGCAACTCCCCGGCCATGTTCTCCGTCCGTGAACGTTTCACGTGAAACCACGCGGCGGCGGAGTTCCGGCGGCCGGTGGAAAAGCTGGCGAATGCCAGGGCACCATCATGACGGATCGACCGTGCGCTCCGCCAAATCCTGAGCGCCGTTTCACGTGAAACTTGGGGAAAGTTGCTTCCGAAGATCTACACGGTGGCGCGGCCGGGTCCGGGCGCCGTCTCGACGATGTCCCACCCGGCCGGCGGGACGCTCCTGGAGAGCAAGCTCCGCGGACTGCGACAGCTCGGCGTGGACGTTCTCGTGTCGGCCCAGACGGACGCCGAACGGGTTGAGTGCGATCTGGTGGACCAAGCGCGCACGGCTGCCGCAGTCGGCTTGGAGTTCGTGTGCTTCCCGATCGACGACATGACGGTGCCGGACGTGAGGTCGGCGGTCGAGGCGGTCCGCCCTCTGCACGCGCGGTACCGGAATGGGTCGCACGTGGTGTTCCACTGCTGGGCGGGGATCGGGCGGTCGTCGTTGCTGGCCGGGTTGCTGCTGGGGATGGACGGGGTGGAGCCGGGGGAGGCGTGGAGGTTGATCTCGGCGGCACGCGGCTTCCGGGTGCCGGACACGGGGGAGCAGGAGGAGTGGCTCGCCGGGTGGTGGGCGAGTCGGTTTCACGTGGAACAGTGAGTCGGGAGGTCGGGTCGAAGCGTTCACGGTCCAGCGACAGCGCCGCACCCGCTCAGCACGTCCTCGCTCCCGGAGACAGCGAACGGCCCCTGGCTCCAACCGGAACCAGGGGCCGTTCGTCGACCAGGAAGCCGCTACGGCTTGGGGAAGATGATGACCCGGCGCTGCGGCTCCTCACCCTCGCTCTCGCTGTGCACACCCGAGACGGCGGCGACGGCGTCGTGCACGACCTTGCGCTCGAACGGGGTCATCGGGTGCAGGCGAGCACGCTCACCCGAAGCCGCGACCTTCTCCGCGGTGGAGCGGCCCAGCTCGGCCAGTTCGGCGCGACGGCCGGCACGCCACTGGGCGATGTCCAGCATCAGGCGGGAGCGGACGCCCGTCTCCTGCTGGACGGCCAGGCGGGTCAGCTCCTGCAGCGACTCGAGGACGTTGCCCCGGGGGCCCACCAGCTTGGCGAGGTCCTCGCCGCCGTCGATGCTCACGATGGCCCGGCCGCTTTCGACGTCCAGGTCGATGTCACCGTCGTAGTCGAGCAGGTCCAGCAGGCGCTCGAGGTAGTCGCCCGCGATGTCGCCTTCCTGGACGAGCAGGTCCTCGGTCTTGCTCTGCGACTGCGGCTGGGCCGCGGTGTCGGCCTCAGTCGTGGCCTCGGCCGACGACGACGCCTCCACGTCGTCGGTCGCCTGCAAGGTCTCCGACACGATGTCTCCTCTCCGGGGCAACGCCCGAAATCAGCGGCGCTTCTTGCTGCCCGGCTTCTTGCTGGTGGATCGGCCTGGGGTCAGGCCGGGAATCTCGGTGTTGGCACTGCCGTTCGTGGCGTCCGAGGCGGGCTTGGCAGCGGGCTGCGCGCCACCGGGGCCGGCGGTCGGCATGCGCTTGGCGCCGTTCGCGGGCTTGGCTCCCGGAGCCGGCTTCTTCGGGTTGACCGGCTTCACGCCCGGCTTCGGGGCGAGGGCCTGGCGGGTCTCGACGACCGCGGCCTTCTTCTGCTCTTCCTCGGCGTCGATGCGCTTGTAGACGAAGTGTTGCTGGCCGAGAGTCCACGCGTTGTTGGACAGCCAGTACAGCAGGATCGCGACGGGGAAGAAGAAGCCACCGACGAGGACACCCACCGGGAAGATCCAGAGCGTCAGCTTGTTCATGATGGCCGTCTGCGGGTTGTCCAGCGCGGCCTGGTTCTGACGGGCGACCGAGTGGCGGGCCGTGAAGTGGGTCGCGATGGACGCCACGATCATCAGCGGCACCGACACGAGGATGACGTTCAGGCGCTCGGTGCCGAACTGCGCGAGCTGGTCGGACGGCATCGTGATGAACGTCGAGAGGTTCGTGCCGAAGAGCTTGGCGTTGACGAACGAGTCGACGCCCTGCTTGTCGAAGAAGTAGACCTCGCCCCAGCCGGGCCTGAACGAGCGCAGCACGTGGAACAGACCGATGAACACCGGGATCTGCACCAGCATCGGCAGGCAGCCGCCGAGCGGGTTGACGCCGTGCTCGGACTGCAGCTTCTGCATCTCCTGCGCCTGGCGCTGGCGGTCGTTCGGGTACTTCTTCTTGATCTTCTGAATCTCCGGGGCGAACTCCTGCATCCGCCGCATGGAGCGCACCTGGCCGACGAACGGCTTGAAGAGGATGGCGCGGAGGGTGAAGACCAGGAAGATCACGGCCAGCGCCCAGGCGAACCCGCTCGCCTCACCGAAGACCTTGCCGAACACCCAGTGCCAACACCACAAGATGAAGGACACCGGGTAGTAGATGAAGTTGAGCACGGGAGCTACTCCTCGGTGGATACGTCGGGGACCTGCCGCCTCGGCGGAACGGGGTCCAGGCCTCCAGGGTGCCAGGGTCCGCAGCGCAGCAACCGGCGGATGGTCAGCCAGGTTCCTCGCAGTGCGCCGTGGACTGTCAGGGCTTCCACCGCGTACGCGCTGCAACTCGGGTAGAAGCGGCAGGTCGGTGGCAGCAGCGGCGAGATGAACTTCCGGTAGAAGTGCACCGGCAGCAACGCCACCTTCGCGGGCAACGTGGTCATCGCAGCACCTTGCGCAGGGCAGAAGTGAAATCGGCGGCGAGTTCCGAACTCGACGCCTCGGCTGCTGGGGCCAACGCCCTGACCACGACGAGAGTTCCCGGCGGCATCTCCGCCAGCACGAGACGCACCACGTGGCGCAGGCGTCGATAGACACGGTGGCGCACCACCGAGTTGCCAACTGCCTTGCTCACGACGAAGCCCACCTTGGACGAATCCAAGGTGGGCACGTCGGGCTTCAAGACGTGGACGACCAACCGGGGTCGTCCGGCGCGGCGGCCTCGGCGGACCACCAGGCCGAAGTCCTGGCTGCGGGTGAGCCGGGCGGCCGGTGGGAGCACGACGACGCTGCGCTTACCAGCCGCTGTCAGGCGGACAGAGTGGCACGGCCCTTGCTGCGGCGCGCGGCCAGAATGGCGCGGCCGGCGCGGGTCCGCATGCGCAGCCGGAAGCCGTGCGTCTTCGCGCGGCGGCGGTTGTTGGGCTGGAAGGTGCGCTTACCCTTGCTCACGGTCGGTCTCCCGGTGCTTCACTGCTGACAAAGCCTTGTGGTTGTCCCCGATGGCAGTGGACGTAGGCGCGCGAAAGGCGCCCGTCGCAAGCGGGAGACTCGTACGAGGGTACGCATGCCCGGGTGCGGCCACCAAATCGGGGTGGGCGACGCCACGTCTTGTGAGGCGTGCCGGGCCTTGTTACCGTTCGTCCTTCGCGCGTGCCGGGCCGGCGTGGGAGCCGCCGACGAACCGGCACCACAACGCACCTTTTAGTGCACAGTTGTGGATAACTCTGTGGATACCTCTATTCTCCGTGTCCACATGTGGAGTCTTGGGCTCCGGCGGAGGGGAGGGGAGCGCGGAGGTGTCGAACCAGCAGGTCGATCTTGGTCTCGTGTGGGCCGAGGTGGTGCAGGAACTCGCCACGAGCCACCTGTCCCCCCAGCAACGCGCGTGGATGAGGGTCACCCGTCCGATCGGTTTGCTGGACGGAACGGCACTGCTCGCGGCTCCCAGCGACTTCGCGAAGGAGGCGATCGAGCGCGCGCTGCGCGACCCGATCACCGCCGCGCTGTCCCGCAGGCTCGGCCGCTCGGTCTCGCTCGCGGTGAAGGTCGACTCGCCGGAACCGGTGAGCCCCGTCGTGAGCCCGCCGACCACCCCGATCCCCGTCCACGCGCTCCAGGCGGCCCAGGTCGCCCAGCCCGTGGCACCGGTCGGCCCGTCGCTCCCCGGCGGCGACACGCCCGGCCCCGTGATCATGGACGACGGTGCCACCGCCGACGGCCCTGAAGAAGAGGTGGACGAGGCCGGCGACGCGCTCGCCGCCGTCACCGAGATCTGGCCGACCTTCAACACCGCGAACACGGCGGCCGCCACGACGCCCAACGCGAACCTCCCGTACACGCGGCCCGCGAACCCGTCGCCGTCGCAGACGCGCCTGAACGAGAAGTACAACTTCGACACGTTCGTCATCGGCGCCTCGAACCGGTTCGCGCACGCCGCGGCCGTCGCGGTGGCCGAAGCGCCGGCCCGTGCGTACAACCCGCTCTTCATCTGGGGTGAGAGCGGCCTCGGCAAGACCCACCTGCTGCACGCCGTCGGGCACTACGCCCAGCGGCTGTTCCCCGGCATGCGCGTGCGGTACGTGTCGACCGAGGAGTTCACCAACGACTTCATCAACTCGCTGCGCGACGACCGCAAGGTCGCCTTCCAGCGCCGCTACCGGGACATCGACGTGCTGCTCGTCGACGACATCCAGTTCCTGGAGGGCAAGGAAGGCACGCAGGAGGAGTTCTTCCACACGTTCAACACGCTCCACAACACGAACAAGCAGATCGTGGTGTCGAGCGACCGGCCGCCCAAGCGGCTGGAGACGCTGGAGGACCGCCTGCGCACGCGGTTCGAGTGGGGCCTGATCACGGACATCCAGCCGCCCGAGCTGGAGACCCGCATCGCCATCCTCCGCAAGAAGGCGGCGCAGGACCGGCTCGCGGCCCCGGCCGACGTGCTGGAGTTCATCGCCTCCCGGATAGAGCGGAACATCCGCGAGCTCGAGGGCGCGCTCATCCGCGTCACGGCGTTCGCGTCGCTCAACCGCCAGCCGGTCGACATCCAGCTCGCCGAGATCGTCCTGCGCGACCTGATCCCGGACTCGCACGCGCCGGAGATCACCGCGCCGACGATCATGGCGGTCACCGCCGAGTTCTTCGGCGTCTCGATCGACGACCTGTGCGGCCCCGGCAAGACGAAGGCCCTCGCCCAGGCGCGGCAGATCTCCATGTACCTGTGCCGCGAGCTGACGGACCTGTCGCTGCCGAAGATCGGCCAGACGTTCGGCGGCCGCGACCACACGACGGTCATGCACGCGGACAAGAAGATCCGCAAGGAGATGGCCGAGCGCCGGCGGATCTACGACCAGGTCCAGGAGCTCACGTCGCGGATCAAGCAGCGCGCCCGCCACGCTCCCTGACCCACCCGGGTGGCAGCCAAGGGGTCCTCCACGACGGAGGGCCCCTTTTTCGTGTCCGCGCGACGGTCCACCGACCGGCGCTCGGCGGACCGGTCCGACCGCGGACGGCACCGGCCCGGCGCGACCGCGAGCACCCGGGGACGCGGACGTGACCCGGCGGCGAGCACCCGGGGACGAACTACGCGAAGCGATGGGGATGCATACGTACGTGCGGCCCCAACCACCACCACGCGCGACGCACGTACCCAGGTAGACGAGGGGTCCGCGGCCGCCCGGCGGGGCTTTCTGTTCACCCCCGGCACTCGAAGGGGTGGGGACAACTGGAAAAACTTGAGACGCGGGCCACGATCCGGCCACGAAAGCCTGTTGAACACCCGGGTACAACTGGCCCGCACCCGGGGACGCACCCGGGGACAACTGTGGACGATCTGTGGATCGCGACCTGTGCACAACTGGCTGTCCCCGGGTGTGCCGATCTGTCCCCGGGTGCCATCCCCCCTTAGTCCACATGGTGGGTGACACCTTGACCTGCGCGTTCAACACCAGTCCACACAATCCACAGCCCTTACTGTTACTGCTGTTGGTTCTCTTCTAGGAAGATCTTCAAAAGCAAAACAGCGTGGACAGCTCCCGGGGATCGGTGCCCGAACCCCGAAGTGACGGGAGGGGCCGGGACGCTCTAACGTGGTTGCTCCGCACCTCGGGTTGCCGAGGCGAGGCTCCCTGACCCCCACTGGCACGTTGTCGTGGATGGGCTTGTCGACTGTCGAGGAAAGGACGCCTCATGAAGATCCGCGTCGAACGCGACGGCCTGGCCGACGCTGTCGCCTGGGTCGCTCGCAGCCTTCCGTCCCGTCCACCGGTCCCCGTGCTGGGCGGCGTGCTGCTCGACGCGGAGTCGGACGACTCGCTGACGGTCTCCGGGTTCGACTACGAGGTCTCCGCCCAGGTCGGCGTCCCGGCCACGATCGCCGACGGCGGCCGCGCCCTGGTCTCCGGGCGTCTGCTCGCCGACATCACCAAGGCGCTGCCCAACCACCCCGTCGAGATCTCGGTCGACGGCTCCCGGATGATGATCAGCTGTGGCAGCGCCCGGTTCAGCCTCCCGACGATGCCGGTCGAGGACTACCCGGCCCTGCCGTCCATGCCGCAGCTGATCGGTGAGCTCCCCGGCGAGATCTTCGGCGAGGCCGTGAGCCAGGTCGCCGTCGCGGCCGGCAAGGACGACACGCTCCCGATGCTGACCGGCGTCCGCGTCGAGATCGGCGAGGGCAAGCTGACGCTCGTCGCCACCGACCGCTTCCGCCTCGCGATGCGCGAGTTCCCGTGGGAGCCCGACGCGTCCCTGGGCGACGTCGCGGTGCTCGTCCCGGCCCGCACGCTCGGCGACGCGGCCAAGACGCTCGGCTCGTCCGGCAGCAAGGTCGAGATGTCGCTCGCGGCGAACGACGGGCTGCTCGGCCTGTCCGGCTCCGGCAAGCGCACCACCACGCGCCTGCTCGACGCCGACTTCCCGAAGTACCGCCAGCTGCTCCCGTCCGAGCACTCGGCCGCGGCGATCATCGACATCGACGCGCTGCAGCAGGCGATCAAGCGCGTGTCGCTCGTCGCCGAGCGCGGCACCCAGGTCCGCCTCGAGTTCGTGGACGGCGGCCTGCGCCTGTCCGCCGGTGGCGACGACGAGGGTTCGGCCGAGGAAGAGCTCCCGGTCGAGTACACGGGCGACGCGGTCACCATCGCGTTCAACCCGGGCTACCTGCTCGACGGACTCGGTGCCGTCCGCACGCAGAAAGTCCACTTGTCCTTCACCACACCGAGCCGACCGGCGCTGCTCAAGCCGGTGGACGAGGATGGGAACGTGGCGCCGGGCTACCTGTACCTGCTGATGCCCGTTCGCCTTCCCGGCTGAGAAAACCCTTACCGGGTACCAGAAGAACGTAGGGGAGAACACCGTGCAGCTCGGACTCGTCGGCCTCGGCAAGATGGGTTTCAACATGCGCGAGCGGGTGCGCCGGGCCGGTCACGAGGTGATCGGCTACGACCGCAACCCGGAGGTCAGCGACTCGGAGTCGTTGGCGGACATGGTGGCCAAGCTCGAAGCGCCGCGCGTGGTGTGGGTGATGGTGCCGGCGGGCGACATCACCAGGAACACGGTGAAGGAGCTGTCCGAGCTCCTGTCGCCCGGTGACCTCGTCATCGACGGCGGCAACTCCAAGTTCACCGACGACCGCGTCCACGCGGACCTGTTGGCGGAGAAGGAGATCGGCTACGTCGACGCCGGTGTGTCCGGTGGCGTGTGGGGTCTCGAGAACGGCTACGCGCTGATGGTGGGTGGCGACGCCGCCCACGTCGAGCAGGCGATGCCGATCTTCGACGCGCTGCGTCCGGAGGGTCCGCGCGAGGAAGGCTTCGCGCACGCGGGCAAGGTCGGCGCCGGCCACTACTCGAAGATGGTGCACAACGGCATCGAGTACGGCCTGATGCAGGCGTACGCCGAGGGCTTCGAGCTGCTCGACAAGACCGACGTCGTCGACAACGTGCCCGCGGTGATCTCGGCCTGGCAGCGCGGAACCGTCGTGCGGTCGTGGCTGCTCGACCTGCTGGTGCGCGCGCTCGAGTCCGACCCGGAGCTCGACGACCTGCGCGGGTACGTCGAGGACTCCGGCGAGGGTCGCTGGACCGTCGAGGAGGGCATCAACAACGCGGTGCCGCTGCCGGTGATCTCCGCCGCGCTCTTCGCCCGGTTCACCTCCCGGCAGGAGGACTCGCCGGCGATGCGCGCGGTCGCCGCGCTGCGCAACCAGTTCGGCGGTCACTCGGTGCACCTCGCCGGTCCGTCGTCCGGCGGCGGCAGCACCCAGGGCTAGCGAGTGCACGTCAGACATCTCCAGGTCAGCGACTTCCGGTCGTGGAAGCTCGCCGACCTGGAGCTCGCCCCGGCGCCTCGGTGCTGGTCGGGCGCAACGGCCAGGGCAAGACCAACCTGGTCGAGGCGATCGGGTACGTGGCGACGCTCGGTTCCCACCGGGTGGCGAGCGACGCCCCGCTGATCCGGCACGGCGCCCAGCGCGCCGTGGTGCGGGCGGCCGTGGTCAACGACGACCGCGAGCTGCTCGTCGAACTCGAGATCACGGCGGGCAAGGCGAACCGGGCGCGGATCAACCGCGGTCCGGTGCCGCGTCCGCGTGACGTGCTGGGGATTCTGCGCACCGTGCTGTTCGCACCGGAAGACCTCTCCCTCGTGAAGGGCGATCCGAGCGATCGGCGGAGGTTCCTCGACGAGATGCTCGTGCTGCGCGCACCGCGCTATGCCGGTGTTCGCAGCGACTACGACCGTGTCCTGAAGCAGCGCAGCGCGTTGTTGAAGACGGTGAAGCACTCCCGGTCGGCGGACCTGTCCACGCTCGACGTGTGGGACGGGCACCTCGCCCAGCACGGCGCGGAGCTCCTGGCCGCGCGGTTGAAGCTGGTCCGCGACATGGCGGACCACGTGACCTCGGCGTACGCGGAGGTCGCCCCGGAGTCGCGTCCGGCGCTCATCTCGTACCGGTCGAGCGTCGGCGACCTGCCGGAGGACAGGGAGAGCATCGAGGACCTCCTGCTGGCCGAGCTCGACCGGGTGCGGCGGCAGGAGATCGAACGCGGCGTCTGCCTCGTCGGTCCCCACCGGGACGACCTGGACCTGACGCTCGGGGAACTGCCGGCGAAGGGCTACGCCAGTCACGGGGAGTCGTGGTCGTTCGCCCTCGCGCTGCGGCTGGGCGGCTACGAGCTGATGCGTGTCGACGGCATCGAACCGGTGCTCGTGCTGGACGATGTCTTCGCGGAGCTCGACCGGGGCCGCCGCCAGCAGCTGGCGAAGGTCGCGGCCGCCGCCGAGCAGGTGCTGATCACCGCGGCGGTGGCGGAGGACGTCCCGGACGAGCTGAGCGGCGCCCGTTACGAGGTGCACGGCGGGGAGGTGCGGCGTGTCTGACTCGAAGGCCGACTCCGGGGGTTCTCAGCCCCCACATGTAGCTCGATCGGGTGTGTCCGCCCACACATCTGGGGACAAGTCTGTGGATGGTGTGGATAACTCCGTCACAAATCCGGACTTGTCCACAGGTTCATTCACACCTGAGGGTGAGCCTTTGCGGGGTTCTGACCTCGCGCGCGCCGCTCTGGAGGCGGCGAAGGCCAGCGCCAAGGCCCGCGGACGGGTGCCCGGGAGCAAGTCGAAGGGCCGTCCGGTCCACCGCAGCCGGCGGCGCTGGTCGGGTCCCGGACCGGACGACCGCGACCCCCAGCCGCTCGGGCGGATCGCGTCGAGGCTCGCCGCCGACCGGGGCTGGGTCGAGCAGCTCCAGGGTGGCCAGGTCTTCGGTCGTTGGGCAAAATTGGTGGGAGAGGACGTCGCCGAGCACGCGAAACCGATCGCGCTCAGTGACGGGGAACTGACGGTCCAGGCGTCGTCGACGGCATGGGCCACCCAGCTGCGCCTGCTGCAGCGCGACCTGCTCAAGCGGATCGCCGCGGGCGTCGGCAACGGCGTCGTGAAGAGGCTCAAGATCAAGGGCCCGGACGCCCCGAACTGGCGACACGGCCCCAGGCACGTTCCTGGGCGCGGTCCGCGTGACACCTACGGGTGAGGTCCCGTCCGGGGCTCAGCGGCCGTTCTGCGGCTCAATGAGCGTTCACCTGCGGATTTGAACCCCCGTTTCAGCCGTCCGGACCCGTCTCGTGCTTGTTGAGGCGCTCTGTGACCGGTTCAAAGGTGTCCTTGGGCCCTTTCTGTCGGGGTGTCCCGGTAGAATCACAGGGAGCGTCACCCATCACCGTGCGGCTCTGCCCGCATCAGCGAGGAGACTCCAGGCCCGTGTCAGCTAAGAAGAATGAGTACGGCGCGTCCTCGATCACCGTCCTCGAGGGTCTCGAGGCAGTGCGCAAGAGGCCGGGCATGTACATCGGCTCGACCGGCGAGCGCGGTCTGCACCACCTGGTCCAGGAGGTCGTGGACAACTCGGTCGACGAGGCCATGGCCGGCTACGCGACGACGGTCGACGTCACCCTGCTGGCCAACGGCGGCGTCCGGGTGATCGACGACGGTCGCGGCATCCCCATCGACGTCCACCCCGTCGAGGGCAGGCCCACCGTCGAGGTCGTGCTCACCGTGCTGCACGCGGGCGGCAAGTTCGACAGCGACTCCTACGCGGTGTCCGGCGGTCTGCACGGTGTCGGCATCTCCGTGGTGAACGCGCTGTCCACCGCCGTCGAGGTGGAGATCAAGCGCCAGGGGTACGTCTGGACCCAGCGCTACGAGAACTCGAAGCCCGCGCACGAGCTGCGTCAGGGCGAGCCGACCGACGAGACGGGCACGACCGTCACGTTCTGGGCGGACCCCGACATCTTCGAGACGACCGAGTACAACGTCGAGACGATCGCGCGCCGCCTGCAGGAGATGGCGTTCCTCAACAAGGGCATCACCATCGTCCTGCGCGACGAGCGGGTCTCGGAGGAGGACGAGGAAGCCGACGCCGAGGGCCACAAGGCCGCGGTGAAGGAACGCGTCTACCACTACCCGGGTGGCCTGGAGGACTTCGTCCGCCACATCAACCACACCCGCGAGGCCGTGCACCAGAAGGTCATCGGCTTCGAGGCGCAGGGCGAGGACCTGCAGGTCGAGGTCGCGATGCAGTGGAACACGGGCTACACGCCGTCGGTCTACACCTTCGCGAACACGATCAACACGCACGAGGGCGGC
Organism: Lentzea sp. DG1S-22; assembly: GCF_036321065.1. Taxonomy (NCBI): domain Bacteria; kingdom Bacillati; phylum Actinomycetota; class Actinomycetes; order Pseudonocardiales; family Pseudonocardiaceae; genus Lentzea; species Lentzea sp. DG1S-22. The sequence continues at coordinate 6,003,658 of NZ_CP143276.1, read as the reverse complement.
ACCCACGAGGAAGGCTTCCGCGCCGCGCTGACCCGAGTGGTCAACGAGTACGCGCGCGAGAAGAAGGTCCTCAAGGAGAAGGACGCGAACCTCACCGGCGACGACATCCGCGAGGGCCTCGCGGCGATCATCTCGGTGAAGCTCAAGGAGCCCCAGTTCGAGGGCCAGACGAAGACCAAGCTGGGCAACAGCGAGGCCAAGTCGTTCGTGCAGAAGTCGACGAACGAGCACTTGGCCGACTGGTTCGAGCGCCACCCCAACGAGGCGAAGACGATCGTCACGAAGGCGGTCTCCTCGGCGCAGGCCCGCATCGCCGCCCGCAAGGCCCGCGAGCTGGTGCGCCGCAAGGGCGCCCTCGACATCGGCGGCCTGCCGGGCAAGCTGAAGGACTGCCGCTCGACCGAGCCGGAGCGCTGCGAGCTCTACATCGTCGAGGGCGACTCCGCCGGTGGCTCCGCCAAGGAGGGGCGCGACTCGATGTACCAGGCGATCCTGCCGATCCGCGGCAAGATCATCAACGTCGAGAAGGCGCGCATCGACCGCGTCCTCAAGAACACCGAGGTCCAGTCGCTGATCACGGCGCTGGGCACCGGCATCCACGACGAGTTCGACCTGTCGAAGCTGCGCTACCACAAGATCGTGCTGATGGCCGACGCCGACGTCGACGGCCAGCACATCCGCACCCTGCTGCTCACGCTGCTGTTCCGCTTCATGCAGCCGCTCATCGAGCACAACCACGTCTACCTCGCGCAGCCGCCGCTCTACAAGATCAAGTGGCAGCGTGCGGAGCCGGAGTACGTCTACTCCGACCGCGAGCGCGACGCCGTGATCAAGGCGGGCACGGAGGCCGGCAAGAAGCTCGGCAAGGAAGACAACATCCAGCGGTACAAGGGTCTCGGTGAGATGAACGCCGAGGAGCTGTGGGAGACCACGATGGACCCGGCCAACCGGATCCTGCGGCAGGTCACCATGGACGACGCGGCCACCGCCGACGAGCTGTTCAGCGTGCTCATGGGTGAGGACGTCGAGGCACGCCGTTCGTTCATCACCCGCAACGCCAAGAGCATCAAGTTCCTGGACATCTAGTCCGGTCTTGGTTTCTGGGCATCCTGGCGTTCCTGGCGAGAAGGAAAGAGAACAGTGACCGAGACGACTCTGCCCCCGGAGCACGACCGCATCGAGCCGGTCGAGATCCAGCAGGAGATGCAGAACTCGTACATCAACTACGCGATGTCCGTCATCGTGGGTCGTGCGCTGCCGGACGTGCGTGACGGGCTGAAGCCCGTGCACGTCCGCGTTCTGTACTCGATGTTCGACTCCGGCTTCCGTCCCGACCGCGGCTTCAACAAGTGCGCGCGCGTCGTCGGCGACGTGATGGGCAACTACCACCCGCACGGCGACTCGGCGATCTACGACGCGTTGGTGCGTCTCGCCCAGCCGTGGGCGCTGCGCTACCCGTTGATCCAGGGCCAGGGCAACTTCGGCTCGCCGGGCAACGACCCCGCCGCCGCCATGCGGTACACGGAGTGCCGGCTCTCCCCGCTGGCCATGCACATGCTGGCCGACATCGAGGAAGAGACCGTCGACTTCCGCGACAACTACGACGGCCGCATCCAGGAGCCGGTCGTCCTCCCGTCGCGCATCCCGAACCTGCTCATCAACGGCAGCTCGGGCATCGCGGTCGGCATGGCGACCAACATCCCGCCGCACAACCTCCGCGAGGTGGCGGAGGCGGTGGTGTGGGCGCTCGACAACCACGAGGCCTCCGACGAGGAGACCCTCGAGGCGATGATCGCCAGGATCAAGGGCCCGGACTTCCCGACGTACGGCCAGATCCTCGGCACGTCCGGCATCGAGGACGCGTACCGCACCGGCCGCGGCTCGGTCCGCATGCGCGCCGTCGTCGAGATGGACGAGGACGCCAAGGGCCGCACCATCCTGGTCGTCACCGAACTGCCCTACCAGGTCAACCCGGACAACCTCGTCGAGAACATCGCCGCCCTGGTGCGCGACGCGAAGCTCACCGGCATCGCGAACATCGCCGACGAGTCGAACCGCCGCATCGGCATGCGCATCGTGATCACGCTCAAGCGCGACGCGGTGGCCAAGGTCGTGCTGAACAACCTCTACAAGCACACCCAGCTGCAGTACTCGTTCGGCGTGAACATGCTGGCGCTGGTCGACGGCGTGCCGCGCACGCTGCGGATCGACCAGATGATCCGCCACTACGTGAAGCACCAGATCGAGGTCATCCAGCGGCGGACCAGGTTCCGCCTGCGCAAGGCCGAAGAGCGCGCGCACATCTTGCGCGGCTTGGTGAAGGCGCTCGACCAGCTCGACGCCGTCATCGCGTTGATCCGCCGGTCCGAGACGCCGGACGTCGCGCGCACCGGCCTGATGGAGCTCCTCGAGGTCGACGAGATCCAGGCCAACGCGATCCTGGAGATGCAGCTCCGCCGCCTGGCCGCCCTCGAGCGCCAGAAGATCATCGACCAGCTGGCCGAGATCGAGCTGGAGATCGCGGACCTCAAGGACATCCTCGAGAAGCCGGAGCGGCAGCGCAAGATCGTCCGCGACGAGCTCACGGCGATCGTGGACAAGTTCGGTGACGACCGCCGCACGAAGATCATCCCGTTCGACGGCGACGTGTCCATGGAGGACCTGATCGCGGTCGAGGACGTGGTCGTCACGATCACGCGCACCGGCTACGCGAAGCGCACCAAGACCGACCTCTACCGGGCGCAGAAGCGCGGCGGCAAGGGAGTGCAGGGCGCGCAGCTCAAGCAGGACGACATCGTCGCGCACTTCTTCGTGTGCTCGACGCACGACTGGATCCTGTTCTTCACGAACAAGGGCCGTGTGTACCGCACGAAGGCATACGAGCTGCCCGAGGCGAACCGCAACGCCCGCGGCCAGCACGTCGCGAACCTCCTTGCGTTCCAGCCGGACGAGGAGATCGCACAGGTCATCCAGATCAAGAACTACGGTGTGTCGCCATACCTCGTGCTCGCCACCCGGAAGGGGCTGGTGAAGAAGTCAAAGCTCTCCGACTTCGATTCCAACCGATCGGGTGGACTTATCGGTATCAACCTCCGTGAGGACGACGAGCTGGTCGGAGCCGTGCTGTGCTCAGCTGATGACGACCTGCTCATGGTGTCCGCGGACGGCCAGTCGATCCGCTTCCACGCCACCGACGACGTCCTCCGCCCGATGGGGCGCGCGACATCGGGCGTGCAGGGCATGCGTTTCAACGCCGACGACGAGCTCCTTTCGGTCGGCGTCGTCCAAGAGGGTCTCTTCGTTTTGGTCGCGACCGACGGGGGGTACTCGAAGCGAACTCCGATCGAGGACTACCCGGTCCAAGGCCGGGGCGGCAAGGGTGTGCTGACCATTCAGCACGACCGCCGACGTGGCAGGCTGGTGGGCGCGCTGATCGTCGACGTCGACGACGAGCTCTACGCCATCACCTCGAGCGGTGGGGTCATCCGGACCCGCGCCGAGCAGGTGCGCAAGGCTGGACGGCAGACGAAGGGCGTGCGGCTGATGAACCTCGGTGAGAGCACCACTTTGATCGCGGTCGCACGCAACGCGGACGAGCCCAGCGACGTCGTTAATGACGAGACGTCTGCCGCGGAGGGCTCTGCCGCCGACGCCGACCAGGCAGCCACCCCCACCGACTCGGCTGAGTAGTCGGAACCGCTAGCGAGAGGTCAAGGACAAGCTCGTGACTCCACCCGAGAACCGCGAAGGTCGGGACGCGGACAAGACCGCGGTGATCACCAAGCCGACGCCCCAGGGTTCTGCTCAGAAGCAGGCGGAGAAGGCTGACTCGGCGGCGTCCGGTTCCTCGGGTGGAACCGCGCAGGACAAGACAAAGCCCGTGTCGGCGGAGAAGGTGACCGAGGCCAAGACGGCCGAGGGCGCCGCTCCCGCGCAGGAGAAGCCGACGGCCGAGGACGGGACGGTCTCGGCCGGCCCGGTGGCTCCCGCCGCGGACGAGCCGGTCGTCGTCTCGACCCCGCCGCCCTGGCAGCGGGTGACGAACGACACGGAAGCCACTCAGCACGACCCCGCCGAGACGCACGTCGCTCCGGGCGCACCACCGGTGCCGTCCTCCGAGCCGGCACCGGCGTTCCCGTCGACCGACCCGGACACGGTCAAGGTCCAGAAGCCCGTGGTCACGGGCTCGGCCGTGCCGGTGGGCCTGGGCAGCAGCCGCACGTCGGTGAACATGGGCACCGGCGGTGCCCGCCCCGCGGCGTCCACCCCGTCGGCCCGCCGCCCCGGCCGCGGCCCGCGTCGCGCCTCGCTGCAGGTGAAGCGCGTCGACCCGTGGTCGGTGCTCAAGCTCGCCTTGGTGCTCGGCGTCGCGCTGTTCTTCGTCTGGCTCGTGGCGGTCGGCGTGCTCTACGGCGTCCTGCACGGCATGGGCGTCTGGGACAAGATCAACAGCACCGCGAACGACCTGCTCCAGGCCAACGAGCCGGGGGAGCCGCTGATCAGCGCGGGCCGCGTGTTCGGCGTCTCGGCGATCATCGGCGCGGTGAACATCGTGCTGTTCACCGCCCTCGCGACCGTCGGCGCGTTCGTCTACAACGTGTCCGCGGACCTGGCCGGTGGCTTGGAGTTGACGCTCTCCGAGCGTGAATGACCCCCGATTTGGGAGCGGCGAGGACGATCCTGTAAGGTTCTCCTCGTCGCCCCGAGAGGGTGACAGTTGATCGAGGGCCTATAGCTCAGGCGGTTAGAGCGCTTCACTGATAATGAAGAGGTCGGAGGTTCAAGTCCTCCTAGGCCCACTCGATTCGGTGCCTTTATACGTCGACGGAAATCGTCGACCTCATCCCGAATCATCGTCTTGTTCTCTGAGGGCCAAGCCCCCAGACCCCCTGCCGGGGGCAAACCCCGGACCCCCATCATGATCGCTCGGGATCCTGTAGCGTAGTGGGGTCGTGCGCCAGCAGTCTTGGGAGGGATTCGAAGTGGCTAAGAAGATCATCGCACTCGTCGTGGTCGCCGGTGCGGTTCTGTTCTTCGTCAAGCGCAGCCGTTCGGCCAAGGCCGACGCGGACCTGTGGCGCGAGGCCACCGCTCCCACCGACTGATCTCGGTCTCGCTCTGACGGACGGCGTGCCGTCCTCAGACACGGGGACGTAGCTCAATTGGCAGAGCACCGCCTTTGCAAGGCGGGGGTTAGGGGTTCGATTCCCCTCGTCTCCACACGTTTTCACACTGAAGCCCTGTTCGCGCCGCAGCGAACAGGGCTTCAGTGCATTCACGGCTCAGGTGTCAGGCGTTCGCCAGCGACTTCCTCGACGACCTGGTGCGCAGCTGGTCGATGCTCCAAGCGCCGGCGCCCGTGAACACCAGCAGCAGGAACGCCCACGAGTAGATCGCCGCGAGCTCGCCGCCGTTCTGGATCGGCAGCAGGGCCTTCGGCTGGTGCACCACGAAGTAGGCGTAGGCCATGGCGCCGGAACTGATCAGCGCCGCCCAGCGCGTCCACAGTCCGATGAGGACCAGGCCACCGGCGATCAGCTCGATGAGCATGACCGGGCCACCGGGCCAGGACAGCAGCTCGGTTCCCTTCTGGACCTTCTGCACGCCGTGGAACACGAAGAGCAGACCGATGACGATGCGGAACAGCGCCAGGGCGTGCTCTCGTCGTGACTCCAGGAACTCCATGACGGGATCCTTCCGGGGCGCGGGATGAGGGGGCAGGGCACGAAAGGTATGGACCAATTACAGTGTCCCGCTCGAGGCGCTTCTGGCGTCTGGTTGACTGTTGCCCCTATGAAACGAGCACTGTTGCTGCCCCTGCTCGGCGCGCTCGCGGCGTGCGGCCCCGACGTCGCCCAGAACGTGCCGGCGCCGACGACCCAGACCCAGCAGGTCACCACCACGACCAGCGCGGCTCCGACAGTGCCGCCCGCGCCCCAGCCCGCGAGCGACGGCACCTGCCCGTACCTCGCGACCGCCTTCGTGGCGGAAGCGAACGGGCAGCGCGTACCGAAGGTGAAACTGTCAACGGACGAACCTCACCCAGCGTGCTTCTTCTACGCCACGGCAACCGAGGTCCAGTTGACCGTGCGCGTGTACGTGGGGGATGAGCGCGTTGCGAAGATGATCGTGAACGAGGCGGCGCCGGACGGTTCACAGCCCGCGAGTTCACCCACCGGCTGGGCCGGGGGATACGTGAACAACAACAGCGGCGTCGTCTACGCCGTGGCGAAGAGCGACGCCGCTGTGGTCGTCACGAGCAACCAGAAGCAGTCGATCAAGGCTCGCCGGATCGCGGAAGAGGCGATCAAAGGGCTGAAGCTCTGACTGCACCCTGGGGTTACTTGACGGGTTCCTTCTGGGCGGGCACCTGTCCGTTGAGAACCGGCTCCGCGTGCGGGACCTGGTCCTCCTCGTGCAGCTGCACCTCCTGCGGCCGGCGCGTCATCGCGACGTAGCCCGCCGCGGCCGCCGCGATCAGGAGACCCAGCACCCACGGCCAGCGGCGGCGCTTCGGTGCGTCGGCACCGAGCTGGGCCGCGGCCTTGCGGATCTCCTTGGCGCGCACCTTCGCGTCCTTGCGCGCCTGCTTCGCTGCCTTCTTCACTTCCTTGCGCACGACCTCGGCCCTGCTCATGAGGTCGGCGCGAGTCTGCGCGCTCTTCTTGGCGAGGCGCTTGCGAGAGCGACGCGTCTGCTTCTCCCAGTCCTCGGCCTTGCCCATGAGCGTGTCGGCCCGCTCCACGAGTGCGCCGCGAACGTGATCAGCCGTGATGCCGCGCTCGGCGAGCTTGACCTCAGCGGCGTGACCAGCGCGAACGACACCCTGACGCGCGGCCTTCAGACCGGTGCCGACAGCCTTGCCAACGTTCTCGCCGGCACGGGTCATGACGTCCACCTCGTCCATTCTGTGCTCCACACGTTGTCGTCCGGTGATGGCGTAGAGGTACCCCATCGTGCCCGTTTCTGAACATCGGCGCCTGTGATGGCACGATGGGGTGGTGGCTGACAGCAATGAATCCTTCGTCGGGACCAAGGTGACGGCGACCCTGCACACCACGCAGGGCGACATCCGCATCAACCTGTTCCCCGACCACGCCCCCAAGACGGTGGCGAACTTCGTCGGGCTCGCCGAGGGCACCAAGGACTACACCGAGGCGAACGCGAGCGGCACCAAGTCGGGTCCGTTCTACGACGGCACCCTGTTCCACCGCGTCATCGCGGGCTTCATGCTCCAGACCGGTGACCCCACGGGCACCGGCCGCGGCGGCCCCGGCTACCGCTTCGCGGACGAGTTCAACTCCGAACTGCAGTTCAACAAGCCGTACCTGCTCGCGATGGCGAACGCCGGGCCCAACACCAACGGCTCGCAGTTCTTCATCACCGTGGCGCCGACGACGTGGCTGAACTTCAAGCACACGATCTTCGGTGAGGTGGCCGACCAGCAGTCGCGCGACGTCGTCGACGCGATCGGCAACACGACGACCGGCGCGGGCGACCGTCCGGTCAACGACATCAAGATCGAGCGGATCACGATCGAACGCGCGTGAGCAACGCATCCGTGCCACCGGAGGGGCCGATCGGAGCGGAGCCGGAAACCCCGGTCTGCGCACGTCATTCCGATCGGCCCACCCGGCTGCGCTGCACCAGGTGCGACCGTCCGGCCTGCCCGGAGTGCCTGCGCGACGCCTCCGTCGGCATGCAGTGCGTCGACTGCGTGAACGAGGGCGCCCGTTCGGTCCGCCAGGCCCGCACGTCCGCGGGCGCGGTGGTCTCGACCGGCCGGCCGGTCATCACGCAGGTGATGATCGCGCTCAACGTCCTCGCGTACGTGGTCACGGTCGTCCAGTCCGGCAGCCCGATGAACAACTCCCGCTCGGAGCTGTTCACGGCGACGTCGATGATCCCGGAGGTGACCGCCAACGGTGAGTGGTGGCGCATCCTGACGTCGGGCTTCATGCACTTCGGCCTGATCCACCTCGCGCTCAACATGGCGGCGCTCTTCGTGGTGGGTCCCATCGTCGAGCAGGAGCTCGGCAAGCTGCGGTACAGCGCCGTGTACCTCCTGTCGCTGCTCGGCGGCAGTGCGGCGGCGTTCTACTTCGGCACCATCTGCCAGCAGCTCGCCGGTGCGTCCGGTGCGGTGTTCGGCCTGATGGGCGCGCTGCTGATCGTGTTCAAGCGCCAGAAGCGGGACATCTCGACGATCCTCGTCGTCGTCGGCATCAACCTGGTGTCGAACCTGTTCACCAACGCCTCGCTGCTCGGGCACCTCGGCGGGTTCGTCATCGGCGGCCTGCTGACGCTCGCGATGGTCAGGGCACCGCGGCAGAACCGCAACGCGTACCAGACCGGCGCCGTCGTGGCGGCCGTGGTGTTGCTCGGCGTGATGTTCGCGCTGCGCGCCACCGAACTCGACACGACCGCCGAAATCGTCCTCGAGTACGCCAGGACGTGCCGCTAGAAGCGATTCACGGGCGCAATGCGTGCAGCACCCCCGCCACTTCTTCGGGGTCGGCGCCGAGGTCCAGTCTCGTGAGGACGACGAGGCGGTCGTCGGCGTCGAGTTCCAGCGTCTGCTGTTCCCTGCCGAGCCGGCGGGTGGTCTGCAGCTTCACCTTCACCTCGTGCCACGGCAGCACCGTGGTGCTCGCGAACCCGCGCACGGCGAGCCCGTCCGCGTCCGCCGTGAGCCTCGGCCGGGCGATGGAGGCGAACGCCGCGAGGTACGCGACCAGCAGCGTTGCCAGTCCGATGAGCAGACGGCCCGCGTTGTCGTCAGCGATGAAGGTCGCGACGGCGAGGGCGAGGGCCGCCACCCACGCGACGACGACCAGCAGGGCGGGAGTGGACCAGGTGCGAGTCACACCGTCGAGTGTGCCGCATGGAATGTGGACAACCGAACGGGTCCGCATGAGGGAAAACCGTCGCTTGTGCAATTTGGTGCAAAGTTGTCCACAGGACTTGTCCCCAATGGGGATGAGTTACAGCCGTGTGCTTCGGTGACGCTCACGTGAACCAGGTGAACACGCCCCGAACAAACGTCGGCCCGGACGTGTGACGTCCGGGCCGACCCTACGAACAGTGACGTGGCCTGCGGCTAGCGCCAGCGCATCGTCATGAGCAGACCGATGATCATCAGTGCGAAGCCGATGGCGAAGTTCCACGCGCCCAGCTCGAGCATGAACGGGATCTTCTCGGCCGCGATGTAGTTCACGACCAACCACGCGAGGCCGAGCAGCATGAAGCCGAGCATCACGGCGACGTAGACCGGGTGAGACGGCCCCGCTGCCTTGACCTTGACCGGCGTGCGGCGGTCAGTGGGTGCGGTGTAGACCGCCTTCTTCCGGACCTTGGACTTGGGCATGCTGTCCTCGCCTGACGTGGATATCCGTGAGTGACGCTAGTTTACGTGCACTACTCGGGAGACACGTTAACGTAGCGGCGGTGGTGAGCGAACCACCTTGCAGACTCAGTTGTTTTCAGTTCACAGTCCGCGCGGAGGTTTCAGGTGAACTCGGGACCGCAGCAGCCGCCTCCCCGGCGCCCTGCACCCCGTCGCGATGACCTGCGGCACGTGCGGCCCAACCCGCCGGCGCGCCCGCTGCCGCCGCCGGAAGCAACCCAGTTCACCAGCGCTTTCTCCGGAAGTCTGCCGCCGAACGCCCCGCCGCCGCACCGCCAGGGTCCCCCGCTGGGCACGCCCGCCCGCGGAGTGCCGCAGCCCGGCCGCCCGCAGCCCGGTCCACCTCCCGGAATGCCGCCCAGGGGCATGCCCCCGCGGCCGATGCCGCCCCGTCCCCGCCCGGTCGAGCCGCCCACCGAGGTGATCCCGCGCGTCGAGGACGACTACGACGACGAGTACTACGACGATGACGAGTACTACGACGACGAGCCGGAGGCCGACAACGCCCTGCCGCCGGACAGCCTCGCCCGCAAGACGGTGCGCGGCATCGGCGAAGGCCTCATCACGCTGGGCCTCGTAGTGCTCCTGTTCGTCGTCTACGAGGTCTACGTGACCGACCTGCTCTCCGCGGAGAAGCAGCAGGACGCCACCGCCGCGCTCGACTCCGAGTGGAGCTCGAACGTCGTCACGCCGCCCCCGGCCGACCCGAACCGCCAGTCGAAGCTGAACCTCATCGAGGGCAAGGCCTTCGCGAAGATGTACATCCCGGTCTTCGGCAACGACTGGAAGTTCTCCGTGGTCGAGGGCACCACCGACAAGCACCTCGAAATCGGCCCCGGCCACTACAAGGACACCGCCCAGCCGGGCGAGGCGGGCAACTTCGCCATCGCCGGCCACCGCGTGGGCAAGGGCGCGCCGTTCAACGACCTCGACCTGCTCCAGTCGTGCAACTCGATCGTCGTGCAGACCCAGACCCAGTGGTTCGTCTACCGGGTGCTCCCCATGCGCGACGAGGTCGCCGGTTGGGCGAACAACCCGAAGTCGAAGGAAGCCGCCTGCGCCGGCGTCGCCCCGCTGGCCACCACCCTCGGCGACGCCTACGCCAAAACCGTCGGCCAGGAGATCGTCGCCCCGACGCAGGGCGAGGTCATCGCCCCGATCCCGCACCAGGTGGGCGCCACCGTCCCCGCCGACAAGCAGGCCCGCCTGCTCACCCTGACGACCTGCCACCCGCGCTTCTCCGACAAGCAGCGGCTGATCGTGCACGCCATCGAGACCAAGAGCTACCCGGTGGCCGACGGCTTCGTGCCGCCCGAGATGACGGAGGGCTGATGTACGGCTGGATCTGGCGCCACCTGCCGGGCCCGCTGTTCCTGCGGGTGATCGAGGCCGTCGTGCTGGTCGCCGGCATCGTCGCGCTGCTGATGTTCGTCGTCTTCCCGTGGGCGGAGCCGAAGCTGCCGTTCAACAACGTCACGACCCAGTGAGCTGCACCCCGGCTTGCCGCCGCTGAAGGTCGCTCGACCGGGTGATGTGCGGTCGGGATCATGCCCTTCCGCGCGGCTGTTTGCGCAGCTCAGCTCGGTGCTGAGGTAGCGTGGACGGTGTCGGCGCGGGAGTTGTCCACAGGATTTCCGGCGCTGCGGGAACCTGAATTTCGCCGTTGTCGTTGCGCATGAGGAAGCGCGCGGGGGGAGCGGGGCTCGATCGACTGCCCCGGTCGACTGCCCTCGGCCGGGTCGGTGACTCGCCGACTGGGTGGGGCGACGGCGAGGAGTCGACGCCGGAGCACGCCTCAGCCGGGCCACACCGCTACACCGCCGTGTCCTCGGCCGGCGCTGGGGCGGGCCAGACTCAGGTACGTCCAGCGGTCGTGGGGTGCTGGGCTAAGGAACGTCAGCGGTCGTCGGATGCCGGGCTCGCGCAGCGGGTGTCTGTGAGCCCACGACCGAAATAAGTGAAACCGCCACCGCGCACACGCGATGGCGGCTCCATCAAGGAACGGCGTTCGGCCGTTGAAGCAGCTCAGCCGTTGAAGCAGCTCAGCCGTTGAAGCAGCTCAGCCGTTCGAGCAGCTCAGCCGTTCGAGATCGCGGTCATCTCCTCGCGCGAGACGACCTTCACGCGCTCACGGCCGTGAGCCGCGCCGAGCGCGATCTCGTGCGCGTCGAGCCGGCCCCAGCCCTCGTTCGTCACGAACGGCACGCCGCGCTGCTCGAGGAACTCAACCACCGCGGACGGGGAGGGCGACGAGGCGGGTGGCAGGCTCGCGGCGTCGTCCAGGAGGCTGGTGATGGTCTCCAGGGCGTCGCCCTTGGTGTGGCCGATGAGGCCGATCGGGCCCCGCTTGATCCAGCCGGTCGTGTAGATGCCGGGCATGGGCACCTCGTCGAGGTCCAGCACGCGGCCGGCGAGGTGGGGGATCGTGCCCGACACGTGGTCGAACGGGATGTCGGGCAGGTGCGTCGAGAGGTAGCCGACGGCGCGGTACACGGCCTGGACGTCCCAGTCGGTGAAGACGCCGGTGCCGCGGACGTTGCCGTCGCCGGTCAGCTCCTGGGTCTCCGTGCGCAGGCCCGTGACGCAGGAGTCGCCGAGCACCTCGACCGGGGCCTCGAGGAAGTGCAGGTGCAGGCGGCGGGGGCGGTTGCCGACGTCGCGGATCGCCCACTCCTGCAGCGTCTTCACGATCATCTCGACCTGCTTGTTGGTCCTGATCGCGTGCATCGAGGCCTCGTCGAACTCGATGCCCTCGGCGTGGACGATCACCTCGACGTTCGGCGAGTGGTCGAGCTCGCGCAGTTCCAGCGGCGTGAACTTCGCCTGGGCCGGGCCGCGGCGGCCGAAGACGTGCACGTCGGTGACGGGGGAGGCGGCGAGGCCCTCGTAGACGTTCGCCGGGATCTCGGTCACGAGGAGCTCGTCGGCGGTCTTGGCCAGCACGCGGGCGACGTCCAAGGCGACGTTGCCGACGCCGAGCACCGCGACCGACTTCGCGGTCAGCGGCCAGGTGCGGGGGACGTCGGGGTGGCCGTCGTACCAGGACACGAAGTCCGCGGCGCCGAAGCTGCCGGGCAGGTCGATGCCGGGGATGTCGAGCTCGCGGTCCGAGGAGGCGCCGGTCGAGAAGATGACGGCGTCGTAGAACTGGCGGAGGTCGTCGAGCTTGATGTCGACGCCGTACTCGACGTTGCCGAAGAAACGGACCGACGGGCGGTCGAGCACCTTCTGCAGCGCGCCCACGATGCCCTTGATCCGCGGGTGGTCGGGTGCGACGCCGTAGCGGACGAGGCCGTACGGCGCCGGGAGCTTCTCGAAGAGGTCGATCTGCGCGTCCACGTCGGACTTGATCAGGATGTCGGCGGCGTACACGCCTGCGGGGCCGGCGCCGACGATCGCGACGCGCAAGGGGCGACTCATGACACCTATTTTAGGGAAGCCTAACCTGTTAGAAGACGAGAGCTAACTCACTCGACGCGACCGACTAGGCTCTCTCCATGCGCGTGCTCGTGGTCGACAACTACGACAGCTTCGTCTACAACCTCGTCCAGTACCTGGCCCAGCTGGGTGCGGAGTGCGTCGTGCGGCGCAACGACGAGGTGGACCTCGACGAGATCGACGACGTCGACGGTGTGCTCGTCAGCCCCGGTCCCGGGACACCGGAGCGCGCGGGCGCGAGCGTCGACGTCATCAAGAAGTGCGCCGGCACCGGCAAGCCGGTCTTCGGCGTCTGCCTCGGCCACCAGGCGATCGGCGTGGTCTGGGGCGGCACGGTCGACCGCGCCCCCGAGCTGCTGCACGGCAAGACGAGCATCGTCTTCCACGAGGGCCAGGGCGTTCTCGCCGGAGTGCCGCAGCCGTTCATCGCGACGCGCTACCACTCGCTGACGGTGCTGCCCGAGACGATCCCCGCCGAGTTCGAGGTCACCGGCAAGACCGAGACCGGCATCGTGATGGCCATGCGCCACCGGGAGCTCCCCGTCGAGGGCGTGCAGTTCCACCCCGAGTCGGTGCTCACCGACGGCGGCCACCGGATGCTCGCCAACTGGCTGAAGGTCTGCGGCTTCGAGGTGCCGGAGGCCACGGTCGCCCAGCTCGAGAACGGCATGCGCACGCTCGCGGCGGCCGCCCGCCAGTAGAAGCGAAGGGGCGGCTCCCCCGGAGGGAAGCCGCCCCACAGCTCGCAGCCCGTCTAGCTCGTCACGATCCCGAACTTGCCGACGGTGATCGTCACCGTCGCGCCCTTGGTGATCGTGGTGCCCCTGGCCGGGTTCTGCGCCACGACCTTCTTGGTCTGGGTCGGGTCGCCGACCTGCTGCTCCTGGACGTTGAGGTTCCCGTTCCAGCCCAGCTGCTTCAGCTTCGCGTCGGCTTCCCGCTCGCTGAGGCCCGTCAGGTCCGGCATCTCGATCTGGTTGCCCTTCGAGACCCGCAGCGTCACCGTCGTGCCCTTGTCGACCTTCGCGTTGCCCTGCGGCGTCTGCGAGAGGACCGTGCCCTCGGGCTTGGAGCCGTCGACCGGCTCGATGACGACCTTGAAGCCCGAGCCCTCCAGCGTCTGGCGGGCGTCGTTCTGGTCGTCACCGACCACGTTCGGCACGTTCTGCCTGTCCGGCGCCTTGCCGAGCTGGATGGTGATCGTGCCGCCCTTTTTGAGCTTCAAGCCCACCGCGGGGTTCTGCTGCGCGACCTTGCCGGCCTTGGCCGGGTCGTCGACCTCGACGGTCTGGTCGCTCTGCTGCAGCTTGAAGCCGTTCGGGTCCTTGTCCAGGACCGCCTGGGCGTCCTGCGGGGTCTTGCCCGTCAGGTCGGGGACGGTGCCCTCACCGGGAGGCGCGCCGACGGCGATCGTGACCTGGCCACCCTTTTGGACCTGCGTGCCCTCGGGCGGGTTCACGCCGACGACCTTGTTGATCTGGTCGGCGGTGCACTTCGCGGGCGTGCCGGCGGGACCGGGCTCGCAGGCGACGTCCTCCTGGACCGCGACGAGGCCGGCCTTGGTGATCTTCTCCTTGGCCTCCAACGGGCTCAGGCCCACGATCGACGGGACCGAGGCCTTCTCCACCGGCTCGGCGCCGTTGTCCATCACGCTCGCGGTGATCCACGCGGCGAGGCCGAGCACGGCCGCGCAGAGGATCACCACCAGCGTGACCATGATGGCCTTCTTGCGCTTCGCGCGACGCTCTTCCTCTTCGTCGGCGAGCGGGTCGTAGCTGTCGTCCGGCTCCGACTTCAGCGCCGCCGGGCGGTGCCTGCCGCCGCCACCGGACATCACCTGCGTGCGAGAAGTGCGCGCCTGCTCGTTCATCACGGCGGTGCGGTCCTCGGCCGTCATCACGGCCGGCGCGGACGGGCGCTGGCCCGACAGCACGCGCACCAGGTCGGCGCGCATCTCCGCGGCCGACTGGTAGCGGTTCGCCGGGCCCTTCGACATCGCCTTCAGCACGATCGCGTCGAGCTGCGGCGACACCTTCGGGTTCAGCTGCGACGGAGCCTTCGGGTCCTCCCGGACGTGCTGGTACGCGACCGCCACGGGCGAGTCGCCGGTGAACGGCGGCTCGCCGGTCAGCAGCTCGAACAGCACGCAGCCGGCCGCGTAGACGTCGGAACGGGCGTCGACGGACTCGCCGCGCGCCTGCTCCGGCGACAGGTACTGGGCCGTGCCGATGACCGCGGCGGTCTGCGTGACCGCGGCCTGACCATCGTGCAGCGCCCTCGCGATGCCGAAGTCCATCACCTTCACGGCGCCGGACTTGGTGATCATCACGTTCGCCGGCTTCACGTCGCGGTGGACGATGCCGTGCCGGTGGCTGAAGTCGAGCGCGGCCGAGACGTCGGCCATGACCTCCATCGCGCGCTTGCCGGACAGCGGGCCCTGCGTCTTCACCATGTCGCGCAGCGTCCGGCCGTCGACGAACTCCATCACGATGTACGGCAACGGGCCGTACTCGGTCTGCGTCTCACCGGTGTCGTAGACGGCGACGATGGCGGGGTGGTTCAGGGCCGCCGAGTTCTGCGCCTCGCGGCGGAATCGTTCCTGGAACTGGGCGTCACGGGCGAGGTCGGCTCGCAGCACCTTGATCGCCACGTCTCTGCCGAGGCGGACGTCCCGCCCCTTGTGGACCTCGGACATGCCGCCGTACCCGAGGGTCTCACCCAGTTCGTAGCGGTTTGAGAGCAGTCGCGGAGTGCTCATCGGTGCTTCGTCCCGCTCCTCGTCGACGGTGTTCCCAAGTCGGTTCTGGTCTTGCTCATGGCGCGCACGTCACCTTCACCTGCGAGCCCGCCGGCACCTCGCCTGTCGGCGCGATGGCGGTGACCCGGCACTTCTTCAGGTCGCCCGGCGACGTGCCCTGGGCGCTCAGCACTTGGGGCTCCAGGCCGTGGTCGACCAGTTCGGTCCTGACCTCGTCGCCGGAACGACCGATGTAGTCGTCCTCGTCGATCCGCTTCGGCGCGGTGCCCGGTATGCGGTCGGCGGAGTCCGGCTTCGCCTGCCCGTTCGCCGGCGGGTTGGGGTTCGCCGAGGTGGAGGTGGTCGGACGGCCACCCTGACCACTGGCATCGGTCGACCCCAGCGTCAGCTTCCACGCGAGGACCACGCCGAGCACCACCAGCACGGTCACCAGAAGAGCGACCATAGCCCAGGCGACGGACCGGTTCCTCCCCGGTGGTGTCGGCATCGGGGTGAACGTTCCGGTCTGGTGCACCGGTTGCATGCCCGTCTGGTGCGCCGCCGGCTGCATCGCCGGATGGGTGCCGGGACGGCTCTGGTGGTGTTGCTGCTGCTGCATCTGCGGTGGTACCGGAAGCGGCTGCGACACCTGCGGAGGCGGTGGCTGCTGCACGACCTGCTGGGGGATCGGCGGCATCGTGAAGCCGGACGGCATCGGCAGCGGCTGGCCCACCCGCACGGCGCTCACCGCCGCGGCGAACTCACCGCCGGTCCGGTAGCGCTGCCTCGGGTCCTTCACCAGCGTCGCCTCGATCAACGCGCGCGCACCCGGCGGCACGTCCGGCGGCAACGGCGGCGCGATGTCGCGGATGTGCATCATCGCGACCGTCACCGCGTTGTCCGAGAGGAACGGCCGGTGCCCGGCGAGGCACTCGTAGCCGCACACCGCCAGGGAGTAGACGTCGCTCGCCGGCTCGGCCTCGCCACCGAGGGCCTGCTCGGGAGCGATGTAGTGCGCGGTGCCCATCACCATGCCGGACCGCGTCACGGGGGCCGCGTCCACGGCCTTCGCGATGCCGAAGTCGGTGATCTTCACCTTGCCGGAGGGGGTCACCATGATGTTGCCGGGCTTCACGTCGCGGTGCACCAGCCCGCGTTCGTGCGCCGCCTGCAACGCGTTCCCGGTCTGCTCCAGCAGGTCGAGCGTCACGTCGGCGGCCAGCCGGCCGCGGGAGATGATCGTCGCGAGCGGCTCGCCCTCGACCAGCTCCATCACGAGGTAGGCGGTGTCCTCTGGCCCGTCGGTGACGGACGCCGTCTCGCCGTAGTCGTGCACCGACGCGATGCCGGGATGGTTGAGCGACGCGGTCATCCGCGCCTCGGTGCGGAAGCGGTGCAGGAACTCCGGGTCGCCGGAGAGCTCGGCCTTGAGGACCTTGACGGCCACCCGCCGGTCGAGCCGCTCGTCCGCGCCTTCCCAGACCTCGCCCATGCCACCGACCGCTATCCGCCTGGTGAGGCGGTAGCGGTCGGCGAGGAGCTGGCCCGTGGTCAGCATCAGCGGCCTGCCAGGTACGCGTTCATCACGGCGCGGCCGATGGGAGCGGCGACCTTGCCACCGGTGGCGCCCAGGCCGCGGTCGCCACCGTCCTCCACGATCACGGCGATCGCGATCTCCGGCTTCTGCGCCGGCGCGAAGCCGATGTACCAGGCGTGCGGGTTGTTCTTCGTGACGTCGGCGCCGTGCTCGGCGGTACCCGTCTTCGACGCCACCTGGACGTTCTGCAGCCGGCCCTCGCCGCCCGTGTTGATCTCCGACTGGATCATCATGTCGCGCAGCGCGGCCGCGTTGGCCGTGCTCATCGCGGTGTCGACCTCGTCGGGCTCGGTGTCGTCGATCGACTTCAGGTCCGGGCCCAGGATCTTCGACACCAGGTACGGCTGCATGCGCTTGCCGCCGTTGGCGATCGTCGCCGCCACCACCGCGTTCTCCAGCGGCGTGATCTGCACGTCGCGCTGGCCGATGCCGGTCTGGTAGAGCGCGGCCTCGTCCGGGATCGGCCCGAGCGTCGAGGTCTCGACCACCAGCGGGATCTCGAGGTCCGGGTCGTTGAAGCCGAACTTCTCCGCCTGGCGGCGCAGCTTGTTCGCGCCGACCTGGCCCGCCATCTCACCGAACGCCGTGTTGCACGACTTGGCGAGGGCGGTCTCCATCGACACCGTCTCGCCGGGGCCGCACGGGGTGCCGTTGAAGTTCGGCAGCGGGGTGGTGCTGCCCGGCAGCGTGATCGAGCCCTTGGCGGTGTACTGCGAGTCCTTGTTCTTGCCGTCGGCGAGCGCCGCGGCCGCGACGACCACCTTCAGCGTCGAGCCGGCCGGGTAGAGGGCCTGCGTCGCGCGGTTGACCAGCGGGTCGTTCGCGTCCTTGGCCGTGAACTGCTTCCAGGCGGCCGCCTGCGCGTTCACGTCGTGGCTCGCGAGCAGGTTCGGGTCGTAGGACGGCGTGCTCGCCATCGCGAGGATCTCACCGGTGTCCGGCTTGATCGCGACGACCGAGCCGGTGAAGCCCTTCGCCGTCAGCTGGTCGTACGCGGTCTGCTGCACCTTGGCGTTCAGGGTGAGCTGCACGTTGCCGCCGACCGGGTCGCGACCGGTGATCAACGCGGAGACGCGGCGCGCGAACAGCCGGTCGTCCGAGCCGTTGAGCAGGTCGTTCTCGGCGCGCTCCATGCCGGAGGTGCCGTAGGTGACCGACAGGTACCCCGTGACGGGTGCGTAGACCGGGCCCGCGTTGTAGGTGCGCAGGTACCGCAGGCGGTCGGTCGTCTCCTTGACGTCCGCGATCACCGTGCCGTCGGCGACCGTGATCAGACCGCGTTTGCGGGCGTACTCGTCGAGCAGCACCCGGCGGTTGTAGGGGTTCTTGCGCCACTCGTCGGCGTTGATGACCTGGACCCACGTGGCGTTGCCCAGCAGGAGCAGGACCATCACCATCATGGCCATGCCGACGCGGCGGAGCGGTGTGTTCATT
The DNA here is from genome assembly GCF_036321065.1 of Lentzea sp. DG1S-22. Classification (NCBI taxonomy): domain Bacteria; kingdom Bacillati; phylum Actinomycetota; class Actinomycetes; order Pseudonocardiales; family Pseudonocardiaceae; genus Lentzea; species Lentzea sp. DG1S-22. The sequence continues at coordinate 5,985,046 of NZ_CP143276.1, read as the reverse complement.
TGGGACGCTCCACCATCACAGTGTGCTGGTCGGCGATGGCCGGTTGCTGTGGTTTCGGCTTCGGAGCCCGCTGCGGGGCCCGCGCCGCCGCGGAGATCCGCAGCAGCAACGCCACCAGGATGTAGTTCGCGAGCAGCGACGAACCACCCTTGGACAGGAACGGTGCGGTGATGCCCGTCATCGGGATCAGCTTCGTGACACCGCCGACGACGATGAACACCTGGAAGCAGACCGCGAACGCGAGACCGCCGCCGAGCAGCTTGCCGAAGCTGTCGCGCACGGCGATGGCGCTGCGCAGGCCGCGCAACGCGAAGATCATGTAGACCAGCAGCAGCGCCGCGAAGCCGATGAACCCGAGCTCCTCGCCGATCACGGCCGTGATGAAGTCGGTGTTCGCCTCGGGGATCATCTCCGGGCGGCCGGCGCCCAGGCCCGCACCACCGATGCCGCCGGTCGCGAGCCCGAACAGCGACTGCGAGATCTGGTAACCGCCGCCGACGAGCTCGTAGCGCGAGATCGGGTCCTGCCAGTTCGCCACGCGCTGCTGGACATGCCCGAACAGCTTCCACGCGACGACCGCGCCGCCGGAGAACAGGCCGAGGCCGAGCACGACCCACGCCGCGCGTTCGGTGGCGACGTAGAGCAGCACGAGCACGATGCCGAAGAACAGCAGTGAGGAGCCGAGGTCCTTCTGAAGCACCATGACCGCGACCGTGACGCCCCAGGCCGCGAACAGCGGGCCGAGGTCGCGGGCGCGCGGCAGGTCCATGCCGAGGAACCGGCGGCCCGCCACGGTGAAGAGGTCCCGCTTCGACACCAGGAAAGCGGCGAAGAAGACCATCAGCAGGATCTTGGCGAACTCACCGGGCTGGATCGACAACGGGCCGATGCGCAGCCAGATCTTCGCGCCGTTGATCTCCGGGGCGATGAAGCCCGGCAGCACACCGGGCAGCATCAGCGCGACGAGGCCGGCGAGGCCGAACGTGTAGCCGAACCGCGCGAGCGTGCGGTGGTCGGTGAGGAACTTCAGCGTCGCCGCGAACAGCAACAACCCGATGGCGGTCCAGATGACCTGCTTGAACGCCATCGGGTCCCACGTCGAGCCGTCCGGGAAGACGGTGCCCTCCATGGCGAGGTCGATCCGGTGGATGACCACCAGGCCGAGCCCGTTGAGCAACGCGACGCACGGCAGGATCACCGGGTCGGCGTACGGCGCCCACCGGCGCACGGCGAGGTGGGCACAGGCGAAGAGACCGAGGTACGCGAGACCGAGGTAGAGGATCCTCAGGCTCAGCGAGCGCTCCTGGTTCAGTTCGACCAGGATCAACGCCAGCGTCACGAGGCCGGCGGCGAACGACAGCATGACCAGCTCGGTGCCGCGCCGCGTCGGCGCTCGCAGTCCTGGCGACGTGCTCGTCGCCACCGACGCACCTGCTGAGCCTTCCCCGGTGGGGACGGGCGAGCCCATCAGCTACGGACCCTCCCGGCATTCCACACCCGGCTTCTGCTGGGAGGGGGTGAGCGAAGGCTCGGTGGAACCGGTCTCCGGGTTCGCCGAACCGTTGGCGGGCGCGTTCGAGGTGCTGCTGCCCGGCGTGCTGGACGGGGTGGCCGGCGTCGTGGGGGTGCTCGACGTCGACGACGTGTCCTTGCACAGCGGCAGCATGTGCTCGGTGCGCAGCAACCGGACCGCGGCGCGGGCGCCGTCCAGGCCGTTGTCGCTGCGGATGCCCGCGGTGATGGTCTTGCGGCCGGCTTCCTGCAGGTCGTTCAGCGTGATCGGGGTGCAGCCCGTGGAACCGGGCGGGCACGAGTCCTCGACCTTGGACGAGAGCTTGAAGCCGAGCACCGAGCCGTTGAGACCGCGGAAGATCGCGACCTGGCCGTCCGCGGTGGCGCCGACGTAGTACTGGGTGTTGAGCCACAGCTTGCCGCCGACCGCGACGACCGCGGCGAGCAGGAGCAGCACGAAGATGATCGCGAACGCCTTGAGGGCGTTGCGCTTCTTGCGCTTCGGGTCCTGCGGGGGAGGAGGCGGTGCCTCCATGCGCTGGGGCACGGGCGGGCGCTGCTGCGTGAGCGTCGCCGCCCGCGAGGCCGCCGAGTCCGGAGGGGTGTTGTGCTCTTCGCTGCCGTCGCCCGCCGCGCCGCCGACGATCGGGTAGTCGTCGCCGAAGTCGACGTCCTCGACGTCCGCCACGATCACCGTGACGTTGTCGGGGCCGCCGCCCTTGAGCGCGAGCTCGATCATCCGGTCCGCGCAGGCCTGCGGGTCGGGGATGCGGATCGCCTCGTCGAGCGTCTCCATGCTCACGACGCCGGACAGACCGTCCGAGCAGAGCAGGAACCGGTCGCCGGCACGCGCCTCGCGCACCGTGAGGCTGGGCTCGAAGTCGTGCCCCGTGAGGGCGCGCAGCAGCAGCGAGCGCTGCGGGTGCGTGGCCGCCTCGTCCGGGGTGATCCGGCCCTCGTCGATCAACGACTGGACGAACGTGTCGTCGTGCGTGATCTGCGCGAAAGAACCCTCCCTCAGGAGGTACGCGCGCGAGTCGCCGATGTGCACGAGCCCGAGGCGGTTGCCCGCGAACAGGATGGCCGTGAGCGTGGTGCCCATGCCCTCCAGGTCCGGGTCGCTCGTCACGAGCTCGGAGATGGCGCCGTTGCCACTCGCGACCGCGTCGCGCAGCTTGCCGAGGAGGTCGTCGCCCGGCTCGTCGTCGTCGACGTGGGCCAGCGAGGCGATGACCACCTTGCTCGCGACCTCACCGGCGGCGTGGCCACCCATGCCGTCGGCTACTGCGAGCAGGCGAGGACCCGCGTACACGGAGTCCTGGTTGTTGGAACGAACCAGGCCCCTGTCGCTGCGGGCCGCGTATCGAAGAACCAAGGTCATGAGCGCAGCTCGATCACCGTTTTGCCAATGCGGATCGGGGTGCCGAGAGGTACGCGCAGGGGTGCGGTGACCTTGGCTCGGTCCAGGTAGGTGCCGTTCGTGGAGCCGAGGTCCTCCACGTACCAGTCGGTACCGCGCATGGACAGCCTCGCGTGCCTGGTCGACGCGAAGTCGTCGTCCAGGACGAGAGTGGAGTCGTCAGCGCGGCCGATCAGGATCGGCCTGCCGTCGAGCGAGATGCGGGTGCCGGTCAGCGCCCCGTGGGTGACCACGAGTTGCCGAGGCGCCTTGCTCCCCCTCGCCGACTTCTCGGACCTCCGGAATCCGGGCAGACCTGACGCCCGGAGCCCTGAGGCTGCGTAGAGATCAGAGCGGACCACACGTAGGGCGGCCAGCACAAAAAGCCAGAGGAGCACGAGAAAGCCCGCTCTGGTCAGCTGCATCACCAGCTCTTGCACCGGTTGTAACCGCTCCTGCCTTGAGTTGCATGCCGACGCCCGTGCCGACCACTAGCCCGCGGTGCGGAAGACCAGTGACGAGTGGCCGATGCGGACGACGTCGCCTTCCGCGAGTTGCCAAGTCTGCACTGGCGTGCCGTTCACCGTGGTGCCGTTGGTCGAACCGAGATCCGCGAGCATCGCATTCTGCCCGTCCCACGAGATTTCCAGGTGGCGCCTGGAGACACCCGTGTCCGGGAGGCGGAAGTCGGCCTCCTGCCCACGTCCTACGACGTTTCCACCCTGCTTGAGGTTGTACGTCCGGTTGGATCCGTCGTCGAGGTGCAGCGTCGCGTTGAGCTGGCGGTTCGCGCCCTGGGTCGCCGGCGGGGCGTATCCGCCCTGGTTGTAGCCCTGGTCGTAGCCACCGGGCTGGCCGTAGCCCTGCTGCTGGCCGTAGCCCTGGTCGTACCCGCCCTGCTGGCCGTAGCCCTGGTCGTAGCCGCCCTGCTGGGCGCCGCCGTAACCCTGGTCGTAGCCCTGCTGGCCGTAGCCCTGCTGCTGGCCGTAACCCTGGTCGTACCCGCCGCCGCCCTGCTGGCCGCCGCCGTAGCCCTGGTCGTAGCCCTGCTGCTGGCCGTAACCCTGGTCGTAGCCCTGCGGGGCGCCGCCGTAGCCGCCGCCCTGCTGGCCGTAGCCCTGGTCGTAGCCGCCTTGCTGGCCGTAGCCCTGGTCGTAACCCTGCTGGCCGTAGCCCTGCTGCTGGCCGTAGCCCTGCTGGTCGTAGCCCTGCTGGCCGTAGCCGCCCTGACCATAAGGGTCCTGGGCGGGCTGGCCCTGTCCTTGTCCGTAGCCGGGTGGCTGGCTCATGGATCGGTCTCCTGCGGTGCGAGGTGGTGCTGACCGTCGGCTGGCCGCTTTCACGTCGGGGTCGACGGACGAGCTGGTTCGGAACTGTCCGGTGTGCAGCGCCTCGGAGCGCTCCAGGGAGACTACGACGTCACCATAGGTATCCCATCCGGACTCGGCCAGGTGCTCTCGCAGGCCCTCTGCGAGGAGCTGTGTGATGCGTAGTTCATCCTGCTCATCGCCCGCAAGACGTTCGTGGTCCTGGGCTCCGAGCAGCACTGTGTAGTGGTTGGGGGCTAGCAGTCTGCCACCCGCGAGCTCGCGGATGTTGCTGTCACCCTCCCGTTGCAGCGCCTGTGCCACCTCTTGGGGCACGACGTTGCCGCCGAACACCCGCGCGAAGGTGTTGCCGACGAGACCTTCGAGCTTGCGCTCGAAGCGTTGCAGGCCCATGTCGACTCCTTCCGCGCGGACGGGCTCCTGCACCGATCGTATCCGGGTGCGACGACGCCTACAGGGGGCGATTAGGAACCTGGTTTGGACGCGTGCTAGTGTTCTCAACGTCTCCAGGGGCAAGTGGCGGAATGGCAGACGCGCACGGTTCAGGTCCGTGTGTCCGAAAGGACGTGGGGGTTCAACTCCCCCCTTGCCCATCGAAAGACAGAGGGAACCCCTCTCGCGGAATCGCGAGGGGGGTTCTTTCGTTGATCGGCAGTATCGGATTCCTTGATCCAACAGGTGATGTCTGTCACTCGTTCGGGGGCCAGCATGTGGGCGATGGCGGCAGCGGACTTCGGCGCGGAGCTGGAGCTGGTGGAGGTCCCGGAACCCCAGGCGGGGCCCGGTGAGCTGAAGGTCCGGTTGCTCGCGGCGAGCGTCAACCCGTTCGACCGCAAAGTCGTCGACGGGATGCTGCGGAGTTCCGCGCCCCACGTGTTCCCGTTGGTTCCCGGAACTGATGGTGCGGGTGAGGTCGTCGGTTCCGGGGAGAGGATTTTCGGCACGTTCTTCCGCCGTCCCGTCGGCGGCGGAACATACGCCGAGTACGTCACAGTTCCGGCCACCAACGCGTTGGCTTCTGTGCCCGAGGACATGGATCCCGCCGTCGCCGCCGCATTGCCGACAGCGGGAATGACCGCCCTGCAGTTGGTCGAGGCGCTGGGACCCGCGGAATCGGTCCTGATCGTCGGCGCTTCCGGAGGCGTCGGGTCGTTCGCCACCCAGATCGCCCGCGCGGCCGGCAAGCGCGTCATCCCGGTCGGCCGCGGCGACTCGCTCGTCGAAGCCGACGCCCTGATCGACCTCGTGAGCGCCGACCGTTCGTCGTTCGAGGCGAACGCGCGCTACGCGCCGTTGGCGTTCAACACCAACTACGTCTCCGCTGACCCGGCGCAGAACTTCAGCATGAAGGGCACGAAGGAAGCGTTGGAGCGGCTCGCGTCGATGGTGCAGGCCGGTGAGCTGCGGGTACCGATCGCCCGCCGCTTGCCGCTGCGCGGGGCTACCAACGTTTTCGCAGGTCACGGACCCGGCAAGACCGTGATCATCATGTAGGTGGTCGTTCTGGCGCGGTGAACGGTCGGCGGACGGCGACCGCTCACCGATCGGCGGTTTCGCGCGCCACGCCTGGCGCACTCACTCTGAGCAGGTCTTTCGGTGCGGCCATCCGGGTCGACGTCACCCAGACGGCAGCATCGTAGGACCGAACTCGCCAGACCGTTCTTCGACCGGTCACCGACCGCTCGGCGCCGTCGATCGCAGGGGGTGCGCTGACCTGGGGGCGGGCCGTGCGCTTCCTGCTACTCCTTATCCAGAGCACGAGTCGAAACGCGGCGGATCGCCCGCCGCGGGTGACGAGGAGGCACTGGCGTGAGCAGCACCCCAGCAAGGATCGCGGCCCTCGACAGCTCGAACGGTCTGTCGACGACCCCGGTCCCGGTTCCGGAACTGCCCGCGTCCGTCGAGGAGTTGGCAGCCGCCGCGGCGATCCGCCTCGGCTGGCACGGAGTCGTTCTCCCCGAGATGGTCCTCATGGGCCGCAAGGTCGTCGTGGTGGCCGAGCTCCTGGCCGACGCCCACGCCGAGCGCGTGTGCGTGGGTGCCGCTCCCGAGGCCGACAAGACCACCGTCTCCACCTGGGTGTGGCCGGAGATGGAAGGCCGCGTCCCGCCGGCCGCCGTCCGCATCGTCGGCGTCCTGGCCGTCGCCCGCCACTGGCGCACCGCCCTCGCCTCCGCGGTCCCCTTCGCCCGCTACGGCAACGCCGCGGTCGTCCTCCCCGAGTCGGTCGCCTTCTCGCACGACTACCTCGCGAACTGCCTGCCCCGCGTCCGCCGCTACGGCGTCTCGGTCCTGCTGGCCGACGACGAGAAGGACCTCTCGGTCGACGTGTCCGGCCGCCAGGAGAGCGTCCCCGCCGAGGACACCGCCATCACCCGCTGGGTCAACGAGCTCGTCTACGAGCAGGTGCTCGCCACCGCGTCCTGATCGCGCGCGTCGTGCCGGGCGCCGCACACTGATCTACGGTCGGGACATGCGAGTAGTCATAGCCGGCGGACACGGGCAGATCGCGCTGCTCCTCGAGCAGCAGCTGGCCACCCGTGGACACGCCGCCACCGCACTGGTCCGCAATCCCGATCACTTTGGTGACGTGCAGGAAGCCGGAGCCGTTCCGGTGTTGTGCGACCTGGAGTCTGCCGACCTCGACTCGGTCGCCTCGTATTTGAACGGCGCTGACGCGGCTGTGTTCGCCGCCGGTGCGGGTGCCGGATCCGGCGCCGCCCGCAAGGACACCGTGGACTACGGGGCCGCCGCCCTCTTCGCCTCCGCTGCCGTGGAGGCGGGGGTGCGGCGGTTCGTCCAGGTGTCGTCGGTGGGCATCGAAGCCGCCGACTCGCCTGATGTGGACCCCGAGTTCGCCGTGTACCTGAAGGCCAAGAAGATGGCCGAAGAGGATCTTCGCGGTCGGGACCTCGACTGGACGATCCTCCGGCCGGGGCGGTTGGTGGACGGGCCCGGGACCGGGCTGGTGACCCTTGCCGCGCCTCGGTTGCCCCGGGGGTCGGTTGCCCGGGCTGATGTCGCTGCTGTGCTGGTGGAGTTGCTGGGGGCTCCCGGGACCGTGGGGAAGACCCTCGAGTTGGTCGAGGGCGAGACGCCTGTGGGTGAGGCGGTTCGCGCTGTTCTCTGATCTTGTCGGGGGTGCTGGGTAGGTTGTGTTGCGAGGGGTCCTGAGAGTGGGGGGACGCCTGCGTTAGCGTGCGGTGTCGCTGGTGTGTGCGCTCTGGCCGTGGGGTTCGCTGGTGGCGGGCTTCTGCGGGTGGTTGCTTTGCGGGCGGCCTGTTGCCTCGCGTTGGTCTCCTGGGTTGATGGCACGCCTCGCCTTCGGCATCGCGGCTGGGATCGGCTCGCCTTCGGTTTCGTGGTCAGGTGCCCAGCACGCGGTCCAGGTACTGGTTGGTGAAGGTGCGGCCCGGGTCCACCTCGTCGCGCACCCGCAGGAAGTCGTCGAAGTGCGGGTAGAGCGGGCGCAGTTCGGTCGCGGTCAGGTCGTGCATCTTGCCCCAGTGCGGGCGGCCTCCTACTGACGCGGCGATGCTCGCGTACGCGTCGAAGAAAGCCTTGTACTGCATGCCGAGTGCTTGGTGCATCGAGATGTACGCGGTGTCTCGGCCGTTGGCCGTCGAGAGCCAGATGTCGTCTGCCTGGGCTACGCGCACCTCGCACGGGACGATCAGGTGGTCGCGGTCGCCCAGCTTGTCGGCCACCGCGCGGAGTTCCGCGATGACGTCCAACAGGGTTTCGCGGGGGATCGAGAACTCGGTCTCCACGAAGCGGACTCGGCGCGGGGTCACGAAGACGTTGTGCGAGTAGTCCGAATAGGACCGTTCGGAGATCAGGGAGCCGCAGACCTCGTTGAGGCGCTTGGTGTAGCGCGGGAACCTGCGTGCCACCTTGGTCACGGCGCCGAACGCCGCGTTCTCCATCACCTCGTACTCCCAGGTCTGGCGGAGCTTCGAGAGCGGGCGGGCCGGTTCGGTGATCCTGTTGTTGCGCTTGAGGATCACGCGGTCGGAGTGGGTGAACCAGTGGAACTCGACGTGGTCCTCCACGGCGCAGAGGTCGTCGAACTGCTCCAGCACCGCGTCCAGGCGGCCGGGGGACTCCGACGCCCGCAGGACGAACGACGGTACGCAGCGCAGGGTCAGGGTGCTGATGACGCCGAGGGCGCCGAGGCCCACGCGGGCCGCGTTGAAGAGGTCCGGGCGTTCGGTTCGGGAGCAGGTGACGACCGAGCCGTCGGCCAGGACGAGTTCGAGGGACTCGACGGCGGTGGCGAGGACGCCGAGCTTGGCGCCGGTGCCGTGGGTCGAGGTGGAGATCGCGCCGGCGACGGTCTGGGCGTCGATGTCGCCGAGGTTCGGCATGGCCAGGCCGAGGCGGTGGAGGTCCGCGTTCAACGACCACAGGGGAGTGCCCGAGCGGACGGTGACCAGGCCGGTTTCCGCGTCCGCGCGGACGATGCCCGTCCAGCGGTCGAGGTCGAGCGCCGTCTCGGGGGCCACGGCGATGTCGTTGAACGAGTGGCCGCTGCCCCGCGCGCGGACGCGCGAACCCGAGAGGACCGCCTCGGCGATCTCGTCCGTGCCGGCGGGGTGGACGACGCGCGTCGGCGTGCACGAAGCAGTTCCAGCCCAGTTCGTCCACACGCGAACCTCCACGAGAGAGTGTGACCTGCGGGTAACGTAAGTGAAAGCCCTTCACGTTTCAAGGGTGGAGGACGTACCGTCAGAGCATGCGCAGAACTCGACTCGACGCCGCGACGAAGGACCTGGATCCTCCGTTCGCGATCGTCGACCTGGACGCCTTCGACCACAACGCGGCGGACCTCGCCCGTCGCGCTGCCGGTCATCCGATCCGGGTGGCGAGCAAGTCGGTTCGCGTGCGCGACCTGGTGTGCCGGGCGCTCGAACGGCCCGGTTACGCCGGGGTCATGTGCTACTCGCTGGCCGAGGCGTTGTGGTTGTCGGAGCAGAACGTGAGCGACGACCTGCTGGTCGCCTACCCGACGGCCGATCGGGCCGCTCTGCAGAAGCTCGCCGCCAACGAGACGGCGCGGCAGCGCGTGACGATCATGGTCGACTCGGTGGAGCACCTCGACTTCGTGGACGCCGCCGTCGGGCCGCACGCCGACATCCGGGTGTGCCTGGAGCTCGACGTGTCGTGGCGGCCGTTGCCGGGTGTCCACATCGGTCCGCGGCGGTCGTCGGTCCACACGCCGCAGCAGGCGAGGGCGCTCGCCGCGAAGATCGTGCGCCGCACCGGGTTCCAGCTCGTCGGGGTCATGGCCTACGAGGGGCAGATCGCCGGGCTGGGGGACAAGCCGCCCGGTCAGCCCTTCCGGGCGATCGGGATCCGGTTCATCCAGGCGAGGTCCGGGCCGGAGCTGGTCGAACGGCGGACCGCCGTGATCCGCGCGGTGCGGCAGGTCGCCGACCTCGAGTTCGTCAACGGCGGTGGCACCGGCAGTCTGGAGCTGACCGGGTCCGACCCGTCGGTCACCGAGCTCGCGGCGGGCAGCGGCCTGTTCGGACCGACGTTGTTCGACGCCTACCAGGCGTTCAAGCCGCAGCCCGCCGCGCTCTTCGCGTTGCCGGTGGTGCGCAAGCCGGCCAAGCGGGTCGCCACCCTCTTCGCCGGCGGCTACATCGCGTCCGGCACGCCCACCCCCGACCGCCAGCCCTCGCCGTACCTGCCGGAGGGGCTCAAGACGCTCGGGCTCGAGGGCGCCGGCGAGGTGCAGACGCCGGTGACCGGCAGGGCGGCGGAACAGCTGCGGATCGGCGACCGCGTCTGGATGCGGCACGCCAAGGCGGGCGAGTTGTTCGAGCGGTTCGACGAGGTGCACCTGGTGCACGGTGACCGCATCGAGCGCACCGTGCCCACGTACCGCGGCGAGCGCCGCAACTTCGGCTAGGCGGGCAGGCGTGATGACAGGTAGCCCCTGACCAGCGCCTTGGCCTCGGCCAAGATCGCGGGGTCGCCGACGGGGTTGTTGCGGAAGGCCATCTTCAGCACGGCGTCGGCGGCCTCGACGGCGATCGCGATCGGCAGGCCGACCTCGCCCATCGGGATGCCGAACTTGCCCGAGATCAGCTCCGAGATCTTGTCGGAGATGACGGCGTTGTTGTCGCGCCGGTCGTCGAGCAGGCGCATGTCCACGACGTCACCGAAGTGCAGCTTCCCGAACGCGGGGATCTCGCGGTGCATCGTCACGTACACGTCGAACACCGTGTCCACGGCGTCCCACCAGTGCTCGAGTGTCGCCTGCTCGAGCCGTTCGGTGATGCCCTGGGAGAACTTGTCGACGTTGCGCAGCGTCAGCGCCTGCACGACGGCTCTCTTGTCCGGGAAGAACTGGTAGAGCGAACCGACCGCGACGCCCGCCCTCTCCGCGATCAACGTCGTGGTGACGCCGTCGTAGCCCACCTCGTCGATCAGGGTCGCGCACGCCTCGAGCATTCGCTCGACTCTCTTGGCGCTGCGCTGCTGGACGGGCTGACGGCGAAGCGGGGTGGTGCTCGTCACGGCGACTCCCAGTAGTTCGGGTACTTCCATCTTGCCTGTTGTACGGCTCTTTCACTTCCCCGAAGCCGTCAACACGCCTACGATCCGAACAAGTTTCACATTTGGAGGATCGATGAGCGGCTTCCTGTGGGGAGTGTCGACGTCCGCGTTCCAGATCGAGGGCGCGTTCGACGCCGGCGGTCGAGGCCCCTCCGTGTGGGACGCGTTCACCCCGGTGCACGAGAACCAGAACGCTTCCGTCGCGTGCGACCACTACCACCGGTGGCGCGAGGACGTGGCGCTGATGACGCAGCTCGGCGTCAACGCGTACCGCTTCTCCATCGCGTGGCCGCGCGTCCAGCCCTCCGGCAGGGGACCCGTCAACGCCGAGGGACTCGACTTCTACGACCGCCTGGTCGACGCCCTCGTCGACGCCGGCATCGCACCGGTGGTGACGTTGTACCACTGGGACACGCCGCTGGAGCTCGAAGCGGAGGGTGGCTGGCTCAACCGGGACGTCGCCGACCGGTTCGCCGACTACACGGCGCTGGTCGCGGACCGGCTCGCCGACCGCGTGGAGCTGTGGATCCCGATCAACGAACCCGCGATGGTGACGTTGCAGGGCTATGCGATCGGTGAGCACGCACCGGGCAAGACGCTGCTCTTCGACGCGTTGCCGACCGCCCACCACCTGAACCTCGCCCACGGCCGCGCGGTCCAGGTGCTCCGTTCGTACGGCGCGCAAGCGGTTGGCACGGCGAACAACCACACGCCGGCCTGGCCGGCTGCGCCGAACGACGTAGCGGCCGCCGAGGCCTACAGCGAGATCCACAACTGGCTCTACGCCGACCCGGTGCTGTCGGGCCGATATCCGGACGCAGTCGCCGATCTCCTGCCCGTCGCCGGAGATGACCTGGCCACGATCCACCAGCCGCTCGACTTCTACGGGGTCAACTACTACAACCCGACGCGGCTGAAGTCGCCGTCCGAGGGCAACCCGCTGCCGTTCGAGCTGGTGGAGATCGACGAGTACCCGCGCACCGGGTTCGGCTGGCCGATCGTGCCGTCCGGGCTGAGCGAGATGATCGCCCAGCTGCGCGAACGCCACCCGTCGCTGCCGCCGGTGCACGTCACCGAGAGCGGCTGCAGCTTCCCGGAAGACCTCCACGACGCCGAGCGGATCTCCTACCTGGACGGGCACCTCGAGGCCGCTCGGGAGGCGGGCGTCAGCGGGTACTTCGTGTGGTCGCTGCTCGACAACTTCGAGTGGGAGGCCGGGTATTCGCAGCGGTTCGGCCTGGTCCACGTCGACTACGAGACGCAGGTCCGCACGCCGCGCGACTCGTTCCACTGGTACCGCGAGGTGATCAGCGGTGGGTGAGGCGCTCGCCGAACCGGTGGTCCCGGTCAGAAGAGGCTGGATGGCCTGGCTCTTCGCGGCGAACCTGGGGCTGTGGCTCGCGATCTACGCGCCCATCCAGGTCTTGCTGCCGCAGCAGGCCGAGCTGCTGGACAAGGCGGACAAGGAGCTGGTGTTCGGCATCGTCACCGGCGTCGGCGCCCTGGTGTCGTTGCTGGTCGTGCCGCTGATCGGGTTCTTGTCCGACCGCACGACCTCGCGGTTCGGTCGTCGTCATCCGTGGACGCTGGCCGGCGCTGCTGTCGGTGCCGTCGGTCTTGCCGTTCTCGCCAACGCGCCGTCGGTGTTCGTCATGACCGTGGGCTGGTGTCTGGTGCAGGCGGGGATCGGCGGCATGCTCGCCGCGCTGACCTCCGCGGTGCCGGACCGCGTGCCCGTCGTGCAGCGGGCGCAGGTCGGCGGGCTCATCGGCATCAGCCAGATGCTCGGCACGGTGCTGGGCGCGGTCGTCGTGACGTTGCTGGTCAGCGGACTGACCGCGGGCTATCTGGCGTGTGCTGCCATCGTGGTCGTGGGAGCGCTTTTCTTCGTCTGGCGCACGCCGGACACGCAGCTCGTCGCCAAGCCGGTCAAGCCGACGTTCTGGATCTCCCCGCGCGAGCACCCCGACTTCGCCTGGGCCTGGCTCGGCCACCTCATGATCAACCTCGGCAACGCGTTCGGGACGCTCTACCTCCTCTTCTTCCTGGGCGACGTCGTCCGCCACCCGTCGCCGGAAGACGGTCTGCTGGTGCTGATGGCGCTCTACGGGGTGGCGCTCGCCGCAGGAGCGGTGCTGTTCGGCGCACGGAGTGATCGTTCCGGGCGGCGGAAGCCGTACGTGTACCTGGCGGCCGTGGTGATGGCGGTTGCCGCGTTGTTGTTGGTCGTCTGGCCCACCTGGACGAGCGCTTTGATCGCCGCGCCGCTGCTCGGCGTCGGCTTCGGCACTTACTGGGCGGTCGCGATCGCGCTGCTGACCCAGGTGCTGCCGGCGGCGTCCGACCGGGCCAAGGACCTCGGCGTGCTGAACGTCGCCAACGCGCTGCCGCAGGTCATCGCTCCTTTGCTGACCGCGGTGATCTTGGCCGGCCTGGGTGGCTACCGCGGGCTTTTCGCGGTGTCGGCGCTGGCGACGGCGCTGGCGGCGGTGTTGATGAGTCGAGTGCGATCGGTGGTCTGATGCAGGTCGAGGGCAAGCGGGTCCTGGTCACGGGAGCGTCCCAGGGGATCGGCGCGGAGACCGCGTTCCGGTTCGCCGCGCACGGCGCCCATGTCCACCTTGTGGCCCGGAGCGCTGAGCTGCTGGATCAGCAGGTCAAGCGGATCGCGGAGTTCGGCGGCTCGGCGACCGCCCACCCGGCCGATCTCGCGGACGGCGCGCAGATCCGCGCACTCGCCGAGGACGTTCCGGCCCCGGACGTGCTCGTCAACAACGCGGGTGCCGGCCGCTGGCTGTTCCTGGACGACACGTCGGCCGACGAGCTGCAGACCATGACCGCCGTGCCGTACCTGGCGGCGTTGCTCCTGACCAGGGAGTACCTGGGTGCCATGCGGTCTCGTGGCTCCGGCTGGATCGTCAACGTGAACTCGCCGGTGTCGCGCCTGCCGATCCCCGGCTGCGTGGGCTACCAGTCGTCGCGGTGGGCGCTGCGCGGTCTCACGGCGTCGCTGCGCCTCGACCTGCGGGGGACCGGCGTCGGGATCAGCGAGGTCGTGCCGGGCAAGGTGTCGAGCGAGTACTTCACGAACAACCCCGGCGTGGAGGAGCGGTTCCCGGCGGTCGCCAGGATGATCCCGACGGTCACGCCCGCGCAGTGCGCGAAGGCGATCGTCGACGCGGTGGAGAAGGAGCGCGGCGAGCACCTCTTCCCGTGGCAGCTCAAGGCGTTCGAGATCTCGGGACGGCTGTTCCCCGGCCTGATCTCGTACCTCGCGTGGAAGACGGGTACGCACCGCTGAGAACGGGAACTCCCCGGCCACCTGAACCGAGGGAGGACACCATGACCGGAACGATCGACGGCCACCGGGTGCGCGACCCGCGCGGCCTGCACGCCGACGCCGAGGACCAGGTGCGCCAGGCGGCTTCCGAGGTGCGGCGCCGCGTCGGTGACCAGTACGACGACCAGGCCGTTCAGCGCGCCGTGCGCGAGGCCTACGACGAGATCATCGACAACGCGAAGATCGAGTCCTTCTTGCCGGTCCTCGTCGCGCGGGCGGCCGAGGAGAAGCTCGGAGGACGGGGCTAGTCGCGTTCGCGGGCTCCGGCCCGATCCCCGCGCAGTCGTGGAAACGGCCCCTGCCTGCGCGGGAGGTGCAGACAGGGGCCGGGTTTGGTGACCGCGGACCGGCGACGGTCGGGGAGGGAAGGTGCACGTCGCCGGCCCGCGGGAATCTGTGGAGTTGGGTGAGCTGACCGGGGTCCGCGATGTAGCGGTCGGGGGTTCGCACATCGCGGACCACCGGTCAGTAGGCGGTTTGCAGACCTGGTCGTGTCGGGGGGACGCCAGGTCGGTCGCAAACGCCCGTTAGTGGGCTCGAGCCACCGCGCGGCGGGACCGGGTGACAGGAGGGGTCACCGGGGCCTCGCGCAGGTGGCGAGCCGGGCGCGGGGCGAGTCCGCCCGCGACCAGGTGTTCGTACGCGGCGCGCCACACCGAGCAAGGTGACTTCTGCTGGCGCCAGCGGCCGGAGCACTCGGGGCAGTTGCCCTTCTCGTCCGGCTCGTGCGCCGCCAGCAGAGCGCGCCATCCCTCGGTCAGCCGAGGGAGCTCGGACCGGGCCACCGACAGCAGGGACGGGGCGTCAGCGCGGCTCGCCAGCTCCGTGAGCAGGTCGAGGCGTTCCCACACAGCGTTGCGAAGAACCTGTCCGAGGATCGCGTCCATCGAAACGTCACCGTCACCTTTCCGCCTGGTCGGCGGCTTCGCGTAGCGCAGCCCTGAGCTGTACGAGCTGGTCGTGGGACAAGACTGCCGTCTCACCGGGAGGGCCTACCAGGACCACTTGGCCCTGCACCACCTTCACGGTGAGCTGGCGGTCCCGGTCGACCACGTCGCCGCAGCTGATCTGCCACGTCCGACGCTGCCCGGTCGTGCCGCGCCATGTGGAGTCGGTGTCACCCGTCTCCACAATGGAGGTGGAGTACGAGGAGGAGCTGTCCACTATCAGGTCGTTCCTCTCCGTGCTCACTCGCTTACCGGGATCCAGATTGCGATGATTCATGCCGGAACGGGACGTCGCAGCGCTGACCGGTGGGACTCTTACGGTGAGCGGTAAGCGGTGTTCGGCAGGGCCGATCAGCCCCGCCGAAGAGGACTTCTCGGGCTCGGGGACCTGCCCCTAGTCTGCCGATGACGCCCAACGGACTGTGAGGGTGCGCGATGAACACCATGAGTTCCCAGGGCTCTCCGATCCCCACCGAGGTGTGGGACCACCCGGAGATGCGGGACGCACTGGCGCGACGGGAGATCAGCTCGGTTTACCGGCTGCTCCGGCGGCACGGTGTGTCCCAGCGCCAGATCGCGGCGCTCACTGGCCAGTCGCAGTCCGAGGTCTCGGAGATCCTCAAGGGACGCCAGGTGATGGCGTACGACGTCCTGACGAGGATCGCCGTGGGTCTGGGTGTCCCACGTGGATACATGGGTCTCGCCTATGACGAGACAACGGCAGTGAGGGTGGCCGCAGCCGCGGATTCACCCCATCCTGAGGAGGAAGAGTCGGTGAAGCGTCGGAAGTTCCTCGCGCACGCCGCCGCCGTGACAGTCGGCGCGGCCGTGTTCGGAGCGGACTCCGGGTCGTGGGTTTCCCACCCCACACAGACTCCGGCTCCGGGACGCATCGGCATGACCGATGTGCGCCAGGTCGAAGCGGCGACGCGGGCTCTGCGTGCCCTCGACTACCAGTACGGCGGCGGCTCGTGCCGTGACGCCGTGGTCGCCCAGCTGTCCTGGGGGCAGCAGATGCTCGGCGCCAGCTCCACGGACATCGTCCGCCAGCGGCTCTTCGTCGCCCTGGCCGACCTGCACAACCTCGCCGGCTGGACGTCGTTCGACACGGGCCTGATGGACTCGGCCCGCAACCACTTCGGCCAGGCGCTCGACCTCGCGAAGCAGGGCGACAACGAGGCCCTGATGGCGAACATCCTGTACCGCATGGGCCGCGTCTACCTGCACCAGAACGCCCCCGACGACGCGCTCAAGGTGTTCCAGCTGGGGCAGCTGGCCGCGCAGAACTCCGGTTCCGAGCTCGCGGTGGGCATCCTCTGCGCGAACGAGGCCTGGGCCTACGCGAAGATGGGCTCCGACGAGCAGGCGCTCAAGCTGCTCGGCCGCGCGCGCGACGAGTTCTCCCGCGCCGACGTCGCCGAAGCCCCCGCCTGGGCCAGGTTCTTCAACGAGGTCGACCTCTCGTCGATGATCGGCACGGTGCACACGGAGCTGGCCCAGTCGGTGGACGCCAAGTACGCGCGGACCGCGATCCCCTACCTGTCCAAGGCGATCAACAGCTTCGGCGACGACATGGCCCGCAGCCGGTCGTTCAACCTCACCTCGATGTCGATCAACCACCTCATCCAGGGCGACATCGACCACGGCGCCAAGGTCGGTGGCCAGGCGGTCGACCTGTCCGAGGGCCTGAAGTCGGTGCGCACGAAGCAGCGCATGGAGCCGCTGCGCCAGGAGGCCGAGAAGCGCCGCAACAACCCCGAAGCCCGCGAGCTGGCCGAGCGCGTCGCGCGCTTCACCGGCACCGACACGGCGGCCTGAGCCATCTCGTTTGGACCTGTAGCACCACTTTTGGATGGCGTGGGACACGAACCGGTAACGCCAGGACCTTCGCGCACGAATGCAGCATCGACGGGCGGGAAATCCACGCCCGGGGTGCGGCAGGTCGGGCGGAGGACGAGGTGCGGCGCGTGAGCATTACCCGGAGGTGGCGTTCCAGGAGAGCGCTGCGGTCCGCGCAGTTGCTCGACGAGGTGGTGGACACCCAGCTGCCACTGCTCGCGGGGTTCGACGAGGAGCGACGGCGCCGATCCGCCGACTACCTCGCCGAGCTCGTGGCGCTGGCGCAGGACTACCGCTACTACGCCAACGGCTGGATCGACAGCCGGGAGCTGGACCGCCGCGGCCAGCGGACGATGAACCGGCTGGCGCGGATGCGCGAGGAATCTTCGGCCCGACTGATCACTGATTAGTCCTTTCGTGGGCAGCTCGCCGCGTTGATCGGACCACTCACCGAGTCCAGCCGGATCGTGGATGTTTCACGTTGAACATCCGACCGGCCTCACCAGGGCACGGTTCCGGCGTCGTCGAACAGGCCGCCGGTCGGACCGTCCTCGGGCAGCGTCGCCAGCCTGATGGCGGCCTTGGCGCCGTTCGCGGGGGTTTCGGTCCCCTGGTGGCCGTTGAGATCGGTCGCCACGTAACCGGGGCAGACCCCGTTGACCTTCATCCCGGTGAGCTCCTTGGCGTACTGGACAGTGACCGCGTTCAGGAACGTCTTCGTCGGCGTGTAGCCCCCGTCGGCGTCGCCGAGTTCCACGCCGGGTGTCGTCTGCAGGGTCAGCGACGACAGGTGGCTCGACTGGTTGACGATCCGCGGGTGGGTGGACCGCTCCAGCAGCGGCAGCAGCGCGTTGGTGACCCGGACGACGCCGATCACGTTGGTCTCCAGCACCTCCCGGAGGTCATCCGGGGTGACGACCGACGGCTTCGAGGGCCACGCCCCGGCGATCCCCGCGTTGTTGACCAGCACGTCGAGCCGCCCGAACCGTTCCTCCAGCAACGACGCGGCCGAGGTGACGCTCTCGTCGTCGGTCACGTCCAACGGCACGAAGAACGCATCTGCGCCGTTGGCTCGCAGTTTCGCTGCCGCTTCCTCGCCGCGCTGACGGTCACGTGCCCCGACCCCGACGCTCATCCCGAGCGCGCCGAGGCCCGCCGCGATCTCGTACCCGATGCCCTTGTTCGCGCCGGTGACCAGCGCAATCGTCTTTTCGCCCATGACTTCGATCGTGGTCGGAGTGGCGTTCAAGACCAACACCGCTTCGGTGTCGCAGCGATACCCGACCGCTATGGATACCGTGGACGGCGTGGAGACCAGGGAGCTCCGGTACTTCGTCGCGGTCGCGGAAGAGCTGCACTTCGGCCGCGCCGCCGAACGCCTCGGCATCGCCCAGCCGCCGCTCTCGCGCACGATCGCCCAGCTCGAACACCGGCTCGGGGTCGCGTTGCTGACCCGCACCAGCCGCAGGGTCTCGCTCACGAACGCCGGCGAGGTGCTCCTGGCCGAGAGCAGGGCGATCCTGGGTGCGCTCGCGGCGGCCGAACGACGAACCCGCGGTGCCGCCGAGGAGAGGCCCTCGCTGGTGCTGGCCTCCAAGGCGGGTGGCACGGGCGAGGTGCTGGCGAAGCTGCTCGACGCGTACGCGGCCGAGCCCGGCGCCGTTCCCGTCGAGGTCCTGCTGTGCGAGTCCAACACGCACCTCGCGCTGCTCGACGGACGCGCTGACGTGGCGTTGCTGCACGAGCCCTACGAGCCGACGGCGGGCCTCGACGTGGAGGTGCTCCACACCGAGGGCCAGGTCGTGGTCATGTCGTCGGCGCACCCGCTCGCGGCCCGGCCGGGGCTGCGGCAGGCCGACGTCGAGGCCCTGCCGGAGCTCGCGCGGTGGCCCGCCCAGGACGGCACCTACCCGGACGGTTCCGGTGTCGAGGTGCGGAACCTGACCCAGTTGTTCCAGCTGGTCGAGCTGGGCCGGGCGGTCGCCGTGCTGCCCGAGGCCTACCGCACGAGACTGGCCGAAGGGGTGGTCGCGGTACCGGTGGTCGACGCGCAGAAGGTGACGACGGTGATCGCGTGGCCACCGCACGCCCGGTCGCGCGCTCTCGCCGACCTGGTCAGGGTGGCGACGGGGTTCAGCTGACGGGCGCGCGGCTCAGCACCACCGCGAGGCCGAACGCGATACCCATGATCGTCACCTCGAGGACCGCCCACTGCACGATCGCGGTGACCTCGTGCCGGGAGATCTTCGGCAGCAGCCGCCACCGGATGTGCGCGCCGAGCACGGCGATCAGCACCGCGCAGACCGCCTTGCCGAGGAAGAGCAACCCGTAGCCGGTGGTGAACATCGACCGCGGGAACGGCACGACCGGGTTGAGGAGAAGTTCGAGGAGCCCGTTGAACAGGCCCGTCACCGTGACCACGACGAGGCTGATCGTCGCGATCTTCGAGAACCTCGGCAGCGCGATCGCCAGCAGGCCCTTGCGGTGGACGACCAGCGCCATCAGCGCCCCGAGCCCGCCGGTCCACGCCGCGGCGCCCAGCACGTGCAGCTCCATGGAGACCATCGAGTAGTCGTGGTACTTCCAGTTGGAGGCGTGCCCGGTCACCGGGATCGGCAGCAGGCCGAACATCGAGACGAGGATGCGCAGCTCGGCGGGCACGGACTCCCCGCTGCGCACGGCCATGACACCGAAGACCAGGTACACGAGCGCGCAGGTCGCGCTGAAGAGCAGGCCCTTGCCGGCGCCCACGGTCGCGATGTACTCGACGGCGTTGCCGATGCTGACGGTGCTGCCCGGCCGCAGCTCGGCGGCCTGCAGCGCGATGGCCGTCAGCGCGGTGACCACCCAGACGGCGGCGGCGACGACCGCGGCCGGCCGGGCGATCCGCATGACGGGTTCGGTGTGCGTGGGCCGGTCGAAGCCGAGCAGCTTCGGCAGGATCGACAGCCCGACGACGACCGTCGCCGAGACGTCGAGCAGCACCCGCGTGACCGGCAGGCCGTACCGGACCGCCGCCCCGGCGTCGACGACCCCGGCCACCACGACGGGTGGTGCCAGCACGAGGCCGAGCGCGATGCCCGCGAGCGCGCCGGACACCAGGCCGGCGAGCACGCGGTAGTGGGTGGGGGCGCCGGTCCGGACGTCGCTCATGCCTTCGCGCCCCCGCCGCGCAGCGCGAAGAACACGCCGCCGCCGAGCAGCACCACGGCGCCGACGATCCACACCCAGACCGGCAGGCCGTCACCCGAACCGCCGCCGGACGCGGAGTCCGGGTTCGCGGGGGTGGTGGGCGTGCCCGTGCCGTCCTTGGTCAGCGTGAACGTCAGCTCACCGGACACCGGGTGGCCGTCGGCGGAGAGGATCCGGTAGCCGATCCTGTACTGCCCGGCCTTGCCGAGGGCGTTGACCTTCGCGGACACGGCCGTGTCCTTGATCGTCGGGTCGCCGGGGGCCTCGTAGTGGCCCCCGTTCGCGTCGACGACGGTGATCGTGTTGACCCCCGCGCCGCCCTGCACGTCCTGGTCGAATGTCAGCGTGACGGTCGACGGACCGACCTCCAGCGAGGTCTTGTCCTTCGGGTCGCTGCTGATCAACGCGTTGTGCGCCGCCGCGGGCGCGGCCGTGCCGAGCACGGCCGCACCGGCGAACAGGAACGCGATCAGCGCTCGCTTCATGCCTTGCGCCTCGAACGCAGGATCGCGCCGACGCCGAAGCCGAGGCCGAGCGCGCCGACGGCCAGACCGGCGCCACCGAGGTAGCGGGCGGTCTTGTCGGAACCGGCGGCGGACGCCTCGTGCGTGTCACCACCGGTGTTGGCGGCCGGGGTCGTGCCGTGACCGCCGTGGCCGTCGTCACCGGCCTTCTTCGGGGCGAGCTTCAGCGCGGGCGCCGGGTGCTCCGGCTCCTTGCCGTCGGCACCGGGGGCCTGCGACCAGTCGACGACCTCGCCGTTCTCGTAGGTCTGCTTGGTCGGCAGGAGCAGCGTGTCCTTGCCCTCCGGCAGCGTGCCGAGCGCGACGAAGAACTCCTGGTACTCGTTGACGCCGATCTTCGTGGCGCCCTCCGCGGTCCAGGTGATCGAGGTGAACGCCTCGGTGACCTCCTTGCCGGCGACGGTCACGGGCTTGTCGAGCTTGCCCTTCACGACCTCGGCCTTCCAGCCGGGCATCGGCTTGGTGCGCACCGAGGTGAGCGGCGTGTCCTGCGGCAGCGTCACCTCGATCTTGGTGGTGCCGGCGTTGTCCCGCTCGTTCGGGACGCGGAACGCGAAGGTCGCGCGGCCGCCCTGGGTGAACTCCGCGGGCTGGGCGCTGACGTGCGCCGACGCGATGGTGGGGGTGCCGAGGACGGCGAGTCCGGCAACGGCGAGGACGGCGAGCGTGCGCACGCCGAATCGATTTGTCGACATGAAGTTGTGGCTCCTGATCGCCAAGGGGTTCGGTGGGGGAATGCGGATGATCAGGAGCCACAGGGCGGGCCGCGCCGCCGATTCGCACGGACGACGTCCAGGTAGTGCGCGTTCTGGACGTACGGCGTGCTGGTGAACGTCCGCGCCGGCGTCGCGACCGGCAGCGGCGTGAGCCTGCGGGGAACCAGGCGGGTGACGGCGGCGAACAGCCTGAACAGGGCGTTCTCGGCGTGGAAGAGCAGCAGGCCGGTCAGCGTCGCGGCCACGAGGTGCGCCACGAACATCTGCCCGGTCAGCGTGTTGTTGTGCTCGTGGGTGACCCAGGTGAGCAGCAGGTGCTGCGCGAGCTGGGCCGTGCCGAGCCCGGCGATGACCGAGAGCTTCCCGGTGCGCCTGTCGGCGAGCGAGGCCGCCGCGAACGCGATCAGCGCCACCAGCGGAAGCGCGTGGACGAACTCCGTCAGCTCACCGCCGCCCAGCCCGTGGGCGGTGATCGTGAGCGCCGCGGACGTCGACGCGAGCGCGACACCACGCAGGGTGCGCAACTCGTTCGTCCAGGTACTCACGAGGATTGAGGGTAATCGGAGGAGTTTCGACAGGTCTACGAGCGGGTAATCGGGGCCGCATGACCGTTCAATGCGACAGGCCGGGCCGTACCGACCGGGTTGTGTTCGGCGTTGCCGCAGGTCTCACGCTTGCGTTCGTGACCTGGGGAATCATCGGCACCGAAAGTCTGGCGTCCGCGTCGAAGACCGCGCTGGGATGGATCATCCAGCACCTGGGATGGGCGTTCGTGCTCTCCGCCACCGGCTTCGTCGTCTTCGCCCTGTGGCTCGCGTTCAGCCGTTACGGCAAGATCCCGCTCGGCAGGGACGACGAGAAGCCCGAGTTCAAGACCGTGTCCTGGGTCGCGATGATGTTCAGCGCCGGCATGGGCATCGGCCTCATGTTCTACGGCGTCAACGAGCCGCTCACCCACTTCGTGAAGCCGCCGCCCGGCACCGACGGGGACCCGTTGGAGACCGCGATGGCGACCACGCTGTTCCACTGGACGCTGCACCCGTGGGCGATCTACGCGATCGTCGGCATCGCCATCGCGTACAGCAGCTTCCGCCGCGGCCGGTCCTCGCTGATCAGCTCCGCTTTCGCGCCCCTGCTGGGACGCCGTGCCGCGTCCGGCTGGGGTCGCGCCATCGACGTCATGGCGATCTTCGCGACGTTGTTCGGCTCGGCGGCGTCGCTGGGCCTGGGCGCGCTGCAGATCGGGTCCGGCCTGGAGGCCGCCGGCTGGGGAGGACAGGTCGGCAAGGGCGTGCTGGTCGCGATCATCGCCGTGCTGACGATGGCGTTCGTCGCGTCCGCGGTCTCGGGCGTCGCGAAGGGCATCCAGTGGCTGTCGAACACCAACATGGTGCTGGCCGTGGTGCTGGCGCTGTTCCTGTTCGTCGTCGGGCCGACCGTGTTCATCCTGAACCTGCTGCCCACCGCCCTCGGCGACTACTTCCGCGAGCTCGCGACGATGGCGGGCCGCACCGCCGCCTCCGGTGGCGACGCGACCGAGACCTGGCTGTCCGGCTGGACGATCTTCTACTGGGCGTGGTGGATCTCGTGGACGCCGTTCGTCGGCATGTTCATCGCGCGGATCTCGCGCGGGCGCACCATCAAGCAGTTCGTGTCGGGCGTGATCCTGGTGCCGTCCGCGGTGTCGCTCGTGTGGTTCGCGATCCTCGGCGGGACGGCGATCTTCGAGCAGCGCGGCGGCGTCGACCTCGCCGGCCAGTCCTCGCCGGAGTCGCAGCTGTTCTCGCTGCTCGACCAGTTCCCGCTGGCCACCGTCTCGGGAATCGTGGTGATGGTCCTCGTGGCGATCTTCTTCGTGTCCGGCGCGGACGCGGCGTCGATCGTCATGGGCACGCTCTCGCAGCAGGGCACGATCCAGCCCAAGAAGCCCGTGGTGATCTTCTGGGGTGTGACCACCGGTGCCGTCGCGGCGGTGATGCTGCTGGTCGGCGGGTCCAACGCGCTGACGGGCCTGCAGAACCTGACGATCATCGCGGCGCTGCCGTTCATGGTCGTGATGATCGGGCTGTGCGTGTCCCTCGCGAAGGACCTGCGCTCCGACCCGATGATCCGGCGCGAGGAGCGCGTCGCCGAGGTCATGGAGGAGGTCACCGCACACCTCGACCCCGGTCAGGTGGTCGAGGAGGCGGCGATCAAGGCCGTGGCCGAGGTGACCGGGAAGACCCCGGACGTCTCACCGAAGGCCCCGGACGTCAGCGCACGTTCAAACGCCTGAGCAGTTCCTGCTCGAGCATCTCCAGATCCGTCCCGACGGCCCGGTGCGCAGCCTTGCGCCGGGCCGCCGGCATGCGTTCGGAAGCCCGCACCGCGGCGAGCAACTGCGCCAGTCGTGCCTCGGTCTTCGAAACCCACTCGGAATCGGAAGTCCGCAAACTCTCGAGCGAGTCCGAAAAGCCGACGATCCGCGCGTGCAGGCGGGCGCCGTACCCCGAGTACTTCCCGATGTCGGCGACGTCGATGCCGAGCCTGCGCGCCCGGTAGCGGTCGTACCGCTCGCTCAGGACCCCGGCTCCGCGGGCGATGACCGGGGCCAGCACCGGAATGAGCGCGGGAGCCACCACCTTCGCGACACCGACCAGGTTCTTCGCCCGGCTGGGCGTGAAGCCCGCCTTCGCTTTGCGCGCCATTCGGGTACTCCTCCTCCGTCACGTGGAACTTACTGTGCAGGTTGCCGACACATCTCCGCGACGCGCGACATACCCTGCATCCTGTGACTTCCCAGGTGCAGCTAGACGCCGGCGTGGTCACTCGTTGTCGGCGGCGGGTGCACCTCGAAAACGATCCGGAAATGCGCGACGCCCCCAAGGCGGCGCTGGATCCGGCTTCGGAACAACGGAAAGCGGACGCGACGAACCACCGTCGCGCGGTGGCGGACGCGCTCGGGCGGATCGTCGGCTCGAACCTCTTCGAGGTGCCGAACGGGCCCGAGGTGCGCAGCGCGGACCGGGAACGCGTGACGCTCGCCGCGATGGAGATGGGCGCGCCGTACATCTGGGGCGCCGCGCTGCCCCGTGACGCGCGCGGCGGTCGCCGTGGCGGGATCGACCTGCTGGTCAAGGACGCCACGGGGTACGTGCCGGTCCTGGTGGTGCGGCACAAGATCACCGATCCCGGCCAGGGCGCGAAGACCAGCCCGCTGTCGATGCCGTTGCCCGGTGGCAGCCGCACCGACCCGCACCGCAAGGTGCGCCCGCAGCCCCGCGACCAGCTCAGGCTCGCCCACGCCCAGCGGCAGCTGCAGGCGGCCGGGTACGCCAGGGCCGGGCGCGCCACCGGTGGCGTGATCGGCATGGACGCCGACGTCGTGCTGTGGCACGACCTGGAAGCGCCGACGTGGCCGGGCGGCCGCACCGCGCTGGCGGAGTACGACGCGCGGTTCAGCGACCGGCTCGCCGTGGCCCTGGCCGCCGCGAACTCCAGGGAGCCGCTGGCCAGGCCGTCGCGGATCGTCGACTGCAAGACGTGCCCGTGGTGGCCGACGTGCGACGGCGACCTCAAGCGGGGCAGGGACGTCAGCCTCGTCGTGCGCGGCGAGGACGCCGTGGCGTTGCGGAAGATCGGTCTGTCCACTGTGGACAAGCTGGCCGAGCTCGACCCGTCGGCGGAAGGCCCGGTCCAGCTCGTCGGCATGCCGTTCGGCGACGCCGTGGTGCTGGCGAGGGCGTGGCTGCGCGACCTGACGCTGGTGCGCCGCGTGCCCGAGATGAACGTGCCGCGCGCGGACGTCGAGGTCGACGTCGACATGGAGAGCTTCGGCGACCTCGGCGCGTACATGTGGGGCTGCCTGCTGTCCGGGAAGGACATCGACGAGGAGCACGGCTACCGCGCGTTCGTCACGTGGGAAGCCCTGCCGTGCGACGACGAGGCGCGCTCGTTCGCCGAGTTCTGGACCTGGCTGACCGGGATCCGACTGCGGGCCAAGGCGCGCGGGCTGTCGTTCCGCGCCTACTGCTACAACGAGCTCGCGGAGAACCGCTGGCTGCTGGCGTCGGCGGAGAGGTTCGCGGGCAAGCCCGGCATCCCGACGGTCGCGCAGGTCAAGGAGTTCATCAACTCCGACTCGTGGGTCGACCTCTTCGGGATCGTCCGCGAGCAGTTCCTGTGCGCGCACGGCAAGGGCCTGAAGATCATCGCGCCGGTCGCGGGCTTCCGGTGGCGCGACCCGGAAGCCGGCGGCGAGAACTCGATGCGCTGGTACCGGGCCGCGGTCGGGCTGAACGGCGACGAGCTCGACGTCGAACAGCGGCAGCGGTTGCTGGAGTACAACGAGGACGACGTCCGGGCCACCCACCGCCTGCGCGAGTGGATGACCTCGGACGCGATGTCCCGCCTGCCGTACGCCGGAGACCTCTAGGGCCTGTCCCGTGAGTCTCGTCCGCGACAGTCGCGGACGAGGGCCCCGGAGACGGCACCGCGCCCGGTGTGAGGGCGCCGCGGCGGCACCGTCTCCGGGTCTCTCGACCGTGACTCTCATCGAACGGACCCACGGGACAGGCCCTAGCGGGGCGCCATGCGGAGAGCGCCGTCCATGCGGATGACCTCTCCGTTCAGGTAGTCGTGCTCGATGATCGACAGCGCGAGCTGCGCGTACTCGGCGGGCTGCGCCAGGCGCTTCGGGAACGGGACGCCGGCGGCGAGGCCGGCGCGGAACTCGTCGGAGACCGTGGCGAGCATCGGGGTGTCGACGATGCCCGGCGCGATCGTCAGCACGCGGATGCCGACGCTGCTGAGGTCGCGGGCGGCCGGGAGGGTCATGCCGACGACGCCGCCCTTGGACGAGGCGTAGGCGACCTGGCCGATCTGGCCGTCGAACGCGGCGATCGAGGCGGTGTTGATGATGACGCCGCGGGCGCCGTGCTCGAGCTCCTCGGTCTTGCCCATCGCGGCGGCGGCGAGGCGCAGCACGTTGAACGTGCCGATCAGGTTGACCTCGATGATCTTGCGGTACAGGTCGAGGTCGTGCGGGCCGGTCTTGCCGACCGTGCGGGACGACGGGCCGATTCCCGCGCAGTTCACCGTGATGCGCAGCGGGACACCGGAGCCCGCCGCGGTGTCGACGGCGGCCTGGACCTCTTCGCCCGAGGTCACGTCGGCGGCCAGGTAGGTGACGTTCTCGACCGTCTCGGCCTTCTCGACGGCGCTCGGCAGGTCGAGCGCGAACACCTGCGCTCCCCGCGCCGCCAGCGCACGTGCGGTCGCGCCACCGAGACCGGACGCGCCACCGGTGACGATGGCCGCGGTACCCGAGATCTCCATGCCTTCACCCTCCTCGAAGCGAACTGCTCGCGAGGAGGTTAACGCTCGTTACCTGTACTTCAACGGTCGGTCCAGTGGAGCAGCGCCACCAGGGGCACCGCCGCCAGGAGCGCGAGGCCGATGAAGATCGTGGCGATCATGAGAATTCCCATGCCTAGAACTGTGCCGTTCGACCGTGTTCGAAACATCGCCCGCGCCGGTAGACCTCTGGGAGGAGATCCGTGACGGTCGGCTACGACCAAAGTCGCACCCGTCCCTGAGGGTGCTCCGTTCGGGTCTGGGGCATGCGTCACTTGGAGTCACGAAATATAGTTAGCCCCGCGTACCTTTATGGGGTGTTCACCACCCGCCCCGAACTCGTCGGCACCTTCGGCATGGTCGCCTCCACCCACTGGCTGGCCTCGGCTTCGGCGATGGCCGTGCTCGAGGACGGCGGCAACGCCTTCGACGCCGCCGTGACCGCAGGATTCGTGCTCCAGGTCGTGGAACCGCACCTCAACGGCCCCGGCGGAGAGGTGCCGATCCTCTTCTCGGCGGCCGGAGCTGCCCCGCGCGTGCTCTGCGGGCAGGGCGTGGCGCCGGCCGGTGCGTCGATCGAGCACTACACCGGCCTGGGGCTGTCGCTGGTGCCCGGCAGCGGTCTGCTGGCCGCCACCGTGCCGGGTGCGTGGGACGGCTGGCTGACTCTGCTGCGTGACCACGGCACCAAGACGTTGCGCGAGGTGCTGGACCGCGCGATCGGCTACGCCCGCGACGGCTTCCCGCTCGTCGAACGCGCCGTGCACACCATCGGGCTGGTCTCCGGCCTCTTCACCGAGCACTGGCCGACCTCGGCCGCGCAGTGGATGCCGGGTGGCGTCCTGCCCGCGCCCGGCGGCCGGTTCCGCAACCCGGCGCTCGCCGACACCTGGGAGTGGCTGCTCGCCGCCGCCGAGGCCGCCGGAGCCGACCGCGAGGCGCAGATCGAGGCCGCGCGCCGGGCGTGGTCGCAGGGGTTCGTGGCCGCGCAGGTCGACGAGTTCTGCCGCTCCTCCTTCCGCGACGACTCCGGCCGCGACCACGCCGGTGTGCTGACCGGTGCCGACATGGCGTCGTGGGAGGCGTCGTACGAGGACGCGCTCATCGTCGACTTCGACGAGTGGTCGCTCGTGAAGGCCGGCGCGTGGACGCAGGGACCCGCCCTGGCGCAGCAGCTGCGGCTGCTGGAGGGGTATGACCTGTCCTATGTGGACGGCAAGCCCACCGCCGAGACCGTGCACCTGGCCGTGGAGGCCGCCAAGCTCGCGTTCGCCGACCGGGAGGCCTGGTACGGCGACGTTCCGGACGTGCCGCTGGAAACGCTGGTCTCCCGCGCCTACGCCACCGAACGCCGCGCGCTGATCTCCGACACCGCGTCCCTCGAGCTGCGCCCCGGCTCGCCCGACGGCCGGGAACCGCTGCTACCGCAGCACGTCGTGAGCGGTCCGTCGTTCACGGTCTCCGACCCGACCGGCGCGATCGGGGAGCCCACCGTGGCCCGCTCCGGCGTGACGCGCGGCGACACGGTGCACGTCGACGTCGTGGACCGCTGGGGCAACATGGTCTCCGCGACGCCGTCCGGAGGCTGGCTGCAGTCCTCGCCGACGATCCCGTCGCTCGGCTTCTGCCTGGGCAGCCGCGCCCAGATGTTCTGGCTGGACGAGGGCCTGCCGAACTCGCTGGCGCCGGGCAAGCGCCCGCGGATCACCCTGTCCCCGTCGATGGCGCTGCGCGACGGCCGTCCCGCGCTGGCGTTCGGCACGCCCGGCGGCGACCAGCAGGACCAGTGGCAGCTCGGCTTCTGGCTCGCGCACCGGGCGGGCCTCAACCTGCAGGAGGCGATCGACTCGCCGATGTGGCACTCGAACGCGTTCCCGAGCTCGTTCTACCCGCGTGCCTGGACGCCGGGAGAGCTCGTCATCGAGTCCCGTGCCGGCGTGGACGTCCTGGCTGCGTTGCGAGAGCGTGGCCACCAGGTCGTGGACGCCGGCGAGTGGACCCTCGGCCGGATGTCGGCTGTGTCGAGGGACGCCTCCGACGGACTTCTGCGCGCCGGTGCGAATCCGCGCGGCGCGCAGGGGTATGCGGCAGGCCGTTAGACACCGCGCTTCCGAAAAGAGGGACGGCGCCCGATTCGAGGGGGAGGGAATCGGGCGCCGCCCCGGTCAGGAAGCGCCGGTCAGATCAGATGTCGACGTGCGCGAGGCCGTTCAGCGGCTTCCCCGGCTCGCTGAGACCGAGCAGCGTCGAGGCGGGCACGCTGTCGACGTTCTCGACGATCGCGGCCACGTCCGGTTCCTGCCCGTTGATCGCCTGGATCTTGCCGTCGACGGCGGACGTGTCGACCTTCGCGAGGTCGCCGATCGCCGCGACGTCACCCAGCTGACCACCGAGGTCGGGCTGCGTGTGCGCGGTGGCGTCCGCGATGTCGGCGTGTGCGGTCCCACCCAGGCCGAGCAGGACGGCGGTGCTGCCGAGGGCGACAGCGGCCCCCGCGACGGTCTTCCTGAGGTTCATGGGCGCGAAGGTGTCGTGTTCTGACCCTCTACATCAAGCTCCGTAACTCGGGCGAGGGAAGTTCTTCATCCTTTGGTGTGGCCAGGACACGGGTAACGCAGACTTGGGAAATGCGATGACCGCCGCGCCGGACGCGCTACCGGACGTCACCGTTCCCGTCGTGCCGAACACAGCGCCGGAAACGGGCAGCACGAATCAACGCCACAAAGCGCGGCGGCCTCGAAACGAGTGGGCTAGGCGATCGCGCCCGGCGGCAGCTTCAGCTTGAACGGCAGCGTCGTCACCACGGCCAGGTCGGACGCGGTCGCCTTCATGAGCGAAGGAGCGTTGCGGGCACCAGGCTCCGGCAGGTCGAGCAGCCGGTCGACGGCCTCGATCAGCGGGCCCTCGTAGATCCACACGGCCTGGGCCGGGCGGGCCGAGTCGCGGACTGCGGGCAAACGCCCTGCTCGCGCCTCTGTCTCCGACCAGAACAGGATCGAGTCGATGAAGCCTCTGCGCTGCTTGAACGCCATGATGCGGTCGAGCTGCCCGGCGTCGTCCCTCAGGTGGAGGAACTGGAAGCCGTTCTCGCGCAGCTCGATGACCTTGTTCAGTGCGTGGTCCATGGCGCACCTACCCCTGTGGGGTCACCTTTAGGGTGACCGATCAGTCATACGACCCAAAAGGATCGTACGGTAAGTCGACGATCGTCCGTAAGACGTAGTCCGAACGAGTATCTCAATTGGTGGACGGTTGTGGCGCAGGGTAATCGTTCCCCTTCTTGGAAGAGGAAACGGCCAGGACGGCCGCTACGGTTCGCGTCAAGAACGCCAAACCGCCCAATGTGACTAGCGTCACTGTGATCCACATGTGTCGCCTCCGGGTGGGTGACCTACACAGGTAGACGTGTAGCACTGCGGGCAGGTTGTACGTACCCGCCACGCCGCAGGTCGGGGTCGGGCAGAATCTCCGTTCGTGGACTTCGAGGTCGTGAAGAAGCAGGCTCTGGACTTCAGGCAAGAGCTGCTCACGCGCAAGGAACAGCTCACCGTCGAGTTCGACTGGTACCCGTACGACACGATGGCCAACATCTACCACCTCGACGCCATGCTCACGGGTGAACGAAGGAACCTGTTCGGGCAGGTCGCGGGTGGCACGGTCGCGGACGTCGGGGCGGCGGACGGCGACTTCGCCTTCTTCCTCGAGCAGCGGCTGGGGTGCTCCGTCGACCTGATCGACAACCCGCCCACGAACTTCAACGGGGTGCGCGGCGCTCGCCGGATGCGCGAGGAGCTCGCGTCGGACGTGCAGATCCACGAGATCGACCTCGACACGCAGTTCCGGCTGCCGCGCGACCACTACGACCTCGTCTTCTTCCTCGGGATCCTCTACCACCTGAAGAACCCGTACTACGTGCTCGAGGAGCTCGCGAAGCGCGTCGACCGCCTGGTCGTCTCCACGCGGATCGCGCAGCTCTCGCCGGACCACGAGACCGCGTTCGCGCACCTGCCCGTGGCGTACCTGCTCCACCCGACCGAGGCCAACAACGACGCCACCAACTTCTGGATCTTCTCGGACGCGGGGCTTCGCCGGATCTTCGACAGGACCGGGTGGGCGGTCGAGGACTACGTCACCGTCGGTGTCACGGAAGGCTCGGACCCCGCTCACGCTGACCGCGACGAACGCGCGTTCGCGTTGTTGCGCAGCACCCGCCGATGAACAGCGCTGGAGAACGACTGATGGAGTTGGACCGCCGGATCGAGTGGACCGGGGAGCGCTGCGTTCCGTGGACCGAGGACACGCAGGTGGTGTACGAGCACTACCACCGCTACGCCCTCGCCAGGGACCTCGTCGCGGGCAAGCGGGTGCTCGACCTCGCGAGCGGTGAGGGCTACGGCGCCGCCATGCTCGCCGAGACCGCCGCGGAGGTCGTCGGTGTCGACATCGACGTGCCGTCGGTGGAGCACGCGCAGGTGAACTACGGCGGCCCGTCGCTGCGGTTCGTCGTCGGGTCGATCACCGACCCGGCCGTGCTGGCCGACGCCGGGCAGTTCGACGTGATCACCTGCTTCGAGGCCGTCGAGCACGTCACGGACCACGCCGGCCTGATGGAGCTGGTCCGCGCACGGCTGGCGCCCGGCGGGCTGCTGCTGATCAGCACCCCGGACACCGAGGTCTACAGCCACCAGCACCACAACTGCAACGAGTTCCACCTCAAGGAGCTCACCGAGTGCGAGTTCGCCGAGCTGCTGAAGGCGGACTTCGCCAACGTGGCCATGTTCCGGCAGAACGTCGCCGTGGGCTCGGTCATCACGTCGGTCAGCTCGGCCAAGGGCTCGCTCGGCGCGCACACCCTGCGTGCCGACGGTGACACGTGGACCGTCGAGAACGGCCTGCCGCACACCTACCTGGTCGCGGTGGCGTCGCAGGGCAAGCTGCCCGCGCTGCCCTCCGCCGCGGTCATGCTCGACCCGGAGCAGTCGCTGGTCGGCCGCGCCACGGCCCGGTTGCGGGCGCTGTACGAGGACAGCCGCGCCGAGGTCGAGCAGCTCAAGGCGACCATCGAGGGGCTGGAGCAGCACCGCCAGACCGAGGAGCGGGACAAGCTGGCCGCGCTGGAGTCGGTGCGGGACTCGCACGCCGAACGCGAACGCCTCGCCGGCGAGCTGCACCAGGCGGTGCGCGCCGCCGACCGGTCCGCGGCCATCATCGAGTGGATGCAGGACTCGTCCAACGCCCTCGAGCAGCGCGCGGTGCGGGCCGAGGCGGAGGTGCAGCGCCTGCGCAAGGAGGTCGACGAGCAGAACGCGCTGGTGCAGCGCGCGCTCGGGAAGTACCGCAGCGTCGTCGAGAAGGTGGCGCCGCGCGGCAGCACGCTGCGCGACACCTACGAGAAGGCGCTCGGCCGCCAGCCGGGCCCGGTGGAGCAGATCGCCGCGGAGCCGCGGACGCCCGTCGCCGTCCACACCAGCGACAAGCCGCTGGTCAGCATCGTCATCCCGGTGCACGGCAAGTGGAAGTACACGCGCCAGTGCCTGTTGAGCATCAACAGCGTGCACTCCACGGTGCCGTTCGAGGTCATCGTCGTCGACGACGCCTCCCCGGACGACAGCGCGGAGAAGCTCGCCGCGTGCACCGGCATCCGGCTCGTCCGCACGCCGCGCAACCTCGGGTTCATCGGCGCCTGCAACCTCGGCGCCGAGAAGGCCCGCTCCGAGCTGGTCCTGTTCCTCAACAACGACACCGAGGTCACGCCCGGCTGGCTCGAAGCGCTGGTCGAGACCGCGAACTCCGACGACAGGATCGGCCTCGTCGGCGCCAAGCTGGTCTACCCGGACGGCACCCTGCAGGAGGCCGGCGGCATCATCTGGTCCGACGCCACCGGCTGGAACTACGGCCGCAACGGCGACCCGAACGACCAGGCCGTGAACGTCGTGCGCGACGTCGACTACTGCTCGGGCGCGGCGATCCTGGTCCGCCGCGACCTCTTCGAACGCGTCGGCGGCTTCGACACGCGTTACGCGCCCGCCTACTACGAGGACACCGACCTCGCGTTCGCGATCAGGGAGTCCGGGCACCGCGTGGTCGTGCAGCCCAAGGCCGTGGTCATCCACCACGAGGGCATCTCGCACGGCAAGGACGTCGCCACCGGCGTCAAGCGGTACCAGGAGCTCAACCGCACGGTGTTCGCGGAGAAGTGGGCCGACGCGCTCGCCCGCCAGCTGCCGGGCCCGAGCGAGGCCAACCTCTGGCTCGCCCGCCAGCGCGACAGGTACGACCGCGGCGGCCCGCTGGTGCTGGTCATGGACCACCAGGTGCCCGCGACCCGGATGGACTCCGGGTCGGTGCGGATGCGCGCGGTGCTCGAGGAGCTCGTGGACCTCGGCTGCCGGGTCGTGTTCTTCCCCGCCAACTTCGGCGAACTGCAGCCGGACACCGACGAGCTGCGCCAGCTCGGCATCACCGTGCTGACCCAGCACGAGCGGCAGTGGGAGTTCATCCGCGAGGCGGCGTCCGAGCTGTCGTTCGCGCTGCTGTCCCGGCCGAACGTCGCCTGGATCATGCTCGAGGAGCTGCGCACGCGGGCGCCGCAGTGCGTCATCGCCTACGACACCGTGGACCTGCACTTCCTGCGGCTGGAGCGGCAGGCCGTGGTCGCCGAGCGCGACGGGCAGCCCGAGGAGGCGTTCGCGTTGCGCCGCAAGGCGAACGCCACGCGCGAGCTCGAGCTCGGCCTGGTGCGCGCGACGGACGTGACGTTGGTGGTGTCCGAGGCGGAGCAGCAGTTGTTGCGGCAGCAGGTGCCGGATGCCGACGTGCGGGTGCTGTCCAACGTGCACTCCGTCGACTGGACGCCCGTCTCCGCGGGTGGCCGCACCGACATCGTGTTCATCGGCGGGTACGACCACGTGCCGAACCGGGACGCGGCGCAGTGGCTGGCGAAGTCCATCATGCCGTTGGTGCGCAAGGAGATCCCGGACGCGACGCTGCGCCTGGTCGGGTCCAACCCGACGAAGGAGCTGCTCGCCCTGCACGACGAGGACGCCGGCGTGGACGTGGTCGGCTTCGCCGCCGACCTCGGGCCCGTCTACTCCCGTGCGCGCATGACGGTGGCACCGCTGCGTTACGGCGCCGGGGTGAAGGGCAAGATCGGGCAGAGCGTCAGCGAGGGCGTCCCCGTGGTGGGCACGACGCTCGCGCTGGAGGGCATGCACCTCACGCCGGAGCAGGACGTGCTCGTCGGCGACACCGAGGAGGAGATCGCCGCGGCGATCGTCCGGCTGATGCGCGACGACGACCTCTGGTACCAGCTTTCCCGCTCCGCCAAGGAACAGGTCGCCGCCCAGTTCGGACCGCAGGTCGCCCGCGCGGTGCTCGAAGACCTGCTGAAGTAGGCAGGACGCGAAAAAGGCCCCGAGGAGACTCGGGGCCTTTTCCTTGCCGTGCGGTGACTAGCGCACCGTCGGCGGAGCGAACTCCAGCTGGTTCTTCAGCAGTTCCTTGAACTGGGCCTCCGCGCTGTCACCGCCGTCGGTGAAGACCTCCACGAAGACCATCTTGTTGTAGTAGACGTAGGTGGCGCGCAGGACCTTCTTGGCGGGGTCGGTGACGACCTTGACGCCCTTGTACGAGAGGTCCTTGTCCTCCTTCAGCGCGGCCTGGTCCTGCAGGTAGGCGGCGACGACCTTGCTCGCCGCGGCCTGGTCCGTGACCGCCAGGGCCATGATGCTGAGGGTGTTCTTGCCGTCGACCGACGTGCTGAGCGTCGCCTCGGTCATGCCCGCGGCCACCAGCGCGTCGGTCGTCTTGCCGACCAGCAGCTTCTGCGCGGCCAGCTTCGGCAGGTCGAACTGACCGCCACCGGCGCGTTCCGTGCCGGGCAGCGGGCCGTAGACCGAGTCGGCGGTCGCGCCGGCGTCCGGCTTCTGCGCGGGCGGGTCCGGGATCGGCTTCACCGTCGGCGTGGCCGACGTCGAGGTCTGCCCGGTCGGCGACTGCCCCTGGTTGTTGTCCTTGTTGCCGCTGAAGAAGAAGTAGCCGGCGACGCCGAGGCCCGCGAGGAGGGCCACGACGATCACGATGCCGATGATCTTCTTGCCCTTGCCGGACGACTCGCTGGCCGAGTCGAAGACCTCGGGGCCCTGGTTCCACGCCGGCGTCGAGAAGGAGTCGTCACCCGTCACCCACGGAGGGGGCGCCGCGTTGCTCGAACCGCCGCCCTGCTGCCAGCCGCCCTGGGGGAACTGCTGGGGCTGCCCGTAGTTCGGCTGGGGGAAGCCGCCGCTGTTGGGCACCACCTGGGTGGCGTCCGGGTTCGCCTGCCCGCCGCCGTTGTTGACGGACACGACCTGGGTCTTGTCCGAGTTCTGCTGCGGCTGCTGGGCCTGCTGCGGCGGCTGGGCCTGCTGCGGCTGCACGGGCTGGATGTACTGCGTCTTCTCCGGTGGCGGCACCGCCTGCCACTGCAGCGGCGGAGGGGGCGAGAAGGCGCCGCCCTGCTGCTGCCCACGTGTGTCACCGGCGAGGAGCGCGTCGCGCCGCTGCCGGTACTCATCAGCGGACACGCGGCCGCTTGCCAACTCAGCGTCGAGCTTCTGCAGCTCGTCCTGCCAACTCACAGTAGCCCCCTGCTGACGCGGCCTTGATGAAACCGCGCCATTGTCGCACCTGCTCACGAGAGACTTCGGGCTGAGGGTAGTTGGCCACGCGAATCGATCCCGAACGTTCGCCGATGTGGTTATCCACTCGTAGTAGTGGGATCAGTCGATCATGAATTCACACCTCTCCGCGCATTCCACCACTTCCCCCGGCGGCGCTGCCGTTCCCTCCGGGCCACCGCCGTCGGATACGCGGGTGGTCCCACGTCGAACCCCACGCCCGAGAAGTCTGCTCGGGCCGGATCGGGCACGCCGAAGTGGTCCTGGTCGTGTCCGACCCGGTGGGGTTGAAGGTCGCCGAGCAGCCGTGACCTGCGGCATGTGAGCTGATTGAGACTTGTTTTCCCAGTTCGGTCGACCTAGCGTGCTCGGCGAAGCCACGTTCACCGCACGGCGGGGGTTTCGCGCGGTACGTCGGGGGTCGTGTCGCGTCGGCGCGGTGGCCTGTTCCTGGGGAGTCTCACGTTGTCCGCACGTCGTGCGCGCGGTGTCGCGCGCAAATCCGCTGTCTTCGCAGCAGTTCTGGCGTTGAGCGCCACCACCTGTTTCACGGCGTACGCGCAGGAGGACCCTGCCGCGCCGACCACGTCCGTCACGGAGCCGAGCACGCCGGCCGAAACCACGCCGCCGACCGAGACCACGCCGCCGACCGAGACCACGCCGCCGACCGAGACCACGCCGCCGACCGAGACCACGCCGCCGATCGAGACCAGCACACCGACCGAGACGAGCGAGTCCGTGGCCCCGTCCACGGAGAAGAAGCCGGCTGACGAGATCGCGGAAAAGCCTGCGGACAAGCCCGTCGAGCAACCGCAGAACGATCCCGCCACCAAGTCCGACATCAAGGCCACGGCCACCGTCGGCGCCGCTCCGCCCGTCGTCGGCCAGACCGTGCCGGTCGAGCTCACCATCACCAACAGCGGTCCGGCCGAGGCCACGGGGGTCTCCGCGCGGCTCGACCACATCTCCGGTTCGTACTACACGTTGAACCCCGACGAGTGGGACGGCCTGCAGCCGCCGTGGGGCAGTCCGTCCACGGTGAAGCTCGCTCCGGGCGAGTCGCGGACCTTCCACCTCAACGGCAGGTTCTACAACTACCAGGGCACTTCGCGGTTCACGCTGCGTGCCACCGCGACCAACGACGTGAACCCGTTCGACGGCGGAGCCACCGTCGAGATCGCCGTCCGGGAGCCGGTCAAGCAGGGCAAGATCAGCGGCATCCTGTGGGGTGACGCCAACGGCAACGGCACGCACGACGCCGGTGAAGGCCTGGCCGGTGCCGAGGCGTACCTGTACGGCGGCGGCAACCCGAACGAGACGCCCAGGACGCGCACCGACGCCAACGGCCGCTTCACCTTCACCGACCTCGAGCTCCGCGCGTGGGGCCTCAGTTTCCAGAACCTGCCCGGCGGCTGGATCGTGGCGTACAACAGCGAGCTGATCCCCGTGGTCGGCGGTGACACGACCTCCGAGCTGCGCTACCAGGCGGTCCGGCCGCTGGAGGACCAGCTGTCGGCGTCGGTGCGGTTCCTGACCACCGACCACGTGGACGGTGGCCCGGTGAGCCTGGAGTTCACGCTGACCAACAGGGGTGGGGCGGACATCAGCGGCGTCGTCGCCGGCTGCGGTCGTTCCGGCGAGGGTCCGCACATCAACGTCTGGGGCGGTCTCGGTGAGCTGAGCTACGACAGGGGCACCACCATCCCCGCCGGCCAGAGCCGCGTGTTCGCGGTGGCGGGCCAGGTCTCGATCAACGCCTCTGACTACGGCTACTCCTACGTGGCGTGCGACTTCGGTCCGCGGGACGGCCTCGTCCACGGCTACCCGACCGTCTTCGACTACGTCAAGGTCGGGGAAAAGCGCACGAACACCAACGGTTCCATCTACGTCGACCGCAACGGCAACGGCTGGAAGGACGCCGAGGGCGAGCACCTCAACGGGGTGTCGTTCAGCCTGGTCGACCCGAAGACCGGTGTTGTCGCCGGCACCGCCAGCGGTTCCGGTGAGGACGGGCAGGCCTACTTCACCGACATCCCGACGGGCCTCTACAAGGTCGTCGTGAACGGACCGTGGAAGGTCGAGTCGGAGTGGCTGGTCAGCGCGGCGGACTGCTCCCGGTGGTGCCAGACGGGCTGGGCCGTCGAGGTCGTGCCGACCGAGGAGCCGGGCGGCGAAGCTCCCGGTGGTGCTCAACCGCAGCCCGAGCAGGAGCGGACGCCGGTGATCCTGCCCGCGTCGAACTACACGGCGACGGCCGGTGCGCTCGCGGAGACCGGTGCCAGCGTCGGCGGCCTCGGCCTGGTCGGCGCGCTCACGCTGCTCGTGGGTGGCGCCTCGGTGTTCCTCGCGCGACGCAGGACCGCGTGATCAGCAGAAGATGAGCCCGCACGGCCTCGTGGTCGTGGTCGTCGTCGGCCGCTGTCGCGAGGTCGTCGTGGTGGTGACGGGTGGCGATGTCTGAGTCGTCGTCACCGCCACGGTGGTCGTGTTCGTGGTGTTCGTGGTGGTCGTCGCGTTGGACGACGAGGACGCTGAGGACGCTGAGGACGACGAAGACGACGAAGACGACGCTGCGGACGATGAACTGCCCGCCACGGTCTGTGACGGCGTCCCGGTCTGCGTCGGCAGCAGCGACGGGGTGTTGATCAGCGAGACGCGGGCCGGTTCGCCGCCTCCCGACCCTTGCGAATCGCCCGACGCGAGTGACCCGACATGAGGCGCGAGCACGTAAAACGCGGCGACGACAACGCCCAGGAGAGCACCGGTTGCGAGCCGACCGGGCCCGCTCATCGCCGCCAACACCCCGACTGCCTATCCCGTTCACTCGATTGGGTCAAGCGAACCGGTTGTTTTCGATTCAATCAAAGCTTTGTGAACGTTATGATGATCACGCTCCGTAACAGCAACGCGATCATCTTGCAGATGGCCGGCGCGTCGACCGATGAGCGCCTAACCGGGGAACTGGTCCGCAGCGGACACGAGCAGCTGCCAATCGCCGTCGGGCAGGATGCGCAATTGATCGAGCACGGCGGACATCCTGGCCAGTAACTCAGGGTGATCGGACCAGAAGGAATGGTCTACTCTCAGTAGAGCGGCGAGCAGGTCACCGGGGTACAGGGCGACCGATCCGAGCGGATCGCGCTCGACGTGTTCCAGCGCCAGCAGCGCGGTCACGTCGAGGCCCACCTGGTGGGTGACCAGCAGGTGCAGCGACGTCGGTGTCAGCTGCCCCACCGGCAGGTCCCGCAGGGCGCACAGGTCCCGATAGAGCTGGGTCGACGACGAGTCGGGGTTGCGCCAGTCGTCGCGGCTGAGGTGCGCCAGCGTTCTGTCCCGGTCCACGCACCCATGGTCCTCGCCGGAGGAAGACCTAGCGGGCCGACGGAGGCAACGGTTCGGCATTGGATGGCTGCCAGCCGACGCGCACGAGCACCGCGCCCTCGTGCAGCAGCGGCTGTGACGCCAGGCCCCACACGGTCGAGGCCAGCAGCACGGCACTCGCGGCCTCACCGACGCTCAGCGAGTCGCGTCCGAGCAACCGGAGCAGCACGCCGTTCTGCCGTGCCACAAGTTCCACCACGTACCCGTTGACCCACAACGCCTTGCGGCGCGCCTTCGACGGTTCGGTCTCGAGCGACAGCGCCCAGTTCAGCCAGTGCCGTCCCTCGGCGAACCGCCCGCAGCCGACCCAGTGGAACCACAGCGTCGCCGCCAGCCGCAGACCGGCGGCGGCCTCGCCCGGCCTCGCCCGGCGTCGTCAGCGAGTGCTCCAGCGCCGCATGCAGGTTGCCGCGTTCGGCCGTCATCGCGCCGACCGTCGCCAGCTGCCGCGGTGTGAACCAGGCCCGTTCACCTTGTGCCGCAAGGTTTGCGTAGTAGTCGCGATGGCGGGCCTTCAGCCGTTGCTCTTCACCACTCGCACGCAACCGCGTCTGCCCGAACTGGCGCATCGTCTCCATCAACCGATAGCGCGCAACGCCGGCGTGTTCTTCGCGCTGCAGCACGGACTTGTCGACCAGCCCGTCGACCGCGTCGAACATGAAGTCCGCGGTCAGCGCGTCGTCCGAGCACACCGCCTCGGCCGCGGCGAGGTCGAAGCCGCCGGCGAACACCGACGCCCCCGCCCACAGCAGCTGTTCGCGCGGCGAGCAGAGGTCGAAGCTCCACTCCATCGTCGCGAGCAGAGTCTGGTGCTGGGGCAACGCGGTCCTGCCGCCGTCGGTGAGCACCCGGAACCTGTCGTCGAGCCGTTCCAGCAGCTGCGCCGGTGTGAGCGCCCGCACCCGCAACGCCGCCATCTCGATCGCCAGCGGGATGCCGTCCAGCCGCCGGCACAGGTCCGCCACCCCCTGCTCGTTGGCATCCGTGATGACGAACGAACCGGGAATCGCGGCGTCGGCGCGTTGGGCGAACAACGTCGCCGCCGGATACGGAACGGACAACGGCGCCACGGACAGCACCTGCTCGCCGTACACGCGCAGCGCGCGCCGGGATGTCGCGATGACACGGAGCTTCGGTGCCACCCGCAGCAACATGTCGACCAGGACCGCGCAGTGGTCGACGACGTGCTCGCAGTTGCCGAGCACCAGCAACGCGTCCCGGCCGCCGAGGAACTCCGTGAGCACGTTCAGCTGCCCCCGGCCGGTCTGGTCGACCACGCCCAGCGCCTCGGCGGCGGTGTGGGGGACGAGCGTCCGGTCGCGCAACGCCGCGAGCTCGACCAGCCACGCGCCGTCCGGCGGCTGCTCGGCGCGGGCGACGTGCAGGGCGAGCCGGGTCTTGCCGACGCCGCCGACGCCGATCAGCGTGACCAGCCGGTGCTGCCTGATCAGGTCCGTGACGTGCTCGGTCTCCGGGCGGTCGACGAAGCTCGACCGGTCGGCCGGGAGGTGGCCGCGCACCGGCAGCACGACCCGTTCCGGCAGGTCCAGGCGCGGGTCGGCGGTCAGCACCGCCTGTTCGAGGTCGCGCAGCCGCGTGCCCGGCTCGATCCCGAGCTCGTCGACGAGGACGGCGCGCGCTCGCTGGAACGCCGCGAGCGACTCGGCCTGCCGCCCGCAGCGGTGGAGGGCGATCATCAGCTGCTCCCACAGCCGCTCGACCAGCGCGGTGACCAGCGGCGCCACCGCGGCGTGCTCGCCGAGCGCGAGGGAGGCGTCCACCAGGTCCTCGGTCGCGTCCATCCGCAGACCGACGAGCCGTGCGGACTCCTGGCGGGTCCACTCGCCCGGCCGGCAGTCCGCGAGAGGGTCGCCCGTCCACAACGCGAGGGCCTCGCGCAGCATCTTCGCCGACTCCGACGGCTCGTCGCTGTGCCGTGCTGCTGCGACGAGCGCCTCGAACCGTGCCACGTCCACGGTCCCCGCCGACGCGTTCAGCACGTAGCCCGGCTCGCGGGTCGTGATCAGCTCGCCGAGCCCGGCGTCGCGGATCTGCCCGCGCAGGCGCGCGAGGAGGCTGTGCAGGGTCTTCGTGGCGGTCGCCGGTGCCTCGTCCGACCAGAGCGCGTCCACGAGCGCACTCCTCGGCACTGTTTCCCCCGGGGTCAGCGCCAGCCGGGCCACCAGCGTCCTCTACCCCGCGCTGCTGAGCTGAACCGCTCCGTTCGGACCGGTGAGTTCGAGCGGTCCGAGCAGCCGGATGATCACGTTGTTCGTCCTGTCGTCAGCCCCCGACAAAGGCTGGAACCGCGCCAAGATAGCGCAATGGAATTCGACCCGAGA
Organism: Lentzea sp. DG1S-22; assembly: GCF_036321065.1. NCBI lineage: Bacteria > Bacillati > Actinomycetota > Actinomycetes > Pseudonocardiales > Pseudonocardiaceae > Lentzea > Lentzea sp. DG1S-22. Next base: position 5,943,968 of record NZ_CP143276.1, on the reverse strand, counting down.
ATCAACGCGCGGCGGGTGACCGCATACGCCGACCTGCGCGCCGTGCTGGCTGATCCGGTGACGTTCTCCTCCCGGAACTCGGCAGGTCCGCAGCTCGCGGCCGTGGCGGCGCCAGGCACGCGCGAATTCGCGGAACGGCGAACCACGAATTCACTCAAACGGCCGTGCGCCGAATGGCTGACCCGATCAGGAATCGTGCAAGGGCACTGCTCGACGAACTGGAGGGGGAAGTCGATTTCGCCGCCCCGTTCGCGCTGGGCGTCGTCGCGGACGTGCTCGACGTGCCGGACGCGGACTTGCCGCTGTTCCGCGAGATCGTGGCGCCGGTGCTGGACCTGACGAGCGGCGAGGAGGTCAGCGCACGGGTCCTCGGGTCGTACTTCGCCGCGCTGGGGGAGTTCCGCGCCTACTTCGGGCGCTCGAACGCGTTCCGCGGAGGGCAGCTGTCGGAGCAGGAACGGCTGTCGCTGTGCCTCGCGGTCGTCGTCGCCGGCACCGACTCGACGACGACCATGCTGGCCGGCGCGGTCCTGCGGCTGGACGCACGAGAGCGCCGATCAGGCGGCGTGGTGGAGGAGGTGGTGCGCCTCGACTCCCGTTCACCGGCTTCTTCCGCACGGCGACGCGCCCGGTGGTGGTGGGCGGCGTGCAGGTCGAGGAGGGGGAGCACCTGTTCCTCGACTACGCGGCGGGCAACCGCGACCCGGAGGTGTTCACCGAGGACTTCGACCCCGGCAGGCCGTCCGTGCCGCCGCACCCGGGCTTCGGGTACGGCCCGCACCACTGCCTCGGCGCCCGGCTGGCGCGCCTGGAGGGCCGGATCGTCGTCGAAGAGCTGCTCGACCGCTCGTGCGAGGTGGCCGAGCAGCCCGGCGACGTGCGCTACCGCGAGCACCTGATCAGTCACGGGCCCGCGGAGCTGCGGTTCAGACCAGGGCAGCGTCGAGGGTGATGTTCTCGACGGCCGCGAGCGCCTTGGAGACCGGGCAGTTCGCCTTGGCGCCCTCGGCGGCCGCGACGAAGTCCTCCTGGGACAGGCCCGGCACGGAGGCGCGGACGGTCAGGTGGATGCCGGTGATGCCGACGCCCGCCTGGAACGAGACCTCCGCCTTGGTGTCGATGGAGGTGGGCGGCGTGCCCGCGCCGGTCAGGCCGTGCGACAGCGCCATGGAGAAGCAGGAGGAGTGCGCGGCGGCGATGAGCTCTTCGGGGCTGGTCTTGCCGCCCGCCTCCTCGGCGCGCGCCTTCCAGTCGATGTCGAAGCTGCCCGAGCCGGAGGTGGCGAGGCTGACGTTGCCCTTGCCCTCGACGAGGGAGCCTTCCCAGTGCGCGTTTGCCGTCTGCGTGATGGCCATGGTCTCCGAGTCCTTGTCGAACGAGCTCGATCAGGGTGATGCGAGCGAACGGTTCCACCCTTTCACGGCTCGGCCGGGAGATCACCCCGGGAACCACCGTGCGGGACCGGGGAGTCGCCTGTGCGGACGTCGTGCTGCGACCGCGGGGTGCTCGCCACGCTCACCGTGGGGCCCGCGATCCGCTGAAACGGAAGAAGTCCGGCACCCGAGGGGTACCGGACTTCTTCCGAGAGCGGATGACGAGACTCGAACTCGCGACCCTCACCTTGGCAAGGTGATGCGCTACCAACTGCGCTACATCCGCACTGCCTTACGGGAGAGAACTATACAACAGCCTCAAACCGCGTCTTGCGAGGGGGGTGCCAAACCCGCCAGCAGTTGATCCACCTCGGACAACTGCTCCTTGGACCACCGCCACTCCCACAGCGCCCGCACCTTGGGCAGAACGTCGACCGGGAGCCACGCGGCGACCTCCTCGCGGAGTTCCCAGTCGTCGAACACGTGCTCGTAGAAGCTGATCAGTGCCGCGTTCTCCAGGAACTGCTCCGGCTGGTGGAAGCACCAGTGCGCGAACCCGTACGCGCGCCGCAGCACGTCGTCGTCCTGCTCGCGGTGCGCCTCCTGGGTCAGCTGGCAGAGCTCGGAGAAGAAGACGTGACAGGACCATTCCCCGGTTTCGGCGACAGCCCGAAGTTCCGGCACCAGAGCCGAAGCGCGTTCCCGCCAGTCCACCACGCACGTGACGATAGTCGCTCGATCTTCTTCGGCCGACCGTACGACGCCCACCTGTGACCGTCCTGTCACCGATCGCGTTGCGCTGAACAGCCCACTACGAACGGATGGTCTTGTATATCGACCTGTTCTCGACAAGGAGCAGGTCTGGCCCCTTGTGGCATGTTGAGCCGTGTGATGGTCGACGAGAACGAGGTCGACCGGGACCTGCTCGCCAGGGTGCGCGAGGGAGACGACTCGGCCTACGGCGAACTGTTCTCCCGGCATGCGGACGCGATCCGCCGCTTTTCCCTCAGGCACGTCCGCGAGGCGGCCGAAGCCGACGACCTCACCGCCGAGGCGTTCTTCCGCATGCTGCAGGCGATCCGCCGCGGCAGCGGTCCGACGGACCACGTCCGCACCTACCTGCTGACGGTCGCCCGCCGCGTCGCGTGGGAGTGGAGCGGGCGCCGCCGGGACGTGCCGGTGGAGGACGAGGAGCTGGGCCGGCGCGTCGAGCCGGTGAGCGACAACGCGAACAGCCGGGTCGAGCACAACCTCATCACCAGGGCTTTCTCCAGCCTGCCGGAACGCTGGCGGGTCGTGCTGTGGCGCGTCGAGGTGGAGGGCGAACGCCCCGCCACCGTGGCACCGCACTTCGGACTCTCACCCAACGCCATGTCGGCGTTGGCCCGCCGTGCGCGCGAAGGGCTGCGTGCGGCATATCTGCAGGCGCACCTCGCCGCCGACGACGGGCGTTCGTCGTGCGCGGCGATCCGGTCGAAGCTCGGCACCTACACGGCAGGCGGGGTCCAGGGCGTCGAGGAACGCCGGATCCGCGCCCACCTCGACACCTGTTCGTCGTGCTCGCAGCTGCACGCCGAGCTGAACGAGGTCTGCGCGACGCTGCGCGCCAACGCGGCGTTCCTGGTCGTGCCGGCGGCGCTGGGCCTCACGTTCGCCGGGAAGGTGCTGCTCACCAAGGCGAAGATGGCCCTCGCGGCGGCGAGCGTGGCGACGGTCGGCCTGGTCGGCACGATGGCCGCGGTGTTCAACGGCGGACCGGGCGTCGCGGTGCTGCAGCCGGACCAGAACCCGGTGATCGCCCTGGACCTCTCCGGCTCGACCAGCTCCGAGCACAGCCGCGGCCTCGTGGTGGCCGACCCGCCACCGCCCGCGCGGGAGCCGCAGCGGGAGGAGCCGCGCGAGAACGTGGTCAACCCCGTTGGGCAGCGGCAGGAGACCGTGCGCAAGACGCAGTCGTCCGCGCCGGTCCCGACGTCCGGGGCGCAGCAGGCACCGCCGGTGGAGCGGGCGGAGGAGGTCGTCGAGTCGTCCGGCGAGACCGGGGTCGTGAGCACCGCGGCGACGACGTCGCGGGAGATCCAGTCGCTCAACGCGCCGTCGACCTCGTCGAGCCCGTCTTCCTCGCAGCCGTGCTCGACCCCGCGGACGACGGTCACGACCGCCACGCTCTACCCGACGGAGCCCCGGCAGAACTGACGGTGACGATCAAGTCGGGGCGAGTTCACCCACAAGGCTCGGCCCGCGCCAGGTACGGTTTGACCAAGACCGACCGAGCGTGGGAGACGGGTACATGACGCGGCTGGTGCGCGGTGCGGACGGGCGGATGTGGACGGTCCACAGCCGCATCGAGTGGCGCAACCCGGTGGAGTCCGACGACTTCGAGCACGACGTCAGCGGTGGTGCTCTGCCCGGCATCATGATGGCGGGGATGCTCGCCGTGATGGTGGTCGTGCTGATCGCCTGGACGCCGGAGCAGGTCGTCGTGCCGGCGTGGCTGATCCTCGCGCTGATCTTCCTCTTCGCCTTCTTCCCCGTCCGCTGGGCGCTGCGCCGCCCGCACACGCTGGTCGCGGAGAGCAAGGCCACGGCCGACGAGCTGCCGCCCGAGCGGTGGATCGGGCAGGTCAGGGGTCCGCTCGCGGTGCGCCAGGAGGCCTCCCGCGTCGCCCGCACGATCGAGATGCACTCGCTGCCGGACGTCGAAGGCCCGTTGCAGCCCGTCGACTGATGCGACACTGGACCGGTGCCCGAGCTACCCGAGGTAGAAGCACTGGTTCACCACCTGCGTGAACACGCTGTCGGCCGCACGGTCCACCGCGTCGACGTGGCGTCGCTGCAGGTGTTGAAGACGTTCGACCCGCCGTGGACAGCGCTGCACGGCCAAGAGGTCGTGGCCGCGCACCGGCACGGCAAGCACCTCGACCTGGAGGTCGCGGACGGCCTGCACCTCGTCGTCCACCTCGCGCGCGCCGGCTGGCTGCGCTGGGCCGACACCATGACCGCGCCACCGCCCAAGCAGGGCAGGGGGCCACTGGCGCTGCGCGTGCACCTAGGCCCGCCCGGCCGGGGACCGGGGTTCGACCTGACGGAGGCGGGCACGAAGAAGGGGCTCGCGGCGTGGATCGTGCGCGACCCGAAGACGATCGCGAGCGTCGCGAGGCTGGGCCTCGACGCGCTGGGGATCACCCGCACGCAGCTGGAAGACCTGTTCGCCCAGCGGACCGAACGGCTCAAGACGGCGCTGACGGACCAGAGCCTGATCGCGGGCATCGGCAACGCCTACTCCGACGAGATCCTGCACATGGCGCGGCTGTCGCCGTACGCGACGGCGGGCAAGCTGAACGACGAACAGCTCGACCACCTGCACGAGGCGATGCTGAGCACCCTGACCGATGCGGTCGCACGGTCCGTGGGTCAGGACGCGGCCCGGCTCAAGGGCGAGAAGCGGTCGGGCCTGCGGGTGCACGCGCGCACGGGCCTGCCGTGCCCCATCTGCGGCGACACGGTCCGTGAGGTGTCGTTCGCGGACAAGGCGTTCCAGTACTGCCCGACCTGCCAGACCGGCGGCAAGCCCCTGGCCGACCGCCGGTTGTCGCGGCTGCTCAAGTGACGACGAGGACCTCCAGGGTGCGGGGGCCGTGGACGCCCTCCACCCGGTTGAGCTCGATGTCGCTCGTCGCCGACGGGCCGCTGATGAACGTCAGCGGCCGGGTGGGCTCCAGCCGGTGCAACGCCTCCGGTACCGACGCGGCGATCTGGTCCGCCCGCACGACGCACAGGTGGTGGTCGGGGAGCAGCGTGAGCGCGCGCCGTCCCTGCGCCACCCCGCCGTCCAGGACGATCGTGCCGGTGTCCGCGATCGCCACCGCGCACCCGGTGAGCACGCCGTCCGACCGGTCGAGCTCCTCGACGGTGAGCGGCTCGTGCAGCCACTCCACACCGTCGACCAGCCACTCGGCCGGGACGTCCCGCGGCACGACGATCCTCTTGCCGCGCAGGCGGTCGAGCGCCCCGGGAACGTCCGTGACGAGGTGCACGACCGCGCGGTAGTCGGCGACCCGTTCGGCGAACAGCTCGACGCCGCCCGGTCCGGTGTCGCGGTAACCGCGGACGACCGGGTCCGCCGCGGGCACTCGTGCGTCTCGGATGCGCTGCAGGATCTCCTCCCGAGCACTAGCCACGGTTCCTCCTCCACCAGGCGCGGAACGACTCGGACGGCGGCGCGGGCACGTCGCGGGACGACGTCCACCTCGAACCGGGCCACGGCAACGACGTGATGCGCCCGTCCCTGGCCAGGAACCGTGCCAGGGCACCGGCTCTCTGCGCCTTCTCGTAGCGCGACGCCTCCTTGAACATCCACGCGGCGGCGGCCATCGCGACGGACTCCGCCGTGCGCCCCTTGGCCTCCACGACCTCGGCGCGCAGGTGCGTGAGGACGGACGGGATGTCGATGCGCACCGGGCAGACCTCGAAGCACGCGCCGCAAAGCGAAGAGGCGTAGGGCAGTGAGGCCGCCTGCGGGTCGCGCATGTCGCCGACCAGTTGCGGTGTCAGGATCGCGCCGATCGGTCCCGGGTAGACCGAGCCGTAGGACTGGCCGCCGGTGCGTTCGTAGACCGGGCAGACGTTGAGGCACGCCGAGCACCGGATGCACCGGAGGGCCTGACGGCCGATGGAGTCCCGCAGCGTCGCGGTGCGCCCGTTGTCGATCAGCACGAGGTGGAAGCTCTGCGGACCGTCGCCGGGGGTCACGCCGGTCCAGACGCTCGTGTACGGGTTCATCCGCTCCGCGGTCGAGGAGCGGGGCAGCAGCTGCAGGAAGACCTCGAGGTCCTGCCACGACGGCACGAGCTTCTCGATGCCCATCACCGTGATCAGCGTGTCCGACAGCGTCAGGCACATCCGGCCGTTGCCCTCGGACTCCAGCACCACGATCGACCCGGTGTCGGCGACGGCGAAGTTCGCGCCCGAGATGGCGACCTTGGTGGTGAGGAACTTCTCGCGCAGGTAGACCCGTGCCGCCTCGGCGAGGTCAGCCGGTTCGTCGGACACCTCGACGCCCATGCGGCGCCGGAAGATCTCGCGGATCTCCGAGCGGTTGCGGTGGATCGCGGGCACCAGGATGTGCGACGGGCGGTCGTCGCCGAGCTGCACGATCAGCTCGGCGAGGTCGGTCTCGACGGCGTGCACGCCGCCGGCTTCGAGGGCCTCGTTGAGCCCGATCTCGGCCGTGGCCATCGACTTGACCTTGACGACCTCGGTCGCCCGTTCCCCCGGCACAGGTCGAGCACGATCCGGTTCGCCTCCTCGGCGTCCCGTGCCCAGTGGACGACGCCGCCGCGGGCCGTGACCGACTCCTCGAGCTGCACGAGGAGCGTGTCGAGGCGCGCCAGGACGTCGTTCTTGATCTGCTCGCCGGCGACCCTGAGCTGTTCCCAGTCGGTCATCTCGGCGACCGCGGCGGCCCGGCGAGCGCGGATGGTGCCGGTGGCCCTGCGCAGGTTCTGCCGCAGCTGCGTGTCGGCCAGCGCCTCGTGCGCGGCCTTCGGGAACGTCGGGCTGCCGAGCCACGTCACCGGGTTGCGAGCCACGGGTCCTCCTCCGTCGAAGCCAGGATCTCCGCCAGGTGCACCGGCCGCACACCCGCCCGCAGCCGGGAGAGCCCGCCGCCGATGTGCATGAGGCAGGAGTTGTCGCCCGCGCTCAGCACCTCGGCCCCGGTCGAGAGCACGCACGTCATCTTGTCCGCGAGCATCGCCGTGGACGTCTCGGCGTTCTTCACCGCGAACGTGCCGCCGAAGCCGCAGCAGTGCGTCGAGTCCGGCAGTTCCACCAGATCGAGTGCCTTCACGGCCCTGAGCAGCGCCAGCGGCTTGTCCCCGACGCCCAGCATGCGCAACGAGTGGCACGTGGGGTGGTAGGTGACGCGGTGGGGGAACCACGCGCCGACGTCCGTCACGCCCAGCACGTCCACGAGGAACTCGGCGAGCTCGAACGTCCGCGGCGGGGACTCACCCAGCGTGGGATGGATCTCCCTGACCATCCCGGCACATGACCCGGATGGCGCAACGACGTGGTCGTAGCCGCTGAAGACGTCGGTGTACTTGCGGGCCAGCGGCCTCGCGTGCTCCCGGTAGCCGGTGTTGAAGTGCATCTGGCCGCAGCACGTCTGGTCGAGCGGGAACTCGACCGAACAGCCGAGTCGTTCCAGCAAACGCACCACGGCACGTGCCGTCTCGGGGAAGAACGTGTCCGTCAGGCAGGTCGCGAACAGAGCCACTCTCACCCGCACACCCTCCCCCCAAATTCATCGGATGTCTACCCGCAGCGGTGGACCGTACGGGCGTACGGTGGGCGTGCCTCTTGCTATAGGGGTGCCCCACAGCACAGCATGTGCACCGTGGGCGACCTGTTGACCGAGCGCGCGGTGCTCGGTGTCATCGCGACTCTGGCTGTTTTAGGCCTCTTCGTGATGCTGTGCCGCGCTCGACGGGTCAGCACCTCCGTCGAAGACGCCGTGATGGACATGCTCGACCGCATGTCCAAGGCGTCGAGCGACCTCCGCGCGGGCCTGACCCAGGAGGCCGCCGACAAGGCCACGCCCCACCTGCGCGAGATGCTGCGGTGCGTCGCGGTCGCCATCACCGACGAAGAGGGCACCGTCCTGTCGTGGGACGGCGGCGCGAACGACCACTACGAGTACCTCCGCGACACGGTGGCGCGAGCCATCAACAACTGCCACAAGGAACACGTCGACCACCGCAAGCTCGGCTGCGAGCTGCAGGGCCCGTGCTCCCTGCACAGCGTTGTCGTCGTGCCGCTCGTCGTCGAGGGCGACGTGGCCGGCACGTTGATCGTGGTGTCCGGCGTGGCCTCGAAGCGCCAGATCCGCATGGCCGAGGAGACCGCCCGCTTCGTCTCGACCCAGCTGGAGCTGGAGGTCGTGCAGAAGCAGCGGCAGGCCCTCGCCCAGGCCGAGGTGAAGGCGCTGCGGGCGCAGATCTCGCCGCACTTCGTCTACAACGCCCTGAACACGATCTCCTCGCTGATCCGCACCGACCCGGCGCACGCCCGCGAGCTGCTGCAGGAGTTCGCGGAGTTCACGCGCTACTCGTTCCGCACCGACGGCCTGTTCACGACGCTGTCGGACGAGCTGACCAACATCGACCGCTACCTCACCATCGAGCAGGCCAGGTACGGCTCGCGGCTGACCGTGCGCCTGCGCATCGCCCCCGAGGTGCTGCAGGTCGTCCTGCCGTTCCTCGTGCTCCAGCCGCTGGTCGAGAACGCGGTCCGCCACGGCCTCGCCAAGAAGCCCGGCGGCGGCATGCTCACCATCACCGCCGAGGACAACGGCAGCGAGGCCCTGATCAGCGTCGAGGACGACGGCGTCGGCATGGACCCGGACCGCCTCGACGACATCAAGGACGCCCACCAAACCGGCGCGCACGTCGGCATCGGCAACATCAACGACCGCATGCGCACGGTGTTCGGCGCCGAGTACGCCCTGGTCGTCGAGACCGCGCCGAACGCGGGCACGAAGGTGATCCTCAAGGTGCCGAAGTTCGCCCGCAACGTGCTGCCGAACCTGAACCTGGGCAACCAGCTGACGGACGAGCCGATGACGAACGAGCAGCCGGCGATCCGCGCCTGATCAGCGGCGCCGGCGAGGCCGGGCAGGCCGGCCGGGACGATCGACACGCCGACCTGTCGCGAACGAGCAGCCCGGTCCAGCGCGTTCGCGCTCTCAGAAAATTGCAGGGTCAACCATGCTCAACCCGGACGTTCGCCCTGCCGATTGTGGTGGTGACCAATGAACAGCCGGTTCTTTGAACAACCAGAGACCGGCCACGAGCAAAGGCCATCCAGTGCAGGAACAACAAGCACCCGAACGCGTCCGCGTCTGCATCAAGTGCACCGCGAAGGGGATCACCAGCTGCAAGTGCTGACGGGGCTCAGCGCGCCGCGACCGCCAGGGTCGTGATCAGCACGACGGCGCACACGCTCCAACTCACCCACATCCAGTAGATGTGCATGGGCGTCGGCCCGGCGGCGTTCTGCCTGCCCCGGTCGTCCCACCACTCGACATAGCGCTCGAGCCAGCGGATCGGGTTGAACGTCACAGCCCGAACCTAGCACCAGGACGACCACTTCCTGTGTTCCAGGTCACGCGGGAGCGACCGACCACCGTCGAGGCTCCCGCGTGTCCGCGAAACGCACGTACTGTCGAGTACATGAGCGTCACGGACAAGATCGCTGCCCGTCTCCCGAGGGTCATGGACCGCGGTGAACGGCCTCCCGTCGTCGCGGCGGTGCGGTTGCACGGGGTCATCACCCCGCAGTCCTCGCCCGTCGCGCGCAACACGATCAGCCTCCAGAACGTCGAATCGGCGATCAACCGCGCGTTCGACAACGAGCGGCTGATCGCCGTGGCGCTGCTCATCAACTCGCCCGGCGGCGCGCCGACGCAGTCCGCGCTCATCGCCGAGCGGATCCGCGAGCTCGCGACCAAGAAGCACGTGCCGGTGCTCGCGTTCTGCGAGGACGTGGCGGCGTCCGGCGGCTACTGGCTGGCGTGCGCGGGTGACGAGATCTACGCGCACGGCACGAGCCTGGTCGGTTCCATCGGTGTCGTGAGCGCGGGCTTCGGGCTCAACGGCCTGCTGGACAAGGCCGGCGTCGAGCGCCGCGTCTACACCGCGGGCGAGAACAAGGTGCGGCTCGACCCGTTCCAGAGGGAGAAGCCCGAGGACGTCGAGTGGCTCAAGGGGCTGCACGCCGACCTGCACGAGCAGTTCAAGGCGTGGGTCACCGAACGCCGCGGCGCCAAGCTGCAGACCGGGGAGGACCTCTTCAGCGGCGAGGTGTGGACCGGTAGCAGGGCCCAGCAGCTCGGGCTGGTCGACGGCATCGGCACCATCCGCAGCGTCGTCGCGAAGCGCTTCCCGGACGCCGAGCTGACGATCGTCGAACCGCGCAAGCCGTTGCTGGCCAAGCTCGGGCTCGCCGGTGCGTCCACCCGATCGGGCGATCTCGTGACGCAGGTGCTGGCCAGTGTCGAGGAACGTGCTCGCTGGTCCCGATTCGGGCTCTGAGCATCAGTTCGGTTTCACAGGGCGTGTCGACACCTGCCCCGGCGTAGACACGACCGCACATTGGTGGGCAAGATGCCCGTCACAGTGAGTACCCCAGAAAGAATGCCGTCCGACAACGCCGGTCTCCTCGTCCTCGCAGTCGACGACGAGGCTCCCGGGCTGAGCGAGATCAAGTTCCTGCTCGAGAGCTCTCCTCACATCAGGAGGGTCCTCACGGCGTTCGACGCCGCGGAGGCCCTGCGCATCCTGAGGGGTGACTACGAGCAGGAGGTCATGGCGAGGACCAAGGCCGGCCTGCCGCCGGTCGACGCGGTGTTCGCCGACATCAACATGCCCGGGCTCTCCGGCATGGATCTCGCACGGGTGCTCAGCGCGTTCCGCTACCCGCCCGCGCTCGTCTTCGTGACGGGGGTCGAGGAGCGCGACGCCCTCGTGACGGCGTTCGACGTCGGTGCGCTCGACTTCATCAACAAGCCGATCAACGAGGAGCGCGTCCTCAAGGCGATCTCGCGGGTCGCCGACCGGGTGGGCCGCACCTCGGCCCCGGCGGCGCAGGCGAGCCAGGCGGCGCAGAACCCCGCCGAACCGACCGACGACGAGGTCATCCCCGTCGAGCTCGGCGGCACCATCAAGCTCGTGCCGCGCGCGTCCGTGCGGTACGTCGAGGCGCAGGGCGACTACGCCCGCCTGCACACCCAGGACGGCAGCCACCTGGTGCGCATCCCGCTCGCCCAGCTCGAGGAGCGGTGGGCCAACGCGGGGTTCGTGCGCATCCACCGCTCGTACCTGGTGGCGCTGCCGCTGGTGAGCGAGCTGAGGATGACGGCGAACGGCTACGCGGTCGTCATCGGCACCGGTGAGGGAGCCAAGGAGCTGCCGGTCAGCCGTCGGCACACCAAGGAGCTCAAGGAACGGATCGTGCGACCGCCGAAGAGCGGCTGGTGAGCAGGCACGACGCGGGAAAGCCCGAGCAGCCCGCCCGCGAGGCCTGGCTCGGCGAGCAGGGCCGCAAGCCGCGCCGGCGCAGGGTCGTGCTCGCGGACTCCACGAAGAAGAGCGGCAAGGCCTTGCGCACGATCATCGAGCTGGAGGAGCAGACCAGCGTCGGTGAGAAGCTGGTTCGCGACCTCATCCGGCAGCAGCTCAAGTCGGCGTTCGGGCTCGCTTTCGCGGTCCTGATCGGCATGTGCCTGCTGCCGATCACCTTCTACCTGGTCCCGCAGATCGGGGACCTGGAGTTCCTCGGCATCCCCGTCCCGTGGCTCGTGCTCGGCGCCGCGCCCTTCCCGATCCTCTACTGCGTCGGGTGGGTGTTCCGCAGGCAGGCCGAGCGGCACGAGCGGGACTTCGTGAACATGGTCGACCGCTGACGTGACCACCACCGTCTACAGCCTCACCGCCATCGTCCTCATGGCGATGGTGACGTTCCTGCTCGGTTACGTCGGGTCGCGCAAGGCGAACACCACCCCGGACTTCCTGGTGGCGCGCCGCGCGATCCCGGCCAGCCGCAACGCCGCCGCGATCTCCGGCGAGTACCTGTCCGCGGCGTCGTTCCTCGGCGTGGCCGGGCTCGTGCTCAAGGACGGAGTGGACGCGCTCTGGTACCCGATCGGCTTCACCGCGGGCTACCTCGCGCTGCTGCTGTTCGTGGCGGCGCCGCTGCGGCGGTCCGGCGCGTACACGTTGCCGGACTTCGCCGAGGCCCGGCTGGGGTCGGTGAACGTGCGGCACTTCAGCACGTTCTTCGTGGTCTGCATCGGCGTGCTGTACCTGGTGCCGCAGCTGCAGTCCGCGGGCCTGACGCTGACCACGATCACCGGCCTGCCCGCGTGGCTCGGCGGCCTGGTCGTCACGGCGATCGTCGTGGTCAACGTCCTCGGCGGCGGCATGCGCGCGATCACGCTGGTGCAGGCGTTCCAGTACTGGGGCAAGCTCTTCGCGATCGCCGCGCCGACGTTCGTGCTGTTCGTGGTGTTCCTGGCGTCGCCGAACCGGGCCACGCAGCCGCTGTCCGACGAGGGCGTGGTCCGGTTCCCGCAGGCCGAGAAGATCACCGTGGCCGAGCAGGTCGTGAAGGTCCGCGTCGACGAGCCGCTGACGTTGCGGGTGAGCGGCCAGATCGACGGCAGGGACGCGGACGGGCCGGTGTTCTGGGGCCGCGGGGTCTACGAGCTCAGCCCCGGCACGACGATGGAGTTCACCGCGGGCAGCCCGGTACCGGTGGTCGAGGGCTCGCCGACGACGAACGAGGCCTGGTCGCGGCCGCAGACCGGCGGCATCTCCGAGCTGGTCAGGACGTACTCGCTGATCTTCGCGACGTTCCTCGGCACCATGGGCCTGCCGCACGTGCTGGTCCGCTTCTACACCAACCCCGACGGCAAGGCGGCCCGCCGCACGGCGCTGCACGTGCTCTACCTGCTGGGCCTGTTCTACCTCTTCCCGACGGTGCTCGGCGTGCTGTCGAAGCTCTACCTGCCGCAGCTGCTGGTGAACGGCAAGACCGACGCGGCGGTGCTGATGCTGCCGGAGACGATGCTGCCGAACCTGGGCGGGCAGATCCTCGGCGCGATCGTCGCCGCGGGCGCGTTCGCCGCCTTCCTGTCGACCTCGTCGGGGCTCGTCGTGTCCGTCGCCGGCGTGGTCTCGACGGACATCCTGCCGGGCAAGGTCCGTGACTTCCGGTGGGCAACCGTGTTCACGGGAGCCATCGCGATCGCGCTCGCGGTGCTGCTGCCGCGCTCCGACGCGTCACTGACGGTGGCCATGTCGTTCGCGCTCGCGGCGTCCACCTTCTGCCCGCTCCTGGTCCTCGGCATCTGGTGGCGCGGGCTCACGTGGGTGGGCGCGGTCTGCGGGCTCGTGGTCGGCGGCGGCCTCGTGATCAGCGCTCAGGTCGTGAGCGTCGTGAGCTCCTACACCGGGCGCTGGGCGCCCGCGTTCATCACCCAGCCTGCGCTGATCACGGTGCCGGTGGCGTTCGCGGTCATGATCGTGGTCAGCAAGGCGACCCGCAGGCGGGTGCCGGCGGACGTCAGCCAGATCCTGCTCCGGCTGCACGCGCCGGACCCGCTGGGCTTCATCCGGGACCGCGACGTCGCCCGCTTCGGGACCGCCGAGGAGAAGGCCCGGATGGCCGAGGGCAAGCGCAGGGGATCTGGACGCGCACGGTAAGTAGCCGACTCGAACGGGTGAAAATTAATCACTCGAATCGGTGAACGGTGAACTAAGTCACGCTGAGTGCTATTCGTCTACGGATACTGACCGTTCGTCGCATCACCCGACTGCTGGGCGCAACGGCACGAACGGAGTCTTACCTGAGTGACTCAAGTCTCCATACGGTTCGACCAAGAACGGACCGCACCTGGAGGCATTACGTGCACGTCACGTTGCTGACACCTACGACGAGTACCGCGAGGAGGGGCCTGTGAGCACCGTCGATCACACCCCGTCCGAGTCGGCCCCGGACGCGCAGAAGTGGGCCGACGTCCAAGCAAGCGATGACTTCGCCGAGCTGAAGCGCCGGCTCCTCAAGTTCGTCTTCCCCGTCTCCGGACTGTTCCTCGCGTGGTACCTGCTGTACGTGCTGCTCGCGGACTACGCGCACGGCTTCATGTCCACCAAGGTGCTGGGCAACATCAACGTCGGGCTCATCTTCGGCCTGCTGCAGTTCGTGTCGACGTTCGTCATCACGACGCTGTACGTGCGGCACGCGAACAAGAACCTCGACCCGCTGGCGGAGAAGCTCCGCAACGAGATCGAGGGAGACGGCAAGTGAACGAGTCCAGCCCGATCCTCAACATCAGCATCTTCGGCGTCTTCGTCATCGCCACGCTCATCGTGGTTATCCGGGCGAGCCGCAACACGAAGACCGCCGCGGACTACCTGGCCGCCGGCCGCGCGTTCACCGGTCCGCAGAACGGCATCGCGATCGCCGGTGATTACCTGTCGGCCGCGTCGTTCCTCGGCATCGCGGGCGCCATCGCCCTCAACGGCTACGACGGCTTCCTGTACTCGATCGGCTTCCTGGTGGCGTGGCTCATCGCGCTGCTGCTGGTCGCCGAGCTGCTGCGCAACACCGGCAAGTACACGATGGGCGACGTGCTGAGCTTCCGGATGCGCCAGCGTCCGGTCCGCGCGGCGGCGGCCACGTCGACGATGGCGGTCTCGTTCTTCTACCTGCTCGCCCAGATGGCCGGTGCCGGTGGTCTCGTCGCCCTGCTGCTCGGCATCACGGGCACCGGCGGCCAGGCCCTCGTCATCGCCGTGGTCGGCGCCCTGATGATCGCCTACGTCCTCATCGGCGGCATGAAGGGCACCACCTGGGTGCAGATCATCAAGGCGGTCCTGCTGATCGCCGGTGCCGGCGTCATGACCGTCTGGGTGCTCGGCAAGTACGGCTTCAACCTCTCGTCCCTGCTCGGTGCCGCGGTCGACGCCGCCCCGAAGGCGGGCGAGAAGCTGCTCGGCCCCGGCCTGCAGTACGGCAAGACCGGCACCAGCAAGCTCGACTTCCTCTCGCTGGCGCTCGCCCTGGTGCTCGGCACCGCGGGTCTGCCGCACATCCTGATGCGCTTCTACACCGTGCCGACGGCGAAGGAAGCCCGTCGCTCGGTCGTCTGGGCGATCTGGCTGATCGGCATCTTCTACCTGTTCACCCTGGTCCTGGGTTACGGCGCCGGCGCGCTCGTCGGTCCGGACAAGATCAACGCGGCGCCCGGCAAGGCCAACTCGGCCGCCCCGCTGCTCGCGCTGGAACTGGGTGGCCCGATCCTGCTCGGCCTGATCGCGGCTGTCGCGTTCGCGACGATCCTCGCGGTCGTGGCGGGCCTGACGATCACGGCGTCGGCGTCGTTCGCGCACGACATCTACGCCAACATCATCAAGAAGGGCCAGGCGGAGGACAAGGACTCCGAGGTCAAGGTCGCCCGCATCACCGCGATCGTCATCGGCCTCGTGTCCATCGGTGGCGGCATCATCGCCAACGGCCAGAACATCGCGTTCCTCGTGGCGCTGGCCTTCGCGGTCGCCGCCTCGGCGAACCTGCCGACGATCCTCTACTCGCTGTTCTGGAAGAGGTTCAACACCTCGGGCGCGCTGTGGAGCATCTACGGCGGTCTGTTCGTGACGATCACCCTGATCATCCTGTCGCCCGCCGTCTCCGGCACGCCGACCTCGATGTTCAAGAACGCCGACTTCGACCTGTTCCCGCTGTCGAACCCCGGCATCGTCTCGATCCCCGTCGCGTTCCTGCTGGGCTACATCGGCACGATCCTCTCGAAGGACAAGGCCGACCCCGCCAAGCAGGCCGAGATGGAGGTCCGCTCCCTCACCGGCGCGGGCGCCGAGAAGGCGATCGCGCACTAGTTCGTCGTCTCCGAGAACGGGCCGTCCTCAGCGGGGCGGCCCGTTTTTCGTGCGTGCAACCCCGGACCCGCTGACCGCGTACTGAACTGCGAACGCGGCAGAAGCTTGGGGGACCGGGGTGCGACGGGACGAGGAGTTCTCGGAGTTCTTCACGAGCAGGTTCGACTGGGCGCGGCGCACGGCCTACGCGTTGTGCGGTGACTGGTCGGAGGCGGAAGAGCTCGCGCAGAACGCGTTCGTGAAGGCGTACGCGAAGTGGCCCGGCATCAGGCGCGAAACGGCGGAGGGGTACGTCCGCACCATCGTGACGCGTCTGTTCCTCGACAGCAGGCGTCGTGGCCGCGAGCGCGAACGACCGGTCGCCGACCTCCCCGAGCGCGGCGTCGGTGGTGGCTTCTCCGATCCCGACGCCAAGCTCAACGCCGCGTTGCTGCGGGTGGGGCCCAAGCAGCGGGCCACGCTCGTGCTGCGGTTCGTGCACGACCTGTCCATCGAACAGACCGCTGCCGAGCTGGGCTGTTCGGTCGGCAACGTGAAAAGTCAGACAGCCAGGGGTTTGGCGGCGCTCCGCGAGGCGTACGGCGAACCGGTCAACTCGGAGTGTGCTTGATGGACATCGAAGAGAAGCTGCGCGGAGCTCTCGACGTACCCGCGCCCCCACCCACGACGACGCTGGACGCCGTGCTGAAGCGCGGTCGCCGCAGGGTGTTCGCCCAGCGGGCCGGCGCGATGCTCGGCGTGGTCGCGGTGGTGGCCGGTATCGGCATCGGCGCCACGACGCTGAACCAGGCGGCGCCACCGCAGCACGCCGACCGGCCGCCCGCCACCACGGAGCGCGCGTTGGCCTGGCCTCGGGTGAACACGCCACCGCAGACCCCGTACAGGACCTGGTCGCCCGCGTCCACGGCCCCACCGCCCGCGGGGAGGGCCGTGGTCGACATCCCCCTGTGCGACGTCCAGAGGCCGTCCGCGCCGCGGAATCCGGGCCTCGGAGCGGAGCAGCTGGCTCCCGAGCTCATCGCCCGGTGGCGTGATCGGGTGAGGGAGGTGCTGCCGGAGATGACCATCGGCGAGGTGTCGGGCTACCCGTCCAACGTCTTCTACACGTTCGACGTGTCCGACGCCCTCGGCACCGGCAGCATCCGGATCTGGGCCGCCAGGTTCTCCGGTCCTCCCCAGGCCAGTGCCGACGACGCGCTGTGGGAGACCGGGGACTGCGAGCCCGCCCGGCGGCTCGTCCAACCGGACGGCGCGGTCATGCAGCTGCACAGCGTGCGGCCGAAGGAGCCGTTCCAAACGCTCACCCAGGCGCTCGCCGTGTTCCGCAAAGACGGCCTGCTCGTCCAACTCGAGGTGAGCAACTACGGAAGCCCGGACTTCACCGCCGACGACCCGGCGAACCCCGGTGCCACGCGGCGCACCGGTGCCGGCCGTGCGACGCTGCCGTTGTCGGAAGAGCAGTTCGCCAGGCTCGGGCCCGTCTTCGCGGAGTAGGGACCGGGATGTGCCGTGCCGGAGGCTCACGTCCGTGCAACCTCCGGCATGGCACCATCTAGGACGTGACTGTTCCAAGCGTGGAGATCGCCGACGTTCCGGCGCAGCTGCCCGAGGGCGCCGTCCTGCTGGACGTGCGCGAGCAGGACGAGTGGGATGCCGGCCACGCACCCGGCGCGCTGCACATCCCCATGAGCGAGATCGCCGGCCGTCTCGGGGACGTGCCGAACGACGTGCAGCTCTACGTCGTGTGCCGCGCCGGTGGCCGCTCCGCCCGCGTGACCCAGTACCTCAACCAGAACGGCTGGGAGGCCGTCAACGTCGAGGGCGGCATGCAGCACTGGGAGGCCGCCGGCCGTCCGCTCGAGGGCGGCGTCGACGGCATGGAACCCGAGGTCATCTGACCGTGCAGCCGTTGCAGCCGATGCGCGTGGACTGGGTGGCGACCCCGCCACCCGGTGCCTACCCACAGCCGCAGTCGAGGCCGCAGCGGCTGTCCTACGGCGGACCGCCGAACTACCCGGTGCCACCGCGCTGGGGCTTCCCGCTGCTCGCGTGGCGCTGGCCCACGGCCGTGCCCGGCACGGTCGAGCGCGCCGACTCGGTCGACGGCGTGCGCCGCCTCGGCAAGACCGCGCAGAACTCGCTCTGGCTGCTCGCCGCCGTCGCCGTCTGGGCCGCGTTCTCCGAGGTCTGGCGCTACGTGCTGGTCGCGATGAGCCGCTTCGGCGCGCTGTCGCCCGGCGTCGTCAGCGCGTCGGACGCGATGGTGGTGTCCTCCTCGGCCATCACGATCTGCGGCTGCGTGCTCTCGCTGGTCCTCACGCTGCTGTGGGTGCGGCGAACGCGGAACGTCGCGGCGACGCTGGTGGGCTACGGCCCGTCCCGCTCGGACGGCGAAGCACTGCTCGGCCTGGTCGTGCCCGGCGTCAACCTCGTCGTCCCCGGCTCGGTGCTGGCCGAGCTCGAACACGCCGTGGCCCGCAGGCCCGCCGACGAACGCCCCCGCCCGTCGAAGCTCCTGCGCTGGTGGTGGGGCTTCTGGGCGGGCTCCGGTCTGCTGTTCGCGATCACCGTCCTGTGGTCGTTCCGCGACAGCACCCAGGCGCTCGCCGACGGCGTGCTGCTGCACGCGTTCGCCGACCTGGTGCTCGTCGGCGTCGCGGTGACGACGGCGTTGGTCGTCCGCCGCACCACCACGCTGCTGCTGCCGGTCGACTCCGCGTCCGTCCGGCTGATGCGGGTGGTGGAGGTCAAGGACGCCCCCGAACCCCCGCTGCGGTCCGTCCGCGCCTCCGGCTCGCCCCGCTGACCGTTCAGCCGACGTTCGCCCTGCCGGACCTGCCGGCGCCGTGCCGCGAGTGCCAGGTTGGGTGGATGCGGACACTCATCGCGGCCCTGGTGATCGCGCTGGTCGCCCCGGGCGTCGCCCAGGCGCACCACCGGGACTTCGACCTCCAGGCGCACCGCGGCGGCATCGGCCTGACCGTCGAGAGCACCCTCAAGGCGTTCGGCAAAGCGCTCGAGCTGGGCGTCACGACCCTGGAGCTGGACATCCAGATCACCAGGGACGGCCGCGAGGTCATCACCCACGACCGCAGGACCAACCCGGCGAAGTGCCAGGACACCGCGCCCGCCTTCCCGGGCGACCCGGAGTTCCCCTACGCGGGCAAGTACGTGAAGGACCTGACGTTCGCCCAGGTGCGCACCCTCGACTGCGGCAGCACGAGGTGGTCCCAGTACCCCGGCCAGGAACTCTCGCCAGGCGCCCGCATGCCCACCCTGCAGGAGCTCTTCGACCTGGCCCGCCGCCACCGGGCGTGGGGCGTCCGCTTCAACATCGAGACCAAGGTCGAAGCCGCCGCACCCCACGAAACGGCCCCGCGCGAACAGTTCGTGCAACGCGCCGTCCACGAGATCCGCCGCTCCGGCTTCCTGCGGAACGTGACCGTCCAGTCGTTCGACTGGGGCACCCTGATGCGCCTGCGCCAGGTCGAACCCCGCATCCCGCTGGTGGCGCTGACCCAGCCCGAGATGCTCCGCCCCGGCTCGCCGTGGACGGGAGGCCTGGAACTGGCGGACTTCGGCGGCAGCGTGGCCCGCGCCGTCCGCAGCTTCGGCGCCCACGCCCTGTCCCCGGTGCACGGCAACCCGCAGAACGGCAAGGTCGGCGACCCCGGCTACGTCCCGTTCACGACGAAGGAGTTGGTCCGGGACGCCCACCGCCAGGGGCTGAAGGTGGTCCCGTGGACGGTGAACGACCCGGCGACGATGCACAAGCTGATCGACGACGGGGTGGACGGCATCATCACCGACTACCCGGACCGGCTGCGCGTCGTGATGAAGGAACGCGGCTTCAAGCTCCCCAGGCGGTACTAGCGCGGCTGCCCGGTCACCCGCCGTTGCCGAGGGACAGGGAGTGCAGGCCGCGGATGACGAACTCCGCGCGGCGGCCGGGTTCCTCGGCCAGGACGGCGCCGGGCAGCTTGCGGTGCAACGCCGACAGCGCGGCCTCGACCTCGATGCGGGCCAGGGGTGCGCCGAGGCAGTAGTGGATGCCCATGCCGAACCCGAGGTGCTGGTTCTTCTCGCGGCCGATGTCCAGCACGTCGGGGTTCTCGAACACCAGCGGGTCACGGGCGGCGGCGCCGAGCAGGGCGGCGATCTTCTCGCCCGGCTCGACGACGTGACCGGCGATCTCCACGCGTTCGGTGGCCGTGCGTTCGAAGAGCTGCAACGGCGAGTCGAAGCGGATGAGCTCCTCGACGGCCGTGGGCATCAGCTCCGGTGAGAGGCGCTCCCACTGCGAACGGTGCTGCATCAGCGCGTTGACGCCGTTGCCGATGACGTTGACCGTGGCTTCGTGGCCCGCCATCAGCAGAAGGACGGCCGTGGCGACCAGTTCGTCCTCGGTGAGCCTGGCGCCGTCGGTGTCGGTGACGGCCACGAGGTCGGACACCAGGTCGGAGCCGGGGGAGACGCGGCGCAGCGCGACCAGCTCGCGCAGGTAGGCGACGAACTCGGCGGCGGCGCGTTCGGCGGCGGCCTGCTGGTCGGCGGGGAGGCCGTACTCGTACATCTTCACGATGGCGTTCGACCACGGTTGCAGCAGGTAGCGGTCCTCGCCGGGCACGCCGAGCAGCTCGGCGATCACCTCGACGGGCAGCGGCGCGGCCACGTGCGCGAGCAGGTCCGCCTGGCCCTGGTCGGAGATCTTCGCGACGAGCTCGTCGACGAGGCGGTCGGCCAGTTCGGCGACCCACGGGCGCAGGCGCTCGACGTGGCCGCGGCCGAACGCGGCGGCGACCAGGCGGCGCAGGCGGGTGTGCGTCGGCGGCTCGTTCTCCAGCAGCGAATTGCGGTGCAGGAGGTTGAACGCCATGAACTGCTCGACCGGCTTGACGTCCGACCAGATCCGGCCGAGCGACCGGTGCCGCAGCACGGCCGAACAGGCCGCGTGCGAGACGGCGACGGCGACGCCCAGCTGCTCGTGGTGATGCACCTCACCGGCTTCGCGCAGGGCGGCGAAGGCCGGGTAGGGGTCGGCGATGAAGGCGGGATCGCGCTGGTCGAACGTCACAAGGCGGGACGGTAAGTCGCGATTCTCGATTCGTCCACGCAGATTTGATTGATGACTCAAATTGTTGCGAAGCAACTATCGTTCCGCTTGTGCAGCTGCCTTCGATCGTCGCGCACCGTGGCGCGTCCACCGACCGTCCCGAGCACACCATCGGCGCCTACGAGCTCGCGCTAGAAGAGGGCGCGGAGGGCCTTGAGTGCGACATCCGGTTGTCACGCGACGGCGAGATCGTGTGTGTGCACGACCGCACGCTCTCCCGCACGTCCAACGGCCGTGGCACGGTCAGCGCACTATCACTCGAACAGCTGAAGGCGTACGACTACGGCAGCTGGCACCGCCACGGGCAGCCGGCCGGACTGCTCGTGCTCGACGAGCTGCTGGAGCTGGTCAAGGGCACGAACGTGCAGCTCTTCGTCGAGACCAAGCACCCGGTCCGGTACCGCAACGACGTCGAACGCAAGCTCGCCGAGGCGTTGAGGAGGCATCGGCTCGACGCGCAGATCGTCATGATGTCGTTCTCCCCGACGGCCGTGAAGGCGTTCCGCGACCTGGCTCCGGACGTCCGCACGGTGCTGTTGCTCGACCGCCTCGGCCGGTACCGCGGCGGCGCGTTGCCGTCGTTCGCCGACTACACCGGGCCGGGGGTGCACCTGCTGCGCAACGACCCCGGATATGTCGATCGCGCGCGCAAGGCGGGCCACGAGACGTACGTGTGGACGGTGGACAGCGCCGAGGACATCGCGCTGTGCCGTGACCTGGGGGTCCGCTACCTCGCGACGAACGCCCCGGCGAACACCCGCCGCCTGCTGACGGCTAACTTGGCGACCTGACCAAGCCTGAACACGAGGAGGGGCCGAGGTGGCCAAGCGGACCGCGGTCAAGGACGCACCGAAGGACGGGATCAACCCGAAGCAGCCCTGCCCGTGCGGGTCCGGCAAGCGCTACAAGGCCTGCCACGGCGCGCCCGGTGGCGCGGCCGACGTGATCGTGTCCCGGCCGTTCGAGGGCCTCGCCGCCGAGTGCGAGCTGATCGCGCTGCGCGAGTTCGTGCCGTCGGCGGTCGTGGAGCTGCCGGTCAAGGACGGGCGCGAGGTCACGCTGGCCACGGTGCTGCCGATGGCGGCCGCCGGTCTGATCCGCGGCGACGACGTGCCGTTCGTGGGCCTGCAGGTCCAGACGCGGTCCGGCGACATCAGCCGCGACCTCGCGCGCGCGGTGCAGTGGGCGCAGCAGGCGAAGACCGGTGACGTGCTCCCGGTCGTCGGCCCGGACAACGGCGAGAACCCAGGCCGCCTGCAGGACCTCCTCGACCCCGAGGCCGAGATCACGCCCGAGCTGCACACCGACTTCATCTGGTGGATGCCGGAGGGCACCGAGCCGACCGGTGACGTCGCGCTGTCGCTGGAGCGCGCGAACGCGGCGATCCTGCCGACCGAGCGCCTCGACGCGCCCGGCGTGAAGGCCGCCTACTGGGTGGACGCGGGCGACAAGGCGCACCTGCGCTGGGTCCGCCCGGAGCCCGAGGAGAAGCTGCTGACCGCGATGGCCCGCCTGGCCGCCCGCGGCGAGCTCGACCTCGGCGAGGGCTCCCGGTACGCCGGTTCGTTCCGCGCGCACGGCCTGCTCGTGCCGGTCTGGGACCTCGACCGCGAGATGCACGCCCGCGAGTGGGCCGAGCCGGCCGAGGCCCTCGGCAAGCGCCTGCTGGAGGCCCTGGCCTCCGACGAGCCGCTGAGCGACGCCGAGCGCCGCGCCCGTGAGGGCCTGCGGGGACGTCAGATCACCCTGCGCTAGTCCACAGGTTGTCCACATAGTTGTACACAGGGAGCTGTGGACAGGTGCTGCTGCACATCATCACGACGGCCGGCTGGGCTGCTGCCCGGTCGGCCGGCTCCATCACGCCCGCCGGGGGCGACGAGTTCGTGCACTGCTCCGACCGCGGTGTCGTGCACGTGACGGCCGGCAAGTTCTTCCACGGGCAGGCCGGGCTGTTGTTGCTGGTCATCGACCCGAAGCTGATCGACGTCCCCGTCAGGTGGGAGGCGGTGCCCGACTCGCCGCTGTGGTTCCCGCACGTCTACGGCCCCATCCCGGTGACGGCGGTCCAGGAGGTCCACGACTTCCCGCCGCGGCCGGACGGCTCGTTCGTCCTGCCGGACGCCGTCGCGACTCCCTGATCCCGCGAGGCAACCGCTTCGCCGTCTTGCGCGTGCACACCCCGGGGCAGTTTGCTTCGGGGAGGGGGCCGTGCCGTGACGGCGGTGCTGCAGCGGGGACCAGCCGCCGAGCGGGGCGGGGGGAGAGCGGAAGCCGTGGGGGATTTCGCGGAGTTCGTGCGCGCGTCCATGCCGGGGCTTCTGCGCTATGGCCACGCCTTGACGGGAAATCCGCACGACTCCGCCGACCTGGTGCAGTCCGTGCTCGAGAAGGTCGGCTCGCGCTGGGCCGCGGTGCAGCGCAAAGGCGACGACCCGCTCGCGTACGTCCGCCGCGCGATGGCGAACACCCACATCAGCGTCTGGCGCCGTCGCCGCCGGGAGAACCTCGTCGCGGAGATCCCCGACAGAGGTGCCGTGGCACCGGAGCTCAGCAGGCTCGAGAACGAACCTCTCTGGCAAGCCTTGCGCGAACTGCCGCCGCGGCAGCGGGCGGTGGTCGTGCTCCGCTACTACGAGAACCTCTCCGAGGCCGAGATCGCGGACGCGCTCGGGATCTCGTGCGGCACGGTGAAGAGCCAGAGCAGCAAGGCGATGGCGAGCCTGCGGGCACGCCTGGGAAGGGACTGACCGGTGGGCGACCTCGACGACGACCTGCGCAGGCTGTTCGGCGACGACCGGCTCGACGTCCACCCGGCGCCGGACGCGACCGACGCCGTGCTGCGCGGTGCCCACCGCCGCCGCCGCCGGCGTGCCGCGATCTCCAGCGCGTTCCTCGTGGTCGCGCTGGTCGGCGTGGGGCTCGGGGCGACCCAGCTCCGCACGCTGTCGCACGACGACCCCGCCGACGAACTGCTGGAGACCGCCACCTCCACCGCCTCCACGACCTCGCCGCCACCGTCGACCAGCACGGTCGTCGCGCCCGGCTCCTCGGGACGGCCGGTCACGCCGCCGACCTCCAGCGGCGGCAACACCACGCCTCCCGGCACCGGGTCGAGCAAGCCGCGGACGACGACGCCGTCCCCACCGCCCCCACCGCCCGCGGAGCCGGGCAGGCTCGGCGCGCTGCTGCTCGGGATGTCCGAGGCCGACGCGCTGGCGACCGGCGCGCTGGTCGAACCGAGCAGCCCGGCCGACCAGGAGAACCGGTGCAAGGCCTACGCCACCCGGTCGGTGCCCGACGGCGACGCCGTGGTGATCTCACCGGCCAAGGGGATCGTGCGGATCACGCGGCCGAGCACGGCCAAGACGCAGAAGAACGTCGGCGTCGGCTCGACGGTGGCCGAGGTGAAGGCCGCCTACGGCACCGCCACGCAGAGCGGGACGACCGTGCTCGTGCCGATGGCCGCGTCGCCTTCGTGGTCGTACGTCTTCACGACGAACGGCACCACGGTCACGATGGTCCACATGCGGCTGGCCGCCCACGACTGCCCGACCGCCTGAAAATCCTTCGGGCCACCGTGTCGAGATCCGCGTTGCGGCGTCGTCCCCGTGGTGACAGCGGCCAGGATGGGTCGCGACAGCACCGAGGGAGATTCCAGAGATGGCGAAGTACCTGCTGCTCAAGCACTACCGCGGCGCCCCGGAGCCGGTGAACGACGTGCCGATGGACCAGTGGTCGCCGGACGAGATCACCGCGCACGTCGACTACATGAACGCCTTCGCGGACAAGCTCAAGACCACCGGTGAGTTCGTCGACGGTCAGGCCCTCGCGCAGGAGGGCGCCTGGGTCCGCTACGACGGCGAGGGCAGGCCGCCCGTCACCGACGGCCCGTTCGCCGAGACGAAGGACCTGATCGCGGGCTGGATGGTCGTCGACGTCGACAGCTACGAGCGCGCGGTGGAGCTCGCCGGTGAGCTGTCGGCGGCACCGGGCAAGGACGGCAAGCCGATCCACGAATGGCTCGAGGTTCGACCGTTCTACGGCACGCCGCCGACGATCACGGAGTGATGGTGGACGAGGCACTGCTCAGGAGCCTCACCCCGGCCGTGCTCAGCGTCCTCGTCCGTCGCGGAGCAGACTTCGCGGCGGCCGAGGACGCCGTGCAGGACGCGCTGGTCGAGGCCGTCCGCGTCTGGCCGGACGACCCGCCGCGCGACCCGAAGGGCTGGCTGGTCACGGCGGCCTGGCGCAAGTTCCTCGACGCCACCAGGGCCGAGAAGGCGCGGCGCCGGCGTGAGGACCTCGTCGACGCCGAGCCCGAGCCGGGGCCCGCACCGACGTCCGACGACACGCTGCAGCTCTACTTCCTGTGCGCGCACCCGTCGCTGACGCCGTCGTCGGCCGTCGCGCTCACGCTGCGGGCGGTCGGCGGCCTCACGACGCGCCAGATCGCCCAGGCCTACCTGGTGCCGGAGGCGACGATGGCCCAGCGCATCAGCCGGGCCAAGAAGACGGTCTCCGACGTGCGGTTCGACCAGCCCGGCGACGTCGCCACGGTGCTGCGCGTGCTCTACCTGGTCTTCAACGAGGGCTACTCCGGCGACGTCGACCTGGCCGCCGAGGCCATCCGGCTCACCCGGCAGCTCGCCGCCGTCGTCGACCACCCGGAGGTCGCCGGCCTGCTCGCGCTCATGCTCCTGCACCACGCCCGCCGCGCCTCCCGGACGGTCGGCGGCAGCCTCGTGCCGCTCGCCGAGCAGGACCGCGGGAGGTGGGACACGCGGATGATCGCCGAGGGCGTCGAGGTGCTGCAGGCGGCGCTCGCGCGGGACAGGCTGGGGGAGTTCCAGGCGCAGGCGGCCATCGCGGCGCTGCACGCGGACGCCCCGGTGGCCGAGGAGACCGACTGGGTGCAGATCGTCGAGTGGTACGACGAGCTGCTGGCGCTGACGGACAGCCCGGTCGTCCGGCTCAACCGCGCGGTCGCCGTGGGCGAGGCCGACGGACCGCGAGCGGGGCTGAAGGCCTTGGCGGAACTGGACGACTCCCTGCCCCGCCACTCGGCCGTCTCGGCCTACCTCCACGAACGCGACGGCGATCTGCGCACGGCCGCGCGGCTCTACGCCGAAGCGGCGGAGAAAGCGACGAACCTCGCCGAGCGGGAACACCTCACCCGGCAGGCCGCCCGGCTCAACAACTGAAAAGACCTCCCGGCCCAGGCGGGTCGGGAGGTCTTTTGTGATCAGGCACTCAACCGCGCGAAGGAAAAGGTCAGAGCGCGCCGCCCGCGGCGGCCGGAGCGCTGGTGTCGGCACCTTCGTCGCCCACGCTCTCCCGGGTGAGGAAGGTCTCCACGTAGAACATGTTGCCGTCCGCGCGGTCCATGATCGTGAGCAGCGTCTTCATCGAGGAGACCTCCTCGACCTGTTCCTTGAGGAACCACTGCATGAACTGCTCGCCGATGTAGTCGCCCTCCTCGCGGGCGGCCTTGGCGAGGGCCACGATCTGGTCGGTGACCTGCTGCTCCTGGCGCAGCGCCAAGTCGACGAGATCGCGCGGGGCCTTGAACTCGTTGAACGGCGTCTCGATGCCGGGAATGGCGACCGGGATGTCGTTGTCCATGAGGAACTTGACGATCATCATCGCGTGGTTGCGCTCTTCGAGGGCCTGCTTGTAGAAGTGCGACGCGAGGCGCGGGAGGTCCTCGTTGTCGAACCACACGGCGAGTGCGATGTACTGCTGCGAGGCGGAGAACTCGTTGCCGACCTGGGCCTGCAGGAGCTCGTGGAACTTCGACTTGCCGGACAGGATCTTCTTCACGTTCGAGGCCATGGGGAGTACGTTAGCCGAGAATGCCGGAATTTGCATTCGAGGAAAAGCTGACCTTTGTTCGGAAAGGGATGCCAAACAAAGGTTAGGCATTCCTAACGATCACACCAATGGCGCGCGGTCGATCGGGCACGACATGCACCGGGGACCGCCGCGGCCGGAACCCAGCTCCGAACCGGCGATCCGCAGCACCTCGACGCCCGCGTCCTCCAGGCGCGCGTTCGTCTCGACGTTGCGCTCGTAGGCCACGACGAGACCGGGAGCCACGGCGAGGGTGTTGTTGCCGTCGTCCCACTGCTCGCGCTCGGCGGTGACGGTGTCCAGGCCGGTGTCGATCACGCGCAGCCGCTCGATGCCCATGGCCTCGGCCGCCGCCTCCAGGAACGGCACGGGGCCGTCCACGCGCACGCCGCCGTTGCCGTCGGACCGCATCGGGTAGGCGGTGAGCGAGTCGCTGATCGCCGGGTACATCACCACGGCGTCGCGGTCGACCATCGTGCAGACGGTGTCGAGGTGCATCGTGGCGCGTTCCTGCTTGATCGGCACCGCCAGCACCGTGTGCGCGAGGCCGTCCGCGAGAGCGGAGCGCGCGAACGACTCCGCGCCGGCCGGGGTGGTGCGCTCGCCGACGCCGATGGCGATGACGCCCGGCGCGAGCAGCAGCACGTCGCCGCCCTCGAGCGGTGCCGAGTGGGCGCCGTACGCGCGGCCCGTGCGGCGGAACCGCGGGTGGTAGGCGTAGATCAGGTCGGTCAGCGTCGTCTCGCGGTCGCGGGCGGGCAGCGCGAGCGAGGTGATGGCCACGCGGTCGCCGACCCAGACCGACGAGTCGCGGGTGAAGAGCAGGTTCGGCAGCGGGTCGACGGCGAAGTCGATCGGCAGGTGCATCTTGCGCACCAGCGACGCGCCCTCGGCGGCCGGCAGCTCCTCGAAGGTCATGCCGGTCATCAGGACCTGGGCGAGCTGCGGGGCCGGCAGCGACGTGAGGTGGCTGCGCAGCGCGTCGGCCAGGTCGATGCCCAGGCGGCGCTCGTTGACGGCGCTGTGGATGCCCGCGATGCGCGCGCGGTTGTCCTCCAGCGCCTGCACCAGCACGTCGGCCAGCAGCAGCACCTCGACACCGCGGGAGGTGAGCGTCGCGGCGAACGCGTCGTGCTCCTCCTGGGCGCGGCCGACCCACGGCACGCCGTCGAACAGCAGCTGGTCGTTGTTGCGCGGGGTGAGCCTCTTGAGCTCGTTGCCCGGCCGGTGCAGCAGCACCGTGCGCAGCGGGCCGACCTCGCTGTCGACGCGGGGCGCGGCGTCCGGGAGTGCTTCGGTTTCGGCGATCGTGTGCGCAGTCACCGGTCGAGCGTAACTCCGAACAGCACAAATCGCCGCTCCAGAGCTTCAACAGGCAACGAATCGCGTGTGAATGTCAGCCTGAACGACGAATCGTTAGGGCAACCAGCTGACTTTACCGCGCAACATTGCGTAGCCCACGAACGCGACGACGTCGAGGATCGTGTGAGCGATCACCAACGGCCACAGGCGCTTCGTCCGCTGCCAGTAGTAGCCGAAGACCAGACCCATCACGAGGTTGCCGACGAACCCGCCGAAGCCCTGGTAGAGGTGGTAGGAGCCGCGCAGGACGGCCGCCGCGACCAGCGCGGTGTACTGCCGCCACCCGAGCTGCCGCAGCCGGGTGATCAGGTACCCGACGACGAGCACCTCCTCCGCCCACGCGTTGCCGGCGGCGGCGAGGACCAGCGCCACGTTCATCCACCACTGGTTGTCCAGGGTGGACGGCTGGACGGCGAGGTTCAGCCCGAGCGTCCAGGCGGCGAAGTAGAACGCGAGCCCCGGGATGCCGATGATCGCGGCCAGCCCGAGCGCGCCGAGCGAGTCGGCGAGCTTGCGGGTGCCGTCGAGCCCGATGACCTTGAGCTTGATCCCCGTGCGCCACAGCAGGTACAGCCCGATGCCGCCCCACGCGGCCAGTTGCAGCACGCCGAGCAGCTGTGCGACGAGGTCCAGCAGGTCGGCGCGCGCCTGCGGGACGTTGAGCGCGACGGACTGCTGGTTGAGCGGCGTCGGCTGCAGCAGGCTGTCGACGAGCCGCACGAGGCTGCGCAGGCCCGAGAGCCCGAGCGTCATGCTGAAGACGATCAGCAGTTCGAGCTGGTAACCGCGCTTTTCTTCGGTGCGGATCTCCGGGGCGGTCGAGGTCACCCGCGTGACGCTACCCGCAGGCCCCGCTCACCTCTGTGCGAGGAAAGGGCAGCCCATCAGGCGCCGGAGCTCGGCGGCGAGCTCCGCCGGGGTGCTGACCGGCTTGGAGAACGCGATGCGCACGTCGTGGTCGTCGCACTCCGCCTCCACCCGCAGCCGCAGCCCGAACCGGTCGAGCCCGAGCGGTCGCACGCGGCCCGCCCGCAGCTCCTGCGGCAGGTGCCGGGCGAGCTGGCCGACGACGTCGCGGTGCGCGGCCTCCAGGTGCCGCAGCCAGTGGTCCTCGTTGCCGCAGAACGGGTCCGGCGTCGCGCTCGCGAACTGCTCCGGCCGGATCGACGACGTGCCCTCGGCGTCCGCGATCACCATCGACGCGGGCGTGAGCCGCAGCACCGCGGCGCCGTGACCGGCGTCGAGCAGCCGGTGGTCCGGCCGCACGTCGGCGACCGCGAGCACCTCCTCGCGCGCCTCCCGGTCGTCGAGCGCGGAGACCCAGCCGGTGAGCCACAGCAGGCCGCGCACGGGTTCGCGCAACGCCACCGGTGCCTGGTCGGCGATCTCCAGCATCGCCGTCACCTCGGTCCGCGGGGAGTGCCGGAGCTGTGCGACCAGCGGGTGCTCGTCGGGCAGCAGCAGGGTCGTGGAGCCGCACGGGTGGACGTGGTGCAGCAGCGGGGTGGTGCGGGACCCGGACTGGGGGAGCAGGGCGGCGGAGCCGTGGCGGGCCGCGATCGTGCGGGCGCGCTCGGCGGCGTGCGGCGCCGGCGGGCGCTTGGTCTGGGTGTCGGTCACCGCTCCACCTCCTCGAAGGTTAGGCAAGCCTAACTTAGTGGTGCTCGGGAAGGGAACAGTCACCTGTACGGTGGACGCGTGGCCGTGCCCAGCAAGCCGTCCACCGAGGGGGCGGCGCTCGACGACCGGTGGACCCGGCACTGCGTGGACCGGGCAAGTCGTCGCGCCCTCATGTGGACGGTTCTCGCAGGTACGGCTTTCGTTCTCCAGTTCCTCCTGGTCCTGGTGTGGTCGTGGTCCTCACCGGTGGCGCTGGTGCTGCTCTTCTTCGCCGCGGCCGTGCTGTGGGGGGTCACCCGACGGCGTCCCGTGCGTTTACCGGAAGGTGAACCGTGGCATTTCGCTCATGTGCAGTGGGAGGGAGGGCGTCTGGTCGTGCTGTCTTCACCGCCTCTGTTGCTGACCTTGAGCGCCGGTCCGCTGTTGCGCGGCCGGATCGCGCGTCACCGGCGTGCGTGGTTCGTGCCGCCGGACGCCGCCGGGAACACCGTCGTGACGTTCCGCGGCGTGCCGCGCCTGATCTCCGCGCGGGTGACCCGATGACGACGATGGTCGAGAACTGGAGCGACACCTGCCTCGCGCGGGCGGACCGCCGCGCCGTCGGCCACATCCTGTTCTCCCTCGCCGTGCTCGGCCTCGTGCTGCTGATCGGCTGGCTCTGGCTCACCGTCCTGTCGGTGCCGGTGGTGCTGGAACTGGCCGCCCCGGGGTTGCGGCACTTCCTGCAGCGCGGCGGCACGGTCGAGCTGGTCGAGCGGTTCCCGTTCCGCCCGGTGTCGGTGAAGTTCGTGCCGGGCAAGCGGATCGGGCGCCAGGCCTACCTGCGGGTGGCCGACTCGGAGAACGACCTGCGCCTGCCCGAACTGCCGGAGCGGGCGCGCGTGCTGGTCCGGCACACCGGCCGGATCTGGATCGCCGGACCGGACGAACGCGGCCGCGTCGTGGCGATGACGCGCGGTCTCGCGTTCCTCACGCGCGGACGGGTCATCGACCGCTGACCCAGGCCCGGTAGTGCTTCTCGGGCGCGTCGGTGAACGAGACGTGCCGCGGCCGCCAGCCGAGCAGCCGGTGGGCCTTGGCGCTCGACACGAGCTCGTCCTGGTCCGCCGCGACCTGCATGATCCCGCCCGCCTCCACGGGTTCCAGCCGGATCCCACCGGTGAAGCCCGCCGCGCGCACCGCGACCCGCTGCACCTCCAGCGCGGTCAGGCGCTGGTCGTCCGCGATCACGAACACCTCGCCCTCCGGTCCGCGGTCGAGGATGCGGACGTGGGCCTCGGCGAGGTCGTCGACGTGCACCCAGCTCCAGCGCTTGGCGGTGTCGCCGTAGAAGACCGGTGCGCCCGCCTCGGCCGCGGCGAACCACTGCGCGGTCATGGAGGTGGTGGCCGGGCCGCCGTAGAGGAAACCGGGCCGCACCACGGTGTGCGCCAGGCCGCTCGCGGCGAGCTCGCGTTCCAGCGCGAACCGGAACCCGATCGGGCTCTCCGGGTTGCCGGGCGTGTTCTCGTCCATGAGTGCCACGCCCGTGCGGCCGTAGGAGGAGATGCCGGTCGTGTAGACGAGGTGACGTCGCCGGCCGTCCCGTTCCCCGGCCGCGGTGATCTCGGCGAACACCGTGCGGTCGGTGCCCACCGGGTCGTCGAGGTCCATCACGAGGTGCACGACGGCGTCGGTGCCGTCGAGGTGGTGACGCCAGGTCTCCGGCTCGGCGGGGGAACCCCGCACGGGCGTGACCTCGTCGACGACCAGGTTCCCGGCGGTGGACGTGTCGCGGGTGAGGCCGAGGACGGTGTGCCCGGCGCGGGCGAGGGCCGCGGAGACGCGGCGGCCGGCGTAGCCCGTGGCGCCGGTGACGAGGATCTGCATGTTTTCTGGCTCCCTGATCAGGCCGCGAAGAAGCGGGTCAGTGCGTCGGCGGTGGCAGCCGGGCCGTCGGCTGCGGATGTTCGCGCTCGCCTCCCGGGCGGGTCTCACCGCGTCCCGCATCACCAGGGTGGTCGACGGGTTGGGCAAGCACGGCCTCGTGCAGAAGGAGCGCCACGGCGAGGACGCGCGCGGCAACGACGCGATCCTGACCGACGAGGGGCTGCGGGTGATGCGCGCGGCCCAGCCGGCTCACCTGGCGAGCGCGCGCAAGCGGGTGCTCGACAAGATCCCGCCCGAGCTGCTGCCCGAGCTGGCCAGGACGATCACGGCGCTGGCCGACGAGCTGGCCTAACGGCCCGTGGCGATGCCCTCGGCCTCGGCCCACTGCGTGAGGTCGTCCTTGCGCAGGGCGGCCGCCATCAGTTCGGGGAACTTGTCCGGCGTGCAGGCGAACGCGGGAGCGCCCAGCGCGTGCAGCTTCGCCGCCAGCTCGTGGTCGTAGGCGGGGGTGCCGGAGTCGCTGAGCGCCAGCAGGTTCACGACCGTGACGCCGCTCGCGACCAGTTCCCGGACGCGGCGCCGCAGCTCGGACTCCGACCCGCCCTCGTAGAGGTCGCTGATGATCACGACGACCGTGTCGGTGGGCCTGCGGACGAGCGTCTGCGCGTAGGCGACCGCGCGGTTGATGTCCGTGCCGCCGCCGAGCTGGGCGCTGAACAGCAGGTCGACCGGGTCGCTGAGCTGGTCGGTCAGGTCCGCGACCTCGGTGTCGAAGACGACGAGCTTCGTCGAGATCGAGCGGATGGACGCGAGCGCCGACCCCAGGACCGCCGCGTGCACCAGCGACTCCGCCATCGAGCCGGACTGGTCGACGAGCAGCACGACGTCCCGCATCGCCGCGGCCCTGCTGCGCCGGCGGTGGCCGATCAGGTCCTCGACGATCACGGTCTTGTGCCGCGGCTGGTAGTTCTTGAGGTTCGCGCGGATCGTGGTCGCCCAGTCGACGTCCGGCAGCTGCGGCCGCCGGGTGCGCCGGGACCGGTCGACGGCGCCCCGGACGGCCTCGACGAGCCGGTCCTGCAGGCGTTTCTCGATGTCCTCGACGACCTTGGCCACCACGGCCCTCGCCGTGTCGCGGGTGCGGGCGGGGATGGCGCGGGAGAGCTGCAGCAGGGTGCTGACGAGGTTCACGTCCGGCTCGACCGACTGCAGCAGTTCGGGTTCGAGCAGCAGCTGCTTGAGTCCCAGCTTCTCGACCGCGTCCCGTTGCATGACCTGCACGACGGACGTGGGGAAGTACTTGCGGACGTCGCCCAGCCAGCGGTGCAGCTGCGGGTTGCTGGCACCGAGACCGGCGCCGCGGTCGCCGCCACCGCCGTAGAGGCCCGTGAGGGCGCTGTCACGCCGTTGGTCGTCGTCTCCGAGCTGAGAGACGTCTTCGGCGCTCGGGCCGAGCAGCAGCCGCCAGCGCCTCAGGCGTTCGTCGGTCATTTGAGCGCCGCCGCCACTTCTTCGGCCGCGCGCACGACGTGAGGGCCGACGATGTCCGCGTCGAGCTTCTCCAGCGCCACGACGCCCACGGACGCCCGCAGGCCGGGCACG
The DNA here is from genome assembly GCF_036321065.1 of Lentzea sp. DG1S-22. Lineage (NCBI taxonomy): Bacteria > Bacillati > Actinomycetota > Actinomycetes > Pseudonocardiales > Pseudonocardiaceae > Lentzea > Lentzea sp. DG1S-22. The sequence goes on along the minus strand of NZ_CP143276.1, from coordinate 5,910,720 downwards.
CCGCGCACCGGTGCCGCGACGCCGAACGCGTTCGGCTGCAACTCGCCCGCGGAGACCACCCAGACCTCCGCGGGCTGCGAGATGGCCTTGCCGGCCGCCCCGCGGTGCACCGGGTGGCGCGATCCCACCCGGTACGCCACGTGGAAAGCGGTCCACGACGGTTCGACGACGGCGACGGCCTGGGCCTCGCTGCCGTCCGCGACCGTCAGGTGCGCGGTGGCGCCCACCTTCTCGGCGAGCTCGCGCAGCGCCGGGTTGGCCGCCATCCGCAGCTGGGGGAGGACGTTGGAGGCGAGGCGCAGCACGCCCAGGCCGAGCCGGACCTTCGACCCCTCCCGGCGCACGAGACCGCGCGCCTGGAGCGGGACGAGGAGCCGGTAGACCGCGGCCCTGGACGCGCCGATGGCCGTGGCGAGCTCCGAGATCGACGGCGCCTCGGACTCCGCCTCGGCGACAGCCTGGAGGAGCGCCAGACCCCGTTCCAGGGTCAGCGAGCTCTCCTTCGTCGCTCCCACCATCACGCACTCCGAACTGTGCCCACCACCTCGGCGAGACCGACCACGGAGCCGCCTTCACCGGGAGCCGTCGCGGTCAGCCTGACCGTGTCGCCGTCCTCCAGGAAGGACCTCGTGGAGCCGTCGTCGAGCTTGAACGGTTCCTTGCCGCCCCAGCTGAGCTCGAGGAACGAGCCGCGCTCGTCCTTCTCCGGTCCCGAGACCGTGCCGGAGGCGAACAGATCACCTGGGCGCACCGTAGCCCCGTTCACCGTCATGTGGGCCAGCTGTTGCACAAATGACCACGACATCTCCCGGAACGGGGGCCGCGCGACGATCGTGTCGTTCAGCTCCACCGTGATGGTGATGTCCAGGCCCCACGGCTGGTCGCACGTCAGGTAGTCGTGCAGCTTGTTCGGCAGCGGCGGCGTCGGGACGCGTGCAACTGAAAACGCCTCCAGCGGCGTGATCCACGCGCTGATCGACGTGGCGAACGACTTGGCGAGGAACGGGCCCAGCGGCTGGTACTCCCAGGCCTGGATGTCGCGCGCCGACCAGTCGTTGACCAGCGCGACGCCGAAGACGTGCTCGGCGGCCCTGCTGGTGCTCACGTTCGCCGCCCGCGGGCCGCCGCAGACGAACCCGACCTCGGCCTCGATGTCGAGGCGCTCGGACGGGCCGAACTTCGGGCCGTCGCTGCCGCGCTTCTGGCCTTTGGGGCGCTTGACGTCGGTGCCGGAGACGTACACCGTGCCCGCGCGGCCGTGGTAGCCGATCGGCAGGTGCGTCCAGTTCGGGGTGAGCGGGTCGCCGTCGGGGCGGAACATGCGTCCGACGTTCTCGGCGTGGTGCCGGCTCGAGTAGAAGTCCACGTAGTCGCCGACGGTGAACGGCAGCTTCGCGGTCTCGATCCCGACGAGCTCGGCGCCCCTGGGGGCGGAGCTCGACCGGACGATCTCCCTGAGCTTGGCGCGCAGCGCGCTCCACACCGGGCGGCCCGCCGCGAGCAGCGGGTCCAGCGAGTCGCCCTGGACGAACTCGCTGCACTTGCCCAGGGCGAGGCTCTTCAGCAGCAGAGCCCGGTCGCCCACGCGGACGGCCACACCGCCGTCGACGACGCCGTAGGGGAGGGTCTGCGGTCCGAACGGCTGGTCTTCGGTGAAGTTCGGGTCGCTGATCCAGCTCACAGCAGTCCAAGCCCCTCGAGGTCGGCGACAGGTTCGGCGAGCGAGCACGAGCCGTAGCTCGCGAAGACGCCGCGGACGGCGTGCGCGGCCTGGTCGCTGAGCGCCTTGGCCTCGGCGGTGAGAGCCTCGGCGTCGGTGCTCGCCAGCGCCTCGCGGACGTCACGGCCGCTGAGGCTGCGGGCCGTGGCGACGAGGAGGTTGAGGAAGCCGTGGTGCGTGAAGCCCTGCTCGTCGGTGTGGCGGACGGCCTTGTGCAGGCCCGCCGTCGCCTTGAACGCGACGCCGCCACCGCTGACGACGGACAGGAAGTCCGCGACCTCCTCGACGCTCGGGAAGTTCTCCTGCGACAGGCCGCCGCAGCGCAGCTTGGGCCAGCTGCCGTGCTCGATGACCCGGCGGACGCCGTCGAGCCACTCGGCTCCACCGCGGCGGGGTTCGACGACGCGGATGACGTCCTCGGGGACGAACTCCGACACGCGCTCGAGCCACACCTCGTCCACATCGGACGGTGCGGGCATCTCGACCATGCGCAGCGCCAGGAGCTCGCTGCGGCTCTCGACGATCGACACGGCCTTCGGCACACCGCCGAGACCCGTGTCGATCACGAGGGAGAGCGCGATCGGCTTCGGGGGCTTGACCTTGATGAGTTCGGTGATCAGTTCGGCGAGGCGGGAGGCCGGGCACAGGAAAAGACCCATGACACCGGACCACTCACCGACTCGTCCGTCGAGGTGACCGCGCACCGCGTCGGGCATCGACGCGCTCCCCGGGGGGAACAGCGCGGCATCGTCCACAAGCCTCGCGAGCAGGGGCGGAGTACCGCGCGGACCGGGCGCACGGAGTTCGACAGCGCTTGACACGGCTGACACGCTAGCCGTGTACCGCCAACTGAACAAAGATGTCCGATAGTCGAACGCCCTCGGAGAGGTCATGGCTTACTACCGCCAGGTCGGGGAGATCCCCCGAAAGCGCCACACCCAGTTCCGCAAACCGGACGGTGGGCTCTACGCGGAAGAGCTCATGGGGGTCGAGGGGTTCTCGGCCGATTCGGCCCTGCTCTACCACCGGTACCTGCCGACCGCGATCGTCAACGCGGAGACGCTCAAGGACGAGCGCGGCACCGTGGCGCCGAACCTGCCGCTCAAGCCGCGCCACTTCAAGACCACCGACCTGACCTGGGCTTCCGACGAGGTCGACGCGGTGACCGGCCGTCGCCGGCTGTTCCACAACCCGGACGTGACCATCGGTTTCGTGGTGGCCAACGCGCCGTCTCCGCTGTACCGCAACGCTTCCGGTGACGAGCTGCTGTACGTGCAGGGCGGTTCCGGCGTCGTCGAGACGATCTACGGCGCGCTGGAGGTGGGCGACGGCGACTACGTCGTGGTCCCGACCTCCTGCACGTACCGGGTGGTGCCGTCGTCGCCGATGTCGCTGCTGGTGCTGGAGGCGACCGGGCACATCGGACCGCCGAAGAGGTACCTGTCGAAGGCCGGCCAGTTCCTGGAGCACTCGCCGTACTGCGAGCGCGACATCCGCGGGCCCGAGGAGCCGTTGCTCGTCGAGGGCACCGACGTCGACGTGATCGTGCGGCACCGCGCGGGGCTCACGAAGTTCACCTACGCCAACCACCCGTTCGACGTAGTGGGCTGGGACGGCCACCTGTACCCGTGGGCGTTCAACATCCGCGACTTCGAACCGATCACCGGCCGCGTGCACCAGCCGCCGCCCGTGCACCAGACGTTCGAGGGCCCGAACTTCGTCGTGTGCTCGTTCTGCCCGCGCAAGGTCGACTACCACCCGCTGGCCGTGCCGGTGCCGTACAACCACGCGAACGTCGACTCGGACGAGCTGATGTTCTACGTCGGCGGCAACTACGAGGCGCGCAAGGGGTCGGGCATCGGCATCGGCTCGATGTCGCTGCACCCCTCCGGCTGCACGCACGGCCCGCAGCCCGGAGCCGTCGAGGCCTCGCTGGGCGTGGACTACTTCGACGAGACCGCGGTCATGGTCGACACGTTCCGGCCGCTGGAACTGGGCGAGGCCGCGGAGGCCTGCGAGGACCCGGCGTACGCGTGGACGTGGGCCCGACGCGGTCCGGCCTGATTTCCTGTCGGGGGTCCTCGCTACTTTGGTCCCGTGAGGACACGAGCCGTTCCGACGCGCTGGCAGGGCCTGGGCAAGGCCCTGCCGGTGCTGTGGGGCCTCTACACGGGCTCGGGCTCCGTGCCTTACCGCGTGTGCGTCGACCTGGCCGCCGGCTCGGCCAAGTGCACGTGCCCGTCCCGCAAGTTCCCCTGCAAGCACGCCGTCTCGCTGCAGGAGCTCGACCTCCCCGACGCCCCGCCGCCGGACTGGGTGCGGGAGTGGACGGCCCGCAGAGCCGCTCGTGAGCTCGACTCCTCACCCGAGGCCGTGGCCAGGCGCCTGCGCGCCCGCGAGAAGACGGCGGCGAACCGCGCCTCGGCGATGTCCTCGGGCATCGACGGCCTGCGCGACTGGCTGCTCGACGTGGCCTCCGCGGGCATCGCGTCCCTGCCCGGCCGCCCGGCCTCGTGGTGGCAGGCGTTCACCGCCCGCATGATCGACGCCCAGGTCCCCGGCGTCGCCGCGGCCGTGGCCGAGATCCAGGAGATCGTCGCCCGCTCGGGCCCGCGCTGGACCTCCGACGTGGCCGACCGCCTGGGCGGCCTGCACCTGCTGTGCTTCGTGCAGCCACGATCGCGCCTGGGCGTCACGATCCCCGAGGAGGCCGTCCGGGCCACCCCCGGCGTCTTCGACCACTGGGTGGCCCTCCTGCGCCTGGAGACGGACGACGGCCGCGTCCGCACCGTCCGCCAGTGGTGCTGGGGCCGCCGGACGTCGGGCTGGGTGGTCGCGATCCGCCACTCCGCGGTCGGCGCCCCGGTCCCGCTCCTGCCGCACGGCCAGGAGTCCTCCGCGCTCGTGCACAGGTACCCGGACTCGGACCGCGTGGCCCTCGGCGAACTGGAAGGCTCGCGTCCCCCGGACCCGGTGCCGGCCCCGCTCACGTGGCGCACGGCCCTGGCGGCCCTGGAACCGATGCTGACGGCCGACCCGTGGCAGCGCCTGTTCCCGCTCGGCTGCGCCTCCGTGAGGCTGCACGGGGGCTCTCTGGTCGACCCGTCCGGTCACGGCCTCCCGGTGCGCGACGACACAGGCCTGGACATGGCGCTGGCGCTGAGCGGCGGTGTCCCGTTCGACGCCTGGGGCCTGTGGGACGGGCACGCGCTGCGGCTGGGCGCGGTGTCGATCGACGGCACCCTGGAGGTGGTCGCGTGACCGCGCCACGGCCCGGCCGCGCCCTGCGCTCCTGCGCCGCCCCCTTCCCCGGCCGCTCCCAGCCCGTCCCGGAGGTGGCGGCGTGAAGGACGACTGGTCCAAGACCGTCCAAGACCTCCTCATCGGCACCACGAGAGGCGGCGGCGACCCTGCGGTCCTCCTCGCCGACTGCGCCGCCCTGGGCGTGGCCGCGTTCGGCGCCACCCTCCCGCAGGAGGTGCGGGCCGACCCGCTCCCACCGGCCCCACCCGAGCCGGCCGGCTTCCCCAGGCCGGCCGCCAGGGCAGTCCTCGAAGCGATCATGAGCCTCGACGACGAGGTCCTGCTCACCGAGTGGTGCGCCCTCGCCAAGGCCGGCGGCGTCGTGGCCGAGCACCGCATGCTCCCCGCGCTGCTCGCCCTCGGCACGGCCCGTCCCGGCCTGCGCGCCGCCGTGGTCGAGGTGCTGGGCACGCGGGGCCGCTGGCTCGCGGGCACCCGCCCGGGCTGGTCCTGGGCGAGCGGTGCCGCGCCGCTCGTGGACGAGGTGCCGCTGGAGGAGGTCCTCGACCTGCCCAGCGCGCAACGGGTCCGCGCGCTGCGCCGCAAGCGCAAGGCCGACCCGGTGGGCGTCGGCGGGTTCATCGCGCGGGAGTTCGCCGCGTCCCGCCGCTCCGCCGACCGCCAGGTGCTGGTCAGCGCTCTCGAGACCGGCCTGGGGCCGCAGGACGAACGGCTGCTCGAAGCGGCCCTCGACGACAAGGCGGCGGCCGTCCACGACGAGGCCCTCCGGCTCCTGCGCACCCTGGGGCGCACGCGTCTCGCCGCCCGCGCGGCCCACCGCCTGCGCCGCGGGCTCCGCCTCACCGCGGACGGGCTCGACGTCCGGCCGGAGGAGCTCTGGACCGCGCAGGCCGATCCGGCCGAGCAGCGCGACCTCATGCGCGACGGGTCCGAGAAGGGCGTGGCGGGGCGCATCCGGGCGGCGGCCGCGAGCGTTCCGCCGTCGTACTGGACCTCGACCCTGCGGGCCGACGACGCCAAGGCCGCCGACGTGCTCCGGCGGGGGCCGTGGGCCGCGGCTCTGCTCAGGGGCGTCGCCGGTCAGCTCTCCGCGGCGAAGGACCCGCGTCCGTGGGCCGTCGCGGCCGCCGAGACGCTGACCGGCATGGAGCAGCTGGAGATGCTGGCCGCGCTGCCCGCGAGCGTCGCCGAGCAGGCGGTCGTGGCCGTGTCGAAGAACTGGCACTACGACCTCCTCGACCACGCCTGCGCCCAGCTGCCGGCGCCGTGGTCGCCCGAGACCACCCGCGCGCTGATGCACCGCTACGCCGCGCTGCCCGATCCGCGCTGGCGGGCGGGCCGTCCGCCGGCCGTGCTGCTGGCGCGGGGTGACGCGGACCTGCTCGGGGCGAGCTGGGAGGCTCTGACCCGCCGCTGGCCGGAGAACTCGCTGGAGCTGGAGGTCCTCCGCCTCCGCATCCGCCTGCGCGAATCGTTCGCACCACCGCAACCGCCCCGGGAGGCCCCGTGACCGCCGTGCTCAGGCCGACGGCCGAACAGCAGTACGCCGCCGAGCTCGAGGCCGTCGCGGCTCAGGACGACCGGCAGCGGCCGCCGAACTGGCGCCTGTCACCGCAGGCCGTGGTCACGTACGTGCTGGGCGGCACGCTGCCCGACGGCACGGTCGTCACGCCGAAGTACGTCGGCGCGCGCAGGCTGGTCGAGGTCGCGGTGGGCACGCTGGTCACGGACAGGGCGCTGCTGCTCGTCGGCGTGCCGGGCACGGCCAAGTCGTGGCTGTCCGAACACCTCGCGGCGGCGATCAGCGGCGACTCGACGCTGGTGGTCCAGGGCACGGCGGGCACGAGCGAGGACCAGGTCCGCTACGGCTGGAACTACGCCCGGCTGATCGCCGAGGGCCCGAGCGAGAACGCCCTGGTGCCGAGCCCGGTCATGAAGGGCATGCAGCAGGGCTCGGTGGTGAGGGTCGAGGAGCTGACCCGCATGCCGTCCGAGGTGCAGGACTCGTTCATCACGGTCCTGAGCGAGAAGTCGCTGCCGGTGCCGGAGCTCAACTCGCAGGTCCAGGCGGTGCCGGGCTTCACGGTCATCGCCACGGCGAACGACAGGGACCGCGGCGTCAACCAGATGTCGTCGGCGCTCGCGCGGCGCTTCAACACCGTCGTGCTGCCGCCTCCCGCGACCGAGGACGCCGAGGTCGAGATCGTCATCACCCGCGCGCAGCAGCTCGGCAAGGCGCTGCAGTTGCCCGCCGAACCGCCCGCGCTCGACGAGGTGCGCCGCGTCGTGCGGATCTTCCGCGAGCTGCGCGGCGGTTCCACGGTGGACGGCCGCACGCAGCTGAAGAAGCCCAGCGGCAGCCTGTCCACCGCGGAGGCGATCTCGGTGATCGCGAACGGGATGGCGCTCGCCGGCCACTTCGGCGACGGCACGCTCGGCGCGGACGAGCTGGCCAGCGGCCTGATCGGGTCGGTGGTCAAGGACAGGGTGTCGGACGCGACGGTGTGGCGGGAGTACCTGGAGACGGTGCTGAAGGAGCGCGTCGAGTGGCGCGACCTCTACCGGGCCTGCCTGGACGCCAGCGGTGACTGAGCCGGACCCCGGGCCGGTCCTGCTCGGCATCCGCCACCACGGCCCCGGCTCGGCCCGGATGGTCAAGCGGGCGCTGGAGGCCGTCCGGCCGGCGCTCGTCCTGATCGAGGGGCCTCCGGAGGCGGACGCCCTCCTCGACCACGTCCACGCCCTGACACCGCCGGTCGCGATCCTGCTGCACGACGAGACCGAGCCGGAGAACGCCGCGTTCTGGCCGTTCGCGGAGTTCTCGCCGGAGTGGCAGGCGCTCAGGTACGCCGCCGGAACCGGTGCCACCGCGCGCTTCTTCGACCTGCCCGCGGCGGCCTCGATCGGTGACGACGGTCCGAGCGGGACCGTCGACCCCATCGGCCTGCTCGCCGAGGCGGCGGGCTTCGACGACCCCGAACGCTGGTGGGAGGACGTCGTCGAGCACAGCGCCTCTGATCCGCTCGACCTCGCGAACGCCATCGCCGAGGCGATGGTGGCCGTCCGCGAGGAGTTCGAGGACGAGGTGGGGGAGCGCACGCTCCGGCGGGAAGCGTTCATGCGCCAGACCATTCGCAAGGCGCGCAAGGAAACCGACGGCCCGATCGTCGTCGTCTGCGGCGCGTGGCACGTTCCCGCGCTGCTGACCAAACCGACGGCCGCGAGCGACACCGCGTTGCTGAAAGGCTTGCGCCGCCGCAGGATCTCCGGCACCTGGGTGCCGTGGAGCCACGGCCAGCTCGCCGCCGAGTCCGGCTACGGCGCGGGTGTCGACTCCCCTGGCTGGTACGCGCACCTCTGGCAGCACCGCGAGGACGTGGTCCCGCGCTGGTTCGCCAAAGCCGCCGCCGTGCTCAGGGAGGAAGACCTGCCGGCCTCGACCGCGAGCGCCGTGGAGGCCGTTCGTCTCGCGGAAACCCTTGCCGCGCTGAGGGAACGCCCCAGCGCGGGCCTGAGCGAGGTGAACGAGGCCGCGCTCGCCGTCCTGTGCGGAGGCGAGGAGATCCACCTCCAGCTCGTCCACCGCAAGCTCGTCGTCGGCGAACGCCTGGGCGAGGTGGGGGAGGCCGTCCCGCGGTCGCCGCTGGCGGCGGATCTCCAACGCCTGCAACGGAAACTGCGCCTCCCCGCGGACGTCCAGCCCAAGCAGCTCAAACTGGACCTCCGCAAGGACACCGACCGCGAACGCTCGAAACTCCTGCAGCGCTTGGAAGTTCTCGGCGTCCCGTGGGGCAGGCCGGACCGGTCCAACTCCCTCGGCACGTTCGCCGAGGTGTGGCAGCTGCGCTGGGACCCGGTCTTCGCGGTCTCGGTCGCCGTCGCCGCCCGCCACGGCACGACCGTCCACACCGCCGCCGAGAACGTCCTCGTCCAGTCCGCGAAGGACGCCAAGCGGGTCGCCGACGCCGCCGCGACCCTGACCAGGTCGGTGGGTTGCGAGCTGCCCAAGGCCGTCGCCGAGGCCCGCGGCGCGCTCGACCGCTGCGCCGCCATGGCCACCGACGCCCTCGAACTGCTCGCCGCCCTCCCGGACCTGGCCAGGACCGTGCGCTACGGGTCGGTCCGCGGCACCGACCCGGAACTGCTGCGCGTGGCCCTGCACGGCCTGCTGACGCGAGGGGCGGTCGGCCTTCCCCTCGCCTGCCGGGGCGTCGACGACGAAACGGCGGAGAACGCGCTCGCCACCGTCGACGGCGCGCACGAGGCCACCCGTCTCGCCGCGGACGACGACCACCAGCAGACCTGGTGGCGGGCCCTGCACGCCCTGGTCGAGGCGGAGGCGCACGGCCTCCCGACCGGCAGGGCCACCCGCCTGCTCTGGGAAGCGGGCGAGCTGACCAGTGACGACGTGGCCGCCCGCCTGCACCGCAACGTCGCCACGGCGTTCGTCGCGGGCTTCCTGCGGGGCTCGGCGACGCTCCTGGCCGCCGACCCGCGCCTCTTCGGCCTCATCGACGAGTGGCTGAGCGGCCTGCGGGGCGAGGCGTTCGACGACGCCCTGCCCCTGCTCCGCCGAGCCATCACCGACTTCACCCCCGCCGAACGGCGCCTGCTCGGCGAACGGGTCGTGGCCGGTGAGACCCCCACCCCTGCCGCCGGCGACGAATGGGACCCGGACATCGCGCAACGGCTGGCCGCGCACGTCCGAGGCCTCATGGCCGGAGTTTCACGCCCCTCCGATCCGGTGATCCCAGAGGCGTGACCGCACCTGACGAAGACCGCGCGACCGTGTTGGACGAAGAACGCCCCGTCGGCCGGGACGAGGACAGCGCCGTGGTGCCGGACGCGGAGCGCCCCGTCCCCGTGGACGACGAGCGCTCCGCCGAGGTGGACGACGAGCAGCCCGGCGCGCCGGACGGAACAGACCCCGTCGTGCCTTCGGGCGAGCGCACCACCGCTGCCGCGGACGGCAGCGACCTCGTCCCGCCCGACGAGAGCCGCCTCGAAGAGTCGCAGCAGCTCATCGACGAGGCCAAGAAGATCGCTCACGATCTGCGCGAAGAGATCCCGGACACCGCGCCGGAGCCTCCTCGCGAAGAGGGCTCCCCGGCCAACTGAGGCGAGCCGTCCACAGATCGCCGAACGGCGGCGACCCCAACCCGGCCCCGACGGCGGGCAGACCCGAGCAGGGCGGGCTGCCCGCCGTCCGGATCAGAGCGACCAGGGCGGCGTGATCGTCCGCCCGTCCGCCAGCGTGCCCCGGATCCCCACCGAAGTGGCGACCAGCACGCGCGCCGGCCCTCCCGTCAGCGACAGCTCGGTGTCCGGCGGCACCACCACGGCGTCGCCGGCCCCGGCGGTCTGCCCCTGGATCGTCACCGATCCGGACAGCACGTAGAACACCTCCTCCTTCGACGCGCGGTGCGGCGTGCCGTCCCCACCCTCGGGCACGTCGACGGTCCACAGAGCGATCTCGGTGCTGCCGCGTGACGGCACGGCCAGCGACCTGAACTCGAACCCGCCGAACGAGTGCGTGGCGGCGGACTCTCCCGTGACCAGCAAGACGACCTCCAAAGTAGTCAACCAAGTTGTCCAACCTTAGAATAAGGTCAACCTGGTTGTCTACATCCGAGGAGCAGCGGTGGAACCGGTGCCCGTGCTGCTGGCGATGACGTACCGCGCCCTGGGCGACCAGTTCCACGACCGGCTCCGGCAGATCGGTCTCGAACCGCTGCGGCCGGCCCACGGCTACGTCTTCCGGTTCCTCGAGGAGAAGCGGGCCACGACCGTCGACATCGGACAGCACCTCGGCGTCACGAAGCAGGCCGCGGCGAAGATCGTCAACGAGCTCGACGAGTGGGGCTACGTGCTGAGAGAACCGCATCCGACGGACAAGCGCGCCCAGTACGTCACGCTCACCACGAAGGGTCGCGACTACCTGAAGCTGGCCGACAACCTCTGGTCCGACCTCGAGGCGGAGATGGCCGAGGCGATCGGCGCGGACACGCTCGCCACCGTCAAGCAGGGCCTCGCCGCGTACCTCCAGCACGTCCACGGCGAGGACCGGCCAGGGCTCCGGCCGGTCTGGTGACCAGCCAGAACACCAGGCAAAAGCCCGTCAGAACACCTGCGTCAGCGCAACCACGCCGAACACCGCGAAGACCACCCCGGCCACCCGCTGGATCCAGTGCGTCGGCAGGCGACCGGCGAGCTTGCGCCCCACGAGCACGGCGAGCCCGGCCACGGCGACCAGCGCCAGCCAGGCGCCCAGGCCGACGGCCAGCGGTTCGGCGTAGCGGGCCGTGATGCCGGCCGTCGCGAGCTGCGAGGCGTCGCCCCACTCCGCCGCGAACAGCACGCCGAACGACGTCAGGGCAGCGCGCCAGAACGGCACGACGGTGCGGGTCCCGGCCTCGTCCGCGGAGTCCCCGTCCTGCGAGAACCCCTCCTTGAGCAGCATGAACGCGCCCACGCCGAACAGCACGGCGACCACGGCCGCCACCACGCGGTCGGGGAGCAGGGTCAGGGCCGAGCCGAACGCGGCCGCGACGACGCTCTGCACGGCGAAGGCCGCGATGACGCCGACGAACACCGGCAGCGCGCGGTAGCGGGTGGTCAGCACCAGGGTCGCGACCATGGTCTTGTCGGGTAGCTCGACGAGGAACACCACCGCGAAAGCGGTGATGAACGCGAGCAGCGATGTGGCCACGAGGTCCTCCACGTCCGAATACGAGCCCGGACGGAGGCGCAACAGACCCCGACCAGGCGTGTTGCAGCCTGGCCGGAGGTCTCGTTCGCCCGCTGAAGGCGGGTGTGGGACCGGGTCCGCTCGAAGGCGGGCCAGTATGTCGATCACCACGCCACCGGCCGAAAGCTCCGGTGGGAACTACTCCCCTCTGGCGCATCCATCGTAACCGAGGCAGGTCACGCGCAAGGCGTGACCTCGCGCACGGGACCTTGGTCCCGAGGTGGGACGGGACCGTCGTACCTGATGACGGCCATGATCCACACCTAGGCTCGGAAACGTGGAAGTACTCGAGCTCGCGCGGTGGCAGTTCGGCATCACCACCGTCTACCACTTTCTGATGGTGCCGTTGACGATCGGCCTGTCGCTGCTGGTGGCGGCGATGCAGACCGCGTGGGTGCGCACGGGCGACGAGCGCTACTACAAGATGACGAAGTTCTGGGGGAAGCTCCTCCTGATCAACTTCGCCATGGGCGTCGTGACGGGCATCGTGCAGGAGTTCCAGTTCGGCATGGCCTGGAGCGCCTACTCGCGGTTCGTCGGCGACGTGTTCGGCGCGCCGCTCGCGATGGAGGGGATCGTCGCCTTCTTCGTCGAGTCGACCTTCCTCGGCCTGTGGATCTTCGGCTGGGACAAGCTGCCGAAGAAGGTCCACCTCGCCTGCGCCTGGGCGTTCAGCCTCGCCACGATGGCGAGCGCCTACTTCATCCTGGCCGCCAACTCGTGGATGCAGCACCCGGTCGGCATCGTGATGGACGAGGGACGGCCGCGGCTCACCTCGATCTGGGCCGTGCTGACCAACAACACGACGCTCGCCGCCTTCCCGCACACCATCGCGGGCGCCTTCGCGGTCGCCGGCGCGTTCCTCGTCGGCATCGCCGCCTGGCACCTGTACCGCAGGTCGCAGGACGAGGGCGTGTGGCGCAGTTCGCTCAAGCTCGGCACCTGGGTCGGCGTGGTCGCGTTCGGGGCGCTGAGCATCAGCGGTGACCTCCAGGGCAAGCTGATGTTCGAGCAGCAGCCGATGAAGATGGCCGCCGCGGAAGCGTTGTGCCACACCGAACAACCGGCGAGCTTCAGCGTCTTCGCGATCGGCGACGTCACCAGGCCCGACTGCGAGAACGTCAAGAGCATCACGGTGCCCGCACTGCTGAGCTTCTTGGCGCACAACGATTTCAGCAGCGAGGTCAAGGGCATCCAGGACCTGGTCCCGATGTACCAGGAGCGCTACGGCGAGTTCTACCCCGTCGACGAACGGCTGGGCGAGCTCAGCGGCAAGCCGATCGACTACGTGCCCGCGCTTCCCGTGACGTACTGGGGTTTCCGGTTGATGATCGGGTTCGGTGCCGTCTCGGCCGGCCTCGGGGTGTTCCTGCTCTGGTTGACGCGCGGGAACCGGACGCCCACCGGATGGTGGTTCCCGGTTCTCGGCCTCGCCGGCATCGCGACCCCCTTCCTGGCCAACAGCGCGGGCTGGATCTTCACCGAGATGGGCAGGCAGCCGTTCGTCGTGGTGCCCAACCCGTCCGGTGTGGACGGTGTCTGGATGTTCACCGCGCAGGCGGTCTCGAACAGCACCCCCGGCGAGGTCCTGACCTCGCTCATCGCGCTCACCGCGGTCTACAGCGTGCTGGCGGTCGTGGAGTTCCACCTGATCCGCAAGTACGTCCGGGGCGGCATCCCCGGCGTGCTGCCCCAGAAGACCGACGACGGCGCCCTGGCGTTCGCGTACTAGGGGAGAGGCGACGTGGAAACGCTCTGGTTCGTGCTCATCGCCGTGCTGTGGCTCGGCTACCTGTTCCTCGAAGGTTTCGACTTCGGCGTCGGCATGTTGCTGCCCGTCCTGGGCCGCGACAACACCGAACGCCGGGTCATGATCAACACCATCGGGCCGGTCTGGGACGGCAACGAGGTGTGGCTCATCGTCGCGATCGGTGCCACGTTCGCGGCCTTCCCCGGCTGGTATGCGGCGCTTCTGAGCGCCGCATACCTGCCACTGACGTTGTTCCTCATCGCGTTGATCGGCCGCGGGGTCGCGTTCGACTACCGCGGCAAGGTCGACAACCCGCGCTGGCGCAGGGCCTGGGACCTGACCATCGTCGCCGGCTCGTGGATCGCCACGCTCTGCGTCGGCCTGCTGATCTCGACGACGGTGCTCGGCCTGCCGATCGACGCGAACGGCGACCGCGTCGGCTCGCCCTTCGCGGCGATCCGGCTCGACACGGTCATCGGCGCGCTCGCCTTCGCGGGGTACGCGCTGGTGCACGGCGCCGTGTTCACGGCGTTGAAGACCGAGGGCGAGATCCGCGAACGGGCACGCCGGGTCGCGATGACGCTGGCACCGGTGGCGCTGCTGCCGCTCGTGGCGCTGCTCGCGATCGTCGCCGGCCTGTGGGCGGCCGTGGTCGTGGCGATCCTCGGCCTGGCGATGTGGCGGCTGGTCGCGGACCGCGACGGGCAGTCGTTCGCGTTGATGGGCCTGGCGATCGCGGCGACCGTCGTGATCCTGTTCGGCTCGCTCTACCCGAACGTCCTGCCGTCGACGTTGAACGACGCGTGGTCGCTCACGGTCGCCAACACCGCGTCGAGCCCGTACACGTTGAAGGTCATGACGTGGGTGGCGGCGTTCGGCACGCCCGCGGTGCTCGTCTACCAGGGCTGGACCTACTGGGTGTTCCGCAAGCGCATCGGCGTCCGCCACATCCCGGCGGCGCACTGATGAGGCGAGGCCCGCTGGGCGCTCTGCCCCAGCTCTCGAAGAACGCCAGGCGCGCCCTCGCCGGGGTGGGGGCGCTGGCGTTCCTCAACGCCCTGGCGCTCGTCGCCCAGGCGGTCGCCCTGGCGTCGGTGATCACGACGCGCGAAGGCCTCCCGCTGCTGGCCGTGGCGGTCCTGGCGCGCGCCGGTCTGTCGTGGGCGACGGAGAGCGCCGCCGCCCGTGCCGCCGCCGGTGCCAAGGAGGAGCTGCGGACCCAGCTGCTCGCCAAGGCGTTCGAACGCGGTCCCGGCTGGATCGCCGACCGCGGCACGGCCGAGCTGTCGGTGCTCGCCACCAAGGGCCTCGACGCGCTCGACGCCTACTTCACCCGCTACCTGCCCGCGCTGGTCACGGCCGTGATCGTGCCGCCGCTCGCCGGGGCGTGGATCCTCTTCACCGACTGGCCGTCGGCGGTGCTGATCGCGGTCACCGTGCCGCTGATCCCGGTCTTCGCCGCGCTGATCGGCTGGTACACCGAGAAGCGCGTCCGCAAGGCCGCGGACGTCACCGAACTGCTGTCCGCCCAGCTCCTCGAACTGCTCCGCGCACTGCCGGTGCTGACCGTCTTCGGCCGCGCGAAGCAGCAGGCCGGCGCGGTCCGGCAGATCGGTGAGCAGCACCGCAGGGCCACGATGGGCACGCTCAAGATCGCGTTCCTGAGCGCCCTGGTGCTGGAGATCGCGGCCAGCCTGAGCGTCGCGCTGATCGCGGTCGGCATCGGCGTCCGGCTCGTGCACGGCGACATGACGCTGATGACCGCGCTCGTCGTGCTGATCCTCGCGCCCGAGTGCTACCTGCCGCTGCGGGCGGCCGGCGCCGCCCACCACGCCAGCGAGGACGGCCTGGAGGCGGTCAGGCGCGTCGCCGAGGTCGTCGACCACGAGGACAGGTCGCGCCCGCGCCTGCCCGGCGGTCGCGGGGACGTCGCCACCGTGCAGGTCGACGACCTGCGTGTGTTGCGGCGCGGCGGGTTCGCGCCGGACGGCCTGAGCTTCAGCGTCCGGCCGGGCGAGGTCCACCGGCTCGAGGGCGCGAGCGGCTCCGGGAAGTCGACGACGTTCCAGGTGCTCCTGGGCTTCCTGGAGCCGACGGACGGCACCGCGTTCGTGGCGGGCGACATCGCCTACGTGCCGCAGAAGCCCGCGTTCGCCGCCGCCACGCCGCGCGCCGAGCTGGAGCTCACGGTTCCCGGGGCCGACGACGTCGAGCAGGTCGCCGACGAGGTCGTGGCCGCACATCTGCTCGACCGCCAGATCACGGACCTCTCGACCGGTGAACGCCAACGAGTCGCAGTCGCGCGCGCTCTGCTGAGGGTTCGCCACGGCGCGACGGTGCTGCTGCTCGACGAACCGACCGCGCACCTCGACCCGGTGACAAGTCGCAAAGTCGACAAAGCGATCAAGCGAGCCAGCGCCACCGCGGCCGTCGTCCTCGCCTCGCACCGCGACAAGGAGACGACCGAGGACGAGACGTTCGCCAGGGTCGTCACCGAGGAGACCCAGCGAGAACGGCCGAAGCGACTGCCGATCCCGTGGAAGGGCGCCGGGCTGGGCGTGCTCGCGGCCGTCGCGGGCATCGCGTTGACCGCGCTCGCCGCGCACCTCATCGCCCGCGCCGCCGAGATGCCGCCGATCCTCACCCTGTCGGTGCTGGTCGTGGGCGTGCGGACGTTCGCGCTGAGCAAGGGCGTGCTCCGGTACGTCGAGCGCCTGGTCACGCACCACGAGGCGTTCAAGCTCGCGACGAACCTGCGGGCTGAGCTGTGGCTACGGCTCGTGCGGACCCAACGGCGTGATGGGCTGCAACGGCTCGTCGAGGACACGGACACGATCCGCGACCTTGTGCCGCGCGTGCTCGTGCCGCCGGTCGTGGCGATCGGCGCCGGCATCGCGTCCACGGTCCTGTTCGCGTTCATCGACCCGGCGGCCGCGCTGACCCTGGGCGGTCTGCTGCTCGTGGCCGGGCTGGCCGCACCGGCCGTCGCCGTCCGGACCGAGCGCCGGGCCAGCACGAAGCTCGCCAGGGGCCGCCGCAGGGTCGCCAGGGACACGATCAACGCGCTCACCGCCGCGCCGGACCTCATCGCCCACGACGCCCACCACCGCCTGCTGGCGCGGCTGCACGCGGAGGACGTCGAACTCGCGCGGGAGACCCGCAGGCAAGCGTTTGGCACGGGCGCCGCCACGGCGATCGTCCTGCTCGCGACCGGTCTGGCCGCCCTGGTCTGCGCCACGACCGGCAACCCGGTGCTCGGCCTGGTCCCGCTCGCCCTGGCCGAACCGCTGACCGCCCTGCCCCTCGCCGCCCAGCAGCGCAGGGCGCTCCAGGAGGCGAGTGCGCGGCTGCAGTTCGACGCCCCGGAAGCTCCGGAGCCGCTGCGCGGCAAGCGCATCCGGCTGGAGAACGTCGACGTCCGCTGGCCCGGCGCGACCGAGCCGACGCTGACCGACCTGCACCTCGACGTCGAACCCGGCGCGCACGTCGCGATCGTCGGACCGTCGGGCAGCGGCAAGTCGACGCTGTTCGCGCTGCTCCTGGGCTTCCTGCAGCCGGAACGGGGCATCGTCGAGCTGCCGCGCGCCACCTGGTGCCCGCAGGAACCGATGCTGGTCAGCACGACCGTGCGGGAGAACCTGCGGATGTCGGGCCGGCACGACGACGAGGCGTTGAAGGAGGCCCTGCGCAAGGCGTGCCTGCCGGAGTGGGCCGACCGGCTCGACACGGTCATCCGGCCGGACCAGGTGTCGGGCGGCGAGGCGCAACGGCTCGCGCTGGCGAGGGCGTTGCTGCACGACGCCGACGTGGTGCTGCTCGACGAGCCCACCGCGCACCTCGACGAACCGACCGCGCGCAAGCTCCTGGACGAGCTCCGGCGCGACCGCAGGACGATCTTGCACATCACCCACCGCCCCGATGAGGCGGCACGGGCAGACCTCGTGCTGGACCTCGGCACGCCCGCCTACCGTTGAGGACCATGGACCCCTCCCTCGCGCGGCGCGTGCTCGTCGCGTCGACCGAGATCACGTCGGCTGCGCTGGAAGACCCGGAGAACGTGCTGCGGCTCGTCGTGGACGCGGCCGCGGAGATCGCGGACGCCGACCTCGTGCTCGCCATGCTCGCCACCGAGGAGGACGACGGCACGCTGACCGTCGAGGCGTCCAGCGGCGAGCCGGTCGTGGCGACGCTCAGCCCGCGCAGCGCCGCCGCCAAGGCCGCGCGCACGGGCGTCCCGGTGATGGCCGACGACGTGACGAGCGATCCGCGCACGGCCCCGTACGTGCCGCACGCGCTGAGGAGCTACGGGCCGTTCGCGGTGGCGCCGTTCGGCACCTCGGACCGCAAGATCGGCGCCCTGGCCGTCTACCGGCGCCGGGACAAGCCGCCGTTCACGCAGGAGACCGTGGACGTGCTGTCGGCGTTCGCGGCCCAGGCAGGCCTCGCCGTCGTGCTCTCCGAGGGCTTCACGGCACGGCAGCGCGTCGCGGTCTACGAGGAGCGCGAACGGATCGCCCGCGACCTGCACGACGTGATCATCCAACGGCTCTACGGCGCCGGTGTGCAGCTCAGCCTGCTGGAACGGCGGCTGGGCAAGAAGCTCGACCACTCGCAGCGCGCCCGGATCAACGAGGCCGTCGACCTGG
Organism: Lentzea sp. DG1S-22; assembly: GCF_036321065.1. NCBI lineage: Bacteria > Bacillati > Actinomycetota > Actinomycetes > Pseudonocardiales > Pseudonocardiaceae > Lentzea > Lentzea sp. DG1S-22. Next base: position 5,892,592 of record NZ_CP143276.1, on the reverse strand, counting down.
TCGACGAGACGATCGCCGAGGTCCGCGCGACCGTCCGCAAGCTGCGCAACACCGACCCCGCCGACTCCGCCGACCTGCTCGACTCCATCAAGGCCGAGGTCCGCACGGCCGGCGAGCTGCTCGGCTTCGCGCCGCGCCTGCACGTGGCGGGCGACCTCGCGAACGTGCCGCGCAAGTACGCCGACGACGCACGGGCGGCGTTGCGCGAGGCGTTGTCGAACGTCGTGCGGCACTCAGGCGCCACGAACGTCCAGATCGACGTACGGCGCGACGAGAAGCATCTGCTGCTGCGTGTCGCGGACAACGGGTGCGGCATCCCGTCCGGCGTCACCCAACGCGGATTGCGGCACCTCGCGGAACGGGCCAAGGCGGCGAGCGGTGATTTCCGCGTCGCGAGTTCGCCGAACGGGACGACGCTCACCTGGTCCGTCCCCGTTTAGCCACCCAGGCGGCAGCTTGCGTGCGCCGTTCCATGCCGAGTTTGGACAGAACCGACGTCACGTAGTTCTTCACGGTCTTCTCCGCGAGGAACAACCTTTCACCGATTTGGCGGTTTGTCAGGCCCTCGCCGATGAGTTCGAGCACGCGCTGTTCCTGGTCGGTGAGCCCGACCGGGGCCGGGTTGCGCATCCGTTCGAGTACCCGGCTTGTGGTGGCGGGGTCCAGAAGGGACCGTCCTGCCGCGACCTCCCGCACGGCCGTCACGACGTCCTGGCCGCGGACCTGCTTGAGCAGATACCCCGACGCACCGGCCATGATGGCCCCGACGAGCGCCTCCTCGTCGTCGAACGCGGTCAGCACGAGGCAGCGGATGCCGAGGTCCCGCAGTTCGCGGCAGAGGTCGACACCGCTGCCGTCGGGGAGCTGAACGTCCACGACGGCCACATCGGGCGTCGTCCGCCCGGCCCGTGTCACCGCCTCGCCGACGGAACCGGCTTCCGCGATGACGGAGATGTCCTCCTCGTCATCGAGCATCTCGCGCAGTCCTCTGCGCACCACTTCGTGATCGTCAACCAACAAAACGCGCACTGGCACGAATCCACCGTACGTCGAATGGCTGTTCCTGAGCGTGACTCGGATTGAGACAGTTCTTGTCATGGCAGAAGGCTCGGTAAGGCCGATCGAGGAAGCGGATCGCATAGTTGTCGCCCGATTGGTCCTCGAGCTGTGGGGAGCGCACACCTCCGTCGCGCACGGCGAGGTGTTCTTCCCGGCGAGTCTGCCGGGCTTCCTCGTGGAGAAGCAGGGTCACGTGCTGGGTCTGCTGACCTACGCGGTGGCGAACCACCAGCTGGAGATCGTGACGATCGACGCGCTCAGGCGCGGTCGCGGCGTCGGCACCGCGCTGGTCGACGCCGCGGTGCGCCAGGCCCGCACGCTCGGGTGCAACCGGGTGCGGCTGACGACCACCAACGACAACCTCGACGCGATCCGCTTCTACCAGCGCCGCGGCTTCAAGCTCGCGGCGCTGAGGCCGGACGCGGTGCGCGAGGCCCGCAAGCTCAAACCCGAGATCCCTGCGGTCGGCGACTTCGGCATCCCCATCACAGATGAGCTCGACCTGGAGAGATGGGTCGCTCCACGGCAGTAGTCCACAGCTGTACACAACTCTGTCCACAGGGTTGTGCACAACCTGGGCTCAGACGTGCAGCGGGTTGAACGCCTCGTCCCACGCGATGGCGACCTGGTGCGCGCACGTGGACGGGGCGACGCCTCCCACCCCGGTGCCGAGACCCGGCATCGCGATGGTGCGGACGGCGTCGCGCACCGGCGTGCCGTCCTCCAGCCGGCCTTCGAGCCACAGCCGGAGCACGGCTCGCGCCGCCAGGTACGGGTGGACGGTGTCGACCGGCAGCCGTTCGCCGGGCAGGCGCATGGTCGGCGCGCTGATCATCCAGGCCGGCTCGGTCTCGCCGGTCGCCACGATCTGCGCGTCGCCCACCGGGAGCTCACCGCCGTGCAGCGCGAGGACGGCGCTGCGGACGTTGTTCTCGACCTGGGGGAACGCCGTGGCGTAGACGGCGTCGATGCCGCCGCGCATCCAGCCCTGCGAGTTGGCGGGGCTCACCACCGCCTGCGCGTGGATGTCCAGAACGGACCCGCGGTGCACCCGCACTCCCGTGCGTCCGTCAGCGACGGCGAGCCAGGCGTTCGCCATCGGTTCGTCGACCGCGCACAACACGAGTTCTGGCGCTAGAGCGGGCACGCCCCAAGCATTCCAGTTCGAACGGCCTCGGCGGAACCCAGGTCCGGCGGTGGTCACAGGCGTGATTTCCACCTCGGATCACCGCACTACGCTGACCTGATGCCGCGCATTGCGTACTTCGGACCACAGGGCACCTTCACCGAGCAGGCGGCGGTCCGCTTCGGGGCGGACCTGGTGCCGGTGGAGACGATCCAGCTCGCCATCGCGTCCGTGCGCAAGGGCGAGACCGAGTTCGCGTGCGTGCCGATCGAGAACTCCGTCGAGGGCGCCGTGCCCGCGACGCTCGACGCCCTGGTGCGCGACGAACCGGTCGTCGCCGTCGCCGAGACCGTGCTGGACGTCCGGTTCAGCGTCCTGGTCCGGCCGGGCACGGCGGAGATCAGGACGATCGCCTCGCACCCGCACGCGCTGGCGCAGGTCCGCGAGTGGATCGCCGCGGAACTGCCGGGCGTCACCTCGATCGCCACGTCGTCCACCGCCGCTGCCGCCGCCGCCGTGGAGCGCGGCGAGTTCGACGCCGCCGTGACGGCCCCGGTGGCGGTCACCCACTACGCGTTGGAGGAGTACGCGACCGACGTCCTGGACGTGGCCGACGCGCGCACGCGGTTCCTCCTGCTCCGCCGGCCGGGCGCACTGCCGGAGCCGACCGGCGCAGACCGCACGAGCGTCGTCGTCACCACCCCGGACCGCATGGGCGTGCTGTCGGAGCTGCTCACCGAGCTGGCCCTGCGTGGGATCAATCTCACCGGCCTCGAATCGCGCCCCACGAAGGGCAAACTGGGGGAGTACCGCTTCTACATCGACGTCGAGGGGCACATCGCAGAGCCGAGGATCGGTGACGCGCTGGCCGCGCTGCACCGACACTCGCGCGAGATCCGGTTCCTCGGGTCCTTCCCGAAGGCCGACCAGAGGCCCGTCGAGGCCCGCAACGACGAGTTCGCCGCAGCCGCCACCTGGGTCGATGCTGTCAGAAAGGGCGAGCGCGGGTGAGGTTGCTGCTGGTCAGGCACGGCGAGACGGCGTCGAACATCGAGCGCAAGCTGGACACGGCCATGCCGGGTCCGCCGCTCACCGAACTGGGCCACAAGCAGGCCCGCGAGCTCGCCGACTCCCTCGCGTCCGAAGAGGTCGTGGCCGTCTACGCCAGCATCGGCCTGCGCGCCCAGCAGACCGCCGCTCCCACCGCCGAACGCTTCGGCCTGCCCGTGCGGGTCCTCGAAGGCGTCCACGAGATCCAGGTCGGCTCTCTCGAGGGCCGCAACGACACCGAGGCGTACCGCACGTACCTCGAGACCGTGGTCCGGTGGGCGGAAGGCGAGCTCGACGTGCCGTTCCCCGGCGGCGGCGAGACCGGGCAGCAGGTCCTCGACAGGTTCCTCGCCGCCATCTCGTCGATCGAGCAGGACGGCACCGTCGTCGTCGTGACCCACGGCGGCTCCGGCCGGATGGGCGCGCTGGCGCTGGCGTCGAACGTGCCGGTGGAGCTGGCGGAGAACCTGCTGCCGAACACCGGCGTCGTGGTCCTCGAGTCCAGTGGCGACGGCTGGCTGTGCCGGTCCTGGGCGGGCGTGGAGATCTAGGCGGGGCCTAGCCCCAGCCCAGCTCGTGCAGCCGCGCGTCGTCCACCCCGAAGTGGTGGGCGATCTCGTGCACCACGGTGATGGTCACCTCCTCCACGACGTCCTCCTCGGTGTCGCAGATGTCGAGGATGGCCTCGCGGTAGATGAAGATGTGGTCGGGCAGGGTGCCGCCGTAGTCGGTGCTGCGCTCGGTCAGCGCGATGCCCTGGTAGAGGCCCAGCAGCGACGGCTCGTCCGGGTTGCGGTCCTCGACGAGCACCACGACGTTGTTCATCGCGTGCAGGAAGTCGGGCGGGACCAGGTCCAGGGCCTCTTCCACGAGCTCGTCGAAACGGGCCCGCGTCATCTCGACGGTCATCGGTTCTCGGTGCTCGTCGTGGGCGAGCTGGACGACGGCTTGTCGGGCTTGCCCGAGTCCGACGGCTTGCCCGCCTCGGAGGACTGCTGGCCGTTGCTCTCGGAGTGCAGCGGGGCGCCGGTCGGCTCGTCCTGGGCCTTGACCGACGTGGTCTGCGGCGGGTTCGAGGTGGTCAGCGGCGCGCCGTTGGGGTTGCGGACGCTGCCCTCCCACGCCACGAGGTTGTTGCCCTGGGGGACGGCGCCGATCTTGCAGTTGGCCTTGCGCGAGCCGACGGCCCAGCTCTCCTCGGCCCGCGTGTCCCACGTGACCAGCAGCTTCTTCGCCTTGAGGTCGGCGCCGCCGGTGTACTCGGCCGCGATCGTGGCGCACTGCTCGGACATCACCTTGTCCTGCTGCTCGAGCGCGATGAAGGGGCCTTCGGGGTGCTGCACCACGCCGACGATCTCGAACGCGTGCGGCTTGGCGCACTCGACCGGGTCGCCCACCGTGTTGTTCTCGGCGAGCGCGACGCAGACGCCAGGGTCGTACACGTTCGACTGGTCCTGGGTCTTCGCGCTGCCGTACGACGGCAGGGCGGCGCCGGACGGGGCCGTGACCTGCAGGCCGCAGCGGAGCTGGCGGTAGCCGCTCGACCAGCGGGTCTCGTCCGGGTTCAGGGTGCTGACGCCGTACTTGCCCTTCGGGTCGAGCTTGCCGGACATGTACGTGGTCGCCGCCTGGGCGCAGTTGTCCTGGGCGATCTTCTCCCAGGCCTCGGCGTCCGGGAACGGCGCTTCCTTCGGGTAGGCGGCCGTGATGTCCGCCGTTCCGGTGACCTCGAACTTGTGCGCGGCCGAGCAGTCGACCTTCTGCGCGTCCGACAGGTCGGGCTTCTCCCAGTTCAGGCACTCGCCGACGCCGGCCTGGTACGCGGCGTTCACCAGCTCGCGCTTGGTGGTGACAGGGCCTCCTGCCAGCACCGACGTGAACGCCGACAACATCAACAGGCCGAACGCGCCCACGAAAGCACCGACCATCACAAGCCGCGTGTCGCGGATGTGACCAGATCGACTCAACCAACCGGCGCTCGGAGACATCTCATCCATGATGCCCGTGCCGTGTGAGACGGCTGTGCGCCGGGTTGGTCGAGTGTTGCTTTTAGGACACTCGTCACCGATTCGGCGGCGTTTCCGACGTCTCGCTAGGTACCTTGCCCGCGGGAGTGGTGATGACTGACAACAACCTGCCAGGACCTGGCCAGCCGACGCCGCAGTCGGGACCGCCCGGTCAGCCGCAACAGCCGCCGCCGTACCAGCCGGCGTCACAGCAGCAGCCCGGGCCGAACCAGCCGGCGCCGCGGAAGCCCGTCAAGGGCGCGGTCCGCCAGCAGCAGGCCGGCGTGACCAAGGCGCGCCAGCCGTCGGTCGCCGAGCAGCGCGCCCGTGCCGCCGCGCTCAAGGCGCAGCAGGAGCGGTTCGCCGCCGAGTCCGCCGCGTTCGAGAAGAAGCGCAAGACGCGCAAGCGCCTGCTCATCGGCGGTGGCGTCACCGTGGGCGTGATCGCGCTGGTCGCGATCTGGTACGCGGCCGCCAGCCCGAAGAACGTCACGGCGCAGTGCACGGACCAGAACAACGTCATCGTCGACGACGACTACTGCTCCGACAGCTACTACCGCAGCCACGGCGGGTACTCGAGCGGCGGCTTCATCTACATCGGCGGCAGCTCGTACCGCTACAACTACGGCGGCTCGGGCACCGTCGGGCAGAAGGTCAGCGGCGGCAGCTACACGATCCCGAAGGGCGCGAACGTCACCACCAAGTCGGGCACGACGGTGCAGCGCGGTGGGTTCGGCGTCAGCAGCGGCTCGAAGAGCAGCGGGGGCTGAGCACAGTTGCGTCGTGAAGCCTCACACCCGCGGCCGAACTGGCAGCGGACGGTCTCCGACCAGGGCTTGGTGTTCGGGCTGCCCGCGAAGTACGCGAACGGCGCCGAACGCCCCTACTGGGACGAGTCGGTGCACTACGTGTTCGACATGAGCGAGGTCCTCTCGCTCGAAGCCGACGTCGAGCTCCTCCACTCCATGTGCCTCGAAGCGGTCGACAACGTGGTCCTCACCGAGCGCTACCGCGACTTCGGCATCGCCGAATGGGTGTGGCCGCACATCGCCGAGTCGTGGCGGCGCCGCGACCCGCACGTCTACGGCCGCTTCGACCTGCGCTACGACGGGTCGGGCCCGGCCAAGATGCTCGAGTACAACGCCGACACCCCCACGTCGCTGCTCGAGGCCGCCTACGTCCAGTGGTACTGGAAGGAGGAGGTCTTCCCCGACGACGACCAGTGGAACTCGCTGCACGAGCGCCTGGTCGAACGCTGGGGCGAGATCGGTGCCAAGCTCCCGTCCGGTGAGCTGCACTTCAGCTGGTCGAGCGCCGACCCCTCCGGTGAGGACCACCTCACGATCGCCTGCCTGCAGGAGACGGCCGCCGAGGCCGGGCTGAACACCGTGGGCATCGCGATGGAGGACATCGGCTGGGACACGCTGCTCAACCGGTTCGTCGACCTCGAAGAAGCCCCCATGGGCACGGTCTTCAAGCTCTACCCGTGGGAGTGGGTGGTCGAGGAGCAGTTCGGCCGCCACGCCGTCGAGTCGCTGCCCGGCACCCTCTGGGTCGAGCCGCTGTGGAAGATGCTGCTCTCCAACAAGGCGCTGCTCGCGATCCTGTGGGAGATGTACCCGGGCCACCCCAACCTGCTCCCCGCCTACCTGAACGACCCCGGCATGCTCACCGAGTACGTGCGCAAGCCGATCCTCGGCCGCGAGGGTGCGAACATCCAGATCGTCGCTCCGGGCTACGAAACGCAGACCGGTGGCGTGTACGGCAAAGAAGGATTCGTCTACCAGCTGTTCGATCCGCTTCCGGACTTCGACGGCTACCGCCCCGCGTTGGGTGCCTGGGTCGTGGGCGACACGTCCGCCGGCCTCGGCATCCGGGAAACGGTCGGTCTGGTGACCGACGATGGCGCGGCGTTCGTGCCGCATCGAATTGTTGAGTGAGACACCGAAAGGGAACAGCACATGACGACCACGCTGCTCGCGTTGGATCCCGGCTTCGGCGCGACCTTGGGTCGGAACATCGGCGCGATCGCGCTGTACGCCGTCGTCGGTCTCGTCCTCATGGTCTTCGGCTTCTACGCGATCGACTGGACGACGCCGGGCAAGTTGTCCGCCCTCGTCCGCAACGGCGCCCCGAACGCCGTCATCGTGACCGCCTCGGGCCTGGTCTCGATGGCGTTCATCGTCGTCATCGCGATCACCAGCTCGGTGGGCAAGCTCGACGAGGGCCTGCTGTCCGCGCTGATCTACGGCCTCGTCGGCATCATCGTGCAGGTCGCCGCGGTGCGCCTGCTGGAGTACGTGACCAAGCTCGACATCGGCACGATCATCGAGTCGGACCGCTTCGCCCCGGCCTCCGTGGTCGTGGCGGCGGCCCACGTCGCCCTCGGCCTCGTGGTGGCGGTCGCCATCAGCTAGTGGCACGGCCGCGGAGGGACCCGGCGCCTCAGGTGCCGGGTCCCTCCGCTTTGGCGTGATCCGTCCGTTGAACAGGCCGAACGGATATCCGGATGAAGCGCGGGCGAGGCGGGGACTACCCTTTTCAGGGTGATTGACCTCAAGGTGTTGCGCGAGAACCCGGAGATCGTGCGCGCTTCGCAGCGCGCCCGCGGCGAGGACGAGGCCGTCGTCGACAGCCTGCTGTCCGCGGACGAGCGCCGGCGTTCCGCCATCTCCCGCGCGGACACCCTGCGCGCCGAGCAGAAGGTGCTCGGCAAGGAGGTCGGCAAGGCCAAGGGCGACGACCGCGCCGCACTGCTCGTCAAGGCGAAGGACCTGGCCGCCGAGGTCAAGGCCGCCGAGGCCGAGCAGAACGCCACCGCCGAGGAGGTCAACGAGCTCCTGGCCAGGATCCCGAACCTCGTGCACCCGGACGCCCCGGTCGGCGGCGAGGACGACTTCCGCGTGGTCAAGCACGTCGGTGAGCCGCGCCAGTTCGACTTCGAGCCGCTCGACCACCTCGACCTGGGCACCAGGCTCGGCGCGATCGACATGGAACGCGGTGCGAAGGTCGGCGGCTCGCGGTTCTACTTCCTGCGCGGCGTCGGCGCGCAGCTGGAGCTCGCGCTGCTCAACATGGCGGCGGCGCAGGCCACGGCCAACGGCTTCGAGCTCATGATCACGCCGACCCTGGTCCGCCCCGAGATCATGGCGGGCACCGGCTTCCTGGGCGCCCACTCGAGCGAGATCTACCACCTGCCGAACGACGACCTGTACCTCGTCGGCACGTCGGAGGTGCCGCTCGCCGGCTACCACGCCGACGAGATCCTCGACGGCGAGCGCCGCTACGCGGGCTGGTCGTCGTGCTACCGCCGCGAGGCCGGCTCGTACGGCAAGGACACCCGCGGCATCATCCGCGTGCACCAGTTCAACAAGGTCGAGATGTTCTCCTACGTCCGCCCCGAGGACGCCGAGGCGGAGCACGCCCGGCTGCTCGGCTGGGAGGAGGAGATGCTCGCGAAGATCGAGGTCCCGTACCGCGTCATCGACACGGCCACCGGCGACCTCGGCACGTCCGCGCACCGCAAGTTCGACTGCGAGGCGTGGGTCCCGACCCAGCAGAAGTACCGCGAGCTGACCTCGACCTCGAACTGCACCACGTTCCAGGCCCGCCGCCTCAACGTCCGCTACCGCGACGAGAACGGCAAGTCGCAGATTGCGGCCACCCTGAACGGCACCCTGGCCACGACCCGCTGGATCGTCGCCATCCTCGAGAACCACCAGCAGGCCGACGGCTCCGTGGTGGTGCCCGAGGCGATGCGCCCGTTCATGGGCGGCCTGGAAGTCCTCAAGCCGAGGTAGTGGTGAGCTCCGGCTGTCGCACCGCGGCAGCCGGAGCCGTCTTCCGGGCGTGCAGCCTCGTGGTGAGAGCCCGCCCGAGGTCGATCATCGGCAGCTCCACCCACCGGTACAGCAGGTCCGCCATGACCAGCGCCACCAGCGTGATCACCACGGCCGCCGCCAGCCTCGGCGTGCTGAGCCGCGGGATCGTGTAGATCACCGCGAAGCACGCGATCTCCTGGATCAGGTAGAGCGAGTACGACCGCTCACCCACGAACGCCATCGGCCGCACCGACAGCAGCCATCGCACCGGGCCGCGTCCCAGCGTCGACGTGACGAGCAGGGCGATCGCGACGCCGTACAGCGCGACGGGGACCAGGCCACCGCTGCCGCCGAACACCGCGTCGATCTCCGCGATGTTCGTCTGGACCAGCGCGGCGACCACGAGCACAGGCAGCGCGGCGAGCGGGTGCGTGAACGGCCGCACGACGGCGAACGCCCAGGGGCTGTGCATCACCAGCGCGAGCAGGCAGCCCAGCAGGATCATGAAGTAGGCGGCGGCGCTGAGCCCGGAGACGCCGGAGAAGTGCCCGAACACCGCGAGCACCATGAGGCCGATCGTCATCGGCAGCCGGCGCTTGAGGGTGAACGCGCCCACGGTGAACATCAGCGCGGGCCACACCAGGTAGAACTTCTGCTCGACCCCGAGCGTCCACGACTGGCCGTAGATCTGGCCGGGCATCGCCCACTCGTTGGTGAAGGTCAGGTAGTACGGCAGCAGGTCCGGCAGCCGGTAGGCGGTGAACTCGCCGCGCAGCCACAGGAACGCGACGACGACCAGCAGCACCGCGTAGTACACGGGCAGGATCCGGAACGCCCGCCGCAGGTAGAAGTCGCGCAGCGACAGCCTCCCGGCGCGGCTCTCCTCGCGCAGGGCCAGCGTGGTGATCAGGAAGCCGGACAGCACGAAGAACAGGTGCACGCCGATCCAGCCGTTGAGCCACTTCCAGTTCGGGCCGGCGAAGTGGAAGAAGACGACCATCACGGCGGCGATCGCCCTCATGCCGTCCAACGCCGGGAACCGCTTCAGCGCCAGGTACTCGGCATGGGTGATCGTGCGCATGCGGAGGTCCCTCTCAGCTCGGCGGTGTCACCAGGTCGGGTGAGTATGCAGCGCTGAGTAGTCGATCTAGAGGCCGGGGTTCACTCCAACGGAGTAAAGATCTTGTCGGCGACGTGCTTGGCGATCTCCAGTGAACCCGTCGCGGCCGGAGACGGCGCGTTCAGCACGTGCACCTGCCGTTCCGCCGTCTCGATCCGGAAGTCGTCGACCAGCGACCCGTCCGGCAGCATCGCCTGCGCCCGCACGCCCGCCTCGGCGCGCACCAGGTCGTCCTCGCGCACGGCCGGGACCAGCCGGGCGAGCGAGGCGGCGAACCGCTTGCGCGAGAGCGAGCGGAGGACCTCCTCGGCGCCCGTGCGCGCGTACCTGCGGGCCAGCCGCCACGTGCCGGGGAAGCGGGCGACGTCGGCCACGTCGGCCAGCGAGAAGTCGCGCCACCGGTAGCCCTCGCGGCGCAGCGCCAGCACGGCGTTCGGGCCGCAGTGCACGCTGCCGTCGAGCATCCGGGTGAGGTGCACGCCGAGGAACGGCAGCGTCGGGTCCGGCACCGGGTAGATCAGGCCGCGGACGAGGCCGGTGCGGCGCAGTTCGAAGTACTCGCCGCGGAACGGCACGATGCGGGCCGACGGGGTCAGGCCGGCGAGCCGCGCCACGCGGTCGCTGTGCAGGCCCGCGCAGTTCACCAGCGCGTCCGCCCTGACCACGCCCTGCGGCGTCGCGACCTCCACGCCGCCGGGGACCGACCGGATCGCCAGCGCGGGCGAGCGCAGGCGGAGGTCGTGCGACGACAGCCTGCCGGCCAGCGCGGTGCACACCGCGGGGAAGTCGATGATCGCCGTGCTTTCCACGCGCAACGCCGCCACGCACGACACCTCTGGCTCGTGCTCGCGCGCCTCCGCGGCCGAGATCAGCTTCGCCGGGACGCCGTTGGCCTCGGCGCGTGCCGCCAGGTCGTGCAGGCGGGGGAGCTCGGACTCCGAGGTCGCCACGACGAGCTTGCCGCAGACGTCGACCGGCACGCCGTGCTCGCGGGCGAAGGCGACCATGGACGCGTTGCCCGCGACGGACATCCGCGCCTTGAGCGAGCCGGGCTTGTAGTAGAGGCCCGCGTGCACGACGTTGCTGTTGTGGCCGGTCTGGTGCGCGCCCCAGACGCGTTCCTTCTCCAGCACCGTCACGCGGGAGCCCCGCGAGGCGAGCTCGTCCGCCACCGCGAGCCCGACGATTCCGCCACCGATCACCACGACATGTCGCACGGTGGACACCGTAGATGCCCTAGTGACCCAGAACGGGCAGAACGTCCGCCGCGATCTCCTCGACCACCGACTCGCTGCCCGCGTACACGCCGTCGTGCCGCGGCCAGTGGGCGACGACGTCGGTGAAGCCCAGCGCGGCCGCCCTGCCGGCGGCGTCCTGGAAGCACTGCGCGCTCGACAGGGAGTACACCGGCGCGGAGTCGAGGTTCAGGAAGCGCTGCACGCGCGTGGTCCTGCCCTCTGTGGCCAAGGTCTCGGTGAACTGCTCCGAGAGCGTCCGCACGCCGCGCCACCACGCGTCGACGTCCTCGGTGGGCGGTCCGGTGGTGACCCAGCCCTGGCCGAACCTCGCGGCGACGCCCATCGCCCTCGGGCCGTTCGCGGCGACCAGGAACGGCAGCCTCGGCCGCTGCACGCAACCGGGTGCGCTGCGGGCCTCCTCCGCCGCGTAGAACTCGCCCCGCCACGACGTGCGGTCCTTGACCAGCAGCTGGTCGAGCAGCTCGACGAACTCGGCGAACCGGGCCGTGCGGTCGCGCGGCAGCGGCGGCTCCTCGCCGAGAACGGTCGTGTCGTACCCGGCGCCACCTGCGCCGACGCCGAGGGTGAAGCGCCCGTCCGTCACGTCGTCGAGGGCCAGCAGGTCCCGCGCGAACGGCACGGGGTGGCGGAAGTTGGGGCTCGCGACGAACGTGCCGAGCCGGATGTGCGAGGTGACCATCGCCGCGGCCGTGAGTGTCGGCACCGCGCCGAACCACGGGCCGTCGACCAGGGTGCGCCAGCCGAGGTGGTCGTAGGTCCACGCGTGGTGGAAGCCGTACTCCTCGGCGGCGCGCCACTTGGGTTCGGCCATCCACCACCGGTGTTCGGGAAGGATCACGATTCCAGCGCGCACGGTCGTACGGTAACCAGCTGTTCAGCGGGTGCCGAACTTGGACCAGGCACCATAGGGGCGTGGAACAGCCCAGATTGGTCGCATCGGACGTCGACGGCACCCTGCTCACCCCGCCCCCCGGAGACATCGTCACCCCCCGCACGGCCGCGGTCGTCGCCCGCGTGCTGGAGGCGGGCGTGCCGTTCGTCCTGGCCACCGGCAGGCCCCCGCGGTGGGTGCCGCAGATCGCGAAGGCCGCCGGGCTCGACGGCCTCGCGGTGTGCGCGAACGGCGCGGTGCTCTACGACATCGGCCGCGACGAGATCGTCTGGGCGCGCACGCTCGACCCGGTGCAGCTGCACGACATCGTCTCCGCGATCGACAACGCGCTGCCCGGCTGCGCCTTCGCGGTCGAACGCGTGGGCACGGCGACCGACGACGTCACGTTCGTCGCCGAGATCAGCTACACGCACCCGTGGCCGGAGGGGCCGAACGTGGGCGCGACCCGTGCCGAGACCCTCGGCCACCCGGCGATCAAGCTGCTGGTCAGGCACACGAACATGACCAGCGGCGAGATGGCGGCGGGCATCGGCGGGGTGCTCGGCGACCAGGTCGACGTGACCTGGTCGACGAACAACGGGCTGATCGAGCTGTCCGTGCACGGCGTCACCAAGGCGTCCGGGCTCGCCGACGTGGTCGAACGGTTCGGCGTCACGGCCCAGGACGTGATCGCGTTCGGTGACATGCCCAACGACGTCGAGATGCTCCGGTGGGCGGGTCACGGCGTGGCCATGGCGAACGGGCACGAGGCCGCGCTCGCCGCCGCCGACGAGGTCACCGCGTCCAGCGCCGAGGACGGCGTGGCGCTGGTCCTCGAACGCTGGTTCTAGCCGGTTCTAGCCGACCAGGGGCTTCTGCGGGTCGACCTCGGTCCACCACTCGAACGCGATCTCGAGTTCGGCCGGGATCTCACCCGGCAGCTGACCGGCGGCGTAAGCGCTGGTCAGCGCCTCGATCGCGGCGTCGGAGATGCCGGAGCGGCTCATGCCGACCGAGTTGACGCCGTGCACCCGGACCGGGCTGCCGTACGCGCGGGCGAACGGGGGCACGTCCTTCGAGACGGGCGTGCCCATCCCGACCATGGCACCGGCGCCGATGACGCGGCGCTGGTGCACCGAGGCGTTCATGCCGACGTTGACCTTGTCGCCGATCTGCACGTGCCCGCCGAGCGAGACGCCGGCGGACAGGGTCACGCCCGAGCCGACCAGGCTGTCGTGCGCCACGTACACGCGGTTGAGCAGCCACGAGTCGGCACCGACGGTCGTCGCGCGGTAGGAGCCCTGGTGGACGGTGCTCAGCTCGCGGACGACGGCCCGCGCACCGATGTGCACGCCCGCGTGGGCCAGCTCGCCGTCCCACGCCCGGTTGTGCTCGGCGGAGGTGATCTCGGGCGGGGTGCCGATCACGCAGCCCGGGCCGATCCACGCCCCGTCCTCGACGACGCACGGGCCGAGCACGACGGCACCCGGACCGATGGTGATGCCGTCGCCGAGCTCGACACCGTCACCGACGACGGCACTGGGGTGGATGTGGTTGACCACGGGCGTCCGATCAGGAGGTGGGGACAGGCGGTGTCGCCCGTACGGGTAGCGTGGGGCCCCGCGTGCAGGCCAGAGCACTGTACCGGCCGCGCCGGTGGAGATCCCCGAAGGCGAGAGACTGCTGAATGATCCCGATTACTGTTGTTGACGTCGCTGCCGCCGAGCAGCTGGTGCTCCAGGTGCTGCGCTCGGGAGCCATCGCGCAGGGCCCGATGGTCAAGCGCTTCGAGGACGCCTTCGCGGGCGTCGCCGGAGTTCCGCACGCCGTGGCCGTGAACAACGGGACCACCGCGCTCGTGGCGTCGCTCCAGGTCCTCGACCTGCAGCCGGGTGACGAGGTCATCACCTCGCCGTTCACCTTCGTGGCGACCCTGAACGCCATCCTCGAGGCCGGCGCGACCGCGCGGTTCGCGGACATCCGCGAGGACGACTTCAACATCGACGCGGACAAGGTCCAGGCCGCCCTCACCCCGAACACCAAGGTGCTCATGCCCGTGCACCTCTACGGGCAGATGGCGGACATGGGCAAGATCATGCCCCTCGTCCAGGAGCACGGGCTCGCGCTCGTCGAGGACTCCGCCCAGGCCGTCGGCGCCACCTACGAGGGGCGCCCGTCCGGCAGCTTCGGCCTCGGCTGCTTCTCGCTGTACGCGACCAAGAACATCACCACCGCCGAGGGCGGCGTCATCACGACGTCGGACGACACCCTCGCGGACCGGCTGCGCGTGCTGCGCAACCAGGGCATGCGCCAGCGCTACCAGTACGAGGTCGCCGGTCACAACTACCGCATGACCGACATCCACGCGGCGATCGGCATCCCGCAGCTGGAGAACCTCGAGACGATCACGAAGGCGCGCCAGGCCAACGCCGAGACCCTCACCAAGGGCCTCGCGGGCGTCAAGGGCCTGCGGCTGCCGCAGGTGCTGCCGGGCCGCACGCACGTCTGGCACCAGTACACCGTCCTGATCACCGACGACGCCCCGGTCAGCCGCGACGAGTTCGCCGCGAAGCTGACCGAGAAGGGCATCGGCAACGGGATCTACTACCCGAAGACGGTCTTCGACTACGACTGCTACCGCGACAACCCGAAGGTCGTCATCTCCGACGTCCCGGTCGCCGAGCGCGTCGCCCGCCAGGCCCTGTCGCTGCCGGTGCACCCGAAGCTGACCGACGCCGAGCTCGACACGATCATCTCGACGGTGCGCGAGGTGCTGGGCGCATGAGCAACCTCCCCCGCATCGCGGTCATCGGCGTCGGCAACATGGGCTCGCTGCACGCCCGCGTGACCGCCCAGTCCGAACGCGCCGAGCTCGCCCTGATCGTCGACCCGCGCGAGGAGATCGGCAAGGCCGCCGCCGAGAAGTTCGAGACGTCGTGGGCGCCCGAGATGGGCGACCTGACCGACATCGACGCGGTCGTCCTCGCCTCCAGCACCGAGAGCCACCACGGCCTCGCGCTGGAGATCCTCGACAAGGGCAAGCCGCTGCTGGTCGAGAAGCCGGTCTGCGCCTCGCTGGAGCAGACCGAGGAGGTCCTGAAGCTCTCCGAGTCGAAGGGCCTGCCGATCATGTGCGGTCTGCTGGAGCGCTACAACCCGGCCGTCATGACCGCTCTCGGCCTGGTGACCGAGCCGGTCTACGTCTCGGCGCAGCGCCACTCCCCGTACGCGCCGCGCATCCTCACCGGCGTGGCGTGGGACCTGCTGGTCCACGACGTCGACCTCGCCATCCAGTGCTTCGGCGGCGCGGAGCCCGAGCGCGTGTCGGCCGGCGTGGCCCAGTTCCACCCGTCGTCGGTGCCGGGCGCGGAGGACGTGGTCGACACGTTGCTCACGTTCCCGTCCGGCGGCATCGCGAGCGTCTCGGCGAGCCGCATCGGCCAGCGCAAGATCCGCTCCCTGACGATCCAGGAGCTGGAGCGGTCGATCGAGGTCGACCTGCTGCGCCGCGACGTGACGATCTACAAGCACATCTCGCACGACTCGGACCCGGACGGCCGCGGCTACCGCCAGCAGACCGTCATCGAGATCCCCGAGCTGGTCACGGCACGGGAGCCGCTCGCCACCCAGCTCGACCGGTTCCTCGACCTCGTCGCGGGCGAGCTCGACGCCGACGACGAGCGCCGCCGCATCCTCCCCTCGCACCGCGCCGTCGCCGAGGTCAAGGCGAAGTCCGCCGCGGTGACCGGCTGACTCCGAGGAACTGACTTCTGATGGGTGCATTCGTCGTTCTGGCGTTCATCCTGCCCGGCCTCGCGGTCGGGCTCGCGCTGCGGCTGAGAGGCTGGACCCTCGCGGCCGCGGCGCCGGTGCTCACGTTCGGCACCGTCGCGCTCGGCACGCTGGTGATCGGCAACCTGGGCATCGCGTGGAACCTGCTGTCCCTGGCGCTGTGGACGGTGGTGCTGACGGCCGTGGTCGGCGCGGTGACGTGGCTCGTCGCGCGCCGCACCGGCAGCGAGCCGCTGATCGAGGAGCCCAAGCGCTCGCTCGGTGAGAACCTCGTCGTCCTCGGCGGCGTCGTGCTCGGCATGGCCGTGGGGGCCGCGACGTTCCTGCGCGGCATCGGCGGCACGCTCAGCACGGTCAACCAGGACTGGGACGCGCCGTACCACGGCAACGCCATCCGGTGGATCTCCGAGCACGCCACCGCGCTGCCGTCCGCGCTGGCCCAGATCGCGAACCTGCCGGCGGGCACGAAGTACTTCTACCCCAACACCTACCACGCGCTGCTCGCCCCGCTGCTCGACAAGGCGGCGGGCATGCCGGAGCTGCTGAACCTCGCGGCGCTCTCGGTGGTCCTCGCGTGGCCGCTCGGCATCGCCGCGATGGCGCTGGCGTGGCGCATGCCACCGCTCGGCGCCGCGATCGCCGCCGCCGTGTCGACGTGGTTCACCGCCTTCCCGTACGACTCGCTGTGGCGCGGCCCGTTGTGGCCGTACGTCGCCGGTGTCGCGCTGGTGCCGGCCGTGCTGGCCATCGCCCGCAAGATCCTCACCACGCCCGGCCTCACCGGACCGCTCGGCCTCGCGCTCGCGGTCGCCGGTCTGACCGGCCTGCACACGAGCCTCGTGTTCATCGCGTTCGTGTACCTGCTGATGCTGGCGCTGGCGCTGGTCTTCAAGTTCGAGCCGGTCGACTGGCGCGTGAGCTGGAAGCCGCTCGCCATCACGGCGGTGCTCGGGCTCGTCGCGGTGATCCCGGTGATGATGCCGGCGCTCGTGCAGTCCGCCGGCGTCACGGGCGCGCAGTGGGACGAGTTCGCCTCGCCAGCGGAGGGCATCGGCCAGACGCTGCTGTTCTCGCCGGTCGCCACGTACCCGCAGTGGTTCCTCGGCCTCGCGGCGATCACCGGCATCATCCTGATGATCAAGCACCGCGTGATGCCGTGGGTCGTCGCGGCCTTCGTCGTGGTCGGCGGCATGTACGCCGGCACCGCGTCGCTGAACAACGACCTGATCAACACGCTCAGCGGCCCGTTCTACAACGACGCCTGGCGCTTCGCGGCCCTGATCCCGCTCGCCGGCGCCATCGCCGTGGGTTACTTCGGCTACAGGGTCGCCACGGCGTTGACGGCGAAGCTCGGCTCTCGGGTCAGCCCGCAGCGGGCCGCTTTCGTCGTGCCCGTCGCGTTCGGACTCGCCGGCGTCCTCGTGCTCGGGTTGCTGGGCAAGGGCGCGTACATCGGGCGCAACGCGGAACGGTTGTCGGAGACCAACAACGAGGGCGCGACGGTCACCAGGGGAGAGCGCGAGGCCTACCAGTGGCTCGCGCAGCACTCGAAGGACCGCCCGGTCGTCAACGACCGGCTGGACGGCTCCGTGTGGATGTACGCGCTCGCCGGCGTGAAGCCCGTGGAGTGGACGTTCTACGGCGCCGACGAGAAGAGCAACGCCGGTCAGATCACCTGGCACCTGCAGGACATCGACAAGGACCCGGACGTCCGCAAGGCCATCAACGCGCTCGGTGTGAAGTACGCCGTCGTCGGCGCGGGCTACGTGCGGCAGAACTCGCGGCCGGCGCCGGGGCTGATGGCCCTGGAGCGGCTGCCCGAGGTGCGCAAGGTCTACGAGAACCCGCAGGCCACCATCTACGAGTTCGTGGAGCCCGGGACCGGGCAGTCTTCCTGATCTCGTTGGTTTCGCGCCCGGCTGGGGTTTCCCCGGCCGGGCGTTCTGCTGTCCGGGGTCGGTTTGCGTTGGTCGGGTGCCTGTTCCAGCGGGGTTGGTTGCGTTTTGGTGGTCGGGTTGCGTTGCGAGGGTGGTCCTGCGGGTCGGGACGAAGCGTTGGGGTGGCGATTGGGGCTTGACCTCGAGCCTCTGGCGGGATGCTGGGACGGCCGGAAAAGCCGGGGCGAAAAGAGCCCGGTCGTGCCCTGCGAGGGGAGCATCCCGCCCCTTGAAGTAAAGCCCCAATCGCCTTCGCCGGTGCCGACCGCTGCCCGGCGGCGTCAGGTTCATCCGGCTCGCTTCGCATCGCCACGCCAGGCTGCGTGCGTAGCCGGGTTGCGATTGCGGGCGTCCGGTTGAGAGCGCGCGCCTGACCTGATCGCGTGGTCGCCTTGCCTTGGCGGGTGCGGTTTGTTTTGTTGTCGCAAAGAAAATGCCCGGCATCCCTGAGGGTGCCGGGCATGTCCTTTGAGGACTCAGACGTAGCCGAGCTGCGTCAGCGTGTCCGCGATGATCTCGCTCGGGTGGTACTTCTCCATGATGGACGGACGGCGCAGCGTCTCGTACTCGCCGAGGAACTTCTCGAGCTTCGAGGTCTCCATGCCGGTCAGCACGATGTTCTGGCCGAGGCCCTGCTTGGTCTCGGTGCGCTCGCGGTGGATCGCGCACGGCATGCCGATGTAGCTGCACTCCTGCTGGAGGCCGCCCGAGTCCGTGACGACGAACTTGGCGCGGGCCAGGATCGGCAGGAACTGCAGGTAGCGCTTCTTCGGGCGCATGATGAAGCGCTCGTTGTCGAAGAGGTGGCCCCAGCCGTGCCGCTCGATGCGCTCCCGCTCCGGCGCGCCGGCCAGGTAGAGCATCGGGGTCTTCTCGCTGGCCTTCTTCAGCAGCTCCAGCGCCTCGCGGAACTTGTCCGTGCGGGACACGAGCTCGAAGCGGTGCAGGGTGGCGAGGCCGAACTCCTCGGGGAGGTCTTCGGTCGTGTTCGCGTTGATCGCCAGGCGCATCGCGTCGATGACGGTGTTCGCGCCGGTGTTCACGACCACGCCGCGGGCGCCGCGGAGGTTGTCGACCTCGTTCTGCGACGGGGCGAAGTGGACGTCGGTGAACTTCGTCGCGATGCGGCGGTTGAGCTCTTCCGGCAGCGGCGAGAGCAGGCTGCCCGAGCGCATTCCGGCCTCGACGTGGGCGACGCGCGCGCCCAGGAGGCGGCGGGCGATGAGGCTGCCGTACGGGGTCGTGAAGGTGTCGCCGTGCACGACCACCAGGCCCGGCTTGCCGTCCGTGGTGAGCGAGCGCCGCAGCTCCTTGCGCTGGCTCCACGCGGTCTGCGCGACGGAGAGCGCCCAGCCGGGGACCTGCTTGGGGGTCTCCAGGTTGCGGGCCTTGCCCCGCGGCACCAGCCACAGGTCGGGCTCGGGCAGCTGGAGGTCTTCGAGGACGTCGGCGACCTCGTCGAAGTGCTGCGCGGTGAACCACAGCAGCGGCTTCGTGCCGCGGGCGACGAGCGCGTGGTAGACGGGTGCCACCTTGATGAGTTCAGCGGTGGTACCTGCGATGAAGGCGATCACGGGAAGGACCCCTGAGGCTCGGGATCAAAGGACCGCCTGGATACTGTCAGGTGTGACGAGCCGGAGCAAATCCCTCCCCGACGTCCCCAGCCTCAGCATCGTGATCCCGGTCTTCAACGAGCAGGACTGGATCGGCCGCTCGATCGAGGCGCTGGTGACGTCGCTCGACCGCGCCGGTTGGCCCGCCGAGATCGTGGCGGTCGACGACGGCAGCACGGACGGCACGCCGAAGCGGCTCGTGGAGCTGACCGAGAAGTTCGGCATCACCGTGGTGAGCCAGGAGAACGCGGGCCGGTTCGCCGCGCGCCTGGCGGGCATCCGCGCCGCCACCGGTGAGCGCGTCCTGCTGCTCGACGCCCGCGTCATCATCGAGCCGGACGCCTTCCTGTTCCTGAAGGACCAGTTCCTGCGGCACCCGGAACGCAAGGTGTGGAACGGCCACATCAACGTCAGCACCGACGGCAACCCCTACGGCGGGTTCTGGGCCGGGCTGGTCGCGATCGGCTGGCGGCGCTACATGGCGAACCCGCGCCTGGTGTCGTTCGGCGCCGACGAGTTCGACGTCTACCCCAAGGGCACCGGCTTCTTCTGCGCGCCGCGCGAGCTGCTCGAGGCGGCGGCGCGGTCGTTCGAGTCCCTCTTCGACGACGTGAAGCTCGCCAGCGACGACACGCGCATGCTGCGGTGGATCGCCGAGCAGGAGAACATCCACCTCACGCCGGAGTTCGCGGCCACCTACAACAGCCGCGACTCGTTCAAGAAGTTCGTGAAGCACGCCTACTTCCGCGGCACCACGTTCGTCGACAGCTACCTCGACTCGCCCGGCCCCGCGCGCAACGCGCTGTTCGCCGCGATGGCGGTCGGTGTCGTCGGGCTCGTCATCGCGGCGAAGTTCCCGAAGACGGCGCTCGTGCTCGTCCTGCTGGGCATGGTCGCGGCGGGTGCGGTGGCCCGCAGGGCCGGCGCGTCCCAGGGCCAAGCGCTGGCGGTGTCGAAGCTGCTACCCGTCTTCGCCGCGAGCTTCGGCTCCGGTGTGGTGCGCGGTCTGTTCCTCGCGCTGAAGAAGGCCTTGTCGAGGTGACCGGGAAGACCGCGGGCCGTTCGCTCGGCACCGTCGGAATCGCGGTGCTGGTCGCGGCGGGGCTGGGCTATCCGATCCTGATCGTGACCGGCCGGGTCCTGTCCGAGGCGGACGCCGCGGTCTTCCTCACGTTCTGGGGTCTCGTCTTCGGCGTCGGCAGCACTCTCGCACCCGTCGAGCAGGAGCTGTCCCGTCTCGCGGCGGTGGCGGACGTGGCGGGCAAGCGCGTCGGCGGGACCGCCGTGCGCACGGTCGCCGTGGCCGCCGCGGCCGTCGGGGTGTTCGGGCTGCTGGTCCTGGTGCCGCCGGTGAGCGAGCGGCTCTTCGGCGAGTACTCCGTGATCGCGCTCGTCGCCCTGGCGTCGGGGCTCGCGTTCGCCGTGCAGTTCGGCACGCGCGGCCTGCTCATCGGCTTCCACGAGGCGAAGTCGTTCGGCGGCCTCGTGGTCACCGAGGCGGCGGTGCGGATCGTGCTGCTCGGCCTCTTCCTCCTGCTCGGCCTGAACGGCGTGGTGCCGCTCGCGGTCGCCGTCGCCGCCGGGTCGTTCGCGTTCCTGCCGTTCGGCCTGCGTGCGCGCAAGCACCTCGACGTGGCCGGTGACGCCGAGCCGTGGGGTGTCGTCGCCCGGCGGATCCTGGTGCTGATGCTCAGCGCCGGCCTCACCGCGTCGGTGCTCACGGGCTACCCGGCGATCGTGAAGCTGTTCGCCACCACGCAGGGGGAGCTGGAGGCGCTCGGCGGCCTGTTCCTCGCGCTGAGCGTGGCGCGCGTGCCGTTGCTGCTGCTGTCGCCGGTGCAGGCGATGGCCGTGCCGACGGTCGTGCGGCTCTCGCAGGACGAGGAGGGGCACGGAAAGCTTCGCGCCCTGTTGGTCAAAGGTTCAGCCGGGGCGTTCGGGCTCGCGGCGGTCGGCGCGGCGTTCGGCTGGCTCATCGGCCCGTGGGTCGTCCGGCTCCTCTTCGGAGCGAAGTTCGACGTCCCCGGCTGGGTCGTGGCCGGTCTGGTGTGGTCGTCGGTGCTGCTCGGCGCCGTGATGCTGCTCGCGGCCGTGCTCGTGGCCCGCACCGAGGGCGGCAAGGTGCTCGTGCTGTGGGCGGTCGTCGCGGCGCTCAGCGTCCTCGTGCTGGCGTTCGCGCCCGGTGACCTGGTGTTGCGCGCCGTGCTCGGCCTGGTGGTCGCGCCGACGGCCGGTGCGTTCGTCGCCATGGCTTTCGTGCTGCGGCCTGGTGTCCGTGCCGAAACATCCACTGGTTAGGCTCCTCGACGTGTCTGACTCTGTCGACCTGCGACGAGTGCTCATCGTGCTTCCCGCGTTGAACGAGGAGCACAACATCGAGAAGGTCATCGCCGAGGTGAAGGCCGCGCTGCCGGACGTCGGCGTGCTGGTCGTGGACGACGGTTCCACCGACCAGACCTCGCTGCGTGCCCGGGAGAGCGGCGCCAAGGTCGCGCGCCTCGCGGTCAACCTCGGTGTCGGTGGCGCGATGCGCACCGGGTTCCGCTACGCCGTGCGCAACGGCTTCGACGTCGTGGTCCAGGTGGACTCCGACGGCCAGCACAACCCGGCGCACGTGCCCGAGCTGCTGCGCGAGCTCGACCACGCGGACATCGCCATCGGCGCCCGGTTCGCGGGCAAGGGCGACTACAAGGCCCGCGGCCCGCGCCGCTGGGCCATGAAGCTCTTCGCCGTGGTGATCTCCAAGATCTCCGGCACGAAGCTCACCGACGTCACGTCGGGGTTCAAGGCCGCCGGTCCGCGCGCGGTGCGCCTGTTCGCCGCCCACTACCCGGCGGAGTACCTCGGTGACACGCTGGAGGCGCTCGTCATGGCCGCCAGGGCCGATCTGAAGATCGTCCAGGTGCCCGTGGAGATGCGCGTGCGCGCCGGCGGCACGCCGAGCACGTCGCCCGTGAAGTCCGCCGTCTACCTGCTGCGGGCCACCCTGGCGCTGACGCTCGCGCTCGTTCGCCGCAAGCCCAAGACCGGCTCCTTCGAAGCCGCTTAGGAGGCTCCCGTGTCTGCGTTCCGATTGCTGGCGATTGTGGTCGCGGCGCTCGTTCTCGTCGTCGTGATCGAAATGATGCGACGCCGCAAGCTCCGCGAGAAGTACGCGGGAATGTGGCTGTTCGTCGGTATCGGTGTGGTCTGTTTGGGTGCAATCCCGGGCCTTCCGACGTGGCTGTCGAACCTCACCGGGATCCAGCTCGCGGCCAACTTCCTGTTCGCCGCCGCCGCGTTCACGCTGCTCTTCGTCGTGCTGCAGCTGTCGAGTGAGGTGGGTCACCTGGAGGAAGAGGTGCGCACCACGGTCGAGGAGATCGCTTTGCTGCGCTGTGAGCTGGAAGGCGTGCGCGCTGAGCTGGACAAGCGCATCACGAACGCCGAAGAACGACTTCTCCGAGCCCAGCCCTGAATTCGGGGCACTCCGGGCATGCAGGTAACCTCGCTTGCCGTGAGCTTCGCAGGTTATGACCTGATCGTCGTCGGTTCCGGATTCTTCGGCCTCACGGTCGCCGAGCGCACCGCGTCCCAGCTGAACAAGCGGGTGCTGGTGCTGGAGCGGCGTGACCACATCGGAGGCAACGCCTACTCGGAGGCAGAGCCCGAGACGGGCATCGAGGTGCACCGCTACGGCGCGCACCTGTTCCACACGTCGAACAAGCGCGTGTGGGACTACGTGAACCAGTTCACCTCGTTCACGAACTACCAGCACCGCGTCTTCGCGATGTACGACGGCCAGGCCTACCAGTTCCCGATGGGTCTGGGCCTGATCTCGCAGTTCGTGGGTCGCTACATGTCGCCCGAGGACGCGAAGGCGTGGGTCGCCGAGCAGGCCTCGGAGATCGACACCAAGGACGCGAAGAACCTCGAGGAGAAGGCGATCTCGCTGGTCGGCCGCCCCCTCTACGAGGCGTTCATCAAGGCCTACACGGCCAAGCAGTGGCAGACGGACCCGAAGGAGCTGCCCGCCGCGGTCATCAGCCGCCTGCCGGTGCGCTACACCTTCGACAACCGCTACTTCAACGACACCTACGAGGGTCTGCCGGTCGACGGCTACACCGCGTGGCTCGAGAAGATGGCGGACCACCCGAACATCGACGTCAAGCTGTCCACGGACTTCTTCGACGTCCGCGAGGAGATCCCCGCCGGCACGCCGATCGTCTACACCGGCCCGGTGGACCGCTACTTCGACTACTCCGAGGGCTGGCTGGGCTGGCGTACGCTCGACTTCGAGCAGGAAGTGCTGCCGATCGGCGACTTCCAGGGCACGTCGGTCATGAACTACAACGATGCGGACGTGCCGTACACGCGCATCCACGAGTTCCGCCACTTCCACCCCGAGCGCGAGTACCCGAGCGACAAGACGGTTATTGTTCGGGAGTTCTCCCGCGCCGCGGAGAAGGACGACGAGCCGTACTACCCGATCAACACGCCCGAGGACCGCGCGAAGCTGGAGCGCTACCGCGAGCTGGCCAAGCAGGAGGCCGCGGAGCGCAACGTGATCTTCGGTGGACGTCTCGGCACGTACAAGTACCTGGACATGCACATGGCGATCGGTTCGGCGCTGAGCGTGTTCGACAACAAGATCGCTCCGCACCTGGCGTCCGGTCAGGCGCTGGACGGGTCGCTGGAGGACTGAATCGCAATGCCGGGCAAGTCCAAGCTCGTGGAGCACGAGGCGCCGGAGAAGCTGCTGACGCAGCGCGGCCTGTTCGCAGGGCCCTCGCAGATCGTCTCGGAGGACCTGTACGCCGAGGTGAAGCGCGGGATCGCGGACCGGGAGCGCCACCGCATGGTGGTGCACCCGAACGCCACGGTCACCATGAACACCTACTTCGGCCGGTTCCCCGCGTCGTACTGGCAGCGGTGGTGCGTGAGCCCCGAGGTGGAGCTCGAGCTCGAGGTGACCGGCTCCGGCCAGGTCTCCCTCGTCGCCTCGGACTCCGAGGGCGAGACCCGCACGGTCGCCGCGGAGAAGATCGCCGGTGCGAAGGCGCAGAAGGTGCGCCTCTCCGCGAAGATCGACAAGTTCACCGACGGCGGTGGCCTGTGGTTCGACGTGATCACCGGGGACGACTCGCTGGTCGTCGAGGGGGTCCGCTGGACGGTCGCGCCGCCGAAGACGGTGCGTCCGACCGCGGTCGTCATCTGCACGTTCAACCGCGTGGACGACTGCCTCAACACGATGGCCGCGCTGGCCTCGGACCCGGAGCCGCTGGAGCTCGTCGACACGGTCTACGTCGTCGACCAGGGCACGGACGCCGTCGAGTCGCGTGAGCGGTTCGCCGAGGTCTCGGCCGCGCTGGGCTCGAAGCTGCGCTACATCCGCCAGCCGAACCTCGGGGGTGCCGGCGGCTTCACGCGCGGCCTCTACGAGGTCACCGAGATCGACCACGCGGAGCACGCCAACGTCCTGTTCATGGACGACGACGTGCTGTGCGAGCCCGAGATCGTCATCAGGCTCACCGCGTTCGCGAACCGCACGACGCAGCCGACGATCGTCGGCGGTCAGATGCTCTACCTGCTGCACCCGAACTTCCTGCACGTCGGTGCCGAGTACGCGAACCTCGACACCCTCTCGCCGGGCCAGGTCGTGGAAGGCGCGCTGTTCAACGCCGACCTCACCGGGTACGACGAGGAGACGGGCAAGCGCAACGTCCAGGACAAGCGCGTCGACGCCGGCTACAACGGCTGGTGGTCGTGCCTCATCCCGTCGGAGATCGTGAAGGCGGTCGGCTACCCGCTGCCGCTGTTCTTCCAGTGGGACGACATCGAGTACGGCTACCGCGCCCGTGCGCACGGCTTCGCCACCGTGTCGCTGCCCGGCGCCGGTGTCTGGCACGCGGACTTCCACTGGAAGGACTGGGACGACTGGCACAGGTACTTCAACCTGCGCAACGCCCTGATCACCTCCGCGCTGCACAGCCGCTTCGACCCGAAGATGATCGTGCGCGGCATGGCGAAGCAGTTCGCCACGTACATCCTGGGCATGCAGTACGGCCTCGCCGCCACGCAGCTCAAGGCGGTCGAGGACTTCCTGAAGGGCCCGGACTTCCTGGCGGACGGCGGTGTGCAGGCGGCGGCGGACATCCGCAAGCTGCGCGCCGAGTTCCCGGAGACGGTGCGGCACCCCGCGTCGGAGATCCCCGGCTTCAAGCCGGGCAGCCTGCCGATGATCACCGCCGCGCCGACGCCGAAGCTCATCGCGCCGGTGTTCGCCAAGCGCCTCGTGAACCAGCTGCTCGGCAAGTCCGTGCACGACGCCGGTGCCGTTCCCGCCGGTGACGCCGCGTGGTGGCACGTCTCGCTGTTCAACACGGCGGTCGTGACCGACGCGTCGCAGGAGGGCGTGCGGGTCCGCAAGCGGGACAAGGAGCTCGCGGTCCGCCTGTCCAAGCAGGGCGCCAAGGTGTTCCGCGAGCTGTACCGCAGGGCTCCCGAGATCCAGCGCTCCTACAAGGACGCGATGGGGAAGCTCACCAGCCGCGACACCTGGTCGCGGTTGTACGACCTCTGATTCACACAACGTTCTGCACGGGCGGTCCGGATCTTCCGGGCCGCCCGCACTACTGACGGGGGAAGGTCTGTGGACCAGAACTGCGTGCTGCAGCGGGTGATCCTGCCGAGGGACTCCGACCCGCTCGACGTCCGGCCGCTGTACCTGGACGAGCCGGACACCGTGCACTGCCACGTCGCGTCCCGCCGCAGCACCACGGTCCCCCCGTCGGCGAAGGTCTCCTTCTCCACCTACTTCAACGCCTTCCCCGCCTCGTACTGGAAGCGCTGGACGACCGTCGAGGAGGTCGTGCTGCGCCTGTCGGTGCGCGGCAGCGGTCGCGTCGACGTGTACCGCTCGCGGCCGTCGGGCGACATCATCCACGTCGAGGGCCACTACGTCCGCGACGCCGGTGAGTGGGCCGACGTCGAGTTCGCGGTGTCGCTCAAGCCGTTCGAGGACGGCGGCTGGATCTGGTTCGACGTCTTCACCGACGAGGCGCCGCTCGAGATCCGCGAGGCGGCGTGGACGGTGCGCCAGCCGTTGCCGGAGCAGAAGGTCGCCATCGGCATGACGACCATGCGCCCGGTCGACGCCGTGATCGCGTTGCGCGCGCTGGGCGAGGACGAGGCCGTTCTCAGCGTGCTCACCAAGGTCTTCGTCGCCGACCAGGGTGCCGTGAAGGTCCGCGACACCGAAGGTTTCGCGGAGGCGGCCGCCCTGCTCGGCGACAAGCTCGAGGTCATCGAGCAGGACAACCTCGGTGGCTCCGGTGGCTTCACCCGCGGCATGTTCGAGGCGATCGAGCACAGCGACGCCGACCAGATCATGTTGATGGACGACGACATCCGCCTCGAACCGGACGCCGTGCTGCGCTCCAACGCGTTCGCCCGCGCCACCGCCCAGCCGGTGATCGTCGGCAGCCACATGCTGAACCTGCACTCGCGGGCCCGCCTGCACAGCTTCGCGGAGATCGTCGACCTCAACACGTGCTTCTGGCGCGCGGCACCGGGTGCGGTCACCGACCACAACTTCGCCACGGACTCGCTGCGGGAGACCAAGGAACTGCACCCGCGCGTCAACGCCACCTACAACGGCTGGTGGATGTGCCTGTTCCCGCGTGAGGTCGTGCGCCGCAGCGGCTACCCGTTGCCGCTCTTCATCAAGTGGGACGACGCCGAGTACTCGCTGCGCGCGCTGGAGCACGGCTTCCCGACGGTGTCGCTGCCGGGCTCGGCCGTGTGGCACATGCCGTGGACCGACAAGAACGACTCGACGGACTGGCAGGCGTACTTCCACACGCGCAACCGCCTGATCCTCGCCGCGCTGCACAGCCCGTACGACGTGAAGAACGGCATCGTGAAGCACGGCCTGAAGCTCACGCTGCGCCACCTGCTGTCGATGGAGTACTCGACCGTCGCCCTGCAGCAGAAGGCGATCGAGGACTTCCTCGCCGGCCCGTCGTCGTTGTTCGACTCGCTGCGCACCGCACTGCCCGAGGTGCGCAAGCTCCGCGCGGAGTACTCCGACGCGCAGACCCTGCCGTCGGCCCGCGAGTTCCCGCCGCCGACGTTCGACCAGGTGCGCGCCGAGGCCCTGCTGCAGCCCTCGCAGTCGAAGATCACCACCGCGAAGCGCGCCGCGAAGTCGTTGCTGCACAACCTCAGCAAGCCGGCTCCGGACGCCGCGGGCCGCCCGCAGATGAACGTGCCGGCCCTGAGCGCCCGCTGGTTCCTGCTGGGCAACCTCGACAGCGCGACCGTCTCCACCGCCGACGGCACCGCGGTGGCGTTCTACAAGCGCGACCCGCAGGAGTTCCGCGCCCTGGCCAAGCGGGCGGCCCGCAACTACCGCCGCCTCGGCCAGGAGTGGGACCAGCTCAAGCGCGTCTACCGCGACGCCCTGCCGGAGCTCACCTCGACGGAATCGTGGCGAAAGGTATTCGAGCGCTGACCGCCCCCTCCTTCCCAAGGCAGACACACGGCCTTGGGAGGGAACCGTGGCGACAACGCTCAGCTTCATCGCGCACCCGGACGACGACCTGCTGTTCATGAACCCGGACATCGCCTGCGACGTCTGGGACGGGAACGACGTCTGGGTCGTGTACCTGACGGCGGGTGACATCCCGCAACGCCCCGGCGCCGCGTACGGCGGAATCCAGTACACGGAGATGCGCCTGGACGGCGCACGCGCCGCCTACGCGCGCACAGCCGGCGTGGCCAATGAGTGGTCGTACGAACAGATCACCTTCGGTGGCCACCCGGTGTCCACGAACAGGCTCGTGGGCACCAAAGTGCGAATCGTCTACACGTACGTCCACGCCGCCGCGGGCCCGGAGGACAACTTCGGCGACCTCTGGCGCCTGCTCACCGTGCCGGGCTTCCGGGCCCAGCCGATCGACGGCCGCCCCTCGTACACCTGCGACGAGTTCACCGGCATGCTCCGCGGCCTGATCGACGCCACCGCTCCGGACCTCATCCGCACGAGCAGCTCCGTCGGCCACCGCGAAGGCGACCACGTCGACCACACGGCAGGAGCCATCCTCGTGGCCGACGCGGACACCGACGACGCCCGGCGAACCCTGGTCCGCCGCTTCGAGTACGACGGCTACAAGGTGCTCGGCTTCCCGGAGAACGTCCACGGCTTCCTGCGCGACCGGAAGACCGCGATCTGGGACGCGTACTGGCCGCACGACCCGGAGCTGAACGCCTGGAGCTGGCGCGGGGCGTTGAGCAGGCGGTACCAGCCGGACGGGCGGGTGTTCCACCCCGGGGTGCCGTGGATCCCGCCGGGCGACTTCGCGAGCTCGGTAGCCTGACCTCCCCGTTCGTCTTGGAGGAGTGGATCGGCTCTGCGCGCACACGAGGTTCCCGAGCTCTACGAGGGCGACGTGGTCGTGGTGTCGAGCCCGGTCGTCTCGACGACCGTCGCTCGCGTCTCCCGCTACCACGTCTTCCTCGACTGGCCCTGGAAGACGAAGGACCCGAAGTCGGAGTTCGACTGGGACGGTACCGTTGCGTTCCCCAGGGCCCCCGACCACCCGGACTGGCTGCACACGCCGTGGCGCCTCGAAACCGAGCCCTGGGACCTCAACCCCGGTGACACGGTCGAGCTGTCCATCCCCGAGGTCGACGCCGTGGTCCTCGCGGTCAAGCGGCTGGAGCGGCCGAGGGACACGGGCTGGCTGCCGCGTCCCGTGCTGGTGCTGGAGTTCGGCACCGCCGAGTCCGCCGACGCGGGCTTCGTCCTCTACTGCGACACCGACGAACCGATCACCATCAGTCCTTGACGTGTGCGAGCAGGTGGAACGATGTCTGGCGGTGGGCGCTGCCACTCGCGTCTGCACGATCGTGCCGATCTTCTTCGAGGTGCTGGGAAGTCAGGTGCGCCCCCAGGAGTCGACGCGTGCTGGCGAGAACTGAGCGGTACGGGGGACGGGACGGTATCCGCTGCCAGGTCCTCGCGAGGTTGATGGCTTGTGGTCGAGGGCGCTGAACTCAGGATTGCCGCAGCCGCCCGGCTCACCCCTTGATCCCGGTCTCCGCCACCCCGCGCACCAGCCACCGCTGCATCGCCACGAACACGATGACCAACGGCGTGATCGACACCGCCGCCGCCAGGAACAGCTCGTGCACGTTGATCGACTGAGCCGTGAGGAACGTCGACAACGCCACCTGCACCGTCCAGGACTCCTGGTCCTGGGCGATCACCAGCGGCCACAGGAACTGGTTCCACGAGGTGACGAACGCGATCACGCCGAGGGCGGCGAAGAACCCGCGCGAGTTCGGCACGACGACCCGCCAGAACGTGCCCCAGTGCCCTAGCCCGTCGATCCGCGCGGCCTCCTCCAGCTCCCGCGGGAAGTTCAGGAAGTACTGCCGGAACAGGAACGCCGTGAACCCGCTGAACAGCCCCGGGATCACCAGTCCGCGCAGGTCCGACACCCACCCGAGGGTCGACACGACGACGAACGTGGGCACGAACGTCACCGCCGCCGGGATCATCAGCGTCGCGACGACGAAGTAGAACACCACACCCGAGTACCGGTAGGGGATGCGCGCGAGCCCGTACCCGGCCAACGAGCACAGCAGCAGCTGACCGGCGGTCTGCAACACCGCCACCACCAGCGAGTTCACCATGCTGCGCACCAACGGCACGGCCGGGTCGGAGAACAGCTCGGCGAAGTTCTCCCACCGCACCGAGGACGGCAGGAACGTCCAAGAGGTCGCGCTGATCTCGGCCTCCGACACCAGGCCGTTGCGCACCACCAGGTAGAACGGCACGAGGAACAGCACGGCCGCAACGCTCAAAGCCAGGTACCGCAACGCTTTCACCGCCGCACCACCCGGCCCTGCAGCAGCGTCACTCCGACGATCAGCAACGTCAGGATCACCGCACCGGCACTGCCGTGCCCGAAGTCCTGCCCGCCGCTGCCCAGAGCCGTGTAGTAGAGGTAGATCAACGGCGGCCGCGCGAACGGCGGGTAGCCGCGGTCGGTGCCGAGGACGTTGTAGAACTCGTCGAAGGCCTGGTAGGCGCCGATCAGCAGGAGCAGCAGCACCGCCACCGAGGTGGTGCGCAGCTGCGGCAGCGTGACGAACCGGAAAGCCTGCCAGGAGCGGGCACCGTCCAGGGCGGCTGCCTCGTACAGCACGGCCGGGATCCGTTGCAGGCCGGCGATGAACAGGATCATGTAGAAACCGAGCTGCAACCAGAGCCGCAGCGTCACGAGCACGAGCCAGTACCAGGGCGGCGACGTGGAGACCGTCCACGCGATCGGATCCGCGCCGAACCAGCCCAGCACGGTGTTCGCGAGACCGGAGCGCAGGCCGTTGAAGATCGACAGCTTCCACACCAGGGACGCGACGACGTACGAGCAGGCCGTCGGCAGGAAGAACACCGAGCGGAAGAACGCCTGCATGAAGCTGATCTGACTGACCAGCAGGGCCAGGACCAGGGCCAGCACGAACGTTGACGGCACGATGAACGCCGCGAACACGCTGAAGGTGCCCAGGCTCCTCAGGAACGGCCCGTCGGTCAGCATGTCCGCGTAGTTGCGCAGCCCGACGAACTCCACCGGCGTCACCGTGTTGCGCGCGTCGAAGAACGACAGCAGCACGCTCCACCCGATCGGCACGTACACGAACACGAGCAGCCCGGCGGCGAACGGTCCCACGAAGAGCCAGAAAGCGCGAGCGTGACTCATCCGTACAGGCGCTTCAGCTCGTCCCGGACCACTCCGGCCGCACTGCGCAGTTCCGCGTCCGCGGGCGCTCCGTCGCGGACCACGCGGGACACGGCGTCGTTGAACGCGGTCCGCATCACCGAGGTCCAGTCCGGCGGGTTGGACGCCTTGGCGTTGTCCCGCACGAATTCCACCGCGTCCGCCGCGGCGCCCGAGGTGAGCTTCGAGGCCTTGTCCGAGATGCTCTTGCGCGGCGGGATGTGGAAGCCGTAGCTGAGGTTGAAGTCCTCCTGGTAGTCGGTGCGCTCGATCCACAGCCAGCGCACGAACTCCTTGGCCTCGTCGATCCGCTTCGACTTCGCGTTGACCATCGCGCCGAACGCCCCGACCGGCACGCTCGCCCTGCCGCCGGCACCCAGCGAGGGGAACGGCAGCACGCCGAAGTCGTCGCCGAGCGCCTTCTGCACCGCCGGGACCGCCCACAGACCGGTCCACTGCATGGCGACGAGGCCCTGCGTGAACGCGTCCGGCTCCGCCCAGTCCTTCACCGCGCCCAGCAGCAGGCCGCCGCTCGTGTAGAGGTCGCGGAGCTTGCCGATCGCCTTCGCCGCCAGAGGATCGTCGAAGCCGACCTGGCGGTCGCGCACGTAGTCGAGGCCCGCCGACCACAGCGCGGGGCCGCCGAGCACGCCGCCACCGCCGTCGTTGCCGGCGAAGAGCCCCTTGACGCCGCCGGTGCTCAGCCTGCGGGCCGCGTCGAGCAGA
This sequence comes from Lentzea sp. DG1S-22, assembly GCF_036321065.1. Lineage (NCBI taxonomy): Bacteria > Bacillati > Actinomycetota > Actinomycetes > Pseudonocardiales > Pseudonocardiaceae > Lentzea > Lentzea sp. DG1S-22. The sequence continues at coordinate 5,860,447 of NZ_CP143276.1, read as the reverse complement.
TCGTCCACAGTGGACGGTGGCTGCACGCCCGCCCGGTCGAGCATGCTCTTGCGGTAGAACAGCATCTGCATGTCCACGGCCTGCGGGATGCCGTAGATCCTTCCCTCGACGGTGTGCGTCTCGAGGATGGACGCGGAGAAGTCGGTCTTGGCGTCACCGAAGAGGTCGTCGAGCGGCACGAGCTGGCCCGCCCTGACGGAGCTGATCTGCGGCGTGGACTCGAAGACGTCCGGCCCGCCGTCGGACAGCAGGCTCGTGGCGAGCTTCGAGTCGTAGTCGCCGGGGTTCCACTGCACGTCGACCGGGGTCTTGGTGAACGCCTTGGCGTAGCGCTCCACGGCCTGCTGCACGCCGGGTTCGCCGTACGCGTGGTACCACTGCCGGAGGGCTGCGCCGCTGCCGCCGCGGCCGGTGTTCGATCCGCACGCCGCGAGCAGCGCGCTCGCACCGGCCAGGGAGAGGAGTCTGCGTCGGGAAATCACCCGTCCCGTCTTACTCCGATCACCTCGCGTGCGCGAGTGGTTACCCGAAGTGGCCGAAGGGCGGGACTCCGGGGAGTCCCGCCCTTCGAGCGAACCGGCTCACTTGCGGAAGAAGCGCTCCCGCTGGCCGAGGCGCACGAGCTTGATCCACTCGACGAACGCCTTCGGGTCCCGCTTCACCGCGAGGAAGTACAGCCCGAACCGGAACACCTCGAGCGCGCCGAGCTTGCGCATGCCCGGCTGCGACAGCAGGTACCCGCGGTTGCGGTAGGTGTAGTAGCGCTTGACCGGGTTCTCCGGGTCCTGGGCGTGGAACTTGCCGCCCAGCATCGGCTTGAACTCGTCGGAGCCGTCCGGGTGCACGTACGCGACCCGCAGCGACGTGCCGAACGGCAGGCCGGACCGCACCATGCGCCGGTGGATCTCCACCTCGTCGCCGCGGAAGAACAGCCGGTAGTCCGGCACGCCGACGACGTCGAGCGTCGAGGCCCGGAACAGCGCGCCGTTGAACAGCGACGCGATCCCCGGCAGGAAGTCGGTGCCGAGCTCGGCGGCCGAGCGCTTCCACGTCAGGCCGCGGCGCAACGGGAACGCGAGCTTCTCCGGCCTGTCGATGTTCGTGACGACCGGGGAGATCTCCGCGAGCTTGCGCCGCTCCGCCTCCTCCAGCAGCACCGCCAGGACGTTCTCGTCGGCCGGGCGGCCGTCGTCGTCGGCGAGCCACACCCAGTCCGCGCCCAGCGAGAGGGCGTGCAGGATGCCCAGCGCGAAGCCGCCGGCGCCGCCGAGGTTGCGGTGCGACGGCAGGTAGGTCGTGGGGAGCGGGCACTGCTCGACGAGGTCGTTGACCGGCTGGTCCGGACCGTTGTCGACGACGACCAGGTGGTCGGGCACGCGCGTCTGGGTCGCCAGGGCCTTCAGCGACTCGGCCAGCAGGTCCCTGCGGTGGCGGGTGACCACCACGGCCACCACGGAGCCCTTGGGCAGTGCCTCGAGGTTCACGGTCTACTCGCCACCATTTCCGCTGAGGACGGGGGTCTCGTCGTGCTGGTGCGCCCGCTCGAAGGGGTCGAACCCCTTGTACGCGGTCAGCACCTCGCGCAAGCCTCCGAACATCTTGACGTGGCCCTCGTCCATCCAGATCGCCTTGTCGCAGAACTCCGCGAGGAACTCGTCGGAGTGGTTCGCGAACACCAGCAGACCGGAGCGGGCGACCAGGTCCTTGAGGCGGTCGCGGGCCTTGGCCATGAACGCCGCGTCGACCGCGCCGATGCCCTCGTCGAGCAGCAGGATCTCCGGGTTGATCGACGTGACGACGCCGAGGGCCAACCGGACGCGCATGCCCGTCGAGTACGTGCGCAGCGGCATCTGCAGGTAGTCACCGAGCTCGGTGAACTGCGCGATGTCGTCGACGCGGGATTCCATCTGCTTGCGGCTCATGCCGAGGAACAGGCCGCGGATCATGATGTTCTCGTACCCGGAGATCTCCGGGTCCATGCCGACGCCGAGGTCGAAGACCGGCGCCACCTTGCCGATGATGCGCGAGTGGCCGCGCGTCGGCTCGTAGATGCCCGCGAGCAGGCGCAGCAGCGTGGACTTGCCGGCGCCGTTGTGGCCGACCAGGCCGACCCGGTCGCCGTCCTTGAGCGACAGCGTGATGTCGTGCAGCGCCTCGATGATCGGGACGCGGCCCTCCGACTCGATCTTGCCGCCGACCTTGCCGAGGGCGAGCTTCTTCAGCGACCTCGACTTCGCGTCGAAGATCGGGAAGTCGACCGATGCGTTCCAGACGTCGATGCTGACCATTGGTTCGTCGACCTCCTTCTCAGACCCAGTAGGAAACGCGGGCGCGGTAGTTGCGCAGGATCACCAGAGCGGCGAACCAGCCGAGGACGGTGAAGCCGCCGACGACCGCCCAGTGGTGCCAGTCCACGGTGTGGCCGAGGAGCGGGGCCCTGACGATCTCGACGAAGTGGTACACGGGGTTGAGCTCGGCGACCAGCACGCGCCAGCCGACGTCGCCGCCACCGGTGACCCTGGTGAGGATGCTGGCGTCCCAGACGATCGGGGTCATGAAGAACACCAGGTTGATGAAGCTGTTCACGACCGGCGGGATGTCGCGGAAGCGGGTGCTGATCACGCCGAAGAGCAGGGCGACCCACACCGCGTTCACCGCGAGCAGCACGAGGCCCGGGACCGCCAGCACGATCTCCCAGCTCAGGCCCGGATTCGTCGGACCGGTCGGGGTCATCTTGTACGGCTGGTCGAGCGCGCCGAAGAAGATCGCCAGCACGATCACGTAGACCACGAGGTTGTGCAGCAGGAACAGCACCTGGCGCCACACCATCCGCATCACGTGGATCGTGATGGGAGCGGGCAGGTGCTTGATCAGCCCCTCGTTCGCGATGAAGACGTCCGTGCCCTCGGTGACGCACCCGAGGATGAAGTTCCAGATGATGAAGCCGACCGTCACGTACGGCAGGAACGTGTTGATCGGCGTGTCCAGCAGCGTCGAGTACAGCAGGCCGAGCGCCAGGGCCGTCGTCGCCATCGAGATGGTGATCCACAGCGGACCGATGACCGAGCGGCGGTAGCGCTGTTTGATGTCCTGCCAGCCGAGGTGACCCCAGAGTTCGCGGTGGTCCCACGCCTCCCGCACATCCGCGAACGCGCGTTTGAAGCTGCGCGACTTCACGGCAGGGGGCGCCTCAGCCTGGTCGAGCGTACTGGTGGCTTGCACGAGGACTGAGCGTACCGGCGACCGCCCGGCGCCGTGCTCACCGGGCGGTCACGGTGCGGTCAGACCTTGATCACTTTGACGATCACCTGTTCGTGGTCGTACGTGTACCCGAGGTACTCGAACTCGACGCCGTGCGCCGCCACGTGCTCCAGCCAGGCCTTGTGCTCGTGGTCCTGCCACTGCGGGTAGTTGAAGTACTCGTCGAAGACGATCACGCTGCCCTCGACCAGCCGCGGCCCGACGAGGTCGAGGACGGTCTTCGTCGACGAGTACAGGTCGCAGTCGACGTGCAGGAACGTGACGGGGCCCTCGTGATCGGCGAGGAACTTCGGCAGCGTCTCGTCGAACCACCCGGCGACGAGCTCGGCACCGGGCACGTCCGGCAGGCCGTCCATGGTGAAGGTGCCCGCGGGGAACCCGTTGCGCCAGTTCTCCGGCAGGCCCTCGAAGGAGTCGAAGCCGTAGACCCCGCCGCCCTCGCGGGCGTTCGCGATGATCTTCAGCGTGCCGCCGGTGTAGACGCCGAACTCGAGCGCCATGCCGCCCTCGGGCGCCTGGTCCAGCGCGAACTCGAGCGTCTCGTGCGGCGAGCCGAAGTGCGGGACCCGCGGCATGTTCTCGTGCACGAACCGGGCGCTCTGCGACGCGGCGTCCCTGTCCGCGGCGAACACGATGTCGCGGCGGGCCCGCACCTCGTGGCCGACGGTGTGGTCGACGATGCGGTTCGCCTGCTGCGCGACCTCGTCGCGCAGGCCGTCGAGCTGGACCTGGAGGCGCGCGATCTGCTCCTGCTGCGGCTGCAACGCGTCCTGGATGAGCTCGATCGCCTTGACGCGCAGCTTGTGGCGCAGCTGCTTGGCCTGCAGACCTGTGCGGACTCGGTCGAGCACGGTGGCTCCTCTCCAGAACGGTGAGCGCATCGTAGAGCCACCACCGACTGCCTTAGCTAGAGGTACTGCCCCGTCCCTTTGCCGGTTGTTCCGCCTTCGTTACCTTCGCCGCCACCCGCCGGCAGGGCGCGGCCGCGCATCTGCTCCAGCTGGGCGCGTGCCGCCATCTGCTGGGCGAACAGCGCGGTCTGGATGCCGTGGAAGAGGCCTTCCAGCCACCCCACGAGCTGGGCCTGGGCGATCCGCAGCTCGGCGTCGGACGGGGTGCCGTCCTCGGTGAACGGCAGCGACAGGCGCTCCAGCTCTTCCCGCAGCTCCGGCGCCAAGCCGTCCTCGAGCTCCTCGATGGACCGCTTGTGGATCTCCTTGAGGCGGTTGCGGCTCGCCTCGTCCAGAGGTGCCGCTCGCACCTCCTCCAGGAGCTGCTTGATCATCGTGCCGATCCGCATCACCTTGGCCGGCTGCTCCACCAGGTCGGCGATGTCGCCGTCCTGGCCACCGACGATTACGACGGGCTGCTCCTGTTTCATGGTCTCCATCCTCGCGTCTTTCACCTCGTGACGATTATCCGGGTGGGGGCTGCTCGACACCGTGGTTGCGTTCATACGTACGGTGTGTGGCATGGCGTTCGACGTCGCACGGGTACGAGGGCTCTTCCCCGCGCTCGGCGACGGCTGGGTCCACCTCGACGCTCCGGCCGGCATGCAGGTGCCGGAGCAGGTCGCCACCGCCGTCTCCACCGCGCTGCGCGCTCCCGTCTCCGGACCCGGTGGCATCTTCCCGGCCTCCCAGCGGGCCCAGGGCATCGTGGACGCCGCCCGCAGGGCCGTCGCGGACCTGGTCGGGGGTGACCCCGCGGGTGTCGTGCTCGGCCCGTCCTCCGCCGTCCTGCTGCAGCGCCTCGCCGAGGTGATGACGGACGACTGGTTCATGGGCGACGAGGTCCTGGTTTCCCGCCTGGACCACGCCGCGAACATCGCGCCGTGGTTGCGCGCCACGCAACGCACCGGCAGCGCGGTCAAGTGGGCCGAGATCGACATCGAGACCTGCGAGCTGCCGAGCTGGCAATACGACGACCTCGTCACCGACCGCACGAAGCTGATCGCCATCACGGCGGCGTCCGGGGTCGTCGGCACCAGGCCCGACCTCGCCAAGATCTCGGCGGTCGCGCGGGCGCACGGCGCGCTGATGGTCGTGGACGCGTCGTCGGCGGCGCCTTTCGTCCCCTTGGACATCGTTGGCATGGGCGCTGACGTCGTCGCCCTCTCCGCCGGCCAGTGGGGCGGGCCGCCCGTCGGCGCGCTGGTGTTCCGCGACCCGTCGGTGCTGGAACGGCTGCCGTCGGTCTCGGTCGACCCGACGGCCCGCGGACCGGAACGCCTCGAACTGGGCCCGCACGCGTATCCGATGCTCGCCGGGCTCGTTGCCTCCGTCGAGTACCTCGCGGACCTCGACGACGCGGCTTCCGGCACGCGGCGCGAGCGCCTGCTCACGTCTCTGGGATCCGTGAAGGCGTACCAGGCGGGGCTGCTCGCTAACCTCATCAACGAACTGCGTTCGCTGCGCCACGTGATGGTGATCGGCGACGCCATGCGGCGGGTGCCCGCGCTGGCGTTCACGATCGCCGGGGTCAAGGCGGAGGACGGCGTCGAACACCTCGCGTCGCGGGGCGTCTGCGCGTTCGCCGACCCCGGCCAGCACGGCGTGTTCTCGGTGCTGGGCGTGGGTGAGGTCGGCGGCGCCATCCGCGTCGGGCTCGCGCACTACACGAACGCGGTCGAGGTGGACGACCTGGTGCGGGCGGTCGCCGAACTGGGCTGAGGGAACACGGGAGAGCACCGTTGGACGACTCGCTGGCACGCGAGCTCGCGGACCTCTCGGCCCTGCACCGCATCGGGTCGCTGAACACCGAGTACCTGCCGCGGTTCTCCGGCGACCTCCGGCCGGCCGAGCTCGTCGCGGTGATGGACGAGGTCGTCCTCGGCGCCAGGACCGTCCTGGTCGCACTCGGCTGCGGCTCGTCCTCGGTCCTGCTCGCGCGTCTGCTCCAGCAGCGCGGTTTCGGGCACCTGCTGTCGATCGAGCACGACGAGCGCACGGCTGCTTTCGCCGCCTCACAACTGCGACGCGAGGGTCTCGGCTCGATCGCCCGCGTCGTGCACGCGCCGTTGTCGCGGCATCCGGCGGCGTTGTCGCGGCACGGCCAGTGGTACGCGCCGCAGCAGGTGCACGACGAGGTGCTCGGCTACGTCGAGCGCTTCGGCCTGGTGGACCTGCTGCTCGTGGACGGGCCGGGCTCCGGCGACTCGCGCTACCCGGCGCTGCCCGTGCTGCGCGCCGTGCTGGCGCCGGGCGCGACGGTGCTCGCCGACGACGCCGACCGGCCGGACGAGCAGGCCGTGCTGACGCGGTGGTCCGAGGAGTTCGGCATCGAGTTCCGCACGGCTCCCCGGACCTCGCTGGCGACCGCTACCGCTCTCGCCTGAGCAGGACCTTGCCGAAGACGTCGCTCGCCTCCAGCAACCGGTGCGCCTCGGCGGCCTCCCGCATGGGCACGACCCTGCCGACGACCGGCTTCACCGCACCGCTGCCGACCAGCGGCCACAGGTGCTCGCGCACCTGCGCCACGATCGCGCCCTTGTTCTCGACGGACCGGCCGCGCAGCCCGGTCGCCATCACCGAGGCGCGCTTGGACAGCAGCTTGCCGATGGGCAGCTCGCCCTTCACGCCGCCCTGCATGCCGATGATCATCAACCGGCCGTCCGGCGCGAGCACGTCGATGTTGCGCGGCAGGTAGGAGGCGCCCATGTTGTCGAGGACGACGTCGGCCTTCCCCACCTCGGCCACGAAGTCCTGCGTCTTGTAGTTGACCAGGACGTCGGCACCGAGCTCGGCGCACTTCGCGAGGCGTTCGTCCGAGCCCGCGGTGACCGCGACGGTCGCGCCGAGCGCCTTCGCGACCTGGATCGCGTGCGTGCCGATGCCGCCGGCGCCGCCGTGCACCAGGAACGTCTCACCGAGCTTGAGCCGGCCGTCCATCACGACGTTCGACCACACCGTGCAGGCCACCTCGGGCAGCGCCGCGGCCGTGACGACGTCGACGCCGTCCGGCAGCGGGAGGACCTGGGGCGCGGGCACGACGACCTTCTCGGCGTAGCCGCCACCGGCGAGCAGCGCGCACACCTCGTCGCCGACGTTCCACCCCGTGACGCCCTCGCCGAGCGCCGCGATCGTGCCGGAGCACTCCAGCCCGATGATGTCCGACGCGCCGGGGGGCGGCGGGTACAACCCCTGCCGCTGCAACAGGTCGGCGCGGTTGACCGCACTCGCGGCGACGTCGATCAACACCTCGCCGGGACCGGGTACCGGATCGTCGACCTCGGTCCAGGTGAGCACTTCCGGGCCGCCGGGTTCGCGAACAGTGATCGCATGCACGCAGTCGACCGTAATACCGTTCGACACCTCCGGCACCATCGGAGCATGGACCCCTGGCCTCTGCGACACCTGGTTCTCCGCACCCCGCGGCTGGAGCTGCGCCCGGACGACGACGAGGGCCTCCACGAGCTCGTCGAGGTGGCGAAGCAGGGCGTGCACGACCCCGAGGAGATGCCGTTCCTGGTGCCGTGGACGGACTGGGTCCGCGACGACGGCGGGCTCGGCATGATCAAGCACTACTGGGGTGCGCGCTCCGCGTTCGCCGCCGGGGACTGGACGATCAACTTCCTCGCGCGGCACGAGGAAAGGGTCATCGGCATGCAGGAGGTCTCCGCGAAGGACTTCGGCGTGCTGCGCGAGGTCAACACCGGCTCGTGGCTCGGGCTGGAGCACCAGGGCGGCGGGATCGGCACGGAGATGCGGATCGCGGTCCTGCAGTTCGCGTTCGACCACCTGGGTGCGGACGTCGCTCGTTCGGCGGCTTGGCTGGGCAACCACGCCTCCCACCGCGTCAGCGAGAAGCTCGGCTACGTCCACGACGGCACCATGCGTGCCGCACCGCGCGGACAACGCCTTGAGCACGTGCGATTGCGCCTGGACAAGGAGAATTTCGTGCGCCCGGGGTGGGACGTGGCCGTCGAGGGGCTCGCTGAGTGTGTTCAGCTGATCACGAGCTGAACACCCGCCGACCGTCGGATTGTGTCCCAGGTCTCCTTCTTGTGAGGGTTCTGCCATCTCGAACGAAGGGGAACGTTCAATGTCCGGCAGAACCAAGCTGGCGACTGTGCTTGCCATCTCGGCATTAGTCGCGGCCCCCACCGCCACGGCGTCCGCCGCCGAACCCGCCGGCCCCGCGCTGGCGAAGAAGCTCTCGAAGAAGGTGACCGTCGAGGGCGTCAACCGGCACCTGATCGCGTTCCAGCGGATCGCCGACCGCAACGGCGGCACCCGTGCCGCCCTGACCCCCGGCTACGACGCGAGCGTCGACTACGTGGCGGGCAAGCTCCGCGACGAGGGCTTCATCGTGACGACGCCGACGTTCAGCTACGAGATCAACGTCAACGACGCGGAGACCGCCCGCGTCGACGGCGTGAACTACCAGGCCCTGATCATGGTCGCGTCGCCGCAGACCCCCGCCGGCGGCGTCACCGGCCCGCTGCGCGTGGTGCCCGAGGACGCCGGCACCGGGTGCGAGGCGAGCGACTTCGCGGGCCAGGACTTCACCGGCTCGGTCGCGCTGATCCGCCGCGGTGGCTGCACGTTCGAGCAGAAGCACCTCAACGCGCACGCCGCCGGCGCCATCGCCGTGCTGGTGTCCAACAACACCGCGGGCCCGCTCTCCGACGTGACGCTGACCAACCCCGGCAAGATCCCCACGGGCGGCATCTCCCAGGCCGACGGCACCACGCTCGCGGGCAAGGCCGGTTCGGCCGTCACGGTCGACATGCGCTTCCACTCGGAGACCCGCACCGAGCGCAACGTCATCGCCCAGACCCGCACCGGCCGCACGAACAACGTCGTCATGGCGGGCGCGCACCTCGACAGCGTCGAGCTCGGCGCCGGCATCAACGACAACGGCACGGGTTCCGCGGCCCTGCTGGAGACCGCGCTGCAGCTGGGCTCCCGCCCGAAGGTCGACAACGCGGTCCGCTTCGCCTGGTGGGGCGCCGAGGAGCGCGGCCTGATCGGCTCCGAGGAGTGGGTCCGCTCGCTGACGTTCGAGCAGCAGCTCGACATCGCGCTGTACCTGAACTTCGACATGGTCGGCTCGCCGAACGCCGCGTACTTCATCTACGACGGCGACAACTCCGACGGCGTGGGCGCGGGCCCCGGCCCGTTCGGCTCGGCGCAGATCGAGAAGGCGTTCGCGGACTACTTCGCGGCGAAGGGCGTCCCCACCGAGGGCACGGACTTCTCGGGCCGCTCGGACTACGGCGAGTTCATCGCCCAGGGCATTCCCGCCGGTGGTCTCTTCACCGGTGCCGAGGGCGTGAAGACCGCGGCCCAGGCCGCCAAGTGGGGCGGAACGGCCGGGGTCGCCTACGACCCGTGCTACCACGCCGCCTGTGACAGCCTCGGCAACGTCGACCGGGTCGCCCTGGGACGCAACGCCGGTGCCATCGCGTTCGTGACGGCCGCCTACGGCGTGTCCACCGAGGACGTCAACGGCGTGCCGCCGCGCTCGAAGCGGGCCGAGGCCCGTGCCGCGGCCAAGATGTCGCTGACGGCGCACGAGGACCACTCGCACGCCGCCGTTTCGTAGGTCTCGCACGAAGAAGGCCGGGTCTCCCTCGGGAGGCCCGGCCTTTCGCTTGAGTGGGTGTCAGCCCAGGTTGTCGGTGTCGAACGTGTTGCAGCGGGCCGGGTCGCCCGTCTGCAGGCCCGTGGTGAACCACTTCTGGCGCTGCGCCGAGCTGCCGTGGCTGAACTGGGTCGTGTCGACCTGGCCGCCGCCGAGCTCGCGCTGGATGAAGTCGTCACCGATGCGCGCCGCCGCGTCGAGCGCCGCGTTCACGTCCTCCTGGGTGATGTTCGTGATGAGCGGCTGGCCGTTGGACGACGGGGTGGTCGTCGCCGCCTTGGCCCAGGCGCCCGCGTAGCAGTCGGCCTGCAGCTCCAGGCGCACCGAGTCGGAGGTGGGGCCGGTGCGGGAGCTGACGCGGTCGGACGTGCCGAGGAGGTTCTGGACGTGGTGGCCGTACTCGTGGGCCAGCACGTAGGCCTCGACGAACGGGCCGCCGGTCGCGCCGAACTTGGTGCGCAGCTCGTTGAAGAAGTCGAGGTCGATGTACACCTGGGAGTCGGCGGGGCAGTAGAACGGGCCCACGGCCGAGGTGGCGTTGCCGCAGCGGGTGTTCACGCTGTTGCGGAAGAAGTTGGTCTTGGTGACCTGGTAGCTGCGGCCGGAGCGGGCGAACTGGTCGGTCCAGAAGGCCTGGATCGAGTTGATCGTCGCCACGACCCGGCAGTCGCTGTCGCGGTTCGCGTCCGCGCCGGTCTTGCACTTCTCGGCCAGCTGGCCGGACTCGACCTGGGTGTTGCCGCCCAGGCCCTCCAGTCCGCCCGCCGGCAGCTGGATGCCGGTGAACTGCTGGAACAGGAAGTAGATGATCAGACCGACCACGCCGAGGCCACCGCCGACACCGGCCACCCGGCCGCCGACGCCCCGCTGGTCCGAGACCTGGGAAAGGTCGAGTCCCGCGCCTTCGTTGAACTGCACCGCATCCTCCTGCCAAGGACCCCCTGGGTGCCGCAAACGATAAAGCACCGAACACACCTTGGTGCGGCGCCCGACGTCGGGGCACCGCACCAAGGCTTTCCCATGTGGTTGTGACGACTACGGCCCACGAAGGTTGGCGTGGCGCTCAGCCGGTGACGCCATGAGGCGACACCGATGCCGAGCTCAACAGCGTCGAAGTGCGCGGAGCGACGCCTGACGGCGCCTGGGCACCCGAAACCTCGTGTCCGTCGCTACACAGTCGCGACCGGACCGTCACGTCCGATCCACTCGCGGGGATGCGACAGACCGCGTTTCGCCACAGCGAGGAGATACCTGCACAGCACCACCTACCCCTTCCGGGCGTGGCCACCGGGCGGTCCACTTCATTCAACTACCGGTTGCCAGCTCGTTGTCGAGCATGCGCTTGATCGTCGTATTTCTCAACACTTCACGGGAAACCTGAATTGGTGAAGTCGGACGGGTGACCTGCGGAGATCGACAGCGCGGACAGCAATCGCCCGGCGGGAGAAACTCCCGCCGGGCGATCTGTGAAAAATGATCGGAATCAGTCGATCAGGCTTTCCCTGCGCGCCTGGCGCCGCGGCGGGCCATCACACCCGCGGTCATCAGGCCGAGGCCCGCGAGGAGGAACTCGAGCGGGTCGGCGCCGGTCCTCGACAGGGCCGGGACCACCGCGGAAGCCCGCTGCGAGGCCTTGTCGCCGGTCTGCGGGGCGCCGGCGCCCGAGTCGTCGCCGGTGTCGCCGCCGCCCTGGTTGCCGTTGCCGGGGTTCTCGTCGCCGGGGTTCTCGCCGGGCTGCTCCGGCTCCGGCTGCTCGGGCTGCTCCGGTTCCGGCTGCGGCTCCTCGGGCGCCCCGGTCCCGCCGCAGTCGCCGCTCGCGGTGCCGAGCACCGCCGCGCCGGTGCCGCAGACCGTCACCGGGGCCTCGACGGAGCCGTTGGCCCGCTTCGGCCCGGTGTCGCCGCAGCTGCCGTTGCCGCCACCGGCGACGCCGACCGCGTTGCCGCACACCGTGACAGGCGCGGAGACGAGGGCCTTGTCGGCCTGGACGCGCTCGGCGGGCTCGTCCTGGCAGGTCGCGTCGCTGCTGCCCAGCACGTTGACCGCGTTGCCGCAGACCTCGACCGGAACGCTCAGCAGGCTGCCGACGCGGACCTCCTCGTCGACGTCGAGCGGCACCGGGACGGCCTGGGCGAAGCCGGCGGTGGCGGCCAGCAGGCCACCGGTCAGCAGAGCGGCGGACATGGTGCGGTTGAGGTTCTTGCGCATGGCTGTTTCTCCCTGGAGTGCGAAGACGGATCCCTGTCTGGCCGTGGGCCGGGATCAGTCCGGGGAGAACGTCGGTTCCTCCGCGCGCACGGAGCGCGGGACGTCGTGTTGTTCCGTGCTGACAAGCGATGTCGTGGTGGTGGGTGGCCGCGTCGCGTGCGGCAGCGTGCCCACCGGGATCTGCGTGCCGGAGGACGTCCCCGCGCCGCTCTGCGGGAGGGTGCCGGGCGTCGGCTGCTCCGCCTGGGGTTGCTCGGGAACGGGCGCCGGGCTCGTGGGCTGCGTGTGGTGCTGCTGTGGCGGCAGTTGTTGTTGCCGGGGCGCCTCGGTCTGCACGGCGGCCTTCACGGCAGGCGGGACGGGTGGCGGAAGTTCCTTCGGCGGTACGGGGTTCTCGACGCGAGGGGTCGGCTTCGGCGGAACGGGCGCTTCCGGCTGTGGCGGTGCGAGCCCCGTCTCGACCTGGAGGCCGACGTCGACGAGGGGGATCTCCAGCTCGACCTCGAGCCGGTCGATCTCGACCCGGACGTCGGCGTTCGCGTGCCCGGTGCCGCCCAGCAGCCAGGCACCGGTCACCAGACCGGCGAGCAGCAGGAGCCGACGCAACCACGACATCGGCCCTCACCCTAGATCAAACGGAGCAACGGAGCACGTAAAAGGCCGCCCCGGCGACCTGGGTCACCGGGGCGGCCTACCGCCGGCCGCCGTTACGGCAGCTGCGTGATGCGGTCGAGCGCCGGCGCGCCCTGGTTCGGGTGCGCCGCCAGGTAGGCGGAGAACGCGTCCAGGTCGATGCCGCCGCCGGTGATGTCCCTGCCCTTGGTGAACTCGCTGAAGCCGTCACCACCGCCCTGCAGGAAGCTGTTGATCGTCACGCGGTAGCTCGCGTTCGGGTCCAGCGGGGCGCCGTTGAGCGTGACGTCGGAGACCTTCGAGCCGAACGCCGCACCCTTCGACCAGGTGTACTTCAGGCCGGACGACGGCTGGAGCACGAACTGGCGGGCAGCGGTGAACTGCTGCTCCAGCACGTTCTTGATCTCCGCGCCGGTCAGCGTGACGGTCTGCAGGATGTTGCCGAACGGCTGCACGGTGAACATCTCGCCGTAGGTCACCACGCCGTTGCCCTCACCCGCGGGCGAGCCGGCGAACGTGAGGTCCGCGCGCACACCGCCGGGGTTCATCAGCGCGAGCACCGCGCCGTTGCCCTTGGTGGCCTCGAGCTGCGAGTCGGCGATCAGGTCGCCGAGCGGCGACTCACCGGCGGCGTTCTGCGCCCGCAGGATGTCCGAGCTGATCGTGCCGACCGGCTTGTTCGCGATCGGGCCGGACTTCTGCTTGGCCAGGTCGATGATCGCCTGCACGGTCGGGTCCGGCGTGACCGTGCGGGTGACGATCTTGTTGTCGGCCTTGGTCTCGCCGCGGATGACGTCGCGCGTGCGGCGGTCGATCTTGAGGTCGACGACGCTGAGCTCACGACCGAACGCGAGACCCTCGATGAACGGCCGCGGGTTGCCCGCCGGGTCCTTGATCACGCAGTTGTAGTGCTGGTGGCTGTGGCCGGAGAAGACCGCGTCGATCTTCGGGCTGACGTTCGTGGCGATGTAGCTGCCGGGGTTGTTGGCGGCGACGTTGCACGCGTTGGGGCCGCCACCGGAGGAGGTGACCTGGTCGCCCTGGTGCACGAGCAGCACGATCGACTTCACGCCGATGGCGTCGAGGAGGTTCGCGTACCTGTTGGCCGCCTTCACCTCGTCACCGAACTGGAGGTCCTTGATGCCGTTGGGGTCGACCAGGATCGGCACGTCCTTGAGCGGCATGCCGATGAAGCCGATCGGCATCCCGTCGCGGATCTCCACCCAGAACGGCGGAAGGGCCGGCAGCCCGGTCTTGGCGTGCGTGACGTTCGCGCCGAGGATCGGGAACTTCGCACCCTCGTACTTCTCGCTGAACTGGCACCCGTCCACCGGGTGGCAGCCACCGCGCTGGATGCGCAGCAGCTCCTGGTAGCCCTCGTCGAACTCGTGGTTGCCCGCCGCGGTCGTGTCCATCCCGACCTTGTTGAGCACCTCGATCGTCGGCTCGTCGTGGAACAGCGCCGACACGATCGGCGAAGCACCGATCAGGTCGCCCTGCCCGACGATGACGGAGTTCTTGACCTCGCTCTGGAGGTTCTTGATGTGCGTGGCGTTGTAAGCGGCGCCACCGGCGTCGACGGTCGTGCCGTCCGGCAGGATGACGCGCCCCGACGACCCGGTGGGCGGCTCGATGTTGCCGTGCAGGTCGTTGATGCCGATCAGGCGCACGTCAACCGTGCCCCGACCGCGCAGTGACTGGACATCGGCCTGGGCAGGCCCGGTAGCGCTGATGACAGTGGCCGCGGCGGCGGTGATCGCCAGAACGGAGAGCCGTCTGAACGAACTCATGGGTGAAGCCTTTCGAAGGCAAGGTTAACGCGCGTGTACGGCGGAGGAGTCTGCCTCGCGAAGGCCGCGTTTTCCAGAGGAATGACAGGATCGTCATCCTGCCGTCTAGCCTTGTTCCCGTGACACCAAGCGAGCAGGAGCCCCGCTGGCTCGACGAGGGCGAGATGCGGGCGTGGCGCACCTACGTGAACGGTTCCTCGATGCTCATGGACCGCCTGCACCGGGAACTGCAGGACACCCACGGAGTGTCACTGGCGGACTACGAGGTCCTCGTCCGCCTCTCCGAACAACCGAACCACCGCATGCGCATGACCCAGCTGGCAGAAGACGTGGCCTCCTCGAAGTCCCGCGTCTCCCACCAGGTCGCCCGCATGGAGAAAGCAGGCCTCGTCACCCGCCGCGAGTGCACGGAGGACGGCCGCGGCGTACTCGCCGAGCTGACCCAGAAGGGCATGTCCCAACTGGTGGAGGCCGCCCCCACCCACCTCCGCGGCGTGCGCACCCACATCGTCGACCTGCTCACCCCCGAGGAGGGCGAGGTGCTGGCCAAGGTGTTCGACCGGGTCATCACACACCTGCGGGAGTCGAACGGCTAGGCTTCTCGGCTGACGCCGGTGGCGTCGGGGAAGCGTGGCAGAGCGGCCGAATGCACCCGCCTTGAAAGCGGGAGACGGGCAACCGTCCGGGGGTTCAAATCCCTCCGCTTCCGCAGTTTGACCAGGACAAACGGGGGTGCCTCACCAGTCGGTGAGGCACCCCCGCTGCGTCCAGTCTCATTTCCAGTCTCATTCGGGTGCCCAGAGGAACCCGTTGAGCCTGCCCGCGACGTCCTGCCGCATGGACTCGGTGACGTGCGTGTACCGCTCCGCCACCTTCGCGTTGGACCAGCCCATGAACTCCTGGACGACCCGCTGCGGCACGTTCAGCAACAGCAGGACCGTCGCCGCGGTGTGGCGTGCGTCGTGCAGGCGAGCGTCCCGTACGCCGGCCTCGGCGAGCAGTGCTTTCCAGTCGTTGTGATCCGCGCGTGGGTCGATCGGCTTTCCGTTGGGCCGCGTGAACATCCAGTCACCGTCGTGCCACTCCGAGCCCGCGGCTTCCCGCTCCTTTGCCTGCACCTCCTCGTGAGCCAGCACCTTTGAACTGGTGATCAAGGCCGTGGCGGGGGCTTCTTCCATGCTTGCGGCACGTGTGAGCGAGTTCGGCGGAGTCGTCAGAACCCCTCGCCCCACAGCGGAGTCCGAAGTGGCGAAGACCATTGGGCGGCGGCAGAGCGCCGGCCACGGGCGTGGTGGGCACGCCGTAGCCGAATTGGTCCGGCATCAGCGAGTGGGCGCCCGCCCCTCTGTCTTCAGCTCCTCCTGACCGGCCGCCCACGATGCCAACAGGGCCAGACCGTCCGCGCTCGCCGTGCCGATCGGCGCTGTGTAGACGTTCAGGAGCAGACCGGGTTCGGCGGACATCTCCATCGACTCGACGTCCATGTCGAGCCGGCCCACCACCGGGTGGTGCACGCTCTTGCGTCCGGACCGGTGGAGCCGGACGTCCTGGGAAGCCCACCGCTGCCGGAACAGCCCGCTGCGCGTCGACAACTCACCGACCAGGGCGATCAGCTCCTCGTCGTGCGGGTTGCGGCCCGCTTCCATGCGCAGCTTCGCGGCCACGTCGCCGGTGATCCGGTCGTAGTCGACGAAGAACGTTCTCGCTGCTTCGGGTTCCAGGTACACGAACCGCGCGGTGTTCGCCGGCCGTCGCGGGTCGGCCAGCACCGGTGAGTAGAGCGCGCGGGCGAGTCGGTTCATGGCCAGGACGTCGTACCGGCCGTTGCAGATCCAAGCCGGTGCGTCTGTGATGGCGTCGAGCACCCGCAGAAGCGCCGGCCGCACCTTCACGGCGGGTCGCTTGCGCTGTGCACCACCCGGCGCCTTGGACTGCCGCGCCAGGTGGAACAGGTGAGCGCGCTCGGCCTCGTCGAGCCGCAGGGCGGAGGCCAGCGCGTCGAGCACACCGTCGGAGGCGCCGGCGAGGCTGCCGCGCTCCATGCGGACGTAGTAGTCGACCGACACCCCGGCCAGCAGAGCCACCTCTTCGCGACGTAGACCTTTGACCCGGCGGTGGGCGCCGTAGGCGGGCAGTCCGGCCAGCTCGGGCGTGAGCCGTGCGCGACGCGAGCTCAGGAACTCCTTGATCTCGGTGCGCAGATCGATCGTGGTCACGACTTCACCGTAGGTCCTGTCCGGAAGCGGAGGGAGGTTCTGCCGGTACCCGGCATTCAGGTGCCCGTCGCGGTCGTCGCAATGCCGCCGTCCACCGGGATGACGGTACCCGTGAGGTAGGACGCCGCCCGGCTGGCGAGGAACACGGCGATACCCGCCATGTCGTCGTCGCGGCCGAGCCGGCGCAGAGGGGCCTTCGCCGCGATCGTGTCGCCGACGGCCTCGAGCGTGGCCGCCATCATCTGCGACGGGAACGGCCCCGGAGCTACCGCGTTCACCGTGACGTGCTGTGGGCCCAGCTCCCTGGCGAGCACCCTGGTGAGTTGGTGCAGTCCCGCTTTGCTGCTGGCGTACGAGTAGTTGGGCGACTCGGCGACGTGGACGGCGGCGATGCTGCCGATGTTGACGACCCGCGCGGGGTCGTCGGCGGTGCCCGCCCTGCGCAGTGCCGGGAGCAGCGCCTGCACCAGCCAGAACGGTGACTTGAGGTTGAGGTCGACCACCGAGTCCCAGGCCTCGGGCGGGAACGTCGCGAGCGGCTCGCGCCACATCGCTCCCGCGTTGTTGACGAGGACGTCCAGGCGTTCCGAGTCGGCCGTGACGAGATTCGCGAGGCGCTGACATTCGTCGTACTTCGACAGGTCGGCGGGGAACGCTCGCACGTCGCCGAATTCGGACAGTCGGTGCTGTGCCTCCGCGCACGCGTCCGCCCTGCGTGAGCTGATGATGACGCGGGCACCGGCCTGCAGAAGGCCACGCGCGATCATCATTCCGATTCCGCCGGTGCCGCCGGTGACGAGTGCGCACTTCCCGCTCAGGTCGAAGAGGTCTGCGTGAGAGGTGAACTGGTTGTCCGCCATTGATGTTCTTCCCTTTGTTGCGAAAGCCGACGCGAACAGGTTGCCGAGTGCCCTCGAAGTCCGGGAGATCCTGGCGGTACAGGTACTGCGAGAGCCTCCTTCGCCGGGAAACCGCCTTGGCCGGCCTCCCTGCAGGGTCTCGTTGCGATGGCATCGGCCAGCCGGGTCCCATCGATCAACGCAACGCGGTGCGCCGATGACGATGCGCAGCAGGGGTCAGGGATGTTCGTCGTGGCGAAACCGTCCGCCAGTCCAGTCGCACCACGGTCTGGTCCGGTGACGATCGCTGACGTCGCCGTGGCCGCCGGGTGTCGAAGCAGACGGTCCCGAACGTGATGAACCACCCGGAGAAGGTGCGCCCGGAGACTCGGGAACGAGTCCAGTGCGCCGTCACGGGCCTCGGGTTCCAGCCGAACCGGGTGGCGCGGGCGCTGCGGTCGAGTTCGGCCGACATGATCGCGTGCCGCATCGAGCCTGTTCGACGGCGTAGCCGGGTTCAGCAAGGCGCGGTTCACGACGCCGTTCCGAACGAGGTCAAACGTTACCTGTCAGGACAGCACTTCCGCGTAGGTCCGTGCAACACGCGACCTCCAGGACCACCTGACCCACCAGTCTCAATGACGGTCTCACACGGACTCGTTCACGAACGTTCAACCATTGCGGTGTCGAGCGTCTGACCAGCCTGAAGAACCTCTGCGAACAAGCCTGGACGGGGCTGTGGAGGACGACCTCCACAGCCCCGTCCGCGTCAGCGGCGCGCCACCGCCAGCAACCGGTGGCTGCCCACCGAGAACGCCTCGCCCGCCACGCCCCCGTGCAGCTCGATCGACGAGAACCCGGCCTCGACGAGCATCCGGGTCAGCTCACCGGCCGTGTAGACGTGCTGCACGCAGGTCGACCGCTGCGTCCGCTCGCCGTCGCTGAAGGTGAAGTCGATCAGCAGCCGGCCCGTGGCCACGTCGTAGGTGTTCACGGCGACCATGTCGACGCCGCCCGCGGACATGCGGATCTCGCCGGGGAGCGAGGGCAGCAGCGACTCGGCCGCGCAGCTGTAGTCGATGACGAGCAGCGGTGCGGCGGTGGCCAGGTCGCGCAGGAACCGCCGCGAGCCCTCGTGGTCGAGGTAGCCGAAGCTGTTGCCCAGGCACAGGGCCAGGTCGGCTTCCACGCCGAACGAGCCCAGCGCCGCCACGTCGCCTTGGCGCCAGTCCAGCGAGGGAGCGAGCGTTCTGGCGTGGGCGATGGCTTCGGCCGAGATGTCGATGCCGGTGACCGTGTAGCCGCGGCCGGCCAGTTCGATGCTGTGCCTGCCGCTGCCGCACGGTGCGTCCAGCACGCGGCGGCCGTCGGTGAGACCGGTCGCGAAGTCGATCTCCGCTGTGGTCTGCGACGGGGGGACGGCGCCGCGCCAGAAGGTGTTGGCGAGATCGGTGAAGAAAGAGGTGTACCAAGTCAAGGTGGTGCTCCTGGTGATCGCGGGAGAAGAACGCGAGGGTCACCGGGTACTGCGAAGGCACCCGGTGTGTCCGGGGCTGCCCATGGCATCGACCTTGTCTCTGAGTACGCCTGAAGGCACCACTGAAGCACGTGGGGCGCGGAAAGCGGAAGCGGTTTTTACTTGCGGGGCGAGGAGAAGCGGATCATGTTGCCGGACGGGTCGCGGAACGCGCAGTCGCGGACGCCGTAGTACTGGTCGACCGGTTCCTGCATGACTTCGGCGCCGGCCGCGCGGACCTGGTCGAACTTCGCGTCGACGTCGGGCACCTCGAAGATGATGCCGAGCAGCGAACCCTTGGCCAGCAACGCTTCCAGCGCTTCGTGGTCGGTCGGCGGGACGGGCGGGCCGATGCGCGACAGGCCGATCTCGACCTCCGGCTGCTCGGCGGGGCCGACGGTGAGCCAGCGGTAGTCGTTCTCGATGGTCTCGTCGGTGCGGACTTCGAGGCCGAGGACGTCGCGGTAGAACTTCAGGGCCGCGTCCTGGTCGTGGACGAAGAGGAACGTGTGCGAGAGCTTCATGGGACGAAACCCTAGGTAGAACGTGCGCGCGTCGCTTCTCGAAACCTGCTCGGTCGCGTCAGGCCCTTCAACTGGCATCCCGGCACGGCGGCCAGCGCGTCGTGCGTCCGTGCGCGGTAGGCGGATGGGGTCTCGCCGACCAGTTCGGTGAACCGGGCGGAGAACGAGCCGAGCGAGGTGCAGCCGACCTGGACGCACACCTCGGTCACGGACAGCGTTCGCAGGCGCAGCAACGCTTTGGCGCGCTCGATGCGCCTCGTCATGAGGTAGCCGTACGGGGTCTCGCCGTACGCTGCGCGGAATCGGCGCGAGAAGTGCGACGGCGACATGAGGGCGGCACGGGCCATCGCGGGCACGTCCAACGGACTCGCGTACTGGCGGTCCATCAGGTCACGTGCCCGGCGCAGGTGCGCGAGGTCCTCGGGCGTCACGCCGACCAGCATGCCAGGCCGCGGACACACCCGTCCCCGCTGTGCTCACGCTTTTCCCGCGAGGTCGGTTGCCCCACCTGGAAGAAAATCTTGAATTGTCATCGGAATTACGTGAACCCACAGATCAGGACCTTTGAATCGCCAAAAAGCTTCGGGGGAGAAGTCCGTTCGCGGTACTTTTCCGAACGTCCGGCGGAGGCGTGCGGGGGCACCTGGCGGACGATCAAGTCATCCGGGGGGAACCGTTGTCCAGCAGATCGCGCCTTGCCGTGCTCAAGAGCGGCGCTGTGGCCGTCGTCGCCGGGCTGTCGTTCAGCACGGCGAGCGTCACGGCGTTCGCTCAGGACGGTTCAACGCCACCAAGCGCCGAGCCCAGCGTCTCCGGCGTCGTCTACGCCGACAAGAACGGCAACGGGCAGCAGGACCCCGGCGAGGCGGTCAAGGACGGCGTGGTCACCGTCGCCCAGGCGAAGACGACCACCGACGCGGACGGCCGGTTCTCCTTCACGGGCCTCGCCCCGGGCGACCACGTCCCGTCCTACGAGCTGCCGGACGGCTGGGTCGCGCACCACGTCCACGCCGGGGGACCGGACAGGATCTCGGTCACCGCCGGCGTCACCGCGGAGGTGGTGGTGCGGGCGGAGCGGCCCTACTCGGAGCAGATCAAGGCGACCGCCACCCTCGACCGCGACAGCTACGAGCACCCGGCGTCCGCGACCGTCGCGGTGGAGCTGACCAACACCGCCGACCGCAGGATCGACGGCATCCAGGCCGTGTGCGACCGCGCGAAGGCCGGCAACGCGCTCGACCTCGAGTTCGACGCGGCCGGCCAGGCGCTTGCGGCCGGGGAACGGCGCACGGTCAAGAGCACGGCGAAGATCCCGCGGGAGGCAGTCAGCGCCGGGAAGTTCACTCTGGACTGCGAGTTCGCGCCGAACGCCGCGTGGAACCGCGACGGCGCGCGGCTGCACGTCGAGAAGCAGGTGACCGGCGGCGTCGGCCCCACGCGGGTGCCCGGCGACCACGAGCCCGCCTCGCTGGAGTACGAGGTGAAGTTCGACAAGCCGCGCTACGAGTCGCACGAGACCGTGCGCGCGGAACTGGTCGTGACGAACACCGGTGGAAAGCCCGCGGAAGGCTTCCGGGTCGACAACGGCACCTATGACGTGGACATCGCCGACGCGCAGTGGGGTGACGCGGACCGGCACGGCCCCGGCGTGCGCATCGCGGGCGGGGAGTCCCGCACGTTCAGCCTGTCGGGCAGGATCCGCCACTTCACCGGCGGCAAGCTGCAGCTGTGGCTGTACTTCAACTACAGCGGCATGCCGAGCGACCATCCGAGTCACGTCAACGCGAGCGCGGAGGTCGTGCAGACCTACGGGGACCTGACCGGCGTCGTCTACGTCGACAGGAACCACAACCGGCAGCAGGACCCGGGCGAGGCCGCCCGGGACGCCGTCGTGGAGATCAACGGCGGCGTGCCCCACGGGTACTTCAAGACCGGGACCGACGCCGAGGGGCGCTACGAGTTCGAGAACATCCCCTCCGGCGACTACACCGCCGGCTACACGCTCGACGGCGGGTGGGTCGTGCACCGCGAGAGCGGTGAGCCGCAGGTCCGCGTGCTCCCGGGGACACCGGGACGCCTCACCGCACGCGCGGAGCGCCCGTACACCGAGGCGCTCAAGGTGACGACCGTGCTCGACAGGCCGGTCTACGCCGTCGGCGACGACGTCCGGATCACCGTCACGCTGACCAACAAGGCCACCTACGCGCTGACCAACGTCCAGGCCGGCTGCGCGAGGTACGAGAACACCTGGCCGGTGCAGGCGAACTGGGGTGAGCTGCACGAACCCGGTCTGACGCTCGCCGCCGGCGAGACGAAGACCGTCGTCGTCTCCGCGAAGGTGCCCGAGGAAGCGCACAGGACCAGCAAGGTGGCCGTGCACTGCGGGTTCGCGCCGTGGGTGAGGTGGAACGAGGACGTCGTCGTCGGCTACGACTGGGCGAGCGTCCCCGGCGGCACCGGCACGGTGCGGGCGCAGTTCGCGCACGACGAGAACCGCGACCTCCGGGCGGATCCCGGCGAACTGCTCCCCGGCGTCCGGGTCCGGCTGATGACCGAGCCCGAGTACGGCGGCGTCGTCGCGGAGGCCGTCACGAACGCCGAAGGGGTCCTGATCTACGACCGGGTGCCCGCCGGCACCTACTGGCTGCAGGTCGACGGGCCGTGGCGGTTCGAGGGCGGGTACACCGGCGAGGTCAGGGCCTCTCCCGAAGGCGACGCCTTCCACCTGGTCTTCGTGGTGCCGGGGGCGCCTCCCGCACTACCGGGCACGGGGGACACCGGAGGCCACGAGGGAGGTGGCGCGCTCGCCAGGACCGGCGCCTCCGTGCTCGGCCTCGGCCTGATCGGTGCGCTGCTCGTGGCCTTCGGCCTCGGCGCCGGAGTGATCGGCCGGCGTCCCAGGACGACCTGACCGGCACCACCCCTGCTGTCAGCAGCGCCACACCTCGCTGGTCCGAACGGAGTGTTAGCGTCGCGAACCATCGGGTAACGGGGGTGGCATGACGGTCTGGGAAGCAATCGCGGTGGTCATCGCGGGTGTGTTCGCCGGCGGCATCAACACCGTCGTCGGCAGCGGCACGCTGGTGACGTTCCCCGTGTTGCTCGCCGTCGGGTACCCGCCCGTGGTCGCGAACGTCTCCAACAGCCTCGGCCTCGTGCCCGGCTCGCTGTCCGGGGCGTGGGGCTACCGCGAGGAGCTCAAGGGGCAGGCGGACCGGGTCAAGCGGTTGCTGCCCGCGTCGATCCTGGGTGGCGTCGTCGGCGCGATCCTGCTCGTCACGCTGCCGGACGAGGCCTTCACCGCGATCGTGCCCGTGCTGATCGTGATCGCGCTGGTCCTCGTGGTGATCCAGCCGTGGCTCAACCGCAAGCTCTCCCACCGGCGCAACGACAACGATGGCGGCGTGCTGCTGTGGTTCGGCGTGTTCGCGGCCGGCATCTACGGCGGCTACTTCGGCGCCGCCCAGGGCGTGCTGGTCATGGGGCTGATGGGCGTGCTCGTCAGCGAGCACCTGCAGCGGCTCAACGCCCTGAAGAACGTGCTCACCGCGTTCGTGAACCTCGTCGCGGGCGTGATGTTCATCTTCATCGCGGACGTGGCGTGGCTGGCCGTGCTGCTGCTGGCCGTCGGGTCGGTCGTCGGTGGCCAGATCGGGGCCAAGATCGGCCGCAAACTCCCACCCGCCGTGCTGCGCGGCGTCATCGTCGTGGTGGGAGTCGCGGCGATCGTTCAGCTGCTCATCAAGTAACCCTCAGACCGTGAACGCGCGGGCGGCGGCCAAGAAGGCGTCGTTCTCCTCCGGCTCACCGATCGTCACGCGGGCGCCCTCGCCCACGAACGCGCGCACCACGACCTTGTGCTCCAGGCAGTGCTCGTTGAACGCGCCCGTGCGCTCGCCCAGCGGCAGCCACACGAAGTTCGCCTGGGTCTCCGGCACGTCGTAGCCCATGGCCAGCAGCTCGCCGCGCACGCGGGTGCGTTCCGCGACGATCCCGCGGCAGCGGACCATCAGCTCGTCCTCGGCGTCCAGCGAGGCCAGGGCGGCCACCTGCGCGAGGGCGTTCACCGAGAACGGCACGTAGACCTTGCGCAGCACGTCCGCGACGACCGGCGGCGCGACCGCGTAGCCGATCCGCAGGCCCGCGAGGCCGTACGCCTTCGAGAACGTCCGCAGCACCGCCACGTTGTTGTGGCCCGCGGCCCACTGCTGCTTCGCGAGCTCGACGCCGTCGGGGACGTGGGCGTCGTCGACGAACTCCTTGTAGGCCTCGTCGAGCACCACGAGAACGTCCCGGGGCACGCGCGCGATGAACGACTCGATCTCGTCGGTGCGCAGCGCGGTGCCGGTCGGGTTGTTCGGGTTGCAGACGAAGACCATCCGGGTGTTCGGCGTGATCGCCGCCAGCATCGCGTCCAGGTCGTGCGTGTGCTCCGAGTTCAACGGCACGCGGATCTGCCGCGCGCCCGCCACGTGCGTGACGATCGGGTAGGCCTCGAAGGACCTCCACGCGAACAGCACCTCGTCGTTCTCGGTGCAGGTGGCCTGGACGAGCTGCTGGCACAGGGTCACCGAGCCGCAGCCGAGCGCCAGGTGGTCCGCCGGCACGCCGAGCTTGTCGGAGAGGCGGGCGGTGAGCTCGGTGCTCCCCGAGTCGGGGTACCTGTTGATGCCGGTGGCCGCGTCGGCGATCGCTTTGACGACGCTCGGCAGCGGTCCGGCGGACACCTCGTTGCTCGCGAGCTTGATGGCGCCGGGGATGGTCCTGCCGGGCACGTAGGACGGCAGGGACGCCAGGTCAGCACGGGTTCGCACGGTCATACGCCCGATCCTCGCATTGCTCCGTCCGATTGGTCACGTTGACTGGAGTTCACCCCGTCGTGGAAGGGTGGGAATCATGACCACTACCCGCATCGAGACGCTTTCCCTCTCCGACGGCCGTGAGCTGCGGGTGACGATCGCCGAACCCGACTCCGCGGTGCGGGGCGGGCTCGTGGTGCTGCACGAGGCACGAGGCATCACCACAGGGGTGCGCACGCTGGTCAGCAGCCTCGCCGACGAGGGCTGGCTCGCGATCGCGCCGCACCTCTACGACGAGGACCGCGTGCACGGTGCCGACATCAAGGACCGGGTCAGCAAGCTCAACGGCGACCGGTTGCTCGCGGACACCGACGTGGCGTTCGTCTGGCTGGGCCAGCAGGGCGTGAGCGCCGACCGCATGGGCGTCGTCGGCTTCGACATCGGCGGCACCGTCGCGATGGTGGTCGCCGCGAGCCGCACCATCGGCGCGGCCGTCACCGTGCAGGCCCCCGGCATCCTCGAGCCGCTCTCCGACGGGCTGCCCGCGCTGGTCGACGTCGCCGCGGACCTCTCCTGCCCGTGGCTCGGGATCTTCCGCGACGAGGACTCGGAAGAAGTGAGCAAGCTTCGTGATGCTGTGATCAGCTCGGAAACCGCGTCAGATCTGGTGCGTTTCAACGTTTCGAGTGACGAAGCGTGGTCTCGTGCGTTGAACTGGTTCGACGCTCACATGAGGTAAGAGTCTTTCCGGCGGATTGGAACCGAACCGTCGTCCAGGTACATCTAAGGAGTGCTTCGGACGGCTGACTGGGTGTAGCGCTGCGTAACGCCCAGTGCTGCGGTGACGAGTTATGCAGTGCAGGGGGTTATGAGGGATGGCTGAAGGCACTGGGACAGGCACCACCACGGGTACGACGACTGGTACGACCGGCACGACAACCACCGGGCCCACCGCCGCGGAAGCACCGCCGGTGACCCCGGACGTCTCGACGTCGGTCACCGCGCCGATCACCGCCGAGCAGCTGGCAGCGGCGAAACCCGCCCTCCAGCAGCAGATGCTGGTGGACAAGGCGCAGGCGAGCAACGCGGCGGCCAAGCTCGACCAGGCCGCCGACGACGGCAAGCTGACGCTCGACGTCGAGTCCGCGGACGCGTTGATCAAGGCCGTCGACGCCGCCCGCGACCAGGTGATGGACCTGTGGAAGCGCGCGACGGACCAGCTGGCCACACCGCTGCAGCTGGGGGAGAACCCGGTCGCCAAGGCGATCAGCGCGCGGTTCGCCGACCTCGCCGTCGGCGAGGACTCCGGGGCGGCCAAGGCGTTGCTGGACCTCTTCAAGGTCCTCGACGACATCGGTGACGCCCTGCGCCGCAGCCGCGACAGCATCCGCGACACCGACGAAGAGGCCGAGCAGGCCATGAAGAACGCCGGGGGGTCCTGGTGAGTCAGGGATCGAACGACAACAGGGGCAACGGCCACCGGGACGACAAGTCCTCGAACCACCACCACGACGACCACAAGTACGACCGCAGCTACCTGCACGAGCCGGTCGACTGGATGACGTACTCCCACGAAGAGCTCTACAAGATGGTGCACACCGGGGTGAACCTCGACGGTGCGCAGACCGCCGCGGCGAACTGGCAGAAGATCGGCGAGGACATCGCCGGCGTCCGGGCGAGCCTGCTCAAGGCCGTCGAGGACTCCGCGGTCGGCTGGGACAGCGAGTCCGCCCGGCTCGCCCGTGACGGCCTGACCGAGGTCACCAACTGGGTCGACGACACCGCGAACTACGCCACCAAGGTGTCCGTCGCGATCACGACCGAGACCAGCAACGTCGAGGCCGCCCGTGCCGCGATGCCGCCGCCGCCCGCGGCCCCCCAGCCGCCGGTGCCGACGGACCCCGTGGTCCAGCGGCCGATCCCGGTCTCGCAGGACCGCCTCGCGATGGTCGACCAGGTCGACGGGTTCGCGAGCGTCAAGGACCCCCGCCTGGTGGCGGGCACGAGCACGGTGCAGGGCGAGTTCGCGGGCTTCGAGAGCCTCGGTACCAGCCCCGTCGACACCCTCGCGGCCAACGACGCCTCGCACCGCCGCGCGGCGGACGTGATGGCGGCGTTCCAGCGCAACTCGGCCGCGGTCGACCAGACAGTGCCCGCGCAGTTCACGCCCCCCGTCAACCCGATCAACCCGACGCCGACCGGTCCCGAGATCGGTGGCACCCGCACGCCGGGAACGCCGCCGGACGGCACCGCGGGCGGTGCGGCGGGTGCTGCTCCGGTCGCGACCGGGACGCAGAACCAGAACCAGAACCGCGGCACCACGAACGCTTCCTCGCGCTTCGGCGGCGGTGGCGGTGGCGGTGGCGGACGCGGTGGCGCCGGAGGGGGCGGCGGCTTCAGCGGCGGCATGGCCCGTCCGTTCGGCTCCGGCTCCGGCAGCCAGGGCGCCGCGGGTGGTGCCGGTGCCGGTGGCGCGGCCGCTTCGAGCGGTGGCGCGGCCGGCGTGAGCGACGGCCCGCGCGGTGGTGCCGGCGGTGCCGCTGCCGCGGCGTCGTCCGCGACCGGCGGTGGCCAGACCAAGGCGTTCCAGAACCCGCTCGCGATGGGCGCCGCGCCGATGGCCGCCGGTGCCCCCGCGGCGGGCGGCCGCGACGACTCGCGGGAGCACAAGGCCGCGAGCTACCTGGAAGAGGACGACAACGTCTTCGGCCTGGACCGCAAGGCGGCCCCGCCGGTGATCGGTCAGTGAACGAACGCCAGTTCACGGTGAGCTCGCAGGAGTTCTTCCTGCTGTGGCAGGCCGTGCACGGCGAGGACCGCGTCGTGCCGCTCGGAACGCCCCACGTCGGGGCGACCCGGGCGGCGCGGCAGCGCCTCGTCGAGGAGAGCTCCCGGACGCTGCACGCCCGCCGTCTGGGCACGATCCAGCGCCCCGACCCCGACCTGAGGGCACTGGTCAGCGGCCTGGGCGAGTTCGACCGCGCGTTGGAGATCGCGTACTTCAAGGGCACCGAACTGGCCCGCGGCATCGCCTGCGCGGGCTGGGGCGGTGCCTTCGCCGCCCGCGTGAACGACCAGGTGCACCTCTACCCGTTCCGGGCGAACGCGCTGGCCGCGGCCACGGTGTCGTCGTTGCCGGGCCTCGCGCCGGGGACCGGCCGTTCGGTCAACGTCCGCTGGGACGACTACGTGCGCGCGGGCCGGGCGGGGGAGCAGGAGGGCAAGCAGGCGTTCCTCGACGTCCTGCGCGACGCCGGCATCCGCGAGCCCGAGGCGCACAACCTGATGCGCATCGTCACGTCCCGCATCGGCGGCGGAGAACTCGGCCTGACCGCCCGCAACCGCGACGGCGTGCCGCGCCCGACCGGTCGTTCGGTGTCGTGGCTCGACACGCGGGAGGGCCGGTACCTCCTGCGCAAGCAGGACGGCTGGCTCGTGCTGGCCCCGGCGGACGCGGCGCGGCTGACCACCGCCGTCGACGAGCTGATCGCCGCCGCGTAGGTCCACACCGGCGGGCTCGCGCAAGTCCGCCAATCACACATGGACGTGCGGTTGTGCCTCGATTAGACATTGGGGCATGACCGACACCGACGTCGAACTGCTGTGGCGCCCCGACCCCACGAGGGACAACGGGATGACCGCCTTCCGGACGTGGCTGCGCTCCGAACGCGGCCACGACTTCCCCGACTACGAGTCGCTGTGGGAGTGGTCCGTCTCCGACCTCGAGGGGTTCTGGGGCGCCGTGGCTTCGTACTTCGACGTCCGGTTCCACTCGGCCCCCGAGCGCGTGCTGGGCTCGGCGGACATGCCGGGCGCCCGGTGGTTCCCCGGCAGCACGCTCAACTACGCCGAGCACGCGTTGCGCCGCGGCGCCGACGACGACCTCGCCGTGATCTTCCATCGCGAAGACGGTGTCGCTTCTTCTTTGACGTTCGGTGCGCTGCGTTCACGCGTGGCCGCTTTCCGGGCCGCGTTGGCCGCCCAGGGCGTCTCTCAAGGCGACCGGGTGGTGGCACTCGTCCCGAACGCTCCCGAGGCCCTGATCGCCTTCCTGGCGGCCGCCTCGCTCGGCGCCACGTGGTCGTCGTGCTCGCCGGACTTCGGCGCACGGGCCGTGGCCGACCGCTTCACCCAGATCGAGCCCGTCGTGTTCGTCGCCGTCTCCGGCTACGTCTACAACGGACGGTCGTTCGACTGCCGCCCGGTCGTCGAGGAGATCCGCTCGCAGCTGCCGGGCCTGCGCGCCACGGTCCTGATCGACTACCTCGACAACGGCGCCACCCTGCCGGACACCCTGTCGTTCTCCGAGCTGCTGGCCGCACACGAAGGCGCTCCGCTGGAGTTCGCGCCGGTGCCGTTCGACCACCCGCTGTGGGTGCTCTACTCGTCCGGCACCACGGGCCTGCCCAAGGGCATCGTCCAGGGCCACGGCGGCATCGTCCTGGAGCACCTGAAGATGCTCGGCCTGCACAGCGACCTCGGCCCCGGGGACCGCTTCTTCTGGTTCACCACCACCGGCTGGATGATGTGGAACTACCTGGTGGGCGCCCTGATGGTCGGCACCACCATCGTCCTGTACGACGGCAGCCCGGCCTACCCGTCGCTGAACGCGTTGTGGCACTTGGCGGAACAGCACCGCGTCACCTACTTCGGCACCTCGGCCCCGTACGTCCAGTCGTGCCTGAAGGAGGGCCTCGAGCCGTCGTCCACCTACGACCTGACGGGCCTGCGCGTCGTCGGCTCGACCGGCGCACCCCTGACCCCGGAAGGCTTCCGCTGGATCGCCTCCGCCGTGGGCGAGGACGTCCAGATCGCCTCGGTCTCCGGCGGCACCGACCTCTGCACGGCCTTCGTGGCCGCCTCCCCGGACCGCCCGGTCTGGCTCGGCGAGCTCTCCTGCCGGGCCCTGGGCGCCGCGGTCCACGCCTACGACGAAGCCGGCCGAGCCCTGGAGGACGAGGTCGGCGAGCTCGTGATCACCAAGCCGATGCCGTCCATGCCGGTCTTCTTCTGGGGCGACGAGGACGGCTCCCGGCTGCGCGACGCGTACTTCGACACGTACCCCGGCATCTGGCGCCACGGCGACTGGATCCGCATCACCCCGCGAGGCTCCGCGGTGATCTACGGCCGCTCCGACTCGACCCTGAACCGCGGCGGCGTCCGCATGGGCACCTCGGAGTTCTACCGCGTCGTGGAAGGCGTCGACGGCGTGGTCGACTCCCTCGTGATCGACACCTCCGGCGTCACCGAAGGCGAGCTGCTGTGCTTCGTCGTCCTGGACGGCGTTTCGCTGGCCGACGTGGAACCGTTGCTGCGCAGCGAGCTCCGCTCGTCCCTGTCCCCGCGCCACGTCCCGAACCGCTTCGTGGCCGTGGCCGAGATCCCGAGGACCCTGAACGGCAAGAAGTGCGAGGTCCCGGTCAAGAAGATCCTCGCCGGCACCGACCCCGACAAGGCCGTGAGCACGGGCGCGCTGCGCAATCCGGAGTCCCTAAGGCCCTTCCTGGAACTCGCCT
This sequence comes from Lentzea sp. DG1S-22, assembly GCF_036321065.1. Lineage (NCBI taxonomy): Bacteria > Bacillati > Actinomycetota > Actinomycetes > Pseudonocardiales > Pseudonocardiaceae > Lentzea > Lentzea sp. DG1S-22. The sequence goes on along the minus strand of NZ_CP143276.1, from coordinate 5,830,557 downwards.
CGGAATGATCTAGGTCACTCCGTTCGCGCCGACCAGGCATTCAACGCCCTTCTCCGGCCCCCTGAACGTGCTCTGACCAGCACGTTTCGGGTTAGGAGGGGGGCGTTTTGCAAGTCGGTTGAGGACCTGTGTAACCTATGTCCCGTGGCCAAGGATGGTCCCGGGAGGCTTCGCCTAGTCTGGTCTATGGCGCCGCACTGCTAATGCGGTTTGGGGTAACCCCCCATCCCGGGTTCAAATCCCGGAGCCTCCGCAAGGCCGAGCCTCTAGGGGATCGGTTACAATTGAATAGCTTGCGCTCGTAGCTCAACGGATAGAGCATCTGACTACGGATCAGAAGGTTACAGGTTCGAATCCTGTCGAGCGCGCTCCACAAATCCCGCCGGACATCAGTCCGGCGGGATTTGTCGTGTTGGAGCGGTTTTCCTGATTTCGGGCTTCGCCGCTGAGCGCCAGTTGGCGTGAGATCGACGTCACACAGTTCGCACCACGATCGCGGCGAGCCGTCGTCCGCGCGAGTTGGAGGCATCCCGGCCCCGTGAAGCAACGGGACCCGCCATCGCCGGATCAACCGGCCGTCCCGGGGTATCCGCCCGGATGCGCATCATGCGGGCGAACAAGCTCCCGGTCCACGAAGCCGTCACCCAGCTCCACGACAGAGCTGTCAACTACGACGTGGACGAGATCCGCGGATCCGAGTGGCACTTCGACCACCACCGGTTCGTGCTGGGCACCGATCCGCCGGGCCGTCCGCAGGAGGGCTCGGTGTGGTGGCACGCCTACAAGGAGGTGGCGGCGTACGCCTTCACGCCCGCCGATCTGTTGCGCGCCCACTACCTGCGCGAGGCGCCGTTGCTCGGCAAGGACCTGCTGCTGGTGGGCCGGTTCGCCCTGGCGCGGTTCGTGATGGGGGTGCGGATCACCGAGACCGGGTTCGACGAGGACGGCGTGCGCTACTCGTGGGGCTGGAGCTACGAGACGCTGCAGGGGCACATCGAGCGCGGCCGGGTCGACTACCGGGTCGTCAAGGACCTCGAGTCCGGTCTGGTGACGCTGGAGGTGAACAGCTACAACCAGGTCAACCCGCGCGCGCATCCGCTCATCAGGCTGGGCTGGTCGATCTTCGGCCGGCGGGCGCAGCACCGGTTCTACCGGTCCGTCGGGGAGAACCTGCGTCGGCTCGCTCAGCAGCCCGAGGTCACCGACACCCGGACGGGCACCGAGGACGTCGTCGAGGTGCCTCGCGGCATCGGATCGGGCAAGGAACCGTTCTGGGCCATCGCTGTTCTCGACGGTGCGAGGGACCCCGACCGAACGCATACCGCCCCCTAGCACGGGTACACGGCCCGGAACGGGGGGCCAATGCGAGAAGAGGTCGATGGTGAAGGTTGTGATCACCGGGGCGTCGGGGAACGTCGGCACCGGTCTGGTCCGCGCTCTGGCGGCGGACAGCCCCGACCACGAGATCGTCGGCGTGTGCCGGCGCCCACCGCAGGCCGTGGCGCCGTACGACTCGGTGACGTGGCAGGCGTGCGATCTGGCGGCTGACGACGCGCCGGACGTCCTCGAGGACGTCATGCGGGGCGCCGACGCGGTGGTGCACCTGGCGTGGATGTTCCAGCCCGTCCGGGACGGGGCGCGGTTGCAGCGCACGAACTTCAAGGGCACCGCGGCGGTGCTCAGGGCGGCTCGGCGTGCCGGTGTCCCGCACGTCGTGCACGCGTCGTCGATCGCGGCCTACGGGTCCGCGCCGACCTCGACCGTCTCCGAGGAGGCGCCGACCACGGGGATCACCGGTTCGGCGTACGGGGAGGGCAAGTCCGAGGTCGAGGCCGAGGTGGCGCGGTTCGCCGCGGAGAACCCGGACATCGCGGTGGCGGTCGTGCGGCCCGCGCTGGTGGCCCAGGCCGGCGCCTCGGCGAGCTTCCTGGCGCTGTTCCTCGACCCGGTGGTGCCCCGGCAGGTGTTCGGCCTGATGCGCCGCGGACGGCTGCCGCTGCTGCCCTTGCCTTCGCCGTTGAGGGTGCAGCTGGTGCACGCCGACGACGTCGGTGACGCGATCGTGCGGATCCTGCACATCCGGGCACGCGGGCCGTTCAACGTCGCCGCCGACGCGTTGGAACTCGATGACCTCGCCGCCGCGGTCGGCGCGCGGGCCGTGCCCGTGCCCGTGCGGGCGGTGAAGGCGGTGGTCAGCGCGTTGTGGAGGCTGCGCGCCCTGCACATGTCGCCGGGGTGGTTCGACGTCGGCACGAAGTCCCCGCTCATCGACACCACCCGAGCCCGCGAGGAGCTCGGCTGGGCGCCGCGGAAGACCAGCGCGGAGTGCGCGCGTGAACAGATCGGCGGCATCGCCGACGCGACCGCGCTGCCCAGCCCCGTGCTGCGCCGCGACCGCTTCAAGACCGAGCCGCGGGCCTCCGGCTCCCGGCGACGGGTGCGTCTCACGAGCCCGTGACCTCGTAAAACGAGTCGACTCCCGACCACGGTGTACGACTTCGACTGACGCCGTTGGGGTGTCGGGAGGTGACGCGGCCACGCCCACGAGGCAGAGTGGCGGCGTGGACCAGCGGGAGATCATGCAGCGGGCGCTCGGCGTCCTCACGCTCACCTACGACGGCGCCGGGTCGAACGACTACCTGCGCATGGCCCTCAAGTCGTTGCAGGAGGGCGTGTTCAGCTACGAGGTCAAGGTCGACGGCGAGCTGAACGAGGCCGGTGCGCAGGCCCTCAAGCAGGCGATGGACCAGGTGTTGTCGCAGTTCGGGTGGTTCACCGCCGGCCTGCTGTACGCCTTCCACGGGGTGGCGCAGGCGTACGAGAACGACTACGAGGACGCCGACGTGCAGGAGATCCTGCGGCAGCTCGCTCTCAGGCTCGCCGACTGACCAGTTCCGCGCGGACGCCGTCGGAGAACGGCGTCCACGCCTCGACCGCCCACGGGCCGAAGCGCAGGTCCGTCAGGGCGACGCAGGCGGCGGAGATCTCCGGGTCGACCCACAGGAACGTGCCGGACTGGCCGAAGTGGCCGAAGGTGCGCGGGGAGAACGAGTTCCCCGTCCAGTGCGGCGATTTCGTGGAACGGATCTCGAAACCGAGGCCCCAGTCGTTCGGCTTCTGCATTCCGTAGCCGGGCAGGACGCCGTTCAGGCCCGGGAAGACGACCGACGTGGCCTCGGTGACCAGCTCTGGCGAGACCAGCCGGGGGGAAAGCAGTTCCGCGGCGAAAAGTGCGAGATCGGCCGCGGAGGATTCGGCGCCGGCGCCCGCCGAGCCGACCAGGGCCGAGGATTTCATGCCCAAGGGCGCGAAAACGGCCTCGTGCAGATAAGTCGCGAACGGCATTTCGCACGCCTCGCCCACGAATGACGCCAGCACGTCGAAGCCCGCGTTCGAGTAGATGCGGCGGGTGCCCGGAGCGGCCTGCACCTCGGGCTTGTCGAACGCGTAGCCGGCGGTGTGCGCGATCAGGTGCCGCACGGTCGAGCCGGCGGGGCCGCAGGGCTGGTCCCACTCGACCGCGCCCTCCTCGACGGCGACCAGGACGGCGTACGACGTCAGCAGCTTCGTCACCGAGGCGAGCGGGAACACGCACTCCTGGTCGCCCAGCGCGCCGACCACGCCGTCCGGGGACGACACGACGGCCACCGCCACGTTCTCGACGGGCCACGACGCTGCCACTTCGACGCTCTGCATGGGACAGACGTTAACGTCACGGTGTGACAGTCCGGGAACTGATCGTCCTGGGAACGGCCAGCCAGGTTCCCACGCGTCAACGCAACCACAACGGCTATCTGCTGAGGTGGGACGGCGAGGGCTTCCTGTTCGACCCGGGCGACGGCAGCCAGCGGCAGCTGCTCAGGTCGGGCGCGGCTGCGAGCGACATCACCCGGCTCTGCATCACGCACTTCCACGGCGACCACTGCCTGGGCGTCCCCGGCATCGTCCAGCGGCTGTCCCTGGACCGGGTCCCGCACACCGTCCACGCCCACTTCCCGAAGTCGGGCGCGCACTTCTTCGAACGCCTCCGGTACGCCAGCGCCTTCTACGACGCCGCGGACATCTCGGAGGAGCCGGTCGAACGCGACGGCCTCCAGGCCGAGGGGAGGTTCGGCAGGCTCGATGCCTTCGCGCTCGACCACGGCATCGACAGCTTCGGCTACCGCCTGGTCGAGCCGGACGGCCACCGCATGCTGCCCGAGAAGTTGAGGGAGCACGGCATCCAGGGCCCGGCGGTCCGCACGCTCCAGGCGCAGGGCGAGCTCGACGGCGTCAGGCTGGAGGACGTCAGCGAGCCGCGGAAGGGCCAGCGGTTCGCGTTCGTCATGGACACGAGGCTCTGCGACAACGTCTACGAGCTCGCGGACAACGCCGACATGCTCGTCATCGAGTCGACCTACCTCGCTCGCGACACCAGGCTCGCCGGGGACCACGGCCACCTCACCGCCCAGCAGGCCGCCCGCGTCGCCAGGGACTGCCGGGTGCGCAAGCTGGTCCTCACGCACTTCTCCCAGCGCTACGACGATCCCGCCGAGTTCCACGCGGAGGCCGCCGCGGAGTTCGACGGCGAGATCGTCATCGCGAAGGACCTGGACCGGGTGCCGGTGCCGAAGCGCGCCACTGGTCGGTGACGATCTCGGTCAGCGAGGACGACCGCGGCTCCCAGCCGAGCGCGCGCAGCTTCGAGGCGTCGGCGCGCTGCGCGCGGACCTCGCCGGCGTGCGCGGGCTTCCAGTCGACGTGCACGGGCCGGCCGGTGACCTCCGCGACCGTCGACAGCACGTCCTCCACCGAGGCCGCGGTGGCGCCGACGTTGTAGACCGACGACGTGCCCACGGTGCAGGCCTCCAGAGCCACGACGAAAGCAGCAGCAACGTCGCGCACGTGCACGAAGTCGCGCACGGCCGTGCCGTCGCCGTAGACCTCCATGCCCGGCACGGTCCCGGCGGCGCACGCCACGGCGCGCGTGATCACCCGACTGGTGTCCGTGTCACCACCTCCAGCGACGTTGAACAAGCGGAGAGTGGTCGCGCCGATCCGTCCCGACCGCGCCGCCCACGCCACGAGGTCCTCGGCGGCTGCTTTGGAAGCGGCGTACGGGGAGGAGGGTTCGCGGACGGACTCCTCGGTCAGCGGGGCCTGTGACGGCCGGTAGACGGTGCCCGTCGAGGCGAGCAGGAACCGCTGGCCCCGCAAGGCTTTGAGCAGGTTGAGCGTCCCGCCCACGTTCGTCTCCCAGTAGGGCAGCGGGTCGAGGAACGACTCCCGGACGCGCGCCGCGGCCGCCAGGTGGATGACGGCGTCCACGTCGTGCAACTCGAACGGCTCGGAGAGGCGTTGGCGGGACGGAACAGGCTCATGGCCGTGAACCTGCAGCTCACGCACCACGGCACGACCGACATAGCCAGTGGCACCGGTCACCAGAACTCGCACAAGTTGACCCTAAAGGTCGACGTTGACTCCGCCGATAACACACGAGTGAGTTACCCCCATCGCGCTGTGCACACGAGCATCGCCGAGCTTCTGCACGACCACGCCGTGCACGAGTTCAAGCGGCAGGAGTTCCTGCGCAACGTGGCTGACATCGTGGGAGCCGCACCCGCGCCTCAGCCCGCCCCCGCCGGACTCACGGCACCGCTGCCCTCGATCAACCCCAGGCGCAGCTTCCTCAACCGGGTCGACCAGGTCCTCCGGGACGCGTCGCGCGCCGTTTGATCAGCGGGTTCGCCCGCTGATCCACCTGCCGCGGGGCTCGCGCCGACAGGCCCGCCGCAAGATTCATCCGGCTGTTGCCGGACCGTGCTTCGACACACATACCGGGTGGCTCTACGCTACGCGTCACCCGGCGATCGCCGGTCGCATCCTTCTGCTTCTCTCAAAGCGGGTTCTCGGCGATGAATCATGTTCTCGCAGCGCTCAACGAGCGCCTCGGCAGGTTGTTCGGTGACCGGCTCGTCGTGCTGGCCGGTGGCACGCGTCTGGCCAAGCGCGCCCAGGAGCTCCATACGCTCGGCGCTCGCCATACGCTCGTGCTCGATACCGACGATCATGCCCCGCTGCATGATTCCGTGATCGCCCGTTGGGTCTCGCTGGGCATCAAGGGCGGCTTCGTCGCCGTCGAACAGCGCCGCCTGGGCAAGCTGCTGACCAAGCCGGGCGCCGAGGTGAAGGAGATCCTGCGGGACTTCGACGCCGACGGCGAAGCGGTCGTGATCAGCACGCCCTACAACGAGATCGGCACCTTCCAGGGCCGCCCGGTGCTCAACGCCCGGCAGCACTCGTGGGTCGAGCTCGAGAACAAGACCACGATCGACGCGCTGTGGGACGAGCTCAGTGCCCGCCGCGCGCCCGCCATGGTGTTCGACCTCGACTTCGAACGCCTCTGGGGCGCCTCGGAGATCCTGGACCGCGGCGCGGGCGTCGTCTGGTCCGGTGACGGCCCGGCGATCAACGGCGGTGCCAACTTCGTGCGCCGCGTGCGGTCGTACGAGGAGGCCAAGGAGGCCTTCGACGTGCTCGCGCCCAAGTGCGAGCAGGTCCGCGTCATGCCGTTCCTGGAAGGCATTCCGGTGAGCGTGCACGGCATCGTCTTCCCCGACGGCACCGCGGTGCTGCGCCCGATCGAGATGGTCGTGCCGCGCCGCCAGGGCCAGGCCAAGTTCCTCTACGCGGGCTGCGCGTCGTACTACGACCCGCCCGTGTGGATCCGCGACGAGATGCGCAACCTGGCCCGCCGCGTCGGCGAGCACCTGCGCGAGACCGTCGGCTACCGCGGCACGTTCACGCTCGACGGCATCGCGACCGAGGACGGCTTCCTGCCGACCGAGATCAACACCCGCTACGGCGGCGCGATGGTCTGCTTCGAGGACGCCGTCCCGACGCTGCCGCTCGCGCTCGTGCAGGTCGCCCTGGTCGCCGGCTGGGACCTCGGCATCTCCTCGATGGAGTTCGAGGAGCTCGTCCTGCAGGCGGCGGACAACCACCGCGCCGGTGCCGTGGGCGCGAACGTGCGAGCCGTGCAGCCGACCGAGGTGGACGAGCGCCGGGTGATCTTCACCGGCTGGGCGTGCCGCCTCGCGCACCCCGAGGAGCCCGCGCACGCGACGCTGCGGCTCAGCCCGTCGCCGATCGGCGGCAGGCTGGACCTGGACCTGCACCGGGAGAACATGCCCGTGGGCGCTCCCGTGGCGGCGCTGACGGTCGCGGCGTTCGCGCTGGCGGACCAGGAGTGGGGGACGGGCCTCGGTGCCCTGGAGCCCGCCATCGCGGTCGAGGACAGCGTCCCGGTCGAGGAGACCTTCGAAGAGGCCGTGATCGCCTAGAAAGGCCTACCAGGCGCCCTCGTCGCCGTACGCGGAGATGAGGGCGAACCGGTAGCCCATCAGGGCGGCGGCGACCTCACGGGGCTGGTGCGCCGGGCGCACCAGCCCTTCGCCGAGCACCTTCGGCCGCGGCACGTCGAGGCCGAGCAGTTCGGGTGTTCCCCTCAGCAGCGCCACGGCGATCTCGGCGGCGTCGGCGAGCATCTCCTCGCCCGGCAGGTCCGTCATCTCCTGCATGAGCCCGTGCACGAACGCGGGCAGCCTTTCGGGCACCGCGCAGGCGAGGGCGACCAGGCACGCGACCCGTTCGGACGCGAGCGCCTCGAAGATCTTCGGCGCGCCCTGGGCGACGGCGTGCCGGGTCTGCGTCAGCCAGTCCGGTGCGGTGCGGGGCAGTTCGCGGCCGAGGGCGTTCCAGCGGCGGTGCGTGCGCCGTCCGTCCTCTGTGTACCCCTTGCCCGCCAGCGCGATGGCGGCCAGCAGGAAGACCACCCGGTCCCGCACGTCGCCGGCGACCTTGTACGAGGCCCCCAGCTCCACCAGGAACGGCACGGCGCAGAACGACGCCTCGGAGACCGTGTCGTCGGTCAGCAGCCGGTCGGCGAGCGAGCTGAACGCCTCCAGCCGGACGTCGGCGGCGGGGTCCACCAGGGAGCGCAGCAGCCGGGGCACGCGACCGGCGCCACCCCGGCCGTCGTAGACCTCGCTCCAGGAAATCCTGTCGAGTCCGCGCAACGGGTCAGGCCGTTGCCAGGCACGCGGCAGCTCCATAGGCGGGAAAGGTACGGGATGTCAGGGAAAGCGCCTCGGCGCCTCGCCCGTACGATCTCGCCGTGTCCTTCTCGGTGGCCGACATCTTCTCGGGTGCGGGCGGCATGAGCTACGGCTTCCACGCCCACCGCGACTTCCGGGTCGTCGGTGCCGCCGACGCGCAGATCGGCAAGCCCAGCTCGAAGCTCGGTTCGTTGCGCTGCAACGACACGTACCGCGCGAACATCGGTGTCGACCCGCTGGAGGTCGACCTCGCGAAGGTCTCGCCCGCGGCGTTGCGCGAGGTCTGGGGCCTGCGGCGCGGCGAACTGGACGTGCTGCTGGCCTGCCCGCCGTGCTCGGGCTTCAGCCGGATCACCTCGCAGAACCACCTGCGCGACGACCCGCGCAACTCCCTCGTGGGCCGGATCGCGGTGTACGCGCAGGAGTTGCGCCCGAAGGTCGTGCTGATGGAGAACGCCCGCGAGCTCGTCAAGGGCAAGCAGCGCCACCACTTCGACAGCCTCGCCGAAGAACTCACCCGAATCGGTTACAAGGTCTGGGGCGGCACGCACATGCTGTCCCGGTTCGGCCTGCCGCAGCTGCGCGAGCGGACGCTGATGGTCGCGGTCGACGGAGGGCTGCCGCTGCTCACGCTCGACGACCTGTGGGAGGGCAGGGTCGTCCGCCCGTCCGCCATCACCGTCCGGCGCGCGATCGGCAAGCTCCCGGTCGTGGAGCCCGGGGCCGCGGACCCGGACGACCCCATTCACGTCTCGCCGACTTTCTCGCAGGACCGCAGTCTCGAAAGAATGCGCGCCATTCCGGCAAATGGCGGATCGTGGGCCGATCTGCTCCGGTCACCGGAGACGGCCCGGTTGTTGAACCCCGCACAGCGCAAGATCGTCGAGCAGCAGAACTGGGGTTCGCACCCCGACGTCTACGGCCGGATGTGGTGGGACGAACCGGCCAGGACGATCAAGAGGGAATGCGGTCACGTCGGGAACGGGCGTTATGCCCACCCGGTCCAGCACCGGCTCTGCACCGTGCGCGAGATGGCGCTCCTGCAAGGGTTCCCGCGCCAGTTCCGGTTCGACGTCTCGATTCTCGGGAACGCGTACCGGCACGTGGGCGACGCCGTTCCGCCGCTGATCGCCTACCAGCTGGCCGGGCTCACCAGGTGGATTCTCACCGGTGACCGCCCCGAGCCCAGGGACATGTGCCTGCGCGGCACTTCACTGCGTCCGGGAGACATTCGTCCGGTGGAAGTTGTGGAATTGGTTGCCTGACCGTTGAACCGCTCGTGCCGTTCATCCGTAGCGGGACGCGTGGACAGATAACTGTTCGGCAACGAATTTAACGTCACCTGACGGAATGAATGCATCGCAGCCCTATCCACTGTGGACACCCTGAGTGTGTTTTCGCTGTTCACAGTGGGTGTCGTGGGACTCCGTACCTCACCCGAACGTGTGTCACCCCATCGGCTAACGTCCCGCTCGCTTCCTGTCGGTTCAGTGTCGACGTCCGACGTGCCGACCGTCCCGACGGATGACTGACTTCCCGCCGCGTTCGGGCTAACTTCAGTGAGCAAGGAGACCCATGGCTTCCCGGTTGAGGATGGGTGCGGCGCTGCTCGGCGCCACCGCCCTTCTGTCGTTCTCGGCCCTTCCGGCCCACGCCGACGTGATCATCAAGCCGGACCGCGGCGGCCAGGAGGACGGCCACGACGTCCACCTCATCAACGGCGACCACCACCACCGCCAGAACACCGCGGTGATCAAGCTGCGCATCGAGGACGACGCCGAGCGTTCGAACGTCCTCACCTACTGCGTGGAGCTGCCGACGCCGCTCGAGGACCGGGACGCCCTCAAGGAGGTGCCGTGGGACAAGCACCCGAACCCGAAGACCAAGTTCAAGGTCAACGCGGGCAAGGTCCTGTGGATCCTCACGAACTCCTACCCCGGACAGCCCATGGACAAGGTCCAGGCGAAGTTCGGCAAGCAGTTCGACAAGAAGGAGACGATCGCCGCCACGCAGGCCGCGATCTGGCACTTCACCGACGAGGCCGAGCTCGACAGCGACAAGACGAACGCCGACGTCGTCAAGCTGTACGAGCGCCTGGTCAAGGACGCCGCGGCGAACGAGATCAAGGAGCAGCCGAAGCCGACGCTGGAGCTCGAGCCCGCCTCGAAGTCCGGCAAGTCCGGCGAGAAGATCGGCCCGTTCAAGGTCACGACCACGGCTTCCGAGGTCAAGCTGACCGCGAACCTCCCGGAGGGCGTCACCCTCACCGACAAGGACGGCACGCCGCTCGCCCTGCAGAAGCAGGGTGACAAGGTCGCCGCCAAGTCCACGGGCGACAAGGTCTCCGAGTTCTTCGTGAACGTCCCGGAGAAGGCCCCGGCCGGCAACGCCTCGATCAAGCTCTCGGCCGAGGCCGAGCTCGCGATCGGCCGCCTGTTCGTCGCGCACAACAAGGACAAGGAAGACGTGGCGCAGTCGCTCGTCGTCGCGCAGCCGCAGAAGGCCAAGGTCGAGAAGGAGGCCAAGGCCGACTGGAAGGCCGGCGTCGTGCCGACCACCACGACCACGGCTCCGACCACGACCACGGCCCCGACCACCACCACGGCGCCGGAGACCACCACTCCGTCCACCACCTCCACCACGCCGGCCGCCCCGGCTCCCGGTGGTGGCGAGGACCTCGCCCAGACCGGTGCGTCGATCCTGTGGCCGCTGATCGGCGGTCTGGTCCTCGTCGGCGGCGGTGCGGCTGCGCTGTTCGTGGTCCGTCGCAAGAAGGCCGGCGCCTGATCTGAGGTAGCCGCCACCCAGACGAACGCCCCCTGGTTCCGCGCCGGAGCAGGGGGCGTTTGCCTTGTCCGGACCCGGTCAGCGGCGGCTGGTGCCCGCCACGCTGATGTCGCCGTCGGCGATGGCGACGTCCCGGTTGGACGAAGCTCCGGAGAAGATCGCGCGGGCCGGGTCGCGGAAGTTCTCCACGACCTCGACGCGCTGCACCGGCTTGGCCGTAGGGATGACGGTCTCCGGCGTCCAGTGACGACCGAACCGCACCAGGTAGGTGTTCACGTTCGGCTTGCCGTCCTCGGTCGCGTACACGCGCCAGGTGATCGGGTCGACCGGTTCGGCCTCACGGGTGCGCAGACCCCGTGCGACCTCTTTGGTCTCCCACGCGCGACCGTTCCAGGTGGACAGGTGGTTGCGCAGCGGCCCGCCCGCCTCGTCGCCCGTGAACCACAGCACGAACGGCTTGCCCAGCGTCGTGCCCACCTGCTGGATGTAGTCCGGGGACTTCACGCCGTTCGGCACGGTCAGCGGGGTCTCGGCGACCTTGAGGTGCGCCTCCTGGTCGGCGTCGTCGACCTGGGTGCCCAGATCGCGGCCGGACGCCGAGTGGAAGTGCCGGTTCCGCGGGTCGAACCACGTGTAGTAGATGTTGCGGTGGTACCGGTCGTGCTTGTTGCCCTCGGGACCACCGCCCGCGAGCGTGTAGACGATCCGCACGCGGCCGTTGTCCTCCTGGCGGAGCTGGCCGATGTAGATCTCGTTCATGTTGTCCGCGCGCGAGGTCGACCCGATCGCGAACCGGTCACCGGTCAGTTCGGTGGAGGTCTTCCACGTCCTTCCGTTGTCCTTCGACACGACGTAGAGCATCGGACGTGTGTCCGTGGGCGTCGTGCCGTCGAGGTCGCGGGTCGTCTCCCGGTAGAAGACGTGGATCGTGCCGTCGCGCGTGACGAACGGCATCGGGTACGTGGCCGCGTTCTTCGAGATCAGCGTCTCTTCCCAGACGCCGTCCGCCGAGTGGGGCTCCGGCGAGCGGGACATGCGCAGCTCGACGTTGTGCATGCCGCGGAAGACCAGCAGGTGCCCGTCGCGGGCCTGGACCACGGTCGGGTAGTTGTGCGCGTCGGAGTCGCCGTCGGCGATCCGGTTGGGCGCGGACCACGCGGACTCGCGGTGGTCGTACGTCTGGACGTAGCTGTCCTCGTGCCGACCGGCCCACGAGATGAAGGTCTTCCCGGCCTTGCGGTCGTGCACCCCGCCGGCGACGGGCCGCCGGTCACTGCGGGCGGCGACGTTCGTGGCCGTGGTCGTCACCGTGAACTCCGCTTTCCCCCGCGGATCGGCCGTGGCGTTGGCCGGGGGAACAGCGACGAGCGGCAACAGCAGCACTGCGGACATAACTCCACGCAGGAGCCGTGTCATCGGGCTTCCTCCTGGTTCTGACCGCGTCGGCGGCCGACCCAGGCGGCGGCAGGGCACATCTTCGTCGTCGCCGGGCCGGCCTGTCCAGGCGGAAGTGGCGTGATCGCGGCTATCACCACGCGGGGCCTGCTCGGGTACCCTGCGTCAGGGACGAAGGAGCACCACATGAACTTCGACGAGATCAAGACCAAGGCCATGGACCTCGCCGAGCAGCACCACGAGCAGGTCGACAAGGGCGTGGACGCCGCGGCGGACTTCCTCGCGGGCAAGTTCGGTCACGAAGAGCAGGTCGACTCGGTAGCCCAGAAGCTCAAGGACATCCTTCCAGGTGGATGAGTGAACTCCTTCAACGCCACTGACGCCGAGCGGGTCACCTCCGGGGAGACCCGCTCCACTTCTGCCCGCAGGCCCGAGATGTTCACCTGGCAGGGCATCCACGAGCCGCGGCTCGAGCAGGTCCGCCTGCTCCTGTCGAGCGACCAGCGCCTGCGCGCCTCCGGTCGTCTCGTCGCCGCCGGCCCCGACGAGCAGTTCAACGCCTCGTTCGAGGTGTCCGTCGGCGAGAGCGGCCAGGTCACCAGGCTGCTCCTGCGCACGGCCACCGTGCTGGAGGAGCGCCAGTGCTCCCTCTCCCGCACCGAGGACGGCGCCTGGCTCGTCGACCACGGCCAGGGCAGCAAGCGCGAGACGTTCAACGACGCCCTCGACGTCGACGTCCAGTTCGCCGTGCTGTTCAACGCCATCCCGATCCGCCGCCTGGGTCTGCACCGCGAACCGGGCGAGCACGCCCTGCCCGTGGTCCGGGTGTCGCTGCCCGACCTGTCCGTCCGCGCCGTCACCCAGACGTACAAGACGGTGTCCGTGGCCGACGACGTCTCGGTCGTGCGGTTCAAGAGCGGCGGCTTCGAGCAGAACATCAAGGTCGACGCCAACGGCCTCGTCGTCGAGTACCCGCTGATCTCGAAGCGGATTTAGAGCCCGTCCAAGAAGTACCTCCTTCGTGGCGAGTCGCCGTCCGGCGGTGGAAGCGACCTGGCGCGGCCCTCTAGCGTCCGACCATGCCGAAACGGTTCTCGAGCGTGGTCGGCCGCTCGTTCGGTGATGGTGTCCGCGATGCCATCCAGTCCACCGGGATGACGCAGCGGCGGATCGCGGAGCTGCTCGACTGGGAAGAGGCCAAGGTCTCGGACCTGGTCAAGGGCAAGGGCGGGGTCACCGAGGTCGAGGTGGCGACACTGCTCGGCCTGTGCCAGACGGAAGCGGGGGAGCTCCGGCGGTTGCTCGCGCTGTTCAAGGAGACGCGCGAGAAGGGCTTCCTCCAGTTCGGTGACGAGGATGGCGTGCCGGACCAGCTGCGCACCCTGATCAGCCAGGAGCGGCTGGCCACCAAGATCTTCGTGTGGGCCATGAACCTGGTGCCAGGCCTTCTGCAAATCCCGCAGTACTCCTTCGAAGTGGTGCGGGCCGTCCCGACGATCAAGCCGGAGCAGGTGGGCGAGGTCGTGGCTGCGCGAGAAGCGCGGCGAGCGATCTTCCACCCGAGCCGCGAGTTCACCTTTTACGTCCACGAGCAGGCGCTACGCCTGCAGGTCGGCAGCGCGCAACTGATGGCTGCGCAGCTTCAGGACCTGTTGCTCATGTCGATCCGGCCTTGCGTGCGCGTACGCGTCGTGCCTCACTCGATAGGCGTGCATGCGGGATTGGCGGGTTCCTTCACCAAGCTCGGCTTCGAGAAGTTCGAACCGGTCGTCTTCGTCGAGACCCACAACCTGAGCCTGTTCCTGGAGGACAAAGGTTCGATCACCGTCTACGACGAAGTGCTCAAGGCGCTCGCCGCCCAAGCATTGGATGAGGAACAATCGAGGGAGGTGATCACGCGCTTGCTGACGTGAGGGGACGGCTCATGACCTGGCGGAAGAGCAGCTACAGCGGCACGGCGAGCGACTGCGTCGAGGTCGGTCGTGGCGTCGGCATCCGGGACAGCAAGGCGCCGACCACGCACCTGCCCGTGTCGGACAAGGCGTGGTCGGCGTTCCTGGCGGAGGTCAAAGCCCGCTAGACCATCTCGCCCAGCACCTCCGGGTCGACCACCGCGTGACCGGCGTCGGTGGTCATGGTGGTCTCCTCTGTGGTCAGAGGCCGCGGGCGGTGATGTCGCCGTACGACGTGGTGGCGCGGATGGTCACCGCGTCCGAGCCGTCGTTGCGCAGCGAGTTGGTGATGCGGCCGTAGGTGGTGCCGGCGTCGAGCGAGGCGGAGCGGTCGGTGGCGACGGTGATGTGGCCCTTGAGCGTGGTGATCTCGGCCGAACCGGTGAGGCGGCCGATGGTCACGTCGCCGGCCTGCGTCGACAGCCGGACGTGCGCGGCCTCGTCGATCTTGATGTCGCTCTGCGCGGCCTCGAAGGTGATGTCGCCGAGCCTGCCGACGCCGCGGAACTCCGCGCTCGCGGCCTTGGCCTCGACCCGCGACCCGGCGGGCAGCTGGACGGTGATCTCGACCGCACCGGACGACCCGAGGAGCTTGCCGCCGGAATCGGCCTCGATGCGCAGGACCCCGTCGGCGAACGCGATCGAGACCTTCTCGGCGGCCTTCACGTCGCGGCTCTTCGAGGCGTCGACCGGCAGGACCTCGACGGCGGCGTCGGCGCGGTCGGAGGCGATGAACTGGACGCGCCCGGCGGGGAGGTCGAGCAGGGCGGCGATCGGGGCGGTGGTGGCGAAGGTCTGCATCTCTGGCTCCTGTGGCTCGTTGTTTCCGATGGGTGAAAAGCTACGTTGCGTTTCCATATCCAGCCAACAAGCTAGTTGCATAAAAGGCGAGTAACACCAGCTCAGGACGGCAATATCGTTGCAACCGGATCTGAATCTAACGCAACGATCGTTGCAATGAACTGAAGGTGAAGGCTATGCTCGCGGCATGCCAGGAGGCCGACTCACCCAGCAGGAACGCCGTCAGATCGCCCTCGGCCTCGCCGACGGTCTCGCGTACGCGGAGATCGCGCGGGGCCTCGGCCGGCCCACCTCGACGATCACCCGCGAGGTCCTGCGCAACGGAGGTCCCGCGGGCTACAAGCCCGACATCGCCCAGCTCTCCACCGAACGCCGGGCGCAGCGCCGCAAGCCGGCGTCACCGAAGGGCCGCCGGGCGGCGGAACGCACCGACGGGCGCGACCCGGAGGCCGTGCGGGAGTTCGAGGAGGTGTTCTCGGGCATCTTCATCGGCCAGGGCCTGCCCAGGATGACGGCGCGGACGCTCGCCAGCCTCTACGCCACCGACTCCGGCAGCATGACCGCGCAGGAACTGGTGTCGCACCTGCAGGTCAGCCCGGCTTCGGTCTCGAAAGCCGTGGCGTACCTGGAAGGCCAGGGCCTGATCGGCCGCGTGCGCGACGAACGCCGCCGCGAGCGCTACGTCGTCGACGAGGGCGACATCTGGTACCGGTCGATGATCGCGAGCGCGCAGGGCACGACGACACTCGCCGGGGCCGCGCGCCACGGCGTCAGCAGCCTCGGCCCCGGCACGCCCGCGGCCGTCCGGCTGGAGAACATCGCGCGGTTCCTCGACTTCGTCAGCGAGGCCATCACCCGCGCCGCCGAACAGGCGCGGGACGTCCTGCACACCAAGCCCTAGACGCGGACCGCGACCGCCACGCCCTGGCCGACGCCGACGCACGCCGCCGCGATGCCCACACCGCCACCGCGCGCCCGCAGGTGGCGGCACAGGTCGATGATCACGCGCGGCATCGAGGCGCCGAGCGGGTGCCCGTAGGCGATGGCGCCGCCGTGCACGTTGACCTTCTCCCTGTCGATCTCGGGCAGGTGGTGCACGACCGACAACGCCATCGCGGCGAACGCCTCGTTGATCTCCCAGAGGTCGACCTGCTCGGCGTCGAGGTGCAGGCGCTTCAACAACTTCCGGATCGCCGGGACGGGCGCGACCGTGAACCGGTGCGGCTCCTCGCCGGTCGTCGCGCTGCCCAGCACCTCGCCCAGCGGCTCGACGCCCAGCTCCGCCGCGATCGCTTCCGTGCCGAGCAGGGCGGCCAGGGCGCCGTCGTTCATCGGTGACGCGTTGCCCGCTGTCACCGACCCGTTCTCCGTGAACGCCGGCTTGAGCTTCGCGAGCTTCTCGATGCTCGTGTCCGCGCGGACGTTCTCGTCGCGCCTGACCGCCGTCCCGTCCGGCAGCTGCACGGGGAACGCGAAACCCTCGTGCACGCCCGCGTCCCACGCCGCGGCGGCGCGACGGTGCGAGCGCAGCGCGAAGTTGTCCATCTGCTCGCGCGTGATCCCCAGATCGTGGGCCACCTTCTCGGCGGCCAGTCCCAGCGGAACGGTGTAGTGCTTGGGCATGCGCGGGTTCACGAGCCGCCAGCCGAGCGCCGTCGAGACGGTCTCCAGGCGATCCGGGAACGCCTTGTCCGGGCGGGCCGTCACGAACGGCGCCCGCGACATCCCCTCGACACCGCCCGCGACCACCAGGTCCGCGTCCCCGGTGATCAGCGCGCGGGCGGCCTGGATGATCGACTCCCCGCCCGAGGCGCACAGCCGGTTCACCGTCACGCCCGGCACGGAGACCGGCAGCCCCGCCAGCAGCGCGGCCATGCGGGCCACGTTGCGGTTGTCCTCGCCGGCGCCGTTCGCGTCACCCAGCACCACGTCGTCGATGCGGGCCAGGTCGAGCGACGGGTAGCGGCGCAGCAGGTCGACGATCGGCAGCGCGGCGAGGTCGTCCACGCGGATGCCGGAGAGGCCTCCGCGGTACCTGCCGAACGGCGTGCGGGCGGCGTCGATGATCAATGCGCGAGCCATGCCCCCATCTTGGGCCAATCAGGGCTTGAGCAAAAAGGGGACGTAACCCGTTTCGGGGTGCACTCCCTGATCGGTGCTGAACGCCTTCACCTCGACCGCGTGGGCGCCGGGGCTCAGCGCCGCCGTGTTGAGTGAGATCCGCCACCGGCCCGCTGCGGCGGGACCGTCGGCCGTGGTGGGAACGGTGGCGATGTGCGTGCCGTCGAGCCTGACCTCGAACCCGGCGAGGCCCGCCACGGCCGCGTCCAGGGCGTTGACGCGGACCTCCAGCACCACGCGGCCCCGGTTGAACGCGGCACCGTTCCCGATGGGCTGCCCACCGGCGTCCAGGACCTCGGGGACGGGATCGGCGAGCGCCGGTTTCGCGTCGACCAGAGGGGTCGAGTTCTCGCGTTGGGTGATGCTCTGCGGGCCGGTCAGCTCGACGTCGGTGTGGGTGACCTGGATGCGCTCCTGCGTCACCAGCTGCACGTCCACGGTGTCGGTGAACGCCTCCCGCGGCAGGTCGGCGACGGCCGGGTACTCCGCGCCGGGCTTCCACGGCGTGCCCTCGACCGCCGGCCTGATCGGCACCTCGACGCCGTTGACCCTCACCGCCGGGACGGGCGCGCCTTCACGGGACGGGATGAGCGCGATGCGCAGCTGACCCGCGGTGACGTCCGCCAGGGGGCTCGCGCCGGTGCTCGCCGGACCGTCCACGCGCACCTGCGGTGTCGGGCCCGTGGGCGGGGTGTCGGCCCTGGCGGTCCGGTAGCCGATCAGGTCGACGCCCGCGCGGATCCGGTCGCCCGCGAGCGCCGCGAAGCCGACCAGCGCCGTCGCCTCGCGCCACTGCGGCACGAACGACGAGGTGGCGACGACGTCACCGTCGCGCACGACCTGGACGCCCGCGGAGGTCAGCACGACCTCCCAGCGCACGGTCACGCCCGGCAGCGCGGGCGGGAGCGGCTTGACGGCGGTGCCGTTCGGCACCAGTTCGACGACCGAGTTGCCGGCGGCGTCGGTCGAGACCGTGGCGCGGACGGTGTTCGGCGGCACCGGGTCGCCCTGGACGCTGACCGGGCCGGGCACGAGGTCGAGCAGCAGCTTGCCGCCGGTGCCCGGAGCGTCGGTCTCGACCACGAGCCGGCTCTCGTCGTCACCGCGCGCGAACGGCGTGCGCGCCCTCAGCGTCACGGCGCGGGTGCCGCAACTGCTGCCGACCACGAGCCGGTCGTGGTCTTCCTCGTCACCCGAGGTGGCGCGGGCGCAGTCGGTGCGCTTGGAGAGCCGCCACCGCCGCAGGTCGGGTTCGGCGGGGCTGTCGAAGCGGTCGACGAACGTGTACGGGGCGTTGTCCGCGCGCGGGGTCGCCCTGGTCCTCGCGGGCTGCGACCGCTGGCCGAAGGAGTCGACCGCGCGGATCTCGACCTCCTGCTCGCGGTCGTTCAGCAGGCCGTTGAGCTGCGTGCCCGGCCGCGTGACGAGCTTGGTCTTCTCGCCCCACCGCACCTCGTACGCGGGCGCGTCGCCGGACCAGGTGAGCTGGATCCTGTGGTGGCCGGCGCGCGCGACCACGTTCGAGGGCGTGCCCGGACGGCCCTGCGGACCCGGCACCAGCACCTGCTCCGCCGCGTACGCCCTGAGCTTCGTCGGCGGCGGTGCGGCGGTGGGCAGGGTCGAGTCGCTCCCGCCGGTGTCGCGCAGCACGAGCACGCCCGCCACCAGCGCGAGGCCCGCGACAGCGAAGGCGACCCGCTTCATAGCGGTCACGCTAGGGCGTTCACCCCAGTGCGAACACGGTTTCCGCGATAACGGGTTCGCCACCGTCCGCCGGAAGGACGCCGAGCTCGAGCCGAGCGCTCGCCCCGACGCCCAGGGCCGCGGTGTCGAGCCAGAACTCGTGCCTGCCGGGGACCGCGGAGCCCTGCTCGTCGGTGGGCAGCGCGGCGATCCGCTTCCCGTCCAGCTCGAGCTCGACGCCGCGGTGCCCGATCGCGTTCACCTCGGCGGTGACGAGGACACGGCCCTTGCGCGGCAACGGCTGCGGCGGCTTCGTGCCGTCCTCGTGCACCACGTGCAACCGCGGCGCCCCGGTCTTCATGCCGCCGGGGCGGTCGGAGAGCCGGGGGAGGGCCTGGGGACGGCTCTCGGGCTTGCGGATGACCACGAGCCGAGCCTGCTGCGCGGCGGCGACCTTCCCGGTGGTCAGGGGCAGGTCGGAGACCGTGACCTGGCGGCCGGGCACCGGCGAGACGAGCTTCGCCGCGACGGCGTCCTGCGGCAGCTCGACGTCCTTCTCGAGCGGGATGACCTCGGTGGGCACGACCCGTTCCGGCACGCCGCCGACGCCGAACGCGTCGAGGAACCCGCCGCCGTCGATCCGGATCCGCGGGTGCACCAGCCGTTCGGTGATCGCGACGGGCTCGTAGGCGACCACGACGCCGTCCCGCAGCGCCACGACGGCGTCCGGCAGCACCCGCATCTCCCACCGGTGCCGCACGCCCGCGACGAGCCCGGTCGTCTGCGAGTCGCCGAGGGTGATCTGCCTGCCGGTGCGGGACAGGTCCGGGTCGGCGATGATCCGCGTGCCCTGCGTCGTGACGTCGAGGCTGACCGAGCCCTTCGGCTGCGCGTCGGTCTCCTCCAGGTACTGCCACGGGTCGGGCAGCAGCGTCAGCCGCACGTGGCTCGACTCGACCGCGCCCGCGACGCTGACGACCGCGCGGCCGGTGGCGCCGTCCGCGGCGGGCATCCCGAACCGGAGGGGCGTGTTCGACTGGAAGGCCGCCGTCGGGCAGTCGACGTCGATGCGCCTGGCCTGCCCGAACGGCCGCAGCCCGAGGCACTCCGGTTCCGCCAGGACCCGCCACTTGCGCGGGTCCAGCGCCTCCGGTCCGTCGAACCTGTCGACCTGGCCGACGAGCCGGTCGTCCCACCGGTCGTCGTAGAGGTCCTCGGGCGTCGCGCTGATCAGGAGCGGCTCGGACCGCCTGCCGGTCGCGCTCACCGCGCGGACCTCGACGGACGTCTCCGCGTCGGGGTCCAGCCCCGGCAGCTCCACCTCGGGGGTCGGGACGAGCTGGACGTTGCCGTTCCAGCGCACCTCGTACGCCGACGCCGAGCCGTTCCAGGCGACCTGCAACGCGTCCACGTCCAGCGCCTGCGTCCGCGGGTTGGCGGGCTTCACCGGCTCCTGCGGCGCGACGACCTCGACGCCGTCCGCGATCTCCCGCTCGAGCGTGCCCGGCGCGTCACCGGTCCGGAGCGCCACCACGGCGGCCACGACGAGCGCGAGACCACCGAGCCCACCGGCGAGGGTCCGTCGATCCACCCGGCGACCCTACGACGTTTCCGCGACGGCGGTGCTGCCGTTCAGCCCAACCACGCGCCCGCCGCGCGACCCGAGGTTCCGCAACGCCGCCAGTGCCCCCGGCTTGGTCAGGTCGATCGTGACGCCGGTCCGCCGCGGCTGGTCGACCAGCGCGTTCCTGCCCTCGTGACCCGCCTCGATCGTCTTCGCGAGGCCACCGGTCGACGCGAGCGAGCCGCGTGCCGCGCCGAGCCTGCCGAGGGCGTCGTCGACGGCCATCAGCAGCGCGTCCCGGTTGCCCTCGCACATCGCGCGGACCAGTTCCGGCCTGCTCCCGGCGACGCGCGTGCCGTCCCCGAAGCTGCCCGCCGCGAGGGCCATCGCGAGAGGTCCGCCGTCGGCCCCGACCGCCGCGAGGACCGCCGCCATGATGTGCGGCAGGTGGCTGATCCGCGCCACCGCCTCGTCGTGCTCCTCCGGCGTCGTGGGCACGACGTGCGCTTTCAAGTCGAGCGCGAGCCGCATGACGTCGTTGAGGTGGTCGTCGGCCTCCTCGGGCGTGACGACCCAGGCGGCGTTCTCGAACAGCGTGGCGCTGCCCGCGTCCCAGCCGCTCCTGCTCGTGCCGGCCATGGGGTGCCCGCCGACGAACCGCGCGTGCGGCGCGTACCGGTGCACGGCGTCGTGGACGGGACCCTTCACGCTAGTGACGTCCGTGAGCCGCGTGCCCGCGGGGACCTTGCGCAGCAGGTCCGGCAGCGCGGGCAGCGGCACCGCGAGGACGACGAGAGCTTCCCGGCTGCGGCCGAGGGCCTCGTCCACCGTCGTGATGTCGAAGCCCTCGGCGCGCGCCTTGTCCGCGTCGTCCCTGCTCGCCGTCGCACCCCACACCGTGCGCCCGGCAGCTTTGGCGGCCCGCAGCACGGAGCCGCCGATCAGTCCCAGTCCGATCACGCACACGTCTCGCACGGCGCTCATCATTCCGTGCCGCACGTGTGCGGCGAACTACCGGAGGGCGTCCAGCGCGAACGCCGCGTACATCGCGACCCCGTGCTCCATCGCGGCCTCGTCGAACAGCACCCGGTTCGAGTGGTTCGGCGCGGCCTCCTCCAGGTCGATCCCGCGCGGGCACGCCCCGAGGAACGCCATCGCCCCCGGCACCCTCTGCAGCACGTACGAGAAGTCCTCCGCGCCCATCAGCGGGTACTCCATCGGCTCGCTCCACGAGGCGCCCATCGCCCGGGCCGCGAGGTCGACCACGTGCTTGCCGACGGCGTCGTCGTTCACCGTCACCGGGTAGCCAGGGACGATGCTGACCTCGGCATGGCACCCGTAGGCGGCGGCCGTGTGCTTCACGGCCTGCTTGAGCTCCTTGTGCACGAGCGCGCGCGTCGCCTCGGACAACGTCCTGATCGTCCCGTCCAGGGTCGCGACCTCGGGGATGATGTTCGTGGTCGTACCGGCGTTGATCTGCGCGACCGTCACCACCGCGGGCTCGTGCACGCTGATCCGCCGGCCGAGCATCGTCTGGATCGCACCGACCATCGCCGCCGCCGCGGGCACCGGGTCGAGCGCGTTGTGCGGCATCGCGCCGTGGCCGCCGCGGCCCTTCACGTGCACGTGGAACGTGTCCGCGGACGCCATCATCGGGCCGGGCCGGCACGTCACCACGCCCGACTTGAGCGTGGACGTGATGTGCAGGGCGAACGCCTTCTCCACGCCGTCGTCGAGCAGGCCTTCCTCGATCATGTACCGGGCGCCGTGGTGGCCCTCCTCGCCCGGCTGGAACATGAAGAGCACGCGCCCCTTGAGCGCGTCCCGCCGGTCCGCGAGCAGCCGTGCGGACGAGGCCAGCATCGCGACGTGCGTGTCGTGGCCGCAGGCGTGCATGTTGCCGTCCACTTCGGACGCGTACGGCAGCCCGGTGTCCTCCTGCAGCGGCAGCCCGTCCATGTCGCCGCGCAGCAGCACGGTCGGCCCCGGCTGGTCACCCTCGAGCACCGCCACGACGGAGGTCGTCGACTCGCCCTTCGTGACCTTCAGCGGCAGCCCGTCCAACGCGTGCAGGATCGCCGCCTGCGTCTTGGGGTTCTGCAGGCCCTGCTCGGGGTGCTTGTGGATCTGACGGCGCAGCGCCACCGTGCGGGGCTGCAGCGCGCGCGCCCCTTCGAGCAGTCCGGCGAGACGGGGGTCCGGCGTAGTTGTGCTCATCCACCGATGGTGCCACCACCTCGGCTACCGGGAAGGTCGTCTGGGCCCTACGGTGTGCTCATGACACAGCAGGAGCCGGTCAACGGCTTCGCGGTCGCGGTGGTCCGGGAGGACGGCCGCTGGCGGTGCAGCAGGATGGACAGCTCCGCGCTGTCGGAGCTGGACGCGGCGATCACGGAGCTGCGCCGGCTGAGGTCGACGGGAGCCGTGTTCGGGCTCCTCGCCGTCGACGACGAGTTCTTCATCATCCTCAGGCCCGTGCCGGGCGGCGTGGCGCTGCTGCTCTCGGACGCGGCCGCCGCCCTCGACTACGACATCGCGGCCGACGTGCTCGACCTGCTGCGCGTCGACCCCCCGGACGAGGAGGACAACGAGCTCTGGCCGGAAGGCGACCTCGGCGTCCTCTCCGACCTCGGCATGCCCTCGCACGAGCTCCAGATCATCGTCGACCAGGTCGACCTCTACCCGGACGAGCAGCTCCAGATGATCGCCCAGCGCATCGGCTTCATCGACGAGTTCACGAAGCTGCTCGACACGATCGAAGCGTGACCACCCCGGAGGACATGGTCCGCGCGGCCCTGCGCGCGGCCTCGGCGTCGGGCGCGGACGTCCCGATCGGCGCCGTCGTCTACGCACCGGACGGCACGGTGCTCGCCGAGGCCTGCAACGCCCGCGAAGCGCTGGGCGACCCGACCGCCCACGCCGAGGTCCTGGCCCTGCGCGAGGCGGCCTCCCGCTACGGCGACGGCTGGCGCCTCGACGGCTGCACCCTCGCGGTCACCCTGGAACCGTGCACGATGTGCGCCGGCGCGCTCGTCCTGGCACGTGTTTCCCGTCTCGTCTTCGGCGCCTGGGAGCCCAAAACGGGCGCCGTCGGCTCGCTCTGGGACGTCGTGCGCGACCGCCGGCTCAACCACCGCCCCGAGGTCCAGGGCGGCGTGCTGGAGCAGGAGTGCGCTGACCTGCTGGAACGCTTCTTCCGGACCCAGCGTTAAGCCGGTGGATCGGGCTGTGTATTGTTCTTACCGGTGGCGTGTCCGAGCGGCCGAAGGAGCACGCCTCGAAAGCGTGTGAGGTGCAAGCCTCCGTGGGTTCAAATCCCACCGCCACCGCTGCTCAGAGCCCCGGTTGCCGATCATGGCAACCGGGGCTCTGACGTTTGGTGGCATTCGTGGTGGCGATCAAGCCTGCCGGGCGCAGCAGTGGAAGCTCTCCCGCGCCGCATCTTCCGAGTTGAGAGCCGTGACCGGTTCACCCATATCGACGACAGCAGCCGTGTGCCGTTGCGGGAGAAGTCGATCTCCGGAACTCTGTCGCGCAGCACCGAGCCGGCCCAGTGGTGGGCGTGGCCGAGGTGGCGGAGCAGCTGGGTAAGCGTCCGGTCCGGGGTCAACGCACCTGAAAGCCCAGTTCAGCGGCAATCAGGGCGGACGCGGGCGGCGAAGGCCGGTTGACGATCTCGGCGCAGCGGCGCTCGTGGCCGGAAGTCCTACTCCGGGAGTTGTAGGGACGCCGGCCGGTGCCTGGGAGGGGCCCACAGGCCGGCGTTCCGAGATCGAGCATACACCATGATCGAACACTTGTTCGAGTGATGATTGATGGGCCAACCGGTTAACCGTTAGTAACAACGGCTACCAAAGCTCACACGATCGGGGAAAGATGCGTCGGTCCGCCGCATCCCCTGGAGGAAGTTTTGAGACCCACCCTGCCGGTCGTCGGCACAGCGGTGGCGGCACTCGTGCTCGCCGCCGCCCCGGCCGTCGCCGCACCCAGCACCGACGCGTTGATCTCCGAGGTCTACGGAGGCGGCGGCAACTCCGGCGCCACGCTGACGCAGGACTTCGTCGAGCTGGCCAACAAGGGCGCCGCCCCGTTCGCCCTCGACGGCTTCAGCGTCCAGTACATCTCGGCGAGCCCCGGCGCGACCACGCAGTGGGGCGTCACGCCGCTGACCGGTTCGATCGCGCCCGGCAAGACGTTCCTCGTCGCGCAGGCCAAGGGCACGGGCGGCACGGTCGAGCTGCCCGCCCCGGACGCCACCGGCACGATCGCCATGAGCGGCGCCAACGGCACCATCGCGCTGGTCAGCGGCACCGCGCCGCTCACCTGCAAGACGGCCGCCGACTGCGCCGCCGACACGCGGGTCAAGGACCTCGTCGGCTACGGCTCGGCCGCCGTCCGCGAGGGTGCCGCGACGGGCGCCCTGAGCAACACGACCTCGGCGTCGCGCACCGCGGGTGACACCGACGACAACGCCGCCGACTTCACCGTCGGCGCGCCCACCCCGACCAACTCCAAGGGCGAGACCCCGGGCGGCGGCAACCCGGATCCCGACCCGGACCCCACCCCCGGCGACAAGCGCATCCACGACGTCCAGGGCGTCACGCGCGTCTCGCCGCTGGTCGGCCAGAAGGTCACCAACGTCCCCGGCGTCGTCACCGGCACGCGCGCCACGGGTGACCGCGGCTTCTGGATCCAGGACGTCACCGGCCAGGACGACGACCCGCGCACCAGCGAGGGCGTCTTCGTCTACACGGCCGGCACCGCGCCGACCGTGGCCGTCGGCGACAGCGTGCTCGTCAGCGGCACGGTCGCCGAGTACCGGCCGGGCGGTGAGACGGGCTCCAACCAGACCCTCACCGAGATCACCTCGCCCACCACGATCACCGTGTCGAAGGGCAACCCCGTCCCGGCGCCGGTCGTCGTGAAGAACGTCCCTGCCGGCTACCTGCCCGCTCCGGGCGGCAGCATCGAGCAGCTCCCGCTGGAGCCCGCCAAGTACGGCCTCGACCACTTCGAGTCGCTCGAGGGCACGCTGGTCCAGGTCGACGACGCCCGCGTGGTCGGCCCGAGCAACTCCTTCGGCGAGGTCTGGGTCACGGTCAACCCCGACCAGAACCGCAACCAGCGCGGTGGCACCACCTACACCGCCTACGACCAGCCCAACAGCGGCCGCCTGAAGATCAAGGCCGTCGGCACGCTGCCGGCCGCCGACGTCGGTGACGTGTTCGCCGGCGCGACCGTCGGTGCGCTCGAGTACACGAACTTCGGCGGCTACACGCTGGCGGCGCTCACGCTCGGCACGCACACGTCCTCCAACCTGCAGCGCGAGATCACCGCGCAGCAGAAGCAGGCCGAGCTCTCGGTCGCGACCTACAACGTCGAGAACCTCGACCCGTCCGACCCGCAGGCGAAGTTCGACCGCCTCGCGGACGGCGTCACGACCAACCTGCGCAGCCCGGACGTCGTCGTGCTGGAGGAGATCCAGGACAACAACGGCGCCACCAACGACGGTGTCGTGGCGGCGGACCAGACGCTGCGGAAGTTCTCGGACGCGATCGTCGCCAAGGGCGGCCCGCGCTACGAGTGGCGCCAGATCGACCCGGAGAACCTCAAGGACGGCGGCGAGCCCGGCGGCAACATCCGCGTCGGCTTCTTCTTCAACCCGCAGCGGGTGTCCTTCGTGGACCGTCCGGGCGGCGACTTCTCCACGCCGGTCCAGGTCGTGAAGAAGAACGGCCGCGCGGCGCTTTCCGTGTCACCCGGCCGGATCGACCCGCTGAACGACGCGTGGGCGAACAGCCGCAAGCCGCTCGCCGGCGAGTTCAAGTTCCGCGGCCGCACGGTCTTCGTCGTCGCGAACCACTTCAACTCCAAGGGTGGCGACGAGGCGATCCACGGCCGCAACCAGCCGCCGAACCGCTCGTCCGAGGTGCAGCGCGGCAAGCAGGCCGCGGCGCTGAAGGCGTTCACGGAGCAGATCCGCGCGGTCGACAAGGGCGCCAACGTCGTCCTCGCGGGCGACCTGAACGACTACCAGTTCTCGCCGGCGCTCAAGACGCTCACCGGCGACGGCAACCTCAAGGCGCTGATCGACACGCTGCCCGCCGCCGAGCGGTACAGCTACGTCTTCGAGGGCAACTCGCAGACGCTCGACCACCTCGTGGTGAGCAAGAACATCACGCGCTTCAGCTACGACGTGGTCCACATCAACGCCGAGTTCGCCGACCAGGCGAGCGACCACGACCCGCAGATCGTCCGCGCCCGCCCGTCCACGGGTGACGCGAACGTCGACCGGGTCGTGTTCGCCCTCGAGGACATCCTCGACTGCCTGGAGAGCTGACGGTTCGACCGCTGCCGTCGCCGCGTCAGCCAGACGACGCGGCGGCGGCAGCCGCCGTCGCGGCCACCACCCCGGCCTGGATCGCCTCGACCGCCCTGCGCACGGCGTCGCCCGCCCAGTTGCCGGCGGCGATCTCCTTGGCCCGCCTGGTCAGATCGCGCTTCTCGCCCCTGACCACCTTGTGCACGGCCTTCACCGCGTACAGCAACGTGATCAACGACCCCGTGCGCGCATCCGCACCCCGGTACCCGAGCGCGACCTCGCCGACGGCCTTGCGCACCGCGTCGGCCCCCGGCTCGTCGGTGATCACGTAGCTCTTGCCGGGGAAGATCCCGAGCACCTTCCGCGGTTCGACCCGGACGGCACCACGGCTCTCCAGGTGCGCGATCACGTTGTCGCGCACCTTCTTCCGCAGGCGCTCGACCGCCTTCTGCGGCTTCATCGGCTTGTCGATCCTCGCCAGCGACTCCCGCAGCAGCGGGTCCTCGAGCGGCGTCGGGTCGACGACCTGGAGCTTCTTGCCGTTGGGCTCGAACGCGACACGCCCCGAGTTCACCAGCTCGATGAGCACGGCTCCCGCGAGCGCGTTCTCCGCCGACGCCGAGTCGACGTGCAGCTTTCCGTTCTGCTGGTTGATGAACAGCAGCATCAGCTCTTCGGGCAGCATCATGCAACGGTAACGCCAGAAGGGCGCCGAACGGTGAACGTTCGGCGCCCTTCGAGCGAGCGGAGGATACGGGATTTGAACCCGTGAGGGGGTGAACCCAACACGATTTCCAGTCGTGCGCACTAGGCCGCTATGCGAATCCTCCGTGGAGAACCTTACCGGACGGGTGTTCCGGGGCCCAAAACGGGGGTCGCCGGAAAAAGTCCGGTGGCCGTGTCGATCTGGCGGGGACCCGCTCGTCGTGATCCCGTAAGACCGAACCCAGGAGGCAACCGTGAAGTACATGCTGTTGATCCACGCGGCCGCTGACCAGCAGTCGAGCTGCACCGTCGAGGACTGGACCTCCTACGAGAAGGAGATGAGGGACGCGGGGGTCCTGGTGTCCGGGCACTCGCTCGCCGACCTCGTCACCGCGACCACCGTCCAGGTCGGGCCGGACGGCAGGCGGACCGTCACGGACGGGCCGTTCGCCGAGACCCGCGAGGTGCTCGGCGGCTACAACGTCATCGACGTGCCCGACCTCGACGCGGCGCTCGAGTGGGCGGCGAAGTGCCCCGGCTCGCGGGACGGCGGGGCCGTCGTCGTGCGGCCGATCGCCGAGTTCGACTTCTGATCCCGTGAACGTCGAGCAGGTGTTCCGGGAGGAGCGCGGCAGGCTGCTCGCGACGCTGGTCAAGCGCTTCGGCGACCTCGACCTGGCCGAGGAGGTCACCTCCGACGCGATCGAGGCGGCGCTGCGGCACTGGCCGGTGGACGGGGTGCCGGACCGGCCCGGCGCGTGGTTGCTCACGACCGCGCGCCGCAAGGCCGTCGACCGCCTGCGCCGCGACCGGGTGTACGCGGCGCGGCTCGCGTTGCTGCAGGTCGAGTTCTCGCGGGCGGACGCGCCGGCGGGGGAGTCGTTGCCGGACGAGCGGCTGGAGCTGTTCTTCACGTGCGCGCACCCGGCGCTGGCGGAGGAGGACCGCGGCGCGCTGGTGCTGCGGTGCCTGGCCGGCTTCACGACGCCGGAGGTCGCGCGGGCGTACCTGGTGCCGGTCACGACCATGCAGCAGCGGATCGTGCGGGCGAAGAAGAAGATCAAGCAGGCCCGCATCCCGTTCCGCGTGCCCGACCCGCACGAGCTCCCGGAACGCCTGCCCGGTGTGCTGCAGGCCCTCTACTCGATCTTCACCGAGGGCTACGCGGCGCAGCGGGCCGACCTCGCCGACGAGGCGGTCCGGCTGGCGAGGATCCTGCGGAACCTGTTGCCGGACCGCGAGGTCACGGGTCTGCTGGCGTTGATGCTGCTCGTCCACGCGCGCCGGGACGCCCGTCCCGCCCTGCTGGAGGACCAGGACCGTTCGCTCTGGGACCGCGACATGATCGCCGAGGGCAGCGCATTGGCCGAGCGCGCGCTGACGGGTGGATACGGTCCGTACGGCGTGCAGGCGGCCATCAACGCGTTGCACGACGAGGCACCGGACTTCGCCGGCACCGACTGGCCGCAGATCGTGGCGCTCTACGACGTGCTGGCCGAGCTGACGCCGTCGCCCGTCGTCGCGCTGAACAGGGCCGCCGCGATCGCCATGCGCGACGGGGCGGTGGCGGGGCTCGCGCTGCTCGACGCGCTGGCCGACGAGCCCAAGCTCCGCGACTACCACCCGTACCGGGCGGCCCGCGCCGACCTGCTGCACCGCCTGGGCCGCGACGCCGAGGCCGCGCAGGCCTACCGCGAGGCCATCGCGCTCGCGGGCACCGGCACCGAACAGGACTTCCTGCGCCGCAGGCTGGCCGCTGTCGAAGGGCGATCATGATCATGAAGTGGCTGGAGGCCGAACGCCTGGGCGTCGCCGACCTCCTCGAGGACCTGACCGACGACGAGTGGCGCAGGGAGACGCTCTGCGCGGGCTGGACCGCGCAGGAGATGGCCGCCCACCTGACCACGTCGACCCGCACGGGCTGGCGCGACGTGCTCACCGGGGTGGTGAGGGCGCGCTTCGACTGGGAGCGCATGGAGGACACCAGGGCCCGCGAGATCGCCGCGCGGTTCACCCGGCAGGAGCTGATCGCGCGGATCCGCGCGACCGCCGCCTCCCCGAAGCGCGCTCCGATGGCGTCCCCGATCGACCCGCTGGTCGACTTCCTCGTCCACGGCCAGGACGTCGCCCGCCCGCTGGGCCGCGTCCGCGAGATGCCGCCCGAACCGGCTGAGGCCGCCCTGGAACACGTGCTGAAGAGCCCGTTCTGGGGAGCCCGCAAGCGTTTCGGGACACCGGAATCCCCGATCTACCGGTCCCCGACCTGCTGATGCTCGCCACCGGCCGGAAGTTGTCCACAGGTGGGGACAACGCTGTGGGTAGATCGAACATGCGTTCGAAGTAGAGGGTTCGCTACACTTGCGTCGGACCTCGTGCGGCACACATCTCGCGAACCTCCCCAGGGCCGGAAGGCAGCAAGGATAAGCGGGCTCTGGTGGGTGCACGGGGTCCCCTTTTCGTGTCGGGGCCCACCGGTACTGTCTGCGGCGTGGCGCTCGCTCTGTATCGCAAGTACCGACCGGCCACGTTCTCCGAGGTCGTCGGCCAGGAGCACGTGACCGACCCCCTGCGCACCGCGCTGGCGGCGGGCCGGGTGAACCACGCGTACCTGTTCAGCGGCCCCCGGGGCTGCGGCAAGACCTCGTCGGCCCGCATCCTGGCGCGCTCGCTGAACTGCGCGAAGGGCCCGACCCCCGACCCGTGCGGCGAGTGCAACAGCTGCATCGGCCTCGCTCCCAACGGCAGCGGCAGCGTCGACGTCGTCGAGCTCGACGCGGCGTCGCACGGCGGTGTGGAGGACGCCCGCGACCTCCGCGACAAGGCCTTCTACGCCCCGGCCGAGTCCAAGTACCGCGTCTTCATCATCGACGAGGCGCACATGGTCACCACGCAGGGCTTCAACGCCCTGCTGAAGATCGTCGAGGAGCCGCCGGACCACCTGATCTTCATCTTCGCCACCACCGAGCCGGACAAGGTCCTCCCGACCATCCGCTCGCGCACGCACCACTACCCGTTCCGCCTGATCCCGCCCGGCGTGATGCGCACCCTGCTCGAACGCAACTGCGCCGCCGAGGGCGTGGCCGTCGAACCGGCCGTCTTCCCGCTGGTCATCCGCGCGGGCGGCGGCTCGGCCCGCGACACCCAGTCGGTCATGGACCAGCTCCTGTCCGGCGCGGGCCCGGACGGCGTGAAGTACGAACGAGCCATCACGCTCCTCGGCGTCACCGACTCGGCCCTGATCAACGACGTGGTCGACGGCCTCTCCGCCGGCGACGGCGCGGCGGTCTTCGGCACCATCGACCGCCTGGTGGACGCGGGCCACGACCCCCGCCGCTTCGCGAGCGACCTCCTGGACCGCCTCCGCGACCTGGTCCTGCTCTGCGCCGTCCCGGACGCCGCGGACCGCAACCTGGTCAGCGCCCCGGAGGACGAGCTGGCCACGATGGCGGCCCAGGCTGAACGGATCGGCCCTGCGACGCTGACCCGCTACGCCGAGATCGTGCACCAGGGCCTCGTCGACATGCGAGGAGCCACGGCCCCGCGCCTGCTCCTCGAACTGCTCGTCTCCCGCATGCTCCTGCCGTCGGTGAGCCAGTCCGAAGCGGCCCTGCTCCAGCGCCTGGAACAACTGGAACGCCGCCCCCCGGCCGCCATCGCGGCCGGCTCGGGCGACGGCGCCGCCCCCGCCGGCGGCCCGGTCTTCACCCGCAGGTCCCAGCAGGCAGCGGAACCGGCACCCGCGGACCCCCCGAGGCAGCCGGAGCCGCAGCGCCCGGCACCCCAGCCCGCCGCCGTGACCCCGGCACCGACCCCGGCACCGACCCCGACCCCGGCACCGACCCCGACGCCGGCCCCGGCCCCGGTGGCAGCCCCGGTGCAGGCACAGCCGACCGCGCCGGTCGCCACCGCCGCGCCTTCCGCTCCTGTCGCGGCACCCGCCCCGGCCCCCATCGCGGAAGCCGGTGCGATGGACGCGACGGCGGTCCGCCGGATCTGGTCCGAACTGCTGGCCGCGGTCCGCTCCAGCAGCCGGAGCACCGAGGCGATGCTGACCAACGCCGTGGTCAGCGAGGTGGACGGCAACGTCGTCACCATCACCCACACCTCGGCCCCCCTGGCCCGCCGCCTGGCGGAGCCGCGCAACACCGAGGCCATCGCCGCGGCCCTGTCCACGGTGCTCGGCGGCACCTGGCAGGTCCGCTGCACCCACGGAACCCCTGGCGCCACCCCCCAGGCCGCGGCCCCGGCCAAGGCGTCCCGCCCGGCCCCGGTCCGCCCGAGCCAGGCGCAGAACGCCCGCCAGCCGGAACCCCAGCAACGCCCGGCACCACGCCCGCCGGTGGACGACGTCCCACCCCCGCCGGAACCGCCCGAGCCCGACGACCCGCTGCCGCCGGAACCGGACGACGAAGAGGCGATGCTGGCCGAGGCCGCCCGCCCGGCGGACCCGGACAGCACCCCCGAGGCGAAGGACCCGGAATCGGTGATGCTGAAGCTGCTGGCGGACGAGTTGGGCGCCCGGCCGCTGAAGAAGGCCTGACGTCCGAGCCGAGCCGCCAGAGCGACAGGCGTGCCGTCAACCCGCCGAAAGGCACCCGTACGCTGGACGCGACCCACGAAAGACCAAGTACCACCCACCGAGAGGACCAGCGGTGCAACCCGGTCAGTTCGACATGCAGGCCCTGCTCCAGCAGGCCCAGAACATGCAGCAGCAGATGGCAGAAGCCCAGCAGCAGCTGGCCGAAACCGAGGTCACCGGCAACGCGGGCAACGACCTCGTGAAGGCCACCGTCACCGGCGGCGGCGAGCTCGTGAGCCTCACCATCGACCCGAAGATCGTGGACCCGGAGGACGTCGAAACCCTCCAGGACCTGGTGATCGCCGCGATCAAGGACGCCAACACCAAGGCGCAGCAGCTGGTCGAGCAGAAGCTCGGCCCGCTCGCCCAGGGTGGCCTCGGCGGACTGCTCGGCTAACACCATGTACGAGGGCCCGGTACAGGACCTGATCGACGAGCTGGGCAGGCTCCCGGGCGTCGGCCCGAAGAGCGCGCAGCGGATCGCCTTCCACCTCCTCGCCACGGAACCCGCTGACATCGAGCGGCTCCAGCACGCGCTGCAGAAGGTCAAGGAGGGCGTGGTCTTCTGCGACGTCTGCGGCAACGTGTCCGCCGAGACGAGGTGCCGGATCTGCCGGGACCCCAAGCGGGACCTGAGCCTGGTCTGCGTGGTCGAGGAGCCGAAGGACGTCCAGGCGATCGAGCGGACCAGGGAGTTCCGGGGGCGCTACCACGTCCTGGGTGGCGCGCTCGACCCGTTGAGCGGGATCGGGCCCGACCAGTTGCGCATCCGGCAGCTGCTCAACCGGATCGGCACGGCGACCGACGGGGTCGACATCTCCGAGGTCATCATCGCCACGGATCCGAACACCGAGGGCGAGGCGACGGCCACCTACCTGGTCCGGATGCTCAGGGACTTCCCGGGGCTCACCGTCACGCGGCTCGCCAGCGGGCTGCCGATGGGCGGCGACCTGGAGTTCGCCGACGAGCTCACGCTGGGGCGTGCGCTATCTGGTCGCCGCAGCATGTGACAGCGGCCCCACCGCGGCTGGGCGGCACACGCCTGGTCGCGGTGGACGGCCCGTCGGGCGCGGGCAAGTCGACGTTCGCGAGGCAGCTCGCCGAGGAGATCGGCGCGCAGCTGATCAGCACCGACCACTTCGCCACGTGGGACGACCCGACGACGCGGTGGTGGCCCCGGCTGTGGCGGGCACTCGACGCCGTGGCGAGCGGCTCACCCGGCCGCTACCGGAAAACTGACTGGTCCCAAGGGTTTCCGTGCATCGGCGAAGGCGACGAAGTCACGATCGCTCCACACGGGACGGTCATCCTGGAGGGGTTCTCGTCGGCCAGGAAGGCGAACACCCGCCTGAGCTGCGCGATCTTCGTCGACCACCCCGACGAACGGGTGAGGCTGGAGCGGGCCGTCGCCCGTGACGGCGAGGAGCACCGCGAGCACTTCCTGCGCTGGCAGCAGTACGAAAGAGGCTGGTTCGCGGTCGACGAGACCAGGGCCAGGGCTGACTACGTTGTCACGTCGAGCAGTTGAGCCCGCACGACGGAAGCCTCGGGTGTCCCGATCGCGCTGAACACGTCCAGCGCGGACGACCAGTGCGCGCGGGCGGCGGCGTAGTCGCCCAGCGCGGAGGAGGCGTCGCCGGCCAGCTGCAGGGCGCGCCCGAACACCCACCGGTGGCCTGAGTCGGAACCGGCCGCGGCGGCACGCAGTGCGCAGTCGAGGGCGGCGGACGCGTCCGAGGTGTCGAGGTGGGTGCGGCCGAGAACGAGCAGCACCTCCATCTCGGCCAGGCGGAACTGCGACCGGCCCGCCTCGTCCAGCGCCGAGGTGGCCGTCGCCAGGGCTTCCTCGTAACGGCCGAGAGCGCGGTACGTCGACGCGAGGCCGCGGCGGGCCGAGCAGATGCCCCACGAGTAGCCGGTCTCGACCGCGATCGTGAGCGCCGACGAGAACTGCTCCAGGGCCTCCTCGTGGCGGCCTGCGCCCTCCAGGGCGCGGCCGAGCAGGTTCCGGGCGTCGCAGACGCTCTTCACGTTCTCCAGGTCCTGCGCGATCCGCATGGCGGCGGACGCCTCGACGGCCGCCTCCTCGTAGCGGCCGCGCATGATCAGCGTGATGGCCATGCCCTCGTGCATCGTGTGGCCGAAGTTGCGGGCTGCCGCACGTTCGTACAGCTCGCTCGCGCGCACGAAGTACGACGCACCCAACTCCGGCTCACCGCGTGACGCGTAGACCTCGCCGAGAGCACGCATCGAGTTTGCCTGCGTGATCCACGAGTCGATGCGCGTGCCGGCTTCCAGTGCCTCCTCGAACGTCGCGGCGGCGCGGTCGAGCTGGCCGAGCTGCATGTAGACGCCGCCGAGGTTGAACAGGGCGTTCGCGAGCACCTGCAGCGCACCGACCCGGCGGGCGATCACCAGGGCGCGTTCGAGGTGGTCGGCGGCCTGCTCCAGCTCGCCCAGGTCGATGTGGACGCTGCCCGCGTTCGACAGCACGGCCGCCTCGGCCTCCGGCAGGTCGATGCTCTCCTGCAGCGCGATGGCCTGCTGGTAGTGGCCCAGCGCGTTGCGGTGCCGGCCGGTCACCCAGTACAGCGTGCCGAGCGACGACTGCATCGCGAGCTGGCCGAGCTCGTCGCGGGGCGCGCGGGCGCCGAGCAGGCCCGCCTTGGCCGTCTCGCGCCACTCCGCGGTGAGGCCCTGCGTGTAGAAGTAGCCGCGCAGGGCGTCGGCCAGCTGCCACGGCGAGTTCTCCGGGTCGCGCTCGACGCAGTGGGCGACCAGGGTGACGAGGTTGGCGCGCTCGCAGTCGAGCCAGGCCAGGGCCTCGGTGCTGGTGCTGAACGTCCGCGGCACCACGCCGTCCAGCGGTGCGGGGCGCGGGAACCGGAAGAGCGTCGACTTCATCGCGGCCGTGGCGTTGTCGACCGACCGCACCGCCCAGTCGAACAGCCGCCGCAACGCGAGCAGCGAGTCGGCGCGACCCTCTTCGAACGCCAGGCGCTCGGCCGCGTAGTCGCGCAGGAGGTCGTGGAACTGGTAGCGCGACGGCGCGTGGTTCGAGATCAGGTTCGCGGTGGCCAGGCGGTCGAGGCGCCGGCGGGCGTCCTGCGTGGTCAGACCGGACAGGGCGGCCGCCATCTCGGGCGTGAAGTCCGTGCCGGGAACCAGCGACAGCACCCGGAACATCTGCGCGAGTTCCGGCTTCAGCGCCGTGTAGGAGAGGTCGAACGCCGCGTGCACCGCCACCCGTTCGTCGCCTTCCACGGCCAGGGCGGCGAGCCTGTTGCCCGCCCTCAGCTCCTCGACGTAGTCCGCGATGGACAGTTCGGGGCGCGACACGAGGTTGGCCGCTGCGATACGCAAAGCCAATGGCAGATGTGCGCACAGGGCCGCCAGCTCCAGCGCGGCGTCCTCTTGGGACGCGACTTCGTCCGCACCCAAAATGCCTGCGAGGAGTGACTTCGTCTCGTGCCAGTCGAGGACGTCGAGCCGCACGTTCGACGCCGCGTGCGAGACGGCCAGGCCGCGCAACGTGTCCCGCGACGTCACCAGCACCGCGCACCCCGGCGACCCCGGCA
The DNA here is from genome assembly GCF_036321065.1 of Lentzea sp. DG1S-22. Classification (NCBI taxonomy): domain Bacteria; kingdom Bacillati; phylum Actinomycetota; class Actinomycetes; order Pseudonocardiales; family Pseudonocardiaceae; genus Lentzea; species Lentzea sp. DG1S-22. Next base: position 5,794,974 of record NZ_CP143276.1, on the reverse strand, counting down.
GCAGCGGCCGGATCTGCTCGGCGGACGACGCGTTGTCGAGCAGCAGCAGCACGCGCTGGCCGGTCAGCGTGGACCGGAACATCGCCTCCTGCTCGTCCTGGTCCAGCGGCACCTGGTCGGGTTCGGTGCCGAGCGCGCGGAGGAACCGCGGCAGCACGTCGACGGCGCTGAGCGGCGGGCCGGGGGCGTAGCCGCGCAGGTTGACGTAGAGCTGGCCGTCCGGGAAGTCCGCGCGCATCCGGTGCGCCGCGTGCACGGCCAGCGCCGTCTTGCCCACGCCCGGCGGCCCGGCCAATGTGACAACCGGCACACCCTGCGCTGTCCGCAGCAGCGCCACGATCAGCGACACGGCCTCGTCGCGGCCCACGAAGTCCGGGATGTCCGCCGGGAGCTGCGACGGGACGACCCGCTCGGGCTTCGCGGCGACCGGCGCACCCGAGACCGCCGTGGTCACCGCGCCGATCGAGCCGGACAGCACCTGGCTGTGCACGCGCCGCAGCTCGTCACCGGGGTCGATGCCCAGCTCGTCGCCCAGGAGCCGGGAAACGCGCTGGTAGGCGGCCAGCGCCTCGCTCTGGCGGCCCGAGCGGTACAGCGCCACCATCAGCTGCGCCCAGAACCGCTCGCGCAACGGGTGGTCGCTCGTCAGCCGGGACAGCTCCGCGACGAGCTCGCCGTGCCGGCCGAGCTCCAGGTCGACCTCGACGCGGCGTTCGAGCACGTGCAGGCGGCGCTCGTCGAGCCTCGGCACCTCGTCGCGGTGCAGGATCTCCGACGGCACGTCGACCAGCGCCGGGCCCCGCCAGAGCCCCAGCGCGGCGGTGAACGCGGCCGACGCGGCCTGCAGGTTCCCGGCGGCGCGCTCCTGTTCGCCCTGCTCGATCAACGGCTCGAAGCGCATCAGGTCGATGGTCTTCTCGTCGACGTCGATCAGGTAGCCGTCGGGCACGGTCCTGATCGGCACGGACGGTCCGAGCAGCTGCCGGAGCCTCATCACGTACGTCTGGAGGGTCGCGCGCGCCCGAGCGGGCGGATCGTCTCCCCACACGTTGCCGGCGAGCTCGTCCACGGACACCGAGGTGCCGACGCGCAGCAGCAACGACGCCAGCAGCGCGCGCTGCCGACCGGCCCTGACCAGCAACGGGTCGGAGTCGAGGAGGACCTGGAGGGGGCCGAGCACGCGGAACTCGACCTGCCTGCTCATACGACCTCCTCCCCGTGTCGTTGTCGTTTCTACAGCCTAGGAGAGCGTTCGACCCATCTGCGGTGCTCACGTTGGGTCAGCGGCCGTGCGCCGCACGTATCAGAATGCCTGGTCTAGTGGCCGGATCGTGACCTGAGTAACCCCGGACGGGGTATCTACAACGGTTATGGTCGGCGACCACACCGTGAGATGTGCGGATTGTCCAAGGGGTGTTTGATGGTCCACTCAGTAACGGCTCGCCGCCGTTGGGTTGCCGCGATCGGCTTCCTCAGCGTCAGCGCGCTCGCCCTGTCCGGTTGCGCGCAATCCCAGCGCGACTCAGGCGGCGGCGGCAAGGAAGGCGGCACGCTGACCTTCGGCGCCGCCGGCGCGCCGAAGCTCTTCGACCCGTTCTACGCGACTGACGGCGAGACCTTCCGGGTCTCCCGCCAGATGTTCGAGGGCCTGGTCGGCTTCAAGCCGGGTACCGCCGAGGTCGAGCCCGCGCTCGCCACGAAGTACGAGCCCTCCGCGGACGGCAAGACGTGGACGTTCACCCTCAAGGAGGGCGTGAAGTTCCACGACGGCACGGACTTCAACGCCGAGGCCGTCTGCTTCAACTTCAACCGCTGGTACAACCAGAAGGGCGCCGGCCAGTCCGACGCCGTCTCGCAGTACTGGCTGGACAACTTCGGCGGGTTCGCGACCACGCCGGACAAGCCCTCGCTGTACAAGTCCTGCACCGCCAAGGACCCGAAGACCGCGGTCATCGAGCTGAACGAGGTCACCTCGCAGTTCCCGTCGGTCCTCGGCTTCACGTCGTTCTCCATCTCCAGCCCCGAGGCGCTGAAGAAGTACGACGCGGACAACGTCCAGGCCGCCGGTGACGCGTTCACCTACCCGGCGTACGCGAACGAGCACCCGACCGGCACGGGCCCGTTCAAGTTCGGCAAGTACGACAAGGCCAACAACACCGTGGAGCTCGTGCGCAACGACGCCTACCACGGCACCAAGGCCAAGCTGGACAAGATCGTCTTCAAGATCATCCCGGACGAGACCGCCCGCAAGCAGGCGCTCAAGGCCGGCGACATCGACGGGTACGACCTGCCGAACGCCGCCGACTGGGCAGGCCTGAAGCAGGACGGCTTCAACGTCGCGATCCGCCCGGCGTTCAACGTGTTCTACCTGGGCATCAACCAGAAGAACAACCCGAAGCTCGCCGACCTCAAGGTCCGCCAGGCCCTGATGTACGCGATCAACCGCGAGCAGCTCGTCAAGTCGCAGCTGCCCGAGGGCGCCAAGGTCGCGACGCAGTTCATGCCGGACACCGTCAACGGCTACAACAAGGACATCAAGGCCGTCGGCTACGACGTCAACAAGGCCAAGTCGCTGCTGGCCGAGGCCGGCGCCTCCGACCTGACGCTGAAGTTCTACTGGCCGTCCGAGGTCACGCGTCCGTACATGCCGTCCCCGAAGGACCTGTTCGGCGCGATGTCCGGTGACCTGCAGGCCGCCGGCATCAAGCTCGAGGTCGTCACGAAGCCGTGGAACGGCGGTTACCTGACCGACGTCGACCAGGGCATCCCGGACCTGTTCCTGCTCGGCTGGACCGGTGACAACGGCACCGCGCACAACTGGGTCGGCACGTTCTTCGGCCGCACCGACAACCGCTTCAACACCGGTGTGTCGGCGTGGGGCAACACCCTGAGGGACGACCTGGCGAAGGCCAACTCCGAGCCGGACGAGGCCAAGCGCACCAAGCTCTACGAGGACGTCAACAAGCGGATCATGGAGGAGTACCTCCCCGCGATCCCGATCTCGCACTCCCCGCCCGCTCTGGTGTTGAAGTCGGACATCAAGGGTGTCGTCCCGAGCCCGCTGACCGACGAGAGGTTCGGCCCGGCCTCGAAGGGCTGAGCTGACCAGCTCCCACCACAAGAGAACAACGGGGTAGCTCAAAGTGCTCCGCTACACCATTCGACGGCTGGTCCAGCTGATCGGCGTGGTGCTGGTGCTCTCGATGTTGCTCTTCGCGTGGTTGCGACTTCTCCCAGGAGGGCCGGTTTCGGCCCTCCTGGGAGAACGCGCTACGCCGGAGTCGCGCGAAGCCCTCACCAAGCAGCTCGGCCTCGATCAGCCGATCTTCGTCCAGTACTTCAAGTTCCTCGGTCGCGCGGCGACCGGTGACTTCGGCGTCTCCACCGGTGTCCAACCCGGTGACTCGGCGCTCGACATCTTCCTCCAGCGGTTCCCCGCGACGATCGAGCTCAGCTTCTTCGCGATCCTGATCGCGATCGCGGTCGGCGTCCCGCTCGGGTACCTCGCCGCGAAGCGTCGCGGCGGCTGGTTCGACAACCTCAGCGTCATCGGTTCGCTGATCGGTGTCGCGGTGCCGGTGTTCTTCCTGGCCTACCTGCTCAAGGACGTGGCGTCGTCGGCGCTCGGCCTGCCCTCGCAGGGCCGCCAGGACGCCATCGACGCCACCCGCGTCACCGGGTTCTTCACCCTCGACGGCCTGATCACCGGCGAGATCGACGCGACGATCAACGCGCTGGAACACCTGATCCTGCCGGCGATCGCGCTCGCCACCATCCCGTTCGCGGTGATCTTCCGGATCACCCGCGCCGCGGTGCTGGACGTGCTCGACGAGGACTTCGTGCGCACCGCCGAGTCCAAGGGCCTCACCGCACCGGTGATCCGCCGCCGGCACGTGCTGCGCAACGCGATGCTGCCGGTCGTCACGACGATCGGCCTGCAGACCGGTGCGCTGCTGTCCGGCGCGGTGCTCACCGAGAAGGTGTTCTCCTTCGCCGGTGTCGGCCAGGCGCTCGCCATCGGGTTCGAACGGCGTGACTACCCGGTGCTGCTGCTGTTGATCATCATGGCCACGATCGTCTACGTCGTCGTGAACCTGCTGGTCGACCTCTCGTACGCGCTCATCGACCCGCGCATCAGGACGAGGTGAGCCCGGTGGCACTCGGAGTTTCCAAGAAGGAAAAGATCGACGGCCTCGCCGAGTCCGCGGGCGTCTCGCTCGCGGCGAGCGCGTGGAAGAGGCTCCGCCGCAGCCCGGTGTTCCTCACCGGCGCGGTGATCATCGGCATCTTCATCGTGCTGTCGCTGCTGTCGCCGTGGCTCGCGCCGCAGGACCCGTCCGTGCCGATGCTGATCGACCAGGTCGTGAAGGCGCGCAACGAGATCCCGCCGCCCCAGCCGGGCCACCTGCTCGGTGGTGACCTGCAGGGCCGCGACTTCTTCTCGCGCCTGCTCGTCGGCTCCCAGCAGACGCTCGTCGTGGGTGTCGGCGCGACGATCATCGGTCTGACCGGTGGCCTGATCCTCGGCACGCTCGCGGGCGCGCTCGGCGGCTGGGTCGACTCGATCGTCATGCGCATCGTCGACGTCATGCTCTCGCTGCCGTCGCTGCTGCTCGCGTTCTCGATCGCGGCGATGTTCGCGCGGCCCAGCCAGTTCACCGTGATCCTGGCGGTCGCGATCGTGCAGATCCCGGTGTTCGCGCGGTTGCTCAGGGGCTCGATGCTCGCGCAACGGCACAGCGACCACGTGCTGGCGGCGACCGCCCTGGGCGTGAAGAAGGGCGCGATCGTGTTCCGGCACATGCTGCCGAACTCGCTCAGCCCGGTGATCGTGCAGTCGACGCTCGTGCTGGCCACCGCGATCATCGAGGCGGCCGCGCTGTCGTTCCTCGGCCTCGGCAACCCGGACGACCGGCTGCCGGAGTGGGGGCAGATGCTCGGTGACGTGCAGAACGTCTTCGACACGCACCCGCACCTCGCCGCGTGGCCCGCGATCTGCATCATCATCGTCGCGCTCGGTTTCACCCTCATGGGCGAGACGCTGCGCGAAGCCCTCGACCCGAAGAACAGGCGGTGAGTCGTCGTGGCACTGCTCGAAGTACGTGACCTCACCGTCGTGTTCCAGCGCAAGGGCGAGGAGCCGTTCCACGCCGTCGACGGCGTCAGCTTCGACGTCGAACCCGGCCAGACGGTCGGCCTCGTCGGCGAGTCGGGCTGTGGCAAGTCGGTGACGTCGCTCGCGATCATGGGCCTGCTGCCCAAGCGCGGCGCCAAGGTCACCGGCAGCGTGACCTACGACGGCACGGACCTGCTGAAGCTGTCCGACAGGCAGATGCGCGACAAGCGCGGCAGCGAGCTCGGCATGGTCTTCCAGGACCCGCTGTCCTCGCTCAACCCCGTCGTCCCGATCGGCCTGCAGGTCACCGAGGTGCTCGAACGGCACCGCGGCCTGGCCCGCAAGGAAGCGATGATCGAGGCGAAGGACCTGCTCGACAAGGTCGGCATCCCCGACCCGAACCGGCGGCTCAAGGAGTACCCGCACCAGCTCTCCGGCGGCATGCGGCAGCGCGCGCTCATCGCGATCGCGCTGGCGTGCCGGCCGAAGCTGCTGATCGCGGACGAGCCGACGACGGCGCTGGACGTGACCATCCAGGCCCAGATCCTCTCGCTCATGAAGGAACTGGTGCAGGACCTCGGCACCGCGCTCGTGATGATCACCCACGACCTGGGTGTCGTCGCCGGCCTGTGCGACGAGGTCAACGTGCTGTACGCCGGCAAGGTGGTCGAGAAGGCCATGCGGCACAAGCTCTTCGCCGAGCCGCGCCACCCGTACACGCACGGCCTGCTCGCGTCCATCCCGCGTCTCGACGCCCCGCGCGGCGAGAAGCTCACGCCCATCCGCGGCTCCGTCGCGGACAACATCCCGTGGACGAGCGCCTGCGCGTTCGCCCCGAGGTGTCCGAACGCGCTGGACGTCTGCCGTGCGGAGACGCCCGCGGAGGTCGACAAGCTGGGCCGCCTGCTGCGCTGCCACAACCCGGTGGTGCCGGGAACTCCCGCCGCCGAGGAGGTGCAGGTATGAGCGAGACCCTGGTTTCCGTCCAGGACATGAAGGTGCACTTCCCGATCAAGCGGGGCGTGTTCTTCGACCGCACCGTCGGCCACGTCTACGCGGTCGACGGCGTCGACCTCGAGATCAAGCGTGGCGAGACGTACGGGCTGGTCGGCGAGTCCGGCTGCGGCAAGTCCACCCTCGGGCGGGCGATGCTGCGGCTCAACGAGCCCACCGACGGCAAGATGATCTTCGACGGGCAGGACTTCTCGACCCTGAAGGGCGAGGAGCTGCGCAAGATGCGGCGCCGGATCCAGATGGTGTTCCAGGACCCGCTGTCGTCGCTCGACCCGCGCCAGTCCGTCGAGTCCATCCTGGTCGAGGGCCTGCGGGCGCACGGCCTGGACGAGGGCAAGGAGGCCACGGCGAAGCGGCTGCGCGAGCTGCTGGCCGCCGTCGGCCTGCCGTCCACCGCGCTGCGCAAGTACCCGCACGAGTTCTCGGGCGGTCAGCGGCAGCGCATCGGCATCGCCCGCGCCCTGGCGCTCAACCCGGACCTGATCGTCGCGGACGAGCCGGTGTCCGCGCTCGACGTGTCGGTGCAGGCGCAGGTCGTGAACCTGCTGGAGGAGCTCCAGGAGAAGTTCGGCCTGACCTACCTGGTGATCGCGCACGACCTCGCGGTCGTGAAGCACATCTCCGACCGGGTCGGCGTGATGTACCTCGGCGGGCTGGTCGAGGAGGCCACCTCCGAGGACCTCTACGACGAGCCGCTGCACCCGTACACGCGGGCGCTGCTGTCGGCGATCCCGGTGCCCGACCCGCAGGTCGAGGACCGGCGCGAGCGCATCCTGCTCGCGGGTGACCTCCCGTCGCCCGCGAACCCGCCGACCGGCTGCCGGTTCCACACCCGGTGCCCGTGGCGGCAGGCCACGAAGTGCGACACCGAACGGCCGGCGCTGCGCGAGCTCAAGCCCGGTCACAAGGTGGCGTGCCACTGGGCCGAGCAGATCCGCTCCGGCGAGATCCAGCCGCACGAGGTGAAGCCGGTCCTGGTGGAGGAGGGCGACGGCCTGTCGCCCGACGTGCCGCTCGTGGGTCCGGCGTCCGTCACCGAGGCGCTCAACCCGTAGCACCCGCTCGTCCGGCCGGGGCCACCTCACTTCGAGGTGGCCCCGTTCGTTTCTCCAGGGACCTCCGCTGTCCTCGGTGGATGGACAGTCGTGGCTCGATCCTGCTGAGAGCGGCCGAGATCGCCTCCGTCGACGGCCTGGAGGGCGTCACGATCGGACGGCTCGCGGTCGAGCTCGGCATGAGCAAGAGCGGGGTGTTCTCGCACTTCGGCGCCAAGGAGGAGCTGCAGCTCTCGACGGTCCACAAGGCCGCGGAGATCTTCGCGCGCGAGGTGGTGGCGGCCGGGGGCTCGCTGCTCGACCTGAGCGAGCGCTGGCTCGACTACTCGAAGCGCCGCGTGTTCCCCGGAGGCTGCTTCTTCGTCGTGACCCGGTCGGAGTTCGCCGCCAGGCCGGGGCGCGTGCGGGACGCGCTGGTGCTGTTCACCCTGCGCTGGGCCTCACTGCTGGAACGGCTCTGCGGCGACGCCCAGATGGCGTTCGAGGTGGACGCCCTGCTGACGGCCGCGGACCGGTTCGCGGTGCTCTACGACGACGCCTCGGCGTACGAGAGGGTGCGGTTGGCGTTGCGCGCACGGATCGCCATGCCGACGGGGATGGAGAGGAGCGTGGCCACGCCGAACGACAACAGCATCGCGAGCCACGCCTCGTCGACGATCTGGCCGCCGATGTAGCCCACGGTCGCGGGGTAGACGCTCCACAGCGCCGAGCCGATCGCCGCGACGGGCAGGAACCGGCGCAACGGCCACCTGAGCGCTCCGGCGAGCAGCGCCCCGACGATGCCGCCCGCGGGCAGGAACCTCGCCGCGACGAGGATCGTCTCGCCCTTGGAGCCGAGCTGGTCGGCCGTCCACACGACCATGGCCCGCGCCCTGGCGTTCCGGTTCACCTTGTCGAGGGCTCGCATGCCCATGCGGCGGCCGGCCGTGAAGTTGATCATGTCTGCGACCAGGCACCCGGCCGCGGCGACGAGCACCACGAGGTACAGCGGGACCTCACCGGAGGCGGCGAGGACGCCGGCGCCGATGAGCACCGCCTCCGTGGGTGCCAGGGGCACCACGGCGACCAGGAACAGCACGACGAGGCTGGCGGCTGTGGTGCTCATGACCGGTGAACGTACGTGAGCCAGATGAACAATCCCGACCAGGCCGTTTCTTCAGCGCGTCCACAGGTGGCACGCCCCGGCTCCGCCGAACGGCCCTGGCCGCTGTCCGAAGGGGCACGACCGCACCGCGGTCCCGATGCCTCCTGCCGTGCCGCCTGCCAGGTGTGATCCACGTCATCCGCGTCGCGGTGCCGTCGCCCGCTGACCAGGTCGGGTCTCCGCCGTTGACCTGCTCGTTCGGCCGCCGTTAGCGTCCGAACTCAATTGGAAAGCTTGTTAACCAATCCTTCGAGCCGCCGCCTGTGCCCAGGAGGAACGAAGTGATCAGAAAGCACACCAGGACCGGTGTCGCGCTAGCCCTGCTGGCGCTCGTGGTGCCGCAGATCGCGGCGTCCGGCACGGCCAACGCGGCTGATTCCCTGCTGTCGGCGAACAAACCCACCACCGTCTCGTCCGTCGAGGCCGCGACCTTCGGCGGCGCCAACGCCGTCGACGGCAGCTCCACGACCCGCTGGGCGAGCCTCGAGGGCGTCGACCCGCAGTGGATCGCCGTCGACCTCGGCGGCAACGCCACGATCTCGCGGGTCAAGCTCAACTGGGAGGTCGCGTACGCGTCCGAGTACAAGATCCAGACGTCCGGCGACGGCTCGTCGTGGAGCACCAAGAAGACCCTGACCGGTCAGAACGGCGGCACCGACGACGTCGCCGTCTCGACGAGCGGCCGCTACGTGCGGATCTACGGCACCAAACGCGGCACGTCCTACGGCTACTCGCTGTGGGAGCTCGAGGTCTGGGGCAGCATCGCGAACGGGGACACCACGGCCCCGACGGCGCCGTCCGGGCTCGCGAGCACCGGCACCACGTCGAGCACGGCCGGTCTGCGGTGGACGGCCTCGACCGACAACGTCGGCGTGACCGGCTACGAGGTGCTGCGCAACGGCAGCGTCGTCGGCACGCCCACCGGGACGGCGTTCACCGACTCGGGCCTCGCGTCCGGGACGGCGTTCACCTACACCGTCCGAGCCCGTGACGCGGCGGGCAACCTCTCCGCGGTGAGCAACGCGGTGCAGGTGACGACCCTGCCCGCCGGGCCCGGCGACACCACCACGATCGTCGCCGCCGGTGACATCGCGTCGCTGACCAACAGCGAGCACTACGAGACCGCGAAGCTCATCGACCAGATCAAGCCGGACCACATCCTCACGGTCGGCGACAACCAGTACGACAGCGGCACGCTCACCGAGTTCAAGGCGCACTACGACAAGTCGTGGGGCCGCTACAAGAGCATCACCCACCCGGCGACCGGCAACCACGAGTGGGAGGACGGCCTCAACGGCTACAAGGCGTACTTCGGCGCCCAGGCCTACCCGGCCGGAAAGCCGTACTACAGCTGGGAAGCCGGCGAGTTCCACTTCGTGTCGTTCGACTCGCAGAAGCTCTACGACACCGGTGACGACTCCACGCAGCTGAACTGGCTCAAGGCCGACCTGGCGGCGAACACCAAGCCGTGCGTCGTCGGCTACTGGCACCACCCGCGGTTCAACTCGGGCGAGTACGGCGACAAGTCCGTGATGGCCCCGCTGTGGAACGCGTTCGCGGACGCCAAGGCCGACCTGGTGCTCAGTGGTCACGACCACCACTACGAGCGGCTCAAGCCGCTCGACAAGAGCGGTGCGGTGGACACGACCAACGGCATGCGCGCCGCGATCGTCGGCATCGGCGGTGACTACCTCTACAAGGACGTCACGCCGCGTGCGGGCGTCGAGAAGTGGTTCGCGGACAGCCACGGCGTCATGAAGATCACCCTGTCCGGCCGGACCTACTCCTGGGAGGTCGTCGACACGGCCGGCACGGTGCGCGACAAGGCCGGTCCCTTCACCTGTCGCTGACCACACCTGGCTGTTGATCGGAGGCCGTCGTGTACATCGCAACCGCAAGACGAGCGCCGGCGGCGGGTGGCACCGGCAGGGTCGCGGGGAACGTCCTCGCGCTGGGCGCGGTGTCCCTGCTGACGGACGTCTCGTCCGAGATGGTCACCGCCGTCCTGCCGCTCTACCTCGTGCTGGGGCTGGGTTTCTCCCCGCTGCAGTTCGGTGTGCTGGACGGCGTCCACACCGGTGTGACAGCACTGGTCCGCGTCGTCGGCGGTCATGCGGCTGACCGCTGGCAGCGCCGCAAGCTCGTGGCCGGCCTGGGGTACGGGATCTCGGCGCTGGGCAAGCTCGGCCTGCTCGCCGCCGGGACCTCGGCCACCGCGATGGGGCTGGTGCTCGCCGGGGACCGGACCGGCAAGGGGCTGCGGACCGCGCCGAGGGACGCGCTGATCACGTTGAGCAGCGAGCCCTCGGCACTCGGACGCGCCTTCGGTGTCCACCGCGCCATGGACACCGTCGGCGCGTTCCTCGGCCCGTTGGTGGCGTTCTGCCTGCTGTGGACGCTGCCGGCGCGCTACGACGTGGTGTTCGTGGTGAGCTTCTGCTTCGCCGCGGTGGGTTTCCTGGTCCTCGTGCTGTTCGTGCGTGATCACCGCGATGTGCTGCCACGCGTCGCGGTGTCGCTCCGCGCCGCGTTCGGGTTGTTGCGGTCAGGGCCGTTCCGCCGGATCTGCCTGGTCGCGTGCGGGCTCGGGTTCCTGACGCTCGGCGACGGGTTCGTCTACCTGTTGCTGCAGAAGAAGCTCGACGTCGAGCTCGCCTACATCGCCCTGCTGCCCCTCGGCACGGCCGGTGTGTACCTGCTCGCCGCCGTGCCGCTGGGGTCGCTCGCCGACCGCGTGGGCCGGTGGAGGATCTTCCTGGCGGGCCACCTCGCGCTGCTCGGCGCGTACGTGCTGCTGGCGGGAGCGTCCGGGATCCCGCTGCTCGTCGGCGTTCTGGTGCTGCACGGGCTGTTCTACGCGTGCACCGACGGCGTGCTGATGGCCGTTGCCGGACCGATGGTCCCCGACGAGCTGCGGACGTCCGGTCTGGCCCTGCTCCAGACCGGGCAGGTGCTGGCCCGTGCCGCCTCGTCCGTTCTGTTCGGCGCCCTGTGGACGTGGTTCGCGTGGTGAGGGTCCTGGTCGTCGTCCTCGCGGTGATCGCGCTGGGCGCGGGTGCCACCGCCTACGCCCTGCGCGCTCCGGACGCGGTGTCCGTCGCCGTGGAGGCCGGTCCTGTCGAGCTGTCGGCCGGGAGGCTGGTGTTCGTGGACGACGTGAGCGGCAAGGTGGCGTCGGTGCCGCTGTCCGACCCCTCCGGGCCGCGGCGGGTGAGCTCGTTGTCCTGCAAGCGGTTCTACACGGCCGCGAAGCAGGGCGTCTGCCTCGCCGACCGCTCCGGTCCGCTGCCGGGATCGGTCTCGATCTTCGTCGACCGGGCGCTGACCGAGACCCGCCGCGTCGACGTCGCCGGCGTGCCGAACCGCGCGAAGCTGTCGGCGGACGGGCGGATGGCGTCGTGGACGACGTTCGTGACCGGTGACTCCTACGCCCAGGCGGGCACGTTCTCGACCCGCACGGCGATCTTCGACCGGCAGGGCGAGGTGTACTCCAGCAACATCGAGGGCACGCGCGTCGCCGGGATGAAGACCACCGACGACATGAACTTCTGGGGCGTCACGTTCGCGTCGGACGACCGCACGTACTACGCGACCCTCAGCACCGCGGGGAAGACGTACCTGGTCCGGGGAGACGCCTCCGAGGAGTCGGCGACACCGTTGCGGGAGAACGCCGAGTGCCCGTCGCTCTCGCCGGACGGCAAGCGCCTGGCGTTCAAGAAGCGCGTGCCCGGCGACGGCGCACGGCCGTGGCGGCAGCACGTGCTGGACCTGACCACGATGGTGGAGACACCCCTGGCCGAGACGCGGGGGATCGACGACCAGGTCGTGTGGCTCGACGACGACACCATCGCCTACGGCCTGCCGGGTCAGGGCATCTGGGCCGTGCCGGCGAACGGGGAGGGCACGCCGCGGCAGCTGGTGCCGCACGCGTCCTCCCCGTCGCTCGCGTCCTAGCGGTTGGCCCGGTTGACCGCGCTCACGATCGCGCGGAACGACGCGGCGACCGTGGAGGAGTCGATGCCCACGCCCCACAGCACGCGGTCGCCCACCGCGCACTCGAGGTAGGCGGCCGCGCGGGCGTCGTCACCGGCGGACAGCGCGTGCTCGGCGTAGTCCAGCACCCGCACGTCGTAGCCGATGGACGCGAGCGCGTCGACGAACGCGGCGATCGGGCCGTTGCCCGAGCCCGTGATCTCCTGCTGCTCGCCGTCGACCAGCAGCGTCGCGGTGATCTCCTCGTGGCCGCTGCCGTCCGACGACGCCTTGTGCTTGAGCAGGTACATCGGCACCCGGCCGTGCAGGTACTCCTCCGCGAAGGCGTCCCACATCTCCTTCGGGCCGATCTCGCCGCCCTGCGTGTCGGTGACCTCCTGGATCACCTTCGAGAACTCGATCTGCAGGCGCCGCGGCAGGTCCAGGTGGTGCTCCTGCTTCATCAGGTACGCCACGCCGCCCTTGCCGGACTGCGAGTTGACCCGGATGACGGCCTCGTAGTTGCGGCCGACGTCCTTCGGGTCGATCGGCAGGTACGGGACCTCCCACGGGAAGTCGTCGACGTGTTGGCCCGCATCCTTGGCGTCGGACTCCAGGGCCTCGAAGCCCTTCTTGATCGCGTCCTGGTGCGAGCCGGAGAACGCGGTGAAGACCAGGTCACCGCCGTACGGGTGCCGCTCGGGCACCGGCAGCTGGTTGCAGTACTCGACCGTGCGGCGGACCTCGTCGATGTCGGAGAAGTCGATCTGCGGGTCGATGCCCTGGCTGAACATGTTCATCGCGAGCGTCACCAGGCAGACGTTGCCGGTGCGCTCGCCGTTGCCGAACAGGCAGCCCTCGATGCGGTCCGCACCGGCCAGGTAGCCCAGCTCCGCCGCCGCGACACCCGTGCCGCGGTCGTTGTGCGGGTGCAGGCTGAGGATGATCGCCTCGCGGTTGTCCAGGTTGCGCGACATCCACTCGATCGAGTCGGCGTAGACGTTCGGCGTCGCCATCTCGACCGTCGCCGGCAGGTTGACGATCAGCGGCTTCTCGGGCGTCGGCTGGATGACCGCCTGGACCGCGTTGCAGACCTCGACCGCGTAGGACAGCTCGGTGCCGGTGTAGGACTCGGGGCTGTACTCGTAGCGGAAGTCGGTCTCGGGGTAGTCCTTCTCCTGCTCCTTGGCGAACTTCGCCGCGTCCGTCGCGATCTTCTTGATGCCGTCCCGGTCGGAGCGGAACACGACGCGGCGCTGCAGGATCGAGGTCGAGTTGTAGAAGTGGACGATCGCCTTGCTCGCGCCGCGCAGCGACTCGAACGTGCGGGCGATGAGCTCCTCGCGGCACTGCGTCAGCACCTGGATCGTGACGTCGTCCGGGATGGCGCCGTCCTCGATGATCTCGCGGACGAAGTCGAAGTCGGTCTGGGACGCGGCCGGGAAGCCGACCTCGATCTCCTTGAAGCCCATCCGGACCAGCAGGTCGAACATCTTCCGCTTGCGCGCGGGCGACATCGGGTCGATCAGGGCCTGGTTGCCGTCACGCAGGTCCACCGCGCACCACAGCGGGGCCTTCTCGATCCGCTTCGTCGGCCACGTGCGGTCCGGTACGTCGACGACCTCGACCAGCTCGTGGAACGGGCGGTAGCGGTGGAACGGCATGCTGCTGCCCAGCTGGCGGTTCCAGGACTGCTGGGACTCCGGGGCGGGGCGGCTCGGCTTGCGGATGCGACTGGTGCCCGCGCTGTACGCGTCGGCCGAGTCGTAGGCGTTGGTCGTGGTGAAAGCCTCGTTGGAGGTCATCTTCGGTGCTCCTGCGGGTCGTCAGCGGGGAACGACCGGCGGCAACGCTGAAGCCCGCGACGGGGGGCCGGTCTGATCAGACCCCGTCACGGCAGCGAAGCAGGAGGGAACGCCACACGGGGGACAGAGTAGCCACATGTCGGGGACGGGTGGAACTCGACGACCGGATCGTGGGACGTCCGTGGTTGTCGGGGGTGCTGAGTACGTTGTGTTGCGAGGGGTCCCGAGGGTGGGGGGACGCCTGCGTCAGCTTGCGGTTTGTGCTGGATGTGGCGGGTTTCGGGTGGGGTGCGGCCTGGTTGTGTACGGCCTGGTGCGGCGGTCTGGTCGTGTTCGCCTGTTGCGTGCGGCCTGTTGCGTTGGGCGGCTGCCGGTCGCGTAGCTGGGTTGCGTCCGTTGTGGGTGGTGGCCGGTCGGGATACCCCCACCGGCGAGGCCGCCTGAAAAGCCAAGAGCAAAAGCCAAGACGGCTCGGCTTCGCCTTCGCGTGCGGGCGGGGCTTTGCACTGGTAACGGGTTCATAAGCAGGTCAACTTGCACGTTTTGCGAGCCGGATACCCGGGAAAAGTTCATGTATGTCCAGATTACGTACGACCAGTGGCCGCGGCACGGCTTCCCGCGTGATCAGCGGCATCGGCGCGCTCTTCGCACTCATCGAGGTGCTCTACATCCTGATGATCGTGTTGGGTGCCAACCAGGCCAACGCGTTCTTCAAGTTCGTCCAGTCCCTCGCCGAGCCTCTCGCGTTGTTCTTCCCCGGCCTCTTCGCCACCGGGAACTACAACCTCGACGTCTTCCTCAACTACGGTCTGGCCGCCGTGTTCTGGCTGGTCGTGACCGGTCTGCTGGCGCGTGCGGTTTCGCGCTACTGAGCTACTGAGTAGTAGATTTCGGTGGTATGCGGACACGCGTGGTCGGTATCGCCGCCGGGATCGTCAGTTGGGTCGGCCTCGCGCTGGCGGTCGTGCTCGTCGTTCACGTCGTGCTCACCGTCGGCGGGGCCAACCCCGGAAACCCCATCACCACCTCCGTCAAGGCGGTGGCCGAGCCCGTGGCTCTGGCGTTCAGGGATTTGTTCAGCCCTGAGGACGCGAAGCTGCGGGTGATCGTCAACTTCGGGCTCGCCGCGGTCTTCTGGCTGGCCGTTCGAGCGATCGTCCTCAAAGTCGTGAGGCGCCTGAACTAGATTCGGTGGTTATGGCGCGAGACGACTTCTGCGACAGCTGCGGCACCGGGTACGCGGACACGTCCGGCTACCCGCGGAAGTGCCTTTCCTGTGGGCACGTGGTCTGGGCGAACCCCTCGCCCGTCGTGGTGTTGCTCGTGCCTGTGAAGGACGGGTCCCGCACCGGGTTGCTCACCGTGCGCCGGGCCATTCCGCCGGTGGGGCAGCTGGCGTTCGTCAGCGGGTTCATGGACCGCGGGGAGTCCTGGCAGCAGAGCGCCGTGCGGGAGCTCGAGGAAGAGGCCGGCGTGCGGATTCCGCCGGAGGACCTGCGGCCGTTGCACTTCGTGTCGACGCCGGACGGGGAGACGGTGCTGATGTTCGCCGCCGCGCCCGCCATCGACGCCGAGGACATGCCCCCGTTCGTGCCGAACGAGGAGGCTTCCGAGCGCCGGGTCATCTTCGAGTGGGAGCCGTTGGCGTTCCCGCTGCACGACGAGGTGGCGACCAAGTACTTCTCAACCGAACCGTGACTGGCCCCAGGTGCCGGTGAAGACCGTCTCGGACAGCGGCTGGCGCCGGCGTTCGCGCTGTTCGCGGGCCTGGAGGTCGTCCGGGAGGACCGAGAGGTCGCCCTGACGGCCCAGGGCCATGGCCACGAGCGGGCGGACGTCGCCGGGCATGGCGAACGCGGTGTGGGCGGCCTGCTCGTCGAAGCCGCCCATCATGTGCGCGATCAGGCCCAGGTCGGTGGCCTGCAGGGCCATGTTCTCCATGGCGAGGCCCAGGCCGAACTCGACGTTCGGGATGTCGCCGCGCGCGTCCCGGGTGATCACGCAGCCGATGAGCAGCACCGAGGCGCGGTGGGCCCACGTCCTGTTGCCGCGGGTGAGGGTGTCGAAGATCGCGTCGAACGTCTCCGTGCCGCGGTGGCCCACGATGAAGCGGGACGGCTGGCTGTTGCCGTGGGACGGGGCCCAGCGGGCCGCTTCGAGCACCGTGCGCAGTTCGTCGTCGGAGACCTCGGCCTCGGCGTCGAAGGCTCGGGGGCTCCAGCGCTTCGAGATCAGCTCGTTCATCAGATCGCATACTGCCAAACGGCGAGGGAGTAGGCGCCGAACCACGCGCTGAGCAGCGTCGCCATGCCGAGCACGGTCAGCACCGTCGAGGTGCGGCGGCGGGCCAGGACCAGCGCGAGGGGGAGCAGCAGGGTGAACGCGGGCAGCAGCAGGCGGGCCTTCGAGTTCATCAGGCCGTTCGAGCCGAGGTCCATGACCAGGACGCCGATCGCGTAGACGACCAGGGGCCATTCGAGGCGGCGCTGGAAGGCGTAGAAGACCAGCACGATCGCCAGGGCCAGCAGCCAGACGGTGCCGGTCTCGAGGACCGAGCGCGGGTTCGCGAGGTGGCCCAGGGCGAAGTCCCAGGTGGCGGCGCCGCCGTCGAACTTCGAGCCCCAGCCCCGCTGCTGCACGCCGAACCAGCCCATCAGGTCGCCCGTGCGGACGGCGACCCAGCCCAGGTAGCCGAGCAGGCCGAGCGGGGCGACGGCGCCACCCACCCAGGCCCGCCAGTCCCGGCGGTCGGCGATCACCGCGACCAGGGCGGCGAGGCCGACGGCGGCGATCAGGGCCGCCGCGGTCGGGCGGACCAGGCCCGCCGCCGCGCAGCAGACGCCCGCGAGGACCCAGCGCTTCTTCACGACGCCGACCAGGGCCCAGGCGGCGAACGCGCAGAACGTCGCCTCGGAGTAGGTCATCGACAGCACGACGGCCATCGGGGACGCGGCGAAGAGCGTCACGAAGACCAGGCCGGCCCTCGTCGAGCCGTCGCGCACGACGCGGCCGAGGACGAACAGGCCGTAGGCGCAGAAGAGCCCGCTGATCAGGCTCACCGCGAACGCCGCGCCGACCACGTCCACGCCCGGCAGGCCGTCGACCCACCTGATCAGCGCGGGGTAGCCGGGGAAGAACGCGAGCGGCGTCTCGGCGGTGCGCCGGCCGAAGGCGTCGAACGGCGGTGACGGCACGCCGTTGTAGCCGCCGGAGGCGATGCCGAGGAACCAGTCGCCGTCCCACGACTTCAGGTTGTCGGTCGCGGTGTCGGCCTTGCCGGTGATCCCGTTCTGGTACTCGACGACGAGCTGCAGGACGAACAGGCCCACCTGGCGCACGGCCAGGTAGATGACCGCCGGAGCGGTCCAGAGCGCGGCCGGGTGTCTGAGCGCGTCGGCCATCCGTGAGCGCGCACTGCTCTCCTGCACGGCTGCTGGGGCCTCCACGACATCGGCGCTCGACGACACGCGGACAGAGTAGTCACGCGCATCACGGCTCCAGAGTCTCACCAGGTGGTCCGGGTAGGCTGCCTACGACGTGGGGTTTTGGTCGCGCGAAGGAGGTCAGGTCGGTGGCGCTCGTCGTCCAGAAGTACGGCGGTTCATCGGTGGAGAGTGCCGAGCGGATCAAACGCGTGGCCGAGCGCATCGTCGCGACCAAGAAGGCGGGGAACGACGTCGTGGTCGTCGTGTCCGCCATGGGCGACACGACCGATGAGCTGCTCGACCTCGCCCGCCAGGTCTCGCCGGTGCCGCCCGCCCGCGAGCTCGACATGCTCCTCACCTCCGGTGAGCGGATCTCCATGTCGCTGCTCGCGATGGCGATCAATTCCCTCGGTGCCGAGGCGCGCTCCTACACCGGCTCGCAGGCCGGCGTGATCACGACTTCGGTGCACGGCAAAGCGCGGATCATCGACGTGACGCCGAGCCGGATCCAGGACGCCACGGGCGAGGGGGCCATCGCGATCGTCGCGGGCTTCCAGGGCGTCTCCCAGGACTCGAAGGAGATCACCACGCTCGGCCGCGGCGGCAGCGACACCACCGCGGTGGCGCTCGCGGCGGCGACCAAGGCCGACGTGTGCGAGATCTACACCGACGTGGACGGCGTCTACACCGCCGACCCGCGCATCGTGCCGAACGCGAAGAAGCTCGACACGATCACGTACGAGGAAATGCTCGAGATGGCCGCCTGCGGCGCCAAGGTGCTGATGCTCCGCTGCGTGGAGTACGCCCGGCGCTACAACGTCCCCGTGCACGTCCGCTCTTCGTTCAGCAACAAGACCGGAACCATCGTGTCCGGTTCAGTGGAGGACCTTCCCGTGGAACAGGCGATGATCACCGGCGTCGCGCACGACCGGTCCGAGGCCAAAATCACCGTGACGGCAGTTCCCGACCACCCCGGCATCGCGGCCAAGATCTTCCGCGTCGTGGCGCAGGCGGAGCTCGACATCGACATGGTCGTGCAGAACGTGTCGCAGGCGGCGTCCGGCCGCACGGACATCACGTTCACGCTGTCCAAGGACGACGGCCCGCGCGCGGTGGCGGCCCTGGAGAAGGCCCGCGGCGAGATCGGCTTCGACCAGGTCCTCTACGACGAGCACGTCGGCAAGGTGTCGCTGATCGGCGCGGGCATGCGCTCGCACCCCGGTGTCACGGCGACGTTCTGCGAGGCGCTGGCCACGGCCGGCGTCAACATCGACATCATCTCCACCTCGGAGATCCGCATCTCGGTCATCTGCCGCGACACCCAGCTCGACGACGCCGTCCGTGCCCTGCACGACGCGTTCGACCTGGGCACCGACGAAGAGGCCGTCGTTTACGCAGGGACTGGACGATGACCGCCCCCGTGCTCGCGCTGGTCGGCGCGACCGGTGCCGTCGGCACCGTGATGATCGACATCATGAACACCCGCTCCGACTTCCCGTGGGGCGAGGTCCGGCTGATCGCCTCCCCGCGGTCGGCGGGCAAGAAGATCAACGTGCGGGGTCAGGACCTGACGGTCGTCGCCCTGTCGCCCGAGGCGTTCGACGGCGTCGACATCGCGATGTTCGACGTGCCGGACGAGGTCTCCGCCCAGTGGGCCCCGATCGCCGCCGAGCGCGGCGCGATCGCGATCGACAACTCCGGCGCGTTCCGCATGGACACCGACGTGCCGCTGGTCGTGCCCGAGGTCAACGCGGACCAGATCGACAACCGCCCGCGCGGCATCATCGCGAACCCGAACTGCACGACGCTGTCGATGATGGCGTCGCTCGGTGCCCTGCACCGCGAGTTCGAGCTCAAGGAACTGGTCGTCGCCTCCTACCAGGCGGCGTCCGGCGCGGGGCAGTCCGGCATCGACCGCCTGTACGCCGAGATCGCGGCCCTCGCGGGCAAGGATGCGGGCGTCGTCGCGGGTGACGTGGCGCAGGCGCTCGCCGCCGCCGGCCTGTCGGCCGGCGACTCGCCGTTCCCGGCCCCGCTGGCGCTGAACGTGGTGCCGTGGGCGGGGTCGCTCAAGGACGACGGCTGGTCGTCGGAGGAGCTCAAGGTCCGCAACGAGGCCCGCAAGATCCTCGGCATCCCGGACCTGAAGGTCTCGGCGACGTGCGTGCGCGTCCCGGTCGTCACCACGCACTCGCTGTCGGTCCACGCGACGTTCGCGCGCGAGGTCACCGTCGAGGCGGCGCACAAGATCTTCGAGGAGCAGCCGACCATCGTCCTCATCGACGACCCGGCCTCGGGGAAGTTCCCGACGCCCGCCGACGTGGTGGGCGGCGACCCGACGTACGTGGGCCGCGTGCGCCAGGCGCTGGACTTCCCGAACACGCTGGACTTCTTCGTGTGCGGTGACAACCTGCGCAAGGGTGCCGCGCTGAACACCTACGAGGTCGCGGAAGAGCTCGCGAAGCGGCTCTGAAGATCGTGAAGTCGAGGCCCCTGCCGTACGAACGGCGGGGGCCTCCTCTCTCCTAGGCTGAGCCCCATGGCGGAGAGCGACGAGCAGTACGACGCCCTGGGCGCGATCTACGAACGTGCCAAGCACATCCCGACCGGACTGGCCGAGCGCGCGACGCTGCTGTCGGCGGTCGGCGACCTGCTCGGCAGGTCGGTGCTGGACGTGGCCTGCGGCACCGGGTTCTACGCGCGGCTCTTCCACGACCTCGGCGCGACGCGGGTCGTGGGCGTCGACTCGGCCGGCGAGATGATCGGCTACGCCCGGTACGTCGAGGGACGCGAACCCCGCGGCATCACCTACGAGCAGCACGACGCGACCGAGCTGCCGGTGCTCGGCGAGTTCGACGTCGTGACGGCCGTGTGGCTGCTCGGCTACGCGGACGACGAGACCGCGCTCGACGCCATGCTCGCCAACCTGAAGGCGAACCTCGCGGAGGGCGGCCGGCTCGTCGTGCTCGTGCCGAACCCGGACGCCGACTGGGACCTGCTGGGCCAGTACGGCCGCTACGGCTACGAGATCACCCGCACCGGGCCGATGAACGTGAAGCAGCCGGTCAAGGTGCACGTGCTGGGCGACCCGCCGTTCGACTTCGACTCCTTCTACTGGGAGCGCGGCGTGTTCGACGCGGCGCTGACCCGTGCGGGGCTCACGGACGTGACGCGGCAGCCGGCCGTGACGCCGGACGACGAGCGCGGCGAGGAGTTCTGGGGCCCGCTGCGCAACTCCCCGAGCTTCGCCGTCTTCACCGCGGTGCGAGGTGCCCGGTGATCGTTCTCGCCGTCGACCTCGGCACCACGGCCACCAAGGTCGTCGCGGTGGACGCGCAGGCCCGCGTCGTCGCCTCGACCGAACGCGCCTACCCGATGCGCACCAGCGGCCTCGAAGCCACGCACGACCCGCACCGGGTGCTCGCCGCCGCGGTCGACGCACTGCGCGAGCTCGCCTCCGACGACGTCCGGGCGATCTCGCTGACCGGGGCCATGCACTCGATCATGGGCCTGGACGCAGACCTGCGCCCGGTCACCGACGCGTTGAGCTGGGCCGACAACCGCGCCGTCGAGCAGACCGAACGCCTGCGCGGCACCGCGGAGGGCCGCGCGCTGCACCAGGCGACCGGCGCCCCGATCCACTCGTTCACGCCGCTGATGAAGCTCGCCTGGTTCCACGAGAACGGCATCCGCGCCGCGAAGTGGTGCGAGATCAAGGACTTCGTGCACCTGCACCTGACCGGCGAGCTGCTCAACGAGTACTCGTGCGGCTCCGGCACGGGTCTGATGAACATCAACACGCTGCAGTGGCACGAGCCGTCGCTCGAGTTCGCGGGCGTCACGGCGGACCAGCTCCCGCCGCTGGTCGAACCCACGCACTCGACGCCGCTGAGGGCCGACATCCCCGGACTGCGACCGGGCATCCCCGTGGTCATCGGCGGTGGCGACGGGCCGCTGGGCAACCTCGGTGTCGGAGCGGCGACCCCAGGAGCCGGTGCCGTGTCGCTCGGAACGTCCGGCGCGCTCCGCGTGGCCCAGCTGGGGCCGGGCGTCGACGCCGAGGGCCGCACGTTCAGCTACGCGATCGGCGAGGGCCTCTGGGTGCGTGGCGGCGCGATCAGCAACGGTGGCGTGGTCGCGCAGTGGGCGGCGGAGATGTTCGGCGTCCCGGTCGGCGAGCTCCTCGCCCAGTCCGCCGACGCCGACTCGGACGGGCTCGTCGCCCTGCCCTACCTCCTGGGCGAGCGTGCGCCGTGGTGGGACCCGACGGCGCACGCCGCGTTGCTCGGCCTCCGGCGCGAACACACCCCTCAGCAGATCACCAAGGCGTTGGTCGAGGGTGTGTGTCAGCAGCTGGCGCTGGTGCTGGAGGCCGTGCCGCACGTGGAGTCGTTGCGGATCACCGGCGGTGCGTTCCGCGCCCCGATCTGGGCCCAGACCCTGGCGAACACGCTCGGCATGCCGTTGCACCTCACCGAGGACACGGGCGGTTCGGCGGTGGGCGCGGCGCTGCTCGCGTGGCGGGCACTGGGGGAGATCGAGTCGCTGACCGTCGACCTCGTGGAGCCGATCCGGACGATCATCCCGGACGAGAGGCTCGTCGAGCGCTATGCCGCCGCACGGCCGTTCGTCGTCAAGGCCTACCGGGCGCTGGAGGACCTCTACGGCTGAGGCGACGATCACATCGTTAGCAAAGAAAACCTTTTGCCGTCCGGGCGAGGATGACGGTGTGGACCTCGCGCCCTTCAAACACGTCCTGATGCTGCCGGGAGTGCGTCCGTTCGCGCTGCTCATGTTCTTCGCGAGGATGCCCCCGGCGGCGACCGGCGTGATCCTGACGCTGCACGTCGCGGTCACGCTGGACCGGGGCTACGGCGCGGCGGGCCTGGTCGGGGCGGCGGGCACGGTCGGCATGGGGCTCGGCGCCCCGCTGATGGGCAAGCTGGTCGACGAGCGCGGCCTGCGGCCGATGCTCGCGGTCGGCGTCGTCGCGTCCGCGGCGTTCTGGCTGACCGCGCCGCTGATGGGCTACTGGACGTTGCTCGCGACGTCGTTCCTGGTCGGGCTCCTCGGCGTGCCGATGATGTCGATCGGCCGCCAGGTGATCACCGCGCTGGTGCCGCAGGACCGGCGCCGGGTGGCGTTGTCGGTCGACTCGATCTCGGTCGAGCTGTCCTTCATGGGCGGGCCGGCGCTCGGGGTGTTCGTCGCGACGAAGTTCTCCACGAACGTCGCGCTGCCCTTCATCGGCGTCTCGATCCTCGTCGCCGGAGTGCTGCTGTACTGGGCGAACCCGCCGATGCTGCACGAGGACGAGGTCGTCGACGGGCCCAAGCCGAAGCTCTTCGAGTGGCTGCGCGGCCGGATCTTCGGCGTGCTCGTCGTGTGCGTCGGAGCGACCGTGTGCCTCGCGGGCATGGAGGTCTCGGCGATCGCGTCCCTGGAGCACATCGGCAAGCAGAGCTGGCTCGGGGCCGTGTTCTTCGCGATGTGCGCGGCGTCGATCGTGGGCGGGCTGGTCTACGGCGGGGTCAAGCGGGTTCCCAGCGTGCTGGTGCTGCTCGTGCTCATGGCCGCGCTGGAGATCCCGGTCGGTCTGGGTGACGGCAACGTGCTGCTGCTGTGCCTGCTCCTCGTGCCGATGAACCTCATGTGCGCGCCGTTGATCGCGGCGTCCGGTGAGCACATCAGCAGGCTCGCGCCGCCCACGGCCCGTGGCCTCGCGATCGGGTTGCAGGGCTCGGCGTTCACCATGGGCAACGCGATCGGGGCACCCGTCGCGGGCGTCGCGATCGACCGGGGCGGTGCTCCGGCGGGGTTCGCGATCGCCGGCGTGATCGGGCTGCTCGTGGCGGGTGTCGCCTGGCTGCTCGCGCGGCAGCGGCGGGTAAATCCGTTGCCAGTCGGGTGACGATGGCTCCGTGAACCTCGCGCCGTTCCGGACCGTCCTGTCCCTGCCGGGGGTCCGGCCCCTGATGCTGCTGATGCTGTTCGCCCGGATCCCTCCGACGGCGGCGGGGGTCACGGTGACGCTGCACGTCGTCACCACGCTCGACAAGGGGTACGCGGCCGCCGGCACGGTCGGCTTCGCGACCATGGTCGGCCTCGGCCTCGGGTCGCCGCTCATGGGCAAGCTGGTCGACAGCAAGGGCCTGAGGTTCGTGCTGGCGCTCAGCCTGCTCGAAGGCCTGTTCTGGGTCACGGCGCCGTTGATGGACTACTACGTGCTGCTCGTGCTGGCGTTCGCCAACGGGCTGGTGGCGGTGCCGATGATGTCGATCGGCCGCCAGGCGCTGACGGCGCTCATCCCCGAGCCGCAACGGCGACCGGCGTTCTCGCTGGACTCGATCTCGGTCGAGCTGTCGTTCATGGTGGGACCCGCGGCGGGCGTGCTGCTCGCGACGGAGTTCTCGACCGGCACGGCCCTGGTCGCGATCGGCGTGGCGATCCTGGCGGCGAGCCTGGTGCTCTTCGTCGTGAACCCCGTGCTGGTGCACGAGGACGAGGACGTCTCCGGCCCGCAGCCGCGCGTGCGGGAGTGGTTGCGCGGGCCGGTGATCGCGGCGCTGATCATCCCGTTCGGCGCCACGATGACGTTGTCCGGCATGGAGATCGCCTCGATCGCGTCGCTGGAGCAGGCGGGCAAGCAGAGCTGGCTCGGGCTCGTCTTCGTCGTGATGTGCGCGGCGTCGGCCGTCGGCGGCCTCGTCTACGGCAGCCTCAAGCGGGTGCCGGGCGGGGTGGTGCTGCTGGCCTGCATGGCGTTGCTGGAGATCCCGGTCGGCCTGGGCGACGGCAGCGTGGCGTTGCTCGCGATCGCGCTGGTCCCGATGAACCTCGTGTGCGCGCCGACGATCACCGCGTCGACCGAGCTGATCAGCCGCCACGCGCCCGCCTCCGCCCGCGGTCTCGCGCTCGGCCTGCAGGGGTCGGCGTTCACGTTCGGCGTCGCCGCCGGCCAGCCGCTCGCGGGGGTCGCCGTGGACCACAGCGGACCCCCGCTCGGCTTCGTCGTCGCCGGGCTGGCCGGGCTGGTGGTGGCGGGCCTCGGCTGGGTGTTCTCCCGCCGGCGTCAGGCGGTCCCCGTCACGTCCTGAGCGGCGTTGGCCAGCGCGAAGCCGGTCCGCAGCGCGCCCACGGCCTCGGACACGGCCTCGCGGAAGACCCCGCCGACGCCGAGCACGTTCGCGAAGCCGTGGAAGAGGCCCTCGTGCCGCCGCAGCACGACCGGCACGCCCTCCGCCGCCAGCCGTTCCGCGAAGGCCTCGCCCTCGTCGCGCAACGGGTCGTAGCCCGCGGTCGCGATGTAGGTGGGCGGCATCTTCGACAGGTCCTCGGCCAGCATGATCGACAGGCGCGGGTCGTGGCGGTCCTCGCCGCCGGGCGCGTACTGGTCGAGGAACCAGTCCATCTTCTCGTCGGTGAGGAAGAAGCCGTCGCCGAAGATCTCGCGCGAGCGGCGGCGCACCGAGGCGTCCACGCCGGGGTAGAGGAGCAGCAGGAACGCGATGTCGACCTCGGCGCCGTGCGCGGTCACCGCGGCCAGGTTGCCGCCCGCGCTGTCCCCGCCGAGCGCGATCCGCTTCGCGTCGACACCCAGGTCCCCGGCCTTCGCGACGGCGTAGCGCAGCACCTCGGCGGCGTCGTCGGCCGCGGCGGGGAACGGCGCCTCCGGGGCGAGCCGGTAGTCGGCCGCGAGCACCCGGACACCGGCCTGCGCGGCGAGGAACCGGCACAGGTTGTCGTGGCTCTCCAGGCTGCCGGTCACCCAGCCGCCACCGTGGTAGAAGATCAGCAGCGGTGAGCCGGCGGCGAGGCCGTCCGGCGTGTAGAGGCGGCCGGCGAACTCCCCGATCGTGAGCTCGCGCGCACCCACACCGGTGATCTTCGGCCCCGCCACGAGCTTCGAGCTCCACTCCAGGTCCAGCCGGCTCTCGGATGCCGTCCTCGTGCGCCACCCCGTCCCGGACAGCTGCTGCAACCTCAGCAGCAGCTGCGCCTCGGGGTGCAGGTCCTGACCGTCCAGGCGGATCGGGGGCCCGGCGATGAGCCGGCGCACGGGACCGGGAAGACCGAACGCGAAGCGGAGAGCACGGGCCAGCGCGGCCGCCTGGAAGTTCGACATGTGGTGCAGGTTACTCACGAGTAGTGCTGGATCTCCAGGTAGCTGGAGGTGGAAGGATCGTTGCCATGACGGTGACGGTGGTGGGCATCGGGGGCTCGATCAGGTCCGACTCGCAGTCCGAACGGGCGCTGCGGGTGGCTCTGGAGGGTGCTCGCGAACTCGGTGCGCGGACGATCCAGTACAGCGGCCCCGACCTGGTGCTCCCGTTCTACGACCCGTCGGTGCCGGACCGCACGGACGTCGCGGTGAGGATGGTCGAGGACCTGCGCCGCTGCGACGGCGTGATCGTCGTGTCGCCCGGCTACCACGGCACCGTGTCCGGCCTGGTGAAGAACGCCCTCGACTACATCGAGGACCTGCGCGACGACGAGCGCCCGTACCTCGACGGCCGCGCGGTCGGCACCATCACCGCCGCCTACGGTTGGCAGGCCGCGGTGAACACCCTCGCGGCGGTGCGCTCGATCGTGCACGCGCTGCGCGGCTGGCCGACCCCGCTCGGCTCCGCGATCAACTCCGCGCAGGTCAAGTTCGACGGCGACGGCTCCTGCTCGGACGCCGACGTGGACCGCAACCTGCGGGTCATCGGCCGTCAGGTCGCCGAGTTCGCGCTGCGCCAGGCGCCCCGACCGGACGTGAACTGAGACACGATCGGGCATTTAGGTCGCGCGCGATGCGTTCTCCTGGGTGAAAGGGCACCACCCACTGACTCGAGGGAGAGCGGAATGGAAGCGCTGTACACGGCTGAGGCGACTGCTTACGGCGAAGGCCGCAACGGCGAGGTGCGTTCCTCCGACGGTGTGATCGACGAGGTGCTGTCGGTCCCGAAGGAGATGGGCGGCCCCGGCGGCGACGCGACCAACCCCGAGCAGCTCTTCGCAGCCGGGTACTCGGCGTGTTTCAACTCCGCCATCGCAGCCGTCGCGCGTGCCGGGAAGATTCAAGTTGCGTCTTCCGAGGTAACCGCCAAGGTGGGTATCGGATCCAACGGCGCGGGCGGCTTCCAGCTGGCCGTCGAACTCGCCGTGAAGATCCCCGGACTCGACCAGGCGGTCGCGGAGAAGCTCGTCGAGCAGGCCCACCAGGTCTGCCCGTACTCCAACGCGACGCGCGGCAACATCGAGGTGGCGCTCACCGTCACCGTCTGAGGAGGCTCGTTTCACCATGGCCAAGAACCCGATCACCAGCCCTCTCGCTGACGCTGACCGCGACGCCGTCGGCGCCATCCTGCAGGCGACGCTGGTCGACCTCGTCGACCTCTCCCTGATCGGGAAGCAGGCCCACTGGAACGTGATCGGCAAGAACTTCCGCAGCGTCCACCTGCAGCTCGACGAACTGGTCGTCCTCGCGCGCAACGCCGCCGACCAGGTCGCCGAACGCGCGGCCGCTCTCGGTGTCACGCCGAACGGCACGGCGAAGACCATCGCCGCGTCGTCCGGCGTGCAGGAGATCGAGACCGGCTGGCTGAAGGAGGAGCAGGTCGTCTCGTCGATCACGGCTTCACTGGGGTCGTTGATCGCCCGCATGCGCACGCGCATCGAGGAGTCCGACAAGCACGACCTCGTCAGCCAGGACCTGCTGATCGGCATCACGCAGGAGCTGGAGCAGGCGCACTGGATGTGGCAGGCCCAGTCGGCCTGACCCGCGGCGAACGGAAGGCCCGCTCCGCAGTGGAGCGGGCCTTCGTCGTGTCCGGACCTACTTCGCGAGGTGCCTGCGGGCGAAGTCCACCTCGGCCGCCGTCTGCCGCATGGTCTCGGCGACGACCAGCGAGCCGTGGCCCGCGTCGTAGCGGTACATCTCGTAGGTGTGCCCGCGGGCCGCGAGCGCGTCGAGGTAGTTGTCGATCTGCCGGATCGGGCAGCGCGGGTCGTTCTCGCCCGCGAGGATCAGCACCGGCGCGGTGACCCGGTCGACGTACGTGAGCGGCGAGCACTCCCGGTAGAGCTCCGGGAGCTCCTCCGGGGAGCCGCCGAACAGCGCCCGGTCGAACGCCCGCAGGGGCTCCATCTCGTCCTCGTAGGCGGCGAGGTAGTCGGCGACGGGAACGCCCGCGATGCCGACCGCCCAGCGCTCCGGCTGCGTGCCGATGCCGAGCAGGGTCAGGTAGCCGCCCCACGAGGCGCCGTTCAGCACCGACCGCGCCGGGTCGGTGAGCCCGGACTCGACCGCCCAGTCGTGCACGGCGGCGATGTCCTCGAGCTCGGTGATGCCGGGCCGGCCCTCGATGGCGTCGCGCCACTTCGAGCCGTAGCCGCTCGAACCGCGGTAGTTCACGTGCACGGTGGCGAAACCGGCGTCGAGCCACACCGCGCGGTACGCGGAGAAGCGGTCCTCGTCGGAGGAGTGCGGACCACCGTGGATCAGGAAGACCGTCGGGAACGGGCCCTCGCCCTCCGGCTTCGACACCAGGGCGTGCACGTCGCCGACGAAGACGTCCTCCAGCGGCGCGGACGTCGCGGGCTTGGCGCCGGCCGGCTCGACGAGCACGCGCTCGGTGCCGTCCGTGGCGAGCGCGCGGATGACCGTGGACTTCTCGGCGGACGACCACGAGTACTCGACCGTGCCGTCCGGGCGCACCCCGGCGGAGCCGATCACGCCGGGCGCGGTGTCCAGAGTGGACAGCTCACCGGTCGTGAGGTCGTAGCGGTGCACGGTGTTGCGGGCGTGGTGCGTGTGGACGATCAGCAGCGCGGAGGCGTCCGGGTACCAGTCGGCGGCGACCTCGCCCGGCAGGTCGAGGACGATCTCGCGCTCGGTGTCGGCGGCGACGTCCCAGATCAGCAGCTCCTCGCGGCCGCGGCGCTCGTGCAGCACCAGCAGCCGCTGGTCGCCGCGCACCGGGCTGAACGAGATGGCGTCGAGGCCCTTGCCCTTGCCGTCCCACTTCTCGGCGACCGTCTCGCCGGTCTCGGCGTTCAGGGCGCGCAACGCCATGTGCCGGTTGTCGCCGTGCTCGGAGTGCGCGATCACGACGAGCGACTCGTCCTTGGCCAGCGCGCTGACACCGGCGTCGTTGACGTGCTGGTAGAGCACCTCGCTCTTGCCGTCGCGCGACAGCCACACCGTGGTGCCGTCATCGGTCGACGCGGCCACGACCGTCACCGTGCGGCCGATCTCCAGACCCGCCGGGTAGCCGGGCGTGACACCGGCGACCGCGGGCTCGGCCTTGCTGCCGTCCGCCTCGAACGGCTCGCGCACCCACACGCCGAACTCGTCGCCGTCGTGGTCGTCGAACCACCAGATCTCGGTGCCGTCCGGGTTCAGCGTGGCGTGCGACGTGCCGTTCGGGCGGTCGGTGACCTTGCGGTGCTCGTCGGTCGCGCGGTCCCAGGCGTAGATCTCCCACACGCCGCTCGCGTTGGAGACGTAGAGGGTCCGGTCCGGTGCGTCGTCGGCCCAGCCGGGCAGGCTCATCCGGGGAGCGGTGAACCGTTCGCGCCACCGGGTCTCGGCGGCGGGGTCTTCGAAGAGCTGGTCCGGAATGGCGGGAGAAGGGTGCGTCGTCACGCTTCAACACTAGAGTCCGCCCCGGGCCCGGGGGAGGCGACGATCGGCCTCGACCTCGTACGGGCCGGAACCGCCACCCCGCTCGACGGTTCGCGGCTTTTGTTCTGACGCACCCGGCTTTCTCGCGTGGCACGAGCCGAAGCCGGGTGATCAATTCAATTGATCGAAACAGTTCCCGCCGCCGGTGGAACGTCTAGGCGTGAGACCTGCCGACGGTTGATGTTGACGAATGTCCGAAACGATGGAGCGCCTCGCGGGGGCTGCCACGTTGGAGGAAGTGCAGCGCATCGTGCGCACGACGGCCAGGTCGTCGCTGGCAGCGCACGGTGCGACGGTGGTTCTCCTTGACGGCGACCTCTGCTATTACGCCGACGAGGACTCCATGAGCCCGCTGTGGAAGGGCCAGCGCTTCCCCGCGGTGAACTGCATCAGCGGCTGGGCGATGAGAAATCGTCAGACCGTCGCGATCCGCGACATCCGCTTCGATTCGAGAATTCCCCAGGAAGCGTATCGGCCGACATTCGTGCGGAGCTTGGTGATCTCCCCGGTGCTGCGCCCGGAGCCGATCGGCGCGATCGGGTGCTACTGGGCCGTCCCGCACTCCGCGACCCCTGCCGAGGTGCGGACGCTGGAAGCGCTGGCGGTCTCCGCCGGCGAGGCGCTGGAACGCTTCCCGGAGGGCCTGCCCGCACGGGGCTTCCTCAGCAGGTGACGCTCGCGAAGTGCCGCAGGGTCAACGGCCGCC
Source organism: Lentzea sp. DG1S-22 (assembly GCF_036321065.1). Lineage (NCBI taxonomy): Bacteria > Bacillati > Actinomycetota > Actinomycetes > Pseudonocardiales > Pseudonocardiaceae > Lentzea > Lentzea sp. DG1S-22. Next base: position 5,765,066 of record NZ_CP143276.1, on the reverse strand, counting down.
GCAGGTACTCGTCCTCGTCCGGGAACGTCACCGGATCGGTCCGCCGGCCGGGCCCCGCGTAGCGTTCGAGCGCCTGCTCGTCCCGCCACCGGCTCACGTACCGCACGCGCGACGGGTCGTCGAGGTCGACGAGCACCTCGTGCCCTTCGAGCCCGTCGTAGGTCTCGGGGAACGTCCTGACGAGCTCCAGGACCCGCGCGACGAACTCCTTCTCCCGCCCGGGCTTCACCAGAGCCTCGGACACCCGCGTCAGCACGGACCGACCCTACTGGCGGCCCAGCTCCTCCTCGAAGATCCGGTCGACCTGGCGCGACGCGCGCGAGAGCGCCTTGACCGAGAAGACCACGACCGCGATCGCGGCTGCGACCGCAAGCGTCACCCATATCGACGTAAGCATGTAAACGATCCCCAGTGACTGCAACACCACAATTGCCTTGGCCGCGATGACGATCCAAGAGCGATGACCGGGATTGGCGGCGGAGGCGGAGTTCATCAGAACATCTCCCGATTTTGTGCAATGAGGTCCGAGCCACTGCCTTCGTCGTCTGGATCAAGACGCCCGTTACGCAACGTGAGTTGAACCGTCAACCTTCACTCGTAAGGGTTAACGCGACGTGGTCGTTCCGTAAGATTTGGTGCAGAACGATGGCTCTCTGTCATAAAGGCACGGTGACGTCTGCGGCCGCACGTGTCGAGCCGTATCACCCGATCGGGTGGCTTATCGGGAACGTTGATGCCTTTCGCGGGTGTGGAGTCGGGACCTTCGACCCTGTGCCGTCAGGGTCTGCTCACCGACTTGTCCGCAAACAAAAAGCAATACGAATCGTGCTGATGTGGAATTGCATCCCTGGCCGGGGATGGATGGTGGATTCGGCTCGATGGGGTCGCGAGACGAGCGATGGGACCGCTCGCCGACTCGAACCCCCGGCCTTGTCCGCCACCGCCCGCCGCCGAACCCGGCGACCGCCTGCGAGGCCGTTGTCGGCCCGGCCCGTGCCACCACCGGCCTTCGCCACTCGCCGACGCCGCTTGAGTGTTCTGAGTCACTCAACCCCGACCATTCCCCCGGAAAGCAAAAAAGCCCCTGTCCGCATTGCTGCGGAACAGGAGCTGATTTGCATTTCAATCGGGGTGACAGGATTTGAACCTGCGACCTCTTCGTCCCGAACGAAGCGCGCTACCAAGCTGCGCCACACCCCGGCTGGGAACGAGTAGAACTCTACATCATGTCCGCCCCAGCTCCGAATCGGACCCCCTCATTTCGGCCCTGACCAGGCGTAACAGGCCTCGGGACCAGGGTCAGCAGGGAGGCCTCCGGAGGGCAGCAGAACCGCACCGGCGCGTACGGGGAAGTGCCCATGCCGGCGGACACGTTCATCCACATGTGCGAGCCCCAGCGCGAAACCCCGCGGGCCCGGCCGCGGTCCAGTTCGCAGTTCGTGACGACCGCGCCGTAGAACGGGATGCGGAGTTGGCCGCCGTGCGTGTGGCCGGCCATCACGAAGTCGTAGCCGTCAGCAGCGAACGGGTCGAGCACGCGGGGTTCGGGGGAGTGCGTGACGCCCAGCCTCAGGGCGGCGCTGGGGTCGGGGGTGCCCGCGATGTCGGCGTAGCGGTCGCGCTTGAGGTGCGGGTCGTCGAGGCCCGCGCAGAAGATGGCCTGGCCGTTGACCATCACGGTCTTGCGGACGTGCGTGAGGTCTTCCCAGCCCCGCTCGATCATGCCCGCGCGGAGGTCGCGCCACGGCAGCGTCGCGCCGTGGATGCGCTTGGTCTTCGACGACGGCAGGAGGTAGCGCACCGGGTTCTTGAGCTTCGGGGCGAAGTAGTCGTTGCTGCCGAAGACGAACACGCCCGGCTTGTCGAGCAACGGGCCGAGCGCGCGCAGCGTTCCGGGGACGGCGTCCTTGTGCGCGAGGTTGTCGCCCGTGTTCACGACGAAGTCCGGGTCGAGGTCGGCCAGCGCGGCCACCCAGCGCTGCTTCGACACCTGGTTCGGCGTCATGTGCAGGTCTGAGATGTGCAGCACGCGGATCGGCTTCGCGCCGGGGGACAGCACCGGCACTGTCGCCGTGCGCAGGGTCCAGTGCCTCCTCTCGATTCCCGCCGCGTACGCGATGGTCGCGGCGCCTACTGCGGTCGTGGCGAGGAGGGCTCGGCCGAGCTTGTTCACGCGTCAAGGGTACGGAAGGCGGTTAACTCGATCGGCGCGGCATCCGGCGGGCGGTACCGTTCTGCGCCATGGCGGAGTTGAAGACGCGGCTGCAGAACGACCTGACTGTGGCGATGAAGGCTCGGGAGACCGTCACGGCCGGTGCGCTGCGGATGGCGCTCACGGCTGTCACGAACGAGGAGGTCTCGGGCAAGCAGGCCCGTGAGCTCACCGACGACGAGGTCGTGAAGGTCCTCGCGCGCGAGGCGAAGAAGCGCAAGGAGGCCGCGGAGGCCTTCGACGGTGCCGGCCGGGCCGAGAAGGCGGAGCTGGAGCGCCAGGAGCTCGCCGTGCTGGAGACCTACCTGCCCAAGCAGCTCGACGACGCGGAGCTGGCGTCCATTGTGGACAAGGCGTACGACGCCGTCGCCGCGCAGCTCGGCGAGGCGCCGGGGCCCAAGCAGATGGGCCAGGTCATGAAGGCCGTCAACGCCGAGGTCGCGGGCCGTGCCGACGGCGGTCGTGTCGCCGCCGCCGTGAAGGCCAAGCTCACCAGCTGAACCGACGTGCCGCAGCGGCCGGAACCGCTGCGGCACACCAACCTCAGAACGCCTTGTCGACCGCGTCCGCGAACTCGCCCATCGACCCGAACTCGAGGTCGTAGCGGTAGTCGCCGGACGGCTGCGGCGTCGCGCCCCAGCCGGGCCTGTCGTGCCGCCGGTTGATCCACACCGACGGCAGCCCCTCCCGCTTGGCGGGAACGTGGTCGTGGAACAGGCTCTGCGCCACGTGCAGCAGCTCCGACCGCTCCACCCCCAGCGAACCGAGCGTGGTGTCCAGCGCGCGGAAGTGGTTCTCGGCGGGCTTGTACGCGCCGACGTCCTCGGCGGTGATGATCGCCGCGAAGTCCCCGCGCAGGTGCCGGTTGCTGCCCGCGAAGCCCGCGCGGTGCACGTTCGACACGATGATCAGCTCGTAGTGCGCCGCCAGCCGCGCCAGCGCGTCCGCGGAGTCCGGGAACGCCGGCCAGTCGGGCACGGACGACCCCAGCCGCTGGGCCCACTCGTCGCTCACCTCGCGCCCCAGCGCGGCGCCGGTGCGGCGGAACGACTCCGCGAGCACCTCCGGGTAGAGCCGGAACGGCGTCTCGGCCGCCACGACGGCCTCCTGCTCGCCGTACGCGAGCAGCAGTTCCTCGTCCGACAGGGACAGGTCCGCCGAGCGCGCCCACGGCGACAGCACCGCCGCGATCCCGGTCTCCCAGTCGATGAGCGTGCCGTAGCAGTCGAAGCTGAGCGCCTTGTACGCAGTCAGGTCCATGCCATGAACTGTAGTACAGTTCAACTGCAGGGCAACCCGTTAAGCTGGCCACATGTCAGCCCTCGACGGCCTCGAAGTGCGCCGCACCACCACGGCCCAGCAGCTCGCCGACGGCCTGTCCGAACGGATCATGGCGGGCGCCTTCGGCCCCGGTGACCGGCTCCGGGAGAGCGCGATCGCGGCCGAGCTCGGCGTCGCGCGCAACACCATCCGCGAGGCCGTCCGGATCCTGGAGCTGACCGGGCTGGTGCGCTACGAGGTCAACCGCGGGGCCGTCGTCATCGCGCCCACGCCGGAGAACGTCGAGGCCCTCTACACCGCCCGCGAACGCCTGGAGACCGCCGCGCTGGCCCGCGTCCCGCGCCCGGAGCAGCTCGAGGCGATCACGCAGAGGTTCGAGGAGCTGCGCGCGGCCGCGGAGAGGGGCGACACCCGCGAGATCGTCGACCGCGACCTCGCCTTCCACCAGGCGATCGTGGCGCTGCTCGACAGCACGAGGCTCGACGAGTTCTACGCCGGCCTGACGAAGGAGCTGCGCTTCTACCTCACGGTCCTGAGCAGGTCCGAGACGCCGGAGCAGGTCGTCGCGGAGCACGAGGCCATCCTCGACGCCCTCCGCCGCGGCGACCGAGACAGGGCGGTCGCCGAGATCCGCGCCCACGTCGACGCGAGCGTGGACCGCCTCAAGGCGATGCTGAGGCCTTAGCGGCGCGTCGCAGAACGTCGGCGATGTGATCCAGGCTCAGCGGGGCACCACGACACACCCGTCCGACCGCGGATTCCACCGGCGACGCTCTGCGCCACACCGCTAGCGGGTCGGCCTGCCCGGCTCGGTCGGCAGGGTGATCGGCGGGCCGTTGCCGTTGCCCGGGTTGCCGGGGTCGCCCGGCGGTGGCGGGGCGTTCGACGGCTCCGTCGGCACCGGCGGCGGCACGTAGCCCGAGCTCACCGACAGCGTGATCACCGTGCCGCGCAACGCGTTGCCGCGCGGCGTCTGGCTCACGACCCTGCCCTTCGGCTGGTCGGAGTTGACGGTCTGCTGGCTCGACTTGTAACCGGCCTGCTCGAGCACTCGCACGGCGTCGTTGACCTGCCTGCCCACGACGTCCGGGATCTGGATCTCGCGACCGCCCTTGAGGTAGCGCTGCTCCACCTGCGGCAGCGGCGACACCGGCACGTTCGCGTGCACCTTCGTCATCGTCTCGAACCACGTCTTGGCCGGGATGGTGCCGCCGAAGATGTTGCCGTTGCCGCACAACCGGGGCGCGCCGGTCACGCAGATCGGGCGCGGGGTGGTGCCGTCGTTGAACGTCTGCACGGCGCCCGCGAAGTCCGGGGTCGCGCCGATGAACGCCGCCGACTTGTACTCCTCGGTGGTGCCCGTCTTGCCGATCATCGGGCGGGTCCACTTGGCGTTGCGGGCGGCCGCCGCCGCGGTGCCGCCGCCGACGTCGTCCTTGCTCATGCCGACCGCGAGGCCGTTCGCGAGGCCCTCGGCGACCACCTGCTCGCACTGCGCCTCGTTGACCTGGACGGGCTTGCCGTTGCGGTCCAGCACCCTCGCGATCGGGGTGGGCGGGCACCACTTGCCGCCGCTCACGATGGTCGCGGCGACGTTCGCCAGCTCCAGCGTGGACACCGGCGCCGGCGACAGCGTGAACGACGCGTTGCCGCCGTTCTGCTTGTAGAACTCCGTCTGCGAGATGCGGTTCTGCTTGTCCTTGGCCTTCGGGTCGGGCCGGGTGCCCTGCAGGTTCGTCGCCATCGTCTCGCGCATGCCGAGGCGCGACGCCATGTCGACGACCGCGTCCATGCCGGTCTGCTCCTCGAGGATGACGAAGCCGGTGTTCGGCGACGTCGCGAGGGCCTGCTGCAGCGACATCGACGACGGGTAGTTCGAGTCGAAGTTCGACAGGCAGTACCAGCGGGTGCCGGGCTCACCGGTGCTCGGGCAGCGCTGGGCGCCACCCTTGAACACCCGCGACACGTGCGAGGCCGGCGTCGGGATGACGTTCTCGATGCCGAGGCCCTTCTCCAGCGCCGCCGCCGCGGTGAAGACCTTGTAGACCGAACCCGCGCCGAACTTGTTCTCCACGCCGCTGGGCAGGTCGTACGTCGTCTGCCGCAGGTCCGACTTCAGGCCGTAGTCGCGGTTCGCGACCAGCGCCAGCACCTCGTGGCGTTCCTTGCCGGGCTTGACGACCGCCATCGTGTTCGCGATGCCCTCGGTGGTCTTGGCGACGCCTGCCTCGGCCGACGCCTTGGCCTGCTGGGTGACCGTCCTGTCCAAAGTGGTCTGGACGGTGTAGCCGCCGGTGCGCAGCTGCTCCTCGCTGAAACCCGCGCGCTGCAAGTAGTTCACGACGTACGAACAGAAGAAACCGTTTTCCGGGCCCGCCCCGACACAGCCGTTCGGCGGGGTGCGGACCGGGGTCGCGAGCCCCAGTCCTTCCTTCTTCGCCGCCTCACCCGCGTCGCGCGACAGCTTGTCGTTCTCGACCATCCTGTCGATCACTTTGTTGCGCCGGTCCAAAGCTTTGTCCGGATACGCTTCGGGGTCGAGCGCTGACGGACTGTTCACCATTCCCGCGAGCATCGCGGACTGGGGAACGGTCAACTTGTCCGGCGTCGTGTTGAAGTAAGCCTGCGCCGCCGCCGCGATGCCGTAAATGGTCGAGCCGAAAGGAACGACGTTGAGGTACCGGGCGAGGATCTCCTCCTTGCCGAGCTTGCGCTCCAGCTGCAGCGAGATCCGGGCTTCGCGCATCTTGCGCGCGATGGTCTGCTCCTGGGCCTTGGCCTGCTCCAGCTTGTTGTTCCGCGCCACGACGTGGACCAGGTAGTTCTTGACGTACTGCTGGGTCAGCGTGGACGCGCCCTGCGACACCGAGCCGCTGACCTGGTTCGTCAGGCCCGCGCGGATGGTGCCCTTCCAGTCCACGCCCTGGTGCTCGTAGAACCGGCGGTCCTCGACCGAGATCAGCGCGGCCTTCATGGTCGGCGAGATCTTCTCGGGTGGTGTCAGCACCCTGTACTGGTCGAACAGGTAGGCGATCGGGGCGCCCTCCCTGTCGGTGACCGTGGTGATCAACGGGGGATCCGTCGTCACGAGGTCGGCGGAGATGCTGTCCACGGTGTCGCTGGCCCTGTTCGAGACGAGACCTGTCGCACCCACGACTGGGAACAGCATGCCGGCGAGGAGAACCCCAGCCAGCAGGCACAGGCCGAGCATCTTGAGCACGCCATTCCTGACTCGCACGCAGGTCAGCGTACGCCGTACACGAACGGGTGAAGGTGATCAGTAAGTGCCGTTACTCAGCATGAGTAGACATACGCAAGACAGGTAACAGTCGGGTGACCCAGGGTTGGACAGGGAACCGAACGGCACTACAGTCCGTCAACGTCCAAGGAATGCAGTCGTAGCTCGAACGCTACGGCATCCGTGGCAGGGGTGTGGCGGATTTCCACATTTGGACAGCACTGAGGAGTGGGGGATATGAACCAGGGGGATTGGCGTATCAACGCTTCGTGCCGAGACGAAGAGCCGGATCAGCTCTTCGTCCGAGGTGCGGAGCAGCGCAAGGCGAAGCTCGTGTGCCTGGGTTGCCCGGTGCGCATGGAATGCCTGGCCGAAGCGCTGGACAACAAGATCGAATTCGGGGTCTGGGGAGGCATGACCGAGCGCGAACGCCGCGCTCTGCTGCGCCGCCGCCCGGACGTCGAGTCGTGGTTCGAACTGCTCGACAACGCACGTCAAGAGCACGTCGAGGACACGAGGGTCGGCTAGGGGTCATTCCCCGGCGAGCCGGCGACCTATCTCCCGCAGGCCGTCGAGGTCGTGCACGTCCGCGGGCAACGCGGGCACGCCGACCAGCGCGACACCGGGATGGGCACGCGTGAACCGGGCCAGCAGCCGCTTCTCACGATCGGCCACTGCGACCCGGTCCGCGTGCAGCCGGAGCACTGCCGCGGCGAGCGGCGCGTCACCGGAGCGGTCGAGGTCGTCCGCCGCGGCCAGCGCCTTCGCCGCGGGCAGGTCCGCCGCGAGCACCGGGTGGGTCCTGTTCGCGACGAGGCCGCACAACGGCATGTTCTCGGCGCTGAGCCGTTCCACGAAGTAGCTCGCCTCGCGCAACGCGTCGGGTTCGGCCGCCGCGACCACCACGAAACCGGTTCCGGGCGACCGGAGGAGTTCGTACGTGCGCTGCGCGCGCTCGCGGAATCCGCCGAACATGCTGTCGAAGGCCTGGACGAACGTCGACGCGTCCTGCAGCAGCTGGCCACCGACGATCGTCGAGACGGCCCGCGTGAAAAGGCTGAACCCGGTTCCGACGATCTTGAGCAACCCCCGGCCGCTCGCACGGGCCGGTGCCGAGAGCATCCGGATGAACTTGCCGTCGAGGACGGTCGAAAGCCGCTGCGGCGCGTCCAGGAAGTCGAGCGCCGACCGGCTCGGCGGGGTGTCGACGATGATCAGGTCCCACTCGTCCTGCGCGACCAGCTGGCCCAGCTTCTCCATCGCCATGTACTCCTGCGTGCCGGAGAACGACGAGGAAATGGTCTGGTAGAAGGGGTTCGACAGGATCTGGTCAGCCCGGTCGCGACCGGCGTGGGTCAGCACCATGTCGTCGAACGTGCGACGCATGTCCAGCATCATCGCGAACAGCTCGCCCTTGGGCTGGAAGCCGTCGACGGTGACCGCGCGCGGGTGGTTGTCGAGCTCCCGCAGGCCCAGCGACTGCGCGAGGCGCCGGGCCGGGTCGATCGTCAGCACGACCACGCGCCTGCCGCGTTCGGCCGCGCGCAGCGCCAGCGCCGCCGCGGTCGTCGTCTTGCCCACGCCGCCGGAGCCGCAGCACACGAGGACACGCGTCTCGAGGTTGTCGAGCAACGGGTCGAAGTCGAGCTTGTTCATCGGACTCCCGCCGCGACCAGCACCTCGGCCAGCTCGTACAGCGCGGCCACGTCCACCCCGTCCGTCAGGTCCGGCAGCTCGAGCGTCGGCAGGTCCGACTCGCCGAGCAGCTCCTTGGCCTCCTGCTGCGACTGCACCCGGACGGCGTGCTCCACGGTCTCGTCGACGAGGCCTTCGAGCGTGAACTCGTCGAGGTCGAGCCCGGCGGTCCTCAGCCCGGCGAGCACGCGCGACTCGTCCACCCCGCCCTCGGCGGCGACCGGTACGGACTGCGCGGGCAGCCGCGTCGGCTGCACCCGGTTCACCAGCACCGCGCCCGGCCGCAGGTCGGCGCCGTCCAGTTCGGCGACCGCGTCCAGGGTCTCGCGCACCGGCATCTCCTCCAGCAGCGCGACCAGGTGCACCGCCGTGTCACCGGAGTGCAGCAGCCGCACGACGCCCTCGCTCTGCCCCTTGATCGGCCCGACCTTCGCGAGGTCGGCCATGGCCTTCGTGACGTCGAGGAACTTGACCACGCGCCCCGTCGGCGGCGCGTCCAGCACGACGGCGTCGTAGACGTGGCGGCCGTCCGGCCCGGTGCGGTTGACGCATTCCTTGACCTTGCCGGTCAGCAGCACGTCCCGCAGGCCGGGCGCGAGCGTGGTGGCGAACTCGATGGCGCCCATCTTGCGCAGCGTCCGGCCGGCGAAGCCGAGGTTGTAGAACATCGCCAGGTACTCGAGCAGCGCCGCCTCCGCGTCGACCGCGAGCGCGTGCACCTCACCGCCGCCCGGCGCGGACGCGATCCGCTCCTCGGAGTACGGCAGCGGGGCCCGGTCGAAGAGCTGGGCGATGCCCTGCCTGCCCTCGACCTCCACCAGCAGCACCCGGCGGCCACCGGTGGCGAGCGCGAGCGCCAGCGCGGCCGCGACCGTGGTCTTCCCGGTGCCGCCCTTGCCGGAGACCACGTGCAAACGGGCTCGGGTCAGCTCCTCGGTCCACGACGTCACACGTCCAGACTATGTGTGAAATCGGTCAGGTGTGGGCCTGGCGGTCAATCAACCATGGTGAGGAAGAGAACTGCCATCGCGGTGGCGGCGACCAGTGCCCAGGCCACGACGGACGGCAGCCACAGCGCGATGCTCGCCGTGACGACGACCACGACGACCAGACCGATCAGCCCCGCCTGCACGACCTGGGGGCGGTTGCTGTGCTTGCGGTCGCGGACCTGGGCCATGGCGACGAGCACCATCACGAGCCCACCCAGCGCGAACAGGCTGGTGGCGATGATCCTCCAGGTCTCCACGTGATCAAGGTAGCCCGAAGTGCGCGAACCCCGCAGGCGTCGATCGGGTGGCAAGTTAGGCTCGGCGCATGACGAAGTGGGAGTACGCGACCGTGCCGTTGTTGATCCACGCCACGAAGCAGATCCTCGACCAGTGGGGCGAGGACGGCTGGGAGCTGGTCACCGTGCTGACCAACCCGACCGGTGAGCAGCACGTCGCGTACCTGAAGCGGGTGAAGGCGTGAGCACCTGGAGCGCGCGGTTGCAGGAGCTCGGCATCGAGCTCCCCGGCGTCGCGGCGCCGCTGGCGGCGTACGTGCCCGCCACGCAGAGCGGTTCGTGGGTCTTCACCTCCGGTCAGCTGCCGTTCGTCGACGGCAAGCTCCCCGCCACCGGCAAGGTGGGCGCGGAGGTCTCGCCGGAGGAGGCCAAGGAGTACTCGGCGACGTGCATCCTCAACGCCCTCGCGGCCGTCGACGCGCTCGTGGGGATTGACTCGATCAAGCGAGTCGTGAAAGTTGTCGGGTTCGTGGCCTCCGCCGAGGGCTTCACGGGGCAGCCGGGTGTCATCAACGGCGCGTCGGAGCTGCTCGGCGAGATCTTCGGCGACGCGGGCAGGCACGCCCGGTCCGCCGTGGGCGTGGCCGAGCTGCCGATCGGCGCTCCGGTGGAGATCGAACTGGTCGTCGAGGTCTGAGTCCCGGTTCGCGTACCGGGTTCCGCTGAAGGGTGTGACATGTCGGACACGTGCCACGAGCTGCTCCTGAGGCTCGCCGGACGCCTGCCGGACGAGCTGCTGTGGCGGTACCGCGACTGGGCGGCCTCGGACGCGTACGCGGTGCTGGCCAGGTCACTGCCGCGCACCCTGCTGCACGGGCGCATCCCCCTGACCGATCACGAGCTGCGCCTCCTGCAGGACTCGCTCGTGCCCTACGGGGCGGAACCCGGTGCCGTCAGTTCGGTCAAAGGGCTGGACGAACTGCCCCCCACCGACTACACCTTTTCCCCAGAATCACCCGATCGGGTGCCGATGGGGGATTCCGCGACCGTCGTTCTCGGTGCCACGCTGCGAGGCCGCAACGGGGTCGGTGAGGTTCGCTCCTGCTGGCGCATCGGTCCCTCCGGGATCAACCGCGTCCTGCTGGTGGCGGCCACCACCGGTCACGCCCGGCTGACCGGAGAGTTGCAGCGCGTGCTGCGGGCGTTGGGCGAGCACGACCCGTGCGTCGAGGTCGTTCCGTCCGGCATGGACCTTCCGCCCTACCACCGGGCGGCGTTGGCGGCATCGGAGCTGGTCTGCGCCGGCGCCGAGTCCGATGAGCACCTCGTGCTCAGCTAAGGAGAGTTGACGTGACGAACGACGGTGTCGGCCTGCCGGTCCGTCTGCACGACCTCCTGCTGTCGATGGCCGGGCGCGTCGACGACGACACCCTGTCGCTGGCGCGCGAGTTCCTCGCGGTCGGAGAACTGGACCGCTCGATCGAGCTGCTCGTCGGCACCCTCATCGCCGGCGGCGTCCCGGTGCTGCCGGACGAGCGCGCGACCATCACGTGGGTCCTGCACGAGGTCCGCTCGGACGCCTCGCTCACCGACCGCCTGCCGGTGGTCGAGATGCTGCCGTTCATCCGGCACCGCTTCACCTCCGAGACCGACCCCGGCGCGGACATCGCCGCGCACCTGGTCCGCGCGGTGTCGGTGCTGCCCGACATCCGCTCGGTGCGGTGCGTCTGGCGTTCCTCGCCGACGGGTTCCACGCCCGGCCCGCTGCCGCAGCGGGTGGTGCTGGTGGACATCGGCCCGCAGGGCTTCGCGCCCGCGACCGCGTACCGGATCGACTCCGTGCTGCGCAAGGCCGGCGTCCGCGCCGCCGTCGAGGTCCTCACGACCGGCATGCAGCTCGGCGAGTACCACGCGTCCGCCGTGACGTCCTCGCGCGCGGTGCCGATGTCCGGGTCCCCGGTCCCGGTCGCCGAGCCCGTCTCCCCGCAGGGCGCGTGGTTCGACCAGTCGGAAGAGCCTCCCGCTCCGGCGCCGGTGGCCGAGCCGACACCGGCGCCGGAGCCACAGGAGGAGACCGGCTCACGACGCACGCGTTCCACACCGGCGCTGGAGGGCTCGCAGCCGTTCCCGCCCAAGCCCGTGAAGCGCATCCCGATGGCGACCGTCGAACCGCAGGCCGAGCCGCTCCCGGAGCCGCTGCCCGAGCCGGTGCCGATCAACAGGGCCGAGGTCACCACGGAGCTCAAGGCCGACGAGCTGGCGGCCCTGCAGGCCGCTCTCGCCGAGCCCGCCGAGCCGTCCTCGGTGGACGCGAACCTCAGCGAGCGCGAACGGGCCCTGCTGCAGCAGCTGCACGAGGAGCTGGCGCAGCGGGAGCAGACCGGTGCGCCCGCCTCGGACAGCGGCCGCTGGCAGATCGACCGCTCCTCGTCGCGCCAGTCCGCGTTCGGTGCGACGAACAACGGCCACCAGTCTCAGTAGCCGCCGCGCAGGTACTCGAGCTGGGCCCGCACCGACCACTCGGCGGCGGGCCACAGCACCCTGTCCACGTCCGCGTAGACGACCTCGACGACCTCACGCGGGGTCGGCGCGCCGCCGAGAGCTTCGACGGCGTTGCGGATCTGCTCCAGCCGTTGCGTGCGGTGCGCGAGGTACATCCGTGCGGCCTCGCCCGCGTCCGCCAGTTCGGGGCCGTGGCCGGGCAGCACCGCCGTGTGCTCCGGCAGGTCGGCGAGCAGCTTCAACGACTCGAAGTAGTCGCCGAGCCTGCCGTCCGGGTGGGCCACGATCGTCGTGCCGCGGCCGAGGACCGTGTCGCCGGTCAGCACGGCCTCGCCGTCGATCACGAAGCACAGCGAGTCGCTGGTGTGGCCGGGCGTGCCGAGGACCCGCAGCTCCAGGCCGGAGCTGGTGATCACGTCGCCGTCGCGGAGACCTTCCGAGCCGTAGGTGAACGTCGGGTCGAGGGCGCGCACCGGGGCCTTGACCAGTTCCGCGAACTCACGAGCGCCCTCGGAGTGGTCCGGGTGGCCGTGGGTCAGCAGGATCTCGGACACCGGGCCGAACGACGCGATGCGCTTCAGGTGCGCGCCGTCGAGCGGACCGGGGTCGACCACGACGTACGACTCGGCGTCCGGGGCCTTGAGCAGCCACGTGTTCGTGCCGTCGAGCGTCATCGGTGACGGGTTGTCCGCGAGCAGCACGGCCGCGTGCGGCGTGACCTGGCGCAGCTCGCCGTACAGCGGGTGCGCGGCGCGGGCGCCGATCAGCGGGGACCCGCTCACGGCAGCACCACCCGGATGACGTCGCCGTCGCGGATCAGCTTGGGGATGATCTTCTCGACGCTGCGCTCCTCGGCCATCACCTTCTCGACGCTGCCGAGCGCGCCGACCTCCTCGAGGGTGCGCCAGGTCGGCGGCATGAGCATCCGACGACCCTCCTGCGCGTCCTGGACGGCGTCCCCGGGCGTCTGCCACGACGCGTCCGACGCCTCGGTCGTCTCCCCGTCGGCCTTCTGGCCGGACGGCAGCGCGGCGACGAAGAACCGGGTGTCGTAGCGGCGGGGCTCCTCCCGCGGCGTCACCCAGTTCGCCCACGGCCGCAGGAGGTCCGCCCGCAGCACGAGGCCCTCCGAGGTGAGGAACTGCGCCAGCGAGATCTCGCGGTCGACCAGCTGCTGCCGGGCCTTCGAGTACGCCGAGGTGTCCGCGACGACCGACGTGGCGTCAGGACCCGCGAGCAGCACTCCGGACTCCTCGAACGTCTCGCGCACGGCCGCGCACACGAACGCACGGGCCGTCGACGCGTCGACGCCGAACACCTCGCCCCACCACTGCGGTTCCGGACCGGTCCACGCGACGGACGTGTCGGCGTCGCGCCGGTCGACGCCGCCGCCGGGGAAGACCGTCATGCCCCCGGCGAACGCCATGCCCTTCACGCGGCGCAGCAGGAAGGCCTCCAGGCCCTGCACGCCGTCGCGGAGCAGGACCACGGTGACGGCGTCGCGGGGCTCGGCGGGTTGGGAGACGGGCTTCGCGGGTACCAGGTTTCCCGGCAAGGTCATGTCGTCGGGCATCCTCCGAGCGTACGACCGCGCTTACCCGAGGACGGTGTGATGGCGACGAAGGTCTCCGGTTGTCTGGTGCAGGTGCTGCTGTTCCTGCTCGGAGCCGTGCTGGCGACAGGGCTCACCGCGGTGGCGGGCGTGGTGATGTTCGTGCCGGACCGCACGACCGTGATCAGCGTCGACCCGACCTCCACGACACCGGGCGTGTACGTGAAGAAGGTCGAGCAGCTCGTCGGCGGCACCCACCACGAGATCTGGCTGGGCCCGTCCCCTGACCGCGGCCACGTCGTGACGGTGCCCGCCGGCTGGGACCACGACCCGCGGCGCGAGCCCTCCCCGGACGGCCTGCGCCTGGTGTTCGGCAACGGCGGCGAGATCTTCGTCCCCAAGGCCAGCTACTCCTGAGGCAGGATGTGCGAGTGGACGAACAGCTGCGCGTAGGACTTGTCGGTGCGGGCCCGTGGGCCCGGATGATCCACGCCCCCGGCATCGCGAACCACCCCGGCACCACGCTGACCGGCGTGTGGGCGCGCCGCGAGGAGGCAGCCGCGGAACTCGCCGCCTCCTCCGGCGCCGAGCCGTTCTCCGACTACGGCGCAATGCTGTCCACAGTGGACGCCGTGGCTTTCTGCGTGCCGCCGGGCGTGCAGGGCCCGATGGCGATCGAGGCCGCCCGCGCCGGCAAGCACCTGGTGCTGGAGAAGCCGATCGCCGAGAACGCCGAGGTCGCCTCCACCCTGGCCGACGCGGTGGCCGAGGCCGGCGTCGCGTCGCTCGTCGTGCTGACCCGCCGCTACGCCCCCGAGACCAAGCAGATGCTGGCCCAGCTGCACCGCACGGGCGGCTGGACCGGCGCCGACAGCCGCTGGATCTCGGGCGCGCTGCTCGACGGCCCGTTCTCGAACTCCCCGTGGCGCCACGACAAGGGCGCGCTCGACGACGTCGGCCCGCACGCCTTCGACCTGCTGGACGCGGCCCTCGGCGAGATCACCGACGTCGTGGCCGCCACCGTCTCCGACACGGGCCTGTGGCAACTGATCCTGCGGCACGAGGGCGGCGCCACCAGCACCGTCTCGCTGTGCCTGTCCCTGCCGCTGCAACCCGCTTTCGCCGACCTGACGGTCTTCGGGGTCAACGGCGCGCGCACTTTGACCAACCGCGACACGCCCGCGTTGGAGTGCTTCACGAACCTGCTCGACGACTTCGTGGCGATGGTGCACAGCGGGACGACCGCGCACGAATGCGATGTGCGGCGCGGACTGCACCTGCAGCGGATCATCGACCTGGCGAGGAGCAAGGCCGGGGCGTGAAGTTCACGATCGACCCGGAGACGTGCGCGAAGCTTGAAGGGCTGAGTGCCTTACCGGGGTGGTGAGCGGCGAGTCGGCTGCGGTGCAGCCGGGGCGTGCGCAACTTGGGCGTGCGGGAAGCCGCGCGGCGTTCGACAAGAGGCGGCTGCTGAGTCGCCTGCCGCACTGCGATTCCGTCTCGCCGCAGCTACCGCGAACTGCCGCCACTACTCGGTCGCCGCCGGTTGCCCGTCGGCCTGCCGCCGCCAGTTGCGCCCCGCCAGCCGCCTCCGGCCGCTGCTCAGTCCCGCAGCCGGCCAGTTGCCGTCAGCCATCACCAGCCAGCCGTTCGTCAGCCAGTTGCCGCAGAGCCGGCCGCCAGCTGATCGCCGCTCGCCGGTCAGTCGCCGCCGCAGTCGCCCGAAGCCGTCCACGGCAGCGCCTTCTCCCCATCTCTCAGGGCCGGTCCCCGGCCCTCCCCTCGCGCGGGCGAAGCCGGCGCCCGTCAGGCCACCGAGCGCATCGGCACCACGAGGTAGGTGAGCTCCACTCCGTCCTCACCCGGCGTCGACGTCAGCACCGTCGACCGCAGCCCGTCCTGGATCTTCAGCTCGATCCGGCGGCCGGCGAACGCCTTCAGCGCGTCGGCCAGGTAGCGGGCCTGGAAGGTCTTGGTCAGGCGGTCGCCCTCGACGTCGGCCTTGACGAACTCCTCGGACTCGCCCTGCTGCGGGTCGCTGCCCTTGACGCGCAGCTCGGCGTCCTCCACCTGGATCGTCACCGCCTGGTGAGGTCCGCCGTAGGGGGTCGCTCTGCGGACGGCGCGGGCGAGCGCGTCCGCGTCCACGAGCACCGTGCTGTCGATGACTGCCTCCAGGAGTCGGCGCGCGCGGTCGTCCGGGAACGGAGCGGCCAGGAGCGCGGTGGAGATGGAGTTGTTGGCCCAGGCGAGGCCGATGCGGTCGGCGTTCGCGTGCAGGGCCACCTGACCGGTGGCCTGCCTCGCCGCTTCGACGACGGCCTTCGCAGGTACCAACAGGTCCAGTTGACCTTCTTGTTCCCACGGAAGAGTGGCGTACGCCATGCGGTAGCGGTCGGTCGCCATGATGTGCAGCCTGTGGGCGTCCGACTGGATGCGGATGCCGGTGAAGATCGGCAACGCGTCGTCCTTCGACGCCGCGCCCGCGACGGCCGCGACGGCCTTGAGCTTCTCGGCGTCGACGTGGCCCTGCCGGGGCGGGAGTTCGGGGACGCCGGGGTGGTCGTGCAGTTCGAGGAGCGGGAGCGCGAAGCGGGACGTCGGCGTGCGGACGGCCAGCCGCCGGCCCTCGACCTTGAGCCTCACCTGCGGTTCGTCCAGCGCCTGGAGGGTCGCCGCCAGCGGTTTGGCGGGCACGAGCACCTCGCCCTCGGTGTGGACGGTCGCGTCGACGGTCAGGCGCACGCCGTGCTCCTGGTCGCTGCCCGCGATCTCGACGTCCGTGCCCGCTCGCAGCCGCAGCCCGGCCAGCACCGGGTCGAGCACGCGGGTGGGCAGCAGCCGCGCCACCTCGGCGGCGGCACCGGCCAGGTCGGCTGTCGTGGCGGTGAGGTCCATGATCCGGACGGTAGCGGGCACCCCTGACAATTCCGGGTGCCTCGAAAGGCTCGGCCGGTCACGCGGTCCGCGGCAAGGTGGTCCTGTGGCGGAGAAGAGCGGGAACGGGGCGTTCGAGTGGACGGGCGGATGCCTCATCTGCGCCAAGCACCGCGGTGAAGGGCCGCTGGCCGGACCCGTGGTGTTCGCCGACGACCTGGTCGTCGTGTCGCACCTGCCGCGAGGGGTGCTCGGCTACCTCTTCGTCGAGACGCGCAGGCACGTCGCCTCGTTCGACCTGCTCACGGTCGCCGAAGCGGAGGCGGTGGCGCGGGCGGCGAGGCTGACGGCCGTCGGCTTGCGGGCGGAGCTGGATCCGGAGTTCGTCTTCTCGGCCGTGGTCGGGCGGTCCGTGGCCCACTTCCACCAGCACGTGTTCGTCCGGCACCGGGGGACGCCGGACGAACTGCCGTGGAACGAGGCCGACTGGCCGGGAGCGCCACGAGGAGGCGCGGAGGAGCTGAGCGCCCGGCTCGGCGCCTACTTCGAGGGGACCTAGCGCGAGGCGAGTTCCATCTCGGACCGCGCCGGCACCTCGGCGGGCACGCCGCGGCTGACGGTGCCGCGCAGCAGCCAGACCGCCAGCGCGATCAGCAGACCCGCGACACCGGCCGCGACGAACGCCGGGCGCGTGCCGAAGTGCTCGATCAGCTGGCCGGCCAGGCCCTGGCCGAGGGCGAGGCCCACGGTCACCGAGGTGATCACCCAGCCGAACGCCTCCGCGGCCATGCCGTTCGGCGTGACCTGCTCGATCGCGGCGGAGTGCGCGGTCGACTGCGGCGTGATCAACGTGCCGACCAGGAACAGCGCCACGGCGAGGCCGACCAGCGTGGCCGGGACGGCCAGCAGGAACGACAGCAGCGCGAAACCACCCAGCAGCACGGGCAGGCGCAGGTGCATCGGGCGCGGCCACGGGCGCATGCCGTAGAGCACGCCGAAGATCACCGAGCTGATCGACCACAGCGACAGCATCAGGCCGCCCATCGAGGCGTGGCCCGCGGCCTTCGCGAACGCCGGCACGGCCACCTCGACGAAGCCGATGGTCACACCGAAGCCGAGCGCGGCCAGGGCGACCGTGCGCATGCCGGGGTAGGCGAACGCGCCGAGCAGCGGGCGAGGAGCCTGCTCGACCGGGCCCCAGGCGCGGACGACCGCGTTGAACGCGAACCACAGCGCGCCCACGACCATCAGCACGGCACCCACGACGACACCGGTGCCCGCCCACGGCGCGGCCAGCAGCAGGCCGGCGAGACCCGGCCCGAGGATGAAGAAGACCTCCATGCTGATCGCCTCGTAGGCGTAGCCCGCCATCCGCGTGGGCCCGGCCGGGACCATCCGCTCCCACAGCGCCCGCGACGCGGAGCCCACCATCGGCTCCGTGGCGCCGACCCCGAAAGCCAGCGGGACCAGCAGGAACACCGATGCGCCCGCCTCGACGGCGAGCACGGAGACGGTCACGAAGAAGGCGAACAGCCCGGTCGTGAAGAGCAGCGGGCGGGTGGGACCGAAGCGGTCCATCAACCGGCCCTGGACGACGGACCCGAGCGCCACGCCCACCAGAGCCGCCGCCGAGACCATGCCGGCGACCGCGAACGAATCCGTCGCGCGCTCCACGTAGAGCAGCAGCGAGAGCCCGACCATCGCGATGGGCAGGCGGGCGAGCAGCGACGCGACCACGGCGCCGCCCATGCCGGGAGTCGTCAGGGCAGCGCGGTAGTCGGAGAGACGGGCGGAGTGGGACATGTGTACCAGTGTGCCAGACCTGGTACGCACGTACCAGTTCGGGTGCTCGGAGTCACCACGGTTGCGATTGGGTCACGGGAATGGGATGACCGGGTGAAACATGCAACGAATCGGCAACACACGAGGTCCTTGAGGGTGAAAGGACTTGAGTGGTCGGGGTGCCGACGTGCGAAAGTTGACTCGCCGATCGAGACCAACCTCCGGCCTGAGGGTCGGGGCCTGTGCGCCGGAGGGATGGAAAGCACGGTTCGTCGGGGGATGGGCCGTGCAGCGCAAAGGACCGGTGCGCCACGTCGGGGGTGGCGCCCGGTCCTTTGTGTTCGGTCGTGCCTGTCGGCCGTTGCCGCGCGGGCCGCGAGCGGTGCCGGTCGTCCGTCCGAGGAGGAACGACCGGCGCGAACTCCGTCGCGTACCCGGGATCTCGCTAGCGGGCGCGGCGCGCGAGGCGCTCCGGGTCCAGGATCAGCACGCTCTTGCCCTCGAGGCGCAGCCAGCCGCGGTGCGCGAAGTCGGCCAGCGCCTTGTTCACGGTCTCGCGGGACGCGCCGACGAACTGGGCGATCTCCTCCTGCGTCAGGTCGTGCGTGACGCGGAGCAGGCCGGCCTCCTGCGAGCCGAAGCGCTGCGCGAGCTGCAGCAACGCCTTGGCGACGCGGCCGGGCACGTCCGTGAAGATCAGGTCGGCCAGCATGGAGTTCGTCCGGCGCAGCCTGCGGGCCAGGGCCCTCAGCAGCTGCTCGGCGATCTCCGGCCGGTTGGTGATCCACTGGCGCAGCGCGGGGCGGTCCATCGACACCGCGCGGACCTCGGTCACCGTCGTCGCAGTGGACGTGCGGGGGCCTGGATCGAAAATGGACAGTTCGCCGAACATGTCGGAGGGCCCGAAGATCCCCAACAGGTTCTCGCGGCCGTCCGGCGACTTGCGGCCGATCTTCACCTTGCCGGACTGGATGATGTACAGGCGATCGCCCGGCTCACCCTCCGCGAAGATCACGTGGCCACGCGGGAACTCCACCGTCTCCAGGGTCGTCGCCAGCGCCTCTGCGGCCGCCGGGTCCACCCCCTGGAAGATGCCCGCTCGCGCCAGGGTCTCGTCCACCTCGTCCCTCCTAATCGACGCGACGGCACGCCTACCACCTTCTTTGGTGGAGTCAGCGCCGTGCCGCCGATCACTGCGTTGCAGTCTAAGGGCTCTCTTGTGGATCGCCGCTCGGCTCGCCGTCTCAGCGGGAACAACAAGACTGACTCGATCCAGAGCCCAACGAACCAGTCTACGCCATTCGGGTGTGCGTCAGAGCCGGGGCCGTCAGCGAACGCGCTTCTGGCGCACGCCACGACCGCGACGACGGAGGCGGAACAGTTCCAGCGCGCGACCGATGCCGTGTCCGTAGAGCGCCTTGACCTCATCGGGTCGCGCCGACTCCAGGAACTCCTCGACCTCGTTCTCCTGCACGGCGACGTGCCGGAGCTTCGCTTCGACGCGCTCCATGAAGAGCGCGAAGAACATGATCACGATGGGGACGACGATCACAAACCAGGCAGTCATGATGCTCCGCAGTCTGGCGCATGAGGGATTCGAGTACGGATCTAGGGGTCGGTTGCGGCGTGTTGACTACTCTGGATCAGTGCCCGCAACCAAGAAGCCGGAAACCAAGCTCGGCCTGACCCGAAGGGCCCGCCGGATGGTCCGCGTGCTGGCCGAGGGATACCCCGACGCGCACTGCGAGCTGGACTTCACCACGCCGCTCGAGCTCGTCGTGGCGGTGGTCCTCTCCGCGCAGTGCACCGACAAGAAGGTCAACGAGGTCACTCCCGCCCTCTTCGCGAAGTACCCGACGGCCGCCGACTACGCCGGCGCCGACCGGGCGGAACTCGAAGAGATGCTCCGCCCGACCGGTTTCTTCCGGAGCAAGGCGACGTCTCTGATGGGTCTCGGTGCCGCTCTCGTGGAGCAGCACGACGGTGTGGTGCCGGGCACCATGGAGGAGCTGGTCAAGCTCCCCGGTGTAGGACGCAAGACGGCCAACGTGGTTCTCGGCAACGCCTTCGGTGTGCCCGGGCTCACAGTCGACACCCACTTCGGCCGGCTCGTGCGCCGCTGGGGCTGGACCGACCTCGAGGACGCCGTCAAGGTCGAGCACGCCGTCGGCGAGCTGGTCGAGAAGCGCGACTGGACCATGGCCTCGCACTGGATCGTCTTCCACGGCCGGCGCGTCTGCCACGCCAAAACCCCCGCTTGCGGCGCCTGCCTGCTGATGAAGGACTGCCCGTCGTACGGCCTCGGCCCGGAGGACCCGGACAAGGCGGCGAAGCTCGTCAAGGGCGATGAGAAGCCACACCTGATCGAGCTGGCCGAGCGGGTCAGGGCCGGTGAGAAGCTGGTGGGGTGAACAACCGCACGCGCTGGCTCGTCGTGGTGCTCGTCCTCGGCCTGGCGGGTGTCGTGGCCCTCTGGCCCCGTGACGACGAGCCGGGGCCGCCGCCCACGCCGTCCCGCCCGACGCAGGACGTGTCCGCCCTGCGCGCGCAGGCCCAGCTCAGGCCGTGCGTGCCGGGCTCGGAGGGCGGCGTGGACGTCACGTGCCTCGGTGACGGCACCCGGACGGCTCTCGCGCTCAAGGGCCCGCTCCTGATCAACTTCTGGGCGACCTGGTGCCAGCCGTGCCAGGAGGAGCTGCCAGTGCTGGACTCGTACGCGAAGCAACCGGGCGCCGTGCCGGTCGTCCCGGTTCTCGTGGAGAGCAGGGAAGCGGACGGCCTGGAGCTGCTCGCCCGGCTCGGGGTGCGGCTGCCGTCCGTCCACGACGGCGCCGACGAACTCCGCAAGCGGGTGAAGGCGCCGAACTCGCTTCCCGCCACGTATTACGTAACAGCGGACGGTCAGGTCCGGCTGATCACCGATCCGCCGACCTTCACCGCTCCGGACCAGGTGGAGAAGGCGGTTCGATGACGGAGGCGGTAGAGCCACCCGACTGGATGCAGCGCCTGGCCAAGGCCACCGAGGAGATAGACGGGCGAACGTTCATGCGGGACCCGCGCACTCCGACGAGGGCCTACCGCAAGGCGGCCGTTCTCATGCTGTTCGGCGAGTCCGAGGAGCACGGGCCGGACATCTTGCTGCTGCGCCGGTCGGACACGCTGGGTTCGCACCCCGGCCAGGTCGCGTTCCCGGGCGGGGCGATGGACGACACCGACGACGGGCCGGTCGCCACCGCATTACGCGAGGCTTACGAGGAGACCGGTGTACTTGCGTCAGGAGTGAGACCGCTCGCCCTGCTGCCGGAGCTGCACGTGCCGGTGTCCGGGTTCGTGGTCACGCCCGTGCTCGCCTACTGGGAACAGCCGAGCCCCGTCGCACCCGTCGACCCGGCGGAGACCGCCGCCGTCGCGCGGGTGCCCGTGTCGCACCTCGCCGATCCTGCCAACAGGTTCCGGGTGCGCCACCCCGCGGGCTACGTCGGAGCGGCCTTCTCCGCGCCGGGCATGCTGGTGTGGGGCTTCACCGCGGGGTTGATCAACGGCCTGATCGCACTCGGCGGCTGGGAACGGCCGTGGGATGCGACGGATGTGCGCGACCTTGAACTAGCGTTGCGCGCTACACAGTGAGGCGGAGGTTCTGGGTTGAACTGGGTTGACCTGCTCGTGCTGGGCCTCGCCGCGATAGCCGCGGTGTCCGGGGCCAGGCAGGGCATGGTCGTCGCGCTGCCCGCGTTCGTCGGTGTGCTCGTCGGCCTGATCCTCGGCACGCAGATCGCGCCGCTGCTGGTGTCCCAGTTCGAGAACGTCGTCACCAAGGTCGTGTTCGCGGTCGGCATCGTCGTGCTGCTCGTGGCGCTCGGCGAGACCATCGGCGTCTACATCGGGCGGACGATCAAGGCGCGGGTCAACGCGTCGCCGTTGCGCGGCGCGGACAACGCGCTGGGCGCGATCGTGCAGGGCCTGGTCGTGTTCGTGGTGGCGTGGATGATCGCGCTGCCGCTCACCTCAGTCGTCGGCCTGCCGGACCTCACCTCGTCGCTCAAGCAGTCGGTGATCCTCGGCAAGGTCGACCAGGCCATGCCGCCCGCCGCCCGCGTGCTGTCGGGCGACCTGCAGAAGCTCTTCGACGTCTCCGGCTTCCCGCAGGCGATGGACCCGTTCAACCGGACGCCGCTCAAGGAGGTCGAGCCGCCGGACGGCCAGCTCGCGAGCTCCCCGGTCGCGGGCCGGCTGAAGTCCTCGGTGCTCAAGGTCCGCGGCCGCGCCCCGTCGTGCTCGCGCGCGCTGGAGGGCACCGGCTTCGTGATCGCCCCGGAGCGGGTCATGACGAACGCCCACGTCGTCGCCGGCACGAACGAGGTGACGGTCGAGGTCGGCCGCGGCCAGTTCGACGCGACGGTCGTGGCGTACGACCCGAAGACCGACATCGCCGTGCTCGCGGTGCCGGACCTGGAGGCCACGCCGCTGCAGTTCCGCTCCGACGAGGTGCAGCCGGGCGAGGACGGCATCGTGCTCGGCTACCCGCTCGACGGCCCGTACAAGGCCTCGCCGGCCCGCGTGCGGGAGCGCATCCCGCTGCTGCGCGGCCCGGACATCTACGACGCCCAGACGGTGACGCGGGACGTCTACACGGTGCGCGCGGAGGTCCGCTCCGGCAACTCGGGCGGGCCGCTGGTCGACCCGAACGGCCGGGTGATGGGCGTGGTGTTCGGCGCGGCCGTCGACGACCCGGAGACCGGCTTCGTGCTCACGGCCCAGCAGGTGCAGCAGATGGTGCAGAAGGCGCCGACGCTCACCCGCCGCGCCTCGACCCAGGGCTGCGCCTCCTAGAGCGAGTGGCGGGCCGCGACGCCGTCCAGGACGTAGCCGAGGCCCGTCTCGAACCTCTCCGCGGGGTCGCGGTCGCTCGACTCGTGCACGACCCTGGCGAGCATCGGGAACCGGCCGGTGGCGAGCACCCGCCGCAGGTACGGACCGGACGCCCGCTGCCACTGCTCCTCGGTCATGCCGCTCGACCGCTCCGCGCGGAGCTCGGAGATCTCGCCGCGGACGGCCCCGAACACGTAGGCCATCACCGCGCCGACCACGTCGAGCACCTGGTCGATGTCCTCGAACCGGACGGTGGCGAGCGTCGTCTCCAGGTGCGTGAGCGCGTTCGGGCCCTGGTGCGGGCGGTTGCCGACCAGGTCGACGAACCACTCGTGCCGCTTCGCCGCGGCCCGGATGCCGTGCGCGACGTGCCGGAGGCCCTCGCGCCAGCCCGCTGAGGGCGACGGCGGCGTGATCTCGCCGTAGACCTCGTCGACCATGAGGTCGAGCAGCTCGTCCTTGGTCTCCACGTACCCGTACAGGCGCATCGGGCCCGCGCCGAGGGCGGCGGCGACCTTGCGGAAGGACACCTCGTCCAGCCCGCCCGCGTCGGCGAGCCTGATCGCGGCACCCACGACCAGTTCCCTGCTCAGCGGGGTCGGCGACGGCTTGGCGGGCGGCTCGGGGCGGTCCCACACGGTCTCGTTCGACATCGCACTGGACAATACACCGTCTTATGTCGATACAGTGTATCAAGCAATACGGCGTATCGAGAGGGGATGTCGTGAAGACTTCGGTGTTGGTCGTGGGGGGAGGCCTCGCGGGAACGTCGGCCGCGCTGTTCCTGGCGTGGCGCGGCGTGCCGGTGACGCTGGTGGAGAAGCACCCGGGCAGCTCGGCGCACCCGCGCGCGGTCGGGTTCAACGCCCGCGTGGGTGAGCTGCTGCGCGGGGTAGGACTGGAGGACGAGCTGCCGGAGAGCCGGATGGCGAAGGGCTTCGGCGTCCGGCGGGTCAGGGCGGAGAGCCTCGTCGGGAAGAGGTACGAGGAGACGTTCTGGACGCCGCCGGCCGAGCTGTCCGACGTCGAGCACTCACCGGTCACGGGCATCGGCGTGGCGCAGGACCGGATGGAGCCGATCCTGCGCGACAAGGCCCGCGAGCTCGGCGCGGACATCCGCATGAGCACGCGGATGCTGGAGTTCTCCCAGGACGGCGACGGCGTCACGGCGGTCGTCCGGGGCGACGGCGACCCGTACGAGATCCGCGCCGACCACCTCGTCGCGGCGGACGGCCACCGCAGCCCGGTCCGGGAACAGCTCGGCATCACCCGCACCGGCCGCGGGTACCTGCACACCTCCCGCAGCGTGCTGTTCCGCGCGCCGCTGGAGGAGTACCTGCGGGACGGGATCGGCCAGTTCGTCATCGACGACGTCGGGTTCCTGACCACCTACGGCGACGGCCGCTGGGTCCTCATGCTCGACGACCGCGAGTACGACGAGCCCGAGTTGCGGCGGAAGATCTTCCAGGCCATCGGCCGCGACGACCTGGACGTCGAGATCATCACGACCGGCCGGTGGACGATCAGCGCGTCGGTGGCGGACCGGTTCTCCGACGGCAGGGTCTTCCTGGCGGGCGACGCCGCGCACACGCTGCCGCCGAGCCGCGGCGGGTTCGGGGCGAACGTCGGCATCGAGGACGCGCACAACCTCGCCTGGAAGCTCGCCGCCGTGCTGAACGGCGAGTCACGACCGTCCCTGTTGGACACCTACGACGCCGAGCGGCGGCCGGTCGCGGTCCTCTGCCACCAGCAGATCTTCGCGCGCAACGACGGCCACAACCGCGACGGCGAACCGGACGAGGCGCCGTTGTACGACAACAACGCCATGCACTTCGGCGTCCTCTACCGGTCGTCGGCCGTGCTCGGTGCGGGTCCGGAGCTGCCACCCGCCCAGCTCCCCGAGCAGTGGAAAGGTCAGCCCGGCACGCGTGCCCCGCACGTGTGGACGGAGCCGGGCAGGTCCACTGTGGACCTCTTCGGGCGCGGCTGGGTGCTCGTCGCCGACCACCCGCAGTGGGAGGAGGCCGCCGCACCGCTCGGCGTCCGGTGCGAACGCGTCGAGCGGCTGGACGCGTTCGGGCTGTCCGAGAAGGGCGCCTCGCTGGTCAGGCCGGACGGCTACGTCGCGTGGCGCTCGGTCGACCTGCCGGACGACCCCGCCGCCGTCCTGGAGGCCGCGTTCAGGTCAGCTTCCGCAGGAACTCGGTGATCAGCCTGCTCGTGGTGTGGGGCGCCTCCTGGTTCGGGAAGTGCCCCACCTCGGGCAGGTAGCGGAACTCCGACTCGGGGCCGAGCCACGGCAGCGAGTCGCGTGCCGAGGACTCGAGCACGACCGGGTCCAGGGCGCCGTGGAGCTGCAGCACGGGCACCTGCACCGGCTTGTCGACGGCCTCGGCGAACCGGCGGCCGTCGCTGCGCAGCTGCGAGCGCACCGCCCAGCGGTAGTACTCGAGCGCGCTGTGGGCGACGCCCGGCACCGTCATCGCCTGCCGGCAGCGGCGGATGACCTCGTCGAACTCGGGCGCCGACCGCCACTTCGGACCGGACCACGCCGAGAGCAGCTTGGCGACCTGCAGGGCGTTCTCTCGGGTCAGCCAGCGCTCGGGGTGGATCGGCAGCTGGAAGCGCAGCACGTGGGAGTTCACGCGGGGGTGCGTGCGGAACGCCCGGCGCGTCACCAGCGGGTGCGGCGCGGACAGCACGGAGACCGACGAGACCACGCGCGGGTGCAGGGCGCCGACCGTCCAGGCGATGGAGCCGCCCCACGCGTGGCCCACCAGGTGTGCGCGTTGGGCGCCGAGCGCCTTGACCAGACCCGCGACGTCACCGGCGAGCGTGAAGCCGTCGTAGCCGCGGGGTGGCTTGTCCGAGTCGCCGTAGCCGCGCAGGTCGACGGCGACCGCGCGGTACCCGGCCTCGGCCAGCGCGGTCAGCTGGTGCCGCCACGACCACCAGAACTCGGGGAACCCGTGCAGCAGCAGCACGAGAGGTCCCTCGCCGAGTTCGGCGACGTGCAGGCGGATGCCGTTGGCCGAGACGTCGCGGTGCGTCCACGGACCCGCGACCCGCACGACGGACGGGTCGGGTTTGCGGCTCAGTTGACGGCGCCCCTGCTCTGGGAGTCGCGGTGCGTCAGCGCCGCGACGGTGTCCTTCGCGGCCGCGATCGACTTCTCCGGCGCCCTGATCTTCTTCACCTTGCGGTAGCCGAGGAAGGCGCAGGCGACGGCGGTCAGCAGCATCACCGCGAAGACCAGCCCGAAGCCCGCCCAGTAGCCCCAGCCGAACCACTCGGCGAAGCCGAAGCCGAGGGCCATGAACAGGAAGAACAGGCTGAAGCACAGCACGGTCAGCGCGACGATGAAGAAGACGCTGCCCTTGACGCCCTTCTTGATCTCCTTGGTGATCTCGCCCTTGGCGAGTTCGACCTCTGCTCTGACCAGAGTCGACACGTGGGCGGTCGCATCACGAACGAGACCGCCGATCGATGCCTCGGCAGTCGGGTCGTCTGCGGTCAGCGGAATCGACGCGATGTGCTCCCTGGTGGTCACCCGGACATCGTGCCATGCGCCCGGCTGCGGCGAATGAGCAACACCGCGGCGAGCAGCGACGCGATCATCGAAGCGAGCAGGACGGCGGCCTTCGCGGTCTCCGGCTGGTCGAGCGAGAGGTCCGCGATCAGCAGGCTGACGGTGAACCCGACGCCGCCCAGCGTCGCCACCGCCACGATGTCGCGCGGTCCCGCGCCGGACGGCCAGACGGCGGCCTTGAACCACACCGCGAGCGCCGAGGCGCCCACGATGCCGATCACCTTGCCGACGACCAGCCCCGCCATCACCCCGATCGCGATCTTGTCCGAGAAGAGCTTCCCGAACGCCTCCGCGCCCACCGGCACACCCGCCGCGAACAGCGCGAACACCGGCACGGCCACCCCGGCCGAGAACGGCTGCAGCCGGTGCTCCAGCCGGACCGCCGGCGCCTCGGCCTCGTACGGGTCGCGCCTCACCCGCGTCAGCAGGGCGAGCGCGACACCCGCGATCGTGGCGTGGATGCCCGACTCGTGCATGAACCACCAGGTGCCGAGCGCGATCGGCACGTAGAGCCACGGACTGGTGATCCTCCTGTGCTGCAGGAACCAGTACAGCGCCAGCAGCAGCACGACCGCACCCGCCGCGAGCAGGTTGAACTTCGCCGTGAACAGGACCGCGATCACGATGATCGCCCCCAGGTCGTCCACGACGGCCAGCGACAGCAGGAAGACCCGCAGGCTCGACGGCAACCCGGACGCCGTGAGGGCCAGCACCCCGAGCGCGAACGCGATGTCCGTCGCCACGGGGATCGCCCACGCCTTCTCGATCCCCGGCTGCCCCCAGCCGACGCCCAGCGCGACCAGCGCGGGCACGACCATCCCGCCGATCGCGGCGACGATCGGCAGGACGGCCGCCTTGAAGTTCGACAGCTCCCCGACGACGAGCTCGCGCTTGAGCTCCAGACCGGCGACGAAGAAGAAGATCGCGAGCAGCCCGTCCTTGGCCCAGTCGCCGACGCTCAGCGGTCCCAGGTGGAGATCGCGCAGCGTGAAGTACGCGGGGGCGAGCGGCGAGTTGGCCCAGATCAACGCGACGGCGGTGGCGCCGAGCAGCACCATGCCCCCGACGGTCTCGGTGCGGAGGTAGCGGGCGAAGTCGGCGATCTTGGGCGGCACGGGTCTCCCTGGGCAGTATGCGGGCACGACAAATCCTCGTGCCGACCAGACTTCCCGGCTCACCCTGGCGCAACCTTAACGCGAACGGGCGCCCTCCTCGGAGGACGCCCGTCACGTTTCGGGCGGAGGATCAGTCCTCGGACTTGCCCGACTGCAGGCCCGCCGAGATCAGGTCCATGACCGACGAGTCGGCCAGCGTCGTCACGTCGCCGACGGTGCGGTTCTCCGCCACGTCGCGCAGCAGGCGGCGCATGATCTTGCCCGAGCGCGTCTTCGGCAGCTCCGGCACGACCATGATCTGCCGCGGCTTCGCGATCGGGCCGATCTCCTTCGCCACGTGGTCGCGCAGCGCCTTGATCGCCTCGGCGCCACCGGCGTCGGAGCCCGCGCCACCGCGCAGGATGACGAACGCCACGATGCCCTGGCCGGTCGTCTCGTCGGACGCGCCGACGACGGCGGCCTCGGCCACGGTCGGGTGCGACACGAGCGCCGACTCGACCTCGGTGGTCGAGATGCGGTGACCGGACACGTTCATCACGTCGTCGACGCGGCCGAGCAGCCAGATGTCGCCGTCGTCGTCGTACTTCGCGCCGTCACCGGCGAAGTAGAAGCCCTGCTCGCCGAAGCGCGACCAGTACGTGTCGCGGTAGCGCTCCTCGTCGCCCCAGATGCCGCGCAGCATCGACGGCCACGGCTCGTCGAGCACCAGGTAGCCACCGCCGCCGTGCTCGACCTCGACGCCCTCGTCGTTGACGACCTTCGCGCCGATGCCGGGCAGCGGCTGCTGGGCCGAGCCGGGCTTGGCCGAGATCACGCCGGGCAGCGGCGAGATCATGATCGCGCCGGTCTCGGTCTGCCACCACGTGTCGACGATCGGGGCCTTGCCGCCGCCGACGTTCTCGCGGTACCAGATCCACGCCTCGGGGTTGATCGGCTCGCCGACCGAACCCAGGACGCGGAGGCTGCTCAGGTCGTACTTGGCCGGGATGTCCGCGCCCCACTTCATGAAGGTGCGGATCAGCGTCGGCGCCGTGTAGTAGATCGAGACGCCGTACTTCTGCACGATCTCCCAGTGGCGGCCCTCGTGCGGGGTGTTCGGCGTGCCCTCGTAGACGACCTGCGTCACGCGGTTCGACAGCGGGCCGTAGACGATGTAGCTGTGGCCGGTGACCCAGCCGATGTCCGCGGTGCACCAGTACACGTCGGTGTCCGGCTTGAGGTCGAACACGTAGTTGTGCGTGTACGACGCCTGCGTGAGGTAGCCGCCGGACGTGTGCAGGATGCCCTTCGGCTTCCCCGTGGTGCCCGAGGTGTAGAGGATGAAGAGCGGGTGCTCCGAGTCGAACGCCTCGGGGGTGTGCTGGTCGGACTGCGAGTCCACCAGCTCGTGCCACCACACGTCCTTGTCGGTCCACGCGACCTCGGTGTCGGTGCGCTTCACGACGATGACCTTCTCCACCGACGGCGCGCCGGCGACGGCCTCGTCCACGGCGGGCTTGAGCGGAGCCGGGTTGCCGCGGCGGTACTGGCCGTCGGTCGTGATCACGAGCCGGCACTCGGAGTCCTGGATGCGGGTGCGCAGCGCCTCGGCGGAGAAGCCGCCGAACACCACGCTGTGCATCGCGCCGACGCGGGCGCAGGCCAGCATCGCGAAGATCGCCTCGGGGACCATCGGCATGTAGATCGCGACGCGGTCCTCGGCGCCGATCCCCAGCGACGTCAACGCGTTCGCGGCCTTGGAGACCTCGCGCTGCAGCTCGGCGTAGGTGATGGCGCGGGAGTCACCGGGCTCGCCCTCCCAGTGGATCGCGACCTGCTCGCCGTGGCCGGACTCGACGTGCCGGTCGACGCAGTTGTAGGCGACGTTGAGCCTGCCGCCGACGAACCACTTCGCGAACGGTGCGTTCGACCAGTCGAGCACCTGGTCCCACCTGGTGTCCCAGTGCAGCCGTTCCGCCTGCTTCGCCCAGAACGCCTCGCGGTCGGCCTTCGCCTCCTCGTACAGCGCGGGCTGTGCGTTCGCCTGTGCCGCGAACTCGTCGGAAGGCGGGAACGTCCTGCTCTCCGTGAGCAGGTTGTCCAGGGCGTTGCCCTGGCCTGGCGACTGCGTCATGGTGCGAGACCTCCTGGAAAGTCCAGACCGGTTGGGGATGCGGGTACTGACCGTAGTGCGAGCCAGCTCACTTCCAACAGGTTCCTCCCCAAAAAGGTTCAGACCAATCTGGGGAGGTCGGTTACACGGCTGTCATTGTGTAACCCGTTTTGTCTGGTCCGGGCACGTGTGGCGCGTTGAACGGACGAAGTTGCGCGCTCAACGGTCCACCCAGTGAGCTGGGTCACGCGTTTCACCTGGTCAGGTACTCTGCGCGACCGTGACCGATCCTCTCGCTCCGCTGCTTTCCTTGCCCGGTGTGGCAGACGCCGCGAACGCCGCCAAGGACGCCGTCTTCCAGGTGCACCGCCATCGGGTGAACCTGCGCGGCTGGGCCACGACGGCGGCGGAGGCGTCCGTCCGCGCGGCCCGTGCGTCGGCGGCGCTGGAGGGCGGCCCGACCGAGATCCCCGAGTCCGGCGAGGTCACCGACCCGGTGCTGGCCGGCTCGCTGCGGGTCGCCGAGGCCCTGGGCGGCCTGGTGGCCGTCTGGCAGCGCGCGCCCTTGCAGGCTCTCGCGCGGTTGCACGTCCTCGCCGCCGCCGACCTGAGCTCCGACGTCGGACGGCCGCGCGTCTCCGAGGACGTGTCGCGGCGGCTCGACCTGCTCGGCTCCCTCGTCACCGGCGGGACGTCCGTGCCGTCGCCGGTCGTCGTCGCCGTGGTGCACGGCGAACTGCTCGGCCTGGCACCGTTCGACGTCGCCAACGGCGTGGTGGCGCGTGCCGCGGCGCGGATGACGTCGATCTCGACCGGCCTCGACCCCAAGGGGCTCGGCGTGCCGGAGGTGGCGTGCCTGCGCCGGTCGGCCGAGTACGAGGCCGCGTCCGTGGCGTTCGCGTCGGGGACCCTGGAGGGCCTGGCCCAGTGGATCCTGTTCGTGTGCTCGTCGCTGGAGGCGGGCGCCCGCGAGGCCAAGAGCATCGCGGACGCCGCACTCACCGGGTGACCTCCGCCAGGACCTCGGCGGCCCTGACCGCGTCCTCGTCGGTCACGTAGAGCGGGGCGAACCCGAACCGCAGGATGTCCGGCGGCCGGTGGTCGCCGATGACGCCCCGCGCGATCAGTTCGTCCATCACCGCCCTGGCGTCCCGGCAGCGCACCGAGATCTGGTTGCCGCGGTTCTCCGGGGTGATCACCTCGAGGGACGTGAGCTTCTCGACGTGCTCGCGGAACGACGCGGTCAGCGCGAGGCCGCGCTGCCGCAGTTCGGCGAGGTCGACGTCGTCCCACACGTCCAAGGCGGCGTCGAGGGCCAGCATCGACAGGATGTCCGGCGTGCCGACGCGTGCGCGCGCGACGCCGGGATCCGGTTCGTAGGAGGGCTTCATGCCGAACGGCTCGCGGTGCCCGTTCCAGCCGGACAACGGGTTCTCGAAGCTCGCCTGCTTGTGCTTCGGCACGTAGATGAACGCCGGCGCGCCCGGCCCGCCGTTGAGGAACTTGTACGTGCAGCCGATCGCGTAGTCGACCCCGAGGGCGTCCAGCTCGATCGGCAGCACACCCGCGCTGTGGCAGAGGTCCCAGACCACCTGCGCGCCGACGCCGTGCGCCTGCTCGGTGAGCGCCTTCATGTCGTGCAGTTCGCCGGTCCGGTAGTCGACCTGGTTGAGCAGCACCACCGCGGTGTCCCCGGTGAGGTCCAAAGAGGACGGATGTGCGGCGCGGATCTTCATGCCGGTCAGGGAAGCGACGGACTGCGCGATGTAGCCGTCGGTCGGGAACGTCGACTCGTCGCACACGATCTCGGTGCGGTCGGTGCCCCTGACCGCGCCCATCAACGCCTTGAAGACGTTGACCGACGTGGAGTCGCCGACGACGACCTGGCCCTGCGCCGCCCCGACCAGCCGCCCGACGCGGTCGCCGACCCGTTGCGGCGTCTCCCACCAGCCCTCGGACCACGACCGGATCAGCCGCCGGCCCCACTGGTGCTCCACGACCTCCCGCATGCGCTCGGCGACGTGCTTCGGCAGCGCGCCGAGGGAGTTGCCGTCGAGGTAGATGACGCCTTCGGGGATGTCGAACAGCTCGCGCCTCACACGTAGCTCCTGGCGGTCCACAGTTCGGGGAACACCGCGCGCTGGGTGCGCTTCTCCAGCCAGGCGACACCGGCGGAGCCACCCGTGCCGACCTTCGAGCCCATCGAGCGGCGGGTCGCGAGCAGGTGGTCGTAGCGCCAGCGCGCGAACTCCTCGGCGATGTCGGTCAGCGCCTCGCCCAGCTCCAGCAGGTCGCGGTCGTCGCCGCGGTAGATCGCCGCCCACACCTGCTCGACCTCCGGCGACGGCTCGTAGGCCTGGGTGAGGTCGCGGTCGAGGACTTCCTGCGGGATGGCGAAACCCCTGCGCTGCAACGCTGCCAGCACGTCGTCGTAGAGCGACGGCTCGCCCAGCGACTTCTCCAGCTGGTCGTGCATCGCCGGCACGGCGCGGTGCGGCACGAGCATCGACCGCGACTTCTCGCCGAGCAGGAACTCCATCTCGCGGTACATGCCGCTCTGGAAGCCCGAGCCCTCGCCGAGCGCGTCGCGGAAGGAGTTGAACTCGGTCGGCGTCATGCGCGCGATCGGCCGCCACGCCGCCGACAGCGCCTGCAGGTGCAGGTCGGACCGCCGCAGCGTCCGGACCGCCGCGCGCAGGTCGTCGGCGCGCAGCTCGGTCTGGGCCTGCCGCCACTCGAAGCAGAGCAGGCCGAAGTACAGCTCCATCACCTGCGTGATGACCAGGAACGACATCTCGCGCGGATCTTTGGACCACTGCTGTTGAAGGGTGTGCAGCACCGACGCGTGCACGTAGTCCTCGTACGGCGTGGTGCCGCCGAAATCCAGCTTCGGAGAAACGGGGCAGCTCATGCCCTCAATCGTCGCCGGAACGGCTCGTCACCTGAATGGACGACGAAAGGCATTCGCGCCGAAGTTCTTCCGAACGCAAAACAGATCGCCGGGTAGCTTTGCGTTCATGTTGGACGATGTGGACAAGGCCCTGTTGGAGGCGCTCCAAGAGGATGCGCGCCTGTCGTACAACGAACTGGCCCGCCGGGTCCACGTCTCGCCGCCGACGGTCGCGCAACGGGTCCGGCGCCTGGAGAACATGGGCGCCATCACCGGCTATCGCGCCGTCGTCGACCCCACCGTCGTCGGACGTCCGGTCGTCGCGTTGGTGCGCATGAAGTGCTACGGCCCGAGGTGCATCACGGTCCACCCGGAGCTGCTCGACGACCTGCCCGAGGTCGTCGAGGTCGTGCGGCTGACCGGGGACATCTGCTCGGTGGTGAAGGTCGTGACCACGTCCATCGTGGAACTGGAACGGCTGCTGGTCCGGCTGGCGGCGCACGGGGAGACGTCCAGCGCGATGGTGCTGTCGACGCCGATCCCGTGGCGCCCGGTGTTGCCCGGATAACCCGCATCGTGATGCGGCTGGCCGTTTCCGCCGAACGGGCCAACCCGACGACGCGCGAAGTCGCCGAAGTCATGGGTGTGCAGTACACCCATGCGGCCAAGGTCGTGTCCCAGCTCCAGCACCTCGGTGTGGTGGTGGCGCGGCGCGGCCGGGGCGGCGGTCTGGCGCTCGCCGGGACGGGCCGGTCCACCTCGGTCGGGTGGCTCGTGCGCGAGCTGGAGGGCGTCGGCGACGTCGTCGACTGCGAAGGCGAGGTGTCGTGCCCGCTGAGTTCCGCCTGCCGGCTGCGCCGCGCGTTGCGCCAGGCCCAGGAAGCCTTCTCCGCCTCGCTCGACCCACTGCGCGTCGAGGACCTCGTCGCTGATCCCACCGGTCCCGTGCTGCTGAGCCTGCAGCCGAAGTGAGGAGTTCGCCGATGCTGTCCCCGAAGTCCGCTGAACTGGTCGAAGCCACGCTGCCCGCCGCCGGGGCGGCGATCGGCGAGATCAGCGAGCTGTTCTGCACCCGCGTGTTCGACGAGCACCCGATCCTGCTGCGGCACCTGTTCAACCGGGGCACCCAGGCCAACGGCACCCAGGCCCAGGCGCTCGCCGGCTCGGTCGCCGTCTTCGCGTCGGGCCTGCTCGGGGGCAAGCAGCCCGACGCGATGTTGCGCCGCATCGCGCACAAGCACGTCTCGGTCGGCGTCACGTCCGGCCAGTACGCGGTCGTGCACAAGCACCTGATGGGCGCGATCGCCGAGGTCCTCGACGTCACGCCGGAGATCGCGGCCGCCTGGAGCGAGGTCTACTGGCTGATGGCCGACACGCTGATCGGCCTGGAGCGGTTCCTGCCGCGCGGGCAGGAGGACTACCGCGTGATCGCCCGGTTCCAGGAGACCGACGACGTGGTGACGTTCGTCGTGCGGCCGGTGAACGGCCCCGTACCGCTGAACAAGCCGGGGCAGTACGTGTCGGTGCACGTCCCGCTGCCCGGCGGCATCCGGCAGATCCGCCAGTACAGCCCCTCCGGGCGGACCGACGACGCGCTGCAGTTCTCGGTGAAGCGCGACGGCGAGGTGTCGAACCACCTGCACGACCACGCGCCGGTGGGCAGCACCGTGCGGCTCAGCCGGCCGACCGGCGACGTGACCCTGCAGCCCGGTGACGGTCCGGTGCTGCTCGCGTCGGCGGGGATCGGCTGCACGCCGATGATCGCGATGCTCGACGACCTCGCCGCCACCGGGTCGCGGCGGGAGGTCATCGCCGTGCACGGCGACCGCGACCAGTTCAGCCACCCGTTCCGCGCCGAGCTCGGCCAGCTCGTGGCGAAGCTCGAGGACGGGCAGGCGCACGTCTTCTACGAGGAGCCCGTCGGGCAGTGGCCCGCCGAGCGGACCGGGTTCGTCGACCTCTCGTCGGTGCCGGTCCCGGCCGGTGCGACCGCCTACCTGTGCGGACCGGTGCCGTTCCTGCGCGCGGTGCGGGCCCAGCTGCTCGAAGCCGGGGTCACCGACATCCACTACGAGGTGTTCGGCCCGGACGTCGTCGTGTCAGCCGGCTAGCCGGTTCAGGGCGTTGCGGACGTGGCCCTTGGTGTCCTCCAGCGCCGCGGCAGCACGTTCGGTCGGTTCGCCCGACAGCAGGTGCACCAGCGCCACCTTGAGGTCGCCGGACGCGTCCGCCAGCGCCCGCTCGCAGTCGTCCACCGGCAGGCCGGTGGCCTCGTGCAGGATCCGGATCGTCCGGCCGCGCAGCTTCGCGTTCGTCGCGCGCATGCTGACCATCAGGTTCGAGTAAGTGCGGCCGAGCTTGACCATCACCGCGGTGGAGAACGAGGTCAGGACGAGCTTCTGGGCCGATCCCGCCTTCATCCGCGTGGAGCCCGCGATGGCTTCGGGGCCGGTGTCCAGGGCGACCAGGACGTCCGGGGTGAACGGCACCGAGGCGTTGTTCGACACGAGCACGGTGCGAGCGCCCAGCGCCCGCGCCTCTTCCAGCGCGCCGATCACGAACGGCGTGCGCCCGGACGCCGTCACGCCCACGACCAGGTCCTTCGCCGTGGCGTGGCGGCGGATCTGGGCGGCGCCGGAGGAGTCCTCGACCTCCTCGACCGCGCGGACCAGCGCCTCGGAGCCGCCCGCGTGGTGGGCGACGAACCAGTCGGCCGGCACGTTGAACGTCGGCACCAGCTCCGCGGCGTCCAGCGTCGCGAGCCGGCCGGACGTGCCGGCGCCGACGTAGTGCACGCGGCCGCCGGACATGATCGCGGCGACACCGAGGTCGACCGCCTCCGCGAGCTCGGGCAACGCCGCGGCGACGGCCGCCGGGACCGTGCTGTCCTCGTCGTTGATCATGCGCAGCACGTCGACCGTGGGGACCCGGTCGATGTCGGTCGTGCGAGGGTTCCGCTGCTCGGTCGGAGATTCCACGCGCACCACCACACCGTTCCGGGGGGACGTCATTTAGTCGTCTCCCGCGGCCGCCTGCGACCGTCCGGTCTCGCTCCCAGCCGGTGGCCGGAGACGGCCTCGTAGGTCGCCTCCAGCGCCGTCTTGGCCGAGTCCACGTGGTGCTGGGCGACGCCGATGAACAGGCAGTCGATCACCGTGAGCTGGGCGATCCGGCTCGCCATCGCACCGGAGCGGAACGTGGTCTCGCGCGCGGCCGTGGTCAGCACGTGGTCGGAGACCTCGGTGATCGGCGAGCGCGGGAAGTTCGTGAGGGCGACCGTGGTGGCGCCGGTCTCGCGGGCGACGCGCAGGGCCTCGACGGTCTCCGAGGTCGAGCCGGTGTGCGAGATGCCCACGGCGACGTCCGCCTCGGTCAGCACGGCGGCCGACGTCAGCGCGATGTGCGTGTCGTTCCACGCGAAGCAGGTGAGCCCTATGCGGTGCAGCTTCTGCTGCAGGTCGAACGCGACGAACGCGCTCGCGCCGAAGCCGTAGACGTCCACGCGGCGTGCGCCCGCGACGGCTTGGACGACCTTGTCGAGCGCCTCGACGTCGAGCTGCTCGGCGGTCTCCTCGACGGCGCGGGCGTCGGCGAACGCGACCTTGCCGACGACCTGCCGCAGGTCGTCGCCGGGGCCGATGTCGCCGCCCATGTCGTGGTTCGCACGGGCGGCGCTGCGGGCGGTGTCGGCGGCCAGCGCGATGCGCAGCTCGGGGTACCCGCCGACGCCGATGGCCTTGCAGAACCGCGTCACCGTCGTCTCGCTGGTGCCCGCCTGCTCGGCGACCTCGGTGATGCTGCGGTGCGCGACCGTCCCCGGGTTCTCCAGCACCACCTTCGCGACGCGCTGCTCGGCGCGCGCGAGGCCCGGCAGCAACGACCGGATCTTCACCAGCGGACTGGATTCGGCACTGCTCTCACTGGACACGTGGGAAACTTACTAACCGCCACACCAACGGTCAACGGAGTGTGTCCGAAAGTCACTCCGTCGGCAGGTTCGCCGGTCAGCGGACGTCGGGCTTCTTCCGCGTGGACACGGCGATCCGGTTCCAGGAGTTGATCGTGAGGATCAACGCGATGAGCTGCGCCAGCTCCTCCTCGCCGAAGTGCTCCGCGGCCCGCTCGTAGACCTCGTCGCTGACGTACTCGTGGCTGCTGAGAACCGTGATGGCCTCGGTGAGCCGCAGTGCGGCCCGCTCCTTCTCGGTGTAGAGGTCGCCCGCTTCCTCCCACGCGTTGAGCAGGTAGATGCGGGCCTCGGTCTCGCCTCCCTTCCGCGCGTCGACCGTGTGCATGTTGAGGCAGTACGCGCAGTGGTTGAGCTGCGAGGCGCGGATGCGGACGAGCTCGGCGAGCTGCTCGTCGAGCCCCTCGCGGGCGGCGGCGTCGAGGGCGATCATGGCGCGGTAGACCTTCGGGGCCTTCTTGGCGATGTCGATGCGGTTCGTCATGTCTTGAAACTAGGCCGCGCAATGGCCCTGGTCGTGGTGCAATCTGATCGTGGAATCGTGGGCCAATCTCGACTTCCACCTGGACCTGTCCGGTCCGGGTGGACTGCGGCACCGGTTGACGGCGTCGCTGCGGGACGCGGTCCGGTCGGCGCGACTGCCTCCCGGCACCCGGCTGCCCGCCTCGCGGTCGCTCGCCGCCGACCTCGGGATCGCGCGCAACACCGTCGCCGAGGCCTACGCGGAACTGGTGGCCGAAGGCTGGCTGACCGCCCGTCAGGGATCCGGAACCGTTGTCGCGCAACGGGTCTCACCGCCTGCCCCCGTCACCCGCAGGGCCGCGGGGCCG
The DNA here is from genome assembly GCF_036321065.1 of Lentzea sp. DG1S-22. NCBI lineage: Bacteria > Bacillati > Actinomycetota > Actinomycetes > Pseudonocardiales > Pseudonocardiaceae > Lentzea > Lentzea sp. DG1S-22. Next base: position 5,727,350 of record NZ_CP143276.1, on the reverse strand, counting down.
GACGCGCAGTTCGACCTGACCGTGTCGACGCCGGACGTCACCGAGTTCCCGCGCGCGGAGTGGATCCGCTCGACGCGGCGGGCGTTGACGGCGGCACCGTCGGAGGCTTTCGGTCCGGGGGACCCGCAGGGGCGCATCGAGTTGCGCACCGCGCTGGCCGAGTACCTCGCACGGGCGCGGGGCGTGCGGGCCGACCCCGAGCGGATCGTGGTGTGCTCGGGGTTCGGGGGCGCTGTCGGGATGTTCGACCAGCTGCTCGAGCCACCCGTCGTCGTCGAGGAGTACGGGCTGCACTTCCACCGGTCGCTGTGGACGTCGACGGTGCCGTTGGCGGTGGACGACCACGGCGCCAACACCGAGCAGTTGCCCGACGACGTGCGTGCGTGCGTGTTGACGCCGGCGCACCAGTTCCCGCTGGGCGGTCCACTGCACCCACGGCGGCGCGCATCGGCCGTGGAGTGGGCACGGCGCGTGGACGGGCTTGTGCTGGAAGACGACTACGACGGCGAGTTCCGCTACGACCGGCAGCCGGTGGGAGCCGTGCAGGGGCTGGACCCCGAGCACGTCGTCTACCTCGGGACGTCCAGCAAGGCGCTGTCGCCGGCGTTGCGGATCGCGTGGATGGTGCTGCCGGACCGGTTCGTGGGCCCGGTGCTGGAGTTGAAGACCGACCGCGAGCAGCACATCAGCATGCTCGACCAGCTGACGTTGGCCGACTTCCTGTCGTCCGGCGCCTACGACAGCCACGTGCGGCGGATGCGGCTGAAGTACCAACGGCGGCGTGACCGGCTCGTGGAGGCTGTCTCGCCGTACGTGACGGTCTCGGGCATCGCCGCCGGGATGCACGCAGTGCTGGAGACGCCTCACGAAACGGCGATCGTGGAGACCGCGCGCGAACGTGGGATCGAGCTCAGCCCGCTGTCGTGGTTCCGGCACGAGCTGAGCGGCGACGACCGGTCCGGAGTGGTCGTGAGCTTCGGAGCGCCCGCGTTTCCCCGGGCGCTCCAGAGCTTCGCCGAAGTGCTAGCGGCGTGCTGCTGACCAGCCCTCGGCCGTGACTTCGCCGCGGGCGTGCACGTAGACGCCACGGCCGTTGTACTGGCCTGCCCTGGTGTGGACGAACCGGGACTTCACCGGTTCCACCGCCACCCAGCGACGGCCGGTCGTCGTGATCGTCCGCGCGTCCTGCCAGTCGGTGCCGTTCCAGTGCTGCACGGTGAGCTTGTCGCCCTTGTCGACGTCGACGAAGACCTCGACCGGGCGTTCCGCGACCAGCGTCCCGCCGGAAGTCGTCGCACGCCATTGCCTTCCGTGCGCCTTGACGGCGAGCGCGTTCGCCAGGCCGTCGGCGGCGACGCGGCGGGCCGGGTTCACGCTGCCCCAGTCGCGGCTCGGGTGCACGCGGTTGGTCAGCAGGACCGCGATCGACCGCGAGGCCTTGTCGACCACGAACGACGTGCCGGTGTAGCCGGTGTGCCCGGCGGTGCCCGGCCCGCTCAGCGCGCCCATGTACCAGCGCTGGTCGAGCTCGAAGCCGAGGCCGTGGTCGTTGTCGGGGAACTGCTGGTTGAAGTTCGTGAGCATCAGCTCGACGGAGTGCTCGGCCAGGATCCGGCGGCCGTTGTACGTGCCGCCGTTGAGGATCGTCTGGCCGAGGACCGCGAGGTCCCTGGCCGTGCCGAAGACGCCCGCGTGGCCGGCGACTCCTCCGAGGGACCAGGCGTTCTCGTCGTGCACCTCGCCGCGGACGATGCCGCGTGGTGGTGAGGACTGGAACTCGGTCGCCGCCGTGCGGTCCTCCGCCTTCGGGTTGTAGCCGGTGTCCCTCATGCCGAGCGGCCCGGTGATGCCGTCCCGCACGGCCTGGTCGAGCCTCTTGCCGCTCACCTTGGAGACGATCTCGCCGAGCGTGATCAGGTTCAGGTCCGAGTAGACGTACGTGGTGCCGGGCGTGGACTTCGGCTTCACGTCCATCACGGCTTTGATGCGCGACGGGATGTCCGGGTACAGCTTCCACAACGGGATGAACGGTTCGAGGCCGCTCGTGTGTGTGAGGAGCTGCTTGACGGTGATGTCCTCCTTGCCGTTCACGCCGAACTCGGGCAGGTAGGTCGCGACGCGTTCGTCGATGCCGACACGCCCCTGCTCGACCTGCTGGATCACCGCGATCGACGTGAACAGCTTGGAGATGGAGGCGAGGTCGAAGATCGTGTCCTTGCGCATCGGGACGCGTTCTCCCTCCGGCAGCTGGGTTTGCGCGTCCTCGTAGAGCACCGCGTAACCCGTGCGGTCGTGCGTGACGATCTTGCCGTCGTGCACGTACAGCGTGACGGCGCCCGCGTAGAGCGGTTTGCCGTTCGCCTGCGGTTTCGTGAAGTCGTGGAGCCGGCGCAGGGCCGCGTTGATCGGCTCGGGGTCGAGACCCGCCCAGTACGGGTTGGACTGGCGCAACGTCGTCCGTTCGTGCGCGAAGCCGTCCTGGGGCTGGTCGAAGTGTCCGGGGACCGCCGTCGTCACGAGCGCGACGGCCAGGGCAGGGATGAGCATGGCGTCCTCACCGGTAGCGCAGGTAGGGCAGGCGGGTGCGGCGGAACTGCTGCAGCTCCTGCTGCCACGCGCCGACGACCTCGTCCAGCGGAGCCTGGGCGTCGATCATCCCGCGCAGCCGGCCGGAGCCGCTGAGCTTGTCGATCCAGTTGTCGGGCCGCCACGCGAAGACGGCCGGGTACAGCGACTTCACGGTGATGATCATCGCGACGGCGGCTCGGATGGCGTCGAACTCGTGCGGGTCGGTGACGTGCAGGGTGACACCGCCGCAGGTCTTGCCCTGGAACTTGTTGAACGTCGGCGAGAAGTAGGTCTCGCGGAACCTGACGCCCCCCAGGCCCAGGGCGTTCAGCTCCTCCGCCCAGCGCCAGTCGACGCCGGGTGCGCCGACGGTCTCGAACGGACGGGTGGTGCCGCGGCCCTCGGACAGCACCGTGCCCTCGAACAGGCACGTGCCGGGGTAGACCAGCGCGGTGTCCGGGGTGGGCATGTTCGGGCTCGGTGGCACCCACGGCAGGCCGGTGTCGAGCTGGTCGCGCCGCCAGCCCCGGACGTTCACGACCTCCAGCCTCGTCTTCAGGCCGAACTCGCCCACGAAGAAGCGGGCGAGCTCGCCGACCGTCATGCCGTGCTGCTGGACGATGGGCTTGAGGCCCACGAAGGTGGCGTAGGAAGGGTCGAGCTGCGGGCCGTTCGCCCTGCCGCCGATGGGGTTCGGGCGGTCCAGCACGATGAAGTCGAGGTTCGCCGCGGCCTCCATCGCCTGGTACATCGACCAGATGTAGGTGTAGAAGCGCGCGCCCACGTCCGCGATGTCGAACACGACGGTGTCGATGCCGGCCTTCGCGAACATCGCCTGGATCTTCGCGGGGTTGGCTCCGTACGTGTCGTACACGGGAATGCCGGTGCGCGGGTCCGCGTAGTCGCCCTCGGAACCGCCGGCCTGCGCCGTGCCGCGGAAGCCGTGTTCGGGGCCGAACACGGCCGTCGGCTTGGCGCCGTGGGCGACCATCGAGTCGACGATGTGCGTCTGGTCCTTCAAGATCCCCGTGGGGTTCGTCAGCACGCCGACCTTGCGGCCCCGGAGCTTGCGCCAGCCGTCGCTCGCGAGCTGCTCCGCGGCGGTGGTGAGCTTCGGGGCCGCCTGAGCGGCCGGAGCGGTGACGAGGGGGACGGACAGGGCGCCCGCGGCGAGGAAGCTCCGCCGCCTCACCAGGTCACCCCGTGCCCGAACGGGTAGGGCGTCGGGCCGGGGACGTCGACCGGGAGCTTGCCCCGCGGCGTGGTCTCGCCGAGCAGGACCTTGGCCAGCGCCTCCATCGACACGGTCGTGGTCGAGTACGTCGCGAGCCACGTCTTGGCGTTGCCGTGGGCCACGTCGTACGGGTTGGCGGTGGCGGCCGCGATGACCGGCTTGCCGGTGGCGACGAGCTGGTTGAGCAGGTCGAGCTGGGCCGGCCTGGTGCTCAGGTTGTTGGTCAGCACCACGATCTTGTCGGCGCCGGCCGCCGCTGCCAGCGCCTGCTGGACCTGCGCCGCCGTGGGGCTCGCCGCCGTGACGACCTTGGCGCCCTTGAGGCGCGTGGCCAGTGCCGAGACCGTGGCGTCGCTCGTGCCGACGACCAGGGGAGCGGTGGCGTTCAGCGGAATCGCCTGGCCGTCGTTTCGGACGGCCGTGACGGTGCGGTCGGCGATGGCCTGGGCCTGCTGCGTGTGGGAGCCGACGACCTGCTCGGCCCTGTTCTCGTCGACCCGCGCGGTGACCATGACGCCGCGCAGGAGCTTCATCTTGAGGATGCGCAGGACGCTCTCGTCGATGCGCTTCTCGGAGATCTCACCGCTGCGGACGGCCTTGAGGACGCTGTCGATCGCGAGACCGAGGTTCGGCGGCATCAGCAGCTGGTCGACGCCCGCCTTGATGGCCAGCACCGGGATCTCGGCGTCGGAGTGCAGCTTGCGCACGCCCGCCATCTCCAGCGAGTCGGTGACGACCACGCCGTCGTACCCCAGCTCGTCGCGCAGCAGACCGGTGATGATCTTCGGGCTGAGCGTCGCCGGGTTGCCCGACGGGTCGATCTGCGGCACCTGGATGTGCGCGGTCATGATCGAGTCGATCTTGGCGTCGATGGCGGCCTTGAACGGCGGCGAGTCGATCTGGCGCCACTGCTCCAGGCTCCGGTTGGAAACCGGCAGGGCGGTGTGGCTGTCCTCGGACGTGTCGCCGTGGCCGGGGAAGTGCTTGGCGGTCGAGGTGACCGACGCCGGGTCGAGCAGGCGGCGGCCCTCGTAGCCCCTGACCTGCGCGGCCGTCATCTCGGCTGCGAGCTTCGGGTCGCTCGAGAAGCTGCGCACGCCGATGATGGGGTTCACCGGGTTCGAGTTGACGTCGGCGTCCGGCGCGAAGTTCTGGTTGATGCCCATCGCGCGGAGCTCCGAGCCGGTGATGCGCGCGGCCTCCTCCGCGTCCCGCGTGCTGCGGCCGGCGCCGAGGGCCATGTTGCCCGGCAGCTGCGTGGCGGGCGGGCCGATGCGCGTGACGACGCCCATCTCCTGGTCGATCGAGATGAGCAGCGGAACGCGGCTGGCCTTCTGCAGGCCGTTGGAGAGCTGCGCGATCTGCTTGGGCGTGTCGATGTTGTCGCGGCTCGAGTTGTTGAAGTAGATGACACCGCCCGGCTGGTACTTGCGCACCATCTCCGCGGCCGTCGTCACTCCGAAGTCGGTCTGGTTCTTGGGGTGCGGGACGTCGGCGGCCTGGCCGTTGACGTACGTGACGAAGAGCTGGCCGACCTTCTGTTCCAGCGACATCCCGCGCAGGGTGGTCACGGCGGCGTCCGCTCTCGCCACCGGCGTGAGGGCGACCATGGCTGTGACCAGCGTCAACGCGGCGAACTTCCGCACTTGTCCGTGCCTCCCGGTAATGTTCCCACAGGTAACTGGCGTAGTTCGCAAGTTACTCACGGCTGTGTGGTGGGTCAACGGGGGCACATTGTGCCGTTCGGTGGCAATTCTCCACGCGCAAGCAGACGGGGCACCCTCGAAAGGGTGCCCCGTCTTCAGCGCGGGCTTGCGAGTTACCAAGCGTGCAACTCGTGTCGTACAACCCTGGCCTCGGCGTCCGGCGTCCCGATACGCAGGCCCTAGACGACAAGCCTCCCGCGGCGTGCTGCGCGTGGGTACTCGAAGTCCGCGCACGGAGCTCCGCCGGGGTGGAGTCTGGCTTCTCTTCGCCAGGTCCCTGGCCGACCCGAGGTCCGCACCATCCATTTAAGTGCGTGTGCCCGGTCACAGCAAGGGCTCGGACGGGTGCACCGTTCAAGCCACGTTCAGTAGTGAAAGTACTGGGGTTTCTGGATTTGTCAGCTCGTATTCGCGTTCGGGTACCGCTGACGGGGGCGGTGCCGTGCACCCACGCGGGCACCTCGTGCGCGGCGCGTTGCCGCTACTCGCCGGTACCGGACTCGAAGGGTGCCGATGTCGCTCGGGGACTTGACTAGTCGCGGTTCCGCTTGCGCCGCAGGCCGTACCAGGCGGCGCCCGCCGCCGCGGCGGCACCGAGGCCGAGGGCCGTGACCGCGACCGCCCTGCCGGACGGCGTGGGGATGCGGCCCCGCAGGCTCACCGGGTCGACGAACTGCTGCACCGGCCAGTCCTTGTCGACGGCGACCCGGCGCAGGCCCCGGTCCGGGTTCACGGCCGTCGGGTGGCCGACGACCTCGAGCATCGGCAGGTCCGTGACGCTGTCCGAGTAGGCGTAGCTCTGCGCGAGGTCGTAGCCGTGCTCGGCGGCGAGCTGCTTGATGGCGATGGCTTTGTTGTCGGCCGCGCAGTAGAAGTCGATGTCACCGGTGTAGCGGCCGTCGAGGACGACCATTCTCGTCCCGACGCTGTGGTCGGCGCCGATCATCTGGGCGATGGGCGCGACGAGTTCCTCACCCGAGGCGCTCACGATGACGACGTCGTGGCCCTCCGCCTTGTGGTCGGCGATCAACTGTGTCGCTTCTTTGTAGACGAGCGGGTCGACGATGTCGTGCAGCGTTTCGCTGACGATGCTGCGGATCTGCTCGACGTCCCACCCGGCGGCGAGTGCCGTGATGTGCGCGCGCATGCGGTCCATCTGGTCCGCGTCCGCCCCTGCCAGCATGAACACGAACTGCGCGTACGCGCTTTTCAACACCGCGCGGCGGTTGATCAGCCCTTCCTGGAAGAAGGGACGGCTGAACGCCAGCGTGCTCGACTTCGCGATCACGGTCTTGTCGAGGTCGAAGAAGGCGGCGATCCGGCTCATGTAGCGCAGCTTAGGCGTACTGGTCGGTAGACCGTTCGGGCGGCATTTCGCTCGTGTACGAAACCGTTGTGCCGCACGGTTACCGAAACTTGCCCAGCGGCTGTTGCGGAAGTTGCGCGCGGCACTGGCGCATGGGGATACAGTAGGAGGGTCCGGTTCGACGGACGGGTTCAGTCCGACCCCCCGGGACTGAACCATTGACGACCCCCGTCCCTCCCCCTGGCGGGGGTCGTCCCATATCCGCAGGCCGTTTCCCGGTGGCCGCGACTGGACCTCTGCCGCCCGTGCCCGGCGTCGCACAGCCCAACCCCTCAGCGTGGCACACAGCCCCGACACTTCCTGCGCCCCAAGGCCTCGAAGATCGCGACCTGTCCACAACCGCTGATTTGTCCACATCTCGATCTTCACCCCGTTGTGTCATTCATCACGACCCAGCAGCGTGAACCCCATGACCCGCCCCACCGCCCTGCTCACCGACCAGGACCTCCTCGACGAGGTCCTCCGCGTCGCCGCCGCGGCCGACTGCCCGCTCGCCTGCACCCCGGACGTCACGTCGCTGCGCTCGCAGTGGCACTCGGCCCCGCTGGTCCTGCTCGACCCGCACGCGGTCTCCGCCTGCCTCGACGCGGGCTTCCCGCGCCGCTCCGGCGTTCTGGTAGTCCACGGAGGCGATCCGCCGTGGGCCCCGGCCGTGGCCCTGGGAGCCGACGGCGTCCTGGAACTGCCCGCGGAGGGCCGCGCCCTGGTGAACGCCCTGACCGACCTCGGCGAGGGCCCGCCCTCCGACCGGGGCCGGGTGGTGTCCTTCCTGGGCGGCCGGGGCGGAGCCGGAGCCTCGGTCCTCGCCGTCGCCGTCGGCCGCGAAGCCGTCGCCCAGGGCGGCGAGGCGATGCTCGTCGACTGCGACCCCCTCGGCGGCGGCATAGACCTGGCCCTGGGCACGGAGTCCGACGAGGGCGCCCGCTGGCCCGGTGTCCACTGCAGCGGCGGCAAGGTCCCGATGTCCGCCCTCCGCGCCGCCCTGCCCACCTCGGGCAACCTGAGCGTCCTCGCCTGCGACCGCACCGGCCCCGACCCGGAACCGGCCGCCGTGGCGGCAGTCCTCGACGCCGGCCGCAGAGCGGGCTGCACGGTGGTCTGCGACCTCCCGAGGTTCCCCACGTCGGCAGCCTCGGCAGCCCTGGACCGCACCGATCTGACGGTCCTGGTCGTACCGGCCGAGGTAAGAGCCACCGCGGCCGCCAGCAGGGTGGCCACCCGCCTGCTGACGAACGGCCGCAACCTCCGCCTGGTGGTCCGCGGCCCCTCACCGGGCAACCTGCACCCGGCGGAGATGGCCGAGGTCATCGGCGTCCCCCTGCTCACCTCGATGCGCCCGGAACCGGGCCTGCCGGAGGTGCTGGAACGGGGCCGCTTCCCACGCAACGCCAAGGGCCCACTCGCGTCAGCGGCCCGTCAGGTCCTGAAGGAGCTGCGCCCCTGACCCGCTTGCGCCGGAGGCGCCGACGTCCAGGCGCTCCCCGGCTGCAAGGGATGTCGCCGGGAGGCCGCCAGCCCGCTTTCCGTTCGCCACCAACGGTTTCACCTCCGCCCTTCTCGTCCGGAAGGACCACCGTGCTCCGCCTCTGCCTGCGCATCTTGGGCCGGATGCTGCGCAACCTCGTCGTCTACCGCCGCCCCTTCCCACCCCGCTTCGTCTTCAAGGAGGAGCCACCGCGATGAACCGCTTCCTCATCTGGTGCACCGAGATCTGGCTCCGCCTCACCGGCGGCGAGATCACCTACGGCCGCCACGCCCGCCGCCCGGGACCGGCGACATGACCGCCGCCCGGCCCTCCGTCGGACCGGCGCGCTCCACTCCTGCGCGCATCGCGCGTGCTGAGCCCGGAGGTGTGCGACATGCCCGCATTCCAGACAGCGACCCGCTTCCAGCCGTGAGCGCCGAACACCCGCCCACCCGTCTGCGCGCACCAGCGCGAAGCGCCCAGCCCAGTGCCGACGAAGTCACCCCAGTCCAACCCGACGAGGTGCGCGGCATGACCGCCGCCCGGCCCTCACCGCAAGCAGACCCGAGCTGCTCCCACGACACCCGACCACTTCCCGATCTCCGCGCACGACACAAGTGCCAGGCCGAAAGGCGGCGTGACATGACCGCGTTCCAGAACCGGCGAGCACCCCTCCCACAGGCATCCGCCGACCCGCGCGAGGCACCCCGCCCGTCCGCTTCCACCCACCAGCGCCGAGCACTCCGCCCCACCCACCAGCGCGAAGCGTCCTCACCCCGCCGAAGCCACCCCGGCCCAACCCGCCAAGGCCCGTGACATGACCGCCGCCCTCATCGACCGCGTCCGCCACCGCCTGGCCGGCACCGACATCGAGCTGACCGCGGCGGTGGTCGCCGACGCCGTCCGCTCCGAAGCCGGCGGCGTCCTGGCGGACTCCGACGTCCTCGAAGCCCTCCGGGTCCTCCGCCAGGAGTTCAGCGGCACCGGCCCCCTCGACCCGCTGCTGGCGGACCCCGGCACCACCGACGTCCTCGTCACCGCGCCGGACCAGGTCTGGGTGGACGGCAGGGCGGGCCTGCGCCGCACCACCGTCACGTTCCCCGACGAAGACGCGGTCCGGCGGCTCGCCCAGCGGCTGGCGGTGGCGGCGGGCCGGCGCCTCGACGACGCCTCGCCCTGCGTCGACGGGTGGTTGCCGGGCAGCGGTGTGCGGTTGCACGCGGTGTTGCCGCCGATCGCGGAGCGCACCTGCCTGTCGCTGCGGGTTCTGCGGCCGGCGACGCACGACCTCGAAGCGTTGCAACGGCTCGGCACGTTCGACGCCGAGATCGGGCTGGCGTTGCGTTCGATCGTCCGGAAGAGACTCGCGTTCCTGGTGATCGGCGGAACGGGGTCGGGCAAGACGTCGCTGCTGTCCGCGTTGCTGGGGTGCGTGCCGGCCACCGAACGCATCGTGTGCGTCGAGGACGCCAGCGAGCTCAGCCCCGGCCACCCGCAGTTCGTGCGGCTCACCGCGCGGCCCGCGAACGTCGAGGGTGCGGGCGAGGTGACAGCTCGGGAGCTGGTGCGGGAGGCGTTGCGGATGCGGCCCGACCGGATCGTGGTGGGGGAGGTGCGCGGGGCCGAGGTCCGTGAGCTGCTGACCTCGTTGAACACCGGGCACGAAGGAGGTGCCGGGACGTTGCACGCCAACTCGCCGGCCGAGGTGCCCGCCCGGCTGGAAGCGCTGGGGGCGTTGGGCGGGCTCGCACCGCACGCCCTGCACAGCCAGGTGGCGGCGGCGTTGCGGATCGTCCTGCACATGCGGCGGGACAGCGGCGTCCGCTACCTCAACGAGATCGGCGCCTTCGAGCGCACCGGCGACGGGCTCGTGGTCCGTCCGGTCTGGACGCGGGAGAAAGGCTGGCACGACAAGGAGTTGCTGTGCTGACCCTCCTGCTGCTGGCGGCAGCCCTGGTCACGTGGCCGCATCTCAAGCCGATCCGGCGGCTCAAGCCGCGGGGCGAACGAGAAGTCGTGGTGCCGAAGCACCTCTGGCTCGTGGCCGCGGCGGCGGTCGCCTACCTGACGACGGGCATCGGCGGACTCGTGGCCGCAGCGGTCCTCGCCGCGACGGTGAGAGCCGTTCTGAAGCAGCACAAGGAGAACAAGGCCCGTACCGCCGCCACCGAAGCGCTCAGCGACGGCTTGGGCGGAGTGGTCGACGAGCTGCGGGCAGGCGCCCACCCGGCCCAGGCGGCGGAGGGTGCGGCCCAGGACACCCCGGCGCCGGCCGGTGAAGTGCTGAAAGCCGCGGCGGCGACGTCACGGCTGGGTGGTGACATCACCAGGACGCTGACCGAACTGGACCAGCCACTGCTCGAGCCCGCCGTGGCACAGCTGGCGAAGGCGTGGCACGTGTCGGCGAAGCACGGTGTGGCACTGGCGGACGTCCTGGACGCCACGAGGCGCGACCTCGACCAGCGGGCGGCGTTCGCGCGGCAGGTGCACGCGCGGATGGCGGGGCCGCGGGCCAGCGCGGCGGTGCTGGCGGCGCTGCCGGTGTTCGGGGTGCTGCTGGGCGAGATCAGCGGCGCCGAGCCGTTCCACGTCCTCACGAGCACCACCGCGGGGCAGTGCCTGCTGGTGCTGGGCGCGGTGTTCCTGGCGGCCGGGTTGTGGTGGACGAAGCGCATCACGGAGGTGGAGCCGTGACGTTCCTCCTCCTCGCGCTGGCGCTGCTCGTGGTGCCGAGCCCGCCGCGATCCGTCGATCGCCTCAAGCCCCGGGCCCATGCTCCGCCCGACGAACGGAGAGCGGAGGGGCCGTTCGAAAGGGCGGCGGCCTGGGACCTGCTGGCAGCGTGCCTGAAGGCCGGGCTGCCGGTGCCGACGGCGATCCGGGCGGCCGGGATCGGAGAGCTGGCGCAGGTCGCCGACCTGCTCAGACTCGGTGCCGACCCGGTCACGGCGTGGGCGCCCGCGCTGGAGCACCCGGCCACGCAGCGGCTCGCCAGGGCCGCCAGGCGGACCGCGCGGTCCGGGGCGGCGCTCGCCCGGCAGACCGCCGAGCTCGCCGCGCGGACCAGGGCCGAGGCGACCGACCAGGCCGAAGCGAAGGCGCAGAGGGCCGCGGTCGCGGTGGCCGCACCTCTCGCACTGTGCTTCCTGCCGGCGTTCCTGTGCCTCGGCGTCGTGCCGGTGGTGCTGGGGCTGGCCGATCAGTTGCTCACCTGACCTGTTTCCTCACCCGGGAGAAGAGATGGACCTGCTCGACGACGACAGCGGCATGAGCACCGTGGAGTACGCGATCGGGACGTTGGTGGCGGCCGCGCTGGCCGCGGTGCTGTACGTGGTCGTCACCAGCGACTTCGTGCAGAACCTGTTGCAAGGGCTGATACAGCGTGCGCTGTCGACGGTCTGACGACCGCGGCATGGTCACGGTCGAGGCGGCGATCGCGGTGAGTGCGTTGCTGGTGGCCATGTGGCTGGCGGCGAACGGGCTGACGGCGGTCATCGAACAGATGCGGTGCACCGACGCTGCGAGAGAGGCGGCGCGGCTTGCGGCGCGCGGTGAACGGCAGCGCGGCGAGGCGGCGGTGGCGGAGATCGCGCCCGGTGCGACCGTCGTGATCCACCTCGACCCGGACGCGGTGGAGGTGGTCGTCAGCAAGAGAGGTCCGCTCGGCTTACCGCTCAGCGCGCGGGCGTTCGCCGTGCCGGAGCCGCGATGAGCGGCGAACGGGCTGGTCGCGAGCGCGGTTCGGCTGCGGTGAGCGGCGTGGTGGCGATGCTGCTGCTGATCATCGTCGCGGCGGGCGGTGCGCGGATCGGTTCGGCGGTCGTCGCGCGGCACCGGGTGACCGGTGCGGCCGATCTGGCGGCGCTCGCGGCTGCCGCTCGTCTCGTCGAAGGCGACGAAAGTGCTTGTGAGCAGGCAAAACGAGTCGCCCTGGAGAACAGTGCCGAGCTGACGGGCTGCACGGTGAACGGCTGGGAGGTGGTGGTCGAGGTGTCCGCGGCCACACCGTTCGGCCCGGTGAACGCACGGGCGAGGGCAGGTCCGGCTGAAGATCGAAGCGTTTGGAGAGCGACGAGCGGTCGACTCGCAGCGGTGAGCGGACTCACACCCGCGCCCGAACATGCTGAACGGTGATCGAACCAAACGCCCGGCGTTCGGCGCTCCGTTCAGCCGGAGGACGTTCGCCGTTCCACAGCTACCAGTTGTCGAGAGGGGGTTACGGCGGCCCGGGCCGGTGTCGTTAGTTGTAGTGGCGGCACCGACGCGGTGCTCCACAGGAACCGGCACCACGTCGATGTCGAGTCAGAGCCTAGGAAGAAGGCGACGGAAGATGGATTGGTCGGACAGCTGGCGCGGGGCCTTCCGCATCGAACTGCGTGCCGAGGCCGTGAGCCTCGCGTACCGCGGTTGGCCTGTGCTGCCCGGCACCTACCCGGCCGCCACCGAGAACGGCGTCACGCAGTGGGCGGGCCGCAGCGGCCTCGAGCTCCACGGCCCGATCCCGGTGCACCGCGACTGGGTCGACCGGATCGGGACGAGCCCCGACCAGGTCGCCACCTGGTGGGCCGGCCGTTCCTACAGCCTTCTCGTCGCCACCGGCCACGTGGTGGACGCGATCGAGGTCGGTACCGCCCTCGGCCGCCGCGCGGCCGTCGCCCTGCGGTCGATCGGTGTTCCCGTGCCGATCGCCGCGACCCCGTCCGGCCGCTGGATGTTCCTCGTGAAGTCCGGCTCGACGCTCAACTCCGAGCTGGCGAACAACTCGGACGTGCACCACTACGCCAAGGGCGAGTACATCCCGCTCCCTCCCACCACCATGGCGCACGGTGTCGTGCACTGGCGGGTCAAGCCGCAGGTCTGCGGCTGGAACCTGCCGGACGCGCACGTCGTGCAGGACGCACTCGTCGAGGCGGTCCGCACCCCGGCGGGCTACCAGCTCGAAACCGTCTGACACAACCGAAAAGCCCGGCCGTGCTGGGTGTCGTCGTGGACTCTCCCCGACAACCCCGAAGGCGATGCCCTGCACGGCCGTTCCACCAAGCCCGGTCCGATGACCGGCCTCCGCACCCCGCACGTCGGGGGCCGGCGAAGGAACGGGCGGAAAAGCCGAACACGCACCCCGAAGGACAGCCTCCCGCAACAGTGACCGGACCGAGGACAGTAGTGGCAGAGCCCCCGCTCTGCCGCGGTCGGTGAAGCCGGCTCCTCCCCGGAGTTCGTCAGCAGACAGTCGACACCGTCGCCTCCCGCGTGTCCTGTCGAGACGAACGAACCAGATTCCACCGATGTTCCAAGGGATCCGGTCACGAAGCGGTAGCAGGCGGGAACACGGTGTTCGGCACGTGGAGAGCGCGGCGGGGGTACCCGTGAGCCCCCGCCGCGCCCACGAAAAGCTAGAGGTGGAGCCCTTCCGCGTACGCCGCGAAGGCGAAGGTCTCCTCCAAGGATCCGGGCCGCGGTACCGCGTCGGCGTCCCAGCCGAGGTCCCGGTCGCGCAGGACTTGCTCGATCAGCGGGTGCCACCGCTGATCGAGCACATTCAACGCCCACAGCAGGGCGCCGCGCTTCGACTCCACCTCTCCGGTCCGGATGGTGTAGAGCGTGCGGCAGTACGTCGAGACGATGTAGCGCTGCGTCCAGGCGTTCCCCATCGGCGCCCACTCCCGGATGCCCGTCAGCACGTGCGGCAGCTCGGCCCGCATCGACGAGCGCAGGACGGAAGCAGGCACCTCGTCGACCAGTGAGGTGATCGGCGGGCCGTCGATCACGATGCCGTGGTGGCGCAGGATCCAGCGGGCGTGCGGGTTGTTGCAGTGCAGATCCCACTCCAACGTCCGCGTGCCGTGGTCGTTGAACAGCCACGGCACCCCGAGGCCGGCGACGGAGCGCAACGACTCGACGTCGGCGTACGAGCCCTCGACCTCCGTCGACCAGCGGCCCGGACGCTGGGGGATCTCGTCGTGCAACCGCCGCAACCCCGCTTCGCGGTCGCCGGACGGCGGTTCGGTGCAGGCGACGATGAAGTCGCAGTCGCTGTGGACGTCGCCGGCACCCAGGGCGAACGAACCCTGGACGTACGTGCCGACGTAGGTGGGGCCGAGGATCTCGCGGACCGAGGAGACCAGGTCGGCGAGCAGGGCGTTCAGGTCGGAAAAGGGGGTGAACAAGGCAGACTCCCGTGAACCCGTGGCCGGTGGAGGGAACGGGCGCGGCGGAGGAGACGGCCCGGACACAGGGGGGTCGGCTCGCTGCACCGGGGTGCGGCGGGGCGACCACCCAGGACAAGGCGACCACCCAGGACAAGGCGACCACCCAGGACAAGGCGACCACCCAGGACAAGGCGACCGCCCAAGTCGGGGTGACCCCCGGTCGGGGCGGGTGCGCCGGGCTCAGCCGCGCCTAAGCGCGACGGGTCCGGTCCATGGCGTTGCAGCCGCAGGCGTTCACCAGGTCACGGTAGCCGGGCAACGACCACCCGGTCAGGCGATTTTGCCCAGCACCACGTCCAGCACCAGCACGGCGCCGGCCTTGTCCAGCGGGTCGTTGCCGTTGCCGCACTTCGGCGACTGCACGCACGACGGGCAGCCCATCGGGCACGAGCACGCGCTGATCGCCGCTCTCGTCGCCGTCAGCCAGGCCCGCAACGCCGAGTGCCCGCGGTCCGCGAAGCCCGCGCCGCCGGGGTGGCCGTCGTGCACGAACACCGTCGGCATCCCCGTGTCCGGGTGCGCCGCTGTCGACACGCCGCCGATGTCCCACCTGTCGCACGTCGCGAACAGCGGCAGCAGACCGATCGCCGCGTGCTCGGCGGCGTGCAGGGCGCCGGGGATCCGCTTGGCCTCCACACCGGCGTCGAACAGGAGCGACTCGTCGACGGCGTACCAGACAGCGCGGGTCCGCAGCGTCTGCTCCGGCAGGTCGAGCGGGATCTGGTCGAGCACCACCCCGGACGGCAGCCGCCGCAGGTAGCCGACGACCTGGGTCGTCACCTCCACCTCGCCGAGCGACACCGACACCCCGTCGAACTCGGCGCGTTCGACCTCGCGCACGATGGTGATGTCCACGCAGTCGCGCGGCTGCGTCGTCCACTCCGGGTCTTCGCGGTGGACCATCGCGAGGCCGCTGTCCAGGTCGAGCTCGTCGACCACGTACGCGCGCCCCTGGTGCAGGTAGACCGCACCGGGATGAACCTGCCAGCAGGCCGATCCGGGGTCGACCGTGCCGAGCATCCGGCCGGAGTCCGCCTCCACGACGACCACCTGCTCGCCGCCGGAGCCGCGGATGTCCACCCCGGCGTGCGGGCGGTCGTGCGACGCCCAGTACCAGCCCGCGGGGCGCTTGCGCAGCAGTTTCTCCGCCACCAGCTCCTCGAGGACGGACTCCGCGAGCGGTCCGCCGAAGTCGTCCAGGCAGGCCTGTGTCAGCGGCATCTCCGACGCGGCGCACGCCAGCTGCGGGCCCAGCACGTACGGGTTCAGCGGGTCCAGGACCGTCGCCTCGACCGGCCTGTCGAGCACCGCGGACGGGTTGTGCACCAGGTACGTGTCCAACGGGTCGTCGCGCGCCACGAACACCACCAGCGCGCTGTCACCCGACCTGCCGGCACGGCCCGCCTGCTGCCAGAACGACGCCAGCGTGCCGGGGAAGCCGGCCACCACCACCGCGTCCAGCCCGGCGATGTCGACGCCGAGCTCCAGCGCGTTCGTGGTCGCGACGCCGAGCAGATCACCGGTGGTCAGGGCTTTCTCGAGCGCTCGCCGCTCCTCCGGCAGGAACCCGCCCCGGTACGCGGCCACCCGCGACGGCAGCTCGCTGTCCACTTCGGACAGGATCCGCTGGGTGCCGATCGCGGTCAGCTCCGCACCGCGGCGCGAGCGCACGAACGCGAGCGACCGCACACCCTCCACCACCAGGTCCGCGAGGATCCGCGACGTCTCCGCGCCCGCCGAGCGCCGGACGGGGGCACCGTTCTCACCTTCCAAAGAGGTCAGCGGTGGTTCCCACAACGCGACCGTGCGCGACGCACGGGGCGAAAAGTCGTCCACGACAGCGGAAACCGGCACGCCCAGCAACCGTTCGGCGGACCCGGAAGGATCAGCCACAGTGGCCGATGCGAGAACGAACACCGGATCCGCTCCGTATTTCCGCGCGACCCTCCGCAACCGCCGCATCAACAACGCCACGTGCGAACCGAAAACACCCCGGTAGGAATGGCACTCGTCGATCACCACGTACTTCAGTCGGCGGAAGAAGCGCAACCATTTCGGGTGCTGCGGGAGGATTCCGCGGTGCAGCATGTCGGGGTTGGTGAAGACCCAGTTGGCGTGCGCCTTGACCCAGTCGCGTTCGGCCATCGGGGTGTCGCCGTCGTAGGCCGACGCGCGCACGCCCTTGATCCCCAGCTCGCCCAGCGATCGGAGCTGGTCCGCGCCAAGGGCTTTGGTCGGCGACAGGTACAGCGCGGTGGCCTTCGTGTCCGCCAAAAGAGTGGAAAGCACGGGCAACTGGTAGGCGAGCGACTTGCCCGACGCCGTGCCCGTCGCGAGCACCACGTGCTGCCCCGACCACGCCAGCGACGCGGCCTCCACCTGGTGCCGCCACGGCTCCCGCACACCCGTCTCGACGAACGCCTCGACGACCGGGAGAGCTGTCCACGCAGGCCACTCCACGTGATCTGCCTGCCGCAACGGCAGATCACGCGCGTGCGTGAGGGGTGACTCCCCGGCGGGCACCCCCGCCAGCACGCGGTCCAGCAACCGGCGTCCCTGATCCACCACGAGGCCGAGCTTCGCATACACCACCGACAGTCCCGGCCGGGCAGTGCTCGACTTCCTGCGCAGATAACGGTGTGTGCACGGATCGGGACGTTTCGTTGCCTCGTTGCAACCACCCCCTAGACTCCCCGCTCATCGCATCCAATGAGGGATGCGTCACGTCGCGCTGGGCGGCCGGTCTGCCTTGGCGCTGCACATGGCAACTCACCAGGAGGACGGATGTCCCGGCATTTCCTCGCGGAGGGCCTAGAGCTCTCCGGGGGTGATCGCGGCGTCGTAGCCGTGGTCGCCGTGGTCGCCCTGGCTGCTCTCGCCGTCGGGTACGTGCTGCTCAAGGAGGTGCTGGCCGCAGGCCAGGGCACCGACAAGATGCAGGACATCGCCAAGGCGGTTCAGGAGGGCGCAGCGGCTTACCTCAACCGGCAGTTCCGCACGCTCGGCATCTTTGTCGTGATCGTGTTCGTGCTGCTGTTCGCGCTACCGGCGGATGATTTGGGCGAACGAATCGGCCGATCATTGTTCTTCATCGTCGGTGCCGCGTTCTCGGCGATCATCGGCTACCTGGGCATGTGGTTGTCCACGCGTGCCAACGTGCGTGTCGCCGCCGCCGCGAACGAAGAAGGCGGTCGCGAAAAGGCGACGCGCATCGCGTTCCGCACCGGTGGCGTGGTCGGCATGACCACGGTCGGCCTCGGTCTCTTCGGTGCGGCGCTCGTCGTGCTCGTCTACGCCGGCCAGGCCCCGAAGGTCCTGGAGGGCTTCGGTTTCGGTGCCGCTCTGCTCGCGATGTTCATGCGTGTCGGCGGCGGCATCTTCACCAAGGCCGCCGACGTCGGCGCCGACCTCGTCGGCAAGGTCGAGCAGGGCATCCCCGAGGACGACCCCCGCAACGCCGCCACCATCGCGGACAACGTGGGCGACAACGTCGGTGACTGCGCCGGCATGGCCGCGGACCTCTTCGAGTCCTACGCCGTGACGCTGGTCGCGTCGCTGATCCTCGGCACCGCGGCGTTCGGCGTCCAGGGCCTGCTGTTCCCGCTGATCGTCCCGGCGATCGGTGTGCTCACCGCGGTCATCGGCGTCTACACGACGCGGGCGAAGGCGGGAGAGAACGGCCTGGCGGCCATCAACCGCTCCTTCTACATCTCCGCGGTCATCTCCGCGGTGCTGTGCACCATCGCGGCGTTCGCGTACCTGCCGAGCTCCTTCGCGGACCTCAACGGCATCAGCGACGCGGTCAAGTCCACCAGCGGCAACCCGGCGCTGATCGCGTCCGTCGCGGTGATCATCGGCATCGTGCTCGCCGGCGTCATCCTCTGGCTGACCGGCTACTACACCGGCACCGAGCACAAGCCGGTGCAGGAGGTCGGCAGGACCTCGCTGACCGGTGCGGCCACGGTCATCCTGTCCGGCATCTCGGTCGGTTTCGAGTCGGCCGTCTACACCGCACTGGTCATCGGTGCCGCCGTGTACGGCGCGTTCCTGCTGTCCGGGTCGGTCATCGTCGCGTTGTTCGCGATCGCGCTCGCCGGCTGTGGTCTGCTCACGACCGTCGGCGTCATCGTGGCGATGGACACCTTCGGTCCGGTCTCCGACAACGCGCAGGGCATCGCCGAGATGTCCGGCGACGTGCACGGCGAGGGCGCGCAGATCCTCACCGAGCTCGACGCGGTCGGCAACACCACCAAGGCCATCACCAAGGGCATCGCGATCGCCACGGCCGTGCTCGCCGCGACGGCGCTGTTCGGCTCCTACCAGGACGCGATCACGCAGGCACTGGTCAAGGTCGGCAACGTCGCGGGCGACCTGCCCGTGTCGTTCAGCAACGTGGTGTTCAGCCCGAACGTGCTCGTCGGTGTCGCGATCGGTGCCGCCGTCGTGTTCATGTTCTCGGGCCTCGCGGTCAACGCCGTGACGCGCGCCGCCGGTGCCATCGTGTTCGAGGTGCGCCGCCAGTTCCGCGACAACCCCGGCATCATGGACTACTCGGTGAAGCCGGAGTACGGCAAGGTCGTCGACATCTGCACCAGGGACTCGCTGCGGGAACTGGCGACCCCCGGTTTGATGGCCGTGCTCGCCCCGGTCGCCGTCGGCTTCGGCCTCGGCGTCGGCCCGCTGGCGGGCTACCTCGCCGGTGCGATCGCGACCGGCACGCTCATGGCGGTGTTCCTGGCCAACTCCGGTGGTGCCTGGGACAACGCGAAGAAGCTGGTCGAGGACGGCAACCACGGCGGCAAGGGCTCCGACGCCCACGCCGCGACGGTCATCGGCGACACCGTCGGCGACCCGTTCAAGGACACGGCCGGCCCGGCCATCAACCCGCTGATCAAGGTCATGAACCTGGTCTCGGTGCTGATCGCGCCCGCCATCGTCACCTTCTCCATCGGTGACAACGCGTCCGACCCGATCCGCATCGCGATCGCCGTGGTCGCGGCACTGATCATCGTCGGTGCGGTGGTCGTGTCGAAGCGCCGTGGCACGGCGATCACGGACACCCCCGCGGAGACCGTGAGCAACGGCGCCGCGTAGTCCACCACCTCCGGTCGGGGTACGTTCGGGTATTCCCCGACGTACCCCGACCGAGGAGTTACGACATGAGGCGCAGCCTCGTCGCCACTGCCGCTGTTGCCGCCCTCGCGCTGGCCGGGTGCACCAACGGCGGCAACTCCGGCACCACGACGACGCCCACCAGCGGCGCGGTCAGCCCCGAGACCGTCGCCTACATGGACAAGGTGTGCGGCGCCGCGTCCGAGTTCGCCAAGGTGGAGAAGACCGCCCCCAAGCTCGACGCCGGCGACTCCGCCAAGCTCAAGGCCGAGATGGCCGCCTACATGGGCCAGCTCGCCGACGCCTTCACCAAGTCCGCGGAGGGTTTGAAGAACGTCGGCCCGTCGCCCGTCGCGGGCGGCGACGAGGCCGTCACCAAGATGGCGGAGACCTTCACCTCGCTCGGCACCGTCTTCACCGACGCCAAGACGAAGGTCGAGCAGGCCGACGCCAACAACGCCACCGGAGGCCTCCAGGCCGCCGGAGAGGCCATCGCCAAGCTTTCCGAGCTCGCCGACCCGCTGCGCGACCTCCAGGGCGTCCCCGAGCTGCAGAAGGCCACGCAGACGGCGCCGAAGTGCCAGGAGATGCAGCGCCTCAACCTCACGCCGACGAGCTGAGCAAGGCCGTTCGGAGTAACTTCCGCCCCATGCGTCGCACAGTCATCGCACTTCTCGCCGGCTGCCTGCTCGCGGTCACCGCGTGCAGCACCGGAGGTTCGTCCACGTCTTCGGCACCGACCGCCAGCGAGGCGGACGTGGTCGCGTGGATGGACAAGGTCTGCGGTGCCGTCGACGGCACCGTGAAGTCCCTGTCCGACGAGCCCCCGATCGACATGAGCGACCCGTCGAAGCTCAAGACGGGCATGTCGGAGTGGCTCGGCACGAAGGTCGCCGCGGCCGACAGGTCGATCTCGGACCTCAAGGGGCTCGAGAACGGCCCGCACCCGAGGTCGAAGGAGCTGGCCACCGCCGCCCAGGAGGGCATGGGCCAGATCAAGGTCCTGCTCGCGGACACGAAGTCGAAGCTCGACTCGGCCACCGACGAGACCCAGGCCGTGACCGCCTTCACCGAGATGGCCTCGAAGGCCGGTGAGCTCGAGAAGGCGGGTGCGGACGTGCAGAGGAAGTTCGACGAGACGGGCCTCGCCACGGCAGCGCGGAAGGCTTCCGGTTGCCAGGGCCTGCAGGCCTCCCGGCCCACCTCCTGACAAGCGGAAACCCCGGCTGATCGGATCGCCCGAACGTGTACTGTTCGGCGTCCGATCAGCTTTTTCTGGGGGTTTTCCACCATGAACGCACGTTTGTCGCTCGTCACCGCCTGCGCGGGTGTCGCCCTGGTCGTCACCGGGTGCGGTGGCGGCGCGGCTCCGGCGTCGCAGGGCAGCAGCGCGCCCACGACCACCACGACGACCCAGCCGACCGGTGACCCGGTCAAGTGGGCCGGTGCGTTCTGCAGCGGCACCACGCCGGTGCTGACGGGCGCGGTCGAGCTCATCACCGTCGTGGCCGCCAACGCCGAGAACCCGCCGGCGATCAAGGAGGGCATGCTCAAGCTGCTCGACACGGGCGGCAAGGCCATGGCCGACACGGAGAAGAAGCTCGAGGACGTCGGCGCGCCCGGCCCGGAGCACCAGGCCATGCACGACGAGCTGGTCAAGATGTTCGGCGACGGCGCCAAGGAGTACGTGACCGTCCGCGAGCAGATCAGCAAGATCGACGCGAACGCGCCCGACTTCATGGCCCAGGTCGAGAAGATCGGTGGCGACTCCGCGGACCCGTCGAAGCTCTCGGAGCAGATCAAGAAGCTCGACGCCGACCCGAAGCTCAAGGACGCCGTCAAGACCGCGCCGGAGTGCACCGAGATGCGCACCAAGCTCGGGAAGATCATCGGTCAGTGAGACCGTTCTCGCTGGTGGCGGCCGTGCTGAGCGCGGCCGCACTCGCTTCCTGCGGCACGCCGCCGCCCGCCCCGGTCCAGCAGGCCGCACCCACGACCACGACGACGGCGACGTTCCCGGCGCCGACCCGAAGGCGTGGTTCGAGGCCTACTGCGGTCCGATGGGCGTGACGGAGCTCGCGCGGCGCGACATCCAGAGCAAGGTCCCGCAAGGCATGGCCGCGGTGCAGGGCGCCGTGGTGAGCTGGGCTTCAGGCGTCGCCGAGGCGAACCGCAAGATGGCCGACGACCTGGAGGAGCTGGGTCCGATGGGCTCCGACTCGCGGAACCTCCACGAACGGCTGGTCGAGTCGCTGCGACTCGAGGCCGGTGGCTTCGACGACGTGGCGGCGCGGGTGCGGGCGCTGGCGGCGGACGACAGGTTCCCCGAGCGGTACGAGCAGGTCATGGCCAGCCGCGGGGGCAACAGCGACGGCGTGGGAGCGCTGTTCAAGCAGATCGTGGAGACCCCGGAGCTCTCCGAGGCGTTCCGCTCGAACGAGGTCTGCTCGGACCGGCAGGGCCTGGCCCGAGCAAAATAGGCCTCATGAGGAAGCGCCTGATCGCAGCCGCGCTGGTCGGCACAGCCGTGCTGACCGGCGCCTGCGGTTCCGACGAGGACAAGCCGCTCACCGAGGCCCAGGGCCGGTGGGTCGACACCTTCTGCGGTGGCCTGCTGCCCGGCATCGAGGCGGGCAGGGAGCTGCAGGCGCAGGACCCGGCCGACCCGGCGGCGGTCAAGGCGGCCTACCTGGAGCTCATCGCCGAGAACGCCACGGCGCTCGCCGCGGCCGAGAAGCAGCTCGGCGAGCTCGGGCCGCCCTCGGACGAGCTGAAGACCGTCCACGAACGGCTGACGAAGTACTTCAGCGAGTCGGCGCGGTCCTACGAGGCGGCGAAAGCGCCGGTGACGGCGTTGGAGCCGAACGCGCAGTTCTGGGAAGGCGCCGAGAAGGTGCTCGCGGACACCTCCCAGGTCAGCAGTCCGGAAGAGCTGCGGGCGACCTTCGACACGTTGGAGAAGTCGCCCAAGTACTCGGCGGCGATCAGCAAATCCGCGCCGTGCGGCGAGCTGAAGAACTCCGGGCAGCGGTGATCGCTCGACCGGCGTAGTCCCAAGCGCACCACTGGTCACAGTCGAACGTCTGTTCTACCCTGTGGGCCGTGGTTGGGCAGCTGTCCTTCTTCTCGGCCGAGGCACGCACCCCGGCCAAGGCGGACCTCGCCGGCTTCCTCTGCGGGCCGGGGCAGGCCGTCAGCTTCGCGCGCGGCACGGCGGCCCGCGTGTACGTGGAGCTGCGCGACGAGTGGCGCCACGGGCCGCTCAAGCAGGCGTGCGCCGAGCGCGGCGTCACCACGGAGCTGTGCGTCAACGAGGAGGGCACGCGGTTCGTCCGCACCCCGTTCCGCACCGACCTCACCGGACTGGCCGCCCGCTGGCTGGACGGACCCGTCAAGCGGGTGCCCGCCGACTTCGAGCTCAACGGAGCAGTGCTCCGCGTCTGGGCGCTCGCCGCGGGCTGCTGGATGGAGTCCGCCTACCTGCTCGGTTTGGACCCCAACGCACCCCAGACACACCAACCGTTGCAAAATGCGCTGCTCGCGTCCGGACTTCCGTGCACCCTGGTAGGGGCACCCGCGTTGCGGGTGACCGGCCGACGACGGCTGGCACGGCTCGCTGAGCTGGTCGGAAGCCCTCCGCAGGGAGTGGCGATGAGCACCTGGCCGGCGGCCTGAGGCGGGCGGTCCGGCAAGGTTGTGTCACTCTGTCACGTCGTACAGGCGTCGCGGACACACGACGGATGGTGTGCTTTTCGGCCGACGCTGGGCAACACTGGCGGGCCTGGGAACCGGGTTTGGAAGAGAGCGGGACGGCGAGTGGCTGGATCGACACGGACGAAAAAGAGCAGCGGAGGCGGGGGCAGCACCCGACGACTGGTGATCGTCGAGTCGCCCACGAAGGCGCGCAAGATCGCCTCGTACCTCGGCAGCAACTTCGTCGTGGAGTCCTCCAGGGGACACATCCGGGACCTGCCACGCGGTGCCGCCGACGTCCCCGCGAAGTACAAGGGCCAGGCCTGGGCCAGGCTCGGCGTGGACGTCGACCACGACTTCGAGCCCCTCTACGTGGTCTCCGCCGACAAGAAGTCGCTGGTCACCGAGCTCAAGGAAGCGTTGAAGGACGTCGACGAGCTCTACCTCGCGACAGACGGTGACCGCGAGGGCGAGGCCATCGCCTGGCACCTCCTCGAGACGCTCAAGCCCAAGGTCCCGGTCCGCCGGATGGTGTTCCACGAGATCACCGAGTCCGCGATCCAGGCCGCCGCCGCCAACCCCCGCGACCTCGACCAGGACCTGGTCGACGCGCAGGAGACCCGCCGCATCCTCGACCGCCTCTACGGCTACGAGGTCAGCCCGGTGCTGTGGAAGAAGGTCATGCCGAAGCTCTCGGCGGGCCGTGTGCAGTCCGTGGCGACGCGTCTGGTCGTGGAGCGCGAACGAGAGCGGATGAAGTTCGTCTCAGCGAGCTACTGGGACATCTCCGCGCAGATGGACGCCGGGGAGGACGCCACGCCGCGCCAGTTCGGCGCACGGCTCGTGGCCGTCGACGGCACCCGTCTCGCCACGGGTCGCGACTTCGGCTCCGACGGCAAGCTGACCGGCAGGGCCGACGTGGTCGTGCTGGACGAGGCGCAGGCCAGGTCCATCGCGACCGGGCTGGAGAACGCGCCGGTCAAGGTCTCCTCCGTCGAGGAGAAGCCGTACACGCGCAAGCCGTACGCGCCGTTCATGACCTCGACGCTGCAGCAGGAGGCGGGCCGCAAGCTGCGGTTCTCCGCCGACCGCACGATGCGCACGGCGCAGAAGCTGTACGAGAACGGCTACATCACCTACATGCGCACCGACAGCACGACGCTGTCGGAGACAGCGATCAACGCGGCCCGCACGCAGGCCACGGACCTGTACGGCGCGCAGTACGTCGCGGACAAGCCGCGCCAGTACACGCGCAAGGTCAAGAACGCGCAGGAGGCGCACGAGGCGATCCGGCCGGCCGGAGAGGTCTTCCGCACGCCCGGCCAGGTGGCCGCCGAGCTCGACTCCGACGAGTTCAAGCTCTACGAGATGATCTGGCAGCGCACGATCGCGTCCCAGATGGCCGACGCGCGGGGCAACACGACCAGCATCCGCATCCAGGGGCGTGCCGCGACGGGCCAGGAGGTCACGTTCGCCGCGTCCGGCCGCACGATCACGTTCGCCGGCTTCCTCAAGGCCTACGTCGAGACGGTCGACGCCGAGGCGGGCGGCGAGTCCGACGACGCCGAGTCGCGCCTCCCGCTGCTGGTCAAGGACCAGGACCTGACGATCGCGGAGCTGTCCGCGGACGGTCACACCACCTCGCCGCCCTCGCGCTACACCGAGCCGTCGCTGATCAAGACGATGGAGGAGCTCGGCATCGGCCGTCCCTCCACGTACTCGTCGATCATCAGCACCATCCAGGACCGCGGCTACGTGTGGAAGAAGGGTGCCGCGCTGGTCCCGTCCTGGGTGGCGTTCGCCGTGGTCGGGCTGCTGGAGCAGCACTTCGGCCGCCTGGTCGACTACGACTTCACCGCCGCCCTCGAGGACGAGCTGGACGGCATCGCCGCGGGTCGTCAGGGCCGCACGACGTGGCTGTCCGGGTTCTACTTCGGCGGCAGCATCGGTCCCGACGGCTCGATCGGCCGCTCCGGCGGCCTGAAGAAGCTGGTCGGCACGGGCGTCGAGGACATCGACCCGCGCGAGATCAACTCGATCCCGCTGTTCAGCGACTCCGAGGGCCGCACGGTCGTCGTGCGCGTCGGCCGCTTCGGGCCGTACCTGGAGCGCGAGGTCGACGGAGTCGCCCAGCGCGCGAACGTGCAGGACGACCTGGCGCCGGACGAGCTGTCCGCGGAGATCGCCGAGAAGCTCTTCTCGACGCCGCAGGAGGGCCGTTCGCTCGGCACCGACCCGGTCTCGGGCAACGAGATCGTGGCCAAGGAGGGCCGCTTCGGCCCGTACGTGACCGAGGTGCTGCCCGAGCCGGCCGAGAACGGCACGTCGAAGGCGAAGGCCCCGAAGCCGCGCACCGGCTCGCTGTTCAAGTCGATGTCGCTGGACACGGTGACGCTCGACGACGCGCTCAAGCTGCTCTCGCTGCCGCGCGTGGTCGGCAAGGACCCGGAGACGGGTGCCGAGATCACCGCGCAGAACGGCCGCTACGGCCCGTACCTGAAGAAGGGCACGGACTCGCGGTCGCTGGCCGACGAGGCCCAGATCTTCACCGTCACGCTCGAAGAGGCGTTGAAGATCTACGCCGAGCCGAAGAAGCGCGGCCGGGCGGCCGCCGCGCCGCCGTTGCGCGAGCTGGGCAACGACCCGGTGTCCGGCAAGCCGATGGTGATCAAGGAGGGCCGCTTCGGCCCGTACGTCACCGACGGCGAGGCGAACGCGTCGCTGCGCAAGTCGGACAGCGTCGAGACGATCACCGACGAGCGCGCGGCCGAGCTGCTGGCCGAGAAGCGCGCCAAGGGGCCGGTCAAGAAGAAGGCCCCGGCCAAGAAGGCCGCCACGGCGAAGAAGCCCGCGGCGAAGAAGGCTCCGGCGAAGTCCAAGAGCTGAGCTGACGGAGGTGGCGGTGCCGAGTTCCGACTTCGGTCCCGACGGGACGCAGGCCCCGCCGCCTCCCCGGCTGTTCCCCGACCCGCTGGCCGGGCTCGTGACGGCGACCGGCCGGGTCGCCCCGCAGTGGACGTCTCCCAGCTCACGTGTGGTGGTGCCGACACCGCCCGCACCCGCCGAGGCGGTGCGGCAGGCCCTCCACGCGCAGATGAGGCAGGAACAACGCAGGCCGCGTGCCCAGCGTCCGCAGCCGCGGGAACAGCAGCGGCAGTTCGTGCCCCAGCAGTACCTCCAGGAGGCGCAAACACCTGCGCCGCAACAACAGCAGCCCACCCAGCAGGCCAGCGGCGTGGCCACGTTCATCGGGTGCCTGGTCGTGATCGGGTTCTTCGTGCTCGTCCTGCTCGGCGTCCTCGGAGCGATCTTCAGCTAGTCGTGCTGTGAGTCCGGCATCCTGACTCACCACATCCGGTTACGCTGATCGCACGGGAGTGGGCGATTAGGGGTGACTGAAATTCAGGACGCGGACACACCGGTGACCGGGGCAGGCCAGGCAGGGCAGGCCCAGTCCAGCGTGTCCACGGTCCACCGGCTTCGATCGGTGCTCGCCATTCGCCCGTTCCGGCGGCTGTGGCTTGTCACCTATTTGTGCAGTGTTGGTGACTGGCTGTCACTGCTCGCGTTGACCGGTCTGGTCTCCACGATGATGAAGAGCTACGAGTGGCAGTCGTTCGCGCTGCCGCTGGTCGTGCTCACCCAGCTGCTGCCCGGCATCCTCTTCGCGCCCATCGGCGGCGTGCTCGCGGACAAGTTCGACCGCCGCAAGGTCATGGTGGTCTGCGACGTCCTGCGCGGCTCGCTGTTCATCTCGATCGCGCTGGTCGGCTCGCCGATCTGGCTCTTCGTCGCGAACTTCCTGGTCGGCTGCTGCGCGATGCTGTGGATCCCGGCCAAGGAGTCGGCGGTGCCGAACCTGCTGCGCCGCCCGGACCAGGTGGAGTCGGCGAACCAGCTCGGCCTGGTGATGACCTACGGCATCTCCACGATCAGCGGCTTCGGCCTGTACTCGCTGATCTCCGGCATCCCCGGCTACCTGAACCTGCAGGGCGGGAACCTGGAGTTCACCGTCGCGACGATCGCGGTGGTGATCAACGGCCTGCTGTACTTCACCTCGGCGGCCCTGGTCGCGACCCGCCTGCCGGAGCTGTCCGGCCGCATCTCCGCGAACCGCAAGAAGGACGAGGACAAGCCCGGGTTCGTCGCGATGTTCCGCGAGGGCCTGAAGTTCGCCGGCAAGACGCCACTGGTCCGCGGCCTGCTCATCGGCATGATCGGCGCGTTCGCCGCGGCCGGTGTCGTGATCGGCACGGCCAAGCTCTACGCGTTGTCGCTGCTCGGCGGCGCCTCGACGTTCGGGCTGCTGTTCGTGGCCGTGTTCCTCGGACTCGCGGTCGGCATGGCGACGGCACCGCGGCTGGCCCAGCGCCTCGCCTACAACCGCCTGTTCGGCGTCACGATCGTGCTCGCCGGCATCTCGCTCGCGCTGGTCGCGCTGGCGCCGCACCTGTGGATCGCGCTGCTGACGGTGGCGCTGGTCGGCGCGTGCGCGGGCGTGGCGTTCCTGACGGGCCTCACGATCGTGGGCTCGCAGGTGCAGGACGACATGCGCGGCCGCACGGTCGCGCTGATCCAGACGTTGCTGAAGGTCGTGCTGTTCGGTGCGTCGGGAGGCGCGCCGCTGCTGCTCACGTTGCTGCAGAAGCGGCAGGTCAGCGTGTTCGGCCACCCGATGGAGGTCGACGCGAGCCGTCCGGTGATGCTCGGCGGTGCCGTGATCGCCATCGTGCTGGGGCTCGTCGCGTACCGGCAGATGGACGACCGCCGCGAGGAGCGGGTGCTGTCGTCGCTGTTCGCGGCCATCCGCGGCCGCCGGCACACCAAGGGCATGCTGATCGCCGTCGAGGGCGACACCCGCGAGGACACGTCGGTGCAGGCCCGCCGCCTGGCCGCCGCGTTGCGCGCCGAGGGCCTCGACGTCCTGCTGGCCGCCGACCCCGAACACGACGAACGCCGCCTGCGCACGATGCTGTCCTCCGCGGAGCTGGCAGGCGTGCGAGCCCAAGCGCTCGTAGCCGCCGCCGTCCGCGCCGATGTCGTCGAACGGCAGGTGCGCCCGGCGTTGGAAGAAGGCTCCGTCGTCGTGATGGAGCGCTACGTCGACTCGCCGCTGGCCCACTTCACCGCCACCAGCTCGCTGGAGCACCAGGAGCTCGAAGGCCTGGTGGACTGGGCGACGGGCCGCCTGCGCCCCGACCTGACGATCCTGCTGGACCGCCCGGTCGCCGACGGCAAGAGGATCGGCCCGGAGCACCACTGGCGCGTCCAGCGGCTGCTGAGCGAGATGGCCGCCTCCGACCCGGACCGCTACGTCGTGGTCGAGGCCGACGGCGACGCCGACGAGGTGGCCGACCGGGTCCGCTCCGCCGTCGTGCCGCTGCTCGCGACCCGCAAGCGCGCGGTCCCCGAAGCTGCGGTCTGACCCACCGCTGGAAGACTGCACCCATGAGCGTGTGGGACGAGGTGGTCGGCCAGCCCGACGCGGTGGCAACGCTGTCCGCGGCCGCCGAAGCCGCCGCCGCGATCGTCGCGGGCGGCACTCCGGCACCCGGCGTGATGACGCACGCCTGGCTCTTCACCGGCCCGCCCGGCTCCGGCCGTTCGTCCACCGCCCGCGCCTTCGCCGGGGCCCTGGAGTGCGTGGTGACCGACGACCGCCCCGGCTGCGGCGAGTGCACCGGCTGCCGGACGACGTTGCACGGCACCCACGCCGACGTGCGCGTGGTGGCGCCCGAGGGGTTGTCGATCTCGGTGGCCGAGATGCGGTCCCTCGTCCAGATCTCCGCCCGCCGGCCCACGTCGGGGCGGTGGCAGGTGGTGATCATCGAGGACGCCGACCGGTTGACCGAGGGCGCCGCCAACGCCCTGCTGAAGGCCGTCGAGGAGCCGCCGGAGCGGACGGTGTTCCTGCTGTGCGCGCCGTCGGACCACCCGGACGACGTGTCGGTGACCATCCGGTCCCGCTGCCGGCTGGTGTCCTTGGGATCGCCCCGGCCCGCGGCCATCGCCTCGGCGCTGGAAGCCGTGGACGGGGTCTCGCCGGAGATGGCCCAGTGGGCTGCCTCGGTGTGCGGCGGGCACGTGGGGCGGGCTCGGCGGCTGGCCGCGGACGAGCAGTCCAGGGCCCGGCGTGAGGCCGTGCTGCGGATTCCTTTGGCGCTGCGGCGTCCCGGGGACGTCTTCACCTGCGCCGATGAGTTGATCAAGGCTGCCGAGGAGGACGCGTCCACCGCCAACGAGGCCCGCAACGAGGCGGAGCGGGAGGCGTTGGAAACCGCGATGGGGGCTGGTGGCACCGGCAAGGGGACCGCTGCGGCCACTCGGGGGGCCAAGGGTGCGTTGAAGGACCTGGAGAAGCGCCAGAAGTCCCGGGCCACGCGGACTCAGCGCGACTCGCTGGACATGGCTCTGGTCGACCTGGCCGGGTTCTACCGCGATGCGCTGGTGGTGAAGACCGGGTCCGAGGCCGCGTTGATGCACCCGGACCGGGCCGGGGACTCCCGGACCGCTGCCGCTCAGTGGTCCTCGGAGTCGATCTTGCGGCGGTTGGAGGCGGTGCTGGCTTGCCGGGAGGCCATCGAGGTCAACGTCAAGCCTCGGATCGCCGTTGAGGCGATGGTGACCACGTTGCATCGTGGGTGAGGTTGTCCTGGGGCCGTAGGTGGTCGCTACTCGACCTCGGCTGCTTCGGCTTGAGGACGGCGCCTGGCGGGTAGCGCCGCGAAGATCACGACGCCGGCCAGCAGGAGTCCCGTGCCGGTCCAGAACAGCGGGATCGCCTGGTACGCGGCGTTCGTGTAGGCCAGCGGCGGTGCTGCCCCGGGTGGTGCGGCCGGTGCGCCGGGTTGCGCGGGCGCGGTCGTCTGCGGTGGTTGCGACGTTCCGCAGATCACGCCGCCCTGCGGTGCCGCTGCCCGCACGATCTGCTCGCCCAGCGAGATCTGCGCGAGCGCCGAGGGCAGGTTCGGCAGCTTCAGCTTGTCCGTCGGCAGGAGCTGGACGTCGAGCATCCTGGCCGTCGCGCCGAGCTGGAAGCCGTTGAAGCCGTTGCCCGAGAAGCTCGCCTTCTTCTCGTTGAGACCCGCGATCTGCAGCTTGACCACGACCAGGTCCAGCAGCAGCGGGACGTCGAGTGCGGGGTGCGCGGCGTCGAGCGTGCCGAGGTCCTTGCCGTTCTGGCTGACCTTCAGCACCGGGGCCGTGTAGGTGATCTTCGAGGTCTTCTCGTCCCCGGTCGCCGTGGCCGTGAGCGCCGGCGGGCTGACCACGTCGATCTTGATGCCGCCCGCCAGCTCGACGCTGACCGCCCGCATCGTCGACGTCGACTCGACCGCCTTGTTCGCGCTGCCGGGCAGGTCGACCAGCCGGACCTGCGAGGTCGCCTCGAACGTGTCCGGAACGCTCACCAGGCTCGTCTTCGCGGGAAGCGGCACCTCGGCCGGCAGCGCGCTGAGGACCTCGAGCCCCGCCAGCGACGTCCTGGCCGTGGCCAGCGGGGTGACGCACGGCCCGAGCTTCTCGTCCCACCGCGCGTGCACGCTGCCGTTGAGCACCCGCAGCTTGCCGAGCGGCGTCTCCGGGATCGGCAGCCCCCCGGTCGTGGGCTGCGGGTTGTCCGGGACCGCCGTCTGCACCAGCGTGCCCGGAGACTGC
This sequence comes from Lentzea sp. DG1S-22, assembly GCF_036321065.1. Lineage (NCBI taxonomy): Bacteria > Bacillati > Actinomycetota > Actinomycetes > Pseudonocardiales > Pseudonocardiaceae > Lentzea > Lentzea sp. DG1S-22. The sequence goes on along the minus strand of NZ_CP143276.1, from coordinate 5,696,341 downwards.
GGCGACCGCCCCGCCACCGCGAAGCCGAACGGGTTCGCCTGCGTCACGACTTTCTCGCCGGCCAGGAACGCCTCGGTGTTGACCTGCGCGCTCGCCAGCCCCAGCCCGAACTCCGTGACCGACTGCCTGGGCAGCCGGTCCCCGAACCCGGGAAGGATCGTGCTGGTCGGCACCCCCTGCGGCCCGAGCCGCACGACGCTCAACCCGGTCCCCGCGTCACCGACGGCGTGCGCGAGCGGCTGGGGCCCGTTCGGCGCGGACGCCGGCGGCTGGTTCGGGTCCCGCGGTCCCGGCACCGGCGTGGTCGGAGGCTGGGCGAGTGCGGGCGCCGTGGCGAGCGCGAGCACCAAGCCGGCCAACGGCACGGACAACGAACGGCGCATGAACCTCTCCTCGGACCTAGGAGGTGGTGACGTCGGTCACGGTCCGTACAACGAACAGGACCCCCGTGAGTAACGCGCTCGCGGGTCGGTTATAGTTATCGCGTCTCGCCGCCTTAGCTCAGTCGGCCAGAGCGGCTCACTCGTAATGAGCAGGTCATCGGTTCGATTCCGATAGGCGGCTCGGTGAGATGGAAGGGCCAGGTCACTCCGGTGACCTGGCCCTTTCGCTTTGTTCGGCGCTTACGCTGGCGCCATGGCTGTGATGCACGTGAGAAACGGTTCTTCGAGGTGGCTCGTCGTCTGGCTGGAGCCCTGGGGTGAGGACCGCTGGCTCGAACGTGGCGACATGTTGTGCATCCGCACGGACAACAACGGCGAGAAGCTCGGTTTCGACGTCGAGTACCACGCGAACGACGAGGAGCGTGCCGACGGGATCGAGAACCTGACGATCTACGTCGAGAACTGCTCGTACGACGTCGACGTCACCGACGAAGAGGGCAACGTCGTGGAGTGCGGGCACAAGCGGCCCGTGGAGATCGACCGGAAGTGGACGGCTCGGCGGGTCGCGGCGGAGGAGGAGCTCAACCGCACGTCGTGAGTGCCTGCTCCAGGGCGGAACGTTCAGCCGGCGCGACCGAGAGGCCGTAGGCGGCCTTCACCGTCACGTAGATCCGCCCGTACGAGCACGCGTACCCGGCGTTGGGCGGCATCCACTCGTCGGGCGTCTTGTCGCCTTTGGACTGGTTGACCTTCCCCGACACCGCCACGAGGTTGCGCAGGTCGTTGGCCGCGGCGAGGCGCTGCTCGGGCGCCCACCTGGCGGCACCGCTGCGCCACATCTCGGCCAGCGGCACCACGTGGTCGATCTGGATCTTCGAGGTGCCGGTGACCTGCGTGCCGGTGTACGGGTCGTCGAGGGTGCCGGACTGGACGCCGCAGCGGCCCGGTTTGCGCTCCACGCCGGTCAGGTCGCGGGCCAGCACCTGGCTCCGCTGGTCGCAGCCGTCGCCGTCGGTGTCGAACCACGGCTGCCCGAACACGCACGCCTTGCCGCCGTCGCAGTCGCGGACGTAGCCGTCGAGGCGGCCCGGTGTGGCCACCGGCAGCGCCGCGAGGGAGGTGCGGGCGGTCACGGCGTCCAGGGTTCCTGCGGGCACCCTGTCGACCTGCGGGGCGGAGGCCGGCGGCAGGGGCAACGCGGAACAGCCGGTCAACAGGACGATCAGCAGCAACCAGCGCATGTCCGCGGCATACCCGCTACAAAGGTCGTGATGGCCGCTCAACGGCGTAACTCCTGGGGGACGGATGTCGAACGTCAACGCGTTGGCTGACCGCCTTTTCGACGCGATCCTCGACCACTACCCGGTCGACGCGAGCCTCATGGGCTTCGGCCGCGACGACGGGTTGTTGGTGGACCACAGCGCCGAGGGGGAGCGCATCTACCTCGACCGGCTGCGGGAAATCGGCACGGCGGCGCGCAGCATCGACCCGGAGACGTTGTCCGACCGGCTCACCCTGGGGATCGTGCTGCACGAGGTGCGCACGCAGACCGACGCCGTCGAGAGCAGGCAGCTCGAGTTCGGGATCAGCGCGAACATCCGCACCGCCGTTCCCTCCACGCTGGCCTTCCTGCCGAGGCTGCCCGTCGACACGCCCGAACGGCGAGCCGGGTACCTGCAGCGGATGCGCGGGCTCGGCGCGTTCTTCGACACGATGGCCGAACGGCACCGGCAGGGGTTCTCGGACGGCCTCACACCGGTGAGACACCTGGTGGAGCAGGCCGTCGAGCTGCTGGACGGCCATCTCGGCAACCTCGGCGCCTTCGACGTGGTCGGCGGTGGCGGTGAGATCGCCGGGCCGGCCCTCGAGCGCTACCGGGACTTCTTGCTGGAAGAGGCGCTGCCGTGCGGGCGCGGTACCGAACGTGCCGGGCTGTGCTGGTTGCCGAACGGCGACGACGTCTACCGCAAGGCGATCCGCGCGCACACGACCGAAGACCTGGACCCCGGCGAACTGCACGCGATCGGCCTCGGGATGGTCGAGGACCTCAAGCACGAGTTCGCGCGGTACGGCGACGACGTGTTCGACCGCATCCGCACCGATCCAGCGTTCCGGCACACCAGCGGCGCGGACGTGCTCGACGCCGCACGCAGGGCCGTCGCGAAGGCGGAAGCCGTTGCGCCGCAGTGGTTCCGCACCACACCCGCTGCGGCGTGCGCGATCAGGGAGGCTCCGCCTGCGGTGCCCGCGCACGTGCCGCCGCACTACTTCCCGGCCGCGGAGGACGGCAGCAGGCCCGGCACCTACTTCGTCAACACCAAGGAACCCGGCAGCCGGCTCCGCATCGAGGACGAGGCCACGGCGTACCACGAGGCCGTGCCGGGGCACCACTTCGAACACTCCAAGGCCGCGCTGCTCGAAGGGGCTCCCTTCGTGCGGCGGAAGGCGCCGATCAGCGTGTTCGGCGAGGGCTGGGCGCTGTACTGCGAACGCCTGGCCGACGAAATGGGCCTGTACGGCAGCGACGAGTCGAGGCTCGGCATGCTTACCATGGACGCGATGCGCGCCGGTCGGCTCGTCGTCGACACCGGCCTGCACGCCCTGGGGTGGAGTCGCCGGCACGCCGTCGGCTACCTGGTCGAGAACACCCCCGTCGGGCTCGCGCAGATCGAGTCCGAGGTGGACCGCTACCTCGGTGAACCGGGGCAGGCGCTCGCGTACGCGGTGGGGCGCCTCAAGTTCCAGGAGTTGCGCAGGAAAGCAGAAGCCGCGGGCGAGGACGTCCGCGACTTCCACGAGGTCGTGCTCAGCCAGGGCAGGCTGACGCTCGCGTTGCTGGAGGAGGTCGTCGACGGGTGGCTCGCAGGTCGTCGTGCGTGAAAGTCGTTGTGGCCGTTGCGGTCCTGCTCGTCACCGCCTGCTCGGGTGAGCCCGAGCTGCCACCCAGGGAACTGCCGCCCGTCGGTGGGCAGCTCGACTACCAGCTCGGCGGCACCTACCAGCCGGACGTGCCGGTCAAGATCGTCGTGCGGGACCGCACCACGTTCGCGGACGGCAGGCGCTACAACATCTGCTACCTCAACGCGTTGCAGACGCAGCCCGAGAAGATGGAGGGCGGCCTCGACTGGTGGCGGCAGCACCACGCCGACCTGCTGGTGAAGAAGGCCGACGGCGAGGTGGTGATCGACCCGGAGTGGCAGGAGGGCGTCCTCGACATCTCCACCGACGACAAGCGCCGCAGGATCCTGGAGATCCAGAAGAAGTGGATCAAGGGCTGCAAGACGGCCATGTTCAAGGGCGTGGAGCCGGACAACCTCGACTCCTACCAGCGCTCCGAAGGGGCGTTCGACCTCAACGCCACCAAGGCTTTCATGAAGGACTTCGTGCGGTACGCGCACGAGCAAGGGCTTGCCGTGGCGCAGAAGAACGTCGCCGAGCTCGGCACCGCCGGCAAGCAGGAGATCGGCTTCGACTTCGCGATCACCGAGGACTGCCAGGCCCTCGGTGAGTGCGGGGCCTACGCCGAGGCGTTCGGCAACGCCTTCTTCCAGATCGAGTACACCGACGAGGGCTTCAGGAAGTCGTGCACCGATCGCGGCGGACGGGTCTCGATCATCCGCCGCGACAGGAACGTGGTGCCGTACGGGCACGACGACTACGTCTACGAGGTCTGCCCGCCGACGATCTGAGCCAGGAACGCCTGCCACCTCCCGGCCTCGCCGGTGGCGTCACCGAAGACGTGGTGGCCGACGGCGTTGGTGCCGTGGAAGCGGTAGAGGCCGCCGGGGCCGCGCACGCCGAGGAAGTTGTGCGCGTCGTGGCGGACGAGGTAGTCGACGACCCCGTTGATGCCGAACGGCTTCAGCGTCACCTCGTCGCCGACCTCGGCGTCGCGCGGGACGCCGAGCGCGTCGAGCAGCACCGGCCAGTTGTCGGCACCCTCCGGCTGCTCCGGCCACTGCGCGAAGACGTACGTGCCGGGCCGGCCCGCGAAGTGCTCGACGTACTGGCCCAGCGTGAAGAGGTACATGTCCCAGCCCTTCGACTGCTGGTCGACGAACTCGTCGCCCCAGCCGTCCGCCAGGATCCCGCTGTGCACGAACCGCAGGACGGTCGAGCCCTGGTCGCGGCCCTCGACCAGGAACTCCATGGCGTGGAACGTGCCGTCCTCGCCCTTGTCGCTCTCGTAGGCGAGGTGCTTGCCCGGCTCCCAGGCGGTGATCGTCGAGGCCTCCTGGAAGAAGCCCATGTCGACCGACATGCGGCCGCCCAGCCGTCCGTCGACGGTGTGCGGACCCATGAACCACGAGTCGATGCCCGGTCCGGTCGCGATGGCGTCCCAGACCTGCTCCGGGGTTCCGGCGACCTCGACTTCCTTCTTGATCTCGAACTCGCGGGTCACGACTCGTCCTCCTTGGAAGCGTTCACGCTCGGGTGCAGGGCGACGACGACTCGGTGCGGACGCCCTCCTTCTGCCTGTTCGTCGTGGTACTTCGCGACCAGCTGGGTCATGAAGCCGGCCAGCTCCTCGGCGAAGGCCGCGCGGTCCGCGGCGCTCGCGAACCGGACCTCGCCGTCCAGCGCGAACGTCGCCAGCCGCTTCTTGGCCCTGGTCGCGCCCGTGATCAACGTGCCGACGTCGCGCACCAGCCTCGCCGAGACGGCCAGCAGCCACCGCGCGGACAACCGGTCGGGTGACCGCGCCGGATCGGGCTGCACGGCCGCGAGCGCGGCCGGGGAGATCACGTAGGACGCCGCGGTCGCCTGCAGCAGGCGCTCGTTGACGTTGCCCTTGCGCCGTTCCTCGACGAGCTCCACCAGGCCGTGCTGCTCCAGGGTGCGCAGGTGGTAGTTCACCTTCTGCCTGGGCAGGCCGACCCTCGCGGCGAGCATCGTCGCCGATCCGGGCTCCACCAGCTCCGCGAGCAGTCTCGCCCGCACGGGGTCCAGCGACACCTCGGCCGCGGACGGGTCCTCGATCACCGCCACTTCGAACATGCCGCCAGCGTCACACCGAAAACAAAATTAGTCAAGAACTGAGTTGCTGTCGGTGACTTTGCTCCACCCGGGTGGCTTTGAACCCGGTACCGTAAGCGGTGTCTCGATTGGTCGTTGCACGTTCGCAACCCCTGAGGAGACGACATGATCACGATGCTGGTCCTGACCCTGCTGGCGCTGCCGTTCGCCCTGACCGCCGCGAACGTCGGAAGACGCAGGTGGATCCGCAAGCGCGGCGTCGCCAGAGTGCGCGCCGGGCTCGACGCCTTCCACGCCGAGCTGGCACGGTCCGGGCTGAGTCACTTCTCCGGGCGCTGAACCGCGCCCGACGACGGCGAAACCCTGGTCACGACGTCGCCGTAGCGGTCCAGCAGCGCGGCCGTGACGGTCTCCGGCGTCCCCAGGACGCAGAACTCGGACAGCACCTCGTCCGTGATCAGCTCGCTCATCTCCGCCCACTGCTGCCGCCGTGACATGCGGTGCAGCTCCTCGTGCAGCGCGCCCCAGCCGTGCAGGTCCAGCACCGGCCGGTACGCGGGCGTCGACCCGTAGAACGCGATCTGCCGCTTGACCCCGGCGACCTCCTCGTCGCTGGTCGCGGTGAACACCGGGCCGCTGATCTCGAAGCCCTCCAGCGTCCTCCCGGCCTTCGCGCGGCCGCGTTCGAGCGCGGGCAGCGTCACCTCCCGCAGGTACCGCTCGGTCGTGAAGTTGTGGCACAGGAAGCCGTCCGCGACCTCACCCGCCACCTCGGTCATCAGCTCGCCGACGCCGGCGAGGTAGATCGGCGCCGTGCCGTGCGGGTTCGGGCCGGGGTCGAAGAACGGCGTCATCAGCGTGTGCTTGTAGAACTCGCCGCGGAACGCCAGCCGCTCGCCGGTCTCCCACGCGTGCCAGATCGCGCGGATCGCCAGCACGAACTCCCGCATGCGCGCGGCCGGTTTGCTCCACGGCATGGAGAAGCGTTTGGTGATGTGCGCTTCGACCTGCGAGCCCAGTCCGAGGTTGAACCTGCCGCCCGACAGCAGGCGCAGGTCGTTCGCCGTCGTCGCGACGGTCATCGGGTTGCGCGCGAACGCCACCGCGATCGCCGTGCCCAGCTCGATCCGCTCGGTGGCCGCGGCGGCACCGGACAGCGCGAGGAACGGGTCGTGCTTGGTCTCGGCGAGCCAGAACCCGTCGTAGCCCTGGTCCTCCGCCCGCTTCGCGATGGCCCCGGCGTCCGCGGGGGTGTACTCGACGGCACTGCTGTCCAGCTTCATGCCGGAGAGGCTATTAGCGGTACCGGGACTCGCAGGCGATGCCGTTGCGGTTCGGGTCGAGCTCGATCCGGTAGCCGGGCTGGCCCCAGTACAGCGGTGCCGCACCGGCGCGCCGCGCCTCGTCGCAGTTGGCGTAGAAGACCGGCTTCGGCTTGGGCGGTGCCGGCGGCTTCGTCGTGGTCGGCGCGGGTGCGGGTGGCGGGGGAGTGGGGGTCTCGGTGGCGTCCTTGCCGCCGCACGGCGGGCCCCACAGGCCCATCGGGACGCGTTGCGCGGCTGCCTCGGCCTCCTTCTGGGCGGGCGACGGGGTGCCCGTGGTGCGCCCGGCGCCGTTGCCCAGGGCGAGCAACGCGTAGTCCGTGCCGTCGGTGAGGCTGAGGGCGCCGGTGGCCCGGTCGTAGCGGACCTGCTGGTTCAGCAGCATGCTCCTCGCGAAGCCCGTGGCGGCGTCCGCCCAGCACGGCCCGGGCTGGGCGAGGCCGCTGACCTCGGCTTTCGAGCCGTCGGAGAGCATCACGGAGCGGCCGTCGACGATCGACGCCACGCTGATCGCCGGCTGGGCGGGCGGGACCGGCACCGAGGTCGCCGACGACGCGGTGACCGGCGCGTCCTGCGCCGGCTCCTCCACGGCCACGGGCCTCGACTGCTGCACCTGCGCGGCACATCCCGCGGTGAGCACGACCAGCAGGACCCCGCTCGCAGTTCTCCACCCCGACATGACCCGCACAATGCCTGGTCGTCGCGGTGTGGCCAAGGTTACGTATTTGGTTCGGATCGGTTCACGGGTAGTCCGAACCGAAATACGGGGACGCCCGGTTCAGCGTGCGGGCTTGAGCGTCCAGACGACGGTCATCTCGCCGGTGACGACACCCTCGGCGTTGGTGATCGTGATGGTGACCGGGAACTCCGGCCGCGTGCCGGACTCCAGCTCGGCCAGGACGTCCTCCGCCGACCGGCCGAGAACCGCCTCCGCGCGCAGGACGCCCATCGCGATCTTCTTGTACGAGATGTCGGCGCGGACGGCGAGCGGCGTCGCCTTGCCGAGGTGCGCGGCGAACGCGGCCATCACGACGGCGCCCGAGGCGGACTCGCCGAGGCCGAACATCATCGCCGCGTGCGGCCCGCCGATGTGGTTGTGCAGCGACGGCTCGTCCGGCAGCGACGCGACGATGCGGCTCGCCGACACCTCTTCGAACTCGATGCCGGTCGTCTTCACGTACGGCACGGCCTGCTTCATGGCATCGGCGATGAACGACACGTCTTGGCTCATGAGACGGATGCTACCGACCGGTAACCCACGTGGCTACCCGCCGGTAACCACACTCTCCGCGCCTGTAGCACTCCGCGCTGGAGTGAGACCTGAAACTCACTTGCGATCTGCTCGGCCGAGATGGATGCTTGTACTGAGCAACTAGTTGGGTGATACAAGCAACGAGGTGTCAGATGGTCGATCCGGGCAGGTGCCCCAGCCCCGGCCCCGATCCCGAGCACGAGCTCGCGGACCGGGTCGGCATGGCGATGGTGCGGCTGAACAAGATGCACGCCCAGGTCGCCCACCAGATGGCCAAGCAGGGCATGGACAAGTCCGCCTTCGTGCTCCTCGCGACCCTCTCCGGCCTCGGGGAGTGCCGTTCGAGCGGCCTGGCGGAGGCGGTGCTCTCCGACCCGTCCACGGTCAGCCGGCAGGTGGCCGGACTCGTGAAGGACGGGCTCGTCGAGAGGCGCGCCGACCCGGCGGACGGCCGGGCCAGCGTTCTCGCGGTCACCGAAGCGGGCCGCGAGCTGATCCAAGAGCGACGCCGGCAGCGCAACGAGGCGATCCAGCAGGTGTTCGCGGACTGGACCGGCGAGGACCTCAAGGGCTTCGCGGACCTGTTCGAACGCTTCGTCCACGACTACGAGCGCACGATTCCGGCGCTTTTGAACGAACGCGGGACGGGGACCCGCGCAGGAGGGAACGACTAGAAATGTCATCAACGACCGATGCGACACCCACGCCAGGGGTGTCCCTGACGCATCGCCAGATCATGACGGTGCTGTCCGGCCTGCTGCTGGGCATGTTCCTCGCGGCGCTGGACCAGATGATCGTCGCCAGCGCCATGAAGACCATCGCCGACCAGCTGCACGGGCAGACGCTGCAGGCGTGGGCGACCACCGCCTACCTGATCACCGCGACCATCACGACCCCGCTGTACGGCAAGCTGTCCGACATCTACGGGCGCAAGCCGATGTACCTCGCGGCGATCTCGCTGTTCCTCCTCGGCTCGCTGCTCTCGGGCCTCGCGACGACGATGTACGAGCTGGCCGCGTTCCGCGCGGTGCAGGGCCTCGGCGCCGGTGGCCTCATGTCGCTGGCCTTCGCGATCATGGCGGACATCATCTCGCCGCGTGAGCGCAGCAAGTACTCCGCCTACTTCATGGCCGTGTTCGGTTCGGCCAGCGTGCTCGGCCCGGTCATCGGCGGCGTCTTCGCAGGCCTCGACTCGTTCGTCGGCATCACCGGCTGGCGCTGGGTGTTCCTCGTGAACGTCCCGATCGCGCTGCTCGCGCTGTTCGTCGTGGCGCGCGTGCTGAACATCCCGCACCAGCGGGTGAACCACCGCGTCGACTGGCTGGGCGCGCTGACGCTGACCGTCGGCCTGGTGCCGCTGCTGATCGTCGCCGAGCAGGGCCGCGAGTGGGGCTGGGCGTCCGGCACCGCGATCGCCATGTACGTGATCGGCGTGCTCGGCCTGGTCGCGTTCGTGTGGGCCGAGTTCCGCGCGGGTGACGAGGCGCTGCTGCCGATGCGGATGTTCCGCAACCACACGTTCGCGCTCGGCAACGCGATCAACTTCGTGCTCGGCATCGGCATGTTCGGCGGCATGGTCTCCATCCCGCTGTACCTGCAGATCGTGAAGGGCGTCACGCCCACCACGGCCGGCCTGATGCTGCTGCCGATGACGTTCGGCATCATGTCGGCCACCGCGATCGCGGGCAGGGTCACGTCGAAGACCGGGCGCTACAAGGTGTTCCCGATCATCGGCGCCGGCCTGATGGCGGCCGCTCTGTTCCTGCTCAGCTCCATCGGCACGGACACGCCGAGCTGGCTGGTCATGGTCTACATGTTCGTCATGGGCGCGGGCCTCGGCCAGTGCATGCAGACGCTGCTGCTGGCGATCCAGAACGACGCCGAGCCGCGGGACATGGGCGTCGCGACCGCGTCGGCGACGTTCTTCCGCCAGATCGGTGGCACCGTCGGCACCGCGGTGTTCCTGTCGATCCTGTTCAGCACGGTCGGCGGCAAGATCGAGTCCGGCATCCGGGCCGCGCTGCAGACCGACGCGTTCAACGCGGCGCTGCGGCAGAACCCGGAGTTCGCGAAGACGCTGCAGGGCGGGACCGGCGTGGACATCAACAACACCGAGTTCCTCAACGGCCTGGACCCGGTGCTCGCGAAGCCGTTCCTCGACGGGTTCTCCAGCGCGATCGACACGGTCTTCCTGACCGGCGGCATCGTGATGATCGCGGCGTTCGTCCTCGTGTGGTTCCTGCGCGAGAAGCCGCTGTCGACCAGGTCCGGTCTGGAGCGGGTGGCCGACGCCGAGACCGTCGCCGTCTAGGTCTCACCGCGACGAAGAAGAGGGGCCGCTCCCGAGCGGCCCCTCTTCTTCGTCGCGCGCGTGCCTAGTGGAACGTCTCGCCCCTGGCCTCGGCGTCCTTCAGGCGCTGGTAGGAGCGCTTGATCTCGGCCTCGGCCTCGGTGCGGCCCACCCAGGTGGCGCCCTCGACGCTCTTGCCGGGCTCGAGGTCCTTGTAGACCTCGAAGAAGTGCTGGATCTCCAGGCGGTCGAACTCCGCCAGGTGGTGGATGTCGCGCAGGTGCTCGTGCCGCGGGTCGTAGGCCGGGACGCACAGGACCTTGTCGTCGCCGCCCTTCTCGTCCGTCATGCGGAACATGCCGATCGCACGAGCGGCGATCAGGCAGCCGGGGAACGTCGGCTCCTGGACGAGGACGAGGGCGTCCAACGGGTCGCCGTCCTCACCCAGGGTGTTCTCGATGAACCCGTAGTCGGCGGGGTACTGCGTCGACGTGAACAACGTGCGGTCGAGGCGGATGCGGCCACTCTTGTGGTCCACCTCGTACTTGTTGCGCACGCCCTTGGGGATCTCGATCAGGACGTCGAATTCCACTGGTCCTCGCTCATGTAGCCCATTCGTGATGCCCACTAGTGTGGACCACGACGCCTTGTCAACCCTCATCGGAGCGGTGGTTGGTGGGTGTGAGATTGCCCGTACCGAGCTGACGGAGGCCGCTGTGCCGGACGACCCCCAATGGCCGACCGAGGACGACGACATCGATTCAGATGCCGGGCGTTCCGAGTCAACGGTGCAGGTCAGCCGCCCGACGGTCGACCAGCCGACGATGCGGTTCCCGCTGGCCGCCGTCCTCGCGGCACCGTCCACTCAGGAACCGCCGCGGTCGTCGCCGGTGCACGTCGCCGCGAACGGGTCCGCGGCCGGTTCGGGTGGTTCCGCTGTGCCAACGGCCGGTTCCGGCAGGCCCTCCGCGGAAAAGATCGGTGGGAAGTCTCACGGGGCGATTGGTCCGGAAGTCGGCCAACCCCGGGCCGTTCCGGTGCGCGTCGAGCCGAAGGGCGACCAGAGGACGACCGAGCTCTCGGTGCCGAACGCCAAGACGGCGCGCGTCGACCAGCTGCCGAACTCCGAGCCGTCGTGGTTCGACCAGCACTCCAGGACCGAGCAGCAGCCGCGCCGGCAACCGCAGCAGTCCCAGCAGTCCCAGCGCCCCGAACCGCAGCGCCCCGAACCGCAGCGCCCCGAGCAGACCAAGCGCGTCGACCAGCTCCAGGCCCAGGCGCCCGCGCGGCAGGAGCCGCCGCGCTCCGAGCAGTCCCGTCCGGTGCCGCCGCCGCGCAAGGAGCCCCGGGAGCTGCCCGTCACCGGCTACGACGAGGAGCCGGAGGACCGCCTCGCCACCGACGAGCCGGGGAAGAGCCGCAAGCCGCTGGTCGTGGTCCTGAGCCTGCTGGTCGTGGCGGCACTGGCGGGCGCCACCGTGTACGCGGTCGACGAGTTCGGCGGTGCCACGGCCGTCGAGACCAAGCCCCCGGCAGCGCCCGCGGTCGTCCAGCCGCTCGTCAAGGCCGTCACGGCGGGCGGACCGGCGCCGAGCCCGGCCGGCGTGAAGCAGGCCCTCGCGGGTCCCGCGGGCAACAGCGCCCTGGGCACGCTCACCGGCAGCGTCGTCGACCCCGCCAGCGGCGCGGCGCTGTGGCAGCAGGGCGACACCACGGCCGCGACCCCGGCGTCCAGCCTCAAGATCCTCACGGCCGCCGCGGCGCTGCTCAGCCTCGAGAGGACCGACCAGCTGTCCACCAAGGTCGTCCAGGGCGCCGAGCCCGGCACCGTCGTGATCGTGGGCGGTGGCGACCCGACGATCTCCGGCGTGCCCGGCAGGTCGGTCTACCCCGGTGCCGCGACCCTCGACGACCTGGCCAACCAGGTGAAGCAGAAGGGCCAGGTCACCAAGGTCCAGTTCGACCTGAGCCGGTACGCGGGCGAGGCGCTCGGGCCGCAGTGGGAGTCGGCGGACATCGCGGGCGGCTCGGTGGCGCCGATCGTGCCGTTCATGCTCGACGGCGGCCGGGTCGACCAGGCCAACGTCAACGGCGTGCGCACCGGCAGCCCCGGTCAGGCGGCGGCGGACGCGTTCGCCCAGCGCGTCGGGGCTCCCGCCGCGTCGGCGGGCACGGCCCCGCAGGGCGCGCCGGTGCTCGGCGAGATCAAGTCGGCGCCGGTCGAGCAGCTCGTCGACAACATGATGCAGATCTCCGACAACGTCCTCACCGAGGCGATCGCCCGCGAGATCGCGATCAAGACCGGCAACGAGCCGTCGTTCGCGGGCGGGGTCAAGGCCGTGCGGGACGTGCTCACCAAGAACGGGTTCGACCTCACCGGGGCGAGCTTCGTGGACGGCAGCGGGCTGTCCGCGTCGAACAAGATCCCGGCCAAGCTGCTCACCGACGTGCTGACCGCGGCGGCCAAGCCCGCGCTGGACGACCCGCGCACCGCGAAGCTGCGGCCGCTGCTGACGGCGCTGCCGGTCGCGGGCGGCAGCGGCACCCTCGCCGACCGCTACGGCGGGACCGCCGCGCAGGGCAAGGGCTGGGTGCGGGCCAAGACCGGCACGCTCACCGGCGTGAACGCGCTTGCCGGCGTGGTCGTCGACGTGGACGGACGGGTGCTCGTGTTCTCGTTCATGTCCGCGAGCAACCGCAACCCGGAGACCGAGGTCCGGCCCGCGCTGGACGTGCTGGCCGCTGCGTTGCGGGGTTGTGGCTGTTCGTAGCGGGCCGTGCGCAGGTAGCGTCGGAAGCGTGAACGGCGCGACGGAGGCAGAGCTCGGCCCGGTGGACTGGGACCTGGCGGTTTCGACCGCCGTGCGACTCGTGCGACCAGGTCCGGTGATCGGCAAGGAGGAGGCCGAGCACGTCGTCGGCAGACTGCGGGAGCTCGCTCCGCAGGCGGAGGTGCACGTCCGCGAGCTGACAGGGCTCGGCCAGGGCCTGCCGCTGCTGCCGGGCGAGGTCGTCGACCGCCCGGCGTGGGTGGCGGCCGCCGCGCAGGGCCTCGCCGCGCTGACCGGCCCCGCCATGCCGCGCCAGACGGGTCCGATGGCGGGCATCCTCGCCGGGACGGCCGGTGTGCAGGCGGGCGTCGTGATGGCGTTCCTGTCCTCGCGCGTGCTCGGCCAGTACGACCCGTTCAGCCCCCAGGACCAGCTCGCCGGACGGCTGCTGCTCGTCGCGCCGAACATCGTTGGCGCGCAACAGGCCCTGGACGTCCCGGACGACGACTTCCGCATGTGGGTGTGCCTGCACGAGTGCACGCACCGCCTGCAGTTCACCGGCGTGCCGTGGCTGCGCCGGTACTTCTCGGACCAGGTCACCACGCTGCTGTCCTCAATGGACGAGGAACGCGCGCCGCTGTCCGACGTGATCCGCGACTTCCGGCAGAAGCTGCGCGAGGGCGACGGTCCGATGGGGCTGATCGAGCTGGTCCAGTCGCCGCAGCAGAAGGCCGTGCTGGACCGGTTGATCGCTCTGTCCACTTTGCTCGAAGGCCACGCCGACCACGTGATGGACGCCGTCGGGCCGTCCGTCGTGCCGTCGGTGTCGACGATCCGCAGCCGCTTCAGCGCGCGGCGCAAGGGCGGCGGCCTGCTCGACCGGATCCTGCGCACGGTGCTCGGCGTCGAGGCGAAGGTGCGCCAGTACGAGGAAGGCGCCCGGTTCACCGAGTACGTCGTCGAGCGCGTCGGCATGGACGGCTTCAACGCGATCTGGACCTCCGCCGACACCCTGCCGACCAGGGCGGAGATCGCCGAGCCGATGGGCTGGCTGCGCCGCGTGGCGCCGTGAACGGACCGGTCGCCGAGGTCCGGACGGCGGTCCGCCGCTTCCTCGACGCCGTGCGACCGGAGGCGGTGACCGTCGCGGTCTCGGGCGGCGCCGACTCGCTCGCGCTGGCCGCGGCCGTGTCCAGGCTGGTGCCCGGTGCCTCGGCCGTCGTGGTCGACCACCAGCTCCAGCCGGGGTCGGCGGACGTGGCGTCGAAGGCGGCCCGGCAGTGCGCCGACCTGGGTCTCGTGCCGCGCGTGGAGCCCGTCGTGGTGTCGGGTCCCGGCGGACCGGAGGCGGCGGCCCGCAACGCCCGCTACGCGGCCCTGAGGCCGTCGTCCGGCGTGGTGCTGCTCGGGCACACCCTCGATGACCAGGCCGAGACGGTGCTGCTGGGCCTCGGCCGGGGTTCCGGCCCGCGCTCGATCGCCGGCATGCGCGCTTTCGACGCGCCGTGGGGCCGTCCGCTGCTCGGCGTGTCGCGGGAGGTCACCCGTGCCGCGTGCGCGGAGCAGGGCCTCGAACCGTGGGACGACCCGCACAACGCCGACCCGTCGTTCACGCGCGTGCGCCTGCGGGCCGAGGTGCTGCCATTGCTCGAATCCGTGCTGCAGGGCGGCGTCGCGTCGTCGTTGGCGCGCACGGCGGCCCAGCTGCGTGAGGACTGTGACGCACTCGACTCCCTCGCGGCAGCCTTCACCGGCGACTGCTGTGCCGTTGACGACATCGCCGAGTTGCCCGCGGCACTGCGACGCAGGGTGGTCAGGTCGTGGCTCATCTACGAAGGCGTGCCTGAACTGTCCGATTCACACCTGCGACGAGTCGACGCACTGGTGAGTGAATGGCGCGGTCAGGGCGGTGTCTGGCTACCCGGCGGCTTTGTCGTGCGGCGCGCGCATGGCAGGCTCGTTGTGGAACCACAGTCTTAAGCAGAGGGGACCTGTCCGTGTACGACGGCGACATCGCATCCGTGCTCATCACCGAGCAGGAGATCAGCGACAAGGTCACCGAACTCGCCAAGCAGGTCGCGGATGATCACCCAGAAGGTGACTCCGACCTCGTGCTGATCACCGTGCTCAAGGGCGCCGTGATGTTCATGGCCGACCTCGCCCGCGCGCTGCCCGTTCCGGTGCAGCTCGAGTTCATGGCTGTTTCGTCCTACGGCTCCTCCACGTCGTCCTCCGGCGTGGTGCGGATCCTGAAGGACCTGGACCGCGACATCGCGGACCGGAACGTGGTGATCGTGGAGGACATCATCGACTCCGGGCTCACGCTGTCCTGGCTGTTGAAGAACCTGCAGTCCCGCAAGCCCCGCTCGCTGGAGGTGTGCACGCTGCTGCGCAAGCCGGACGCGGTGAAGGTCGAGGTCCCGGTGAAGTACGTCGGGTTCGACATCCCCAACGAGTTCGTCGTCGGGTACGGGCTGGACTACGCGGAGCGGTACCGGGACCTGCCGTACATCGGGACGTTGGACCCGAAGGTCTATTCGAGCTGAGGGTTGGTTCGCGGGCGGGGGCGTTGCCGATTCGGCTGCGCCCCCGTTCTTGTGCGTGGCTCGTTGTTGCACGGGTCGCGCTGGTGCTGGCCTGCCCGGGTGCCAACCGCCACCCGGCGCGTGGGGAGGAAAACGCCGGGCCTCCCGTGGGAAACCCGGCGTCGCGTCGAGCGGAATCAGCAGTTCGGACGGCAGCGGCGTTGCGACACCGCGTCGAGGAGAACGTCGCGGATGTCCTCCGGGTTCGGCGCCTGGTACGCCTTGCCGCCCGTGGCCGCGGCGATCGAACGCAGAGCGTCCATGTCCACCTCGTCGCCGAGGCCCACCATGATGATCGGGACCGGCTTGGCGGGGTCGGACTCCCGCTTGAGGGTCTCGATCAGCGCGGCGGTGTCCATGGACGAGATGTCGTCGTTGCGGCCGTCGGTCATGAGGACGACGGAGTTCACCTTCGAGGCGTCGTAGCCGGACAGGACGTGGCGGTAGGCGGCCAGGGTCGTGTCGTTCAGCGCTGTGCCGCCGCCGACCAGGCCGGGGAGTTGTGAGGCTCCCGCTTCGAGGCGCTTGCGGCGGGTGACGCCGGCCAGCGGTTCGCCGAGAGGCCCTATCGGGACCAGTTCGATCCAGTCGTTCGGCGGCTTCTTGTCGGTCGAGAACGCCCAGAGGCCGATGGCGGTGGTGTCCGGGAGCATCGAGAGGGCGGTCATGGACGCCGCGGTGGCGGCTTCCACCCTGGTCTTGCCGTTGCCGCTCTTCTCGATCATGGAGCCGGAGACGTCGATGACGGTCAGCATGCGCATGTCGAGGTTGATGGCGCCCCAGGTCCTGAGGAGCTCGGAGACCTGGTCGGCGTTCGGGGTCTCGATCAGCTTGACGTCGCCCGCCTGGACGCCCTCGACGTCGGTCGACCACTTGGCCGGGGCTGCTCCCTGGACGGTGCGGAAGCCCGCCTCGCCGAAGCGCTTCGAGGTGTCGGCGGAGCGCAGGACCTTCTCGAACTCCGCCGCGGCCTCGCCGATGCCCTCCTGCTCGTTCGGGCGCGAGACCCGGACCAGCGGGTAGTCGAACGAGAGCGTGCCCTCCTTCGGCGGGGCGCCGAGGACGGCGTTGTCCTTCACCGCGCGGTTGTTCGCCACGACGGACTGCTCGGTGGCGGCGAAGAGCGGGGCCTTGCCGGCGTCGGTGGTGACCTTGCCGAAGGCGTCGCGGACCGACGGGACGGCGCTGCGGCCCACGCGCAGCAGCGTGCCGACCAGTTCGGGCTTCGGGGTGCCGTCCGCGTTGCCGAGCAGGGTGCGGATCACGAACAGCGAGGCGAGGCCCTCGGAGGTCATCGTCGGGTCGCTCATGGAGATCTGGACCTTCGGGTCCACGACCTTCGCCCACGAGACGGGCTGGACCGGGAAGCCGATCTTCGACATCGCCTGTTCGGAACCCGCCATGACGAGCGGGCTGGACGCCAGCGAGGGCTTGATGTCCAGCTTCGGGGCCTCCGGACCGGTCTCCGCGGCCTGGCGCTGGGCCTCCGCCGCCCACATCGAGGAGTCGGGGACCCAGAGGGAGTGCGGGTTGATCTGCGCGGTGGGAAGTTCGTTGGCCACGTCGGCCGCGTTGCGCGACTCGACCTGGACCTGCACGCACCGCCCGCGCACGACCGGTTGCGACCGCTGGTAGTCCTGTGCGGCCGCGTTCACCACATCGAGGGCGGCAGGGGTGACGGCGACCTTCAACGGCAGAGCGCCCGAGCAGTCGGCGCCGCTGGTGACCCGCAGGGCCACGACCGTGACGCCCGCCGCCGCGATCACCCCGAGCAGGGCGCCCACGGGCAGGGCCACCCGCCGGAACAGTCCGGGGGACGTGTGACGTGCTGACATACAGTTACTTACCTTCGGTCACGTGTTCACTCTTTCGAGTGGCGGGGAAACACTCGGGGGGACGAATGAGGATGACATGTGACCCTCAAACGTAATGAGATGGCGTGACCTGCGTCACTCGTCTGTCCGGCGGCATTTGTTCCGGATGAACCAAAGTGCGTGAACATGCGTGGCAGGGGTCACCCGCGGGAACCCGGAAGCGCCCCCGCCCGTTGGTTGCTCAGTACCCGGCCAGCGGGCGGTAGGCTGGTCGGACGCGGTATGTGGGTCTTCCACTGCCCGACGCGCAAGTCAGGGAGGGTCGAGGCCGCCCGCCGGCCGTAAGTGCATGGACCGCAAGCGCCTGCTTCGCAACCCGCTGCTGTGGATCGCTGCGGTGTTGCTGCTGTACTTCGTCTTCACCGTTCTCTTTGACGACTCGCGGGGCTACCACCCCGTGAAGACGTCCCAGGCACTGCAACA
Source organism: Lentzea sp. DG1S-22 (assembly GCF_036321065.1). NCBI lineage: Bacteria > Bacillati > Actinomycetota > Actinomycetes > Pseudonocardiales > Pseudonocardiaceae > Lentzea > Lentzea sp. DG1S-22. The sequence continues at coordinate 5,678,464 of NZ_CP143276.1, read as the reverse complement.
GGTGCGGGATGGCAAGGTCAAGGAAGCCACGATCGAGGACAAGGAGCAGCGTCTCCGTCTCACCCTCACCGACGGCACCACGTTCGAGGGCAACAACCGCCTGATCACGCAGTTCCCGGCCAGCTCGACGGACGAGATCTTCACCGTCCTCGACCAGGCCGGCAACAAGCCGACGGTGGAGACCAAGGTCAGCCAGGAGTCCATCCTGATGCAGATCTTGATCTACCTCGTGCCTCTCGGTCTGCTGTTGCTGCTGCTCATGTGGATGATGAACAACGCCCAGGGCGGTGGCAACCGCGTCCTGAACTTCGGCAAGTCCAAGGCCAAGCAGCTCTCCAAGGACATGCCCAAGACGACGTTCGCCGACGTCGCGGGTGCCGAGGAGGCCGTCGAGGAGCTCGAGGAGATCAAGGACTTCCTCCAGAACCCCGGCCGCTACCAGGCGCTCGGCGCCAAGATCCCCAAGGGCGTGCTGCTCTACGGCCCGCCGGGAACCGGCAAGACGCTGCTCGCGAGGGCCGTCGCCGGTGAGGCCGGGGTGCCGTTCTACTCGATCTCCGGCTCGGACTTCGTCGAGATGTTCGTCGGTGTCGGCGCCTCGCGTGTGCGCGACCTGTTCGAGCAGGCCAAGCAGAACGCGCCGTGCATCATCTTCGTCGACGAGATCGACGCGGTGGGCCGCCACCGCGGTGCCGGCCTCGGCGGCGGCCACGACGAGCGCGAGCAGACGCTGAACCAGCTGCTCGTCGAGATGGACGGCTTCGACTCGCGCGGCGGGATCATCCTGATCGCGGCGACGAACCGCCCCGACATCCTCGACCCGGCCCTGCTGCGCCCCGGCCGCTTCGACCGCCAGATCCCGGTGTCCGCACCGGACCTGAAGGGCCGCAAGCAGATCCTGCGGGTGCACTCGAAGGGCAAGCCGCTGGCCGCGGACGCGGACATCGACGGCCTCGCCAAGCGCACCGTCGGGTTCTCCGGCGCCGACCTCGCGAACGTCATCAACGAGGCAGCGCTGCTCACCGCCCGCCAGAACGGCACCACCATCACGGGTGCCGCGCTGGAGGAGTCGGTCGACCGCGTGATCGGCGGTCCGGCCCGCAAGAGCCGGATCATCTCCGAGAAGGAGAAGAAGATCACCGCGTACCACGAGGCAGGGCACGCCCTGGCCGCGTGGGCCATGCCGGACATCGACCCGGTCTACAAGGTCACGATCCTCGCCCGCGGCCGCACCGGCGGTCACACCCTCTCGGTGCCGGAAGAGGACAAGGACCTGATGACCAGGTCCGAGATGATCGCGCGACTGGTGTTCGCACTGGGTGGCCGATCCGCCGAGGAGCTCGTCTTCCACGAGCCCACGACGGGTGCGTCCAACGACATCGAGCAGGCGACGAAGATCGCCCGCGCGATGGTCACCGAGTACGGCATGAGCGCGAAGCTCGGCGCCGTGAAGTACGGGCAGGAGCAGGGCGAGCCGTTCCTCGGTCGCTCGGCCGGCCGCCAGGCGGACTACTCGCTGGAGGTCGCGCACGAGATCGACGAGGAGGTGCGCAAGCTCATCGAGGCCGCGCACACCGAGGCGTACGAGGTGCTCAACACCTACCGCGACGTCCTCGACGACCTCACGCTCGAGCTGATCGAGAAGGAGACCCTGCACCAGAAGGACCTGGAGCGGATCTTCGCCCGCGTCGAGAAGCGGCCGCGCATCACCCAGTTCAACGACTTCGGTGACCGCACGCCGTCCGACATCCCGCCGGTCAAGACGCCCGGTGAGCTCGCCAAGGAGCGCGGCGAGCCGTGGCCCCCGGTCGTCGAGGACACCCTCGACGAAGACCCGGAGCCGCTGCCCGATCCCGCTCCCGGTGAGCAGCCCACCGAGCAGCTGCCGTCCACGAACGGCTCGAACGGCGTCCACCAGCCGGGTCAGCCCGGCGCCCAGGCGGGCCCGCCGAACTACGGCGCCCCTCCCGGGTGGACCCCGGCGACCGTGCCCGGCGGCAAGCCGCACAACGTCTGGGAGCCGAAGAAGCCGCAGCCGGACCAGGACGAGCGGCAGTGACCGAGCAACACCAGCTCGACGGAGACGCCGGCCTCACCCGCAACGGGGAGGCCGGCGTCTCCGCGCGGCGGGTCTTCGACCAGGCCCGCGCCGAGGCTGCGGTGCGCGAGCTGCTGATCGCGTGCGGTGAGGACCCGGAGCGCGAAGGCCTCCGCGAGACACCCGCGCGAGTGGCGCGCGCCTACCGCGAGTTGTTCGCCGGTCTCTACACCGACGCGGACAGCGTGCTCGCGAAGACGTTCGACGAGAGCCACGAGGAGCTCGTCCTCGTCACGGACATCCCCATGTTCAGCTTCTGCGAGCACCACCTGCTGCCGTTCCACGGTGTCGCGCACGTCGGGTACATCCCGAACGAGCACGGCAGGGTCACGGGGCTGTCGAAGCTCGCGCGGCTCGTCGACCTCTACTCGAAGCGGCCGCAGGTGCAGGAGCGGCTGACGTCGCAGGTCGCCGACGCGCTGGTGCGCAAGCTGGAGCCGCGCGGCGTGATCGTGGTCGTCGAGGCCGAGCACCTGTGCATGGGCATGCGCGGCGTGCGCAAGCCCGGCTCCCGCACCACGACGTCCGCGGTGCGCGGGCTGCTGCGCACCTCCGCCTCGTCGAGGGCGGAGGCGATCGAGCTGATCAGGGGCCGGACGCGGTGACCGGTCTGCCTCGTCCCGGCCGCTGCGTCGTGATGGGCGTGCTGAACGTGACGCCCGATTCCTTCTCCGACGGCGGCCGCTACGTCGACCGCCGCGACGCGGTGGCGCACGGCGTCGAGATGTTCAAGCGCGGTGCCGACGTCGTCGACGTGGGCGGCGAGTCGACCAGGCCCGGTGCGCAGCGCGTCGACCCGGCCGAGGAGATCGCCAGGATCGTGCCGGTGATCCGCGCGCTGGTCGCCGAGCAGGTGCCGGTCAGCGTCGACACCATGCGCGCCTCCGTCGCCTCGGCGGCGCTGGAGGCGGGCGCGTCGATCGTGAACGACGTCTCGGGCGGTCTCGCCGATCCGGAGATGGCTTCGGTCGTCGCCGCCGCGGGTGTGCCGTACGTGCTGATGCACTGGCGCGGCCACAGCACGGAGATGGACTCGTTGGCGAGCTACGACGACGTGGTGACCGACGTGCGCGCCGAACTGCTGGAGCGCGTCGAGTCCGCCCTGGCCGCGGGCGTCGCGGAGTCGTCGATCGTGCTGGACCCCGGCCTGGGCTTCGCGAAGCTCGGCGACCACAACTGGGAGTTGTTGCAGCGCTTGGACGAACTGGTCGAGCTGGGTTTCCCGGTGCTGGTGGGGGCTTCGCGCAAACGCTTCCTCGGCACGTTGCTCGGCGGCCGTCCACCGGACGGCAGGGAGGACGCGACCGCGGCGGTGTCCGCTCTGGCCGCGTTCAACGGAGCTTGGGGTGTGCGGGTGCACGACGTCGACCGGACGCTGGACGCGGTCGCCGTCGCCGGTGCGTGGAGGCGGGGACGTGGCTGACCGGATCGCGTTGACGGGCCTGCGGGTGCGCGGGCACCACGGGGTGTTCGAGCACGAGAAGCGCGACGGGCAGGAGTTCGTCGTCGACATCACGCTGTGGCTCGACCTGGGTGCCGCGTCCCGCACGGACGACCTGAAGGAGACCTACCACTACGGCGAGCTCGCGGAGATGGCCGCGGCGATCGTCGGTGGTGAGCCGTACGACCTCATCGAGACGGTGGCGGGCAAGATCGCCGACGCCGCGATGACCGACTCACGGCTGCACGCGGTCGAGGTGACGGTGCACAAGCCGTCCGCACCGATCCCGCTGACGTTCGACGACGTGTCGGTGACGATCCGCCGTTCGCGCCGGCTCGCCGCGCCGCTGCCCCAGGGCAAGCCTTGAGCCGCGCGGTCCTCTCGATCGGCTCGAACCTCGGCGACCGGTTGGCCTTCCTGCAGTCGGTCGTGGACGGGTTGCGCCCGCACGTGGTCGCCGTGTCGCCGGTGTACGAGACGGCGGCGTGGGGCGTCGAGGACCAGCCGGACTTCCTGAACGCCGTCGTGGTCGTCGCCGCGGACGACGTCGACGAGTGGGGCTGGCTGCGGCGCGGCCAGGCGCTGGAGAACGCCGCCGGACGCGTGCGGGAGAAGCGCTGGGGACCGCGCACGTTGGACGTGGACGTCGTTTCGGTGGACGGGGTGACCTCGGACCACCCCGAGCTGCTCCTGCCGCATCCCGGGGCGTTCGAGCGCGCGACGGTGCTGATCCCGTGGCTCGACGTCGAGCCGGACGCCGTCCTGCCGGGCCACGGACCCGTTGCGGCGCTGGAGTTCTCGGCCGAGGGCGTGCGGCGGCGCGACGACCTCGTGCTTTCCGGTTGGATGGACTCGTGAGGTTCACCCGTCCCCGCGACCTGGCGGCCGTCGCGATCATCGCCGCGCTGCTGGCCCACCTGCTGCTGCGGCTCGCGTACGACTCGTTGCCGCCACTGCCCGTGCTCGCCGGGTCGACGTTGTTCGTCATCGCGGTCGCGGAGCTCGTGTTCGCGTTCTCGTTGCGCGCCAGGATCCAGCGCCGTCCGGGAGCGCGTCCGGTGCAGCCGCTGACGGCCGCCCGCGCCGTCGCACTCGCGAAGGCTTCGTCCGTTCTGGGCGCTTTGATGTTCGGTGCGTGGACCGGGTTGCTGATCTTCGTCCTGCCCGTTCGCGACTCGTTCGCGGCGGCCTCGAACGACCTGGTGGCAGGCATTGTCGGGGTGGTCGCGGCGCTCGCGCTGACGGCCGCGGCGCTGTGGCTCGAGCACTGCTGCAGGACGCCGACGGAGAGTTCCGGGAACGAATAGATACCCGGCCGTAGGTCTCAGTCGCATAACTACGCGGTACCGTAGTGCCCATGACCGGGCGAGGCGCGTCGACCGACGGCGAGCAAGAAGATCACGGTCGTGGCTCCGGGCGGTTGCTGTTGGTAGCGGCATTGGCGCTCGCCCTGGTGGCCGCGGCGGTGCTCGTGCTGAGCGACAGTGCCCGCATGCTGCGCCTGGCCGTGGTGGCCGCGTTGTGGGCGGCCCTGGTGGGCGCCTTCCTCGCCGCCAAGTACCGCAAGCAGGTCACGGAGCGCGACGACGAGGTGGCCGATCTCCAGTCGGTCTACGAGCTCGAGCTGGAGCGCGAGGTCGCTGCCCGGCGCGAGTACGAGCTCGAAATCGAGTCGGAGACCCGCAAGCGCATCGAGGAGGAGTCGCGCGCGGACATCGAGGCCCTGCGCGCCGACCTCCACGCCCTGCGCGACAACCTCCAGGCGTTGCTCGGCGGCGACGTGCTGGTCGAACGGGTGGCGTTGCGCGCGGAGTCGACCCGCCTGCGCTCGCTCGGCTCGGAGGCGTCCCGGCTGACCTCCGGCGCCGAGAACCGCGTCATCAACGCCACGCCCGCGATCACCGCCAGCGCGTCCGTCGTGCCGGAGAAGCCCTCCGAGCGCACCGAGCTGATCGAGCGCATCGCCCACGAGGCCGCCAAGGTGCAGCAGCCGCGCCGCGAACAGGCGAGGCCCGAGCCCGCGCGCCCGGACCCGGCCAGGAACTCGCCGCGCCCGCAGCCCGCCGTCGCGCGCCGCGAGCCCGTGAAGGCCGCGAAGCAGGAACCGGCGAGGCCGCAGCAGCGCCCCGGTGCCGCCGCTGCCCCCGTGTCCGCTCGCCTCGGTGCCGCCGCCGCGCAGCAGAAGGTCCAGCCGCCGGCCCCGACGGTGAAGGCGAAGCCCGTGCAGGCGCAGGCGCACCGCACCGAGCGCGTGCAGCGGCCGCCGCAGCCGCCGGCCCGCACCGAGGCGTTGTCGCGTCCGGAGCAGCCGCCGAAGGCGCCCGTGGCGAAGCCCGTCGCGAAGCCCGTGGAACCCCGCAAGCCCGAGACCCGCTCCCGCGTCGCCGAGCGCACGGAGATGATCGACCCGAAGTCCCTGCAGGCCGCCGGTGGCCGCCGCCGCACCGACGACCGTCCGGCGCCCGCGCAGGACAGCGGTTCGTGGGAGACGTTGAAGCCGGACAGCCCGTCGAGCTCCGGCGCGGGTGGCCGCCGCCGTGCCGACGACGTCCCGCCTCGCCGCACCGCGTCCGAGGACTCGCTCGTGTCGCTGCCGCCGGTGAGCCGCCGCGCCTCGGAGCAGTCGTCCACCAGGCTGCCGGTCGTGAACACCGGCCGTCGCTCCGCGGCCGACGAGCCGTCCGTGTCGGGCCGCCGCGTGGCCGAGGACTCGTCGACGCGCCTGCCCGCCGTCTCGACCGGACGCCGCGCGGCGCCGGAGGACCCGTCGGGCGCGCACGCGGACGGCAAGTCCGTCAGCGAACTGCTGGCGTCCCTGGGCGGGGGCGACGCACCCCGTCGCCGGCGCCGTCGCGACGACTAGTCGTCACTTGTCGATGTCGCCGACGATGACGGCGAACGAGCGCAGCACCGCGGGCAGGTCGTCGACCCGCGTGCCGGGCAGCAACGCCGACAGCGCCTGGACGTTGTTGAACGACGGCGTGCGGAGCTTGAGGCGCCACGGCGTCTTCTCGCCGCGCGACGACAGGTGCACTCCCGAGGTGCCGAGCGGCGCCTCGACGCGGGTGTAGACCGACCCCTCCGGCGCCTTGACGGCCTTGGGCAGCCGGAGGTTCACCGCCCCCTGCGGCAGCCGCTCCAGGCACGCCGCGGCGAGCTCGACCGACCTGGTGACCTCGTCGACCAGGCACCGCACCCGTGCCGCGGCGTCGCCCGCGGTCCGGACGACCGGCGTGAAACCGAGTTGCGCGTACGCGGGCAACGGGTCGTCGCGCCGCAGGTCGAAGTCCACCCCGCTGGCCCGGCCGATCGGCCCGGTGACGCCGTACGCCAGCGCGTCCTCGTGCGGCAGGACGCCGAGCCCTTCGAGCCCGCCGAAGTCGATCTCCAGCGTCGAGACGTCCACAGTGGACAGGAAGTCCCGGACCCTGCCCGTCCAGCCCGCCGGGACGTCCTCGCGCAGGCCGCCGATCCGGTTGAACATGAAGTGGATGCGCCCGCCCGACGCCTCCTCCATCAGCGCCTGCACGCCCTCGCGGTACGTGGCGGCGTTGGGGGACAACGGGGTCAGGAACACCATGTGCGCCATCAGCCGGTTCAGCTCGCACAGCAGGGCGCGCAACCACTGGGCGCGGGCCGGCACGTCCATGCCCGTCATGCGTTCGACGGCCAGCGCGACCGCGAGTTCGTTGCAGAACGCCGAGAGCCAGTCGTGGCGGTTCGCGAGCGTCAGCACCTGCCGGTAGTCGCGGACCTCGAAGAGCTTCTCGGCGCCGCGGTGCAGGTGGCCGACGAGCGGCTCGGCGGCGGTGATCACGAGCTCGGGCGTGACGGTGAGGCGCAGGCGGTAGGCGCCGTGGGCCGACGGGTGCAGGGGACCCAGGTCGATCACGCGGTCCACGCCCAGGTACTGGGCCCCCGCACCGACGCCGACGGTGATCTGCTCGCTCACCCGAGCATGGTTTCACGAGCCGGGACGTGCGGCTCAGGCCCTGGTGACCGCGAAGAGGAAGCACCCGTGCGACACGCTGCGGACCTGCACGGCGTCGACCTCCGGGTCGTCGAACAGCCTTTGCACCACGCGGTCGAACGAGCCCGGCTCCACCACCTCGCCGTCGTGGATCTGCCCGGCGGCGTTGTAGGACCGCAGGATCCGCGAGCCGGCCAGCAGCTCCTGCGGCAACCGGTCCAGCGCGGGCGAGTCCGGGCACTCCACGTGCAGGAAGACCGGCCCCACCTCGGCGTAGGGCCCCTTGCCGAACGGCGGCGAGTAGCGCAGCAGCCAGACCGGCTCACCCGGCAGCGACTTCCGCAGGCAGCAGCGCAACGGCACCCCGGGCTCGGACTCGCGGTACTCGCGGCAGGGGTCGGAGAACGGGGCGGACGACGGCACGGTGTGGATTCGCATGACGTCCACGATCGCCGTCACGGGAGCGGATCTCCGGCGGGATTCGGACGCCAGGGCGGCAGCGGAGGCAGCAGGTCCGCCACGGCCACCCCGCACCCGTGCAGCAGCCACCCGAACCCGCCGAGCCCGGACGGGTCCCGCAGCTCGGCGATCCGGCCGGCCCGCGACGCCGACTCGAGCCAGTCCCACCCGGAGCCGGACACCGAGCCGGACAGCCCCAGGGCCGCCAGCGCGTCCCGCTGCGACACCAGCACGTGCTCCCCGCCCGCGGCCGCGGCGCAGGCGTCCAGGGCGACGTGCGCGGTGATGTCGCAGGACCCGTCGAACACCACGGGCACCTGACGTCCGGCCCGGTACCCGGTCAGCGAGAAGTGCCGCGACGACACCAGGTGCCCGTAGTCGACCGCGAGGGCGGCACCGCGCACGGAGGCCACGGCGGCGGCCCAGGCGGCGTCGCGGGGCGCTCCCACCTCGGCCTGCTCGCCGTCCCGCAGCGAAGGCCACCACCGGGTGATCCACGGATCGGAGGACGGCCCGGTCACCACGGGGCAGGGGATCGCGTCGAGCCACTCGTGGCCGACCAGCAGCCCGGTGCAGGGCGGGATCTCGCGCACCCACCGGACCCCGGCCAGCTCGACGGGGGGACCGACGTCCACGGCGGTGACCCGCAGTCGTTCGCCGAGCGATCCCGACGCCAGGGAACGCACCGCGGAGGCCAGCTCACCGCCGCCCGCGCCGACGTCCACGAAGTCCACGACCGGGGGAAATCCGAGGGCGGCGTCCACGCGGGAGAGCAGCACCAGCAACGCCTCCGCCAGCTCCGTGCCGACCAGGGCAGACGTGCGGAAGTGCGACGAGGGCTTCTCGCCGCGCGCGAAGAAACCGCCCGGCCCGTACAGCGCGGCGTGCCAAGCGGCTTCCCAGTCGAACATCGGACAAGTGTGCATCTAAGGTCATTTTCGTGACCGACGCCGACCTGACGCCGACGCCGACGCCGAAGAAGCGCATCGAGCAGCGCCGCTGGACCGTTCTGTTCCCCGTCGTGGCGCTGATCGCGCTGGCCGCGGCCGGGCTCGTGCTGTTCGCGCTCGGCACGTCGAGCATCGGCATCGAGCCGCTGCTGGTCGGTGCCGCCGCGGCGCTCATCCCCGTCGCGTTCGTCGTGAGCGCCTTCCTGTGGATCGACAGGTGGGAGCCGGAACCGGCGAAGATGCTGCTCTTCGCGTTCGTGTGGGGCTCCTGCGGCGCGACGATCAGCTCGCTCGCGTTCAACCAGACGTCCCGGGTCCTCGGCGACCTGCTCACCAACGACGGCACGACGTTCACCGCCGTGGTCGGCGCGCCGATCGTGGAGGAGGCGACGAAGGCCGTCTTCCTCATCGCGGTGTTCGCGCGGCGCCGCCACGAGTTCGACGGCGTCGTGGACGGCATGGTCTACGCGGGCATCACGGCCGCGGGCTTCGCGTTCACCGAGAACATCTGGTACTTCGGCCGGGTCTTCCTGGAGGACGGGCTCGGCGACATGGGCGGCGGCGTGGTCGCGCTGTTCGTCCTGCGCGGGGTGCTGTCGCCGTTCGCCCACCCGCTGTTCACGGCCATGACCGGCATCGGTGTCGGCATCGCGGCCACCACTAGCAACGCCAAGGTCCGCGTCATCGCGCCGATCGGCGGCTACCTCGTGGCCGTCGGGCTGCACTCGCTGTGGAACTTCTCGACCACCGTCGGCACCGGGTCCGACTTCATCAACCTGTACTTCCTGATCATGGTGCCGGTGTTCGCGGGCGCCGTCGCGATCGTGGTGTGGCAGCGGCGCAGGGAGCAGCGGATCGTCGCGGGCCAGCTCGCCGCGATGGCGCAGAACCGGTGGATCGCCAACAGCGAGGTGGCCCTGCTGGCGAGCCTCAACGGCCGCCGGAACTGGCTGAGGGCGGTCAAGCGCAAGTCCGGTGACTCGGCGGTCAAGTCCGTGCGCGCCTACCAGATCGCGGTCACCGAGCTCGCGTTCCTGCGGCACCGCATCGAGCAGGGAACGGCGGGCCAGAGCGCCGAGCAGCGGCACGGGGCGCTGCTCGACGCGCTGCACGCCGCCAGGGCGGCCGCCCGCCGGTGAGTCCCGTCACCGATCCCCTCGGCAGGGGATCGGCGGGACTACCCTCGGCGGCGTCGTCTGGTACCCGCACCGGGACTGGAACGTCAGAAGGAGTTGGTCGCATGGACGCGACCCCACGTCCGGCGAGGCTCGCCGTCGGTGTCGTCTCGGCAGGCCGCGTCGGTTCCGTGCTGGGTGCCGCGCTCGCCAGGACGGGCCACGTGGTGACCGGCGTCTCCGCCGTCTCCCGTGCCTCCCGCGACCGCGCGGACGAACTGCTGCCCGGCGTCCCGGTCGCCGATCCCACCGAGGTCGCCCAGCGCGCCGACCTGGTGCTGCTGGCCGTGCCGGACGACGAGCTGGAGGGCCTGGTCAAGGGCCTGGTCGCCACCGGCTCGCTGCGGGCGGGCCAGATCGTCGTGCACACGAGCGGCGCGCAGGGCGTGAAGGTCCTCGAACCCGCCGCCGGGCTGGGCGCCCTCACGATCGCGCTGCACCCCGTCATGACCTTCACCGGTCGTCCGGAAGACCTGCAGCGGATGAGTTCCGCGTGCGTCGGCGTGACGGCCGCGGACGGCGACGAGGTGGCCTGGAGCGTCGGCGAGGCGCTGGTCGTCGAGATGGACGCGGAGCCGGTCAGGGTGCCCGAGTCCGTCCGCCCGCTCTACCACTCCGCGCTGGCCCACGGCGCGAACCACCTGATCACGCTGGTCCGCGACGCCGCGGACCTGCTCACGAACGCCGGCGTCGCCGACGCCGAGCGGCTGCTCGGCCCGCTGCTGTCCGCCGCGCTCGACAACGCGCTGCGCCACGGCGACCGGGCCCTCACCGGTCCCGTCGCCCGAGGCGACACGGGTACCTTGCGCAAGCACCTCGGCGTGCTCGCGCAGCAGGCACCCGAGACCCTGCCCAGCTACCGCGTGCTCGCCCGGCGCACCGCCGACCGGGCCGAGCACTCCGGGCTGCTCAAGCCCGACGCGGCCGACGACGTTCGCACCACTCTCGAGGACTGACGTGACGAAGCCACTGACCAAGGACGACTACCGCCCGGACGACGTCACGGTGCACCGCGACCCCGCGCGGCTGAACCGCGTGGTGCGGGCCCTGCGCGGCGCCGGCCGCAACGTCGCGCTCGTGCCCACGATGGGCGCCCTGCACGCGGGCCACCGGCAGCTGATCCGCGAGGCGAAGGTCATGCAGAACACGGTGGTCGTGGTCTCGATCTTCGTGAACCCGCTGCAGTTCGGGCCGAACGAGGACCTCGCGAAGTACCCGCGGCAGTTCGAGGCCGACGTGGACGTCTGCCGCGAGGAGGGCGTGGGCCTGGTCTTCGCGCCGTCCGTCGAGGACATGTACCCCGAGGGGGCGCAGGTCACCGTCCACCCCGGACCGCTGGGCGACGAGCTGGAGGGCGCCGTCCGCCCCGGCCACTTCGCGGGCGTGCTCACGGTGGTGTCGAAGCTGTTCAACATCGTGCAGCCCACGTACGCGGTGTTCGGGCAGAAGGACTACCAGCAGCTGCAGCTCATCCACAAGATGGCGCGCGACCTGAACTTCCCGCTGGACGTCGTCGGCGTGCCGACCGTCCGCGAGCACGACGGCCTGGCGCTGTCGTCGCGCAACGCCTACCTGGGCGAGGAGGAGCGCCACCAGGCCGTGACGCTGTCGGCCGCGCTCACCGCCGGTGCGCACGTGTCGGCCCAGGGCGCGGACGCGGTGCTCAAGGCCGCGCACGACGTGCTGGCGCAGACGCCCGAGGTCGAGCTCGACTACCTGGAGCTGCGCGGGCCGGACCTCGGTCCCGCGCCGGAGAACGGCGACGCCCGGCTGCTCGTGGCGGCCCGCGTCGGTTCCACCCGCCTGATCGACAACATCGCGGTGTTGCTCGGCGAAGGCGACGAGTAGGGGGAATGACATGTTCCGCACGATGCTGAAGTCCAAGATCCACCGCGCGACCGTGACGCAGGCCGACCTGCACTACGTCGGTTCGGTGACCGTGGACGAGGACCTGATGGAGGCCGCCGACCTGCTGGCGGGCGAGCAGGTCGCCATCGTCGACGTCACCAACGGCGCCCGGCTGGAGACCTACGTCATCCCCGGCGAGCGCGGCACCGGCGTGCTCGGCATCAACGGCGCCGCGGCGCACCTCGTGCACCCCGGCGACATCGTGATCTTGATCGCGTACGGGCAGATGGACGACGCCGAGTCGCGCACCTACCAGCCGCGCGTCGTGTTCGTGGACGCCGACAACAAGGTCGTCGACCTCGGCTCGGACCCCGCCCACGCCCCCGAGGGCTCCGGACTGGTGAACGGCTCGACGAGCGCACCGTCCTCGGAGACCGTCGAGGCGACCGCGCTGGACGCGTTGATCAAGACCGAGAACTGAGGAACACACCGTGCTGCTCGCCATCGACGTCGGCAACACCAACATCGTGCTCGGTCTGTACGACGGGGTCGGCGACTCGGCCCCGCTCGTGCGCGACTGGCGCATGCGCACCGACGCCAGGATGACCGCCGACGAGCTCGCGCTGACCATGCGCGGCCTGCTCGGCGAGTACGCCGACAAGATCACCGGCATCGCCGCGCTGTCCACCGTGCCCGCGGTGCTGCGCGAGCTGCGGGTGATGCTCGGCCGCTACTACGACGCCGTGCCGAAGGTGCTGGTCGAGCCGGGCGTGAAGACCGGCGTGCCGCTGCTCGTCGACAACCCGAAGGAGGTGGGCTCGGACCGCGTGATCAACACGCTGGCCGCGCACCACCTCTACTCGACCTCGTGCGTCGTGGTCGACTTCGGCACGTCCACGAACCTCGACGTGATCTCGTCGCGCGGCGAGTTCCTCGGCGGGGCGCTGGCTCCGGGCATCGAGATCTCGGTCGACGCGCTGGCCGCGCGCGCCGCCCAGCTCCGCAAGGTCGAGCTGGTCCGGCCGCGCAGCGTCATCGGCAAGAACACCGTCGAGTGCCTGCAGTCGGGCATCGTCTACGGGTTCGTCGGCCAGGTGGACGGGCTGGTGCGCAGGATCACCGAGGAGCTCCAGCAGGCCGACCCCGGCCCCGTGACGGTGATCGCCACGGGCGGGCTCGCCCCGCTGGTCGTCTCCGAGTCCTCGACGATCGCGCACCACGTGCCCGACCTGACCCTGCTGGGGCTGCGGCTCGTGTTCGAGCGCAACCTGTCGCCTACTCGCTGACCCGCACCATCCGGAAGACCTCGGCGCGCAGGGGGACGTCGAACGGCCCGTTCGACGTCTCCGGGCGTTCACGCAGGTAGGCGAGCATCTTGTCGTTGATCGCGGCGCGCTCCTGCTCGTCGATGACGATCATGCGCGAATGGGTGTTGATCCAGGCGACGGCGGCCTCGGGGGAGTCCCGGTAGTGGCTGTGCGGGAACGTGGTGCGCTCCTCCGGCGCGAACGACGGGTGCGCCGTGATCGAGACGGGGTCGTGCCGGACGGACTCGACGCTGGTCGCCGACAGCCGCTCCAGGTCGCGCACCCACTCGACGTCCGTGACCGGCTCGACCCACATGGCCGCCAGCACGCCGCCGGGCCGCAGCACGCGCGCGATCTCCGGGAGGGCCTTCTCCTGGTCGAACCAGTGGAACGCGGTGCCGACGAAGACGGCGTCGACGGTCTGGTCGGGAACGGGGATGTGCTCGGCGTGGCCCGGTAGCGCGCGCACGCCGTGAACGCGGCGCACCAGCTCGGACAGCATCTGCTCGTTGGGCTCCACGGCTGTCACGCGGTGGCCTTCCGCGCACAGGCCCGCGGTCAGCTTGCCGGTGCCGGCGGCCAGGTCGAGCACGTCCAGCCGCTCGTCCGTCCCCAGTGGCTCCAGAGCCCACCGGATCGCCGCCACGGGATAGTCAGGCCGGTGTTCGGCGTAGGCCTCCGCCTGTGCGCCGAACGAGTCCGCTCGCCTCGCGTGTAGATCCATCACCCCAACTTAGTGAGTGGACCGGCGCGCGGGCTGGTCCGGTCGGCGCCGAACGCGGATCTTCCAACGATTTAGTGGTATCCGGTTCGCTTTGAGTTCGCGCGTGTCCGTACCCTTCTCCGCGTGAGTGAGCAGCCGAAGCAAAACCTCGTGACCAGCGAAGAAGACCTGCCAGAGCAGATGCGCGTGCGCCGGGAGAAGCGTGCGCGGCTGCTCGCTTCCGGCAAGGAGCCCTACCCCGTCGAAGTCGCGCGCACGCACACGTTGCGCGAGATTCGCGACGCGCACCCCGATCTCGAACCCGACACCCGGACCGGTCAGCAGGTCGGCGTCACCGGCCGCGTGATGTTCCTGCGCAACACCGGAAAGCTGTGCTTCGCGACGTTGCGCGAAGGCGACGGCACCGAACTCCAGGCGATGCTGAGCCTCGCCGGTGTGGGTGAAGAAGCGCTTTCCGAGTGGAAGTCCGACGTCGACCTCGGCGACCACGTTTTCGTGCACGGCGAGGTCATCAGCTCGCGCCGCGGTGAGCTTTCCGTGATGGCCGACGCGTGGCAGCTGACGTCGAAGTCGCTGCGCCCGTTGCCGGTCGCCCACAAGGAACTCGGCGAGGAAACCCGCATTCGCCAGCGATACGTCGACCTGATCCTGCGGCCGACCGCCCGCGACACTGTTCGGACCCGTGCGAACGTCGTTCGTTCTCTGCGCGAGTCGTTCCACCGGCGCGGATTCCTCGAAGTCGAGACGCCGATGTTGCAGACGCTGCAGGGAGGTGCCAGCGCGCGGCCGTTCATCACGCACTCGAACGCGCTCGACATCGACCTGTTCCTGCGCATCGCGCCGGAGCTGTACTTGAAGCGGTGCGTCGTCGGCGGCATCGAGAAGGTCTTCGAGATCAACCGCAACTTCCGCAACGAGGGTGTTGACTCGTCGCATTCGCCCGAGTTTTCGATGCTCGAGTACTACGAGGCGTACGCCACGTACGACTCGAACGCGGTACTGACGCGCGAGCTGATCCAGGAAGCGGCGGAAGCCGTGACCGGTTCTCAGGTCGTCACGTTGGCGGACGGCACCGAGTACGACCTCTCGGGTGAATGGACGACGCTCAGCATCTACGAGTCGTTGTCGGACGCGGTCGGTGAGGAAATCACCCCCGAGACGCCGGCCGAGACCCTGCGCAAGCTCTGCGACCGCCACGAACTCGAGGTCAACCCGAAGTTCGGTCACGGCAAGCTGGTCGAGGAGCTGTGGGAGCACCTGGTGTGCGACTCGCTCTACGCGCCCACGTTCGTGCGCGACTACCCGGTCGAGACGTCCCCCCTGACCAGGCAGCACCGCACCAAGCCGGGTGTCGCCGAAAAGTGGGACCTCTACGTCCGCGGATTCGAACTGGGAACGGGTTACTCCGAACTGGTCGACCCGGTGATCGAGCGGGAACGCCTCGAAGCGCAGGCGCGCCTTGCGGCCGCCGGTGACCACGAGGCGATGCCGATCGACGAAGACTTTCTGCGATCACTGGAGTACGGAATGCCACCGAGTGGTGGTGTCGGAATGGGTATCGATCGGCTGCTGATGGCCCTCACCGGTCTGGGTATCCGGGAGACCATCTTGTTCCCGCTCGTTCGCCCTGAATGAGTAACTTTCCGGATGTCGATAGGTGCAATGCGGCACCCGTGCGCTAACCTGCCTCGCAGAAGGCTTTAGTTGGCGACGCGGGTGACCGCACATTCGGGGTCCAGGAGGATACGCATGGCGCAGAAGGTCACGGTGACCCTCGTCGACGATCTGGACGGTTCCACCGCTGAGGAGACCGTCGAGTTCGGACTGGACGGTGTCAGCTACACGATCGACCTTTCCTCGGGCAATGCGGGCAAACTGCGGGACGCTCTTGCCGACTTCGTGGGAAGCGCGCGACGTGCCGGTGGCCGCAAGCGCGTTGGTCCGGGTCGTCCGGCCGGCGCTGTGAAGGCCCGTCCGGCGTCGGCGGATCGTGAGCAGAACCAGGCCATTCGCGAGTGGGCACGCAAGCAGGGCATGAAGGTGTCGGACCGCGGCCGCATCCCGGCCGAGGTGCTCGACGCGTACCACCAGCAGGGCTGAAATTCGGTAAAGCACGAAGGGGTTCCGAGGATGATTCCTCGGAACCCCTTCGTGCTATTTGGGTGACTGCTCAACCACTGTGGGCCCAACGATGCGATCCAAACGAAATCGCGTTCTCTCTTGCTCCGGACCTTTTGGTTGAGCGAGCAACGTGTCCGCGGCCATTGTTCGGCGATCTTCCACCGCTCGTTCCCGCGGCTCGGTGTGATCAGGGCCAAAGCCCTGGACCTCGGTCTGCGCAGGTAGTTCGGTTAGGCTTACCTCTCCTGTGTGGACTGAGGAGGGTGGGCCTTGGGTCGTAGGTCGTTGGGCCTGCTCTTCCTCCTGGTCGTGCTGGTCGCCGTCTGCCTGGCCAGCATCGCGATCGGGTCGAAGGAGATCCCGCTGTCCGGGGTGTGGCACGGTCTCTTCACGCCGACCGGTGTCGAGGACGACGTCGTGATCCGCGAGCTGCGGATCCCGCGGACGTTGATCGGCATCGCGGTGGGCGTCGCTCTCGGCGTCGGTGGCGCGCTCATGCAGGGCCACACGCGCAACCCGCTCGCGGACCCCGGCATCCTCGGCGTCACGCACGGCGCGGCGCTGGCGGTCGTGCTCTCGATCTTCCTGCTCGGCGTCAGCTCGCTGCACGGCTACATTTGGTTCGCGTTCGCCGGGGCGATGATCGCGAGCGTGGTGGTGTTCCTGCTCGGCTCGGCCGGGCGGGGCGGACCGTCGCCGGTGACGCTCGCGCTGGCGGGAGCCGCGGTGTCGGCGCTGATGAACGGCCTCGTGTCGGCCATCGTGCTGCTCGACCAGCAGTCGCTCGACGCGTTCCGGTTCTGGCAGGTCGGCGGCATCGCCGGCCGCGACCTGACGGTGCTGACCCAGGTGCTGCCGTTCCTGCTCGCCGGTCTCGGCCTGGCGGCGTTCAACGCGCCGGGCCTCAATGCCCTGTCGCTCGGCGAGGACGTGGCCAGGTCGCTCGGCGTGAAGGTCGGGGCGACGCGGTCGTTGGGCATCCTCGCGATCACGCTGCTGGTGGGCAGCGCCGTCGCGGCGTGCGGACCCATCGGGTTCATCGGGCTCGTGGTGCCGCACGTGGCGCGTGCGTTCACCGGCCCGGACTACCGCTGGCTGCTGCCGTTCTCGGCGCTCGTCGGCGCGATCCTGCTCCTGGTCGCCGACATCCTCGGCCGCGTGGTCGCCCGTCCGTCGGAAGTGGAGGTCGGCGTGATGATCGCGCTGTTCGGCGCGCCGTTCTTCATCTACCTCGTGCGCCGCAAGAAGCTGGTGAGGATTTGACCACCGCGAGGACGGCACTTCGGGTCGGCGCGGTCTCGTTCCGGCTGCGCCGCCGGCCGATGACGGTCGTGGCGGTCGCGCTGGTGCTGCTGGCCGCCGTCCTGGTCGTCGACATCATGGTCGGCGACTTCCCGCTGACCGCGGTGCAGGTCGTCGACGCGCTGCTCGGCGGGGGCACCCGCCGCGACCAGTTCGTCGTGACGGAGCTGCGCCTGCCGCGCGCGCTGACCGGCCTGCTGGTCGGCGGCGCGCTGGGCCTGTCCGGCGCGATCTTCCAGGCGATCGTCCGCAACCCGCTGGCCTCGCCCGACATCCTGGGCGTGACCTGGGGAGCGGGCGCCGGCGCGGTCTCCGTGATCACCTTCTCCGGCTCGCTGGGGGTGGTGACCGGCACCGCCGCGTCCGTCGGCGTCCCGCTCGCCGGTCTCGCCGGAGGCCTGGTCACGGGCCTGCTGGTCTACGCGCTGGCGTGGCGGCAGGGCATCGAGGGCTTCCGGATGGTGCTGGTCGGCATCGGCATCACCGCCGTGGCCGGCAACTTCACGCACTACCTGCTGACCGTCGGCGACGTGCAGGACGCGGGCAGGGCGATGGTGTGGATCGCCGGCTCCCTGAACGGCCGCGGCTGGGAACACGTCGTCCCGGTCGCGCTGGCCCTGGTCGTCCTGGTCCCGGTCGCCCTGGTCGGCGGCCACGTACTCGGCGCCCTGCAGTTCGACGACCAGACCTCGCGGGGCCTCGGCATCCGCGTCAACGCGGCCCGCTCGCTGCTCATCGTCGTCGCGATCGTCCTGGCCTCCGTGGCCACCGCCGCGGCGGGCCCGATCGCGTTCGTCGCCCTGGCCACCCCGCAGATCGCCCTGCGCCTGGCCGGAACCGCCCAGCCCCCGCTGTTCGGCTCGGTGGTGGTCGGCGGCGTGCTGGTCATGCTGTCGGACCTGGTCGCGCGGACGATCTACCGCACCGAACTGCCCGTCGGCGTCGTGACCGCCGTGCTCGGTGCGCCCTACCTGATGTACCTGTTGGTTCGGAGCCGCCGGGAGGCGCGGATATGAGTGTGCGTCTCGAAGCGTCGTCGCTGTCCATCGGCTACGGGGAGCGGCTGGTCGTCGACAGCCTGGACCTGTCGGTCATCGGCGGCACCGTGACCGCGGTGATCGGGCCGAACGGGTGCGGCAAGTCCACCCTGCTGAAGGCCCTGGGGCGGTTGCTGCCCGCCCGGTCCGGGGCGGTGCTGCTCGACGGCGAGCAGATCGACCGGATGGCCACCCGGGACGTCGCCCGCGTGCTGGGGATGCTGCCCCAGGCCCCGTCCGCTCCCGAAGGGCTGACCGTCGCCGACCTGGTGGCGCGGGGGCGGCACCCGCACCAGGCCTGGTACCGGCAGTGGTCCTCCGATGACGCGGCTGCCGTGGATGCCGCGCTGGAGATGACCGGGATCTCCGACCTGGCCGACCGGACCGTGGACGAGCTGTCCGGCGGGCAGCGGCAGCGGGCCTGGATCTCGATGGCTCTCGCGCAGGGCACGGACCTGCTGCTGCTGGACGAGCCCACCACCTACCTGGACCTCGCTCATCAGATCGATGTGCTGGACCTGGTGCAGGAGCTGCACGCCTCCATGGGGCGGACGATCGTGATGGTGCTGCACGATCTCAACCTCGCGGCCCGGTACGCGGATCACATCGTCGCCATGCGGGGTGGGCGGATCGTTGCCCAGGGGACGCCCGGGGAGGTGCTGACCGAGCGGATGCTGCTGGACGTGTTCGGGTTGGACGCCCGGGTCGTGGAGGATCCGGTGGCCGGTACTCCGCTGGTTGTTCCCGTGGGGTCTCGGCATCGGTTGCCGTAAGCGTTTCTGGTTGGTGGGTTCGTTGCTTGCGGCCTGGGAGGTGGGGCCGGCGGGATACCCCCACCGGCGAGGCCGCCTGAAAAGCCAAAAGCCAAAGCGGCTCGGCTTCGCCTTCGCTTCGGCTCGCCTTCGGTGACGCGGCCTCGCGGTCTCGCGGTCTCGCGGCAGTGTCAGACCCGCTCGGTACGTTGGGTCGCGGGGGCCGCTGGAACCGAGGGGACCCCTGCGTCAGCCTGCGGTCAGTTGCAGGTGCGCGGGCAGGCCGTGCACGGCTCCGCGTCCGGCAGGACGTAGTGGAAGCAGCAGCTGTTGCGCTTGCGCTTCCAGCCCTCGTCGGTGAAGTGCAGTGAGGAAGCGGCGACGAACGGGGCCAGCTTCTCGGGGAGGATCATCGCCGCGTCGGTGACGCCCGCGTTCTCGTCGCCGAACATGCGGCCTGCTGCCCAGGGGCCGTATTCCAGCATGTCGGTGGCTGCTGCCCAGAGGGTGCGGCGGCCGAAGCGGACCACCTGGCCGAAGGAGGCCACGAACTGGGCGGCGTGGGCCGCGTAGCGGGCTCGCAGGACGGCGGCCAGGGCTGCCTCGTCGGCCACGACCGTGGCCGCCGGGTGGTTCGAGGCCGGGTCGTCCGGGAGGCAGGCGAACTCGTCGCAGAACAGCGCGATGCCGTCCGGGTGGGGGCGGCCCTCGGTGTTGATGCGGAACGCCATGTCGCTCGGCTTCAGGGACGGGACGCGGCGGGCGGTGTGGAAGAGCAGGCCTGCCAGGTAGCCGGGCTGGTGGAGGTACCAGCCCATGACGTAGCCGGCGGTCGCCCTGTCGTCGGACTCGCCGTACTGCTCGACCATCCACTCGGCCAGGTCCTTGCGCCACAGGTCGAAGCGCGAGGGCTCCGCCAGCAGGTCCGAGCAGATCGTCCAGTCCTCGGACGGCATCCCGAACCTGATCTCGGAGCCGACCCGCAGGCGGGCGACGGACTCGGCCAGCGGCGTGAGCGCACTCGGGTTCTGCTGTGAGACCCTCGCAGGTACGGTCAAGGCGCAAGTCCAATCTCATGGGTACATGAGGCTTGCCTAACCTTACCCACGATCACCGGATTTACGCCTCTTCAGGTGGCCCCGGTCACAGCCGTGTCGCTCGGCGGTGGGTTGTTCGCGCTCAGCGGACATCGCCCGATCTGTGGAATCCGTTGCTCCCGACCTGCGTTGATGCTGATGTCAACGTTCCCCGGACACGACGGTCCGCTGACGGGAACCACAGGCCTCGGTACCGCCCACTACAGTGGAGTCACGGTGCCGCGCTCACCAGGGTAGATCGGTGGAGCCGAGGACCGCCGACGCAGCAGTCAGGGAGTGCGAATGTTCGAAAGGTTCACCGACCGCGCGAGGCGGGTGGTTGTTCTTGCCCAAGAAGAGGCGAGGATGCTCAACCACAACTACATCGGCACCGAGCACATCCTCCTGGGTCTGATCCACGAGGGTGAAGGTGTCGCCGCCAAGGCGCTCGAGTCGTTGGGGATTGCGCTGGAAGGCGTCCGCCAGCAGGTCGAGGAGATCATCGGCCAGGGCCAGCAGGCCCCCAGCGGACACATCCCCTTCACCCCACGTGCGAAGAAGGTCCTGGAGCTCTCGCTGCGCGAGGCGCTTCAGCTCGGCCACAACTACATCGGCACCGAGCACATCCTGCTCGGCCTGATCCGCGAGGGCGAGGGCGTCGCGGCCCAGGTCCTCGTGAAGCTCGGCGCCGACCTGAACAGGGTGCGGCAGCAGGTGCTGCAGCTGCTGTCCGGCTACTCGACGGAGAAGGGCGCGTCGGAGTCGCCGGGTCGTGGCGAGGGCACGCCGTCCTCCTCCCTGGTGCTCGACCAGTTCGGGCGCAACCTCACGGCCTCGGCCCGCGAGGGCAAGCTCGACCCGGTGATCGGGCGCACCAAGGAGATCGAGCGGGTCATGCAGGTGCTGTCCCGCCGCACCAAGAACAACCCGGTCCTCATCGGCGAGCCCGGCGTCGGCAAGACCGCCGTCGTCGAGGGCCTGGCGCAGATGGTCGTCAAGGGCGAGGTGCCCGAGACGCTCAAGGACAAGCAGCTCTACACGCTCGACCTCGGCTCGCTGGTCGCGGGCTCGCGCTACCGCGGTGACTTCGAAGAGCGCCTGAAGAAGGTCCTCAAGGAGATCCGCACGCGCGGCGACATCATCCTGTTCATCGACGAGATCCACACGCTCGTCGGTGCGGGTGCCGCCGAGGGCGCGATCGACGCCGCGTCGATCCTCAAGCCGATGCTGGCTCGTGGCGAGCTGCAGACGATCGGTGCCACCACGCTCGACGAGTACCGCAAGCACGTCGAGAAGGACCCCGCGCTGGAGCGCCGCTTCCAGCCGATCCAGGTGGGCGAGCCGTCGCTCGAGCACACCATCGAGATCCTCAAGGGCCTGCGCGACCGGTACGAGGCGCACCACCGCGTCTCGATCACCGACTCCGCGCTGGTCGCCGCCGCCACGCTGGCCGACCGGTACATCAACGACCGGTTCCTGCCGGACAAGGCGATCGACCTCATCGACGAGGCCGGTGCGCGCATGCGCATCCGCCGGATGACCGCGCCGCCGGACCTGCGCGAGTTCGACGAGAAGATCGCGGACGTGCGTCGCGACAAGGAGTCCGCGATCGACGCGCAGGACTTCGAGCGCGCGGCGAAGCTGCGTGACGCGGAGAAGCAGCTCCTGGGCCAGAAGGCCGAGCGGGAGAAGCAGTGGAAGGACGGTGACCTGGACGTCGTCGCGGAGGTCGACGACGAGCAGATCGCCGAGGTCCTCGCCAACTGGACCGGCATCCCGGTGTTCAAGCTCACCGAGGAGGAGACCTCGCGTCTGCTCCGCATGGAGGACGAGCTGCACAAGCGGATCATCGGCCAGGTCGACGCGGTCAAGGCCGTGTCGCAGGCGATCCGCCGCACCCGCGCCGGCCTGAAGGACCCGAAGCGCCCCTCCGGCTCGTTCATCTTCGCCGGCCCGTCCGGTGTCGGTAAGACCGAGCTCTCGAAGGCGCTCGCGAACTTCCTGTTCGGCGAGGACGACGCGCTCATCCAGATCGACATGGGCGAGTTCCACGACCGCTACACGGCGTCGCGGCTCTTCGGTGCCCCTCCCGGTTACGTCGGCTACGAAGAGGGCGGCCAGCTCACCGAGAAGGTGCGCCGCAAGCCGTTCTCCGTCGTGCTCTTCGACGAGATCGAGAAGGCGCACAACGAGGTCTACAACACGCTGCTCCAGGTGCTGGAGGACGGCCGCCTGACCGACGGTCAGGGCCGGACGGTGGACTTCAAGAACACCGTCATCATCTTCACGTCGAACCTGGGCACGTCGGACATCAGCAAGGCCGTCGGCCTCGGCTTCACCTCGGGTCAGGACACCGCGTCCAACTACGAGCGCATGAAGAACAAGGTCAACGACGAGCTGAAGAAGCACTTCCGCCCCGAGTTCCTCAACCGCATCGACGACATCATCGTCTTCCACCAGCTGACCCAGGACGAGATCATCAAGATGGTGGACCTGATGATCGCCCGCGTCGAGACGCAGTTGAAGAACAAGGACATGGCCCTCGAGCTGACCGACAGGGCGAAGTCCCTGCTGGCCAAGCGCGGCTTCGACCCGGTGCTGGGCGCCCGCCCGCTGCGCCGCACGATCCAGCGCGAGATCGAGGACGCCCTGTCGGAGAAGATCCTGTTCGGCGAGATCCAGCCGGGCCAGATCATCATCACCGACGTCGAGGGCTGGGACGGCGAGTCCGACCAGCACGACAAGGCGAAGTTCGTGTTCCGCGGCGAGACCAAGCCGAACCGCGTGCCGGACGCCCCGCCGGTCGACCTCACCGCCTCCGCGGCCTCCGAGCAGCAGGACGCTCCGGCCACCGAGTCCGAGTGATCTAGGCAGTACCGAGAACGGCCCCCAGGCTCCGGTCTGGGGGCCGTTCTCGTGCGCCCACCCGAGTAGGCGCCGCGGGTGAGGCGTTGCGCGCGTCACGCGGCCACACCGATTCGCCCGTTCCACGGCGCACGTGAAACCCGACCTGCCACTATGGCGCCCGCTCCGCGCGATCTTGCGCGGACGGGTTGTCCAGAGGAGGTCCCAGTGCCGTCGGCCGCGTTCGAACAGCTGGTAGCTCAGTTCGAGCAGTTCCAGTCCCGGATGCAGCGCGTTGACCAGCAGTTCGCCAACATCGGCGAGATGCAGCAACAGCTGTCCGAGATGGAAGCGGTGGCCACCTCGGCCGACCGCGCCGTGACCGTCGTGGCAGGCCCGTCCGGCAGCATCAAGGCCATCAGGCTCACCGACCTCGCCATGCGCAGACCGGCCCCCGCGCTGGCCGCCGAACTGATGACGGTCCTGCAGCAGGCCGTCGCCGAAGCCGCCCGCCGCCAGGCGGGCATCGTCGAGGGCGCGATCGGCGACGACATGAAGCTGTCCGACCAGGTCCTCGAAACCCAGTCGCAGCTCTTCGGCATGTCCAAAGAGGAACTCCGCGCCGTCAGGTCCGACGAGACCGCACCCACGCCACCCCCGGCGGCCCCACGCCCGCCGATGCCGCCCGCGCCGCCCGTGCCCCAACCCGGTCCGCAGCAGGCCCGTCCGCCGGCCCCGCCGCGCAGGCCCGCCCCCGAGCAGCCGGACGACTTCGGCGACCAGAACATCATGCGCGGCGACAGCTGGAACGACAGGTCGCCGCAGCCGCCCGCCGCGCCGCCCAAGCAGGACGGAAAGTTCCTGAACCTCTACGACGACGAGGACGGCCGGTGAGCGGGTTCAGCGTCAGCCCGGAGGAGCTGAGGACGTTCGCCGGCAAGCTCGACGGCCACCACAGCACGGCGAGCAGGATCGCCGAGCTGGTCGCCCTGGCCGACGTCGGCGACAAGTCCTGGGGCGTGGTCGGGATCTTCGTCAAGGACCAGTACACGCAGATGCTTGGAGACCTCAAGGAGACGATGCAGGCCATGCAGGACGGCCTCCAGTCCGGTGCCGACAAGTTCCGCGACACCGCAGAGGGTTATGCGCAGCAGGAAGAGGCGCTGAAGCAGATCCTCGACGGCATCCACGTCGAGCGGGGGTAGCGCGGCCGTGACCGAACCGGATCTCACCGTTCCAGGCCTGAGCGGCAAGGAGGGCACGCTCGAGGTCGAGGAGAAGTCCACCGGGGAGAAGGCGCTCGAAGCCGCGCCGTTCGCCGGCAGCTTCATGAAGGCCATGGAGGCAGCGGGAAACGTCGGAGACCCCGGCGGAATCGCCGCGCTGGCTTCCGAGGGCAGCGCGTTGGTCAGCTCGTTCAGCGAGGCGGCCCAGATCGCGACGGACCCGATCGGCTGGCTCGTCAACCAGGGCCTGAGCTTCCTCATGAGCATCTGCGAACCGCTGGAAGACGCGATCCACTTCGTCAGCGGCGACGGCCCCGCCCTGCAGCAGGCGGGGGAGAACTTCGGCAAGCTCGCCGAGGGCCTCACCAAGCTGAAGGAAGGGTTCACGAACGACCTGACGAGCTCGGTGCAGAGCTGGGGTGGCGAGACAGCGGACGCGGCGGCCACGAGGCTCGGTGAGTTCGCCAGCGGCATCGACGGCGTCATCGGACAGGCCGGTGAGCTCTCCGAACTGCTCCTGATGTCCTCGATGATCATGCAGGTCATCGAGGACCTGCTCAAGGCGATCCTGACCGAGTTCATCATCTGGCTGGCGATGATCTGGATCCCGGCCCTCGCGGCCGCCGTGCCGAGCTGCGGCTCGTCGACCGCCGCGGCAGGTGCCGTGACCGGCGTGCGGGCCGCCACCACCGCGAGCCGGGTGTCGCGCATCATCGCGAGGCTCAAGGCCTTCCTCGGCAAGATCCTGCAGTTCCTGCGCAACCTGGTGACCCGCACGAAGAACCTCGGCGCCGGCATGAAGAAGGCCATGGCGGACAAGAGGGCCAACGTCGCGGAGGCGGACCGCCGGCGCGCACTGCCGGAGAACAAGGGGCTGTTCAAGAGCTGGGGGACAAGAAGGACGGCTCGCAGGGCATCGTCGGCGAGCGCATGAACCAGGGCTTCTGGAAGTCGATGGGTGAAGCGGTCGGCCTCGAGGCCGCTGCGCAGGTCGACCCCCGGAACGAGAAGGGGCTGCGCAACCGGTCTCTCCAGGAGCAGGCGGCCGCGGCACGCGACACCGGGACCGACTACTCGAAGCACCAGATCAAGGGATACCTGGACATCTGATCATGGACAAGCTCATCAAGGGTCTGCTGGACCTGCTGACCGACCCGATCTTCCTGACCATGATCGCCGGTGCCGTCGTGGCCACCCTCGTGCGACGCTGGTGGCAGTTCCGCTCCCACCGGGCCGCGCGGGCCGAGCAGATCAGCGCGCTGAACCCGTTGGCCGCCAGGCTCGGTGGAACGGTGATCAGCCCTGAGCAGGGTGACACCGCGGCCTGGTCGGCCGGCTTCCTGGAGCCGGTGAAGAGCGACGGCAGTGCCTACGACACCGTGCTGAAAGGCAAGTGGCTCCGGCGGTCCAAGCCCCAGTGGGACATCGCCATGGACTTCCGGCGGGGCGACTGGCACGTCCGCGTGACCGAGGCAGCGGTGCGGATCGCGGCGTACACCGGCTACGGCGTGCGCTGGGAGCAGGAGCACCGCGTCGAGGTGGCCACCGCACCCATGGCGCCGATGCGGATGGCCCGGCCGAAGAAGTACACCGACGACGGTCGGCCGATTCCGCTCGCGGACTTCGAGAAGCTGTGGGACAGCTGGCTGTCCGAGCCGCCGGCGACGGTGCGGAGCCGTCAGGCGGCGTGGCAGCGCGTGCAGCTCCCGTCGCCCATGGACCAGGAGTTCTTCGTCTGGGGAAGTGACCCCTCCGCGGTGGTCAGGGACCTGAACTTCGACGCGCTGCACTGGCTGATCGACCACGAGGAGCACCTGCCGCCGCAGGCCCGTTCGATGCGCCTGACGTTCGAGGCGGGGGTCGTGTACATCGTCATGGACCACCACATCGATCAAGCCGGCCTGATGGCCGTGGTCGACATGATCTGCGGGTTGCTCGACCGGATGCCGGGTGCCCGGCCCAGGCACCCGGCGGCGGCCGTCTGAGCAGATCGAGCGCGGCCGGCGCCCTCGGCGGACTGGCTCGGCGGGACGATGACCGGTCCGGACGCCGCGGTGGCCCGGTCGGCTGAGCCGCACGCGCCGATGGCGCGGGTGCTGAGCGGGCCGGGCGGGATCGACCAGCGCTCGGTGCGCAAGGCGTCGGCGGGTGGCGACGCCGTGGGGTACGAGCAGGAGCACCGGGTCGAGGTGGCCACGGTCCGGCTGGCGCCGGTGAAGGTCCTCCGGCAGGTCCGGTTCGGGGACGGGCGAGTGGGCCGCCGTCGACTGTGGAACGTGTGCGGCGCGGATGTCCCCTCTGCCAGCGCAACCTGGACCCCGACGCCCTCGAGTGGCTGCTGAGCCGGCAGGACGGCCTGCCGCTCGGGGCGCGGCACCTGCGGCTGACCGTGGAGGCCGGGTTCGCGTACGCGGTGATCCCCGAGCACGTCCACCCGGCGGCGGCCGCCTGAGTCAGCGCGGCGTCACGGCGTAGCCCGCCAGCACGATCTTCTCCAGGTCCGGGTCGTCGTCGTGCCACTCGCCCTCGTAGTTGAAGCCGAACAGCGCACGCAGGGCTGCTTCGGCCAGCGACAGCGGGTGGAACCGGAACGGGTAGTCGTCGTCCTCCTCGAGGTAGGCGAGGAACTCGGGGTCGCCCGCGAGGTACTTCTCCTCGAACGGCAGGGGTGTGCCCACGTCGGCGATCACGCCGCTGTCCGGGGAGAGGCTGAACGCCCGGCGCAGCGTGCCGTCGGGCTCCCAGATCGCGTAGGCGAAGAAGTCGACGACGCTGTGCATGGCGTGCGAGTAGAGGGTTCGGCCGGCGGCTTCGCGGTGGAAGCGCTCGTCCAGGCCCCTGGGGTCGTCCAGGGCGGCGTCGGCGGTGCAGATGATCGACAGGCCCGGGTAGACGGCGGCGTAGACCTCGCCGTCCGGTGGGTTGGCGTAGTCGAGGCTGCCGTCGGCGATCGGGCGGATGTCGTGCGACGGGTGGAGGCGCTGCACGAAGGCCGCTGTGGCCTCCCGGTCGATCTGCGGTGACGAGCGCAGCACCTTGCTGACGTCGTCCGACGCGTAGAAGAGCATCCAGTCCTTGGCACCCACTGCGGTCCCCCTGAGGTCGGTTGGGTTTCAGTGTGGCGGAGGGGTCTGACAGTTTCGGCGGGCAACGGAACACCCTCGTCGGCCGTCCCCTGGTCGTGGAGACCACACGGGAGACTGACGACGGTTCGGCGACACTGCACGGCGTGGTGACCACCGAGGTGAAGCCGCCGCGGAGCGGGTTCGCCACGTTCCTGCTGGTCGTGTGCGCGATGGCGTTCGTCACGGCGGCGCTGGTCAGGCTGCTGGGCATCGACGGGACGCGGTACATGATCGCGACGACGTCGTTGACCCCGTACATCACGGTCGCGGGCCTGCTGGTCGGGTTGTTCGCGCTGTTCCGCCGGCGGTGGGTCGTCGGGCTGACCATGACGCTGGTGGGCGTCGTGCTCGTCGCCAACGTGGCGCCGCGGGCGTTCCCGGACCCGCGGCCCAACGGGGTGGGGCAGCAGGTCAGGCTGATGAGCTCGAACCTGCTCGTGGGGATCGCGGACGCGGAGTTCATCGTGCGGCAGGTCCGCGCGCGAGACATCGACGTCCTGGCGCTGCAGGAGCTGACGCCGGAGATGGTGCGCGACCTCGAACGCGCCGGGCTGGACCAGGTGCTGCCGAACCGGGTGTTCCTCGACGAACCGGGTGGGTCGGGCAGCGGCATCGCGTCGCGGTTCCCGCTCTCGCAGCGGAACCTGACGCCGCCGGGCACGTTGCGGCAGGCCGGCGCGCTCGTGGACCTGCCGGGCGAGGACATCGAGGTCGTCTCGGTGCACCCGTTGCCGCCCGTGGTCACCGCCGGGCCGGAGGCGTGGCAGCGGGAGTTGGCCGGGCTGCCCTCACCCGACTCGACCGGGGCGATCAGGGTGCTCGCCGGCGACTTCAACGCCACCCTCGACCACGTCGGCATGACGCGGCTGCTGAACAAGGGCTACGTGGACGCGGCCGACCAGGTGGGCAAGGGGCTGATCCACACCTGGCCGAGCAACAGCGGGTTCTGGCCGCCGCCGGTCACCATCGACCACGTGCTGGTGGACTCGAAGGTCCTCGTCGACACGGTGGACGTGTTCGACGTGCCCGGCAGCGACCACCGGGCCGTCGTCACCCAGTTCGTCGTGCCAGGGCTGTGAGGGCCTCCAGCGCCCCCACCGGCAGCGACACGCCCCGGCCGTGCCGGACGGCGGGTTCGCGCGTGTTGATGCGGATCAACGCCCCGGAAGCCGCGCTCGCCAGCTCGGCCTGACGCCGCACGGTCGGCACGGCGGTGCCGGCACCGATCTCGACCACGACCAGGTCGCGCTGCGCACGACGCCACTGCGCCAACGCGTCCAGCTGCGCCTGGCTGCGGTGCGGCACCCAGCCCCAGTCGCCGTACATCAGGATGTTGGGCCTGGCCAGGCCGCCGCACGACGGGCACGACGGCAGCTCGCCGACAGCGCGCATCGAGACGGGGTCGACCTCCACGTCGAACGAGCACTCCCAGATCTCGTCCGTGCACGGCTCCACGCACTGGGCGTGGTGGATCGACCCGTGGACCTCGGCGACGTCCGCGAAGCCCGCCTTCTGGAACTGGCCGTCCACGTTGGACGTGAACACCCGCGCGCCCCACGACCGCAGCACCGCGAAACCCTCGTGCGGCACCGTCGCGCGGTACAGGGCGAGGCGGTGGCCGTAGAAACCCCACGCCAGCGCGGGGTCGTCGGCGAAGTGCACCGGGTCGGCGATCTCCTCGAACTTCAGCCCGAGCCGCTCGTACGGCGGGTACGCCCGCCAGAACCCCTCGGTGCCGCGGAAGTCGGGCAGCCCGGAGTCGACGCCGATGCCGGCACCGGCGCAGACGAGGACGGCGTCCGCACCGGTGATCAGCTCGGCGGCTCTGTCGTAGGCCTCGTCGATCACTGCTTGGGCTTGCTGCCCAGCACGACCTCGAACTCCAGCAGGTCGGCGCCCGAGGCGACGGGCTTGGCCCGCTCACCGGAGTGCGCCGCGGCACCGGCCTGGCCGTCGCGCCAGGCGACGAAGTCCTCGTGCGTCTCCCAGTGCGTGACGACGAAGTAGCGGTCGTCGCCGGACACGGGGCGCAGGAGCTCGAAGCCGAGGAAGCCCGGCTGGTCGTCGACGGCGCCGAGACGGGCGGCGAACCGCTTCTCGAGCTCGGGGCCGCTGCCCTCGGGGACCTTGATCGCGTTGATCTTCACGACTGCCATGCCACCCACACTAGCGGCGCACTCCGACAGGCAGCAGGTACTGCTCCTCCGGGATGCCCGAGTCGCGGAACCACGCCTTGAAGAACCCGTCCAGCGGCTGCCCGGAGGCCTGCTCGAAGTGCTCCTCGAACTCGGGCCACGAGGCGTTGCCGTCGCGGTGCTGGGACGCCCACGACCGCAGGGCCTTGAAGAAGACGTCGTCACCGACCTGCTTGCGCAGCGCGTGCATGCCCATCAGGCCCTTGTCGTAGACGCCGCGGAACTCGTTGCCCCTGCCCATGTCGTAGAGCTTCGGCGCCCAGAACGACGCCCTGCCGCGCCGCTGCTCGACGCTGTCGCGGTAGCGCTGGTCGAGGTCCGTGCCCTCCTTCTCCAGCCACAGCCACTGCGCGTAGGACGCGAGGCACTCGTTCAGGCAGATGTCCGCCCAGTTCTCGATCGACACCGAGTCGCCGAACCACTGGTGGGCGTTCTCGTGCACGACCGTCTCCAGGTCCGCCCACGCCGCGTAGATCGGTCGGGTCTGGGTCTCGAGGGAGAAGCCGATCTGGTCGGCCACCCAGATGCTGCCGGCCGCGCGCTGCGGGTACGGCCCGAACTTCGTCTCCAGGAAAGCGAGGACCTCCGGCCCCTGCGACTGGATCGGCTTCTTAGCACCGGACGTGCCGGGCGCGTACGCGTCGACCACGGGCGTGCCGTTCGGCAGCTTCGAGCGCACGACCTCGAACTTGTCGATGGCGACGGTGGCCAGGTACGTCGCGAGCGGCGTCTCCTCGGACCAGGTGAAGGTCGTCCAGCCGCCGTCGCGCGCGACGGGGCCCTCCAGGCCGTTCGAGATCGCCGTCCAGCCGTCGGGGACGCGGGCCGCGACCTTCAGCGCCGCCTTGTCGCGCGGCGTGTCGTTGGCCGGGAACCACGTCGTCGCGGAGTGCGGCTGACCTGCGGCGAACGCTCCGCCGGTCGACGAGATCTGCCAGCCGCTGCGGCCCAGCGAGGCGTCGTCGATCGTCGTCGGCTCGCCGCCGTAGGTGACGACTGTGGTGAACGGCCTGCCCTTCGCGAGGGGCGCGGACGGCGTGATCACCAGCTCGTGGTCGCCCTCCTGCGCGAACTTCGCGGGCCGGTCGCCGACCTTCACCTCGCTGACCTCCAGGCCTTCGAGGTCGAGGTTGAAGCGCGACAGGTCCTGCGAGGCGGTCGCGGTGATCGAGGCGACGCCGTCGAGCCGCTTGGACCCGGGGTCGTAGCTGATCGCGAGGTCGTAGAGCGTGACGTCGTAGCCGCTGTTGCCGTCCGTCGGGTAGTACGCGTCGCCCGCACCCGCCCCGGCCTCGACCGCCGCCTGCGGCGACGTCTCCCGCTGCTGCGCGGGGTCGTCGCCGGGCGTTCTGAACACGACGAGCAGACCTGCGACGAGCACGATCAGGACCAGGGCGATCAGGTACGGGCGGGCCTTCATGCGTTTAATCATCCCCGTGTCGGTGGTCGAGTTCGGCGGAACGGGTCAGGGCGTGCTGCTCCTGCACGGCCTGATGAGCAGGGCCACCGCGTGGTGGCCGGTCGCGCAGTGGCTCAGGCCGTTCGGCCGCGTGGTCGCGATCGACCAGCGCGGGCACGGCCGGAACCCGCGGCGGGGGCCGTTTCGCACCGAGGACTTCGTCGCCGACGCCGCGCGGGCGATCGAGGAGCTCGGTCTCGGACCCGCCGTGGTGGTGGGGCACTCCATGGGCGGGCTGCACGCGTGGTGCCTCGCGGCGACCCGGCCGGACCTGGTCAGCGCGATTGTGGTCGAGGACTTCGCCCCGGACAACAGGGGACGGACCACCGACGAGTGGAAGTGGCTCTTCGACGCCTGGCCGGTGCCCTTCGAGTCGCTGGGCCACATCCGGTCGTACTTCGGCGTCGAGCTGTTCTGCGACTACTTCGAGGAACGCTCCGACGGCTGGCACCTGATCGCCGAGATGGACGACCTCTACGAGATCGCGGCGCACTGGGGCACGCGGGCGTACTGGGACTTCATCGACGCCGTGCGGTGCCCGTCGCTCGTGGTCGAGGCCGGTCGCGGCGGGCAGCTGCCAGGACAGATGGCCGAGGCGGCACGACGTTCCGGAGGCCAGTACCTCTACGTCGAGGAGGCCGGTCACGTCGTGCACGACAGCGCGCCGTGGGTCTACCGCGGCGCCGTGGAGGCCTTCTTGAGCACGTCGATCTCGCCGGTCTGAGTGTCGACGATCGACACCTCTCGAACCTTCGCGCGGATCGGCTCGACCGGGAAGACGGCGGCGAACGCGGCTTTCACCGCCTCGTCGTCGACGTCGTGGACGAGCGTGCAGTGGGGAACCCAGTTGCCCGGCAGGTAGTAGGCGCTCGGGTTCTTGACCTTGCTCGCCAGCACGTCGTGGATGGCCGAGTGGACCGCCAGCAGTTCGGTGTCGACGACGGCGCCGAGCATCAGCACGTTCTCGGAGGTGGAGAACGTGCTGAGCGTGTGCAGGTAGAGGTCCGGCAGCCACAGCCGTTCGAGGTCTTCGCGCAGCTCCTTGCGGACCTTGGGACCGATCGTGCCCGCTACGGCGTAGGTGAGGTGCGGCGGGTACCTGTGCTTCGCTCCGACGCGTTGCTGCAGCTCACGGACGCGTTTGTCCGCCTCGTCGTCGAAGAACGCCACCAACGCGTGCACTCAGTGCTCCCCGGGCAGTGCGAACAGTCCGTCCCGCGTCACCTCGACGAGCCCGTCGTCGAGCAACGAGACCAGGCACTTCTCCCGCTGCGTGATGTCGTTCCACACGATGTCGAGCTGCATCTTCGGCACCGGTCCGGGAGCGCCCCGCAGCACGTCCAGCAGCTTGCCGCGCACCTGGCGGTCGGTGCCGGCGAACTTCTGCACCTTCTTCTCCGGCCCCGCGTAGGCGGGACGGCCGGCCAGCTGCCACGCGCACTCGGCGAACAACGGGCAGTCGGCGCACTTCTGGTTCTTGGCCGTGCAGATCAACGCGCCGAGCTCCATCAACGCCGCCGAGAACACCGCCGCGTCCTGCTGCGACGAGGGCAGGATCGCCTCGACGTCGCGCAGGTCGCGCTTGGTCGACGGCGGACCGGCGTCACCGGCGCCGTGCACAGCGCGCGCTACGACGCGGCGGACGTTCGTGTCCACGACAGCGCACTTCTTGCCGTACGCGAACGTGGCCACCGCACGAGCCGTGTAGCTGCCGATGCCCGGCAGCGACTCCAGCGTCTCGACGTCGGACGGCACCACGTCGCCGTGGTCGCGGGCGATCGCGGTGGCGGCCTCGTGCAGCCGCATGGCACGGCGCGGGTAGCCGAGCTTGCCCCACATGCGCAGGACCTCGCCCTGCGAGGAGGCGGCCATCGCGGACGGCACGGGCCAGCGCGCCAGCCACTCGTGCCAGATGGGCTCCACGCGGGAGACGGGCGTCTGCTGCAGCATGATCTCGCTGACCAGAACACCCCAGGCGGTGCAGTCGGGACGGCGCCACGGCAGGTCGCGGGCCGCGGTGTCCCACCAGCCCAGCAGCAACTCGTGATTCATCGCCCACCATTGTCGCGCAACGAAAAGGCCCCCCGAAGGGGGCCCTCGAAGCGTCGAGGCCTAGGCGGCCGCGGTCTCCGCCGCGTCGACCTCGCGCAGCTCCCCGGTGTGCACGTCGTAGACGAACCCGCGGATCTTGTCGGTGTGGGGGATGAACGGGCTGCGCCGCAGCCGCGCCATCGACCCGCGCACGCTCTGCTCCACGACCTTGAACGCCTCGACGGCCCAGGTCGGGCGCAGGCCGGTCTCGGTCTCCAGCTCGTCCTTGAAGTCGTCCTCGGTGACCATCTCGAGGCCGCAGTTGGTGTGGTGCACGAGGAGGACCTCGCGCGTGCCCAGCTTGCGCTGGCTGAGCGCCAGCGAACGGACCATGTCGTCGGTGACGACACCACCCGCGTTGCGCAGCACGTGCGCCTCACCCTGCTTCAAACCGAAGATCTCGAACACCCGGATGCGCGAGTCCATGCAGGTCAGGATTGCCACCTGCAGGGACGGCTTCGCGGACGAACGATCTCCGGGAACCACGTTCCCGAGCTCGTAGTTCCGCTTGAGCAGTTCGTCGATCGCGGTCATGTGACACACCTCCATGGCCTACCGGCGGACCCCCGCGTCGATTGGAACCGGAGTTAGCACACGTTCACAAGGGGTTCCGCCCAATATCACGTTCACCGGATCGAGCGATGCTCGCCTCCGACTGGATGCGGGCCGGTCGAGCTACGTTCGGGCCGTGATCGAGCCCACAGGTCCGCTGTCCTCCACGGTGTACTGGCGCCGCCGCATCGCCGCGATCGGGGCGGCCGTGGTCACACTCCTGCTCGCCATCTGGGTGATCGCGATGTTCGGCTCCGACGGCGGGACGGCCCAGCCGACGAACGCGGCCGCGGCGTCGTCCTCGAACCCGCCGCCGAGCTCGTCCGGGAGCCCGGCCGCGTCGTCCTCGTCCACCACGTCCCCGCCCTCGTCGACCGAGGCCGGGCCGCCGCCCCCGCCTCCCGGACCGCCTCAGGCGTGCCCGGACGACGTGATCGGGATCGTGGCGAAGGTCGACAAGCCGCTCCACACCGTCGGTGACCAGCCGGGACTGTCCATGGACATCGTCAACAACGGGCCGGTGCCGTGCATCAGGGACATCGGGCGCCGGCACCGCGAGCTGACGGTGCTCACCGCGGACGGCGCGACGGTGCTGTGGTCGAGCAACCACTGCCTGTCGGCGGTCGGCAACGAGGTGCGCGTCCTGCAGCCGAAGGAGCTCTTCAACTACGGCACGAAGTGGGCGGGCTCCACCTCGCGGCCGGGGTGCGGGGCCCACACGCGAGTGGGGCCCGGCGACTACCTGCTGGTGGCGAAGCTGGCCGGGAAGGCCAGCTCACCCGTGGTGTTCAGGCTCCAGAACTGATCACGGACCGAACCAGCGCTCCTCGGCACCGCCGCGCGGCGGCCCCGACGTCTTGCCGATGATCAGCTCCGTCGCGAGGTTCACCGACCGCGGCCGCGAGCGCTCGTTCGCGTCGAGCAGCAGCTTGCCCGCCGCCCGGCCCTTCTCGAGCACCGGCTGGCGGACCGTCGTGAGCCCGGCCTCCTCGCCGGCGCGGATGCCGTCGAACCCGGTGACCGAGATGTCGTGCGGCACGCGCAGACCGCGGCGAGCCGCCTCGGTCATGGCGCCGAGCGCCAGCACGTCCGAGGTGCAGATCAGCGCGGTGACCTGCGGGTCGCGGTCGAGGACCTGGGCCGCGCCGGACGCGCCGGAGGCCATGTTGTGGTCGAAGCGCTCGACCACGGGCACCTGGGACCAGTCGACGCCCGCCTCGCTGAACGCCTCGGCGAGGCCGGACAGGCGGTTGCGCTGCACGTGGAAGTGCGCGGCGTGCTGGCGGTCCGGCGTCACGAAGCCGTCGTTGCGGTCACGCGCCAGACGCATGCACACGACGCCGATGCGGCGGTGGCCCAGCCCGATCAGGTGCTTGGCGAGCTCGTACATCGCCCCGCGGTCGTCGATGCCGACGCGGTCCACGGTGCCGAGGTCCGGCTGGTCGCAGACGACGGTCGGCACCGGTCGCTCCAGCACGGCGGCGAGGTGCGGGTCGTCGTCCGGGACCGAGTAGACGACGAAGCCGTCGACGCCGGCGCGGTGCACGGACGCGACGTCCTCGCGCTCGGGGTTCGCGGGCACCAGCAGCAGACCGGTCCCGGCGTCCTCGCACGCCAGGGCGAGGCCCTCCAGGAACCCGATCGCGGCCGGGTCGCGGAACGCGTAGGAGAGGTTCTCGGTGAGCAACAGGCCCACCGCCCCGGCCTTGCGCGTGCGCAACGAGCGCGCCACAGGATCCGGGCCGGGATAACCCAGCCTTCGGGCCGTGTCCAACACCCGCCGACGCAGCTCGGGGAGAGCTGGTCGGGCCGGTTGTACGCGTTGGACACCGTTGTCCGGGAAACGCCCAGCTCAGCGGCCAGAGAGGCCAGCGTCGCCGGACGTCGCACATGCATCGACCGCGCCATGAAAGGACCGTAACGGTTCAGAACCAATTCGTGAAGTCAGGGTGACCTGTGTCCCTCCAATGACGCATCAACGCAGGTTGACCCATCTGCCTTGTTCAGAATTTGGTCCAGACCAATTAGGTGAACAGGTCCTCTCACTTCGACGGCGCGGACGATTCCCTCACGACGAGCCTCGGCCGGAACACGCGCGTGTAGTTGTCGGTGCCCTGCCTGCGGCGATCCGGGTCGAGGCGCAGCACGAGCTCGTCGATCGCGGCCGCCGCCATCTCCTCGATCGGCTGCGCGAGAGTCGTCAAAGCGGGCGAGGAGTAGGCGGCCAGGGGGATGTCGTCGAACCCGACGACGGACAGCTCGTCGGGTACCGAGATCCCCCGCTGGTGTGCTTCGCGCATGACGCCGAGCGCCATGTGGTCCGACGAGCAGATCACCGCGGTCGGCGTCACCGTGTCGAGCAGCTGGGCCACGGCCTGGCCGCCGCCCTCCGCGCTGAACGGCGCGTGCGCGACGTACTCCGAGCCCGCCGGCAGGTGGTTCTCCTCCAGCGCGGCGGCCCACCCGGCGCGCTTCAGGCGCGACGGCAGCGACCGCGCGGGACCCGAGACGAACCCGATCCGCTCGTGGCCCAGTTCGATCAGGTGCTTGGTGGCCATGTAGCCCGCGAGCTGCTCGTCCACCGTCACGTCGGGCACGTCCAGCGCGGGCGTGGCGCCGTTGAGGAAGACCATGTGGACGCCGTCCGCCACGAGCTTCGCGTAGTAGCTCGGGCGCGGCGCCTGGCCGAGCGGCACCTCGACGTTGGTGATCTCCGGTGACACGAACACCATGCCCTCGACGCCGCGGGCCAGGAGCATCCGGACGTACTCCTCCTCGCCCATCGGGGCGCCGCTGCGCGTGTTGCACAGCAGCGACGAGTAGCCGAGGCGGGCGGCCCGCGTCTCCAGGGCTTCGGCGAACGCGGGGAAGACCGGGTTCGACAGCTCCGGCACGAGCAGGCCGATCACGCCGGTGCGTTGCAGCGCACCGAGGCCGCGCGGGGTGTACGGCATCTCCGCGAGCACCGACAGCACGCGCTGCCTGGTCTCTTCGTTCACACCCGCGCGCCTGTTGAGAACACGGCTCACGGTGGAGATGGACACCCCGGCTGCCCTGGCGATCTCGGACAGTCCGGACACGTTGCCTCCCAGCTCACGTCAGGTACGGCGCAAGCCTGCCGCGTTCGGAAAAATTTTGCAACGAGCGTTTCCGGGACAGCGCCGTTACGGCTTGGTTACGGTCGACGTCTTGACCTGACCATGGTTCGGGTAGTGAAATCGCCCGCAACATTCTCGCAAAAACTTGCAAGACCCCTCATCTCACCGGGAGATGGGGCCCAGCTGGAGGGAACGGCAGCAACGATGCGACGGACAACCCTCGTGACCGCCATGGCGACGGGTGTCGCCCTCGTGCTCACCGCCTGCGGAAGCGGCGGATCGGGCAGCAACAGCGGATCCGACTCGGGCGAGGTGACCTTCTGGGACACCAGCGGTCCCAACGAGAGCCCCGTGTTCAAGAAGATCGCCGAAGGCTGTGCCACCAAGGACGGCTACAAGGTCAAGGTCGAGACGCAGGCGTTCGACGGCGCGCTCAACAACTACAAGACCGCCGCCCAGGGTGGTCAGGGTCCCGACGTCTTCCGGTCCGAGGTCGCGTGGGTGCCGCAGCTCGCGAAGCTGGGCTACGTCGCCGACCTGTCCGACACCGACCTCGCGAAGGACACCTCCGACTTCCTCGAGGCCCCGCTGGGCTCCACGAAGTACGAGGGCAAGACCTACGCGGTGCCGCAGGTGACCGACTCCCTCGCGCTGCTCTACAACAAGAAGAAGCTCGCCGACGCCGGCGTCGAGCCGCCGAAGACGTGGGACGAGCTCAAGGCCGCCGCCGCCAAGCTGGGTGGCGAGAAGTCCTTCTTCCTCAACAACGACGCGTACTACGCACTGCCGTTCATCTACGGCGAGGGCGGCGACCTGGTCGACGCGTCGGCCAAGAAGATCGTCGTGAACTCCCCGCAGAACGTGAAGGCGCTGGAGACCGCGAAGGGCCTGCTCGACGCGAAGGCCGCCACCACGGCGCTCGACGCGACGAACTCGTACTCGAACATGCAGGCCGCGTTCTCGTCCGGTGAGGCCGCGATGGTCGTCAACGGTCCGTGGGCCGTCGCCGACTACCTCAAGGGCGCCGCGTTCAGCGACCCGGCGAACCTCGGCATCGCGCCCGTCCCCGGCCCGTCCGCGGGCAAGGGCAGCGCGCCGGTCGGTGGCCACGACTACGTGATCCGCCAGGGCACCAAGGCGAAGCAGTCGTCGATCAAGTTCGTCCAGTGCATGGCGTCGGTCGAGTCCCAGGCCACCA
Organism: Lentzea sp. DG1S-22; assembly: GCF_036321065.1. NCBI lineage: Bacteria > Bacillati > Actinomycetota > Actinomycetes > Pseudonocardiales > Pseudonocardiaceae > Lentzea > Lentzea sp. DG1S-22. Next base: position 5,640,416 of record NZ_CP143276.1, on the reverse strand, counting down.
TCGCCAAGGAGCTCGGCCTGCTGCCGACCCGCAAGTCGGCGTACCAGAACGCCGACGTCAAGTCGAACGCCGTCGTCACCGCGTTCGAGCCGGTCACCAAGACCGCGCACGAGCGTCCGTGGATCCCCGAGGGCGGCGAGCTGTTCGACCCGCTGAAGATCAGCTACGCCGACTTCCTGGCCGGCAAGAAGGACGCCAAGGCCGCCCTTGACGACGTCGCGAAGGCGTACAAGGAGAAGGTCGTCACCGAGTACTCGATCGGCTGATTGTGATGGACGGCCGGGGTTCGCGCCCCGGCCGTTCGCCTGAGGGGAGTCTCGGTGCGTCGGTTCCTGGACAGGTACTGGTACGCGTATGCGATGGTGCTGCCGGTCGTGGTGGTCATCGCGGTGTTGGTGCTCTACCCGCTCGCGCAGGGCGTGTTCTTCACCTTCACGAACATCAACGAGGGCAACATCGCCAACCCGAACCTCGACCGGCCGGCCGGCTACGACGTGGTGGGGTTCAAGAACTACCTCAACGTGCTGTCCGGCGGCGAGTCGTACGGTGCGTTCTGGAGCACGCTCGTCCGCACGCTGATCTGGACGTTTTCGTGCGTGTTCTTCCACTACACCATCGGTCTCGGCCTCGCGATGCTGCTGAACCGCCAGGTGCGCGGCCGCGCGTTCTACCGCGTGCTGCTGATCCTGCCGTGGGCCGTGCCCGCGTTCATCAGCGCGTTCGCGTGGAAGTACATGTTCAACGCGCAGTACGGGATCATCAACCAGCTGCTGCGCTCGGTCGGCCTGCCGGACCCGGTGTGGCTCGGCCAGTCGAACTGGGCGCTGGTGTCGGTGATCATCGTGAACACCTGGCTCGGCGTGCCGTTCATGATGGTGGCGCTCCTCGGCGGCCTGCAGTCGATCCCCGGCGACCTCTACGAGGCGGCCGAGGTGGACGGCGCCACGCCGTGGCAGCGGTTCCGGCACGTGACGCTGCCGGGCCTGCGCTCCGTGTCGTCGACCGTGGTCCTGCTGGGCATCATCTGGACGTTCAACATGTTCCCGGTGATCTACCTGGTCGCGGGTCCGAACCCGAACGCCCGGATCCTGGTCACCTACGCGTTCGAGCGCTTTTTCTCCGGCGCGTCGCGCGACTACGCCATCGCGTCGACCTACGGCGTGCTGATCCTTTCGGTGTTGTTGGTGTTCGCCACGGTCTACCGGCGGGCGCTGCGCAAGCAGGGCGAGGTGTGGTGACGTGACGCTCGATGCTTCGTCTCTCCAGGTGGTCAAGGCCACCGACCGCCGGTTGCGCCGCACGGACCGGTCCAAGGGCGCGTCGATCGCCCTGCACGCCGCGCTGATCGGCGCGTCGGTCGTCGCGGTGTTCCCGGTCTTCTGGGTGTTCATCACGTCCCTGAAGCCGGACGCGCGGGCCGTCGAGCCGACGCCGAAGCTGTTCAACGAGTCCTCTTTGGACAACTACACCCGCGTGCTGTCCGGCGAGAAGGGCGACTTCCTCGCCTGGTTCGGCAACTCGGTGCTGATCGCGCTGATGACGACCGTGATCGGCGTCTTCATCTCGGCCACCGCCGGGTACGCGGCCTCGCGGTTCCGGTTCCCCGGCAAGCGCGGCCTGATGATGTCGTTCCTGCTGGTGCAGATGTTCCCGTTCGCGGTGCTGATCGTGCCGCTCTACAACATCCTGATCGCGCTCGGCCTGAACGGGTCGTCGATCGGCCTGGTGCTGGTCTACTGCACGACCGCGGTGCCGTTCTGCACCTACATGCTCAAGGGCTACTTCGACACCGTGCCGGCCGACATCGACGAGGCCGGCCGCGTGGACGGGCTGTCGCCGTTCGGCGTGTTCTGGCGGCTGATCATGCCGCTGGCCAAGCCCGGTCTCGCGGTCACGTCGTTCTACGCGTTCCTGACGGCCTGGGGCGAGGTGGCGTTCGCGTCGGCGTTCCTGTCCGCCGCGGACGAGTCGAAGACGCTGGCCGTCGGCCTGCAGGTGTTCGTGCAGCAGAACCGGACGGAGTGGGGGCACCTCGCCGCCGCGTCCATCCTGGTCGCGATCCCCGCGATCGCGGTGTTCTACCTGGTGCAGCGGTTCCTGGTGCAGGGACTCGCGTCCGGCGCCGTCAAGGGGTAGCCCGCGGGCTCCGTCACGAGGCCGTTCCGCTTCCGCGGGGCGGCCTCGACGCGTGAGAGCGCTCCCGTCCATCTGGCCGAACGAAAGCGCTTACGTTGCGAATCCGTGCAACGTAAGCGCTTTCGTCTGTTCACGTAAGCGCTTGCAACACATAACGTCGCGCCCAGACAAGGGTGAAAGGTGCGTCACATGGCAGAGGTGTCCTACGTCAAGGCGTCGCGCGTGTTCTCCGGCAACCCGCCGGTCCGCGCTGTCGACGAGCTGTCCCTGGAGGTCGCGGACGGCGAGTTCCTGGTGCTGGTCGGTCCGTCCGGTTCGGGCAAGTCGACCGCGCTGCGCATGCTCGCGGGCCTCGAGGACATCGACGAGGGCGCCATCCACATCGGCGGCAAGGACGTCACCAACGTGCCGCCGAAGGGCCGGGACATCGCCATGGTGTTCCAGTCCTACGCGCTCTACCCGCACATGACCGTCGCGGAGAACATGGGCTTCGCGCTCAAGCTGCGCGGCGTGGCGAAGACCGAGATCAAGGCGAAGGTCGAAGAGGCCGCCAAGATGCTCGACCTCACCAAGTACCTGGAGCGCAAGCCGAAGGCGCTCTCCGGTGGTCAGCGCCAGCGCGTCGCGATGGGCCGCGCCATCGTCCGCGAGCCCTCCGTGTTCCTCATGGACGAGCCGCTGTCCAACCTCGACGCCAAGCTGCGCGTCGAGACGCGTGCGAACATCGCCGCCCTCCAGCAGCGCCTCGGCACCACCACGATCTACGTCACGCACGACCAGGTCGAGGCCATGACGATGGGTCACCGCGTCGCGGTGCTCAAGGACGGCCTGCTGCAGCAGTGCGACACGCCTCGCGCGCTGTACGACCGCCCGGCGAACGCGTTCGTCGCGGGCTTCATCGGCTCGCCGGCCATGAACCTCAAGACCGTGCCGATCACGTCGGAGGGCGCGAAGCTCGACGGCGTCATCGTGCCGCTCTCGCGTGACGCGATCGCCGCCGCCGGTGGTCTGGACGAGGTCACCTTCGGCATCCGCCCCGAGGCGCTCGGCATCGTGCCGTCGGGCGAGGAGGGCATGGAGATGACCGTCGAGCTGGTCGAGGAGCTCGGCGCCGACGCGCTCGTGCACGGCGCGGTGAAGATCGGTGACTCGTCGCAGCGCTTCGTCGTCCGCGTCGACGGCCGCACGCCGCCGACCCTGGGCCAGCACGTCAAGGTCGCCGTCCGCGACCACAGCGAGATCCACCTGTTCCACCCCGAATCGGGCGAGCGCCTGGAGGCGTGAGTCACAGGCTAAAGCCCCCGGCGTGACCGTCGGGGGCTTTTTCGTGTCGTAAACTGAACTCGACAACGGTTTCCATTACCTGATCGAGGGACGGCGTGATGACTCTCCGCAACGCTCTGGTCGGCACTCTCGCCGTCGTGAGCCTGGCCGCGTGTGGCACCTCCACGCCGTCTTCCGACAGCGGCAAGATCCAGGTCGTCGCCTCCACCAACGTGTGGGGCAGCGTCGTCAAGGCCGTCGGCGGCGACGACGTCGAGGTCAAGGCCCTGCTGGACGACCCGAGCGCCGACCCGCACTCCTACGAGAGCAAGCCCGCCGACGCCGCGCTGGTCAAGGACGCCAAGCTGGTCGTGTTCAACGGCGGCGGCTACGACGACTTCTTCGCGAAGCTGATCACCAGCGACGCCACGAAGAAGGTCGAGGCGTTCCCGCTGCGCGACCACGGCCACGCCGAGCCGGGCAGCAGCGAGGCCCCCGCGAGCCAGACGCCCACCAGCGAGGCCCCGGCCGGCGACGGCCACGACCACGAGCACGGCGAGAACGAGCACGTCTGGTACGACCTGCACACCGTCGGTGCCGTGGCCGAGGCGGCCGCGACCGAGCTCGCCGCGATCGCGCCGGACAAGAAGGCCGCGTTCGAGAAGAACGCCGCCGACTTCACCGCCAAGCTCGAGGAGCTGGAGAAGAAGGTCGAGGGCATCGGCGCCGGCAAGAAGATCGCCGCGACCGAGCCGATCGCGCACTACCTGGTCGACGCGTCCGGCGCGCAGGACGTGACGCCCGAGGCGTTCAGCAAGGCCATCGAGGAGGAGTCGGACGTCCCGGCCGCGGCCCTCGCCGAGATGAACCAGCTCGTCGACGGCAAGCAGGTCAACGTGCTGCTGGAGAACACCCAGACCGAGAACCAGGTCACCGAGCAGGTCGTGGAGAAGGCCAAGGCGGCGGGCATCCCGGTCGTCGTGGTCACCGAGACGCTGCCCGAAGGCACGACCGGTTACCTTGACTGGATGAGCAAGCAGGTGGACGCGCTGTCGCAGGCGCTCAAGGCATGACCGCGATCTCGCTGCGCGGGGCCCGGCTGTCCTACGGGGACAGGGTGTTGTGGGACGGGCTCGACCTCGACGTCGAGCCCGGTGAGTTCCTGGCGGTCCTCGGACCGAACGGCTCCGGCAAGACCAGCCTGATGCGCGTGCTGCTCGGCCTGCAGCCGCTGTCGTCGGGCTCGGTCTCGATCGCCGGGGGCAACAACGCCATCGGGTACATCCCGCAGCAGCGAGCGCTCGACCAGTCCATGACGCTGCGCGGCCGCGACCTCGTCGGCCTCGGCCTCGACGGCCACCGGTGGGGTCTCGGCCTGCGCAACCGCCGCGAGCGCCGCATCCGCGTCGACGCGGCCATCGCGTCCGTCGGCGCCGAGCGGTACGCGGACTCGCCGATCGGCCTGCTGTCCGGCGGCGAGCAGCAGCGGCTGCGCGTCGCCCAGGCCCTCGTCGGCGACCCGACGGTGATGCTGTGCGACGAACCGCTGCTCTCGCTCGACCTCGCGAACCAGCGGGTGGTCTCGGAGCTGATCGACAAGCGCCGCCGTGAGGCCGCCACGGCCGTGCTCTTCGTGACGCACGAGCTGAACCCCGTGCTGCCCCTCGTGGACCGCGTCCTGTACCTCGTGGGCGGCCGGTTCCGGGTGGGCACGCCGGAAGAGGTCATGAACTCGCGGACGCTGTCCGAGCTGTACCGCACGCCGGTCGAGGTCGTGCGGGTGCGCGACCAGATCCTGGTCGTCGGCGCCGGCGCCTGCGAGGAGCAGACGCACCACCTGTCGGCGGAGGCCGCTTCGTGACGCTCTTCGACCTCCTCGAACTGGAGTTCGTGCAGACCGCCCTGATCGCGGCCGCCGTGCTGGGCCTCGTCGCCGGCGTGCTCGGCCCGTTCATCGTGACCCGCAAGATGGCCTTCGCCGTGCACGGCACCAGCGAGCTCGCCTTCACCGGCGGCGCGGCGGCGCTCCTGCTCGGCATAGGTGTTGGTTATGGCGCGCTCGCCGGGTCGATCATCGCCGCGGTGCTGCTCGGCGTGCTGTCCCGGCGGGAGAGCGACCGGGACTCGGTGATCGGGGCGATCCTCGCGTTCGGGCTCGGCATGGGCATCCTGATGCTCGCGCTCTACAAGGGACGCTCCGCCAACAAGTTCGGGCTGCTGACCGGGCAGATCGTCGGTGTGGACTCGACGGACCTGGACCTGCTGGTCGTGTCGTCCGTCGCCGTGCTGGCCGTGCTGGCGTTGATCTGGCGGCCGTTGTTCTTCGCTTCCGTCGACCCCGATGTGGCTGTCTCGCGCGGGGTGCCGGTGCGCGGGTTGTCCATTGTGTTCGCCGTGCTGGTCGGCGTTGCCACGGCTTTGTCGGTCCAGGTCGTCGGGGCGTTGCTGGTGCTGGCTCTGATGATCACTCCCGCCGCCGCCGCGATGCGGGTGACGGCTTCGCCGTTGCGGGCCACCGTGTTGTCGGTGGTTTTCGCCGAAATCGCCGCGGTGGGTGGAATTTTGTTGTCGTTGCAGCCCGGGTTGCCCGTGTCCGCATTGGTCACCGGGGTCAGTTTCGTGATTTATCTGGTTTGTCGCGGAGTCGGGGCTTTGCAGCGGCGGGCTGCTTGAGTTGCCGCTTGTTCCACCGCTCGGGGCTCCGCCAATCTGATCAAAAGCCTGGGCCGGCGCCGGTCGCGGGTTGATGGCACGCCTGGTGCTTTGGCGGCTTGCTGTTGCGTTGGTGGGGTGGCTTCGTCACGAGCCGGGCCGGAGCGAGCCACACCCGAGGTGTCTTGGAAAGACGGCTCGCCTTCGGCGTCGCGGGTGTCACTCCTTGGCGGCGCCCCTTCCCGCTGGTCAACCCTCTGTCAGACCCGCTGAGTACGGTGGGTCGCGGGGGACCCTTGATCGCGGGGGACCCCTGCGCGAGCCTGCGTCAGGCCGCGCACGAGCCGAGTCAGGCAGTGCGGGACGTGATCGGCTTCGTCACGTCGTCCTGCCGCGGAGCGGGCATCAGGCGTGGCGGGATGTCCAGGCCCGCCACCCGGACCTGGTTGCGGCCGTTCTCCTTCGCCTTGTAGAGCGCGGCGTCCGCTGAGTGCTGGGCCGTGGCCACGTCCGGGCCGTTGTCCGGGATCACGGCCACGCCGATGGAGGCCGAGATCGCCTGCAGCGACTCGCCCTCCGGTTCCGGGGGCTGGATCTCGCGGCCGTAGAGCGTCACCACGTTGCGGTGCTTGTCGGTCGTCGGGACGGCCAGGGAGCCGATGGCCTCGCGGATGCGTTCGGCGATCGTGACGCCCTGGGCGACCGGGGTGGCCTTCAGGGCCACGACGAACTCCTCGCCGCCGTCCCTGCCCGCCACGTCGCCCGGGCGGAGCTTCTCGCGGAGTATCCTGCCCACCTCGGCCAGGACCGCGTTGCCCGCCGGGTGGCCCCACGTGTCGTTGATGCGCTTGAAGTGGTCGAGGTCGATGACCAGGACGGTCATCGGCTCGCCGTCCAGGCGGCAGCGCTCTGCCAGGCGGCCCGCGTACTCGGCCAGGCCGTTGGTGTTCAGCAGGCCCGTCCGGTAGTCGGTGTGGGCGTCGGCCGCCAGGCGCTGGTGGAGCTGTTCCTGTTCGCGCAGCAGGCGTTCGAGGTGTGTCCTCCGCTCGCCCGCTCGGGAGAGCAGGGCGTTCACGAGGATGACCGGCACGACCAGCAGCAGCGGGCCGACCCAGTGGCTCGTCATGAGCATGCCGAGCATCGCGCCGGCGCCGAGGGTGCTCATCTCGAGCATGTTGTCGACCTTGGAACCCAGGAAGTCGAGGACCTTCGAGTTCGGGGTGACGATCTTGAACGCCGCGGCGACGGTCATCACCTGGACGAACCAGTAGAGGACCGCTGCTATCGCGAGGACCAATACCAGGCTCAGGTCGGTCGGGATGTTCCCGGTGGCCGCCAGGGAGACGCCGGTGAGGTGGACCAGGGCCCACGAGAGCAGCGTCGAGGCGAGCATGGAGGCGGTGCCGAAGACGAATCTGTACGGCTGGCGGCGGGCGATGGGTTGGATCAGGATGCGCATCCAGATCGTGGCGATCACCGCCAGGCCACCGGGGAGTGCGACGGCCGCGGCGAAGGTCCAGACCGAGGTCAGGTCGATGTGGGGACCGGAGGCCTCGTTGCGCCGGGCCTCTTCCGCTCTGCGGACGACGGTCAGGTGGATCGTGATGGCGGCGATGAGCGCGCCGAAGCGGAGCCAGTCCGTGGGGGACACCGCGGTGAGCTTCGTCAGGAGCCAGATGGAGGCCACTGCCACGGCCGCTTCGAGCACGAAAAAGTAAGCGATCGCACTGGGTGCAACGGTCCAGAGGTCCCAGTTGCGAATCGGAGTCAAGCCGAGTGCCCGCGATCGCCCGCGATCAGTCAAACTGTTCTTCACCACGACCCCCTACGCTCATGGAACACCATGAGCAAAGCCGCCGCTGACCAGGTCGTAGACCTACCTGCGCTGCTGCTCGCCGCAACGAGGAGGTGTCCTTCCATGCGCAACCGTGACTTCTGAACTCCACCTCTCCTCGACTGGACTTCAATCATGCATCCGGATCATCCTGGTACCTCTGAGACGGATATCGCTATTGGTGACCGTTCTGTTTCAGATTGCCACCGCCTTCGAGTCGTTGCGACCTCTGGCGCGCCTCAAGGCGAAGGTGGCGTGCGTCGCCAGCAGCAGTCCGACACCGCCCGCTCCCGCGATCGTGGCCGTCACCGATCCGATCGAATGGGCCACCACGCCGGCCAGTGCCATTCCTCCGCCCTGGCTCGAACGCAGCGCCGCGCGACCGATGCCATAAGCGCGTCCCCGGTACTGATCGGGTAGCAGCCTCATCCACGCCGCACGAGCGGGCGTGTGATAAGCCCCGCCTATACCGGCGATCACCAGCAAAACGATCGTCCAGGTCAGGTTCGGGTGGAAAGCGAACATGATCAACGGCCCCAGCGACAGGATCGCCAGCGGGCCGATCAGCCGTTCCCGCTTCGCCGGATCGCGCACCAGGCGGAACAGCAGCGCCACTCCCAGGACGTTCGCCGCGGGTTCGATCGCGAGGATCAGGCCGACCGCCCAGACGGCGTTCAGGCTCGCCGCCAGCGGCACCGCCAGCCCCTCGGGCACCATCGCGAGGCCCGCGAGGAGGCGGACGCCCAGCAGCGTCCTCAGCCGCGGTTCGGCCACCATCAGCGTCAGCACGCCGCGTGGTTCTTCGTCGTCCTTCTTCTTGCGGCCCAGCGGGTCCGCCGCCGGACGGTGCTTCACCGACGTCTGCACCAGGATCGCCAGGGCGGCGAACGTGGCCGCGTTGATCGCGAGTGCGAGGCCCGGGCTCGTGTGGGCCACGAGGAAGCCCGCGGCGGCGAGGCCCGCCATCTGGGCGATGTCGACGGACGTGCCGAAGAGGGCCACGCCGTCGTCGTAGCGCTTCGGCGGGAGGACGTGGGGCAAGCTCGCCTCCTGCGCCGCCAGGTACGGCGAGGAGATCGCCAGCACCACGACGAGCAGCACGATCATGGCCCACAGGGGCATGCCGGGAATGGCCATCACGGCCATCAGCACGGCCTGCAACCACGCCGTCGTCACCATTACCGTGCGTCGCGGGAAGCGGTCGGCGACCCATCCCAGCAAGGGCCCGGAAATCAGCGGCGGGAAGAGCGTCAGCGACCACGTGAGAGCGGTCCACGCTGCGGATTGTGTCCGCTCGAATACGAGCAGTGACAAAGCCACCGCGGCGAGTTGGTCACCGGCGGTCGAGGCGGTCGAGCCGATCCACATGGCGCGGAACTCGCGCAAACCGAGGAGCTCGCGGAGGGCGCCGCGGGTCGTCATGCGCGACCTCGCGGGTCCGCCGCCCGCGCGCGGCGAATCGGCTCGTCCCGATTCGTCCTGCGCCGAGTCACGTCGCCCCCGCCGGTGGTAATCAATTTCTATCGACAATCACGGTAGAAGCTGCCTGACCGTTCAACGTCTGTCCTACCACAGTGTGTACCTAAACGGAGCAGGCCGGTTACCTAAAGTAGTTACAATAACAAAACGTAGGGCTGATCTTCTTCACAGTTGACCTCGGGTTCGCCTGATTGGACCCCAAATGGTCACGTTGTGTGTCAGCTGGTGCCAAACGGGTGTCCACGGCTCGACCAACCGGTGCAACACCGCTCCGACTCCTGCCCGGCAGACCCCGTTAATGGCGAACGAGACGACGGTACCCGCGCCCGGGAGTGGCGCGTAATAGGCCACGCCGTTTGTCATGCGAACGGATGCGCAGTTCTGGCAAGTGTGGAAAGTCGACTTTCCCGCCCGCGAACCTGAACCGGTTTCGCGGGCAGGAAAACGATCACTAACGTCGGCGAAACGAGGCGCTTAGCGTCACGAACTAGCCGATTACGTCAGGACGTTCAGCCCTTCGCGGCGACCCGGCGGCGGCGAGCGACCTCGGCCAGCACGACCCCCGCGGCGACGGAGGCGTTGAGCGACTCGACGCCCGTGGCCATCGGGATCGACACGGTCTGGTCGCACGTCTCCTTGACCAGGCGGCCGAGACCGCGGCCCTCGGAGCCCACCACGACGACGAGCGGGCTCGTCGCGAGGTCGAGGCCGTCGACGTCCACGTCACCGTCGGCGTCGAGACCCACGATCATCAGACCGGCCTCGGCCCAGTCACGCAGCGTGCGCGTCAGGTTCGTGGCCATCGCGATCGGCAGCTTCGCCGCGGTGCCCGCGCTGGTGCGCCAGGCGACCGCCGTCATCGACGCGCTGCGCCGCTGCGGCAGCACGACGCCCTGGGCGCCGAACGCGGCGGCGGAGCGCACGACAGCGCCGAGGTTGCGCGGGTCCGTCACGCCGTCCAGCGCCACGAGCAGCGGCGGCGTGGACGAGCGCTGGGCGAGCTCGAGGAGCTCGTCCGGGGTCGCGTACTCGAACGGCGGCACCTGCAGGCCGAGGCCCTGGTGCATCGCGCCACCGGTGATGCGGTCGAGCTCACCGCGGGCGACCTCCAGCACGGAGATGCCGCGGTCGGCGGCGAGGCGCACGGCCTCCTGCACGCGGTCGTCCGCGTCGATGCCCAGCGCCACGTACAGCGCCGTCGCCGGCGTGCCCGCGCGCAGGCACTCGACGACGGGGTTGCGGCCCGCGACGGTCTCGGCCTGGGCCTTCTCCGTCTTCTGGCGCCGCTGGCTCTTCACGGCCTCGGTCTTCGCCGCCACCTTGGCCCGCTTGTACGCGGGGTGGTTCGGGCGTTCCGACGCCTTGGGCGTCGGACCCTTGCCCTGCAGGCCCTTGGACTTCTGCCCGCCGGAACCGACGACCGCGCCCTTCTTGGAGCCCGGATTGCGCATCGCGCCCTTGCGCTTGGAGTTGCCAGCCACGGAAGTCAGTCGTCCTTCAAAGTCCACTGCGGACCGCCGGGGGTGTCCTCGACGGCGATGCCCGCGTCGTGCAACTGGTCCCTCAACGCGTCGGAGCGCGCGAAGTCCCTGCTCTTGCGGGCTTCCTGGCGTTCGGCGAGCAGCCGATCCACCAGCGTGGTCAACGCCTGCCGCATGCCGAGGTCGGCAGGCGACGCGTCGTTCCACTTCGGCGACAACGGGTCGACGCCGAGGATGTCAGCCATCCGGCGCACGCACTCGGCCGCGGAACGGGCCGTGTCGTCGTCGCCGTCGGCGAGCGCCGTGTTGCCCTGGCGCACCTTGTTGTGCAGGGCGGCCACGGCCTGGGGCGTGTTCAGGTCGTTGTCCATCGCGACCACGAAGTCCGGGCACATGTCGCCGCGCAGCTCGACGGGGCCGAGGCGCTCGACGGCACGGCGCAGGAAGGACTCGACACGGCCGTACGCCGTGACCGCCTCCTGCAACGCGTCCTCGGAGTACTCGATGTGCGACCGGTAGTGCGGCGCCACCAGGTAGTACCGCAGCTCCTGCGCGCGCACCTTGTCGAGCATCGCGGGGATGGACACGGTGTTGCCGAGCGACTTCGCCATCTTCTCGCCCGACAGCGTCACCCAGTAGTTGTGCATCCAGTAGTTCGCGAAGCCGTCACCGGCCGCGCGCGACTGCGCCTGCTCGTTCTCGTGGTGCGGGAAGATCAGGTCGAGACCGCCGCCGTGGATGTCGAACGTGCTGCCCAGGTACGTCGTGGCCATCGCCGAGCACTCGAGGTGCCAGCCGGGCCTGCCTTCGCCCCACGGGGTCGGCCAGGACGGCTCGCCGGGTTTCGCGGCCTTCCACAGCGTGAAGTCGCGCGGGTCGCGCTTGCCGCGCACCGCCGCCTCGCCCTGTTCGACGGAGTCGAGCCGCTGCCCGGACAGGGCGCCGTACTCGGGGAACGAGCGCACGTCGAAGTAGACGTCGCCGTCGACGTCGTACGCGTGGCCCTTGTCGATCAGGCGCTGCATGAGCTCGACCATCTGGGTGACGTGGCCGGTCGCGCGCGGCGCGTACGACGGCGGCAAGCAGCCCAGCGCGTCGTACGCGTCCTCGAACGCACGCTCGTGCGTGTACGCCCACTCCCACCACGGCCGGCCGTGGTCGGCGGCCTTGGCGAGGATCTTGTCGTCGATGTCGGTGACGTTGCGGACCAGCGTGACCTCGGCGCCGTCACGGGCGAGCCAGCGGCGCAGGACGTCGAAGTTCAGGCCGCTGCGGACGTGGCCGATGTGCGGCACGCCCTGCACGGTCGCCCCACACACGTAGATCGACGCCGTTCCGTTGACCTGCGGGTGGAACTCCCGCATGGACCGGCTCGCGGTGTCGTAGATGTGGAGGCTCACACGGGAATGGTACGGGCCACATCCACAAGTGCGTCCGGGCGGTCACTCGTCGGAACCGGGTTGACGAGCCGGAAGGAGCAACCGACGGCCTCGGCTCCCCCGTCCGCCTCCTGGCTGTCGCCGACCATCACGGCGTCGCGGGGATCGACACCGAGCCGTTCGCACGCGGTCGTGAAGATCTTCGGGTCCGGCTTGATGACGCCTTCCTCGTACGAGAGCACGAACTCGTCCACGAGGTGGGTGAGGCCGTGGTGCTCGAAGACCGCGCGGATGTCCCACCCGATGTTGCTGACGACCGCGACGGGCACGTCCCGCAGGTGCTCCAGCGCCGCCCTGGTGTCCGGGTACGGCACCCACGAGGCGGGGTGCAGCAGCTGGTCGTACAACGCCTCGGCGTCCGGCACGAGCGAGTCGTTCAGGACGCGCACGTGCACCCAGCGGTGCACGTCCGGGTCGAGGTCGCGGCGGTACCAGGCGTCGGCCAGCTCGGGGTCCACGCCGTCGGCGATGCCGACCGGGGCGGTGAGGGCACGCATCAGGTCGCCGTTGGACTCGAGCTCGGGGTGCTCGAGCCGGAACAGCGTGCCGGAGAAGTCGAAGAGCGCGGCGCGGATCGTCACGCCCCCGACTCTACGTGCCGGACGGCTAGGTGGTCTGGACCTTTATGAGCTCGGTCCTGAACGCCGAGTCGTCGTAGGACAGGACCAGCTGCAGGTCGCCCGCTCGGCGTTCGCTGGCGGCGATGAACTCCTCGACGAACCGCTCGATCTGCCGCAACGGCTCGTCGGCGAGGTGCGCCGCGGTCCGGTAGAGCGCGGTGAAGCGGTCCGGCGTCGTCGTGCCGCGCAGGTCGGCGGACCAGTCGAGCAGCTTCTCGTACGCCTCGACGAACAGGTTCGCGAGGTGGCGGATCTTGTCGCTGTCCCCCGGCTTGCCCGCCGGGCCGAAGGCCCACTGCTGCCGGCCGGGCGAGAGGAGGTCCGCGATGCCGTTGAGGACGCCGTCGAACGTGCGGGACTTCGCCGTGAGGTTGTCCAGCGCGTCGGTGTCCGTCGTGATCTCGCGTCCGGGCGCCGCGTACCCCATCTCGTGGTTGATCTGCTTGTCCTTGAGCTTGCGCATGTGCAGCGCCACGGTGTCCGCGAACAGCTGGTACTCCCAGCCGGCCGCCGGAGCGCCGACGGCCGCGCCGACCTTCCGCGCGATCATCTCGGCCAGCTCGCGCGGGGTGCGGTCGCGCAGGTCGAGGTAGCCGGTGCCGACGCGCAGCGCGGGGATCTCGGTGTCGTCGAACCGGACCGGCAGCACGTACTCGGTGTCGGAGACGAGCGCGCGGTCGAACGCCGCCTGCCGCTCGTGCTTCGTCCACATCTTCCTGGCGTACGCCTCCGAAATGAACATCACGCAGAAGCGCGAGTCGTGGCGGTAGATCCGGTCGAGGTGCTCGACCAGGTTCTTGCCCCAGAGGTCGGCTTGCTCGTCGGTGTCGTAGAAGCGGGACACGCCCAGTTCCGTGAGGTGGCGTGCCACCTCGTCGACGTAGGGGCGGTCTTCACCGGCGAAGGAGAGGCACACGTCGTACTTGGGCACGACGCGCATGGTAGTGGCGGGAACCACACCGCCGGCGGGGGAGTTGTCCCGGTATGAGCCTGGGGTTCCTGTTCGCGATGTCGCTGCCCGCGTTGGTGGCGGCGCTGTTCGTGCTCGCCGTCGTGGAGCGGTTCGTGCGCAGGAAGAAGAAGGGCACGCCGATGGCCACCGCGGGCATCGGCGAGCTGGGGGCGACGTTCGAGACGGGCAAGCGCGACGAGCTCGAGTACCGCAAGGAGGAGCGGCAGCTGCGCGACGAGGAGGGCGACGCCGCACCGCCGCGGAGCCGGGTGGACCTCGACGGCGGCACCGCGGTGCTGAACGTGCCCGCTCAGCGGCGGCCCGGCTAGGCGGTGGGGATCAGCAGCGCGGTCGCGATGGCCGCGATGCCCTCGCCGCGACCGGTCAGGCCGAGGCCGTCCGTGGTCGTGCCGGCGACGGAGACCGGGCCGCCGACGGCCGCGGAAAGCGCTTCCTGCGCCTCGTCGCGGCGCTTGCCGATGCGCGGCTCGTTGCCGATGACCTGCACTGTGGCATTTCCCACACGGTATCCGGCCTCTTCGACGAGGCGGCGCACCTCCGTGAGCAGCACCACGCCGTGCGCGCCCGACCAGCGCGGGTCCGACGTGCCGAAGACGGCGCCCAGGTCACCGAGGCCCGCCGCGGAGAGCAGCGCGTCGCACAGCGCGTGCGAGGCCACGTCGCCGTCGGAGTGGCCCGCGCACCCGTCTACGCCCTCCCACAGCAGGCCGGCGACCCAGCACTCACGACCTGCCTCGACCGGGTGGACGTCGACGCCCTGGCCGATCCTCACTCCTGACCTCCGCTGAACAGTGCTTCCGCGACCGCGAGGTCGAACGGGGTGGTGATCTTCATGGCGTGGGCGTGTCCGGGAACCGTGTGGACCGCGACACCGTTCTTCTCCACGAGAGCAGCGTCATCAGTCGCGGCGATACCGGAGCTGTAGGCGGCTCTGAGAGTCTCGGCGCGGAAACCCTGCGGGGTCTGCACGACCCGCAGTGCCGCTCGATCAGGTGTGGAGACGACCACTCCGACCTCGTCCACCTGCTTGATCGTGTCGGCGACCGGCAACACCGGGATGACGGCATCGTGCCCGTCGCGCACCGCGGCCACGACACCGGCGATGACCTCGGGAGGGGTGAAGGCACGAGCAGCGTCGTGGACCAGCACGATCGACGTGTCCGGAATCACGCGGAGCGCGTGGTCGAGGGCGAGCCGCACGGAGTCGGTGCGCTCGGCACCCCCGGAAAGCACGTGCACCGCCCCGCCGGCCGGGGCCAGCGAGGCGGTTGCGGAGTGCACTTGGTCCACATCGGACGGTGGCGCGGCGATGACGACGTGCTGCACCTGGCCTGACTCGAACAGGCCGAGAACGGCACGGGTCAACAGCGGTACCCCGTTGACCGGCACGAGCGCCTTGGGCATCCCGTAGCCCAGGCGCTCACCCCGCCCTGCCGCGGGCACGAGCGCGACAACACTCATGTTCGCGACTGAATCCGATGCTCTTCAGGTGTTTCGGTGAAAACTACGAGGCCGTGGCGAGAACTTCGTCGAGGAGGACCTCGGCCTTGTCCTCGTCGGTGCCCTCGGCCAGCGCCAGCTCGCTGACCAGTATCTGCCGCGCCTTCGCCAGCATCCGCTTCTCGCCGGCGGAAAGCCCGCGATCCTTCTCGCGCCGCCAGAGGTCGCGCACCACTTCCGCAACCTTGTTCACGTCGCCGGAGGCGAGCTTCTCAAGGTTGGCCTTGTACCGCCGAGACCAGTTGGTCGGCTCCTCCGTGTGGGGAGCGCGCAAGACCTCGAAAACCCGGTCGAGCCCTTCCTGGCCGACAACGTCGCGCACGCCTACGATTTCGGCGTTGTCAGCGGGAACCCGAACGGTGAGATCGCCCTGCGCAACCTTGAGAACGAGGTACTTCTTCTCCTCGCCCTTGATCACGCGGGTCTCGATCGCTTCGATGAGAGCGGCACCGTGGTGCGGGTAGACGACGGTCTCTCCGACCTTGAAAACCATGTGTCCTCTGCCCCTTTCGATGCCTCCATCCTAACACGCCCGGCAACCCTCCGATTGCTGCTCGATGATCCGTTAGTGCTGGTCAGGGCCATGCGGGGGGTTGACAAAACACCTGTTCGCGTGCAAGGTACGTCTCACCGAAGATCGACTGGCAGCCCAACGCGTCCTCGATTCGGGTCCCGGTTAGGCTCCTTGCCTGGTGGTTGTTCCCTAGGAAGGACGCTGGAGCCGTGAACTCAGGAGTGTCTCGCCGGTTTATCGTGACGGCAGCGCTGGCCGCTGGCCTCGGCCTGGTGGCGGTCGGCTGCAGCGCCGGTCAGGTCACCCAGACCGACACCCAGGTCGCCGCCGTCGACGGTGCGAGCGGCAACGCGGGGCCCATCGCGGTCCGCAACGCCATGCTCGCCTTCCCGGCGGAGGGCAACCGGTACCACGAGGGCGAGGACGTCCCGCTGACGTTCGTCATCGCGAACACGGGCACCGACCCGGACAAGCTGCTGTCGATCAAGTCCGAGGCCTCCGGGTCCGAGCTCGAGGTCGCCGGCTCGAAGGACATCCCGGCCGGCTACGCGCTGCGGGCCGAGTACGACGCCTCGAAGGCGCCGGTGAAGACCTCCGCGCCCTCGTCCTCCGCCTCCGCCTCGTCGAGCGCGCCTTCGTCCTCGAACGCGCCGTCGTCGTCCGTCTCGCCGACCTCGGGCGCCCCGTCGTCCTCGTCGGTCGCGCCCACGTCGGGCTCGGTGCCGTCGTCGAGCGCCGCGTCGTCCTCCGGCCGCCCGTCCGGCTCGTCGGTCGCCCCGACCTCGGCGTCGGCCGCGAAGGACCAGGAGCTCGAGGTCCTGCAGATCCGCTGCACCCTGAAGAAGCTGAACCGCGACGTGGTGGCCGCTCAGACGGTCAAGGTCACGTTCCTCTTCGAGAAGGCCGGCTCCCTGACGCTGGAGGTGCCGGTGGCGCCGTCCGACCACAAGCGCGTCAGCGAGGGCCACGAGGCCGGCGGCCACTGAGCTGTCTGCCGCTGCTCTGCAGCGGCGACGAGTTCGCCCCTTGACGCGAACTCGCGAAATGCGCGAAACGCCGCTCCTCCCGCGATCGTGGGAGGAGCGGCGTTTTCGTGTGCGTGCCGGGTCTAGCGGGCCTGCAGCATCGGGCGGAACCTGTCGCGGTACGCCCACGCCAGGCCGATCTCGGCGGCGACGACGAGCACCGCCAGCACCATGCCGCTCGGCTCCAGGAAGACGTGGAACAGGAAGATGTTCACGACCACCGGGGCCAGCAGTGCGAGCGCCAGCGGCACGAACCGGCCGACTACGAGCAGGACGCCGGCGAGCAGCTGGACACCGGACGTCAGCTGCAGCATGTAGCCGGTCGCGTGGAGGGCCGCGCTGAACGCCACGCCCTCCGCGGCCATCGAGGCGGGGTCCGGGGCGGGCATGAACGCCAGGAAGCCGTTCAGGCCGGTCGTGGCGAACAGCAGGCCGGTCAGCACGCGGGTGACGACGGTGGCGTAGCGGCCGAGGGCGAACTTGCGGGTCTGGGTCGCGGTGGCGGTGGTCACTGTGTCCTCCAGGCTGTCGTGTCCTTCCACTGATGCGTCGAACGGGCGGCCCACCGGATCGACACACCCGGCCGAAAATCTTCGAAGTTTTTCGCCGTGCGCCCTGACCTGCGGCGATCGGGAGTGTCAGACCCGTGCTCTAACGTTCGTCCCGTGGCGAAGACAGCGCGGCCGATCTTCCGTTGTGCCGAGTGCGGGCACGAGGTGGCGAAGTGGTTCGGCCGCTGCCCCGAGTGCCAGGCGTGGGGCAGCATCGAGGAACGGGGCACCGCGTCGGTGACGCGTGTCGTGGCGGGCGCGCCGACGTCGAAGGCCAGGCCGATCGGCGAGGTCGACATCGAGTCGGCCCGGGCGCTCTCCACGGGCGTCAGCGAGTTCGACAGGGTGCTGGGCGGCGGCCTGGTGCCGGGCGCCGTCGTGCTGCTGGCGGGCGAGCCCGGCGTGGGCAAGTCGACGCTGCTGCTCGAAACCGCGCACCGCTGGGCCGAGTCGCACGGCCGCTGCCTCTACGTCACGGGCGAGGAGTCCGCGGGCCAGGTGAGGCTGCGCGCCGAACGCACCGGCAACCTGCACGCCGAGATGTACCTGGCGGCCGAGAGCGAGCTGAGCGCGTTGCTCGGCCAGGTCGACGAGGTGAAGCCGTCGATGCTGATCGTCGACTCCGTGCAGACCATGTCGACGGTGAGCGTCGAGGGCGTGCCCGGCGGCGTCACGCAGGTGCGCACCGTCGCTTCGGGACTGATCGCGATGGCCAAGGAACGAGGCCTCCCGGTCGTACTGGTCGGACACGTCACGAAGGACGGATCCGTTGCGGGACCGAGGGTTCTGGAACACCTCGTCGACGTGGTGCTGCAGTTCGAGGGCGACCGCCACTCCAGCCTCCGCCTCCTGCGGGGCATCAAGAACCGCTACGGCGCCGCCGACGAGGTCGGCTGCTTCGAGCTCCGCGACGACGGCATCGTCGGCGTGCCGGACCCGTCGGGCCTCTTCCTCACGCGCCGCGAGAAGGCCGTCGAGGGCACCTGCGTCACGGTGATCGTCGAGGGCAAGCGCCCCATGCTCGGCGAGGTGCAGGCGTTGGTGGCCAAGACGAACCTCCCGGCCCCCCGCCGCGCGGTGAGCGGCCTCGACTCGGCGCGGATCTCGATGGCACTGGCCGTCCTGGAGAAGCGCGGCAAGGTCAACCTGTTCCAGAAGGACGTCTTCACCGCGACCGTCGGCGGTATGCGCCTGGTCGAACCTGCGGCCGACCTCGCCGTGGTCCTGGCCGTCGCCTCCGCCGAACGCGAGATCGCGCTGCCCGCCGACCTGGTGGTGCTGGGCGAGGTGGGCCTGGCCGGCGAGATCCGGCGCGTCAACGGCGTCGGCAAGCGCCTCCAGGAGGCCGCACGGCTCGGCTTCAAGAAGGCCCTGGTGCCGCCGGACCACGGGCCGCTGCCGGACGGCGTGCGGGCGCTGGTGGCGAACGACCTGGTGTCGGCGCTGGACGTGCTGGGCCTGAACCGGCGGCGCAGCAGTGGCAAGGGTGAGAGCGCGAACGACGACGAGTGAGTCGTGGGGTGCGGCAGCGGTGATCGGCTGACCCGCCGGGCGTCGCGTGCATCCGGCGCCCGCCGGGCGCACGCGGCGAGTGGCCTTGACGACTGAGCGAGGTTGGCGTTGCAGCCGACACGTACCCCGGCCTGAGCTGACGGAGACCGCCTCGCCTTCGGACCGCCTCAGCCGCCCGGCCGACGTGATCGGGACCGGCGGTGTCGCGCCCAGGAGCGTGCGGCCTGTCCGGCATGCGGCCAGGGCAACGTGCCCGCGGCCGCCGCGTGGCGCTGATGCGCCCACCGCAGTCGGCGACGGTACCGGGCGCCCCACGGCGGAATGCGCAGCCATGATCGAATACGCGCGTGTTGGGGAGACACGACAGCGAGATCGGTGAGTTGTTGCGGTTCGCGACGTCCATGATGCCCCGGGAAGTCCGGAGCGCGGACCTGCTCGACTACCTGGACCTCGAAGAGTGGGAGCTGGTCCTCGACCTGCTGGGGGAGTTCGACGGCCACACGTGGCAGACGCCGCGCTACTGGGCCCTGCTCGCCGAGGCGGCCGTCCAGATGGACCAGGACGACGCCTGGTTCCAGTGGCGCTGCGTGGAGTCGATCCAGGGCCTGTTGCGGGTCGAGCTGACGCTCTCGGTCGACGCGGAACCCTTGGAGGCCAGGGAGAGCGCCCGCTGTGGGACGTCACGGGCCGGGAGCAGCGCGTGGCGGCGCTGTGGATCGAGTCCAAGCCCCGGCTGGGCCCTGGGGAACGCGCGACGGCCAGGCTGAGGCCGTTGGTGCCGCCGGCGTGGGCGCATCTCATCCGGGGCGACGTCATCACGTTGCACGGCAGCTCGCCCGGGACGGCGCGGATCATCGAAAAAGTGCCGCCGCGGCCCTGAGGGGACCGCGGCGGCACGGACGAGCTACTGCGACAGCAGCTGGGCGCAGCGGATCAGGCCCAGGTGCGAGTACGCCTGCGGGTGGTTGCCCAGCGAGCGCTCGGCGACCGGGTCGTACTCCTCGGGCAGCAGGCCGGTGGGGCCTGCCGCGTCCACCATCTGAGCGAACAGCTCCTCGGCCTCGGTGCGCCGGCCGGTGAGGAGGTAGGCCTCGATCATCCACGCGGCGCACAGGTGGAAGCCGCCCTCGTCGCCCGGCAGGCCGTCGTCGCGGTGGTAGCGGTAGACGGTGCTGCCGGAGCGCAGCTCGGCCTCGATGGCGGTCACCGTGGACTGGAAGCGCTCGTCGGTCGGGTCGATGAGGCCCGCCAGGCCCACGAACAGCGAGGCGGCGTCGAGGTCGTCGCCGTCGTAGGCCGTGGTGAACGACTGGACCTCGTCGTTCCAGCCGTTCTTGAGCACGTCCGTGGCGATCGTGTCGCGCAGCGGCACCCAGGACGGGTCCAGCTCGCGGCCGAACTGCTCGCCGAGCTTGATCGCGCGGTCGATGGTCAGCCAGCACATGACCTTCGAGTACACGTGGTGGCGCGGCGCGTGCCGTTCCTCCCAGATGCCGTGGTCGGGCTCGTGCCAGCGGCGCGACACGGCCTCGGCCATCGCCTGGACCATCGCCCAGTCGTTGTCCGACAGCGAACCGCGTGCGGTGGCCAGGGACACGACCAGGTCGACGACCGGGCCGAACACGTCGAGCTGCACCTGCTGGTTCGCGAGGTTGCCGACGCGCACCGGGCGCGAGCCCGCGTAGCCGGGCAGCGTGTCGATGACGGCCTCGGCGCCCAGCTGCGTGCCGTGCAGCGTGTAGAGCGGGTGCAGGCGCTCCGGGCCGGGGATGGTCTCCAGGACGCGGTGCAGCCACGCCAGGAAGCCGTCGGCCTCGGCGTACGAGCCGACCGACACCAGGGCGGAGGCGGTCATGGCACCGTCGCGCAGCCAGCAGTAGCGGTAGTCCCAGTTGCGGACGCCGCCGAGCTCCTCGGGCAGCGACGTGGTGGCCGCCGCCATGATCGAGCCGGAGTCCTTGTGCACCAGGCCGCGCAGCGTCAGCGCCGAGCGCAGCACCAGGTCCGTCTGCACGGTCGGGAGCTTCAGCCCCGCCGCCCAGTCCGACCAGTAGCTGGCCGCGAGGTCGCGGCGCACCGACTCGTTCAGCGGGTGCTCGGAGATGTCGTCGGTGCCGCAGCGCAGCTCCAGCAGCACCGGTGCGCCCTCGCGCGGCCGGACGACGGCGCGGGCCGTCTCCTGGATGCCGTCCGAGGTGATCTCCCAGTCGACGCCGGGGGACCGCAGCACCATCGGGTCCGACGTGCCGACGACGCGCAGGCCGTCGCGCTCGCGGAGGAACCGGACCGGCACCTGCCCGAACTCGGGGCGCGGCGCGAACGTGATCACCGCGTTGGTGGAGCCGGAGATGCGGCGGACGAGGTCCGTGCGGTGCGACGCCAGGTTGTGCTCCAGGTAGTCGGTCACCAGGAGCCGCGACCAGCGCGTCTCGACGATCATCGTGCCCGGCAGGTAGCGCTGGCCCAGCGGCAGCGACCCGTGCTCCGGCTTGATCGAGAAGTGGCCGGCGGCCGGTCCGCCGAGCAGGTCCGCGAAGATCGCCGCGGAGTCCGGCTCGGGGTGGCACAGCCAGTTGACCTTGGCGTCGGGCGTCACGAGGGCCACTGACCGCTCGTTGGCGAGCATGGTCAGGCGCTCGATCGGCACGGCTTGGTCGCCGTGCAGCCACGCCCGGCGCTCCTCCAGCAGGAACGCGAGCACGGTGGCCACGTCGGACGGGTCGTTCACGTAGTGCTGGGCGAGCGACTCGCCCGCGCCGACCCGGATGCCCAGGTCGGGGCCGTGCAGGCGAGCGAACGCCTTCTCGTCCGTCACGTCGTCGCCCAGGAAGATCGCCGCGGTGGCGCCGACCTGGTGGCGCAGGATGTCGAGCGCCTGCCCCTTGTTGGTCTCGACGACGGCGAGCTCGATGACGGCCTTGCCCTCGGTGACCTGCACGCCGTCCCACGTGCACGGGCCGGAGCGGACGGCGGAGAGCACCGCCTCACCGATGGCCTCGGTGGCGGCACGGCGCACGTGCACCGCGACCGAGGCGGGCTTCACCTCGAGCTGGACGCCTTCCTGGCCGTCGGCGATCTCTTCCAGTTCGGCTTCGAGCCGGCGCAGCAACGCCTTGGCGTCGCCGTCCAGCGCGTGGACGAAGCCGACGTCGAACTCGGAGCCGTGCGACCCGACGAGGTGGACCTCGCCGGGCAGTCGGGACAGCGTGGCCAGGTCGCGCAGCGCGCGCCCGGAGATCACGGCTGAGGTGGTCTCGTGCAGCGAGGCCAGTGAACGCAGGGCGTTCACCGACTCCGGGAGCGGGCGGGCTTGTTCGGGGTCGGCCACGATCGGAGCGAGTGTTCCGTCGTAGTCGCTGGCTACAAGTAGTCGCGGGGTCCGCGCGAGCTGGCAGATCGCTCGGCGCAGTTCGGCGGGGAGGGCCTCGGCGGTCAACGCCCCTCCTGGAGCACTCGATGGGTCAGGGGATCTGAAAGGATTCAGACCGAGGTCTGCGTGCCCAACGCCTCCAGGAACGACCTCGCCCAGCGGTCAACGTCGTGGGTGAGGACTTGGCGGCGCAGCGCGCGCATCCTACGGCGGCCTTCGGCTGGATCGATGTCGAGGGCGGCCTGCAACGCGTTCTTGACACCGTCCAGATCATGGGGGTTCACCAAGAACGCACTGGTCAGTTCTGCGGCGGCGCCGGCGAACTCGCTGAGCACCAGAGCTCCACCAAGATCATATCGGCAGGCCACGTACTCCTTGCACACGAGGTTCATTCCGTCCCGAACGGGCGTGACGACCATGACGTCCGCCGCGCTCATGAACGCGACGAGCTCCTCGCGGTTCACCGACTGGTGCAGGTAGTGCACGACGGGCTTGCCCACGCGGCCGAACTCGCCGTTGATCCGCCCGACGGACTGCTCGATGTCCTGCCGCATCGTCTTGTAGTGGTCGACCCGCTCGCGGCTCGGCGTCGCGAGCTGGATCATCGCGACGTCCTCCGGGTCCACGCGGCCGTCCGCGATCAGCTCGTACAGAGCGCGGATGCGGACGTCGATGCCCTTCGTGTAGTCGAGGCGGTCCACGCCGAGCAGGATGCGCTTCGGGTTGCCGAGGTCCTCTCGGATCTGCCTCGCGCGGGCCTGCGTCTCCTTGCGCCGGGCGACGGCGTCGAGGCCCGCGCTGTCGATCGAGATCGGGAACGCGCCGACCCGCACGGTGCGGTCACCGACCTGCACGACACCGGGCCGGGTGCGCACGCCGACGGTGCCGCGGCTCGGCTCCAGGCCGACGAGGCGGCGGGCCAGCCAGAGGAAGTTCTGCGCGCCGCCGGGCCGGTGGAAGCCCACCAGGTCGGCGCCGAGCAGGCCTCGGATGATCTCCGTGCGCCACGGGAGCTGCATGAACAGCTCGACCGGCGGGAACGGGATGTGCAGGAAGAAACCGATCTTGAGGTCGGGCCGCTGCTCGCGCAGCATCGCCGGCACCAGCTGCAGCTGGTAGTCCTGCACCCACACCGTCGCGCCCTGCGCGGCCACCTTCGCCGTCGCGTCGGCGAAGCGCTGGTTGACCCTCACGTAGGTGTTCCACCAGCGCCGGTGGAACGCCGGCTGGGCCACGACGTCGTGGTAGAGCGGCCAGAGCGTGCCGTTGGAGAAGCCCTCGTAGTAGTCCTCGACCTCCCGGGCCGAGAGCTCGACGGGGTGCAGCAGCAGGCCGTCGTCCTCGAACGGCGCCACCTCGGCGTCGGCGATGCCGGGCCAGCCGACCCAGGCGCCGCTGTGTGAGCGGAGGAACGGTTCGAGCGCGCTCACCAGTCCGCCGGGGCTGTGCTTCCAGCGCTCTGTTCCGTCGGGCAAGCGCTCCAGGTCGACCGGGAGCCTGTTGGCCACGACTACGAATTCCGCCCCGTTCTCGCCAATGTCCATGCTCACAAATGCCCACGTTAGTGCTGATGCGAACGTGTCGCGTGTCGTGTAACGGCCGTCACAAGGAGGTTCACTCCAATCGACGCTTCGTGGGCTTCAGGGGCCCGGACAGGCGCGGCCCGGCGAACTTGCGCTCCAGGCGGCCCAGCCCGGTGCGCACGGGCTGCGCCAGGTACTCGCCGAACACGACACCCCCGGCGAGGGCGAGGGCGATGCCGCTGGCGAAGACGAGGGTGCTCAGACCGGCCGGGTCACCTTCCGCCGTGAGCTGGAACAGGCCCCGGTAGGTCGTCCAGCCGGGTAGCAGCGGCACCACGCCCGCCTGCACGACGACCAGCGTCGGGATGCGCAACCGGCGGGTCAGCGTCGCGCCGCCGAACCCGGTGATCGCGGCGGCCACGGCCGACGCGAGCAGCGCGTCCAGCCCGGCGCTCGTCACGAGGCCGTAGGCGGCGGTGCCGATCCCGCCGGAGAGGGCGGCGGCGACGAGCGCGCGGGGCCGGGCGTAGCAGGCGAGCGCGAAGAACGCGCTCGTCGCCGCCCCGGCCGCGAACTGCATCGGCACCGCGGAGATCAGGGCCGGCAGCGGGTCGCTGAGCTTGATGTCGAGCCCGAACCTGACGGCGGCGCGGATCGCCAGCGCGACGCCCGCGATCAGGCCGGCGCTGAGCAGCACCGTCTCGACCGTGCGGCCCGCGGCGGTGACGTTGTAGCCGGAGATCGCGTCCTGCACGGTGCTGACCAGCGCGAGCCCGGACAGCAGCACGACAATCCCGACGGCTACGAGCAGGCTCGGCCGCACCGGCAGCAACCCGGTCGCGTAGACGGCGAGCGCGGCACCCGTGCCGAGCGCACCACCGACCAGCTGCTGGAAGAAGAACGGCAGCGCGCGGCGGTTCAGCAGCCGGCCGACCCGGTCGACCACCGCGGTGATGGCCGCGGCGGTGAGCGCGAGCACCAGCCCGCCGCCCACGAGGAACGCCACGGAGGCGGCCATCCCGCCCCACGCGGCGGTCGCCACCCAGCGCGGGTACGGGTGCTTGGCGTTGACGATGTCCTCGAGCCGTGCGTGCGCCTCCTCGATCGGCCCTGGGTTGCGCACGAGCTGCTCCACGTCCGCCAGCCGGGTGTAGTCGAGACCGCGCTGCCGGACGACGCGGATCGAGGTGATCGGCAACGCCTCCGTGCCGCGGTGGCACGACACGCTGATGGAGGTGTAGATCACGTCGACTTCGGTGTGCGGCAACCCATAGCTCTCGGTGACGGAGAGAATCGTCGCTGTCACATCGGCCGCACCGGCTCCGCTGGCCATTTGGACCTCACCGATCTTCAAGGCGAGATCGAGTACCAGGTGAACCGTGGTGTCGTCGGGCAGCGCGGGGCCGTGCAGGCTGTTCGCGGAAATCTTGCGCACCTCCGTCGAATGATCGTGACGGGACTTCGGCTGTTGCTGTGTCATCGGCCACCTCCGATCGGGCGACCTGAAAAGGAGGACATGATCACTGTCCGTTGGTTACCCTCCTGACCTGGTCAAGGCGGTCGTCGCGACGCTTTGGGCCACTCAGTTGGTTGGTCCGACTCCGGTCGGAGCAATCCGATCACACTGAGAGCAGACCGTTCGCCGCAGGTAGCACCCGCAACGGGCGCTTACGATGTTCGCGAACGCGGGCCGGCCGGCGTAGCTCAATTGGCAGAGCACTCGCCTTGTAAGCGAAAGGTTAGGGGTTCGATTCCCCTCGCCGGCTCTCGGGAAGACGGGGGTTCGCCCAGGTGGGCGGGCCCCTGTTTCATTTCCGCCACCGCGCCCGCCAGTTCCTGCGAACGGGCCGCGTGCCGCCCGGTGCGGCGAAGGGCCCGCGGGGGATCCGCACGACCCGGCCTGCTCCGGTCGCCCACCGTCCCGCTGCGCCGTTCGCCAGTTCGCACGTCGGTGTGCGACCGGATCTCACCGGTGTGATCGCCGGATCCGCCGCAAGACTGATCCTGTTCACCGGTGAACAGGCGTCCGTGACACCGGGGAACCGGTGCCACGGGCATCGCGCCGAGGTGGTCCTCGTCCTGCTCTGTTTTGTCAGGACATGACATTGTGGGACCCATGTCCTACCTCGCGGATAGCGCGCGCTACGACCAGATGACGTACCGGCGGACGGGACGCAGCGGCCTCAAGCTGCCCGCCATCTCGCTCGGCCTGTGGCACAACTTCGGCGGTGACCGGCCGTACGAATCGGGCCGGGGCATCGCGCGGAGGGCGTTCGACCTCGGTGTCACGCACTTCGACCTCGCGAACAACTACGGCCCGCCCTACGGCTCGGCCGAGATCACGTTCGGGCAGATCCTCGAGGACGACCTCCGGCCCTACCGCGACGAGCTGGTGATCTCCACGAAGGCGGGCTACGACATGTGGCCGGGCCCGTACGGCGAGTGGGGCAGCCGCAAGTACCTGCTGAGCTCGCTCGACCAGTCGCTCACGCGGATGGGGCTCGACTACGTCGACATCTTCTACTCGCACCGGTTCGACCCGGAGACGCCGCTGGAAGAGACGATGGGCGCCCTGGTCAGCGCCGTGCAGCAGGGCAAGGCGCTCTACGTCGGCATCTCGTCGTACTCGCCCGCCAAGACCCGCGAGGCGGCCCAGCTGCTCAAGAGCGCCGGGGTGCCGCTGCTGATCCACCAGCCGTCGTACTCGATGCTCAACCGCTGGATCGAGCCGGAGCTGCTGGACACGCTGGAGGAGGTCGGCGCGGGCTGCATCGCGTTCTCGCCGCTCGCGCAGGGCATGCTGACCGACCGCTACCTGAACGGCATCCCGGAGGGGTCGCGCGCCACGCAGGGCAAGTCGCTGTCGACGGACCTGCTGAGCGAGCAGAACCTCGGCCGCATCCGGGCGCTCGACGAGATCGCGAAGTCGCGCGGGCAGTCGCTCGCGCAGCTCGCGCTCACCTGGACGATCCGCGACCCGCGCGTCACGTCGGCGTTGATCGGCGCGTCGTCGGTCGGGCAGCTGGAGCAGAACCTCGCGGCCCTGCAGGCGCCGCCGCTGACCGACGACGAGCTCGCCGAGATCGACAAGCACGCCGTCGAGTCGGGCATCGACCTGTGGGCCACGTCCTCGCGGGCGGAATGAGCTAGCTCGCGTGCCGGGGGAGGCGGATCGTGAAGACCGTCGACCCCGGCCTGCTGGTCAGCGCGATCGTGCCGCCGTGCGCCTCGACCAGCGACTGGACGACGGCGAGCCCGAGGCCGCTGCCGCCGCGCTGGCGGGTCCGCGAGTCGTCCACCCGGTAGAACCGGTCGAAGATCCGCGCCTGGTCGGCCTCCGGGATGCCGGGACCGGTGTCGGCCACGCGGATCACCGCCCAGCCGTTCTCGGCCGTCACCTCCACCGACACCGCGGTGCCGGCGGGGGTGTGCACGGCCGCGTTGGTCAGCAGGTTGTCGAGCACCTGCCGCAGGCGCGTCGGGTCGGCGGTCATGGTCACCGTGTCGGCGTCCAGCGACAGCTCGTGGGTCTGCCGGGCCGCGCGGAACGCGTCGGCGGCCGCCTCGGCGACCACGGACAGGTCCACCTCCTCCGGGCGCAGCGGCGGTTCCGACTCCGCGGAGTCCAGGCGCGCCAGCAGCAGCAGGTCGTCGAGCAGCACGCTCATGCGCGACGCCTCCGACCGCAGCTTCTCCAGGTGCTTCTCGCGTTCGCCGGGTTCGTTGGCCGCCGCGTACTTGAAGAGGTCGGCGTAGCCGCGCAACGAGGTCAGCGGCGTGCGCAGCTCGTGCGAGGCGTCGGCGATGAACCGCCGCAACCGTTGTTCCGCCGCCGTGCGCGCGGACAACGAGGAGTCGATGTGCGCGAGCATCTTGTTGAACGCCTCGCGCAGCTCCTCGACCTCCACGCCGCCGCCACGTCCGTCCACCCGCGCGTTGAGGTCGCTGGAGTCGGTCAGGTCGTGCGAGGAGATGTCGTGCGCGGTGTCCGCCATGTCCGACAGGGGGCGCATGCCCTTGCGGATCAACGCCTGCCCGCCCACGACCAGCGCGACGAGGGCGGCCAGGAACGCGATCACGCTGACCGTGACGAGCTGGGAGATCGTGCCGTCGCGGTCGGTCATCGGGGCCGCGCTGACCACGATGAACTCGTCCTGGACGATCTGGCAGGCGCGCAGCCGGAACTTGCCCTCGCCGCGCAGGTACTCGGTCTGGAACCCGTCGGCCGTCAGCGCCTTCTTCGCGAGGGCGTCGAACTCCTCGCGGTCCTGCGGCTGCTGGTCGCCGGGCAGGGGCGTGACGCCACCGTTCTCGATCTTGTAGACGACCGCGAACCAGTCCGGCGGGATCTTGGTGACCTTGCCGTAGTACTCGACCTCCTTGGCCGCGCCCTGCTGGCTGATCACCATCTGGTCGTCGAGGCGGCGGTCGAGGAACGACTGCATCGACGCGACCATCACCCAGCCGACGATCACGAACACCGTCAGCGCGAGCGCGCCCAGCGCCAGCGCGAGCCGGGTGCCGAGCCGCCAGTCGCGCAGCGGCTTCCAGGCGAGCTTCATCGCGGGCTCACTCCGCTGCTCGGCGGAGCACGTACCCCACACCGCGCACGGTGTGGATCAACGGCTCGCGGCCGTCGTCGAGCTTGCGGCGCAGGTGGGAGATGACCAGTTCGACCACGTTGGACCGGCCGCCGAAGTCGTACTCCCACACGTGGTCGAGGATCTGCGCCTTCGTGAGCACGGCCGGGGAGCGCCGCATGAGGTACCGCAGCAGCTCGTACTCGGTCGGCGTCAGCGTCGCGAGCTTGCCGCCGCGGCGGACCTCGCGGGTGTCCTCGTCCATCACCAGGTCGGAGACCTTCAGCACCGACCGCTTCCACGACGGACCGGTCGAGCGGCGCAGCACTGCCCTCAGCCGGGCCATGAGCTCCTCGACCGAGAAAGGCTTCACGAGGTAGTCGTCGCCGCCTCGGGTGAGACCCGCCACGCGGTCCGCGGTGCCGTCACGAGCGGTCAGGAAGACCACGGGCACCATCGCGCCGGCCGACCGGAGCCGATCGAGAACGGTGAACCCGTCCAGGTCGGGCAGCATGAGGTCGAGCACCACGATGTCCGGCTGGAACTCGGCCGCCTCCCTCAACGCCTCTTCGCCGTTGAGCGCGGTCGCGGCCTGCCAGCCCTCGTAGCGGGCGACGGTCGCGACGAGGTCAGCGATGTGCGGCTCGTCGTCCACGACGAGCAATCGAACCGAGTTGCCCTTGTCCACGTGCTCATGGTGCGTCACCCGGTGGCTCCCCCGCTCGATCGACAGGAAGTCGACAGCGCGGGCAAAGGGGAGCCACAGCCGCGGCGCAGAGGATCGACCACGACCGCCGGAGACCGCCCGACCGAGGAGCCCGCCGTGACGACCACCCTGCAGCACCCCGCCCGACCGGCCCAGGCCGGCCGGGCGACGCCGCACAAGGTGCTGGCCAAAGCCGGCCTCTACGTGTTCCTCCTGGCCAACGCGGCGTTCGTGACGTACCTGTTCACCGCGGCGGGCGTCGGCTCGAACAAGCTGGTCAACTTCGGTCGGCTCGCGGGCCTCTACGGCGCGCTCGCGATGGCGTTCCAGCTGCTGCTGGTGGCGCGGCTGCCGTGGCTCGACCGGCGCCTGGGCATGGACAAGCTCACCTCGTGGCACCGCTGGGTCGGCTTCACGATCTTCTGGATGCTCGTCGGGCACCTGGTCTTCATCGCGTTCGGCAACGCGGGCCCCGAGGGGCCGATCGCCGAGGTCGTCCGGCAGGCGACCGAGCTCGAAGGCATCCTCCGCGCGCTGGTGGCGTGGGCGATCATCATGGTCGTCGGCGTCGTCTCCGCCCGCTTCGCGCGGCGCAAGATGGCCTACGAGACCTGGCACTTCATCCACCTCTACACCTACATCGCGATCTTCCTCGCGTTCTCGCACCAGGTCGCGGTCGGCAGCACGTTCCACAAGTCCGCGCTCGCCACGGGCTACTGGTGGGGCCTCTGGGCGTTCGCGCTGGGCTCCGTCCTCATCGGACGCGTCGTGCTCCCGCTGTGGCGCAACTGGCGGCACCGGTTCCACGTGGCCGCCGTCGTGCCCGAGGCGCACAACGTCGTTTCGGTCTACATCGAGGGCAGGGACCTCGACCGGCTCGGCGCCCAGGCCGGCCAGTTCTTCCTCTGGCGGTTCCTCACCAAGGACCGCTGGTGGCAGGCCAACCCGTTCTCGCTGTCCGCGGCGCCCAACGGCAAGTACCTGCGGCTCACCGCGAAGGCGCTCGGCACCGGCAGCGCGGACATCCGCAATATCCAGGTGGGCACCCGCGTGTTCGCCGAGGGCCCGTACGGCGCCTTCACGACCATGCACCAGACCAAGCCGAACGCGCTCCTCGTCGCGGGCGGTGTCGGCGTCACGCCGGTCCGCGCGCTGCTGGAGGAGATCAAGGGCCACGTCGTGGTGCTGTACCGGGTCAGCGACCCGAGCGAGGCGGTGCTGCTGCGCGAGATCGAGGGCCTCGCGAGGGCCAAGGGCGCGGTGCTGCGCCTGGTCACCGGCTCCTCGAAGACGATCACCCCGAACGGCCCGCTGCTCGGCCCGGAGAACATCGCCGCGCTCGTGCCGGACGTGCAGGACCGCGACGTGTTCATCTGCGGCCCCGGCGGCATGACCGACGCGGTGATCACGAGCCTCGACGAGCTGGGAGTGCCCGGCAACCAGATCCACGCCGAGCGCTTCGCGCTGGCCGACTGAAAGGGTCCGACGACGTGAAGAGGGCAATTCCCGTCCTGGCGCTGAGCGTGGCCGGTCTCGTCCCGGTCTGGCTCTACTCGCCGGCTTCCGGCCACGAGGGCGAGATCAGCGAGGTCGCCGCACCGGAGACGCAGCAGCAGACCCAGCAGCAGACGGCACCCCCGACCACCCAGGCCGCGCCGAAGACGACGCAACGCCGCCAGCAGCAGACCACCCAGCAGCAGACCACCCAGCAGCAGGCCCAGAACCGCAGCGTCTCCGGGCCCGCGGTGAACACGTCCGAGGGCACCGTGCAGGTGCAGGTGACGTTCCAGGGCACCAAGATCGTCGACGTGAAGGCGTTGCGGGCGCCCAACAGCAACCCGACCAGGACGGCGCTGCCGCTGCTGCGCGAGTCGGCCCTGAAGGCGCAGAGCGCGGACATCGACACGGTGTCCGGCGCGACCGCGACCTCCGAGGGCTACAAGCAGTCGCTGCAGGCCGCCATCGACGGGGCGAGGTAGGGATGTCCGTGCGGCGCGTCGACCACGTCATGGGCCTGCCGATCTCGGTGGACCTGCGTGACGGGGACGCCGCACTGGCCGAGCGGGCGTTCGCCTGGCTGCGCGAGGCGGACGCCCGGTTCTCGCCGTTCAAGCCCGACAGCGAGGTGTCCAGGTTGGACCGGGGCGAGCTGACCGGGGAGGAGCTCACCCCGGACCTGGTCGAGGTGCTGTCGCTGTGCGACTGGTACGAGCAGTCGACCGGCGGCGCGTTCACGGCGCGGGTGCCGGGACGCGGGCTCGACCCGTGCGCGGTCGTGAAGGGCTGGGCCGTGCAACGCGCGGCGGACGTGCTGCGCGAGGGCGGCGCCACGTCGTTCTGCCTCAACGCGGGCGGCGACGTCGTGACGGCCGGCGAGCCGGAACCCGGAAAGCCCTGGCGCGTGGGCGTTCGGCATCCCGACCTCGCCGACCGGCTGAGCGTCGTGCTCGGCGTGCGCGACGGAGCCGTTGCCACGTCGGCGTTGTACGAACGCGGTCAGCACATCCTCGACGGCCGCACCGGGCAGCCCGTGACGGGGTTGATCTCCGTCACGGTCTTCTCCGACGACCTCGCGATCGCGGACACCACTGCCACAGCGGCGTTCGCGCTGGGCAGGGAGGGGATCGAATGGGCTGCGGCACAGGAGGAGTGCGAGGTCTTCATCGTCGACGAAGATCGTCGCGTGTACTCGAGTCCTGGACTTCCCGTACACATCTGTTAACATGCTCGCCCAACGGAGCCTTGACTCCGGGGCACGTTTTCGTTGATCAAGAGCTGGATCGGAGCTCGCGCTCGGGGCAAGTCCCGGCCTGCTGTCGACCAACTGCTCGTGCGAGAAAGCCTGCTGTGTTGCGAATTCGGGAGCGCAACCCAGCAGGCTTTTTCTGTGTCAGGCGTAGCGGTCCTCGTTGAAGTCGAGGTTGACCGCGGACATGCCGAGGTCGCGTCCCATCGCGTCGAGCACGTCCACCATCTCGAGGCCCATCAGCCAGTCGCGGGGCAACGCGTCCGTGCCGTGCAGCGCGCCGAGGATGTTCCCCGTCAACGCCGCTGTGGCGTCGCTGCCGCCGGAGTGGTTGGCCGCCGCGCGCATCGCGTCCACGAACTGCGCCGGCTTCGGGTGCGTCAGCACGGTGTAGACCGCTATCGCCAGCGCCTCCGGACCCGTCCAGCCGCTGCCGAGCCGGTCGACGCGCACGGGCGACTGGCCGTCGTGCTCCTCGGCCAGCACCACGGCTCGCGTGAGGACGGTCGCGGTGTAGGTGTCGTCACGCAGCACCCGGCCGATGACCTGGTCGACGGCCTCGCGCACCGGCCTGCCCTTCACGGCGAGCAGGTGCACCAGCAGCGCCAGCGCGCCACCGGACACCCAGCCGCCCGTGCCGCCGTGCGTCAGCGCGGCGAACCGGCAGCCCAGGTCGTACGCGATCGCCGCGGACGGCGCGAAGCCCGCCGGAGCGGTGCGCGTGACGCCGTTGCAGCCGGACGACTCGTTGTGCGGGTTCTCCGGAGTGGACGGTGTCTCGGCGGCCAGCGCGCGCAGGCACGTCAGGCCCGGCGAGCGGCTCTCGTACAGCCGTTCGTCGGCGAGCAGGCCCACGGCACCCTGCTCGGGAGCCGGTTGCTGCTGGGTGACCAGCCACCGCCGGTAGCTGTGCCAGACCGTCTCGATCGGCTGCCACTCGCCGGTGCGCTTGCCGCGCACGTACGCGCGCAGGTAGCCGTCGGCGGTGAAGAGGGTCAGCTGGGTGTCGTCGGTGAACAACGCGGGCTTCGGAGGTCCCAGGACGCCCTCGGGGCCGTGTTCGCGCTGGATGTCGGCCCAGCCGAGGTACTGCACAGGAGCACCGAGCGCATCACCGAGAGCGCCGCCGAGGAGACACCCGGCGCCGCGGTCAACCACGGAGTTCCGATCTCGCGGCACCCGTGAACAGTAGCGTCCCGCGAACTCGGGCCGCACTTGTATCTGGGACGGCCCCCTGCCCACCTGTTGGAGTGACGAGGTCAGCACGGGAGAGGGAGGGGCATGCGGAGCAAAACCGGACTCGAGTTCGGCGTGCTCGGTCCACTCCAGGTGCTCGCCGACGGACGGCTCGTCCAGCTGGGCCGCCGCGGCATGCGCGGGCTGCTGGCCATGCTGGTCGTCGAGGCGAACCGACCCGTCTCGATCGACCGGATCGTCGACGCGCTGTGGACGGACTCGCCTCCGGCCACGGCGCGCACCATCGTGCACGGTTACGTCTCGCGGTTGCGCAAGGTGCTGGAGGAGGCCGACCCGTCAGCCTCCGCGACCATCCGCACCACGCCGACGGGGTACCAGCTGACCGTGGACCCGTGGCGTCTCGACCTGCACCGCGCCCGGCAGCTCGTGGCGTCTGCCCGCGGCAAGCCCGCCGCCATCAGGGCGGGCTTGCTGCGCGAGGCGTTGGGTCTGTGGCGCGGCCCGGTGCTCGTGGACGTACCGGGCGACCCGATGACCTCGGGACTCGAAGAGCTGCGGCTGTCGGCGCTGGAGGAACGCATCGACGCCGAGCTGGAGCTGGGCCGCCACCTGGAGCTGGTGGGCGAGCTGCGCGGGCTGTGCACCGAGTACCCGTTCCGGGAACGCCTGGTCGCGCACAGCATGCGCGCGCTCTACCGGTCCGGGCAGCGCGCCGACGCCCTGGAGGCCTACCAGCGGTTCCAGCGCCGTGCCGTGGACGAGCTGGGCATCGACCCCGGACCGCAGCTGCGGCTGCTGCACGAGCAGGTGCTGCGCGACGACCCGGCGCTGAGCGTGGTCGGCCCCGTCGAGTCTCGTCCCGTCGCACCGAGGGCGGGGATCGTGGCGCCCGCGCTGCTGCCCGCGTCCGCGTCGAGGCTGTTCGGCCGGGACGACGACAAGGCGTGGCTCGACACCGTCTGCGCGGCCAGGAACCTGCTCGCGACGACCGTGGCCGTGCTGACCGGTGCGCCCGGCGTCGGCAAGAGCGCCCTCGCGATCACGTGGGGGCACGAGAACTCCGAGATGTTCCCGCACGGCGTGCTGTTCGCGTCGCTCGGCGACACCGAGCCCGGTGAGGTGCTGACCAGGTTCCTCGTGGCGCTGGGCGTGCCGGCGGACGGCGTGCCGGTCGCGGTGCAGGACCGCGTCGGCCTGTACCGCTCGTTGCTCCACCGCCGCCGCGTGCTGGTGGTGCTGGACGACGCGACGGCCTTCGACCAGGTGCAGCCGCTGCTGCCGCCGGGGTCGGGCTCGGTCGTGCTGGTGACGTCGCGGTCCCAGCTCGAACGGCTCGTCGTCACCCACAGCGCCCGCGTGCGCAAGCTCGGCCCGCTGGACGACGACGCCGCCCGCGAGCTGGTCGACGACGTGCTGGGCAAGCCCCTGTCGTCGGAGGACCCGGTGGCGGCGAAGAAGCTCGCGGAGCTGTGCGGCGGGCTGCCGCTCGCGCTGCGGGTGGCGGCGGCGAAGCTCGTGATCAGTCCGGAGTGGACTGTCGAGGAGCTGGTGGGGGAGCTGGCCGACGACGGTCAGCGCCTGCGCGGCCTCGACCTGCCCGAGGCCGGGGTGGGGGTGTCGCGCGCGCTCGACCTCTCGACCCGCGACCTGCCGTCCGAGCTGGGTGAGGTCTTCCGGTCCGTCGGCCTCGCGCCCGGCCGGTGGATGTCGTCGCACGCCGTGGCGGCGCTGACCAGCACCCGCGTCGAGTCGGCCCGTGACCGGCTGGCGCAGCTCGTCGAGGTGAACCTGCTCGTCGAACCGTGGCCGGACGGGTTCACGATGCACGAGCTGGTCCGGCTGTACGTGCGCGGGGTCGGCCGTGCGGACCTGGACTCGTTGCGGCGCCTGGTGAACTACTACCTGGTCGTGTGCGACCACGTGCGCCGCGCCATCCGGCCGGCGCGCGACGGGCTCGACTTCGCGTTGCGGGACAACGGGTCCACGGCCCTGCCGGCGTTCGAGGACCCGGTCGACTGGTTCGACCGGGAGTGGCCCAACATCGTCGCGGTCGTGCACGCGGCCGCCGAACGGGGCCTGCACGACCAGGTGTGGCAGCTCGTCCGGCTGCTGCACCACTACGCGACCGTGCGCGCGCTCACCGGCGAGTGGGTGGCGCTGGTCGGGTTCGGCCTGGCCGCGGCCGAGGTGACGGGGAGCCGCCTCGGCCAGGTCCTGATGCTGGACACGACCTACACGACGAACGCCCGGCTGGGACGACCCGTCCTGCTGCCGGACGCGCGCCGTGCGCACCGGCTCGCGATCGAGCTGGGGGAGCGCCAGTACCTGGTGCTGACGCTCGCCCAGCTCGCCGACGTCCTGTTCCGCCTGCAGCTGCACGACGAGGCGCTGCTGCACTTCTGGGAGTCGGTGCAGCTCGCCCAGCAGTCCGGCGACACCGTCGGCGAGGCCCACGGCCTCAACAACGTGGCGCAGGTCGAGCAGGCCCGCGGCCACGTGGACGTCGCCCTGCGGCACCAGGCCAACGCCGTCGAGGTGTACCGGCGCTCGGGCGACCAGGTGGCGTTGATCCGAGGCCTCGCGAACCTCGCCGAACTGCACCTCGACGCGGGAGACCTCGAACAGGCCGAGCTGCTGGCCCGCCAGGTCGTCGACCAGGCCGCCGTCGCCGAGGTGCTGTACCTGGAGGGCTTCGGCCGCCACGTCCTCGGCGGCGTGTTGCTCCGGCGGGCGGAATGGGTTGCTGCGGCAGCGGAATTGACCGAGGCGCTGCGCCTGTACTCGCAGGTCAACTCAGCCCGCGCGGTCGAGGTGCGGGCTCTTTTGGACTCGCTGTCGTCCGAGGTTTAGCGGGCGTTTAGTCATCTGGTCCCAAAACATGGGATGTTGGACGTGCGGGCCGCCGAGTGGGGGATTGCCGAGGGGGTGAGGCGCCCGCACCGGAAAGGGCCCGACCGGCATTCGGGGGAGAGTGCCGGTCGGGCTTTCCGCTCCTAGCCGTAGTTCTCCTCGGTGCACCGCGCCAACGGCAGCAGTTCCGGCCGCTTCGGCGCCAGCCCGTCCCCCATCGACTCGCCCCGGAGCGTGCGGCCGATCCACGGCACGACGTACTCGCGCGCCCACTTCAGGTCGGCCTTGCGCTGGGTCACCCAGTCCGCCTGCTGGAGAGCGGGCCACGGCTCGTTCCAGGAGGGGCTGTCGATCAACCCGAGCACCTCCGCGGCCTTGAGCGCGACCCGCCGGTGACCTTCCGGTGAGAGGTGCAACCTGTCCTCGCCCCACGCGCGGCGGTCGTGCAGCACGTGCATGGACCACAGGTCGACCATCCGGCAGTGGTAGCGCTCGGCGATCGACCACAGGTGCGAGTTGTAGATGGCGATCTTGCCGCGCAGGCTCCTGAGCAGCGGGGTGGCCCGCGTGTCGAAGCCGGTGAAGATGAGGACGTCCGACCCCGCGGCCCGGAGGTCGGCCACGGCCACCTCGTAGACCTCGGCGACCGCGTCGGGATCGCTGTTCGGCAGCATGATGTCGTTGCCGCCCCCGCAGAACGTGACGAGGTCGGGCTTGAGGGAGATCGCGAGCGGCACCTGCTCGTCGATGATCTCCTGCAGCATCTTGCCCCTGACCGCGAGGTTCGCGTACCGGAACTCGGGTGCGTTCGCGGCGATCATCCCGGCCAGGCGGTCGGCCCAGCCGACGTAGGTGTCGCCGGGCCCCGGGTCGTCCATGCCCTCGGTGAAGCTGTCCCCCAGGGACACGAGACTGTTCCATCGCAGCAGCACTACATCCCCCTTCGCTCTCCGCCGGGCCTGCCCTGCCCGGCGGGGTCCTGCGTTCGTCCGCCGGGCCTGCCCGGCCCGGGCGGGGTGTCGCCCGGCCGCGGGATCCGTCCGTCCGCTGTGGCGGTTCCGCGGATCCTGCTCCGCCGCGGTTCGGCTCCGCTGCCGAACCGCTGCGGCGGTGTTGCGGCCGCCGTCCGCGGGCTCCCATCCGCGGGCGACTGGTTAGCATGCACAACGAACCCCTGGTTACGCCACCGTCGGTTACGGCATCGTAGGTTTTGTCGCAGTGGGTGACGATTCTTTTACCACTCGATCGAGGGAAGCTGGAGAGCATTACGGGAGATTCGTCCCACTCGGTCGCTACCTTCTGCCGGGTGCGATCTGGTTTGCCGCTTCCGTCTCTTTGCGTTGGTGTCGCGCTCGTCACAGCCGGGGTGGTCGCCGGGCTGGTGATCGGCGGGTTCCCCGGTGCCGCGCCGGGTGGCGGGAGCGACGGTGGGCCCGGTGAGCCGGAGGTGGCCCAGATCGGCGGGGACCAGCCGCCGATGGAGTTCGTGCCCTCGTCCGGTGCGGTCCGGCCCACTCGGGGGAGCGGGGCGGTTGTCGTCACCCCGCCGCGTCACTCGCACCCCGTGGTCACTCCTGAGGGGAGTGCGGCTCGGGAGAGTTCTGGGGCGGTGGCGGCGGAGAGCGTCGTGGGGACGACCGTGTTGCCGCCTGAGGTTGCGCCCTTGTCTTCCGGGGTTCTGGCGTCTGAGGTTTCTTCTGTGGTGGCGCCGGTTCCGTAGGTGGAGCGGCTGGAGAAGACGGCTCGCGTTCGGCATCGCGTGCGGCTCGTGTTCGCTCTGACGGCTCGGCTTCGCCTTCGCGGGTGGTCTTGGGTTTCCGTTGTGGACGCCGGAAACCCCTGCGGGCCTGGCGCGGTCGGTTTGCGGGGGTGTGGGCCTTTCCGAGGGGGCGCCGCCGCCGATGCCCCCTCGGAAAGGGGTGGGACCACTGCTCGGGGCGCCGCCGCCGAAAGCCCCGAGCAGTGGGCTGGGCCGTCTCAGGAGGCGCCGCCGCCGGTCTTCCCCCTGAGACGGGGCTGTCTACCCGCTGGCCACCACGTCCAGGGTGGCTGCCGGCAGGTGGTCGTTGTAGGCCGAGCGCAGCCTCAGCTCCGCGCTCGGCGAGGCTCCGATGTGGTCGAGGCCCAGGAGTGCCGCGCCCACCACCGGTGGCACGTCGACCAGGCGGACCTGGGCCAGCGGGGCGGCTTCCGCGATCCGCCGGCTGACCGGGCCCACGACCACGTCGCCGGTGTTCGTGAGGACCCCGCCGCCCAGCACGACGTCGACGGGCTCGTCCATCAGGTCCAGCTTGCGCAGGGAGACGGTGGCGAGGAGGACGATCTCCTCGATCAGGCGGTCGATCTGTTGCAGGGCAACGGAATCGCCCTGTGCGGCCACCTCGAAGACCAGCGGGCAGAGGGCGTGCGGGTCCAGTTCGAGCTCCTCGAAGTGGATCTTCTCCACCACGGTGAGGATCGAGGTCTCGCCGTAGTGCTCCAGCAGCGCGGGGAGCAGCAGGGTGGGCCGGCCCCGGCCGTCCTCCGCTCGCACCGCGTGCCAGAGGGCGTCGTTGCCCAGTTGGCCGCCGCCTCCCCAGTCGCCGGAGATGGCGCCCAGGGCGGGGAAGCGGTGGGTTCGGCCGTCCCGGGCCACGCCCACCGCGTTGATGCCCGCTCCGCACACGACCGCCACACCCCCGGCGGCGGCGGTGCCCGCGCGGAGCAGGGCGAACGTGTCGTTGCCGACGAACGTCGTGCGTGACCAGCCTCGCTCGGAGATCGCTCGCGTCAGGTCCTCCTCCTCGCGGGGCAGGTCTGCTCCCGCGAGGTAGGCGGACGTGTGCGCGGCGATCGGCTCGTCGGGGGACAGTCCCGCCTGAGCTGCGGCCTCGCGTGCCAGTGCCTCGAACACGTCGAGTCCGCGCTTCATGCCCACGGTCTGCGGCGGGGCGCCGGGGCCGCGCACCTGCGCGAGCACCTTGCCGTCCGCGTCGACCAAGAGCACCGCGGTCTTGCTGTTCCCGCCGTCGATGGCGAGCACCCGGTCGGTCATCGTCGTCAATTTCCCCTCACCCACGGCAGCAGGTCGCGGTTCTGCGCGATCAGCTCGTCGGCCAGCTGGTCCGCGATCGCGTGCTGACCGATCAGCGGGTGGGCGAGCAGCGCGTTCGCCACCCGGTCCCGGCCGCCGTGCCTCGCTGCTTCCA
The DNA here is from genome assembly GCF_036321065.1 of Lentzea sp. DG1S-22. Classification (NCBI taxonomy): domain Bacteria; kingdom Bacillati; phylum Actinomycetota; class Actinomycetes; order Pseudonocardiales; family Pseudonocardiaceae; genus Lentzea; species Lentzea sp. DG1S-22. The sequence goes on along the minus strand of NZ_CP143276.1, from coordinate 5,601,277 downwards.
GCGCCAGGTACTCGTACGCGGTGACGTGCGAGATCAGGCCGGAGATGGACGGTTCCACGGGACGGACGGGCAGCGGTGTTCCGCCGTTCGAGTCCACTGTGGAGGACACCTCGACCACGGCGTCGTCGGGCAGGAAGGGCAGCGAGCCGTTGTTCTGCACGTTCACGACGTGCCTCTCGGCTCCCTCGCCGCCGGTCAGCGCGTGCACCAGCTGCACGGCCGCCTCGGAGTAGTACGCGCCGCCGCGCTGCCCGAGCTGCTCCGGCTTCGTCACGACCGACGGGTCGCCGTAGATGTCGAGAAGCTCCTTCTCCACGGCGGCGACGACCTCTGCCCGAGGCGGCTCGTTCAGCTGCTTCTTCACGACGGCGTCGTGGTTGTAGAAGTAGTTGAGGTAGTACGACGGCACCATGTTCAGGCGCCGCATCAGGGCGCCGTCGATGCCGATGTGCTCGGCCAGACCCTCGACGTGGTCCCGCAGGAGCTCCGGCAGGCGGTCGACGCCGTCCACGTACACCCCGCGTTCCCACGTGAGGTGGTTCAGGCCGACGTGCTCCAGCTCCACGGTGGACGGGTCGACGCCGAGCAGGGCGGACGTCCAGCGCTGGAACGTGATCGCCACGTTGCACAGGCCGATCGCCTTGTGGCCCTCCTGCAGCAACGCGCGCGTCACGATGCCGACCGGGTTCGTGAAGTTCACGATCCACGTGTCGGGGCCGGCGAGGCGGCGCACCTGGTCCGCGATGTCCAGGACCACCGGCACGGTCCGCAGGGCCTTGGCGAGGCCTCCCGCGCCGGTGGTCTCCTGGCCGACGCACCCGCAGGTGAGCGGGAACGTCTCGTCCGAGGCGCGCGCCTTCTGCCCGCCGACCCGCAGTTGCAGCAGGACCGCCGACGCGCCCTCGACGCCCTCTTCGAGCGACGAGGTGGTGCGGACCCTCGCCGGGTGACCGGCGTGGTCCAGCAGGCGCTGGCTGAACGGGCCGACGATGCCGAGGCGGTGCTGGTCCGGGTCGACGAGGACGATCTCGTCCACCGCCAGGCTGGTGCGACGACCGGCGATGCCGTCGACCAGCTCCGGTGTGTAGGTGGACCCGCCACCGACGACGGTGAGTTTCACCCTTTTACCCCCGTGAACGTGATTCCCTTGACGAACGACTTCTGGGCGAAGACGAAGAGGACGACGGCCGGGACCATCGTCAGGAACGTCACCGCCATCGACGAGTTCCACTGGACGATGTGCATGCCCTTGAACGTCGCCAGGGCCAGCGACAACGTCCACTGGTCCTTCACCTCGCCGGTGTAGAGCAGCGGGCCGAAGTAGTCGTTCCAGGTGAAGAGGAAGCAGAACAGCGCGGTGGCCGCGATGCCGGGCTTCGCCATCGGCACGATGATCCGCACCAGCGCCTGGAACTCCGAGCAGCCGTCCACCCTCGCCGCGTCCACGTAGGACTGCGGGATGGTGAGCATGAACTGGCGCAGCAGGAAGATGCTGAACGCGTCGAACAGGAAGTACGGCACGATCAACGGCCACAGCGTGCCCGTCAGGCCCAGCGACGACCAGGTGTCGTACAGCGGCACGGCCACGACCTGCGGTGGCAGCATCATCGCGCCGATGACGAGCAGGAACGCGAGGTTCCGGCCGCGCCACTGGAGCTTCGCGAGCGCGTAGGCCGCCGGGATCGACGAGATCAGCATGCCCGCGGTCGCGAGGAGCGAGTACGTGAGGCTGTTGACCAGGTACTGCAGCAGCGGCGCCTTGTCGAAGACCTCGACGAAGTTCTCCCAGTGCCACTCCGCCGGCCACAGGTTCGAGGTGAACGCCTGGTCGTCCGACATCACCGCGGTGAGGAAGACGAACACGACGGGTGTGGCGAACATCAGGCCGAGCGCGAGGCCGATGGCGTGGGTCGCGACCCAGTTCAGGAAGCTGCCGGTGGAACGCCCGCGGCGCGGCTGCTCCGGTTCCGCGGGGACGTCGACCGGCGGTTTGGTCAGCGTGGCGGTCATGCTCCCGGACCCCCTTCCTCAGCCGTGGAGTTCTTGCGCATCCGCTGGACCAGGACGATGGTCACGGCGAACGAGATGACGAACAGGACCGTGGCCATCGCGGCCGCGTAGCCCATGTCGAAGTAGCGGAAGCCCTGCGTGTACAGGTAGACCGGGAACGTCAGCGTGGAGTTGTCCGGGAAACCGAGGTACTTGGTCGACCCGGTCGCGTCCGCCGCTCCCGAGCCGGCCGACCCCGCGACGACCGCCTGCGTGAAGAGCTGCAGCGCGAGGATCACCGAGTTCACGACGCCGAACAGCAGCACCGGGGAGATCGTCGGCAGCGTGACGTGCCACCAGCGCCGCACGGGGCCGGCGCCGTCGAGCTCGGCGGCCTCGTACTGCTCCTGCGGCACGTCGAGGATCGCGGCGAGGATGATGATCATCAGGTCGCCGGAGATCCACAGCATGATCGCGGTGATGCCGGGCTTGGCCCACGCCGGGTCCGAGAACCACAGCGGCGAGTCGACGCCGAACCAGCCGAGGACGCTGTCGACCGGGCCGCCGTTGGGGCGCAGCACCATGAAGAACACGAGCGTCGCGGCCACCGGCGGGGCCAGGGACGGCAGGTAGCAGAGCGTCCTGATCAGGCCGACGCCCGACTTGAGACGCGCGATGACCGATGCCACGCCCAGCGCGAACACCGTCCGCGTGATCGTGAGCACCACCACGAACCAGAGCGTGTTCGCGATCGCCTTGGTGAGCAGCGGATCCTTGAACATGAACTCGTAGTTCGCGAGCCCGTTGAACTCCGGCGGGTTGATCAGGTCGTACTTCGTGAAGCTGAAGACGACCGTGGCGACCAGCGGGTAGCCGAAGAACAGGACGAAGCCGATGATGGCCGGGGCCATGAACCCGAGCACGGCGAGGCGGTGCCGGGCACGCGCCCGCCCCCGGCCGGGGGCGGGCCGAGCGCCAACGGAGGCGGTCATCGCGCGAATCCCTACTTGCCGCTCTTGGCGATCTGGTCGTCGATGTTCTTGTCGACCTCCTTGAGTCCTGCCTCCAGGTCGGCGACCTTGCCGGACTGGTAGGAGACCGAGAAGTCCGTGACGGCCTTGATGTGCGCGTCGCCGATCGGGGTGACGGGGTTGCCCTTGAGCTTGTCGCTCTTGGCGAGGTCGATGAACGTCTTGAACTGCTCGTCCACCTCGAGCCTCGGGCTCTCCATGGCGGCCTTGGTGCTGGGGACGTTCTTGATGGCGTTCGAGAGGTCGACGATCGTGTCGGTGTCGAACGACAGGTGCTTGATCAGCTCCCACGCGGCGCCGGGGTTCTTGGCGCCCTTGGGGATGCCCATGATCGTGCCGGTGGTGAAGGCGGTGCCGTAGTCGGCGGGCTTCAGGGTCGGGAACGGGGCGGTGCCGAACTTGATCTGCGGTGCCTGCGCCTTGAGGAACGCGGTGCGGTACTCACCGTCGATCATGATCGCGATCTTGCCCTGGTGGAACGCGTGGTCGGCCGAGTACTCCTGGCCGAGGCCCGCGCGGAACCGCTCGAGGGCGTCGTAGCCGTAGAAGTCGACGAGCTTCTTCTGGAACTTCAGCATCTCGCCGAAGCCGGGTGAGCTCGCGAGCGAGGACTTGCCGTCCTTCTCCCACTCCGCGCCGAACGACGGCGCGAGGATGGTCGGGCGGTTGGCGTAGAAGCCCATCGTGGGCAGGTAGCCCGCGACCTCGATGTCGCCGTTCGGCGCCTTCTTGGTGGCCTTCACCGCCGCGTCGTACAGCTCGTCGAGCGTCTTCGGCGGTGCCGTGATGCCGGCCTCGGCGAGCTTGTCCTTGTTGAAGTACATGGCGTACACGTCGGTGAGCATGGGCATCGCGCAGCGGTTGCCCTTGTACTCGGTGTACTCCTGGACCGCGGGGGAGATCTGGTTCAGGTCGACCTTGTCGCGCTCGATGTAGGACTTGAGCGGCTGGAACGCGCCGGAGGAGCAGAACTGGCCGATGTTGTCCGTGGTGAACGACATCGCGACGTCCGGTGTGTTGCCCGACCGGATGCCCGCGGTGATCTTGTCGTCGTCCTGCGAGCCCTCGTGCTTGATCTCGATGTTCGGGAACTTCTCGTTGAAGGTCTTGAGGGCCTTGGTGACCTCCACGAGCTCGCGGTCGGAGTAGTTGCTCCAGACCGTGAGCGTGAGCTTGTCGTCCTTGCCAGGAGCAGCCGCGGCGTCGGAACTCGCGCCGCCGCCCTTGCCCGCCGCACACGCGGTGAGGGTCAGCGCTGCGGCGACACAGAGCAAGGCAGCACGGGTGTGCTTGCGCATGTGCACTCCTTCTCGATCAACGTGGGGACCCGGCGGCCACAGGGCCGCGGAATGGAGCCGTGGTGGCTGCCGGCAGGCCGAACACCTGCTCGCGCGCGAAGGCCAGGGCCGAGTGCAGTGCGCCGCTGCGCACCGGTTTCCCGGTCACCAGTGCCAGCTGGACGGGAGTCCTCGGCACCACCAGTTGCCGCAGTTCCGCGGCAACGAGATCGTTCAGCGTGGTTCCGCCCGCCTGGGCGATGTCGCCGGACAGGAGGACGAGCTCCGGGTCGAGCACCGCGACGACGCCGGCCACGCCGGTGGCCATCCGCCGGGCGAGGTCGCCCAGGAACTCCCGGCCCGCGGGTCCCGCGGCCAGCGCCTTGCGCACGGCACCGTGGCCGTTGCGCGCGGGGAGTCCGTGGGCCCTGGCGAGCTTGCAGATCGACGTGCTGCTGAGCAGTTCGCCGAACGTGCCGCCCGAGCGGTCGGTGCCGGTGTCGGCGTACGCGCGGTCGGGGATCATCAGCCCGTCGATCTCGCCCGCGCCGCCGGAAGCGCCGTGCAGCAGCACCCCGTTGACGACGACGGCGGCACCGACGAGGTCGGCGGGCCAGATGACGACGAAGTCGCGCACCTCCGCGGCCCGCCCGGCGACCATCTCCTCCAGCGCGACGAGGTTGACGTCGTTCTCGACGCTCACCGAGGTCGCGAGCCGTTCCCGCAGCCGGCCGGGAACGTCGAAACCGCTCCAGCCGGGCAGGTGGGGTGCGTAGCCGAGCTCGCCGTTGGCGGGGTTCACCGCTCCCGGACAGCCCACCACGACGTGCAGCAGCTGGTCGGGGCTCAGGCCCGCCTGACCGCACGCCTTGCCCACCGCGCTCACGAACGCGTCCAGCACGCCGTGCTTCACGGGCATCGGTGCCTTGTGCTCGGTGAGCACGGCGCCGGAGATGTCCGCGATCGCGATGTCGACCGTCTCGGGGGTGAGGTCGACAGCGGCGACGTGCGCGAGCGCCCCGTTGACCGACCACAGCTGGGCCCGCGGCCCGCGCCCGCCGCCGCGCAGCCCGTCGCGGACCACGGTGCTGGCGGTTTCGAGCCTGGTGAGCAGCTGTGCGGTCGCCGGCTTGGAGAGACCGATCAGGCCCTCCAGCTCCGACCTGGTCAGCGGCCCGTTGCGCAGCAGAGCCTCGATGGCCGCGCGGTCGTTGATCTCCCGCAGCAGTCGTGGGCTTCCGGCACGCACGGGTCCGCTCCTGTCTGTTAACTTTCCAGACGATTTTCGCAGACGGTAGTGACCTGGTTCACCGCGGTCAATCCCCGATACGGGTCCGTTACCTGACTTAGGTTCACCTAAGGCACTCTGGAACCATGACGGACGTGCGCCAGGAGTCGCTCGCATCACTGCTGGGAGGCCGGGGCGGCGCCCTCGACGCCTCCCTGCCGCCGGTGGCGTTCGTCGCGGGCTGGTTGCTCTCCGGCCACTCGATCGGCGCCGGCGCGGTCGCGGCGGTCGTGTGCGGCGTGGTGATCGGGGTCGTGCGGTTCATCCGCGGCCAGAAGCCCCGGGCCGTCGTGTTCTCGGTCCTGGCCGTGGTGGCGGCGGCGCTGATCGCGCTCTACACCGGACGCGCCGAGGACTTCTTCCTGGTCCAGCTGCTGTCCAACGTGGCCTCGGCCCTGGCCTGGGCGGGCTCGATCGCGGTGCGCTGGCCGCTGCTCGGCGTCGTCGTCGGAACCCTGCTGGGCCAGAAGGCGCGCTGGCGGCGGGATCCCGCCCTGCTGCGCGCCTACTCCGTCGCGTCCTGGCCCTGGGTCGGGCAGTACGTGCTGCGGGTCGCCGTCTTCACTCCACTGTGGCTGGACGCGCAGGTGTACTGGCTGGCCACCCTGCGTCTCGCGCTGTCGTGGCCGGTGCAGATCGTCTGCGTCCTGGTGTCGGGGTGGGTGCTGCGGAAGGCGCTGCCCGCGGGGCACCCCGGGTTCCGGCACCCGCAGGTGCCGGAGTCGGCCTCTTAGGACAGCGTCACCGCGAGGGCGGAGCCTGCTCCTGCGGGGAGGCCGGCTGGTCCTGCTGCGGCGGGAAGTGCTGGGGGTACGGCTGGGACACGTGCTGCGGCTGGCCGTGCAGGTGCTGTTGGTGCAGGTAGTACTGCTGCTGAGCCCACTGCTGCTACCGCTCGCGTTGCCTCTTCCGGCTGGTGACCACCGACGACCACCGTGACGAGGAGCGCCGGGAAGATCAGGTACCCGATCAGGCGGCCCAGGACGAAGGCGCCGCCGGGTTCGGCCGCGAGGACGTGGAGCACGCGAGCACCATCGCACAGCCGGTGGAGCGCGGGCGGCTGAACGCGGAGAGCCGGGTGTGATCCGCGGCGCCCCGATCAGGCGGGCCGGGGGGCCTCGGGGCCCAGCACGTCGACCGCCGCCAGCCACGCCGCCCCGGCCGCCCCTTCGGTCGCCATGATCACCTGGGCGTTGCAGCGGGTGAGCAGCTCCTGCTTCAGGTGGGTGCCGACCGGGGTCTTGATCAGGCTTCCGACGAGCACGATCGGGCTGGTGTCGGTCGGCGAGCGCACGGCGGAGGCCGTGTCGGCGAGCAGGCGGGCCGCCGACGAGACGATGGTCAGGGCCTCGGGGTCGCCGTGGTGGTAGGCGGAGCTGACGAGGGGTGCGAACTTCGCCAGGGCGACGGGCGGCTGGTCGTTCACGGCGTTGATCAGCTGGCCGCGGCCCCTGGCACCCGCGGCGGCGAGGACGGCGGTGGCCAGGCCCTCCAGCGGCGCGTCGAGGTCGAGCAGCCGCAACGTCGCCCGCACCGCCTCGCGGCCCAGCCAGAAAGCCGAGCCGTCGTCGCCGATCAGCCAGCCGTAGCCGCCGGACCGGCCGACCATGCGGTGGCCCGTGATGCGGCCCGCGATGGAACCCGTGCCCGCCACCAGGACCGTGCCGTCGGGGGAGGAGGTGCCGGTGGCGAAGGCGGCCTCGCAGTCGGTGACCACGCGCATCGGGCAGTGCAGGCCGGCTCGTTCCCATGCCTCGTGGAACAGGGCCGCGATCGCGGGGTCGGCCAGCTTCGAGGCGCCCGCCATGCCGAGCACGCCGGAGCGGACCTTGCGGGAGTCGAGGCCGTCCAGGGCTTCCGCCAGCGCCTCGGCGATGTGGGCGGCGGCGACGGCGGGCGGGTGCGAGTTCGGGTTCGCGCCGCCCGCCAGGCCCTGGCCCAGGCGGGCGCCGTCGAGGTCCAGCACCAGAGCCCTGGTGGAGGTGCCGCCAGCGTCGAGTCCCACGACCAGATCCATACCGACCGAGTATGCCGAGAGACGCTCGCCGGAGGCACGCCCAACCGGGTGTCACCGGGTCAGGGCACGGTCACCCGTTGCGTTGTGGTGGAAGAACACCAGCGAACCGGGAGGAACCGGATCACCCGGACGAACCACTGTGGACAGTGACGGGACGGTCGTGCCGTAGTCGAACACGGCCGTCGGGGCGACGTCGACCAGGTCGTCCGGATCGGCCGGTGCGGTGTACCGGCTGAGCACCCCGGCGGTGTAGGTGACGGGGCCGGACGGCAGGGCCGAGCGCGCGACCGGCAGGACGACGACGTCGCTGTCGAACAGGTTCGTGTCCGTCGTCCCGTCGAAGCCGTTCAGCGGCTGCTCGTCCACCACCTCGTCCGAGCCCTCGGCCTTCGTCCGCGCGAGCCAGACGTCGGCGGTCATGTCGCCGCCCTTGGCCCGCTTCACGGCGGTGGTCACGAACTTCTTGCCGCCGACCGAGAACCGCACCTCGGGCCGGGTGTTGCCGCCGAGGTTCGCCCACGTGCTCCAGGTCGCGATCCCGAACGCCAGCAGCGAGTCGGTCGCCGTCGCGCCGACGTACCGCAGGTCGCCGCCGCGCGCCGTGCGGTTCGCGGCGCAGTCGGTCTGGACGTCGGGGCTGCAGTCGGGCAGCCGGTCCGACCGCGCGCCCAGCTCCAGCACGGTCATGCGCGAGCGGTAGTCCTGCTGGTCGAGGCCGCGGCCGGCGACGCGGGAGTCCGACACGGTGAGCCGCGAGACCGGCTTCGGCGCCGCGTGGACGGGGACCCGCAGGGTGCGGTCGCCCGTGAACGTCAGCAGGCCCGACGCCTCCGCCAGGAACTGGCGGCCCTCCTCCAGCGACACCGTGGGGTCGGGCGTCTTGCGCAGCGCGGCGGGGCCGGGGACCCGCAGCTGCACGGGCACCGTGACCGACCCGCCCGGCGGCAGCACGACGAGGGGCGGCGCGACCTGGAACGACACCCCGGGAACCGTGGTGATCGGCTCGTAGCTGGGCTTCAGCATCACGAGCCGCGAACCCTTGTTGACCAGGCGGATCGTCCGGCTGGCCCGCACCGGGCCGCCGACCTCGACCGTGCCGAACGACGCGTCGCCCAGGGCCAGGACGTCGGTGGAGAGGGCGGCCGGACCGTCGACCCGGCCGGCGCCGACGCGCATCGGTGCCTCCCGCACGCCCGAGGCCGACCGCACGACGCCGGAGGCCGTGTTCACCAGCGCGGCCTTGACCTCCTCGACCGTCCACTCGGGACGAGCCTCGCGCAGCAGCGCGGCGATCCCGGCCACGTGCGGCGCCGCCATCGACGTGCCGCCCATCGACACGCCGTCCGAGGCGGTGCCGGAGGCGGCGGAGAAGACCGTGTCGCCGGGTGCGGCCACCGCGATCGACGAACGGGACCGCGACGACGACGGCGTGATCGTGTCCTCGATCGACGGCTCCACGAACGGCACCGCGACCTTCAACGCCGAGGACAGGTGCGCCGTGAGCGTCCCGGCCTCCAGCGCGGGGAGCAGTTCGCGCGACGCCGCCGCCGTCATCTGGAAGGCGGGGATGTGCGCGTTGCCGGCGATCGCGGCGGCGAACACCGGCAGGGCCGTCGGCAGCAGCACGCCGGCGGCACCGGCCTTCCAGGCGTTGTCCGTGCGGACGCCGGTGCCGCACGCGCGGGTGGCGTCGCTGTCGTCCCACTCCAGCCACACGACCTTGCCGTCCAGCGGCTCGGAGATCGGCTGGCAGCCGTCCACGTTGGACGCGAGCCGCACGACGGGCGCGGTGAGGTCGAACTCGCCCTTCAGGCTCTGGCTGTACTGGCCCGGCAGCCGCTTCCCGCCGACCTCCAGCCCGTCCAGCATCGAGAACGAGTCGCGGCTGTTCGCCACGGAGATCGCCTCGGGGGTGTTGGCGGGCGATCCGGCCACGTCGTAGAAGTCGCCGCCGTTGCCGGCCGCCGCGACCACCACGACGCCGTGCTGCACGAGCTTGCGCACGAACAGCGAGTCCGGGTCGTCCGCCGCGCCGAAGTCGCTGCCCAGCGACAGGTTCACGACGTCGAGCTTGTCCGAGAAGTCGCCGTCGCCGTTGGGGTCGAGCGCCCAGTCGAGGGCTTTCGCGGTGAGGTTCGTGCCGCCCTTGCAGCCGAACACCTTGAGCGCGTAGAGCAGCGCACGCGGTGCGGTACCCGGCCCGATCTTGAGCGAGTCGAGGTCGATCGAGGAGTACGGACCGCCGTAGGTGGTGCCGTCGGCGTTGACCCCGTACCCGGCCGCGGTGCCGGCGACGTGCGTGCCGTGGCCGTTGCAGTCGACCGGGTCGGCGTCCGGCTCGGGGACCACGCCGGGCTTGCCGGTGTAGGCGTCGCCCGCGAAGTCGTAACCGCCGACGACCTTGGCGTTCGGGAACGTGCCGCCGCCGAAGTCCGCGTGCCGGTAGTCGATGCCGGTGTCGACCACGCCGATCCGCACGCCGTCGCCGAGCCGCCCGAGCGACTCCCACACCTCGGACGTCCGGGTGAGGCGGACGGCGTGCGAGTTGGTGAGCTGCTTGGGGACCATCCGGTGCACCGCCCGCACCTCCGGCATGCGCGACAGGGCGGCCAGGCGGGACCTGTCGGTCGCCAGCACGACGCCGGGCACCGCGTTGGTCGTCCGGGTGACCTCGCGGCCACCGGACCGGGAGACGACCCGGGACACGTGCTCCGAGGTCGTGCTCCTCGCCGACCGGGCCTGCGGAGCGGTGCCGGTGTCGACCGCCGCGGTCGAGGTCAGCTCCACGAAGACGGTGACGGGTTCAGGTGGGGCAGGCGGTGTGAGCAGGGTGCCCACCAGGAGTGCCGCAGCCACCAGATTCATGATCAACCTCTCTTAGTCATCGGACGACTTCACGTCGGGACCTAGACGAATGCACCCCCACAGGGCTATACATCCGATGTATCAGTACGGTGTGGAGCAGAGGAGGAGCGGCCGTGCAGTTCTTGCGCCTGGGACCGGTCGGTGATGAACGGCCTGCTGTGAGGACCGACGACGAGACCACGTACGACCTCCTGCCGATCACCCCGGACGTCGACGGGGCGTTCCTCGCGAACGACGGCGTGAACCGCGTGCGCGCCGCGTTGGAGGCCGGTGAGCTGGAGGTGCTGGACACCGCGGGCGTCCGGGTCGGGCCACCGCTCGCGCACCCCGGCAAGATCATCTGCATCGGTCTCAACTACCGCGACCACGCGGAGGAGACCGGCGCCGACATCCCCGGTGAGCCGGTGGTGTTCCTCAAGGCGCCGGACACGGTCGTCGGCCCGTACGACGAGGTGCTCGTCCCGCGCCGGTCCGTGAAGACCGACTGGGAGGTCGAGCTCGGCGTCGTCATCGGGCGCACCGCCCGCTACCTGGAGTCCGAAGAGGACGCTCTGGCGTGCGTCGGCGGGTACGTGCTGTCGCACGACGTCTCCGAGCGGGAGTTCCAGATCGAGCGGGGCGGCACGTGGGACAAGGGCAAGAACTGCGAAACGTTCAACCCTCTCGGTCCCTTCCTCGTGCCCGCCGACGAGATCGCCGACCCGCAGAACCTCGAGATGCGGCTCTGGGTGAACGGCGAGATCCGGCAGAACTCGTCCACCAAGAACATGATCTTCCCCATCGCGGAGGTCGTGCGCTACCTCAGCCAGTTCCTTGTCCTTCGTCCGGGTGACGTCATCAACACGGGTACACCCGCCGGAGTGGCGCTCGGCCAGCCGGAGCCCAAGCCGTACCTGCGCGCGGGCGACGTCGTCGAGCTCGAGATCGAGGGTCTCGGCAGGCAGCGGCAGATCCTCGGGCAGGCCTGAGCCCATGCCCAAGATCACCGAACTGGACGTGCTGGACATCAGGTTCCCCACGTCCAGGGAGCTCGACGGCTCCGACGCGATGAACCCCGACCCGGACTACAGCGCCGCGTACGTGGTGCTGCGGACCGACGAGGGCCCGCAGGGGTACGGCCTCGCGTTCACGATCGGCCGCGGCAACGACGTGCAGGCCGCCGCCATCAGGGCGCTGGCCCCGCACGTCGTCGGCAAGGACGTGCCGGAGACCGCGGCAGCGCTGGGCGAGCTGTACTTCGAGCTCATCGGCGACTCCCAGCTGCGCTGGCTCGGCCCCGAGAAGGGCGTCGCGCACATGGCGATCGGCGCGGTCGTCAACGCGGCCTGGGACCTCGCGGCCCGCCGCGCCGGGCTGCCGGTCTGGCGCTTCCTCGCCCGGATGTCACCCGAGGAGGTCGTCGGCCTCGTCGACTTCCGCTACCTCTCCGACGCCCTGACGCCGGAGGAGGCGCTGCGGATCCTGCGCGAGGCCGAGGAGGGCAAGGCCGGGCGGGCCGACGCGATCGCCCGCGACGGCTACCCGGCCTACACGACGTCACCGGGCTGGCTCGGCTACTCCGACGAGAAGCTCGCGGGCCTCGCGCGGCAGGCGCTCGCGGACGGCTTCGACATGATCAAGCTCAAGGTCGGCGGCAGCCTCGACGACGACGTGCGCCGCATGAAGCTCGCCCGCGAGGTCGTCGGTGACGACGTCCGCGTGGCGGTCGACGCGAACCAGCGCTGGGACGTCGGCACGGCGGTGCGCTGGATGCGCGAACTGGCGCCGTACGACCCGTACTGGATCGAGGAGCCCACCTCGCCGGACGACGTGCTGGCCCACCGCGCGATCGCCGACGCGCTGGCCCCCATCCGGGTCGCGACCGGCGAGCACGTGCAGAACCGCGTGGTGTTCAAGCAGCTGCTGCAGGCCGGCGCGATCGACGTGCTGCAGCTCGACGCGTGCCGGGTCGCGGGCGTGAACGAGAACATCGCGATCCTGCTGCTGGCCAAGAAGTTCGGCGTCCCGGTGTGCCCGCACGCCGGCGGTGTCGGCCTGTGCGAGCTGGTCAGGCACCTGTCGTTCTTCGACTACGTCGCGATCTCCGGCGAGGTCGGCGAGCGCGTGATCGAGTGGGTCGACCACCTGCACGAGCACTTCCTCGACCCGGCCGTCGTCGAGGGGGGCCGCTACCTCGCGCCCGCCGAACCCGGGTTCTCCGCGCGGCTCAAGGACGAGACGCTGGTCGAGTACGTCTACCCCGACGGTCCTGTGTGGACGGAGTTGGAGGGCCGGGATGACTGACTTCGAGGGGCTCGTCGCCGTCGTCACGGGCGGGGCGTCCGGCATCGGCCTGGCCACCGCGACCCTGCTGAGCAGCAGGGGAGCGACGGTCGCGGCGCTGGACCTGAACCCGGACGTGCCGGACCCGCTCGTCGGGATCCGCACGGACGTCTCGGACGACGAGAGCGTCCGGGCCGCGGTCGGCGAGGTCGTCGAGCGGTTCGGACGGCTCGACGTCGTGGTGAACAACGCGGGCATCGGTGCGCAGGGAGACGTCCTCGCCAACTCCGACGAGGAGTGGTCGAGGGTTCTGGACGTCAACGTCATGGGCGCGGTCAGGGTGTCGCGGGCAGCGCTGCCGCACCTGCGGAGCTCGCCGGCCGCGGCGATCGTCAACACCTGCTCCATCGCCGCCCGGGCGGGGTTGCCGAACCGCGCCCTCTACTCGGCCAGCAAGGGCGCGGTGTACTCGCTGACCCTCGCGATGGCCGCCGACCACGTGCGCGAGGGCATTCGCGTCAACGCGGTCGCCCCCGGCACGGCGGACACCCCGTGGGTGGGCCGCCTGCTCGACTCGGCGCCGGACCCGGCCGCCGAACGAGCCGCGTTGGAGGCACGCCAGCCGCACGGCCGGCTCGTCTCCGCCGACGAGGTCGCGGGAGCCATCGCCTACCTGGCGAGCCCGCTCTCGGGATCCACCGCCGGCACGGTCCTCGCCGTCGACGGCGGCATGCACGGCTTGCGCTTGCGTCCCCCGCAGTCATGAAAGGCAACTCAACGATGAAGCGTCGCAACCTCACCGCAGCGGTGTGCCTCGCGTTCGCCGGTGCCCTCACCCTGACCGCCTGTGGTGGCGGTGCCACCGGGACCGGCAGCGGAGGCGTCGGTCCGATCGGTGCCGACCACCCGCGCGCCGACACCGACTTCTGGAACTCCTACATCAAGTACTTCCCGGAGAAGGCGAAGGACCTCGGGGTCGGCCTGCTGAACCCCACCAACTCGCAGAACAAGGTCGAGAACCTGGTCGCCAACGCCCAGTCGCTGCAGTCGCAGGGCGCCAAGGCGATCATCATGGCCCCGCAGGACACCGGCGCGATCACGTCCACCCTGGAACGGCTGGAGAAGGCCGACATCCCCGTCGTCACCGTCGACACCCGTCCGGACAAGGGCAAGACCTACATGGTCGTGCGCGCGGACAACAAGGCGTACGGCGAGAAGGCCTGCAAGTTCCTCGGCGACAAGCTGGGCGGCAAGGGCAAGGTCGTCGAGTTCCAGGGCGCGCTCGCGTCGGTCAACGGGCGCGACCGGTCCGAGGCGTTCGCGGCGTGCATGAAGCAGGACTACCCCGGCATCACGGTGTTCGAGGAACCGACCGACTGGGAGGGTGCCAAGGCGGCCGCCGCCCTGCAGACCAGGCTCAACCAGCACCCGGACATCAACGGCATCTACATGCAGGCCGGCGGCGCGTTCCTCACGCCGACGCTGCAGGTGCTGCGGCAGAAGAACCTGATCGTCCCGCCGACCGACCCGAAGCACATCTTCATCGTCTCCAACGACGGCATCCCGTCGGAGCTCGAAGCCATCCGCAAGGGCGAGATCGACGCGACCGTCTCGCAGCCGGCCGACCTCTACGCGCAGTGGGCGCTCTTCTACGCGAAGGCCGCTGTCGAGGGAAAGACGTTCCAGCCCGGCAAGACCGACCACGACTCCACGATCGTCGACGTCGGCGGCGGACGCCTGGAGGACCAGCTGCCCGCGCCGCTGATCACCAAGGAGAACGTCGACGACAAGGCGTTCTGGGGAAACCAGATCTGATGGGCGAGTTCGCGGCTGTCGCACGCGGCGTCACGAAGAGGTTCGGGCGCACGCTCGCGCTGGACGACGTGGGCATCGAGGTCCGCGCCGGTGAGTCGCACGCACTCGTCGGCCGCAACGGCGCGGGCAAGTCGACGCTGGTCTCGATCCTGACCGGCATGCGGGCGCCGGACGCGGGCGAGGTCGCCTTCTTCGGTGAACCGGCGCCGCCCGTCACCGACAGCGCGGCGTGGCGCCGGCACGTCGCCTGCGTCTACCAGAAGGCGACGGTCGTGCCGGAGCTGTCCGTCGCCGAGAACCTGTTCATCAACCGGCAGGACCTCGGCGGCGGTCTGATCAGCTGGAAGAAGCTGCGGCGCCGGGCGTGCGAGCTGCTCGAGACCTACGACGTGGCGGTGCGCCCGGACGAGCTGGTGTCCGCGCTGACCGTCGAGCAGCGCCAGCTCGTCGAGATCGCACGGGCGCTGTCGATCGGCTCGCGGTTCGTGATCCTCGACGAACCGACCGCGCAGCTCGACGGCCCGGCGATCGAGCGGCTCTTCGACCGGATGAGGTCGTTGCAGGACAAGGGGGTGACGTTCCTGTTCATCTCCCACCACCTGCAGGAGGTCTACGAGGTCTGCCAGACGGTGACGGTCTACCGCGACGCGCGGCACGTCGTCACCGCGCCGGTCTCGCAGATGTCGAAGCCCGACCTGATCGAGGCGATGACCGGTGAGGTGGGCGGCCTCACCGTGCCGAGCGGGGACGACAGGCCTTCCTCGGCGGAGGAGGTGCTGACCGTGTCGTCGTTGAGTGGCGACCACTTCTCGGACATCTCGCTGACGGCGACGCGCGGCGAGGTCATCGGGCTCGCGGGCAGCGCGTCGTCGGGGAAGCACGAGTTCGCCGAGACGGTCTACGGGCTGCGCAAGCCGTCGGCCGGATCGATCTCGGTGGACGGAGTGCCGGTGCGCGGCGGTGAGGTTCCGGCGGCCTTGAAGGCCGGGATCGGCTGCGTGCCGCGGGATCGGCACCACCAGGGGCTCGTGCTGGACCTGTCGATCGCGGAGAACGCGACCATGAGCACGGCCGGGGCGTTCGTGTGGCCGTCGGCGCAACGCACCGCGGGCAGCACCGCGATCGCGTCGTACGACGTCAAGGCCGCCGGGCCCGACCAGCCGGTGTCCGACCTGTCCGGCGGCAACCAGCAGAAGGTCGTGATGGCGCGCGCTCTCGCCGGCGACCCGTCCGTGCTGGTCCTGATCAACCCGACCGCGGGGGTCGACGTGAAGTCCAAGGAGTCGCTGCTCGGGGTCGTCGACGCGCAGGCGCGCCGCGGCAAGGCCGCCCTCGTGGTCTCCGACGAGCTCGACGACCTGCGGGTCTGCGACCGCGTGCTGGTGCTGTTCCACGGCCGGGTCGTGCGGGAGTTCGGCCGGGGCTGGCACGACCAGGAACTCATCGCGGCCATCGAAGGGATGAGCTCGGAATGACCAAGGCCATGACTCCGCCGGTCGCGGCACCCGCGCCCGGGAAGCAGAAGTTCCGGCTGGCGCGCTACCAGGACCTCGCCCTGGTCCCGGTGATCGTCCTGCTGCTGGTCGTCGGGGCGGTCCTGTCGCCGATCTTCCTGACGCCCGCGAACCTGATCGCCGTGCTGACCCAGCAGAGCGAGCTGTCGCTGCTGGTGCTGGGCCAGGCGATGATCCTCGTCGTCGGCAAGATGGACCTGTCGCTCGAGTCGACGGTCGGTCTCGCGCCCGCGCTGGCGGTCGCGCTGATCATCCCCGCGTCCGCCGGTGGGCTGGACGTCGGGCTGGCGGCGTGGCTCGCGTTGCCGCTGTGCCTCCTGATCGGCGTGGCGATCGGTGGCCTCAACGGGTTCCTGATCCTCAAGGTCGGGCTGTCCGGGTTCATGGTGACGCTGGGCATGCTGACGATGCTGCGCGGCCTGCAGCTCGCGATCACCGAGGGCAGGTCGCTGATCGCCGTGCCGGAGTCGTTCCTGTACCTGGGTTCCGCGACCTGGCTCGGGCTGCCGGCGGCGGTGTGGATCTGCGTCGTCTGCTACGCCGTGGGCATCTTCGTGCTGAAGTACCTGCGCGCAGGGCGGTCGTTGTACGCGATCGGCGGCAACTCCGAGGCCGCGCGCGCCGCGGGCATCCGGGTCGACCGCGTGGTGTGGACCGTGCTGGTCATCGGCTCGGTGCTGGCGGTGGTCGCGGGCATCCTCATGACCGGGCGGCTCGGGTCCGTCGCCGCGACGCAGGGCGAGGGCATGATCTTCCAGGTCTTCGCGGCCGCGGTGATCGGCGGCATCTCGCTGCAGGGCGGCAAGGGCACGCTGTTCGGCGCGCTGTCGGGGGTGCTGATGCTGGGGCTCGTGGAGCAGATCCTGCGGTTGCAGGGTGTCTCCGGCTTCTACATCAAGGCCTCGTACGGCGCGGTGATCATCCTCGCGTTGGTCGTCACGCGGTTCGCGACCGGTCAGAAGCAGGAGTGAGCCCGTGGAGACCGTTGCCCTGCACACCCGGCTCCGCGAGGGCCGCGAAGCCGACTACGACCGGGTCCACGCGACGATCCCGGCCGAGCTCGACGGGGCGTTGCGCGAGGCCGGCGTGCACTCGTGGCGGATCTGGCGATCCGGGCGCGACCTGTTCCACCTCGTCGAGGTGGACGACTACCGAGCGATGAGGGCCCGCTTGGCCGAGCACCCCGCCAACGTTCCGTGGCAGGCTCGGATGGCCGAGCTGCTGGAGGTCCCCGACGACTACTCCGGCGCCGAACCCGCTGTGCGACTCGTATGGGAGCTGCCGTGAAGATCGCTGTTTCCCGTCTGGGCTTCGGCGGCGCGCCGATCGGCAACCTGTACCGCGAGGTCTCCGACGAGGAGGCCTTCGGCGCGGTCGAGGCGGCGTGGCAATCCGGCGTCCGGTACTTCGACACCGCGCCGCACTACGGGCTCGGGCTGTCGGAGCGCCGGCTCGGCGTCGCCCTGGCCGGTCGTCCGCGCGACGAGTACGTGATCTCCACGAAGGTCGGGCGGTTGCTGGAGCCGTTCGACGGCGAGGGCTCCGACGACGAGGGTTTCGCGGTGCCGCGGAACTTCCGCCGCGTGCGGGACTACTCGGCCGACGGCGTCCGCAGGTCCATCGAGTCCTCTTTGGAGCGCCTCGGGACGGACCGGGTGGAGGTCGTCTACATCCACGACCCCGACGAGCACTGGGACGCGGCCTACTCGCAGGCGTACCCGGCCTTGGAAGAGCTGCGGTCGCAGGGCGTCGTGCGGGCGATCGGCGTCGGCATGAACCAGTGGGAGATGCCGGAGCGGTTCGTCCGCGAGACCGACGTCGACGTGGTGATGCTGGCCGGGCGGTACACGCTGCTCGAACAGCCCGCGCTGCCGTCGTTCCTACCCGCGTGCGCCGAGCGCGGCGTGTCGGTCGTGGCCTGCGGTGTCTTCAACTCCGGGCTGCTGTCGAAGCCGGTCGTGCCGTCGGACGCGAAGTACGACTACGCGGACGCACCGCCCGAACTGGTGGCACGGGCCAGGGCGATCGCCTCGGTCTGCGACCGGCACGGGGTGGCGCTGCCGGAGGTGGCGATCCAGTTCGCCCTCGGGCACCCGGCCGTCGTGTCGGTCGTGGTCGGGGCGCGGACTGCCGCGCAGATGACGTCGAACGCCGCCCGCTTCTCGGCGTCGATCCCGGCAGGGCTCTGGGACGAGCTGAAGTCGTCGGGGCTGCTGGGCGAGGAGGTCCCGACGCCGTGATCGTCGACGCTCACCACCACCTGTGGGACCTGTCCGCCCGCGACCAGGACTGGATCACCGATCCGCCGATGGGCGCGATCCGGCGGTCGTTCCTGGAACCGGACTTCCTCGCGGCCGCACCGGAGGTCTCCGCCTCCGTGCTGGTGCAGACGGTGTGCGTGCCGGAGGAGACGCCGGAGTTCCTGGCGGTGGCGGCGTCCTCGGACGTCGTCGGCGCGGTGGTGGGGTGGACCGACCTGACCTCGCCCGCCGTCGGTGACGCCCTGACGGAGCTGGTCGGCGGGCCGGACGGCTCGTGGCTGCGCGGGATCCGGCACCAGGTGCAGAGCGAGCCCGACCCGGAGTGGTTGTGCCGCGGGGACGTCCGGAACGGCCTGCGCCACGTCGGGGCGCACGGGCTGGTCTACGAGCTGCTGACGTTGCCGCACCAGCTGCCGGCCGCGCGCCGGACCGTGGCGGCGCTGCCCACCGTGCCGTTCGTCGTGGACCACTGCTCGAAGCCCGCGATCGGCTCGGACCCGGGGGAGTGGGCCGAGCTGATCCGGTCGCTGGCGGCGCACGAGAACGTGACGTGCAAGCTGTCCGGCCTGGTCACCGAGGCGGACTGGAGGTCGTGGACCGTCGCCGACCTGCGACCGCACTTCGAGGTCGTGCTCGACGCGTTCGGACCGGACAGGCTGATGTTCGGCTCCGACTGGCCCGTGTGCCTGCTGGCCGCCACCTACGACGAGTGGCTCGGTGCTGCGCGGGAACTGGTGTCGGAGCTGTCCGTCGACGAGCAGGACGCGATCTTCTCGGGCACTGCTCGCCGGGTGTACTCCCTCTAGAAGAGGGCCTTCAGCTCGTTGATCAGCTGCGGCGTGGCGCCGGCCAGCGGTTCGCGGACCGGGCCGGACGGCAGGCCGAGCAGGGTGAGCGCCGCCTTGACGGCGACGGCGCCGGGCTCGCGGGTCATGATCGCGGTGATCACCGGCAGCAGCGCCTGGTGGCGGCGCAGGGCTTCCTTGTTGTCGCCCTCGTCGTAGGCGTCGAGCATCGCCTTGATCTCGTTGCCGACGACGTGGCCGACGGTGCTGACCGTGCCGACGCCGCCGATCGAGTAGAGCGGCAGGATCAGCTCGTCGTTGCCGGAGTAGTAGTCGAGGCCGGTCTCGGCGATCACGCGGGCGGTCGCGAGCAGGTCGACCTTGCAGTCCTTCACGCCGACGATCCGCGGGTGCTCGGCGAGCCGGAGCAGCGTCTCGGTGTCGATCGCGGTGCCCGTGCGGCCGGGGATGTCGTAGAGCAGCGCCGGGAGGCCGGACGCGTTCGCCACCTGCCTGAAGTGGTTCTCGACGCCCTCCTGCGTGGGCTTGCTGTAGTACGGCGTCACGACCAGCAGGCCGTCGGCGCCGTTGTCCTCGGCCTGGCGGGCGAGCTCGACCGTGTGGCGCGTGGAGTTGGTGCCGACGCCCGCGAGGACCTGCGTGCGGTCGCCGACGGCCTCCTTCACGGCCTTGACGACCTGCGCCTTCTCGGCGTCGGTGGTCGTGGGCGCCTCACCGGTCGTGCCGTTGACGACCAGCCCGTCCGCGCCGCCCTTGTCGACGAGGTGCGCCGCCAGCTCCTGCGCACCCTTGAGGTCCAGGTCACCGTCGGGGGTGAACGGGGTGACCATCGCTACCAGCACTCGTCCGAACATGACTCCAGCGTGGCTCCAGTTTTCGCGAAGTTCCAGTTAGAAGTTCTGCTCGGAACGTTAAGCTGAGCTTTGTGTTGGACGTGCGAAGGCTGCGACTGCTCCACGCGTTGTCGGTCCACGGGACGGTCACGGCCGCCGCGGAGGCCCTGCACGTGACGTCCCCCGCGGTGTCCCAGCAGCTGGCAGCCCTGGAGCGGGAAGCCGGGGTGGCGCTGGTCGAACGGGACGGGCGGCGGCTGGTGCTGACCCGTGCCGGCCACGTGCTCGCCGCGCACACGCAGCTCGTCCTGGACCAGCTGGCGGCCGCCGAGGCGGACCTGGCCTCGCTGCGGACGTCGGTCTCCGGTGTGGTGCGCATCGGGGCGTTCGTGTCGGTGGCCGCCCTGCTCCCGCGCGTGATCCAGGTGCTGCGGTCCGAGCACGGGTCCGATGTGGACCTCTTCGTGCACGAGATGGAGCCGGAGGCGTCGCTGCCCGCGCTGCGGCGCGGGGACGTCGACATCGCCGTCGTCCACTCGTACAACATCATGCCGCGCGACCTGCCGCCGTCCTGCGAGTCGCACGAGCTGTTCGTGGAACCGGTCAACGTGGCGCTGCCGTTGAGCGATCCGCTGGTGCAGCAGGACTCCGTGGACCTGGGTGTCCTGGCCGACCGGCCGTGGATCATGCCGCGCACCGACGCCTCGTGCCACGAGCTGACCCAGCGGGCCTGCGGCGCCGCCGGGTTCGTGCCGCGGGCGCAGGCCTACTGCGACGACTTCGGCGTCATGTGCGGGCTCGTCGAGGCCGGGCTCGGGGTGGCGCTGGTGCCTTCGGTGGCACGGCGGCCCGGCGTGGCGTTGCGGCCGCTGAAGCAGCAGGTGTTCCGGACGGTGTCCGCCGTCGTGCGGAACCGGGCCGACGGGCAGCCCGCCGTGCGGGCCGTGCTGGAGCAGCTACGCCAGGTCTGAGAGCCACTGCTCGACGCCCGCCACGTGCACCGTGGACCAGCTGCGGGCGAGCTCGGGCTGGTGGGCGGCCAGCGCGTCGACGATGGCGCGGTGCTCGGCGACGGTGCGGTCGACGGCGTTGGACTGGGTGATGCCGCGCCAGATGCGGACGCGGACCGTCGGGCCCGCCAGCGTGTCGAGGAGCTGGGCGAGGTAGGCGTTGCCGGAGCACTGGGCGATGGCGCGGTGGAACTCGAGGTCGTGCTCGACCAGTTCCTCCACGGACTTGGCGCTCTCGGCGGCGTCGCAGAGCGCGCGGAGCTTGACGATCTCGTCCGGTTCCACCCTTTGGGCGGCCATCGCGGCCGCCGCGGGCTCCAGGATGCGCCGGACCTGGAGGACTTCGAGCACCGAGTCCTCGCCGCGGTGGAGGTCGAGGACGAACGACAGAGCACCGAGCAGGTCGTCGGCCCTGAGCGATGAGACGTACGTGCCGTCGCCCTGGCGGACGTCGAGCACACGGACGAGTGAAAGTGCCTTCACGGCCTCGCGCAGTGAGTTGCGGGACAGCCCGAGGCGTTCTGCCAGGTCAGCCTCTCGCGGGAGGCGGTCGCCGGGCTTGAGCTCGCCCGAAACAATCATCTCCTTGACGCGCAGGATCGCATCGTCGGTGACTGCCACGGGCACCCTCAACTCGTCGTAGACCTCGGATGTCTGGCGACCAGTATGCGCCACGCAAGGTCGTCTTCGTGGCACCCCCGGCGTTTCGGACTTCATTCACGAATTGCGGTGTGGGATGGTTATCTCTTAACGACACGTGACGGGAACCCCTGTTGTCGCCATAATGGTCTGGACCATTCAAGGAGGGATCTTGGACGCCGTTGTCGCAGCACCGCGCGCATTGCTCGGTCGCACGATCGTCGGTCCTGCCTCGGTGCGGATCAGGGACGGCCGCATCGTCGAGGTGACCACCGGTGAAGCACCACCCGGCGCGGAGGTCCTGTCCGACGGCCTGCTGACACCGGGCCTGGTCGACGTGCAGGTGAACGGCGCCGTGGGCGTCGACTTCGCCGAGGTGGACGCCGCCGGCATGCGTGCCGTGGCGCAGGCCTTGCCGTCCACCGGTGTGACCCGGTTCCTGCCCACGTTGATCACCGCACCGGTCGACGTGGTCCTCAGGCAGGCCCGTGCAGTACTCGCCGCATCCGCCGCGTTGCCGGACGGAGTGGGCGCCCGGCCGTTGGGCGTGCACCTCGAAGGCCCCTTCCTGTCACCCAAACGGGCAGGGGTGCACGACCCGTCGTTCATGGTGGAGCCTGGTCCCGACCAGATCTCGGCCCTGCTCGACGACGATCTGATCCGCCGCGCGCTGCGGATGGTGACGATGGCCCCGGAGCAGCCCGGCGGCTTCGAGGCGGTTCGCCGGCTCGTCGAGGCCGGTGTGCTCGTCGCGGTGGGGCACTCCGACGCCACCGGTGAGCAGACGCGCGCCGCGGCGGACGCGGGTGCCCGCATGGTGACGCACCTGTTCAACGCCCAGAGGCCGTTGGGGCACCGCGAACCCGGTGTGCCCGGCGTGGCTCTGGTCGACGAGCGCTTCACCCTCGGCCTGATCGCGGACCTCGCCCACGTCGGCCCCGACGTGTGCCGTCTCGTGTTCAACGCCGCCGGAGCGCGAGTCGCGCTGGTCACCGATGCCGTCGCCGCCGCGGGGATGCCGCCCGGCCGCTACCACCTCGGTGGTGCGGACGTGCTGCTCACCGAGGACGGCGTGCCCCGCTCGCCGGAGGGCACGATCGCGGGTTCCGCGCTCACGCTCGACCGCGCCGTGCGGAACATCGTGTCCGTGGGCGTTCCGGTCGCCGACGCCCTGGCTTCGGCGACGATCGTGCCCGCCGAGGTCATCGGCGAGTCCGGTCTCGGCCGCCTCGCGCCGGGTGCCGTCGCCGACCTCGTGTGGTGGGACGACGACCTGCGGCCCAGGAAGGTCTGGGTCGACGGTGAGGTGGTGTTCGACGCCGAGGTGCCGGTCGCCCCGGTCGTGGCCGGGTACGCCACCGCGGGCCAGTAGAGCTCCGAACGACGAAGGGCGCCTTCCCCGTGCAGGACGGGGGAGGCGCCCTTCGTCGTGCTCAGGGCGTTCATTTTCAGTTCATTGCAACGATCTGCGGGGCGATCGTTGCGTTAGATGTCAACTCGGCTGCAACGATTTCAGCGGATTGAACTGCGAATATCGTAAAGCTCTGCAACGAAGCTGTTGGCTCGACCTGAAAACGCAACGTAGCGTTTCGGCTGTCAGAAACACCAAGCCGCAGGAGCACGACGATGACGGAGCAGATGCAGAAGATCGCCGACGAGATGGTCGACGCCGGTTTCACCGGTGTGGAGCTCCGGCTGCACGACGACACCGGTGACCGGAGCTGGAGAGCCGGGCTGAGTGAGGTCGACGGGAACGCGGAACCGCCGCCGAACGGGCACGTCCGGATCGGCAGCAACACCAAGACGTTCGTCGCGGTCGCGGTGCTGCGGCTCGTGGCGGACGGCCTGGTGGAGCTGGACGGCGCGGTGGACGACCACCTGCCCGGGTTCGGCCTCGACCGCCGGATCACCGTGCGGATGCTGCTCCAGCACACCAGCGGGCTGTTCAACCACACCGGCGAGTACTACGAGGACGGCACGGTCGCGCCGGGAATCCTTTGGCAGGGCAAGGAGTTCGTGGAGAGCCGGTTCCAGGTGCACCGGCCGGAGGACCTGGTGCGGTTCGCGCTGTCCAAGCCCGTGCGGTTCGAGCCCGGCGCGGACTGGAGCTACGCGAACACCAACTACGTGGTCGCCCGGCTGCTTCTCGAACGGGTCACCGGCCGGCCGATCGACGAGGTGATGCGCAAGCTTGTCCTCGGACCGCTCGGTCTCGCGGACACCTCGGTGCCGACCGGCCGCGCGATCGCCGAGCCGCACGCGCACGCCTACTACCGGTACGTCGACGCCGGCGAGGAGAAGACGGTGGACGTCACCGGGATCGACCCGTCCTGGATCTCGAGCGGTGGCGACATGATCTCGACGACCGCGGACCTCGGCACGTTCATCAGGGCGGTCGTACGCGGTGAGCTCCTGCCGGCTCCGCTGCTCGCCGAGATGCTCCAGCCGCACTCGAAGGTCCCGTACGGACTGGGCGTGTTCGTGCAGGAAACGGGCAGCGGCAGGGTGATCTCGCACAACGGTGGCGCGATCGGCCACGGCGCGTTGATGTACGCCACCGCCGACGGGTGCAAGACCCTGACAGCCGCGCTCAACTACGTCGACGACGCCGATTTGTCGCTGGCGGAGGCGTTCCAGGCGGTGACGAAGAACCTCGTCGGGGAAGTGTTCGGCTGAGCGCGAGCGAAGAGCCCGCCCGGGGGAACCGGGCGGGCTCTTCCGCCGTGCTGCTCAGAGCGTGCGGGTGACCTTGTTCAGGCCCCGCGGGCTGTCCGGGTCACCGCCGCGCGCCAGCGCGAGGCCGTACGCCAGGCGCTGCACGGGGAGGATCTCCAGCACCGGCGCCACCTCCTCGGCCGTCTCCGGGATGCCGATCGCCAGCGTCGCGCCGACCTTCTCCGAGGCCGAGCCGACCGCCACCACGTCCGCGCCGCGCTGGTGCACCACGTCGAGGGCGTCGCGCAGCGAGTCGCCGCCCTTGCCCAGCGACGTGATCGCGAGGACCGCGGTCTCGCCGTCGACGGCGGCGACCGGGCCGTGCAGCAGGTCCGCCCCGCTGTACGCGCGTGCCGCCAGGTAGGAGGTCTCGGCGAGCTTCAGGGAGGCTTCCAGGGCCGTGGCGTAGGAGTAGCCGCGGCCCGTGGTGAGGACCCGGTCCACGAACCGGTAGCGGCGGACGGCCTCGTCGACCGTCGGAGCGGACTGGTCCAGCGTCACCCGGGCCAGGTCGCCGAGCGGGGCCGCCGCCTCGCCGTTGCCGCCTCGCACCGCGTCGATCAGCAGGTACAGGGCGAGCAGCGTCGCCGAGTACGTCTTCGTGGCGGCGACCGCGTGCTCGACGCCCGCGGACACGTCGACCGAGAGCTCGGCGGCCGCGTTCAGCGGGGAGTTCGGGGTGTTCGTCACGGCCACGGTCAGCGCTCCACGCCTGCGGTAGGAGGCGGTGACCTCCAGCAGGTCGGGCGAGCCACCGGACTGCGAGACCGTCACGAGCAGCACGTCGCGCAGGTCGGGCTCGGCGCCGTAGAGGGTGGTCGTCGAGGCGGAGACCAGGCCTGCCGGGAGCTGGAGCAGGATCTCGGTCAGGTACTTCGCGTAGATCGCCGCGTGGTCGCTGGAGCCCCGGGCGGCGAAGAGGACGAAGCGCGGGGCGCGTTCGCGGATCACCGCGGCCACCTCGGCGATGGCCGAGCGCGCGGAGTGCAGGGCCGAGAAGATCGACGGCTGTTCGGCGATCTCCGCTGCCATGTGCCGGCCTGGCTGGGGCGTGGTCATGTCGTGCCTTTCAGGATCAGCTCGGCCGCGGCTCGGAGGCTCACCCGAGAACCGCCGTGGGTGTCGATGCGGGCGGCGCTGCCCAGGTCTGGACCAGGGACGCCGGTTTCGACGTGCACCACGTCCAGCTGCAGATTAGTTAAGTTTGTTACCAGTTGTCGAGCGGCCGTGTGCCGGTGGGCGTCCCGCGTCACGACCACGATCGTGCGGGTTCCCGCCGCCTTCGCGACCTCGTCGGCGGAGATGTCGCGGGCCGCGATCACCTCGGTGCCCGGGAGGACCTCCCGCAGGTACGGGCCGAGGCCCCACGGGACGTCACCGACCGCGATCGACGGGTCCACGACCAGGTCGACGACGACCGGGTCGCTTCCGACACTAACCCGGCCGCGCACCTCGACAGCGCGTCGAGCGGCCGTGAGACCGATCTCAGCGTCGTGGGCGTCGACCGTGGACGGGGGCAGGCCGAGCGCCAGCGAGCGCTTGGCGGCCTGGGCCAGGCGTTCCTCGGACAGCTCGCCGGACTTCACCGCGGCGACGATCGAGTCGATCAGCCACTGGAGGTCCTGGTCGTCGAGGGCGATGCCGCCGAGGCAGAGCGCGTCCACGCCGGCGGACAGCGCCCGGACGGCGCCGTGGGCGAGGTCGCCGCCGACGGCCTTCATGTCCAGGCCGTCGGTGATCACCGCGCCGGTGAAGCCCAGTTCGGTGCGGAGCAGGTCGATCGCGTGCTTGTTCAGCGTCACCGGCTGCGTGCCCCACTCGGGGACGACGAGGTGGCCGGTCATGATCGACCGGACGCCCGCGTTCACCGCCGCCTGGAACGGCACCAGCTCGACGGCGCGCAGCTGTTCCTCGGTGCGCGGGAGCACCGGGAGCTGCTCGTGCGAGTCCTCCGTGGACGCGCCGTGACCGGGGAAGTGCTTGGCGCAGGCGGCGACGCCCACCGTTTGCAGCCCCTCGACCCACGCGGCGACGTGCCGCGCGGCGAGCACCGGGTCCGAGCCGAACGCGCGGACGCCGATGATCGGGTCGTCCAGCGTCAGCACGAGGTCGGCGGACGGGGCGAGGTTCAGCGAGATGCCGCACTTCGCGAGGCGTGCGCCGATCGACGCGGCCACCGAGCGGGTGAGGTCGAGGTCGTTCGCCTGGCCCAGGGCGTGGTTGCCGGGAACCTCGGAGCCGCGGCCCGCGTCGAGGCGCGTGACGTCGCCGCCCTCCTCGTCGATGCCGATCACCACGTCCGGGCGCACCGAGCGCAGTTCGGTGCACAGCGCGGTCACCTGGGCGTCGTCGACGACGTTGCGCCCGAAGAGCACAACGCCGCCGAGTCCGTCAGCGACGCGCCGCAGCAACCAGTCGGGGGCGGTCGTTCCGTGAAAACCGGGCAGCAGAACGGCAGCGGCCAACTGATCCACGTGTCATCCCTTCACCGCACCGGCGGTGACGCCGGCGACCATCTTGCGTTGCACGATCAGGAAGAACACCAGCGCGGGCACGGTGAACAGCGCCGAGGCGGCCATCGCGCCACCCCAGTCCGTGCCGAAGGCGGTCTGGAACCCGGACAGCCACACCGGCAGCGTCTCGCTGTCCTGGCTGCGGATCAGCACCTTGGCGAACAGGAACTCGTTCCACGCCGTGATGAACGCGAACACCGACGTCGCGACGAGGCCCGGTCCCAGCAGCGGCAGGGTCACCTTCCGGAACGCGCCCCAGCGGCCGCAGCCGTCGACCATCGCGGCTTCCTCGAGCTCGATCGGGATGCCGTTGACGAACCCGCGCAACGTCCACGCGCAGAACGGCAGCGTCACCGCGAAGTACACGAGGACCAGCGACGAGAGGTGTTCGTAGAGCTGCAGGTCCCGCATCATCAGGAACATCGGGATCAGCAACGCCTCGAACGGCGCCATCTGCGCGACCAGCATCAGCAGCACGAAGCTCTTGCGGCCGCGGAAGGCGAAGCGCGACATGGCGACCGCCGCCGTGATGCCGACGATGATCGCGGCGAGCACCGCGGTCAGCGTCACGAGGAGGCTGTTGCCGAGCGAGGACAGGAAGCCGGGCTTCGTCCACGCCGTCACGAAGTTCGTGAGCGTCACCGAGAACGGGACCAGGTCGTAGTCCGACGTGATCGTCGTTCCCTTGGGCTTGAGCGCCGACGTGATCATCCAGTACGTCGGGAAGAGGAAGAACAGCGCGAGCGCGAGGCCCACGACGTTCGCCGCAGACTTCTTGAGCATCAGATCTTGCCCTCCTCGGTCTGCAGCAGCTTGCGCAGGTACTGGAACGTGATCAGCCCGAGGATGACCATCATCAGCACGGAGATCGCGGCCGCGACGCCGAAGTGGCTCTTCGCGATGCCCTCCAGGTACTGCAGCACCGGCAGCGTCGTGCTCTCACCGCTGGGACCGCCCTCGCGGAACACCCAGATCTGCGCGAAGACCTTGAAGTCCCACAGCGTCGACAGGAACGTCACCATCATCAGCAGCGACTTGATCTCCGGCCACGTCACCGCGCGGAACGTCTGCCAGCCCGTCGCGCCGTCGATGCCCGCGGCCTCGTAGAGGTCGCGCGGGATGCCGACGAGACCGGCGTAGAGCGAGAAGGCGAGGAAGGGGATCGCCTGCCACACGATCAGCAGCCCGACGACGGACAGCGTCGAGGTGCCGGAGGAGAACCACGAGTAGCCGGCGAACGAGTCGAAGCCCAGCCGCACCAGCGTCTTGTTCAAGATGCCGTAGTTCTGGTCGAACATCCACTGGTAGACCGTGGTGGACGCCAGGATCGGCATGGCCCAGGCGCAGAGCATCGCGATCTGCAGCGCGACTCGCACCCACGGCGTGAGCACGCGCATCAGCAGCGCGATCCCGAGGCCCATGCCCACCGACGCCACGACGACGGAGAGGGTGAACACGAGGGTGCGCAGCGAGACGTCCCAGAAGCGCTCGTCCTGCAGCACCGTCGCGTAGTTGTCGAAACCGGTCCACACGATCTCGCCGCGGACCAGTTCCCCGAGGTTGAGCTGGCGGAAGCTCGTCACGAACACCGAGATGACCGGCCAGCCGATCAGCCAGAGGATCGCGATGAGTGCGGGAGCCAGCAGCAGGTAGGGCAGCGACCTGTCGAAGGCGCTGCCCCGGCGGCGGCGCTTGCGCGCCCCACCCGTCACGGCAGGCGGCAGCGCCGGAGGGATGTCCCCTGCCGGCGCTGCCGTTTCGGTCGTCTTGACGGCCGTCATCTCAGCCGGGCTAGCCCAAGGCCTTGGTGATGGCGTCGCTCGCGTCCTTCGTCGCCTGGTCCAGCGGCTTCGCGCCGGAGAGGTACGCGGTGAGCGCGTCCTTCAGCGGGTTCTGACCCGCCTCGACGGCACCCCACTTCGGCGAGCTCGGCGTGACCTTGCCGTTCGGGGCGGAGGCGGCGAGCGCCTTGCCGACCGCGTTGGTCTCGAGCTTCGAGGTGTCCTTCGAGGTGCCGGGAACCGCGCCGCCCTCGGCGAGCATGTCCTGGTACTTCTTGGACGACAGCAGCGCGAGCCACTTCTTCGCGGCTTCGGCGTTCTTGCTGGCCGTCGGGATGGCGAGGTTCGAGCCGCCGAGGAACACGGGGGCGGTCGAGCCGGCCTTCTTGGACGGGATCGGGAACGCCGCGGTCTTCTCCTTGAGCTCCGGCTTGTCCTTGACGGCGCTGCCGAGCTCCCACGGGAGACCGATCATCATGCCGACGTTGCCGGTCTGGAAGACCTCGTACTGCTGCGGCTTCGCCTCGTCGGTGTCGGCCGGGGCCTTCTTGGTGGCCGACGCGTCGTAGAGCGCCTTGTAGGCCTCGAAGCCCGCCTTGGACTGAGCCGAGTCGAGCGTGCCCGTCCACTTGCCGGCGTCCTGCTTGGCGATGTCGCCGCCCTCGTCCCAGATCAGCGAGAGCAGGAAGTACCAGGACTGACCCGGCAGGTACAGGGCCTGGAAGTCCGGGTTGGACGCGTTCGCGGTCTTGAGCTTGTTGATCGCGTCGATCCACTCGGCACGGGAGGTGGGCGGCGTGGTGATGCCGGCCGCCTGGAACAGGTCCGTGCGGTAGATGACGGTGCGGTTCGCGGCGTAGAACGGCACGCCGAACTGCTTGCCGTTCAGCGTCAGCGAGTCCTTGAGACCGCCGAGCCACTCACCGCTGTTGAACTGACCGGCGTCCGCCGTCAGGTCGGCCAGCGTGCCCTGGTCGGCGAAGCCCGCGATCTGGGTGTTGCCGAGCTCGATGACGTCCGGCGGCGTGCTGCTGGCCAGCGCGGTGGTCAGCTTCTCCTGGATGCCGGTCCACTTCTGGACCTCGTACTTGACCTTGATGCCGTTCGCCGACTCGAACTCCTTGTTCAAGGCGTCGGTCAGGGTCGTCGGCGCGGAGCCGTCCATGAGCCACACGGTGATCTCTTTGGTCTCCGCGCCGCCACCGCTGTTCGTGCTCGTGCCACATCCCGACACGGCCACTGCCAGTGCGGCGGCACCAGCAGCGAGTCCTCTCCAGCCCTTCACAGTTCGCGCCCTTTCACCGAGCCCGGCCCTCGGCCGGAACGTCCAAGTGGTGTAGACCAATGCGGAACAGCGTGTGCTGCGTCACCGCGTCTGTCAAGCGCGTTGCCAAGACGTTGCGAAGTCCTCCGACCAATTTCGCGGGAGATGTCGGGGGTTCGGACGCACGAATCGACACGGACAAGGCATCCTTGTGGATGCGTGACGTGGAGTGCGAGGAGGAGGCCATGCTGGAGACGACGCCTGCATCAGGCGTGGACGCCAGGACGCGTGCACAACGCGAACCCAAGTACTGGGGTCTCAAGCGGCACCTGCTCGACCTGTTGAGGGCTCTGCCGCCCGGTTCGCCGATCCCCACGGAACGGTCGCTGGCCGCGGAGTTCGACGTCTCCAGGACGACCGTTCGCCAGGCGCTCGCCGAGCTGACGGTCGAAGGGCGACTGCTCCGGGTGCAGGGCAAGGGCACCTTCGCGGCCGAACCGAAGGTCGCCCAGAGGTTGCAGCTGTCTTCGTACACAGAGGACATGCGCGCCCAGGGCCGCGTGCCGTCGTCCCAACTCATCGAGGCCTCCGAGATGCCCGCCGAGGCGGAGCTCGCGCGGCTGCTCGGCGTGCGTCCCGGTGCCAAGGTGCTGCGCCTGCACCGCCTGCGGCTCGCCGACAACGAGCCGATGGCCATCGAGACGACCCACCTCGCGCTCGGCCGCTTCCGCGGGCTGCGCCGGTACCTGGCGCCCGGCGCCTCGCTGTACCAGGTGCTGTCCGAGCGGTTCGGCGTCGAGATGGGCCACGCCGAGGAGACGATCGAGACCGCGCTGGCCTCGCCGGAGGAGGCGGAGCTGCTCGGCGCCGACATCGGCCTGCCGATGCTGCTGCTGTCGCGGCACTCGTTCGACACCGAGGGCAACCCGATCGAATGGGTGCGCTCGGTCTACCGCGGTGACCGCTACAAGTTCGTCGCCACGCTGAACCGGCCGTCTTGATCGCCTGGGGCACACCGCGTGCCCGCTGGGTGCTGACGACGACGATCCTCGGCTCGGGCATGGCCATGCTCGACGGCACGATCGTCAACGTGGCGCTGCCCAGGATCGGCGCGGAGCTCTCCGCGTCGGTCACCGACCTGCAGTGGATCCTGAACGGGTACCTGCTGGCACTGGCCTCGCTGATCCTGGTCGCCGGGTCCCTCGGCGACCGGTTCGGCCGGCGCCGGGTCTACGTGGTCGGCGTGGTGTGGTTCGGCGTCGCCTCGCTGCTGTGCGGTGCCGCGTGGAACGTGCCGGTGCTCGTGGCCGCGCGCGTGCTGCAGGGCGTCGGTGCCGCGTTGCTCACGCCGGGGGCCCTGGCGATCCTGCAGTCGTCGTTCAACCGGGAGGACCGGTCGCGGGCCATCGGCGCGTGGTCCGGGCTTTCCGGCGTCGCCACGGCGATCGGGCCGCTGGTCGGCGGCCTGCTGGTGCAGGCGTGGTCGTGGCGCCTCGCGTTCCTGGTGAACCTCCCGGTCGCCGCGCTGTGCGTGTTCCTCGCGCTGCGGTTCGTGCCGGAGTCCAAGGATGATTCGGCCGGGCACCCCGGCTACGTGTCCGCGCTGGTCGGAGCGGTGGGACTGGCTCTGCTCACGGGCGGTCTCGTCGAGCAGTCGTACGTCCTCGCGGTTCCCGGAGCGGTCGCGGTGATCGCGTTCGGGGTGGTCCAGAAGAGGTCCGCGGATCCGCTCGTGCCGCCCGAGCTCTTCCGGAACCGGACGTTCCTGGTCTCGAACGTCCTCACGTTCCTCGTCTACGCGGCTCTCGGCGGCGTGATGGTGCTGCTGGTGCTCCAGCTGCAGATCTCGCTCGGGTACTCGCCGACGGCCTCGGGGCTCGCCAGCGTGCCGATCACGGTCATCATGCTGCTGGCGTCCTCGACGTCCGGCCGCCTCGCGCAACGCCACGGCCCGCGGCTGCAGCTCGTCGTCGGCCCGGTGCTGGTCGGCCTGGGCATGCTGCTGCTGCGCAACGCCGTTCCGGGTGCCTCGTACGTCTTCGGCGTGCTGCCCGGCGTGCTGGTGTTCGGCATCGGGCTCGCCGTCGTGGTCGCCCCGGTGACGGCGACCGTGCTGGCCTCGGCACCTGATCACCACGCGGGCGTCGCGTCCGGGGTGAACAACGCCGTCGCGCGCACCGGCAGTCTCCTCGCGATGGCCGTGCTGCCGGCGGCGGTCGGCCTGGTGGGCGAGGACTACGCGAACCCCGAGGTCATGACCGCCGGCTGGGAGATGGCGCTCGTGCTGTGCGCGGTGGCCGCGATCATCGGCGGCGTGCTGGCCATCGGCGTCGACAACCGGGTGCTGGACGCGGCGCCGGAGCAGCACGAGGCCCCGCACCCCGGTGAGTGCCTGCACTGCGGGGTGGAGGGCCCTCCCACGCACATCCGGTCAGGCGGGGAGAAGGCGCGCCAGTAGCCGCGGGTCCACGTTGCCGCCGGACACGACGGCGACACCGCCACCGAGCTTGGCCTGCGCGGCCACGGCGACCGCACCGCTGGGCTCGGCGACCAGCCGCGCCCGCCGCGCCAGGTCCACCACCGACGCCATGATCTCGTCCTCCGACACCGTGACCACGTCGTCCACGTACCTGCTGATGTGGGCCCAGGTGAGCGCCGACGGCTCGTCCCTGAGGGCGTCGGCGGCCGTCCGGGCGCGCCGCAACGGGTCCCAGCGCACCAGCTCGCCCGCGGCGAGCGACTCGGCGATGTCGGCGGCCAGGGCGGGTTCCGCGCCGATCACGCGGACGTCCGGGCGCAGCGCCTTGACCGCCGTCGCCACGCCCGAGATCAGCCCGCCGCCGGACATCGGCACCACGACGGCCTCGACGTCCGGCAGGTCCTCGAGGACCTCCAGGCCGATGGTGCCCTGACCGGCGATGACGTCGGGGTGGTCGAACGGAGGGATCAGCGCCGCGCCGCGTTCGGCGACCAGGGCCTCGGCGCGCTCGACGCGTTCGGTGATGCCGACGATGAAGACCTCGGCACCCAGCGCCTTCGTGGCCTCGACCTTGACCGCCGGGGTGTTGTCCGGCATCACGATCGCGGCCGGGACGCCGTGCAGCCGGGCCGCGAACGCCACGGCCTGGGCGTGGTTGCCGCTGGAGTACGCGACCACGCCGTTCGCACGGTTCTCCAGGCGCGCCAACGCGTTCAGCGCGCCCCGGAGCTTGAAGGCCCCGATCGGCTGCAGGTTCTCCGGCTTGACCCACCCAGGACCGAACGGCAGCAGCGGTGTGCGCACCACGTGCGGTGCGATCACCGCCGCCGCCGAGAGGACGTCCGGGAGCGCGATCATCCGAGGATCGAGGCGAGCAGCCGGGGTTCGATGTTGCCGCCGGACACCACCGCGACGGCCGGGCCGGCGGGCAGCTTCCGGTTCAGGTACGCGGCCACGGGCACGGCGCCGCTCGGCTCGGACACGACCCGCGTGCGGCGGGCGATCTGGTTCACGGCGTCGCGGATCTCGTCCTCCGAGACGGTGACGAAGTCGTCGACGTACTCGCTGATGTGGGCCCAGGTGAGCTCCGAGGGCTCGGCGCGCAGGCCGTCCGCGATGGTGCGGGCGCGGTCGTGCGCGTCCCAGTGCACGCGCTCTCCCGCGGCGAACGAGGCGGAGGCGTCTCCGGCCAGCTCGGGCTCGACGCCGATCACGCGGACGTCCGGGCGCAGCGCCTTGACCGCGGTCGCGACGCCGGCGATCAGCCCGCCACCGCTCACCGGCACCAGAACCGTTGCCACGTCGGGAAGATCATTGACGATCTCCAGGCCGACGGTGCCCTGGCCGGCGATCACGTCCGGGTGGTCGAACGGCGGGATCAGCGTGGCCCCGCGCTCCTCGACGAGCTCGGCGGCACGCGACTCGCGTTCGGTGATGCCGACGACGAACACCTCGGCGCCGTGCGCGCGGGTCGCGTCGATCTTGAGCTGCGGCGTGTTCTCCGGCACGACGATCGCGGCCGGCATGCCGAGGGTCTTGGCGGCGTAGGCGACCGCTTGCGCGTGGTTACCGCTCGAGTACGCCACGACACCGCGCGCCCGGTTCTCGGAAGGTATGCGGGACAAGGCGTTCACCGCGCCGCGTTGCTTGAAGGCGCCGATCGGCTGCAGGCACTCGGGCTTGATCCACAAGCCGGAGTCGAACGGCAGCAGCGGCGTGTGGACGACGTGCCGGGCGATCGCTGCGGCGGCCGTCCGAACGTCTTCGAGAGTCACCAGGCGCATGGGTTGATGATGCACGTCGCCCGGCCGCAACCGGTGAACTGTGCCCAACGTCCTACGTCTGTCGTGGTTCACAGGCACTGTGGGCGCTGTGTTCCACCGGGGTCGATGGAACGCGAAAAGCGTTGGCAGGCAACAGCCGCCGGCGTCTGCTCGTCTTCGTGATGGCCGTCCTCACCGCCACGGGCGTCCACCTCGTCACCGGCACCGTCCACGGCCGACACCCGTGCACCGTCCACGAGCACCCGCACCGAGACGACGCCTCCGAGCACGTCCGGTCAGCCTCCGGGAGCACGATGACGCCGTGGGCCACTACTGACCCCATTCGGTGATCACGTCACTACTTTGAGCGATAGTTAACTGTCAACGTATACGCACCGCAGTTGATCTGTCGTGAGCTGTGACACACTTCGTTCACGTTCGAGGCGGGGCGTCATAGACAAGCGATCCCCAACTTCACTCGAACGGGCGAAGGATTCGGTCCGAAAGAGACCGGGAGGAGGCGCAATGAGGCTCGTGGCACGTCCGCTTGAGCCCGGCGCCCGCCGTGGAGGACCCGGCTGCCGCACCGGGTTCGAGAGGCACCAAGGGATGGGAGGGGTGGGGCGACCCCTGCCGCCGCCCCACCACCCGTCCCCCTAGAGCCCCCGAGAGAGGTCCCTGCAACCGATCTCTCGGGTTCCCCTGCACCCGAAAGTGAGGGAGACGCTTGATGAACCGCACACGTGCGGCCCGTGTTACCGGTGCCGTGTTGCTCGCCACCGGAGTCGTGACTGCTCTCAGCGTACCGGCGTTTGGCGCCCCTGCTGCACCGGTCGCCCCAACCGGTTCCGATACGGAGAGCTACCCGGCCGAATTGCTCCAAGCGGTCGAACGTGATTTGGGCCTGAACGCTGACCAGGCCCGCGTCCGGTTGGCCTCTGACCAGAAGTCGAGCGAAATCGCGGAGGCCGCCAAGGCGTCTCTCGGCGACGCGTTCGGTGGAGCGTGGATCGACCAGGCGAGCGGCAGACTGACCGTCGCGGTGACCAAGCCCGGACTCTCCGTGACCGGCGCGGACACCACGGTGGTGAAGAACTCGCTCACCCAGCTCAACGGGACCAAGTCGGTCCTCGACGTCATGAACGCCCCCAAGTCGATCACGAGCTGGCGCGTCGACGAGAAGTCGAACTCCGTCGTGGTCGAGGTCAACAAGAACACCCGCGACGCCGCGGCGGAGAGCTTCATCGCCACCGCGAAGTCCATCGGCTCGACCGTCAAGGTCGAGGAGGTCGCCGAGAGCCCCACGACGCTCTACGACCTGCGTGGTGGTGACGCCATCTACATGGGCAGCGGCGGCCGTTGCTCGCTCGGCTTCTCCGTGACCGGCGGCTTCGTGACCGCGGGCCACTGCGGCACGACGGGCACCTCCGTCTCCGGCTACAACCGCGTCGCGGCCGGCTCGTTCGCCGGCTCGGTGTTCCCCGGCAGCGACATGGCCTGGGTCCGCACCAACGCGAACTGGACCCCGCGCCCGTGGGTCAACCGCTACAACGGCACGAACGTGATCGTCCGCGGCTCCACCGTGGCGGCGATCGGCGCGCAGATCTGCCGTTCGGGTTCGACGACCGGATGGCGCTGCGGCACCGTCCAGGCCTACAACCAGACCGTGAACTACCCGCAGGGCACCGTGCGCGGCCTGACCCGCACCAACGCCTGCGCGGAGCCGGGTGACTCCGGTGGTTCGTGGGTGGCGGGCTCGGGCTTCGGCCAGGCCCAGGGCGTGACGTCCGGTGGTTCGGGCAACTGCTCGTCCGGCGGCACGACCTACTTCCAGCCGCTCAACCCGATCCTGTCGCGCTGGGGCCTCACCCTCACGCGGGGCTAGAAATCGGTGCGAAGCGCCGCGGCACCCCGGTGTCGCGGCGCTTTCGCGTTCTCAGACCAGCACGATCTTGCCGTGGGCGTGGCCCGTCTCGCTCAGCCGGTGCGCGTCGGCGGCGCGCGAGAGCGGGAAGACCTCGGCGAACGGCACGGTGAAGGCACCCCGCTCGGCGAGGTCCGCGGCGACGGCGAGGCCGTGCAGCGCCTGGGGGTCGGCGTCGGGACCGCCCGCCGCGTGGGTCAGCCGGACGCCGTGATCGCCGGAGAGGTCGATGATCGTCACGACGCGGTCCGGTGAGCCCGCGATCGCCACCAGGTCGGCCACCGTTCCCGCGCAGTGCAGGACCGCGTCCACCCGCCCGACCCGGTCGGCCAGGCCCTCGCCGTAGGCGACCGGGCGGCTGCGGGCCGACTTCTCGGTCGACGACGTGGTGCTCGTGCTGATGGCCGGTGGGGGCGTCCGCAACGGGACGCCCGCCATCGCGCGGAGGCTCGCCACCCTGTTCCTGGAGGGTGCGGCTAGCTGAACTGCACCGACCGCTTCGACAGGCCGTACCAGAAGCCCTCGACGCTGGTGCGCGCCTTCTCGTCGCTCGCAGCGCCCAGCGCCACGAAGAGCGGTGCGAAGTGCTCGGTCCGCGGGTGCGCGATCCCGGCGGCGGGTGCCTTCACCTGGAAGTCGAGCAACGCGTCCACGTCGCCGTTCGCGAGCTGCCGGTGCGCCCAGTCGTCGAACTCCTTCGACCACGACGGCGGCTCGTAGTCCGGTCCGGCCGGGAAGTTCACGCAGCTGAGGTTGTGCGTCATGAAGCCGCTGCCGACGATGAGGACGTTCCGGTCCCGCAACGGCGCGAGCTTCCGGCCGATCTCGTGCAGCTCGCGCGGGTCGAGCGTGGGCATCGACATCTGCAGCACCGGCACGTCGGCGTCCGGGAACATCTCCTTCAACGGCACGTAGGCGCCGTGGTCGAGACCGCGTTCCTCGTCCTGCTCGACGTGGCCGCCGAGCAGCTTGCGGACGTCCTCGGCGAGCTCCGGCGCGCCCGGCGCCTCGTAGGTCACCTCGTAGTAGCGCCGGGGGAAGCCCCAGAAGTCGTAGACCAGCGGCACGGTCGTGGTCGCGCCGATGGTCGTCGGCGCCTCCTCCCAGTGCGCGGAGACCATGAGCACGGCCTCCGGGCGCGGGAGGGTGGCGGACCAGGCACGGAGCTCTCCGGTCCACGTCTCGTCATCGGCCAGCGGGGGTGCCCCGTGGCTCAGGTACAGCACTGGTGCGCTCACGTCTTCGAGCGTACGCCGTTTGTTCAAATTTCAACGATCAAGTTCGAATTTGAACGACTCGGCCGCCTTGCGCGGGTCCTCGGCGTCGGTGATGGCCCGGACGACGACGACCCTGGTGGCGCCCGCGGCCTTCACCTCGGCGAGGTTGGCGAGGTCGATGCCGCCGATCGCGAACCACGGCCGGTCGGTCCTCGTGGCGCGGACGAGGTCGAGCCCCGGCGCCGGACGGCCCGGCTTGGTGGGGGTCGGCCAGCACGGTCCGGTGCAGAAGTAGTCCACGCCGGGCTCCGCGGCGGCCGCGGTCATCTGGCCCACGTCGTGGGTGGACCGGCCGATCACCACCTCGTCGCCGACGATCCGGCGGGCGAGCGGGACGGGCAGGTCGTCCTGGCCCAGGTGCAGCACGTCGGCGCCGACCGCGTGGGCGATGTCCGCGCGGTCGTTGACGGCGAGCAGCTTCCCGTGGCGCTCGGTGGCCTCGGCGAGGACCTCGAGCGCCTCGATCTCCTGCTTCGCCTCCAGTGACTTGTCCCGCAGCTGGATGATGTCGACGCCGCCCGCGAGGACCGCGTCCGCGAACTCGGCCAGGTCCGGCCGGTCCGGTGTGCAGAGGTAGAGCGTCGCGTCGGCGAGTCGTTGCCTGATCAGGTTTCCGTCGAGTCCTGGCACGCACGCACGTTAACCGTTATGTTGAAGTCGGTCCGCACGGGAGCCTGGAGAACACCGGGCTGAGAGGGAGCGTGGTTCGCTCCGACCGTCGAACCTGATCCGGGTCATGCCGGCGCAGGGAGCGTGAATGCCTTGAGCAGTGTGGAAGTGGCCGTCCGGGGTGGCGGTGTCATCGGTCTGTCCGTGGCCCTCGCCGCGGCACGGGCCGGGTTCTCCGTCTCCGTGTCCGACCTCGGTTCGCCGCACGCGGGTTCCCGGGTCGCGGGCGGCATGCTGGCGCCTCTCACGGAGGCGTGGCCGGGTGAGGAAGCCGTGGTGGCGCAGGGGGTCGAGGCCCTCGCGATGTGGCCGGGGTTCGCCTCGTCGATCGGTGTCCCGCTGTTCACCGCCGGGACGCTGGCGGTCGGCACGCAACCGGGCGACCTCGCCGACCTGCGGCACGCGGGGCAGGTGCTGACCTCGCGGGAGGTCCGCGCCCTCGAACCCTCGCTGGGACCGGCGGTGCGCGGTGGCGTGTTCGCGTCCGGCGACCTCGCCGTCGACAACCGCCTGCTGCTCTCCGCGCTGCGCAGGGCGTGCCTGGACGCCGGTGTCGTGTCCGATGTGGAGGGACGGGTCTCGGTGATCGCCGCCGGGGCGTGGAGCGGCGAGCTGCACCCCGCGCTCGAGGACGTGATCCGGCCGGTCAAGGGCGAGATCCTGCGGCTCACGCACCGTCCCGGCGCGTTGCCGCCCCCTCGGCACACCATCCGCGCGCTCGTCTCCGGACGGCCGGTCTACCTGGTGCCGCGCGACGACGGGCTGGTCGTCGGCGCGACCCAGTACGAGGCCGGGTTCGACACCGACGTGTCCGTCGCGGGTGTGCGGGACCTGTTGCGGGACGCGGAAACCGTGCTGCCGGGCATCGCCGGGTACGCGCTCGCCGAGGCCGCCGTGGGATTCCGCGCGGGCAGCCCGGACAACGTGCCGGTCGTGCGCTGGCTCGAACCCGGTGTCATCGCCGCGACGGGTCACCACCGCAACGGACTGCTGCTCGCTCCGCACACCGCTCGGCTCGTGGTCCAGCTCCTGCAGGGAGGAAGTTCGTGAAGGCACAGGTGAACGGGACCTCCCGCGACTTGGCCGACGGCACGTCGGTGGCCGCGGTCGTCGCGTTGGTGGGGGCGCCCGAGAAGGGCGTGGCCGTGGCGCTCGACGGCGCCGTGGTGCCGAAGGCGTTGTGGGGCTCCACGATCGTGCCGGACGGCGGCGTGGTCGAGGTGCTGACCGCGGTCCAGGGAGGCTGACGTGGACGATCCGCTGATCATCGCGGGCCGGGAGTTCCGGTCGAGGCTCATCACCGGCACCGGCGGTGCCGCGAACCTCTCGGTGCTGGAACGGGCGCTCGTCGCGTCCGGCACCGAGCTGACGACCGTGGCGATGCGCCGGGTCGACGCGGCGGGCCGGACCGGTGTGCTGGAGCTGTTGCGGCGCCTGGGGATCGAGGTGCTGCCCAACACCGCGGGCTGCCGCACGTCCGCGGAGGCCGTGCTGACCGCGCAGCTCGCGCGGGAGGCGCTGGAGACGAACTGGGTCAAGCTCGAGGTCGTCCACGACGAGGAGACCCTGCTGCCGGACCCGGTCGAGCTGCTGGACGCCGCCGAGCGGCTGGTGGCCGACGGCTTCGTCGTCCTGCCGTACACCAACGACGACCCGGTGCTGGCGCGCAAGCTGGAGGACGTCGGCTGCGCCGCGGTCATGCCGCTGGGCTCGCCCATCGGAACGGGTCTCGGCATCCGCAACCCGCACAACATCGAGCTGATCACCACGCGCGCCGGTGTTCCGGTCGTTCTCGACGCGGGCATCGGCACGGCGTCCGACGCGGCGCTCGCGATGGAGCTCGGCTGCTCGGCGGTGCTGCTGGCGACGGCCGTCACCCGTGCTCAGGACCCGGAACGCATGGGCGCCGCCATGCGTTGTGCGGTCGAGGGCGGACGTCTGGCGCGGTTGGCCGGAAGGATTCCGCGGCGCTTTTGGGCCCAAGCGTCTTCGCCGGGTCTCTGAGTCGCTACCGTGGGTACTCACGTGTTGGGGGATGATTGAGCACTACCTGAAATCCCGCCGAGGAGGACGACAAGCCGTGACGGCCCCCATTGACGCCGAGGTCGAGGACGCGACCGCGCGTCTGTACCTGGCGATCGGCCGGCTGGCCCGGTTGCTGCGACGCACCGGTTCCCCCGGACTCGGCCCCGGTGCGGTCTCCGCACTGGCCACGCTCGCCCGGTGCGGCCCCATGCGCCTCGGCGACCTGGCGAACAAGGAGGGCGTGGCGCCCCCGACGCTGTCCCGCATCGTCGCCGCGCTGGTCGAGGCCGGGTACGTCAAGCGCGAACCCGATCCGCAGGACGGCCGCGCGTGGCTCGCCACCCCCACGCCCGAGGGCGAGACGATGGTGTCCGGCGTGCGGTCCGCGCGGGTGCGCGAACTGCAGCGCCGGATCGAGCAGCTGACACCGGAGCACGTCGCCGCTCTGGTGAACGCCCTGGACGCGCTGGAAACCCTGGTCGGCGAAGAGCCGAAGTAGCACCGCCGCTCAGCGCCCGGCGGTGCAGACCCGCCGCAGCGCCTGGTTGAAGGCGTCGAACTCCGCGACCAGCACCTCGCGGGTCTGCGCCAGCACGTCCGCGGCCATCGTGCCGGTGAAGCTCTCCGCGTTCACCAGCCGGGTGCCGCCCTCCACCTCGCTGAGCTCCCAGCGGTGGCGACCGAGGAACGTCTCCGGATCGCCGCCCTGGGACGCGACGGTGTGCGGCTCGACGGAGACCAGCTCTCCCTCGAAGTCGCGCTCGAACGGCGTGCCCTTGGCCGCCTTCACCTTCGTGCGCACGCCATCCACCTCCGTGTACTCCATGACCGGGTTCCAGCGGGCGTAGCCGCCGAAGTCCACCAGCACCCGCCACACGTCGTCGATCGGCGCGGGGATGACCAGCTCTGCCCTGACCTCATTTTCCTGCATGGTCGTTCAGCATAATGACGCCCGCTAGTCTTTTCCCATCGCCGGGATCAAGGGGCAGGTGCAGCAGCGCGGCGTCGAGCGACGCCGCGAGATCGTTGACGCCGCAATAGAACTGTTCGGTGCCAACGGGTACGCGGGCACCGGGGTCGCGGCCATCGCCAAGAAGGCCGGCGTCACGCCGTCGGCGGTGATCCACCACTTCGGGTCCAAGGAGAACCTGCTCAAGGCGGTCCTGGACGAGTTCGACGCACGGGCGGCCGCGCGCGTCACCGGCGGCGACCTGGTCGAGGCGTTGCTCGCCGACGCCGAGTACACGATGGCGCACAAGGGGTTGGCGACGCTGCACATCGTGCTGCAGGCCGAGCACCTGGCGCGCGGCGACGAGATCACGCACCGGTTCCGGGCTCGCAACCGCCTGCTGCGCGGCCACTTCGCCCGAGTGCTCGGCGAAGCGGCCGCGGTGGAGCTGGTCGCGTTCCTGGAAGGCGCGTTGACGGTCTGGCTGCTCGACCCCGAGACCACCGACCTGAGGGCGATGTACGCCCGCTACCTGTCGAGCTTCCAGAACGGGGACACCGGCCCGACACCGGCACCCAGCGGGTAGGCGGTCTCGACGGACCTCGTGATGAAGTCCTTGCCGAAGCGCACCGCCTCCGGCACCGAGGCGCCGTGGGCGAGCGCGGCACTGATCGACGACGCGAGCGTGTCGCCGCTGCCGTGCGTGTTCCCGGTGTCGTAGCGCGGACCGGGCAGCTCGATGAACTCGCTGCCGTCGTAGAGCAGGTCGAGGCACTCCGGGTCGTCCCACATGTGGCCGCCCTTCACCAGCACCCACTCCGGGCCCAGGGCGTGCAACGCCTTCGCCGCCACGCGTTGGTCCTCGCGGTCCCGCACCTCGATGCCGGTGATCAGCCGCACCTCGTCGAGGTTCGGCGTCACGAGCGTCGCGCGCGGGAACATCAGGCCGCGCAACGCGTCCAGGGCGTTGTCGGCCAAGAGCTGGTTGCCGTGCATGGACGCCGAGACCGGGTCGACGACGAACGGGACCTTCCCCGAGCCGATGCCGACGCGGTCCAGCGCCGGTGCCACGGCCTCGATGATCCGCGCCGACGCCAGCATGCCGGTCTTCGCGGCCTGCACGCCGATGTCCTCGGCCACCGAGACGACCTGCGCCGCCACGACGTCGGCCGGGATCTCGGAGACCCCCGTGACGCCCAGCGAGTTCTGGACCGTCACCGCTGTCAGCGCGACGCAGCCGTGCACCCCGCACGCGAAGAGCGTGCGGAGGTCGGCCTGGATGCCCGCACCACCGCCGGAGTCGCTTCCGGCGATGGTGAGGGCCCTGGGTGGTGTGCGCGTCACGAAGTCTCCACGACCGGGAGGTAGACCTTGCCGCCCGTGTCGGCGAACTCGCCGGACTTCTCCGCCATGCCCGCCTCGATCGCCTCCACAGTGGACAGCCCGCGTTCCTCGGCGTAGCGCCGCACGTCCTGCGTGATCTTCATGGAGCAGAACTTCGGCCCGCACATCGAGCAGAAGTGCGCCGTCTTCGCCGGCTCCGCGGGGAGCGTCTCGTCGTGGAACGAGCGCGCGGTGTCCGGGTCGAGCGACAGGTTGAACTGGTCCTCCCAGCGGAACTCGAAGCGCGCCTTCGACAGCGCGTCGTCCCAGTCCTGGGCACCGGGGTGGCCCTTCGCGAGGTCGGCGGAGTGCGCGGCGATCTTGTACGTGATCACGCCGGTCTTCACGTCGTCGCGGTTCGGCAGGCCGAGGTGCTCCTTCGGCGTGACGTAGCAGAGCATCGCGGTGCCGAGCCAGCCGATCTGCGCCGCGCCGATCGCGGACGTGATGTGGTCGTACGCCGGCGCGATGTCCGTGGCCAGCGGCCCGAGGGTGTAGAACGGCGCCTCGCCGCACCACTCCTCCTCCAGCCGGACGTTCTCGGCGATCTTGTGCATCGGCACGTGGCCGGGGCCCTCGATCATCACCTGGACGTCCTTGGCGCGCGCGATGTGCGTCAGCTCGCCCAGCGTCCGCAGCTCCGCGAACTGCGCCTCGTCGTTGGCGTCCGCGATGGAGCCGGGCCGCAGCCCGTCACCCAGCGAGAACGTCACGTCGTAGGTGCGCAGGATGTCGCACAGCTCCTCGAAGTGCGTGTAGAGGAAGCTCTCCTTGTGGTGCGCGAGGCACCACGCGGCCATGATCGACCCGCCGCGCGAGACGATGCCCGTGACGCGCTTGGCCGTCAGCGGCACGTACCGCAGCAGCACGCCCGCGTGCACGGTCATGTAGTCGACGCCCTGCTCGCACTGCTCGACCACCGTGTCGCGGTAGACCTCCCACGACAGCTTCTCCGGATCGCCGTTGACCTTCTCCAGCGCCTGGTAGATCGGCACGGTGCCGACCGGGACGGGGGAGTTGCGCAGGATCCACTCGCGCGTCTCGTGGATCCGCTTGCCGGTGGACAGGTCCATGATCGTGTCGGCGCCCCAGCGGGTCGCCCACACCATCTTCTCGACCTCGTCCTCGATCGACGACGACACCGCGGAGTTGCCGATGTTGGCGTTGATCTTCACGAGGAACTTCTTGCCGATGATCATCGGCTCGGCCTCGGGGTGCTTGCGGTTCAACGGGATCACCGCACGTCCGATGGCCACCTCGTCCCGCACGAACTCGGCGTCGAGGTTCTCCCGCGCGGCGATGTAGCGCATCTCCGGGGTGATGATCCCGGCCTTCGCGTACGCGAGCTGGCTGACGGCCCCGCCGATCGGTTCGCGTGCGGCGACCCACCCCGACCTCAGGTCGGGTAGTCCACTGTGGACGTCGATGGTCGCGTTGTCGTCGGTATACGGACCGGAAGTGTCGTAGAGATCGACATGCTCGCCGTTGGTCAGCTCCACCCTGCGGTAGGGCACGCGGATGTCCGGGGACACCTCGCGGTACACCTTGCGCGAGCCCGAGATCGGGCCGGTGGTCACACTGGGCTTGACCGAACGGTCGTCAAGTGCCGT
Organism: Lentzea sp. DG1S-22; assembly: GCF_036321065.1. NCBI lineage: Bacteria > Bacillati > Actinomycetota > Actinomycetes > Pseudonocardiales > Pseudonocardiaceae > Lentzea > Lentzea sp. DG1S-22. The sequence goes on along the minus strand of NZ_CP143276.1, from coordinate 5,557,318 downwards.
CACGACATTCCTCCCTACGCCGGCATTACCCGGTCAGGTTCAGGCGGTCGGTGACACCGGCACGACGGCCAGTCACCCTCTCAGCCCGCTCAGGCGCGAGCTCCCGCGTTGTGTTGAGTTGTCGAGAACCGACCATAGTCAGAGCGCGCCGCAGCTGCCAAGGGCGTGGTTTGCCCCTAATCTTCTCGCGTGGCGGATCATCAGCCGTTCCCGCCCGGCGCGCGTCGCGGTCAGCGCCCCGCCGTCGTCTCGGCATGCCCTTCCTGCGGTGAGCTCGCGGGTCGCGGCTACCCCGACTGCGGTTTCTGCGCGGAGCTGCTCGACCAGTTCTGGCTCGCCGACTGGGAGGCGCTGCGGATGTCGTCGCAGCTCGCGGACCGCGAGCTCGCCGAGCTGGTGACCTCCGCCGACGTCGGCCAGCACCCCTGGACGTGCGTGGACTGGGCGATGACGCTGCTCGCGTGCTCGCGCTGCGGTGCCGAGCTGGGCACCGGGCCGGTCGAGTGCGTGCGGTGCGCGGTCACCGAGGAACGCCGCTGGAGCTGGGACCACACGGCCCACCCGAGCACGATGAGCGCGAACGAGCACCTCCTGCGCGTGGCTCGTGCGGCCCTGCGCGCACCTCACCGGCGTCGTCCGGCCGTGGTGCAGGCCTGGCAGCTGGTGCTGCCGTTCCTGATCGCCGGTGAGGTGGTCGAGTTCGGGCGGCTGGACCGGATCCGGGCGCACGTGCTGGCCGGCGGCTACGCGTCGATGGCCGCCTGCCACACCTTCGCCGAGCTGGCCGGGCTGCCCGAGCTCTTCTGGCGCCGGGGCGGTGACCCGATCTCAACGCGGGTCGAGTACCAGCCGGACTCCGAGCGCCAGCAGCACGCAGCCCGACAGCTTCTCGAGCGCGGGACGGACGCGGGGCCTGCCCAGCCAGCCGCGGACGGTGTGCAGGACCGCCACGATGAGCAGGTACCAGACGGTGTCGATCAGGACCCACCCGGCGGCGAGGGGGAGCAGAACCCCCTGGCCGGCCTCCCCGGCAGGCACGAACTGCGGTAGGAACGAGATCGCGAACACGCCGAGCTTCGGGTTGGCGAGGTTCACGACCAGGCCGCTGCGGAACGCGCGGCTCGCGGGCGGGGGTGCGGCGCCCGGCAGGCTCCTGCTGATCAGGGCCTTCACGCCCAGGTAGACCAGGAAGACCGCTCCGGCGATCCGCAGCCCGTGGTAGGCGATCTCGGACGCCGTGAGCAGCACGGACACGCCCAGCGCCGCGGCGACGGCCCAGCAGGCGACGCCGACCTCCATGCCGAACACCGTCGCCAGCGCGGCTTTTCGCCCGTGCACCGACTGTCGCAGGACCATGGCCGTGCCGGGTCCTGGCGACAGCGCGATGAGGAACGAGGCCGCGACGAAGGCGACGATGTTGTCGAGGGGCATGCCCCGATGGTCGCCGGTGGCCGCAACTTCTTTCTTGACCTGGAGCGCGCTCCAGGATGTTCGGTGTCCCCATGACCTTGGAACTGGGGAAGCTGGGATTCGGCACGTGGGCGATGGGTGGGCCGTTCCTCGGCCCGGACGGCGCCCAGGTCGGCTGGGGTCCGTCCGACGACGGCCAGTCGGTGAAGGCGCTGCGGCGCGCGGTGGAGCTCGGTGTGACGCTGTTCGACACGGCGGACGTCTACGGCTGCGGGCACGCGGAGACGCTCGTCGGGCAAGCGTTTGCGGGCATGCGTGACCAGGTGCTGATCGCCACGAAGTGGGGCTGCGGCTTCGACGCCGCGACGCGCAGGATGACCAGCAACGAGGGGTCCGTCGAGTACCTGCGCCGCGCCGTCGAGGGGTCGCTGCGGCGGCTGGGCACCGATCGGATCGACCTGTACCAGCTGCACGTCGGCGACCTGGCGCTGGAGGAGGCCGCGCTGCTGAGGGCTGAGTGCGAGGCGCTGGTCGCCGCGGGCAAGATCCGCGCCTACGGGTGGAGCACGGACGACGTCGAGCGGGCGCGGTTCTTCTGCGAGGGCGAGCACGGCATCGCCGCGCAGGCCGACATCAACGTGCTGTTCGACAACCCGGAGATGTACGCGGGCGACTTCGCGGTGCTGTGCCGGCGCCCGCTCGCGATGGGGCTGCTGGCGCGGGAGACGTTCACCGCGCTGCCCGAGGACGACGTGCGCGTCACGAACCCGGCCTGGCTGCGGTTCTTCGTCGACGGGAAGCCGTCACCGGAGTACTTCCGGGCGCGGGAGGCCGTGCGCGACGTGCTGACCTCGGGCGGGCGGACGCTGGTGCAGGGCGCGCTGGCGTGGTTCTGGGCGCGTTCTCCCCGGCTGGTCCCGATCCCGGGCGTGCGGACGGTGGAGCAGGTCGAGGAGAACGCGGGCGCGCTGGCGTTCGGTGCGTTGACGGCGGACGAGCTGGCGCAGGTGGAGTCGGTGCTCCGGCCCCGGTCCTAGTCCTCGTCGTCGTCGTCGTCGAAGTTCGCGGGGTCTGCCGGGTCCCACGAGAGGCCCGGCACGCCCCACTCGTTGTCGCGCAGCATCCGCTTGGCCTCCTTCTTGTACCGGCCGACGAGGCGGTCGGTGTAGAGGTAGCCGTTCAGGTGGTCCGTCTCGTGCTGCAGGCAGCGGGCGAAGAAGCCGGTGCCCTCGACCTCGAACGGCTGGCCGTCGAGGCCCACGCCGGTCACCTTCGCCCATCGGGCGCGTCCGGTCGGGTACGCCTCGCCGGGCACGCTCAGGCAGCCCTCGAAGTCGTCGTCGGGGTCCGGCATGGTCTCCGGGATCCCGTCGGTCTCGAGCACGGGGTTGCAGATCACACCGCGGTGCTGCACGCCCTCGTCGTCCGGGCAGTCGTAGACGAACACCCGCAGGTCGACGCCGATCTGGTTGGCCGCGAGCCCCACTCCGCGAGCCGCCGCCATCGTCTCGAACATGTCGTCGACGAGGGTTTTCAGCTCGGTGTCGAACTCGGTGACCTCGCGCGTCGGGTTGTGGAGCACGGGGTCGCCGGCGATGCGGATGCGGTGGACGGCCATGGCTGAACTTTAAGCCGTCCAAAACTGTCGGTGTCGCGCGGTAGGTTGGAACGATCACGTGATTGAATTGCCCGCACCTGAGATGGTGTGGCGACCGTGGGGAGCCAGATGGATCACGCCGAGACGCTCACCTCCGCTGACGGGCTGACCAGCCGCGAACGCACGATGCTCGCGTTCGAGCGCCAGTGGTGGAAGTACTCGGGGTCCAAGGAACAGGCCATCAGGGAACTGTTCGACATGTCGGCGACTCGGTACTACCAGCTGCTCAACGACCTCGTTGAGAAAGAAGCCGCCCTGGCGGCCGACCCGATGCTGGTGAAGCGGTTGCGCGGCGTGCGGACAGGCCGTCAGAGGGTTCGCGCACGCGCCAGGAGCACCGAGGACTGATGACCTCCCCCGAGTCCGCAAGCCCGTCCCGTCCGGCCAAGGCCGCCGGCTTCGCCCTGCTCGGCGTCGCCGCCGTGGCGTTGGTGATCGGTGTCATCAGCCTGTTCGGCGGTGACTCCGACGCGCCTCCGGCCGCCGAGGGGACCTCGTCCGCGCCGCCCGCGGCGACCTCCAGCGGGCCGACCGCTTCCGAGCAGCCGCCCGCGTCGACACCCGCGTCCTCCGCGCCGGCCTCGACACCGTCGTCGGCCCCCCCGGCCGCGACGACGTCGTCACCCGCGACCTCCGCGGTGCCGCCGCCTCCGGTCACCCAGCCCGGGGTGGCGAAGGTGCCGGTCCGGGTCTACAACAACTCGACCGTGACCGGGCTGGCTTCGAAGGCCTCCGACGAGGTCAGGGCCAACGGGTGGACTGTCGCGGAGACCGGCAACTACTCGTCCGGGACCATCCCGACCACGACCGTGTACTTCCGGCCCGGGACCGACGAAGAGGCTTCCGCCCGGGAGCTGGCCGGGTTGTTGCGGGCTCGGGTGGAGCCCCGGTTCGACGGGATCCAGTCCGCTGCCGCGGGGATCATCCTGATCGTGACCAACGACTTCCAGGGTGCTTCCAAGAACAAGTGACGGTGTCGCGTTGGTGGGTGTCCCGTCCCAAGCCGCACTAGGAGCTGAATGCAGCGAGAGCTGTGGCGCGACTCGTGAAGGGATACCCCACCGGCGGGGGCCAGCGAAAAACCAAAGGCAAAGCAAGGGCTTCCCGGAACCCGTTTCCGCAGGTCGTGCCAACTACCAGAAACCTGGTAGCCCATAAGGAAGTAGTTTCTTTCAAAGATCAATCGAGACGAGCGAGCGATGACGCTCCGCTCGAACCGAGCCAGGCAGCCCAGGACTTCGTCCTGGAGCTGAACTACGGGCTCCATTCACGACCGTCTGAAGCGGACATGAAGTTGCTGGCCCGGCTCGTGGACGAAGCCACGGCGGGACCGGGCCTGACGCTGCTGGAGCTCAAGCGGCACCTCCATGCCGCGGTCAACCGCGTCAAGGCGCCCAACGAGGGTGGCGCCCGGTGCCGTACCTGCGCGGAGCACTCGCACCGGACCGGCTGCCCGCTCCGCAGCTCCGGCCCCGTCGACCGGCGACGCTCGCCCCGGCTCCGGCCGTGGTCGACGTCGACCAGGAGCGGAGCGGCGAGAAGCTGACAGCAGAGCAGGCACGCGCCGCGATCGCAGCGAACCTCAAGGCGACGAAGGCCGATCAAAGCGCGTAAGGAAGACGCCTGGTGGGTCTTCTGGCGGCTCATGACGGCGTGCAAGTGTGACCCGTGCTGCCCCGACCGCTCAAGAGCTCTGAGGGCGTTTGAGCAACTGCAACCTGGTGCTGGTAGCCGCGGAACAGAAGCCACGCTGCACGGAGCGCTGACCGGCGGCAACTAGGATTGGTCCATGTATTGAACTGCGGGTTCCACACGTCGACGTTAGCGTCGATGCTGTTCAAAGGGTTTCGAGCCTAGCTCAAGGTGCAGAGCTTCGTCGGTGATTGGTTTGTCTGGGTGTGGGAATCTGGTGGTTCGGGAGGCGTTGTGTGGTCGGTGCTGCTGTGTCGCGTCATGAGCGCTTGGTCCTCGCGCTCGTTGCGCCAGAATCACTCTTTTGGCCTAGTGATGTACACCCTACTGAGCTGTGCGTTTACGAAAACACCCCCTATTCTGGGAAACGGAACGACCGCCTGCGAGCGGGAGAACCGAGGAGGTGCACATGTCTGTCATCGAGCGCGAACGCGCTGAAGTGCTCAACCGTTTCGCTGCTGTGGAGGCAATCGAGGAGGTCGCCAACCCTTCGTCGGAGGAGGACATGGCCAAGCTTGAGCAGGCGATTGGATCGCTGCTCAACAGTCTCGGTCCGATACGGGTGTCGATTGCGGCCCTCTTGCTGGACCTCAGCCCTCACACTGTCCGGACCTGGGCAGAGGAAGGCGTCCTCCTCAAAGCGGAGCACGAGCGAAACTCCGTCGCCCACGTCGATCCGCTCCGGCTGCACACCGTGATGCACCTGGCTCGCAAGCTGCGGGCAAGAGGAACTCAGCCGAACGAGCTGATGAATCAGGTGTGGTACCGCTTGCAAGATCGCATCCTGATGGAGCGCGAGGATTTGCAGGAGAGCATCGGGCAGTGGAAGCGCGGCGAGACCGTCAAGCTCTGACCTGACAGCAGAGCGAGACCCTCATGGAGGGTCGTTTGATGCCATCGCTTTCCGGGCTGGCAGGCTGTGTCGGTGGCAGTCGAAGTACGCGCAACGAAGCTGGCCAAGGCACAGATCGACTTGCTGCGCAGCAAGGACGGTTCAGCCTTCGCCAGCTGGCTCGAAGACCTCAGGCGCCGTGGATGTGCCGCACTGGACTACCGCCTTACTGGCGACGTCGTAGACCGCCTGTGCGTGAGGCACATCCGCGGGCCTTTGAGGGCTGTGGTGGCGTTCGAGTCCTCCGAAGAAGCCGTCGTGCTCCTGGTGGGCCCGCACGACGACCAGGACCCCGAGATCGACGTCTACACGCGCCTGTATGAATCGCTCGGCCTCTCCGTGCCCGCCGGCAGGCGGACAAAGCCGCCATGCTGCAGCGATCTGAACGAGCCACCAGCCTGGGGCGCTGAGATCGATGATCTTGTGGCGCTGTTCGATGCGGCGACCCGCCGCCGGCGCCGATGATCCTAGGAGGCCGGCCTCGGCACCAATGGTGTGGATGACCTTCATGGACGCTGCGCGGGCCGAGTTGCGCTGGCCATGCTTCCGGTGAAGCGGGTACGTCGGATGGTGCAGAGGGCAAGGAGTGTCTCAGCTCCGCCACGGCGCCAGAGCAGCCAGCAGACGCCGCTAAGGATAACCTCCAAGTAGATCGTCCCGGCGAGTCGTAGGCGCCCCCGTCAGGGTGACGAGGCCTGAGCAGCAACTGGAGCGTTTTCTGCATCAGAGAATCGACTAGCGGTCAGGACCGACGGCGGCGTGGAGCGGGGCGGAGGGTGCGGACGCCGTGTGCGGTGCGGCCGGTCAGAGTGTGGTCTTGGGCGTGCCAGGCGTGGTGTTGGTGCTGGTCGGGGTTGTAGGGGCGTTGAGGGGTGTGTTCGGCTGGTGGTTGTGGTGCGTTTTGCTGGACAGTCCCACTAGTGGGTGTGTCCGGCGGGATGCACGGTGGAGTGCCGCGGCTGCTCGCCCGGCCTGCTCGGGGCTGAGGTGGTTCGGCCGGCGCTTCTGCGGGCTGCCCGTCGTCTTGGTGGACCAACAGCCATCGGGACAACCCCATCGGCTGGGATTGTCCCGATGGCTGTTGGGGTTTGGTGCGGGTGGGCCGCCGTGGAGTTCGTGTCGCCGGCTGTGGTGTCGGTGCTGGTCAGGACGTTTCGGGCTGTTTGAGTGTGTGGTGCATTGTCGGTGATGGTCGGCCGGAGTGTGGGAGTCCGGTAGTTCCGGAGTTCGTGTCTTGCCTGGTGAGGGCTGCTGTCGGGTCGTGAGCGCCTGGCGCTCGTGCCTGGAGGAACGCCCTGGTCCTGGTGGCAGCCGCGCGGAGCGGGCGCCTGGGGGACGGTTCCGCACGGGTTCGCGCGGGAGTCCGTTATTCCGGTAGTACCGGACTCCGTGCGTCGGCTGTTCAGAACTGGTTCAGGGAGATCTGGGGGAGCGCTTGGTCCTCGTCGCCGCGTGCAGGCGGAGCCGTGCGCAGGCCTGCGGCAGGGCGTCGCGGAGCACGTCCACCGGGCAGCGCGCAGCGCAGCCCATGCCACGACGATCACAGGGCACCTCAACCGGGGCGCCTTTTCGGCGTGTTCCCTTTGCGGAACAACAGGAACAGCAATTCGATTACGCGCGTACCGCAATATAGAACGCAGCATTTCCTTTGTGCGGCAAGTAGAGTAGTCGCCGCCAGCGCGTAGTGCGGCGAGACTCAAACGGACCTTTCGTTGCGTGGCAACGTATCCAAAGTAGATGTCTCAGAAAGTATTGCGTAGCAAGAATTTTTTATTGTAAGTCTCCATTGTAGACACTGCTTGTCGCGGAATCTTTTGCATAGCAAGTTTTTTCGCGTGAGCAGCACGCCGTCTTTGCCGCACAAAGCGCGTCGGTTGGGTCACGGAGCGAGCATGCCCTTGCTCTTGGCTTCGCGTACCTGCTGTTCTCTCAGCGGCCCGTCGCGTACATCGCCAGCGATGCCAGCTGCATCGGGTCCAGTGACGGGCGCACCACCTCGCGAGCCTTGGCCAGGTGGGTCCCGGTCACCTCGGCCGCGTCCAGGGACTCGCGCATCGCGGTCAGCGCTGCCTCGCGGACCAGGGCCGCGCAGTCCGCTGCCGAGTACATCTCCAGCTCGGTGGCGAGGGTGTGGAGGTCCACGTCCGCTGCCAGCGGGGTGTTGCGGGAGGCGGCTTTCAGGATTTCCGTCCTGGCGTCCGCGTCCGGTGGTGGGACGTAGACGAGGCGTTCCAGGCGGCCCGGGCGGAGCAGGGCCGGGTCGATCAGTTCCGGGCGGTTCGTCGCGGCGATCACGACCACGTCGCGCAGGGGTTCCACGCCGTCCAGCTCGGTCAGGAGGGCGGCTACCACCCTGTCCGCCACGCCCGAGTCCGACGACTGACCTCGGCGTGGGGCCAGGGCGTCCACCTCGTCCAGGAAGACGAGGGCGGGGGCGGCGTCGGCTGCCCGGCGGAAGAGTTCGCGGACCGCTCGTTCCGACTCGCCGACGAACTTGTCCATCAGTTCCGCGCCCTTGACGGTCAGGACGTTGAGCTGGCCCGAGCCTGCCAGGGCGCGGACCAGGAACGTCTTGCCGCATCCCGGTGGGCCGTAGAGCAGGACGCCTCGCGGGGGGTCGACTCCCAGGCGGGCGAAGGAGTCCGGGTAGCGCAGGGGCCAGAGGGCCGCTTCGGTGAGGGCTTGCTTGACCTCGACCATGTCGCCCACGTCCTCGAGGCTCAGGCCTCCGGTCTGGACGGTGTCCGAGGCGGACATCGAGATCGGGCGGACCGTGTTGAGGGCGCCCAGCAGGTCTTCCTGGCCCACGCGGGGTTCCGCCACCTCGCGTTGGCGCAGGGCGGCCCGGACGGCTGCCTCGCGGCGCAGGGCGCAGAGGTCCGCCGCCACGAAGCCCGGGGTGCGGGCGGCCACCTCGCCGAAGTCCACATCGGACTCCAGGGGGACCTCGCGGAGCAGGACCCTCAGCAGTTCGGTCCGGCCCGCCGCGTCCGGGAGGGGCAGCGCCAGTTCGCGGTCCACCAGGTCCGGGGCTCGCAGGCGGGCGTCGACCGACTCCGCGCGGGCCGAGGTGACGACCAGGGCGAGGTTCGGGCGGGAGATCGCCGTGCGCAGGATGTCGAGGACGACGGTCGCGACCGGCGGGGGTGCGGTGGGCAGCAGGGCGTCGATGTCGGTCAGGAGCAGGACCGTGGGCTGTTCGGGGACGCCCGCGATCGCGTCGCCGAGCTGCTTCGCCATGGCACCCGGTTCCAGGACGGCGATGCTCGGGCAGGCGAGCTCGACCACCGTGGCGTCCACGGAACGGGCCACCGCGCGGACCAGCGTCGCCTTGCCGACGCCTTCGGGACCGCTGATCATCGCGGCGAGGCGGGCGGAGGCGCCCAGCCTCGTGAGGAGCTCGGGCTGGCGGAACATCAGCTCCAGCCACTCGGTCAGCCGGCGGGCCTGTTCGCGCTGGCCCACCAGGTCGGCGACGGGGAGCGCCTCGTGCTTCTCCTGCACGACCACCGGCGTCACCTCGGCGGCGGGGGCCGAGGCCGAGCGCCAGCCGACGACGCTCGACGGCTGCACGGCCACCGGGCCCGCCGGGTCGGTCGAGGTGATGGTGATGAGCTCGTTGGTCCACGTCATGCCGATGGCGTTGGACAGCTTGCGGCGCGTCTCGGAGACGTTGGTGCCGGGCGGCGGCGCGAGGTCCTGGGGGAGCAGCGAGACGTTGTCGCCGACGGTGATGACCTTGCCCGTCAACGCCAGGCGCACGTGCTCCGGCGTCAGCGCGGTGGTGGCGAGGCGCGAACCCGCGACGGTGATCGAACGGGCCGGCGCCACCCGCACCGGCGCGACGACGATCTCGGAACCCTCGACCACGCCGAGGTTCGTGAGCGTGACGTCGTCGACCAGGACCACGCCGGGCGGCTGCTCGCCGGAGGCGGCCAGCGCGGCGCTCACCCGCGCACCGGTCAGCTTCACCGCGTCCCAGGCGCGCAGGCCCAGCGCGTCGAGCACCTCGGGGTGGAGGCGGACGACACCGCGCCGGGTGTCCAGTGCGGACGGGGACAGGCGAGCCGTCAGCGTGATCACGAAGACGACTCTAGTTCCTCCCCGGCTCCCGCGTTCCCCGGAGAACGGGCAGCCGGGAACGAGCATCCGCGGCGGCCCGTGGTTGCCCTGAACGGAGTCTTCCCGACGAGGCAGGCCGGAACGCTACGGTGGCCGTGATCGGGCCGGAGGCCCGGTCGTGACAACACCTGGGGGATCACCGCTCATGCGCCATCAACCGGCGCGCGGCTTTCGCATGGCCGCGTTCGCTCTCGCACTGGCCGTCTCGGCCGGTCTCTCGGCACCTGTCGCGCACGCCGCGGCCGAGCCCGCGCCCGCGCCTCGGGTGCATTCCCAGCAGTACCCGCCGTCGCAGCCGGGTGGTGGTGTCGGGGTGGCGGGCGCGTTCGAGCTGGACGCGGACTACGACGTGCTGAAGTACGTCTACTCGTTCACCAACGACGCGGGCTTCCTCGACAAGGAGGTCCTCGCCGACGCCGACGGCAAGGCGACGATCCGGTGGACGCCGCGCGTCTCGGGTCAGCACGAGATCTTCGTCGCCGCGGTGACGCGGGAGGGCTACTCCCAGGTCCCGTCGTACGGGTTCTACGTGCTCGCGGGCGGGCACCCCGCGGCGCACTGGCGGTTGGACGGCACGCTGACGGACGCCAACGGCGCCAACGCCTTGATGCCCCACGGAAGTCCGGACCTGGCCTCGACCGGCTACTCGGGCAGGGGTGCCGCGCTGGGTGACCCGCAGGACCACCTCAGCGGTCCGGTCCTGGCCGACACGTCGAAGAACTTCAGCCTGTCCGCGTGGGTGAAGGTGGACGACGGCAGCGCCGACCGCGCCGTCGTCGCCACCGCGGACGGCACCGCGTTCAGCGCCGGCCTCTACTACGACGCCGCGGTGGGGCGCTGGGCGTTCGGGATGACGACCGCGGACAGGACCGCGGTGCGGGTGGCCCACTCGCAGGCCCTGGCGGAGACCGGCGTCTGGACGCACCTGGCCGGCACCTACGAGGTCACGACCCGGACCCTCAGCCTCTACGTCGACGGCGTCGGGCAGGGCCAGGTCACCGGGGTGGAGGGCTGGCAGGCGTCGCAGCTGCTGGTGGGACGGCACCGGTGGAACGGCGTGGAGGTCGGCGGTGCGCCCGGCGCGGTCGACGAGGTCAAGGTGTACGCGCGAACGGTGAACGAGGCCGAGGTCAAGAAGCTGGCCGGGCAGGTCGGCCTTCGCGCCCACTACCGGTTCAACGAAGGCACCGGTGGCGGCACCCAGGACGAGGTCACCGGCGCGGTCGCGCCACTCAACGGCAAGACCGGCTGGGAGCTCGACCGTGACGACACGTCGTTGAGGTTCAACGGGCCGGACGAGGCAGGTCAGGAGCAGGACGGCGAGGCCCACGTCTCGGGCCCGGCGCCGGGGATCCGCACGGACCGCTCCTTCTCGATCTCCGCGTGGGCCCGGCTGGACACCGCCACGCACGAGGACAAGGACCGCACGGTCGTGAGCCTGGTGCACAACGGCACCTCGCTGCTCGACCTGAGGTACGGCGGAACCTCGAAGACCTGGGAGTTCGTGGTCGGCGGCACCACCGTCGAGACCAGGTACGGCGTCGAGCTGCAGGAGTGGACCTACCTGACGGCCGTGCACGACAAGGCCAATGCCGAGGTCCGGCTCTACTTCAGCGGCGTGTACGTCACGAAGGTCCCGTTCACCTCGGGTGGCTCCGCGGAGACCGGGGCCGTGGTGGAGTTCGGGAGGCTCTCGCCGAGTACCGCCGCCGGCTCGTTCTGGAAGGGCGGGATCGACGACGTGCGCGTCTACGCCGGAGTGCTCTCGCAGGAGCAGATCCTGGCGCAGGCCGTCCGCACCTGATCGACGTGGAAGAGCGAACGGGCCGGGCACGATCGACGTGCCCGGCCCGTTCGGGTTTCAGCTCACTGCTTCGGCTGGCGCCGGAGCCCCAACTGCCGCCACGAACGACGGCGCCCGTTGGCGCTGGGCACCGAGCTGTCCGCGGCCGACGGAGTAGCGACGTCACGCCGTGGTCGGCGCACCGCCCGCATCTGCAACAACCGGCCCCTTCGGTACCGCGATCGACGAGTTCGGCTGCGGTAAGGCCGACAACACCACCCACTGCAAGATCACGGGCAACACCCGTCGATCTCCTATCGGCAATGTGGGTGGCCCTGCGAACTCCGCCAGCCGCCTGTCGTACGAGGTGGGCAACCACCAGGGCACGCCCACAGTGTCGGTGAAGGCGGGCGACCTGACGTACCAGCGCCAGTACCTCGACCCGTTCGGCAAGGCCCGCGGCTCCAACGGGCGGATCTTGGCCTGACGACAAGGGGTTCGTCGGTGGCACACGGGACGTGTCCGGTCTGACGCATCTCGGGGCTCGCGAGTATGACCCGGCGACGGGGCGGTTCCTGTCGGACGACCCGATCATGAACACGGCGAACCCGCAGGAGGTCAACGGGTACTCGTACAGCAACAACAACTCCGTCACGTTTTCCGACCCGTCGAGCATGTATCTCGAGGGTGGTACCGGCAACGACGGCCACACCTGGGGCATCGACATGCGGGGCGGCGGAACGATCATCGGCGACCCTCCGCCGCATGAGGAAGCCGGACTCGCGCAGGCCTTCCCGCAAGCCGCGAAGAAGCGCCAGAAGGCCCACGCAGCGCACTCTTGGACACCGCCTCGGTGCTGACGCACAACTGCGGTGACGCCATTTCAGGTGCTAAATCAGTCGCTGATACCGCATCTTCTATCCGTCCGGATGAGGCGAGACCCGTGGTCGCGGAAGCGATTCAGTTGCCGAGTGGGAGGATCATCGCCAGCACGAGCGTCCGCCAAGGGAGGGTTCAGGTGCATCCGGCTGTCCAGGCTGTTCTCAACACTGTTTCCCACGGAGATCGTGGCCGAGGACACGGGCAGTGCGGGTTGGTCGTGTGCCTTTCTCAGGCGCTCTTCAGCGGCGAGAGCCCTGTCGGATCCACTGGGGCGGGAGTGACGATCAGGAAGAGTGTGACCCATGAAAAGCACGGCGGGAACGCGCAGCCATGTGGCAGCTGTCAGCGCCTCGTCGAACATTTCGGGATAAACTGGCTGACATGACGGGAAAGCGATGAGTGACCTCTCCGACACAGCGAAAACAGCGCTTCTTTCGTCGGGATGGAAGCCTGGTCGACGAGTCGATATCTCACACTGGCGGGTCCAGCTAAAAGATGCCGGAATCACTATGCACAAAGCTGCCGAGAATTTCTTGGCTGAGTTCGGCGGCTTGAGATTCGCGCATGGGGGCACCGGTATCTCGTCCGCGCGGGAGTCATTCGAGATAGATCCCTCACTATGTGACGGAGAAGAGGGAAGATTTGTTGGATGGGGCAAGTTGATCGGAGTGTCATTGGTCCCGATCGGCGAGCTCGATGGCGGGAGGTGTTTCCTGGGGATGGACGAGTCAGGGATCATCTATTTGGTGGCCGACTGGCTGGGACACATCGGAAGTGGTCTCGCCGGCTTGGACGGTCTTATTGTCGGTGTCGATTCGGAAACGCTTTACGATCATTATCCGATCCGATGATAATCGAGAATCAGGACTCAGGCGGTCGAATTTGGTGACGATGAATTGAAGAATGTGGCCGAACGCGTCAGTGTGTTCGGTCACATTCCTGCTCGGCGATGAGCGGATCTTTCCTCTGCGAAGAGCTGCGAATACACTCCAACGCTGAGGGCCGGACACGGCAGTCGTGTCCGGCCCTCAGTCTGTTCCGAAAGCGATCAGCGCTTCGGCTGGCGCCTCAAGCCCAACTGCCGCCACGAACGACGACGCCCGTTGGCAGAAGGGACCGTGCTGTCCACCGCAGTAGGAGCAGCACCGTCACGCCGGGGCCGGCGCACTGCACGCATGGCCGCACCGGCGACACGACCGCGCAAAGGCTGACGCAGCCCAAGCCGACGAGCGGCGACGCCGTGTGCCCGCTTGATCGCACGACGGTCAGCCCCGGTGACGGTCCACGCCTCCGGGTGCTTCGACAGCCACAGGTACCGGCGCACCGAGTAAGGCAGGTGCGCGAGGTACACGACCATCGCGATGATCAGCGCCACCAGCGGGTACGTGATGATGGCGGCGGCCAGCAGGCCGACGGCGACCAGCAGCGGTGCCACCGCGCGCGGCGGCACCTTCACGGTCTTCACGGACAGCGTGGGGATGCGCGACACCAGCAGCATCGCGACCAGGACGGTCCAGGCGCTCACGACGTACGTGTTGTTCCACCAGCCGTCGGCCCGCACCTGCTCCTCGACGATCAGGGGCAGCAGCAGCAACAGCCCGCCCGCCGGAGCGGGGACGCCGACGAAGAACTCCTTCGCGAACGGCGGCTGTTCCTTCTCCAGCAACGTGTTGAAGCGGGCCAGGCGGACCACCATGCAGACCGCGAAGATCAGTGCGATGACCCAGCCGGCGCGGTTGCCCTCGAACTTCCACAGGTAGATCGCGAGGGCGGGCGCGACGCCGAACGAGATGGCGTCGGCCAGCGAGTCCAGCTCCGCGCCCATCTTCGACGTCGCGTCCAGCAGGCGGGCGATGCGGCCGTCGAGGCCGTCGAACACGGCCGCCGCCGCGATCGACGCGATGGCCGCGCCCCACATGCCCACGTTCGCGAAGTGCACGGCGGACAGGCCGGAGCACATGGCGAGGACCGTGATCGCGTTCGGCAGCAGGCGAACGCCGGGCCCGCTGGGAGCCATCAGGCCTCCGGGAGTTCGGCGAGAACGGTCTCGCCGCCGATCGTGCGCTGGCCGGCCTCGACCAGGACACGGCTGCCGCGCGGGACGTAGAGGTCCACGCGCGAACCGAAGCGGATGAGGCCGTACGTTTGGCCGGCGGTGACCTTCTCGCCCTCGGCGACCTCGCACACGATGCGGCGGGCGACCAGGCCGGCGATCTGTACGACGACGAGGTCGTGGCCGTCGGCCGTGCGCAGCCACACGGTGTTGCGCTCGTTCTCCTCGGAGGCCTTGTCGAGGTCGGCCGAGAGGAACTTGCCGGGGTGGTACGAGACCTGGACGACCTCGCCGTCCGCGGGCACGCGCTGGACGTGCACGTCGAAGACCGAGAGGAACACGCTGACGCGCGTCATCGGCTGCGAGCCCAGGCCGAGCTCGGCCGGCGGGACGGCGTCGACCACGTGCGAGACGGTGCCGTCGGCCGGGGCCACGGCGAGGTTCGGACGGGTCGGCGTCACGCGCTTCGGCTCGCGGAAGAACCACGCCACCCACGCCGTGACCAGGGCGAGGACGACGCCCAGGCGCTTGAAGCGCAGCCGGACGAGGAGGGTCGCGATCGCCGCACCGGCGACGAACGGGCGCCCTGCCGGGTGCATCGGCGGCACCATGCCGCGCGCGAGTTCGAGGAAGTGGGAGACGGGCTTCTCGCTGCTCATCGTGTCTGTGGGTTCCGTAGCTTCCGTGGATTGTCGGGCGGCATCACGCTACGGCAACACGCCAAACCGCCCATGGGGACTGCCCGGAAGGACAAGTGGCCGGTAAGCCCGTGCATCCCCCGACGAATGCACGGGCCGACCGGCACCTGCAACCAGTGTAATCCCCGTCACATGGCGTGAACAACGCCGCTTGGTGAGCGTTCCGTCACACTCCGTCCACTCCGAGGGACCGCAGCCGAGACCGCACCTCGGCGACACGGCCGGGGTCGCGCACGGCGGGCTCGACGAGGTCGTCCGGGTAGACCGCAGCTCCGTCCGGCATGCGCACGACGAAGAGCCCTCCCCAGTTGAGTTCCAGCGTCGCACGTCCCGCGGTCACGAGCTGGTCGGCCACCATGCACCCGAGCAGTTCCGTCACGGCCTGGGCAGCGGCCTCGTGCACCTGCTCCTGCCGCAGCGATCCGTCGACCGGACGCCCGGTGAGGTCGTGCAACCTGCCCCGTTCCAACGCCGTCAGGACGTCGGCGGCGGTGTCGCCGATCCGGCTCACGCGGCCCGCGTGCCGGAGCTTGTCGGCGTTCCAGCGCAGCAGGGCGGGTCCCGCCAGCGCCGGCAGCTCCTCCCACGTCACCGGCGGTCCGGACACCCCGGCCAGCTCCGCGACCTGCTCCGGCGGTGCGCCGTGCAGCAGCGCGTGGGCGGGGCGCTCGTCGACCGCGTCCACCACGACCCCCGAGGACGGCCGGAACGACCTCATCGAGGCCACCCGCTCGCGGACCGGGGGATGGCTGTCGAACACCGAGGTCGGCTCCTGCTCCGCGAGCACCGGTTCCAGCTCGCGCAGCCGGTGCACGCGCCGCGGGTGGTCGAGGTAGGAGCGGAAGCCCTCGACCAGCGGCGGAGTGCGGCCCACGTGGGTGGCGAGCGAGACGTACCACCTCAGGTAGTCGTTCCACGCCTCGGTGACCGGGCCGATCCGCAGCATCGCCCGCGCCGCGGCCTCCCGCCCGGCGGCGGCGACCGCGACCTCGTCGGCGAACTGCTCGTGCTTGCGGCTCTCCCCGGCGGCGACCAGGGCGTACAGGCGGGCCCACGCGTAGAGCACGCCGAGGGTGTCGAACCGCTCCGTCGTGAGCCTGAGGGTGAGCATCGCGCGGTACGTGAGCGCGGAGACCTTGGTGTGCCCGCCGCCGTAGTGACCGAGCTCGTGCGCGAGCACCGACCTGAGCTCGCCGATGCTCATCCCCGCCACGAACGGCAGGCCGAGCTCCATGTACCGGGTCCCGTTGCGCTCCCACACGCTCGCGTTCGCGTCGCCGACCAGCCGGATGTCGTCCGGCCCTCGGGTGCCGGCGATCCTCGCCAGCTCGTCGACGTGGTGCCAGAGCTCGGGATGCGCGGCCCTGGTCAGCGCGACGCCGGTGGGACGCGGGCTCACCCACACCGCGATCGCCATCGCCACGAGCGGCGGGCCGCCCAGGACGACCGCCAGCCCCGCGAGCATGAGCCCGCCCGCGACGTCCTCGCGCTGGAACAGCGTGAGCGCCAGCCCTCCCAGGCCCGCGAACAGCGTCACCGCGAGGACGAAGAACCCGCCGAGCAACGCCAGTGCCAGTCCTGCTCTCATCTGCTGCTTTCCCCAGGTCTTCCGCGACTACCGCAGGTATCTCACGGTGACCTCGGATCCCGCGGCCAGTTCGGTGACGTCCTCGGGAACCTCGATCAGGCAGTTCGACAGCGCGAGCGCCGAGAGCAGGTGCGAGCCGGGCCCCCCGACCGGCGTCACGACCTGGCCGGACGACGGGTCGTGCAGGCCGCGCCGGAACTGCGTCTTGCCCGCGGGGGACGTCAGCGACGTCGTGATCCTCGCCCGCGCGGTGGGGCGTTCCGGCTGCGGGTGGCCCATCGACGCGAGCAGCGCCGGCCGCACGAACACCTCGAACGACACCTGCGCGCTCACCGGGTTGCCCGGCAGCGACAGCACCGGCAGGCCCTCGTACCGGCCCGAGCCCTGCGGCCCGCCCGGCTGCATCGCGACCTTCGTGAACCGCACGTCGTGGTCCGCCAGGGCGTCCTTGACCACCTCGTACGCGCCCGCGCTGACCCCGCCGGACGTCACGACCACGTCCACCGAACCGAGGTGGGGCGCCAGCGCGCGGTGGAACGCCTCCACGTCGTCCGGCACGAACCTCAGCCGCACCGCCTCCGCGCCCGCGTCCCGGATGGCGGAGGCGAGCATCATGCCGTTCGACTCGTAGATCTGCCCCGGCTCCAGGGGCCGGCCGGGTTCGACCAGCTCGGAGCCCGTCGACAGGACCAGCACGCGCGGGCGGCGGCGGACCGGCAGCACGGGCAGCCCGAGCGCCGAGGCGAGGCCGACCGTGGACGGGCGCAGGACGGTGCCCGCGGTCAGCACCGGGTCGCCCTCCCGCACGTCGTCGCCGGCGGTCCGGATGTTCTGGCCGGGCAGGACGGCCTTCTCGATCGTCACGGTCCCCGTGCCGCCGTCGGTCCACTCGACCTGGACCACCGCGTCCGCGCCGGGCGGCACCGGGGCGCCGGTCATGATCCGGTGCACCGTGCCGGGCTCCAGCGCGGTGAGCCGGGTGCGGCCCGCGGGGATGTCGTCGGCGACCGGCAGCCGGACGGGCAGGTCGCCCTCCAGGTCGGCGGCGCGCACGGCGTACCCGTCCATCGCGGAGTTGTCGAACGGCGGCAGGGCCACGGGAGCGACGACGTCGGCGGCGAGCACGAGCCCGAGGCACTCGTCGAGCGGGAGCCGCAGCACCGGCATCAGGCCGACGAGCTCCATGACGCGCCGGCGGTGTTCGGCGACAGAGGTGGGGGACACGACTGCATACTGCCAACGTCGCGGTGATCGTGACGATCGCATTCCCCACATTTCCCCGGAGGTGTTGTTCGTGCAGGTCCGGACCAGGCACACACCGACGTTCGGCGTGGCGAGGCTTGTGCTCGCGCCCGGCGAGATGGTGCTGGTCGACCCCCTGACCATCGCGGCCACGAGCTACGGGCTCGCCGTCGAGGTGAAGGGCGTGGGAGCCCAGGCGGTCGCGTTGTGCACGGCGGGGGCGGAGGGCGGCTGGCTCGACGCCGCGCCCGTGCTGCCCGGTGACCTGCAGCAGGTCGAGCTCGACGGGACGCACGGCTGGTGCCTCGCCCGGCACAGCTGGATCGCGTCGAGCAGCACCGTGGCGATGAACCCCGAGGCGCCGCCGATGCAGGCTCTCTTCGGAAGCGCGGAGGGGTTCCTGAACTACGCGCAGGGCCGTGGTGACGTGCTGCTCGCGTGCTGCGGCGCACTCGACCTCGTGACGCTGGAAGCCGGTGAAGCGGTGACCATCAGCAGCGACCACGTCGTGGCGTTCGCGGACACCGTGCAATGCCGTCTCCGCCCGTCGGTGCCCGATGGCGTGCAATCCATTCAGACGGGTGAGGGCCTGGTGTTCGACTTCGCCGGCCCCGGTGCCGTGCTGACGCAGACGCGCGGGCCCCGGCGGCTCACCACCTGGTTGCGCGGCAACGGAGTCAGCCGGAGTTCATGACTCCGTAAGGAGGTATCCGCGTGAGATTTCTTCTTTTAGCGTTGCTCTCTGCGCTTTGCGTGAGATGCGTCATCTGAAGGAGGACGTCTTGGCTCTCGGTACCGTCAAGTGGTTCAACTCCGAAAAGGGATACGGCTTCATCGCAACCGATGGCGGGCCCGACGTGTTCGTGCACTACTCGGCGATCCAGATGGAAGGCTTCCGGACCCTCTCAGAAGGCGACCGGGTGGAGTTCGAGGTGCAAGCCGGGAGGGACGGGCGCAGCCAGGCGTCGGACGTGCGCCGCGCCGGTTAGAGATCACTCCGATCACGGCTTCGACCAACCCCGGGCAAGCCGGTCCGGCCGGACGTTAGGCTGCCTGGCGTGTCGGAGGACCTGAGCGGGCGGCGGATCGCGCACTACCGGATCGACGGAGTGCTCGGCCGCGGTGGCATGAGCGTGACGTACCGGGCCACGGACGTGAGGCTGGGCAGGAAGGTCGCGCTCAAGGTCATCGGTGAGCACCTCGCGCCCGACGCGGAGTTCCGCGAGCGGTTCGTCGACGAGGCGCGCAACACCTCCGCCATCGACCACGCGAACATCGTGCCGCTGTACGACTTCGACGAGGTCGACGGCCTGCTCTACATCGCCATGCGGCTCGTGGACGGCCAGGACCTGGCCGGTCACATCAAGGAGGGGCCGCTCACCCCCGCGCGCACGCTCACGCTGCTCGGCCAGGTGGCCGAAGCGCTCGACATGCTGCACGGCAAGGGCCTCGTGCACCTCGACGTGAAGCCGGCGAACGTGCTGGTGACGCAGAAGGAGGGCGTGCGCGAGCACGTCTACGTCGCCGACTTCGGCCTGACCCGCCGCGGCGCCACCGGGCACCGCACCCGGACGGGTGATTTCCTCGGCTCGCCGACCTACGCGGCGCCGGAGCACCTGCGCGGCGAGCCCGTCGACGGCCGCACCGACCAGTACGCCCTCGCCTGCATGCTCTTCGCCTGCCTGTCCGGGCGCCCGCCGTTCCAGGGCGGCGTGCAGGAGGTCATCGCGGGCCACCTCGGCCAGAACGTCCCGGCGCTGTCGCAGCTCGTGGCGCTGCCGCCGGCCATCGACGAGGTGATCCGCAAGGGCACCGCGAAGGACCCGGCGCAGCGGTTTGCGAGCTGCGCCGAGCTGATCGCCGCGGCACGCGTCGCCCTCGCCGGGGTCGCGCAGGGCTCGGCTCCCGCTCAGATCGGGCCCGCGTCCGGCTCGGTCCCCGTGCAGTCGCCGGTGTCGGGCCCGGTGCCCGCGCACTTCCAGGGCGGCTACCAGCAGCAGCTCGCCGATCCCGTCCGGCTGCGCCCGCCGAACCAGGTGGGCGTGAGCGCGTTCACGTCGACCGGCAAGAAGGAGCGTCCGGCGTGGTTCGCGCCGGTCGTCGCCGCCGCCGTGGCCATCGTGCTGATCATCATCGTGGTCATCGTCCTGTCGCCCGGCGACGAGCCCGCACGTCAGCCCAAGACCAACTCGTCGCCGACGCTCAACATCGGCGACGAGGGCTCGACCTCGCGCAAGCCGCTGCCCACCTCCGTGCCGGTGCGCACGTCACGCTGAGAGTCACCTGAGGCCGCTTGCACTCGACCCGCCCGAGTGCTAAACACGACTTGGCACTCGGCTGAGTCGAGTGCCAAAGAAGTGAGGCTGGGACTGGTGAGGCCCTCCGGGGTCGTCCGTCGCGGGCACCAACCTGGTCACTCGCACCGTGTTCCGCTGCGGGCTTTGCCGGCTCGCAGTGGCCCAGAAACCACAAAGGCGGAGGAACACACCGCAATGGCCAAGATGATTGCGTTCGACGAGGACGCCCGCCGCGGTCTCGAGCGGGGTATGAACACCCTCGCTGACGCCGTCAAGGTGACGCTCGGCCCGAAGGGCCGCAACGTCGTGCTCGAGAAGAAGTGGGGTGCGCCGACGATCACGAACGACGGCGTCTCCATCGCGAAGGAGATCGAGCTCGAGGACCCGTGGGAGAAGATCGGGGCCGAGCTCGTCAAGGAAGTCGCGAAGAAGACCGACGACGTTGCCGGTGACGGCACCACCACCGCGACCGTTCTCGCCCAGGCGCTGGTCCGCGAGGGCCTGCGCAACGTGGCGGCCGGCGCCAACCCGCTGGGTCTCAAGCGCGGCATCGAGCAGGCCGTCGAGGCCGTCGCCGAGCAGCTGCTGAAGGCCGCCAAGGAGATCGAGACGAAGGAGCAGATCGCTGCTACCGCGTCCATCTCCGCCGCTGACCCCACGATCGGCGAGCTCATCGCCGAGGCGATGGACAAGGTCGGCAAGGAAGGCGTCATCACCGTCGAGGAGAGCAACACCCTCGGTCTCGAGCTCGAGCTCACCGAAGGCATGCGCTTCGACAAGGGCTACATCTCCGGTTACTTCGTGACCGACCCCGAGCGCCAGGAAGCGGTCCTCGAGGACCCGTACATCCTGCTGTTCGGCTCCAAGATCTCCACGGTCAAGGACCTGCTCCCGCTGCTGGAGAAGGTCATGCAGGGCGGCAAGCCGCTGCTGATCATCTCCGAGGACGTCGAGGGCGAGGCCCTGGCCACGCTGGTCGTCAACAAGATCCGCGGCACCTTCAAGTCCGTCGCCGTCAAGGCCCCGGGCTTCGGTGACCGCCGCAAGGCCATCCTCCAGGACATCGCCACCCTCACCGGTGGCCAGGTCATCACCGAGGACGTCGGCCTGAAGCTGGAGAACGCCGACATCTCGCTGCTGGGCAAGGCCCGCAAGGTCGTCGTCACCAAGGACGAGACGACCATCGTCGAGGGCTCGGGCGACGCCGACCAGATCCAGGGTCGCGTCAACCAGATCCGCGCCGAGATCGAGAAGTCGGACTCCGACTACGACCGCGAGAAGCTCCAGGAGCGCCTCGCCAAGCTCGCCGGCGGCGTCGCCGTCATCAAGGCGGGCGCGGCCACCGAGGTCGAGCTCAAGGAGCGCAAGCACCGCATCGAGGACGCGGTGCGCAACGCCAAGGCCGCCGTCGAGGAGGGCATCGTCGCCGGTGGTGGCGTCGCGCTGCTCCAGGCCGCCGAGGCCGCCTTCGCGGGCCTGAAGCTCACGGGCGACGAGGCCACCGGTGCCAACATCGTCAAGGTCGCCGTCGAGGCTCCCCTCAAGCAGATCGCGATCAACGCCGGTCTCGAGGGTGGCGTCGTGGTCGAGCGCGTCAAGTCCCTCCCCGCGGGCGAGGGCCTGGACGCCGCGACCGGCGAGTACAAGGACCTGGTCGCCGCGGGCATCATCGACCCGGCCAAGGTCACCCGTTCCGCGCTGCAGAACGCCGCGTCCATCGCCGCCCTGTTCCTGACGACGGAAGCCGTCGTCGCGGACAAGCCGGAGAAGAACGCCGCGCCGGCCGCGCCGGACGCCGGCGGCATGGACTTCTGAGTCCTACCGCTCCGCTCCACCTCCGGGAGGCCCGGTTCGCTTCGGCGAGCCGGGCCTTTCGGCATGCCGGGGCTTTGGGTGAGCGAATGCGATGCTGTGGTCAGGGGTGCGCATGGCGTCGTTCGAAGAGGTGTCAGCCGAGCTGAGCCGGGTGGTCGCCAAGTCCGAAGAGGTGGCAGCGGCCCTGGAACAGGCCGGGCAGCTCGCTGACGAGGCCGTGCAGCTGTTGACGGCTGTCATGCGGGGAGCGGGTCAGCTCGAGGACGAGTTCGGCCGAGCGGTGCAGCAGTGGTCAGAAGCCGCCACGAGAGCCGCAGAGTTGTCCCAGGCCGTCACAGCGGTCCGGCAATGCGTCGAGAGTTACCGCAGGACTCTCGAAGTCGACCGGGCTTCGTCGAACGCGACAGGTCCCACGGCATCGGCTGGGCCGCCTTCGAGCCTCCCGCCGACAACGTGGATCGAGCGCCAGCGAGCTCAACTCCCGACCTACGTCACCAGCGGCTTCCATTGCGACGAGGAGGGGCACGGCGATCTCGTCCAGAGCGGAGCCGAGCCCAATGGTGAAGACAGAGCCATCGCCCAGCACCTGGTCGCCATCGGCCGAGTGCGCCCGCGGACGTTCCCGACCGCGGCCCAGCACGTGGAGATCAAAGTGGGGTGGCGCATGCGCATATCTGGTGTCCGGCGCGCCGAGGTGGTGGTGAACAACCGGCTCTGCGAGGGGCCGCTGTCCTGCTTCGAGCTGCTGCCTTTGTTGCTCCTGCCAGGGCAAACGCTGGTCGTGCACGATCCGGTAAGGTCCCACACGTTCCAGGGGAAAGGCACCCGGTGAGCTACACACTTGATGTCTGGTACTACCGAGACGACGACATCGCCAGGCATGCGAACGTTCCCGTGGCAGTCACCTCCAGCTCCGAGTTGCAGGAGCTGCTGGAGTACCTGCTGACGCACGAGCAACCGCATCCGCCGCAGATCGTCGCCCGTGAGCGTCCAAGGATCGGTCCGTACGACGAGCCGGACACCCTGATCAAAGTCGCCGTGGCGATTCCCGAGCGGCAGGGCGCACTGCTGTTCCTCAGCCCGCAGTCCTGGGATCCGCCGGCAGACGGGGACGACTCGACCGGCGTGTACGCCACTCGTGGGGACCAGCCAACGTTGGACTCGCCGACGTTGTACGTCGACACCGACACGAAGACGCCGTTTCCGCCGGATTCGGCACTGCCGATCGCCCGAATCCTCGCGGCACTGGAGGAGTTCCGTCAAACCGGAGAACGTCCGACCTGTGTGGACTGGCAGGAGTCGGACGTTTCCTGAGTGGCGAGCCAGCCATCACGACAACGGCAATGGCGAAGCCAAGACGTGTGAACCAAGACGTGCCGGGCAACTGGTCACGAGGTGACCACAGCCCCAAGCGCAATCGTCGCGAAGCGGCGATGAATCGACCCAGGCTCGGCACAGCCTCCAATCCACCTGCGCAACGCGACCGAAAGCACGGCAGGCGACCACCCCGCTGGAACATGAACTGGCCAACGCAAGCCGACCCGCCGCAATACCCCGGGACCCAATGAAGCCAAAACTCAAAGCATGATCGTGGGCGTGACAACGGTCCGCCCAGGCTCCCCGCGAGAATTCACCGAATGCACCAAAATCCGAGAAGGCGGCGTCGTGGTCGAGCTCGTCAAGTCCCTCCCCTCTGGCGAGGGTCTGGACGCCGCGACCGGCGAGTACAAGGCGCCACGGCTTCACCCCACAGCGTCCGGCCCGCCGCGCCTGCGAACAGCAGCCCGCCGCGGTGCGCACGTGGCTGGACGAGGACTGTCCGGCGATTGAGGCACCGGCGAAGGCCGAGGGCGCGGTGATCGCGTGGGTCGACCAGTGCGGGCTGCGCTCCGACACCGCAAGGCCGCTCGTGGGCCCCGAAGGGCCGTACGCCGATCGTGCGGGTGACCGGTAAGCAGCTGCGGATCAACGTCATGTCCGCGGTCGCCTCACGCGGCGCGTTGTGGTTCACCGTGTTCACCGAGCGGTTCACCGCGGCCGTGTTCACCGCGTTTCTCGACCGTGTGGCCCGTCAGGCGGGTCGGAAGGTGCACGTCGTCGCCGACCGGCATCCGGTGCGTCGAAGCAAGGCGGTCCGTGCCTGGCTGAAGACCAACGCCGACCGGGTCGAGTTGCACCTGAGGCCCGGCTACAGCCCCGAGCTCAACCCCGGCGAGCTGCGGGGCGCCGACCTGAAACACAACGTCAACGCATCCCGCGCCCACAACGCCGACCGACTCGCCCACGAGACCCGACGCTTGCTACGTCGCCGCCAACGCCAGCCGCACATCGTCCGCAGCTACTTTCAAGCTCCGCACGTCCGCTACGCCATCATGCAGGCAACCGAGCACCTTCGGCTCAATAGGTATTCATCCAGAATTTCAGCGAATATGTCGGGACTTTCACCCCGCCTGGGCAGCGGTCGACCGTGGAACCGCGGTTTCGAGCGATCGAACGGACGACACGGATCGCATCTGTGAAGGCAGGTCCTTCTGAACAGCTGATCATTGGTGTTTGATCGAGGTCGAGCAGGGAAGCCGCAGTAACGGTAGAATCCGCGTCGAAGTCACGACTGAGGGCGATCTCCCGCTCCACCGAATTCCGGACCTCGGGAACACGGCACCATGTAAAATTCATCAGAATTTTCTACCGCAGTCCTGTCGTGGACACAAATAACGTCCGCAGTCAGGCGCAGCTCGAATCATTTTCGGCCAGCATGAACACCCCGTTCCGCCACCTGGAACGAGCGCTTGCTGAATCGTTTTTCAGTCACCACACTGCTTGAGTGAAAGTCGTTGATTTCGCGTCGTGGAGGACCCTGCGGTGACAGTTGTGATCGAGAAGTACATGTCCATGTACCCCTTTTCGGTCAAAGAGGGGGTTGAAACAGCCGAAAGGATGCTCAGTCACCGCTACCCCCACGAAAAGTCGATCATCACCGGCGAGCTCCTCGCCCTGATCTTCATCTGCGGGAAGCCGGAGTTCAGGCTGAACGAGCTGGTGTTCGGGCCCGACAAGAAGATGGACCACGTCAACTCGTGGCTTCTTGAGAAACTGACCGAACTGAAGGGCCTCGGCTGCAACGACAGGCTGCTGGCCAGCGTGTACCAAAACTTCTGGGTCAGATCAGAAGGGAAGATGTTCAGGGAGGTTGAGTCCCTCGGCAAAACCAGGGACCTGGACGTCGCGGATTGGGTTCGGGCGCGAACCGGGTTCCCCGGACTCTTCTACACGATGTGCTTGGCCGTGATGGACATCGACGAACCCGAGCCGATTCTCGCTGCTACCTACGAGAAGATGGTGGTGTTCATCGACGACATCAATGACATCGCTTCGATGGTCAGGGACCGCCGAGACGGAGTGCTGAACTCGCTGGAACTCACAGAGAGCCCGCACTCCAGGACGCTGAGTGCCATCGCTGATATTTTCTGCGTAATCCAGAGGTTCAATCCCGACGTGGTCGAAAAGATTGCCCTCTTCATGATGGACTACATCTACCTGCACCTCGACAGCCCGCGATACAAGGACATGGGGCCATCGGACAGGAAGATCTGCGAGAGCTGGATTGCGCTGCTCGAGGGGTACTTGGCCAGCTACAAACTGACTCAGAAAGAACTCGCATAGCCTGACACGTGAGCGTCACGCCAGCCGATGACGACCTGGTGATCGCCTCAGCGTCCGTTTCCGAGCTTGATCGGGGTGTGGGCCTTTGGTGCGCAGACGAGGAACTCCTGGTAGATCGGACGTTGTCGAAGCGCCGTTCCACCAGGAGTTCCGTTGTCATCGTGCCCGATTCCCGCGGGCGGGTCCACCGCGGGAGCCCTCTGCTGTCGCCTGGTCGTCTCCCACCCGCCCACCGTGCGGACGGCCCGGTATCCCACCGATGTCACCGACGCCCAGTGGGCCGTGCTCGACCCGCTGCTACCTGATCCGGCGTGTCTGGCCGGTCGGGTGGGCGGTGGGAGAAGCACTGTCGCCGGGTGATCGTGGAAGCGATCCTCTACGTGGTCGACAACGGCATCAAGTGGCGGGCACTTCCGGCCGACTTTCCACCCTGGCCGGCGTCTACAAGCGTTTCGCCGCCTGGGAGAAGGTCGGCGTCACACAGCTGCCGCCGGACGCGTTGCGTGACCGGGTCCGGCTGGCGCAGGGGCGGGTGGCGGCGCCGTCGGCGGCAGTCATGGACTCGCAGTCGGTGTGCGCCGCGGAGACCGTGGGCCGGGCCACGCGGGGGTTGGGACGGCGGGAAGAAGGTCGCGGGCCGCAAGCGCCACATCGCCGTGGACACGATGGGTTTGTTGCTGGCGGTGCTGGTGACGCCGGCGTCGACGCAGGACCGGGTCGCCGCCCGCAGCCTGCTGCGGCGGATGCGCACCACCGCTGGCGGCCGGGTGGCGTTGGTGTGGGCCGACGGCGGCTACACCGCCTCTTCGTGTCCGAGGCTGGCCGCATCGAGTCCTACGAGCTGACCTGGCAAGCGTTGATGACCAGTGCGTTGTCGCCGCAGGAATCCGTCAAGCTGCTCGATACTGTTGCCAAGCAACTGTGTGACGGCAAGACGAGGAGGTACGGGCATGATCCCGGACCTGGGTACGGCGACCTGGCGCAAGTCGAGTCGCTCTGGCGGCAACGGAGGCCAGTGCGTCGAGCTGGCCCTAATCGGTGAGCACGGCGCCGCGCGTGACAGCAAGAATCCCGAAGGAGATGTGCTGATCTTCGGAGGGAACGCGTTGGCCTTCTTCCTCAACGCGACCAAGACCGGCCGTTTCTGACGGCCGGCCACACGACGGGCGGCAGCGGCTTCAGCTGCCGCCTTTCGCCGCATCGACCCATGAAATCCCCAGAACCCCAGAAAGCTCAAAGCATGATCGTGGGCGTGACAACGGTCCGCCCGGGCTCCCCGCGAGAATTCACCAAATGCACCAGGATCTGCGTGGTCCCGGCCGGGACGTCGGGCAGGACGAACCGCCCCCCGTCATCGGCCTGGGTGCAGGACGACTGGTGATCGGCGACCCTGACCTCGACCGTGTGCTCCCCGGCCGGCACCAGCCACCCGTCGATCCGGTGCCGCGACCCGGTGGACGTGAAGTTCACCATCAGCGTCAGGTTGTCCACGGTGAACGTGATCGTGCCGGTCTGCCCCCCGCGCACCCCGGCGAACGACCCGGCCCGCTCCCAGCGCGCCACCTCCACGTCGAGCGACTCGAGGGCGATCGCGAACTTCACGCGGTCCACCAGGTCGGCGGGTGGTGGGTCCAGTTCGTCGACGAGCCTGTTCAGTTCGGAGAGGACTGCGGTGTCCTCGGGGCCCCTGCGGTCGTCGCGCGGGTCGATCTCGTTCACCGCGATCCTCCTTCCGTCTCCAGGTAGTTGCGCAGCAGTGTCAGGCACCGTCCCCTGGTCGGACCGATGCTGCCGTGGGGCATGGCCAGCGCCTCGGCCACCGCTCGGTACTCCGCGCGGCCCGCGAGCACGGTGAGCCGGAGCAGTTCCTGGCACCTCGTGGTCAGGCGGCCGAACGCGAGCCACAGGCGGCGGTCGCGGTCGTCCATCAGCGTCACGTCCTCGGGCAGGCCGGTGTCGGACTCGAGCTGTTCGGCGTACTCGTCGGACAGGTGCGTCTCACGCTTGTTGGGTGTCCAGGTTCGGCGCGCTTCACGCCTCGTCGTGACCACCAGGTAGCCGACCAGGGCTTTTGGCTCGTTGATGTTCTCGATGTTCTTCAAGAACGCGAGCCACACGGTCTGCACGACGTCTTCGGCGGCGGACTTGTCGAGACCCTGACCTCGTGCGACGTGCCAGAGCAGCGGGGTCAGCTCGGTCACGAGGACGTCCAGTGCGTGGCGGTTGCCCTCGCGTGCGGCGGCCACGCAGACCGCATGACGTTCGGTGCCTTCAAGCCCGTCCCACGGCGGACGGTCATCCGCCGTGTGCAGCTCGTCCATGCAGCACCTCCGATCGGCCGCCCTGTCAGCGCCGTCCGCCAACTCATGAAGGGCTAACTGGGCGGTAGATACAAAGTTCACTCGAATGGAGCAGTACCACCGCCGCAACAGCCTCATCTTCCTCCGGGCATGCCAACGGCCCGTGATTCCCCCTCGCATCACGGGCCGCCGGTGTGGAAGCCGCGCCGGCCGGCACCCCTCGAACCGACCGACGCGGGCTCCGCGCCTGGATCACTCGCTCAACTCAGAAGAGCGGAACCCAGGCGAGCAGATACACGCCTCTGACGCGCGGAACGGCGAAAGCGCTCCCGATTCGCGAAAGCACATGCGATTCACCGTTATGGTCCAGACCATGCCGATTCTCGAAGTGATCGCACTGGACGCGCAGGACGCCGAGGCCGCCCAGGCCGGAGGCGCCGACCGGCTCGAACTGGTCGCCGACATGGCCTCCGACGGGCTCACGCCGTCCGTCGCCACGTTCCGGGAGGTGCGGCGCGCCGTCGACCTCCCCGTCCGCGTGATGCTGAGGGACGCCAGGGGGTTCTCGCCGGGTGACCTCAGGCAGCTGCGGCGGCGGGCGGCGGAGCTGCGCGAGGCCGGCGCGACGGAGTTCGTGCTCGGCTTCCTCGACGCCGAGGGGGAGGTCGACGAGGGCGTCACCCTCAACCTCGTCGCGGAGTTGGAGGGGTGTGCCTGGACGTTCCACCGCGCGCTCGACAACTCGAACGACGTCTTCCGCTCCTGGGAGGTCGTCCGGGGGCTCGGCTGCGACACCGTCCTCGCCGCGGGCAGTGCGAAAGGCGTGGAGGACGGGATCGAGAACCTGAAGAACCTCGTCGCGCAGGCACCTCCGGCGCTGCTCGTCGGCGGTGGTCTCCAGGCTCGGCACGTCCCGGAACTGCTGGTGGCGGGCGTGGACGGCTTCCACGTCGGCAGTGCGGTGCGTCCGCGCGGGTGGGATTCGCCCGTCGACAGCGCGTCCGTCCGGGAATGGGTCGACCGTCTGGTCTAGACCCTTGACCGCGTCCGTTCTACAGTCACGTTGCTTCCTGTGAAATGGCTGTTGCACTATATGCAATACGGAGGGCGCGATGAGGCTGAAGACACTCGTGGCCGTGCTGGGCGTAGGCGCGGTGGTCGCCTGCGCTCCGGTGCAGTCCGGACCGACGAACTCCGGCACCGACGAGCAGACCGGGCAGGTGCGGGTCTGGCTGTTCGACGAGGTGAACCGGGGCCCCAAGGAAGCGGTCGTCAAGGAGGCGATCTCCGAGTTCCAGGGCAAGCACAGCGGCGTGACCGTCGACGTGCAGTACATCCAGGTGTCGAGCAGGGCCGAGCGCTTCAAGGCGGCCTTCAGCGACCCGAAGAGCGCTCCGGACGTCGCCGAGTTCGGCAACACCGACCTCGCGGGCTACGTCTCCGCGGGCGGCTTCTCCGAGCTCGACCTGAGCGGGTGGGCCGAGTCGAAGGACCTCGTCCCGACGATCCTCGACACCGCCAAGGTCGACGGGAAGACCTACGGCGTGCCGTGGTTCGTCGGCGTGCGCGCGCTCTACTACCGCACCGACGTGTTCTCCGAGCTCGGCCTCAAGCCCCCCACGTCGCTCGACGAGATCGCGCCGCTGGCGCGGGAGATCCGGCAGCGCAAGCCGGAGCTGATCGGCATCTCGGCCGGCGGCAAGTACCTGTTCGCCGCCCTGCCGTTCATCTGGGCCAACGGCGGCGACCTCGCCAAGTCCGACGGCGGCAGGTTCACCGCCGCGATCGACAGCCCGGAGGCCAGGGCCGGTGTCGCGAAGTACACCGAGCTGATCAAGGACGACATCTGCCCGCCCGCCGCCTGCGCGGGCAACGGTGGTGACGCGAGCGTCGAGGCGTTCCGCGCCGGCAAGGCCGCGATGACCATCGGCGGCGACTTCAACCGCAAGTCCGTCGACGCGTCGAGCGCCGCCGGCAAGTACGCCGTCGTGCCGCTGCCCGGCAAGGAGAAGGGCTCCATCGCCCCCGCGTTCGCCGGCGGCAACCTGCTCGGCGTCATGAAGGGCACGCAGCGCAAGACGCTCGCCACCGAGTTCACGCAGCTGCTCGCGTCGAAGAAGTACCAGCAGAAGATGTACGCGGCGATGGGCAACCTGCCGACGTTCAGCGACGTGCAGAAGCAGGTCGCCGACTCCGACAAGTTCCTGGAGCCGTTCACGAAGACCCTGCAGGCCGGCACGAAGTTCGTCCCCGTCACGCCGGCGTGGGCGAAGATCGAGGCGCAGGCCGTGGTGCCGACGTTGCTGCAGGAGGTCGTGACCGGCGCGAAGAACGTCGACACGGCCACCGCCGACGCCGCCAAGACGATGAACGCGGCCTTCACGTCGTGAGCGTGACCGCCAGAGGCCAGGGGCGGACCGCGTTCGCCTACCTGGCTCCAGCGCTGCTGGTCCTCGCAGGCCTGCTGGCCTACCCGATCTACCAGCTGGTGCTCATCTCGCTCTACGACTACGGCCAGGAGCAGGTGAGCGGCGGGGCGCCGCTCGAGTTCCTCGGTCTCGGGAACTACCGGGAGCTGCTGGGCAACCGGCAGTTCTGGGGTGTGCTCGGGCAGACCGTCGCCTTCGCGGCGGTCTGCGTGGTCGGCACGTTGCTGGTGGGCGCGTTCCTCGCGGTCCTCGCCACGAGGGTCCGCACCTGGGTCCGGATGACGTTGTTCCTGGCGGCTCTCGGCGCGTGGTCCACGCCCGCCGTCGCCGGCTCGACGATCTGGCTCTTCCTGTTCGACGCGAACTTCGGGTTCGTGAACGAGGTCCTGGGCATCCAGGGCTTCTCCTGGACGTTCGACAAGTGGACGGCGTTCGGGCTCGTCGCCGCACAGGTGATCTGGTGCTCGTTCCCGTTCGTCATGGTGACGCTGTACGCGGGCATCAAGGCGATCCCGGGCGAGGTGCTGGAGGCCGCGGCACTGGACGGCGCCTCGGCGTTCCGCACGGCGTGGAGCGTCACGCTGCCGTTGCTGCGGCCGATCATCCTCGTGGTGACGATCCAGTCGATCATCTGGGACTTCAAGGTCTTCACGCAGATCTACGTGATGACCAACGGAGGTGGCATCGCCGGGCGCAACCTCGTGCTCAACGTCTACGCCTACCAGCAGGCGTTCGCGGCGTCCGAGTACGGCCTGGGCGCGGCCATCGGTGTCGTGATGACCGTGCTGCTGCTGGGCATCACGATGTTCTACCTCCGCGCGCTGCGGCGGTCGGGGGAGGTCCTGTGAGGCGCTGGATCACCGAGGCGTTCGTCCTCGTCGTCGCCGCCGTGGTGGCGTTCCCGCTGTTCTGGATGGTCCTGTCCGCGTTCAAGCCGGAGGACGAGATCATCTCGGCCGACCCGGTGCCGTGGACGACGCGGCCGACGCTCGACAGCTTCACCCGTGCGCTCACGGTCGCGAACTTCGGGCGCTACTTCATGAACAGCATCATCGTCGCGTTGATCGTGGTGGCCCTGAGCATCCTGATCTCGTTCCTCGCGGCGACCGCGCTGACCCGGTTCCGCTTCCGCAGCCGCACGACGTTGCTGATCATGCTGCTGGTCGTGCAGATGGTGCCGGTCGAGGCGCTGACCGTCCCGCTGTTCTTCCTGATGCGGTCGGTCGGCGACAGCGTTCCGGTCTTCGGCCTGAACCACCTCGGCTCGCTCGTGCTCGTGCACCTCGCGTTCAGCCTGCCGTTCGCGATCTGGATGCTGCGGGGCTTCGTCGCCGCGGTGCCGGTGGAGCTCGAGGAGGCCGCCACCCTGGACGGCGCCTCGCGGTTCCGCTTCCTGTGGCAGGTGCTGTTCCCGCTCGTCGCGCCCGGCCTGGTGGCGACGAGCGTGCTGTCGTTCATCCACGCCTGGAACGACTTCCTGTTCGCCAAGACGTTCATCATCTCGGCCGTGGAGAACCAGACCCTGCCGCTGGCTCTCCAGGTGTTCGTCAAACCCGACCAGAACGATTGGGGCGCGATCATGGCGGGCTCCACCCTGATGACCATCCCCGTGCTGATCTTCTTCGTGCTCGTGCAGCGCCGGCTCGTGTCCGGTCTCGCGGGGGCGGTGAAGGGATGAACCTGCTGCCACGCCCGGTGTCCTACGTGGACGGTGGACGGCTCTGCGAGTACCGGGGCTGGGAGACCGTCCTCGTGGACGGGCCGCCCGGCGGCTACCGGCTGCTCTCGTCCGACGAAGGCGTGCTCATCGAGGCCAGCGACGCGGCCGGCGAGATGAACGCGCTGCAGACCCTGCGCCAGCTGCTCGGGGCCCGGGCGTTCCGGGCGGCGGGGGAGAAGCCCCGGTTCATCCCGGCGTGCGAGGTCGTCGACCACCCGCGGTTCCCCTGGCGCGGCGTGATGCTCGACGTCGCGCGGCACTTCCTGCCCAAGCGGGAGGTGCTGCGCTGGGTCGAGCTGCTGTCCGTGCACAAGCTCAACGTCCTGCACCTGCACCTCACCGACGACCAGGGCTGGCGCTTCGAGTGCAAGCGCTACCCCAAGCTCACCGAGGTCGGGTCGTGGCGGGAGGACTCGCGGTTCGGCGACCGGCGCTCCGGTGGGCTGAAAGGCCGTCCGCACGGCGGTTTTTACACGCAGGACGACCTGCGGGAGATCGTCGAGTACGCGCGGGCGCGGCACGTCGCGGTGGTACCGGAGATCGACGTCCCCGGCCACTCGCAGGCGGCGATCGCGGCCTACCCGGAGCTGGGCGTGCACGGCGGTGGCGTCTGGACCGACTGGGGCGTCAACGAACGCGTGCTCAACACGGAGGAGTCCACAGTGGACTTCTACCGGAACGTGTTCGACGAGCTGATGGACGTCTTCCCCGGCGAGTTCATCGGGCTCGGCGGCGACGAGGCACCCGGTCACGAGGACGGCGTGCTGGTCAGGGCCATCGCCGAGCACATCGCGGGCAGGGGCCGGCGGCCGTACGGGTGGGACGAGGTCCTGGACGCCCGCCCGCTGCCGAAGGGCACGGTGGTCGCGTCCTGGCGCGGTGTGGAGGGCGGCGTCACGGCGCTGCGCGAGGGCCACGACGTGGTGATGTGCCCCGAACAGCACGTCTACCTGGACTACCGGCAGTCGGAGTCGCCCGGCGAACCGATCCCGGTCGGCACGGTGACGACGCTGGAGGACGTCCACGCGTGGGAGCCGGTGCCGGCGGAGGTCACGGGAACCGAGCCCGGACGGCTGCTGGGCGCGCAGGCGAACATCTGGACCGAGCACCTCGACTCGCCCCGGCGGGTGGACTACGCGGCGTTCCCGAGGCTGGCCGCGTTCGCCGAGGTCATGTGGTCCCCGGCGGAGAAGGATCCCGGTTTCGTGCAGCGGCTGCGGGAGCACCACCTGCCGCGTCTCGACGCCCTGGGGGTGGAGTACCGGCCCCTGGACGGACCCCACCCCTGGCAGCGGCTCCCCGGTGTCCCCGGCTTTCCACGCTGATCACACGGCCGGCTCTTCCTCGGGCATGAGGACCCAGGCGGCGACGTAGAGGACGGCCCCGGCGCCGAACCCGAGCAGCGTCGCCGCCACCAGGACGATCCGCATGATCGCGGCGTCGACGCCGATCATCTTGGCGACGCCGCCGCAGACACCGGCGAGCATCTTGTCGCTGCGGCTGCGGCGGAGCTTCTTGACCTGGTCGGTGGCTTCGTTGAGCACGTTGTTCGTCATGGCTCAAGAGTCGTCGGGACGACGCCGCGGCACATCGGTGACCACCCGGAACCCGACCCTGATCCGGGGTCGGGGAACCGGGGTCTCAGTCGAGGCAGAACTCGTTGCCCTCGACGTCCTGCATCACGATGCAGGACTCGTTCTCCTCGTCGGCCTCCATCACGCGCACCAGCGTCGCGCCGATCGCTTCGAGCCGGGCGCGCTCGGCCTGCAACGCCGCCAGCCGCTCCGCGCCGACGAGCCCCGTGCCCGCCCGGACGCAGACGTGCACCCGGTTCTTCACGACCTTGCTCTCGGGAACCCGCTGGAAGTAGAAGCGCGGGCCCTCGCCGGTCGGATCGGCGACGGCCGACCACGAGCCGTCGCTCTCCGGTGGAGCGTCGTAGCCCAGCACCTGGCTCCAGAACTCCGCGACCCGCACGGGTTCCGCGCAGTCGAACGTGACCTGGACCTTCTTGATCGACCCCATCTCCCGAGGCTAGTCGTACCCTGACCCTCATGGGGTCCCCCGAGGGGCGGGGCTGCGCCGCGTGAGCCACGAGGTCATCCGGGCCGACCCGCACGCGGGCGAAGAGGGCTACCGGCCGGTCCAGCGCCACAGCGTGCACGCCCTGGAAGAACTGCTGGAGGAGGTGCGCCGTGCGTGATGTCCTCTACGACCTCGCCGAACGGGTGGCGAACGGCGAGACGGTCGGCGTCGGCACGGTGGTCGCGACCTTCAGCTCGGCGCCCCGGCCGGCGGGCGCGGCGATGCTCGTGACGCAGGACGGCGAGGCGGTCGGCAGCGTGTCCGGCGGCTGCGTCGAGGGCGCCGTCTACGACCTCGCGCAGGCGACCGGCGGCCCTGTGCTGCAGCGGTACGGCGTCAGCGACGACGACGCGTTCGCGGTGGGGCTGACCTGTGGCGGGATCATCGACATCTTCGTCGAGAAGATCAACGCCGAGACCTTCCCGCAGCTCGGCGAGGTCGTCGAGGCGGTGCGCGCCGAGGAACCGGTCGCCGTGGCGACGGTGGTCGAGCACCCGGACGGCGTCGGCCGGCGCATGGTCGTCTGGCCGGACCGCCGTGACGGCACTCTCGGCAGCGCACGGATCGATGACGCCGTCACCGACGACGCGCGCGGCATGCTGGCCTCGGGGCGCAGCGGCGTGCTCCGGTACGGACCGGACGGTCAGCGGCGTGGCGAGGGCATGAGCGTCTTCGTGAACTCGTTCGAACCGCCGCCGCGCATGCTCGTGTTCGGAGCGATCGACTTCGCCGCCGCGATGGCCAGGCTCGGCGCGTTCCTCGGCTACCGCGTGACGGTGTGCGACGCACGGCCGGTCTTCGCGACGCGCAGCCGTTTCCCCGAGGCGGACGAGGTCGTCGTGGACTGGCCACACCGGTACCTGCGGCGCGAAGCGTCCAAGCTCGACGAACGCTCGGTGATCGCGGTGCTGACGCACGACCCGAAGTTCGACGTGCCGCTGCTGGAGGTCGCGTTGCGGCTCAAGGTCGGCTACGTCGGAGCGATGGGGTCGCGCCGCACGCACGAGGACCGCCTGCAACGCCTGCGGGAAGCGGGCCTGACCGAGTCGGAGCTGGCCGCGCTGGCCTCGCCGATCGGCCTGGACCTCGGCGCGCGGACTCCCGAGGAGACGGCGGTGTCGATCGCCGCCGAGATCATCTCCCTGCGGTGGAAGGGAACCGGCAGGCGCCTGGTCGACCTCGGTGAACCGATCCACCGCTGATCGGTGGTTCCGCAGACAGGAACGACGCTCGTCACCAGACCGACCTCGCGATCACCGGCAGGCCGGCGCAACTCGGCCGCGGCCTGATCTCCGAGGTCAGCGGCGAGCTCGTCGGCCACTTCGCGGAATGCCTGGCGAGCACGCCGGGATCCGTGGATCCTGACGAGGTGGCGCAACAGCAGCATCTCCGAGTCGTACCCGACGAGCCGATCGACCTGGTCGACACGGCAGGCGTTCCGGTGTTGAAGCGCGTGCTGCCCGTTGCGGCCGCTGTGCTGGCCGTCGCGCTGTTAGTGGTCCTGCGACGCCGGCGGCAGCGCTGAGCCGTGCGACCCGGTGGCCCGCCTTGGTGCTGGTCGCCGGGTTCGTGCTGTCCGGGTGCACCGGTTCCCCGGTCGTGGTCACCTCCGAGCCGGCCCCGTCGCCGACCTCCTCCGGCCCACCCCCGGCGCGGTCGTTCGTCCTGACCGCGGGCGGTGACGTCCTCATCCACCCGGCGCTGACCGAGCAGGCCGTCGCCGACGGGGGCGCGGCCGGACGCGACTTCCAGCCGTTGTTCTCGGGGATCGAGGAAGCGCTGAAGGCCGACCTGTCGCTCTGCCACCTCGAGGTGCCGCTCGGCACCAAGGAGGGCCCGTTCTTCGGCTACCCCGCGTTCCTGGCGCCGCCCGAGGTGGCGAAGGGCCTGGTCGACGTGGGCTACGACTCGTGCTCGACCGCCTCGAACCACACGCTCGACCGCGGTGTCGCGGCGATCACGACGACCCTGGACGCGATGGACGCCGTCGGCCTCAAGCACACCGGCTCGTTCCGCACGCAGGAGGAGTCCACGGCGCCGCTGGTCCTCGACGCGGGCGGCGTGAAGGTGGCCCAGCTGTCGTTCACCTACGGCTTCAACGGCATCCCGCTGCCCCAGCCGTGGCGCGCGAACCAGATCAACGCCGCGAAGATCCTCGCCGACGCCCGCGCCGCGCGTGCCGCCGGCGCCGAGGTCGTCGTGCTGTCCGTGCAGTGGGGCAACGAGTACCAGCACGAGGCGACCGCGGACCAGAAGGCACTGGCCCGCCAGCTGCTCGCCGACCCCGCGCTCGACCTGATCATCGGCACGCACGTGCACGTCGTGCAGCCGTTCGAGAAGATCGGCTCCAAGTGGGTCGCCTACGGCCTGGGAAACGAGGTCGCCCGGCACGCCGAACCCCGCGGCGTGACCGAGGAGGGCGTGATCGCGCGCTTCGAGTTCGAGCAGGGACCGTCGGGCTGGTCCGTCGTCGAGGCCTCCTACACCCCGACGCTGGTCGAGCTGGGGCCGCCGATCCGGCTCGTCGACCTCACCAGGGTGCCCGCGACCGAGCGGCGGACGCAGGCGATCAACCGGACCGAGGGCATCGTGTTCAGCATGGGCGCCGACGACCAGGGACTCACCCGGCGCAAGCCCTGACCCGGTCGAACCGCTCCACCCACACCGGGTCGCCCGTCTCGAACTCGGCGATCCGGTCGGGCTCCGGCGCCTGGCGCAGCACGGGCAGGAAGCCGTTCACAGGCGTGAGCGACTCGCTCGTGACGTCGCCGTCGAGCAGCTGCACCGTCGCGAGCCCGCACGCGTAGTCGAGGGCCGGCAACGCCGCCGCCAGCGCGACCCCCGCCGCCATGCCGACCGACGTCTCCAGCGCCGACGACACCACGCACGGCAGTCCGCACGCCTCGGCCACCTCCAGCGCCCGGCGCACCCCGCCGAGCGGCGCCACCTTGATCACCGCGATGTCCGCCGCTCCCGACACGGCCACCTTCAGCGGGTCGTCCGCCTTGCGGATCGACTCGTCGGCGGCGATCAGGACGCCGGCCCTCCGGCGGACCGCCGCCAGTTCGTCCAACGTCCGGCACGGCTGCTCGACGTACTGGAGCCCTCCGGCGGCCCGGTCCATGGCCTTGATCGCCGTGACGGCCGTGTCGACGTCCCACATCATGTTCGCGTCGACCCGGACCGCCCCCAGCGGCCCGAGCGCGTCCCGCACCGCCTCGAGCCGCGCGCAGTCCTCCGCGAGCGTGGACTCGGCGACCTTCACCTTGGCCGTGGAGCACCCGGATCGCTTCACGATCTCGTGCGCCCTCTCCGGGCTGACGACGGGCACGGTGCAGTTGACGGGAACGCGGTCGCGGACCGGCGGCGGCCAGCCCTCGTTCGCGGCCTCCAGCGCACACGCGAGCCAGGCCGCGGCCTCCTCGTCCCCGTACTCCTCGAACGGGCAGAACTCGCCCCACCCGGCCGGACCTTCGAACAGCAGACCGGTGCGCCGCGTGATGCCGCGGAACCGGGCGCGCAGCGGGACGGAGTAGACGTGCACCGCCCGATTCAAGCGCACCTGCGCAGCTCCAGCGAACGCCCTCCCCCGCGCAGGTTGACGCTGCCGACCGGCTGCAGGCCCAGCACCGTGCACACGATCTGCTGGACGGCGGTGCCGCTGAGCTGCGACACGTCCGTCGAGAGGTTGACGTCGAGCCCGTTGGCGACGCGGTCGATGGTGGCCGGTGCCGCGTCGAACGGGACCTCGGTGCCGAGACCGAGGCTCTGCTCGGCCGCTGTCGGGCCCTGGGCGAGCAGGGCGATGACGTCGAAGCCGCTGAGGCTGCCCCGGGGACGGCTGGTGGGGACCACCGTGCCGCCGGGCGACGCCCAGTAGAGCGACGGGGTGGTGTTCTCGACGGGGCCGCTCGGGGCCTGGAGGCCGGGGATGGGGTCGGTGGGGCGGATGCCGCAGGCGGTGAGGAGGGCGAGGGCGAGCGCGACCAGGCCGAGCCCGCGCAGCCGACGGCGCCTCACGACCCACCGTCCAGCGGCAGCCGCAGCGTGAACAAGGCCCCGCCTCCCGGCCGGTTCGCCGCCTCCAGCGTCCCCCCGTGCAGCCGCGCGTTCTCCCAGGCGATCGCCAGCCCGAGCCCCGACCCCTCCGACCGCCCGCGTGCCGAGTCCGCCTTGAAGAACCGCGCGAACACGTGCGGCAGGACCTCCGCGGGCAGCCCCGGCCCGCAGTCGGCGACCTCGATCACCAGGGAGGACTCCGACACCGACAGCACCAGCGACACCGGCGGCGAGCCGTGCCGCAGGGCGTTGCCGACCAGGTTCGCCACGATCACGTCGAGGCGTCGCGGGTCCAGGCGCGCCCGCACGTCGGTCGGCAGCGTCGTCCGCACCTCGAAGCCGCGCATCCGCAGGCAGGCGCGCACGACCTCGGCCACGTCGACGTCGTCCAGCGCCAGGGCCGCCGTGCCCGAGTCGAACCTCGTCACCTCGATCAGGTCGTTGACCAGGCGCGTCAGGTTCAGCGTCTCGCGGTTCACCAGCCGCGCCGCCTGACCGGCCACGCCTGGCAGCGACGCCGTCTCAGCGTCCAGGACGTCGGTCACGGCGGTCATCGCGGCGAGGGGAGTCCTCAGTTCGTGGGACACGTCGGCGACGAACCGCCGTGCGTCCGCCTCCATCCGCCGCAGCTCCAGGACGTGGTGCTCCAGCGAGGACGCGGTGCTGTTGAAGGTCGACGCCACGGACGCCAGCTCGTCGCGCCCGCGCACCGGCACGCGGGCGGACAGCTCCCCCTGGCCGAGCCTCCACGCCGCCAGCCGCAGCTCGCGCACGGGGCGCAGGACGCCGCGGGCCGCCAGCAGGCCCAGGGCCAGGGCGAGGACCAGCACGGCGCCGCCGATGAGCCACGCGTTGCGGGCCAGTTCGCCGACGAACGCGATCTCCGACGTGAACGGCCTCAGCACGTACACCTCGATGCCCGAGGTGCCGCCGCCCGTCACCCGCAGCTGCATGCCGATGACGAGCCACACGCTGTCCGCGTACGACACGCGCTGCCAGCCGACGCGTCCGGACGCCACCAGGGCCCGCAGCTCGGTCGTGATCACGGACGGGTCCATGCCGCCCGCGAAGAGCCCGTTGCCGTACGCCAACGCCGAGCCCTCGCGGCCGGAGACCCGTGCGGCGACGCGGTCCAGGGTCGCGGCGTCCACCGGCCGCGCGGGCAGCGGGTAGAGCTGCTCGACGCGGTTCGTGGTCTCGATGACGGCGTTGTCCTGGGCTCGCTGCACGATGGCGTCGCGCGCCCGCACGTACCCGGCACCGGCCACGGCCGAGGCGGTCACGACGGTCAGGAAGGCGAACGCGAGCAGCAGCCGCAGGCGGAGCGTCACAGCGGTCCGAACCGGTAGCCGAAGCCCCGCACGGTCTGGACGTACCGCGGCGCGGCAGGGTCGTCCTCCAGCTTCGAGCGCAGCCGCTGCACGCAGGCGTCGACCAGCCGCGAGTCGCCGAGGTAGCCCTGGTCCCACACGGACTGCAGCAGCTGCTGCCGCGACATCACGCGGCCCGGCGACGAGGACAGCTCCAGCAGCAGCCGCAGCTCCGTCGGAGCCAGCGACACCGGCTGCCCGAGCCGCGTCACGACGAGACCGTCGCGGTCGATCGTCAGGTCGCCGTGGCGTTCGGCGACGACCTCGGTGGCCGAGGCGGTCGACCGCCGCAGCACGGCGCGGATGCGGGCCTCCAGCACGCGGGCCCGGGCGGGCTTGGCCACGTAGTCGTCCGCGCCCGCCTCCAGGCCGGCCACGACGTCGATGTCGTCGTTGCGCGCGGTCAGCATGATGATCGGCAGGTCACCGGCGGCGCGGATGCGGCGGCACACCTCGAACCCGTCCACGCCCGGCAGCATCAGGTCGAGCACCACGACGTCGGGCGTGGCGGTCCTCAACAGCTCGAGCCCCTCCTCGCCCGTGCGCACCGCTTCGACGGTGTGCCCCTGGTAGGTCAGGGCGAGTGACAGCCCTTCGCGGACCGCCTCGTCGTCCTCGATCAGCAGTACGCGCGGCATGCCCCCAGCCTTCCCGACTCCTCTGATGAGGACGTTCTCGCCGCGTCATCGTTGCGTAACGACCGCTGGGACGCAGTGGTGGCGGTCTAGTCGAGGGCGGCGGTGTGGCGCAGCTGCTGCGGTGTCGGGTCCGCGACCAGGACGCGCAGCGCGGCCGCGAACTGGTCGAAGCGCCGGTCGAACTCGGCCAGCTCGCGAGAGGGCTCCGCGACCAGCGCCGCCCTGCCCGGCCTGGGCACGGCGGACGCCAGCGCGTCGCGCAGCGGCTGGGCCCGGCGCAACGCCACGAGCAGCGTCCACAGCCGTTGCTCGACGAGCGCCACCTGCACCGGGTCTCCGGTCACGCGCAGGAAGTCGGACCGCACGGCCGTGGCGCGGCGGCGTTGCGAGGGGCAGGTGAAGTCGCCGGACCGGACCACGTCGGTGTCCGGGGCGGAGCGGGCCAGCGACTCCTCCGACCGGAACCGCCGCGAAGGCACGGTCCCGGCCGGGTTCCACATCCACCAGGCGGTCATCCGACCAGGTCGTCCGCGTCGACGATCTTGTAGGCGTAGCCCTGCTCCGCGAGGAACCGCTGCCGGTGGGCGGCGTACTCGGTGTCGAGGGTGTCGCGCGAGACGACCGAGTAGAAGTGCGCCTGCCGGCCGTCGCCCTTGGGCCGCAGCAACCGGCCGAGGCGCTGCGCCTCCTCCTGCCGGGACCCGAACGTGCCGGACACCTGCACGGCGACGGACGCCTCGGGCAGGTCGATGGAGAAGTTCGCGACCTTGGAGACCACCAGGGTGCGGAGCTCGCCCCTGCGGAACCTGTCGAAGAGCTCCTCGCGCTCCTTGTTCTTCGTCGACCCCTTGATCACCGGTGCCCCCAGCTCCTCGCCCAGCTCGTCGAGCTGGTCCAGGTAGGCGCCGATCACCAGCGCCGGCTCGTCGGGGTGTTGCTCGAGCACCCGCCGGACCACCGGGAGCTTCGTCCGCGCGGTCGAGCAGAGCTTGTAGCGCTCCTCGGGCTCGGCCGTCGCGTACAGCAGCCGCTCGTTGTCGGTCAGCGTCACGCGGACCTCGGTGCACTCGGCGGGCGCGATCCAGCCCTGCGCCTCGATGTCGCGCCACGGCACGTCGTAGCGCTTCGGCCCGATCAACGAGAAGACGTCGCCCTCCTGGCCGTCCTCGCGCACCAGCGTCGCGGTCAGCCCGAGCCGCCTGCGGCTCTGCAGGTCCGCCGTCATCCGGAAGACCGGCGCCGGCAGCAGGTGGACCTCGTCGTAGACGATCAGGCCCCAGTCGCGGGAGTCGAACAGCTCCAGGTGCTTGTACTCGCCCTTCGACTTGCGGGTGATCACCTGGTAGGTCGCGATCGTGACCGGCCGGAT
The DNA here is from genome assembly GCF_036321065.1 of Lentzea sp. DG1S-22. Taxonomy (NCBI): domain Bacteria; kingdom Bacillati; phylum Actinomycetota; class Actinomycetes; order Pseudonocardiales; family Pseudonocardiaceae; genus Lentzea; species Lentzea sp. DG1S-22. The sequence goes on along the minus strand of NZ_CP143276.1, from coordinate 5,515,554 downwards.
CTCCTTGCGCTCGCCCGAGTACTCGCCGATCTCCTCCTCGGTGAGCGACGTGCGCGCGATCAGCTCGCGCTTCCACTGCCGCCCGGCCACCGTGTTCGTGACCAGGATCAGCGTGGTCGCCTGCGCCTCGGCCATCGCCGCCGCGCCGACCAGCGTCTTGCCGGCGCCGCAGGGCAGCACGACCACGCCGCTGCCGCCCGCCCAGAACGCCTGCGCCGCGAGCCGCTGGTAGTCGCGCAGCTTCCAGTCGGCCTCGTCCAGCTCGATCGGGTGCGCCTCGCCGTCGACGTACCCGGCCTCGTCCTCGGCGGGCCAGCCGACCTTGAGCAGCAGCTGCTTGAGCCGCCCGCGCTCGCTCGGGTGCACGACGACCGTGTCGTCGTCGATCCGCGCGCCGAACATCGGCGCGATCTTCTTGTTGCGCAGCACCTCTTCGAGCACCGCGCGGTCGTGGGAGTGCAGGACCAGCCCGTGGGCGGGGTTGTTGGCCAGCACGAGCCGCCCGAAGCGGCTCATCGTGTCGACCACGTCCACCAGCAGCGGCTGCGGCACCGGGTAGCGGCTGAACCGCACCAGCGCGTCCACCACCTGCTCGGCGTCGTGCCCCGCCGCGCGCGCGTTCCACAGCGCCAGCGGCGTCACCCGGTACGTGTGCACGTGCTCCGGTGCCCGCTCCAGCTCGGCGAACGGCGCGATGGACGTGCGCGCTTCGTCGGCGAGCGGGTGGTCGACCTCGAGGAGCAGCGTCTTGTCCGACTGGACGATCAAAGGGCCATCGGTCACGCCCCCAGTCTCCCTGACGACGCCAAATGTGCTCGACCTGCGTCAGCTGGTGACGACAGGTGTGAGCCGACACACCGAGCCCACACGACGTGTCGTACGTTCTGGCCCATGAGCACCGAGTCGACTGATCCCGTCGAGCCGCCGGCCGCGGTGGCACCGGCTCCCGAAGAGGCCGGGACCGACGAGTCGCCCAAGAAGAACTGGCTGAAGTTCGTGATCGTCGGCCTGTTGGCCGTCGTGCTGGTCGGCGGTGGCGTGTGGGCGCTCACGTCGCTGGGCGGCGTCAAGGTCGGCGACTGCGTCAGCGCCTCGCCGAAGGACGTCGACAAGCCCGACGGCGAGTGGAACATCTCGTCGCAGGGCTGCGGCGACACCGCCGCCACCCACCGGGTGGCCGCCCTGCTGGACAACGCCGAGGACCAGTGCCCGGCCGAGGGCATCTACGAGCAGATGCAGGCCGACGGCGGCAAGTCGATGTGCCTCATGCCGAACCTCGCCGAGGGCAACTGCTACACGTCGAGCGACGACGGCGCCTTCAAGAAGGAAGCCTGCACCACCGAGTCGCCGGTGAAGATCGTGAAGAAGGTCGACGGCCTGCCCGAGGAGGGCTCGGTGTGCCCCGAGGGGTCGAGCGAGCTGCGGTTCAGCGAGCCGGCGTCGGTCTACTGCATGGGCGTGCACGAAGGGTCCTGATCGGGTGAACTCGGTTGAGTTCGAACCCGCACGGCGCCGATACCCGGGCCATGAAGAAGGTCGGCCTGGGCATCGGCGTCGTCCTCGCGCTCGTGCTGCTCGGCGGGTTCGTGCTGACCCAGCGCGGTGACGCGGCCCGGGCGGGCGACTGCGCGCGCATCTCCGGCGCGCTCGACGCGCCGAGGTACGAGGCCCTCGACTGCGGTTCCGGCCGGGCGAACGTCAAGGTCGCCAAGGTCCTGCGGTGGAACGAGAAGTCCTGCCCGTCCGGCGGCATGGACTACTCGACGTACACGGGCGGCTCCACGCTCTGCCTGATGCCGAACTTCGTCGAGGGCTCCTGCTACGGCCAGGACTCCGACACCGGCATCGCGAAGGTCGACTGCGCGGCGGAGGACTCGGTCAAGGTCGCCAGGGTGATCGGCGGCGAGACCGACCGCGCCGCCTGCGGCGAGTCCCGCGCGGCGGTCTTCCCCGAGCCCGCGGTCACGTTCTGCCTGGAGCGCGGCGGCCCGCGGCGGTGACCTCCGGGGTGCAGCGCCCTTGCTGCAGCGCGACCAACGACGTGATCCAAGCGGCCGTAACGTTTCCGTAAAGCCCCAGCGGTTTTCCGCTCCACGTGGCACTGTCTGCTCCGGCTGTGTCGGGGGGCATGGGCCATCTGGGGTAATTCGGAAATGAGAGAACCGCATGAGCACGACTGAGTCCGCTTCGCCCGCGACCGCGCCGGAGCCCACCCAGGAGCCCGCGCCGAAGAAGTCGAGCATCGGCAAGCGGATCCTGACCTACGTCGTCGGCCTCATCGTCGCCGCCGGCGCGATCTACGCGTTCAACTACTTCTCCAGCGACGTCGCGCAGGCGAAGGTCGGCGACTGCGCCGCCATCACCGGCACGTCGACCAGCCCGGAGTACAAGCCGGTCGACTGCGGTGCCGCCGAGGCGAACTACGTGGTCGCCAAGGCCGGTGGCACGAGCGAGGTCTGCGGCACGGACTACGACGAGTACACCCAGACGCAGCGCCGCGGCCCGAAGACGAAGCTCTGCCTCGCGCCGGTCCTGCTCGAGGGCAAGTGCTACGGCGACAACGTCGGCGGCGTCGGCGCGAAGGTCGTTGAGTGCACCGGGTCGGCCGCCTTCAAGGTGACCAAGGTCGTCAAGGACGCCGCCGCACCGCAGTGCCCCGAGGCCGAGGAAGCGCGTTCGTTCCCCGAGGCGAAGATCCACTACTGCGTCGGCGCCCCCGCGTAGCAGGTACCACCTCGGCGAAACCGGAGTCGTGACCCACGGCTCCGGTTTCGCCGTCTTTCGCGCCACCCATCGGAGAGGAAACCCAGTGACCGACCCCAACCACCCGCAGCAGCCGGGGCCCTACGGCCCGCCTCCCGGTGGCCAGCCGCAGCAGCCGTACGGCCAGCCCAACCCGTACGGGCAGCCGCCCCAGCAGGGGTACCCGTACGCCCAGCCGGGCCAGCCCGGTCCGATGCCCGGCCAGCCCGGTGACCCGTACGGCCAGCCGAACCCCTACGGCCCTCCGCCCGGCCAGATGCCCGGTCAGCCCCTGGGCCAGCCGATGCCGTACGGCCCGCCGCCGAAGAAGAGCGGTGCCGGCAAGGTCATCGGCTCGCTCGTCGGCATCGTCGTGCTGGTCGGCGGCGTCCTGCTGGTCAGGGCCCTGCTGAGCGGCGGCATCGGCGAGCCGTCGACCAAGGCGGGCGACTGCGCGAGCGTCACGGGCACCACGATCAGCCCGAAGTACAAGAAGGTCGACTGCGGAGCGCCCGAGGCGAACTACATCATCGCCAAGGCCATGAACTCGACGTCGGAGGCGTGCCCGAGCGAGGACTACGCCGAGTACACCGAGACCGGCCGGCGCAGGTCGTCGCTGAAGCTCTGCCTGGTGGAGAAGCTCGAAGAGGGCAAGTGCTACCAGGAGGAGATGGTCAAGATCAACATGGAGGGCATGAAGGTCATCGACTGCTCCAAGGGCGGCAACGAGTTCTCCGTCCAGAAGGCGATGAAGGTCGAGAAGGTCGTGAAGGCGGCCACCGCCGACTGCGGTGAGGCCACGGCGGTCTCCTACACCGAGCCTTCGCCGGGCATCACGTACTGCGTCTCGCCGCTCGGCGGTCAGTGACCCCGGGAGCGCCGCGGCCCGGCGGGTGCCCGTGCCGTGACGGAAGTGCTCCCGCGCGGCACGCGGTGGCGGAACGAGAAAAGGCGGGCCGGAGCACCGGCCCGCCTTCTTCCGCGTCCGCCGAGGGCTAGCTCGTGGTGCCCGGCGGCAGCAGCTGCTGCACGTCCAGACGGCCCGACAGCACGTCCTCGGTGTCCATCATGTCGGCGACGCGCTGGAGCCGGATCGGGTTCAGCGACAGCGGGAACGTGCCCACGGACACGAGGGCCGCGGTCGGCTGGTCGACGTCGGCGTAGCTGGTCAGCGAGTCCTGGACGGCCAGCTTGTTGGCCTGCGCGCGCTGCTGGGCGTCGCGCAGCACGTCCCGGAACACCTTCATCGTCTTCGGGTTCGCCTCGGCGAACTTCTTCGACGACGCGTAGCCGGACATCGGGAAGTCCAGCGTCGGGCCGCGTGCGGTGTCGGTGACGATCTTCGCGCCGATCTTGCGCTGCGCCTTCGTGATGAACGGCTCGATCATGAAGGCCGCGTCCACCTGACCGGACGTCAGCGCGTTCTCCATGTCCGCGAACGGCATCGAGGAGAACTTGATCTTCTGCTTCTCGACCGCGGCGGTGTCCAGCACGGCACGCGTGGTCAGTGCGCCGATGTCGGTCTCGTTGTTCACGGCGATGCGCGGGTTGGTCTTCTTGCCCGGGTCGTCGTAGTCCGAGGTCGCGGCCGTGACCAGCGCCATCGAGTTCTGACCGGCCTGGTAGGCCTCGCCCTGCAGCTGCAGCTCGGTGCCCTCGGCGACGGCGCGGAAGAGGCTGACGTGCGTGGCCCACGTGATGTCGAGCGTGGTGTCCAGCTGCTTGATGGCGTCGGTCTCGCTGGGCTGCGTGACCAGGTTGACCTGCAGGCCGGCCTTCTCGAACAGCTTCTCGTTCAGCGCGATCCGCAGCGGGGCCACGTCGACCACCGGCAGCACGCCGATGCGCAGGACGTTGCGCTCCATGTCCGCGGTGCCACCGTTCGACGAACTTCCGAACAGGCCGCAGCTCGCGGTCAGAACACACGTGATGAGCACTGCGGCAAGCCGCAGAGCTTTGGCTCGGGTAGCCATGGCACCTCTCGCCGGTAGGCCTTGAGTAGCATCGAATCGATCAGTGAGGGTCGCCACAGACCAGGTCGTCCACAGCCCCAACAGGGCGTTCGGACGGAGGTGCAGCGTGCCGACAACCGGGGATGTTAACCACCTGAACGTATGAAACGACACCCCATCTCGATACGGTGAGTGCTTCTGGAGACTTCCCCAGAGCCGGGGGTGACCATTACGCTCCCCGCCGGGTGGCACAGGTTGTTGTCGACCGACGTGTCTTCAGACGGGGTAGGGGCGCCTCAGCGGGCGAACCACCTCTGTGCTGCAATTCGGCCCGTTTGACGAGTCCATGCTCGGTCCTGGGGAGAGACCGGGACACTGCTGCTGGAAGAGGAAGCCCAGAGTGGCCCGACGTGAGAGAGGTCCCAGCCAGTTTGGCGTGGGTGACACCACACGCTCCGAAAGGCCCGAATCGGGTGACGGACTGGCTGCGCTGGGTGACGGAACGATGAACGTGACACCGGACTCGGTGAAGAACGACGTCGCGCCCGGAGCCGGTTCAGGACCTGCCCGATCCGCGGGATGGCGCCTGCGCAACTGGCGGTTGCGCACGAAGCTGCTCGCCGTTCTGCTCATCCCGACTGTCTGTGCGCTCGTCCTGGGTGGCCTGAGGGTGCGCAGCGACCTCCAGGCCGCGACGGAGCTCAACAACCTCGCGAACCAGATCCGCCTCGAGACGGCGGTCGCGGACCTCGTGCAGCAGCTCCAGCGCGAGCGGGACCTGTCGGTCAGCTACGTCGCGTCCAACAAGAAGGTCGACCGGGTCGTCCTCGAGCGCCAGCTGCGCCGCGTGAACGACACCACCGAGGCGTTCAACAACAAGATCGCCGAACTCAGCTCCGACCTGAACCCGGCGGCAGTCGAGCGCTTCCAGGTCGCGTTCAACCAGCTCAACCGCCTGAACAGCCTCCGCAACTCGGTGCGCGACACGCAGTACCCCGCCGAGGCCGTCCAGCGCACCTACTCGGAGTCGATCGAGACGCTCATCAACCTCGGTGAGCAGACGATCTCCGAGATCAACGACCCGGAACTGGTGCGACTGCACCTGACCACGAACGCCATCGCGCGCATCAAGGAGCAGGAGTCGCTCAAGCGGGCGATCCTCCTGGACGTCTTCCAGCGCAAGGCGTTCACGCCGGCCCAGCTGCGCGCCCTGCAGGCGGCCGACGCCGAGCTCGAAGCCGCCCGCAACGACTTCCGCAAGTCCGCGACGCCCGACCAGGCCAAGATCTACGACGACACCGTCACCGGCCTCATCGTCGACACCGCGAACGACATGCAGGAATCGGCGATCAACCAGCAGGCCGGCCGCAAGGACTTCACGCAGCTGACGTCCGAGAAGTGGGACATCGCGGCCACGCTGACGGTCAACCTGACCCGTGACGTCGAGAACCTGCTGGTCGAGCAGCTGCAGAACAAGACCGACGACCTCGCGGGCGCCACCAGGACCCAGGCGTACATCGCGTCCGCCCTGGTGCTCGCGTTCCTCGCGCTCGCGCTGCTCATGGCGCTGTTCGTCGCCCGCTCGATCCTCAACCCGCTGCGCACGCTGCGCCGCACCGCCCTCGACGTCGCCGACCACGGTCTCCCGGACGCGGTCGAGCGGATCCTCGCGGACCCCGACCCGGAGAACGCGGCGAAGAACGCAGTCGAGCCGGTGCCGGTGCACACCCGTGAAGAGGTCGGCCAGGTGGCGCGCGCGTTCGACGCGGTGCACGGTGAAGCGGTGCGGCTGGCCGCCCAGCAGGCCCTCCTGCGCGACAACGTCAACGCGATGTTCGTCAACCTCTCCCGTCGCTCTCAGGCCCTGGTCGAGCGCCAGCTGAACCTGATCGACCGCCTGGAGCAGGACGAGCAGGACCCGGACCAGCTGGCTTCGCTGTTCGAGCTGGACCACCTCGCGACCCGCATGCGCCGCAACTCGGAGAACCTGCTGGTCCTCTCGGGCACGGACCTGTCGCGGCGCCTGACCCGGCCCGTCCCGGCCGCCGAGGTCCTCGGTGCCGCGGTCTCCGAGGTCGAGCAGTACGCCCGCGTGCAGGTCGGCCAGACCCCGGACGTCACCGTCCAGGGCCGCGCGGTCAACGACCTCGTGCACCTCATCGCGGAGCTGCTGGACAACGCCACGGCGTTCTCCGACCCGGTCACCAAGGTCACCGTCCGCACGGCGAAGACCCGCAAGGGCGAGCTGGCGATCGAGATCCAGGACCGCGGCGTCGGCATGGGCGACCAGGAGATCATCGACGCGAACGACCGCCTGGCGGACCCGCCGGACGTCGACGTCGCCGTCTCCCGCCGAATGGGCCTGTACGTGGTCGCGCGGCTCGCCAAGCGCCACGACATCAAGGTCCGCCTGCGCGGCAACGAGGACATCGAGGGCGGCACGACGGCACTGGTGATCGTGCCGGAGACGCTCATCGCGATCCCCGGCCAGACGCCGGTCTCGACCCCGCCGTCCGGTTCCGGGTCGCTCGCCTCCGCGTTCGGCATGTCGCCGTCCGCGTCGGCCCCGGCGATGCCCTCGCCGATGTCCCCGGCCGAGCACACGACGGAGATCGGCGCCACCGCGACGAGGGCCAGCGGCATCGCGGGCGCCTTCGGCGGTGCCACCGGCGTCCAGCCGCGGATCGACGAGTCGAGCCCGAGCATCCCGGTCAGCTTCGTCCCGAGCCCGATCACCGACACCGGTGCCGGCGCGACGGCGATCCCGGTCTTCACCGACCCGCCGATCGAGGACGTGACGCCGTCCGAGCGGTGGCGCCGCGACCAGCTGGCCGCCGTGGAGCCCGAGGGGTCGTTCGGCGAGCCCACGCTCTTCACGGCCTACGAGGACCGCAACGAGGAAGCCGGCGAGATCTCCTTCGAGCCGGGCTACGAGACCACGCAGTTCGTGCCGATTCCCCCGATCGAGGACGAGCCCGCCTCGTCCAACGGCGTCTCGCGCGCCTCGGTCGACGAGGGCCGCCTCGACATCGGGATGGCACACCGCAACGGCACCTCGGAAGCCTCGCGCAAGAAGATCGAGCACGACCTGGACGCCCCGACGGAACGCCTGCCGATCTACGAGGCCGTCCTGTCGCAGTGGTTCCAGGCCGTCGGCAGCGAGACGTCCGCTTCGGCCGCTCAGCCGGTCCCAGCGGCCGCCGAGGGTGACGGCCGCGCCGACACCAACGGACACGTCGAGCCGAGGCTCGGCGGCGCCGACAAGGGTTCGGTCGAGTACATCGACGAGCCGGTGACGACCCCTCCGCTCTCGGACGGGCCCGAACCGGAGCTCCCGACCCGAACCCGCAAGCCCGTGCCGGCTGTGGCGCCCACGACCACGTCCGCCGCTGGTCTTCCCGTGCGCCAGCCGCGCGCGAAGATCCAGAAGGCGGCCGAGGAAGAAGTGATCGCACCCGCCGAGCAGGAGCGAGTTGTGGAACCGGAGCCCGTTGTGGAGGAGACTCCAGCGGCGGCACTCACTTCCGAGTCGGCTTGGCAGTCGCCTGCCGACGAGGGATGGCACGCGGCTCAGGCGTTGTTGAACAAGACGCCGGAGACGAAGACGACGGCAGGATTGCCGAAACGGACACCGAAGGCTCAGCTCGTGCCAGGCTCTGCAGCACCCAAGCCGCAGAGCCTGTCGCAGACAGCACAGCGCCCGCCGCTGCCGCCCCGCTCCGCTGACGCGGTGCGCGGACGGATGTCGAGCCTGCAGAGTGGTGTCAAGCGAGGCCGGCACGCATTGATCGAGGCATACGCTGGTGACCAGTCGAGCCGGCAGAACGAGGAGCAGGAGTGACGACCGCAGCGCAGCCAGGCAGCTTTGGTTGGCTTATCACCGACTTCGTGCGGAGGGTGCCCGGCGTGGCACATTCCGTTGTGGTGTCCGCGGACGGGCTGTTGCTCGCGGGATCCCAGGGCTTGCCCCGGGACCGCGCGGAACAGCTCTCCGCGGTCGCGTCCGGACTGGTCAGCCTCACCCAGGGTGCTGCCCGCTGCTTCGAGGCAGGCGGGGTCAACCAGACGGTCGTCGAGATGGAGCGGGGCTACCTGTTCCTCATGTCGATCAGTGACGGTTCTTGCCTTGCCGTTCTGGCGGCACCCAACTGCGACATCGGTCTCGTGGCCTACGAGATGACGCTGTTGGTGGAGAGAGTCGGTCAACAACTCACCCCTGAGCTGCGCGCGCAGCTTCAGGGCGTGGTCCGTCGCTAGACCTCATCTGAAGTTCAGGGGTGAGAACAAATGGCTGGTAGATCTGGCGCTAGAGGCCGTGGCTTCGGTAGGAACTTCAACTACCAGGAGTGGGCTTCTGGTGGGTTCCAGTTCGACGAGCCTGACGCGATACCCCAAGAACCAGAGGAAACCGAGGACGCGCCCCACGATGAGCGGGTTACAGGGCAAGGGCTAGGCGATATGTCTCAGCGTGAGGTGGACGACTCGTCGTCGTATCAGTACGACGACGTGCCGAACCGGTTCGACATAGACGGGTACGGCACCGGGCTGTTCGGTGGACCCGGTGCGGACCTCTTCGGCCAGCACGAGATGCCGGACGCGGTGCCGGAGCAGTTGCCGTACACAACCGGCCCGCACCCGGTGTACAGCACCGGCGCGCAGCCGGCGTACAGCACCGGTGCGCAGCCTCAAGTGCGTCCGGAGGAGAATGCTTCTGCGGACTCGGGTTCACTGGTGCGGCCTTACACGCGCACCGGTGGACGCACACGACCCGACTACGACCTTGCGATCGAGGCGCTGATCTCCACCAGCGAGAAGGGCCTCGAACGGGATGCCGCAGTTCTTCCCGAGCACAGGTCCATCTGCGGGCTGTGTGTGGACACGCGGTCGGTGGCCGAGGTCGCGGCACTCCTACGCTTGCCACTGGGCGTCGTTCGGGTGTTGATCGGCGACATGGCAAGCATGGGTTTGGTTTTGATTCACCAGGGCGGTCTGGTCGTGGGGGACCGGCCTTCCATGGAATTCCTGGAGAGGGTGCTCAGTGGGCTTCGCAGGCTCTAGTCCCCAGGGCGCCGAGGGCGCACGGAAGCCGACGACCTCCGCCAAGATCGTGGTGGCGGGTGGCTTCGGTGTGGGCAAGACGACGTTCGTCGGCTCGGTGTCCGAGATCGTCCCGTTGACCACCGAGGCGGTGATGACCGAGGCCAGCGCGGGGGTGGACGACCTCTCCGCCACGCCGAACAAGGTCACCACGACGGTCGCGATGGACTTCGGCCGCGTGTCGCTCGACAGCGACCTGATCCTGTACCTCTTCGGTACACCGGGTCAGCACCGGTTCTGGTTCATGTGGGACGACCTCGTGCGAGGTGCCATCGGCGCCATCGTGCTGGTCGACACCCGCCGCCTGGCCGACGCGTTCGCCTCGATCGACTTCTTCGACGACCGGCAGCTGCCGTACGTCGTGGGCGTCAACTGCTTCGACGGCCTCCTGCACCACAGGCTGGAGGACGTGCGCGAGGCGCTGACGATCGACGAGTCGGTGCCCATCGTCACGTGCGACGCGCGCAACCGGCAGTCGACCAAGCAGACGCTCATCACGCTGGTGGAGCACGCGATGCGCCAGTGGATGTCCGTCCGCGCGGGCTGAACTCCCTCCGCCGGAGTACGACCCGCACGACAACCGAACGAGGCGAGCGCCACCCGCGGGTGAGCGCTCGCCTCGTCGTTGTGCCCTGCTCAGCGCGGCGTCTTCGGGTACGCCCGCGTCAACCGACGCCACATCGCTGCACGACCACGTACGGGTGATTCGTGCATCCCCACCGGGTGATGATCGGCGGTCAGTCCTCGTCCACCAAAGCGGCGGACGTGACGCGGTGGAGCGGGAACCGCAGCACCTCTCCGTAGCTGTGGTCGTAGCCCTCGAGCACCCCGCCGCCCACCACGTGGGGCTCGATCACGCGCTGCGCCGCCGTGCCGTGGGAGTCGACGAACCCGACGAGCACCCTGCGACGCGCCCGTGCGGCCTGCTGGAGCAGGGACAGGGTCGCGGACGGACCGGCGCCGAGGTGGCCGGGGACGGCCACGCGTTCACCCCGCGGTGTCGCCGCGGCACGATCACCGGCGCGGACCAGCCGGACGAACTCGCCCAGCCGCTCGTCGGTGGGCACGGCCGGTGACGCCGGTTTGCGGGCGCTGCGCTGCCTCGGGGTGGTCCGGCGCCCACCCGGCCGCAGGTCGAGGACCTGGCCGTCGGGGCCCTCCGCCGCCGGGGCGAACCCGGCCGAGCGCAGCCCGTCCAGCACGTCGGCCAGCGGCAGCGGGCTGACCAGGACGGTCGGCGCGATCCGGCGCAGCTCCAGCCGGCCCGCCTCCGGGTGCGCGAGGACCTCGCTGATCAGCACCGGGTCGTCGCAGCGCAGGAACGAGCCCGCGGCGCCGCCGCGCAACCGGCCGTGGCGGCGCGCGGCGTCGTCGATCAGGTAGGTCAGCGACTGCGGGACGGGCGTGCGGGAGCGGAGCTTGAACAGCTCCTGCAGCTCGTCGGCGGTGCGCCCGGCGTCGAGCGCGCGGCGGACCGTGGCCTCGCTGACCCGGTAGACGGTGGCGCTGCCGGCCGACTCGACGTCCGCGACCAGGGCCAGCTCGTCGGCGAGCTCCGGTTCGAGCCTGCCGGGGGCGACGACGGTCAGGTCGGCCTGCACCAGCACGTGGTCGAGCGGTGCGGGCAGCGCGTCGCCGAGGGACTTGGCGGCGTGGCCGGGGCCCTCGTCGAGCAGCACGCGGCCCGCGCTCGTCAGCGCGCCGAGGGCCAGCACGCCGACCGCGGTGCCCTCCTCGACCGTCCAGCGCACCAGCTCGTCGCGCTGACGCCCGCCCCGGCGCGGTGAGCGCCAGCCGAGCAGCGCGGCGAGGTCGGCGGGGTTCGCGATCGAGGTGCCCCGGGGAACGCGCCGAGCGCCTCCAGGACCCAGCGGCGGTCGCGGGGAGCCTGGGCGCGGCGGATCTCGTCCGCGAGCGGGTTGAAGAGCTTGTCCTTCTCGTCGCGGCGGCCGATCAGCGCCGGCAGCCTCGGCAGCTCCAGCCACGCGTGGGCGACCGTGGCCCAGCGGACCTCGGCCGTCGCGGCGAGCCAGACGTCGGCCTTGGTCGTCGGCACCCACTCCGGTTCGGTGGCCTCGGTGTTCGCGACCAGGTCAGCGCCGACCACGAGCTCGATCAGCAGGGCCGCGCGCTGCTCGTCGACACCGAGGTCCTTGGCGGCCTTGCGCAGGTCGCGGACGCCCAGGCCGCCCGCCCGCAGCACCGGCGGCGGTTCGGCGGACCAGCTCGCGAGCAGGTTCTCGACGTGCCGGACGAGCTCCAGGGCCTCCCCGCCGCCGGTCGCGTCGACGCTCGACTGCTGCAACGCCGTGGTCTTCGGCTTCGGCTCGGTGACCTGGATCGGGCCGAGCGGGCGTTCGCCGCGCAGTTCGAGGGCGATCTCCCGTGGCAGCTCCACGGTGCCGGGGTCGCGCCGCAGCAGCAGACCGCGCGCCAGGAGCCGTTGCACCGGCGTCTCCGCCTTCTCCAGCGGCACGACCCGCGAGGCGTCCTTGGTGTCGCCGATGGGCGGGCCGGCGGCGAGCTTCCGCAGGACGCGCTGCTCGCCCTCGCTGATGCCGTCGAGGTCGTAGGTCTGCCCCGTCGACCTGCCCAGCCCGCCGGGGTGGGAGCCGAACGCCTCGCGCGTGAGGGGCGGGACCGACAGCGCGTCGTCGTCGCCCCACGCCAGTGCCAGGGACCGCAGCCGCGCGAGCGCCTGCTTGAGAGGCTTGGGCTTCACGTCCGGCCCGAGCAGGCCCGCGAGTGTGGGCAACGCCACGGGCGCGGCGTCCGCGCCCTGCACGACCAGGCCTTCGAGCACGGCCAGCGTGAACGTGTCGAGGTCCTCGCAGGCGCGCGCGATCGACGCCCTGGTGCCGACCCGTGTCGCGAGCACGGACATATCGGCAGGTGGGGGCGTTGCCAGGTCCGGACGCGCGCGCAGCAGCGCCACGAGCGAGGCGTCGTCCTGGGCGCGCAGCCAGTCGGCGAGAGTGATGCCGGACATTCTCACCACGGTATATGGGTCGCTGGAGATCGCGTCGTGCTCTGTCACACTTGTGGCGTCATCGGCAGGCACCACCGAGGAGGAGAACGTGGCGAAAGGACGCCCTGGACGGGTCGACCCGCACTGGCCGGATGGCCCCGACGGCGGTCACCCCGTCACCGAACTGACCAGCGACCTGCAGGGTGCGCTCTCCCCGTTCGGCACGGTGACGTTCCCGCTGCCGGTGGACGACCTGCCCTACACGCACCCGGTCACCGAGATCAACAAGTCCTGAACGTCCTCATCGGACTGTCAGGGCGGTCTTAAAACTGCCGAGTCGCGTGCGTACCGCAAAGGGCCCGGGGATAGGCTCGTTTCCCGCTTGAGCAGCACTTCGTGGGAGGACGACGATGCCGGTCCCCGGCCCTGGTTACTCGATCACCGTTCGACTGGAGGCGCCGCCGTCAGCGAGCGCCGCGGGTGACCTCACCTCGGCCGTCGGCCGCGCGGGCGGTGTGATCACGGCGTTCGACGTCGTGGAGTCGCACAACGACCGCGTCGTCATCGACCTCACCTGCAACGCCCTCTCGGCGAACCACGCCAAGGACATCACCGACACGCTGGAGACGCTGCCCGGCATCGTCGTCCGCAAGGTGTCGGACCGCACGTTCCTCGTGCACCTCGGCGGCAAGATCGAGATCTCGTCGAAGGTCCCGCTCCGCAACCGCGACGACCTCTCCCGCGCGTACACGCCGGGTGTCGCCCGCGTCTGCGAGGCCATCGCCAAGAACCCGGACGACGCGCGCCGCCTGACCATCAAGCGCAACACCGTCGCCGTGGTCACCGACGGCTCGGCCGTGCTCGGTCTCGGCAACCTCGGTCCCGCCGCCGCCCTGCCCGTGATGGAGGGCAAGGCCGCGCTGTTCAAGAAGTTCGCCGGCGTCGACGCCTGGCCGGTCTGCCTGGACACCCAGGACACCGAGGAGATCATCCGCGCGGTGGAGCTCATCGCTCCCGTGTACGGCGGCATCAACCTCGAGGACATCTCCGCTCCGCGCTGCTTCGAGATCGAGGCCCGCCTGCGCGAGAAGCTCGACATCCCCGTCTTCCACGACGACCAGCACGGCACGGCCATCGTCGTCGTCGCCGCCCTGCGCAACGCGCTGCGGGTCGTGAACAAGGACATCAAGGACTGCCGCATCACGGTCTGCGGTGTCGGCGCCGCCGGTTCCGCGATCATCCGCCTGCTGCAGGCCCAGACGCCGGGCGACATCATCGCCGTGGACGTCGACGGCATCGTGCACCGCGACCGCCCCGGCCTCGACTCGAACCTGAAGTCGATCGCCGCGTCGACCAACAAGGACAACCAGTCAGGACGCCTGCACGACGCCCTGGTCGACTCGGACGTGTTCATCGGCGTCTCGGCGCCGAACCTGTTCGGTGCCGAGCAGGTCGCCACGATGGCCAAGGACGCCATCGTGTTCGCGCTCGCCAACCCCGACCCGGAGATCGACCCGATGGAGGCCCAGCAGCACGCCGCCGTCGTCGCGACCGGCCGCTCGGACTTCCCGAACCAGATCAACAACGTCCTGGCGTTCCCCGGCGTCTTCCGCGGCCTGCTGGACGCGCACGCCAAGACCATCACCGACGCGATGCTGCTGGCCGCCGCGGCCGCGATCGCCGACGTGGTGGACGGCGACCGCCTGAACGCGTCGTTCATCGTCCCGTCGGTCTTCGACAACACCGTCGCGCCCGCCGTGGCCGAGGCGGTCCGCAAGGCGGCGGCCTCCTAGAGGGCCGTTCGACAGGGGGCAACGGTCAGAGGCAGGCCTACGATCGCCGTATGACCAAGCAGTTCACCCACCTGGACTCCCAGGGCGCGGCCCGGATGGTCGACGTCTCCGGCAAGGAGCAGACCACCCGGACCGCCGTGGCCACCGGAATCCTGCACACGACCGCCGAGGTGGTCGAGCTGCTGGGAGCCGACGGCCTGCCCAAGGGCGACGCCCTGGCCACCGCCCGGATCGCGGGCATCATGGCGGCCAAGCGCACCTGGGAGCTCGTGCCGCTGTGCCACCCGATCGCCCTGTCGTCGGTGGTGGTCGACCTGGCCCTGGCCGAGGACTCGGTCCTGATCACGGCCACGGTCCGCACCACCGACCGCACGGGCGTCGAGATGGAGGCCCTGACCGCGGTCTCCGTGGCCGGCCTGACCCTGCACGACATGGTGAAGTCCGTCGACCCGGCGGCCTCGCTGGACGCGGTGCGGGTGCAGCGCAAGGAAGGCGGCAAGACCGGCCTGTGGGAACGCCCGTGAAGGCGGTGGTGATCACGGCCTCGAACCGCGCCGCCGCCGGCGTGTACGAGGACCGCAGCGGTCAGATCATCCTGGCGTGGCTCGTCGAACGCGGGTTCTCGGCGTCCACGCCGGTGGTCGTGCCGGACGGCGAGCCGGTCCGCGAGGCCCTGGCCGCCGCGGTGGCCGGTGGTGCCGACCTGGTCGTGACGACCGGCGGCACCGGCATCAACCCGACCGACCGGACCCCGGAGATGACCAGGGCCGTGCTGGACTACGAGATCCCCGGCCTGGCCGACGCGATCCGCATGTCCGGCTGGCCGCGGGTCCCGGGCTCCGTGCTGTCACGCGGGGTGGCCGGCGTGGCGGGCCGGACGCTGGTCGTCAACCTGCCGGGCTCCACCGGAGGTGTGCGGGACGGGCTGGACGTCCTCGGCACCGTCGTGGAGCATGCGCTCGACCAACTGCGTGGAGGTGACCACCGATGAGCGTGGTGCTGCGGGCCGTCGTGACCTCGGAGCCGTTGTCGGTGCAGGAGCACGCCGCTCTCGTCGAGTCCGAACGCGCCGGCGCGGTGGTGACCTTCTCCGGTGTCGTCCGGGACCACGACGGCGGGCGGTCGGTGCTGGAGCTCGAGTACCACTCGCACCCCTCGGCCGAGGACGTCGTCGTCGAGGTGGTCTCCTCGCTGGCCACGAAGTACCCCGGCGTGCACGGGATCGCCGTGTCGCACCGGGTCGGGCCGTTGAAGATCGGTGACGTGGCCCTGGCCTGCGCGGTGGCCGCCGAGCACCGGGGGGAGGCCTTCGCCCTGTGCTCCGACCTGGTGGACGAGGTGAAGGCCCGGCTGCCGGTGTGGAAGCGGCAGGTGTTCTCCGACGGGCAGGACGAGTGGGTCAACTGCCCCTGAGCCCGGCCCTGGCGAGCCGGGATCTTCCGCGGCGCGCCTGGTCCTTGCTTGCTGCATCTCCGGTGGTGCCGGGCCCTGCCCGGCTCCGGTGAGCCGGGGCCGTCCGTGACGCGCCCGGCGCCTGACCCTCGCTCGCCGCACTTCCGGCGGTGCCGGACCCTGCCCGGCCCGGCCCGCCTCGACCAGCGCCCCGGCAGCCCGCGTCCACCCGCTGCCGCAAGCGCCCTTTCCGCGCCGGCCGAACCCGGAGACGCAGGCAGGGACCTCACCGTCGGGGGGTAACGGTGAGATCCCTGGTCCTGCGTCAGCCCACGGGTGCGGGGCCGGCGATCATGCGGCCTGTCCTGGTCCTGCTCAGATCAGGATCTTGTGGCCCGGGAAGATCAGGTCGGGGTTCGTGAGGAAGCCCTTGTTCTTCTCCACGATGGCCTGGTAGCCGCCCGCGACCTTGTTGGCCTCGGCGATCTTCGACAGGGTGTCGCCCGCCTTGATCTCGTAGTTGCCGTTCGGGTTCGACTTCGACGCGTCGACGACCACGACCGGCGCCTGCTGCACGGGGGCCTGGCGCTGCTGCTGCTGCTTCTGCTGCACCGGGGCCTTCCGCTGCTGCGGGGCCGGGGCGGTGCGCTGGGTGACCTGACCCGCGCCCAGCTTGGCGCTGCAGGCCGGCCACGCGTTGCGGCCCTGGCCGGCCAGCACGCGCTCGGCGACAGCGATCTGCTGCTCGCGGGAGGCGTTGGCCGGGTTGCCCTGGCCGCCGTAGGCGTTCCAGGTCTGCTGCGTGAACTGCAGGCCGCCGTAGTAGCCGTTGCCCGTGTTGGCGCCCCAGTTACCGCTTGCCTCGCACTGCGCGAGGGCGTCCCAGTCCATTCCGGGGGCGGCGTTGGCGGTGCCAACGGCCAGGCCCAGAGGGGCGCCGGCGATGATGCCGACAGCCGCGACCTTGGCGATAGTGCGAGCGGCGGAACCCTGCTTGCCCTTGCTGCCTCGGTTGAAAGCCATGTGCCTCTCGGTCCACCTGCACCTGCTGCCAGGAAACTCGGGTTCGGGCCCGGTGCGTTCCTGCGCTCCCAGTCCGGCGGTTTCTCTCGCTCGGGGATTTTCCGGAGAACCCCAGGACTGGGTTCGGTGCACGGTCCTCCGGTCTAGCTCGTGACTGGTCGGGGCCAGCCGAGGAGCGACCGTACGTAACCGCCGAGCCGGTCTCCAAATGTTTCGCGCTGTGACACGCATCACTGTAATGACTCGAAGACTTGTGCTAGGCCGACAAACATGCAGCTCAGAGCGCCGTTATCATTCCGTTTCCCTTCTGAGATCGATCGAGATCTATCACTCAAAGTGAGGCATGGCTCACGTGTGTCGACCGTTCGTGGCGGCTCCCGCGGCGCCTCCGAAAGGTGTCCGGCGGGGGCGCGACGCGGTCGACCGGAGCGGGCCGAGTCGCCAAGATCAGGTGCATGAGGATCGACGCGCTCCGCCGGGCTCTGGCCGCCGCACCGGGCCAGCCGGTCCCGTTCGACGACCTGATCGACGCCGTCTGGCCCGACAAGCGGCTGGCGAACCCCCGGCAGGCGCTGCGCAAGCTCGTACAACGGTTGCGCGCCACCGACCAGGTCGTCACCGAGACGTCCGGGTACCGGCTGGTGGCGCGCGGGCCGGAGCCGCGTCAGCTGCCCGCGGTTCTCCCCGACTTCGTGGGCCGCAAGGACGAGATCGCACGAGCGCTGGCGAGCGAGGCGCCCGTGCTCGCCGTCACCGGACCGCCGGGGGTCGGCAAGACCTCGCTCGCTGTCCACGTCGCGCACCGGCTGAGCGCGCGGTTCCCGGACGGTCAGTTGTACGTGAACCTGCGGGCGTTCTCGGAAGGCGAACCGGTCACCGCGAAGCAGGCGCTGTCGCGGTTCCTGCGCGCCCTCGGGACCGAGCAGGTCCCGGCGGCCCTCGACGCCCAGATCGCGCTGTTCCGGCAGCTGACCGCGCACCGCGCGGTGCTCGTGGTGATCGACAACGCCTCCCACGACCTCATCGGTCCGCTGTGCCCGGCGGGCGACAGGTCGCGAGCGATCGTCACCAGCCGCGCCGACCTGCCCGAACACGACCAGATCGTCGTCGGCGTCTTCACGGATGCCGACGCCCGCGCACTGCTCGACAACACGGGTGTCGCGGGCAGGCCCGACGAGCGTGCGGAGCTGATCCGGTTGTGCGCCCACCTCCCGCTCGCGTTGCGCATCGCCGCGGCGCACCTGGCGGAGCGCGACATCACCGACTACCTCACCGACCTGCGGGGCGAGAACAGGTTGGAGGCCCTGGAGATCGAGGGCGACACCGCGGTCAGGGCCACCTTCGAGCTCTCCTACCTCGCCCAGCCCGAACTGTCCCGCTCGCTCTTCCGGTTGCTGGGCCAGGTGCCGGGCGCGGACTTCCCGGTCGAGGCCGCCACGGCGTTGCTCGGCAGGGACGCGACGGTGCCGCTCGGCCACCTCGTCACCGCGAACCTCGTGCAACGCTCCAAGGAGCGGTACAGCCTGCACGACCTGCTCGGCGTCTACGCGCGCCGCCTTGGCGCGGACGCGCCCACCCGACTGTACGAGTACTACCTCCTCAACGCCGACGCGGCGGGCCGCACGCTCAACCCGGAACTGCAGCGGCTGGCGGTGCCGCCGCTGCAGGACGACCTGCCCGCGCACGACGTGGGCGACATGCCGAACGCGCTCGCCTGGCTCGACGCCGAACGCGCGAACGTGGTTGCGGCCGTGCTCGCCGCGGGGGACCGGCCGATCGCCTGGCAGCTGGCCGACTCGATGCGCGGCTACTTCCTGCGCCACGCTGCGAACGTGGCCGACTGGTACGTGTCCGCGCGGGCGGGCCTGCGAGCGGCGCAGGAACTCGGTGACGTCACGGCCGAGGCGAGCATGCGCGGCTCGCTCGGTCTCGCGCACTGGCGGTCGGGCAACTTCGTGGACGCGTTGCCCGAGTACGAGCACGCGGTCGCACTGGCACGTCGCGGCGACGACCTCCACTCGCTGTCGTCCTACGTCGGCAACCTGGGCATCATCCACTGGGAACTCGGCAACCTGGCCGAGGCGGCGAGAGCCATGCACGAGTCGCTGGGCATCGCGCCCACCCCGACCACGCTGTTCAACCTCGGCTGCGTCCTCACCGACCTCGGCCCGCTGCCGCTCGCGGTGTCGCGCTGCGAGGAGGCGTTGCGGATGGCGGCCGAGCGGAAGCTGACCGCAGGCGTGGCGTTCTGCCTGCACGGACTCGCGATCGCGCACCTCTTCATCGGCGACCTGGCCCGGGTGGCGAAGTACTTGGATGAGGTGGAGGCGCTCCTGACACCGGAGTTCGGCCCGACGTTCGAGTCCCGCGTCCTGGACGCCCGCGCGTTCCTCCTGCTCGAACAGGGGCGGTTCGAGCAGGCCGAGATCGTCTGCCGGCGCGCGGTCGAGGCGTCGGCGGGCGCCGAGAAGGAGATGGCAGAGGCGGACGCCCGCAGCACCCTCGGCACGGTGCTGCGGCGGCTCGGGCGGCTGGACGAGGCCGCCGCACAGCACGAACAGGCACTGATGACGTGCAGGGACGCCGCGTTGGCGCGCGGCCAGGTCCAGGCGCTCACCGGGCTGGCCGCCGACCTCCGGGAGCAGGGCGACCTGCAGGAGGCGCTCCACCGCGCCACCGAGGCGAGCAAGATCGCCGAACGGGGCCAGCTGCGGGTGCGCCGCGTCTAGGTCGAGGCCGAACTCGCGGAGATCCACCTGGCCGCGGGAGACCCCGCGCGGGCAGGACGGCACCGGCTGCGGGCCGGGGAACTGGCGCGCGAGACCGGGCGAACGGCGTGGGTGCGGAGGCTGGCTCAGCCGCCCGCGAACGGCGGCAGCACGTCCAGCTGAGCCCCGGCGGGCACGCGCGTCGACGTGTCGCGCACCGCCACGCCGTCCAGCAGGAAGCTCGACACCGCGAGGACCTTGCCGAGCTTGTCGCCGTGCCGTTCGCCGATGGTGCTCACCACGAGCGCCACGGTGGGCTCGGCGGCGTCGAGCAGCAGGTCCTCGTCGGCCACCCCGGCCGCGGCCCGCGCACCCGCGAAGTAGCGGACGTTCACGGCGGTGCTCACTGTCATCCTCCGATGGAGCTCATGGGGCGGTCGGGCTGCGAGAAGCCCTCGTCGTTGATGCCGTGACCGGCAGCCTTCGCCCACATCGTCGCGCGCCAGGCGTCGGCGATCGCGGAGTCGGGGGAGCCGTCGCGCAGCAGTGCGCGCAGGTCGGTCTCGCCGTTGCTGAACAGGCAGTTGCGGATCTGGCCGTCCGAGGTGAGCCGGGTGCGGTCGCAGGCGGCGCAGAACGGCCTGGTCACCGACGCGATGACGCCGACGACCGCGGGGCCGCCGTCGACCAGCCAGCGCTCGGCCGGGGCACCACCGCGCGGGACCTCCGACGGGGTGAGCGTGAAGGCGGCCGAGAGCTTCGTGAGGATCTCATCGGCCGTGACCATGTTCGTGCGCGTCCAGCCGTGCTGCGCGTCCAACGGCATTTGTTCGATGAACCGCAGCTGGTAGCCGTTCTCGACGCAGAACCGCAGCAGCGGGACGGCCTCGTCCTCGTTCACGCCGCGCATCAGCACGGAGTTGACCTTCACCGGCTCCAGCCCGGCCTCACGGGCGGCGTCGAGGCCGTCCAGCACGTCCGTGATGCGGTCTCGCCTGGTCAGCGTCGCGAACTTCGCGGGGTCGAGGGTGTCGAGCGAGATGTTGATCCGGTTCAGGCCGGCGTCCTTCAACGACCGCGCGCGCCGGGCGAGCCCGATGCCGTTCGAGGTCATCGACATGCGCGGACGCGGTTCCAGCTCGGCGGTCGCGGCGATGACCTGCTCCAGGCCGCGCCGCAGCAACGGCTCGCCGCCGGTGAACCGGATGTCCGTGACACCCAGGTCGACCACCGCGATCCGGATGAGCCTGATCAGCTCGGCGTCGGTGAGCAGCTCGTCCTTGGCCAGCCAGTCGAGGCCCTCGGCCGGCATGCAGTAGGTGCAGCGCAGGTTGCAGCGGTCGGTGAGCGAGACCCGCAGGTCCTTCGCCACCCGGGCGAACCTGTCGACGAGCAGGGGCGAGTCCGGACGCGTGGACGCGTCGGGTGTGCCGCGCACGACGGGTAGTCCCAACTCCACTGCTGTCACCTTGTTCAGCTTAATGAACAACTCCTTGCAGATGACTCCACGAACGAGATTTCTCACCGCCGCTCCGTTGGAGCAATGTCACAACAAATTGTTTTACTAGCTAAGATGTTCGGCATGGAACCGGAAGTGATGGAGAGGTTCACCTGGTACATGCGGGAGCAGAGCGCGCTCACCGTCATGTTCCACGCGCGCGTGGCTGAGCAGATGGGGCTGTCCGCGACCGACGAGAAGTGCCTCGATCTCGCCATTCGGGCGGAGGGACCGCTCACCGCCGGGCGCATCGCCGAGCTCTCCGGCCTGTCCACCGGTGCCGTCACGGGGGTGATCGACCGGCTGGAGCGCGCCGGTTATGTCCGCCGTGTCCGGGATCCGCGCGACCGCCGCAAGGTCCTCGTCGAGGTCACGCCCGGTGACCTGGAGAAGTTCGGCGCGCCGTTCGAGAAGGCCCGCGACAGCATGGTCGAGGTCCTGGAGCAGTTCGACGCGGCCGAGCTCGAGGTGATCGAGCGTTATCTCAAGCTCCAGACCGAGACGTTCCGCAAGCGCGTGATCGATACTTAGGCCATGTGGCACTACTTGATGGACATGGACGGCGTCCTCGTGCACGAGGAGCACCTGATCCCCGGAGCCGACGAGTTCGTCGCGGAGCTGCGCGCTTCCGAGACGCCGTTCCTCGTGCTCACCAACAACTCCATCTACACGCCACGGGACCTGCGAGCACGTCTGCAGCGCACCGGCCTGGACATCCCGGAGCAGTCCATCTGGACGTCCGCGCTGGCCACGGCCCGGTTCCTCGACTCGCAGCGCCCGAACGGCTCGGCGTTCGTCATCGGCGAGGCCGGCCTCACGACCGCGTTGCACGAGATCGGCTACGTGCTGACCGACCGCGACCCGGACTACGTCGTGCTCGGCGAGACGCGCACCTACAGCTTCACCGCGATCACGAAGGCCATCCGGCTGGTCGAGGAGGGCGCGAAGTTCATCGCGACCAACCCCGACGCCACCGGCCCGTCGCGCGAGGGCTCGCTGCCCGCGACCGGCGCCGTGGCGGCGTTGATCGAGCGCGCCACCGGACGTGAGCCGTACTACGTCGGCAAGCCGAACCCGTTGATGATGCGCTCGGCCCTGCGCGCCCTGGGCTCGCACTCCGAGCAGGCGCTGATGATCGGCGACCGGATGGACACCGACGTGCGGTCCGGCCTGGAAGCGGGCCTGTCGACCATCCTCGTGCTGTCCGGGGTCTTCAGCGCCGAGACGGCCGAGATGTACCCGTACCGGCCGACGCGCGTGCTGAAGTCGATCGCGGAGCTCGTCGGTCACTCCGCGGACCCGTTCGGCGACTGGACTGACCACTGACGCGCGAGGATCCATCACCTATCGTCGCGGAGGTGGACACGGATCGACGCCCGATGTACGTCGTGGGTGACGTGCACGGGCACCTAGCCGAACTGATCAGAGCGCTGCACGTCGCCGGGCTGTGCGACGAGGAGGGGCGCTGGTCGGGCGGCGAGGCCGAGCTGTGGTTCCTCGGCGACTTCGTGGACCGCGGTCCCGACGGCGTGGGCGTGATCGACCTGGTCATGCGGCTGGGCGAGGAGGCCGCGGAGGCGGGCGGCACGGTCAGCTCGCTCATCGGCAACCACGAGGTGCTGCTGCTCGGCATGCACCGGTTCGGCGACGAGCAGGTGCCGGACAGCCTCGGGCCGCGGTCGTTCGCGCGGAGCTGGCTGCTGAACGGCGGCCTGCGCAGCGACCAGGACCGGCTGACCGACGAGCACGTCGAGTGGCTCACCACGAGGCCCGTGCTGAAGCTGCGCGACGACCACCTGCTGATGCACTCCGACACGGCGGCCTACCTCGAATGGGGGTCCTCGATCGAGGAGGTCAACGAGGCCGTCCGCCAGGTGCTCCAGAGCGACGACCTGGTCGAGTGGTGGGAGTGCTGGCGCAAGATGACGACCCGCTACGCGTTCCGCGGTCCGCAGGGCCCGGAGATCGCGGACGAGCTGCTCGCGACCCTCGGCGGCAGCCGGATCGTGCACGGGCACAGCGTCATCGCCGACCAGCTCGGGGTGCCGCCGGAGGAGATCGACGGGCCTCTCGTGTACGCCGGCGACAAGGTGCTGGCGATCGACGCGGGGCTCTACAGCGGCGGTCCGTGCCTGGTCGTGCCCTTGCCATACGCGGGAGCCTGACTACGGTCTGGGGGATGACCCTCAGCTACTCCTCGGGCACGTCCACCGCCCCGTTGCTGGGCGACACGATCCACGCGAACCTCGCGGCCACGGTCGCGCGGTTCGGGGATCGCGAGGCACTTGTCGACAAGGCAACAGATCGACGGTGGACGTACGCGGAGCTCTCGGCCGAGGTCGACCGGGCCGCCGCCGGGCTGCACTCGCTCGGCGTGCGCAAGGGCGACCGGGTCGGGATCTGGGCGCCGAACTGCGCCGAGTGGGTCTTCGTGCAGTACGCGACCGCCCGGATCGGCGCGATCCTGGTCAACGTCAACCCGGCGTACCGCGTGCACGAGCTGGAGTACGTGCTGAACCAGGCCGGCATCCACACGCTGGTGTCGGCGCGGTCGTTCAAGACTTCGGACTACGCGGCCATGATCGCCGAGGTCCGGCCGCGCTGCGACGCGCTGAAGAACGTCGTCTTCACCGACGACCCGCGGTGGACCGGCGACGAGCTCCCGGACGTCGAGCTGGACCGCGACGACCCGATCAACATCCAGTACACGTCCGGCACCACGGGCTTCCCCAAGGGCGCGACGCTGTCGCACCACAACATCCTCAACAACGGCTACTTCGTCGGCGAGCTGATCGACTACACCGAGCACGACCGGATCTGCGTGGTGCCGCCGTTCTACCACTGCTTCGGCATGGTCATGGGCAACCTCGCGGCCACCAGCCACGGTGCGTGCGTCGTGATCCCCGCCCCGGCGTTCGACCCGGCGAAAACCCTTGCGGCGGTTCAGGAAGAGAAGTGCACGTCGCTCTACGGCGTGCCGACGATGTTCATCGCCATGCTCGACCTGGCCGACGGCTACGACCTGTCGTCGTTGCGCACCGGCATCATGGCGGGCTCGCCGTGCCCGGTCGAGGTGATGAAGCAGGTCGTCGACCGGATGGGCATGCGCGAGGTCTCGATCTGCTACGGCATGACCGAAACCTCCCCGGTGTCGACGCAAACGCGTGTCGACGACTCCCTCGACCGTCGTGTCGGGACGGTCGGCCGCGTCGGCCCGCACCTCGAGGTCAAGATCGTGGACCCCGGGACCGGCCTCACGGTCCCGCGCGGCGAGCCGGGGGAGCTGTGCACGCGCGGTTACTCGGTCATGCTCGGGTACTGGAACGAACCGGAGAAGACGGCCGAGGCGGTGGACGCCGCGGGCTGGATGCACACCGGCGACCTCGCGGTGATGGACGACGACGAGTACGTGAACATCACCGGCCGCATCAAGGACATGGTCATCCGCGGCGGCGAGAACATCTACCCGCGCGAAATCGAGGAGTTCCTCCACACGCACCCCGACGTGCTCGACGCCCAGGTGGTCGGGGTGCCCGACGCGAAGTACGGCGAGGAGCTCATGGCGTGGGTGCGCCTGCGCGAGGGCGCCGGGGAGCTGACCGCCGAGGCCGTGCGGGAGTTCTGCGCCGGCAAGCTCGCGCACTACAAGATCCCGCGGTACGTGCACGTGGTCGAGGACTTCCCGATGACGGTGACCGGCAAGATCCGCAAGGTGGAGATGCGGGCCAGGTCGGTGGAGCTGCTCGGCTTGGACGACAGCGCGGAGCACGCCTGACCGGACGGACCGTGATCGCCGCACTACGGGGTGATGAGGCGTAAAGACCCTGGTGGGCGGGGCTGCGCGGCGCGCGGCATCAGTGGTCCCCGTCGAAGGAGGCGAGCATGCTCACCGCCACCAGGACCACGACGATGCTGCCCGTCGAAGACCCCGAGCGCGCAGGCCGCTTCTACGCGGACGTGCTCGGTCTCGAGCCCATCACCACGACCCCGGACGGCACGCGGGTCTTCGCCCTCGGCCGGGGTGACGCGCGGGGCCTGATGCCCGCGGAGAAGGGTGCGCAGACCGGGCACACGGTGCCGGAGGGCCGGGGCGTGCGCTTCGAGGACTACGACCTGCCCGGCTTCGAGACGGTCGGCCACATCGCGGTGATGGGCGACGAGGCCCGGTAGCCCTCACGGGAGTTCGACGATCTCCTTGCCCAGCGGCACCAGCGAGACCTTCACCAGCTTGAAGTTCGCGATGCCGAGCGGGATGCCGATGATCGTCACGCACAGCGCGATGCCGGTGACGACGTGGCCGATCGCGAGCCAGATGCCGGCGACGACGATCCAGATGACGTTGCCGAGCAGCGACCCGGTGCCCGCCCCCGGCTTGTCCACGACCTCGCGGCCGAACGGCCAGAGCGCGTAGTTCGCGATCCGGAACGACGCGATGCCCCACGGGATCGTGATGATCAGGATGCAGCAGACCAGGCCGGCGACCGCGTACCCGACCGCCATCCAGAAACCGGCGAGCACCAGCCAGATCACGTTCAGGATGAGGCGCATGCGTCCATCTAAGCTCACATCATGAAGTGGGGTGTGATCGCAACCGGCGGTATCGCGCAGACCGTGACCGCCGACATGCTGAAAGTCGAGGGCGTCACGGTTCTCGCGGTGTCCTCCCGCGACGTCGCGAAGGCACGGGCGTTCGCCGACAGGTTCGGCGTCGAGCGCGCGTACGGGGACTACCGGGAGCTGCTCGCCGACCCGGACGTCGAGGTCGTCTACGTCGCCACCCCGCACGGCCGGCACCGCGAGGTCACCCTCGCCGCGCTCGACGCGGGCAAGCACGTGTTGTGCGAGAAGCCCATCGGCCTCTCCGTCGCGCAGGCCGAGGAGATGGTCGAACGGGCGCGCGCCCGCGGCCTCTTCCTCATGGAAGCCATGTGGACGCGGTTCAACCCGTTGATCCGCAGGGTCCACGACGCCGTCCGCGGCGGTGAGATCGGAGAGGTCCGGTCGCTGCGCGCGTCCTTCGGCTTCGCGCACCCCTTCGACGCGAACGACCGGCTCTGGGCGAAGGAGGCGGGCGGTGGCGCGATGCTCGACCTCGGCGTCTACCCCGTCGCCCTCGCGCACCTGCTGCTCGGCGTTCCCGAGCGGGTGCACGCCTGGGGCGGCGTGGCACCGTCCGATGTGGACTCCGACGTCGGCCTGCTGCTGGGCTACCCCGGTGGCGCGCACGCGTTGCTGAGCTGCTCGCTCGTCGCGAACCTCCGCTGCGAGGCGGAGGTCGTCGGCACCGGCGGCAGCATCCGGATCGCCGACCCGATGTTCAACGCCACCAGGGCGACGATCAACGGTGTCGAGCACACGATCGAGGACGAGGGCTACACGCACCAGATCCGCGCGGTCGAGCAGCACGTCGCCGCCGGCCTGACGGAGAGCCCGGCGATCACGTGGGAGAACACGCTGCAGATCATGCGCACGGTGGAGGAGGCGCTGCGCCAGCTCGGCGTCGCCTACGACACCGCCGGGTAGACCAGCGCCACGGTCGTCGCACCGGCCGCGAGGCCCAACGCCCACGCGGCCGGCGCGACGAGAACCTCCGGACACCTCACCCTGTTGCCATGTTATTGCAACAAGGGGTCAGGCGTCATGCGTCCATCGTCACTCTCGCCACCCGCACCACGGCGTCCATCGCGCTGTCCAGGTCCCCGCTCGGCATCAGCAGGTGGCTCAGGGCGAGCCGCACGGTCGTCTCGGCCGTGAGCCGCACGCGCCTGCCGGGGAAGTGCCCGCTGAGGTGCTGCTCGACGACCTCGGTGGCGTGGAAGAGGATCGGGTGGCCGCGGATCGTGATGAACGGCAGGAGGTCCTCGGCGTTCTGGCCGGTCAGCACCGCCGAGACGAGCCGGTCCTTCTCCGTCTGCTCGAAGGTGAAGCGGAACGCCGACCGCATCGCCTCCCACGGGTCGGGGTTCTCGCCGAGCCGGGTGGCGATCCCGGTCAGGTACTCCTCCGTCTTGTGGGCCGCGACGGCCTGCACGAGCCCTTCCTTGTTGCCGAACTCGTTGTAGACGGTCTGCCTGCTCACCCCCGCACGGCTGGCCACCTCGATCATGCGCAGCCCGTGGAACCCTCGTGCCGCCAGGAGGTCCGCGGCGGCGTCCAGCAGGAGCCCGGTGATGTCGCTCACGCGTTCACCTTTACACAAATACGGCTTTTGTAAAGACGTAGAGTCGGGTCCTGTGCCGTTCACCGTGGGTTTCGACCTGGACATGACCCTCATCGACCCGCGGCCGGGCATGGCCGCCGTGCTGAACGAGGTGGGTGCCCGCACCGGCCACGACCTCGACGGCGAGCACTTCGCGGCGAACCTCGGCCCGCCCCTCGACATGATCTACCGCGACATGGGCGTGCCCGAGGAGGAGATCCCGGACATGATCACGCTCTTCCGCGCGCTGTACCCGGAGGTCGTGATCCCCGCGACGGTCGCGCTGCCCGGAGCGTCCGCCGCGTTGCAGAGCGTCCGCGAGCTCGGCGGCCGGACGATGATCGTGACGGGCAAGTACCGCAAGAACGCCGCGCTGCACCTGCAAGCGCTCGGCTGGGAGGTCGACCACCTCTACGGCGAGCTGTGGTCGACGGGCAAGGCCGAGTCGCTGAAGCTGCACGGCGCCGCGATCTACGTGGGCGACCACGTCGGGGACATGCGGGGAGCCGAGGCGGCCGGGGCGCTGGGCGTCGGCGTCGTCACCGGGCCGTGCTCACGGGCGGAGCTGACCGGGGCGGGCGCCGCCGTCGTGCTGGAGGACCTGCGCGAGTTCCCGGACTGGCTCAGGACCTCTTCCGGCGTGACTTCCTGACCACCGCGATGATCCCGAGGCCCAGGCCGATCGCCGGCAGGTAGGTCGCGGCGACGTTCAGCCACACGGGCAGGTCGCTGTGGCCCGCGATGAACAGCACGAAGACCGCGACGATGGCCAGTACGCCGACGGCGAACAGGCCGATGGCCAGCGGCATCAGCTTCGGAGCGGTCATGCCGGCAGCGTAGTCGTGCTAACGGAGGTGCCTTCGGTCTGGTCTTCTGGCTACTCTGGTGGGACGCGTCCTGGGTACGCCCCGGGGCGCGTTCGTTGTGCGACAAGCTTGGGAATGGTGAGCGCGGTGCCGACCGGCAAGGTCAAGTGGTACGACACGGAGAAGGGCTTCGGGTTCGTCACCCAGGACGGTGGCGAGGACGTCTACGTCCGCAAGGCCGCCCTGCCTCCGGGTGTCACCGGTCTGAAAGCCGGCCAGCGCATCGAGTTCGGCATGGCGGAGGGCCGCCGCGGGCCGCAGGCGCTGTCCGTGCGCCTGATCGACCCCGCGCCGTCCGTCGTCGAGGCGCGCCGCCGTCCCGCGGAGGAGCTGCACGGCCTGATCGAGGACATGATCAAGCTGCTGGAGAACAAGGTCCAGCCCGACCTGCGCCGCGGCCGCTACCCGTCCGACAAGAAGAACATGAAGCTCATCGCCGAGGTCGTCCGGGCGGTGGCGCGGGACCTCGATCCGTAAAAGGATCGGCGTCATGTCTGACGCTGACAGGATCGTCGAGTTCGTCTACGAGGTCGGCCAGCTCAAACGCCTGCCCAGAGCGGGGTGGCTCTTCGCCGGGGTGCAGCACCCCGAGACGGTGGCCGCCCACTCGTTCCGGGTGGGCGTTCTGGCGTTCGCGATCGCCGTGCAGGAGGGCGCGAACCCCGACCGGGCGGCAACGCTGGGCCTCTTCCACGACGTGCCCGAGACGCGCCTCGGCGACATCCCGTACGTCGGCAAGCTCTACCTCGACGTGAAGGTGCCGCCGGAGGCCGTGGCGCGCGACCAGGTCCAGCACCTGCCCGCACCGCTCGCCGCGCACGTCGAGGCCCTCGTCGCCGAGCACGAGGCCGCCAAGGACCTCGACCACACGCCCGAGGCGCGCTGCTCGCGTGACGCGGACAAGCTCGAGCTGCTGGTGCAGGCCAGGGAGTACCAGGCGGCGGGGATCTCCAAGATGGAGCGCTTCATCCAGACCATGCAGGAGTCGGTGGTCACCGACACCGGCAGGGCGCTGATGGACTCCGCGCTCCGGATCGCGCCGACCGAGTGGTGGGAGGCCTTCGGCAGGCGGTAGGTGCCTAGCGGGTGATGTCGACGACCCACGAGCCGCGCATGAGCGGCTGGCCGGTCTCCAGCACCGCGCCGGCCGCCTCGTGCACCTCGATGCGCAGCAACTGGTCCGAGTCGTCCGGCACGGCCAGCGTGTAGGTGTAGTTCTCGCCCTTGCCGAGCAACGGCGAGGTGCAGCCCTCCTGGACCTTCGCGGCGTTCTCGTACACGCACACGACCTCCCAGAGGCCCTTCGCGAGCTGGCCGTCCACGGAGATCTGCACGACCTTGCCCGCCGGCACCTTCAGGCTGCCGGGCGCGTTCTTCTCGGCGCAGTTCGCACCCTCGACGTCGCAGTAGATCGTCGGCTCGATGCGAATGGTCTCGCCGTTCGCGTAGAACGTGACCTCCGGGTCGTGCCGCTGCAACGAGCACCCGGACAGCACGAGAACACTGGCAGCCATTACCGAAGCAAGTCGACGCACGTCAGCAGCCTACGGGGTCGCCGGCGAGGGCCGGCGGACGAGCCTGCCCAGCAGCAGGTGCAACGACGTGCCGTTGCGGTACATCCACGTCTGCGCCAGGCCCAGCGCGAGCAGCACGGACAGCACCGTGAAGCCGATCCAGAACGTCGCGGGCAGCAGCACGCCCAGCGCACCGCCGAAGACCCACGCGAGCTGCAGGATCGTCTCGGAACGCCCGAACGCCGACGCGCGCGACTCCTCCGGCAGGTCGTCCTGGATCACCGCGTCCAGGCTGATCTTGGCCAGCGACGACGCCGTGGCGCCCAGCAGGCCGACGATCGCGGCGGTGACCAGGCCGGGAAGGACGGCGGCGACGATCGTCGCGGCGAGGGCCGTGGCGACGCAGGCGATGACCACCTCGTCGGGCTTGCCGAAGTGCTGACGCGCGCCGATCGCGTTGCCGAGGAAGCTGCCGGCACCCGCCGCGCCGGCGATCACACCGAGCAGCAGCAGCTGCCGGACCGCGTCGCCCTCGGTCTGCGCGCGCACCACGAAGGCCGCGAACAGCGTCAGGAACCCGGTCAGCATGCGGATGGAACCGTTGCCCCACAACGAGACGGCGACGTGCCGGGAGATGCGCTGCTTCGCGGGCCTGGACGTCAGCGTCGCCGGGACCTCGCCCTCGGTCACCTCGACCCAGGACGGGATCTTCATGCACAGCCACGCGTTCACGCCGCAGAGCACCGCCGTGAACCACAGCGCGCCGGGGGAGCCGAACAGGTTCGCGAAGCCCGCCGCCAGCGCGCCGAACACCGCGCCCGAGGCGAGCCCGAACACCGTCATGCGGGCGTTGGTCTTGGACAGCGTGATCTCCGGCGGCAGCACGCGCGGCGTGATCGCGGACTTGAGCACGGTGAACGACTTGGACAGCACCATGCTGCCGAGCGCCGCCGGGTACAGCAGCCAGTTGTCGAAGTTCAGCGCCATCACGACCGACAGCCCGATCCGCAGCACGCACGACGAGGCCAGGGCGAGCCGGCGGCCGCGCTGGATCCGGTCGAGCAGCGGGCCGATCACCGGCGCGATCAGCGCGAACGGCGCGACGGTGATCAGCAGGTAGAGCGCGACCTTGGTCTTGGACTCGGCGCTCGCGGCCGAGAAGAACAGCGTGTTCGCCAGGGCCACGGCCATCGCGGCGTCGGCGGCGTAGTTCATCATCACCGCGTAGGTGACCGATGTCATGCCGGACTTGCCGGCGCCGTCGGCGCGGGCCGCGCGCCGGAACGCCGCGACCGCCCGCTGCGAGAGCTGCTTGCTGCGGAACCACGCGACGCGCGTGACCGTGAGCTTGCGCGGCGGTTTGGGCGTCGGGGTCGTCTGCTGGTCCTGGTTCGGCAGCGGACGGGTGTTCTGCGGGCCGCGCGGAGGCGGCTCGAACCCGTGCTCGGACGGCGCCCCGCGGCGCTCCCGCGGCCGGTACTCGTCGTCCTGCCACGGGTAGCGCTTCGGAGTTCCGTCGTCACTCCACCCGCGGTCGCCCGTCACACCGTCAATCCTGCCCCATGCCGTTGAACCTCACCCGGAAGATGGTGGGCCAGTTCTTGCCTGTGACCAGGAACTCGTCGGTCCCGGGGACGTGCGCGATGCCGTTGAGGACGTCCACGTCACCGGGCGGTTTGAGCGAGGAGAGGTCGTAGGTGCCGGTCACCCGGCCGGTGGACGGGTCGATGCGGACGACCTCGTCGGTCTTCCAGACGTTCGCCCAGACCTTGCCGCCGACGCACTCCAGCTCGTTGAGCTGGGACAGCGGCTTCCCGTCCCGCACGACCTGCACGCTTCCGGTCTCCCGGAACGTCTTCGGGTCGCGGAAGGTCAGCTCGGCCGTGCCGTCGCTCATGACCAGCCGCTGCCCGTCGTCGCAGATGCCCCAGCCCTCGCCCTCGTAGCTCACGCGGCGCAGCTCGTCCAGCGTCCGGCGGTCCCGTTCGATCGCGACGCCGTTGCGCCACGTGATCTGCCAGATGGTGTCGCCGACGACGGTGATGCCCTCGCCGAAGAAGTCAGGCGGCAGGTCGACCTTCTTCTGGACGTTGCCGCTCGACGGGTCGAGCGCGCGCATCGTCGACTGGCCCTCGAGTCCGGTGCCCTCGTAGAGGACGCCGTCGACGAGTTCCAACCCCTGGGTGAACGCCGAGGTGTCGTGCGGAATCTTTTGCAGGACTTCTACCTGCGGTTTTGTTTCCTGAGGCGTCGAGCAGGCGGCCAGGACCGCGACGATGACCAGCCAGACGGGTGAGCGCACGCAACGGAGGGT
Source organism: Lentzea sp. DG1S-22 (assembly GCF_036321065.1). Lineage (NCBI taxonomy): Bacteria > Bacillati > Actinomycetota > Actinomycetes > Pseudonocardiales > Pseudonocardiaceae > Lentzea > Lentzea sp. DG1S-22. Next base: position 5,483,488 of record NZ_CP143276.1, on the reverse strand, counting down.
GGCACGAGTTTTCGTCCCGGCGAAGTCCTGCGGCACAATTCAGCTCGTGAACGCCACGCAACTGCTCGCCGACGCCGTTGACATCGCCCGTGCCGCAGCGCAGGACGAAGCCGGGTTGGACCGCGTCGGTGCTCATGTGGGGGTGTCCGCCGAGGACGAGTACTCGGTGACGCACCTCTTCGAAGCCGAGCACGCGGGTTACCGCGGCTGGAACTGGGCCGTGACCGTCGCCTACGCGGGCGAGGGCACCCCGGTCTCGGTCAGCGAGGTCGTGCTGCTGCCCGGCGAGGACGCCCTGGTCGCCCCGGAGTGGGTGCCGTGGAGCGAACGGGTCCGCGCCGGCGACCTCGGTGTCGGCGACCTGATGCCGCCCCGCGAGGACGACCCGCGCCTGGTCGAGGCGTACGTGCAGTCCGACGACCCCGCGGTCGAGGAGGTGGCGCTGGAGATCGGCCTCGGCCGCACCCGCGTCCTGTCCCGCGAGGGCCGTCTGGAAGCCGCGGAGCGCTGGGCGGCGTCGGACTTCGGGCCGCGTTCCGACATGGCCCGCAGCGCCCCCGCGCACTGCGGCACCTGCGGCTTCTACACCCGCGTGGCCGGTGCGTTCGGCGCGGCGTTCGGCGTGTGCGCGAACGAGATCGCGCCCGCGGACGGCCACGTCGTGCACGTCGAGTACGGCTGCGGCGCGCACTCGCAGGTCGAGGTCGACATCAGCCCGATGGTGCCGGTCGCCGACCTGGTCTACGACGACGCGCAGCTCGACGTTCTGGACGTCTCGGAGTGACCGACCCGTTCGGCACCGAGGCCCTGCGCACCTCGGTCCTCGCGGCGTGGCGCGGTTCGCCCACCCGGTTCCGCGAGGACGCGAACGCCGAGGAAGACCTCCGCCTGGGCGGCTACCGCGACCGGTTGCTGGTCGAGCTCGCGCAGAACGCCGCCGACGCGGCCGGTGCCGAGCCCGGTGTGCTGCGGATCACCCTCGTCGACGGGGAGCTGCGCGCGGCGAACACGGGCGCGCCCCTGACCGCCGCGGGCGTCGCCGCCCTGGCGTCGCTGCGGGCGTCCGCGAAGGAGTCCGGCGTCGGTCAGTTCGGTGTCGGCTTCGCGGCCGTGCTGGCCGTGTCCGACGCGCCGCGCGTGGTGTCGACGTCCGGTGGCGTCGAGTTCTCCGCCGACCGGACCCGCGCCGAGGTGCCGGAGCTGGCCTCCGAACGCGGCGGCGACGTGCCGGTGCTGCGCCTGGTGTGGCCCTGCGCCGAGGAGGTGCCCTCCGGTTTCACGACCGAGGTCCGCCTGCCGCTGAAGGTCGACCTGTCCCTGGACGACCTCGCCGCCGAGGTCCCCGACCTCCTGCTCGCGCTGCCGGGTCTGCGCCGGATCGAGATCGGCTCCCGGTCGTGGGAGCGCTTCGTCACCGCGGACGGCGTGGTCACCGTCGGCTCGGCGCGCTGGCTGGTCGAGCGCACCGTCGGCGAACTGCCCGGCGAGCTGGTCGCCGGCGTCGAACACCGTCCGCAGTGGACCGTCTCGTGGGCGTACCCGCTGGACGAGCCGCTGGGCGAGGACGTGCTGCACGCGCCGACCCCGACCGACGAACGCCTGTCGCTGCCGGCCCGCCTGATCGCCACGCTGCCGGTCGAGCCCTCGCGCCGCCGCATCCTGCCCGGCCCGGCCGCGTGGTCGGTGCTCGACGCCGCCGCGGCCGCCTACCCGGCCCTCGTCGCCCGCGTGCCCGCCGTCGAGCGGACCTCCCTGGTGCCGCTGCCCGGCTTCCCGCTGTCCGAAGTGGACGACCGCCTGCGCACCGCCGTGCTGCGCGCGCTGCGCGCCTCCGCCTGGCTGCCGCTCGCTTCCGGCGAGTGGATCGAGCCGGCCAGGGCCCGCGTCCTCGACGTCGGCTCCGAGGAGCTGGTCGACCTCGTCGAGGACGCGCTGCCGGGCTTGCTCGACGCCGAGCTGTCGGCTCCCGCGCACGCGAAGGCGTTGGCGGCCCTGGAAGTTCCGCGCGTGTCGACGGCCGAGGTCGTCGCGGCGCTCGCCGGCGTGTCCGGCGACCCCGGCTGGTGGCGCGACGTCTACGCCGCCTTCGAGCCGCTGGCCGAGGTGGACCCGGACGTCCGCGAGGCGCTGGCGTCGCTGCCCGTGCCGCTGGCCGACGGCCGCGTGGTCACCGGGCCGCGCACGACCCTGATCGCCGACGAGCCGCTGCCCGGCCTGCGCGTCGTGCACCCGGACGCGGTGCACCCGCTGCTGGTGCGCCTGGGCGCGGTCGAGGCCGGGGCCTCCGAACTGCTCGCCGATCCCTCGCTGCGCGAGAACGTGGCCCGGTCCGTGGAGGACGCCGAGGCCGGGCTGGACGGCGCCGATCTCGCCGGGACCGTGCTGCGGCTGGTCGACCTGGCCGGCGTGCGAGCCGGTGAGGAGCCGTGGCTCGGCGCGCTGGCGCTGCCGGACGCCTCCGGGGAGTGGCACCGGGCCGACGAGCTGCTGCTGCCGGACTCCGCGCTGGTCGGCGTTCTGGAGCCGGACGCGTTCCCGCTGCTGTCCAAGGAGGTCGCCGAGGCCTACCCGCGGTCCGCGCTGGTCGCGATCGGCGTGGTGGACGGGTTCTCCCTGGTGGTCGACGACGAGCCGGCGGGGCCCGACCACGACCTCGCCGACGAGTCCGCCTGGTGGTCCTCCGCCGTCGACGAGCCCCGGCGGGTGGTGGCCGTCCGGGACCTGGACCTGGTCGCCGACTGGCCCGCCGCGCTGAGGTTGCTGGCCGCCGACCCGGTCACCTGGCGCGCCGTCACCGAGCCGGACGGGTACACGGGCTGGTGGATCGCCCGCTACGCGTCCCTGGCCGGCCTGCCGCCGCGCTCCTTCCGGCTGCCCGGTGCCTCGGTGCTGGACGGGCTGTTCGACGTCGTGCCCGACGTCGAACTGCCGGAGCACGTGCTGCGAGCCGCCGGCGTCCGGTCGTCGTTGGAGATCCTCGACGACGACGACGCCGAGTTCGTGCTCGACCGGCTCGGCGACGCGGACCGCACCATCGCCGACGCCGTCGTGCTGCGGGCCTACGCGGCGCTGCCCGAGGGAGACTTCGCCCCGCCCGAGCGGGTTCGGGTGCTGAGCGGCGAGGTCGTGGCCGCGGACGACGTCGTGGTGCTCGACCACCCCTGGTTGCTGGGGGTCGTGCCCGCGTCCCGGGTGTTGCTGGCCGACGGGTCCGAGGAGCTGGCGGACCTGCTGGACCTGGCGCTGGCGTCGGAGGAGTTCGACGGGTCGCCGGACCACGTCGGTTCGGTGGTGGCCTGGGCTGATCTCGGAGCCGTCCGGATGGCCTGCGAGCTGCTCGAGGTCGCGCTGCCCGATGGGGTCGTGGTGGTGCACGACTCGCTGTTCGTGGACGGGCAGCGGGTCGAGTGGTGGATGGCTGACGGGGTTCCCCACGCCGCCGACACGCCTGAGGGGCTGGCCCGGGCCCTCGCCTGGGTGTGCGGGCGGTGGGGGGATCGGCACACGTTCGCGGCTTTGATCGGTGATCCGACCGCTGCGACGTTGCTGGGGTGAGCTTCGGGGGCCGGTTGCTGTCAGACCCCCTGAGTAGGTTGTGTTGCGAGGGGTCCTGAGAGTGGGGGGACGCCTGCGTCAGCGCGCGGTTTCGCTGGCGGCGGCTTCTGCGGGTGGTCGCTTTGCGGGCGGCCGGTTCCTGTTTGGTGGTTCCCCTGGGGGCTCTGCCCCCAGACCCCCGGCAATCTGATCAGGGGACCCGCGCCGTTGGCGGGTTGATGGCACGCCTGTTGTGTTGAGCGGCTGCCGGACGCTCCTATAGATGTCAAGCGGCGAGTGTGAGGTCTTTCATGATCGCTGTGTGGGCTTCGCGGAGGATGTAGCGCTTGAGGCAGCGGATGATGTCGCGTTTGGTGAGGCCTTGTTCGGTGCGTCGTTGCAGGTAGGCCTGGGTGCGTGGGCAGTAGCGCAGGCGGACGACGGCGACGATGTGCAGGGCTCGGTTGGCTTGGCGTTCGCCGCCTTTGTTGAGGCGGTGCCGGTCGGTGCGTCCGGATGAGGCGGGTAGTGGTGCGACGCCGCAGAGTTTGGCGAAGGAGGCTTCGCTGTGCAGGCGTTCGGGGTTGTCGCCGGCGGTGACGAGGAGTTGCCCTGCGACGTCTGTGCCGATGCCGAGTAGGTCGACCAGGGTCGGTGCGGTGGCCGCGACCAGGTGGTCGAGGTGTTTGTCGAGCTGGTTGATCTGCTGGTTGAGGGTGATGATCCGTTCGGCGATCGCTCGTAGGGCGAGCATCGTGCCGTGGGTGGGGTCTGCCAGTTGGGTGAGGTCGGGGTTCAGCGCGGCGCAGGCGGTGAGTAGTGCTTTGCGTTGCTTGTCGCGTAAGGCTTCGCGGAGTGCGGCGGGTGCGGTGGTGATCAGGTTGCTGAGTTCGTTGAGGGCGGCGGTGCGGGCTTTGACCGCGCCGCCGCGGACGATGCGCAGGGCGCGGATGGACTCGACTGGTCCGCTGGCTGTTTTGGGGGTGGCGGTGCTGTTGCCGGACAGAGCGGTGCGGGCGGCGTTGATCGCGTCGAGGACGTCGGATTTGCCGTGACTGCGGCGTGTTCTCCGGTTGGGCCGGGAGACTTCACGGACCGTGATGTTGTTGTGGCGCAGCAGGGTGGCGAGTTGTTTGCCGTAGGAGCCGGTGCCTTCGACGCCGGCTGCGTTGACCGGGCCGAAGCCAGTCAGCCAGCCGAGTAGTTGTGCGCAGCCCTCGGGGGGCGGGGAATTCGGCGTCGCCGAGGACCTGGCCGAGGTGGTCGAGTGCGGCGGCGTGGTGGGTGTCGGTGTGGGTGTCGACTCCGCCGTAGACCTGGATGTGGGCAGGGGGGTGTGGGTCGGGCATCCTGAAGACCGCCGTCCTTGCTCGCTGGAACGTGGTGGGACGGCACGCGCCGGGCTGGGCGGGATGGACAGAACAGAGATGGGTCCTGTGGCGACAGGCTCCTATCAGGTCACTTCCGCCCGCCTGGTGACGTGCAGCGGGACCGCCTGGATCGGACGACAGATCCGGCGAAGGACACCACGGTCAGTTGCGTTGAGGGTCAGACCAGCCCAAGCGATCCCGTCACAGCATCCTCTCTGTTGCGTTGGTGCTTGCGTTGGCGGTGGGGTCCCACCGCCGGAAGCGTCTGCTCAGGACGGCTCGCCTTTGGCGTCGCGCGTGAGGCGGCTTGCCTTCGGCATCGCGCGTGGGAGGGCGGCGTCGCGCGCGGCTAGCCGGCTAACTCCGCCCGTTCCTGCGGCGCCGGCCCCGCCTCGCTCTGCTTCCTGCGGCGCAGGCGGGGTTTCCCGATGTCCCCGCGCCTCATCAGGATGATCCACGCGGTGATCGTCACGACCATCGACACCGCTCCGCCGATGATGATCGGGGCTCGGCCGTTGATCTCGCCCAGCCAGCCCATCAGCGGGCCGCCCACCGGGTTGCCGCCCAGGAAGACCAGCATGTAGATGCCCATGACCCGGCCGCGCATCTCTGGTTCCACCGCCAGTTGGATGGTGGCGTTGGCGGTCGTGGTGAACGTCATCATCGCCACGCCCACCGGGATCATCATCAGGCCCGTGAGCAGCATTGTCGGCATCAGGCCGGAGATGATCTCCAGCAGGCCGAAGACGATGCCGGAGGCGATGAAGACGGTCATGCGCGGTGTCTTGCGGCGTGCTGCCAGCGTTGCGCCGGCGAGGGTTCCCACGGCGATCAACGTGGAGAGGAGGCCGTAGGCGTCTGCGTCGCCGCCGAAGACGTTGCGGGCCATGATCGCGAGGGTCATGTAGAAGTTCATGCCGAAGGTGGCGATGAAGAACACCAGCAGCATGACGGTCAGGAGGTCCGGGCGGCCTCGTACGTAGCGCAGGCCGGAGAGCAGCTGGCCCTTCTCGCGCGGTACCGGGTCCGAGCGCAGCAGCTGGGACGTGCGCATCAGCCAGATGCCGCCCACCACGCCGACGAAGCTGATGGCGTTGGCCAGGAAGACCCAGCCCGTGCCGATGGCCACGATGGTCACGCCCGCGATGGCCGGGCCGATGATGCGGGCCAGGTTGAACATCATCGAGTTGATCGCGACGGCGTTGGTCAGGGAGTCGCGGCCGACCATCTCGACGACGAACGACTGGCGCACCGGGGTTTCCACCGCCGAGAAGGCGCCCAGCAGCAGGCAGAGCAGGTAGACGTGCCACAGCTCCACGACGCCGGTGACGTCCAGCAGGCCCAGTGCCAGGGCGCAGAGGCCCAGGGCCGATTCCAGCCAGAGCAGGAGTTTGCGCTTGTCCATGCGGTCGGCGAGGACGCCGCCCCACATCGAGAGCAGCAGGACCGGGAGGAACTGGAGCGAGGCCGCGATGCCCAGGGCCATGGGGGAGCCGTTGGAGAGCTCCAGGACCAGCCAGTCCTGGGCCACGCGCTGCATCCAGACACCGACGAGCGAGATGATCTGACCGGAGGCGTAGAGGCGGTAGTTGTAAATGCCCAACGATCCGAACATCCGGGTAGGGCGAGGTGGCGAACCGTCCGCTCCACCACCCGCGTAACCCGACACGTCCTTACTGCCCCGCCATCCTGTCGATGATCTCTGCGGCCCGCGCGAGCAGCTCCCGTTCTTCGGGGTCCAGCTCGGCCAGCCTCTTGTCCAGCCACGCTTCGCGCGCTGTGATCTCGTCCTGCAGGTACGACAAGCCTTCACCGGTCAGCTCGACGATCGCTTGACGGCCGTCGGTGGGGTGCGGGCGCCTCGTCGCGAAGCCGAAGTCCTCCAAGGCCGCTATCACGCGCGTCATGGACGGCGGTTGCACGCCTTCCTTCGCCGCCAGTTCGCCCGGGGTCAGGGGGCCGCACTTGTGCAGCGTGGACAGCGCTGACACCTGCGTGAGCGACACCGCCGAGTTGGTGCGCTGTGCTCGCAGGCGGCGGTTGAGGCGAACGACGGCAAGCCTCAGCCTGCTCGCCAGTCCGTGCTGATCGGTCGCCACGTAGTTAGCATACCTCACGAAATAGTTTCCTGCCGAAAGGTCAGGCCAGCAGGCCCTGGATCGGTCCCAGCGAGAAGTAGACGACGAAAGCGGCCGCCACGACCCACATGAGCGCGTGGACTTCGCGGGCCTTGCCGGTCAGGGCCTTGAGCAGCACGTAGCTGACGAAGCCCGCGCCGATGCCGTTCGCGATCGAGTAGGTGAACGGCATGACCACGATGGTCAGGAACGCGGGCAGGGCGATGGTGAAGTCGGTGAAGTCGATCTCGCGGATCTGCATCATCATCAGCGCGCCGACGATCACCAGCGCGGGGGCGGCGGCCTCGATCGGGACGACCTCGTAGAGCGGGGTGAAGAACATCGCCAGCAGGAACAGGGCGCCCGTCACGACGTTGGCGAGGCCCGTCCTCGCGCCCTCGGCGATGCCGGAGGCCGACTCGATGTAGACGGTGTTCGACGAGCTGGAGGCCGCGCCGCCCGCGACAGCGCCCAGGCCGTCGACGAACAGGGCCTTGCTCACGTTGGGGAGCTGGCCGTCCTCCTTGATCAGGTCCGCTTCCTTGCCGAGGCCGGTCATGGTGCCGACGGTGTCGAAGAAGTCGGTGAGCACGAGCGTGAAGACGATCAGCGCCGCGGCCAGGGCCGGGAGCCTCGTCCAGGCGCCGAACGACACGTCGCCGAGCAGGGAGAGGTCAGGGACGCCGAAGACCTGGTCGGGGAGCGCGGGGTAGCCGAGGTTCCAGCCCTTGGCGTTGACGCCGGCGGACGGGCCCGCCTTCACGATCGCCTCCAGGACGATCGCGAAGATCGCCGTGGCGACGATGCCGATGAGGATCGCGCCCTTGACCCTGCGCGCGAACAGCACGCCGGTGACCACGAGCCCGACGACGAAGACGAGGGTCGGCCAGCTCGCGATCGAGCCGTTGATGCCGAGGCCGACCGGCACGGTGGTGTTGGCGGCGTCGGGCAGGCGGCGGACGAAACCGGCGTCGACCAGGCCGATGAACGTGATGAAGAGGCCGATGCCGACGGCGATCGCCGCCTTCAGCTCGTTCGGGACGGCGTTGAACACCGCGGTCCGCACGCCCGTGACGACCAGCAGCAGCACGACGAGGCCGTTGACCAGGACGAGGCCCATCGCCTCCGGCCAGGAGACCTTGGCCGCCACGGAGACCGCGACGAACGAGTTGATGCCGAGGCCGGTGGCCAGCGCGAACGGGTAGTTCGCGATCAGTCCGAAGAGGATGGTCATCACACCGGCGACCAGCGCCGTCACGGCGGCGACCTGGCCGACCGGGAGGATGTTGCCGAGCACGTCCGGGTGCGCTCCGGGACCCGTCGGCGCGAAGCTGCCGATGATCAGCGGGTTCAGCACGACGATGTACGCCATCGTGAAGAAGGTCACGACACCGCCGCGCACTTCGCGCGCCACGGTCGATCCGCGCTCGGAAATCTTGAAGAACCCGTCCAGCATCTGGTCTCCTAACGATGTGTCCGAACGCGACTCCACCCTGCCGCACCCGCCGCCGTTGCCGCACAGGCTGGCTGACCCCGTGCCGGTGGTGCTGGGTGGAACCGCGCTGTGGTTCCTCGGGTTCCTGGTCGTCCTGGTCGTCGACCGCTCGAACGGCACGTTGCTCTGGACGACGCTGTCCGGCGGTCTGCTCGGGATCATCGGTTACGGAGTCTTCTACTGGCAACGTCGCGCGGCGAGGCGAGGGTCACGCACGGCCCAGCAGGGTCTCGACAGCGCGTAGCCGCACATGATCCTGGCAACCGACTGGGTCCGGCTCCTGATCGTCTGCGTCGTCTTCACGTCGGCCGCGTGCGCGATCGCCTGGTTCACCGGTCTCACCAAGCCCCAGCCGTTCCTCAAGGCCGCCGTCAGGGCCGTGCTGCAGCTGGCGGCCGTCTCCGCGGTGATCACCGTCGTCCTCACGCACCTGAGCCTCACCGGGGTGTTCCTCGTCGTCATGGCGGTGGTGGCGACGGCGACGTCGGCCCGCCGCACCAGGACCGGCCGCCGGGGTGTCTGGGTGGCGGCGGCGATCCTCGTCGGCACCGTTCCCGCGCTCGTGCTGCTCATCGCGATCGGGCTGCTGCCGGTCAAGGGCATCGCGCTGATCCCGGTCGGCGGCATCCTGATCGGCGGCGCCATGACCGCCACGACGCTGTCGGCGCGTCGGGCCCTCGACGCCCTCCAGGAGCGGCACGGCGAGTACGAGGCGGCGCTCGCGCTGGGCTTCATGGAGTCCACGGCGGTGCGCCTGGTCATCCGGCAGCCCGCCGCCGAGGCGCTCGTGCCGCCGCTCGACCAGACCAGGACCGTCGGCCTGGTCACCCTCCCGGGTGCTTTTGTCGGCATGCTGCTGGGTGGGGCGCCCGTCTGGCAGGCCGGCGCCCTGCAGATCGTGGTGCTCCTCGCGTTGCTGGCCGTCGAAGCCGCCGCCGTCTCGACCGTCGTCGAGCTGATCGCGAGAGGACTGATCAGGAGGCCTTCCCAAGAAGGCGAAGTTAGGCTAACCTAAGTCTCGTCGCTTCGTGGTGGGAGCGGCAGTCAGTTCGGGAACGGACGAGGCCCCCCGCTCTGGGCAGAGCGGGGGGCCTCGTCGTGTCCGGCAGGGACGCTTGTCGGAGCATCCACCGCCGAAGCGTCAGGGCAGCAGCAGGCCGTTCCGGCCCGTGCGCGCCGCCTCGAAGCGGGCGGAGACGTCCTCCCAGTTGACGACGTTCCACAGCGCCGAGATGTAGTCGGCCTTCAGGTTGCGGTACTGCAGGTAGTACGCGTGCTCCCAGATGTCGAACGCGAGCAGCGGCGTGACCGCGATCGACAGGTTCGAGTGGTGGTCCTTGAGCTGCAAGGTGATCAGCTTCCGGGCAATCGGCTCCCACGCGAGGACGCCCCAGCCCGAGCCCTGGATCGACGACGCGGCGGCACCCAGCTGACCGCGGAACCTGTCGAACGAGCCGAAGTGCTCGTCGATCGCGGCGGCGAGCTCGCCGACCGGCTTGTCGCCGCCGTCGGGTGAGAGGTTCTTCCACCACACCTGGTGCAGCGCGTGGCCCGCGAGGTGGAACGCCAGCGTGGTCTCGAGTCCGACGATGGAGCCGAAGGCCTCCTTGTCGCGGGCTTCCTCGATCTGCTCCAGCGTGTCGTTCGCGCCCTTCACGTAGGCGGCGTGGTGCTTGCCGTGGTGCAGCTCGTTGATCTCGCCGATGATCGCCGGCTCGAGGTCGCCGTAGTCGTAGTCGAGATCCGGCAGCACGTACTGGGCCATGACGTCTCCCCAATTGCAATCTCTTGGTTCTTGCAACTTACTAGCAACAACGCCGGTTAACCAGTTGCGGAGACCCGTACGGTCGTAAGCGTGTCCGTGCTGACAGCAAGGAACGTTTCGCTGTCGTTCGGTCCGAGGACCGTGATCTCGGAGGTCGATTTCGATGTTTCGCCTGGTGACCGCGTCGGTCTGATCGCGCCCAACGGCGTCGGCAAGTCCACGTTGCTCCGCCTGCTCTCCGGTGAGCTGCGACCCGAGTCCGGGTCCGTCTCGGCCACCGGGACCGTCGCGCACCTGACGCAGGAGACCCTCCACCTCGGCGGGGAGTCGTTGCGCGACCACCTCGCCCGCCGCACGGGCGTCGCGGAGGCCGAGCAGCGGCTGCAACGCGAAGCCGAGGCGTTGGCCGTCGGCGGTGGTGAGGACTACTCGAACGCGCTCGACCACTGGACCGCCATCGGTGCCGGTGACTTCGACGAACGCGCGAACGCCGTCTGCGACCGCCTCGGCCTGCCCGCGGACCTCCTCGACGGCCGTGCGCCCGACGAGCTGTCCGGTGGCCAGCAGGCCCGGCTCCGGCTCGCCGCGGTGCTGCTGACGCGCGCGGAGGTGCTGCTGCTCGACGAACCGACCAACGACCTCGACACCGCCGGTCTCGACCTGCTGGAGTCCCACGTGCGGGGCTACCGGGGCGCGGTCGTGCTGGTCAGCCACGACCGGGAGTTCCTGGCGCGCACCACGACCGCGATCGCCGAGCTCGACGAGTTCTCGCACCGCCTCACCGTGTTCGGCGGCGGCTGGGACGCCTACGTCGAGGAGAAGGCGAACGCGGAACGGCGTGCGCAGGAGGAGTACGACTCCTACGCGGCCAAGCGCGACTCGTTGGTGCAGCGCGGCCGGCAGGTCGGGGAGTGGTCGAGGCAGGGCGTGCGGCGGGCCACGGGCGCGAAGGCGCGCAGGGACGAGCCGGACAAGAACGTCCGCGCCGGCCGGGCGCGGTCGGCCGAGAACCTCGCGGCGAAGTCGTCCCTCGTGGACCGTCAGCTGGCGAGGCTCGAGGAGGTCGAGGAGCCGCGCGAGGCGTGGCGGCTGCGGTTCACCCTGCCGTCGGCCGGACGGGGCAGCTCCACCGCGTTCACGTTGCGGCAGGCGGTCGTCCGCCGTGGCGACGTGACGCTCGGGCCGGTCGACCTCACGATCGGCGCGGGCGAGCGGTGGCGGATCACCGGGCCGAACGGGTCGGGCAAGTCGACGTTGCTCGGCGCGCTGCTCGGCCGGATCCCGCTGCTCTCCGGCGACCGCTCGATCGGGCCCGGCGTGGTGGTCGGCGAGGTCGACCAGCTCAGGAGCGAGTTCGCGAGCGACTGCCCGGCGTTGCGGATCGTGGCGGACGCGACAGGGCTGCCGGACGTCGAGGTGCGCACGTTGCTCGCGAAGTTCCGGCTCGGCGCGGACGCCGTGCTGCGCCCGGCGCGGGAGCTGTCACCGGGCGAACGCACCCGCGCGGGCTTGGCGTTGCTGCAAGCCCGCGGCACGACCTGCCTGGTGCTCGACGAACCGACGAACCACCTCGACCTGCCGGCGATCGAGCAGCTGGAACAGGCGCTCGACACGTACGGGGGAACGTTGCTGCTGGTCACGCACGACCGGCGGCTGGCTTCGGCCGTGCGGGTGGATCACGAGACCGACGTCCGCGACCTTCTCACGTTTCCGCGTGTGAAGGGTGGAAGATATGGGTCATGACCACCGAGGAGGACTGGCCGGTCGAACAGACCTGGTCGATGCGCAACACCCACTGGCACGCCTACGTGGAGCACACGTCGCTCGACCACGCCTCCCCTCGGCAGGTTCGGCTCGAACGCACCCCCGAGGAAGTGCTGACGTCGCCGGCCGAGGTCGCCGCGTGGCTGGAGGTCAACCTCCGCAGCGCGACCAGGCCGGAGGAGACGGGGAAGAAGCGCGTGAAGGACGAGCGCGACTTCACGGACTCGAACCGGGTGCACGCCTCGCTGGCGTCACGCGGTGAGTCGATCTACACGGGGGTGAAGGGCGAGCTCACGCTGGCCGTCGAGGCCGTGACCCCGGACGAGTGCCGCATCTCCCACGACGGCGCGGACGTGGCGCCCCTGAAGGCTGGACGCCGCCGCTAGGTTCGGTCCCCTGGGAGTTTTTCTCGGGGGAGCTGTGCAACGTCTTCTGCCGAACCTCGGCGCGCTGGTGCTGGTCGCGGTGCTCGTCGGCGCGGTGGTCTGGCTGAGGCCCGAGCCTCCGCCGCCCGCGCCGCCTCCGGTGCGGGACGTCGTCCTGCAGTACGCCGACGGGTCCGAGCTGTGGAACAGCGGTGAGGGGCGGCCGAGGTCGCACCTGGAACGCCGGGTGCTCGCGGAGCTCGCCGACCTGGGCCTGTCCCTCGACCAGCTCCGCGCCGCCGGTGGCGTGGTGCGGACGACCGTGGACGCCAAGGCCCAGACGATGGCCGCCGCGGTGGTCGGCAGGCTGGTCGCGGTGGACCGGGGTGATCGGGCCGCGTCGGTGACCGCCGTGGAACCGGCCTCCGGTGGTGTGCGGGTCTACCTGGGACTGAGCCGGGCCTCCGACCCGGGCGGTGAGCCGGAGGAGCTGACGCCGGAGGTCGTCCGCCCGTTCACCGACGCGGGCGCGCCGGAGGTGGTGCGGACGATGATGAGCCCGTTGGAGGTGACGGCGGCGTACGCGGCTCTCGCCGGTGGTGGCGTCCGGCAGCAGCCCCACTTCGTCACCTCGGTCACGGGCGCGGACGGTTCGCAGCTCTACCGCAGGACCGGTGCCCCCGAGGTCGTCGACCGGCGGGTGGCGGAGCGGGTCAGCGCGCAGCTCAAGGAGAAACCCGGCTGCGGAGGGACTTCGTGCGTGACCGGCGCCCACCCGTGGACGGTCGGCTACACGCCGCAGCTCGCGGTGGCGGTCTTCGTGGACCAGACGACCGACACGGACCTCACGAGGGTGGTCTGGCAGGAGTTCCTCGCCTCGCTGTGAGGCCGGGGTCCGGGGACGAGACCGGCGGCGCCGTTGACGCCGATCCGCCCGGGAGTCGCGTGCTTCCTAGCCGACGTGCCACGTGTGCACGGGCTCGCCCGCGTGCATCAGCTCCATGTACCGCTTGAGCATGCCGGACAGCGCCGCGTCCCTCGACAGGCCGCGTTCTTCCAGCAGCGCAACGGTTTCCCGCTGCCACGACGATCCCGTGCGCCGCGCGAGGCAGCGCTGCTCGATCACGCCGAGGTAGCGTTCCCGCGCCTCGTCGGAGACACCGCAGTCGCGCAGGCCCTCGTGCGCCATCGGCAGGAGCCGGCGCAGCACCAGCTCGTCCGGCGGGATCCAGCCGATGCCCGGCCAGTACAGCTGGGCGTTCATGCCGTGCCGCGCGCCGGTGTAGAGGTTCTCCTCGGCCGCCTGGAACGACATCTGCGTCCACAGTGGACGCTCCTGGGAGGTGAGGGCGCGCTGGGTGCCGTAGAAGAAGGCCGCGTTGGCCATCGTGTCGAGCACCGTGGGGCCCGCGGGCAGCACGCGGTTCTCCACGCGCAGGTGCGGAACGCCTTCGACGACGTCGTACACCGGGCGGTTCCAGCGCCAGATCGTGCCGTTGTGCAGGCGCAGCTCGGAAAGACGAGGCGCGCCACCGGCTTCGAGGGTCTCGATCGGGTCCTCGTCGTCGGTTTCGGGCAGCAGGCTGGGGAAGTAGCGCACGTTCTCCTCGAACAGGTCGAAGATCGACGTGATCCACCGTTCACCGAACCACACGCGCGGACGGACGCCCTGGTTCTTGAGCTCGTCCGGGCGGGTGTCGGTGGCCTGCTGGAACAACGGGATGCGGGTCTCGTGCCAGAGCGCCTTGCCCAGCAGGAAAGGCGAGTTCGCCGCGATCGCGACCTGCACGCCCGCCAGGCACTGCGCCGCGTTCCAGTGCGCGGCGAAGTCCGTCGGCTCGACCTGCAGGTGCAGCTGCACCGAGGTGCACGCCGCCTCCGGCAGGATGGACTCCGCGTAGCTCAGCAGCTTCTCGGGACCCTTGCCCGGCATCGCCGGGCCTTCCATGTGCAGCACCATCTCCTCGCCGCGGGCCTTGAAGATGGTGTCGTTGAGCAGCGCGTACCGCGGGGCCTCGGAGAGCCACCTGCGGTCGAAGTGCCGCTCCCGCAACGTGGGCAGCACGCCGATCATGGCGAGGTTCGCGCCCACGTCGTTGGCCTTGGAGTCGGCGTTGTCGAGCGACTGCCGCAGTTCCTCCTCCAGGCCGAGCATCTCCCCGCCGGCGAGCTCGCGCGGCGGCACGTTGATCTCCAGGTTCTGCTGGCCCAGCTCCAAGGTGTAGGAGGGATCGTCGATCTTCTCGAGGACCTCCGAGTTCGCCATCGCCGGACGCATCGCGTCGTCGACGAGGTTCAGCTCGATCTCGAGCCCCATCTGCCTGCGGGGAAAGGAAAACGTGTCTTCGGCCAGCATCGTGGCCAGTGCGTCGAGACTCCGCTGCATCTTCTCGCGGTAGCGCTGGCGGTCGTCTCTGGTGAAAGTGCGGCTGGACACTTCACTTCCCATGCCGCTACCCCTTCGCTCGGCGCCGGTGGGCGCGGGCCAGGCGGAACGCCCAACGTGACACAGCCGAATGCCCCTTTACATCGCCCAAAACGGTGCTCTCTGTCACGTCGCGGTAACAACCAGCGATCATCCGCTGGTCGGGCGCGTGCGGTTCCGCCCTCCGGACTACCTCGCCTGTTCCACATCGGGCCGGATGCGAAACTCCTCGCGTGGCGAAGGTGATCGAGATCAACGACCCGGGTGACCCCCGGCTGGACGACTTCCGCGACCTGTCGACGGCCGACCGCAGGCCGGACCGGCCGGGAGGCCGAGGTCTCGTCATCGCCGAGGGCGTCGTGGTCGTGGAA
This sequence comes from Lentzea sp. DG1S-22, assembly GCF_036321065.1. Classification (NCBI taxonomy): domain Bacteria; kingdom Bacillati; phylum Actinomycetota; class Actinomycetes; order Pseudonocardiales; family Pseudonocardiaceae; genus Lentzea; species Lentzea sp. DG1S-22. Next base: position 5,468,282 of record NZ_CP143276.1, on the reverse strand, counting down.
CGTCTGCTGACTTCGCCGTACCCCGTGCGCGGGCTGCTCGGGGTGCGGCGGCGCATCGAGGCGCTCGACCTTTCCGACCTGGACGTTCCCGCCTACGTGACGTCAGCGGAGGTGATGGCGTCGGTCGTGGGGTTCCACTTGAACCGGGGTGTGCTGGCGGCGGCCGACCGCGCCCCGGCGGTCCCCCTGGAGGACCTGGCCGACCGCTCGACCCGCCTCGCCGTGCTCGAGGGCGTGGGCGACCACGAGAACCTGGGCTCGATCTTCCGCAACGCCGCGGCCCTCGGCGTCGACGGCGTCGTGCTGGGCCCGGGGTGCAGCGATCCGCTGTACCGGCGCAGCGTGCGCGTCTCGATGGGCCACGTGCTGCGCGTGCCGTTCGCTACCACGGATGAGTGGCCTGCGGCGCTGAACATGTTGCGGCACAAGGGGTTCACAGTTGCCGCTCTGACGCCCCGACCCTCCGCGCTGCATCTTGCGGACGCCAACCTGCGCGGCCGCCGCGTGGCGGTCCTGCTGGGATCCGAGGGCCCGGGCCTGACCGAGGAGGCGATCGAGGCGGCGGACGTCGCGGTGCGCATCCCGATGTCGTCCGGGGTGGACTCGCTCAACGTGGCCACCGCCGGAGCGGTGGCCTTCTACGCGCTGCTGTGAGGGTCGGGGTCAGAGCAGCGTCAGGATGAGCGCGAGCCAGGCGACGAGGACCCCGGTCGCCACGCCGTACGCGACCCAGCGCCATACCGGGACGTTGCGCCCCAGCCACACGCTCGGCGCGAGACCACCGACCACCAGCACGTTCGCGACGAGCGCGAGCCACAGGCTCGTCTCACCCAGCCCGAGCGACAGCGACACGACGGTCACCGTGACGATCGCCGCCGTGATGACGGTGACCGTGAGCCCGGTACCCCAGGGCGTCGGCTCGGGCTCCTCCTCGACCGACGTCTGCACCGGAGACGGCTCGTCCACCGCCTCCTCGGAGGCTTCAGGGGCTTCGACGCTCACCAGCTCGCCGCTGACGGGGTCGGTGTAGCGAATCGGCGTGTTCATGACCGCCGCGATCCGACCGGCGAGCTGCTTGCCCCTGCGAGCGACGAGGGCACTGGCCACCCCGTCCGCCGGCGTCTCGGTGCGCACCACGGCGTCGGCGACCTTCGCCCACTCGTGCAACGCCTCGGCCAGGTCGGCGCCGAGCGGCAGGCTGTGCGGGTCGACCTCGCGCTCGCCCTGGTGGTCGCCGGAGGGATCCTCTCCGGCGAGCACGGCACGGCCGTCCCGGACTCGCAACTCCACTGGATCCTCCTCGGTCTGGAGCTTCGGGAGGAACCTATCGGACGTGGGGGAGGGGGAGAACGGATATGTGGGGGCTGGGGCGGTGCTTGCGAGGGTGCGGGTCGGCTCGGGTTGGCTGGTTCCGGTTCCAGCGGGGTGGTGACCTGTGTGGTGGTGTCACCTTTGTGCGGGTGGTTGCGTTGGGTGCCGTATCGCGCGTGGCTGGGTCATCGCCGCTTCGCGACGATCGCGATCGGGGCTTGACTTCGGGGCCCTTGCGAGATGCTGGGCCGGCCTGAAAAGCCGAGCAGAAAGGCTCGGCCGATCCGGGCAACGGTAGCACCTCGCACCCGAAGTCAAGCCCCAATCGCCGTCGTGGTTGCGTCATCACCGCTGCTCAGGGGCGTGTGGTTCGGACGGGCTCGGCTTCGCCGTCGCGGTTGGTGGACGGGTGGCTCGCCTAATGAGTGCTGAGCCGGTCGTCTGGCAGGCTCGGTTCTGGTAGCGCTGGTGGGTGAGCACTCGGCTCGCCTGGACTGTGAGTCCTTGCCGAAGATCGTGCCCTCGCCGGTGCCGGGAGAACGGGATCGCTGCTGGGATGTCGTGCCCACCGGCTGGTGTGAGCACTGTTCATTAGGTCGCTGATGGTTCTCCCGTTGCTGCTGATGAGGTGTGAGTCGGGAGGGTGAGATGCTGCTGCTGGTGGGTGATGACTGGGCTGAGGATCATCACGATGTCGAGGTGATGGACGCTGGCGGACGCAGGCTGGCGAAGGCCCGGTTGCCCGAGGGGGTGGCGGGGATGGCGCGGTTGCACGCGTTGATCGCCGAGCACTCGGGTGATGCCGATGTGGGGGATGTGCAGGTGCGGGTCGGGATCGAGACCGACCGGGGTCCGTGGGTGGCCGCGCTGGTCGCCGCTGGGTATGCGGTGTTCGCGGTGAATCCGTTGTCGGTGGCGCGGTTTCGGGACCGGTATCAGGTGTCGGGCGCGAAAAGCGATGCGGGGGACGCGCATGTGCTGGCGGACATGGTCCGCACCGACGCGCACCAGTTGCGTCCGGTCGCGGGTGATTCGGCCGAGGCCGAGGGCATCAAGGTCGTGGCGCGGGTGCACAAGACGTTGATCTGGGATCGGACCCGTCACACGCTGCGGTTGCGGCATTCGTTGCGCGAGTACTTCCCCGCTGCGCTTGCGGCGTTCACCGATCTGGACGCGCCGGACACGCTGGAGCTGCTGGGCCGGGCAGCCGATCCGGACACCGCGAAGAGGTTGTCGTTCAACCAGATCCGCGGCTCGTTGGCGCGGGCCCGGCGTCGGGACGTCGACACCAGGGCCGCCGAGATCCAGGCCGCGCTGCGCGCCGAACACCTCGGACAGCCGCCGGTGGTGACGGCCGCCTATGCGGCGGCGACCCGCGCCACGATCGCGATCCTGGCCACGCTGGCCGAGCAGATCACCGGCCTGCAGCGCGAGGTCGAGGCCCATTTTGGCCGGCACCCGGACGCTGAGATCATCCTGTCCCAACCCGGGATGGGACGCGTTCTCGGCGCTCGGGTGCTCGCCGAGTTCGGAGACGACCCCACTCGCTACGCCAGCGCCAAGGCGCGCAAGAACTACGCCGGCACCAGCCCGATCACCATCGCCTCCGGCAAGAAACGCACCATCGCGGCCCGGCACGTCCATAACGACCGGCTGCTCGACGCCCTGATCGCCCAGGCCTTCGTCGCCATGCGGGTCAGCCCCGGCGCCCGCGCCTACTACCAGCAGCAACGCGCCCGAGGCGGCAGCCACAACGCCGCCTTGCGCCAGCTCGCCAACCGCCTGGTCGGCATCCTGCACGGCTGCCTCAAAACCCGCACCACCTACAACGAACACACCGCCTGGGCACACCACACCGCCGCAGCCGCTTGACACCCCTGGCAACTGGGATGTCTTCGGCTTTGCCCTTTGGACGGTGCTCGTCACGGCTTGCCTTCGGCTTCGCATTGCTCGGCGCCGTAATTGTCAGACCCGCTGAGTACATTCGGTCGCGGGGATTCGAAATCAGAGGGGACCCCTGCGCGAGCCTGCCCGCCGCATCCGCGTCGTTGCCTGCACTCCGCATCCCCGCCGCCCCGGCCCCAAGCGAGTAACCCCGCCCCCGGCCTGAGCCGCCATCCCGCCCCAAGGCCCGAAGCGGTAGGTCGCGTTCGCGCCAGATCCCCATTGGCGCGAACGCGACCTGCTGGCCTAGGCGAGCGAGTCGCGCCAGGCCGTGTGCAGGGCCGCGAACCGGCCCCGCTCACCGATCAGCTCCTCCGGGGAGCCGTCTTCCACCACAATGCCACCATCCAGCACCAGCACGCGGTCGGCGATCAGGACCGTGGACAGGCGGTGGGCGATGATGAACGCCGTCCGGTCCGCCAGCACTGTTTCCAGGGCCGCCTGCACCGCGCGTTCGGTGGGCACGTCCAGGGATGATGTTGCCTCATCCAGGACCAGCACGGCGGGGTTTGCCAGGAACGCCCGCGCGAACGCGACCATCTGGCGTTGGCCCGCCGAGAGGCGGCCGCCTCGTTTGCGGACGTCCGTGTCGTAGCCGTCGGGGAGGGCGGCGATGAACTCGTGCGCGCCCACCTCGGCTGCCGCTGCCTCGATTTCCGCCCGGGTCGCCGAAGGGCGGCCCAGGGCGATGTTGTCGGCCACGGAGCCGGAGAACAGGAAGTTCTCCTGCGTCACCATCACCACGGCCTTGCGCAGGTCGGTGTCCGCCACCGAGCGCAGGTCCGTGCCGTCGAGCCGGACGGAGCCGGCAGACGGGTCGTAGAAGCGCGCCACGAGCTTCGCGACCGTGGTCTTGCCCGCGCCGGTGGCGCCGACGAGGGCCACGGTCTGGCCCGCCGGGACGTCCAGCGAGAAGCGCGGGAGCACCAGCCTCGACGTGCCGGGGTACTGGAACTCCACGTCGGCGAAGCGGACGGCGCCGCGTGCGTGCGGCAGGGCCGCCGGCGACCTCGGTTCCGGCACCGACGGTTCCTCCTCCAGGACGCCCGAGATCTTCTCCAGGGCGGCGGTGGCGGAGGAGTACGAGTTCGCGAACATCGCCAGCTCGTCGAACGGGTCGTAGAAGCGGCGCAGGTACAGGGTGAACGCGGTCAGCACGCCCAGTTCCATCACGCCGCCCGCGACGCGGTAGGCGCCCCAGGCGAGGATGACGGCCAGCGAGACGTTGCCGATGGCGCGGATCGTGGAGACGAACGTGGCCATCACGCTCAGGGCGTCGGTGTTCGCGTCGCGGAACTGGCCGTTGAAGCCCTTCATGATCTGCTCGTTGCGGGGCTGGCGGCGGAACGCCTGCACCGCGCGGATGCCGTTCATGGACTCCACGAACTGCACGATGATCTTGGCGATCGCGCCTCGCGTGCCGCGGTAGGCCTCCATCGAGCGGCGGCGGAACCAGCGCCACAGGAAGAACAGCGGGATGAATCCCGCGATCACGACCGTGGCGAGCGGGGCGTCGAGCCAGATCAGGATGACCGCGATGCCGACGACCGACAGGGCCGCGTTGAACAGGCTGTCGAGGCCCTCCTCGAGCAGGTCCTGCAACGCGTCGACGTCGCTGGTCAGGCGCGAGATGACCTTGCCGGACGTGTACGACTCGTGGAAGCCGACCGACAGGCGCTGCGAGTGCCGGAAGATCCGGCCGCGCAGGTCCAGCAGCAGGTCCTGGCCGACGCGGCCGGAGACGCGCAGGAACGCCCAGCGCAGGAACGTCATCAGCAGCGCGGCGACCGTGTAGCCGGCGACGCACCAGATCAGGATCGACGCGTTGCCGCCCAGCGCGGCCGGGATGCCGCGGTCGATCGCCGCGGCGATCAGCAGCGGGCCGGCCAGGGCCGCCACGTTGCCACCGACCACCGCGGCGATCGCCAGCGACGTGCGGGCGACGTGCGGGCGCAGCAACGACCCCAGCAGCTTGCGGGAGCGGGCCTGCAGGCGCAGGCCCGTCGAGTGCGACAGCTCCTCGATCTCCTCGGCGGCGACGCCGCGCCACTCTTCCTCTTCAGCCGCAACGGGTGCAACGGACTCACTCACGACGCCACCTCCTCTTCGACCAGGTCGTCGTCCATGCTGGACAGAAGTCGCCGGTACTCCTCGTTGTGCTCCAACAGGTCGCGGTGCTCGCCGATCGCGGCGATCCTGCCCTCGGACAGCAGCGCGACCCTGTCGGCCAGCTGCACCGTCGACGAGCGGTGCGCCACGACCAGTGCCGTGGTGTCGCTCAGGACGCGGCGCAGCGCGGCCTCCACCTCGGCCTCGGTGTGGACGTCGAGCGCCGACAGCGGGTCGTCGAGCACCAGCACCGCCGGCTTGCCGACGACCGCGCGGGCCAGCGCCAGGCGTTGCCGCTGACCACCGGACAGCGACAGGCCCTGCTCGCCGATCCGCGTCGCGAGACCCCACGGCAGCGCGTCGACGAACTCCTCCGCCTTGGCCACCCGCAGCGCCTCGCGCACGGCGGCCTCGGAGACGTCCGGCACGCCCAGCCCCACGTTCTCGGTCACCGACGCGGAGAACAGGACAGGTTCCTCGAACGCCGTGCCGACGACGGTCCGCAGGTCCTCCAGCGACAGCTCGCGCACGTCGACGCCGTCGATCGTGATCCGCCCGCCGGTCACGTCCGCGAGCCTCGGCACCAGCGCGGTCAGCGTCGTCTTGCCGGAGCCCGTCGCGCCGACCAGCGCCACGGTCTCGCCGGGCCGCAGGTCGAGGTCGATGCCCGACAGCACCTCCCGCCCGTCCTCGAACGCGAAGCGCACGTCCTCGAAACGAACGTGCCCGCGCAGCGGCGTGGGCAGCGGCGCGGGCTTCGCGGGGCCGGTGATCGTCACGGGGGAGTCGATGACCTCCCAGTAGCGTTCCAGCGCCGACGCGGCCTGGTTCGTCTCCGCCAGCAGCCAGCCGATCGAGTCGATCGGCCACCGCAGGTACGCGCTCACCGCGACGGCCGCGACCAGCGTGCCGACCGTCATCCCGCCGTTCACGATGCCGATCGCGCCGACGCCGAGCATGCCCGCGATCGACAGCTCCGGCAGCACGATCAGCACCGACCACAGCGCGGCCAGGATCGAGATCTTGTTCAGCTCGGTCGTCCGCAGCTCGCGGGCCTGCGCCAGGAACCGCTTCGAGAGCTCCGGGCCGCGCCCGAACGCCTTGAGCACCCGGATGCCGAGCACCGACTCCTCGACCGTCGTGGTCAGGTCGCCCGCCTGGTCCTGCGCCCGGCGTGCCACGACCTTGAACTTCGCCTCGAAGAAGTACGAGATGACGATCAGCGGCAGCGCGCCGCACAGCGACACGATCAGCAGCCACGGCGACAGCGCCGCGATGATGCCGAGCCCGATCAGCACGACCAGGCTGTTCACGATCAGGAAGACGATCGCGAACGCGACGAACCGCCGCACGGTCGTGAGGTCGTTCGTCGCGCGCGAGAGCAGCTGACCGGACTGCCACCGGTCGTGGAACGCCACCGGCAGCCGCTGCAGGTGGCGGTAGAGGTCGAACCGCATGCGCGCCTCGACCTCGGCGGCGGGCCGGGCGACGATCTTGCGCCGGATGTAGAACAGCGCCGCCTCGCCGAGACCGAGCAGCAGCACGCCCGCGATCAGCCACGGCAGCGGGCCGGTCTCCTTGTTCTGGATCGGACCGTCGACGATGCGCTGCGTGAGCAGCGGGATGCCGAGGCCGCACAGCATCGCGAGCATCGTCGCCGACAGCACGACAGCCATCCGTGCGCGGTGCGGCCGCACGTACGGCCACAGCCTCCGCAAGGTCCTGATTGTCGAGTTACGTTGATCGCTCACGCGACGAGCCCCCTCCAGGTCCTCTCCAAAGTACGAAGGAGGACCGGCACTCAGCATCCGGTTTTTCACCCCACCGGAGCCTGCCGGCTCGACTTAGGTCGAGGTCAAGGGCACCATGACCAGCATGACGCGGTTTCTGCGCAGCGAGCAGACGATGGCGTTTCCACACGGACGGCTCATCGCCTCACGCGACGGGGTGAACTACGTGCTGGCCCCGGACGGCTGGGACCACCTGGCCGGCCCGCGCCCCAGGCACGCGATGCCCGTCTCCCGCGAGGACGCCGAGGACTGGTGCGAACGCGAGGGCTGGGACCTGCACCTGCTCGACGAGGTGCCGGCTACGACCTCTTGAAGGTGAGCAGGCCTACCAGCCCGTAGGCGACGGCCGCGAGCAACGCCTCGGCGTGGTGCCGGTTGGAGAACCACGCGAGGACGGGCTCGTGCACCTTGAAGTAGAGCCCGAGTCCCAGCAGGACGGGCCCGAGCAGGATGATCGGCCACACCGGCCGCACTCCGAAGATCCACAGCACCGGCCCCGCCAGCACCAGCGACGACACCAGCGCGAGCGGCAACCCGATCAGCACGAGCAGCAGGAACGTCGACATCGACGTGCTGTCGAGCCACGACTTCAGGAACCCCGACTCGTACGCCCACGTCCACCCGAGCACCAGCCCGGCGCCCACGGCCATCGACAGGACGACCCGCAGCAGCAGTCGGCGTCCAGCCCTACCCGTCCTGCCCGCGGTGCTCTGCTCCGTCACGCCTCCCACGGTAACCAGCGGTCACCGCGGCGGCCAAGGCGTACCCGGCCGCGGCCGCGATCACCTTCACACCGAGATCATGACGACGCGGACCGGAACGCACCAGCGGCTGAACGGCGGGTGACCGCCGTGTCAGCGCCGCCGCGCCCGCCCCGCCGCCGAAGCGGCGACCGCGTAGGCCACGCCGGGCACGACCACCGCCGCGGCCATGAGGAACTGGACCCCTTCCGCCTGGTACAGGTCCAGGTAGGCGGACTCGAACCACACGACGCCCACGATCAGCACGGCCCACAACACGCTGCCGATGCCGGTGGCGAGCCACCCGCGTTCCTGCCGGGCCAGCCGGAACCCCGCCCAGACCAGGACCCCGGCGACCACCATCCAGAGCGCGAAGACCGGCGGGTAGAGCACGGGGAGCGAGACGCCGCAGCCGGTGCGGCCGGGCCGGAGGTGGCAGTGGCGGGAGAAGCCCTCGAGCGTCAGCGCGAACCCCGCGCCGGCGAGGACTCCCGCACCCGCCCCCACCGCGGTGCGCAGCAACATGAACCCAGGACTACCGGGCCGGGCACCGGACCGGGCCGATCTTCACGAACCCTCCACGACACCTTCACCGCGGGGCGTCGTGAGCAGGGCGATCAACGCGTACAGCGCGGCGAACACCGCGAAGGACACCGGGGTCACCCCCAGGAGCAGCACCATCGCCACCACGGCCATGAGGGTCGCGGGCACGGCGACCAGCCAGGCCCGCGACACCTTCCACGCACGCAGGGCGAAACCGCCCACGACAGCTCCGGCCACCGCGAACACCGGTGCTGCGATCACGAACGCCTGGAGGCAGCCCCAGTCGTCCTTCGAGCAGACGGCACCCGAGGCGAGGAGCTCGAACATTCCCCACCAGGCCAGGCCGAGGAGTGCACCCACTCCGGCAGCCAGCGCGACACGACGTCCCACGGCGTCAGCTTCTCACTCAGCGGTTCGACCGCACGCCCAGTAAAACGTCCTCCCACGAAGGGACGATGGGGTGGTTCTTCTTCCCCCGCTTCGGAGGAGGGTCCTTGCGGACCGGCTTCTCCGCGACGGGCTCCTGCTCGTGCTCCACCGGCGGTGCGGGAGGGACGGGAACGGGCTCGGGCGCCTTCTCCTGGACCGGCTTCTCCGCGACCACCGGGGTGGCCACGGGTGCCGTCGCCTGGGCGGGAACCGGCACGGGCGCCGGGTCCTCCACGAGGGGCATGGACGCGGGGAGGACCGGAGTCGCCTCCAGGGCCTGCCGCGCCAGCTGCGTCACGGGTCGCACCGTGCGCAGCGTCCGGTTCGGGTTCGGGTCCATCAGGTCGACGGCCGCGTCGTCGAGCGCCGTGACCGTGCCGCCCTGCGCACCGGGGTGGAACGCCCAGTGCGCGCGGTTGTCCGAACGCCCGGTCGTCCAGTGCAGCTGGACGATCCAGCGGCCGTCGTCGCCCTTCCACGAGTCCCACCTGGTGTCGGACAGGTCGTGGCCGCGCAGGCCGAACGAGTGCGCGACGACCTCGCCGAGCGTCTGCACGTCCGGGCCGTCCTCACGGACCGGGTGCGCGCGCTGGGCCATGTCGGCCGTGCGCGAGCGCTCCAGCAGGACGGGGTAGGCGAAGCGCTCGATGCGGTTCGTCGGCATGCCCGCGGCAGCCGCGACCTGCTCGATCGACTCGCCGGCGCGGATGCGCGCCTGGATCTCGCGCGGCCGCATCTGGGCCTCGCCGGACTCGATCTGCATCTGGCCGAGGCGCGCGAGATCACCGCGCAGGGCCGCCCGAAGACGCTCGTCCGCGGGGAGCGTGAAGCGCTCGCCGCGGTTTTCGGGGTCCTCGAGGATGACGGACTTGCCGTCCTCGTCGAGCCCGATGACTCGCAGCGCTCGCATCGTGGCCTCCCTGAATTCGCACCTCGCCAGCAGACAACGTTAGGACAACGAGCCGACCAGCAGTGGGAGACTCGCCGATATCTCTACGTGATCTTGCCAGTTCACGAGGGTTGCCGCACGCCGGTTTCCGGAAGGTTCACCTGGACCACCAGGCCTCCTCCCCCGTTCGGACGAGCCTTCGCCGAGCCCTGGTGAGCCCGCGCCACGGACTGCACGATCGACAGCCCGAGGCCCGATCCGGCGGTCCCGGTCCGGTCGCGCAGACGTCGAAAGGGCTCGAACAACCCGGGTACTGCCTGGGCAGGCACGGTGGGGCCGGTGTTGGTGACGGTGAGTTCTCGATCAAGCTCGACGGTCACGGAGCCGCCCGGCACGTTGTAGAGGACGGCGTTGCGCAACAGGTTGCCGACGAGCTGAGCTAGTAAGACCGGGTCGCCGTCGACCAGATACCTGCGAGTGCGCACGGCAAACGTGACGTTTTTCTCGGCGGCAAGTGCCGCGCAGGACTCGATTTCGTCGTCGACGACCTCGTCCAGCCACACGAGCTCACGCGTCGCGAGGCCGCGGTCACTGCGAGCGAGCAGCAGCAGTCCGTCGATGAGCTTCTCGCTCCGTTCGTTCGTGTCGAGCAGGTGCGCTCCGAGACGCCGCATGTCGTCGTTCGCGTCCGGAGCCGCCAGCGCCACCTCGATCAGCGTCCGCTGCACGGCCAGCGGCGTCCGCAGCTCGTGCGAGGCGTTCGCGACGAACCGCTTCTGGCTGTCGAACGACGACGCGAGGCGGTCGAGCATGCCGTCGAAGGTGTCGGCGAGCTCCTTCAGCTCGTCCGGCGGCCCGTCCAGCTCGATGCGCCGGTCCAGGCGTTCCGCTTCCAGCCGGTGCGCGGTCGTGGTGATCGCGTGCAACGGCGCCAGCACGCGCCCGGCGACGACCCAGCCGAGCCACACCGCGATCACCGCGGCCACCAGCAACGCGACGACCGACTGCCACAGGACGGTGTTCATCGTGTTCGCCGCGAAGTCGGCGCCGCTCACCACCAGGGTGTCGGCGGGCAGCTGGGAGGCCTCGACGGGCACGAAACCGGGGTAGGCCGCCACGTCCGGGGGCAGGGCCCGCGAGACGGCGATGCCCTCCATCGGCATCCACTCGGCGAGCAGCCAGTAGTTGAGCCCGATCAGCGCGACGCCCGCGATCAGGAACACCCCGGCGTACCAGGCCGTCAGCCTGGTCCGCAGCTTCACGAGCCGAACCGGTAGCCGGCGCCGGGCACGGTCTGGATGACCTGCGGCGAGCCCAGCTTGCGGCGCAGCGTCATCACCGCCACCCGCACGGCGTTGGTGAACGGGTCCGCGTGCTCGTCCCAGGCCTTCTCCAGCAGCTCCTCGGGGCTCACGACGTTGCCCTCCGCCCGCATCAGCACCTCCAGCACGGCGAACTCCTTCGGGGAGAGCGGCAGGAACGTCCCGTCCCGCGACGCCTGGTGGCGCGGCAGGTCGAGCGTCACGCCCGCCCGCACCAGCACCGGCGGCAACGCGGGACGGGCCCGGCGGCCCAGCGCCTGCACGCGTGCCACGAGCTCGGCGAACGCGAACGGCTTCGTCAGGTAGTCGTCGGCGCCGAGGCCGAGCCCCGCGACCCGGTCGTCCACCTCGGCCGCCGCCGTCAGCATCAGCACCCGCGCCTCACCGCCGGTCGCGTGCACCGCCCTGCACACCTCGTCACCGTGGACGAGCGGCAGGTCGCGGTCGAGCACCACGACGTCGTACGCGTGCACCCCCACACGCTCCAACGCCGCCTCACCGTCGTAGCAGACGTCGACCGCCATCGAGAACCTGCGCAGCCCCTCGGCGATCGTGTCCGCGAGCAGCTGTTCGTCCTCGACCACCAGCACACGCATGGCGCCCATTTTCCGCGCGGAGGGCATAAGCACCGGATAAGGCCTTTCGCTTAACGCCGCCGAATGAGCGCCTCCGTAGACCTGTCGCCATGAAATCCACCATCGCAGTGCTGCTCGGCCTGCTGCTGGCGCTCACCGCCTGCGGGGCGGAGGACCAGCCGGCCGACGCGGAGAAGGACGAGAAGGGCGACTCGGTCCAGTTCGCCAAGTGCATGCGGGAGAACGGCATCGACATGCCGGACCCGGAGTCGAGCGACGCGGGCGTCGGCATCACGATCGGCGGCGAGGGAGGCATGGACCCCGAGAAGATGAAGACCGCGCACGAGGCGTGCAAGAAGTTCCTGCCCAACGGAGGCGAGTTCAAGCCGCCGTCGCCCGAGGACCAGGACAAGATCCGCAAGCAGGCGAAGTGCATGCGGGACAAGGGCCACAGCTGGCCGGAGCCGAAGTTCGGGGGTGGTCCTGGCGAGCCGGGGGAGCCGATCGAGCTGCCCGACATGGAGGACGAGAAGGTCAAACAGGACATGAAGGAGTGCGGCATCGGGGACGGCGGCATGATCGCGGCGAGGCCCGTCGGATGAAGCGCCGCGTGAACCGCAAGATCGTCATCGCCGCCCTCGTCGCCGCCGTCGTGCTCGGCACCGGTGGGGTCGTGGTGCTGACGAGGATCGCGTCCGACCGAGCCGGCGCCGCGCCGCTGCGGAACGCCCCCGCGAAGACCGCCCAGGTGACGAGGACCGACCTCGCCGACCAGCAGTCGGTGACCGGCCAGCTCGGCTTCGGCTCGGAACGAGCGCTGGCCAGCCGGAAGGGCGGCACCGTCACGGGCCTGCCGGAGCAGGGCGACGTCATCGAGCAGGGCAAGCCGGTGTTCCACGCGGATGCCAAGCCGGTGCCGCTGTTCTACGGCCGGATGCCGCTCTACCGCGACCTCGACCAGGGCATGTCGAACGGGCCCGACGTCAAGGTGGTGGAGGAGAACCTCGCCGCGCTGGGGTTCCAGGACTTCGGCACGCCCGACGAGAAGTTCACCTACTACACGGCCACCGCGCTGAAGAAGTGGCAGAAGGCCAACGGCCTCGAGCAGACCGGGAAGCTCGGCGCCGGCGACGTCGTCGTCCAACCCGGGGCGATCCGCGTCGCGTCGGTGACCGGCCAGCTCGGCGCACCCGCCGGCGGTGACCTGATGAAGGTCACCGGCACCGAGCGCGCGGTCACCGTCGAGCTGGAGCAGTCCAAGCAACGCCTCGCCAAGCAGGGCGAGAAGGTCGAGCTGTCGATCACCGGCGGCAAGCCCGCCACCGGCACCATCACCGGCGTCAACCGCACCACGGGCGACCCGAACCAGGGCTCCAAGCCGAAGATCGTCCTCACGATCTCCGTCGACGACCCGAAGGCCGCGGAAGGCCTGGACACCGCCAACGTCACCGCGCTCTTCACCGTGGCGAAGAAGCAGAACGTCCTGGCCGTGCCGATCGGCGCGCTGCTCGCGTTGAACGAGGGCGGCTACGGCGTCGTCACCGACGACGGCAGGACCGTCCCGGTCACCGCCGGCATCTTCGCCAAGGGCCAGGTCGAGGTGCAGGGCGAAGGCCTGCGCGAGGGCATGAGGGTGGTGACCACCGAGTGATCACCGTCGACCACGCGAGCAGGACGTACCCCGGCGGTGTGCAGGCGCTGCGCGACGTCTCCCTGACCGTCGGGGGCGGGGAGATGCTCGCGATCGTGGGGCCGTCCGGCTCCGGCAAGTCGACGCTGCTGCACCTGATGGGCACGCTCGACAAGCCCACCGCCGGCCGCGTCGAGATCGACGGCCACGACGTGTCCTCGTTGTCGGACAACGCCTTGTCCGCACTGCGGGCGCGCACGATCGGCTTCGTGTTCCAGCAGTTCTTCCTCACCGAGGGCCTGTCCGCGATCGAGAACGTGGCCTCCGGCCTCGTCTACGCCGGCGTGCCGCGGTCGAAGAGGCGGTCGATGGCGATGTCCGCCCTGGACAGGGTCGGCCTGATCCACCGCGCACTGCACAAGCCGCACGAGCTCTCCGGCGGCGAGCGCCAGCGGGTCGCGATCGCGCGGGCCGTGGTGAACACGCCGGGCATCCTGCTGGCCGACGAACCGACGGGGAACCTGGACACGAAGAACGGCGCGGGCGTGCTGGAGCTGTTGGAGAGCCTCAACTCCGACGGCACGACGATCGTGATGATCACGCACGACCGGGACATCGCGGCCTGGGCGCCGCGCCGCGTCGAGGTGCGGGACGGGGTGATCGTGTGACTTCACCAAGAACCGGGACTCGCGGCCTCGCTCGAGTCACCTCGGGCTACGGCTCGACCAGCCGCAAGGATGTTCTCGGCCGCGTTGAGGTCCCGGTCGTGCCGGGTGCGGCAGCTCGGACACGTCCACTGCCGCGCCGAAAGCCGCAGTTCGGCGAGCCGGTCTGTCCCGCGATACGACATGCGTTCGTCCTCGTCGCGATAGCGGCGAGCCCGTTCGTCCAGCGACCTGTCACCGGGAACACCATGAGTGGTCGGACGCGGGCTTGCACGAGGAGGGCGCTGTGATCGACCTCCTCCGCCTCGGGTTCTTCGGCATGCGGACCCGTCCCGTCCGCGCCGTGCTGTCGGCCCTGGGGATCGCGATCGGCATCGCCGCGGTGGTCGCCGTGGTCGGCATCCCGGCCTCCAGCGCGGCCGCGTTGCGGGAGAAGATGTCCAAGCTCGGCACCAACCTCCTCACCGCCGCTCCCGGCCAGGACCTCTTCGGCCAGGACGCGAAGCTGCCGGAGACCGCGGTGCCGATGGCCAAGCGGATCGGCGCGGTGTCGTCCGCCAGCGCCACCGGCAAGATCTCCGCGAGCGTCCGCAAGAACGACCTGGTGCCGTCGAGCGACACGCTCGGGCTGCAGGTGCAGGCGGCGGAGCAGGACCTGCTGAAGGTGCTGAACGCCGAGGTCCGCGCGGGCCGGTGGCTGTCGCCGGGGGAGAAGTCGGTGGTGCTCGGGGGCACCGCGGCCTCGCGCCTGGGCGTCGACGAGCCGGGCGTGCAGCTGTGGATCGACGGGCAGTGGTTCACCGTCGTCGGCATCCTCGGGCCGCTGCCGCTCTCGCCGGAGATCGACAGGTCCGCGCTGGTCGGCTGGGAGGCGGCGAAGGAGGCGTTCGGGTTCGAGGGCAACGCGAACACGGTCTACGTGCGCACGTCGCCCGACCAGGTGGACGATGTACGCAACCTGCTCGGGCCGACGCTGAACCCGCAGAAGTCCAACGAGGTCAAGGTTTCCCGGCCGTCGGAGGCTCTCGAAGCCCAGCAGCTGGCCGAGAGCTCCTACAACGCGCTGTTCCTGGGACTGGGCGGGGTCGCGTTGCTGGTGGGTGGCGTCGGCGTGGCGAACACGATGGTGATCTCGGTGCTGGAACGCCGCAGGGAGATCGGACTGCGGCGGGCGCTCGGGGCGACCCGCCGGCAGGTCCGGTGGCAGTTCCTCACCGAGTCGGTGCTGCTGTCGGGCCTCGGCGGGCTGGTCGGCGTGGTCGTGGGCATCGCGGTCACGGCCGGGTACTCGATCAGCCAGCAGTGGCCCGCGGCACTGCCGTGGCCCGCCCTGCTCGGAGGAGTGGGGTCGGCGGTCCTCATCGGCGCCATCGCCGGCGTCTACCCGGCGGTGCGGGCGGCACGGCAGTCGCCCACGGAGGCACTCGCCTGAAAAGCACTGGGGCGCACCGGAAAGCCGTTCGGTGCGCCCCAGGTCGCTGCTGTCGTCAGAGCTGGCCGACGATCCAGTCGATCGCCTGCGTCAGGATCGTGACGTCGTTCGGCTCGATGGCCGGGAACATCGCGACGCGCAACTGGTTCTTGCCGAGCTTGCGGTACGGCTCGACGTCCACGATGCCGTTGGCGCGCAACACCTTCGCGACAGTGGCGGCGTCCACGTCGTCGGAGAAGTCGATCGTGCCGACGACCTGCGAGCGGTCAGCGGCCTTCTCCACGTACGGCGTGGTGTACGGGGTCTTCTCGGCCCACGAGTACAGGCGGTCGCTCGAGTCCTTCGTGCGCGCGACCGACCAGTCGAGGCCACCGTTGCCGTTGATCCAGTCGATCTGGTGCGCCAGCAGGAAGAGCGTGGCGACCGACGGCGTGTTGTACGTCTGGTCCTTGGTGGAGTTGTCGAGAGCCGTCGGCAGCGACAGGAACTCCGGCACCCAGCGGTCCTTGAGCTCCTCGACGCGCTCCAGGGCCTTCGGCGACATCAGCGCGAGCCACAGGCCGCCGTCGCTCGCGAACGACTTCTGCGGTGCGAAGTAGTAGACGTCGAAGTCCTCGGCCTTGACCGGCAGACCACCCGCGCCGGAGGTGGCGTCGATGGCGATCAGCGCCTGCTCGGAACCCTCGATGCGCGTGACGGGCATCGCGACGCCGGTCGAGGTCTCGTTCTGCGCCCACCCGACCAGGTCGGCGCCCTCGGCGTAGAAGAGCTCGGGCGCGGTGCCCGGCTCGGCCTTGGTGACGAGCGAGTCCTTCAGGAACGGCGCGGTCTGCGTGACCTTCGCGAACTTGGAGGAGAACTCGCCGTTGGTGAAGTGCTGCGCGGTCTCGCGAACGAGCCCGAAGGACGCCGCGTCCCAGAACGCCGTGGTGCCACCGTTGCCGAGCACGACCTCGTAGCCGTCGGGGAGCTGGAACAGCTCGCGCAGGCCGGAGCGCACGCGGCCGACGAGGTTCTTGACGGGCTTCTGCCGGTGGGACGTGCCGAGCAGCGCCGCACCTTCGGAGGCGAGGGCCTGCACGGCCTCGGGACGCACCTTGGACGGTCCGCAGCCGAAGCGGCCGTCGGACGGCTTGAGCTCGGCGGGAAGCACCAACGAGGTCGGATCGGCGGTCTGGGTCATGTGGTCACGCCTCCGGGGCGATTGACGAGCTTCAGGGACCTGACCGGCGCCGTTGCCGGAGTTCACAGTGTTGCAGGCCGGTGGCCGGGAGGTGACAACCGGGTGTCCTGGGTCACTTCACCACGGCGTGTCGGGGTCTCACCGCAGCATGCCTCGACCCATCGCCGTCGTCACCGCCGCCGTCCGGTCCGACACCCCCAGCTTGTTGAACACCCGCAGCAGGTGGGTCTTCACCGTCGCCTCCGAGATGAACAGCGCCCGCCCGATCTCGACGTTGGACAACCCCTTCGCGACCAGCCTCAACACCTCGGCCTCCCGAGCCGACAGCGGCGGCGTCCGCACCTGCCCGACCACCTTCGCCACCATCGACGGAGCGAGCACGGTCTCGCCGCGCGCGGCGGCTCGGATGGCCGCGATCAGGTCCTCGGTCGTCGAGTCCTTCAGCAGGTATCCGGACGCACCGGCCTCCACCGCGCGGAGGATGTCCGAATCGGTCTCGTACGTCGTCAGCACCAGCACCCGCGGCCCGGTCCCGACGATCCGGGCGGTCGCGGCCACACCGTCCATTTCGGGCATCCGCAGGTCCATCAGCACGACGTCCGGCTTCAGAGCGGCCGCCGAGGTGATCGCCTCCTGGCCGGACCCTGCGTCGCCGACCACCTCCAGGTCGTCGGCCACGAGCATCCCCCGCAGGCCCTGGCGCACCACCGGGTGGTCGTCCACCAGCAGAACCCTGATCACAGCGGCACCTCCACCAGCACTGACGCCCCCTCGTCCGAGGACAGCGACAGCGTCCCACCCACCTGTTCGAGCCGGGCGCGCATCCCCCGCAGGCCGAAGCCCTCCGGGGCGTCGCCGAAGCCGCGGCCGTCGTCGCGCACCTCCAGGGAGACGCCGTCCTCGTCGAACCTCATCACGACGTCGACCCGCGAGGCGCCGGAGTGGCGGTCGACGTTGGTCAGCGCCTCCTGCACGGTCCGCAGCAGCACCACCTCGGCCGAGGTCGCCAGCGGCCGGGCGTCGCCGATCACCCTGAAGCTGGACGGCAGCGCCACGCCGGACACCAGGCGCCGCAACGCGTCCTCCAGCGACGAACCGTCCAAAGGCGACGGTGAGTTCGACGCGACCAGGGCCCGTGCCTCGCGGAGGTTCTCCCGCGCCGTCCGCAACGCCAGCTCGACGTTCGGTTGAGCGCCCTGCAGCAGCGTGATGATCGACGTGTAGCCCTGCGCCAGCGTGTCGTGGATCTCGGCCGCCCAGCGCGCCCGCTCGGTCTCGAGCGTCAGCGCCTCGATGCGTTCGAGCAGCTCACCGCGTTGCTCGTTCTGCTGCGCTATCCGGCTCACCGCCCAGCCGAACGCCTGGGAGAAGCCGACGATCAGCAGTGCGCCGGGCCACGGCAGCGCGGGGTCGGCACCGGCCAGCCAGGTCAGCAGCTGCGGGGTGAAGACGAAGACGACCATCGGGAAGAACGCCCAGGTCACCGGCATCATCATGTAGATCTGCGGCACGAGCCCGAACAGCGCGAACGTGGCGTTGCCGGTCAGCCAGACCGCCGGGGCCCAGAGGGCCAGCGAGCCGGCCGCGTAGACGAGGCCGCGCCAGTCCTCGATCCCGTCCCTCATGAGCCGCAGGCCGTACCCGACGAACCACAGCGAGTTCAGGACGAGCAACCCCACCGCCGACAGCCGGTCGGCGAGGGGGTTGGCGTCCACCAGGATCAGCGCGATGGTGGTGACCTGGGTGAGCCCGAACAGCACGTACCAGGTGGTCAGCGGCTGGTGTTGCTCCACCTGAAGGTCCTGCCGACGAGCACGAGGCCCGCGACGCTCCACGCCCCGAGCACCAGCGCGGTCTTGCCCAGCTCCCATGATCCCGCCGCCTCCATGACCGCGTAGCCCTCTTCCAGTGCGAACACCGAGCGGAAACCCTGGCACACCCACTTGAGCGGGAAGAGCGAACCCACCGTGCGCAGCGACTCCGGCAGAGCCGCCTGCATGATGAACACGCCGCTGAGGAACTGCAGCACGATGTACGGCAGGTTCAGCACGCCGGCGGCGTTGCGGGTGGACTTCGCGATCCCGCTCAGCGCCACACCGATCAGCGAGCAGGCGATGACGCCGAGGGTGAAGACCCAGGCGAACGTCAGCCACTTCTCCGCGCTGGCCGGCAGTTCCAGGTCGAAGCGCAGCACACCGACCGCGACCAGCAGCACGGCCTCGAAGAGGCTCGACACGAAGACCAGCACGATCTTGCCGATGAAGTAGGACGTGAACGGCATCGGCGTGCCGCGCAGCCGTTTGAGCGTGCCGTCCTCGCGGTCGGCCACGACGCTCATGCCCAGTCCGACGAACGACGTCGAGATGATGCCGGCGCCGATCATGCTGGCCGCGAACATCTGCGCGGCGGCGACCTCCTTCACGTACACGGTGCCGAGCAGCAGCATCAGGACCGCCGGCAGCGAGACAGTGAAGATGAGGTTTTCCTTCTGCCGGAAGAACTCCCGCAGCTCGGTCCCACCCCTCGCGAGACCGAGGGCGAGGGTCGAGGGCAGAGCGGCCGCCCCGGACGCGACAGCGGTGGTCATTTGATCAGCTCCAGGTAGACGTCTTCCAGCGACGGGCGGGTGACGGTCAGCTCGGCCAGCTCGCCGTGCCGGGACAGGTCGGCGATGACCTTGGTGGGCTCGTGCGTGAGGACTTCGCGGTAGCCGCCGTCGGACAGCCACCGGACGGTGGCGTCGGCGTGCGCGCGGCCGCCGAGCGTCTGCGGGGTGCCCTCGGCGACGATCCGTCCCCCGGCGAGCACGGCCACGCGGTCGGCGAGCGCCTCGGCCTCGTCCAGGTAGTGCGTGGTCAGCAGGATCGTGGTGCCCTCGGCGGCCAGCCGTGCGACGAGCCCCCAGAACTGCCGGCGCGCCTCGGGGTCGAAGCCCGTGGTCGGCTCGTCGAGGAACACGAGCTCGGGGCGGCCGATGATGCCGAGCGCCACGTCGAGGCGTCGCCGCTGCCCGCCGGACAACGTGCCGACGCGCGACTTCGCCTTCTCGGTGAGCCCGACGAGGTCGATGACCTCCTCCGGGTCGCGCGGGTCGCCGTAGTACCCGGCGTAGTGGTGCACGGCCTCGCGCACCGTGAGCGTCGCCGCGTCCGTCGCGCTCTGCAGGACGATGCCGAGCTTCGAACGCCACTCCCGGCCGCCCCTGGCCGGGTCGACCCCCAGCACGCTGACCTCGCCCCCGTCGCGGTCGCGGTGCCCCTCCAGGATCTCGACGCTCGTGGTCTTGCCGGCCCCGTTCGGGCCGAGCACGGCGAACACCTCGCCGCGAGCGACGTCGAGGTCCACCCCCGCCACCGCCTGGTGGCCCTTGTAGGCCTTCGTCAGGCCCCTCACCCGGATCGCGTTCATGCCGTGAATCCTGCGGTCGCGGACCCCTCTCGCGGGACGACCGCACCGCTGACCCCGGTCGTCAACCGGTCGGTGGACACGCGGTCGTGTTTCGGCCGTGTTTCCACTCCGGGATAGCGCGCTTTCGCGTGCTAGAACGGCGAAGTGCATCTGACGCCGCATGAACGCGACAAGCTCCTCGTGCACGTCGCCGCCGACGTCGCCCGCCGCCGGCTCGAACGCGGCGTGCTGCTCAACTACCCCGAGGCCGTCGCGCTGATCACCGACCACGTGCTGGAGGGCGCGCGGGACGGACGCACGGTCAGCGAGCTCATGGAGAGCGGCAGGACGGTGCTCGCGCCGGAGCAGGTCATGCGGGGCGTGCCGGAGATGATCGACTCGGTGCAGGTGGAGGCGACGTTCCCGGACGGCACGAAGCTCGTCACCGTGCACCACCCGATCGCGCCGTCCGCCGGTCCGGCGCCGGGGGAGGTGGTCGTCGGCGCCGAGCCGGTCGAGCTCAACCCCGGCCGGCCGCGCGTGACGACGGTCGTCGTGAACACCGCCGACCGGCCCGTCCAGGTCGGCTCGCACTTCCACTTCGCCTCGGTCAACACGGGGCTCGAGTTCGACCGCGAGGCCGCGTTCGGCTACCGGCTCGACATCCCCGCGGGCACGGCCGTGCGGTTCGAGCCCGGCGTCGAACGCGAGGTGGTGCTGGTTCCGCTGGCAGGCTCGAGGATCGTCCGGGGGTTGCAGCGATGATCGACCGCGAGCGCTACGCCGACCTGCTGGGGCCGACGACCGGCGACCGGATCCGGCTCGCCGACACCGACCTGTTCATCGAGGTCACCGAGGACCGCTCGCGCGGCGCCACCTCGGGCGACGAGGTGGTCTTCGGCGGTGGCAAGGTCGTCCGCGAGTCGATGGGGCAGGGCATCGCGACCCGTGCCGAGGGGGCTCCCGACCTGGTCATCACCGGTGCGGTGGTCCTCGACCACTGGGGTGTCGTCAAGGCCGACGTCGGCGTGCGGGACGGGCGGATCGTCGCGATCGGCAAGGCGGGCAACCCGGACACGATGGACGGGGTGCACCCGGACCTGGTGATCGGCCCGTCGACGGAGATCCTGTCCGGCAACGGGAAGATCCTCACCGCGGGCGGCATCGACTGCCACGTCCACTTCATCTGCCCGCAGATCGTGGACGAGGCGCTGGCGTCCGGGCTGACCACGCTGATCGGTGGTGGCACCGGTCCGGCGGAGGGCACGAAGGCCACGACCGTCACACCGGGAGCCTGGTACCTCGACCGCATGCTGACGTCGATGGACCACATGCCGATCAACGTGTTGTTGCTGGGCAAGGGGAACACCGTCTCGGAGGAGGGCCTGCGGGAACAGCTCGCGGGCGGCGCGGGCGGGTTCAAGCTGCACGAGGACTGGGGCACGACGCCCGCCGCGATCGACGCCTGCCTGCGGATCGCGGACGAGTCGGGCGTGCAGGTCGCGATCCACACGGACACGTTGAACGAGGCGGGCTTCCTGGAGTCCACTGTGGACGCCATCGGCGGCCGGTCGATCAACGCCTACCACTCCGAGGGCGCCGGCGGCGGGCACGCGCCGGACATCATCCGCGTCGTCTCGCTGCCCAACGTGCTGCCGTCGTCGACGAACCCGACCCGCCCGCACACCGTCAACACGCTCGAGGAACACCTCGACATGCTGATGGTCTGCCACCACCTCAACCCGTCCGTGCCGGAGGACCTGGCGTTCGCGGAGTCGCGGATCAGGCCGACCACGATCGCGGCCGAGGACCTGCTGCACGACCTGGGCGCGATCTCGATGATCTCGTCCGACTCGCAGGCGATGGGCCGCGTCGGCGAGGTGGTCGTCCGGACCTGGCAGACCGCGCACGTGATGTCGTCGCGCCGGTCGCTGGACGAGAACCTGCGGGCACGGCGGTACGTCGCCAAGTACACGATCAACCCCGCGCTGGCGCACGGGATCGCGGACGAGGTCGGGTCCGTGGAGGTCGGCAAGCTCGCCGACCTCGTGCTGTGGGAGCCCAAGTTCTTCGGCGTGCGGCCTTCGGTGGTGCTCAAGGGCGGCTTCATCGCCTGGGGCGCGATGGGGGACGCGAACGCCTCGATCCCGACGCCCCAGCCCGTCTGGGCGCGGCCGATGTTCGGTGCCACGGCCGGTGCGGCCTCGTCGGTGTTCTTCGTGGCGCCGGAGGCCGTCGAGGCCGGGATCGCGGACCGGTACGCGCGGCGGGTCCTGCCGGTGTCGTCGACGCGGTCGGTCAGCAAGGCGGACATGGTGCTCAACGACGCGATGCCGGACGTCCGCGTCGATCCGGACAGCTTCGCCGTGCACGTCGACGGATCGCTGGTCGAGCCCTCGCCGGTCGCGGAGCTGCCGATGGCCCAGCGGTACTTCCTGTTCTGATGCTGACCGCGCTGATCCTCGCCGACTCCCGCTTCCCCGGCGGAGGCCACGTGCACTCCGGCGGCCTGGAAGAGGCCGCCGCGCGCGGGCTGGTGCACGACGAACCGTCGCTGCGGTCCTTCCTGCACGGCCGGTTGCTCGGCGCGGGCCTGCTGGCGGCGGGCTTCGCGGCCGCGGCGGCGCGGGGTGAGGACCTGGCCGGGCTGGACGCGGAGCTGGACGCCCGCACACCTTCGCCCGCCCAACGCGAGGCGTCACGGGCGCAGGGGCGCGGGATGCTGCGGGCCGCCCGCCGGGCCTGGCCCTCCGAGCGCCTGGACGCGCTGCCGCGCGACCCGCACCAGCCGCTGGTGATCGGCGTGCTGGTCGGTGAGCCGTTCGAAGCCGCTCTGACGTGCGCTTACCTGGCTGTGAGCGGGCCCGCGTCGGCGGCGGTGCGGCTGCTGGGGCTCGATCCGTTCGGGGTGAACGCGATCGTGGCCGCGCTGCCCGTGCAGGACGTCGCTTCGAGGGCCTGCAAGGAACTGCCCGCGCTGGGGTCGCCTGCTCTGGATCTTCTGGCAGAAGCACATGCACGACGAGAAGGGGTGCGTCTCTTTGGGAGCTAATCACGGGCCCGACCCGCACGACCACCACCACGGAGCCGCGCCGCGCATCGGCATCGGCGGCCCGGTCGGCAGCGGCAAGACCGCGCTGACCGCGGCGCTGTGCCGCGCGCTGGGCTCGCAGCTGGAGCTGGCGGTCGTCACCAACGACATCTACACGACCGAGGACGCGGACTTCCTGCGTCGCGCCGGCGTGCTCGACCCGTCGCGCATCGAGGCCGTGCAGACGGGCTGCTGCCCGCACACCGCGATCCGCGACGACATCACCGCGAACCTCGACGCCGTGGAGCGCCTGGAGCACCGGTTCGCCAGGCTGGACCTGGTGATCATCGAGAGCGGCGGCGACAACCTGACCGCGGTGTTCTCGCGCGGCCTGGTGGACCGGCAGATCTTCGTCGTCGACGTGGCGGGCGGCGACAAGGTGCCGCGCAAGGGCGGCCCCGGCGTCACGACCGCGGACCTGCTGGTCATCAACAAGACCGACCTCGCCCCGTTCGTCGGCGCGGACATGGACGTCATGATCTCCGACGCGCACCGGGTGCGCGGGGAGCTGCCCGTCATCGCGCAGTCGCTCGTCGAGACCCCGGACGCGCCCGAGGTCGCGAAGTGGGTGCTGGCCCAGCTGTGAAGGCGTCGGCACGGTTGGTCGTCACGCTGGACTCGCACGGCAACAGCGTCGTGCGGGTCCTCCGGTCCATGACACCGTTGACATTGGTGCCGCACCGCCGCGTGGGCCCGGTTGCGCTGGTGCACCTGGTGTCCTCGGTGACGGCACCGCTGGGCGGCGATTCGTTGTCCCTGACCGTCGAAGTCGGTCCCGGGGCCTCGCTCGAGCTCCGAGGTGTTGCGGCGACGCTGTTGCTGCCCGGAACGTCCGGTGCGGCGTCCTCGTCCTCGGTGCGCTTCCTGATCGGGGGAACGTTGTCGTACCGGCCGGAGCCGACGGTCGTGACGGCCCGCGCGCATCACACCGCCGTGGTGGAGGCCGAATTGGACAGTCACGCGGAGTTGCGCACTCGCGAGGTCCTGGCGCTGGGCCGAACCGGTGAGCCCGCCGGCTCGCTGTCCACGTCGGTGCGCGCGACCCGGTGCGGAAAGCCGTTGCTGCACCAGCAGCTCGTCGTCGGCGACTCCCTTGTCGACTCATCGCCCGCCGGCCTCGCGGGCAAGCGCGTGATCGGCACCGACCTGCTCCTGGACGCGAAGGCGCGCCCCGCGGGCGGCGGAGAGTGGTGGAGCGTCGTTCCGTTGGCAGCAGGCGGAACCCTCGCCACCGCACTGGGTGAAGACGTGGTCACCGTCACACGTGTGCTCGATTCCATCTGACTCGATCACGGACTCGATCCAGAACTGTTCTTTGCACGGACAGTCACCGTTCGGGTGGTGGTCATCACCGCGCAGGCGGTTTCGGGATCCGTTCGCCGTGCGTATGGTCGCGGGTCCAGGGACCACGAGTTCTGCCCGCCGCTTGGAGGTTCGCCGATGACGGAGACCACGAACATCGCGCTACCGGCGATGCGCGTGTCCTACGAGCAGGGCTCGCTCAGCGAGTCGGAGCTTGCCGCCACCTGGCACGAACAGCTCCAGCTGTGGCTCGACCAGGCCACGGGAGCCGGCGTGCCGGAGCCCAACGCGATGGTGCTCGCCACCACCGACACCAAGGGCCGCCCGTCGTCGCGCACGGTGCTGGCCAAGGGCCTCGACGCCCGCGGACTCGTGTTCTTCACGAACTACACGTCCAACAAGTCGCACGACCTGATGGCCACCCGCTACGCCTCGGCCACGTTCCCGTGGTTCGCGATGCAGCGCCAGGCCCACGTGCGCGGCACCGTGGAGAAGGTCGGCCCGGTGGAGACCGCCGAGTACTGGAACTCGCGCCCGCGCGGCTCGCAGATCGGCGCCTGGGCCTCGCCGCAGTCCCGAGTGGTCACCGGCAGGTCCACTTTGGATTCCGCGCTGCACAAGATCGAGCGCCAGTTCGCGGACACCGAGAAGATCCCGGTGCCGCCGCACTGGGGCGGGTGGCGGATCCGGCCGGAAGAGGTCGAGTTCTGGCAGGGCCGGCGGGATCGGATGCACGACCGGCTGCGGTTCCGGCTGGGGCGGGACGGGTGGCAGCTGGAGCGGGTCGCTCCGTAGGTTCGGCTGGAGCTTTCGCGATGGGGCGCTTCCTGTGGGCGGGAGGCGCCCCTTTTGCTCGTCGCGGCTCGCTTGTCGCGGCCGGTTGGGGCCGGCGGTCAGGTGGCCCGCCTTCGGCTTCGCGTCGGAATTGTCAGACCCGCTGAGTACGTTCGGTCGCGGGGGACCCGAAATCGAAGGGGACCCCTGCGTCAGCGTGCGTAGCCGCAGCCACCGCCTGGCTGGTGAGCTCCGCTGCCGCCGACAGCCGCTGCCGCCACCCGTACCGCGAGCCGCACCGCCGAGCACCCGGTCCCCGCCACGCCGGTCCCCTCGCCACGGTCCCGCCATGGCCCACGATCACGGTCCCACCGCCACGGCCCCCCACGCCGGTCCCCCACCACGGCCCCGCCACGGCCCACGACCACGGTCCCACCGACACGGTGCCGCCACCCCGGCCCTGCCAACACGGCCCGCCACCGCGGCCCCCACCACCACGGCCACCACTCGTCCGCGCCGCCCCGGCCGTGCCCGGCGCCACCCCTCCGGAACCTGACCCGGCCCCCGGGCGTCCTTCGGGTGGCGCGAATGTCCGATCCCAGCTTCGGCATACTGGGATTTCAGCAACAGCTAGCTACGAGGTGCGATTTCACGTGTGCGGAGTGCTCGGACTCATCTGTTCCACCGAAGCCGCCGCGGCCTCGGCGCGCGGCTCCGTGGCCGCAGCACTGCGCTGCCAGCGGCACCGCGGTCCCGACGAGCAGGACACGTGGGCCGATGCCGAGGTCGTCTACGGGTTCAACCGGCTCGGCTTCATCGACCTGGAGCACTCCCACCAGCCGTTGGTGTGGGGGCCGCCGGAGAACCCGACGCGGTACACGCTGAACTTCAACGGCGAGATCTACAACTACAAGGAGCTGCGGGCCGAGCTGGCCATGCACTTCGGCGCGCACTTCAAGACCAAGGGCGACGGTGAGGCCATCGTCGCCGGGTACCACTACCTCGGGGCCGACTGGGTCAAGCGGCTGCGCGGGATGTTCGCGTTCATGATCTGGGACGCGCAGGAGCGCGTGGTGTTCGGGGCGCGGGACCCGTTCGGGATCAAGCCGCTGTACTGGGCGAGCGGCCCCGGTGGGGTGGCGTTCTCGTCGGAGAAGAAGAGCTTGCTGCAGCTGACCGGTGTGCTCGGGATCAGCCAGGAGCTGGACCAGACGGCGTTGCAGCACTACCTGGTGCTGCAGTACGTGCCGGAGCCCGAGTCGCTGCACAAGGCGATCCGGCGGGTGGAGTCCGGCACGTCGTTCAAGGTCAGCCCGGGTGGGCAGGTGCTGTTCAACCGGTACTTCAAGCCCGTGTTCTCGCCGCGGCCGGTGAACGGGGCGCACGAGGCCGAGGCGCTGCACGAGCGCATCGCCGAGGTCATGCGCGACTCGGTGGCCAAGCACATGATCTCCGACCCGGACGTCACGGTCGGGGCGTTCCTGTCGGGTGGCATCGACTCGACGGCCACGGCGACGCTGGCCAAGTTGCACAACCCGAACCTCATCGCGTTCACCAGCGGTTTCGACCGCCAGGGGTACTCGGAGGTGGACGTCGCCGCGGAGACCGCGGCGGCCATCGGGGTGCGGCACGTCGTGAGGACCGTGTCGCCCGAAGAGATGATGGAAGAGCTGCCGCTGATCCTCTGGTACCTCGACGACCCGGTGGCGGACCCGGCGTTGGTGCCGTTGTACTTCATCGCCAAAGAGGCGCGTAAGTACGTGAAGGCGGTCCTCTCGGGCGAGGGCGCGGACGAGCTGTTCGGCGGCTACGTGATCTACCACGAGCCGTTGTCGCTGGCGCCGTTCGAGAAGGTGCCGGGCGGCGTGCGCAAGCTGATGGGCGCGGTGTCGAAGTCCATTCCGGAGGGTGTGCGCGGCAAGGACCTGCTGCGGCGCGGCTCGCTCAAGCTGGAGGAGCGCTACTACGGCAACGCGCGCAACTTCAGCGACGCGCAGGTGCGGGCGGTGTTCCCCGGTTACAGGGAGGGCATCGGCTTCCAGGACGTCACGGCGCCCTGGTACCGCGAGTCGGAGGACTGGGACCCGGTCGCGCGAATGCAGCACATCGACCTCTTCACGTGGCTGCGCGGCGACATCCTCGTCAAGGCCGACAAGGTGACGATGGCCAACTCCATCGAGCTGCGGGTGCCGTTCCTCGACCCCGAGGTCTTCAAGGTCGCGGCCGAGGTGCCGCTCGACCAGAAGCTCACCGAGGGCACGACCAAGTACGCGCTGCGCAAGGCGCTGGCCAAGATCATCCCGGCGCACGTGCTGAACCGGCCGAAGCTCGGCTTCCCGGTGCCGATCCGGCACTGGCTGCGCGCCGAGATGTACGACTGGGCGCGCGGGATCATCAACGACTCGCAGACCGGCCACCTGCTCGACAAGAACGCCGTGCTCGACCTGCTCGCCGAGCACAGGTCGGAGCAGTTCGACCGCAGCCGGCAGCTCTGGAGCCTGCTGTGCTTCATGATCTGGCACGGGATCTTCGTCGAGGGCCGGATCAGCCCGAAGGTGCCGGAGCCGGTGTACCCGGTGCGCCTCTAGCCGAGTGGTCTTGGTGACATCCCCACGTGAAGCGGATGTTAGTTGTCATAGGCTAACCATGTGGCCACTGTGGGGAGAAGCGCGCGTTCGACGTTCGTGATCGACACCCGTCCGTTGAAGATCGTCGCGTACCGGCGGTTGTGGCTCTCCACGATCGTGACGGCGGTGGGCTCCCAGCTCACCGCCGTCGCTGTCCCCAAGCAGGTCTACGACCTCACCGGCTCGTCGGCGTGGGTCGGCATCGCCGCCGGTGTCGCGCTCGTCCCGCTGCTCGTCTTCGGGCTCTGGGGTGGTGCGATCGCGGACACCGTCGACCGCCGGAAGCTGATGCTCGTCACCAACGCCGGCATCGCCGTCTCGTCGGTGCTGCTCTGGGTGCAGGCGGCGCTGGGCGTCGGTTCGGTGTGGCTCGTCATCGCGTTGCTCGGCCTGCAGCAGGTGTTCTTCGCGGCCAACGCCCCGGCGCGTTCGGCGGCGATCGCGAGGCTCGTGCCGGCGGAGCTGCTGCCGTCCGCGGGGGCCCTCGGCTCGACGGTCATGCAGTTCGGCGCGGTGCTCGGGCCGTTGCTCGCGGGTGCGTTCATGCCGGTCGTCGGGCTTTCGACGCTCTACCTGGTGGACGCGATCGCGCTCACCGCCACGGTCTACGCGGTGTGGAAGCTGCCCGCGATGCCCCCGCTGGACGGGGTGGTCCGCCGCGCGGGCCTGAGGGACGTGCTCGACGGGTTCGTCTACCTGTGGGCGCAGAAGGTGCTGATGGCGAGCATGCTGCTCGACATCATCGCGATGGTGTTCGGCATGCCGCGGGCGCTGTTCCCGGAGATGGCGCAGCACACGTTCGGCGACCCGGCGGGCGGTGGGTTCGCGCTCGGCGTGCTGTTCGCGGCGATCCCGGTCGGCGCGGTGATCTGCGGGCTGACGTCCGGGTGGATCTCGAACATCAACCGGCACGGCGTCGCGCTGACGCTGGCCGTGGTGGGCTGGGGCCTCGCGATCACCGGCTTCGGCCTCGCGGGCTCGCTGTGGGTCGCGGCGGCGTTCCTGGCGCTCGCCGGTGCGGCGGACATGGTGTCGATGGCGTTCCGGGGCGCGATCCTGCAGTCGGCCGCGACCGACGAGATGCGCGGGCGGATGCAGGGCGTCTTCATCGTCGTCGTGGCGGGAGGCCCGCGCGTCGCGGACCTGTTGCACGGCACGGGTGGCGCGGCGTTCGGCACCGCGGCGGCCGTGTCCGTCGGTGGCCTGCTGGTGGTCGTGGCGTCGGTCGCCATGGTCGCCCTGATGCCGGCGATCTGGCGCTACCGCGTCAACTCCGCGGACTGATCTCGGCCGGGCCCGGCGCGGTGATCTCCGCTGCGGTTCCCCAGTCGGAGAAGCGGGCCTCGTCGACGATCCGCGCACCCTGGAACTGCGTGTAGAACGCGATGCGGACCGGCAGGCCGGCGCCGTCGAGCTCGATCTCCCCGGTCGAGCCCGCGACCTGCTGGTCGAGGGCGAGCTTGAGCTCGGTGCGCAGGCCCTCGTCGGCGAGGGCGTCGTAGGCCTTCCGGTAGTCGACGGCGATCGAGTACCGGGTGTTCCCGCCGACCTGCGCCGTCAGCTCCAGCTCGCCGCCGGCCTTGATCACCGGCAGGTGGTAGGTGGTGAAGGCGGCCTGCTGGAAGACGACGTCGTGGAACCCGAGCATCGTCGTGGTGAAGTCGTCGTCGACCCTGCGGTCGAGCCGCACCCACGGCTTCTCGGCGGGCAGCCCGAACAGCGCGGCCGGCAGCTTCACGAACGCGGCGTCCTTCGCGGTCGAGACGAGCCGCAGCTCCACCGCGTCACCGCCGGACCGCACGGGACGGGTGGTCGTCGCGTCCATGCCCGGCACCTCACCGCCCAGCCGCACGGTGCCGTTCGACGGGTACCGCACGCCGCCCCCGGTCGCCGGCGGCGCGATGGTGAAGCGGTACGCGCCCTTCTCGGCGACGGACTTCTCCACCGCGGCCACCAGGCTCTTCACGTCGCGGTGCTGCGGAGCGTCCTCACCCGCGGGTTCGGACGAGGAGCAGGCGGTCAGCGCCAAGGCGGCGATGATCGCTGTTGCCGCGAGTCTCATCGTCCGATTGTTACACCAATCGGGTGAGGTCAGCGTCCGTTCTCGCAGGTGACCGGCAGAACGTGCAGAATCTTCGGGCATGGCTGAAGCGACTCCGCGAACGGAGCAACCAGAGCTGCACCGGGCGATCGGCCCGAAGCTGCTGCTGTTCTTCGTCGTCGGCGACATCCTCGGTACCGGCATCTACGCCCTCACCGGCAACGTGGCCGGCAAGATCGGCGGCGCTCTCTGGCTGCCCTTCCTGCTCGCGTTCGTGGTGGCGTTCCTGACCGCGTTCAGCTACCTCGAACTGGTCGGCAAGTACCCGAAGGCCGCCGGCGCGGCGCTCTACACGAACAGGGCGTTCGGGATCCACTTCCTGACGTTCATGGTCGCGTTCGCCGTCATGTGCTCCGGCATCACGTCGGCGTCGTCGGCGGCTCTCGCGTTCGGCCGCACGTACCTGAGGCAGCTGCTCGTCGAGTTCTTCGACGTCGCGCTCAGCCCGGAGTCGCTCGTCATCACGGGCATCGCGATCCTCTTCATCGCCGGTCTCGCCCTGATCAACTTCCGCGGCGTGTCCGAGTCGGTCAAGACGAACGTGGTGCTGACCTGCATCGAGCTGTCCGGCCTGGTGATCATCATCCTGATCGGCGTCTGGGCCGTCCTGAACGGCGACGGCGAACCCGGCAGGCTCACCGAGATCAACGTGCCGTCGGACGGCAGCGTGGTGCTCGCGGTCACCTCGGCCACGGCGCTCGCGTTCTTCGCGATGGTCGGCTTCGAGGACTCGGTGAACATGGCCGAGGAGTGCAAGAGCCCGGCCAAGATCTTCCCGCGCGCCATGCTGTGGGGCATGGGCATCGCCGCCCTGATCTACGTCCTGGTCGCGATCACGTCGTCGCTGCTGATCCCGTCCGACGAGCTCGCCAAGGCGGGCAGCAGCGCGTTGCTGAGGGTCGTCACCGTCGGTGCGCCCGGCTTCCCGTTGTGGATCTTCGCGTTGATCGGTCTGCTGGCCGTCATCAACTCGGCGCTGATCAACATGCTGATGGCGTCGAGGTTGTTGTACGGCATGGCGAACGAGAAGATCATCCCGCAGTTCTTCGGCACCGTGCACCCGTTCCGCCGCACGCCGTGGATCTCGATCGTCTTCACGACCGGCGTCGCGGTGATCCTGGTGTCCACCGCGGACATCGGCAAGCTCGGCGGCACGACGTCGTTGCTGCTGCTGATCGTCTTCACCATCGTCAACGTCGCCTGCCTCGTGCTGCGCCGCGAGAAGTCGGATCACGAGCACTTCCGCGCGCCGACGTGGGCTCCGGTGCTCGGCGCGATCACGTGCGCGTACCTCGCGATGCCGGTGCTCTCGGGCCGCCCGTGGGCCGACTACGTGATCGCGGGCTGGCTGCTGCTCGCCGGCCTGGTGCTCTGGGGCATCAACCGCGTGCTGCACGGCAAGGTGGAGATGCACCCGGAGAACCTCGGCAAGTAGCCGCTCAGTCCAGCAGGTGCTTCAGGAACCGGTCGGGCCCACCCAGGAAGTTGCGGGTGAGCGCGACCGGTTCCGCCGTGTCGTAGGTGACCTCGTCGATCGTGTCGGTGATCTCCAGGATCGTCGCGCCCGGCGCCGCGAGCAGGATCGGCGAGTGCGTGGCGATGATGAACTGCGACCCTTCCCCGACGAGCTCGTGCATGCGCCTCAGGACCGTGAGGCAGCCTTTGACCGACAGCGCGGCCTCCGGCTCGTCCAGCACGTAGAGGCCCTTGCCGCCGAACCGGTGCGTCATCAGGTCGATGAAGCTCTCGCCGTGTGACCGCTCGTGCAACGACTTCCCGCCGTACGACGCGTGGATCCCCGCGCCGATCCGGTCGATCTCGGTGATGACGTTGTAGAACGACTCCGCCCTCAGGAAGAACCCCGTGCGGGGTTTCCTGGTGCCCCAGCTGAGCGTCAGGTGGTCGCCGAGCGAGGACTCCGTGGCCTTCGTGGCGAAGCGGAACGACTGCGTGCCGCCCTCCGCGTTGAACCCGGCCGCCACGGCGATCGCCTCGACCAGCGTCGACTTGCCCGCGCCGTTGTCGCCGACGAGGAACGTGACCGGCGTCCGGAGGTCGACCGGGTTCTCCAGCAGGTGCCGGACGACCGGCAGCGTGAACGGGTAGCGGCGCGTGTCGTGCCGCCCGTCCAGCCGGATCTGGCGGATGAAGGTCACGCCAGCCTGGCCAGCTCGACCGGGTCGTGGGCGCAGAACACCTCGACCTCGCCCCGCGCCTTGAGCTCCCTCAGTCGTTCCACATTGGACAGACGCTGCTCGCGGATCGTCTCGGTCTGCCTGGCGGTGAGCTTGAGCGCGAAGATGGTGCTCGGCGGCGTCTCGACCTCGCCGCGGTAGAAGTACGCGTCGCCGGCGTGCAGCATCCAGCCGTCGTCCCCCTTGACCGCGACGCCCGTGTGGCCGCGGGTGTGACCGATCAGCGGCACGAGCAGGATGTCGTCCGGCAGCCCCGCGACGTCCTGCACGGCCTGGAACCCGAACCAGTCCTCGCCCTCCGCCCTGTGCGTGCGGAAGGTGACGCCTTCC
Organism: Lentzea sp. DG1S-22; assembly: GCF_036321065.1. Lineage (NCBI taxonomy): Bacteria > Bacillati > Actinomycetota > Actinomycetes > Pseudonocardiales > Pseudonocardiaceae > Lentzea > Lentzea sp. DG1S-22. The sequence continues at coordinate 5,435,913 of NZ_CP143276.1, read as the reverse complement.
CGCTGCGCCTTCGGGTACCGCGCCCGCTCCTTGACGTTGCGCGGGTTGCTCGCCGCCTCCAGCTCGGAGTCGAGCACGTGCACCGTGGCCTTCGGGAAGTCGCGCAACCCGCCCGCGTGGTCGAGGTCGAGGTGCGTGAGCAGGACGTGCCGCACGTCGTCGGCGGTGTACCCGCGCCGCTCGACCTGGCTGATCGCCGTCTCGTTGATGTCGAGCACCGGCTGGAGCAGCTTGCGGCTCAGCGGGTCGATCGTCGCCTTGGGGTTCGTCATCTCGTTCATGCCGAACCCGGTGTCGACCAGCACGAGCCCCTGGTCGGTCTCGACCAGCAGGCAGTGGGCCACCAGCCCGCCCGCGACCAGGGGCGGCCGGAACGTGGCGCAGTTCAGATGGTGAACCTTCATGGGCGAATCCTTCCGCTGGCCCCGTAGGCTTCAGCCTCATGTTGGGGATCTCGTACGAGGGTGCCACCGCCGTGATCACGACTGTAGGCGCGGGCCTGCGGTCCTTCGAGGTGGACGGCGTCCCGTACGTCGAGACGTTCGGCGCCGACGAGAAACCGCCGATGAGCGCGGGCGCCGTCCTGGTGCCGTGGCCGAACCGGACAGCAGGCGCGTCTTGGGTGCTGGACGGCGTGCGGCAGCAGCTCGAGGTCACCGAGCCGGCCCGGGGAAACGCTGTCCACGGGTTGCTGCGCCGACGTCCTTGGTCCGTGCTGGAGCACACCGGCTCCTTGGTGTCGTTGCGCGCGTTGATCGAGCCCCAGGCGGGATGGCCCGTCGCTCTCGACGTCACGGTGTCCTACGCACTGGATGATCGCGGTCTCACGGTCACGCACGGGGTCACGAACGTCGGGGACACGGCCACGCCGTTCGGGGTGGGGACGCACCCCTACCCTCGGGCTGGGAACGCTTCCACGGACTCGTGCACCTTGACGCTGGCCGCGACCTCGGTGCTGCCGCTCGACGTCGAGCGGATGGTGCCTTCCGGGCCCGCCGTGCCGGTGGAGGGGACGCCGTTCGACTTCCGCGGCGGGCGGCTGCTCGAGGGCGTCCGGCTGGACACGCCGTTCGGCGGGTGTGAGCCTTCGGAGGACGGGCTGGTCCACCACACCCTGGTCGCCGAGAACGGCGGGGTGGAGGTGTGGGCGGATCCGGCGTTCCGGTGGGTTCAGGTCTACACGCCCGATTCCTACCCCGGGCGGGGGCGGGCCGTGGCCGTCGAGCCGATGACCTGCCCGCCGGACGCCCTGAACTCCGGGGTGGACCTGATCTGGGTTTCTCCGGGGGAGTCCTGGGGGGCTCGGTGGGGGATCCGGCCGTTGAGCTCCTGATCTTGTCGGGGGTGCTGGGTAGGTTGTGTTGCGAGGGGTCCTGAGGGTGGGGGGACGCCTGCGTTAGCTTGCGTTCGCGTGGGTGTGCGCGCTCTGTCCGTAGCGTTCCCCTGTTGCGTTGGCGGGAGCGTCTGCTCAGGACGGCTCGCCTTCGGCATCGCGCGTGAGGCGGCTCGCCTTTGGCGTCGTGTGTGAGCGGTCAGGGGTGGCCGTCGGTCCGCCCAACCGTTAGCGTTGCTAACCATGAACATCGCGATCACCGGGGGCTACGTCGTGCCCGTCGACGGCGACCCCGTCGAAGGCGGCACCGTCCTCGTCCAGGACGGGAAGATCGTCGCGGTCGGCGCTGACGTCGACGTTCCGGACGGCGTCGAGGTCGTCGACGCGGGCGGGGCCTGGGTGTTGCCCGGCTTCGTCGAGGCCCACGGGCACATCGGTGTCCACGAGGAGGCCGAGGGGTGGGCCGGGCAGGACACCAACGAGATGACCGATCCCGTCGGGGCTCGGATGCGGGCGCTGGACGCTATCAACCCTGCTGACCTGGGCTTTGCCGACGCGCTCAGTGGTGGTGTCACGACGGCGGTGATCAAGCCCGGGTCGGGCAACCCCATCGGTGGGCAGACGGTCGCGGTGAAGTGCTGGGGGCGGACCGTCGACGAGATGCTCGTCAAGGAGCCCGTCAGCGTGAAGAGCGCGCTCGGCGAGAACCCGAAGCGGGTCTACGGCGAAAAGGGGAAGCTGCCCGCCACGCGGCAGGGGGTGGCGGCGGTCATCCGCGACGAGCTGACCAAGGCGCAGGACTACCTCGCCAAGAAGGCCGAGGCGGAGGCGGACGGGAAGCCGTTCGACCGCAACACCACGCTCGAGGTCCTCGGCAAGGTGCTCACCGGTGAGCTGGCGTGGTGCCAGCACGCGCACCGGGCCGACGACATCGCCACGGCGATCCGCCTGTCCGAGGAGTTCGGGTACCGGCTGATCCTCAACCACGGCACCGAAGGCCACCTGATCGCGGACGTCATCGCGGACAAGCGGATCCCGGTCATCATCGGGCCGCTGTTCACCTCGCGGTCCAAAGTGGAGCTGCGCAACCGCGGGCTGCGCAACCCCGGCATCCTGGCGCGGGCCGGGGTGGAGCTGGCGATCACGACGGACCACCCCGTCGTGCCCATCCACTTCCTGGTGCACCAGGCCACGCTGTCGGTGAAGGAAGGGCTCGACAGCGACGTGGCGCTGCGGTCGATCACGACCAACCCCGCGCGGATCATGGGGCTCGACGACCGGGTCGGGTCGTTGAAGCCGGGGCTCGACGGTGACGTCGTCATCTGGTCGGGGGACCCGCTCGACGTGATGAGCCGGGCCCTGCGCGTGTTCGTGCAGGGGCGCGAGGTCTACACGTGGGACGACAGCAAGGGGGAAGGGGTCGTCGCCGACCCCTTCTACCGCGAGCGCGGCTAGCTAGCGCAGGCCTCGGCCGATCACGAGGCGCTGGATCTGGTTGGTGCCCTCGAAGATCTGCAGGACCTTGGCCTCGCGCATGTAGCGCTCCACCGGGAAGTCGCGGGTGTAGCCGGCGCCGCCGAGCACCTGGACGGCGTCGGTCGTCACCTTCATCGCCGCGTCGGTGGCGACGAGCTTGGCGATCGACGCCTGCTGGCGGAACGGGAGCCCGCGGTCGCGGCGGCGGGCGGCCTGCAGGTACGTGGCGCGCGCCGACTCGACGGCCGCGGCCATGTCGGCCAGGAGGAACTCGAGGCCCTGGAACTCGATGATCGGACGGCCGAACTGGGTGCGGGTCTTGGCGTACGCGACCGCTTCGTCCAACGCCGCCTGCGCGAGACCCACGGCGCACGCCGCGATGCCGAGGCGGCCGGAGTCCAAAGCGGACAGTGCGATCTTGAGGCCGTCGCCCTCCTCGCCGATCAGGCGGTCGGCCTCGAAGTGCACGTCGGCGAACTCGAGCTGGGCGGTGATGGAGCCGGTGAGGCCCATCTTCCGCTCGGGGGTCAGCGCGGTGAGACCCCGCGTCTCGCCGGGCGCGAGGAAGCAGGAGATGCCGCGGCCCGCGTCGGGGGACGTGCGGGCCATCAGGGTGTAGAAGTCGGCGGCGCCGGCGTGCGTGATCCACGCCTTGGTGCCGTTCACGACGTACTCGGATCCCTTGCGGACCGCGCGGGTCGCCATGGCGGCCGGGTCGGAGCCCGCCTGGACCTCCGACAGCGCGTAGCCGCCGAGCAGTTCGCCCTCGAGCATCTCGGGGAGCCAGCGGTCCTGCTGCTCGCGGGTGCCGAACGTGGCCAGGCCGTAGCACGACATCACGTGCACCGAGAGGCCCACGGCGACCGTCATCCACGCCGAGGCGACCTCTTCGAGCGCCTGCAGGTACACCTCGTAGGGCTGCTCGCCGCCACCGAACTCCTCGGGGTACGGCAGGCCGAGCAGACCCGTCCTGCCCAGCAGGCGGAACGCGTCGCGGGGGAACTTCTCGTTCTCCTCGGCGTCCGCGGCGTGGGGCTTGAGCTCGTCCCGCGCGATCTCCCTGACCAGCGCGATCAGGTCCTCGGCCTCTTGGGTGGGGAGCAGCCGCTCGGCGGGCATCGTCGACCTCCGGTGGTGTACTGGTAGCAGTACTCTAGTGCGTTGTGCAGTACACCGGCCAGCGCATGTGGCAGGGTCCTCACCATGACGCGGGCTCTCACGCAGCGGCAGGCCGAGCTGCTCACCCGGTTGGAGGCGCTGTTCCTCACCGAGGGCTTCGGACATCTCACCCTGGACGACATCGCGGGCAGGCTGCACTGCTCCAAGTCGACGCTGTACGCGCTCGCCGGCAGCAAGGAGCAGCTGGCCGTGCGGGTCGTCGGGCGGTACTTCAAAGGGGCGGCCGAGCGCATCGAGAAGCGCATCGCGGGCCTCGACGACGTGCGCGAACGCATCGGCAGCTACCTCGCGGGCGCGGCGGAGGAGCTGACGAAGGCCTCGGCGGCGTTCATCGCGGACGTCTCCGGCTTCCCGCCCACGCGCGCCACCTACGAGCGCAACGCCCGTGCCGCCGCCGAGCGCATCAAGGCGTTCATCCAGGAGGGCGTCGAGCTGCACGTGTTCCGCGAGGTGCACGCGACGTTGTTCGCCGAGATGGCCGGGCTGCTCATCGAGGGCATCCAGACGGGGGTCCTCACGAAACGGGCAGGTGTTTCGGACGCCGAGGCGTTCACCGCGCTGGGGGAACTGCTGTTGGATGGGCTCCAGAGGACGGGCGCTTCCCCGAAGGAGTAGAACGCTGTGATCGTGGTTGCTGGTGAGTCGCTGGTCGACATGGTGCCGGTCGGGGACGACGAGCTGGCGCCGCTCGCGCCGAAGCTCGGTGGCGGGCCGTACAACGTGGCCGTCGCGCTCGGGCGGCTCGGCGTGCCGGCGGGCTTCCTGTCGCGCATCTCGACCGACCACTTCGGCGGGCAGCTCGTGAAGCGGCTCGAGGAGTCGGGCGTCGAGACGTCTCTCGTCCAGCGCGGGCCGGAGAACACGACGCTCGCGGTCGTGGGGCTCGCGGAGGACGGGAGCGCGCGCTACTCGTTCTACGTCGAGGGCACCGCCGACCGCCTCGTGGAGGACCCGGGACCGCTGCCGGCGGACGCGAAGGCGGTGTCGTTCGGCACCCTCAGCCTCGTCCTGGAGCCCGGCGCCTCGGTCTACGAGAAGGTGCTGCGGCGCGAGAGCAAGCGCTTGCTGACCGCGCTCGACCCCAACATCCGGGCAGGGCTCATCGCCGATCCGGGCGCGTACCGCGAGCGCTTCACGTCGTGGCTGCCGGACGTCGGACTGCTGAAGGCCTCCGTCGAGGACGCCCGGTGGCTCGCCGAGGACGGCGACGTGATCGAGATCGCAAGGACGTGGATTTCACAGGGACCGGCCGCGGTCGTCCTGACCAAGGGCGGTGACGGCCTGTCCGTCATCACCGCCACCGACCAGGTCGACGTGCCGCCGGTGGAGGTGGACGTCGTCGACACGATCGGGGCGGGCGACACGGTGCAAGGTGCCCTGCTCGCGTGGCTGCACGACCACGACGCCCTCGACGTCGAGAAGGTGCGCGCGCTCTCACGCGAGGAATGGACGGCCGCATTGACCTACGCGGGCGCCGCGGCCGCGATCACATGTTCCCGCGCGGGTGCCGAACCGCCCTTTGCGAGCGAACTCACCGCCGCGTTGGCTGGATAAAGCGGAGGATCGGACTACCGTGGGGGAGCCGCGCTAGAAACCGGCATTGCGGATGTGATGCCGGTCCCATCTCACAGAATCGGTTCACACCGCTGCTGCGAGGCGGGCCTTCCGCCGACTAGCGTGAGTGGACTTGAAGACTCAGATCCCAACGGGGTGGTCCGAGACGACGGCAGGCCCAGCGTGGTTTGCCGCCACCCCGTCCGAGCGTTGAGAGGGACTTGAATGCCCGACGCGACGACTGCGCCGAACGACCCACAGACCGTCGCGCTGCGCCACGAGGGCGGAGAGCTCGAGATGAAGGTGGTGCGGGCGTCCGAAGGCGCGTCCGGCATCGATCTCGGCAAGCTGCTGTCGACCACCGGCCTGGTAACCCTGGACACCGGTTTCGTCAACACGGCCTCCTGCTCCTCCGAGATCACCTACATCGACGGTGACGCCGGAATTCTGCGTTACCGCGGGTACCCGATCGAGCAGTTGGCCGCGCGTTCGAACTTCATCGAGGTCAGCTACCTCCTGATCTACGGCGAGCTGCCGACCGCCGCCCAGCTCGAGGACTTCTCGCAGAAGATCAGCAGGCACACCCTGCTGCACGAGGACCTCAAGCGCTTCTTCGACGGCTTCCCGCGCGACGCGCACCCGATGCCGGTGCTGTCGTCCGCGGTCTCCGCGCTGTCGACCTTCTACCAGGACTCGCTGTCGCCGTTCGACGCGAACCAGGTGGAGATCTCCACGATCCGCCTGCTGGCCAAGCTGCCGACGATCGCGGCCTACGCGTACAAGAAGTCGGTCGGCCAGCCGTTCCTCTACCCGGACAACTCCCTCGGTCTGGTGGAGAACTTCCTGCGCATGACCTTCGGCTTCCCGGCCGAGGCCTACGACCTCGACCCGGACCTGGTCCGCGCGCTCGACCTGCTGTTCATCCTGCACGCCGACCACGAGCAGAACTGCTCCACGTCGACCGTGCGCCTGGTCGGCTCCTCCGAGGCGAACCTCTTCGCGTCCATCTCCGCGGGCATCAACGCCCTGTTCGGCCCGCTGCACGGCGGCGCGAACAGCGCGGTGCTGGAGATGCTCGAGAAGATCAAGGCCGACGGCGGCGACGTGAAGTCGTTCGTCAACAAGGTCAAGAACAAGGAGGACGGCGTCCGCCTGATGGGCTTCGGCCACCGGGTCTACAAGAACTACGACCCGCGCGCCGCGATCATCAAGAAGACGGCCGACGAGATCCTCGGCAAGCTCGGCGCCGACGACCAGCTGCTCGACATCGCGAAGCAGCTCGAAGAAGCCGCCCTGAGCGACGAGTACTTCATCTCCCGCAAGCTCTACCCGAACGTGGACTTCTACACGGGTCTGATCTACCGGGCGATGGGCTTCCCGACGAAGTTCTTCACCGTGCTGTTCGCGCTCGGCCGGCTCCCCGGCTGGATCGCGCACTGGCGCGAGATGATCAACGACCCGGCCACGAAGATCGGCCGCCCGCGGCAGATCTACACCGGCCCGACGGAGCGTGACTTCGTCGCGATGGAAAACCGCTGATCACGGGCTAGGTTTTTCGTGAGCTGAGGGCGCGTCACCCCGTCGGGTGACGCGCCTTCGGCGTGTTCTGGGGTGGGCGTGGCGGACGTAGCTGGTGCTGCCGTTGCTCGCCGAGCCGCACGAGATCGCCTACACGATCGGGTTGCAGGAACTCGCCGCTCGTTGTGCGGCCCCGTCGGCCTCGCCTTAGCGTCGAACGGTGAGTTCCGAACCCTCGATCGTCTGGTTCCGCCGCGATCTGCGGACATCCGATCATCCGGCCATTCTCGCGGCCGCGGAAAGGTCTCCTCGCGCACTCGGGTTGTTCGTTCTCGACGACCGGTTGCTGAAACCGTCGGGGCAGGCGCGAATTGATTTCCTGCACCGTTGTCTGCACGCCCTGAACGACGAACTGGGCGGCCGCCTGATGGTCGTGCACGGCGACCCGGTGACGACCGTTCCGCGCATTGCGGAGGAGATCGGCGCGGCCAGTGTCCACATCTCCGCGGATTACGCGCCGTACGGGCGCAAGCGCGACGAGGCCGTCGAGGAGGCGCTGGGGGACGTCGAGCTCGTCCGCACCGGCTCGCCCTACGCCGTGGCGCCGGGCCGGGTGCTCAAGCAGGACGGGACTCCGTTCAAGGTCTTCACGCCGTTCCGCGGCGCCTGGCTGGAGCACGGCTGGCGCGAACCCGCGGACAGCGGCTCCTCCACTGTGGACTGGGTGGAGCCGCGCGGCGGCCAGAAGATCCCTGACGCCAAGGAGAAGCTGCCCGACGCCTTGGCGCTCTGGGAGAAGTTCCGCGACGAACGGCTGGCGGACTACGACAAGACCCGCGACCGGCCCGACCTCGACGCGACGAGCCGGATGTCCGCGTTCCTGCGGTGGGGCGTGCTGCACCCCGCACGCTCCTGCGGGACTGCGACGGGACGTTCCGCAGCGAGCTCGCCTGGCGCGAGTTCTACGCCGACGTGTTGTGGCACAGGCCGGAGACGGCGCGGGAGAACTACGACCGCAAGTTCGACCGCATGGTGCACGACGACGACAAGGAGCTGTTCGAGGCCTGGAAGGAGGGCCGCACCGGGTTCCCGATCGTGGACGCGGGCATGCGGCAGCTCAAGCAGGAGGGCTTCATGCACAACCGGGTGCGCATGATCACGGCCAGTTTCCTGGTCAAGGACCTGCACCTGCCGTGGTGGTGGGGCGCGCGGCACTTCATGGAGCACCTGGTCGACGGCGACCTCGCCTCGAACCAGCACAACTGGCAGTGGGTGGCGGGCTGCGGCACGGACGCGGCGCCGTTCTTCCGCGTCTTCAACCCCACGACGCAGGCCGAGAAGTTCGACCCGGACGGTGCCTACGTGCGCAGGTACGCACCCGACTCGCCGGACATCACGCCGATCGTGGACCACGCGGTCGAACGCCGGGTGGCGCTCGACCGCTACCAGGCGGTCAAAGCCTGAGCGCCTCGCGGAGCTTGACGCGGGCGCCGGTCCTCAGCACGGCGTTCGCGTAGACCTTCCCGCCCAGCCACGTGATCGCCGCGATGGCGGCCAGGGCGAGCACCACGGCCAGCAGGACCTGCCAGGCCGGCGCGACGCCCAGCGCCATCCGGCCGGGCATCAGGATCGGGGCGAACGGCGGCAGCAGCGACAGGACCGTCACCGCCGACCCGGTCGGGCTGCCGATCATGAGGTTGATGCCGGCGACGAACGCCACGATGATCGTCATGCTGATCGGCGTCAGCACGGACTGCAGCTCCTCCTGCCGCGACACCAGCGACGCGGCGGCCGCGAACACGGTGGCGTACAGGAAGAAGCCGAGCAGGTACCAGAGGATGCCGGTCAGCAGGGCGGCGCCGCCGAGCGAGCCGACGTCCACGACGTCGAACGCCGAGGACAGCCCGAGGCCGATGGTGGAGATCACCAGCAGCTGCAGCAGGCCGACCGCGCCGAGCCCGATCACCTTGCCCAGCAACAACTGCCACGGCCGCACGGTCGCGAGCAGGATCTCCACGACCCGGCTGGACTTCTCCTCCACCACGCCCTGCGCGACCATCGTCCCGTAGACCAGCAACGAGTAGTACAGCAGCGCGGCCACGACCAACCCGATGGCGAGGCGCTGTCCGTGTTGCGGGTCAACGGGTTCCAGCGCCGTCACGGCGACCTTGACGTTCGCCAGGTTCTGCGCGACCTGCTGCGGGGTGATGCCCGCCTCGGCCAGCTGCGCGACGAGCACCTGCTGGCGCAGCACGTCGTTCAGCACCGCCGTCAGGACCTCGTCGCCGGAGCCCTTGACGATCATCTTCAGCTCCGGCGGCGCACCTGTGACGAGGGCGTCCAGCTTGCCGTCGCGGACCTGCTGCTCGGCGTCGCCCGCGGGCGTGACGTCGCGCGTCTCGACCTCGATGCCGAACGACATCGCCTTGTCCCGCAACGGGTCCGCGAGCTGGGTGGCCTGCCCGGACAGGCCGATGACGCTGCGCTGCTGGTCGTCGAAGAGCACCGACTGCAGCACCACGTACCCGGCGAGCACGGCGATGATCACCGCTGTGCCGATCAGGAACGACCTGGTGCGCACCTTCGTGACGAACTCGCGCTTCGCCACCAGCGAGACCGCTCGGGCCGACGTCATGCGCTCCTGCCCTCGGTGGTCACGACGTTGCGGAAGAGCTCGGTCAGCGAGGGCCGCTGCCGCGAGAACTCGTGCACCGGACCGGCCGCCAACGCCGCGTGCAGCACCGTCTGGTCGTCCACGCCGTCGGCGAGCTCGAGCACGCACCGCGTCTCGTCCTTCTCGATCACCCGCACGCCGTCCAGGGTGTCAGCCCAGCCGGTGGTCGGCGACTCCACGACGAGGCGCGGCACCCCGCCCGACCGGAGCTCGTCCACCGTGCCGCTCGCGACCATCGAGCCCTGGCTGACGATGCCGACGCGGTCGCACAGCCGTTCCACGAGGTCGAGCTGGTGGCTCGAGAACACCACGGGCACACCGGCGGACGCCTTCTCGCGCAGCACCTGGCTCATCACGTCCACCGCGACCGGGTCGAGGCCCGAGAACGGCTCGTCGAGCACCAGCACGTCCGGTTCGTGCACCAGCGCGGCGGCGAGCTGGACGCGCTGCTGGTTGCCGAGGCTCAGGCGCTGCACCTCGTCCGAGCGGCGGTCGCGCAGGCCGAGACGCGCGATCCAGTTCTCCGCGCTCGTGTGGGCCTTGTTGGTGCCCATGCCGTGCAGCTCCGCGAGGTAGACCAGCTGGTCGAGCACCTTCATCCGCGGGTAGAGGCCGCGTTCCTCCGGCATGTAGCCGATGCGGCGCCGCGTGTCGAGGTCGACTGTTCTGCCGTTCCACCGCACCTCGCCGGAGTCGGCCGCGAGCACGCCCAGCGCGATGCGCATGGTCGTGGTCTTCCCGGCGCCGTTGCTGCCGACGAACCCGAAGAGCTCGCCCCCGCGCACGTCGAAGGACATGTCCCGCAGGGCGACGACCTCCCCGTAGCGCTTGGAGACCGCGTCGATCTCCAGCACTCCCTCAGGCACGGTGAACCCCTTCGTTAGCCCGGATGGCGGTAATCGGACGGAAAGTATCGGTGAGCAGGGAACGGGTGAAACGATACGGGCGTCTACGGCGAATCGAACGAACGACCAATTCACTCAACGGGGGTGACCATGCAGCCCATTGACCCGGACCAGTGGCTCGCGCAGTACGGGGCCAAGATCGAGCAGGCGAAGCAGAACGCCGAACAGGCCCGCGACCAGCTCGGAGGTGTGGGCGGGAGCGCCAGCTCGCCCGACGGCCTGATCACGGTGACGGTCAACGCGACGGGCGTGCTGACCGGCCTGCAGATCAAGCCCGAGGCCCGCGGCATGGACCCCTCCGAGATCGCCTCCGCCGTGCTCACGGCCTCCGCGAAGGCCCAGCGCGACGCCTCCGGGCGTGTGGTGCAGATCATGACGGACTTCGTCGGTGACAGTCCCGCTCTCGAGTTCGTGAAGGCCCAGATGCCGAACGGCTACAAGGGCGATGGAACCGACGAGGAAGAACCGAAGTCGGAGTTGGAGCGCAAGGACACGCGGCCCGACGACGAGTACTTCACGAACCCGCCCGACGTCATGGCCTGAGTGCAGGAGGAGGGGGTTAGGCATGCAGCAGCAGTTCAACATCGACCTGGACGAGCTCAGAACTCACGCGGCGAACGTGAACAAGCTCATGGAGCGGATGCGCAAGGCCACCGAGACGTGTGATCCGGGGGCTCTCACGACCGAGGCCTTCGGCGTCTTCCTCGGGTTCCTGGCCCAGAACGTCCTGCAGCAGGCCGGTCTGTCGCAGGACGGGCTCGGCAAGGCGGCGAACTCGTTGATGGACATGAGCACCGGTCTCCGCGAGACCATCGAGCAGTACGAGCAGGTCGACCTCGACAACATGTTCGGTTTCAAGGGAGGCCGGGGATGACCGCGCCAGCGTCGCAGTCGCAGGCCAAGGGCACCGACCCCCAGCAGCTGATCACCAGCATCTCCACCACCTACTCCGCCATCGAGCGGGGGGACTGGGTCAACGCGGGCCTCGGCATCGCGAACACGGCGATGGGCATCGTCGGCATGTCCGCGAACCCGCTGAGCGGCTTCCTGTCCGCCGGGTTCAGCTGGGCCATCCAGCACGTCGACTTCCTGCGCGAGCCGTTCGACGTCCTGCTCGGCAGCCCCGAGTCCATCTCGCGGATGGCCGAGTCGTTCCGCTCCGCGGGCAAGCAGGTCCACGGCATCGCGACCGAGTACGAGAAGATCTGCGTCTCGCAGACCCGCGAGTGGCAGGGCCGGGCGGCCGACGGCTACCGCGCCGCCGCCAAGAAGCACGCGGGCGGCCTCGAGACCCTCGCCAGGTCCGTCGACGGCATCGCCGGCGCGGTCGAGGGCGCGGGCCAGCTCGTCGGCACCGTCCGCAAGATGATCATGGACCTGATCAGCCAGGCCGTCTCGGACATGGTCATGAAGATCATCCAGTGGCTGGCGGCCTCCTTCCTCACCTTCGGCGCGGCCATCGCGGGCGCGATCTCGGACATCGTGACCACCGCGGTCAACTACGCGAAGAAGCTCGCCGACTTCCTGCAGAAGCTCGTCGGCTCCGTGCAGAAGCTGATGAACCTGATCAAGTCGGTCACGCAGATCGCCAAGGTCGCCGAGCAGGTCATCGACGCCATCTCCTCGATGGCGCAGAGGAGCGGTGGCGGCGGCGCCGGTGGCATCACCCGGCAGACGCAGGGCGGCTTCGACGGCATCCGCGCCGACCAGCAGGACCGCGCGTCCGCCGGTGCGGGCGGGACGTACACGAGCGGCGCCGGCGGCGGTGCCGGCGGTGGCGGTCTCGGCCAGTCGGGTGCGGGCCCCCAGGTCACGCCCTTCCAGCCGGTGCCGGGCAACGCCTCGGGCGGTCCGTCCGGCTGGAGCTCGGGCGTCGGCACCGGTCCCGCGGTGACGCCGTTCCAGCCCGTTCCCGGCCAGCACGGCGGCACCGGTGGACGGCCGCAGACCGGCTCCGGTGGCCGGGTCAGCCACGGCGGGTACACCCCTCCGCCCGGCTACGGCACGGGTTCGGGCTCCGGCACGGGCACGGGTTCCGGCTCCGGCTCCGGCGGAGGTCGCTGGGTCCCAGGTCACTGGGAGCCCGACACGACCACGACGGCCGGGGGCAACACGGGCGTCAAGCCGCCGTCGATCGGTGTCATGCCCACGACGCCGAACACCGACTGGTACCGCCCGACCACCCCTGACCACGCCGCGACGGCCGCGTCCGGCGGCGGTGCGGGTGGCGGCGGTGGCGGTGGCATCCCGAAGGGCGGCATGGGCGGCGGCGGCGGCGGTGGCGGCGGCATCCCCGCCGGCATGGGCGGCGGCCCCGCCGGTGGCGGTGGTGCCGGCGGCACCTCGGCCACGCAGTTCGGCGGCGCGGCCGGTGTCATGCCCGCGGCCAGCGGCAGCCCGGCGCCCGCGGCGGGCGCGCCCGGCGCCGGTGGCGGAAAGGGTGCCGGCGGTGGCATGGGCGGCATGATGGGCGGTGCTCCCATGGCCGGTGCCGGTGGCCAGCAGGGCGGCAACAGCGAGCACAAGCGGAAGGTGCGGATCGAGGGCGAGGCCCTGGTCGACCCGCCCAAGGCCGCGAAGCCGGTCATCGGCGAGTGATCCTGCGATCCTTGCGCTGAGAACGGGGCGTCCCCCACGGGGCGCCCCGTTCTCACGCGTCGGTCAGGAGCTTCGCGATCTCGGGGGCGGCCTTCTCGCGATCGCTCGGCACCAGGCCGATCCGCGTGCGCCGGTCCAGGACGTCGTCGACGTCGAGCGCGCCCTCGTGCCGGACGGCGTGGACGACGTCGGCCTCGGTGACGCCGGGAGCGATCGGCGTGGTCGGGGCGGGCCTGTCGTCGACGAGGCGGATGTCCTCGGTGCGACAGGGGATCTGCGTCAGGTTCGTCGCGTTCACCGCGTCCGCCGCCATCTTGCGGTAGGTGGTGAGCTTGCCGCCGACGATCGTGATGACGCCGTTGGACGCCCTGAGCACGGCGTGGTGGCGGGAGAGGTCCGCGGTGGTGCCTTCGGCCCGCAGCAGCGGGCGCAGGCCCGCGTAGCTGCCGATGACGTCCTCCCTGGTCAGATTCCGTTGCAGCACCAGGGAAGCCGTCGCGAGCAGGAAGTCCACATCGGACTCGGGAACGACCGGCACGTCCGGGATCTCGTCGACCGGTTCGTCGGTGAGGCCGAGGTGTGCGCGGCCGTTGCCCTGGGGCAGCAGGAACGCGTAGCGGTTGCGTTCGCCCGGCACCGGGATCGTCAGCGCCGTCGCGGTGATCCCGGCACTCCCGGCGTCGAGGACGAGGTGCGAGCCGCGCGACGGCCGCAGGGGCACCGGTGCGAGGGTGCCGGCCCAGACCCCCGTCGCGTTGATCACGGCCCTGGCCCTGACGGTGAACGAGGTGCCGGTGAGCGTGTCCCGCGCCTCGGCCCCGTCTCCTTGCAGCGTCACGACTTTCGCGCGCGTGATGACCTTCGCGCCGTGGCCCGCGGCGGTCCTCGCCAGTGCCACGACGAGCCGCGCGTCGTCGACGAGCTGGCCGTCGTAGCTCAGCAGGCCGCCGGTGAGCTTCCCCGCGTCCAGGCCGGGGACCAGCGCGAGCGCCTCGTGCCTCGACACCCTGCGCGGTCCGGGCAGCACGTCGGCGGGCGTGCGGGCGGCGATGCGCAGTGCGTTGCCGGCGCGGAAGCCCGACATCACGAAGTGACCGGCGGTGCCGTGCAACGGGAACAGCATCGGCAGCGTGCGGGTGAGGTGCGGAGCCGTCCTGGTCATCAGGATCCCGCGCTCCACGGCGCTCTCGTGGGCGAGCCGCACGTCGCCCTTCGCGAGGTAGCGCAGACCTCCGTGGACGAGCTTGCTGGACCACCGCGACGTCCCGAACGCCAGGTCGTGCGCCTCCAGCAGCACCGTCTTCAAGCCGCGGGACGCCGCGTCGAGGGCGACGCCCGCGCCCGTGACACCACCGCCGACCACGAGGACGTCGGCGACCTCCCGTTGTGCCGCTTCGAGGTCTTCCGCGCGCCTGGCGGCGTTCAGGGAGGTGTTCACGGCTTCAGGGCTCCGTCCAGCTGCCGGGCGAGCTCGTCGAGCAGCGAGGTGAACTCGAGCCCGGACGTGGCGGGCCGCGTCGAGAGCACCATCGACTGCGTGCTCAGCAGCACCACGCGGGCCTGCGTCCTGGCGTCGCCGGACCGGATCGACCCGTCGAGGTGCCCCGCCTCGATCTGCGCGACGAGGAACTGCTCGACCAGCCGCTGCGTGCTGCCGAGCCGGTCGGTGAGGTAGGGCAGCATCAGGTCCGCGTCGAGCTGCACGACCCGGCGCATGAGCGGGTTGGCGTCCAGCATCCGGATGGCGTCCACGGCCCGCTGGACGAGCTGCTCGCGCGCGTTGCCCTGGCCGCTCGACCGTTCCACCTCGGCGAGCAGCGCGGCGAACTCCCGCGTCATGAGGGCCCGCACGAGGTGGTCGACGTCGGGGTAGCGGCGGTAGAGCGTCATTCGGCTCACGCCGGCCCGTTTCGCCACGTCGGTGAGGGTGGTCCGGCGCACCCCGACCTCGAGAACACACTCACGGGTCGCGTCGAGCAGGGCGTCATGGGTGTGACGTTGAGACGTCATGTGTCACACTGTAGCAGTGACCAGGGCGAGATGGACCACCGAAACCGTGCCGCTGCCGCCTCCTGCGCTGGCGTGGCTGACCCAGCGAGTCGGCCTGGGCGAGCCGTTCACCGAGGTGCCGGTGTCGGCACCGCCGTCCGCCCTGTCCGCTGACGCGTTCACGGCGCTGGAGGCCGTGTGCGCTGTCTCGGCCGACGACGAGGACCGGCTGGGGCGTGCCGGTGGCCTGTCGTACCTCGACCTGCTGCGGCGGCGTGGACACGGCGAGCTGGCCGTGCCGGACGCCGTCGTGACGCCCGGCTCGCCCGACGAGGTCGTCGAGGTGCTGAAGGTCTGCGTCGAGCACGACGTCGCCGTGGTGCCGTTCGGCGGGGGCACCTCTGTCGTCGGCGGGGTCGAGGCCCTGCGCGGGTCCAAGGCCGCTGTGGTGGCGCTGGACCTTTCCGGGCTTTCTTCTCTCGTGTCCGTTGATCCCGTGTCACGGGTTGCTGTGCTCCAGGCCGGGTTGACCGGGCCTGAGGCCGAGAAGTTGTTGGGAGAGCACGGGTTCACGCTCGGGCACGTGCCGCAGTCGTTCGAGCGGGCGACCATCGGCGGGTTCGCCGCCACTCGGTCCGCTGGTCAGGCTTCGTCCGGGTACGGGCGTTTCGAGGACATGGTCGAGTCCGTCCGGGTGGCCACTCCCGTGGGGGAGTGGGTGGCCGGGACCGCTCCCGCCTCTGCCGCCGGACCCGACCTGAAGCAGCTGGTCCTGGGCAGCGAAGGGGTGTTCGGGGTCATCACCGAGGTTTCCGTGCGTGTCCGGCCCCGGCCGTACGGGCCCCGGTACGAGGGCTTCGTGGTGGACGGGTGGGAGGCCGGGGTCGCGCTCGTCCGGACCCTGGCCCAGGACGGGGTCCTCGCCGACATCACCCGGCTGTCCGACGCGGACGAGACCGAGGTCGCGCTGGAGATGGCCGGCGAGAAGGCCGCTCTGCTGCGCAAGTACCTGCGGTTCCGGCGGGTGGCGCAGCCTTGTCTGGTGATCCTGGGGTGGGAGTGCCGGTCGCGGTCCGCGACCATGAGCTCGTTGAGCGGGCACAAGGTCGTTCGGCTCGGGCGGGCGATGGGGGCGTCGTGGCTGCACGGGCGGTTCAACGGGCCTCGGCAGCGGGATGCGCTCCTGGATGCCGGCGTGTGCGTCGAGACCGTGGAGACCGCTGCCCACTGGTCCCGGGTTTCCGAGGTGCGTTCGGCCGTTCGGGCCGCTTTGGTCGCCGAGCTCGGGAATCCCGTGGTGATGTGCCACGTCTCGCATGCTTACGAGACCGGGGCCTCGTTGTACTTCACGGTTCTGGTGCCCCGGGACCTCGAGGACCCCGTGGGGCAGTGGGGGCGGGCCAAGGCTGCGGCTTCCGAGGTCGTTTCCTCTTTGGGGACCATCACCCATCACCACGCTGTCGGGGTTGATCATGCGCCCTGGTTGGAGAGGGAGATCGGGAGCGTGGGGATGTCGGTTCTGCGGGCGGTGAAGGAGCGGGTGGATCCGACCGGGATCTTGAACCCCGGGAAGTTGGTTTAGCCCGGGGTTGTCGGGTTGGGCGGCTGCGCGTTGCGTAGTCGGGTGGTGGCCGGTGGGGTGTCCCGTCACGAGCCACACCAGCGAGAGCTGTGGTGCGACTCGTGACAGGACACCCCACCGGCGGGGCCGCCTGAAAAGCCGAAGCAAAGCGGCTCAGCTTCGCCTTCTGGGACTGCTCGCCTTCGGCTTTGCGTTGGGGCGGCTGTCAGAACTTCACGAGCATCTTGCCGGTGTTCTCGCCGCGCAGCATGCCCAGGAACGCTGCGGGGGCCTGGCGGACGCCGCCTTCCACCACCGTCTCGGAGTACTTGAGCTCGCCTGAGGCGATCCAGGCTGCCGCTTCGCTCACGAACTGCTGCTGCAGGCCCTTGTGGTCGCTTACCAGCATGCCGCGCAGGGTGAGGCGCTTGGAGAGGATCTGGATCATGTTGCTCGGACCGGTGGGCTTCTCGGAGGCGTTGTACTGCGAGATGGCGCCGCACATGGTGATCCGGCCGTTGAGGTTCAGGTTCGAGATGGCTGCTTCGAGGTGGTCACCGCCCACGTTGTCGAAGTAGACGTCGATGCCGTCGGGGGCGGCTGCGGCGAGTTGGTCCGCCACCGGGCCGTCCTTGTAGTTGAAGGCCGCGTCGAAGCCGAGTTCTTCGGTGAGGTACTTGACCTTCTCCGCGGAGCCCGCGGAGCCGATGACCCGGGCTGCGCCCTTCAGGCGGGCGATCTGGCCCACGATCTGGCCCACGGCGCCTGCCGCGCCCGAGACGAAGACGGTGTCGCCCGGCTTGAACTCCGCGGTGACCAGGAGGCCCGCGTAGGCGGTGAGGCCTGGCATGCCCAGGACGCCCAGGTACGTGGTGAGCGGGGCCACGGAGCTGTCGACCTTCACGGCGTGCTTGGTGTTGACGACGGCGTAGTCGCGCCAGCCGAGGCCGTGCAGGACGTTGTCGCCCTCGGCGAAGCCCTCGACGCCTGCGCCGACTGCCACCACCTCGCCCACCGCGCCGCCGTCCAGCGGGGCGCCCACCTGGAACGGCGGGACGTAGGACTTCACGTCGTTCATGCGGCCGCGCATGTACGGGTCGACGCTCATGAAGACGTTGCGGACCAGGATCTCGCCTTCGCCTGGCGTCGGGATCTCGACCTCGGCGATCTCGAAGGTGTCCTCGGTCGGCCAGCCGGTCGGGCGGGACGCGAGCCGGACCTCGAGTGCGGTGCTGGTCATGGTCTAACCATCTCCATCCTGATTTGCGGATCAACTATCCGTTTCAACCGCCTGCCGGTGACGACTGTTCCGGGATGTGACCTAGGCCGCAGGCAGAAGTGTTGTGACGTCGCGGTACCTGAAGCCGAGCTTGCGGTACACGGCGATGGCCGGGGCGTTGTGGTTGTCGACGAAAAGGGCGCACGTGCCGTAGCGGGTGAGCAGGGACGACGTCACGAACTGGCAGACGCGGTGACCCAGGCCCTGGTTCGTGCGGGACGGGTGGACGGCCACGCCCATCATGAAGCCGACGTCGGTGGACGACCACGCTTCGGCCGCTGTGGCGACGAGGGTGTTGCTGTCGTCGTGGATCCCCGCCCAGCGGCGGACGCCCTTCTCGCCCGGCCAGGCCCACGAGTCCGGGTTCGCCTCGCGCAGCAGAGGTGTCACGTCGCCGGTGTCGGTGAGCCAGGAGGCGTCCCCGGGCAGCTCTAGCGTGCCCGTGCGGTCCATCCAGCCGAACGGTTTGTCCTCGACCCAGGGCGTCGGCATCAGCGGCTCGACCTCCTCGGCCAGCCGGCGTTCCATCAGCGGCCTCAGGTCCACACCGCGGCCGTGCGCGGCCAGCAGCGAGGCCACGCCCTCGGCCGGGCCGGCGAGGACCAGGCGGCGGCGCCGGGCCAGGCAGGGGGCGTGCACGGCGACCGCGCCGCAGTGTCCCCAGGCGGCACCTCCCGCCGACAGCGCCTGGGACGCCCAGCGGACGAGCGGGTCGTCGCTGGCGTCCAGCACGTCGGCGGTGGTGCGCAAGCGGCGCACTCAGTCCTTCTGCTTGCGGCGCAACAGGGTCCGCTTCGCGAGCGAGTCCTCCAGCGCCTGGTACGCCACGTCCATAGCGTGGTTGTACTCGCCCTGGGGACGCGGGGGCACCGACTCGTCGGGCTGCGGGAACGTGACCATCTGCAGCCAGCGCTCGTTCCACAGCTGCTCGACGGCGGCCTCCCAGTGCAGCGCGGCGCCCATCCGCACGACCCGCTCGCGATCGCGCACCTCGGCGATCTCGTGCTGCGTCGCCGCGATCCGCCGGGCGAGCTCGGCACACCGCACCTCGTCCAGCTTGCGCTGGCGGGCCGCCGCGTCGGTGGCGATGGCGATGATCTCCTTGTAGCGCTCGACGGCGGAGATCGCCGGCACCTCGATCACCTCCTCGCTCTGGCGCTGCGACGGGACCGGCTCGAACATCGTCGTCATCATCGGGTTCATCGGAACTCCCATCGACGTGTACCCACGGTGGCGAGGACGGCAATCTTGAAGGTGTCGAATCCCACTGCGAACGGTGACCGAGCCGATACCGGTCGGCGAGGCGGTTGCCCGTGGGGCGGGGAACTCGATCCGCGAGGGTCGGAGTCCCCTGCCGCGAGGCGCGGGGACGAGGTCAAGACGCTTCTCCGGTGTCGAACGGGATGATCACCTGCGGTCGCGAGTGCTCGAACCTGTCGAAGAACAGGCCGCGCCGCGGTCGCGGCGACCACGCCATCACCTGTTCCGGTCCGAGCGACAGCAGTTCCTTGCCCTGCACGTCGAACGCCACCCAGGCGCCGATGTCGTCGTAGACGCCGGGCGGCAGGCTCGCCTTGAGCCTCTGCACGCCGCGCCACCAGCCCAGCACGTGCGTGCGGTTCTCCGGGCCGTGCTTCAGGACGGTGCGCAGGCTGTCCACACCGGACGTGCGGGTCGCCGGGTCCTTCTGCTCCAGCAACGTCTGCGCCGCGTCCACGCCGTACAGCACCAGGTAGTGCGGTGACGGCGGGGAGTCGGCCGTGCCGGTGTTGATCGCCTGCAACCGGGTCGCCGTCCTGTCCAGCAGCTCGCGGATGCCGTCGATGCCGACCACCGACGCGTCGTGCCCGTCGGCGCTCAGGCGCTTCGCCAGGTGCTGCGCCGAGGGCATCGCCTCGTCCACCATGCAGGCCAGCGTGAACGCCGCCTCGTGCGGCTCGTGCTGCCTGCCCAGCGACGCGGCCGCTCCGCCGAGCACGGCGGCCGCGTCCTGGACCACGGAGCCGATCACCGCGATGTTGCGGCCCGGCGTGCGGGCGAACCTCACCCGTGCCGCGCTGCCCGCGACGTCGATCACCTGTCCGAGCAGCACGGTGGGCGAGGCGTCACCGGGTCGCAGGTCGAGGAAGTCGGGCAGGGCGTCGAGCAGCGGGATCTTGCTGCCGTCGAACAGGCCGGGCGCCTGGCCGGGTTCGTGCCGCCACAGCTGGGTCTGCAGCAGGTCCATGGTGCCCTTGGACGTCGAGTCCGGGATGCGGCAGATCTCGTTGCCGGGCTTCACCCCCGACTCGTGGTTGATCACCGCGTGCCAGCGGGGCAGCTCCACGGCGGCGTCGTTCTGCGGCTCGGCCAGCACGCGGCGGGCCTTGGGCAGGGCGATGCGGACGGTGAACTGCTCGAAGATCGCCGACTTGCCCCAGAACCCCTCGATGCCCGAGACGTCCTGCGACGACAGCACCAGGTGGATGCCCTGCGAACGGCCGCGGCGCGCCACGTCCTCCAGCAGCTGGGTGGCGGCGGCGGTGACCTGGTCGCGCTCGCTGAACAGGTACTGGAACTCGTCGATCACGGCGACGATCCGCGGCCAGCGGCCGGACGGGTCCTCGGCGCGCAGGTGTTCGAGCTTCGTGACCTCGTGCTGCTTCGCCGCGTCGGCACGCCGGCGCATCTCGTCGGACAGGAAGCGCAGCAGTGCCACGCCGAACTCGCGGTCGGTGTTGACGTTCACGCCGACCAGGCGCGCGTGCGGCAGCCACGACGGGTCCTTGCGGCCCGGCGCGAACTGCGCGAACGACACGCCCTCCTTGAAGTCCAGCAGGTAGAGCTCCAGCTCGTCCGGCGAGTACCGCGCGCACAGCGAGCCGAGCATCGCGTAGAGGAAGTTCGTCTTGCCGGAGCCCGAAGGCCCGCCGATCAACGCGTGCGGCGAGGTGTCGCCCAGCTGCACGCAGACCTGCTCGCCGTCGTCGAACCCCACGGGCGCGATGACTCCCGCCGACGAGTTCTCGGTCCACGGCCTGTCGGGCAGCAGGTCGCCGAACTTGCCCATGCGCGAACGGCGTTCCTCGCGCTTCTCGGCGATGGCGGCACACGCCCGCGGCACGAGGGTGCGCGGCAGAGCGGGGTCCAGCGTCACGGCGACGTGCTTGCCGGTCATCGTGCAGGTGGCGGAACCGTCGTTGCGCAACGACACCGTCTCGACCGGCGAGTTGACCGTGATCGGGATGTCCACGATGAACAGCTGCACGCCGCACGCCAAACCGTTGCGCGCCACGCGTTGCAGCTGCTGCTGGTGTTCTTCCTTCAACGCCTTGCGGTTGCCGAACAGCACGGCGATCCGCCACGGCTCGGTGCGCCTGCCCTCGCCGCTGACCGAGCGCACGGTCAGGTGGCCGTCGACCAGGACCTTGGTGTGCACCTGGCGGATGTGCTCGGACAGCTCGTCGAGCAGCTCGTGCAGCCGCGACGGGTCGTGCACCGTCAGCAGGTTCGCGCGGGTCAGCGGGTAGAGGCCGGGCAGCGACCCGGTCAGCTGGCCGACGTCCCACACGTGCACGTGCACGAGGCCGGGCTGGAAGTGCGACAGCACCCGCAACAAAAGGCTTTCCACCAGCGTGTCCGCGAGCTGGCGGGTGTCCGGTGTGGACGAGATGTGCAGGTGCGCCTGGTCGAGCAGCGGCACCGCGACGGGGAACGGGCTGGTCTCCGGCGCGGACGTCACCACGCCGGTGCCGATGCGCCACAGCTCCGGCACGCCCTGGCTGCCGTCGTGGGTGCCCGGATGGCCGAGCCACGCCTCGTACGGCCAGGAGGCGGGTCCGGCGGCCACCGAGTTCACCAGCGCCGTCAGCTGGTCGGGGCCGGAGGTCGTCCACTCGCGGTACGACTGCTTCCAGTCGTGCTCGATCTGGGCGAGCCGATCGGCGAACTGCGCCATCGACAGCGGTGCCCGGCGCGGGTTCCCCGTGCGCTTCTCGTCGACCGTGAGGAACGGCGTGACGTCCCTCAGCGCGGCGTCCTGCACCGCCTTGTCGACGCCCATGCCGCGCACGGTCAGCTCGAACATGTCCTTGGCGTGCTCGGTGGCGAGCGCACGGTGCTCGCGCGCCACCGAGCCCAGCGCGGCCGAGACGGCGCGCTGGAACTCCGCGAACGCGTCCTCGATCCTCCGCCGCCGGTCGTCGCGCCTGCTCATCACAGCTCCACGGTGAGTCGTTGGATGCGCTCTAGTGTTCCCACCATCAGTTCGAGTTGATCGGGAAATCTTTCCTTGGCGCGCACGAACTCCGGTGGAAGCAGCGACTCGTGGTGGTTCTCGCTCGACTCGGCGAGGATGGCGACCGCCTCGTCGAGGCCTTCCTGCGCTGATCGCACACTGCGGTACGACTCGCGCAGGATCTCGCTCGCCTGCTCGAGCGCGGCGCGAACCTCGCCGATGGAAGCCATCAAAGCCTGCTGTTGATGCCCTCGGCCCCGGAAATGCCGGCGCCGAGGTAGTTCTGCAGCTCGCTCACGCCGGACACGACCTGGGCGAACTGGGCGTTCGTCGTCTCGACGTCCGCCTGCACGGAGCCCTGCGTGACCGATGTCAGCAGCTGCTGCGCGTCCTCGGCGAGCTCAGCCGCCTGCTGGAGGGCCGACTGGCTTTGGCTCGCCTTGTCGATCGCCTGGGCAATTGCGGCACGGACCTCTTCGATGCTGGCCATGTCGGCTCCCGAACCCTCCGGAACACAGGTGGTTGGAGACCACCCTGAGTAGAGATTGTGCCCAGATTTTCACAGTTGAGAGCGAAGATCGGCTAACCGGGTGGATGCCTGAATGCACTCGAACGGGCCTTGATTTAATGATCAGTTGAGCGCGCGGCTGGCCCCTTGTCCACGGGTGTAGCAACTCTCACAATGCCGCCTACAGCCTGTTGAGCGTTCATGCCGACCGGCCGGGTGAATCAAGACGGCTTCGCGGGGGCGTTGTCACGCAAAGTGCCTGCACCAAAAGGGTCATCTCCGGCCCACGCCTCGACCAGAACGCGCTCGGCGCCCGGCACGAGGCCGTTGATGAGCTCCGGTTCGTCCAGCACGGTCCACGCCGTGGGCGGTTCGCACGCCACTCGCGGCGTCGGGAAGCCGTCGCCGAGGCCGCGCACGAAGGTCCGCACGGCCCGCGCCAGCGCCGCCGAGACGTTGTGGGTGGCCTTCTCGGTGCTCTGCCGGGTGAGGACGACGGCCCAGCAACCGGGCTCCTCGTCCGAGCAGTCGCGGGCGTCCACGATCTGGGCACCCGCACGGCTGATGAGCGCGTCGCACGCGGCGCGCGCCTGGTGCTCGTCCGCCGCCTCGACCACAACGGTGATCAGCAGCACGAGGTCGTCTTCGTCCATGGCAGCAGAGATGGTGTCAGACGACGCGGCCGGCGCGCTCCAGCACCTGGGTGACGGCCTCGCCGCCGACCGGCGGGCCGCTCCTCGAAGGCGGAACCGCGGATCCGGCCGGTGCGCCGATGCAGTGTCCTATCAGGACGGTCGGCGGCCCGGCGGGGCCTTCGCCGCAGCCCGATGTCCCCGCCGCGGGGCAGCACGGCGAGGACATCCGGGTGTGCTCGCGCCTAAGCGGCGTAAAAAGCGCTTATCTCGATCCGGCCGCCGGAACACACCGGGCCCAGGGTCCACGGCACGCTGAGCGGCGCCGTCTCGTTGGGCGGAATGGCCGAGGCCTTCGACGGCTCGGGCTGGCACGGGCCCTCCACGGGTTCGCCGCCCGCGGGCACGACGTTCCAGTGCAGGTTCGCCGCCGCCTTGCCGCCGGGCGCGAGCGTCATCTGGGAAGGCCCGGGATCGGCCTTGCGCTCCAGTTTGGTCGGCACCACGCCGGAGGCGTTCTCCAGCTGGAAACCGCTGTAGCCGTTCAACGTGCACGGCACCGTGCCGGAGTTCGTGACGATGAACCTGCCGTACCTGTTGCCCGCACCGGCGTCGGTCGGGGCGACCTCGCCCTTGAGCGTGGTCGAGTCGCAGCGCTTCACGTCCTGGCCGGCCGCTCCCGGGTTGTCCGAAGGCGGAGCGGCCGACGGATCGGTCGATGACGGCGTGGACGAGGACGTGGACGACGCAGTCGGCAGCGTCTGCGCGGCGTTTTCCGGCGTTCTGGTCCCACAGGCCGTAACGGAAGCGAGCACCAGCAGTCCGCAAGCGATCAACCGTCGTGTCATGGGTGCACCTCCTACCACTGGAGGATGTGCCCAATTACCAACAAGCCCACACAACGTGCCGGAAATTCACCGGATCTGGTGGACGTCCCAGCCGTCGGGCAGCTCGGCCATGCCCTTCACCGCGGCGGTCCAGATGTACGTCCAGGCGATCCGCCCGTCCGGCAGCACGACCCGCACGCGCCGGTAGTCGTCGCCCTCGTACTCGTCGAGCTGCGGCAGCGCGATCTCGGGCGACCGCAGCCGCAGCACGAAGCCGGGCACGCCGAGGCCGGCGCCGGGACGCAGAGCCGGGTAGCCCAGCCCCGTGTCGAACAGCGTGCCGGGCAGGTGGGTCTTCTCGGACTCCACGACGTGCGGCTCCATCAGCCGCCAGGCGCTCGCGCCGGGCTGGAGCGTCCCGTAGACGAACAGCAGTTCGGGCCAGTCGTCTGCGGACGGCTCCCCGTGCGCCTCGGTCACGTCCAGACCGTCGGTCATGGCAGGCCTCTCACCCAGCACGCGCGCGCCCCGCTGCGAGACGTCCGCGCACCGGACCATGCGGCCGTTGAAGAGCACGGGCATCCGCTTCTTGGAGCCCGCCGTGTACGCCAGAACGCTGTCGATGACGCCACCGTTGTAAAGCACCACACGCCCCGTGTGCACGCGCACGAGCCGATACCGCAGCCCACGCCCCTCGCACCGGTCCAGCACCCTCAGCTGCTCGGGCGTCGCGAACCAGATGGAGTGCTCCTCGGTGACGCCGGGCGCCCCGGCGAGCGTGGCCGGCCGCTGCCCGTCGCGCATGCGCAGCCCGGCGGCCCAGACAGCAGAAAGGCCCTCGCACCGTGCGCGGAGCACGACAGCGGGGCCTTCGAGACCGAGCTCCTCGCGGAGCCAGGTGAGCTTGCTGGGGTTGGCGTTCGACCCGTAACCGAGCACCGGCATCCGGGCGGCCAGCGGGGGTTCACCGTGGTTTGCGAGCCATTGGTCCAGATCGATGTTCTCCGGCTCCACACGCCATCCCGACTCCATCGTGAGGTCCGGTCGCACTGGCCAGCCCGTTTCGTCGACGTGGACGAAACAGTGGTCTGGACGAGTGCCCGGATAGGGCTCCGCCGGATGGCTTTCGTCGGTGAACGGTTGGGCCATTGGTCCATTGTGCCAGTTCAAGGCCTCCGAATGCGCCCCCTGATCGTGACCCATCCGATGATCCATCGCGCTGACCAGGGAGGTGTGAGAACGTTCACTACGCATTCGGGTGACCGACCCGATGTCTGAGCTGCCGTTCTCCAGCGAACTTCAGGACGCGTCATAGCGCCGTTGCGCCTGGCTGACCTCCGGTTGGTTGGCCTCGATCCAATGGGCGAGCGCCACGAGGTGACGAGCGGCCCCCTTGCCGAGCGGCGTCAACGCGTACTCGACGTGCGGCGGGATGATCGGCTTCACGTCCCGTAGCACGAACCCGTCCCGCTCCAGCGTCCGCAACGTCTGCGTCAGCATCTTCTCGCTGACCACGTCCGCCAGCTCGCGCCGCAGCGCGCTGAACCGCCACGACCCGCCGTCGGACAGCACCTGCAGCACCAGCACACCCCACTTGCTTGTGATGTGCTCCATGATCGCCCGCTCAGGACACGCGGTGACCTGCATGCTCACCTCCGAGTAAGTACCCAACTCCAAGGTGGGTACTTACGAAAGGTTAGCGCTTTCTTCATGCTTCCGCTCATGACGATCCTCATCACCGGCGCCACCGGCCAGCTCGGCAACGCAGTGGTCCGCTACGT
This sequence comes from Lentzea sp. DG1S-22, assembly GCF_036321065.1. Lineage (NCBI taxonomy): Bacteria > Bacillati > Actinomycetota > Actinomycetes > Pseudonocardiales > Pseudonocardiaceae > Lentzea > Lentzea sp. DG1S-22. Next base: position 5,409,883 of record NZ_CP143276.1, on the reverse strand, counting down.
CCTCGACCGCACGAACGAGCAGGTCATCGTCTCCGTGCGCGACCCGAAGAAGTTCACGCTCGACGGCGTGGAGGTCCGCCAGGGCGACTTCGAGAAGCCCGAGACCCTCGACTTCCGCGGCGCGGGCAAGCTCCTGATCGTGTCCGGCGAGGCCCCCGACACCGAAACCCGCATCCAGCAGCACACCAACGCCGTCGCCAAGGCCGTCGAAGCCGGCGTCGGCCACATCCTCTACACGAGCCTGACCGACGCGGACACCTCCACGGTCGGCGTGGCCGCGGTCCACAAGGCGACCGAGGAGGCCATCCGCGCCACCGGCATCCCGTACACCTTCCTCCGCAACGGCATGTACCACGAGAACTACCTCGGCGCCCTCGCCGCCGACACCGTCGCCGTCTCCACGAAGGACGGCCGCATCGCAAGCGCGGCCCGCGACGACTACGCCCTCGCCGCCGCCGTCGCCCTCACCACCGAGGGCCACGAGAACCAGACCTACGAACTCACCGGCTCGACCTCGTGGTCGTTCCCGGAACTGGCAGGCGACCGCTTCCGCGACGTGAGCGACGACGACCTCCTCGCAGCGGGCGTGCCCCCGATCGTCGTCGACTTCTTCAAGGCGATCCGCGAGGGCGTCTTCGCCGAGGTGCGCCCGGACCTGGAGAAGCTGATCGGCCGCCCGTCCCGGCCGATCGCGGTCTGACCCACGCGCTGCGCCTTCCTGTGGTCGCCCTCGCGGGGCGGCCACCGAGGCGAGTTCGCCGCCAGCCGCCAGTGGGCCGTGGGCCGGTTGTAGCAATGTTGACATTCCTACAACCGAGGCTTGTGGGCGTGGTGCCCGCCGCAGTCGCCAATGCAAGGCGACCACGCACCCAGGCCCAGCGCGCGCACCCAACCGGACAGCCGAAGTCGCAGCCCAGCCGCGCACGCAGCCTGGCGTGGCGATGCGCAGCGAGCCGGATGAACCTGGCGCCGCCGGGTAGCGGTCGGCACCGGCGAAGGCGATTGGGGCTTTACCTCGAGGGGCGGGATGCTTCCCTCGCAGGGCTCGGCCGGGGCTCTTTCTGCCCCGGCTTTTCCGGCCGTCTAAGCACCCCGCCAGAGGCTCGAGGTCAAGCTCCAATCGCAACCCCGGCGCTTCGTCCCGACCTGAAGAACCACCCTCGCAAGGCGACCAAACCGCGCCAACGCACCCACCCCGCTGGAACCGGCACCAACCAACGCAAACCGCCCCGCACCCACACCCCACCCAAAGTCCGTCAGTTGAACTCCGGATGCGCCTCCGGATGCGCGTCCCACCACTTCCGGTACTCCGGATTGCGGTCCAACACGGACCGATAAGCCCCGGCAGCACAGGCGAACACCTCGTGCGCCCGCCCGGCCACCGGCGAATCCCTCCGGGTGGCCACGAAGATGTCCGTCATCAACGGCATGCCCCGCAACCGCCGGATCACGATGCCCTCCCCGGTCCGCGAGGGCGCCGCCGCGAACGACACGCACCCGCCGGCGACGAGGCCCCTGGCCATGCTCGCCTCGCCCGTGTGGTGCGTCAGCCGGGGCACGAACCCGGCGTCCGCGCAGACCTGGAACAGCTGCGTCCGCGAGCCGATGTGCGGCTTGGGCGGCGTCACCCAGTCGCGGTCCGCGAGCTGGCCCAGCTCCACCTCCTCCTGCGACGCCAGCGGGTCCGTCTCCGACAGGGCCACGAACGCGGGCTCGGTCACGAGCTTGCGCAGCTCGATGCCGGCGAGGTCGCGGGCGTGCATCCCGTCGAAGAACTCGAACAGCGCCACGTGGACCTGTCCGGCCTCCAGCATGTCCACGATCTCCGCCGACGACGGCCGCACCTCCGCGCGGACGTCGGAGTTGAGCTCCCGGAGCCCTTCCACGAGCCGCGCGAAGTACAGGACCGGGATGCAGCCGAAGATCAGCGGCCCGCGGCGGTCCGCGGCCGGGGTGGTGCTCATCAGCTGGGCCATCTCGTCGAGCACCAGGCGTGCCGTGCCCAGCACCCGGCGGCCCAGGTCCGTGGGGACGCATCCGTTGCGCGTCCGGTCGAACAGCTGGCCGCCGACGAGTCTCTCGACGGTGCGCAGCTGGGCCGACAGCGCCGGTTGGGTGAGTCCCAGGCGCGTCGCGGCCCTGGTGACACTGCCTTCCTCGGCGATGGTCCGTACCGCGCGGAGGTGGCGCAGCTCCAGCTCGGGCATAAAGACCTTGTATCCCCCTTCTGAATGCGCCGCCACCCTTCGATCGGGGCATAGTGGCTTCGATCGATCTTCCGGCCCGGCGCTTTGCGGCAGCGCCTACGGGTCCGGCGCGGGAGGGTGCACCCCTCGGTTCGACGCTGCTGCCGCGCACCCTGCGCTCCGCGGCAGTAGCGTCGAACCCATGGCGGTGAAGGACTCTCCCACGAGTTGGGTGCAAGAGCACATCAGGAAGTACGTCGAGACCGACGGCGCGGAGGGCCACGAGTGGCGGCCCGGCGTGCACACGCTGCTGCTGACCACCAAGGGGCGCAAGAGCGGCGAGCTGCGGCGCACCGCGCTCATCTACCAGCCCGACGGTGACGGGTACGTGGTGGTCGCCTCGCAGGGCGGCGCGCCCGCCCACCCGTCCTGGTACCTCAACCTCACCGAGGACCCGGTCGTCCACGTGCAGGTCGCGGCGGACAAGTTCCAGGCGAACGCCCGCACCGCCGGCCCCGTCGAGCGGGACCGGCTGTGGAAGCTCATGACCGAGGTCTGGCCGGACTACGACGAGTACCAGGCCAAGACCGACCGCGAGATCCCCGTCGTCGTGCTGGAGCGCGTCAAGGGATGAGGACGGCGGCACCCGTGACGGTGACCCGCCGGTCCTCGCGGGTGGCGTCGACCTCCAGCCGCGACGGCCTGCCCATGTCCTCGCCCTGGCTGATCACGAACCGCTGCGGTCCCTCGAGGTCGCGCAGGTAGCCGCCGAACGCCGCGGCGGCCGCCCCGGTCGCCGCGTCCTCGACCACGCCGCCGACCGGGAACGGGTCGCGGGCGTGCACCAGGTCCGCCGACTCGCGCCAGAACAGGTGCACGGTCGTGAGGTCGTGCTCCAGCATCAGGTCGCGCAACGCGTCGAAGTCGTAGTCGAGGGCGGCCAGCTGCTCGCGGTCCCGCAGCGGCACGATCAGGTGCCGCGCCCCGCCGAACCCGACGTGCACCGGTCCGGAGCCGATCTCCTCGTACCCCAACGCCCGCAGAGCCGCGGACACCAGCTCAGGACCGGCCTCGGCCGTGCTGGTCGGCACGCTGGTCAGCGACGCCGTGCCGCCGGAGGTCTCGATGGTGATCTCCCCGGCGGGCGTGTGGAACGTCAGCGTCCCGTCCCCGATCCGCTCCGCCAGCGCGACGGAGGTGGCGATCGTGGCGTGCCCGCAGAACGGCACCTCGGCCTTCGGGCTGAAGTACCGGACGTCGAACACGCGCTCTTCCGAACGCGGCAGCACGAACGCCGTCTCCGAGTACCCCACCTTCGCGGCGATGGCGAGCATCTCCTCGTCGGTGAGGTCGCTCGCGTCGAGCACCACTCCGGCCGGGTTGCCGCCCGCCGGGTCCTTCGTGAACGCGCTGTAGCGCAGTACCCCGGTGTCGCTCATACCCCGCTGCAACGCGTAGTGGTGCTCCACTCTTCCGCCGCCGCACCTGCTGGTGAAGTAGGTCAGCCCGGCCTTCTCGAGCACGCGCCCGGACGCGACGTTGTCCGCCTGGTGGCCCGCGACGACCCGGTCGGCGATGGCGAGGGCCTTGTCCCGCAGCTCCGCGGCGACGCGGGTGGCGACCCCGCGGCCCCAGTGCGCCGGGTCGATCCAGTAGCCGATCTCGATCTGCCCCAGGTCGCCGTCGAGCATCTGCGCCAGCCCGATCACCACGCCGTCCTCGACGACGGCGTGCAGGCCGAAGCCGTGGTCCTCCCAGTGCTTCAACGCCTGCGCGTGGCGTTCGTCCACGTAGTCCGGCGTCCACGGCATGCCGTTGCCGACGTGGGCGGTCATGCGGGGATCGGACGCCCACCGCAGCATGTAGCCGAAGTGCTCGTTCTGCCACGGCACGAGTTCCATGCGGACCATCGTGCCTCAGCCGAACCGGGGGAGCAGCCCTTCGCACGTGCGGACCACGACCTGGGCGGCCCTGCGGTGGTCGTTCGGCGCGTGGACGTCGAGGGCCCGCGCCTGCCAGCGGACCAGCGCGTCGAGCAACGCCTCCCGCAGCTCCCCGGCGTCGGCCTCGTACTCGAAGCCCAGCCGTACCGCCGGAGCCGTGCCCTCCGCGCCGACGAGCCGCAGCGCCTCGCCCTGCAGGTCGGCGGGCAGCTTGGTGCGCCCGGACTGCAGCGCCGCGACGAGCCGCAGCTCGCGGAAGTCGTGCGCGGAGGCGACGACCCGTTCGAGGTCGGTCACGAGCTTGCGGGCCTGCTGCCGCGGTTCCATCCGCAGCAGGACGTCGAGCGCGAGCAACGCCGATCGGGCCTTGAGGACCTCGCGGCGCTCGGTGAAGTGGATCGCGATCGAGTCGCGCAGCTCCCCGAGCCCGCTGCGCTGCACCAGCTGCCCGGTGAGCTTCACCTGCGAGTCGAAGCCCTGCCGGATCAGCGCGGTGACCAGCCGGACGCCGAAGATCCCGAACCGCTCCAGCAACGCCTGGCGCACAGCGGGTTCCATCGTCAGCGGGAACTGCTCGCCGACGAACCTGTCCGCCGACAGCAGGTGGTCCTCGAGCTCCTCGCGGCCGAGCGAGGACAGCACCCGCAGCGCGGCGAACTCGTCCTCCCGCACCGTCCTCGCGGCCACCGCCAACAGCCCGGCGACCGAGACCACGTTCTGGCACAACGGTTGCACGGCCACGTCACGGCGGTAGCGGCGCGCGATCTGCTTGGCCGACGACAGCGCGTCGATCCGCCCGGCGCCGATCTCGTCGGCGCGGGCGAGCACCGCGACCGTGTGCACGGCGGCGCTGCGGGCGATGGGGTGGTCGTTGGCGGACCGCAGGAACTTCAGGTCCTCGTCCTGCACGTGCCGCATCAGGTACAGCAACGCGTCCGCGTCCCCGAGCACCTGGTCCGGCGTGGCCTCGGCCGGGGTGTCGATCAGCACGACGTCCCGCAGCGACCGCGCCGGCCACTCGACGACGACCCGGTCGGCGCGGTCGACCTGGCCGGTCTCCACGTGGTTGCGGCTGCCCCGCCTGCCGATCGTGACCTCGTGCGGCCTGCCGGGGCCGGAGAACACGTGCGCCCGCGGCTCGGTCGCGCCCCGGTACCAGACGAACGAGCTCTGCGGCGTGAACTCGTCGCCGATCAACGCGTTGACCACGGTGGACTTGCCGATCTTCGACCGGCCGGCCACCGCGATCCGCACGGGTTCGGTGTAGCGCTCGGCGTGCGAGCGCAGCCAGGCCGTGGCGCGCGGGCTGTCCCGGTAGACCGCCATCGCTTCCTGCAGCATCGACCAGACGACTCGGTCCAGCGTCACGCGGTGAGCTCCATCGCGGGACCCCCGAGTGCCTGCACCCTCTTGTAGAGCGTGACGAGCTTGTCGAGCTCCTTGCGGCCTTCCCGCATCCTGCGCTCGCGCTCGGTCTGGTCGTCCTGCACCGCGCGCTTGGCGCTGCGGGCCGACTCCAGCAACGTCTCCTGCAGCTCCTCGGCGAGCGTGCTGAAGTGGTTGCGGAGCGTTCGCTGGATGTGGCGGCCGGAGTCGCGGACGTCCTTGGAGAACTTCATGAAGAAGTCGTCCACGTGCCGTTGCGCGGCGGCCTTCGCGGCCGCCTGGCGGCGCTTCAGCCGTTGGTCGCTCTCGTCCAGAATGGACTTCCCGCCGAAGAGGGCACCGGCGCCGAGCGAGATCACGTTGATCAGCGGCATGCCCGCGAGCGACGTGACCAGACCGAACATCAGCACACCGCCGTAGGAGCCGCGCAGACCCGTGAAGAGCTTCTGCGGCATCGAGAACGGCTCGATCTTCGGCTTCTCCAGCTTGCTCGCAGGCTCGAGCAGGTCGTCCGGCAGCACAGAACCGGGGATCAGGTCCTCCCGGTAGACGGGGAAGTTCCTGGCGACCTTCGCGGCCACCCACTCCGCGCGTTCCATCAGCCAGGCGAAGTTCGTGGTGGCGGCCTCGTTGAGGTTGTCCTCGAGCCACTGCTCGAACTTGTCCCAGCCGATCGCGGGGTCGGCCTCGTCGTAGGTCTTGTCCACCTCGCGCAGGATCTTGCGGGTCCTGTCGCGCAGGTCGTACTCGACGTCGGAGATCAGGTCGGCCATCTCGTCGTTGAGCACGTTCTGCCAGCGCGCGGACCGGCGCCGCAGCTCGTCGACCCGTCGCTGGGCCTCCTGCAGCGTCGAGATCGTGGCGGCGGTGTGCGACGAGTCGTGGGCCGTCAGCTCCTCGCGCAACGGCGTGACCAGCTGGGTGATCGCGCTCGACGCGACGACGGCGACGGCGCGGCGGGCCAGCAGGTCGGCACTCGCCACGATGTCGCGCTGCACGCACGCCAGCAGGTCGGGGAAGCCGGACTCCGCGTTGAGCCGCTGGTCACCGGTCTTCGCCGCGCGCAGGCGCAGCGCCGACGACACCGGGATGAGCTTCGCGGGAACGCCGGCGCGGGCGAGCAGCGCCCTGTTGCGCTCGACGACGGCACGCCAGCTCGGCACGAGGTCGATCTTCGTGACGACCACCGTGACGTTCGGGCAGGCCTCCATGACCTTCTTGAGCAGCGTCATCTCCGCGGACGTCAGCTCACCGGTCGCGTCGGACACGAGCAGCACGGCGTCGGCCTGCATCAGCGTCGCGAACGTGCTGGCGGTGTGCGCGGAACGGGTGTCGCCGACGCCCGGGGTGTCGATCAGGACCAAGCCGCTGTCGAGCAGGGCGCGCGGGATGCCGATCTCGGCCCGCACGACGTGCTTCGACTGCGCGGTGGCCTGTTTCGTCACCTGGTCGATCGGGACGGCGATGCGCTCGGTCGGGGTGTGGAAGATCGAGCCGCCCGCGGACGCGTTGCGGACCAGCGCCGCCGACGGCGTGTCGGCGTGCTGGACGAAGGTAGGCACAGTCGTCGTGATGTCGTCGCCCACCGCGCAGACGGGGGCGTTGAGCAACGCGTTGACGAGCTGGCTCTTGCCTTGTTTGGACTCGCCGACGACGAGGACGCGCAACTTGGGATCCAGTTGCTGTGCCCGCTTCTCGCGCAGCCGGGCCTCCAGGTCGGGCCGCCGGTGCGTGACGCAGGCCCCGATCGTCTCGTCGAGCACGTCGAGCCAGGGCGGTGCCATCACCTGACTCATAGTGCCGTGTTCACCCCCTTGGGTGAAAGTCTCGAACGGGAGACCGGTCCGGTTCTGTCAGGACCGGGCAGTTCGGAAGGGGCGGTGACGTTCCTCACCGCGTGAGCGGGCCGGACGGTGCCTCGGAGACGCCGAACCGGCCCTGTCCAGGTGGGACAGGGCCGGTTCGCGGTGGGGAGGGTGGCTCAGCCGAGCAGGCCGCCGAGGTCGAGGGCGTCGCCCACGACCGGAACGTTGTGCGTCACGTCGCTGACGGTGCCGAGCACGTTGCCGACACCCGCGTCGCCGACCAGGCCGGTCGCGGTGCCGCCGACGCCGGTGACCGTGCCGACCACGCCGGTCGCGGTGTGCGAGACGGTCGCGACGGTCTCGGTGGACTGCGCGGTGAGGGTGCCGTCGGCCAGGTCGCCCAGGCCGGAGACGTCGAGAACGCCCAGGTTGGCGTCACCGCCGCCGAGCACGCCGAGGGCGTCGTGGGCGAGGCCCGTCACGCCGTCGAGGTGGCCGAGGGCGCCGTCGACACCGGGAACGGTCGAGGTGACGCCCGCGAGCGGCGCGTCGACCGTCGCGGTGGCGGTGTCGGCCACGTCCAGCACGGTGCCGGTGAGCGGCGACGTGGTCTGGTCGAGGACGCTCGTCACGTCGCCGATGGCCGAGAAGTCGCCGTCGAGACCGATGTTGGTCGAGGTGTACTCGCCCAGGGTCTTGTTCGCGACGATCAGGTTGAGGCCGTCCGCGTCCGCCGCCAGCACGCCGGCCGACGAGGTGTGCAGGTCGCTCAGGCTGAGGCCCGACGAGGTCAGCTGAGACGCGACCGCCTGCAGCTGGCTGATGGCGCCGAGCGGACCGTCCGAGAGGAGGTCGTCAGTGGGCAGGGCCAGGTCCACCCCGTCGATGGCGGGCAGGCCAGCGGGGGTGGCGGGCAGCAGGTCGATCACCAGCGGGATGACCTCCTGCACGTCGAGGGCCGTGATGTCCGCCAGACCGGCCTGCTCCAAGGTGCCCTGGGCGTCGTTCGCGAACGCGTCCTTGAGGGCCGGGTCGCTGAGCAGGTTGAGCACGAAGTCGTGGAGCGTGCTGGGCTGGATCATCTGAAGGGACTCCATGGTTGAGGCACGGATCGGTCGGGGTGTGCGGCTGAAAGCTATGAGAGCCCGGCCTTCCCCTACATCGGGGATCACTCCCAGTGAATCCCCGTTCCCCGATGGGGTGATGCTCGTTGACCCCCTAGGGGATTAGGGGCATCACTTGAGTGCCTCTCGTTCACCCGTGTAGGTACTGGTCGCTGCTGCGAACAGGTGAGGAAGAGACTTGGCGTACGTACTCGGAGTCGATGTCGGGACCACCCGGACGACGGCTGCCGTGTGCCGCCTCGACGGGACCCGGGACGCCGAGGTCGCGCTGGTGGTGCCGTCGTTGCTGCAGCTCACGGACGCGGGCACGTTCACGGTCGGTGAACTCGGCCTTCCCGGCTGGACGGCCTTCGGCTTCGCCCGCAGGGCCGGCGACGCGGTGCCGTTCTCGCTGGGACCGGAGACGTGCCCGGCCGAGGAGCTCACCGCGTTGATGATCATGTGGGTCATCGGCGAGGTGGTCGCCCGAGAGGGTGAACAGCCTCGTCACGTGGCAGTGAGTCACCCCGCCGGGTGGGGCCCCTACCGCCGTGGACAGCTCCACGGGGCGTTGCGGGCGGTCGGCGTGCACGACGTGACGCTCGTGGCGGAGCCGTTGGCGGCCGCCGAGAACCACGCCGTGCGCGCCCGTGTGCTGCCCGACGCCTTCCTGGCGGTGTTCTCGCTGGGCAGCCACGCGTTCTCCGCGTCGGTCGTCCGGCGCGCGCAGAACCGGACGTTCGAGCTGGTCAACCACGTCGAGGGCGTCGACCACCACACCGGTGCCGACTTCGACGACCTGCTGGGCGCGCTGGTGCGCGGCAGGCTCGGCAAGGACGGCCGCGTGTCGGCCGTCGAGTGCGAGGCGGCCAAGCGGGCGTTCGGGCAGTCGGTGGTGGTGAGCGGTGTCGAGATCACCCGCGACGAGTTCGTCGAGGAGGTCCGGCCGTCCGTCGACCACCTGGTCGGCACCTTCGTCCGCGCGGTCGGCCCGGTGCGGCCCGACGCGGTGCTGCTGGTCGGCGGTGCCTGCCGGATGACCGCGGTCGGCGACGCGCTGTCGGCCGCGGTCGACTGCCGGGTGCTGGCCGAGGCGGCGCCGGAGCACTCGGTCGCGAAGGGCCTCGCGGTCGCCGCCCGCCTCGTCCTGCTGGGACCCGAGGTCGAGCCGGAACCGCTCGACACCTCGGTGCTGCTGCACACCCGCGAACAGTCGCTGCGCTTCCCCGTCGGCGAGGTCCCGGCCCCGGACGACGACGAGTTCACCGCGCCACCGCCCCGCCCGCCGGTGGACGTGTCCCCGCTGGAGCTGCCGCCGCGCCGGGTCAAGCGCGTGGCGAGCGTGCTGAAGCCGGCCGGACGCCGGTCCAGCTCCCGATCCCGAGACGATGATGAGGACGGCCGTTGAGCGTGACCACGCGAGCCAGGTTGGTGCTGGACACCTCCGTGCGAGGAGTCCTCGACCGGATCAACGACGCCGCCGCGGACACCCGCCTGCGCGTCGTCGTCGCGGCGCCCGGCGGTTACGGCAAGACAGCGTTTCTTTCCGAGATCACCAACACCGCCGTGCGCGTCGTCGACGACGCGCACCTGCTGGACGACGCCACCCTGCGCGAGCTCGCTGCCGAGCCGCTGCTGGCGGTGGCCTACCGCCCCTGGCCGCGCCGCGCCGTGCTGGCCGAGCTGACCCGCGGCGCCGTGGTCGTGCCGCTGGCGCCGTTCACCCGCGAGCAGGTCCGCGACCTCCTGCACGCGCCCAAGGCGGTCGTGGACTTCGTGCACGCGCAGACCGGCGGCGTGCCCGCGCTCGTGGAACGGCTCGGCGCCGCCACCGAGGTCTCGCCGGAGGTGCTCGGCACGTTCCGCGCCGAGCTCGACTGGCTGGACCCGGACCTGCAGAAGTTCCTGCTGGCCGCCGAGGCCGGGGCCGCGCAGCGCCTCGACCTGCTGTCGGCGTTGCTGGACAAGGACTTCGACGAGGTCAGCGACATCATCGAGGCCGCCCGCGCCACCGGCGTGCTGGCCGAGGACGGCACCCTGCTGCCTCTCGCGCACCGGGCCGTCGGTGCTCTCGCCCGTGCCGAGCGGCGGATCGCCGTGCGCCAGAAGCTGGCCCAGCTGCAGATGGACCGCGGTGGACCGGTTCTGGAGCTGGTGCGCCCCTTGCTGGACACCGGGATCGGCGGGCCGGTGTTCGCCGCCGCCGCCAGGGAGGCCCTGTCGTCGGACCCCGCGCTGGCGGCTCGGCTGTTCCGCGCTTCCACCGGTGGCGGGACGCCCTCTTCCGAGACCGCTGCTTCGTGGGCCACCGCCTCCGCGATGGCCGGTGACCTGGACGCGGCTCTGCGCCTCGCCGACCAGGTGATCAGTTCGTCCGACACCCCGCAGCGCCGGACCGCCGCCGAGGTCGCCGCGGTGGCTCTCGCGCACCGCGGCCAGTTGGCCCGCAGCACCGAGCTGTTCCGGTGGGCGGCCACTCCCTACGCGGCAGCGTTCGCCGGCATCGGGTTGATCGGGACCGGGCACCTGTTCGAGGAGACGCCGCCGCAGCCCCCGACGATGCTCGGTGGAGCGGCATCGCTGATGCTGCAAGGTGTCCGGCAGTCGGTGGTCGGGGCCGAGACCGCCGCACTGTCCACTTTGGTCCGCGCCTCGTCGATGCTCGAACCCGCCGGCGGGGCGGTGCTGCTGCCGGACAGCCCGGCCGCGCTGGCGGCGCTGGTGGCGGTGCACTGCGGTGAGCCGAACATGGCCGAGTCCGTGCTGGACCGCGCTGTGGAGACCGGAACCGGTGGCGTGCTGATGTCCGTGCGGCACCGGTTGTTGCAGGCCTGGTTGCAGATGCTGCGCGGGAACCTGGCCGTGGCTCGGGAGACCCTGATGTCCGTCCGGGGTGCTTTCGAGCCCCGTGACTGGATCTTCGCCGTGGCTCTGGAAGTGGGGGTGGCTCGGCGCAACAGCGACCTGGCCACCCTGCGCCGCACCTGGGAACAGGCCTGCGAGGCTGTTCTGCGGCATCCGGTGGACCTGTTCAGCCTGCTGCCGCTGGGGGAGTTCGCGGCGGCTGCCGCCCGGTTGCGGGACCAGGAGCGGCTGGCGCCCCACCTGGCACAGGCGTCCGCGCTGCTGAAGTCGTTGGGAAACCCGCCGTTGTGGGCCGCGCAGTTCCACTGGAGCTTGCTGCACTCGGCGATCATCGACGAGAACACCGCCGTCGCCGAGGAGCACGCGGCCGTGCTGGGGGAGTTCCGGGAACGGTCGCGGTACTGCTCGATCCTGTCCGCCGCCGCCGAGTGCTGGCTGGACGTGGTGGCGGGGAAGGTGGATCCGGACCGGGTCGAGGCCGCGGCTCGCGGCCTGCACGCGGTCGGGCTCTGGTGGGACGCCTCGCGGCTGGCCGGTCAGGCCGCGATCCGGACCTCCGACCGGCAGGCGATGGTCCGGCTGCTCGACTGCGCCCGGTTGTTGCAGGGGCGGCCGGTGTCCGCTCGCCGGGCCGCCGAGGCCGTGGCCGTCGACGTCGTCGAGGACGCCGGGAAGTTGAGCGACCGGGAGCGGGAGGTGGCCCAGCTGGTCGTCGAGGGGATGACCTACCGGCAGGTGGGGGACCGGTTGTTCATCTCCGCCAAGACCGTTGAGCACCACATGGCTCGGATGCGGCAGCGGCTGGGGTCCACCTCCCGGTCGGATCTGCTGGCTCAGTTGCGGCACATCCTGGGAGCATGAGGGGCGCGGGGTGTGCCGGCCAGGCATCGCGCATCTGTGGTGCTGATCACCGCTCGTCGTGTGCCGGTGCCGGTCGTCGGTGCGTTCCTCCTGCTGGGCGCGTGTAGCCCTATGGTGTATCGAGGGTTGGGCTGTTCTGAGCGGAAGTTGGTCTGGTTGAGCGACTCAAGCTCGTAACGCTGAGAGTTCGCCATACCCCCGTCCGGGGGAACGCCGCCTCGTCATCGGACGGTGCGGGTTGCCGGCGGTAGGCTTCCGCACCGTTGCTCGCCGAGCAGGTCAGGTGGAACGGTTGCCGAGCCAGGACGACGCGGGACCGTCACGTCGGTTAGGACGTGACGAGCTGGCGCGCGACTGGGCTGCCCAGGTCAGTCGTACCGCGTACATCCCCCTGTCCGCCGCCAAGCTGACGGAAGAGCTGCACGAGCTGCTCAACGTCGTGGCCGAGGCGGTCGCCGAGGATCCCGCCGTCGCCTCCCGGGTAGGCACCCGCCTCGTCGAGATGCACTGCGTCGGCGCGGAGAGCCTGGCGAAGTCCGTCGAGGTGCTTGCTCGGTTCGTCGTGCGGGAAGGGGCGGACGCGCAGCGGGCCGCGCTGGTGATCGGGGCCGTGTCCGCCGCGTACACAGCGGCGATCCAGGCGCTCGTGCTGGAGCAGCAGGAGAGCGTCAGCCAGGCGTTGCTGCGGGCGACCCGGGCTGTGCAGCTCGACCTGCAGGCCAGCGAGGAGCGGTTCGAGGACATCTTCGCCCACTCGTCGACCGGCATCGCGATCGTCGGTCTCGACGGCGAGCTGAAGCGGGCGAACGAGGCGTTGTGCACCATCCTGCGGCGCGAGGACGTCGCGGGGATGACGCTAGCGGACCTGATCGCGCCCGCCGACCTACCCCTGGTCGACGACGCCCTCGCCAGTCTCCGGCACGGGCGGATGCGGCGCGTCGAGGAGCGGCCGCGGTTGATCGACCGAGATGGTGAGCACTTCCGGGTCCTGCTGGCCGCCACCGTGCAGAAGGACGCCGAGGACAACCCACGGCACCACGTCGTGATGATCGACGACGACAGCCAGCTCACGTTGCTCGGCGGGCGGTTGCAGTACCAGTCCCTGCACGACGCGCTGACCGGGTTGCCCAACCGGCAGTACCTGACGACTCGGCTGGAGTCGTTGCTGCACAGCGACATCGAGCACGGCGTGACGCTCTACCACCTCGACCTGGACGCCTTCGCGGTGATCACGGACGGGCTCGGGCGCGAGATCGGGGACAAGGTGCTCAAGCTCGTCGCCGAGCGGCTCAGCTCCGTCTTCGCCGCGGAGAAGGCGATGGTCGCGCGGCTCGAGGGCGACGAGTTCGCCGTGCTCGTGGAGAACGGACCCGGCACGCCGGACGTCGACACGACGGTGCGGACCATCGAGCACGAGCTGGCCGAGCCCGCGTACTTCGGTGAGCACGGGGTCGCGGTGTCGGCGACGATCGGGGTGTTACCGCGGCTGCACCCCGGTGATCATCCCGCCGAGGTGTTGCGGGCCTCGGACATGACGTTGCGGCGGGCCAAGCGCAGCGGACGCCGGCAGTGGGGGTTGCACGACGCCACGCAGGACAAGCGCGAGCAGGAGGAGCTCGCCCTGGCCGCGGTCATGCCGGGGGCGTGGGAGAACGGTCAGATCGAGGTCGTGTTCAACCCCGTCATGAGGCTCGACGGGACGGCACGGGTGTGCGTCGAGGCCGAGCTGAACTGGCGGCACCGCGACGCCGGGCTCATCCCGCACGAGAAGTGCGTGTCGATGGCCGAGCACACCGGGTTGATGTTGCCGTTGGGCGAGTGGATGTTGCGCAGGGCGGCCGAGACCGCGTGCGAGCACGAGGAAGTGCTCGCGGTGTGCCTCACCGAGAGCCTGGCGAACAGTCCCGACCTCGTCCGGGACGTGCGGCGGGTGCTCGCGGACACCGGGTTGCCGGCGGGCCGGTTGCTGCTGGGCTTTCCCGTGCACGTGCTCGCGTCGCAGGACAGCGAGGCCGCTGACAACCTGGACCTGTTGTCGGACATGGGGATCCACATCGGCGCGCGGGACTTCAAGGGGTCCACGGCGGAGATCGAGCTCGTCCGTTCTCTCGGCGTCACGGCCGTGCGGGTGAAGGGGCGCTGCCAGAAGCCGGACGAGCTCGTGTCGCACGTGCTCAGCGACCTCGTCGGGTTCGTGCACGAGGCCGGTGGGCTCGTGGTGGTCGATCCGGTCGAGGACGCCGAGCAGCGCGACTGGTGGGCTTCGTTGGGCGCCGACGCCGGGGTCGGGCCGGTGTTCTGCGGGGAGCCGACTACGGAGTGGCCCGTCGCGGGGTGAGGTGCACCAGGACCAGCGCGAAGCCCGCGATGGTCACCATGCGCAGGGCCGCGCCGATGCCGTTCCAGTCCTTCGACTGCCACATCGCGAACCACTCGCCGCCGATCGTGATGAAGCCGCCCAGGAACAGCGCCACGACCATCAGCAGGCCCGCGGACGCGAACCTGCGCGCGCTGTCCTCCCTGTCGCGCAGGTACGCGATCGTGCCGGCGGTCAGCAGGACCGCGGAGATCGCCTCCCACACGATGATCGCGACGTAGACGATCGTGACGACGGCGGGGCTCGTGATGGCCCGCCACTTCAGACCTTCGCCGAACGTGGTGTCCATGGCGAGGACGTGCCGCACGAACGCCTCGTTCGTGCCGTAGTCCGTGATGTTGCCGAGAACCACCAGGAGCATGTTGAGGGCGGTGAACCCGACGGTCACCGCGACGACCGCGCGCAAGCTGCCGACCCGAGCAAGAAGACGCATGGAGCGGACAGTAACCGACGACCTGCTGCCGGTGAGGCGCGGTTGAGCGGATTGCCGCCGGTCAGCAGGGGTTCCGGAACTCCACCTGGGGCAGGCGCGACTGCCACAGCTTCTCCGTGAGCGCTCCTCTCGTGGTGGCGCAGATGCGTTCCGCCTCGTGCGCGACGTCGACGTCCCACGCCCGCAGCAGGCCGTCGCCCGTGCCGGACAGCACCAGAACGCTGGTGCCCGGCCGGAACTGGACGTTCGGCTCGGCGCCGGACGCGAGCGCCATCGGCTGGCCGAGCGGGGTCGCGCTCGCGGGATCGGAGATGTCCCACAACCGGAACGTCTTGTCCGAACTGCCGCTCGCGAGCGTCTTCCCGTCCGGTGTCACCGAGAGCGAGAAGACCTGCTGGGTCTGCCCGGTGAGCACGCCGATCGCCACCGGCTCCTCCCGGTCGCGCACGTCCCAGAGCCGGATCGCCTTGTCGGTGCCGCCGGTGACCAGGGTGGAGCCGTCCGGCGTGAAGACGGCGCGCTGCACGGGTTCGTGGTGGTCTTCCAGCGGCTTGCCGAGCAGTCGCGGCGCACCCGGATCGGTCACGTCCCACAGCCGGACCATGCGGTCGCTGCTCGCCGTCACCATGGTCCTGCCGTCCGGGCTGAACGCCGTGTCGTTGACGTAGCCGTCGTGGCCCGGCAGCGGCTCGCCCAGCTCGAGCGGGTTCGCCGGATCGCTGACGTCCCACAGCTGCACCGACTCGTCGTCGGCGCTCGTCACCAGGAGCTTGCCGTCGGGCGAGAAGACGAGCTGGTTCGCGAACCTCGTGCCGAGCATGATCGGCTCGGTGAGCGGCGTGATCCGAGCCGGATCGCTCGTGTCCCACAGCTGCAGCGTCTTCTCGCCCGCGAACGTGCCGAGCACCTTGCCGTCCGGGCTGAGCTGCACCCGCACGGAGCCCCGGTCGGGGCTGACCTTCGCCGAGCCGAGGAACCGGGGCCGGAACGGGTCCGTCGTGTTCCACAGCCGCGCGGTCTTGCCGTCCTTGCCGCCGGTGCCGTCGGCGGTCGCGAGGAGCTCGCCGTCCCTGCTGAACGACACCACCCCGGCGTTGCCCGCCGGGACCGGCACCACGTGCTCGGGCAACGACCACAGCCGCACCGAGTTCTCGCCGGCGCCGGTGGCGAGCGTGCGGCCGTCCGGGGTGAAGCCGACCGCGAACACGCCACCGCTCGGCGCCGCGAGCGGTTTGCCGATCTGGTTCGCGTTGACCGGGTCGGTGACGTTCCACAGCCGGGCGGTGCCGTCCACGGCGCCGGAGGCGAGCACCAGCCCGTCGGGCCTGAACTTCACCGACCACACGCCGGCGGTGTGGCCGACGAGCGGATCACCGACCGGTGCCTGCGTCGCCACGTCCCAGAGCCGCACCGTCGTGTCGTCGGCGGCGGACGCGAGCAGGCGGCCGTCCGGGCTGAACGTCACCGAGTGCACGCCGTTGGTGTGGCCGGACATCGGCTTGCCGACCGGGGTCCTGGTCGCGACGTCCCAGAGCCGGATGGTCTGGTCGTCGCCCGAGGTGGCGAGCGTTCTGCCGTCCCGGGTGAAGGCGAGCGTCCTGACCGCGGCGGTGGCGCCGCGCAGCGGTTCGCCGAGCGGTTTCGGGTCCGCGGGGTCGCTGACGTCCCACAGCCGCGCGGTCTTGTCCTCGTTCGCCGCGGCCAGCGTCCTGCCGTCGGGGCTGAACTCCAGCAGGTAGCTGGTGCCGTTGCCCGTATCGATCGTCTTGACGTGCCTGGGATTCGCCCTGTCGCCGATGTCCCACAGGCGGATCGTCCTGTCGTTGCCGGTGGTGGCGAGGACCCGGTCGTCCGGCGAGAACACCGCGGACGTCAGCCAGTCGGTGTGGCCGCTGATCACCGCCAGGGGCTTCGGGTGCGAGCGGTCGCGCACGTCCCACAGGCGGGCCGTGCGGTCGTAGCTCGCCGTCGCGAGGACGGTGCCGTCCTTCGTGAACGACGTCAGGTAGACCGCGCCGGTGTGGCCCTGCAACGGCACGGCCAGCGGCGTCTGCTGGTTCGCGAGCAGCTTGGAGCCCACGTCGAGGTCGTCCGGCCGCATCCGGTGGGCGGCGAGCAGCAGCTGCGCGGCGACCGACGGGTCGGTGTCGGCCAGCCGGTCGGCCTCGGCCACGACCTGCCGGAACACCGCGTCGTTGCGCTGCCGGACGGCTATCACCGCCGCGCTGGCCGCTATCAGCGCGAACACCACCACGAGCGAGATGGCGCTGCGGCGGAGCCAGACGCTCTTGCGGTGCTGGCGTTCGGACGTCCGCACGAACTCCTTCGCGATCGTGGTGACACCCCGCTGCTGCCGCACGCCCTCCAGCCGTGCGCCGCGGTAGAGCAACGACGAGTCGCGGTCGTGCGCGGCCCAGGTGGCCGCGTCCTCCTCCAGCCGCTGCCGGGTGAGGTTGCCGGCGCGGTCCTCGTCGATCCAGCTGCGCAACCGGGGCCAGGCCTGCAGCAGCGCCTCGTGCGTGATCTCCACCGAGCCGGCGTCCGCGGTGATCAGGCGCGCGTGGGTGAGCACCTCGAGCGCCCGTTCGGCGGCGGGCAGGTTGGTGCTCGCCTCCAGCAGGCTGTGGCGGCTCGACCGGCGGCGCGTGTCCTGCGTGTCGTCGCCCACCCTGACCAGCCGCAGGAGCAGCTGCCGCGCGGCCGCCCTGGCCGGTTCGTCGAGGTCGGCCCAGGCGCGTTCGGCCGTGGCGGCGACGGCGCCCTGGATGCCGCCGGCCGCGCGGTAGCCCGCGATCGTGAGCCGCCCGGCCTGCCTGCGCTGCCACGTGACGAGCAGGGCGTGGCTGAGCAGGGGGAGCGCGCCCGCGTCGTAGGCGTCCTTGCCGCGGCGGTTGTGCGTGCCGAGGTCGCGCAGCATGAGGTCGACCAGACCGGCCTCGAGCTGCAGACCCGCGGCCCTGGCCGGGTTCGCCACCGCGTCGCGCACCTCGGCGGCCGACATCGCGCCGAGCACCATCTGCCTGCTCTGCAACGCCTCGGACAGCTCGGGGAAGTCGAGGCAGCGCCCGTAGAAGTCGGCCCGCACGCCCAGCACGACCGCCGTCTTCTCCGCCGCCACGTGCAGCGCCTGCACGAAGACCCGCAGCCGGTCCTCGTCGCCGCCGAGCGTGAACGCCTCCTCGAACTGGTCGACGATCACCACCCTGTCCCCGACCGCGGACTGCACCTCGTGCGCGAAGCCGGCCGGCAGGTCCTGCTCGGCCGCCGCCTCCAGCGCGTGCGCCAGTTCCGGCAGCCGGAGCCCGAGCTCCTTCAACGGGTCGGTGCCGGGGGAGATGACGACGACCTCTTTGTCCAGGCGCGGTACGACGCCTGCCTTCATGAGGCTCGACTTGCCGGCCCCGGAGGCGCCGACCAGCATTGTGATGCCGTTGTCGTCCATTCGCCCGAGAAGTGCTTTCGTCGCCCTTTCCCGGCCGAAGAACCAATTCGCGTCGCCAGGACCGAATGCGCTCAGACCCATGTACGGGCAGACCGCGCTGTCTTCCTGAGGGGGTGTTTCCGCCTCCGAGGCGGGGCTCGCGAGCGCCTCCTCCCAGAGCGCGCGCCAGGCGTCCAGTTCGTAGAGACCCTCGATCACCGGCTGCGGCCTGCGCTTGCGGGCCTCGCCGACGAGGACCTCGAGGACCGCGCTCAGCCCGCTGAACCGGGCGGGCACGTTGCGCCCCCGCCGCCAGTCGCTGACCCGTTGCGCGGGCACCCTCAGCGGCCTGCCCCGTTCGTCCGTCCGGCGGGCGCGCGCCACCGACTCCGTGACCCGCTTCAGCGGAGGGTCTCCCGCCTCCGCGTAGAGCAGCGCGAAGCGCTCCGCGAAGACGCCACGGGGTCCCAAGCGGCCTCCCACCCTCCGGTCCGGAAAACGCGTACCGCCCGTCTGAGCTGCGGCGAACGCACCGGACGAGCTGTCAGGAACCCACCATAACGAGGTGGTCTGACAACCTCGACCGCACGTCCTTCACGAGATCGGGAGACCGTCAAAGTGGCAGAGGCAGACTGGGGCAGAACTTCCACGGCTGAGGAGCGCTGGGGGTCTCCTCAGCCGTGGCCCGGGCCGCGCGAGTGGCAGGGCGCGGCCTGCTAGGTCAGGCGGCCCGCCAGAGGGCGTCCGCCTCCGGTTGCTTCAGCCGGACCCGGTTCGGGTCCGGCGGGTAGGTCTCGGTCGGCAGCGTCACGTAGGTGATCGCGTCCGGCCTCAACGCGGTGAGCTCGCCCGCGAGGTCGGCCAGTTGCGGGATCGACCCGATGCCGGTGTCCGTGACGACGGACCTCGTCATGACGTCGGCGAGCTCGAAGGTTTTCCGCGGACTGGCGAGCCAGTTCTCGTTCGCGATTTTCTCGCTCAACGCGCGCATGAAGAGCTGCTGGTTCTTGATGCGGTTCAAATCGCTTCCGTCGCCGATGCTGTACCGGGTCCGGACGAATGCGAGCGCCTGCGTTCCGCTCAGCTTCGCCGGCCCGGCCGGCAAGCGCAGTCCGCTCTTGTCGTCGTCGATCGCCTCGGGCAGGGTGACGTCGATTCCACCGAGCCGGTCGACGACGTCGCGGAAACCGCCGAAGTCGACCTGCACGAAGTGGTCGATGCGGATGCCGCTCAGCTGCTCGACCGTCGCCACCGTGCACGCCGCACCGCCCGTGGAGAACGCGCTGTTGAACATGGCGATCGCGGCCGGCGGGGTGTCCCCGCACCGCGGCCTCGGCACCATCGTGTCGCGCGGGATGCTGACGACCCGGGCCCGGTCGCCCTTCGCGTTGAGCTGCACGACCATCGCGGTGTCGGACCGGTCGTCGTCCTTGCCGAGCAGCAGGACGTTGAGGGGGCGGCCGGGCGTCGACGGAGGCCTGGGGCGGGTGATCTCCCGAGCGAGGTCGACGGTCTCGAGGTTGCTCTCGAGCCGCCAGTACGAACCCCCGGCCACGACACCCGCGGCGATGACCACGGCGGCCCCCGAGACCGCGAGCCATCGTTTCGAGTGGACGTTCACCCCTCCGACGGTCCCTGCTGTTCGTCCGGGTTCCGTCGTCGGTTCGTCATGGTTGTGTCACAGCGCGCCTCAGCTGGTCGAGGAAGACGTCGGTCCGCGCGGTGACGGCGTACTTCGCCTTCGTGCGTTCGGTGGCGATGTCACGGCCGAAAGGGCTGTCCGGCGCGAGGAACCGCTGGTCGGCGACGATCTTGCCGCGCGTGTACCGCCCGGTGAGCTCGATGGCGAACCTGTCCTCGTGGTACGTGGCGAGGTCCGGTTCGACCAGGACCGCGGCGGCGAGCGGGTCGTGCGGCACGAACCCCCGCTTGCCCAGGAAGCTGCCGTAGAAGTCGGCGTAGAACCCGAGGATCCGCCGCGGGTAGCAGTCGCCGGGCAGCGCCTCCAGCCACTCGGCGGGAGCGTGGCACTGCATGGTGACGTCGAGACCGACGATCGTGAGGTCCTCGAAGCCCGCGGCGAGGACCAGGTCCGCCGCCTCCGGGTCGTGCCAGAAGTTGGCCTCGGCGTGGGAGGTGATGTTGCCCGGCACGTTGAGCGCACCACCCATGACCACGACCTTGTCCAGCAGCCGCGGCAGCCGCGGCTCGATCTGCAGCGCCAGCGCGACGTTGGTGAGCGGCCCGATCGCGAGCAGGCCCAGCTCACCGGGGTTCCGCCGCGCCAGGTCCGCCAGCTGCTCGGCGGCGCTCTGCCCGGTGGGGCTGGTCGTGGGTTCGTCACCGGCGTACCCGCCGAGCCCGTCCGCCCCGTGCACGTCCTCGGCCGTCATGAGCGGCTGCGCGAGCGGCTTCGCGGCCCCCGTGGCCACGGGCACGTCGAGACCGAGGCGCTCGGTGAGCCGCAACGCGTTGGCCGTCGCCAGCTCCACCGGAACGTTGCCGTGCACCGTGCCGATGGCGGCTATTTCGACCTCGGGCCGGTCGCGCAGGTAGTACAGAGCAAGGGCGTCATCGATCCCGGGATCCGCGTCGACGATGATGCGCATGCGATCGATCATGCCATTGGGGGATGCCATGACAGTCCGTCCAGCCGTGCCGGCAGATGCTCCGGCCATCGCGTCGGTGCACGTCCGCACCTGGCAGTCCGCCTACCGCGGCCTGGTCCCGGACTCGGAGCTCGACAACCTCTCCACAGAAGCCCGCACGTCGATGTGGGAGCGCGCGATCCCCCGCGGCGGCGTGTGGGTGGGCCTGCTCGACGACACCGTGGCCGGCTTCATCTGCGTGGGCCCGTCCAGCGAACCCGACGCCACCTCCCAGCTGTACGCGATCTACGTACTGCCCTCCGCCCAGGGCACCGGCCTGGCCCGCGAACTGGCCAGGACCGCCCTCGCCGGCCACGAAGACGTCGTGCTGTGGGTGTTCGCCGAGAACCCGCGCGCCCGCCGGTTCTACGAGCGCCTCGGCTTCCGCGCCGACGGCCACGAGAAGTTCGAGACCATGGACGGCAAGGAGCTGAAGGAGATCCGCTACCGCCTCACCGGCCAGGTGACCTGATCTCGCTCCGCTGCTCGTGGGCACCCGCTTCCTGCCTACCATCGGCATCCCGATGCGCACACAGGGAGCAGCCGTGGTGTTCCGACCGGTCTTCCGCCGCAACCTGGAGTCCCGCGAGGCCTCGATAGCCCGCGAGGTGTTCGGCGACGCCCTCGACATCAGCGCCCTGACCCTCGCCGAAGGCGGCGTCCTCGGCAGCTTCGGCGTGGCCCGCACCCTCCCGCGCCTGGTCACGTTCCCCAGGGGAGTCCTGACCACCCCGCAACACCAGGCCCGCTACGAACGCTGGCTGGTCCACGAGCTGACCCACGCCTACCAGTACCAGCGCGGGCGCGGCGTCCTCAGCCTCCTGCCCACCGCCATCGCAGGCTTCTTCAAGAAGAGCCTCTACGACTACGGCGGCGTCGAAGGCCTGCGCGGCAAGACCTTCACGGACTTCAACACCGAGCAGCAGGCGAACATCGTGGCCGACTACTACTACCTCAGCACCTATGAGCCCGGTCGCGATCTCTCGGCCTACGAGCCTTACATCCGTTTCGTGCGCTCTGGCGGCTGACGCCGTTCGGCGCTGCGTTCTGGGTGAGCGGCTTTGGGGCGAAAAGATCAAGCTCCGACCGCGTTGCCGCTGGTCAGAGCTTGATTTCACCCGGCGAAAGGTGGTGCCCCAGGCAGGATTCGAACCTGCGACACACGGTTTAGGAATGTGCTTTTCGGGCCGCGAATGCCGGTCTACCTGCGGGTTTGCCGTCACGAACGATCGCACCATGCGCCGCTTGGTCTCGGTTCGGCCACAGTTCGCACCACGACCCGCACCACGGAGTCTCAGCCGCGACCACGCCGACAGCGACAGGTGCAAGCTATCTGGTTGATCTTCGCCTTCTCGTCGCGGGCGGTGCTGGAGGAGGTGTGATGAGTTCGTCCGATTCGGGGATCTCAATCACGGTCAGCGAGATTTCCAGCTCCTCAAGCCGCTGCGCACATCTAGTGAGCGTCACCTGTGAGAAGGTGAACAAGCTTCCTGCCTCAGCTGCACCACCTGTAAAGGCGAGCACGACCTCTTTGACGCGGAAATCTGCAGGAAGGTCGCGAGAGCCATTACTGACATTTCTTACTCGCTCGCGGAACTTCTCAAGTGCATCGACCTGGCGACGAAGCGCCTCTGCCGAAACGATCGCTTGGTTGAAAAGGTGGCTAGCTGAGACTGAGTCGTCTAGACGCTTGACGTGAACAAGCGCGTTGTTCGGCGTCAAAATGTCGCATGCCTCGAACCCGCGAGGATGCTGTTGGGTATAAATCAGCTTGCGGTCGAGCGAGTAGTATCCGTCAGTCTGTGTCACAACATGATCGTTGTAGACACCTTCGGTAGCAGAACCGATGTACTCTTCGCCTGTCCGCTTTCGGGTTTTCTTCATTTGCGGCCACGGAGGCAGGCTCTCAGGACTCTTTTTGGAAAGGATGCGGTCCACTCGATCCCTGAGCAGTTCCAAATAGGCGCCGCCGACGTTGTACCATCGGCCACGGTGGAAGACGAAGCGTTCGTCATTGAGCTCGGTCTCGAAGGTGATCCACCGGTCTCCGGATATCGCACGCGATGCGGCCGATCCGCTATTGATGCCTTGTACGCGTGCAGACTTCAGTCTCTGCAATCGGTTTTCGGGAGCAGTGGCTGCCAGTGGATCGACGAGGTCGCTTAGTTCAAGCTCGTCGACCGTAGTGTCCCACTTCCGTCCGAATCCGCTAATTTCGAAGTTGGAGATATCGCCTACCTCGTCGTCCCACTCGGAAGGCCAACATAGTGCTAGTCGACTTGTGCCCGCCTGCAGGAGCTCGGAGAGCTTTGCGTTTAGCTCCTTCGTCTTGGGGTTCTTGGGCTGGAGGGGATGGGTGTTTTCGAGGTGCTCAAGTCCTTCGGCCGGCTTCTCCGTCTCTACGACCATATGAATGAATCGTAGATCGTCCAATAGTGCAGATGCCTTCTTTGCAAGTGGAATGCCCAGAGAGTCTGCGCCCTTAACTGTGATGAATTTCTTCGCTGGTGGCTTGACCTTCCGCCGCGTAGGGGTGGTTGTAGGTATTTTTTCGCTCGAAAGGCCGTCGGCTGGAATTCGCCCCACCAGTCTGCTGATGACTTCGCCGATCTCTTCAAGGCCGTATGATCTCAGCGATGTTCCGCCCATGACTGACATGCGTGCAGTTTTCGGTAGCGTATCAAGCGCGTGCGTCGTAAGCGCACTGATCTGATCGGCGTCTGCACGGCGAAGTGCAAATCGAAGCCCGAATCCGGTGTCTATGTACTTCTGTTCCAGGGTGATATGCCCCATGCCCCAGCTGAGGGCGTAGCAAAATTCGTGGTGCTCGTCGAGTCGTATTATGAGCACGCCTGCTGATGTGTTATTTCCGACGGGAGGGAGAAAATCGCTTAGTGAGTTTACGTGCTTCGCCCAGTCTGGCTGTTCGTTCGTTATGCTGCCGTACACCAGCAGGGCGTCGTGTCCATCAATCGAGAGATGTTTTGTTTCGAACCCTTTTTGTAGATACTTCTCCTGTATGGCCTCGATCTCTTTCTGTTTCGCGGTTAGGTTGACGCGATACAAGGAGGTTTTGTTGGTGTCTGCTGCTTGCCGTGCCATCTCGATCCCTCCCAGGATTATTGCTCTTGTATCGCACGTGTGGTTGCTTGCGTTTCGTCGCTTGGAATTGTTCGCCCGATCGGACGAACATCATCAGGGATGCTAACGGCGACGAAAGTCGTCAGGCGATTTACTGCAGCTAGGCTTACTGCAACTGTCGCTGGTAGTCGAGATGCATTAGGATTCGCGTGTGACGGAGTACCCGGAGGAACTGAAGTGGAAGGTCTACGGAGAGCGGACTGTATATGATAATAGATGGGTGAAGCTCAAGCTTGTTGAAGTGCAACCGCCTGACGGCAGCCGGTTCGAGCATCACGTTGTGAAGCTCGATCATGTGGCGGTCGCGTTGTTGGTGAATGAACACGAAGAAGTACTCACGCTATGGCGCTACAGGTTTGCTGTTGATCAGTGGGGATATGAACTTATCGGTGGGCTTGTTGAAGAAGGCGAGGAGCCTGAGCGCACCGCAGCGCGAGAAGCTGAGGAGGAAACGGGATGGCGGCCGATCGGTAAACCTGAGCACATCGGCACTTTCCAGCCGTTGCCCGGCATCATCGATGCACCCGTTGATGCGTATCTCTGGCGCGCGGCCGAGAAGGTCGGCGAACCGACTGATGGTGAGGAAGCCGCACGGATCGAGTGGATTCCCGTTGATCGCGTCCTAGACCTCGTACGGCGTGGCGAGGTTCTGGGCTCTGGGGCGATCGTGCCTCTTCTGTACTACCTCGCTTCACGTGCTGTCGGAACGTCCTCGGGGGACCGGTAGCTCTAGGTTCGCGAGCCGCCGTTGCTGGCGATCGGACTTGATGCGGGACGCAAGCTGTCGTGCCTTGCGCGCGTAGTCGAGTGCTCCCCGGCTGTCGCCAGCAGCGGCGTACGCGAAGGCGAGATCGACGTACAGGTTGGTCTGACCGCGTACAGCGTTGAGTCCGGGCGCGGCGAGATCTCGAACGGCTGCTTCGAGTTGGTTGATGGCGTCCTGGTCGCCCAACCGCAAGAGCGAGCTGCCGCGCCACCGTGCGAGCTGTCCTGAGTTGAGAAGCAGGAAAGGCATCTCGGGATCGACGGGATTCGTTGGCAGCAAAGAACTTGCGTCATCGAACGCGCGTAGCGCTGCGTCCCGCTGGCCGTTGGCGGAAAGCCCTTCGCCGTGTGCTGCGGCGAGCCACGATCGAAGCAGCGACGGCGCGCGGTTCTCCGCGACGTATCGCGCGTACTCCAGTAGTTCGACAGCTTCGGCCGGCTGCCCGATGTCGAGCAGGATCACCGCTTGCTGGGCGGCAGCGTGCGCGAGCAGGTGAGGTGAATCAGCTTCTCGTGCAGAGACTTTCGCATCCTCGTGGTACTGCCATGCCTGAAGCTGTGAGCCTCTATCAAGGGCAGTCCAACCGGCGAGCGTGCGCGCATCGGTGAGGATCGCGGCGAGCCGTTCGCGGTGACGCGAACTCACACTGAACGTGCGATAGTCCTCAATCTGACGCACAAGGGTGTTGAGCTGGTCCAGGACCACGACCGCGCCGAATTTGTGGTCAGAGCGACGCAGATCGTTGACTTGGCGCTGGAACATGTCGAGTGTTCCGCGGTCGATGCTACGTGCGACGATCAGCCGTTCGCGCAGCTCTTCAGCGCTTTGGTTCTCGACCTCAGGGGGAAACCCAAGCTCTTCGTTGGTTCGTCCGTAGAACTCTCGGAACAACCGTCGATAGCTGTGATCGGTCACCTCTACGTGGCCGTTCTCCCAACGCGACATCATGATGAGCATTGATTGCTCCGTCGCGTGGGGAGCACCGATCTGTGGTCCTCGTGTCAAGAAGAACCTAACCACTTGCGCCTGCGTGTGGCCTAGCTCCAGGCGGACCCCTTGCAGCCTCGATCGAGGCTGGTCACCGCGCTTTCTTGTCGCCACGTCTCCCGCTCCCCAACGGTTGTGACCTGCGGACCTAACTCGTCCTAACACGCAGCGTGATAGCCGCTGACAATTATTTGGACCCCCTCTCCGGATGTCTGCTGTTCACATGACAGCGACACCGAAAGCAACAAGAGAACGCAAGCTAGTCCTTTCGACGGTTCCCATCGTCGAGGCGGTTAGCGAGCGTTCCGACTTGAGCGCGAAGGCCGCGCAGTTCTCGAATGATCGTGTTGAGCAGCGGAACAAGCGGATCGTCAGCGGTAAGGGTCGGCGGCTCAGGCGGCGTCTTCCCGTGCAGCACCGAAATCAGGTGCTGGGGGTGCCAGTCGAGTGCGATCGACAGCGCTTCAAGCGTTCGTGGATTGCGTCGCCGCTGGATCTTTCCCTGCTGAATCTCGCGAACGATCGCGAGCGATACGCCGGATCTCTCCGCAATTTCCTTCTGCTTCAAAGCCAGCTCTGCCGCGCGGGCGTTCATTGCCTCCGCGACTGCCGACCAATCCTCTGCCACGTACGCCTCCGTGCTCCGCCTCAGCGCCGACGTTAGCGCGCGGTCTTGCCCTGAAACGGGGTTAGCGCTGACATCGGCGGTAAATCAGCACTAATCAACGCCGATGTCAGCGTCATCGGAGAAGAAATCAGTCCTTCGAAAGGTACTTCGCTGATGTCTATGTCAGGCGCGGCGGGAAACGTCCCGCCGATCTTCTACACAGTCGCTGAAGCCGCCCGCATTCTGCGCGTGGACGTGGCGACGATCTACAGGGCGATCCGCGAGGACGCGTTCCCGGCCGTGCGGCTGCGCACTCGCTACGTGATCCCTTCTCGCGCCGTCGAGGAGATCGTTCGACAGGCGTCGGAGTCCGGAAGCGTCGTGGACGTTGCCCGGATGACCGCCGAGCGCCGGTCCGCCCGTGAGTTCGAGCGGAAGTCCGGGGGTGCGTGGTGAACCCGGAGAACTACTACGAGGTGATCGCGGCCGAGCTCGACCGCTACGCCAAGGTGCCCGACGCGGTGCTGATGGAGATCGTCACGCGTGACGGCACGTGCATGTGGTTGTGGTCGAACGAGAAACAACCGGAATGGCAGGGCGAGGAGATCACCGATCGGGAGTTGGCGGCTTGTCTGTGCGAGCCGTGCCCGGTGCGGCGGCTCTGCCTTGAGTGGGAGCTGCGCCTTGCTGGTGAGTACCAGTTCGGCGTGTGCGGCGGACTGACAGGAGAGGACCGCCGTGCGCTCTACCGGGTGTGGCGTGCCCGCCGTAAGTCGATGAACGAGGACCAGGACGGAGGGCAGCAATCGTGACGATCAACGTGACACCAACGCAACTGCTCGCCGTTCTGGGTGTGGCCGTGGTGCTGCTGTGGATCTGGCGAGCCAGTGCCCGTAGGGCGAAGGCCGCTGCGAACGCAGCGCGAACGGGTGCTCGGTTGCTCTCACTGACCGGGCGGGTGCTGATGATGGCTGGCGTCATCGTCGGATTTCAGTGGGTGGTGATCACGCACCGGGGCGACACCGTGTTGTTGCTCGTGGTGTTGGGTCTGCCCGCACTGTTCGCCGCGTACACGCTGACTCGTGCACTCACGATCACGTCGTACGACAGCCCGCGCGGTAAGGGTGATCGGCGATGAACGCTGTCACCAGGGTTCGGGAAGGGGTGGCCGCCTTCGGGCGGCCACCCGCCGCCCCGGCAGCGCAGCGGCTCGCGGCTGACGCTGCGGAGGCGGCAGAGCTGAGGGCCTATGCGACGCATCCGGACGTGGTAGCGCTACGTGTCGAGCGCGTCCGTGCTGAGGTCGACCGGCTGTGCTGGGCAGGGATCGTGCTCGGCCTCGGCTTCACGATGACCAACGTTCAGAGCTTCGCGGCAGCGGGCACGCCGGCATGGTCGCTGCCGTGGCTCGCGGCGTGGCTGCTCGATCCCACGGTGTCGCTGGTGTTGCTGGCGATTCTGCGCGCGGAGCAGGTGACCGCGCGGTATCAGGTGCGCACGGGTGCGTGGACGCGTCGGGCGAAGTGGTTCACGCTCGCAACCACCTACGTGATGAACACCTGGCACTCATGGGCGGAAGGGTCCGTGTCGGGTGTGGTCCTGCACTCGGTTCCGCCCCTCGTGGTGTTCGTGGCTGCGGAGGCGGTGACGGACCTTCGGGACAAGCTGACGGAGGCGGTCACGGCCGCGTTCGCCGAAGCGCAGCGACGCGCGGCACCGGTCGAGTCGGTAAGTGCGCCGGAGACGACCACTCCCGGGCGTCCTGCCGTGGAACGTAAGCAGCGCAACAGGAGTCGAGCCAAGCGACGGGTGACGTTCGATGACTACCTAGCGACTGCTCGCGAAGCGTGGACACCTGAGGTCGTGATCAGTCCTGCATGGATACGTGAGGTCACCAGCTGCTCACGTGGCCTGTCGTCACGGCTCGCCGCAACCCTCGCTACCGAACTCCGGACTGCGGCCACACCGAGCGGAGGTGATCCGCGGTGACCGAGCAGGATCGAGAGTTGGCCAACGTGGACGCTTCCCTGCCGGTGCGGGCCGTGTTCGAAGGCGAGTTCGTGAACGACGTCCCGGCGGTCGAGCGGACGCCGTGGCGTCGGCGGGTCGTGATCTGGTGGCGGCGTTCACCGCGTGTGCCGTTGTGGGCGAAGGATCGCGTTCATACGGCGCAGGCCGCGAAGGATCTCGTAGCGGCGGTGCTGCGTTCACCGATCCGGTTCATGGGCGCGGTCGTGCGTGGCTTGGTGGTCGCGGTCAGATGGTGGCGTTCATGGGTTACCGTGCGGGACTACCGGCAGGCTGCCGAACAGTCGGAGAAGCTGGCGGACAAGTTCACCGACATCCGTGAGCTGGCCTTGTTCCGTTGGAAGGTCACCGGGGCATCGGTGGTCACGATGGCGGTCGTGGTCGCTGTGCTCGATCTCGTGTACGGGCATCGGGCGTTGTGGATCGCTGGCGGCTTTGCGTCAGTGGCGCTGGCGATCCTCGGTCGCCGGAAAGACGGCAGCCCTGGACGTAAGGCTGTACTTGCCGGTCCGCGCACGCTGACGTGGACGATGGACCCTCAGATCCTTGTGGACGCCTTCCGGGACGCGAAGTTGATCGGGAAGGACGAGACGCTGCGCCTGGTCGACCGAGCCACGCGCAGAGGTGAAGGGTGGGCGGTCACCGTCGATCTGCCCGCGACCCGCAAGGCGGCCGATGTCGTCAAGAACCGGGAAGCGCTCGCGTCCGCGCTCGCGGTGGACGAGATCCAACTCAGTGTGGAGCGCGTACGCGGCAACGGCGGACACGCCGGACGGGTGGCCATGTGGGTAGCCGATGAGGATCCGTATGCCAAGCCGCCCATCCGAACACCGCTGCTCGGGGTGCAACGGTGGGACGCGTGGCGGCCGGTGCCGTTCGGCACCGACGCACGCGGACGCCTGATCGACCTGCCGATGGTGTGGACGTCGGTACTGATCGGCGCTCTGCCCCGACAGGGCAAGACGATGGCGCAACGGTTGGCAGCCGCGGGCTTGATCATGGACCCGCACGTTCGGCTGCTCGTGGCGGATTTCAAGGCCGGTAAGGATTGGGACGCCGTTGCGCAGGTGGCGCACCGGTTCATGTCCGGCGACGACAGCGAGCACGTGTTGGCGTTCCTGGATTGGCTCGTGGAACTGGTCGCCGACGTGCAGCAGCGCTACCGGAGGATGCGCGAACTGGACGACCTAACGTGCCCGGAGTCGAAGGTGACGCCGGACATGTCGCGTGATCCGTCCTTGGACATGCCGATCACGGCTCTGTTCGTGGATGAGCTTCACATTCCGCTAGAGGACCGCACTCCCGTTGAGGTGCAGGGAAAGAAGCTCACGGCGGGTGAGTACATCGGTGAGTTGCTGACGTGGCTCGCGAAGAAGGCGCCGGCCGCAGGGCTGATCTTGGTCCTCGCGACGCAGCGACCGGATGCCAAGACCCTGCCGACCCGGCTGCGGGCGGTGCTCGGCTCGCGCTTCGCGTTGCGTGTGATGGACTACCGGGACAGCAACATCATCCTTGGCGAGCAGATGAACACGCGCGGGTACGACTCCAGCCGACTACTGCCCTCGCACAAGGGCGTGGGCATCCTGCGACCAGACGGGGAGACCCAAGCTGGAGCCGAAGTTCTTGCGCTGACCGTGCGTACGTTCTACATGCCCAACGAGGACTGGAGGGAGATCTGTCAACGAGGACGGGCGTTGCGTGAGGCCGAAGGCACGCTTACCGGGCACGCGGCAGGACAGGAGGCACAGCCGATGCTCGATCATGCGGCCGTGGCGAAGGCCATCGGGAGCGCGCCGACACCCGCTGAAGCGGAGCGGGCCGAGGAGATCGAGTTGCCCGAACCGCTGGCATCCGTTGTGGACTATCTCGCAGACGAGATCAGCAGTGAGGACGGTCGGGACTTCGTTCCTACGGCTGAACTCGTGGCCGCGCTCGATGTCGGGCCGACGTTCGGGCTCGACATGGCCAAGCTCGGTTGTCGCTCGACACGGGACAGGGTGCCCACAGAGGACGGCGTGAAGCAGGTACGCGGCTACGCCGTTCCAGACATCCGTGCGGCGGTCGAACGCCTCCGCGAAGCGGCCGTGATCGACGGCGAGGTGATCGACGATGACGACCGCTGACCCGTCACAACCCGTCCCAGCTACCCGTCACCCCGTCACACATCCTGTGACGGGCCGAAAATGGCCATCTAGCAGCGGGAACAGGCCACCGTGACGGGTGTGACGTGTGACGGGTAGTCCCGTCACAGGAGTCCTAAAACGGTCGTGTGCCGCGCTCCAGGAGGGGCGCGGCACATCGTCAACGCTTCGAGAGAAGTTCTATGCGCGAGCGCGGATGGTTACCTTCACACCGTCGCCAACCAAGGGGTCGCCATCGAAGCTGACCCAGTTGGTTCCCCCAGGAACCTCGGTCACTGAGGTGACCGAACGGGTTCGCCCGTCAGGGGCTACCTGAATGTCGCCGACACGTAGCTCGTTCCAGTCGATCTCTTCAGTCTCGTCTGCCATCTGGCGATTCTCGTTGATCGCGTGCTATCCGCGCAGTCTGGGGGTGGCATTTCTGTGCAGCGGAGACGGGTCGGGTGAGCGCGTCTGCGACGCGCTCACTGCCTCTCGGCGTCTCGCGAGGCATCGCACAGGTGGAGCACCAGTTCCGTGGAGTCCGCTTCGCTCAGGCTGATCTCGCCGAGCGCGCGGACGACCTCCTCGTAGCCCTTGACCGCGTCCGCTGCCTCGGTAAAGAGAGTGGAGTTCTCGGTCTCCGTGATCACCAGCGGCTCGTGCTTCGCAAAGGTCAGATGAGTGAAGGGGCCGGTCAATCCCGCGTGCGCGCCGTGGGCGGTGGGGACGATTCGGATGGTGATGTTCGGTCGGCTCGCCATGTGCAGAAGGTGAAGCAACTGTCCGGTGTGCACCTCGGCGCCAGCGACCGGCAGGTGCAATGCCAACTCGTGGATGAGGAACGTGCATCTCACGCCGCGCCGAAGGGACTCCTGCATCCCAAGTTGCGCCATGACTCGCTCTTGCAGTTCGTCGGCTGGTGTTGTGGAGGACGCACGTAGAGCCTCGCGGATGTAGTCCGCTGTCTGAAGAAGCGGCGGCACCATGTGCGTGTGCCAACTCGTCAGAGCCTTGGCCAATCTCAGATTCTCGGCGATCGTCCGGGCCTGGACAGGTGCGTACATGCCGTGCTGTTGCCACCAGCCACGTATGTGCGTCTCCGGGTACAGCGCCAGCAGATGGCTGGCTTCGGTCGATTTGACCCGGCAAGCGCCCAACAGCGCGGCGATCTCGACCTGAGTGGCGCCACCTCTGCCGTTCACCACGTTCGACAGTTTGGCCTCATCCCAGCCCGTGATGTCGGCGAGCGCACGTGAGGTCAACCCGGTGCCCTTGATCGCCGCTCGCAGGCCAGCGCCGAACTCACGGCCGCGCGCGGTAGAGATCCGCTTCGGCATACCAACTTCCTCGCACTGGTTTGATGTGGACGATGCGAGAAGCCGACGCGGCGTGTGCCGCGTCGGCTCTCCCTGACCAGCCTCTGACGGAGTGAGACGGAGCCCCGGAAGCTGGTGGCTTCAGTCAGTCCCCGAGGACTGTTGATCCCGTACGGGCGGCAACGGTTCGACCGTCCCGGCGACCTGTGGCGGTGGGCTGTCGGCAGCTTCAACGGTTGTCGGCTGCCCCAGCTGTTCGCGGTCTTCGGCGTTCTTAATCAGAAGCTCTCCGAGCATGATCAGGATCTCGCCGAACTCGTGCTGTCGCTCCGGTGTCAGGGTGCCCATGATGAAGTCGAACAGGACACCTGGCATGAGCCTGGAGACCTTCCCGAACTCGGCAATCAGGTCGCTGTCATCGGGGATCACGATGCGACCCTTCGCGCGAGCTGTGCCTCGTCAAGTCTGTGCTTGCCCATCGACGTCGGGAACTCGATCGCAGGAAGCTCCTGTGTGCTCTCTGAGCGAGCGGTCGGCAATGAGACCGGAGCGCTTTGCTGTGGGCCGTGTCCGGACTCCAGGTCGTCAAGTGCGTCTTGAACGTCCGCGCTTGCCCAAGCGGCCTCCTGAGCGGCGTTCGCGGCCTCCTCGGCAGCCGCCCGCGCCTCCCTGACGTATCGGCGACCGAGAAGCACCACGTAGGCGGGCGGCAGCACCAGCCACACCACGAACAGCACGACTCCTGTTGCATCCCAGACCATGACCGTCCACCGCCCTTCTCAGGAACTTGATCGCAGATATCAGCTTCTCTGGCGACAGATCGGGCGTAAACGACCTGGATGCGACCTCTGGCGACATTTCGCGACCTATACTGATCGGCGCTGACATCAAGTGAGACGGAAGGTCAGCCGATGGACTCAGGAGAGCGAGAACGGCAGCCACGGACGTTGTTCGGCGAGTTGCTGCGCCAGCGAAGGCAGTCCGCGGAGGAGTTCAGCCAAGAGGCTGAGCGTTTCGCTCGCGAGCACGGGCTGAGCGCGACGATAAGTGCGCGCCACGTTCAACGGTTCGCGTCTGGCCGGCGTGCCGATGGCAAGCCTCTTGGACTTCCGCAGTCGTCAACGCGTCGTCTGCTCGAAGACATGCTCGGCGTGCCGATCGAACGGCTGCTCGCACCCGTGCCCGATGCCGTTCCCGTGGTGACCGATGACGACCTGGGATTGCAGGCCCGGATTGCCGCAGGGCGGAACCTGGACGTGGAGACCGTCGATCTCCTCCGGCAGAAGCTCGACATTACGCGCGTGATTGATCGTCGGTTGGGCGCGTCCGCCTTGCTCGGCGAGCTTCGCTCGCAGATAGGGCAGATGGAACGAGCGATGCGCGACGTGCTCAGTCAGCCCATCCGTACCGCTCTTGCCGAAGTGCTCGTTGACGCTTCCGCTCTCGCCGGTTGGCAGTCGCTTGATCAGGGACTCGTCAGCGAGTCGTGGGATCACTACAACACGGCTCGAATGGCAGCTCGCGAAGCGCGTTCGCTCGCCCTTGAGGCGTATGCGTGTGCCGGGCAGGCCGTGGTGTTGCTCGACATCGGCGACGTGCGGGCGGCCGTCGATCTGACGGAGTATGCGTTGACGACCGCCAGGGGCAAGGTTCCCGAACTGCTCTTCGCGTGGCTCACTGCGGGATATGGCGAAGCGTGCGCGGCGAACCGAGAACCCGAGACCTGTATGCGCGCATTTGATGAGGCGCTGCGTTCGATGCCTGCCAGGATCGACGGGGCGGACACGCCGTATCTGGTGTTCGACTCAACACACCTCGCGCGTTGGCGCGGCAGTGCGCTTGCTCGGCTCGGTGCCCGTGAGGCCGTCGAGACCCTGTCTGAAGTCCTTAGCCGACTCGACCCCACTTTCACGCGGGCCGAGACCGCACTCAGGGTCGATTTGGTCCAAGTCTTCACCGCTATCGGAGAGAAAAACGAAGTAGCCGCACACGCGGAGCGCGCGCGGCTACTTGCTACGCAGATCGGATCTCAGCGCCAGCGGAAGCGGCTTACTTCGCTGCTCGTTTCCGGCTAAGGCTCACGACTTCGGCAATGTCCGGCTCTTCGTCCGGAGCCAGCACAACGGCGCGTTTGCCACGGCTCGCGTGAACGAGTCCGTCAGCTTTCAGTTCGGCGATAGCGCGATTGGCGGTTCCAGCGGACACGCCGTAACGGCCCTTTAGTTCGACCACGGTGGGAAGCAGGTCTCCGGGACGTAGCGCGCCGCACGTGATTGCGCCTCGAAGGTCTGTGTAGATCCTCTGATACGGGCTGTCGGCTGTCGGTTCCAGAGTCGTCATCACCGCGCCGGACTCGGAAACCTTGATCGGTGCTTTGGGCATCCGGGTGCCGATGTTCCCGGCTGCCCGCTGGTCTGCCTCCGACACCCAGGCCGAGTAAACGCGCAGAGTGGTAGCGCCTCCGCCGCTGTGTCCCAGACGACCGGCCACGGTGCGCACGTCCACGCCTGCCGCGATCAATTCTGTCGCAGAGTAGTGGCGCAACTGGTGGATGTTCATCTTCCATCCGAGTCGTTCGCACATGCGGCGGTATCGCTGCGTCACGGTGTCCGGCTTGAGCCAGGTGCTGTGATCGGCAGATGGCGAGAAGACACGGCCGTCCCTCTGGAGCTTGACTCCGCCGATCTCCGCTTCGGCCTTGCGCTGTTCGAGGTAGGTCCGGAGAAGACCGACAGTTTCCGGATCGAGCGCGATGCGGCGCTGTTGATGGGTCTTGGTGTCCTGTTCCCAGGTTTCAGTGCCGTCCTGCGCGATAGCCGTCTGAATGGACAGCACCGCGTTGTCCAAGTCGAGAAGGTCCAGCCGTAGCGCGCAGACCTCACCGCGTCGTGCGCCGGTCGTCATCGCGAGCCACACGAACATTCCCCACGGAAGATCCTTGAAAGCCTCGTTGACGATCGCTGCCGCCTGTTCGGGCGTGGGCGGCTTCGGATTCGGCTTGACCGGCTTCGGCGGTTTCGCCTGGGCGAGAGGATTGACCTTGATCCAGCCCCAGCGAAGCGCGCAGTCAAGCGCGCCGCTCAGACAGAAGTGAACTTGACGAACGGAGTTCTTCTCCAGTCCCTTGCACTTGTGCGGCTGGCAGTTGAGCTTCCCGCAGTCATGATCTTTCTCGGTTTTGTGCTCGATGAACTTCCGGCCTCCACAGTGAGCGCGGCACGTGCGGAGGGTCGTGTAAAGCGAGTCGATGACTTCGCCGTCCAGCTTCGCTACCGGCAGATCGCCAATCAGCGGGCGGATGTGGTTGTTGATATACCCCTCGTAACCCTTGCGGGTGTTCCGCTTGACGTCGAGGTTCTTCAAGTAGTGATCGAGGAGGGTGTTCACATTCGCTTTGGTGCGCGGGCTGCGCTGTTCGTCGATCTCGTTGAGAATTCTTGTCTTGGCCTTCTCGGCTTCGTCCCAGAGGTTCGGCGTGTCTTTCGGGATCGTCTCGTTCCGGTAGTTCCGGCGACCGGTCAGCGGGTCGACTCCCGCGTAGACGACCACCCTCAGCGAGCCGCTCGGCAGGACCTCGATCCGCCCGCGCTCGCGGTCCTTGGGACCCGCCTTGCGCTTGGTCATGGTGCGACCGTACGCCCGGTCCGCACCACGCGCGGCACCACGAACGAGGACGTAGATCGACTTCAGTCCCGGCTAAAGACCAAGGGCTCCGACCTGTTTTCACTGGTCAGAGCCCTTAGTTTCACCCGGCGAAAGGTGGTGCCCCAGGCAGGATTCGAACCTGCGACACACGGTTTAGGAAACCGATGCTCTATCCCCTGAGCTACTAGGGCTGGCGACAGCAGTCTAGCGGGGTACCGCCACCGAGTTGACCAGCGCCCCCCGGCTACGGCACGACGGGCCGGTTCCTCACGCACCGTGAACACCCTGAGGAGGGAGCTGCGGCCGTTGGAGGGAAGTGAGGCAGGCCACCTTCTTTCGAGTAGAAACGTCAGGTAGGGAGGGTTGCGTGAGCAGACCTTGGCCCGACTTCCGTCCTGGCCCGCTCGGTGCCCTCAAGGCTTGGTGGCGCCGGCGGGTGCCCCGGCGCGTTGACGACATCACCTTCGTGCCGCCGGCCAGCAGCCATCAGCAGGAGTTCGAGACGCCGTTGGCCAGTGCCGTGTACGGGTTGGACTTCCAGCTCCGGTTGACCGTGGTCTGGCGGCTCGACCTGGCGACCGGGTTGCGGCACAACTCGCCGAAGAGCGCTGCCATCCACCACGTCCTGCAGCGGGCGAAGGAGATCAGCGGCAAGGCGATGCTGGTGCACCACGCCGCGCTGCAGGTGCAGTTGGGGGACGAGCTCGCCACCGAACGGCAGGTGCCCGGTACGCACGTGTGGGCCCGGGCCGAGCAGGTGAAGGTCACGGTGGGGGACGAGGACCTGGAGATGGCTCGAAAGCACATCGAGCTGTTGAGGAACTCGACGTTCAAGCTGGCCGAGCGGGATGTGGAACGCGCTGAGATCCGGTACCTGCGCGACGAGGTCCTGACGGACGTCGGCACCGCGACGATCTGGTGGTTGCAGCGCAACGGGTACCAGGTGCAGGAGGCGGTCAAGTTGGCCGACCACCTCGCCGAGCTCGTGAAGATCGCGCAGCGGGAGCCGGCCACGCACTGGGCCGAGTCGTTGGTGAGCAGCGTCGAGCGGGCCATGCCGGAGCTCGAGGACGTGCACCGCAAGGACCTGAGGCTGCACCTGGCCAAGGCGCTGAGCGTCTACGGGGGTGCTCGGGTGGCCGCGGAGTTCGCTGATCAGGTCGGGTTGCCCGCGGGCGAACCGCACCGGAACGGACACGTCTAGGCTCGGTGAGGTGCTGACCCAACTTCGCAGTGCCGCGGTTGTCGCCGGGTTGCGGGCCCTGGCCCGGCTCACGCCCTATGCCGAGGCGGAGCTGATCGGGCTCCGCAAGGTCGTCAAGCCCGGTGATGTGTGTGTCGACGTCGGGGCCGCGTTGGGGCTCTACACGGTGACGCTCTCGCGGCTGGTCGGTCCACACGGGACTGTGCACAGCGTGGAGCCGCTGGTGTTCGCGCACCCCGCCCTGTCGTACGTCCTGCGGCCCCGGGAGGGGCGGAACATCAAGCGGCACTCGGTGGCGCTTGGCGCCGAGGAGCAGGGGCGTGAGGTCATGAGCGTTCCGGTGCGGCACGGGAGTCCCGTCACCGGGCGGTCGTTCCTCACGGCGGGGGCGAACGGGCTGGGGTCCAACGAGGAGTTCGAGCAGCACCTGGACGTGCTCGTCAAGACGGACACGCTCGACCACTTCGTGCAGGAGCAGGGGATCTCGCGGCTCGACTTCGTCAAGGCGGACGTGGAGGGGGCCGAGCTCAAGGTGCTCGAGGGCGCGAAGGGGACCATCGAGCGCTTCAGGCCCGCGTTCCTGCTGGAGATCGAGGAACGGCACGTCGAACGGTTCGGGTACCAGGCCAAGGACGTCGCCGACTTCCTGACCGAGCGCGGGTACCGGATGAGCACGTGGCACGGCGGTGAGTGGGTGCCGACGAACGCCATCGGGGGCGAGATCCGCAACTACCTCTTCCGGGTTTAGGCCGGCCGGGCGAAACCCGGGACCGGAGTGCACGGCGGGCGCATGGGGCGCGTCTTGCGGATGTGCAGGACAACGTGGAGATCGCTCGGTTGAGTCTCGGGCTGCTCGTCGCCGTCACCGTCCCGGTCGGCTTCGCCAGGCAGGGGCAGCGTCTGTGGGTCTGCGTCGCGGTCAGCCTGGTGTACGCGGCCTATGTCGTGTTCCCGGCGGTCGACGGGGTCGCGGCCGTCGCCTCCTGGCTGTGCGCGGGGCTTGTCACGGCGATCCTCGGCGTCCTCGGGCGTCGGGCCGGGGAAGACCCCGTAGTCGTTCGTGCGCGCAAGAACCCCCGCGAGGTCTGGGAGTGGTTCCGCCTGCGGTGGTGGCCGATCACGGTGCTGCTCGCCCTGGTGACCACGGTGCTCGTGGCGATTCTCGGCAGCAAGGGATCGCGGGCTTCCGGCCTCCTGGTCGGTGCGCTGCAGGACCACCGGTGGGCTGTCGTGCTGTCCGGCATGATCACGGCCGTCTTCGTCGGTGACGACCTCATCCGTGTGGTGTTGCGGCCGCTGGTGCGCCAGCTCAAGCAGCAAGGGGTCGACGTGGCGTCACTGGCGCCGACAAGTGCGCACATCGGCTGGATGGAACGGGCGTTGGTGTTCATCCTGGTCGCGGGCGGGCAGGCG
This sequence comes from Lentzea sp. DG1S-22, assembly GCF_036321065.1. Classification (NCBI taxonomy): domain Bacteria; kingdom Bacillati; phylum Actinomycetota; class Actinomycetes; order Pseudonocardiales; family Pseudonocardiaceae; genus Lentzea; species Lentzea sp. DG1S-22. The sequence continues at coordinate 5,371,625 of NZ_CP143276.1, read as the reverse complement.
GAGGCGGCGGCGCTGGCCATTACGATCAAGGCGTTGTTCCGGATCAGCACGGACCGCAGCCGAGACTTCACCGAGTACTACCTGGTCGGTACGTTGACCAGCGTCGTGCTGGCGACGATCGTGGCGATCACCGTGAGGCTCGGGATCGGGCTGTCGCCGCTCTGAAGGTTGTGATGAACAGGTTCTGGGAGCACGAGTACTTCCGCGCGTTGCTCGCCCTCGGGCTGCCGGCCGAGGACTTCGCGGTCACCGGTAGTGCCGTGTTGTACGCCCACGGTGTGATCGGCGACCCGCGGGACCTCGACGTGCTGGCGCGGGGGAAGGCCTGGGACCGCGTGTCGCAGCTCGGTGAGCCGAAGCCGACACCGCTCGCCGAGGGAGCGGAGATCACGTTGGGAGATCTCCAGTTCCTGGACCGCTGGTTCCCCGGGTGGGACACCGACGCGCTGATCGACGAGGCGGACGTCCTGCACGGCTTGAGGTTCGTGCGGCTCGAGGTCATCAGGGCCACGAAGGTGATGCTGGGGCGGCCGCGGGACCTGGAGCACGTCGGGCTGATCGACGCCCATGTCGCAAGAGGCCGGACATAAGTAGAGGACGCCGACCCCTGGGGGTGGATCGGCGTCCTCATCTCGAAGGCCTACAAGCTGTAGACCTCAAGCTCGTACAGGGAGTACCCGTACCGGGTGGCCCGCTGGGTACCCGTCATGCGGAGGTACCTCGCATCCTGTGGTGAGAACGCTACGACATCCTCGCCGCCATCGCCAGCACTTGTGGAGAAAACGTTCCTCCAGTTCGTTCCGTCATCGGAAATCTCGATGCGGTAGCCCCTGCCGAACGCAGGCTCCCAGCGCAACACCGCGCGACCGATCCGTTGCACTGCGCCGAGATCCACCTGGATCCATTGGTCGTCGCTCCAGTCGCTCGCCCAGCGGGAGGTGGGGTTGCCGTCCACCGCGTTGGACGGTGGGAGGGTGTTCCAGCCCGTTTCGTGGGACGACGCGGTGGCGGTGCGGCCCGCTGCCAGGTTGGTGATGTTCTCGCCACGGCGGGACGGGAACTGCACGACCTGCTGGTAGGTCGGGCGGTTCTGCCAATGGATCTTGTCGTGGGTGATGCCGCCCATGGCGCGGTGGATGATCGTGTCGGCGCACCACTGGTCGCCCGCGGCGCAGTCCGCGTCGCCCGGGTAGACCCCGGTGGCGGGCTTGGCGACGGCGGCCTGCAGGGAGGTCACGAGGGCCGTGCGGCAGCCGGTCAGAGTGCCTCCACCGCAGTAGGTTTGCGGGAACGCGCCCTGGACCGGGTCGCCGAGGACCTTGCGCAGGTCCTTGTCCACGTAGCCCCACCAGCCGTACTGGAACGACGAACCCTTGTGCGGCGCGGCACCGTGCGTGTCGGACGGGGCCTCGTCGACCTGGACGGCACCGACGACCGCGTTGAACAACCCGTCGCCCAGCGATGGTTTGAACTGCGCCTCGACGAGGAGGGGCCACCAGGCATCGAGAATCCGGATGGCTTCGGCGTGCCCGTACGCCTTGCTGCCCTTCGAGGTCTCCTTGCGCAACGAGCCGGAGCGCTGCCAGTCCTTCAGCTTCTGCACGGCCGGGGCGAGGGCCGGGTCGACCGGCGCCGACTCGACGACGCGCAGCAGCTCGGGCAGCACCTGTTCGGCGCGCAGGTCGGCCACGGCCGCCTCGGCCATGACGCGGGTCAGGGACGCTCGCGTCACCTTCTGGCCCGACGCGATCAGCGCCCGCACCCGCTTGTCGAGCAGGTCGCCGCGGTGCACGGCGCTGTGGCCGAAGCCGCCGAAGGTGAAGTCGCGGGCCTGCTTGTTGTTCCAGGAGATGTAGTAGTCCTGGTTGATCGAGTTGGGGTGCGCGGCGAACGGCATGTACGCGGCGGTGTTCTCGTCGCCGTTCCAGTTCACCCACTCGTACTCCGGACGGGCCCAGGTCGGCAGGTTGGGGTCCACAGTGGAACGGCGCACCGGGTTCAGGCCCGAGTTGAAGTACGCGGTGTCTCGGGAGTCCACGTAGAACCAGTTGAACGCGTAGCCGATCTTGTCGGCGGCGCGCTGGAAGTCGGCGGCCGAACGGATGGCGTCCGGGTCGTTGAGCTCCTGGAAGCCGATGATCGAGTCGACCTCGTGCATGTACGTCGAGCGCAGCGTCGTGTACGCCACGACCTTGCCACCGACGGTGGCACGGCTCGTCACCAGCCCGTACTTGGTCCGGTACATCACCAGCGTGTAAGAACCGGCCGGCGTGCCGTCGGCGACGGTCGGCTTCCAGGCGTTCTTGCGCTCCAGCCGTTCCATCGGCAGGCAGGCGCCGCGGTACAGGTACGACGAGGAGGCCTTGGTGGCCGGGGAACCGTCCGGGTTGCACAGCTCGACGGCGTAGGTGTCGACGATGTCGTGACCCGACGAGGTCGCGCTCCACGAGTAGTCGACGCCGCGGCCGAGCTGCACGTACATCGAGACGCCGGCGAACGAGACGCCGCGTGAGCGGATGCCGGGGCCGTTGAGCTCCTGCAGCAGCAACAGCTGCGGTGCGAAGTACCCGGTCTGCGGGCCCCACACGGCGATCGGGTTGCCGGTGTCGGTGTGCGCGCCGGAGACGGACAGCGCGTTCGACATGCCGTGCTTCTTGTTCAGCAGGTCGGCGGGCAGCACGCCGTCGGAGAAGATCCCGCGGGCCTTCTCCAGTTCCGGCGACGCGGGGACGGCGACCGCGGTGCCCGTTCCGCCCACCTCGTCGTAGACCATGCGCTCGGGGGTGATGCTGCCGGAGTCGGGCAGCGCCACGCCCGCGGGGCTCGCGGGGGAGGCCGAGTAGGGGAACGACTGTCCGTCGTGGAGGGTCAGCACGGCCTCGGGGTCGTTCTGCGCCCGGAACGCCTTCCACACCTGCTCACCGGTGGCGGCGCCGTACCTGTTCTGCGCGGCCAGCTTCACGAGCGCCGACTGCACCTCACCGCCACCGCCCGCGCCGAACAGGCCGCCGACCACCGAGGCGATCGCCACCATGTCGGTCGACTTGAACGGCTGGATGTCGTTCCAGTTCGTGATGGCGTCGGCGTGCCCGGTCAGCACGTACTCGCCGGGGAAGTTCCGCGCCGCGACCGACTGCGTGATGTAGGCGTTGATCCCGGAGATGTAGTCGTCGACGTCGGCCAGCGCCTGCCGCCCGCGCTCCCCGCCCTTCGCCGCGGCGGTCTCGATCTGCTTCTGCAGATCGGCCTCGGTGTACGGGATCTGGTTGTAGAAGCTCTGCTCCAGCACGCGGTTGCCCGGCGCGCCCCCGGCGAACCCGGTCAGCTGACCGCGGCCGAGGTGGCGGAAGAGGTCCATCAGCCACAGGCGGTCCTGCGCGGCCGCGAACCCGGCGCCGAACATCGTGCCGGACCGCGTGGTGCCGGTGATGTGCGGCATGCCGATCTTCTTGTCGCGCACGATCGTCACGTCCGGCCGCGGCTTGACGGTGCTCTCGACCTGGTCGGACGGCACGCCGAACGACCCGTCGTTGAAGAAGTCCGACAGCTGGGCGTTGGTCAGGCCGCTGTGGCCGGCGACGAGGCCGTCGTACTTGGCGAGCTGGTCGGCCGAGTGCGCGGGCCTGGTGCCGAACGCCTTGTGGCCGAGGATCTCGGCCAGCGTCGCGTTGCCGTTGTTGCCGGGCGGCAGGATGTCGCCGCACTGGCCGAGGCAGTGGTCGTCCGCGGTGTACGCGGGCGCGAGGGGTTCGGCCTGGGCCGCGGACGGGACGATCATGAGGGAGGCGGTGACGGCGGCGGTCGCCAGCAGGGACGTCACCGGATTGGCTCTCCGCATCCGCGAAGCTCCTCTCCGTGCAGGGCTGTTGTGACGTACGTTACTTTCAGGTAAGGCTATTGCGAAAGAGCTTCGCGTTTACCTGGCTGGAACGGGAGGTGCTGTATCGATTCGGCAACCCATCGAGGAGACATATGGGCAGAAACGAGGGTACGAACGACTTCTGAATCGGATTAAGCGGGGCGTATCCGTGTTTCTGGTACGTCATTCCACTCAGTGAGATTCCGATGTTTCGTCACTCAGTGTTCCGACAACCCCTCCCAACCCCAGGTGAAGCGCTTACGCAGCGAAGTCACCACCCAATTCCGGTAACTGTGAACGGTGCCGGTGATCTCGAAAATCCGTTACCACATGATGAGATAACTGAGAATTAACGTGACCTTCGGCTTCTGTACGCGAAGATCACGACATGAGGGAGCACGGAACGCCAATGCGGGAGGCGTCGTGATCAAGGTTCTGCTGGCCGACGACGAGGACCTCGTCCGTTCCGGCCTTCGCATGATCCTGAGCAGCGTCGGAGACATCGAGGTAGTTGCTGAATGCGATGACGGGCACCTGGTAGCCGACCTGGCGCGCCAGCACCGCCCACACGTGGTCCTGCTCGACATCCGGATGCGCACCTCGGACGGGCTGGTGGCCCTGCGGCGGCTGCGGACCCTGCCCGACCCACCTAGGGTCTGCATCCTGACCACGTTCGACGTCGACGAGTACGTGTCGGAAGCACTGCGCCTCGGCGCGGCGGGCTTCCTGCTGAAGGACACCGAACCGGAACAGCTCGTGAAGGCCGTGCGCGACCTTGCGCGCGGAGGTGCGGTTCTCGACCCTGGGGTCGCGGCGAGGGTTCTCGCGGCGGTGGCCGACGGCGAACGGATGGCGGAGCCGGCCAGGAGGCTGCTCCAGAGCCTGTCCGAACGCGAGCGCGAGGTGCTCGTCCTGATCGGCCAGGGCATGTCCAACGCGGAGATCGGCGGCACGCTGCACCTGTCGGAGGCGACGGTGAAGGGCTACGTCTCGTCGGTGCTCGGCAAGATCGGCGCGGTCAACCGCGTGCAGGCCGCGCTGGTGGCCTACCGCGGCGGCCTGATCGCCTAGCTAGTTCCCGGAGACGATCTCGGGCACCTCGTCCACCGAGGGCTCGACCTCGACCCTGTTGCGGCCGTGCCGCTTGGCGCGGTAGAGCGCCATGTCCGCGGCCGCGAACAGCTGGTCCAGCTTGGCCGGTCCCGCCGCGACACCGATGCTGACCGTCGGGCGGCGGACCGGGCCGAGCACCATCGTCCAGTCGTGCCCGTCGACGGCCGCGCGGATCCGCTCGGCCACGTTCGGGCCGACGTCCCTGTTCGGGCCGGTGTCGCCGAGCAGCACCACGAACTCGTCGCCGGCCCAGCGCGCCACCAGGTCGTCCGCCCGGCACTCGCGCCGCAGCAACGCCGCTATCTCGCGCAACGCCGCGTCGCCCGTCGCGTGCCCGGCGTCGTCGTTGACGCTCTTGAACCAGTCGACGTCGACCAGCACGAGCCACGGCACCCGGCCGCGTGCCGCCGTCGACTCCAGCAACGCCGCCGCCGCGCGTTCCAGCCCGAGCCGGTTCGCGAGCCCCGTCAACGGGTCGCGCGCCGCCGCCTCCTGCGCCGCCACCGCGAGCCGTTGCGCCTGCACGGCCACGCGGCGCTGCTCCAGCGCCTGGCCGAGGCCTTCCTGCAACGTCTCCCTGGCCGTGCTGGAGGCCCGCATGGAAAGGCGCAGCGCCTCCGCTTCGCCCTGCGCGTCACCCAGCGCTTGGCAGATGTCCGCGAGCTCCGTGGAGAACCGCAGCAGCAGCGACGTGTCGTTGATGCGTTCGGCGTGCGTCACCGCCTGAGACGCGAGTGTGCGCGCCTCGTCGAGATCACCCTGTTCGCGGCGCACGACGGAGAGAACCCAGTTGCCGACCGAGATGCCCCACAGGTCTTCGGCGTCCAACGACAGCCGCAGGGTCTCCTCGCCCATCTCCTCGGCCTTGTCCAGCTGGCCGACGCCGGCGAGGGACCGCCCGCACGCACCGAGGAGAGCGCGCCGGTGGCCCTCGTCCTTGACGATGCCCAAGCCCTCGTCCAGGTACGCCAGGGCTTCCTCGAAGATCGCGGGCGCCGCGGCGGGTGGTCCGGAGCAGGCGCGGAAGTTGAGCGAGCCGCCGAGGCGCTGCAGGCACTGCGCCAGCACGTCGGTGTTGCCCGCGCGCCGTGCCACCTGGACGGACAGCCGCAGCATGTCCAGGGCGGCGCGCCGGTTGCCGATGCCCTCCATCAGATAACCGAGGGAGCCCATCGTGTGGGCCACGGCCGGGCTGTCGGAACGTTCGGCGTCGAGGTCGGTCCACCCCTCGGCGGCCAGTTCCAGGGCCAGCGGTATCCGGCCGAGGCGCCACGCCATCACAGCCCGGTTGACCAGCACCGCGGAGCGCACCCAGCGGTCGGCGCCGGGGGAGACCTTCGTGACCACCTCGTCGAAGAGGCTGTTCGCCTCCGGCACACGGCCAGCGTTGTACAACGCGCGGACCTCGAGGTCCAGCCGCGGAATCTGGCCCGCTACCTGCGGATCGCGCTGCTCCACTCGATCATCGACTCCGTTCCGACTCGCCGAGCGGCCCGCACAGGCTACCGGGTTGGTCGCGCCCCGTACCGATCGTGGTGCAGGACGTCGTCGAGAGGTAGCCGGTTGCGCCAACCGTGACGTTCCAGATCGGGAGTGTCGGGCAGTGATCGAACCGGACCGACGCACAACCACGCAACCGGACGGACCCTCGTGGGGATGTCCAGCAGGCGGCGCAGCACATCTTCCCGGTAGAAGCTCACCCAGCCCACACCGAGGCCCTCCTCCGTCGCGGCCAGCCACAGGTTCTGGATGGCCAGGCACACGGAGTACAAACCCGCGTCCGCGATCGCGTGACGGCCCAGAACGGCAGGTGAGCCCCGGTCCGGGTCGTACGTGACCACGATGCCGAGGGACGACTCCATGACCCCTTCGACCTTGATGCGCGAGAACGTCTCGGCACGTTCCCGGTCGAGCTGGGCGGCGAAGACGCTGCGTTCCGCCTGGACGTGGTCGCGGAACGCGCGCCGGATCGACTCGTCCCGCACGAGCACGAAGTCCCACGGCTGGGAAAGGCCGACGCTCGGAGCCGCGTGCGCGGCGGTCAGCACCCGTCGCAGCACGTCGGACGGGATTTCCTCGCCGGAGAACTCGGCTCGCGTGTCCCTGCGCCGGTGCACAACTTCGTACAGGTTCATTCGTGCGATCGTGCCTCACTCGAAAGCACCAACTTCACGCTGGAGAGGTGGCGCTGATCTCATCCGCGGGTTACACCGATCGGATGCGGAGAATGAGAGGTGGTCACGGCTCGGCGCTCGCATTCGGCGGCGGAGTCGGCGTGACCGCGTTCACCGGAGCCTGGCCGCTGCTCGCCCTGGTCCTGCTCGCGGCGGTCGTCATGGTCGTCTCGCTGCGGACGACGGTCGCCGGGGCGGCGTTCGCGGCGGTGCAGTGCTGGGGCCTCTACGCGACCTTCCTGGTGGGTGTTCGCGGCGATCTGACGGTCGACGAACACACGACCTGGGTGCTCGCGTTGCTGGTGCAGCTCGCCGCGCTGGCCTTCCTGGCCGGCGCGGCGGTCCGCGTCATCGTCCCTGTGACGGGTACGGCAGCAAAGCCATCTCCCGTGCGTTCTTGATCGCGGTGGCGACCTGGCGCTGCTGCTGCGGCGTCAGGCCGGTCACCCGGCGGGACCGGATCTTGCCCCGGTCCGAGATGAACTTGCGCAGCAGCGCGACGTCCTTCCAGTCGACGACCGCCACGCCCTCCTTCGCGAGGAGGTTCACCCTGCGCTTGAGCGGCCTCTTCTCGCGCATCACCAGCTCGCCTTCGACACGCCGGGCAGCTCACCGCGGTGGGCCATCTCCCGCAGGCGGAGCCGGGACAGGCCGAACTTCCGGTTGTAGGCGCGCGGCCGTCCGTCCACGGCGTCCCGGTTGCGCAACCGGGTCGGCGACGCGTCGCGGGGCAGCTTCTGCAGGCCCCGCAACGCTTCCTCGCGCGTCTCGGGGTGCCGCAGCTTCTCCTTGAGCTCGGCGCGGCGTTCCGCGTACCGGGCCACGACCTCGCGGCGGCGCAGGTCCGCGGCGATCTTCGACTTCTTCGCCACGTCAGCGCTCCTCTTTGAACTCGACGTGCTTGCGCGCGACGGGGTCGTACTTGCGCAGCACCAGCCGGTCCGGGTCGTTGCGGCGGTTCTTGCGGGTCACGTACGTGTAGCCGGTGCCCGCGGTGGACCTCATCTTGATGATGGGCCGGACGTCGGTGCTCTTGGCCATCAGAGGTTCACCCCCTGGGCGCGCAGCCGGGCCACGGCGGCCTCGATGCCCACCTTGTCGACGGTCTTGATGCCCTTCGCGGACAACGTCAGCGTCACGAAGCGGTTCAGCGACGGCACGAAGTACCGCTTGCGCTGGACGTTCGGGTTCCACCGGCGCCGGGTCTTGCGCTGTGAGTGCGAGACGCGGTTGCCGAAGCCCGGCTCGCGGCCGGTCAGCTGGCAGCGCACTGGTACCTCCAGATTGAAACGACTTTCGTTTTCATCTACGGTACCCCACATGGAAACCGTTGTCGTCATGGTGGCGGGGCTGGTCGACCACGACGTCGCCGTGCGGGTGTGGCGGGACCGGCCCGGGTCGGTGCTCGTGCGGCACGTCGCCGGGGAAACGTGCGTGCGGCGCTGGGTCGACGGCATCCCGACCGACGTCGAACTGCTGCACGGCTGCGTCTCCTGCACCGTCCGGGAGGACCTGCGGGAGCTGCTCGGCGCGTTCGCGGGCCACCCGGTCGTGCTGCACCTGGATCCTTTGCTGGAACCGGACGCGGTGCGCCGCGACCTCGGCGTCGAGGTGGAGTGCGTGATCACCGTGCTGGACGCGGCGACGTGGCTCGACGACGCGCTGGGCGACGCCTCGATGGTCACCGACGAGCGCACGGTGGCGCAGGTCGTCGTGGCGCAGGCCGAGGCCGCCGACGTGCTGGTGCTGCAGGGAGACGCGGACGAGCGGACCCTCGCCGTGCTCGACCGCGTCGCCCCCGGTGCGCACCGCTGCACGCCCGAGACGGTCGTCGTGCGCAAGGGCACGCGGCCGCGGCTGGTGCCCCTGACGCCCGAATGCGGTGTCTCGACGGCGGTTTTCACGGCGGACCGGCCGTTCCACCCGGTGCGGCTGAACGACGCGCTCGACTCGTTGCTCGACGGCACGGTCGTGCGCTCGCGCGGCCGGCTCTGGGTCGCCGACGAACCGGACGTCGCGCTGCACCTGGAGTCCGCGGGCGGCGGGATGCACGTCGGCGAGGGCGGTCCCCGCGAGGGCAGGACGACCCAGATCGTGGCGATCACCCTGGGCGAACCGGACTCCATCACCGCGGCGTTCGCCGAAGCGCTGCTGACCGACGACGAACTGTCCTTCGTGGACTCGATCCGAAAGCTGGAGATCTGATGAAGCCCGGTATCCACCCCGACTACCACCCGGTCGTCTTCCAGGACGCGTCCACCGGCAAGACGTTCCTGACCCGCTCGACCGCCACGTCGAGCAGGACGGTCGAGTGGGAGGACGGCAACAGCTACCCGCTGCTGGTCGTCGACATCACCGCCGACTCGCACCCGTTCTGGACCGGCACGCAACGCCTCGTCGACACCGCCGGCCGGGTCGAGAAGTTCAACCGCCGCTACGGAAAGCGAGAGCGCTGATGGCCGTTCCCAAGCGCAAGACGTCCCGGTCCAACACCCGCCACCGCCGCTCGCAGTGGAAGGCCACGGCGCCGGACCTGGTGCGCGTGCGGACGCTGGACGGCAAGGAACTGCTCGTTCCCCGTCGTTTGGTCGCCGCCTACAAGCGCGGGTTGATCTAGGGCCGGAGCTGGACCGTCCCGTCCGGTGAGTCGCGCCACTGGTCGAAGGGGCGGTCCAGCCTCCACCCCGTGCCGTCGTGGTCGAGCACGCGGTGCTCGCAGGTGTCCGGGTTGGACAGCGACTCGAACAGGTCGATGCTCCAGTCGAAGAACCGGCGGCACAGCAGCCTGATCGTCAGCCCGTGCGACACGACCAGCACGGTCTTCGGGTGCCTCTCGTCCTCGTGCATCCGCACGGTCAGGCCGTCGAGGAACGCCGCCACGCGGTCGTCCACGTCCGCGCCGGACTCTCCGTTGGGCAGCCGGAAGAAGAAGTGGCCGAACGCGTGCCGCTGGTGCTTGAGCACCTCCTGCTGCACCGGGTCCTGGAGGTTGCCCCAGTCCTGCTCGCGCACCCTCGGCTCGGTGACGACGCGCTCCGCGGAGATGCCCAGCAGGTCGAACGTCCGCCTCGTCCTCGTGTACGGGGAGACGTAGGCCGCGACCGGGCCGTCGCCGACCAGGGCCTTGATCACCGGTCCGGCGGCGCGTGCCTGCTCCTCGCCCGTCCCGGTCAGCGGCAGCGCGTGGTCGGGGATGCGGCAGTAGGCGAGCTCGTCGACGTTGCCGAGGCTTTGGCCGTGGCGCAGCAGGATGATCCGCACCTCACCATCGTGCCCCACCCCCGCGGGTGCTCCGGGCGTTACAGTGCTCGGCGAGTCGAGGAGGATGGTGTCACATGATCAAGTACATCGCGCTGTACAAGAAGCCCGACGACCCCGAGGGCTTCGACGAGAAGTACTTCGAGTCGCACCTGCCGATCGTGGGCTCGGTCCCCGGCCTGGTGCGCGCCGAGGTCGCGAAGGTGCAGCGGGTGTTCCTGGCCGGCTTCCTCGGTGAGACCGAGCCCCACCTCATCGCGGAGATGTACTTCGACTCGCCGGAGTCGTTCAAGGCCGCCATCCAGTCGCCGGAGTGGGCGACGTCCGGCGCCAACCTCGCCGAGATCGGCGGGATGGAGCTCGTCGCCATGTTCAGCGCCGAGGTGGTCGAGCGGTGAAGGCCGTCGTCATCGGTGGCGGCACGATGGGCGCGGGCATCGCGCACCTCCTGCTCGCGGGCGGCCACGAGGTCACGCTGTCCGAGGCCGACGCCGAACGCGCCGAGCAGGGCAGGCTCGCCATCAGGCGCTCGCTCGACAGGGCGCAGGAGAAGGGCAAGCTCGCCGACGCCGCCGCGGTGTTCGCGAACCTCGGCACGGGCGAGCTGCCCGCGGACGCCGAGCTGGTCGTCGAGGCCGTGCCGGAGAACGTGCCGCTCAAGCAGGAGGTGCTGGGCATCGCGGCCGGGAAGTGCCCGAACGCGGTCCTCGCCTCCAACACGTCCTCCCTGTCCATCTCGGAGATCGCGGCGGGACTGCCCGGCGAACGCGTGCTCGGCATGCACTTCTTCAACCCCGTGCCGGTGCAGCAGCTCGTCGAGCTCGTGCACCACGACGGCGTCGACCCGGCGAACGTGGCCAAGGCGCGGGCCTGGGCCGAGGAGATGGGCAAGACCGTCATCGAGGTGCGCGACTCGCCGGGGTTCGCCACGTCGAGGCTCGGCGTCGCCGTCGGTGTGGAGGCGATCCGCATGCTGGAGGAGGGCGTCGCCTCCGCGGCGGACATCGACACCGGCATGAAGCTCGGCTACCGCTGGCCGATGGGGCCGCTGGAGCTGACCGACCTGGTCGGCCTCGACGTGCGGCTGGCCATCGCCGAGCACCTCGCGGCCGAGCTGGGGCCGCGGTTCGACCCGCCCCGGCTCCTGCGGGACAAGGTCGCCCGCGGCGAGCTCGGGAAGAAGACGGGCCAGGGCTTCTTCACCTGGTAGACAGGCGGCCGTGCGCATCCGTGAGCTGGTCGAGGACGACCTCGACGCCGTGTTCCGCCTCCGCAAGCTCGCGTTCAACTCGACCGAGCGACCCCAACGGGTCGTGAAGCCCGGGTCGCACGGACTCGTCGCCGAGATCGACGGCCGGGTCGCCGGAGTGCTCGGCATCGGTGCCTACGCGCAGTTCTACGGCGGCGCCGCGGTCCCCATGGGCGGGATCGGCGGTGTCGCCGTCGACGGCGCGCTGCGCGGGCGCGGTGTGGCGAACGCGCTGCTCCGCGAGGCACTGACGACCATGCGCGAGCACGGCCAGGCGATCTCGGCGCTCTACCCGACCGTGCCGACGCTGTACCGCAAGTTCGGCTGGGAGCGCACCGGCGTCTTCGAGTGGGTCGAGCTGCCGATGGACAGGCTGCTGTCGGTGCCGCGGCCGTCCGAGCCGGTCCCGTCGCGCCCGGCGGGGGAGAGCGACCTCGCCGCGCTGCACGACTGCTACCTCGAGGTGGCGCGGACGGTCGACGGCCTGGCCGACCGCCGGCCGCCGCGGATCGACCTCGCCAAGGTGCTCGAGATGGACCTCGTGAGCGTGCTGCCCGGTCCGAACGGCCTGCGCGGCTACCTGACGGCCACCCGCGAGGCCGGCGGCGACATGGGGCGGCTCAAGGTCTCCGACCTCATCGGCGTCGACGTCGAGGCGCAGCTCACCCTCCTGGCGTCGCTGGCCTCCTGGGCGGGCACGCTCGAAGCGGTCGACCTGCGGATCACCGACCCGGCGACGGTGGACCTCCTCGGTGGCACGCCCCTGCGCCATTCGGTGTGGACCTCGACGTGGATGCAGCGGGTCGTCGACCTGCCCGCCGCCGTGGCCGCACGGGGCTGGCCCCGGCTCGCGAACGCCGCGGTGGACCTGGAGGTCGTCGACGAGCACGCGCCGTGGCACGCCGGTCTCCACCGCCTCGTCGCGGAGGACGGAGCCGTGCGCGTCGAGCCCGGCGGCAGCGGGGCGGTGCGGCTGCACGCGCGGGCACTCGGACCGTGGTTCGCCGGTGCCCAGAACACGCACGCGCTGCGGCGCGCGGGTCTGCTGGAGGGCGATCCGGCCGACGCGGTGGTGCTCGACCAGCTCGCCGGATCGGCCGGGACGCCGAGGCTCGCCGACTTCTTCTGACGCGCGTCACTGTTCACCCGAACGGCTCGTTCGAGTAACAATGGGGTCGTGGCGGGGGACCAGGACGACGTCAGGCATGCCTACGGCGACAACATGGGGTGGCGCCTCAAGGGCTACGCGAAGCGCCGCAGCGGGGCACCGGTCAGCGCGCGGGAGATCACGCGCGAGCAGTTCCTCCGGATCCGGCCGCTGTTCGACGCCGAGGACAACCCGTGGCTGGTGGACCTGAACGAGGTGGTCCCGGACATCCGGCAGCGCGTCGAGCAGGTGCTCGGCCCGCTCGACCCCGACCAGGACTACTACGTCACCGGTCACCCGCTCGACTGGGACAGGGACCCGGTGCAGGTGGCGCGGGACCTGCTCGACGTCCGGTACCCGCTCGCGAGGGCGGCGTTCCTCGGCGGCAGCGTCGCGGCGGGGACCTACACGGCGAACTCCGACCTGGACATGGTCGTGATCGTCGACGACCTGCCCGGCGCGTTCCGCGAGACGCTGCAGCACCGCGGCTGGCCGGTGGAGCTGTTCTGCCACACGCTCGAGTCGTTCCAGGACTTCGTGGCCAGGGACGCCGAAGGCCGACGGCCGCCGTTGCTGAACATGTGCGCCAAGGGTTTTCTCATGCTCGACGCCGACGGCACCGGGCAACGCCTGCGAGCCGAAGCGCGCGCTCTGCTGGACGCCGGCCCGCCTCCTCCGACGATCACCGAGCTGGAAGACCGCCGCTACGGCACCACCGACCTGCTGGAAGACCTGATCGGCGCACGGGACGAGGACGAACGGCTGTTCGTCGCGGCGAGGCTGCTGACCTGCGCGGGCGAGCTCGCCCTGGTCGTGCAGAACCGGTGGCTCGGGCACGGCAAGTGGCTGCTGCGGCGTCTGCGCGACGCCAAGGAGGACGAGCTCGTGGACGCCTACCGGGCGTTGGTGCGCGGTGAGGGCGCCGAGCGGTTCATCGCCGTCGTCGAGGCCGTGCTGGAGTCCGCGGGAGGGCGCATGGAGGCCGGTTACCGCCGGGCTGCGCCCCCGCGCTGACCAACTACGCTCTCCGTTCGTGCTGCTCGTCGTCCTGGAGCTGATCGGTATCGCGGTCTTCGCCGCCTCCGGGGCGGTCGCCGCGGTCCGCGCGCGCCTCGACGTGTTCGGCGTGACCATCCTGGCCCTCACGACGGCGTTGGGCGGTGGCATCGTCCGCGACGTCCTGCTCGGCGTGCACCCGCCGACGAGCCTGCGCAACTGGCCGTACCTGCTGGTCGCGGGCGGCACGGGCCTGGTCGTCTTCTGGTACCACCCGCAGGTCGCGAAGCTCCGCCGCAGCGTGCTGCTGCTGGACGCCGTGGGCCTCGGCCTGTTCGTCACGTCCGGCACGTCGACCGCGCTCGCCCTCGGCGCCCCTCCGTACGCGGCGTGCCTGATCGGGATGACGACGGGCATCGGCGGTGGAGCGCTCCGCGATCTCCTCCTCCGGGAGATCCCGCTGGTCCTGAGGAGAGAGATCTACGCCGTCGCGGCTCTCGCCGGAGCGGTCGTCGTCGCGGTCGGCGAATGGGTGAAGCTGCCCAAGGGCCTGGTCGCGCTCACCGGTGCGTCGTTGATCATCACCATCAGGCTGATCGCGCTCTGGCGGAAGTGGAACGCGCCGGTCGCACGGGGCCTGGAGGGCTAGCGGGAAACTAACGCGGTACTCACACCCGCAGTTAGGGCCCTTCTCAGGCGGCTCTCAGATCCCTCGGCAAGACTGCTCCCATGCGCATCCTCGTTGTCGATGACGATCGGGCGGTCCGGGAGTCACTCCGCCGCTCGCTCCAGTTCAACGGCTACCAGGTCGAGACTGCCGGGGACGGCATGCAGGCCCTGGAGTCGGTGACCGCCGCCAGGCCGGACGCGATGGTGCTCGACGTGATGATGCCGCGCCTCGACGGGCTCGAGGTGTGCCGCAGGCTGCGCAGCACCGGCGACGACCTGCCGATCCTCGTGCTGACCGCGCGTGACGCCGTGAGCGACCGGGTGTCCGGGCTGGACGCCGGTGCCGACGACTACCTGCCCAAGCCGTTCGCGCTGGAGGAGCTGCTGGCCCGGTTGCGCGCCCTGCTGCGCCGCGCCGCCCACGACGACGACGTCGCCCAGAAGTCCGCCGCCGCGCTCAAGTTCGCCGACCTGGAGCTGGACCCGTCCACCAGGGACGTCCGCCGCGGTGACCGGCCGATCAGCCTCACCCGCACCGAGTTCGCGCTGCTCGAGCTCCTGCTGGCGCACCCGCGCCAGGTGCTCACCCGCAGCCGCATCCTGGAGGACGTGTGGGGCTACGACTTCCCGACCTCGGGCAACGCGCTCGAGGTCTACGTGGGGTACCTGCGCCGCAAGACGGAGGCGGACGGCGAGCCGAGGCTGATCCACACGGTGCGCGGGGTGGGCTACGTCCTGCGGGAGACCCCTCCGTGATCCTCGAGCCCCAAGGACGCCTCCAGCGGGCGTCGCTGCGGGCCCGGGTCACGTGGCTCGCGGCGTTCTGCGTGGCCGGTGCGGTCGCGTTGGTCTCCCTCGGTGCGTACATGGTCGTGCGCAAGAGCACGTACGACGCGCTCGACGACGGTCTGCGCCAACGCGCCGCCACGGTGGCGAACAGCAAGAAGGTCACCTCGCCCGACGAGGTCGCCAACTACCCGGCGGCGTTCCTCGCGGCCGGTGACGTGAAGATGGGCGTGCTGCTGGCCGACTCCGGCAAGCTCATCTACCCCAAGGAGTCCGTGCCGCCGCCGACGGTCCAGGAGTCCTGGGACGTCGCGGACGGCGAGCGCGAAGAGTTCATCTGGACCGACCACAAGACCGAGACGCGGGTCATCGCGGTCGGCTACCAGCCCGGCCAGGCGATCATCATCGCCCAGTCGATGACACCGCAGCGCACGACGCTGGCCAAGCTCAGCGTGGTCCTGCTGCTCATCGGCGGTGCCGGCGTGCTGCTCGCGGCCATCGCGGGCACGGCGGTGGCGCGCACGAGCCTGAGGCCCGTGCAACGGCTCACCGAGGCCACCGAACGCGTGACGAACACGGGCGACCTGACGCCGATCCCGGTGTCGGGCGACGACGAGCTGGCCCGGCTGACGCACAGCTTCAACGCGATGCTCGGCGCCGTGGCGGAGTCGCAGGAACGGCAGCGCCGCCTGGTCGCCGACGCGGGCCACGAGCTGCGCACGCCGCTGACGTCCATGCGCACGAACCTGGAGCTGCTGCTCGCGTCGGAACGCCCGGACGCCCCCACGCTGTCCGACGAGGACAAGCGGGAGATCCAGTCGGACGTGCGCGGCCAGCTCGACGAGCTGACCACGCTGATCGGCGACCTCGTCGAACTGGCCCGCGAGGACGCCCCGCAGGTCGTGCACGAGCCGGTCGACCTCGTCGAGGTCGTGGAGCGGTCGCTCGACCGCGCCCGCCGGCGCGCCTCGAACAACGTCAGGTTCGACGTGCAGCTCCAGCCGTGGACACTTCTGGGTGATTCCAGCGCCCTGGAACGGGCCGTGCTGAACCTCCTCGACAACGCGGTGAAGTTCAGCCCGCCGGCCTCGACGGTGCGGCTGGGCCTCCGCCAGCTGGGCGACGGCAGCGCCGTCGTGGAGGTCGCGGACGCGGGCCCCGGCATCGCGGATGCCGATCTACCTCACGTTTTCGAGCGGTTCTACCGTTCGTCCGAGGCGAGGACCCTGCCGGGTTCGGGTCTCGGGCTCGCCATCGTGAAGCAGGTGGCGCAACGGCACGGCGGCACGGCCACGGCGGGCAGGGCCCCCGAGGGCGGAGCCCTGTTCACGTTGCGCCTACCCGGACGACCGTAAGGTGGGAGCGTGAGTCATCGCGTGAACGACGATTCTTCGTCGACCTGGGAGACGACGCCTCCCGCCGGAGACGGTCCCGCCGAGCCCACGTCGCGCTTCAAGACGTCCGGTTCGCGGTCTTCGCGGTCTTCCTCCTCGCACGAGGAGGAGGCGGCGCCGGGGTTCTCCAAGAAGAAGGCGAAGAAGAAGCAGCCGTTCTGGAAAGAGCTGCTGGTCATCTTCAGCGTGGCGCTGCTGCTGACCGTCGTCATCCAGACGTTCGTCGCGCGCGTGTTCGTCATCCCGTCGGCCTCGATGGAGTCGACGCTGCACGGCTGCACGGGCTGCGTGAACGACAAGGTGCTGGTCGAGAAGATCACGTACCTGTTCAGCGACCCCCGGCCGGGCGACGTCGTCGTCTTCCGCGGCCCGCCGAACTGGACGGGCGGCAAGCAGCCCCCGAGCTTCGTGGTCGGCACGCTGCAGGACCTGGGCTCGATGGTGAACCTCTCCGAGCCCAGCGGCACGGACTTCATCAAGCGCGTCATCGCCGTCGGCGGCCAGACCGTCGAGTGCTGCGACGACCAGGGCCGCGTCCTCGTCGACGGCAAGCCGCTCGACGAGCCGTACCTGAACTTCGGCGGCGGCGTGCCGCAGCAGGACTCGTTCGAGAAGGTCACCGTCCCCGCGGGCAAGCTGTGGGTGATGGGCGACAACCGCAACAACTCGTCGGACTCGCGCAAGCACGGCGACCCGACGCCCGCCGACGGCGCGATCCCGGTCGAGAACGTGGTGGGCAAGGCCCGCGTGATCGTGATCCCGGTGAGCCGGTGGGGCGGTATCTCGGACCACAACCCGCAGACCGGCGGGAAGTAGCCGCAAGACGTGCGAAGAGGGCGGGGACCACGCGGGTCCCCGCCCTCTTCGCGTTCGGCCTCAGCCCTTCGTCGATCCCAGCGTCAGTCCGCCCACGAACTGCCGCTGCAACACGAAGAACACGACCAGGGTGGGCAGCGCGACCAGGAGAGAGCCGGCTGCGATCAGGTTGTTGTCCGTGAAGAACGTGCCCTTCAGGTTCTGCAGCGCCGAGGTCACCGGCATCTTGTCGCCGTCCTGGATGAGCACCAACGCCCACAGGAAGTCGTTGTAGATCCAGGTGAACTCGAGCGTGGCCAGTGCCGCGAGCACCGGCCGGCACAGCGGCAGGGTGAGCTGCCAGTACTGCCGGAACACCGACGCCCCGTCCACGCGGGCGGCCTCGGTCAGCTCGTACGGGATGGTCTTCATGTAGTTCGACAGCACGAACGTGCAGAAGCCCATCTGGAACGCGATGTGGATCAGGATCACGCCGAGCGGTGAGTCGATCAGCGACTCGCTCTCCGACATCCACGCCGGCAGCTCGATCAGCCGGTACAGCCTCCACAGCGGTGTCACGATCACCTGCTGCGGCAGCAGGTTGCCGGCGGTGAACAGCATGAGCAGCGCGATGTTGAGCTTGAAGCTGAACCGCGAGACGCCGAACGCCACCATCGAGCTGAGCACCAGCGTGATGACCAGCGCGGGCACGGTGATCAGGAAGGTGTTCCAGTAGAAGTGCGGCAGGTCGCCGATCTCCCACGCCTTCGCGAAGTTCTCGAACGTCAGCGACTTCGCGATGGAGAAGTAGCCGTTGACCGACGTGTCCTCGTAGGTCCGCAGCGACGCGTAGACCGCCCAGAGCAGCGGGGCCAGCGTCATGAGGCACGTCAGGACGAGGAACACGTGCAACGCGACGCGGGCGGGCGTCACCGGGCGCTTCTTCTTGACCCCGACCGTCTCCGACGGCCGTTCCAGCGTGGCCGTCACGTCCGGTTCTCCTTGCTGAACACCTGGTACAGGTACGGGATGATGACGCCGAGCGAGATCGTCAGCAGGATCACCGCGACCGCGGAGCCCCGGCCGATGCGCGAGGCCTCACCGATGATGTTGTCGGTCACCAGCACCGACAGCAGTTCCAGGCCGTTGCGCCCCTTGTTGATGACGTACACGATGTCGAACGCGCGCAGCGCCTCGATCACCGTCACCACCGCGACGACGATGTTCACCGGTTTCATCACCGGGAACGTGACGCGGAAGAACGTCTGCGTCGCGGAGGCCCCGTCCAGCGCCGCCGCTTCCTTCAGCGCCGGGTCGACGGACTTCAGGCCCGCCAGGTACAGCAGCATGATGTAGCCGGTGTGGCGCCACGCGGCCGCGACGAGCACCGCGTAGAGGTTGATGTCCGAGTCGCCGATCCAGTCGACGGGGTCGTCGCCGAGGCCCAGCACCGAGTTCAGCAGGCCGCCGTCCGGGGTGTAGATCAGCTGCCAGATGAAGCCGACCAGCGCGAGCGACAGCACCATCGGCAGGTACAGCGCGCTCTGGTAGATGCGGCTGAACCGGAGCTCCCGGTCGAGCAGCACGGCCAGCAGCAGGCCCACCGAGGTCGGGACGACCAGCAGGAACAGCAACCAGATCAGGTTGTGCTGCACCGCCGGCCAGAACCGCGGGTACTCGGTGAAGATCTCGACGTAGTTGGCGACACCGATCCACTCGATGTCCTCGAGGCCGCCGATGCCGTTCCACCGGCTGAACGACAGCGCGACCGAGCCCAGCGTCGGGATCCACACGAACAGCAGGTGCACGATCGTGGGAATGCCGAGCATGAGCGCGAGCACCAGCGTGTCCGTGCCCGCGAGGGCGGTGGCACGCTTTCCACGCCGACGAGGCGGCGGCCCGGAGGGGGCCACCGCCTTCGGCTTCTCCTGCACCGCGGTCACTTGAAGATGTTCTTCGCCTGGTCGGCCATGCCCTTGAGCACGGAGTCGATGTTGTTCGGGTCCTTGATGAACTCGATGAGGCCGTTGGTGGCCGCCTCGCTCGCGAAGCCGGGGTCGGTGTCGCGGTCGAGGAACTGCGTGATGTGCTTGGCGTTCTTGATGACCTCGGCCGCCTTCTTCTGCAGCGAGTTGTAGCCGGAGGTGTCCGCCTTCTGGTTGGTCGCGACCACGGACGAGTCGGACTTCAGGTAGGTGAGCTGCGGCTCGGCGGTCGACAGGTACTCGAGCAGCTTGAGCGCGCCCTCGGAGTTGCCGGGCTTCTTCGCCATCATGTAGCCGTCGATCGGCGCCTCGACCGTGTCGGTGCCGTGCTCCGGGTTGATCTCCGGGAACGGGAAGAAGTCGAGGTCGTCCTTCTCGGCGTCCGGGAACTGCTGGCCGAGGAACGAGCCCAGCAGGTACATGCCGGACTTCTTCTGCTGCAACGTCTGCGCGGCTTCCTGCCACTCGCGGCCGAGCGCGTTCTCCTGGTGGAACGGCAGCAGCCGCTTCCAGGTGTCGAAGACGTCCTTGACCTTCTTGTCCTGCCAGTCCTCCTTGCCGGCCAGCAGGTCGACGTGGAACCGGTAGCCGTTGATGCGGAAGTTGAGCTGGTCGAACGTGCCCATGCCCGGCCAGCCCTGCTTCTGCGCGAAGGCGATCGGGATCAGGCCGTCGGACTTCATCTTCGTGGCGAGCGCGACGAGCTCGTCGAGGGTCTTCGGGATCGCGTAGCCGCGCTCCTGCCAGACGCTCTTGCGGTAGAACATGCCCCACGGGTACTGCGTGAACGGCACGAAGTACTGCTTGCCGTCCGAGCCCGTCGACGCCTGCTTGAGCGCGTCGGAGTAGTTGCCGCCGACCTTGCCCCACAGGTCGCTGAGGTCGCCGGTGAGGCCCTGGTCGGCGAAGAACCGCATGCGGTAGCCGGCGAACCACGCGAGCACGTCGTCCGGCTTGCCCTGCAGGTAGTTGTTGATCTGCTCCTGGTACTGCTCGTGCTGCTTGGTGTTGATCGTGACCGACAGGCCGCCGGACTGGCCCTCGAAGCCCTTGAGGGCGGCCGTGATCGCGTCCTTCGGCACCTGGTCGGACAGGTTGTTGCCGAACGTGACGACCTTGGAGTCACCGCCCGAGCCGGAACCGCCGCCACAGGCCGCGAGACCACCGGTCGCGGCCACGCCGGCACCGGCCAGCATGATCCGCAGCATCGCTCGCCGACCGAAGTGCGGTAACGGAGTGGAACCAGGCGTGTGCAGAACCATCATCGCTCCTACAGGTGACACTCGCGTGCGAACCGAACAGGACTCCAACAAAGTTGCGCACAATGTGGTCGCAGTCATACACCATGTCAAGCCCCGTTACGGAGCTGTTAAACCCGTGCGCAGTCGGCTTCTGGGAGTTTCCGGTACTTTTCCCGGTCCAACCGCACACGAACCCCACACGAAGTCGTGTTTGCTTGTGTTGACGTTGGGGGTTGTCGTCGGCCACTCTTGCGCCCGTGACGACTTGGCCGACCCACCTGCCTGGCCTCGCCTGGGGGGCTGACTACAACCCCGAGCAGTGGCCCGAACACGTCTGGTCCGAGGACGTCGAGCTCATGCGCAGGGCCGGGGTGAACCTGGTCAGCGTGGGGATCTTCAGCTGGGCGAAGATCGAGGTGAGCAAGGGCGAGTACCGCTTCGACTGGCTCGACCGCGTGATGGACCTGCTGCACGCCGGCGGCATCCGCGTCGACCTCGCGACCGCGACCGCCGCGCCCCCGCCGTGGCTCACCACCGAGTACCCCGAGATGCTGCCGGTCCGCGCGGACGGCGTGCGGCTCTCGCACGGCTCGCGGCAGGCGTACTGCCCGTCGTCGCCGATCTACCGCGACCGGGCGACCGCGCTCGCCGCCGAGATGGCCTCGCACTACCGCGACCACCCGGCACTCGCCGCGTGGCACGTCGGCAACGAGTACGCGTGCCACGTGAAGCGCTGCTACTGCGACACGTGCGCCGCCTCGTTCCGCGAGTGGCTGGCGAGCCGCTACACGCTCGACCAGCTCAACGACGCGTGGTCCACGGCGTTCTGGAGCCAGGGCTACACCGACTTCGCGCAGGTGCTGCCGCCGCGCGTCACGCCGACCTTCCAGAACCCGGCGCACGTGCTCGACTACGACAGGTTCTCCGACGACGCGATCCTCGAGCTGTACAAGGCCGAGCGCGACGTCCTGCGCATGATCACCCCGGACGTCCCGATCACCACGAACTTCATGGCGAACTGGACGTTCGGCGACCTCGACTACTGGAAGTGGGCCCGCGAGGTCGACTTCGTCTCGAACGACCACTACACCGAGGCCCAGTCGCCCGACCGGCACGTCGAGCTGGCCATGTCCGCCGACCTGGTGCGCGGGCTCGCGGGCGGCAAACCGTGGCTGCTCATGGAGAACTCGACGTCCGCGGTGAACTGGCAGCGACGCAACATCGCGAAGCTGCCGGGGGAGATGCGGCGGCACTCGTTCCAGAACATCGCCCGCGGCGCGGACGGCACGCTGTTCTTCCAGTGGCGGCAGTCGCGCGGCGGCAGCGAGCGCTACCACTCGGCGATGGTGCCGCACGCCGGCACGGAGACCAAGGTGTACCGCGAGGTCTGCGAGGTCGGCGCCGAGTGCGGCAGGCTCACCGAGGTCGTGGGCTCCACTGTGGACGCTTCGGTCGCCGTGCTCTACGACTTCCAGTCCGGGTGGGCGCTGCGCCAGGACGCGCACCCGACCAACGACTTCGACCACTACCGGCACGTCCTCGGCTACTACAAGGCCCTGTGGCAGGCCGGCGTCACCGTCGACTTCGTCGCGCCGGGCACGAACCTCTCGGCGTACTCGCTCGTGGTCGTGCCGGCGTTCTACGCGGTGTCGGACGCGCACGCCGCCGTGATCGCGGACTACGTCGCGGGCGGCGGGCACGTCCTCGTCACCTACCTGTCCGGTGTCGCCGACCAGCACACGCGCGTGCGGCTCGGCGGCTACCCCGGCGCGTTCCGCGACGTGCTCGGGGTCTGGTCGGAGGAGTTCCACCCGCTGCGCGAGGACGAGACGGTCACGCTGACCGACGGCTCGACCGCGTCGTTGTGGACGGAGCACCTGCACACCCGCACCGCCGACATCGTCGTCTCCTACGAGGACGGACCGTTGCCGGGAGTGCCGGCGGTGACGCGCAACGCGTTCGGCGGCGGTGTCGCGTGGTACGTGGCGTGCGACCTCGACGAGGGCGGCCTGAGCCGAACGGTGGAAAACGCGCTTTCCGAAGCGGGCGTCGCGGTGTCGCGTTCGCCGATTGAGCTCGTGCGGCGCAAGGGCGACGTATCGTTCCTCTTCGCCGTGAACCACACCGGCACCGATGCGCAGATCGAGGCGTCCGGTGTCGACGTGTTGTCCGGCACGCAGGTCTCCGGACGCCTCACCGTGCGCGCCGGGGACGTGGTCGTCCTCAGGGAAGAGGTGTGAGGTGCTGGCACGTCAGCGGCAGGCGGTAATCATCGAAGAGGTCCGGCGGACGGGGGCGGTGCGCGTCAGCGACCTGGTCGTCCGGCTCGGCGTCTCGGACATGACCGTGCGCCGCGACCTCGACGTGCTGGCCGCGCGCGGCCTGGTGGAGAAGGTGTACGGCGGGGCGACGTCCGTCGTCGGGCGCTCGACCGACGAGCCCGGGTTCGAGGCCAAGTCGGTCCGCCAGCTGCCCGAGAAGGAGGCGATCGCGGCCGCCGCCGCGGGCCTCGTGCGCCCCGGTACCGCCATCGGTCTGTCCGCCGGCACGACGACGTGGACATTGGCCCGGTTCCTCGACGACATCCCGGACCTGACCGTCGTCACGAACTCCATCCGCGTCGCCGACGTGCTGCAGCAGAGCGGGCGCACCGACCGCACGGTCGTGCTGACCGGTGGCGTGCGCACGCCGTCCGACGCGCTCGTCGGCCCCGTGGCCGTGCAAGCGCTGCGGTCACTGCACCTCGACGTGGTGTTCCTGGGCGTGCACGGCATGGCCGAGCGCTCCGGCTTCACCACCCCGAACCTCAACGAGAGCGAGACGGACCGCGCGCTCGTCGACGCCGCCGGACGCGTGGTGGTGGTCGCGGACCACGAGAAGTGGGGCACCGTGGGCATTTCCACGATCGCCGACCTCGACGAGGCGCACGTCCTGGTGACGGACGAAGGTTTGCCGGACGACGCGCGGGCGATCCTCAGCGAACAGGTCGGCGAGTTGGTGTTGGCTCATGTTCCAGGAAGTGGCGAGGAGTTGGCGTGAGGCGTACCGCGGGGAAGCTGGCGGACGGCCGGGAGATCATCTACTTCGACGACAGCGCCGATGCGCCGCCGCGGGTGGCGGTGGACTCCCGGGACCTCCCCGAGACCCAGCCGATGTCCGAGGTGCGGCTGGACCCGCTGACCCGCGAGTGGGTCGCCATGGCGGCCCATCGTCAGACGCGGACCTACAAGCCGCCCGCGGACCTCTGCCCGCTCTGCCCGTCGACACCGGGCAGGCCCACCGAGGTCCCCGAGTCCGACTACGACGTCGTCGTGTTCGAGAACCGCTTCCCCTCGCTGGCGCAGAACGTGCCGGACGTGCCGTCCACTGTGGACGGTGAGGAGCTGTTCGTGCGCGCGCCGGGCCGCGGGCGCTGCGAGGTCGTGTGCTTCACGTCGGACCACACGAAGTCGTTCGGCGAGCTCTCCGAGTCGCGCGTGCGCACCGTCGTCGACGCTTGGGCGGACCGCGTCGCCTTCTTGTCAACGTTGCCAGGGGTCGAGCAGGTCTTCCCGTTCGAGAACCGCGGCGAAGAGATCGGCGTGACGCTCTCGCACCCGCACGGCCAGATCTACGCGTACCCGTTCGTCACGCCGCGCACCGAACGCATGCTGTCCGCCGCCAAGGACTACTACGCCGAGCACGGCCGCCCGTTGTTCGGCGACCTGCTGGAGGCCGAGCTGCGCGCGGGCGCGCGCGTGGTGGAGCAGTCCGAGCACTGGGTGGCGTTCGTGCCCGCGGCCGCCCGCTGGCCCGTCGAGGTCCTGCTGGCGCCGCGCCGCCAGGTGCCCGACGTCGCCGCGCTGGCCTCAGTGGAGCGTGACGACTTCGCATCGCTCTACCTGAAGGTGCTGCACCGGCTCGACGCGCTCTACGACCGGCCGCTGCCCTACATCGCGGCCTGGCACCAGGCGCCGGTGAACACCGGTCGCGAGGAGATGTGGCTGCACCTGCAGGTCTTCTCCGTCCTGCGGACGAAGGACAAGCTCAAGTACCTCGCGGGCTCCGAGTCCGGCGAGGCCGTGTGGATCAACGACGTGACGCCGGAGCAGATCGCGGAACGGCTCCGGGCAACACACAAGTAGCTCCCAGGCTGGTTTAAGGGTTCTCTCAGGACGACATCCGAAACTATGGGCATGACCGAGAGCAACCAGCCAGCGCAGCAGCCGGACGAGCCCGACTCCGTGCAGCCGAGCGCCGGTCAGACGGACTCCGGCGCGCGGGAGCAGGGCCCGTCGCAGCCGGGTCCCGGCCGGCCGGATCCTTTGCAGGGGGGATCCGGCCAGGCCGGGGCACAGAGCGCCCCGGCGGGCCTGGGCGACGTTCCTGCCTCCTTCACCCCGGCCCAGCCGCAGGTGCCCTCACCTGACGCGGGCCAGGCGCAGCTCGGCGGGTCCGGACCCGGCCGGCAGCTCCCTCCTCCCGGGTCCGGCCAACCTCACCCGTTCGGCCCCGGCGCCACGACCGCGCAGTTCGGCGCGGAGCACCCCGCCGGACCGCCCTCCGGCCCGTTCGCGGGCCCGCAGACGGGTCAGTACTACCTCCCGCCCGGCTTCCAGCCCCCGCCCGCCGCACCGCGCCCCAAGGGCCGCGGGAAGGTCGTGGCGGGCGTCGCCGCCCTCGTGCTGCTCGTCGGCGGGCTCTCCGGTGGCCTCGGCGGCTACCTGGGCTACAACTTCGCGAACGACTCGTCCGCGGTCAGCTCGCTCGACGCGCCCCGCCCGGCGTCCCAGACGAGCAACGCCCCGGCCGGCTCGGTCGAGGACGTGGCGAACAGGCTGCTGCCGTCGGTCGTGCAGATCCAGGTCGTCACGCGGTCCGGCGCCGGCGAGGGCTCGGGCTTCGTGATCTCCAGCAACGGCCAGGTCGTGACGAACAACCACGTCATCGAGGGCGCGGCGGCCGGCGGCACGATCAAGGTCGTGTTCCAGGACGGCAAGACCGCCACCGCGAAGATCCTCGGCCGCGACCCCAGCTCGGACATCGCCGTCATCCAGGCCGAGGGCATCTCGGGTGCGCCGGTCGTGCAGCTCGGCAACTCCGCCGACCTGAAGATCGGCCAGGGCGTCGTCGCGATCGGGTCGCCGTTCGAGCTGTCCGGCACCGTCACCTCCGGCATCGTGAGCTCGCTGAACCGCCCGGTCTCCGCCGGCGGCGACGCCCGCAACTCGCAGGCGACCGTCCTGAACGCCATCCAGACCGACGCCGCGATCAACCCCGGCAACTCCGGCGGCCCGCTGGTGAACATGCAGGGCCAGGTCGTCGGCATCAACTCGGCGATCTACAGCCCGAACTCCGCGGGAGGCCAGGCCGGGTCCGTCGGCATCGGCTTCGCCATCCCGATGGACCAGGCGCGCCGCACGATCGACGAGATCGTGAAGACCGGCAAGCCCAGGCAGACCGTGCTCGGCGTCAAGGTCGAGTCGACCGAGCAGGGCGCCCGGATCTCCGAGATCACCTCCGGCGGCGCGGCCGAGAAGGCCGGGCTGAAGGCCGGGGACGTGATCACCAGGTTCGGCGACCGCCGCATCGACGAGTCGGACACGCTCGTGGCCGCCGTCCGGTCCAAGGCGCCCGGCGACAAGGTCACCATCACGCTGTCCGACAACAGGACGGTGGAAGCCACCCTCGACGGCGTCGAGGTGGGGTAGGTCGGGGGACGCTCGGGTCCGGGGCATCCGCCGCCGCCCTCCCGACCCGAGCGTGACGACCCCGGAGAGGCCCGGACCTGTGAGCACCTGCCCCGCACACAGGTCCGGGCCTCTCCTTACGTCCTCATGACGTCGTGGGCCCGTCCGGCGTTCCTGGCGTTAACGTGGTGCCGTGGTGGAGCGGGTGCTGGTCGTCGAGGACGACACGACGGTGCGCGATGTCGTGCGCCGCTACCTCGAACACGCCGGGTACGAGGTGGAGCTCGCCGGTGACGGGGAGCAGGCGCTGCGGCTGATGGTCGCGCACGAGCCGGACATCGTGGTGCTGGACCTCATGCTGCCGGGCATCGACGGCCTCGAGGTGTGCCGGCGGATCCGGGAACGCGGCAGCACGCCCGTCGTCATGCTGACGGCGCTCGGCGAGGAGGAAGACCGCATCGCCGGGCTGCAGATCGGCGCGGACGACTACGTGACGAAGCCGTTCAGCCCGCGCGAGCTCGCGTTGCGCGTCTCGTCGGTGCTGCGCCGGTCCCACCGGTCCTACGAGCCGCGGGTCGTGCGGGACGGCGACCTGGTGCTGGACGTCGCCGCGCACACCGCCACGGTGAACGACCGGCCGCTGCAGCTGACCACCCGCGAGTTCGACCTGCTGGCGTTCTTGATCGGCAACGCCGGCAAGGCGTTCGGCCGCGCCGAGCTGCTGGAGCG
Source organism: Lentzea sp. DG1S-22 (assembly GCF_036321065.1). NCBI lineage: Bacteria > Bacillati > Actinomycetota > Actinomycetes > Pseudonocardiales > Pseudonocardiaceae > Lentzea > Lentzea sp. DG1S-22. Next base: position 5,344,561 of record NZ_CP143276.1, on the reverse strand, counting down.
GGTGTGGGGCTGGCAGTTCGGCGACCAGTCGACCGTGACCGTCCACGTGCGACGGTTGCGCGAGAAGATCGAGGAAGACCCCGCGAAGCCGCGCCGGCTGAGCACGGTGTGGGGCGTCGGCTACCGGTACGACCCGTGTTCGACAGGCTGAGCCGCGTCTCGCTGACCACCGCGATGACCGTCATGGTCATCGTGCCGGTGGTCGCGACCATCGCCGGCGTGCTCGTGGTCAGCGGCTTCATGTTCACGCCGATGATGGGCGCCGCGCTGGTCGTGTGCGCGCTGGTCGGCCTGGTCACCGTGCCGTTCTCGATCATGCTGGGCCGGGCGGTCGCGCGCCGCACCATGTGGGAGCGCGAGGCGGAGGCGGCCCGCCGCCAGCTGGTGGCGTGGATCTCGCACGACCTGCGGACGCCGTTGGCCGGCATCCGGGCGATGACCGAGGCGCTGGAGGACGGCGTCGTGTCCGATCCGGGCGAGGTCGCCGTCTACGCCAAGCAGATCGCGCAGGAGGCCGACCACCTCTCGAAGCTCGTGGACGACCTCTTCCAGCTCTCCCGGATCACCGCCGGCGCGCTGAACCTGCCGATGCACGACGTCGCCCTGGCCGACGTGGTCAGCGACGTGGTCGCCGCCTCCCGCCCGGTCGCGGGGCTGAAGGGCGTCGAGCTGCGCGCGGACGCCCGCACGTGGCCCGTCGTGCGGGGCTCCGACCCGGAACTGATGCGTGTCGTGCGCAACCTTGTGTCCAACGCCATCCGCCACACACCGGAGGGCGGCGCGATCGCCGTCCAAGTCGGTGTGGACGGACCGGAAGCCGTGGTGCGCGTGGACGACGCGTGCGGCGGAATCCCCGAAGACGTGCTGCCCCAGGTGTTCGACGTGGGGTTCCGCGGCTCGTCCGCGCGCAACCCGTCCGGCGCCGGACTGGGCCTTTCCATCGCGCGCGGCCTCGTCGAGGCGCACCACGGCCGGATCCACGCGCAGAACCACGGTCCTGGCTGCCGCTTCGAAGTCCGACTCCCGCTACGGTGATCGGTATGGAACGCAGCGCGCAGCGCCTTGGCCGCGCTTTGGTCGTGATCGTGGACGACCGGGTGGCGCACGGTGAGCAGGACGACAACTCCGGGCCTCTCGTCACCGAGCTTCTCGAAGAAGTGGGCTTCATCGTCGACGGCACCGTCGCGGTCGAGGGTGAGGTGGTCGACATCCGGGCCGCGCTCAACACGGCCGTCATCGGCGGCGTCGACCTCGTGGTCACCGTGGGTGGCACCGGCGTGTCCCCGCGCGACGTCACCCCCGACGCCACGCAGGGCGTGCTCGACCGCCCGCTCCACGGCATCGCGGAGGCACTCCGCGCCTCCGGCCTCGCCGCGGGCGCGGTCGACGCGGGCATCTCGCGCGGCCTCGCCGGCGTCTCCGGCAGCACGCTCGTCGTGAACCTCGCGGGCTCGCGCTCCGCGGTCCGCGACGGCATGGCGACGCTGTCGGCGTTGGTGCCCTACGTCATCGAGCAGCTGAGCGGTCTTGACGAAGAGTGAGTCGCCGAAGCCGGCCGACGACGACGCCGCAGCGCGCCGTCGCCGGCTGGCCGAGGTGTTCGGCGACGTGCTGCCGGAGACGACGTCGGACGAGCGCGGCGGCGGGGCTTCGGCGGACGACCGCGAGGCCTGGTACCGCGAGAACAGGCCACCGCACCACGGCGGCTGAGCAGCCGTGCGCTGGTCGCGCCGGGCTGGTTGTGGCTCGGTGTGATGCCGGGTGCTGCCTACGGCTCTGTGGAGCTGTCTGGCGTTGGTGAGCGGTTAGCCGGGCTTCATGGGACGCCTTAGGCCTGTCGATCGCCGCACGCCGTCTACTTGCGGCCGCACAACGTGCCTCGGTGAGCCTCCGACGGGCTCGTGTCGGACCTCTGGCCGTCGTGCCAGGACAAAGCGCGGAGCCGCGGCACATCACCCGCCCGCGGCCCGTCCGGCAATGCTCACACCTCGCATGCCTCGCCCCACCACGGCGGCGAGCCCTCGACGAGCCCCCGGCCCAACCTCAAGCCGTCGGGCCAGGACAAAGCGCGCGGCACCGCAGCTCGGGCGGCGGCTGCGCGCTTCGTCTCGGCGGGGACGGTCGGAGGTCAGATCGCGGGGCCGCGGCGGTCCTGCACCAGGGTGGTCTGCGGCTGGTTGTCCTGCTGGTTCGCCAGCAGGTCGCGGATCTCGATCAGCAGCTCGACGCTCGTCGGCTCGGCCGGGCCCGCCTCCTCGCCCCTCTTGCGGCGGTCCTGGATCTTCTTGATCGGCAGCACCAGGACGAAGTAGACGACCGCGGCGACGATCAGGAAGTTGATCGCGGCGTTGATGACGTTGCTGAAGTCGAGGTAGGTGTCCTCCTTGCCGGAGCGGAGGTAGAAGCCCAGCCCCTTCGTCTCGGCGCTGCCGAGCGAGGCGATGAGCGGCTTGATGAGGCTCGTGGTGAACGCGGTGACGATCGCGGTGAACGCAGTGCCGATGACCACGGCCACGGCCAGGTCGACGACGTTCCCGCGCATCAGGAAGTCTTTGAATCCCTTCAGCATCAGCGGAGAGTAACCGCTAATGGGTGGTCCAGTGACATCGCGGCCACACGAGTCGCATTAAGTCTCGGCAACGTGACCACGACGACCTGACCGCGCGTCTCCCGCACCGACGCGTTCTCGGCGAGCACCTCGCCCGACGCCGACACCACGTCGACCCTGCCGCCGATCCGCACCACGCCGGCGAGGCCCTGGTCGGCCACGCGCACGGCCACCGACGCCTGGTCGCCCGCAGCGTCGGCGAGGTCGAAGTCCGTCAGCGGGACCCCCGCCCGCGCCGGCGACGACAGCGCACGGCCCACCACGGCCCCGGCACCGGAGAACGAGCCGGGCAACGGCTCCGCCAGCGATACGACGCGGACGTCCGCGGCCGTGAGCGCGGCCCCGGCGGGTAGATCTCGCGAGGCGACCACGGCGGGATGGCCCACGTCCGGCCAGAAGGCCGTCACCAGGGCTGCGAGCACCAGCCCCAGGGCCAGCAGGCGGCGCGACGCGGCGGGAGGACGGCGGCGGGCCAGGGAGCGGATCCGGTCGACGGCGGTGCTGGAAAGGGTCATGCCCCTGACCGTAGGGCGGTCAGGGGCAGGTCGAACGGGGCTCAGCCGCAAGTTGTGGACAACTCGCGATCTTCAGGAGGCCGCGGCCGCCGGAGCGCTCGTCGAGGGCTTCGAGTCCGAGGAGGACGCCGAGGTCGACGTCGACGTCGAGGAGGGCGTCGTGGACGACGACGTGCTCTTGGCCGAGCCGGAACGGCTGTCCGTGCGGTAGAAACCGCTGCCCTTGAACACGACACCGACGGCGCCGAAGAGCTTGCGCAGCTTGCCCGAGCACTCCGGGCACTCGGTGAGGGAGGCGTCGCTGAACGACTGCACCGCCTCGAACCGGTGCTCACACGCGGTGCAGGCGTACTGGTACGTAGGCACTGGGTTCGCTCCTAGATCTGGCACTCGACCGTTGTGAGTGCCAACACGATTTTCGCCCAGCACCTTCCCGGAGCGCAAACACCCCAGGTCAACATCACAGCCACCGCAGTCCCGCCGAGGGCGTCAACACGCCGTTCATCCGCACGTCATGGGGTTCCGCGGGCACCTCGTCCAGCACCTCGCAGTCCCTCACCACGGCCACCAGCGGGGCTGTGACCAGCGGCAACGAGCGGTCGTAGTGCCCCTGTCCCTTCCCGAGCCGCACCCCGTCCACCGACACGGCCAGCGCGGGCACGAGCACGAGCGACGCTCCAGCGATCGCCGAGGCGCCGAGCCGGGGCCCGGTCGGCTCCAGCAGCCCCCACGCCGCCGGCGCGAGACCACCCGTCCCGGTGTGCTCGGCCCAGTCGAGCGGCGAGGCCCCCGTGACGACCGGCAGCAGCACCCGGCACCGCAGCCCGCCGAGCCACGAGGCGTCACCGGGCTCCGATCCGACCGGCAGGAACGCGCACACGGTCCGGTCAGGGGCGACGTCGAGGGCGGCGACGTGCGCGGCCAGCGCGGCGGCCTCGGCGGCGCGGACGTCGGCGGGCAACGAACTGCGCGCGGCCAGCAACAGTGAACGCAACGCGGCCTTCCGGTCGCGAAGAGCGGACGTCATGGTGGGTATCCCTCGGTATGTCGTTAGCATCGCAGCCCATGAGCAGCGCCTTCCACACCGCTATCGTGCCCGCGGCCGGTCTGGGCACCCGTTTCCTCCCCACGACCAAAGCCGTGCCGAAGGAACTGCTGCCGCTGGTCGACACCCCCGCCATCGAGTACGTGGCGCGGGAAGCGGCGGAGGCCGGCGCGAAGAAGCTGGTCATCGTGACCTCGCCGACCAAGGCGTCGGTGGCGGGCTACTTCGACGAGAACCCCGACCTCGAGCAGTCGCTGACCGACAAGGGCAAGACCGACCTGGTCGAGAAGATCCAGCGCGCGCCCCGGCTGATCAAGGCCGAGACCGCGATCCAGGACCAGGCCCTCGGGCTCGGTCACGCCGTGGGCTGCGCCGAGGGCAACCTGACCGGTGAGGACGAGGCCGTCGCGGTGCTGCTGCCCGACGACATCATCCTGCCGACCGGCGCGCTGAAGAAGATGGCGGAGGTCCGCCAGGAGAAGGGCGGCAGCGTCCTGCTGGCGTTCGACATCCCGCGCGAGCAGATCTCCGCCTACGGCGTGTTCGACGTCCGCGACACCGGCAGCGACGACGTCAAGCAGGTCGTCGGCATGGTCGAGAAGCCGAAGCCCGAGGAAGCGCCGTCGACGTTCGCCGCGGCCGGCCGGTACCTGCTCGACCGGGCGATCTTCGACGCCCTCAAGCGCATCACGCCCGGCGCGGGTGGCGAGCTGCAGCTCACCGACGCCATCGCGCTGCTGATCAACGAGGGGCACCCCGTGCACGTCGTCGTCCACCGCGGCGGGCGACACGACCTCGGCAATCCCGCCGGATTCCTGCGGGCTGCGGTTGACTTCGCACTCAACACCCCGGAGTACGGACCCGATCTGCGCGAGTGGTTGCGGGAACGCCTCGACAACTCCTGAGCGCGAGGACCAAATCAGATGAGGTCAGTGGACGAGCAGCTCGCCAGGGTGATCGCGGCCGCCGTGCGGCCCGCACCGGTGCGAGTGGCGATCTCCGAGTCGCAGGGCCTGCTCTGCGCCGAGGAGGTCGTCGCGGAACGCGCGTTGCCCGGCTTCGACCAGGCCGCCGTGGACGGTTACGCGGTGCGCAGCGTCGACGTGTCCGGTGCGAACGCGAGCCCCGTGCAGCTGCCGGTCGTCGGGGAGATCCCGGCGGGCTCCCGGCAGCCGCGCAGGCTGCAGCCGGGCCAGGCGGTGCGGATCGCGACGGGCGCTCCGCTGCCGACGCTGGCCGACGCCGTCGTGCCGCTCGGGTACACCGACGGCCACCAGGCCAAGGTGACGGTCAGCCGCAGCGTGCCGTCCGCCGGGTTCGTCCGCCGCACCGGCGAGGACGTGCAGACCGGCGACGTCGCCGTGCGCCGCGGTGCCTCCATCGGTGCCGCCCAGGTGGGTCTGCTGGCCGCGGTCGGGCGCAACAAGGTGCTCGTCCACCCCCGTCCGCGCGTGTCGGTCATCTCGCTCGGCGAGGAGCTCGTCGACGTCGACCGCACGCCCGGGCAGGGCCAGGTCTACGACGTGAACTCGTACGCCCTGGCCGCCGCCGCGCGGGACGCGGGGGCCGAGGTCAGCCGGGTCGGCATCATGTCGGCCGACCCGCGCCGGCTGCGCGAGGTGGTCGAGGGCCGGCTGCTGCTGTCGGAGATCGTCGTGATCGCGGGCGGCGTCGGCGGCTCGGCCGGGGACGAGGTCAGGGCCGCGCTGGCCGACCTCGGCGACATGGACGTCACCCGCGTCGCCATGCACCCCGGCTCCGCGCAGGGCTTCGGGCGGCTGGGCCCGGACGCCGTGCCGACGTTCCTGCTGCCCGCGAACCCGATGAGCGCGCTCGTGGTGTTCGAGGTGCTGGTCAGGCCGCTGATCAGGGCGGCGCTGGGCAAGAAGAACCCGTACCGCCGCGCGGTCTCCGCGCGGCTGCTGTCCCCGCTGCAGTCGACGAAGGGCCGCCGGGGCTTCCTGCGCGGCCAGCTGCTGCGCGACGCGGACAACGGCGAGTACCTGGTGCAGCCGCTCGGCACGTCCGGGTCGCACCTGCTCGCGTCACTGGCCGAGGCCAACTGCCTGATCATGGTCGACGAGGACGTCACGGAGGTCTCCGTCGGTGAAGAGGTGCTGGTGAGCTTCCTGGCGCAGCGTGGATGAGCGCTTTCGCGGACCTGGGCAGGCACCCCGGCTGGCCCGTCCGGCTGGGACCTCTCCAGGTGCGCGCGGGAACCGTTGAGCTGCGCGGTCCGCGGTTGTTCGACGGCTCGAACTGGTCGAAGTTGCGCATCCGCGACCGCGCCTACCTGGAGCGGTGGGAGCCCACGGCGCAGGAGGGCTGGGACGAGCGCAACGCGACGCTGTCCTGGCCCGCCCAGTGGTCGTCGTTGCGCTCGATGGCCCGGCGCGGCACCACGCTGCCGTTCATGATCCTCGTCGACGGCGAGGTCGCGGGTCAGATCACCGTCGGCAACATCGTGCGCGGCTCGCTGCTGTCCGCGTGGATCGGCTACTGGGTGGCCGCGGACCGGGCGGGCGGCGGCGTGGCGACGGCCGCCGTGGCGTTGCTCACCGACCACGCCTTCCGCGGTGCGGGCCTGCACCGCCTCGAAGCCACCGTGCGCCCCGAGAACGCGGCCTCGATCCGTGTGCTGACGAAGTCCGGGTATCGCGAAGAAGGCCTCTTCAAGCGTTATCTGGATGTTGCCGGACAGTGGCGCGACCACCTCTGCTTCGCGCTGACGGTCGAAGAAGTCCCGGATGGTCTGGTGCGCCGTTTGGTCGCACGCGGAGAGGCCCGTCTTCCCTGACGGATGCTTCCGTTCGTCGTAATCACTTCACCCAAAAGTGGGTGATACACCACACTTTCGTACGCACCGCGTGCGGCGTGCCTCCGACACAGGTGTGACTGTTGTGACTAGCGTGGTGACAGCACCACGCGTGGGCCGGGGGAGGTGAACGGGGAATGCCGAGTTCGCTGATCATCGTTGCGCTGGTCGTGGCGTGGCTGGTGGTCCTCGTCCCCATGATGGCCCGCAAGCGCCAGGAGAGTGCGCGCAGCGTGGGGGAGGAGTACGACGCCATGCCCGACGCCGAGTACGACGACATCCACGACATCGACGACGACTACTTCGACGAGGAGGAGTACGTCGAACGCCCGTTCCGGCGCGGCCGCGGTGGCTACGACCCCGAGACCGCCGCGCTGGTGGCGCAGGCGAAGTACGCGCTCCGCCGCAGGGTGGTGGCGTTCCTGCTGATCGCCGCCGTGGCGACCGGGATCGCCGCCGGGGTCTTCCACGCGAAGATCTGGTACGGCCACGCCGCGCTCGACGTGGTGCTCGTGGGCTACCTGATCTACCTGCGCCGGCAGGTGCGGATCGAGGAGGAGATCCGCGCACGCCGGCTCGCCCGCCTGCAGCAGGTGCGCCGCCGCCGTGCGACGGGCCCGCAGCAGCAGCAGCAGCAGGCCCCGATCGCCGTCGCCGCGACCGCCGGTGACGTCGACGGCGGTGCTGCCGTCGCCGAGCCCGCGCAGGCCGTCGCGGAGGCCGAGACCACCCAGGTCGAGGTCGTCGAGGACAAGCCCGCTCTGCCGCCGTTGCCGCGCTACGAACACCACGTGCGTCCGGGCACGATCCCGGTCGACTCCGACGACGAGGACCCGGTCTTCGTCGAGCTGGACGGCCTGGAGTCGCTGCGGTACCGGGGGGCCGTCGGCGCCTAGGAGGGGGTGGTGAAAACACCCCCTCGGGGACTGCTATAGTTCTCTTCGTAAGACCGCAAGGGGCTGTAGCACAGTTGGTAGCGCGTCTCGTTCGCATCGAGAAGGTCAGGGGTTCGATTCCCCTCAGCTCCACAAATTGCACAACATACTAAGAAGCGGCACCCGATTCATCGGGTGCCGCTTCTTAGTTGTTGTGCCGAGGTGGTGGTACCCGTCATCGTCGTCGGACGGCCTTGCGACCGGAGGCGCGCGGTAAGCGCGAACTCGGACCGCAGGAGCCATCTTGCTGCCCGCATCCGGTGTGGGAGGTCGGCGCGGGGTTCCGAAAAGTGCTGGGTGCCGAGCGCTCCACTCGAATGAGTGGTCTTCGCCGATCAGCACATGGACGATCTTTTCGGCGGTAACCAGGATCTCTGGACATCGATCGCCCAGAGGAGACGACATGGACACCGCGAAGCGGCTCATTGCTGTACTCGTTCTCGGCACGGCGTTGGCGGGACTTCCGGCGGCCTCCGCGCTCGCCGACGAGGCCACGCCGCGCGGCACGACGGTGGTGACGGCTCAGGACAACAACGACGACAACGACAGCGGCAACTGGGGCTTGCTGGGCCTCCTCGGTCTGCTGGGCCTTGCGGGCCTGGCGGGACGCAAGCGCCACCAGGTCACCGACCGCACCACGGGGCGGTGACGCGAGCGGGGGCGGCTGGGGTGGGAGCCGGTCATGCGCTTCGGCAACACCCAGATCGAGTTCCTGGGTGGTCGCGGGACGCCTGACGATGCTGGTGCTGTCGGCCCTGCTCACCGTTCTGCTGAACTCCACGCTGTGACGAGCTACCCGAGGTGGGCGGCGTGCCGTTCACCTCGAGTCGTCTGACCGTCGATCACCCGTCCGATCCGTCATCGGACGGCGAAGTCCCAGGCGGAACGGGGTGGTATGCGCCGCTGACGCGGGAGCCTGCCGGTGGGATCAGCAGCTCAGGCCCCTGACAGCCACAAAAGAGTTCTCATGCTGTGCAGTCAGGTCCACAGAGCAAGAAGGACGTCCACTTTGGAGTGGGCGGCCTTCTGCGTTGTCCGGGCGGCAGTGCGCTTTCACACCGGTCGCGTGCGCCGGGAAACTCGATTCGCCCCGCTCCCTCCCGTCGGTACGTTCCGACGCGTGAACAACCTTGGGGGATCGAAAGCGCTGTTCGTCGTGGCGGTGGCCCTTACCGCCGCCGGCTGCTCGCCGGTGCCGGTGACCGGGCAGGGCGACCAGCAGCCAGTCGTGCAGGAGAAGACGTTCGACGTCACGGGCTTCGGGAAGCTGAAGCCCGGCATGTCCAAACAGGACGCGCTCGCCTCCGGTGAGCTCGCCGCCACCGGCGCGGGCAGGTCCGGCACGTGCGAGGACTACCGGTACCAGGGCGCGCCGGCGCGCGACGCCAAGGAGTCGGCTGACGAAACGGCCGCGGAGCAGCAGTTGGAGGCCGCGCAGAAGGCCGCCGACGAGGCCGAGGCGGCGGTCGGCCCGATGCCGAACGCGAACGCGGGAGCCGCGGCCTTCGCGGCGCACGCGGCCAAGGCGGCCGCGTCCGCCGAGGCAGGTGCCAGGGCCGCCGAGCTGGCGGCGGCGTCCGCGCAGCGCGGCGCCGAGCGGGCCGAGGCGCGCGAGGCCAACGGTGGCGTGCTGTTCGCGGGCGACAGGATCCGCCTGCTGCTGCCGCCTCCCGGGGTGAAGTCGGCCAAGGGCATCGCCGCGGGGGCGACGGTCGACGACGTCAAAGCGGCGTACCCGACCGTGCGGCAGCGGGACGAGAAGACCTGGGACGTGCCGGTGCCCGACCAGCCCGGAACCGTCCTGAGCTTCCACTTCGCCAACGGCAAGCTCGTGACGTTCCTGCTCTTCAACGCCGACGCGAAGTGCAGCTGACCTGAACCAACCGGGCCGCCCGCCGTAATGCGGGCGGTCCGTTCGTCTATATAACGGCCGTAAGCCCGTTCGGCTCCCGAAAGGCTGTGCCCATGAGCGACGCGCCGCAGGACGAAGTGACAGTCCTGTCCGCTGAGGCCCTCGCCCAGTTGAAGTCGTTCCCGCTGCACGGCGATGAACGGTTGCAGAACAAGCTGCTGTGGAAGTCGCCCAACGGCGACACCATCGTCGGCCTGATCCAGATGGCACCGGGCGCGCGCGACGCCGGCCACAACCACCCGTCGGCGACGCAGCACACGTGGGTCATCGACGGCACGGTGAGCATCGGCGGCATCGAGGCGACGGCGGGCTCCTACGCGTTCGTGCCTCCGGGCGTCGACCACGAGACCATCGCGGGCGATGAGCCGGTGACGATGTTCTACGTCTACCAGCCGTTCGCGCCGGAACACGACCACCACGACCACTGATTTTCGCGCTCACCCATCTATGGGGTGAAGTTCGGTGAACAACGCGGCCGCCACAAATAGCTTTCTCTTCATGAGACCTGTGGTCGCCGCGTTATTACTCTTGGCCGTCACCTCCAGCGGAGCAGCGGCGTCCACGGCCGTCCCCGCCGCCCGGTGCACGGCCGCCCGTCCTGTCGTCTCCAGCACGGAGACAGCCGTGGAAGCGCGCGTTCTCACCGGCTGCACCGCCGGTGAGCTCGTCGTCTTCCGGGCGTCCCTGACCATGCGCGCCCACGGCACCGCCTGCACCGCGATCTCCGAAGAGCTCGAAGCGGACCCGGCCACCGAGCCGCAGTGGGTCCGCACCCGCCTGGAACTGGCCTGCGCACCCGGTGAGAAGGGCCTGCTCGGCTCGCAGATCACCGTCGAGATGCGCGACCACCGGAACACCCTCGTCGCCACCTACGGACTCGGCGACTCCCGCACGGAGCGCGATCCGGCGGCGCAGCACCTGTGGACCGTCGAGTTCCTCGCGGGCCTCGGCGACCTGCCGGTGGCACCCGACCCGGCCGTGGAGTCGTCCGGCGGATCGGTGGGGCGGGGCAGTTCGCGCACCTTCTCCGACCACCGGGTTCTCGCCGGCTGACGTCCTCTTCCCCGCGTTCGCCCGTGCTGCCTTCGATAACGAATCGTGCAGCCCGGGCGACTTCGGTCAACGGAGCCGTCCACAGCAACGTGTTAGTGCCAGGAGGCCGTACACGGGCGGGACGGAGGTACAACGCAGTGATCAAGGAAAGGGTTGCTGTGGCGTCCACCGCAGACCGATCACGCACCGTAGGCTGACAGGGCGCCTAGGCTGGGGGTGATCTCGGAAGGGGTGGTGTACGTCGTGGGGCTCGCGGAGTCCTTGCTCACGTGGCTGCACGGCTTCGTGGGCGCGAGTGTCTGCCCCGGTGACTGGGTGTGGACCACGACGGCGCTCGGCGCGGTTCTCGGCTTGTTCCCGACGATCGGGGCGCTGCTGTCCATCGCGGTGCGCCGGGTCGTGGGCAACTCCTACGGTCCGGTGACGGGTGCGATCTTCACCGTGCTCGGCGTCGCCAGCTGCCTGGTGCTGCCGTGGCTCGTCATGCGCGGGACCGTGCAGGGGCTGGGCGGGCGCACCATCGCGGGGTCCGCGTCGCTGGACGAGGCCACCTGCTTCGGGACGTTCTCGCAGGGCAGCTACCTGGTGGACGGGGCGCCGTCGATCGTCGGCGTGGTCCGGCAGCCGCTGGCGGAGCCGGTGTTCCTGGTCGCCGCGTGCATCACCGTCGTGCTGGCGCTGCTGTGCCTGCTGTTCGTCATGCTGCAGTCGGGGTCGGCGTTCCGGCTCGGGCCGAACTGGCCGCGCCGGGTCTTCTGGCCGATGTTCCTGGTACTGCTCGTGACGACGTCTGCGTTCCCCGTGACGTTGGTCGGGCACGTGCTCCTCGGGTTCCTGCCGATTGCGATAATCGGGTCAATCGTCGTGCGGATTTTCGGGTTGACTACCGCCATGCTGAACCGCCCCGGCCGCGACCGGTCCCAGGACCGGAACCCGCAGAGCTCGCCGCCACCGCAGCCGGTGGCGCGCACGCCGCAGCCCCAGCTCCCGCAGAAGAAGGCGCCGACGAAGCCGATCACGGCCGCGCAGCACCAGCCGCCGCACACCCCGTCGCAGAAGCCGCCGCCGTACCAGCCGGCGAACGTGCCGAAGTACCAGCCGGCGCCGATGAACCGGCCGATGCGTCCCGTGACGCACCCGCAGCCCCAGCCCCAGAACCAGCCGCCCAAGCAGTACCCGCCGACCCGCGTCGCCGAGGTGCTGCCGCAACCGGCGCCGCCGCAGCCGTCGAACCCGGCGGTGCTCGCGGACACGCCGGGGCCGCTGCCGTTCGGACCGGGTGCGGCCAACGCCGAGTCGCCCGCGCCGGTGCAGAAGTCGGGCAAGGTCTGGAACCCCGGCAACGGCCGCTTCCGCCGCGTCCGCCAGCTCGGCTCCGGCGGTTTCGGCACGGTCTGGCTGGCCGTCGACGAGCAGCTCGACCGCACGGTCGCGGTGAAGCTCGCGCACGCCCCGGACAACGAGACCGAGGCGCGCATGCTCCGCGAGGCCCGCGCGCTCGCCGCGGTCCGCCACCCGAACTGCGTGCGCGTGTTCGACATCGTCCAGGACCCGGACGGCCTCGCCCTGGTCATGGAGTACATCGAGGGCGCCTCGCTGTCCGAGACGGTCCTGAAGAACGGCCTGATCGACGACAAGCTCGCCGCCCGCCTCTGGCTGAACATGGCCGACGCGCTGGCGGCGGCCCACGACCGGGGCGTGCTGCACCGCGACGTGAAGCCGTCCAACGTGATCGTCGACGGCCAGGGCACCGCGCACCTGATCGACTTCGGCATCGCCCGCTCCAAGGGCGACAGCACCCTCACGGCCACGGGCATGATGGTCGGCACCCCGGACTTCCTCGCCCCGGAAACGGCGCGGGGCGAGACGGCCTCGCCGGCCTCGGACTCCTGGCAGCTGGCCGCGACGGTCTCCTACGCCCTGACGGGCCACCCGCCGCGCGGTTCGCGGGAGAACCCGATCTCCTCGCTGATGGCCGCGGCCCAGGGCGAGCCGATCACCAAGCTGCCGCAGAACAGCGCGCACGCCCGCCTGCTCCTCGCGGCGATGGACCCGGAACCGAACCGCCGTCCGACGCTCGCGCAGGTGCGGGGCCAGCTCGCGCAGTTCCTCGACCAGCAGGGGATGAGCAAGGAGGGCCCGGTGACGAAGATGATCACCAAGCCGGGACCGCCTCCCACGAAGCACATGCCGATGTAGGCGAACGGGTGAAGACCTCGCGCGGTGGCTGACGGTCGTCAAAGGGTCAACGACGACAGCGTTGCCTCCTGACCGCAACGCCGCCATGCGAGGGGAACCCGATGACCGCTGAAGAGAGCTGGCACGCCGCACGCCTGATCCCGACCTGGGGCATCAACGGTGCCGAGGAGCTCTCGGTGCGGGACGCGGTGGAGGCTCGCACGCCGCGGTCGACGGCAAGATCGCACCCGACGTCGTGCTCCGGTTCGGCCCGAGCCGGTGCAGGCGCGGGAGGCCCCGCCGACGTGTCGCCGCCCGTCCCGCAAGGGGTCTAGGCGGACCGGGTGAACGTGGGACCGGCCCGTAACGGCGGTTCACCGTTCAACGACCTAAGCCGTGGTCTGCCCGGAAAGCCCCGGCATCTCACGGGATGCCCAGCGAAGAGTGGTGAGGCGGTTTCCGCCGATCGCCTCACCACTCACCTCGGTCCGGATGGCCGAATCCGCTTGCGCAACAGCAAGAACCCCGACGGCGCCCGCGACGACCAGTCCCACGACCCACACGGGCAAGGGCTTTCCCGCGAACTCGTCCGGCACCACGGCGACGGGGCCACACCGGAAGGCCGGGCAGACCCTGCTGTGGCAGCGAGGTCAGGTCACCTTCAGGCTCGAGGGCGACCTGACCAGGGAGAGGGCGCTGGAGATCAGCGCCAGCTGGGCAGCCACAGCTGCTGCTGCCACATCTCCGGCGTGATCGGGTTGCCGTTCAGGATCGGCCACAGCCACACGAAGTTCGCCACGACGATGCCGACGTACAGCGCCACGGCCAGCAGACCCGTGCCGCGGCGTTCGGCGCCCGCGGACGAACGGCCGAGGACCTCGCCCAGCGCCAGCACGATCAGCAGCACGAGGAAGGGCGCCATCGGCGTGACGTAGAAGAAGTACATCTGCCGGTCGAGGTTCAGGAACCACGGCAGCAGGCCCGCCGCGTAGCCGACCAGGACGCCGGCGTAGCGCCAGTCCATCCGGCCGACGGTGCGGAAGATCGCCCAGCCGATCACCGGGAACGCGAGCCACCACATGGCGGGCGTGCCGATCAGCATGATCGCGCCGAGGCACGACGCAGCGCCGCAGCCGGTGACGGTGTTGTCGTAGTAGTAGAGCATCGGACGCAGGCCCATCGGCCACGTCCACGGCTTGGACTCCCACGGGTGCCTGTTGGTCTCCGAGGTGACCAGCTCGACGTGGAACTTGTAGACGTTCTTCGCGTTGTACCAGAGCGACTGCAGGACGTCCGGGATGTAGCCGACGTCCTGGACCTTGCTGCCGACCACGTGCCGGTCGATGCCGGTCTCGCTGGCCATCCACGGGAACCACGTCGTGACGTAGACGAGCACCGGGATCGCGACCAGGCCGCCGAGCGACGGCAGCACGTCCTTGACCAGGGCGCCCAGCCACGGCTCCTCGACGCCCGCGGCCCGGCGCGCCAGCGCGCTCCAGACGACCGTCAGCAGGCCGAAGGCCGCGATGTACCAGATGCCCGACCACTTGATGCCGCACGCCAGACCGAGGCACACGCCCGCGCCGAAGCGCCACCAGCGGAAGCCGAGCCACGGCCCGAACGCCGAGTTGTTGACGAAGCCCTCGCGCACGGCGACGGCCAGCCGCGCCCGCACCTGTTCGCGGTCGACCACCAGACAGCCGAACGCGGCCACGACGAACAGCGCCAGGAAGATGTCGAGCATGCCCATCCGCGACTGGACGTGCGAGACGCCGTCCGCGATGAGCAGGACGCCCGCCAGCGCGCCGAGCAGGTCGGACCGGGTCAGGCGGCGCGCGATGCGGACGATCAGCAGGATGGTGATCGCACCGGCGAGCGCCGAGGCGAACCGCCAGCCGAGGCCGTCGTAGCCGAAGAGCTCCTGGCCGATCGCCATCAGCTGCTTCGACAGCGGCGGGTGCACGATCAGCTCGTAGCCCGGGTTGTCCTCGTAGCCGCCGTTGCGCAGCACCTGTGCCGTCTGCGGCACGTAGTGCTTCTCGTCGAAGATCGGCGTGCCCTTGTCCGTCGGATAGCCGACGTTCCAGAAGCGCACGACGGCACCGATCAGCGTCACGACGGCCGTCATGAGCCACCCGCGCATCCGGTCTCCGGACGGAGGCGGGTCGAGTGCGGCCGCACGATCCGTGCGCGGCTCCTCGACGACGACGGGCGCCTCTCCTGGCTGCACGAGGACTGTCACGTCGCCGATCGTAGGGTGAAGCCTGTGAGTCCTGTATCCGGTTCAGGCCGTCTTGTTCTGGCGGCCACCCCGCTCGGCGACATCCGCGACGCCTCCGCACGGCTGGTCGAGGCCCTCGAGACCGCCGACGTGATCGCCGCGGAGGACACCCGCCGGCTGCACAGCCTGGCCGCCGCGCTGCAGGTCAAGCCGTCCGGGCGGGTGATCAGCTTCTACGACCAGAACGAGGTCGGGCGCCTTCCGGGGCTGATCGAGTCGCTGCACGGCGGCGAGACCGTGCTGCTCGTGACGGACGCCGGGATGCCGTCGGTTTCCGATCCCGGCTACCGGCTCGTCGCCGCGTGCGTCGAGCAGGACATCACGGTCACGTGCCTGCCGGGGCCGTCCGCGGTGACGACGGCGCTCGCCCTGTCCGGCCTGCCGAGCGACCGGTTCGCGTTCGACGGCTTCCCGCCGCGCAAGTCCGGCGAGCGCAGGCGCTGGTTCGCCCCGCTGGCCACCGAGCAGCGCACCGTCGTCTTCTTCGAGGCCCCCCACCGGCTCGCGGACACCCTCCGGGACGCCGTCGAGGTGCTCGGTCCCGACCGCCGCGCCGCCGTGTGCCGCGAGCTCACGAAGAAGTACGAGGAGGTCGTCCGCGGCACGCTGGGCGAGCTCGCCGAGTGGGCCGTGGAAGGCGCACGCGGCGAGATCACCGTCGTGCTGGGTCCCGCGCCCGCGCAGGAGAAGCCCGACCTCGACGCGCTCGTCGCCGAGGTGAAGCAGCGCGTCGCGGACGGTGAGCGGATGAAGTCGGCCGCCGCCGAGGTCGCGGAGGCGGCCGGGATCAGCAAGAAGACCCTCTACGACGCGGCGGTCAGGTCGAGCTGACGCGCGCGCCGGGAGCTTCTCCCACTCGGTGGAAACCGCCTGGCACCGCCTCCGTAGGCTATGCGCATGAGTGCCTCCGTACTGACCGCGGTGGCCTGGCCTTACGCCAACGGCCCCAGGCACATCGGTCACGTCTCCGGTTTCGGTGTCCCGTCCGACGTCTTCTCCCGCTACATGCGAATGTCCGGACACCGGGTGCTCATGGTCAGCGGCACGGACGAGCACGGCACGCCCATCCAGGTGCAGGCCGAGAAGGAAGGGCTCACCGCCCGCGAGCTCGCCGACAAGTACAACCGCGTCATCGCCTCCGACCTCCAGGGCCTCGGCCTGTCCTACGACCTCTTCACCCGCACGACCACCGGCAACCACTACCAGGTCGTGCAGGCCCTGTTCTCCGCGCTGTGGAAGAACGGCTACGTCGTCCCCAAGACGGAGATGGGTGCCATCAGCCCGTCGACCGGCCGCACGCTGCCCGACCGCTACATCGAGGGCACCTGCCCGATCTGCGGCTACGACGGCGCGCGCGGCGACCAGTGCGACAACTGCGGCAACCAGCTCGACCCGGTCGACCTGAAGAACCCGCGCTCGAGGATCAACGGCGAGGTCCCGAAGTTCATCGAGACCGAGCACCTGTTCCTCGACCTGCCCTCGTTCATCGACTCGCTCGGCTCGTGGATGTCCACGCGCACCGAGTGGCGCCCGAACGTGCTCAAGTTCTCGCAGAACCTCATCAAGGACCTGCGGCCGCGCGCCATCACCCGCGACCTCGACTGGGGTGTGCCGATCCCGCTCGACGGGTGGAGCGACCAGCCGATGAAGCGGTTCTACGTGTGGTTCGACGCGGTCATCGGGTACCTGAGCGCCTCGGTGGAGTGGGCCCGCCGTTCCGGCGACGACGACGCCTGGAAGGAGTTCTGGACCGGTGACGCCCAGGGCTACTACTTCATGGGCAAGGACAACATCGTCTTCCACTCGCTGATCTGGCCGTCGCTGCTGCTCGGGCAGAACGGCGCGGGCGACAAGGGCGGCGAGCCCGGCCGGTTCGGCACGCTGAACCTGCCGACCGAGGTCGTGTCGTCGGAGTACCTGACGATGAGCGGCTCGAAGTTCTCCACCTCGCGCGGCACCGTGATCTACGTCGGCGACTTCCTGGAGGAGTTCGGGCCGGACGCGCTGCGGTACTTCATCTCCGTCGCGGGTCCCGAGAACCAGGACACCGACTTCACCTGGGAGGAGTTCGTCCGCCGGACGAACTACGAGCTGGCGAACGAGTGGGGCAACCTGGTCAACCGCTCGATCTCCATGGCGCACAAGAACGTCGGCGCCATCCCGAAGGCCACGGCCCTGACGCCCGCCGACCACGAGCTGCTCGCGCAGTCCAAGGCGGCGTTCGGCACGGTCGGCGCGCACCTGCGCCGCTCCCGGTTCAAGCAGGCCTCCGGCGAGGCCATGCGCGTGATCTCGCTGGCGAACAAGTACCTGTCCGACCAGGAGCCGTGGAAGCTCAAGGACGACCCGGAGCGCCGCGACTCGGTGCTGCACACGGCGCTGCAGGTGGTCCAGGACGCGAACACGCTCATGACGCCGTTCCTGCCGCACTCGGCGCAGAAGGTGCACGAGGCGTTGGGCGGCACGGGCGTGTGGGCCGCACAGCCGGAGATGACCGAGGTCGCCGACCTGGACGTCCCCGAGCGCTCGTACCCGGTGCTGACCGGTGACTACGCCGGCGAGCAGGCCAAGTGGGAGTCCACGCCGATCGAGGTCGGTCGCCCGCTGCAGAAGCCGTCGCCGCTGTTCGCGAAGCTCGACGCGAAGCTCGGCGAGGTCGGGCCCGAGTGGGCTCCGATCGTGACCGACTAGTGGCGGAGAAGAAGGAACGACCGCCGGTGCCGGAAGCCCTTCCGGCACCGGTGATCGACGCCCACACGCACCTCGACGCGTGCGGCGCCACCTCACCGGAAGACGTGGCGGTGCTGCTCGACCGCGCGAACGCCGCCGGGGTCTCGCACGTGGTCACCGTGGCGGACGACTTGGCCGCCGCCACGTGGGCCGCCGAAGCGTCCACTTGGGACCCGCGGGTCTACGCCGCGGTGGCCGTGCACCCGACGCGCACCTCGTCGTTCGGCGACGCGGAGAAGGCGGAACTGGAGCGGCTGGCCGTCCTGCCGCGCGTGGTGGCGATCGGCGAGACCGGTCTCGACTACTACTGGGACTACTCGCCGCCGGCCGCCCAGCACGAGGCCTTCCGTTGGCACATCGACCTTTCCAAGCGCGTCGGGAAGCCGTTGATGATCCACGACCGGGACGCGCACGAGGACATCCTCGAGATCCTCGACGCCGAGGGCGCACCGTCCACTGTGGTCTTCCACTGCTTCTCCGGCGACGCGGACTTCGCCCGGCGGTGCGTCGACGCGGGGTACGTCCTGTCGTTCGCCGGCCCGGTGACGTTCAGGAACGCCCGCGCGCTGCGGGAGGCGGCGGTGCTGGTGCCGCAGGACCAGCTGCTGGTCGAGACGGACGCGCCGTTCCTGACGCCGCACCCGTACCGGGGCCGTCCGAACGAACCCTATTGTGTGAATTACACAGTTCGGGATCTTGCCACTCTCCGTGGCGAAGATCTTTCTGAACTCTGCACCGCCGTCACCCGTACTGCTCAACGAGTGTTCGGCTTCGACCGCTGAAAAATGACTTGGAGCAAACGGAGTACAGGGTTCCTACCTCCATGGGTGACTGAGGTCACAACATCGGTAGGGGTGTTTGCGCAACGTGCTTTGCCCCGTTACTGTCCCGTGACCGTGCCACCTGAACCGACGTTGTCGGTTCGGAGCACGCCCGCAGTCGGGGCGGGACCGAAGCCAGAAGCGACAAGCAGCGAGACCACGTAGGAGGAGTTGCCGGGAACCTTCGAGCTCCAACTCGAATGATCTTGTCAACGCCAACTGTGCGGTGGCCTCACAGCTTCCGCAATGGAGGTATCGACCCTGATGTCCGGTAGCGACAGAACTGCCGCTCCTTACGACTTCAACGAGGACACCGACTGGTTCACGCCGGTCGGGGGCACCGCGGTTGGCGTCGTCGATCCCCACCCGAGCTTTCCCGCCGGTGCGCTGACCATCACGCCCGCGGACGTGCTCGAGGTGCTCGGACCGGACGCGGACGACCTGCTCGCCTCGGCCAACGTCGACGTCGACGAGCTGATCCGTCTCATCAACGCCGAGACGACGATCATGCCGCCCCTCGTCCTCCCGTCGGAGGAAGAGGAGAAGAGCGACCCGCAGCTGCTCGTCAAGGCCGCCACGAACTGGAAGCGCCGCTTCCTCAAGGGCGCGGTCGCCGCGGTCCTCGTGTCGATCTCCGGCGGCGGCGTGACCGCGATGGCGATGGACAAGTCGCTGACCGTCGAGGTCGACGGCGCGCTGCAGACCGTCCACTCCTACGAGGGCACGGTCGGCGAGGTCCTGGCGGAAGAAGGCATCGTCGTCGGTGAGCACGACGCCCTGTCCCCGTCGCTGAACGCCCCGATCTCCGACGGCGGCAAGATCAGCCTCGACCGCGGCCGCCTGCTCAAGATGAGCGTCGACGGCCAGGCCCGCGAGGACTGGGTCCGCTCCGTCACCGTCGAGGAAGCCGCCAAGCAGCTCGGCGTGAACCTCGAAGGCGCGTGGATGTCCGCGCCCGGCTCGCAGGACGTGCCGCTCGAGGGCATGAACCTCGAGGTCAAGACCAGCAAGACCATCAAGCTGTTCGACGGCGCGAACCCGGTCCGCGAGGTCAAGACCACCGCCCTCACCGTCGACGAGCTGCTGAAGTCCGAGAACCTCTCCCTCGGCCCCGAGGACGCCGTCTCGTCCGGTGCCGACGTGAAGCTCGCCACCGGCGCCGAGGTCTACATCTCCCGCACCGGCGTCACGGTCATCAACGTGAACGAGCCGGTCGCCGCGCCGGTCGAGAAGACCAACGACCCGAACATGAACGCGGGCGAGCAGAAGGTCGTCGACCCCGGCGCCGCCGGCGAGCAGATCTCCCAGTACCGCGTGACCGTGAAGAACGGCAAGGAGATCAGCCGCGAGAAGCTGGGCAGCAAGGTCACCAAGGAGCCGAAACCCAAGAAGATCGTCGTGGGCACCAAGCCCCTCCCCGGCGGCGAGGTCTGGGACCGCCTCGCCAAGTGCGAAGCGGGCGGCAACTGGGCCATCAACACCGGCAACGGCTACTACGGCGGCCTGCAGTTCAACAAGAGCACCTGGGACGCCTACGGCGGCGCGGCCTTCGCCGCCTACCCGCACCAGGCGACGCGCGAACAGCAGATCGCCATCGCCACCAAGCTCCGCGACGGCCGCGGCGGCACGTACTCGGCGTGGCCGGGCTGCCGCGCCAAGCTCGGCCTGCCGTAGACCCGCGTCGCCTCCCCGTCCCCCGCACGAAGGCCGTCCTGGTTCGCCAGGGCGGCCTTCGCGGTTCCGCCCACCTGTGCCGTGTGCGGGTTTCCGGCCGCGGGCACCTCGGCTGCGGCTGACGGCGGTGAGCGGCCGCGCTGGAGGCGGTGAGGCGGGAGCCGGAGTTGGGCGAGCACCCGTGCCTTGTGCGGGGTTGGCGGTGCGAAGGGCTTGGCGCGGGCAGGCTCGCGCAAGGGTCCCCTCGAATTCGGCGTCCCCCGCGACCGACCGTACTCGGCGGGTCTGACAGTCCCGGGATGGTGGAACGGCGGGGCGGAGTCGAAGGCGAGCCGGCCTTCCGCCGGCCGCGATGGCGCCGAGCCGACCCGCGCGCCAAGCCGCCCCGTGGAGCACCCTCCCACTCGCCCCGGTGAGGGGTGACCAAGCCCCGGACCAGCAGCCTGAGAGAATGCCCGGGTGAGCCTGCTGGGACCCGCCGAAGTCCGCCGTCTAGCCGCCGAACTGGACATCCGCCCGACCAAGAAGCTGGGCCAGAACTTCGTGCACGACCCCAACACGGTCCGCAAGATCGTCGCGGCGGCCGGCCTGGCCGAGGACGACGTCGTCCTCGAGGTCGGTCCGGGCCTGGGCAGCCTCACCCTCGCCCTGCTCCCCAGCGCCAGCCAGGTCGTCGCGGTGGAGATCGACCCGCCGCTGGCGCGGAGGCTTCCCCGGACCGTCGCGGAGATGGACCCGGAGAACGCGAGCAAGTTGCACGTGGTCCTCAGGGACGCCATGAAAGTCACCCAAGAGGACCTGCCGGTGCAACCCACCGCGATCGTCGCCAACCTCCCGTACAACGTCGCGGTCCCGGTGGTCCTACACCTCCTGGCCGAACTCCCGAGCCTCCGGAAGGGTCTTGTCATGGTCCAGGCGGAGGTGGCCGACCGCATGGCCGCGAAGCCCGGGAGCAAGATCTACGGCGTCCCCAGCGTGAAGCTCGCCTGGTACGCCGAGGCGAAGAAGGCCGGCGCGATCGGCAAGAACGTGTTCTGGCCCGCGCCCAACGTCGACTCCGGGCTGGTGTGGTTCCAGCGCCACGAAAAGCCGTTGTCCACTGTGGATCGCAAGAAGCTCTTCGCGGTCGTCGACGCCGCGTTCGCGCAACGTCGCAAGACCCTCCGGGCCGCCCTCCGCGGGCACACCGCGAACGTCGACGAGGTGCTCGCCAAGGCGGGTGTCGACCCGCAGCTCCGGGGCGAGCAGCTGACGGTGATCGACTTCATCCGGATCGCCGAGGTCTAGGCCGGGGATCCTTCGGCCAACAGTGTGATCTGTCGAACGAATCGGATTCTGGCTTGCGCAACCGAACGTCCGTCCGGTTGACTGCTACTTGCCATCCGGAGCGACTGAGAGACCTGGCTCTACGACGTCGCAGCAACCACCCGCTGGATGCGGGCAGGTGCTAACGCCAGGACCGATGGAGGAGCACCATGGGTACCGTGCGAATGCTGACGCGCCGTCGAGTTGTCGACCAGTGCCGTCGCACCGCTTCTGCATGTCGTCGCCACCTCGTCTAGGGCGCCTTCTCAAAGTCCTCTGACGCGCACTCGATCGCGGAGTGGCGCACACACCTGAGCAGCAAACTTCGACCGCGCACGTCCGCGAACACCAGCGGACGAGGTGCCGTCGCGCGCAGCCGTGGAGCAGAAGTGATCACTGTCGAAAACCTCACCAAGTCCTTCCAGGGCGTCAGCGCCCTCAACGGCGTGACCCTCGACGTCGAGGCCGGCACCGTGCTCGGCGTCGTCGGCCCCAGTGGTGCCGGCAAGTCGACGCTCGCCCGCTGCGTCGCGCTGCTGGAGCGTCCCGACTCCGGGGCGATCCGCGTCGACGGCACCGACATCACGAGCCTCGACGGGTCGGCGCTGCGTGCCGCCCGTCGCCAGATCGGCGTTGTGCCGCAGGGGGATTCGCTGCTCCGCCAGCGC
Source organism: Lentzea sp. DG1S-22 (assembly GCF_036321065.1). NCBI lineage: Bacteria > Bacillati > Actinomycetota > Actinomycetes > Pseudonocardiales > Pseudonocardiaceae > Lentzea > Lentzea sp. DG1S-22. The sequence continues at coordinate 5,322,021 of NZ_CP143276.1, read as the reverse complement.
ACCGCGGCCGGCAACATCGCGCTTCCGCTCGAGTCCGCCGGTGTGCCGGGGCCGCAGCGGCGCACCCGTGTCGGTGAGCTGCTGGACCTCGTCGGGCTGACCGACAAGGCCGGCGCGTACCCCGACCAGCTGTCCGGCGGGCAGCGCCAGCGCATCGCCGTGGCGCGTGCCCTCGCCGCCAACCCGTCCGTGCTCCTCGCCGACGAGCCCACGTCCGCCCTGGACCCGGAGACCACCGGTTCAGTGCTGACGGTGCTCGACCGTGCGCGCGCTGAGCTCGGTGTGACCGTGCTCGTCGTCACGCACGACATGGGCGTGGTCCGGAAGATCTGCGACGACGTCGCCGTGCTGGAGCAGGGCCGCGTCGTCGAACACGGCAAGGTGCTCGACCTGGTCAACGACCCGGTCAGCCGCACGAGCAGCGCCCTGCTGCCCGCCGTCGACCTGAACCCGATCAACGAGAGCAGCTACGACCGCGTCGCGGACGTCGTGCTCGTCGGGTTCGCCGCGGTCGGCGCGCTGCTGCCCGAGGCCGCGCACCGGTTCGGGGTCGAGCTCAACATCGTCGGCGGTGGCCTGACGCGTCTCGGGGAGACCCCGGTCGCGCGCTTCCGCCTGGGGCTGAACGGCGAACGTTCCGACTCCGCTCTCGAGTGGATCGGCGAGGCCGGAGGCGCTGTGCAGAGGTCCCTGAAGGGGCCGCAGGGAGTAGCTGCGTGAGGTCTGCAACACCCTGGTCCGACGTCGTCGCGTACCTCGTCGAGGCCACCGGGGAAACGCTGTACATGGTCGGCGTCTCCACCGTCATCGCAACACTGCTGGGAGTTCCCGTAGGTGTCTGGCTGCAGCTCACCGCCAAGGGCGGGCTGCGGCCGAACGCCGCGGTGCACAGGGTTCTGAGCTTCGTCACCGACCTCGGTCGCTCGATGCCGTTCATCGTGCTGCTCGTCGCGCTCACGTCGGTCACCCGGCTGATCGTCGGCGGTTCCATCGGCAGCACGGCGGTCATCGTGCCGCTGGCCGTGGGAGCGATCCCGTTCGTCGGGCGGCTGGTGCAGAACATCCTGTCCGAGGTGCACGTGACCGTGGTCGAGGCCGCGATCACCACGGGCGCCTCGACGTTGAAGATCGTGCGCAGCGTGCTGATCCGCGAGTCGATGCCCGCGCTGATCAACGCCATCGGCGTCACCGTGATCGCCCTCATCGGGTACTCGGCGATGGCGGGCGTGATCGGGGGCGGTGGCCTCGGCGACCTCGCGATCCGCGAGGGCTACCAGCGCTTCAACGACCGGATCCTGTGGAGCACCGTGGCGTGGCTCGCCGTGCTCACCACCGTGATCCAGCTCGGTTTCACCCGTGCCGCCCGTGCGTCCGACCGGCGCCGGCACGCCTCCGTCTAGACCCGTAGCGATTCTCAAAAGGAACGTCATGCGTATTCGTGCTGCCCTGATCGCAGTTGCTTTGTCCGGTGTGGCGGCTTTGTCTGCTTGCTCGTCCGGTGGTGGCTCGTCCGCCTCGGACACGCTGAAGGTCGGCGTCTCGCCGGTCCCGCACGCCCAGATCCTCGAGTACGTGGCCGACAACCTCGCCTCGTCGAAGGGTCTCAAGATCGAGGTCGTCGAGTTCACCGACTACGTGCAGCCGAACACGGCGCTGGTCGACGGGTCGCTCGACGCCAACTACTTCCAGACCGTCCCGTACCTGGAGACGTTCACCAAGGAGAGCGGCGCGGAGGTCGAGTGGGTCCAGCCGGTCCACGTCGAGCCGCTCGGCCTCTACTCCAAGAAGGCCAAGAAGCTCGACGAGCTGCAGAACGGCGCCAAGATCGCCGTCGCCAACGACGCCACGAACGAGGCCCGCGGCCTGAAGCTGCTGGAGGCGAACGGCCTGATCAAGCTCAAGGCCGTCGACCAGCCGACCGTGCGCGACATCGCGGAGAACCCCAAGAACCTGCAGTTCGTGCCGCTGGAGGCCGCTCAGCTGCCGCGTTCGCTGGAGGACACCGACGCCTCGGTCATCAACGGCAACTACGCCATCGACGCGGGCCTGAAGCCCGCCACCGACTCGCTCGCGCTGGAGAAGGCCGAGGGCAACCCCAACGCCAACGGCCTGGTGACGCGGACCGAGCTCAAGGACGACAAGCGCGTCAGGGACCTGGCGGAGCTCCTGGCGTCGCAGCAGGTCAAGGACTACATCAAGCAGACCTACAGCGGCTCGGTCATCCCGGTCTGACGGTGCTGCCGACCGGGGGAGGAGTCCGGGACCCCAGAACGCCCGTAGGCTGACGTGGTGCTCGCAGTCGTTCCACCCCCGGTCACGGTCCGCGTCCCGGCCAAGGTCAACCTGCACCTGGCCGTCGGTGACGTGCGCCCGGACGGCTACCACGACCTGGTGACGATCTTCCAGGCGCTGTCGCTGGTCGACGAGGTCACGGTCGCGGTCGCCGACGAGCCAGGCGTCGAGGTCCACGGGGAGGGCGCCGACCAGGTGCCCACCGGGGCCTCGAACCTCGCCTGGCGCGCGGTCCAGCTGCTCGCCGCGCACGTGGGCAAGGACCCGGACGACCCGAAGGTCCGCGTGGTCATCCGCAAGGCCATCCCGGTCGCGGGAGGCATGGCGGGGGGCAGCGCGGACGCCGCCGCGACGCTCGTGGGCCTGTCGTCGTTGTGGCGCCTCGACATCAGCCGCGACGAGCTGGCCGAACTGGCCGGGAAGCTCGGCGCGGACGTCCCGTTCGCCCTCTACGGCGGCACCGCGCTCGGCACCGGCCGCGGCGAGCGGATCGTGCCGGTGCTCGCCCGCCACCAGTTCCACTGGGTGCTGGCGTTCGACCGCCGTGGACTGTCCACTCCGGACGTCTTCGACGAGCTGGACCGCCTGCGCGCGGAGGGGGATCCGCCGCGCGTCGGCCCGGTCGAGGCCGTGCTGGAGGGGCTGTCCTCGGGAGACCCGCGCCAGCTCGCGCTGCTGCTCGGCAACGACCTGCAGGCCGCCGCGGTCTCGTTGCGGCCCAACCTGCGCCGCACGCTCCGCGCGGGCGTCGACGCGGGCGCGCTGGCCGGCATCGTGTCCGGCTCGGGCCCCACGACGGCGTTCCTGTGCGAGGACGGCGACACGGCCGTCCGGGTGGCCGCCGAGCTCGCCGGCGCGGGGGTGTGCCGGACGGTGCGCGTGGCGCACGGCCCGGTGCCCGGAGCGCGCGTGATCACGGCCGAGGAACCGAAGCCCACTCCGCCCGAGGTGCACGCCTAAGATCCTGTGGCGCCACGCGCGCCCCGGTGCGAAGCGCCCGTTCCAAACGGGGGCGATCTCGAATTCTCGGGGCGCGCGTGGCCCTGTCGCGGGGAGGCGAGGTGGGCAGACGGCTCCGGCACGAGCTGTTCCGGATGGTCGTGTCGGACCTGGTCGGGAACCACCCGAACCTCCACCCCGACCGCCTCGACCACTACGCAGGCCTGGTCCGCCGCAGCACGGTCGAGGACCCCGCGTGGACCGCCGCCCTGCTGCGCTGGGCCCGCCACGACGCCGGACTCGCCTGCACCGCGCACGCGGGCGCCGCCGAGTTCGTCGCGGCCCGCCTGGCCGCCGGCCTGCACGGCACCTCCCGCCAGGTGGTCGACTCCGTGCTCGCGGAGCCCAACGACCCCACCTGGCTGCTGAACTACTGGCACCACAAGCACGGCCGCGCACTGCCCAAGCCGCTCAAGCGCGGGATCGGCGACGCCGTCCGCCGCCTCTACACCGAGGAGTCGGTGCGCGACCACGACCACGTCTTCATCAGCCTGCGGTTCGGCGACGTCCTGAACCGCGTGCACCCGAAGCCGGTCGACGAACGCCAGTCCGCGCTGTTCCGCGCGATCCTGGACCGCCGCCACGACCCGAAGGCCGCGGAGTGCCGGCCGGTGCCCCGGCCGCCCGCACCCTCGCCGCTGCCCCGGATCACCGGCCACACGCTCCTGCTGGTCGACCTCCACGCGGCCGAGCGGTACGGGTTCGAGGAGACCGTCGAGGCGGTGGTGCGCCGGTGCGACCGGGCCGAGGTCGTGCGGTTCCGGGGGTACGGGCTTCCCCACGACCGCCGGCGCCGCCTGCTGGAGGTCGTGCGCAAGCGCCTCCGGAGGCACGACAGGGTTCTCCTGGTCACCGAGGCGCAGCCTCTGGACGGGGAGCTGAGCGGTGCGGTGCCCGCCTACGTGCCACTGCACGTGTGGGACCTGGGCGAGCAGGGCACGGAGTGGGCGTCGGTGTCGAGGCACCGCTACCGCCACCGCGGCGACCCGGCGGGCGCACCGCGGGCGTTGTCCCTGTTCGAGGCTGGTGAGCAGGGGCTTTGGCCCTGGTAGGTAGCCTTCAACGGGCAGTTTCTTACTAGTCGTGAGGTTTTGATGGCCAACCTGGTCAACCTGGAGTCCGTGTCGAAGTCGTTCGGCGTCCGGCCGCTGCTCGACCGCGTGTCGCTCGGCGTCGACGAGGGCGAGCGGATCGGCGTCGTCGGCCTGAACGGCGGCGGCAAGACGACGCTGCTCGAGGTGCTGGCCGGGGTCGAGCCCGCCGACGACGGACGGGTGTCGCGGTCGCGCGACCTGCGCATGGCGGTCGTGACGCAGCGGACCGAACTGCCGGAGGGGTCGACCGTGCGCAACGCGGTCATCGACCCGCTCGGCTTCGACGCGGAGCACGAGTGGGCGTCCGACGCCCGTGTCCGATCCATTTTGGACGGACTCGGGATCACGGCGCTGGGCCTGGACTCGGTGGTCTCCAGGATGTCCGGTGGCGAACGGCGCCGCGTCGCGCTGGCCGCCGCGCTGATCCAGGACCTCGAGCTCCTCGTGCTGGACGAGCCGACGAACCACCTCGACGTCGAAGGCGTGCGCTGGCTCGCCGAGCACCTGCTGGCGCGCAAGTGCGCGCTCGTCGTCGTCACCCACGACCGGTGGTTCCTCGACACCGTCTGCAACCGCACGTGGGAAGTGGTGCAGGGCAAGGTCGAGCAGTACGAGGGCGGCTACGCCGACTGGATCTTCGCGCGCGCCGAGCGGCAGCGGCTCGCGGACGCCGCGGAGGAGAAGCGGCAGAACCTGGCGCGCAAGGAACTCGCGTGGCTGCGCCGCGGTGCGCCCGCGCGGACCTCGAAGCCGCGCTACCGCATCGAGGCAGCCGAGGCCCTGATCGCGGACGTGCCGCCGGTGCGCGACACCGTCGAGCTGGTCGCGTTCGCCAAGAAGCGCCTGGGCCGCACGGTGATCGAGCTCGAGGACGTCACGCTGTCCATTCCGGACCGCGTGCTGGTGCGCGACCTGACGTGGCGCATCGGCCCCGGCGAGCGGATCGGCCTCGTCGGCGTCAACGGCTCCGGCAAGACGACGCTGCTGCGCCTGCTGGCCGGGGAGCGGGAAGCCGAGTCGGGCAAGCGGATCCAGGGCGCCACGGTCAAGATCGCCCACCTCTCGCAGGAGCTGCTCGACCTCGACGGCTCGATGCGCGTGCTGGAGGCGATCGAGGAGGTCGCCCGCCGCGTCGTGCTCGGCAAGTACGAGATGTCGGCGTCGCAGCTCGGCGAGCGGTTCGGGTTCTCGTCGCAGAAGCAGTGGACGCCGGTGTCGGACCTGTCCGGCGGCGAGCGGCGGCGGTTGCAGCTGTGCCGGCTGCTGATGGCCGAGCCGAACGTGCTGCTGCTCGACGAGCCGACCAACGACCTCGACATCGACACGTTGCAGCAGCTGGAAGACCTGCTCGACTCGTGGCCCGGCACGCTCGTCGTGATCTCGCACGACAGGTACCTCGTCGAGCGCGTCTGCGACAAGGTCGTGGCGCTGTTCGGCGACGGCGGCCTGACCGACCTGCCCGGCGGCATCGAGGAGTACCTGCAGCGCCGCGACTCGGTGCGCGACAGGCAGTCCGCGGCGGCCCCCGCGGCGGAGAAGGCTCCCTCGAACGCCGCCGACCAGCGTGCCGCCCGCAAGGAGCTGGCACGGCTGGAGAGGCGCCTCGAGGTGCTGCACAAGAAGGAAGCCGAGCTGCACGCCGCCCTGGCCGAGGCCGCGACCGACCCCGACCGGCTGCTCAAGCTCGACGCGGAGCTCCGCACCGTGCTGGCGGAGCAGTCCGAGGTGGAGACGGCCTGGATGGTCGCGGCGGAGGTCGTCGAGGGCTAGCGGCCGCGGCGGCGGAGCTCGTCGGCGAGCTGGGGCAGCAGCTCGTCGATGAACGACGTGTCGTAGCCCTGGCCGGAGAGCAGCGCGTAGCTGAAGCGTGCCTTCATGACCTCGTCGGCGGTCGCCCCCAGCATGCCGTCGAGCGCGACGCCGATCTCCTCCAGCATCCTGTCGACCTGCGCGGTGCGGTAGCCGCGCTGGCCGGGGGCCGCCGGCGGGATCCGCAGCTGGCGCAGGTCCTTCCACGACTTGATCGTCGGCATGCTGCGCACCGGCCCGGAGAGCTGCTGCTCGATCTGGCCGAGGAACGCGTCCACCTCGGTCTCGTCGTACCCGCGCCGCCCGATGAGCGGACGGGAGAACCGGACGTCGCGGACGTCCTTGCCGGTCAGGTTGTCCTGGCCGAGCAGCGTCGCCTCGATGCGGTCGAGGAAAGCGTCCACCTGGGACTCCTGGTAGCCGCGGCGGCCGCGCGGAGGGCGGTGGAACGCGACGTTGCGGATGTCCGCCGCGGTGAGCCCGGGCGCGTCGACGGCCTTCTGCAGTGCGGGCTGCTGGGCGGGCGGGCGCGGAGCGGAGGGCTGCTGAGGGCGTTGCGGGGAGCGCGACTGCTGCGCCGGACGCGGATCGGGCTGGGGGCGGCGCTGCTGCGGCCGTTGCTGCTGCTGCGGGAGCTGCGTCGTCGGCGGCGCCTGGGGCGGCGGGGCCGTCTCGAACATCAGGACCACGAGGTCGAGGAACGTGTCGACGTCTTCGGAGTCGTAGCCGAACGTGCCGGGCGCGGTCTCGCCGAACACGGCGTCCTGCACCTGTTGCGCGGTCAGGTTGTCCCTGCCCCGCAGGGTGTTCTCGATGCGGTCGAGGAACGCGTCGATCTGCCCCTCGTGGTAGCCGCGGGTGCCCGGTCTGGGCTTGTGGAAGCGCACGGCGGCGACGTCGTCCGGCGACAACCGGACGGCGGGTCTCATCGCCTGCGACGTGGCGTGCGCGCCCTGGGCCGGCGCGGAGGCCTGCACGCGTTGCGGCGTGGACCGCAGCGTGTCCGCCACGAGCTCCATGAAGACGTTGACCTCGTTCACGTCGTAGCCCGGATCACGGGTCGCCGTGCTGAACCGGACGTTGAGCACGTCCTCGCGCGTGAGGATGTCCTTGCTCTTCATGGTGTTCTCGACCCGGTCGAGAAACGAGTCCACCTCGGCCGCGTCGTACCCGCGCTGACCTCGCGGGGGACGGTGGAACGCGACCAGGGCCACGTCCTGCGCCGAGAGCAGAGGAGCCGGATGCGCGGGCAGACGATGCTGCGCTCCGGGACCGCCCCGATCCACCAATGACCTCCTCCTGCGTACCTGTACTGGGGAGTATCGCGTTTCGCCTGGCACAACGTTTCGCCCTGATGGACCAAAGGCCGCCACTACGATCGCGAACATGAGTCAGTTCGTGGATGTGATGCTGGCGACGGCCACCAACGGCCGGGACCGGGGCATGACGACGGGTGAACCCGCCGCGCCCGTTCGCCGGACCTGGGCCGAGGTGCACGAACGCGCCCGGCGGATGGCCGGTGCGCTCGACGTGGCACCGGGCACCGCGGTCGCCGTGCTTGCCGCCGAACCAGCCGTGATCGCCCCAGCCGTGCAGGCCGCATGGCTGTGCGGTGGCAGCGTCACGATGTTGCACCAACCCACACCACGCACCGACCTGGCCGAGTGGGCCGAGGACACGCTGCGGGTGCTCGCCATGATCGACTCGCGTCTGGTCCTGCTCGGCAGCCCGTTCGACGCCCTGGCTTCCGTCCTGGACCAGCACGGAGTGCCCTACCGGCTGCTCTCCGAGCTCGACGCGGAGCCGATCGCCGCTCCTGTTCCCACCCCCGAGGATGCCACGGCACTGCTGCAGTTGACGAGTGGATCGACAGCGGATCCGAAAGCCGTCCGCATCACCCACCGCAACCTCATGGCGAACGCCGAGGGCATGCGCGTCGCAGCTGCTCTCGATCCCGAGTCGGACGTCATGGTGTCGTGGCTGCCCCTGTTCCACGACATGGGGATGGTCGGCTTCCTGACCGTGCCGATGCTGTTCGGCCTGGAACTGGTGAAGGTCACCCCGGTCGACTTCCTGTCCCGCCCGACGCTGTGGGCGGACCTCATCACGCGCTACCGCGGCACGATCACCGCCGCCCCGAACTTCGCCTACGCCATCGTCGCCCGCCGCCTGGCCTCGTCGTCCGACTCGTTCGACCTGTCCTCGATGCGCCTGGCCCTGAACGGCGCGGAACCGATCGACCCGGCCGCCGTCGAGGCCTTCGTGACCGCCGGCGCGAGGTTCGGGCTGAGGCCGGAGTCGATCCTCGCGGCCTACGGCATGGCGGAGACCACCCTGGGCGTGGCCTTCGCGCCCCTGTTCACCGGCCTGTCCGTGGACGTCGTCGACGCGGACGCCCTGGAGGCCTCGCACCGCGCGGTGCCCACCGAGGGCGGTCGCGCGTTCCCGTTGCTCGGCCCGCCGCTGCCCGGCCTGGAACTGCGGGTCGTGTCGGACACCGGCGCCGTCCTGGGCGTGCGGGACGTCGGCGAGCTGCAGATCCGCGGCGAGGCGGTGACCCCCGGCTACCTGACCGTGGACGGCCCACTGGCCACTCAGGACGCCGAGGGCTGGCTGTCCACCGGGGACCTCGGGTACCTGGTGGAGGACGGCCAGGTCGTCGTCTGCGGACGCCGCAAGGACGTCATCATCATGGGCGGCCGGAACATCTACCCGACCGACGTGGAGCGTGCGGCCTGCTCCGTGGAGGGCGTGCGGGCGGGCAACGCCGTCGCGGTGCGGCTGGACGCCGGGACCAAGCGCGAGCGGTTCGCCGTGGTGCTGGAGTCGAAGCTGGCCGGGGACGCCGAGGCCGAGAAGGACCTCGTGAAGCAGGTGACCGCGCGGGTGGTGGACGCCGTGGGGCTGCGGCCGTTCGCGGTGGTGGTGCAAGCTCCGGGGACGCTGCCGAAGACGCCGTCCGGGAAGTTGCGGCGGTCTGCGGCGGCGGGGCTGGTCTAGCGCTGGTGGAGGGCGTTCGCGCGGCTCTCGCGTTCTCGCGACGAGCCGCGCGGGCGACGGTGCCTGCGCGGCACGGCCCGGAAGTGGGCGTTGCCCGACGGATGGGCGCAGCAACCGCGGTCGTCGAGGGACTGTCGTCCGGCCGGAAGCCGCGAGCAGGGGAGTCCTCGTACCGCGTCCACGCCCGTCGCACCGCTAGTGGAAGGCGTTCTGCGCGGCTTCCAGGCCCTTGGTCACGAGGGCCTCGGCCGCGTCCGCCGCCCGGTCGATCTCCAGCGCGAGCTGCTTGCGCTCCACGGTGGAGAAGTCCTTGAGGACGTAGTCGGCGGGGTCCTGGCGGCCGGAGGGGCGGTCCACGCCGAAGCGCAGGCGGTGGTAGTCCCTGGTGCCCAGGGACTTCGTGATCGAGCGGAGTCCGTTGTGGCCGTTGTCGCCGCCGCCGAGCTTCATGCGCAGCGCGGCGAACGGGAGGTCCAGCTCGTCGTGGACCACGAGGATCGTGGTGGGCTTGAAGAACTTCACGGCGCTCGCGACGGGGCCGCCGGAGAGGTTCATGAAGCTGCGGGGCTTGGCCAGCACGACGCGGTGGCCGGACAGGCGGCCCTCGACGACCTCGGCGCCGGACTTGTGCGCCTTGAACTTGCCGTTCATGCGGGCGGCCAGTTCGTCGAGGACCAGGAAGCCGATGTTGTGGCGGTTGCCCTCGTACCTGGGGCCCGGGTTGCCCAGTCCGACGATGAGGGCGAGGTCAGCGTCCACGGAACCGCAACTCCTGCTCGAGATCGTCCAGCAACGTGTCCACGGCCTGCACCTGGTACCCCTTGCCCAGCAGGCCGGACGTGGTGCTGAACCGGGTGTTGCGGACCTCGGTGGAGGTCATGGAGCCCCGGCCGTCCAGGTTGGCCGCGGCGCGGGTGATGAAGGCGTCGACTTCGGCGCGATCGTAGCCGGTGCCGGTCTTCGGCAGCTTGCGCGCTCTCAGGTCCTCGCCGGTGTTCAGGCCCGTCGGCGGCACGATGCCGTTGCGGACCTGGAACTCCAGCAGGTGCAGGACGCCGTCGACGCTCAGCGGGTCGTAGCCGTTCGGGACCGCCGCGAACCGGACGGTGCGGATGTGGTCCGGGTTCAGGCGCAGACGCCCGGCCAGCGCGTCGGCGATGATCTGCAGGAACTCGTTGACCTGCCCGGGGTCGTAGCCCTGCCGCTTGCGCCGGAAGGTCTTCGACCGGACGTCGGCCGGGCGCAGGTACGGCAACGGCGCGCCGCCCCCCTCGTGAGGAGGCGGCGCGCCGTCGTTTCGGCCCGACGTGATGGGGCTCAGCTTTCCTCGGTGGCCTCGGCCGGAGCGGCCTCGTCACCCTCGAGCTGCGCCGCGGACGGCGCCTCGTTCACGGCGACGACCAAGGCCTCGGCGTCGGTGATGAGAACAGCACCGGCGGGCAGGGTCAGGTCGCTGGCGTGGATCTGCGTGCCCGCGCCGACACCGGCGATCGACAGCTCGATCTGCTCCGGGATGTTCATCGCGTCGGACTCGATCTGGATCGTGCTCAGGTCCTGCGTCAGCAGCGTGCCCGAAGCGGGCTCGCCCGAGATGACCAGCGGCACCTCGACGGTGACCTTCTCGCCGCGCTGGACGAGCAGCAGGTCGACGTGCTCGATGTAGTTCTTGATGGGGTGCGTGGTGACGGTCTTGGTGAGCGCCAGCTCGCTGCCGCCGTCCAGGGACAGCGTGAGGACGGCGTTCTGGCCGTGCTCACGGACGACACGGGCGAACTCGAGCGCCGGCAGGGCCAGGTGCTTCGGGTCGGAACCGTGGCCGTAGAGCACCGCGGGGATCTTGCCGGCGCGACGGGTACGGCGGGCGGCGCCCTTGCCGAATTCGGTGCGCTGCTCAGCGGCGAGACGAACCTCGGACACGGTGGGGTACTCCTTATAAGTCTGGCCTTGTACGTCGGGGCGGTGCACAAGTTCTCAGCGGTTGAGGCTTGGTGGTGGCCTGCGGCGGCGAGCAGCGCGGAAACAGGGTCAACACGCGCGGCATCAAGCCACCGCGTCGATCACGCCGAGCTGGGGAGCTCGCCCTCGCCGAGGCAACCCGACCAGTGTAGGTGAGCGTGCAACGGGGAGGCCAATCGGGGGGTGCCCGGACGGGCTCACGGGGGTCGACCGGTTCGCCACCCGGAAACCGGAAGGGGCCTCCCACGTCCGGGAACGGACTGCGGAAGGCCCCCGTGGGACACCGGTGGGGTCAGGCGTTGCCGTCGAACAGCGACGTCACGGACCCGTCCTCGAACACCTCCTGGATCACGCGCGCGAGCAGCGGCGCGATCGACAGCACGGTCATGTTCGGGAACCGCTTCTCCGCCGGGATCGGCAGCGTGTCGGTGAACACGACCTCGCGGGCGCCGGAGTCCTGCAGGCGCTGCGTGGCCGGGCCCGACAGGATGCCGTGCGTGGCCGCGATGACCACGTCGGAGGCGCCCTCGCTCAGCAGCTGCTTCACGGCGCCCGCGATGGTGCCGCCGGTGTCGACCATGTCGTCGATCACGATGCACAGGCGGCCCTCGACCTTGCCGACGACGCGGTTCGAGACCACCTCGTTCGGGCGCAGCGGGTCGCGGGTCTTGTGGATGAACGCGATCGGCGCGCCGCCGAGGGTGTCGGCCCACTTCTCGGCCAGCTTGGTGCGGCCCGAGTCGGGGGAGACGACGGTGATCTCGTGACCCGCGTACTTGCCGCGGATGTGGTCCGCGAGCAGCGGCATGGCCCACAGGTGGTCGACCGGGCCGTCGAAGAAGCCCTGGATCTGGGCGGTGTGCAGGTCGACCGAGACGAGGCGGTCGGCGCCCGCGGTCTTGAACAGGTCGGCGACCAGGCGGGCGGAGATGGGCTCGCGGCCGCGGTGCTTCTTGTCCTGGCGGCTGTACGGGTAGAACGGCATGATCACCGTGATGCGCTTGGCCGAGGCGCGCTTCAGGGCGTCGACCATGATCAGCTGTTCCATCAGCCACTGGTTGATGGGCGCGGTGTGCGACTGGATGACGAAGGCGTCGCAGCCGCGCACGGACTCCTCGAAGCGGACGAAGATCTCGCCGTTCGCGAAGTCGTAGGCCGACTGCGGGGTCACCGTGACGTTGAGGTGCTTCGCGACCTCTTCCGTCAGCTCCGGGTAGGCACGCCCGCCGAAGAGCATCAGGTTCTTCTTCGGTGTGCCGGGCATCTGCGGGTTCACGGTCAGCGCCCCTCCTCTGTCTTCTCGTCGGCATTCTGCTTCGCCAGGGCCTGCTCCGCCGCCTGGGCGGCGGCGGTGCCCCCACGACGGCTGAGCACCCAGCCTTCGAGGTTGCGCTGGGGACCTCCGGACACGGCGAGCGCGCCCGGCGGGACGTCGCGGCGCAGGACGGTGCCCGCGCCGGTGTAAGCGCCGTCGCCCACGGTCACCGGCGCCACGAACATGTTGTCCGAGCCGGTGCGGCAGTGGGATCCGACGATCGTGCGGTGCTTGTTCACCCCGTCGTAGTTGACGGTTACCGATGCTGCACCGATGTTGCTGTGATCGCCGATCGTGGCGTCGCCGATGTAGGACAGGTGGGGGACCTTCGAGCCGTCGCCGATCTGCGAGTTCTTCGTCTCGACGAACGTGCCGATCTTGCCCTTCACGCCCAGGGAGGTGCCGGGGCGGAGGTAGGCGAACGGGCCGACCGAGGCGCCGTCGCCGATCACCGAGTCGCTGCCGTGGGTCCGCACGACCGAGGCGCCCTCGCCGACCCGCACGCCGGACAGCGTGGTGTCGGGGCCGACGGTCGCCCCGGCCCCGATCACGGTGCCCGCGCGGAGCTGCACGTTCGGCTCGACCACCGCGTCCTGCCCGATGGTCACGTCGGCGTCGATCCACGCCGAGGACGGGTCGACGAACGTGACGCCGGAGCGCAGGTGGCCCTCGACGATGCGGCGGTTCATCTCGGCGCCGACGGCCGCGAGCTGCACGCGGTCGTTGATGCCCTCGACCAGCCAGGGGTCGGACGCGATCAGCGCGCCGACCCGCAGGCCGTCGCCGCGGGCGATGCCCAGGACGTCGGTCAGGTAGAGCTCGCCCTGCGCGTTGTCGGTGGACAACCGCGAGAGCCCGTCGCGCAGCACCGCCGCGTCGAACGCGTACACGCCGGAGTTGATCTCGGTGATGAGCTGTTCGGCCGCCGAGGCGTCCTTCTGCTCCACGATCCGCTGCACGCTGCCGTCGGAGTCGCGGACGATCCGGCCGTACCCGGTGGGGTCGTCCACCACGGCCGTCAGCACGGTGACCGCGTTGCCGGCGGTCCGGTGCTCGGACAGCAGCGCGGAGAACGTCTTCGTGTCGAGCAGCGGCACGTCGCCGTAGCTCACGATCACCGTGCCGCCGAGGTCGTGCGGCAGCTCGGCGAGGCCGCAGCCGACGGCGTGCCCGGTGCCCTTCTGCTCGGCCTGCACCGCGACGGTGACCTTGCGGCCGAGCGCGCCGGCGAGGGTTTCGAGATGCTCGGTGACTGCTTCGCGGCCGTGGCCGACGACGACGGCCAGGTGGTCGGGGTCTGTGCCCGCCGCCGCGCGCACCGCGTGTTCGACGAGTGAGCGTCCGGCGATCCGGTGCAGCACCTTGGGCGTGGACGACCGCATGCGGGTGCCTTCCCCGGCGGCGAGCACGACCGTGCTGACAGGGCCCTCGAGCATCAATGCTCTCCCTAACAGGCTGGGTGGTTCGAAGTCCGCGGACCAGCCTAAGCCTCCGCGGAGGGCTCGCCCGCCACAGCCGCTACCTGGCAGCCACCCTGGCGCTTCGCCACGTACATCGCGGAGTCGGCCCTCGACAGGGCCTGGTTCGCCGATTCGCGCGGGCGCAGGGAGATGACGCCGACCGACAGCGTGACCCCCCGGGAGAGGTCGATTGGCAAGCCCGCCACCGCATCCACGGCTCGCCCGAGCGCTGCTTCCGCGGCGTGCAGGGGTGCTCCCGGCAGCAGGACGACGAACTCGTCGCCGCCGTAGCGGGCCACCATGTCGTCACCCCGCAGGGCCTGCCGGAGTGTGCTGGCAATCACCCGGAGGACGTCATCACCCTCGGCGTGCGAATGCCGGTCGTTCACGCCCTTGAACCCGTCGAGGTCGACCAGGGCGATGGAGAACGGCTCCACCTGACCGGCGATGAGCTCGGCCATCTTGTCGTCGAGCGCGCGGCGGTTCGGCAGCCCGGTCAACGGGTCCTGCAACGCCTGCTGGGCGATCGCACCGTGCGCGCGCGTCAGCCTTTCGTGCTCGCGGCGCGTCTGCAACGTGGCCACGCGGGACTCCCGCATCTGCCACAGCTCCAGCTCCAGGGCCGCGTTGTAGGCCTGCAACGCCGACGTCGTGTGCGGACCGCACAGGTGCGCGTACTCGCGCTCCAGCGACAGCACCAGCGACGGTTCCGACGTGTCGTGCTCCATCTGCGTGCGCGTGTCGTCGAGGACCTTGAGCGCGTCGTCCAGCCGGTTCGCCTTCACCAGGCACCGGGCCAGCGCGATCGCGACGATGATCAGCTCCCGCGCGTACATCGACAGGCCGCGCAACGACCACAGCCGGTCGAGGTGGTCCTCGCTCGGGTTCGTCAGCGCGTGGGCGGCACCGAGGATCGGCACCTGCTCGGCGGCGTCGAGGTCGCGCCTGCCGGGGTGCAGCGACTGCCGGAACGGCACCTCGGCCGCCTCGGCCAGGCCGGAGGCGACCCGGAACTGCTCGTGCGCGGCGTCGTGCAGGTTCACCCGTTCGAGCCGCAGGCCCCACCCGATCCGCAGCCGGGCCCGGTTCACCAGGTGCACGTAGATCTGGTGCGGCTGGCCGCTCTCGCGCAACGCGTTGTTCGCGCCCGCCAGCACGTCGTCCGCCATCTCGTAGACGCCGAGCTGGGTCAGCACCAGGGCGATGTCCTGCAGCGTCGTGGCGAGCAGCTGGTCCCAGATCCGCTTGTCGAAGACCGGGTCGACGTCGGGTTCCTCGTCGAGCATCATCGCGAGCGCCGACGCGATCTCGGTCAGCGCCTTGTCCTCGGCGTTGCCGAGCAGGAACCGGCGCCCGCGCAGCGCCCGCGCGTCCGCCTCCAGCACGATCAGGCCGTGGCGGCGGCAGTGGCTCAGCATCTCGTCGAGCTGGGGGTCGGACATGTCGACGAGCCCCGGCGTGACCAGGCGGACCACGGCCGCGGCTCTGAGCAGCTGCGCGACGATGCGGGGCTCGCCACGACCCTGCGCCTCGGCCAGGATGCGGTCGACCTCCGCAGCCGCGTCGAGCTGCGCGGCGAGGTGGCTGCTCTGGGCGACGGCGACGAGTTCGCTCGCGCGACCCACCAGCCACGCGTCGGACATCTCGTGATGGCGGTGGCCCACGTTGCCCTGCTCGTCGACCGTTTCCTCGGGCAGCTTCACACCTCCCAGAGACCGCGACCCCGTGCCCTCAAGGCCCCTGCTCCGCCACCAGGATTCGAACCTGGACCATCGGAACCAAAATCCGAGGTGCTGCCTTTACACCATGGCGGAACGGGCGAGCCGGCGCGCGCCCACGCGCACATGTTGTCACGAGTGGTCCTCTTCTTGTCCAACCACCACTCATCCGGCTCAGTTCAAGATCACGGCCGGGCGCCGACTGACCTGGTCAGGAAGTCGCCGAGCGCGCCGCGGTACGTGTCGGTCGCCACATTCCAGGCCGAGGTGTGGTCCGCGCCGGGGATCTCGACGTACTGCAGCGGCCACCCGAGCCTGTCCGCGGCGCTCGCGAGGTCGCGCGAGGACCGGGCGGGCACCGTGCCGTCCGCCGAGCCGTGCAGGACCAGCGTCGGGGGCTTGAGCGCGGGCGGGTTCGCGACGAGGTCGAACCGGTCGAAGTCGATGCCGGCGCGCCAGCCGGAGACGAGCTCGGCCACGGGCGTGAGCCACGTCGGCACGCCGCGGTTCTGCGCCTGCAGGTCCAGCGTCTGCGTCCAGTTCGTGACGGGGGAGTCGAGCACGACGCCGGACACGACGGACGCGGAGCTGGACCTCGCGAGCGTCTGGCCGATGATCGCGCCGCCCATCGACCAGCCGTAGAGCACCACCCTCTTCGCGCCCCGGGCCTGCGCGTAGTGGATGGCGGCCTCGACGTCGTGCCACTCCGTGTCGCCGAGGTGGTAGAGGCCGTCGGGGGACTTCGGCGCGCCGGGGTCGTTGCGGTAGCTGATCAGCAGGACGGTCAGCCCGGCGCCGTGGAGCTGGGGGACCACGCGCAGCGCCTCCTCCCGCGACGCGCCCCGCCCGTGGACGGTGATGACCCACGTGTCCCGGTTCGACGCCGGGACCAGCCACGCGGGCATGTCGCCGAGCTCCGACGGCACGGCGACGTCGCTGTGGACCAGGCCGAGCGCGGTCTTCGGGTTGCCTTGGTAGACGTTGGTCTCGATGCGCACCTTCGTGCCCTCGGGCGGTGCGGTGCCATCGATCAGAGGGCGTTCCACGCGGCCGTTCTTGGTCGAGGCGACGTCGCCGACCTTCGCGCTGCCGCCGGGCCAGACGACCCCGAACGTGCCGCGGAGCGTCGTCAGCCGCGACTCCGCGAGGACGACGTTCCCGCCGTCCACCCCGAGCGCCGTCTCGGGGTGGCGCCGCGGCACCTCCGCCGGTTCGAGCAGCTCATCGCTGTAGTACCAGCCGATGCCGCCCAGGGCCGCCGTGACCAGCACGAGCAGGACGAGCAACGAGGTCGCGGCGATCCGGGTGATCTTGCCTCTGGCCATCCACCGATGATGCCCGGTCGAGGTCTCGATTCCAGGCGACACAGCGAGGCGGTCACCGGAAGTGGGCCCGCTGCGTAGGCTGACCCGGTGGCCAGGGTCAGGATGACGGGCAAGGAACGCCGAGAGCAGCTCCTGGACGTCTCCCGCGCCCTGTTCGCCGAGAAGGGCTTCGAAGCGACGGCGATCGAGGAGATCGCCCACCGCGCGAGCGTGTCCAAGCCGGTCGTCTACGAGCACTTCGGCGGCAAGGAAGGCATCTACGCCGTCGTCGTGGACCGCGAGATGCGGCGCCTGATGGACATGATCGTCGACGCGCTGGACGGCGGATCGCACCCCCGTGAGCTGCTGGAACGAGCCGCCTGCGCGTTGCTGGACTACATCGAGGGCTCGACGGACGGGTTCCGGATCCTGGTGCGGGACTCGCCCGTCGCCTCGGCCTCGGGCACGTTCTCGTCGCTGCTGAACGACATCGCGTCGCAGGTCGAGCACATCCTCGGGCTGCACTTCGCCGAGCGGGGCTACGACCGCAGGCTGGCCGCGCTGTACGCGCAGGCCCTGGTCGGGATGGTCGCGCTGACCGGGCAGTGGTGGCTCGAGGCGCGCAAGCCGAAGAAGGACGAGGTCGCCGCGCACCTCGTGAACCTGGCGTGGAACGGCCTCTCGGCGATGGACCACAAGCCGAAGCTGCGCATCCGTTCGTGAGCGGCTTGTCGTCGTAGTGCGTCTGCACGCAATGCGCGCCCTGCGTTAGTGCACAAGGCCGAAGTAGCACCACGTGTGAAACGGCCTGGGCACGTCCGAGCGATGAGTCCCAGTAGAACCCGTGGTCCGAGCCGTTCGTCGAGGGGTCGAACGGCTCGGGCCGGTTCTCACACCGTCCCGGTCAGCCTCAGCAGCTTGTCGTTGCTGCCGTTCGACGTCGTCAGGTAGAGCGACCCGTCCGGCGCCGTGCGGGCGGCACGGAGACGTCCGTACTTGTCGTCCAGCTCCTCCGGGATGCTCACGTTCTGCACCTCGCCGTCCTGGTCCAGCGTGAAGAGCAGCAGCTTGGAGCCCTTGAGAGCGGTGATCGCGAGCTTGCCGTTCCAGAACGCCGCCTGGCAGATCGCCTCGGTGGGCGAGCCGGACGACCACACCGCGGGCACGGCGTCCGGGAAGCGCTGGAGGTCCGTCATCGGCACGCTCTCGTCGTAGCCGCCGCGGGTGCCGCCCTCGGACGGGTCCCAGCCGTAGTTGGCGCCGGCCTTCAGCAGGTTGACCTCGTCGTCGACGCTCGGCCCGTGCTCGCTGGAGAACGCCTGGCCGCCGTCCGGGCGGAACACGACGCCCTGCACGTTGCGGTGGCCGTAGGTGAAGACCCGCCGCTCGTTGGCGTCGGCCGAGCCGATGAACGGGTTGCCCGCCGCGCCCTCGCCGGTCTCGGGGTCGATCCGCAGCACCTTGCCGCCGAGGCTGGTGCGGTCCTGCGGGTTGCGCGCCTGCGCGATGTCGCCGGTCGCGACGTACATCGCGCCGTCCGGCCCCAGCGTCGGCCGGCAGCCGGAGTGCCGGCCGCTCGAGTTCGACGGCATGCCGGTGAGCAGGTCCTTGGTCTTGGCGGCCTTGGTGCCGTCGAGGCGGAACGTCACCAGCCGCACGTCCTTCGACGTGTTGTAGCACACGGTGAACCGCCGGCCGTCGGGGTGCACGACGAGTCCCATCAGGCCGCCCTCGCCGCGCGCCTGGAGGTCGTCGAGGGCGATGTCGACCGGAGTGACCTGGCCGTTGGCCACCAGCTTGATCCCGCCGGGCCGTTCGGTGACGAGCAGCGAGCCGCCGGGCAGGAACCCGATGTCCCACCCGTGCTGCAAACCGCCCGCGACCTCCTCGACCACCAGCCCCTCGGGCGCGGGGGCCTTCGACGGCGCGTTGCCGCCCGGCTCCGGCGCCGAACAGGCAGCGACGACCAGCACCAACCCTGCAGCAACGAGTGCGCGCATGTCCCAACTATGCGTTTTGTGCCGTGGTGGTTCCGTAAGGCCGTTCCACGGGCAGCAACGCGCGCGCTCCGTCCAGATCACGCTGACGCACCTTCTCGTGCACCGCGTGGGCCAGCGCCGTCACGTCCGTGATGCCGATCGTCCACTCGTGGACGTATTTCTGCACGGCCTCGCGCGTCAGGCCGATCTGGATGGACCGGTGCGGCAACGCCTCGTGGTCCAGGCCGCGCTCCGGGTCCCACTGCACGCGCACCGACGGCTTGCCGCCGATGGTGCTCTCGACGGCGTGGGCCACCGCCCAGTCGAAGCCCTCGCGGGTGATCCGCACGGCCAGGACGCGTTCCTGGCCTTCTTTCCGGGCGTAACCGCAGCGGTACATCATCCAGAGGAACGACGGCTTGATCCACGTCATCCGCTCCGTCTTGAACGGCGGCACGAACCGCTGGGCGGCGACGGCGGGACCGGCGATGGACGGTGAATAGGCCTGGTAGACCACGATGGACTGATCGTCGTAGTCAGCCCTGATCTCTCTCATGGACACGCACAGAGGGTGACGGCTCGGGTAGTGCTCAAGCCACCCAATAAGGGATCGCGGAACGGGCTAAGGTGGGTGGTGAGACCCCTCGTCCCAGGCAGGGGTCTGTCCGGCGTCCCGCATCCGGCTGGCGTTCCGCACTCGACCGGGGTTTCTCACATGCCGCTGCTCGGCCTTCTCGAAGGTGTCCTTCCCGACAAAGCCCTCCGCACGTTGATCGACTCGGCCGGTGTCCCCGAGCTGGAGCTGGACGGCCCGCTGGCCGCCCGCCCGCTGGTGGCCGCCGCGCTGTCCACGGTCAGGCCCGTCCTGGCCGTCACGGCCACGGGCAGGGAAGCCGAAGAGCTGACGAACGTCCTGCGCGACCTGATCGGCGCGGACAGGGTGGCGTTCTTCCCGAGCTGGGAGACGCTGCCGCACGAGCGCCTCAGCCCGCGCGCGGACACGGTCGGCGCGCGGTTGCAGGTGCTGCGCCGGCTCAAGCACCCCGAGGGCAACCCGATCAGGGTGCTGGTCACCACGGTCCGCAGCCTCATCCAGCCGATGGCGCCGGGCCTCGGCGACCTCAAGCCCGTGCATTTGAAAGTCGGCGAGGAGCAGGACTTCGTCGAGCTGGTCACGCGCCTGGCCGAGAACGCCTACACCCGCGCCGACATGGTCGAGAAGCGCGGCGAGTACGCGACGCGCGGCGGCATCCTCGACATCTTCCCGCCCACGGCGGAGCACCCCTACCGCGTCGAGTTCTGGGGCGACGAGGTCAGCGAGATCCGGCCGTTCTCGGTGCAGGACCAGCGCTCGCTGCCGGAGGAGGTGCAGCAGTTCGTCGCGCCGCCGTGCCGCGAGCTGCTGCTGACCGACGACGTGAAGCACCGCGCGGCCGAGCTGGCGCAGGAGCACCAGTCGGACGCGCACCTCGCGGAGATGCTGGAGAAGATCTCCGGCGGCATCGCGGTCGAGGGCATGGAGGCGCTCATCCCCGCGCTGTGCCCCGGCGAGCTGCAGCTGCTCGTCGACGTCGTCGAGCCCGGCACGCACGTGCTGCTCAACGACCCGGAGAAGATCCGGGCCCGCGCGGCCGACCTGGTGCGCACCGGCCAGGAGTTCCTCGAGGCCTCGTGGATGGCGGCCGCGTCGGGCGGCAAGGCGCCGATCGACCTCGGGCGCAGCGCCTACCAGGGCATCGGCGAGATCTCCGGGCACGCCAGGGCGAACGACCGTCCCTGGTGGACGCTCAGCCAGCTGACCACGGACGCCGACGACGTCGTGCACCTCGACGTCAAGCCCGTCGAGGCCTACTCCGGCGACGTCGAGCGCGCGTTCGCCGACCTCAAGGCCCACACGGCGACGGGTGGCGCGGCGGTGCTCGTCGTGCCGGGCGCCGGCACCGCGCACCGGGCCGAGGAGCGGCTCAAGGAGGCCGAGATCGCCGCGGTCTGCGTCGAGTCCCTCGACGAGGCGCCGAAGGCCGGCATGGTCACGGTCGTGCGCGGCGCGCTCGAGGACGGCTTCGTGCTGCCCGACCTCGCGCTGGTGGTGCTCACCGAGACCGACCTGACCGGCGGCCGCGGCGGCACGTCCACCAAGGACATGCGCAAGATGCCGTCCAAGCGGCGCAACGCGGTCGACCCGCTCGCGCTCAAGGCCGGCGACTTCGTGGTGCACGAGCAGCACGGCATCGGCAAGTACGTGGAGATGGTGCAGCGCACGACCAAAGACGCCGCGGGCGCTTCTGCCACCCGCGAGTACCTGGTGCTGGAGTACGCGTCGTCCAAGCGCGGCCAGCCCGGCGACCGGCTGTTCGTGCCGACCGACCAGCTCGACGAGGTCAGCCGGTACGTCGGCGGTGAGCTGCCCACGCTCAACAAGCTCGGCGGCAGCGACTGGAAGAACACGAAGTCCAAGGCGCGCAAGGCGGTCAAGCAGATCGCGGCCGAGCTCGTGCAGCTCTACGCGGCACGGCAGAGCGCCCCCGGCCACGCGTTCGCCGCGGACACGCCCTGGCAGCGCGAGCTGGAGGACGCGTTCGCGTTCACCGAGACGCAGGACCAGATGGCCGCGATCGACGAGGTCAAGGCCGACATGGAGCGCGGCGTGCCGATGGACCGCGTCATCTGCGGTGACGTCGGCTACGGCAAGACGGAGATCGCGGTCCGCGCCGCGTTCAAGGCCGTGCAGGACGGCAAGCAGGTCGCCGTGCTGGTGCCGACGACGCTGCTGGCCCAGCAGCACCTCAACACGTTCTCCGAGCGCATGCGCCAGTTCCCGGTGAACATCAAGGGCCTGTCCCGCTTCACCGACGCCGCGGAGTCCGAGCAGACCATCGCGGGCCTCGCGGACGGCGAGGTCGACATCGTGATCGGCACGCACCGGCTGCTGCAGAAGAACGTGCGGTACAAGGATCTCGGCCTCGTGATCGTCGACGAGGAGCAGCGGTTCGGCGTGGAGCACAAGGAGCACATCAAGGCGCTGCGCACGCACGTCGACGTGCTGACCATGTCCGCGACGCCGATCCCGCGCA
Source organism: Lentzea sp. DG1S-22 (assembly GCF_036321065.1). Classification (NCBI taxonomy): domain Bacteria; kingdom Bacillati; phylum Actinomycetota; class Actinomycetes; order Pseudonocardiales; family Pseudonocardiaceae; genus Lentzea; species Lentzea sp. DG1S-22. The sequence continues at coordinate 5,300,021 of NZ_CP143276.1, read as the reverse complement.
CGCTGGAGATGTCGCTCGCCGGCATCCGCGAGATGTCGACGATCCTGACCCCGCCGGAGGAACGGCACCCGATCCTCACGTACGTCGGCGCGTACGACGACAAGCAGGTCGGTGCCGCGATCCGCCGCGAGCTGCTGCGCGACGGCCAGGTGTTCTTCGTGCACAACAGGGTGTCGAGCATCGAGAAGGCCGCGCGCCGCATCCGCGAGCTCGTCCCCGAGGCACGCGTCGTCACCGCGCACGGCCAGATGAACGAGGACAAGCTCGAAAAGATCATCCAGGGCTTCTGGGAACGCGAGTTCGACGTCCTCGTCTGCACCACGATCGTCGAGACCGGTCTCGACATCTCCAACGCCAACACGCTGATCGTCGAGCGCGGCGACCTGCTCGGCCTCGCCCAGCTGCACCAGCTGCGCGGCCGCGTCGGCCGTGGCCGCGAGCGCGGCTACGCGTACTTCCTCTACCCGCCCGAGACGCCGTTGACCGAGACCGCGCACGACCGGCTCGCGACGATCGCGCAGAACACCGAGCTGGGCGCGGGCATGGCCGTCGCGATGAAGGACCTGGAGATCCGCGGCGCCGGCAACATCCTCGGCGCCGAGCAGTCCGGCCACATCGCGGGCGTCGGCTTCGACCTCTACGTCCGGCTGGTCGGCGAGGCCGTCGAGGCGTTCCGCAGGCACGCGGGCGCCGACGGCGGCGAGGTCGAGGAGGAGCTCGCCGAGGTCAGGGTGGACCTCCCGGTCGACGCGCACATCCCGCACGAGTACGTGCCGGGCGAGCGGCTGCGGCTGGAGGCCTACCGCAAGATCGCGGCCGCCTCCGACGAGGCCGCGCTGCAGTCCGTCTGGGACGAGCTCAAGGACCGCTACGGCACGCCGCCGGAGCCGGTCGAGCGCCTGCTGGGGGTCGCCCGCCTGCGCCACGCCTGCCGCCGCCACGGGGTCACCGAGGTGATCGCGATGGGCCAGAACCTGCGGTTCGCGAAGCTCGACCTGCGCGACTCGCAGCTGGTCAGGCTGCGCCGCCTGTTCCCGAAGGCCGTCTACAAGCAGGCCGTCGGGACGGTCACCGTCCCCCGGCCGACGGAGGGAGCGGCGGGCGGCCGGATGGGTGCACCGCAGCTGCGCGACCAGGAGCTGCTGGACTGGTGCGGTGCGTTCCTCGACTCCCTCGCGGGGACTCCCGTGACCGGAGTCACCACGGCGTGAGAAGGTAGATCCTCGTGAGCACTGTTCTGAAGCGTTTCTCGCTGGTCGGTGTGGCTGTGGCGCTGTTGGCCACCGGATGCGGCACCGGGCCCGCGAAGGCCGGTTCGGCCGCGATCGTCGGTGACCAGGCGGTCACCCTGGAGACCGTCCAGGACCGCACCGTGAAGGTGCTCAAGAAGGAGCCCGCGGCCCAGCAGATGCAGGACCAGGGCAAGCTCGACGGCGTCTCGCGGCTGGTGCTGGCCGACGAGATCACGCACAAGATCGCCGAGGCCGCCGCGCGGCGCGAGAACATCACGGTCGACGAGACCAAGGTGTACGACGCGGTGCAGGAGAAGGGCGGGCCGGTCGAGGCCGCGAAGCAGAGCGAGCAGGACGAGACCACGATCCACCGCCGCCAGCGCGACGTGCTGGTCATGGGCGAGCTCGCGCGCCGCAACCTCTCCACCCTCGAGGTCGTGATCGACTTCTTCCAGGTCAAGGACCCGAAGGAGGCCAGGGAGAAGGCCGCCGAGGTCGTGGCCGACTCCTCGAAGATGTCGAGGTTCGTGCAGGAGGCGCCGCGCACCACCAGCGGCCAGCAGGCGTCGGCGACGAACCAGCGGGTCCGCGTCACCGAGAACCCGTCGCTGGTGCACACGATGCTGTGGGGCGTGAAGCCCGGCACCGTCGTCGCCTTCCCGGCCGACGAGCAGCAGTCCAGCTGGATGGTCGCGCTGGTCAAGGAGCGCAACGAGGTCTCGGCCACGCCCGGCGAGGAGGACCTGCTCGAGCGCATCGACCCGCAGCTGCTCGCCGCGTTCGGCCTGCGGATCGCGCAGTTCCTGACGGCGGACCTGAACATCGAGGTCAACCCCCGCTACGGCGTGTGGGACCCGACCAACGCCCAGGTCGTCGGCAACGCCGGCGAGCGGGCCGGTTTCGTCGGCGTGGCGACGGTGAAGAACAAGTCTTGATCACCGTCGTCGTCCTGAGCGAGCGGCTCGGAGCCGTGCTGCCCGCTGCCGCCCTGCCCGCGCTGCGCACGGCCAAGGCCGTCTACGCGGGCGAGGGCGTGCCCCTGGAAGCCTGGTCGGCGCTGGGCGTCGACGGGCCCGTGCCCGCCGTCGTGGAGGACGGCGCGGTGGTGGTCGCGAGCTCGGCGGAAGGCTGGCCGGACGCCGAGGTGATCACGACGCCGGAGCCGCTGGGCGCCGGGCTGCTCGACGCCGCCGCGGTGATGCACCGGCTGCGCTCGCCGGGCGGATGCCCGTGGGACGCGGAGCAGGACCACGACTCGCTGCGCCAGTACCTCGTCGAGGAGACCTTCGAGCTGCTGGAGGCCATCGAGGACGGCGACCGGGCGGCGATGCGCGAGGAGCTCGGCGACGTGCTCCTGCAGGTGCTGTTCCACGCACGGGTCGCCGCCGAGGACGCCGACGACCCGTTCGACATCGACGCCGTCGCCGGTGAGCTGGTCGCGAAGCTCGTCGGCCGGCACCCGCACGTCTTCGAGGGCAACGACCCCGCGGTGCACGACGCGACCTCCCAGGAGCACCGCTGGGAGGAGCTCAAGCAGGTCGAGAAGAAGCGCGAGTCCAGTGTGGACGGTGTGGCGCTCGGTCAGCCCGCCGTCGCGCTGGCCGCGAAGCTGGTGCAGCGCACCCGGCGCGCCGGGCTCCCGGTCGACCTGCTGCCCGAGGGCGACGACTCGGGCACGACGTTGTTCGCCGTGACCGCGCTGTCCAAGCTCGCGGGGGAGGACCCCGAGACGGAGCTCCGCCAGGTCTGCCGCCGTTTCGCCGCCCACGTGCGGGAGGCGGAGGCCAAGGCGCGGGCCGAAGGTCTTGATTCGCTCGCGGCGGAAGACTGGCGGCGTTTTTGGCCCTCCTGAACCGGTGAGCGTGGGCTAACGTCGATCACGTGACTTACCTGCGGTATCCGCACCTGTGCGGTGACTTGGTGACGTTCGTGGCCGAGGACGACGTGTGGCTCGCCCCCGTCGGCGGAGGGAGGGCCTGGCGCGCGTCCGCCGACCAGGTGCCGGTCCGCACCCCGCGGTTCTCCCCCGACGGCACACACCTGGCCTGGGCCAGCTGGATCGACGGCGCGCCGGAGGTCCGCGTCGCGCCCGTGGACGGCGGTCCCGCACGCCGGTTGACGCACTGGGGCGTCGTCCGGACGGCGTTGTCCGGCTGGACCCCCGACGGCCGCGTCGTCGCCGTGTCGTCGACGGGGCAGATGTCGCGGCACCGCAAGCAGGCCCACGCCGTCCCGCTGGACGGCGGGCCGTCGGAGGTGCTGCCGTACGGGTGGGTCAACGACGTCTCCTTCGGCCCGGACGGCCAGGTCGTCACGTCGTCGAGCTACATGCAGGAACCGGCGTGGTGGAAGCGGTACCGCGGTGGCACCGCGGGCAAGCTCTGGGTCGACGCCGAGGGGTCCGGCGACTTCGTCCGCGTGCTCGCCGACCTGAAGTCGTCGCTGTCGAACCCGATGTGGGTCGACGGCCGCATCGCGTTCCTGTCCGACCACGAGGGCGTCGGCAGCGTGTACTCCGTGCTGCCCGACGGCTCCGACCTCCAGCGCCACACGTCCGGCGAGTTCTACGCCCGCAACGCCTCCACCGACGGCTCGCGGGTGATCTTCCACCAGGCCGGCGAGCTGTGGCTGCTCGACGGCCTGTCCGAGCTGCGCAAGCTCGACATCAAGCTCGGCGGCCCGCGCACCGGCCTGCAACCGCGCCACGTCAAGGCGTCCGGCAACGTCGAGTCGTTCAGCGTCGACCACACCGGGCGCGCGTCGGCCGTCGAGGTCCGAGGCTCCGTGCACTGGGTGACGCACCGCGACGGCCCGGTCCGCGTGCTGACGGACCGCTCCGACGTCCGCGCGCGGCTGCCGAAGGTGCTCGGCGAGACCGGTCACGTGGTGTGGGTGACGGACGTCGAGGGCGAGGAGGCCCTGGAGATCGCGCCCGTCGGCGGCGTCGAGCCGGGCAACACCGCGCGCCGCGTCGCCTCCGGCCGGCTCGGCCGGGTCATGTCGCTCGCCGCCGCGCCGGACGGCTCGCGCGTCGGCGTCGCCACGCACGACGGCCGGTTGCTGTTGGTGGACATCACTTCCGGTGAGGTGCGCGAGGTCGTCCACGGGGCGAACGCGCACATCACGAACCTCGCCTTCTCGCCGGACTCGGCGTGGCTCGCGTGGTCGCACCCCGGCCCGAACCCGTTGCGGCACATCAAGATGGTGAACGCGACGGACCTGTCCGTCGTGGACGTGACGCCGCTGCGGTTCGCCGACTTCGCGCCGACCTTCACCGAGGACGGCAAGTACCTCGCGTTCCTGTCGATCCGCACGTTCGACCCGGTCTACGACGCGCACGTGTTCGACCTGTCGTTCCCGACCGGCTGCCGCCCGCACCTCGTGCCGCTGGCCGCCACGACGCCGTCGCCGTTCGCCCCGACGCACGCCGGGCGCCCGGTCGGCGACGAGGACAAGGACTCCGAGGACGACGACGAGAAGACCCCGGTCACCAAGGTCGACATCGAGGGCCTCGCGGACCGCGTGGTGCCGGTGCCCGTCGAGGCCGCCGAGTACGTGTCGCTGAAGGCGGCCCGCGGTGGCCTGCTGTGGCTGCGCCGGCCGTTGCTCGGCGTGCTGGGCGACACCCTGGCCACACCCGACTCCCGCCCGCCGCGCACGGTGCTGGAGCGGTTCGACTTCGCCAAGAAGAAGACCGAGTGCCTGGCCGAGAGCGCGGAGGCGTTCGCGGTGTCCGGCGACGGCAAGCGGATGGTCGTCGAGGACCGCGGTGACCTGCGGGTCGTGCCGACCGACAGCAAGGCCGACGAGGACTCGGCCGACCACGTGGAGATCGACCTCTCGCGGGTGCGGGTCGTGGTGGACCCCGCTCAGGAGTGGGCGCAGATGTACGCCGAGAACGGGCGGCTCATGCGCGACCACTTCTGGCGCACCGACATGGGCGGCATCGACTGGCAGGGCGAGCTCGACCGCTACCGGCCGCTGGTCGGGAAGGTCGGCAGCCACGACGAGCTGGTCGACCTGCTGTGGGAGGTCCAGGGCGAGCTCGGCACCTCCCACGCGTACGTCTGGGGTTCGCCGCCGCACGTGCCCGCGTCCCGCCGCCAGGGCCTGCTGGGCGCGGACCTCGCCAGGGTCGACGGCTCCTGGGTCGTGCAGCGGGTGATCCCGGGCGAGACCTCCGACCCGCACGCGCGCTCGCCGCTGGCCGCTCCCGGCGTGGCCGTGCGGGCGGGGGACGCGCTGGTGGCGGTCGACGGCCGCCCGGTCGAGCTGGCAGGGCCCGGACCGCTGCTGGTCGGCACCGCCGGGAAGCCCGTCGAGCTGACCGTGCGTCCCGCCGGTGGTGGCGAGCTGCGCCGGGTCGTCGTCGTGCCGCTGGCCGACGAGGAGCCCCTGCGCTACCACGACTGGGTCGCGAACCGCCGTGCGTTCACGCACGCGCAGTCCGGCGGCCGCGTGGGCTACCTGCACGTGCCGGACATGATGGGCGCCGGGTGGGCGCAGCTGCACCGCGACCTGCGGGTGGAGCTGGCGCGCGAGGCGCTGGTGCTGGACGTCCGCGAGAACGGCGGCGGCCACACCTCCCAGCTCGTGATCGAGAAGCTCGGCCGCAAGGTGATCGGCTGGTCGGTGGCCCGCGGTTACACGGCCTCGGAGTCCTACCCGCAGGACGCGCCGCGCGGCCCGGTCGTGGCGGTGGCCGACGAGTACGCGGGCTCCGACGGCGACATCGTCAACGTGGCGATCAAGGAGCTCGGCATCGGTCCCGTGGTCGGCGTCCGGACGTGGGGCGGTGTCATCGGCATCGACATGCTCTACACGCTCGTCGACGGCACGATGGTCACCCAGCCGAGGTACGCGTCGTACTTCAACGGCCACGGGTGGGACGTCGAGAACTACGGCGTGGACCCGGATGTCGAGGTCGTGATGACGCCCGCGGACCGGGTCGCCGGCCGTGACCCGCAGCTGGAGCGAGCCGTGTCGATGGCTCTCGAGTCCCTGTCGGCCACGCCTGCCGCTCACGCTCCGGAGTTGCCGCCACTGAAGTGAACACCCCATCGTGTGACTAAAGAACTGTGACGGACTGTTCCATGTGGACGATCAACCAGGTGGAACAGTCGTCACCGTTCGGGGGTGTGCTGGAGATGAGTCACCGGGAGAAGCCGCGCAGCGGGCGCGGGTGCTTCGGGGCCGTGGTCGTGGTGCCGTTCTTGGCGCTGGGCGGGATGTTCGCCCTCATCGCGTTCGTCGGAGGGCCCGCCGAGACTCCCCTCGTGGCCCCGCCGCCCGTGCAGCCCACCTCGCAGTGGTGGACCGAGCCCTTCGAGACCGGCGTCGCCCTGTCCACCGTCACCGAGACCGTGGTGGTGGAGGGAGCGGCTCGGGCTGCCCGGTCCGGGGCTGCCGCGCCTGCTTCCACCCGGGTTTCGGTGGCCACGGTCACCGAGACGGTTCGGGCGTCGTCCTCGGTTGCGAAGCCTTCGGCCGCGGGTCGCAACGAGCCCGCGCCGTCCGTGGAGGAGTCGGAACCGGTTGTGTCGTCAGCATCCTCTCCGGTGGTCACCACCACCTCGGCTGCTGTGTCCACTGTGGAGGCTCCGCCGCCCGTGGAGGCGCCGCCCTCGTCCTCGCCTCGGGCCGAGAGGTCTGCTCCCGTTGTGACCACGCCTGTCGCGCCTCCCGCGGAGCGGGCTGAGCCCCCTTCCGGGGAAGCTCGGGGCTCCGCCGGCGCGATCGGGACCGGCGTCGCTCGCGGGTGGGCGGCGCGCTACTGCGGGACGCTGGCCCGCGCGTAGGCATCGGCTCCGCTGAACACGTTCTGGCCGTACTCCACGGAGTTGTTGTACGTCAGCACCGCCGCCCACCAGCCCTGGCCGGTACCCAGGTCCCTCGCGCCGCCTCCGCAGAGGTAGCGGGCGGCGGTCAGGGCGGCGTCGTCGATGTTCTGCGGATCCGCCGGGAGGCCGTCGCCCGCCGCTCGCTTCGCCCAGTTGTTCCAGGTGCCCGGGATGAACTGCATCGGGCCCACGGCCCGGTCCCAGGTGGTGTCGCCGTCCAGGCGGCCGCCGTCGGTGTCGCGGATGGCCTTGATGCCGGGGCCGCCGTCCAGTGGGATGCCGATGATCGGGCGCGACGGGAGGCCGTTGGCCTGGAGGCGGGCGCCGTTGATGTTGCCGTGGTGCGACTCGACCCTGCCGATTCCCGCGAGGGTTGCCCAGCTGATGCGGCAGGCCGGGGCCTCTCGCTGCATGGTCAGGTCCGCCGTCGCGTAAGCGTGGAGGGCGCGGACCGGGATGTCCGTCTTGCCGGCCACGCGGGTCGCCCACTCCTCCAGCGGGTTCGGGCTCGCCGTCGAGGTGCCGCCGGGGGACGGGGCGCTGCCCGGGGCGGCCGCACCCGGTTCGACGTCCTGGATGGGCACCAGGAACGGGGGTGGGCCCAGGGGAGCCGCGGACCGGCGGCTCAAGGCGCCCAGGCCCCAGGCGCCCGCGGCCACCACGGCGATCAGCAGGAGCACCAGGACGATGCGGCCGGCGATGTTGCCTGTGCGGTTGCGGCGGACGGGTTCCTTGACGGCAGGCGGCGGGACCACGAGAACCAGGTTACGTGGTCCGTGCTGCTGCCGAAGGGGTGAAACCGGGCGAAACGGCGCTTCCGGTGCGCTGAGGCGCAGGTCAGAGGTGGTTCGGGTGATGCGCCGGACGGCAGGTGGGTCCTGGTTGTGGTCACGGCGAGTACCGGCACCGTCACAGTTCGCCACGGTTGGTCCACAGTGGACGAGTTCGTCAGTTCTCCAGCGCCAGCCGGGCTTTGACCTCGCCGAGCGCCTCCTGGTACTCCGGCGACGGGTTCATCGCGACCGCCATCCGGAGCTGGGCGAGCGCCTCGGGGAGGCGGCCCTGCCGTTGCAACGTCTTGCCGAGCGCGAACCGCGCGTAGTGGTCGCTCGGATCGAGGTCGAGCACCTTCCGGAACGCCTCTTCGGCCCTGTTGAGCTGCGCGGACCCGAGATAGGCCCGCCCGGCGAGCAACTGCACCGAGGGAGCCTCGCCGGCCTCGTCCAGCACCTGCCTCAGCTCGCGCAGCGCGTCGAGGGGCCTGCGCTGCGCCATCAACGCCTCGGCCTTCCGAAACGCCTCGAAGGTGCCGTCCGTCATTCGATCAACGGTACCCACCGCCTGGCGGTTCTTCGACTGCCGTCCGGGCGACAGGACCTGAACGGGTGGACACGGGGCCGACGGGTCCAATTCGGACACGAAAGACCGGTGTTCGGCCTGCGTCCGATCGGGTGGGCCGGGAAGGCGGGAATGCGCACCGGCGTTGTCCTGTTGCATGAGCCTGCGCTTCTCACTGATGGGTCCGGTACGAGCCTGGCGCGACGACGAGGAGATCGACCTGGGCCCGCGCCAGCAACGGGCCGTGCTGGCGGCGTTGCTGCTGAACAACGGCCTGCGCCTGAGCAACGAACAGCTGGTCCGGATGGTCTGGGACGACCCCACGCCGAGTGCGGTGATGGCCCTGCGGACGTACATGTACAAGATCCGCAAGGCGATCCCCGAGCTCGACCTGAGGTCGAAGGACGGCGGCTACACCCTCGAGGCCGAGATCTTCGACGACTGCCGCGACGAGCCGCTCGCGGGGCTGACCGGCACCTACTTCGAGGCGCACCGGGTGCGGCTCGGCAACGAGCGGCTCCAGTGCCGTGAGATCTTCCTCGAACGCGAGCTGGACGTGCTGGAGCTGCAGAAGCACGTCGCCGCGTACCCGTTGCGCGAACACCCGCGCGCTTTGCTGATGCGTGCCCTCTACCGCGACGGCAGGCAGGTCGAGGCGCTGGAGCAGTTCCACGAGATGCGCGTGCTGCTGAACGACGAGCTCGGCCTCGAACCTGGTCCTGAGCTGCGCGAGGTGCACGAGCAGATCCTCCGGGGCGAGCTCACGCTGTCGCGCAGGCCCGAGCAGCTGCCGCCCGGCGTCGAGGACTTCACCGGCCGCACCGCCGAGATCGAGCAGGCGCTGAGGACGTTGCCGCGCACGGTCGGCATCGCGGGCATGCACGGCAGCGGCAAGACCGCGCTGGCCGTGCACATCGGCCACCTCGTCAAGCACCGGTTCCCGGACGGGCAGATCTTCGTGCGCGGGCACGACGTCGCGAACGAGTTGCTGCGCGCGGTCGGCGTGGAGAACCCCGTGGGCGACAAAGCCGCGCTGTGGCGGGAGAAAGCGCGCGGCAAGCGGTTCCTGGTCGTCGTCGACGACCTGCAGGACCCGGCCTCGGTGCGGGACCTGCACGTGCCCGGTTCCGCCCTGGTCCTGACCAGCGTCCGGCGGTGGAACGAGCTGTCCGGCGTGACGTGGCTGACGATCGCCGGGCTCTCGGTGCCCGAGGCGCACGAGTTCTTCCACAAGGTCGTCGACCCCGCCAGGACCGCGGGGGAGCCGGAGCTCGTGGCGCGGGTCCTCGCCCGCGTCTCGCACCTGCCGACCCCGATCCGCGTGCTCGGCGGCAAGCTCGGCAGCCGCCCGCGCTGGACGGTGGCGATGCTGCTGAGGCAGATGGAGCGGGACACCGTGCTCGGCGAGGCGGTGCCGTCGGACTGCCGCGCGGTGCTCGCGCCGATGGTCAAGGCCGACCGGCAGCTGACCGAGGAGCAACGGCACCTGCTCGACTGCTTCGCCCGGCAGGACGCCGAGGTGGTCGACGTGTGCGAGGCGGCGCGGCTGGGCGGTAGTGACATCTCGACCATCGAACCGCTGATGGAGGCGCTGGCGGACGTGCACCTGATCGAGCCGCTGGAGCTCGGCCGGTACCGCGTCCCGTCGTACGTGCGGATCTACTTCTCACTCCGCTCACCCGCGCTGACCGGCTGATTCATCTGGAATTTATGGCGCGACGACGAGGCGTCGGCAAGGTCGTGGACATGTCAACGAAGAAGTTCCACGGCAAGAAGGCCCTCGTCACCGGCGCCACCTCGGGCATCGGCCGCGCCGTCGCGGTCAAGCTCGCGCAGGAGGGCGCCACCGTCTACGTCACCGGCCGCCGCGCCGAGCTCGGCAAGGAGACCGTCGAGCTCATCGAGCAGGCCGGCGGCACCGGTCACTTCGTCGTCGCCGACGTCGGTGACCTCGACGACGTCCGCAAGCTGGCGCAGGAGGTCGGCGACGTCGACGTCCTCGTCAACAACGCGGGCATCTTCCCGTTCTCGCCGACCCCCGAGCAGTCCGTCGAGGACTACGACAGGGTGTTCGCCGTCAACGTCCGCGGCACGTACTTCCTCACGGCCGCCCTCGCCCCCGCGATGGTCGCCAAGGGCAAGGGCGTGATCGTCAACGTCTCGTCGGTGGCGGGCCAGCTCGGCTCGCCGGTCGGGTCCGTCTACCACGCCTCGAAGGCCGCGATGGACGGCCTCACCAGGTCGTGGGCCAGCGAGTTCGGCGGCTCCGGCGTCCGCGTCAACTCCGTCGCGCCCGGCCCGATCCGCACCGAGGCGGCCGTGACGCAGGCCGGCGAGATCTTCGAGCAGTTCGCGAACGTCGTGCCGCTCGGCCGGGCCGGTGAGGCCGAGGAGATCGCGGAGACCGTCGTGTTCGTCGCCTCCGACGGCGCCGGCTTCATCAACGGCGCCGTGATCAACGTCGACGGCGGCCTCGTCACCGTCTAGTGGGGCCGGACAGCAGCAGGCTGACGGACGAGGGCGACTCGACGTGCACGTTGTGGCCCAGGCCGGGGAACGCCACCGGCTCGGGCACCAGCTCCTCCAGGTGCTCCCGGGGGCTCATCGGGTCGTTCTCGCCCGCCGCCAGCACGACGTGGGCCTGCGAGGCCATGACCAGCCCGGCCATGTCCGGCCGGCCCACGCCGAAGGCCCTCATGTCCAGTGAGGGCGTCCACCCGCCGTCCACTTCGGACACCCCGTGCGCGATCGGCACACCCGCCATCTTCGAGGCCCGCTGCACCGCCTCGTCCCGCGTCTCGAAGACCTTCGCCGGCTTCTGGGCGAGTGACGCGGCCTTCGCCAGCTCTTCGTCGGTCCACCGGACCTTGATCCCGATCCCGACGCACGTCCTCACGTCGACGCCGAACCACCCGCTCGCGAGCGTCAGCCCGACGACTCCGCCCAGCGAGTGCCCGACGACCGTGACGGGCTCGCGGGGGACCACCTCCGCGACGGCGGCGGCGATCGAACCGAACGAGTACCGGTCGAGAGGCGCGCTCCGGCCGTGACCGGGCAGGTCGGGGACGAGCCAGCTCCCGCTCCACCCGGCGACGACGTCCTGCCACACCTCGCCGGTCGCGCCCAGCCCGTGCAGCAGCACCAGCAACGGCCCGTTCCCACCACGTTCGACATGAAGCACGTCAGAATCCGTTCTATGCCCAGGACCGATGCCGACCTCATCGTCGACCCGGACACGTATACCTCGGGAGTCCCGCACGACGCACTGACCCGGCTGCGCGAAAAGGACGTGGTGCGGATCGACGACTTCTGGGCGGTCTTCCGCCACGACGACGTCCGCACGGTCCTGCGCACGCCCGCCGTCTTCTCCTCGCACCGCGGCGCCACCCAGATCCGCGACCCGAGGCCCGCCGACCTCGCCTACGTCCAGCGCATGATGCTGAACCAGGACCCGCCCTCGCACACCCGGCTGCGCCGCATGCTGACCAGGGCGTTCACGCCCCGCGCGGTCGCACGCCTGGAGGACGGCATCCGCGAGAACGCCCGCTCGATCGTCGCGGGCCTGACCGGCGACTTCGCCGCCGACGTCGCCGACCTCCCGCTGCTGACGCTGGCCGACGTCTTCGGCGTCCCGCGGTGCGACAGAGCGCTGCTCCACGACTGGAGCAACCGCGTGATCGGCTTCCAGGACGCCGAGTACGCGCTGTCGTCCAGCTCGACCGAGGGCATGACCGGCATGGCGCTGGCCGCGCTGGAGCTGCGCCCCTCCGACGGCCGCGACCCGCGCGCCCGCGACGGCATGCCCGACCTCTACGCCTACGCGCACGCGTTGGCGGAGCACAAGCGCTCGTCTCCGGGGGACGACGTGCTGAGCAACCTCATGCGGGAGGACATCTCGCCGGAGGAGTTCGAGAACCTCTTCTGGCTGTTCTCGGTGGCGGGCAACGAGACCCTGCGCAACGGCATCCCCGGCGGCCTGATCGCCCTGCTCTCGCACCCGGACCAGTACGAGCGCCTGCGCGCCGACCGCTCACTGCTCCCGACGGCGGTCGAGGAGATGCTGAGGTGGTGGACGCCGGTCATGCACTTCCGGCGCACGGCCGTGCAGGACACCTCGCTGTCCGGGCAGGAGATCAGGGCGGGGGACAAGGTCGTCGTCTGGTTCTCCTCCGCCAACCGCGACGAGCGCGTCTTCACCGAGCCGGACCGGTTCGACGTGGGCCGGCGGGAGGCCGACCACCTGAGCTTCGGCCACGGCCCGCACTTCTGCCTGGGCGCGCAGCTGGCCCGGGCCCAGATGCGCGCGGTGTTCGACGCCGTCCTCGACCTGCCCGGCCGGCTGGAGCTCGACGGCGAGGTCAGCCGGCTGCGGTCGAACTTCCAGAACGGCGTGAAGCACCTGCCCGTTCGTCTACGCTGACCGCGCCGTTCGTCCAGGACCCTGAGAATCGGACGCGGGTTCCGGCCGAGAAGGCGCGGTTCCCACCCACCTCGCCTTCTGGCACGATTCAGACGACAGGCGCGAGGGCACCACTGTGATCTGACGGTGTCGAGCCCCAGCCGGTCACCTGGCCCAAGTAGGCTCGTCGCGAGACGAGACGCAGGAGAAACAGGGAGCGCAAGTGGCGGTCATCGAGCAGGTCGGAGCACGCGAGATCCTGGACTCTCGCGGCAACCCCACCGTCGAGGTCGAGGTGGCGCTGGACGACGGCACGCTGGAGCGTGCGGCTGTTCCGTCGGGCGCGTCCACCGGTGAGCACGAGGCGGTGGAGCTGCGGGACGGCGACGCCAAGCGGTACCTGGGCAAGGGCGTCGAGCGCGCGGTCACCGCGGTGCTCGACGAGATCGGCCCCGAGCTGGTCGGCATCGAGGCCGTCGAGCAGCGCGTCGTCGACCAGAAGCTCGTCGACCTCGACGGCACGCCGGACAAGGGCCGCCTGGGCGCCAACGCGATCCTCGGCGTGAGCCTCGCGGTCGCGAAGGCGGCGGCGACCTCCAGCGGCCTGGAGCTGTTCCGGTACGTCGGTGGCCCGAACGCGCACGTGCTGCCGGTGCCGATGCTGAACATCCTCAACGGTGGTTCGCACGCCGACACCGAGGTGGACATCCAGGAGTTCATGATCGCGCCGATCGGCGCGGAGACGTTCCGCGAGGGCCTCCGCTGGGGCACCGAGGTCTACCACGCGCTGAAGTCCGTGCTGAAGAGCAAGGGCCTCGCGACGGGCCTGGGTGACGAGGGCGGGTTCGCGCCCAGCCTCGCCAGCAACCGCGACGCGCTCGACCTCATCCTCGAGGCCATCGAGAAGGCCGGTTACCGGCCGGGCCGCGACGTCGCGCTCGCCCTCGACGTGGCCGCCACGGAGTTCTTCGCAGACGGCGCCTACACGTTCGAGAAGAACAAGCGCTCCGCCGAGCAGATGATCGGCTACTACTCGGAGCTGGTCCGCGACTACCCGATGGTGTCGATCGAGGACCCGCTGTCCGAGGACGACTGGGACGGCTGGGTGCAGATGACCGCCGAGCTGGGCGAGAAGGTCCAGATCGTGGGCGACGACCTGTTCGTCACGAACCCGGAGCGCCTGGAGGAGGGCATCTCCCGCCGCGCCGCCAACGCGCTGCTGGTGAAGGTCAACCAGATCGGCACGCTGTCCGAGACGCTCGACGCGGTCTCGCTGGCCACGTCGTACGGCTACAAGTCGATGATGTCGCACCGTTCCGGCGAGACCGAGGACACGACGATCGCCGACCTCGCCGTCGCGACCGGTGCCGGTCAGATCAAGACCGGTGCTCCGGCGCGTGGTGAGCGCACCGCGAAGTACAACCAGCTCCTGCGCATCGAGGAGAGCCTCGGCGACGCGGCGCGCTATGCGGGTGAGCTCGCGTTCCCGCGCTACACGCCGGAGAGCTGAGAAGCTGAGGCATGGCCGAGCGCGCGCGTCGTCCCCGTCGCCCCCGCGAAGAGCGGGAGGCGAGGCCCGCACGCGCGCGCAAGCCTCCGCGTCCGAAGGCGCCCGCGCGGCGTGGTGACGGCACGGGTGGCGCGTTCGGCATGACCGGCACGCGGCGGGCCGCGATGTTCGCGATGGTGCTGTGCGCACTGGCGTTGAGCATCGCGGTCCCGTTGCGCACCTACCTCTCGCAGCGCGACGAGCTGCGGGACGTGGGCGCGGAGCAGCAGAAGCTGCGCGAGACCGTCGCGGCGCTCGAGAAGCGCAAGGCGGAACTGCAGGACCCGGCGTACGTGGAGATCGAGGCGCGCAAGCGGCTGCACTGGGTGCGGCCGGGCGAGACTCCCTACATCGTGCAACTGCCGGGTGACGAGAGTCGCAACACCGAATCGGAGAGGCCGTCGGGCAAGCCCGCGGCACAAGGGTCTTGGTACGAGGAACTGTGGGAATCGGTGACGCACAAGTAAGTGCTGCTGACCTGGAAACGGTCGCTCAGCAGCTGGGCCGCACGCCTCGCGGGACACGTGCGATCGCCTCGAGGTGCCCCAGCGGGCACCCGAACGTCGTGCAGACGGCGCCGCGGCTGCCCGACGGCACGCCGTTCCCGACGCTGTACTACCTGACCTGCCCGAAGCTGAACTCCCTGGTCAGCACGCTGGAGAGCGGCGGGCTGATGAAGGAGCAGCAGGACCGGCTGGCGCACGACGAGGAGCTCGCGGCGGCCTACCGGCGCGCGCACGAGTCGTACCTCGCCGAGCGCGACGCCATCGAGTCGCTCGGCACCCAGGTGACCGCCGGCGGGATGCCGGTCCGGGTCAAGTGCCTGCACGTGCACGTCGCGCACGCCCTCGCGAAGGGTCCCGGCGTGAACCCGATGGGCGACGAAGCGCTGGCCGTCCTGGGCGAGCAGGGCCTGTGGCCCACCGGCGACTGCGCGGTCCGTTAACGGTCAACGGAACCGAACACACGCTTAACTCCGTCTTGGGTACACCTAGGCTTCTCCGTGGGGCAGGGTGGAACAGGTCACGGACTGGGGCGTTCGCCGTAACTGCGAGACGGCGAGCCGCGATGACGCACGAGAGGTGAGTATTCGTGGCAATGGCCAAACTGCGCGGTCCGTCGGCGTTAAGTCCCAGGCAAAAGGGCTTCGCCGTGGCGGCGCTGGCCGCGATGCTCGCGCCGGCCATGATCGTCGGTACCAAGCTCGTCGACTGGGTCAACCTCGCCAAGCACGATGACATCGCTGTCTCGCTCGGCCCCGCCGACGTCTTCGGCGCCCTGCACCGCGACCCCGCCGAGCTCGGCGCGTCCGGCCGGCTGCCGCTCTCGGAGGAGCTGAGCGCCGCGCTGCTCGCCGACCTGGAGGACGGCGACCTCGACGACGAGGGCGACATCGACCCCGGCCTCGTGCTCGACGACATCCCCGGCGTGCACGACATCCCCGGTGTCGTCCTGGAGGCCTACCTCCGCGCCGAGGACAAGATGGGCGAGCTCGTCCCGGGCTGCAACCTCGACTGGGCGTTGCTCGCGGGCATCGGCAAGGTCGAGTCCAACCACGCCGGCAACGGCCGCGTGAACGCCGTCGGCGACGCCACCCCCAAGATCCTCGGCCCGGTCCTCAACGGCGCCCCCGGCATGGCCGCGATCCGCGACACCGACGGCGGCCGCCTCGACGGCAACAGCACCTGGGACCGCGCGGTCGGCCCGATGCAGTTCATCCCCGAGACGTGGGCGAGCTTCGGCGGCGACCTGAACGACGACGGCAACGTCAACCCGAACAACATCTACGACGCCGCCCTGGGCGCCGGCCGCTACCTGTGCGCGGGCGGCGGCGACCTCAGCAAGCAGGGCGACCGCGCCGCGGCGATCTTCCGCTACAACAGGTCCGACTCGTACGTCCAAACGGTCCTCAAGTGGGCCAAGGAGTACGGCGAGAACGTCGACGCGCTCCCGCTGCTCCCGGACACGGGCAACAACCGGCAGGAACCCACGCCGGGCAACCCGAACACGGGCAACCCGCCGGCCAACGGCAACGGCGGCACCACCAACCCGTCGAGCCCGACGACGACCACCACGACCACCACCACGACGACGACGCCGAACTGCCCGACGACCACGACGTCGACCACCAGCTCCACCACGACGTCGACGACCACGTCGACCACGCCACCGCCGTCCACCTGCACCACGACGACCACGACCACCACGTCGTCGACCACCACGACCACGACGACCACCACGACGACGACCAACCCGCCGCAGACGGAGCCCACGGCCCCGCCGCAGCAGTCCTCGTCGTCGGTGGCCTCGCAGTCGTCCACCGCCCAGTCGTCGACCGCCCAGTCGTCCGCCGCGCAGTCGTCCGCCGCCGACAGCGGCAGCAGCCCGGCGGGAACGACCTCGCAGAGCTTGGTCACGAGCACGCCCAGCTAGTGCGGCGTGTCGCGTTGGGACGCTTCCAAGTCGTACCTCGTTCGGGGCGATTCGGGCAGAAACGTTGGGGCGGAAGGGATCTGAGGCCCTAGCTTCGCTCCCATGCCGAAGCGCAACTCGAGCGTGGCAGGCCGGGAGTTCGGCAATGGCGTCCGGGACGCCATCGAGCAGAGCGGCATGACCCAGCGCAGACTCGCCGAACTCCTGGACTGGCAGGAAGCCAAGGTCTCCGACCTCGTGCAGGGCAAGGGCGGCGTCACCGAAACCGACCTGGTGCGCCTGCTCTCCTACTGCCGCGCCCCGTCCGCCGACGTCGAGCACATGCTCGCGTTGTTCAAGGAGTCACGCGAAAAGGGCTGGCTGCTCTTCCCCGAGGACGGCGTGCCGGAACAACTGCGCAGCCTGGTGGAGCAGGAGCAGCTCGCCAGCAGGATCACCGTCTGGTCGATGAACCTGATCCCGGGGCACCTCCAGATCGCGAGCTACATCCGCGAGGTCGCGCAGAGATCGGCCCGAAAGCTCAAGCCGGCAGACGTCGACGACCTGATCAGAGCGAAGCTGGGGCGCCAGGAGATCCTGCGGCCGGGCAGGGAGTTCGTCTTCTACGTGCACGAGCAGGCACTACGGCTCCCGGTCGGCGGCCAGGACGTGATGCGGCCACAGTTGAACCACATCAACGTGATGCTGGTCCGCCAGTACATCAGCTTCCGGGTCGTGCCGATCGCCGTCGGCGCACATGCGGGCCTGGCCAGTTCGTTCGTGCGGCTGGACTACGACAGGTTCGAGCCGGTCGTCTACGTGGAGAGCCACAACACCGGTCTCTTCCTCGAGGACAAGGCGTCGATCGACAGCTACGACGATGTGTTGAGGGGGCTGGATCGTGACGCCTTGGACGCGGAACAATCGAGGAGGCTGATCAACAGCATGCTGTCCTGAGGAGGCGTTCCGGATGTCGACCTGGCGCAAGAGCAGCTACAGCGCGAGCGGAAGCGACTGCGTGGAGGTCGGTCACGGAGTCGGCATCCGCGACAGCAAGGCCCCCGCCACGCACCTGCCCGTGTCGGAAGAGGCGTGGTCGGCGTTCCTGCACCTCGTGAAAGCCCCGTGAGCCTCTGGCGTTCGGGACCGATTGCAGGAAGAGGAAGAGAGAGGCGTTGGTCATGCGGTTGACCGCGGTGCAGGTGGGCTACTTCGAGGATTACGAGGACGAGGAGGCGCTCTAGGTAGCGGTCGCGGGCGTTGACGAGTCTGGAACTCACCGTTCCTTTTCGTTTCAGCGATCCTCGTTTGATGAGCCTGACGAGCAAGATGTAGAGAATGACATGGACTCCTACAACATCTCGACGGAGCGAGGGGCCACGGTCCACGATGGGCTGCGTGCGGTGCAGCTCGTCGGCCCGCAACTGTCCCTTGATTTCCTTCCCGAGGACGCTGAGGCGTTGGGAGTTGACGCAGCAGTCGAGGTCGACTTCACTGGTGTGAATGTTGACCTGGCCGTTTTCTGGTCCAAGCTGACGAACATCTTGGAGTGGGTGCTGTGAAGAAGCGGCCGGAAATCCGCGGACTTGGGCCGACGGATGCGCCGTCGATCTAATGGCCGACTGCTTTCCGGCTCTCGCTGACATTTGATCGGTGGGACCTGGTCATATTGCTTCGGCAGCCCGCCTATCCGTTCGGTGTGAGCTGTTTCGATGCGATCATTCGATCTGCATGTGTCAACAGCTTCGTCACTTGCAGATTCTGCTGTGATGCGTAACCGCCGACGGTATCCGCGAGAACAAGGCGTGGACGAGTCAGAATCCTTCCTTCGATGCCGATCCCGAGGTGAGTCTGTGAAGATCTACGTGACGTCGCGCCAGTCGTCGACGCTGGATCTGTGGGCGAGTTTGCTGCGCTCCGACTCCGCGGTGATCGAGTTCGTGGACGAAAGCCGCCGCACGGTCCAGGCTGACGTGCTCGTCATGTCCGGGGTGTGGGCGTTCGATCGCTATGGTGGACGGCCGGACAGGGAGAAGGCGCAGATCCTGCCGAATTTGCGAGGAGACGGTCTGCCGAGTTGGATCGTAGTGCCGCCATTTCGACCGGTTGTGGAAAGCAATGGAGAAATCATCGTCAGAGAGGACTTCGAGCAAGTGAGTCCGGCTTATCATGCCGTACTCCAATCGCTCCGCGCGATTAGGGATAAGTTTGGTTGCTCTGTCGAACTGGTGTTGGGTTTGCCTCTTTTGGGAATGGATAATCCGCTGGACGAATCCACTCCTGCCTCGGTGGCGCAGGCCATCCAGGTGTTCATGCGGGAGTAATTGATGAATGGGTCGCCGGAATCTTGCTCCGGCGAGCCACTTCCGTGTGCCCTATGTGCACCGATGGCAGTTATCGGAAGCATGGCCTCGAAGCTCTGTCAAGTGGTGACAAGGACGCGCCAGGCGTGCAGGGTCCGACCAATGATGCCGGTGACAAGTGCGGATGCCACATATGTCCTGCTGCAGTGCCTGGCGCGAAGGCGCGACCAAGACGGCCGCAAGGAAACTGGATCACCGATCACCAGGGGGCAACTAAACTCGTCAACGATGCCCCGTTCGAGGTATATCAGACGGGCTACCCGCACTGTTGGGCATGTGCAAGGGAACAGGCCGGAGTGGTCACGCAGATGAACCGAGGAAACTATGAATTTGACATTGAACCATGATGATGAGTTGCTCATTGGTGGAGCGATGCTTTTCATCGACCATGGTCTCGTCATCGTCGAGGATCCGCAGAGCTCCTACCTGCACGACTGGGACCCTTCCGGCGAGTATGTAAGTGTCGGTCCTGACTCGCTCTATCTGTCGGTTCAGCCGTCGGTGGACGGGCCGGTCAAGATGGGAATCTTCAACTCTGATTCCGGGCATGATGACGGTGTTGTGTACTTCGATGGCGAGATCACTGTCAGCTCCGGGGTAATCGTTGTGCATGACGCTAATGATGTGCTTCGGTTTACTGTTCGCAAACCGAAAGGGCCGGTTGGAATCAGGGTTCTGGTGGATGAGGGAGGGCTCGCAACCAAAATGAAGATACTCTTTCTGTCCTGACGGTTAATGCGTATTTTCCGGGCGCCCTGCCTGTGCTTGAATAGGACGCCTGGGGATGAAGTGGCTGGTCTCTGGTCACCTGAAGCACGAAGTTCGCCGGGGTGAAACTTTGGCAACCTGGCGGTGGCGTCCCGTCACTTGGCGCCTTCGGAGAAATATCCATTCTGGTATCCGGACGAGAAGCGGTGGGTCTTCGCCAAGGAGTTGCGCGCCGGAAGCCTTCTGTAGACCGATTCTAAATCGTCTGGGCAGGTCAAGTCGGTCTCGTCATGGACAGCAGTCGAGCGGGCGCTGTTTCAGTGCTCAACCACAACAAGTCCAGTGACATCTGCCCGCTCTGCCGGGTGTCACCCAAAGAACGGGGTGCCGATGAACCGGAGAACGGCCTCGACCGGTGAACTTCCCCGAGAATGAAGAGCTTGACGGTCGGCTCACTTCGGCAACCTCGATCGGGTGAACGACTTCTCGGAGTCTCATGTGGGCACGCACAGCGTCGGGTTTCGGATCGATGCTCCGCAGGACTGGATCGATCAGAACGCGGAGATCTGGGAGGGATACGCCGACCAGGTCGAGTACGTGATCCACAACTCTCAATTCGGTGAACTGAATCAATTCCCAAGGTCACCGTGGACTCCAGGAACGAAGTAGTCTGCGCCCGAACTGGGACCGAGGAGGGCCGGCGGATGGTGCGAGATGTCTGAAGCCAGTTGGAGCAGGTATGACCTCCTGCAGGCCACGGTGACCGGACATCAGGCCTATGGACTCGTGCTGAGCACTGAAGACGGGCTCAGGGCGTTCATCGAGGACGCGTACGTGGCAGATGGTCCTATCAACCGGGATGACTGGCCGGAGGTGGGTGCCGAACTCACCGCGATGGTGCTGGGCGCCACTCGCGACGAACGCCTTCGTCTCAGTTCCCGGGCGAGTGACCTGGAACTGGTGCGATCGGTACCGGACGTGTCAGCCGCAATGGGGGCATGGGCCGAGTACCGAGGGACGGAGCCCAGAAGCCAGGCGGCGGCGGATAGCTTCCTCGCTACACCTGGTGCCGCTGGTGTCCTCGAATGGGTGCTGAAGCAGCCGCGCAGCTGGCGTGGCCGCACAGAAGCCGAATGGCTTATCGCGCGGATCAGTTCGGATCGGCGCGCCTCGATGTGGCCCGACGGCTTGACCTGAAGAAGAGGTGCTCGGACGTCGCCTGTCGGCGTCCGAGCGCGGGCCGGTTCGAGTTGGCCCTGCGCTCGCTCGACGCGTGACATCACACCGTTCGATACCGGTGAATTGAGCGGCGCGTGACCGCGGTTCTCGGCAAGGTGCGGGGCGTGCTCAGGCCTGGCTACCCGATCGAGACCGACCGCCTCCTGCTCCGCCCCTTCCAGCCCACCGACCCCGACGACTTCCACGCCTACCGCTACCTCTACGGCGACCAGTCACCAAAGGGTAGTGCGCCGGCCTCCTGGCCGAGCTCACCGCGGACCACCAGCTGACCAAGGCCGGTGAACGGCTGGCGCTGGCGGTCCACCTCCCCGAAGCGGACCGGGTGATCGGCAGCGCGGTGCTCAAGTGGCTGAGCGAGACCGACCGCCAGGGCGAGATCGGCTACAGCCTCCACCCCGGTTTCCAGGGCCGCGGCTACGCCACCGAGGCCGCGCGCAAGATGCTGGAGCTCGGCTTCGAGCACCTGGGCCTGCACCGGATCGTCGCCGAGTGCGACCCGCGCAACGAGCCGTCGTGGCGCCTGATGGAACGCCTCGGCATGCGCAGGGAGGCGCACTTCCGGGAACTGGAGATCTTCAAGGGCGAGTGGGGCGACCTCTTCGTCTACGCGGTGCTGGAGGAGGAGTACGCGCGTGCTCGCGCCTGAGCGAGGTCTTCGAGGGCGAGTGGGCCGACAGCTTCGTGTGCGCGATGCTTGCCGAAGACCACCGAAGAACCACTGAGGAGTGCCCATGTCGCGGGTTGCGGCCATCGACTGCGGAACCAACTCGATCCGGCTGCTGATCGCCGACGTGACGAGGCGGGAGGACGGCACCGCCTGGCTGCGGGACGTGCACCGCGAAATGAAGATCGTTCGGCTCGGTCAGGGCGTGGACGCGACCGGGCGGTTGCACCCGGACGCGATCGAACGCACGCGGCAGGCGTTGCTCGACTACGCGCGCACGATGCAACGCAAGGGCGTGGAGGTCGCACGGATGGTCGCGACCAGTGCGACGCGGGACGCGAGCAACCGCGACGAGTTCTTCGGGATGACCGAGCAGATCCTCGGCGCACCCGCGGAGGTGATCACCGGGGACGAGGAGGCGAGGCTGTCCTACCTCGGCGCGGTGGCCGATCTCGACTCGGACGAGGGGCCCTTCCTCGTCACCGACCTGGGTGGTGGTTCGACCGAGTTCGTCCTCGGCAGCGGCTCGGAGGTCGAGGCGGCGAGGTCGATGGACATCGGGTGCGTCCGTCTGACGGAGCGGTTCCTGCACTCCGATCCGCCGAAGAAGGATGAAATCGAACAAGCGGAAGCGTTTGCGCGAGCCGCGATCCGTGAGGCATTCGAGATCGTCCCCGTGGAGAAGGCGAAGACGTGGATCGGGGTCGCCGGGACGGTGACGACATTGTCAGCCCTGGTCCAGGGGCTGGAGGTGTACAACAGCGACGATATTCACCTCAGCCGCATCACACTTGACAATGTTCACGAAATCACCGACCGTATCCTCTCCATGACGCATGATGATCGTGCCTCGTTGGGGCCCATGCACCCCGGCCGAGTGGACGTGATCTGCGGTGGAGCGGTGGTGTTGCGCGCGATTGCCGAGGAGCTGGAGAATCGCGCGGGTATTCGCACGCTCGTGTGCAGCGAGCACGACATCCTCGACGGCATCGCGTTTTCGCTGGTCTGAGCTCGAATTAGGGTTTGCTTGAGGTGATCGTGACAATTTTGTGACCGATTTCGATGCGCGTACTGCTGGACACCCCGGTTAACGTCCTCTCACGTTTTGGGAGGTGGACGAGACCTCCCGGGGAGGCGCGCGCACGCAATATCTGCGGCGGCGCCGGGGAAAGGCGGGAGAGACTGATGTCGCGATCACGGGTTGCGTGGGTGGCTTTGCCAGCCGCGCTCGCCATGACGCTCAGCGCATGCGGCGGCGGTGGTGGTAGCTCCTCCACCGGAGAGGGCAAGGCCAACCCGGACGGCACGGTGTCGATCTACGGCACCGAGCCCAAGAGCACGCTGTTCCCGGCCAACACGACCGAGGCCGGCGGTGGCAAGGTCACCGACGCGCTGTTCTCGCGTCTGGTCGGCTACAAGGCGGAAGACGGCGCGCCCTACAACCTGATGGCCGAGTCGATCACCACGAGTGACGCCAAGGTCTACAACATCAAGGTCAAGCAGGGCTGGAAGTTCCACGACGGCACCGAGGTCAAGGCGAAGAACTTCGTCGACGCCTGGAACTGGGCCGCGTACGCGCCGAACGCTCAGCAGGCGGCATCGTTCTTCGCCCCGATCCAGGGCTTCGAGGACGTCCACCCGGCCGACGAGAACGCCAAGCCGGCCAAGGACAAGATGTCCGGCCTCGAGCTGGTGGGCGACTACGAGTTCAAGGTCACCCTCAACGGCCCGACCTCGGTCTTCACGACGATGATCGGCTACACGCCGTTCGCGCCGATGGCCGACTCGTTCTTCGCGGACCCGAAGGCCGCCGAGGCCAAGCCGATCGGCAACGGCCCGGTCAAGTTCGTCTCCCGCACGCCGAACGCGCTGATCAAGATGGAGCGCTTCGACGACTACAAGGGCCAGGACAAGGTCAACTTCAAGACCTTGGACTACAAGATCTACTCCTCCCAGGAGACCGCGTACCAGGACCTGGTCGCGGGCAAGCTGGACTTCATGGAGGCCCTGCCCCCGTCGGCCAAGGTCGGCGAGAAGTACAAGGCCGACCTCGGTGACGCCGTCGTGACCGCGAACCTGCTCGGCCAGAGCGCCATCGCGTTCCCGCAGTACATCGACGCGTTCAAGAACGTGAAGCTGCGCCAGGCCGTCTCGATGGCCATCAACCGGGAGCAGATCACGAAGACCGTGCTGGCCGGCTCGTACGTGCCGTCCACCAGCTTCGTCTCGCCCGGCATCAAGGGCTACCGCCCCGACACCTGCGGCGAGTACTGCAAGTACAACCCCGAGAAGGCGAAGCAGCTCTTCCAGGAGTCCGGCTTCACCGGCAAGCTGACCATCCAGTCCAACCAGGACGGCGGCCGCAAGGAGCCGCTCGAGGCCGCGTGCAACAGCATCAAGCAGGCCCTGGGCGTCGAGTGCGAGTTCGTCGGTGCCACCAACTTCGGTGCGTTCCGCCAGATCGTCGACGGCAAGCAGCTGACCGGCATGAGCCGTTCGGACTGGTCGGCCGACTACCCGTCGATCGAGAACTTCCTCAACCCGCTGTACCGCACCGGTGGCTCCTCGAACGACTCGAACTACTCGAACCCCGAGGTCGACGCCCTTCTGAAGAAGGCCGACGAGACGGCGAACGAGGACGAGGCGATCAAGCTCTACCAGCAGGCGGAGGACCTCATCGCGAAGGACCTGCCCTCCATGCCGACCTGGAACGAGAAGGGCATCGGCGGCCGTTCGAAGAACCTGCTCGAGGCCAAGATGTCGTTCAAGCGTCAGCCTGTGCTGGAGTCTTTCCGCGTCAAGGCCTGATCGCCTGACACCTGAGTTCTGGGCAACACCGTCCGGCCCCGCGTCCCTCGAGCGTTACGGGCGCGGGGCCGGACCGGTGTCCGGGAACCTCGGGTGCCCCCCACCACGCAAGGAGCCGACCTCATGGGTCGCTATGTGCTGCGCCGTCTGCTGCAGCTGATACCGGTCTTCCTGGGGACCACCTTCCTGATCTACGCCCTGGTCTGGGCGATCCCGCAGGACCCCTTCGCGGGCAAGTGCGGCCAGCGGCCGTGCGATCCGGCCTACATCGCCGAGATGAGCGAGAAGCTCAACCTCAACGACCCGTTGCTGCTCCAGTACTTCAAGTACCTCGGCAACCTGGTCGTCGGTGACTTCGGCACCACCTTCAACGGCGTCTCCGTCGGCGAGCAGATCAGCACCTCGTGGCCGATCACGCTCAAGATGGGCATCATCGCGCTGATCATCGAAGCCGTCATCGGCATCATCGCCGGTGTCCTCACCGGTCTGCGCAAGTCGGGCTTCCTGGACAACCTCGTCCTGGTCTCGACCCTGTTCCTGATCTCGCTGCCGGTCTTCGTCACCGGTTTCGTGCTGCGGCTCTACCTCGGCCCGCAGGGCTTCGACCTCATGGACACCTCGGTCAGCTCCGATCCGACGTTCGGGGAGCTGATCCTGCCCGGCTTCGTGCTCGGCAGCCTGTCGATGGCCTACGTGGCCCGCCTGACCCGCTCCAGCATCGTCGAGAACCGGCGCGCCGACTACGTGCGCACGGCCATCGCGAAGGGGCAGCCGCAGAGCCGCGTCGTCGGCATCCACCTGCTGCGCAACTCGCTGATCCCGGTGATCACGTTCCTCGGCACCGACCTCGGCAGCCTCCTCGGCGGCGCGATCGTCACCGAGGGCGTCTTCAACATCAACGGCATCGGCGGCCTGATCTTCCGCGGCATCCAGGAGAAGGAAGGCGTCATGGTCACGGGCATCGTGACCCTGCTGGTGCTGGTGTACCTGCTGATGAGCCTGCTCGTCGACCTCCTGTACGCCGTTCTCGACCCGAGGATTCGCTATGAGTGACCCAGGATCCGTGTCCGGTGGAGCCGGACTCGAGGCGTCCGCGGCGGCCGGTGTCGACCAGGCCAGCCACCTCGACGACTCGTCGCAGAAGCAGCGCAAGCCCCGGTCGCTCTGGAGCGACGCGTGGGGTGAGCTGCGGCGCAAGCCCACGTTCATCATCTCGCTGGTGATCATCGCGGTCATCGTCCTGATGGCGATCTGGCCGACGCTGTTCACGTCGGTCGACCCGCGTGCCGCGAACCTCGACAAGTCGCTGCAGTCGCCGTCCGGCGACGCGTGGTTCGGCTACGACCTGCAGGGCTACGACGTCTACGCCCGCGCGATGCACGGCGCCCGCGCGTCGCTGCTCGTCGGCCTGTTCGCGACGCTGCTGACCGTGCTGATCGGCTCGATCATCGGCATCATCGCGGGCTACGCGAAGACGTGGCTCGACTCGCTGCTCTCGCGGTTCGGCGACATCTTCGCCGGCATCCCGTTCGTGCTCGGTGCGATCGTCATCCTGACGACGCTCAACGCGCCGTCGGAGAACCCCGGCCAGGTCCGGATCATCACGCAGGTGGTGCTCTCGATCGCCGTGCTGTCGTGGCCCGTCGCGATGCGCATCATGCGTTCCGCGACGCTCGTGGCGAAGCAGCAGGACTACGTGCGTGCCGCGCGTGGCCTCGGTGCCTCGCCGCTGCGGATCGTGTTCCGGCACCTGCTGCCGAACACCGTGGCGCCCGTGCTGGTGTACGCGACGATCGCCCTGGGTGCCTTCATCGGCGCCGAGGCGACGCTGGCGTTCCTCGGCATCGGCCTGCGTCCGCCGGTCGTGTCGTGGGGCGTGATGATCTCGGAGTCGCGCGACTACTTCCAGTCGGCTCCGCACATGCTGCTGTTCCCCGCGGGCTTCGTCACGATCACCGTGCTGGCCTTCGTCATGCTGGGTGACGCCGTTCGCGACGCCCTCGACCCCAAGTCCCGATAGGGGAGATCCCGTGACTCAGCCATTGCTGGAGGTCGAGGATCTCCACGTGGAATTCCGCACACGCGACGGTGTCGCGAAGGTGCTCAACGGCGTTTCGTACCACGTCTCGGCGGGCGAAACCCTTGCGGTGCTGGGTGAATCCGGCTCCGGCAAGTCCGTGACCGCTCAGACGATCATGGGCATCCTGGACATGCCGCCGGCGTTCATCACCAACGGCTCCATCAAGTTCCGCGGTGAGGACCTGCTGACCAAGTCGGCGGACGAGCGTCGCGCGGTTCGTGGCGAGGGCATCGCCATGATCTTCCAGGACGCCCTGTCCGCCCTGAACCCCGTGTTCACGGTCGGGTTCCAGATCGAGGAGCAGCTCAAGGTCCGCCGCGGCATGTCCAAGGCGGACGCCCGCAAGCGGGCGGTCGAGCTGCTCGACCAGGTCAAGATCCCGAACGCGAAGGGCCGGGTCTCGGACTACCCGCACCAGTTCTCCGGTGGCATGCGGCAGCGCGCGATGATCGCGATGTCGCTGGCGCTCGACCCGGAGCTGCTGATCGCGGACGAGCCCACGACCGCTCTGGACGTCACCGTGCAGGCCCAGATCATGGACCTGCTCGCGGAGATCCAGAAGGAACGCGACATGGGCATGATCCTGATCACCCACGACCTCGGCGTCGTCGCCGACGTCGCGGACCGGATCTCGGTCATGTACGCGGGCCGCATCGTCGAGCACGCCGACGTCTACGAGCTGTTCCGCGCGCCGGGGCACCCGTACACCGAGTCGCTGCTCGAGTCGTTGCCGCGCCTGGACCTCAAGGGCCAGGAGCTCAAGACGATCAAGGGCCTGCCGCCGTCGCTGACCAACATCCCGTCGGGCTGCCCGTTCCACCCGCGCTGCCCGCGGGCGTTCGACCGTTGTCCCACCGAGGTCCCCGCCGTGCACAACCTCGGCATGGGCCGCACCAGCCGGTGCCACATCGCGGAAGAGGTGGTCGCTCGTGGCTGAGCCCATCCTCGAGGTCGAGAACCTCGTCAAGCACTTCCCGGTCCGCGTCGGCGTGCTGTTCAAGCGCACCGTGGGCCACGTCAAGGCCGTCGACGGCGTCTCGTTCTCGCTCGACAAGGGCGAGACGCTCGGCGTCGTGGGCGAGTCCGGCTGCGGCAAGTCCACCCTGGCCCAGGTGCTGATGCGCCTGGAGCCGCCGACGTCCGGCGTCGCGCGCTTCGAGGGGCGCGACATGTTCGGCATGAAGGGCGCGGAGCTGCGCAAGCTGCGCCGCGACATCCAGATCGTGCTGCAGGACCCGTACACGTCGCTGAACCCGCGCATGACGGTCGGCGACATCGTCGGTGAGCCGTACGAGATCCACACCGAGGTCGCGCCCAAGGGCTCGCGGCAGCGGAAGGTCCAGGAGCTCCTGGAGATCGTGGGCCTCAACCCGGAGCACATCAACCGGTACCCGCACCAGTTCTCCGGCGGTCAGCGCCAGCGCATCGGCATCGCCCGCGCGCTCGCGCTGAAGCCCAAGGTGATCGTGTGCGACGAGCCGGTGTCCGCGCTGGACGTGTCGATCCAGGCGCAGGTCATGAACCTGCTGGGCGAGCTCCAGAACGAGATGGGCCTGTCCTACCTGTTCATCGCCCACGACCTGTCGGTGGTGCGCCACCTGTCCAACCGGGTCGCGGTGATGTACCTCGGCAAGATCGTGGAGATCGGCACCGAGGACGACATCTACGAGCGGCCGATGCACCCGTACACGCAGGCGCTGCTGTCCGCGGTGCCGGTGCCGGACCCGACCCAGCGCGGACGTCGTGACGTCATCCGCCTGACGGGTGACGTGCCGTCGCCGATCGACCCGCCGTCGGGCTGCCGGTTCCGCACGCGGTGCTGGAAGGCGCAGGACATCTGCGCGACCGAGGTCCCGGAGCTGGTGCCGCGCAACGGGGGCCACCCCGCGGCGTGCCACTTCGCCGAGGAGCGCGCGGTCGTCTGATCGCAGCTGCGTGGATGAGGGGTCGTGCCCGCGGGCGCGGCCCCTCACCGTCGTTCAGGGCCGGGCGAGGTCCGTGAGCGACACGCCCGGACCGACCTCGCGCGTGCCGGTCTCCACGAACCCGCGCTTGCGGTACAGGCGCAGCGCCGGCTCGTTCCCCGTGCCCGTGCTGACGACCTGCGGCCCCTCCGGCAGCGCGTCCAGCAGCTTCGTCGCGACGCCCCTGCGGTGGGCGCGCGGGTGCACGACCAGCCGGTGGATGTCCACGGTGGACCCGTCGAGCCGGTAGGACACCGCGCCGACCAGACCTTCCTCGTCGTGCAGGCCGAGGAAGGTCTCACCACACGCCCGGAGCTCCTCGAGCGACTCGTGCAGCGGCGGGATGCCGTCGAAGCCGATGATCTCGGCCTCGACGGCGTACGCCAGCCGTTGCACCGTCCACAGCTCGCGCAGGACGGCGTCGTCGGACAGGTCGAGGATCACGTGTTGGACGAGTTCCGCACGAACGCCGCGAGGTCCTCGGACTGCTGGATCCTGCTGGGCTCGTGCACGTACATCATGTGGCCGGCCGGGTAGTAGGCCGACTCGATGTTCGCCGTGAGCTCCCTGGGGATCTGCAGGTGCGCGAGGAGGTGCTCGGCCGCGAAGTACGGCGTGGCGCCGTCGTACCAGCCGAACGCGACGTGGACCTTGAGGTGCGGGTTCGCGCGCATCGCCGCCGACAGCCTGCCCGCCGTCGTGACGTGGCGGCCCTCGAACTCCTTGTAGGACCACTGCTCGATGACCCGCGAGAGCACCTCGTACGGCAGGTCGCTGGAGTACCCGAGCTCGCTGTGCACGTAGTGGTTGAGCACGGCCGCGTACGGGCCGAGGATCGCGTCGATCGACGGGTCCGCGGAGATGCCCTCACGGCCGTAGTCGGTGTCCCAGCCGGTGAAGCGGGCGTCGATGCGACCGACGGTCTTGCGGTCGCGGCGCAGCAGCTCGGTGAAGAACCGGATGTGCTCGATGCGCAGGTCGACCGCGTCCACGTACTCCTCGGACAGGCCGGTGAGCCGCGCGAGCTTCTCGATCGTCGCGGCGCGCTCGACGTCGGAGAGCCGGTTGCCGCGCGCGAGGGCGTAGGGGTAGTCGCGGACCGCGAACTCCTCGGCCTCGGCGAGCACCTCCTCGAGCGGCCGGTCGCCGTGCAGGCCGTGGTAGTGCGCGATGGCCGCGTACGTCGGCAGGAAGAGCGTGTAGCCGAGGTCGTGGCCCTCGTTGAACTCGATCGACGCGAAGTCGAGCACCGAGGAGATCAGCATGAGCCCGTTGAGGTACATGCCGTTCTTCTTCTGCAGGTGCTCGGCGAGCCCGGCCGCGCGCAGCGTGCCGTACGACTCGCCGCAGAGGAACTTCGGCGACATCCAGCGCCCGTTGCGCGACGTCCAGAGCCGGATGATCTCGGCGATGGAGTCGATGTCGGGCTGGTAGCCGTGGAAGTCGCCGGGCTTCTCACCCTGTGCGGCCCGGGAGAAACCGGTCGACACGGGGTCGATGAACACGAGGTCGCTCTCGGCGAGCAGCGTCTCCTCGTTGTCCGCGATCCCGTACGGCGGCGGCGTGAGGTCGCCCACGTCACCGCTGAGCACCCGGCGGGGCCCGAGGAGCCCCATGTGCAGCCACACGCTGGCGGACCCCGGCCCACCGTTGAACGCGAACGTCACCGGCCTCTTGAGCGGGTCGGCGCCGTCGAGCGTGTAGGCGGTCAGGAACACCTCGGCCTTGGGCTTGTGGCCCTCGAACACGCCGTCCTTGAGCACCTCTTCCTTGAGGACGACACGCCCGGTGGTGGCCGTGTAGTTCAGCTCGCGGCCCTTGACGGTGATGCTGTGCTGGGTGGTGACCAGATCATCAGCAGGAGACTCGGGCTTCTCTTCGGTCTTCTCCTCGGACATGGGAGCAACACTACGGAACTCGACGAGCGGATAACGTCCTGCCGAGCGTGCCCGCGCCTGGTCGCGTGGCGCGAGTCGGTCGCCTCGGTGAAGCGCGCGGCGTTCCAGGACCAGGAGTACTGGGGCAGACCGGTGCCGGGCTTCGGACCTCTCGACGCCTCGCTGCTGATCGTGGGCCTCGCCCCCGCCGCGCACGGCGGCAACCGGACGGGCCGGATGTTCACCGGCGACCCGTCCGGCGACTTCCTGTACCGGGCCCTGTACGAGGTCGGCCTGGCCTCCCAGCCGACCGCGTGGTCCCGGGACGACGGCATGGAGCTGTACGGCGTGCGGATGGCCTCACCGGTGCGGTGCGCGCCACCCGAGAACAAGCCCACGGCCGAGGAACGCGACCGGTGCTCGCCGTTCCTGCGCGAGGAGATCTCGCTGATGCCCCGGCTGCGGTCGGTGGTGGTGCTCGGCGGGTTCGGGTGGAAGGCGTTCCTGCCGCTGCTGGGGGTCGCCCGGCCGCCGAAGTTCGGGCACGGGGTGGAGGTCGAGGCGGGTGGGCTGCGGGTGTTCGGGTGCTACCACGTGTCGCCGCACAACACCTACACCGGGCGGTTGACGCAGGAGATGCTGCAGGACGTGCTGAGGAGGGCGAAGGGCTGACGGGCAGCGGGCGGTGCGGACTTCCGGACGTGCCTGTTCGCCTCCACTTAGGATCGGCCCGGTGGAGTTCTGGACCGGCGGCACCTACGGCGTGCAGGCACCCCTCACCGACGAGGCCGTCCGCGCCGCCGAGGCGCTCCTGGGCGTGCGCCTGCCGGAGGCGTTGCTGGAGCTGCTGGGGGTCCAGAACGGCGGCACGGTGGTGAGCGAGCGGTCCGCCTTCCCGACCGCCGAACCGACCTCGTGGGCACCCGACCACGTCCCGTTCGACAGCCTGATGGGCATCGGCACCGCGGAACGCACGCTGTCGTTGCTCGACACCCCCTACCTCGTCGAGGAGTGGGGGCTGCCGTCGCCGGTCGTGCTGCTGACCGGCGACGGCCACACGTGGATCGCGCTGGACTACCGGGCGGGCGGTGAGCCGTCCGTGGTCTGGCTCGACGCCGAGGACGAGTCCGAGCTCGAACTGGCGCCGGACCTCCGGACCTTCCTCGACGGCCTGGTGCCCGAGGCGAGCTTCGACTGACCGACCAAAGGGTCGTCCGAAGTCCCCGCGGGCGTGCGAGGCTGACCCGCATGAAGTGGTGGCGGGCCGGAGTGGCGGTGGCGGCGTTGCTGATCGTCGTCGTCGCGGCCTCCGGCACGTCCCCGGTCACCCTCGTCAACCGCCTGGCCGACCGCCCGCCGCCGCAGGACCGCTCGCCGGACGCCGACCTCGCCGTGCCGGGCGACCTGCCGGTCGTGGTCGCCGCGCCGCTCACCGCGTACCTGCTGGTGCTCGCCGGGCTCGTCCTGGTCGGACTGGTCGGACTGGTCCTCGCGGTCGAGCTGCCCCGCCGGCGCCGCCGCCGTGGCGTGCGCGGCGTCGAGATCGAGGAGTTCGAGCTCGGGGAGCAGGTGCCGGTGGTCCGGCGCGTCGAGAAGGCGTTGCAGGAGTTCACCGGGCATCCCGGCCGGCCGCCGCGCGACGCCGTGATCGCCGCTTGGCTCACGCTGGAGGCGGCGGAGCCGAGGGCGCCGCACCAGACGCCCACCGAGTTCACCGAGGAGCTCGGCGTGGACGCGGTCGTGCTGAAGGACCTCTACCGGCGCGCGCGGTTCGGGCACGAGGACGTGACGGCCGCGCAAGCCGAGCAGGCGCGGCGAGAGTTGAGCCGCATCGTCCGGGAGCTCGCGTGAGAACCGTGCTGGCGTTGGTGGTCGGGGTGGCGATCGGCGTCGTCGTCTGGTGGCTCGGCGCCTCACCGCCGTGGGCGGCGGTGCTGGCGGTGCCGCCGACGGCGTTCGGAGTGCTGGTCACCCGGCTGCCGCGCGCCACGGACATCGTCTGGAGCCCTCCACCGCCACCGCCGGGCTCGATCAGCTCCGCGCACGCCAGCACCCTCGCGAGCAGGCTGGCGGAGGCGGAGAAGGACCCGAGGCGCTACCGGGAGCGGTTCCGCGCCCGGCTCGCACGACTGGGGATCGAGGCGTCCGAGATGCCCGGTCCGGACGAACTCGCGGACAGGCTCAGGAGGGTCGAGTGACGATCAGCCGGGAAACGGTGGCGCACGACGCCAAGGCGGTCCTCGACGCGATCGGCGACGTCGTCGTCGGGCGCACGCGGACGCTGCGGCTCGCGCTCGCGGCCGTGCTGGCGGGCGGGCACGTGCTGCTGGAGGACGTGCCGGGCCTCGGAAAAACGCTGATCGCGCGGTCGCTCGCGCAGGCGCTGGGCCTCGGCTTCCGCCGCCTGCAGTGCACGCCCGACCTGCTGCCCGCGGACGTCACCGGCTCGTTCCTCTACGACCCCGGCACCCGCGAGTTCGAGTTCCGCGAAGGCCCCGTCTTCACCGGGCTGCTGCTCGCCGACGAGATCAACCGGACGCCGCCCAAGACGCAGTCGGCGCTGCTGGAGGCCATGCAGGAGCGGCAGGTGACGGTCGAGGGGCGCACGTTCGCGCTGCCCAGGCCGTTCCACGTGCTCGCGACCTCGAACCCCGTCGAGTACGAGGGCACCTACCCGTTGCCCGAGGCGCAGCTCGACCGGTTCCTCGTGCGGCTCGACATCGGCTACCCGCCCGCCGAGGAGGAGGTCGAGGTCCTGCGCCGACGGATCGCGCGGCAGCGGGAGGAGGCCGAGGTGCCGCGGGTCCTCGCGGAGGGGCGGCTCGCCGAGCTGCAGGCCGCCATCGAACGGTCGACCGTGGACGACGACCTCCTGCGCTACTGCGTCGACCTGGCCGTCGCGACGCGGCGCCACCCGTCCGTCGAGGTCGGTGCGTCGCCGCGAGGTGCGCAGGCGCTCGTGCTCGTCGCCCGCGCACTGGCCACCTTGGACGACCGCGGGTACGTGACGCCCGAGGACGTCAAGGAGTGCGCGGTCGCCGTGCTCGCGCACCGGCTCGTGATGAAGCCCGAGACGTGGACGTCCGGGGTCAGCGGCGTGCAGGTCGTCACCGAGCTGCTCGCCAAGGTCCCGGGCCCGCCCAGCTCATGAGCAGGGCGGACAAGCTCCGGGAGGCGTTCGCCCAGTCGCACGGCGCCCACTGGCACCCCACGGACGCGTACTCGCGCGCCGTCTGGCTCGGTGTCGGGCTCGTCGTGTGCGGGATGTTCCTGCACCAGGTCGAGCTGGTGCTGTTCGGCGTGCCGCTCGTCCTGTCCGTCCTGCTCACGAACAAACCCCGCGGCGTGCCGAAGGTGAGCGTGAAGCCCGTGCCGCGCGGTGCGGGCGCGGGCGTCGTGCACACCGTCGCGCACCTCGACGGCGCGGACGCGGAGATCGCGGTCGTGCGGCTGCCCGGTGGCATGCGGGCGGTCCCCGCGCACTCGCCCGACCTGCCGGTGCGGATCCGGCGCGACGCGTGGGGACCGGGCGTCGACCTGCGCCTGGACCACCTGTTCGCCGGTCCGGACGGCATGCACGTCTACGGACCGGTCGTCGGCGCCGAGCACGTGCGCACGATCCTGCCGCCGGTCGAGCACCACCCGTCCGGACCGCTGCCGCCCCGTCCCGCTGGCCTGGTCGGCATCCACCGCTCGCCGCGCGCGGGCGACTCCACCGAACTGCGCGACATCAGGGCGTTCCAGCCGGGGGACAGGCTCCGCCGGATCGACTGGCGCGTCACCACCCGCACCGGCACCGTCCACGTGCGCGAGCGGCACGCCGAGGCCGACGCCGAGGTCGTGCTGGCGCTCGACACCCGCAGCGACGTCGGAGCGGACGTGGCGGAGTGGTCGTCACCGCACCACGGCGCCACGACGCGGCCGGACGGCAGCCTGGACCGGGCGGTGCGGCGGGCGGCGTCGATGGCCGCCGGGTACCTGCGGCAGGGCGACCGGGTGGGACTGGTGGACCTGTCGCGTCCCCAGCTCAACGTGCGTTCGGGGGTGGGGCGGCGGCACCTGATGCGCATCCGCACGCAGCTCGTCGTGTGCGTGCAGGCCGCCGGGTGGTCGTCGCGCGTGGCGTTGCGCAAGCTGCCGCACGGATGCGTGGTCGTGCTGCTGTCGCCGTTCCTCGACGACGAGATCGCGGAGCTGGCCGTGCAGACGCGCAGGAACGGGCACGTCGTGCTGGCGGTCAACACGCTGCCGCTGCCGTTGCGGCCCGACGCGGACACGCCGTGGGGCGAGGTCGCGGCCGAGATGATCGCCGCGGAGCACCGGCTGAGGCTGCGCAGGATGGCCGAGCACGGGGTGGCGGTGACCCGCGAATGCTGATGCGCCTCGCGATCGTGCTCGCGGCGTTGCCCGTGGCGCTGGTCCTGCACCTGGAGTCGGAGTCGATCGCACCGCTGCTGGTCGTCACGGTGCTGACGGTGGTCACGGTGCTGATGCCGGGCAGCGCGGGCGCGGCGTTGCTGATCGGCTACGCGGCCCTGGCGATGGCGTTCGGGGAAGGGCATCCGTTGCGGCTCGGCGTGCTGGTCCTGATTCCGGCGCTGCACCTGGTTCACGTGACGTCGGCACTCGCGGCGGTCGTTCCGGTGAAAACGAAAATCGAGCCGGCGGCGTTGAAAGCACCGGCACGCCGGTTCGCCATTGTCCAGGCGATCACATTCGTTGTCGCGGCCTTCGCGGCCGTACTTCCTTCGGGGCCGAACACGGGCCTCGCGGAGGTGCTCGGACTGGGTGCTCTGACGGTCGTCATCGGGGTCGTCGCGCTGAGGATCTGAATCGGTACTCTCAGGGAGAACTCCTCGAGAACCGGTCAAGGCGCAGGTCAGCCGGGATGGTGTCCGGCATCACCCGGCGACGGTAGTCACAACGGCCCTTCCGGACGCGCGAAAAAGGGGGTCGTGGTGCCACCATGTGTGTATGGCTGCTGTGAAGTCGCAACCCACACGAATCGTCATTGTCGGCGGTGGGTACGTCGGGATGTACACGGCTCTCGGTCTGCAGAAGAAACTGCGTTCCGGTGAGGCCTCCGTGACGGTGATCGACCCGCAGCCGCACATGACCTACCAGCCCTTCCTGCCCGAGGCGGCGGCCGGCTCGATCGAGCCGCGCCACGTCGTCGCTCCTTTGCGCAAGGTGCTCAAGCGCTGCCACGTCGTCACCGGCCGCGTCACCAAGATCGAGCACGCGCGCAAGATCGTGACCGCCGAGCTGTCGGACGGCCACGTCGAGGAGATCGAGTACGACGTGCTCGTCTCCGCGCTGGGTGCGATCTCCCGCACGCTCCCGATCCCCGGCCTGGCCGAGGTCGGAATCGGCATGAAGACGATCGGCGAGGCGATCTACGTCCGCAACCACGTGCTCTCGCGCCTGGACCAGGCCGCCAGCACCAACAACGCGGACCTGCGCAAGAAGCTCCTGAGCTTCGTCGTGATCGGTGGTGGCTTCGCGGGCATCGAGACGCTCGCCGAGCTCGAGGACATGACGCGGTATGCGCTCAAGTACTACGAGGGCATCAAGCCCGAAGAGATGAACTGGGTACTGGTCGAGGCCGCCGGCCGGATCATGCCCGAGGTGTCCGCCAAGCTCGGCGCCTGGACCGTCGAGGCGCTCGAGAAGCGCGGCATCAAGATCTACCTCGACACCCGCGTGAAGTCGCTGGAGAACGGCCACGTCGTTCTCGACGACGGCACCGAGTTCGACTCCGACACGATCATCTGGACCGCCGGCATGAAGGCGAACCCGGTGCTGCGCAACACGGACCTCCCGCTCGACGAGCGCGGCCGCGTCCGGTGCACCGCCGCCATGCAGGTCCAGGGCCTCGACGGCGTGTGGGCCGCCGGTGACTGCTCCGCGGTGCCGGACCTCTCGCGCATCGAGGAGGACCCGACGGCGACGTGCGTGCCGAACGCGCAGCACGCCATCCGCCAGTCGAAGCTGCTCGCGAAGAACATCGTCGCGTCGCTGCGCGGCCAGAAGCCGAAGGACTACTTCCACAAGTACCTCGGCTCGGTCGCCGGCCTCGGCCTCTACAAGGGCGTCGCGGACGTGTTCGGCCTGCGCTTCAAGGGCGTGCCGGCGTGGTTCATGCACCGCAGCTACCACGTGATGTTCATGCCCACCGTGAACCGCAAGCTGCGCGTGCTCATGGACTGGACGCAGGCGCTGTTCTACGGCCGCGAGGTCGTGGCGCTCGGCCAGATCAACGACCCGAAGTCGGACTTCGACCGCGCGGTGCAGAGCTGACGAACACGCGCACGCGGGAGCCGTAACCCGCGCCGCCGTTACTCGTTGTGAGTATGGAAGTGCCCCGAACGTAACCTCGTTCGGGGCACTTCGAACATCTAGAGGCGGAACTTGAGCGCCCAATCGGAGTAAGCTCCCGAGGCCGCCTTGACATTGCGTTACGTGTTTCGGAAACTACGGCTGGTGCATCACCTGAATGCGTGATTCGCCATGTGGGGAGAGAGGTGATCCCGATGTCTCTCGAGGAGCTGGCCGCACAGCTTCGTCGTGGCGAGATCGAGGACCCCGCGTTGGCGCAGTACGCCGCAGAGTACGCGCAGGCGGGGCAGGTTTTCCGCAGCAAGAAGGACGATTGACCAGGTCGGCTGACGGGCGGGTGCCGGGTGCCCCGTCCGAAGCTGCCAGACCCCTGCTGCTGCAGGGGCAGGACTACCTCTTCCGCTCCCCGCCCAAGTGCCTCGACTTCCAGGAGCAGGTCCACCGCCTCGGCATGGTCGACGAGGGCGACGGCAACCCGCAACCCTGCGTGCTCGTCCTGGCCCGCGCCGCCGACATGGAGATGAACGAGCTCTCCATCGCCCTGGCCGAGCGCGGCATCCGAATGGCCCGCATCGACGCCGACCGCTGCGTCGACCTCCCGCTCTCCGTCTACACCGACCAGCCGCTGATCGAGCTGGACCGCTGGCTCCTGCGCCCCCTGCTGGTCTGGCGCCGCCACTTCGAACTCTCCGCCGTCCCGGTGGAACCGGGAACCCTGGCAGGCGCCTACGCCGTCGACCAGTGGGCCTCAGTGGCCAACTGGCTGTCCTCGCGCTCCGACTGGGCCCACGTGAACCCGTCGCGCTTCTCGACGCACCTGGACCGCCTGACGCAGCTCTCCGACGCCGCTGCCTTCGGCCTGCGCGTCCCCCGCACCGCCGTCACGACCCGCCCGGGCCGCACCCGCCCCGGCGGAGGCCACTGCATCGTCAAAACGGCCGGCAGGCACCTGCTGGAGCCCCGCCCGGGCGTGCAACACGGCCTCTTCCCCCGCCCCCTGGAAACGTCCAGGGCCTCCGACACCCCGGAACCCGCCCCGGTGATCGTGCAGGAGTACGTCCCCTCCGACACCGAACTGCGCGTCTTCGTCGTCGGCGAACGCTGCCTGGCGTACCAGGTCGACAAGCTCGACCCGGCACAACTCTGGGTGGATCCCGACGCCGTCCGCGTCACGCCCACCGAGGTCCCGACGTCCCTCTCGGACAAGCTGCTCGCCCTGGCCCGCCACTGGCGCGTCCAGGTGGCGGCGTTCGACCTGCTCGTGACCGGCGGTGACCACGTGTTCCTGGAGATCAACGTCAACTGCGACTGGCGCTGGTTCGAGCACAGGGCAGGCGACAACAGCGTCTCCGCGGCCGTGCACGACTGGGTGGCGCTGCGCTTCAAGGAACTGCTCGGAGCCGGGAGGACCCGCTGATGTTCGGGTCCGTTCGACGCTTACCCGGATGCTCGCTCCAGTCCAATTCACTGGGCCGCTCGGGCGAGAAACGACCATCCGCTCACACAAGCCGACGATCAAGGCCTAGGCTCACCGCGCCCCCGTAGCCCAATCGGTAGAGGCAGGTCCCTTAAAAGGATCACAGTACGGGTTCGAATCCCGTCGGGGGTACCAACCGGATCCGCACCAGGATCAGGTACCTGGTCAGGCGTTTCACTGGTTTCGCAGGTCGCTTCGGCGATCCGTTCGGCTGCTTCGACTACCTCCAACGATGCGGGGAGGGGAGTCGGAGAGTAACCAAAAGATGATCATGGTCATCGTTCGGGCGGACGCCGGGCTGGACGATCTTGCACAGCCGCCGTAGCAGCAGGTCGGGAGCTTTGCTCAGGCCGGTTTCCAGGGGTGAGCGGCGTTGAGCCGCTCGGTTGGCACTGGTGTACCAATCGCTGTGGTGTTCGTCACGAGCATCTGAT
Organism: Lentzea sp. DG1S-22; assembly: GCF_036321065.1. Classification (NCBI taxonomy): domain Bacteria; kingdom Bacillati; phylum Actinomycetota; class Actinomycetes; order Pseudonocardiales; family Pseudonocardiaceae; genus Lentzea; species Lentzea sp. DG1S-22. The sequence continues at coordinate 5,261,298 of NZ_CP143276.1, read as the reverse complement.
TCCCTCAGCCGCCCGCGCCTCACCAGGTCGGGCGGGCCGTCACGCCCCCGTCCACCACGAGGTCGTGCCCGGTGATCCACCGAGCCAGGTCCGAAGCCAGGAACACGCAGGCGTCCCCGACGTCCGCGGGCGTCCCGAGCCGGCCCAGCGGTGCCGCGGCCTGCCACCGCGCCACGCCCTCCGGCCACTGCGACTCGATGCCGGGCCGCGCGATCAGCCCGGGCGACACCGTGTTCACGCGGATGCCGAGCTGCGGGCCGTACTCCAGTGCGGCGGCGCGGGCGTGCATGACCAGACCCGCCTTCGAGGCCGCGTAGTGGGCGTGTCCGGGGGCGGGGTGCCTGCCCTCGATCGACGCGATGTGCGTGACCGAGCCGCCTGGCGGCAGGTGTGCCACGGCGGCCTGGGTGACGGCGAACGGTGCCGTCAGGTTGGTGTCCACCACGGACTGCCACTGCTCGGATGTCATGCCGGGCAACGGTTCCACGGGTTGGATGCCCGCGTTGTTGACCACGGCGTCCAAGCGGCCGTAGCGCGCGAAGGCGTCGTCGACCACGCGACGAGCCGAGGTGCGCAGGTCGCCGTCGTCCGCCCCGTTGTGGCTCACGACGCGTGCGCCCGCGTCGGTGAAGCGGCGGACGATGCCGCCGCCGATGGTGCCGCCGGCTCCGGTGACCAGCACGACCTTGCCGTTGAGATCGATCACGAGACGATGCCTTCCACGCGCGGGGCCAACCAGTCGACGATCTCACCCCGGCCGGCGACGAAGGCGTTCGCGCTGATCTCGCGGAACTGGCCGCCGGCCGCGCGGACCAGGACGGTGCCGGCGGCCACGTCCCACGGGTGCGTGCCGATGTTGGCCGCGGCGTCGGCCCGGCCCGCGGCGACCCAGGCGAGCGACAGGGCCGTCGAGTACACGCGGCGCACGTCGGCGACGGTCAGGAGCGAGCTCAGGAGGTCCATCTCGCCGCTGTAAGGGCTGCCGGGCAACGGGATGTCGGTCAGCACCAGCGGGCGCGGGCTCACCCCCGGCGTGATCACCAGGCCGGACGACCGCACGGCGAAGGGCACGTCCACGGCCGCGGTGAAGAGCTCGTCGCGGAACGGGTCCAGCACGCAGCCCGCGACCAGCGTGCCGTCGACCGCCGCGGCGACCGAGATGCACGACAGCGGGATGCCGCGCACGAAGTTCCGGGTGCCGTCGATCGGGTCGACGAACCAGGTGACGGGGGCCGACGAGCTGCCGAGCTCCTCGCCGACGACCGCCGAGCCGGGGGCGCCGTCGGTCAGCGAACGCCGCAAGAACGCCTCCACCTCCAGGTCGGCGTTGCTGACCTGGTCGAAGGCGCCCTTCGCCGCCACGTCGACGGTCAGGCCGTGCAGGAGCTTGGCGGCGTCCACGCAGGACTGCACCGCCAGCGAGAGGAGAGCGCCGGGAGTCACGGGTGCCATTCTGATCGGTCACGAACCCGGCCGGACGACTCCGGGCAACGTCCCACCCGCGCCGGTGACCTGTGCCACCACGATGAGCTCACGCACCCGAGTCGAGCACGGCTGCGAACGCGCGCAGGGCATGCTCGGTGACGCGGTGGATGTCGCCGGCGAGCTCCTCCGCAGGCAGCTGGGAGTACGCGGGCACGCGTTCCACCAGCGCCGCGGCCACCTGCCGCACGAACGACGGCATCTCCGCGACGAGCCGCGCGGCCAGCGGTCGGCCCCGATCACGCAGGACATCCGCCGATTCCCACCTAGAGCTCGATCACCGTGCCGTCCCAAGGCACTTCGACGCCGGCCTCGCGCACGGAAGCCGCTTCCGGGGACGACGGGTCGAGCACCGGGTTGGTGTTGTTGAGGTGCGTGTACATCCGCCGCACGGAGGGGAACCGCCGCAGCTCGGGCAGGCTCGCGGTGATCGGCAGGTGGCCCATCGAAGCCTGGCCGGACGAGCTGCCGGTCGCCGACCCCATCTCGGAGGCGGCGTAGAAGGTGCCGTCGAGCAGCACGCAGTCGGCCGAGGCCACCACCTCGTCGAAACCGCCGGGCCACGACGCGAGACAGGGCGCGTAGACCAGCACACCACCGGAAACGACGTCCTCGAAGCGGTACGCGACCACCCAGGGGCCGTCCACAGTGGAGGAACGGGCGTACTTCGGGCGCTTGTCGCTGATCGGGACGGCCGTGACGCGGAGGCCGTCCACCGCGAAGGAACCGGCCTCGCGCCACGACAGCGGCGAGTACCCGTCGATCACCGTGCGCAGGTCGAACTGGTCCTTCACCGCGTGCAGGACCGCGGAAGGTGCCCAGACCGTCAACCCCGCCCCGCCGCGCAGCGTCAGCAGGCCGAGGGTGTGGTCGAGCTCCGCGTCGGTGAGCAACGCACCGCGCAACGGGGTCTCCCGCGCACCGGGTCCGGGGTTCAGCAACGCACAGGAGGTGATCTGCGTGCGGATGTCCGGAGAAGCGTTGACGAGCCACCAGTCGGTGCCGTTGCCGGTGATCGCCAGGCAGTCCTGCGACCGGGAGGGCAACGCGCCGGACCGGGCGCGCACGCACAACGAGCAGGCGCAGTTCCACTGCGGGAACCCGCCACCGGCCGCCGTGCCGAACAGAACCGCCTTCACCGCATCTTCCTCATCGCCATCGCGGGAACGTCGGCCGGCGCCATCTCGGTCGCCAGGATCGTGTCCACAGTGGACCGCAACGGTGACAGCGAGCAGACGGGGTCGGTCGCCGCCGCGTCACCGGTCAGCTGGAAGGCCTGGCAGCGGCACCCGCCGAAGTCGACCTCCTTGCGCGGGCACGACCGGCACGGGTCGCGCATCCAGTCGAAGCCGCGGAACGCGTTGAACGACGACGAGGAGTGCCAGATGTCGTGCAACGACGACTCGCGCACGTTCTCGATCCGCAGTGACGAGATCACCGTGGCGGCGGGGCAGGGGAGCACGTCGCCGTTGGGCGCCACCGTCAGCTGCCGGGCGCCCCACCCGTACATGCAGGGCTTCGGGTGGGCCTCGTGGTAGTCCGCGATCACGTAGACGATCTCCATCCGCCCGCGCAGGCGTTCCTGCGCCGCGGCGACGACCGGGTCGGCGGCGGCGAGCTGGTCCCGGGTGGGCAGGAGTGCCGCGCGGTTGCGCAGCGCCCAGCCGTAGTACTGGGTGTTCGCGAGCTCCAGGCGCTCGGCGCCCATCTCCTCGGCCATCGCGATGATGCCGGCGACGTGGTCGAGGTTCTGCCGGTGCAGCACGGTGTTCACCGTCAGCGGCAAGCCCTCCTCGCGGACGAGAGCCGCGGCCTCCACCTTCCGGTCGAACGCCTTGATGCCCGCGATCCGGTCGTTGCCCGCACGGGTCGCGTCCTGCAACGACAGCTGCACGTGGTCGACGCCCAGGGAAGCCAGCGAGCGCAACCGGTCGCGCGAGAGACCGATCCCGGACGTGACGAGGTTGACGTAGCAGCCGAGGCCGCTCGCGTGCGAGACCAGCTCGGGGAGGTCCTGGCGCAGCAGCGGTTCCCCGCCGGACAGGTGGATCTGCAGGCAGCCCAGTGAGCGGGCCTGGTCGAAGACGCGCCGCCAGTCCTCGGTAGGCAGCTCGGCGTCGCGGCGCACCAGCTCCAGCGGGTTCGAGCAGTAGCCGCACTGCAGCGGGCACCGGTGCGTCAGCTCGGCCAGCAGGCCGAAGGGCGCCTCAGCCATCGACGTCCACCACCCTCCGCTCGACGAGGCGGGCCACCAGCGAGGCCACGTCCTCGGGTTCCACGCCGGCGTACTCGTCGCCCAGCGCGAGGGCGATGTCGCCGACGGAACGAACGCCGTCGCACAGCGCCACGACGGAGGCGGCGGTCTCGTTGAGCACCAGCACCCCCTCGGGGAACAGCACGACGTGCGCGGACCGGATCTGGTCGTAGGTGCGCTTCACGCCGCGCCGGATCCGCGGCACGGCGTCCAGTGCGACCGCGGACGTCACGGCTTGCCCTTGCCCGAGTAGTAGTCGACCGCGTCCAGCACGGCGCGCAGGACGTCGCACTTGAACGACAACGCGGCCACGGCGGCCAGTTGCTGCTCACGGGTCAGCGAATGCGCGACCACGATGTCCACGGTGGCCTTCCCCTCACCGGCCACCGCTTCGATGCGGTTGGTGAAGTAGGCGAAACCCTCCTCGGTGATCCACGGGTACTGCTCCCGCAACGCCGCCAAGCGCTTGCGCATCAGAGCGCCCGAGAACATCTCGGTGAGCCCGGACGCGATGGCCTCGACCCACGGCTTGGTGCGCGCGAAGGTCACGTAGGCGTCCACGGCGAACCGCGTGCCGGGCAGGACGTGCCGCTCGTCGAGCACCTCCTCCCGGGTCAGGCCCACGGCCTCCGCGAGGCGGATCCAGTTCTCCGCGCCACCCTCACCCGGCTGCGTGCCGTCGTGCCAGACGATCCGCTCACGCCACCGGCGGCGGATCTCGGGCACCGGGCAGTTGGACAGGATCGCGGCGTCCTTCTGCGCGATGCAGCGCTGGTAGTACCAGCGGTTCGCGGCCCACGACTGCAGTTCGTGCTTGCTCAGCTGACCGGCGTGCATGCGCAGGTGGAACGGGTGGCTGTCCCAGTACCGGGGTGCGAGGGCGCGCAGTTCGGCGACGAACTGCGCGGGGGAACGGCAGTCATGGGAACTCCTCGGTCGACCAGGGGCAGGACGCGCGGAGAGGCCGGGGCTCCACCGGGAACCCCGGCCCGCCACCTGACGTCAGCTGCGAGCCGCGTAGGCGGTGACCTCCATCGGCGTCTCGAAGTCGCGGAAGTCGGGCTTGACCCACTCGCGCCTGACCTCGGGGAGTTCGGTCCCGGTGGTGGTGACGGCTTCGTTCATGCGCAACTCCTCGGTCTCCTGCCCGCGGGCCCCGGAGGGCCTGCAAGCGCTTTCCGTGAGGGCGCGGCGGCGGTTCCCACGGTAGGTGGTCCACGCCGCCACGGTCTAGACCGTACAGAAGGTGCCCGGAAGTCATCGGATGGATGATGGTCAGTTTCCGTCGTCCGGAAGCCGGGAACACCGGGACCTCCGACGACTGTTGCGGGGGCATGCGATCTGTGATTGCGTAAGCACGCCCTGCAACACCGCCGCCGCAGCCAAAACTCCGAGCGGACCCGAAGGAGAGCACAGATGCGTGCTCGTCGAATCGCAGCGGCGGCAGCCTGCACTGCCCTGGCCGCGTCCCTGTGCGTGATCCCCGCCTCAGCGCAGGACGACCCCTCCGTCCTGGCCGAGCGCACGCTCGCCACCAGGCTCGACATCCCCTGGGACATCGAGTTCCTGCCGGACGGCAGCGGCATCTTCACCGAGCGGGACACCCGCAAGATCAAGAAGCTCTCGGGCACGACCGTGACCGAGCTGGACACGGTGGAACAGGCCCAGACGACGGGCGGTGAGGGCGGACTGCTCGGCCTCGCCGTCTCGAAGAGCTTCGCGACCGACAACTCCGTCTTCATCTACTACTCGACGGCGACCGACAACCGCGTCGCCAAGCTGCAGCTCGGCGGCACGCCCCAGCCGATCGTCACCGGCATCCCCAAGAACCGCTACCACAACGGCGGCGGCCTCGAGTGGGGTCCGGACGGCTTCCTGTGGGCCACCACGGGCGACGGCCAGAACACCGGCACCGCGCAGAACTGGAACTCGTTGGGCGGCAAGGTCCTCCGCTTCGACACCGCGGGCAGGCCCGCCACCGGCAACCCCCGCGCCGGCAGCGTCGTCTACTCGATCGGCCACCGCAACGTCCAGGGCATCACCTGGGTCGGAAACACCGCGTACGCCACGGAGTTCGGCAACAACACCACCGACGAGATCAACCGCATCGAGGCCGGCAGGAACTACGGCTGGCCCACGTGCGAGGGCACCTGCTCGGTCGCGGGCATGACCAACCCGGTCAAGACGTGGCCCAACAGCCAGGCCGGTCCGTCCGGCATCGCGTACTACAAGAACGCCCTGTACGTCGGCGCCGTCACCGGCCGCCGGGTCTGGAAGGTCCCGGTCAGCGGCACCACGCTCGGCACGCCGCAGGCGGTGTTCACGAGCTACGGCCGCGTGCGCTCGGTGGCTCCCGCTCCGGACGGCACGCTGTGGATCGGAACGTCCAACCAGGACGCGAACGGCCAGCCCGGCGCGAACGACGACCGGATCATCTCGACCGACGGGTAGCCCTCACTGCCAGTTGCGGGCTGCGGGCATCCGGCGGAGCTGGTCCAGCACCGCCGGGTCCTGCAGCTGCATCCACTGGATCACCTCGGTGTAGGTGGCGCACACCGTCTCCGGCTTGTCGCACACGTACTCGAGGAACTGCTCCATCGCGTTCGAGAACGCCGACCCGTTCCACTCGTTGAAGTGGTTGCCGACGACGATCGGCGCGCGGTTGCCGTTCAACGCGGCCTGGTGCACGGACCGGTAGGTGTCGAACACGATCCGGGTGAACTCGGGCGCGCGGTGCGGTTCGTCCTTGGCCTGGTTGAGCGCGTACCAGAGGTTGAAGTCCATCATGACGACCTGCTTGCCCAGCGCGGGAACCCGCACCTCGGGCATCGGGAACTCGTACAGTCCGTTCTGGACGGTCGGCCACTGCACGCCCAGCGCGACCTTGCTGGTGTCGTAGACGAGGCCGTTCGCGGCCATCGCCGGGAAAGCCTGGTCCCAGTTGCCCTCCAGGCACGGCGTCCGTCCACCCCGGACGGCGTCGGCGGGGAGGGTGAGCCCCGCGGCGCGCGACCTGTCGACGATCTGCCTGAACTGCTGGAGCTCGGCGTTCCAGGCCGCGTTGTCCCACTTGTCGACCGACGGCTGGGTGCCGCCCGAGCAGAAGTGGCCGTTGTAGTGCGTGCCGATCTCGTGGCCGTCGGCGATCACCTGGTTCAGGTAGCCGATGCGGGCCGCGATGTCCTGCCGGCTGCCGCCGAACTGGATGTCGGAGACGCCGCGCTTGAGCCCCGCCGGGGGCTGGTACTGGTTCCTGTCCTGGTCGGCCAGCATGTAGACGCCGGACAGCAGACCCGTGACGTGCGCGTTCTTGGCCTTGGCGATCGGCAGGACCTTGTCCCAGTGCTGCTTCGACACAGCGCCGTCGAAGGAGAAGAGCACGAACTGCGGGGGCTTCTCACCGGGAGCGAGCTTGTGCATCCACGGCTGCTTGTCGAGCTGCTCCCGGGTGGGGGCGGGCACCGTCGGCGTCGGACCGGAGTCCTTCGGGGCCGGCAGTCTCGGTGCCATCGGCAGGGGGCCGGGATCGGACGCGGTGACCGGGTCCTTCTGCGACCCGAGAGTCAGCACCACCGCCAGAACCAGCCCCAGAGCCACGCCCGTGGTCAACCATCCCCACCGTTTCACACCTTAGGAGACGACTGGTCACCCGAACGGGTTGCTTCGCTACCGAACGGGTTCGGCGATCACGACCCGGTTCGCCTCGTACCCCTGCTGCCCGCCGATCCAGGTCCCGCCGCACGTGACCAGCACCAACCGGTGCGGGCCGCGCGGGCCGAAGAACTCGACGGCGCGAGCGGGCAGCTCCTCCTTGCGCACGGTCTCGATCTGCTTGATGCGGAACCGGAACTCCTTGCCCGCGCTGTCGGCGATCACGACCTCGCGGCCGTTCTGCGCCTGCCACAGCTCCGCGAACGGGCCCTTCGCGCCCTTCCAGTCGACGTGCCCGGCGAGCACCGTGGCGCCCTCGGGGGCCGCGAGCTCGGTGCCCCACCACGTCGCCTCGCCGATGCCGTCCGGAACGGGCAGCACGCCGTCCTTGACCTCCTTGCGCACCAACGTCGCCGAGCCGCCCGAGGGCAGCCGCACGGAGCCCGGACCGGCCTTGGGCGGCGCGGGCTGCTGTTGCCGCGGGGGAGCGGGGTCGGCGGGCTTGGCGTTGGCCGTGTTCGCCCCGCCGACGAGACCGGTGAGGTCGGCCCCTCGGCCGGTGCTGAGGCTGTCGGCCACCGGTCCCGGTCCGACGACCGGGATCTCGGCCGCGATCGCGCGTCCGGGGAGGACCTCGGTTTCCGGCGTGCCGACCAGCGCGCCGGCAGCGGCGACACCCGCTACCAGCGCACCGGTCAGGAACGCCTTGGGACTCACTGCCTGCGCCACACCAGGAAGCCTGCCAGCGCCGCACCGAGCAGCACCAGTCCACCCACCCCGAGCAGCACGCCGGGGCGCAGCTGCGTGTCGAACGACGCCGTGGCGACGGGCGTCCTGCCGTCCGCGCCGGCCGGGATCGTGCTCGGCACGACGGGCTTGTTCGGCTTGTTCACCAGCTCGAGCGCCAGCGTCTGGCCGGCCGCGAGCGTGCCGCAGGCCGCCGGCGGTGCCTTCGGGTCGAAGAACTCCTCGTAGCCCTTGGGAGCGGCCACCTCGACGAGGCAGATCTCCTGCGGGGTGCGCAGGTCCGGCACCTCGACAGTGCCGTCGGGGCCGGTCTGCAGCACGAGCGGCTTGCCGTCCGTGCCGACGAGGTCCGTGTCGTCCTGCTTCTTCGCCGCGGACGTCTGGTCCTTGGCCGTGACGCGCAGCGCGACGCCCGCGATCGCCCTCTTGGTCTCCGAGTCGATCTTCGTGATCTTCACGGCGCCCGGCGCGGTCCTGGCCTGGCCGCTGGCGGCGGCCTTCAGCTTCTTCTCGCCACCGGTCGTGACCATGCGCTGCATGTTCTCGGTCTGGATCGGGAAGTGCACGACCGGGCGGTCGGCGGGGGAGTCCGCGACGGCCGCGATCGACGGCTTGGGGCCGGTCGCGACGAGCTTGATCGTGGCGGGGCTGCCGTCCGGGCCCGTGGTGGCCTTGCCGCTCGTGCTGCCGTCGGCCAGCTTCGCGTCGGTCAGGGTGAAGTCGATCGGGGCGTTCGTGACGCCCTTCTTGTCCGCCTTGAGCAGCGACACGGTCCAGGTGGACTCGGTGCCGATGATCAGCGGCTCCTTCGGCGCGGTGGCGCTGAGCGCCCACGGGCCGCGGTTGGCCTCGGCGTCGGCCTTCAGGCGCGCGACGGTGTCCAGGACCGGCTGCGGCAGCCGTGCGGCGTAGAAGGCCGCGTCGTAGGCGAGGAACTTCGGGTCGGTCGTGTCGAGGCGCACGGCGCCGTCGGGTGCCGACGTCCAGCTGTGCAGGAGGTGCGCGAGAGCGGCGGCCTCCTCCGCGGACTTCGTCGTGGAGTAGCGCAGCAGCAGGTAGGAGATGTTCGCCGCGATGTCCGGCGCGAGGTCCTTGCCCGCCTTGGTGCGCAGCGCGTCGCCTTCCTTGTAGCCGACGTTGCTGTCCGGAGCCGGCAGCGCGTACTGCACGCACCACACGTGCTTGTCCTGCCAGATGTATGAGCCGTGCCACTCGCTGCCCGGTGTGGCGTTGGGCTGGAGCCCGGACGCGTTGTGGCCGATGCCCTTGACGCCGACAGCTGTCGCCGTCGCGGGGGCGGTCAGGAGCGCGAGCCCCGAAACCACCGCCACGGCGGCCAGACGTTTCCAGCCCATGGTGAATCTCGATCCCCTCTGACCTGTGTACTTCCCGCGTGCGAGCTTGTCGGTCCCCCACATCGGGGACAAGCCCCCACGAGGGGGAAGTCTGGCGCTGCGAGGACGTGTGAACGTGATCGGAATGTGACGCGCATTACTCAGTTCCGCAAGGACACGCTGCGACACGCCGTAGCGTCACTACGCTCCGGAGTTGGCGCAGTATTTGCGCACGTGTGATCGTCGTCGGGGGTAAAGTCGCCTTTACCGACGGGGAACATGGCACCGAGCGTGCTCGTTGTACCCCGTGACGGCGTAAAGCAACGCCCCAGGAGGACCAGGTGCGCTCGAGCAGCAACCCGGCTTTCCGTAACCTGCCGACCGGCGGCGGGTACGGAGGCTACGCAGGCTTCGGCCAGCCAGAGGCTGGCTACCAGCAGGCCCCGCCGCCGCTGACCAGCGAGCGGCCGATGACGATCGACGACGTCGTCACCAAGACCGCCATCACCCTCGGTGTGGTGGCCGCAGGCGCCGTCACCACGTTCGTGACGGGTCTGTACTTCCTCGCGTTCCCCGCGGCGATCATCGGCCTCGTGCTCGCGCTGATCATCATGTTCAAGCGCAACCCGAGCCCGCCGCTCGTGATCGCGTACGCCGTCGCAGAGGGCATCTTCCTCGGCGGCATCAGCTACATCATCGGCCGCGCGCTCGACAACGTGGTGCCGGGCAACGGCATCGCGGTGATCGGCCAGGCCGTGATCGGCACGCTCGGCGTGTTCCTCGGCATGCTCGTGGTCTACAAGACCGGCGCTATCCGGGTGACGCCGAAGTTCACCAAGTGGATCACCGGCGCCATCATCGGCGTCGGCGTGCTGATGCTGTTCAACTTCGTGCTGAGCTTCTTCAACGGTGGCGGCGGCATCGGCATCCGCTCCGGCGGCACGATCGCCATCATCTTCAGCCTCGTCTGCATCGGCCTCGCGGCGTTCAGCTTCCTGATCGACTTCGACGCCGCCGACCAGGCGATCCGCGCCGGCGTGCCGGCCAAGTTCGCGTGGCAGATCGCGTTCGGTCTCACCGTCACCCTCGTGTGGCTCTACACCGAGATCCTGCGACTGCTGTCGTACTTCAACTCGGACTGACGTCCCGGGAAGTGCTGTGAAGGGGCGTTCCGCTGCGGCGGGGCGCCCCTTCGGCGTTGTGGGGGAGCGGGGATGACGAAGAGGTTCGACGAGGCCATGCGGCTCATGCGCCGGCGCAACGGCCAGGACCGGGAGAACGGCTTCGCGCTGCTGCAGCCGCACGCGGCGGAGCACCTCGACGAGCTGATCGCGGCGTTCCGCGCCGAGGAGGACGACCGGGGCCTGAAGGCGTGGCTGCTCGAACTCATCGGTGACGCCCGGTCACCGGAGGCGTTGCCGGTCCTGGCCGAGCACCTGGACCACGAGGACGAGTCGCTGGCGTCCTGGGCCGTCACCGGGCTCCGGGAACTCGGCACCAAAGAAGCACGGACCGCCCTTTACCGCCATCGGGCGAACAACGCGCACAAGTGAGGGGAATGCGTGGACTCCGCATATCGGCTCGTCGTGGCACCACCGGAAGTCGACGACTACCTGCGCCTGGGCAGGGAATCGGGACTGAGCGAACGCACTCGCGCGCAAGCCGAAATCGGCGTCAAAGGCGCGTGGGTGAGCACGCACGTCGTTCACGTGGAATCAGGTGAAACCGTCGGAATGGGGCGGGTGATCGGTGACGGCGGCACGTACTTCGTCATCATCGACATGGCGGTGTTGCCGGACCACCAGCGCAAAGGCATCGGTGACGCGGTCATGACCGCGTTGCTGGAGAAGATCCGCGAGGCCGCGCCCGAGGCTCAGGTGAGCCTGCTGGCCGATCCGCCGGGCCGTCGTCTCTACGCCCGTCACGGGTTCGTGGAGAGCGCACCGGACTCGATCGGGATGTAGCGCCGCTAGACCCGCCAGCGGACGTCGGGCAGCTCGGTGCCCACCTTGATCAGGCAGGGGGTGCAGAGCGCGCCGGCCTGGGCGCGCGAGACCCGTTCGCCGGGGACCGAGTGCTCGCAGACGGCCTCGTAGAAGGCGCGCGGTCCGTTGGCCTGGTCGAGGGAGAAAGCATGGCATTGCAGGTCGTATTCGCTTTGCCACCACACGTAGGGCATGTCCGGCCCTCCTAACTCATCGGTAGGGACGGACTCCCCTCGCCTGATGACGTCAATGAGCGACGATTCATCTCATCGGCAGAAAGGGTGCCTGCGAGTAGCTCCGTTCGGGTGAAGCGGAGCTACTTGCAGACGTCAAATTGCAGATCTTGAAGAAGAGCTCAGCTCAGGCGCTCGATCACCATCGCCATGCCCTGGCCGCCGCCGACGCACATGGTCTCGAGTCCGAACTGCTTGTCGTGGAACTGCAGCGAGTTGATCAGCGTCGTGGTGATGCGCGCGCCGGTCATGCCGAACGGGTGGCCGACGGCGATGGCGCCACCGTTGACGTTCAGGCGGTCCAGGTCGATGCCGAGCTCCTGGTAGGACGGGATCACCTGGGCGGCGAACGCCTCGTTGATCTCCACGAGGTCGATGTCGGAGACCGACAGGCCCGCGAGCGCCAGTGCGCGCTTCGAGGCCTCGACCGGGCCGAGGCCCATGATCTCCGGGGACAGGCCCGAGACGCCGGTCGACACGATGCGGGCGAGCGGGGTGATGCCGAGCTCGCGGGCCTTGGTGTCGGACATGACCACGAGGGCCGCGGCGCCGTCGTTGAGCGGGCAGCAGTTGCCCGCGTTGATCCGGCCGTCGGGGCGGAAGACCGGCTTGAGCTGCGACACGGCCTCGTAGGTGACGCCGGCGCGCGGGCCGTCGTCGGTGGAGACCACGGTGCCGTCCGGCAGCGTCACGGGCGTGATCTCGCGGGCCCAGAAGCCGTCGGCGATGGCCTTCTCGGCGAGGTTCTGCGAGCGGACGCCGAACTCGTCCATCTCCTGGCGCGAGACGCCCTTGAGCAGAGCCAGGTTCTCGGCGGTCTCGCCCATGGGGATGTAGACGTCCGGCACGACGTCGAGCGTGCGCGGGTCGACCCACTCCTGCGCGCCGGCGGCCTTGGTAGCGGCGGTGCGGGCCTCGGCGTCGGCGAAGACCGGGTTGTGCGTGTCGGGCCACGAGTCGGAGCTGCCCTTGGCGAACCGCGACACCGTCTCGACGCCGGCGCTGATGAACACGTCGCCCTCGCCCGCCTTGATGGCGTGCAGGGCCATGCGGGTCGTCTGCAGCGACGAGGCGCAGTACCGCGTGACGGTGGTGCCGGGCAGGTTGTCGTAGCCGAGCAGCACGGAGACGACGCGCGCCATGTTGAAGCCCTGCTCGCCGCCGGGGAGGCCGCAGCCGAGCATCAGGTCGTCGATCTGCGCGGGGTCGAGCTGCGGCACCTTGTCGAGTGCCGCGCGCACCATCCGCGCGGCGAGGTCGTCGGGCCGAACGTCCTTCAGCGAACCCTTGCCCGCGCGGCCGATGGGGGAGCGGGCGGCGGAGACGATCACGGCCTCAGGCATCACGGAACTCCTCGTTGAGAGTCAAGGTTGCCGTCGAGCGTAGTTAACGCCCGCTCACCCCGGCCAGCGCGAGTGACGAGGATTTCCGAAACTCACGCGTGCCGCTTCTGCGGCCACGGCGGCCACCTCGACGGCCCCACCGCGAGGGCCGCCGCCGACCGCAGCGGCACCACCGGTGCCACCCAGCCCGCCCCCAGCCCCGCCACCTGGCACAACGGCGCCAGCAGGACGCCGGCAGCCGCCTCGTAGCCGACGGCGCTGGGGTGGAAGCGGTCCGAGCTGAACATGTCGGCGTGCCGAGCCAGGAACTCCGGCGCCAGCAGGTTCGCGAGGGACACCGGGATGCCACCCGCTCCCCGCACCGCGGCGGTCTGGGCGGCCGCGAGACGGAGGCTGTACCGGTGCCCGACCATCCGCAACGGCTGCGGGATCGGCCGCACGACGCCCAGGTCGGGGCAGGTGCCGACGACCACGCCGCACCCGGTGGCGCGCAGCCTGCGGACCTGCTCGGCCAGCAGCCGGGCCGACTCGCCGGTGCCCATCCGCGACGTCACGTCGTTCGCGCCGATGATGATCAGCGCGACCCGCGGCTCGTCCCGCACGGCCGCGTCGACCTGCGGGACCAGGTCGCGCGTGGTGGAACCGCTGACGGCGTAGGTGGACAGCCGCACCGGCCGTCCCGCCTCCTCCGCCAGCGCCAGGGCCAGCAGCACGCCCGGCATCTGCGAGGGATGCGTCACACCGACACCCACGGCCATCGAGTCGCCGAGCACCGCCAGCCGCAGCGGGTCGCCGCCGTCGTCGGCGTACACGCCGTCCGGTGCGGGCCAGAGGTGTTCCAGCACGCCGATGGCCGCGCGGGCACGTCTTCCCTGCTCGGTGAGCAGGCCGGCCAGCGCGCCGGAGAGGCCGCCGAGCGTCGCCGCCGTCATGACCGCCGCCCGCAGCGCCCGCAGTCCGATCATCCGCACCACCCCCTTCCCCCGAATCGTCGGCGCCGCCGTTCGAGTCAGGATCCGCAGCCACTAGAGCTAGGCTTCGTCCCGCTATCTCGGAGTGTGGGAGCAGGGGAGTGGATACCGGTGGAGTACGTCGAGCACGTCGTCGATCTGGTCGGCAACACGCCGCTGGTGAAGCTGAACTCGCTGACCTCGGGCATCAAGGCCACGGTGCTGGCCAAGGTCGAGTACCTGAACCCCGGTGGCAGCGTGAAGGACCGCATCGCGCTGCGCATGGTGGAGGCCGCCGAGCGCTCCGGTGAGCTGCGTCCCGGCGGCACGATCGTCGAGCCCACGTCCGGCAACACCGGCGTCGGTCTCGCCCTGGTCGCCCAGCGCAAGGGCTACAAGTGCGTCTTCGTGTGCCCGGACAAGGTCAGCGAGGACAAGCGCAACGTCCTCAAGGCCTACGGCGCCGAGGTCGTGGTGTGCCCGACGGCCGTCGCGCCCGAGCACCCGGACTCCTACTACAACGTCTCCGACCGCCTGGTCCGCGAGATCCCCGGCGCCTGGAAGCCGAACCAGTACGCCAACCCGGAGAACCCGGCGAGCCACTACCACCAGACCGGCCCCGAGATCTGGCGCCAGACCGAGGGCAGGATCACGCACTTCGTCGCGGGTGTCGGCACCGGCGGCACGATCTCCGGCACCGGCCGCTACCTCAAGGAGGCCTCGAACGGGGCCGTGCAGGTCATCGGCGCGGACCCGGAGGGCTCGGTCTACTCCGGCGGCACCGGCCGCCCGTACCTCGTCGAGGGCGTCGGCGAGGACTTCTGGCCGGAGGCCTACGACAAGACCATCGCCGACCAGATCGTCGAGGTCTCCGACGCCGACTCGTTCGACGTCACCCGCCGCCTCGCCCGCGAGGAGGGCCTGCTCGTCGGCGGCTCCTGCGGCATGGCGGCCGCCGCCGCGCTGCGCGTCGCGAAGGACCTGCCCGAGGACGCCGTCGTCGTCGTGCTGCTCCCGGACGGCGGCCGCGGCTACCTGTCCAAGGTCTTCAACGACCGCTGGATGGCGTCCTACGGCTTCCTCCCGCCGGACTCGACCGGCGCGACCGTCGGCGACGTGCTGCGCCGCAAGGGCGGCATGCTCCCGGACCTGGTGCACGCCCACCCGAACGAGACCGTGGGTGACGCCGTCGCGATCCTGCGCGAGTTCGGCGTCTCGCAGATGCCCGTCGTCAACGCCGAGCCGCCGGTCATGGCCGCCGAGGTCGCGGGCGCGGTGAACGAGCGCGACCTGCTCGACGCGTTGTTCACCGGCAAGGCGCAGCTCTCCGACCGCCTGGACAAGCACATGTCGCCGCCGCTGCCCACGCTCGGCGCGGGCGAGCCGGTCGGCATCGCGATGAACGCCCTCTCGAACGCCGACGCGGCCCTCGTCCTGGAGGACGGCAAGCCCGCCGGTGTCGTCACCCGGCAGGACATTCTGGGGTTCTTGGCTGGTCGCTGAGCGTGGAACGGCGTGCGTCCGATAGCGTGACGCCCCAGATCATCAGTCTTACTCGCACGGCCCAGCCAAGGGGGTTGGAAACCGGATGAACGCTCCGCAGCCGCCACACCAGTTCGGCGGTCAGCCGCAGGAGCCCAACGCGGACGCGACGCAGGTCGTCCCGGGGGGTGGGCAGCCGGCAGCGGCGAACCCGAACCCGGACGCGACGCAGGTCGTCTCGCCTGGTCAGGCTCCTGCCGCACCGCAGCAGAACGCGGACGCCACCCAGGTCGTCAGCCCCGGCCAGGTGCCGTCGGCCCCCGGTTCGGGCGGCTTCCCGGCGCAGGGTCCCGGCTCGGGCGGCTTCCCCGCCCAGCAGCCGCCCGCGTACGGCGCCCCGCAGCAGCAGCAGCCCTACGGTGCTCCGCAGCAGCACCAGCAGGGCTACGGCGCCCCGCAGTCCAACCCGTACGGCCAGCCGGCCGCGGGTGCCTACGGTCAGCCGCAGCAGCACTACGGTGCACCGCAGTCGAACCCGTACGGCCAGCCCGCCGTCGCGGGTGCCTACGGGCAGCCCGGCTACGGCGCGCCCGGCTACGGCGCCCCCGGCATGGCCCCGCCGCCTCCCACCGGCTACGCCGAGTGGGGTTCGCGCGCGGTCGCCGGCCTGATCGACTACGTCGCCCCCGGCGTCGTGGCCGGCATCATCATCGCCGTGCTCGGCGGGATCGGCGCGACCACGGCCGACCCGTCCTCCGCGGGGATCCTGGTGCTGGTCGCCTACCTCGTCGGCTACGGCGGTCTGTTCGGCTTCTTCATCTGGAACACGGTCCTCAAGGGCGGTTCCACGGGGCAGTCGATCGGCAAGAAGGTCGCGAAGATCAAGGTCGTCAAGGAGGACACGCAGCAGCCGCCCGGCGGTGGCGTGGCCTTCCTGCGCCTGCTGCTGAACTACGCGTTCGGTCTGCTCTGCGGCATCGGCTCGCTGATCAACTACCTGTCGCCGCTGTGGAACAAGCCGAAGAACGAGACCTACTCCGACAAGATCTGCGGCACCGTCGTGATCAACTGGCCGGAGACGGGTGGCTACCCCGGCACGGGCGGCTACGCCCAGCCGCAGTCCGGCGGCTTCCAGCAGCCGGGCACCGGCGGGTACCCGCAGCAGCAGCCCGGTGGCTACGGCCAGCCGCCCCAGCAGGGTTACGGCGGCCAGCAGCAGGGCTGGTAAAGCCCTCCAGCAGGTTCTCCAGCCCCCGGTCACCTCGCGTGACCGGGGGCTGTTGCCGTTCGCGCCCACTGCCTGGACTATCGCGTCGCACGGCCGTACGGGTGAGTACCCTTCGGACATGAGCACCCCATACGGCTTCGCCACCAGGGCGATCCACGCCGGTCAGGACCCGGACCCGACCACGGGTGCGGTGAACGTGCCCATCTACGCGACTTCCACCTACGCCCAGGACGGCGTCGGCGGCCTGCGTGAGGGCTTCGAGTACTCCCGCACCGGCAACCCGACCCGCCGCGCGCTGGAGACCTGCCTCGCGTCCCTCGAACGCGGCCGCTACGGCCGTGCGTTCTCCTCCGGCATGGGTGCGACCGACGCGGCGCTGCGCACGTTCCTCAAGCCAGGCGACCACGTCGTCATCCCGAACGACGCCTACGGCGGCACGTTCCGGCTCATCGACAAGGTCTTCTCGAAGTGGGGCGTCACCCACTCCCCGGCGCCGGTGTCGGACGTCGACGCGATCCGCGCGGCCGTGCGCCCCGAGACCAAGCTGATCTGGATCGAGACGCCCACCAACCCGCTGCTGAACATCGGCGACATCGCCGCGATCGCCTCGGTCGCCCACGACGCCGGCGCGAAGCTGGTCGTCGACAACACCTTCGCCTCGCCCGCCCTGCAGACGCCGCTGGAGCTGGGCGCGGACGTGGTGCTGCACTCGACCACCAAGTACATCGGCGGTCACTCCGACGTCGTGGGTGGTGCGCTGATCACCTCGGACGAGGAGATCGACGCCGCTTTCGGCTTCCTGCAGAACGGCGCCGGAGCTGTTCCCGGGCCCTTCGACGCCTACCTGACGTTGCGCGGGATCAAGACGCTCGAGCTGCGGATGGAGAAGCACTCCGACAACGCGGAGCTCGTGGCCGAGGCGCTGGTCCGGCACCCCCGGGTCCGGAAGGTCATCTACCCCGGTCTGGAGTCGCACCCCGGGCACGTCGTCGCCGCCAAGCAGATGCGGCGGTTCGGCGGCATGGTGTCGTTCCTCGTCGAGGGCGGGGAAGCGGCCGCCCTCGAGGTGTGCGCCCGGACGAAGCTGTTCACGCTGGCCGAGTCCTTGGGCGGGGTCGAGTCGTTGATCGAGCACCCCGGGAAGATGACCCACGCTTCCACGGCCGGGTCGATGCTGGAGGTTCCGGCTGACCTGGTGCGCGTCTCCGTGGGGATCGAGTCCGGGGACGACCTGGTGGCCGACCTGCTGGCTGCGCTGGGCTGATCCACGCGTGCGAAAGGCCCCTCCCCGCCGGGGGAGGGGCCTTCTGCGTCTCAGCGCCCTAGGGCTTCTTCGAGCCGCCGAACCGGTCGACGTTCTCGACCTCGGCCGTGGGCGCCGCCGGAAGGTCGGCGCCGTTCACACAGCCTCCGACGAACTGGATCGACTCGCCCGTGCGGACGAAGCGGCCGGCCTCGTCGCAGCCGGCGTGGGCCACGGTCAGAAACGCCGCGCCGGTCAGTGCCGCGGCCGTGGTCACGGCTCCGACCAGCGGGATGACCGCGGCCACGCGTCGTACGAGTGCCATGCCACCTCCCCACGATGTGTTGCCCCCGTGAAGCCACCTTACCGGGGGAACGCCATCAGAGGTTGCCGCGTCGCTCCTGCTCGCGCTCGATCGCCTCGAAGAGGGCCTTGAAGTTGCCCTTGCCGAAGCCGAGGGAGCCGTGGCGTTCGATCAGCTCGTAGAAGACGGTCGGGCGGTCGCCGATCGGCTTCGTGAAGATCTGCAGCAGGTAGCCGTCCTCGTCGCGGTCGACGAGGATGCGGTGCTCCTTGAGGACCTCGATCGGGACGCGGACCTCGCCGATGCGAGCGCGCAGCTCCGGGTCGTCGTAGTAGGAGTCCGGGGTCTCGAGGAACTCGACGCCCGCGTCGCGCATGGCGGTGACGGTCTTGATGATGTCGTTGGTGGCCAGCGCGATGTGCTGGACGCCGGCGCCCTCGTAGAACTCGAGGTACTCGTCGATCTGCGACTTCTTCTTCGCGATCGCCGGCTCGTTCAGCGGGAACTTGACGCGGTGGTTGCCGTTGGAGACGACCTTCGACATCAGCGCCGAGTAGTCCGTGGCGATGTCGTCGCCGATGAACTCCGCCATGTTCACGAAGCCCATGACGCGGTTGTACCAGTCGACCCAGTAGTCCATCTTGCCGAGCTCGACGTTGCCGACGCAGTGGTCGACGGCCTGGAACAGGCGCTTCGGGGCGCCTTCCGGGCGCTTGACCGTTGACGACCTGGCGACGTAGCCGGGCAGGTAGACGCCGTTGTACTTCGAGCGGTCGACGAGCGTGTGGCGGGTTTCGCCGTAGGTCGCGATCGCCGCGAGGCGCACGGTGCCGTGCTCGTCGGAGACGTCGTGCGGCTCCTCGAGGACGGTCGCGCCCTGCTTGCGGGCGTGCTCGATGCACTGGTCGACGTCGCCGACCTCCAGCGCGAGGTCCACGACGCCGTCGCCGTGGCGGCGGTGGTGGTCGAGGAGTTCGGAGTCGGGCGTGACGCCGCCGTTGATCACGAAGCGGGCCGAGCCCGACTTCAGCACGAACGACTTGTGGGTGCGCTGGCCGGTCTCGGGACCCGCGTAGGCCACGAGCTCCATGCCGAACGCCACCTGGTAGAGCCACGCGGTCTGCGTGGCGTTGCCCGCGACGAACACCACGGCGTCCATGGCGCGCACGGGGAAGGGGTCCTTGGTCGCGTCGTAGTCGACCAACCCCACGAGCTGCCGGAGCTGGTCGTAGCTCACGTCGTCAAGCTGCTGAGTCATGTCGAACAGCATGAGTCGACCCAACAGGGTGAGCAATAGTCAGCGATTTAGCTGTGCAATTTGTATAGTGATCTATGCCTTCGGATCAACAGGGTGAGCACTCTGACCAGCTCGTGGACGAACTGGACGCCAGGCTGCTCCTGCTCTTGACGGACGAGCCGCGCCTGGGCGTCCTCGAATGCTCCCGCCGGCTCGGCGTCGCGCGCGGAACCGTGCAGGCCAGGCTGGACCGGCTGACCGACCGGGGCGTGCTCGGCGGGTTCCCGCCGGCGCTCGACCTCGGTGCGATGGGGTACGGGCTGACGGCGTTCGCGGTCGTCGAGATCGCGCAGGGACGCCGGGCCGAGGTGTGCGAGGGGCTGGCCGCCATCCCCGAGGTGTGCGAGGTGCACGCGACGACGGGTCAGGGAGATCTCTTCGTGAGAATGGTCGCCCGGTCGAACGCGGACCTGCAGCGCGTGGTCGACCACGTCGTGGACGTGCCCCACGTGAGGCGGCTCTCGACGTCGATCGCCCTGTCGACGCCGGTGCCCCCGCGCGTGCGACCGCTCCTGGAACGCGTGAAGGGCCGGCCACCGAGGTGACCGGCCCTTCGCACGTCATGTGGCGTGACTACGCCTGGTAAGGAACCGCGGAGATCAACGTGACCTTCTGGAGCTTGCCGTTGGGCAGCTCGTACTCGACGGTCTCGCCGTCTTTCGCGCCGTTCAGAGCCTTGCCGAGCGGCGAAACCGGGGAGTAGACCTCCATCTCGCCGTGCGCGCCCTCTTCACGGGTGGCGAGCAGGAACGTCTCGGTCTCGTCGTCGCCCTCGTAGCGGATCGTGAGCACCGTGCCCGGCGCTGCGACACCCTTCGTGGTGGGGGCCTCGCCGACCTTCGCGGCCTGGAGCAGCTCGTGCAGCTGGCGGATGCGCGCCTCCTGCTTGCCCTGCTCCTCGCGAGCCGCGTGGTAGCCGCCGTTCTCGCGCAGGTCGCCCTCTTCGCGACGGGCGTTGATCTCGGCAGCCATGACCGGGCGGTACGCGATCAGTTCGTCCAGCTCAGCCTTGAGCCGGTCGTAGGCCTCCTGGGTCAGCCAGGTCACCTGGGTGTCGCTCACGGTCACCAACTCCTCGTCTTGCTCTGACGCACGCGTGTACACCAGAAGTTCCCGGGCCGTTGGCCCGGAACGGAAAAACACGGCCCGCGCCGGGGCCGTGCTTGAGCTGCAATAGTAACACGAAGACAACGTTCAGCGACGGCGATTTGTTCCCCGTCTCGCCGTTTAAACCGCAGATCACCCGCTTGGCCGCTAGGTCGTGGACAAGTAGGCGGGAACCTGGTAGGAGCACCCGAAGACCTCGCCGGTGACCGGGGGTTTGGAGGTGCGGAGAACAGTTGTCTCGACGACGAGCGCATTTCCCGGAGGCACCAGAACTTCGCGCCGGCCTGCTTCGTCCCCGTCCTTGGACCGGGCCCGAATGATGCAGACGGCGGCACGATCCGGTTGATCGCGGGAAACCTCGAAACTGACCTGCACGCGGTCGTCGCCGAGGATGGTGAACGCGGTCTGCTTCGCCTCGATCGGTTTTGTGCCGAGATTTCGGTAACCGACGAAGGCGACCAGGGCACCGACCGCGACGGCTACGGCGAGTAACGCCCAGCGGGTCCACTTCGACCCCTGCTTGCGGCTCTGCCTGCTGTAGCGCCCCTCGGGGAGCACGCGCTGTGCCACTTGTCCGCGCCCTCCTCGCCTCTGGGGAACAATGGTGCCCGGCATTCGGTTGTTGAGTGTCGCAGGACCGTTCACACAGGAGGACCACGGGGGTCATGGCCGACAAGCTGCGCCTTATGGCAGTGCACGCACATCCCGACGACGAGTCGAGCAAGGGCGCGGCCACGATGGCCCGCTACGTCGCGGAAGGGCACGACGTGATGGTCGTGACCTGCACGGACGGTGGCGCGGGCAGCATTCTGAACCCGGCGATGGACAAGCCGGACGTGCTCGAGAACATCGTCGAGGTCCGCCGCGAGGAGATGGCCCGCGCAGCCAAGATCCTCGGCATCCAGCACCGCTGGCTGGGCTTCAAGGACTCCGGTCTGCCCGAGGGCGACCCGCTCCCGCCGCTGCCCGAGGGCTGCTTCGCCCTGGTGCCGCTGGAGGAGTCGGTGCCGTCGCTGGTCGAGGCCATCAGGGACTTCCGCCCGCACGTCGTCGTGACCTACGACGAGAACGGCGGCTACCCGCACCCGGACCACATCCGCACGCACGAGATCTCGATGGCCGCCCTGGACGCCGCCGCCGACCCGGCCTACGAGCCGGACCTGGGCGACGCCTGGGAGGTGCCGAAGGTCTACTACGGCCACGGCTTCTCGCGCGCCAAGATCCTGGCGTTCCACGAGGCGATGGAAGCCCGCGGCATGGAGTCGCCGTACACCGAGTGGCTCGCGAACTGGAGCACCGACCGCCCCGACGTCATGGAGCGCGTCACCACGCAGGTCGAGTGCGCGGACTACTTCGACGTCCGCGACGAGGCGCTGAAGGCCCACGCCACCCAGATCGACCCGACCAGCCGCTGGTTCGCGATCCCGATGGACCTGCAGCGCGAGATCTGGCCGACCGAGGAGTACGAGCTCGTGCGCTCCCAGGTCGACTCGACGCTGCCGGAGAACGACCTGTTCGCCGGAGTTAAGGTCTAGGGGTGCTCTCCCCAGACTTCTCCCTCGGCAGCACGGTGGCGCTGGTCGCCGTGCAGCCGTCGAACCCGAACGAGAACGACAAGGGCGGCCAGGGCGAGGACTTCGGCAAGTCCTCCCCGGTCGGCCTCGTCCTGCTCATCGTCTTCTTCATCGCGGTCTTCTTCCTCGTCAAGTCGATGAACAAGCACATCAAGGGCTTGCCGGCGTCGTTCGACGAGCCGGCCGAGGGCTCGAAGGAGACCCCGGCCGGGCAGACCGCCCCGAAGAAGGACTAGCCGAGCACCGCCGGGTGACGTGGTCGGTGCGCATCGGCCTCACCGGTGCGCACCGCTCGGCGGCGCGCGGAGAGGTGGCTCACAACGTCCTCCTGCGCACCGACACCAGCCAGTCCTCCACCCGCTCCCGGTCCGGCTCCTCCGGCAACGGCCCCCGAGCCGCGGCGATCTCGTCGCCGAGCCGGTGCGCCCAGGCCAGCGCCTCGTCCCACGCCATCTCCCCGGAGCGGATCGCCAGCAGCGACCGGTCCGCCGCGATGTCGTACCGCCCGGTGCGCAGCAGCTCCAGCCCCACCAGCCGCAGCCGCACCACGTGCATCAGCTGCTTGGGCTTGAGGTTGCGGCCCGCGCGCGTCAGCTGCATCTCCGTCGCTCGCGTGAACGACCGCACCGCGTGCCGGGAGAGGAACGCGGGCAGCAGCTCCCGCAGCTCCTCCCCGATCGGCGTGCTGACCTCGACCAGCGGGCTCACCAGCGTCTCGAGCACCGTCGGGTTCGACCTGAGGCCGAGCCGGCAGAAGTGCTCGACCTCCCAGCTGAGCTGCTCCGGGTCCGGCCCCTCGACCGACGTCGGGGGCTTGTCCAGGCGCCAGAACGCCTCCGCGGGCGCGGCGAACACCCCGCGTCTGTCCACGTCGGAGTCGGGGCCCGCCAGCCCGTAGGCGTGCGAGCCGACCACCACCTCGAGGATCACAGTCTCGGGTCCACCGGTTCCGACTCGAGCGCGAGCACGCCGAAGACGCACTCGTGCACCCTCCACAGCGGTTCGCCGCGTGCGACGCGTTCCAGCGCCTCGATGCCGAGGGCGTACTCGCGCAGCGCGAGTCCGCGCTTGCGCCCGAGGGAACGCTTGCGCAGCCGCCGGAGGTTCTCCGGCGACGTGTAGTCCGGGCCGTAGATGATCCGCAGGTACTCGCGCCCGCGCACCTTCACGCCCGGCTGGACGCGTCCGCCGAGGTTCGCGAGCGGCTTCACGACCATTCCCTCACCGCCGTCCGCGGTCAGCTCCTCCCACCACCGCACGCCGGCGGCGACCTGCTCGGGGTCCTCGACGTCGACCACGAGGTGCCGGGTCCGCTGGAACAACGGCCCTTCCAACCCGCCCAGCGTCTCCAGGTGCCACAGGTGCGAGCGGTCGTGGAACGTCCGGCCCTCGGAGGCGAGCAGCTGGAAGGGCGCGATCCGCACGCCCTCCAACCCGTCCACCGGCCAGCAGTACCGCTCGTACGCCGCGCTGTAGGCCGCGGCGTTCGCGGCACGCCTCGACGTGCGCTCCAGCAGGTCCGCGACGTCGACACCGCGTGCAGCGGCCGCCTGCAGGGCGTCGACCGCCACCGGCAGCACGCCGTTCGCCGCCGCGCCGACCGCCGCGTACTGCTCGCGGATCAGCCCGGCCGCCTTGGCGTTCCACGGCATCAGCTCGGCGTCGATGAGCAGCCAGTCCGTGGCGAACTCGTCGAACAGCCCGGAGCAGGCCGAACGCACGCGGTCGAGCAGCTCGTCGCCCGGTGCGCCGTCGAAGAACGCACGTCCGGTGCGCGTGTAGATCGCACCGCCCTCCTTGCGCACCAACAGCACCGCGCGCGAGCCCATGTGCTTCTCCTCGCAGATCACCTGCCCGACGCGGGCCGCCCGGTACTCCGCGAACGCGTCCTCCGGGTGCTCCAGCACGTCGTCGCGCTGCGAGGTCGCCGTCGGCGCCATCGTCGGCGGCAGGTACAGCAGGTCGTGCGGGTCGATCGCGAACCGGCTCATGACCTCCAGAGCCGAGGCCGACTGCTCCGCGCGGATCGTCACGGCGCCCATCACCGACGTGTCGACGCGGCGCAGACCCGTGACGTCCTCGAGTGCCAGCACGTCCGGCGCGCGTTCGGCGGCCTTCACCGGGAACGGGGCGTCGTGCTCGTACCAGACCTGGTGCGCCTTGACGGAGACGAGCTCCTTCTCCGGGTAGCGCAGCGCGGTGAGCTTCCCGCCGAACACCACACCCGTCTCCAGGCACAGGGTGTTGTTGATCCACTCGGCCTCGGCCGTCAGGACGTGCCCGTACAGCACCATCGCCGAGCCGCGGTAGTCGTTCGCCCACGGCAGGCGCACCGGCATCCCGTACGCGTCGGTCCCTCCGGTCGTGTCGCCGTACAGGGCGAAGCTGCGCACCTTCGCGGACGCGCGGCCGTGGTAGCGCTCGGGCAGACCGGCGTGCGCGACGACGAGGTTGCCGCCGTCCAGCACGTAGTGCGCGACGAGGCCGTCGCAGAACTTCGCGGCGGCGAGGCGGAACTCCTCCGGCTCGTGCGCGAGCTGCTCCAGCGACTTCTCCAAGCCGTGCCGGACCGTCACCTCGTGGCCGCGCAGGGCGCGGACGAGCTTCTCCTCGTGGTTCCCGCGCACGCTGAAGGCGTGGCCGTTGCCGACCATGCCCATGACGAGGCGCAGCACGCCGGGGGTGTCCGGCCCGCGGTCGACCAGGTCGCCGACGAACACGGCCTTGCGGTCGCCGGGAGGGACCGCGTCGACCGCGCGGCCCTCGTCGTCGCGCTGGATCTCGTAGTCCAGCTCGGTGAGCAGCTCCTCCAGCTCCGCGCGGCAGCCGTGCACGTCGCCGAAGACGTCGAACGGCCCGGTCTCGTGCCTGAGGTCGTTGAGGAGTCGTTCGTACACGATCGTCGCGTTGTCCACATCGGACTGCGAGCGCAGCACGTGGACGCGCTTGAAGCCCTCCTTGCCGAGGTGCTTCAGCGAGCGCCGCAGCGCGGCCCGGTGCCGCTTGACGACGTGCGCGCCGAAGTCGCGGTCGGGGCGTTCCGCGTTGCGCCTCAGGCACACGTCGGTCGGGGTGTCGAGCACGATCGCGACGGGCAGGACGTTCGCCCTGCGCGCGACCTCGACCAGCTTCGCGCGGTCCTGGGGCTGGACGTTCGTCGCGTCGACCACGGTGACGCGCCCCGCCTCCAGCCGCTTCGACGCCACGAAGTGCAGCACGTCGAACGCCGCCGCGGACGCCGACTGGTCGTTCTCGTCGTCGGCCACGAGCCCGCGGAAGTAGTCGCTCGACAGCACCTGCGTGGGCAGGAAGTGCCTGCGCGCGAACGTCGACTTGCCCGAACCCGAGGCGCCGACCAGCACCACCAGGCACAGGTCGGGGATCTTCAGCTCCATCAGTTCTCGTCCCCCAGCGTGAACACGGCCATCTGCGTCGGCGCGCCGCGCTCGGCGTCCTCCGGCCCGATCGGCACGTACGTGACGGTGTAGCCGCGGCGTTCCGCGACACCACCCGCCCAGTGCGCGAACTCCGCGCGGGTCCATTCGAAACGGTGGTCGGGGTGGCGCATCTGCCCTGCGGGCAACGTCTCGAACAGCGCGTTGTACTCGACGTTCGGAGTGGTCACCAGCACGGTCGCGGGGCGTGCCACGGTGAACACCGAGTGCTCCAGCGCGGGCAGGCGCGACGGGTCGATGTGCTCGACGACCTCCATCAGCACCGCCGCGTCGTACCCCGCCAGCTCGGCGTCGGCGTAGGTCAACGCCGACTGCCGCAACGTGATCCGCTCGCGCTGCCGCTCGCCCATGCGGTCGAGGTGCAGCTTGCGCGCGGCCTCCTGCAACGCCTTCGCGGACACGTCGACACCGTGGATCTCGGTGAACGCGGGCTCGTCGACGAGAGCGCGCAGCAGAGCGCCACCACCGCAGCCGAGGTCGAGCACGCGCTGGGCCCGCGCGGCCTTCAACGCCGTGACCACGGCCTCCTTGCGCTGTGCGGCGAGGGAGATCTTCGGCTCCGCCAGGGCGTTGTCGAGCTCCTCCGGCTCGACCTCGTCGACGTCGGCGAGGCGTTCCAGGGCGGAGGTGATCAACGGGCGCCTGCGGGCCAGGTAGCGGGTGGTGATCAGCTCCTTGTCCGGGTGCGCGGACAGCCAGCCGTCACCGGCCTTGAGCAGCTTGTCCACCTCGTCGGCCGCGACCCAGTAGTGCTTGCCGCCGTCGAGGACGGGCAGCAGCACGTAGAGGTGCTTCAACGCGTCGCTGAGCTTCACGGTGCCGGTCAGCGTCACGTCGCCGTAGCGCGAGTCGCCGTGCCCGGTGACCTCGACCGACCAGCCGAGCGGCGTGAACAGCCGTTCCGCGAGGCGGTGCGGCAGCGCGGGGATGCGGACGACCAGCGGGATCGGCGTCCTCGCGAGCTCGGGGTGGCTCTCGCTGCGGCCGTTCATGGCGGTGCGGAACACGCTGCCGAGCGCGACCGTGAGCAACGACCCGGCCGCGTACGGCCTGTCGTTGACGTACTGGGTGAGCGTGCTGCCGGGACCTCGGACGAGCGCGACGGGGTCGACCTCCAGCAGGAGGGCGACCGTGCACTCCTCGTTCGTCGCCTTCGGGTAGAAGACGTGCGCGACGCCCGAGCTCGTCGTGAAGGACTGAGCCCGGTCGGGGTGCTTGTGCAGCAGGTGGCCGAGGTCGGTCGCCGGCCGGTGCGTCGTGGTCAGGGTGAGCAACACGGGCCCGAGTCTGATCGAGATTCGGCCTCTGCGCTGCTCATTTACTGTGATTGCATGGCGAACCGACTCGCGGACGCGACCAGCCCCTACCTGCAGCAGCACGCGGACAACCCGGTCGACTGGTGGCCGTGGTGCGAGGAGGCGTTCGAGGAGGCCCGGCGGCGCGACGTGCCGGTGCTGCTGTCCGTCGGGTACGCGGCCTGCCACTGGTGCCACGTGATGGCGCACGAGTCCTTCGAGGACGCCGACGTCGCGGCGTTCCTGAACGAGCACTTCGTGCCGGTGAAGGTCGACCGCGAGGAACGGCCGGACGTCGACGCCGTGTACATGGAGGTCACGCAGGCCATGACCGGCCACGGCGGGTGGCCGATGACGGTGTTCCTGACGCCGGACGCGCGACCGTTCCACGCCGGCACCTACTACCCGCCGTCGCCGCGGCCGGGCATGCCGTCGTTCCCGCAGCTCGTCGAGGCCGTGGCGGCCACGTGGAGCTCGCAACGGGACGAGGTCCTGCGGTCCGCCTCCGCCGTCGTGCGGGAGATCGCCCGGCAGGCCGCGCCGCTGCCGCCGTCCACTGTGGACGCCGACGTGCTGGCCGGTGCCGTGGTGTCGTTGCTGGGGGAGTTCGACCGGCGCAACGGCGGTTTCGGCGGGGCGCCGAAGTTCCCGCCGTCGATGGTGGTGGAGTTCCTGCTGCGCCACCACGAGCGCACCGGGTCGGTCGAGGCGGTCTCCATGGCGACCTCGACGGCCGACGCGATGGCCAACGGCGGCATGTACGACCAGCTCGGCGGCGGGTTCGCGCGCTACAGCGTCGACGCCGCGTGGGTCGTGCCGCACTTCGAGAAGATGTTGTACGACAACGCTTTGCTGCTCCGCTTCTACACGCACCTCACGCGCGTGACCGCCTCGGAGCGTTACGAGCGGGTCGCGCGGGACACGGCCGCGTTCCTCCTGCGGGACCTGCGGACGGCTTCCGGTGGGTTCGCGGCGTCGTTGGACGCGGACACCGATGGCGTCGAAGGCTTGACCTACGTGTGGTCGTTCGAGGAGCTGGGTGCCGCGGCGGCTGCGTTCGGCGTGACGCCCGAGCCGAACTTCGAGGACGGCAAGTCCACCCTGGGGTTCGTGTCGGAGCCGGGGGAGGAGGTGCGGGCCTCGCTGCTGGCGGTGCGCGCCGCGCGGCCGCAGCCAGGACGGGACGACAAGGTGGTGGCGGCCTGGAACGGCCTGGCGATCGCCGCGCTGGCCGAGGCGGGCGCCTTCTTCGGTGAGCCGGCGTGGATCTCGGCCGCGTCCGACGCGGCGTCGCTGCTGGCGTCCGTGCACCTCGTCGAGGGCAGGCTGCTGCGGACCTCGCGCGACGGCGTCGCCGGTCCGTCGTTCGGGGTGCTGGAGGACTACGGCTGCGTCGCGGACGGGCTGCTGGCGCTGCACCAGGTGACGGGCTCGATCCGGTGGCTCGACCTGGCGTGCGGCCTGCTGGACACCGCGCTCTCCCGTTTCGCCGTGCCGGACTCTCCTGGCGCTTACTACGACACGGCCGATGACGCCGAGACTCTCGTTCGCCGTCCAGCCGACTCGACCGACAACGCGTCTCCGAGCGGTGCGTCCTCGCTGGCCTCGGCCCTGCTGACCGCGTCGCTGCTGTCCGGCGCCGATCGTTCCGCGCGGTACTTCGACGCCGCGTCCGCCGCCGTGACGCGCGCCGGCCTGCTCGCCGCCCGCGCCCCCCGGTTCGCCGGCCACTGGCTCACCGTCGCCGAGGCTCTGGTGTCCGGTCCGTTGCAGGTCGCCGTAGTAGGTGCCGACGACTCACGCCGTGCGTCACTGTGGGCGGCGGCGATCGCTCATGTGCCCGGAGGCGGCGTCGTCGTGGCCGGTGAGCCCTCGTCCGTGCCGTTGCTGGAAGACCGTCCGTTGGTCGACGAGGGCCCGGCGGCCTACGTGTGCCGCGGCTACGTGTGCGACCGGCCTGTCGTCACCGCGGATGCCCTGGTCACTTCGCTGACGGCGAACGCCACTTCCTGATTGCAGGCGTAACGTCAGTAATGACGTAATCATGTAATCAGAGGCGGTTGAAATGGGACGTGGATGGAGAGGACGAGGCGGCTGGCAGCAGGCTGACCTGCCTCCGGCCGACGACGCGGCGGCGTGGTTCGCGGGCAGGCTCCCCGACGCGTGGTTCACCGGCGCGCCCGAGGTGGTCGTGGACCGCGAGGAGATCACCGTCGTGGGCACGCTCGCGCCGCTGGAGGGCGAGTTCGACGACGCCTCGCGCGCCGCGGCCGAATCGGGTCGCATCGCCCGCTGGCGTGAGGAGACCCGCGACGAACGCATCGAGATCGCGCGCCAGGCCGAGCACCGCTACGGCCGCAAGGTGGCGTGGGGAGCCGTGCAGGGCGGCACCCGCGAGCTGTTCACGCACCTCGCCGTGCCGGTGATGACGCGCCTGCGCCAGCCGGAACGCCAGGTGCTCGACACCCTCGTGGCCGCCGGCGTGGCCCGCTCACGAGCTGATGCCCTCGCATGGGCCGTGCGCCTCGTTGGCGAGCACGCCGACGCGTGGCTGGGCGAGCTGCGTGACGCCATGTCGCGAGTGGACGACCTCCGGTCGCAGGGACCGGACCTCACCTGAGCGAGTCGTGCTCGGCACTTGAGGCTGCTTGGATGTGGCGGTGACCGCGTACGACGTCGCCCGTCTGCTGCCCGCCATCCCGGAGTTGCGCGCGCTGTGCCGTGCGCTGGCCGTGCTGGACGTCGTCCTGGATCCCGACGGCGACGACCGGTACCACCTCTTCGACGCCGAGTGGGCGCCCGGCGAGGAGATGGCGTCCATGTACGACGGTGCGGGCAACGAGTACTCCATCGTGTTCAAGGCCGCGGGTGCGTACGTGCGCGGCTTCGACCACGAGTCGCTGATGAGCCCTTATGCCACCGACGACGGGCAGCCGTGGCCCGGCGTTGTCGACTCCGTACCTGAGGTGTTCCGCGAGTGTGTGGAGGAACCCGCGTTCTCCGATGAGGGCACGCCGTCCATCACCGTCTGCCTGTGGCGCGAGAACGGTGAGGATGCCTGGCGGCACGGGGACATCGCCTTCCCCGAAGGGGAGGACGGGGCGGACTGGATGTTCGCGCTGCTGACCGAGGGCACCCCGGAGGCGTACCAGGACTGGGCGCAGGACTACTACGAGACGCCGGTCGACCTCGACGCGGTGCGGCACGTGTACGCGGGCAAACCGTTGACCGCGGCGGTCGTGACGGCGCTCAACCCCGCCACGTCGCCGGCGGATGTCGCCGACGACGTGGCCGCGATCGGGTACCCGGTCCACTAGTCCGCTGGGCCGGCCTCGCCACGGCCGGCCCGGCGGCCTCACAGCAGGCCGGCTTCGTCACGGCACAACAACATGCGCCGGACTGTCAGACCCGGTCGCTGGTGTTGATTTTGGGGGAACCCGGCCCGAGTCGTGTGTGTGGTGCGTTGCTCTCCGGAGCCCGATGACGCACCCGAGTGCGACCGTGGTGACCCCGATGACGGACACGAGAGTGAGCTCCTGCACGCCCAGAAGCACCGAAGTCGCGAGACCGGCCACCGGCATCAGGCCGATGAGCACGCCGGCGCGGTCCGAGCCCAGCCGGTTCACGGCGAAGTACCACAGCCCGAAGGCCACCGCGGTCACCACCACGGCCAGCAGCACGAGCGCGAAGGTCTGCCGGGTGTCCGGCACCCGCCAGCCGCCGACGAACGTCCCCAGCACCGCGCCGATCACCGTCGCGATGATGCAGGTCCACGTCGCCACGCCCAGCACGCCGAGCCGCCGCACCACCCCGACCGCGAAGAGCGTGAAGCACACCTCGCCGACCATGGTGAGCAACGCGAGAACGAGCCCAGGACCGTGCCACGACCCGCCGCCGGACAACAGCACGATGCCCGCCGCCACCACCACTGCACCCACAAGGGCCGATGCGGTGCGTTGGCGTGAGAGCAGCGCCAACACGATGGGGGAGCCGCCCATGACAGCGGCGACGAAGCCCGGCTCCGCGTACTGCTGGGCGGCGATGAGCAGGGCGTTGAAGCCGAGCATGCCGGAGATGACGACGCCCAGCAGCGGCGGCACGTCGCGCCACGAAGGCATCGGCAGACGGCGCGCCACCAGCAACAACACCGCCGCGGCCAGTGCGTAGCGCATGGCCTGGCCGGTCAGCACCGGGTAGCCCTCCAGCATTCCCGTGACCGGCACCGACGCGCCGACGATCGATGCCGCTGCCGCTCCCGCGGCCACCCCGAGTTTCATGTCCGTCACCCTTGCGCGGAACTGGTCCAGCTTTAAGCTCCACTTCGATGACTGAGAACTGGACCACTTTGCGCGAGCTCCTGCTGCCGGGGCACCAGAGGCGTCGCGGGGTCGAGGTCGAGCTGCGCCGGGCGATCAGGGACGGCCGACTCGCACCGGGTACGCGGCTGCCGTCGAGCCGGGACCTGGCGGCGCAGCTCGAGGTGGCGCGCGGAACCGTCACCTCGGCCTACACCCAGCTCGTCGCGGAGGGCTACCTGACCACCCGACGCGGCTCGGGGACGACGGTCGCGAGCCTCGGACCGGCCGGCGCGTGCGGGATGCCGGAACCGCCGAAGCGGTGGCGCTACAACCTGCGGCCCGGCCTGCCCGCGCTGGGCGCGTTCCCCCGCGCCGAATGGGTGGCGGCCCACCGGGCGGCGCTCGCCGACCTCCCCGACGACGACCTCGCCTACCCCGACCCCGCCGGTTTCGTGGGGCTGCGCAAGGAGGTCGTCGACTACCTCGCGAGGGTGCGGGCGGTGGTCACCAAGGACGCGGTGATCACCAACGGCGCGGCGGACGGGTTGCAGCTCACCGCGCGCATGCTGGACGGCAGCATCGCGATCGAGGAACCGAGCCACATCGGCGGCGAAGACCTGCTGCGCTCCCACGGCGTCAAGACCGTGCCGGTTCCGGTGGACGACAAGGGACTCCGCGTCGACCTGCTGTCCAAAACGGACTGCAGGGCGGTGCTGGTCACCGCGGCGCACCAGTTCCCGCTCGGCGTGGTGCTGCACCCGGAGCGGCGGCGCGCGCTCGTCGAGTGGGCGCGCGAGCGCGATGCGTTGATCATCGAGGACGACTACGACGCCGAACACCGCTACGACCGGCCGGCGCTGAGCGCGCTGCAGGCGCTCGCCCCCGAGCACGTGGTGTACCAGGGGACGACGAGCAAGGTGCTGGCGCCCGCGCTGCGCCTCGGATGGCTCGTGGTGCCGGAACGGTTGCGCGAGGACATCGTGAACCGCAAGCGGTACAACGACATGGGCACCGCGACGATCCCGCAGGCCGCGTTCGCGCACCTGTTGCGGACGGGTGGTTATGACAGGCATCTGCGCCGTACGCGCGCGCTCTACCGGAAGAGGCGTGATGCGTTGCTGGAAGCCGTTGCCGAGCATTTGCCCGCATGGCAGCCCATCGGTGTCGCGGCAGGTTTGCACGTCGTGCTGCGCATGCCCGATGGCACGGACGACCTCGCGCTGAAGAGCAGGCTTGAGGAGCGAGGCGTGCACGTCTGGGCGTTGGCGCAGTACACGCGCACGCCGATGTGGCCGGGCTTGGTGCTGGGGTACGCGTCGCTCACCCCCGACCGCCTGCGCGAAGCGGTCAGGGAGATCGCGGCGGTCGCCGAGGCCTAGGGCAGGTACCGCGACGGCTGTGGTGAACTCCCAGGTTGAACCGTTGGCCGCGCCGGCCTGGCCCGCGCCTCGAGAAATTGTCAGTGCTCGGGTGCACCATGGATCCGTGCTCCTCTCCGAAGTGGTCGACACGTCAGCCGCGGTGGCGGCGACCCGGTCGCGCCTGGCCAAGGTCAAGGCGCTGTCCGCGTTGCTGCGCGCGGCTACGGCGGACGTGGTGGTGGCGGTGGTGTCGTTCCTCATAGGCACGCCGCGGCAGGGCAGGATCGGCACCGGCTGGCGCACGGTCCTCGACCTGTCCGTGCCTCCCGCCGAGCGCGCCGAGCTCACGATCGCCGAGGTCGACGCCGCGCTCGCCGAGGTGGCCGGGACGTCCGGCAAGGGCTCGGCGCAACGCCGCGTCGACCTGCTGACGTCGCTGTTCGCGCGTTCCACCGAAGCGGAGCAGGACTTCTTGCGCAGGTTGCTCACCGGCGAGCTGCGCCAGGGCGCCCTGGAAGGCGTGATGCTGGACGCCATCGCCTCCGCGGCGGACGTGCCGGGCGAGACGGTGCGGCGCGCGTTCATGCTGTCCGGCCGCCTGCCGGAGACCGCCGTGGCCGCGCTGGAGGGCGGCCCGGCGGCGCTGGAGGCGTTCCGGCTGGAGGTGGGCCGCCCGCTGCGCCCCATGCTGGCGTCACCCGCCGAGTCCCTGGACGAGGCGCTGGCGGAGCTGGGCAGCTGCGTGGTGGAGCACAAGCTGGACGGCGCGCGCATCCAGGTGCACCGCACCGGCGACGAGGTCCACATCTACACGCGCACGCTGCGCGAGATCACGAAGACGGTGCCCGAACTCGTCGAGCTCGTCCGCGGCCTGCCCTGCACGTCGGTGGTGCTCGACGGCGAGACGCTCGCGCTGACCGACGAGGGACGACCGCGCCCGTTCCAGGAGACGATGAGCCGCTTCGGCGCGCAGGACGAACGCGAGCTGCTGCTGCACCCGTACTTCTTCGACTGCCTGCACCTCGACGGCAAGGACCTCCTCGACGAACCGCTCCGCGACCGCCTCGCCGCCCTGTGGCAGGTGGCGGGCGAGCACGTCATCCCCGGCGTCCTGGACCCGTCCCCGCAGGAGGCGGAAGGCGTCGTCACGGCGGCGCTGTCCGCGGGCCACGAGGGTGTGATGGTGAAGTCGCTCGCCTCGCCCTACGCGGCCGGCAGGCGAGGCAGGGCCTGGCAGAAGGTGAAGCCGGTCCACACCCTCGACCTGGTCGTGCTCGGCGTCGAGTGGGGCAGCGGCCGCCGCCGGGGCTGGTTGTCGAACCTGCACCTGGGCGCCCGCGACCCGGACGGCGGCCCACCCGTGATGGTCGGCAAGACCTTCAAGGGCCTCACCGACGAGCTGCTCAAGTGGCAGACCAAAGCCCTGCAGGAGATCGCCACCGACCAGAACGACTGGGTGGTCACGGTCCGCCCCGAGCTCGTGATCGAGATCGAACTGGACGGCGTGCAGGTCTCCCCGCGCTACCCCGGCGGCGTCGCCCTGCGCTTCGCGCGAGTGGTGCGCTACCGCCCGGACAAGGACCCGTCGGAGGCGACGACGATCGAGGAGGTGAGAGCACTCCTGCCCACCGCCCGGCAGAATCCTCCGCAAACCTGACGCCGCTCGGCGCAGGTACCCGGGACGCGCGAAATTCGCGTGCGTCCCGGCGACACCCCGCAATAGCGTCCAGCCGGTGACCGACGCCTCCGCGCTGCTCAGCGCCTTCGACACCCAAGCCCGCCCAGCCGAGTGGACGGTGCTCGACCCCGGCGCCGAGGTCCACCGCGACGGCCCGGTGTTCCGCGTGAGCTGGCCCCGCCGAAGCGGCTTCGTGGGCGGCCCACCACACCTGGGCGTGGACGGCCCAGCCCTCGACGCCCTGATCGCCCGCCAACGCGACTACTTCGCCGCACGCAACCAGGCCGTCGAGTGGAAGACCTGGAGCCACGACACCCCCGCGGACCTGCCCGAACGCCTGACCGCAGCCGGCTTCGAGTCGGACGGCCGGGAAACCGTGCTGATCGGCCCGGCCGAACAGATGACCACACCGGTCCACCTCGACGGCGTAACCCTGCGCGAGGTGGAGGACGAGCAAGACGTCCACCGCCTGGCCGCCACCGCCACCGAGGTCTTCGGCCGCCCGCACGACTGGCTGGTCGACCGCCTGATCGAGAAGCGCGACGACCCGAACATGATCGCGGTCCTGGCGGAGGCCGACGGCAGGGTCGTCTCGTCGTCGCGGATCGAGATCGTCCCGGGCACGGAGTTCGCAGGACTGTGGGGCGGCGGCACCCTCGCCGAGTGGCGCGGCAAGGGCATCTACCGCGCACTGGTCGCCTACCGAGCCCGCCTGGCGGTCTCGCGGGGCATCAGGTACCTGCAGGTGGACGCGACCGAGGACAGCCGGCCGATCCTCGAACGACTCGGCTTCGTCGCGGTCACCACGACCACCGGCTACATCTGGCAGCCGGCGGGCTGAGCAGTCCACCGAGATCTTGGGTTGTCCACAGGCTTGGTGGGCTTTGAGCTGCGGAAACGCTGGCTTGAGTATTCCGGCAAAGGCCAGCCAAGCCGGCAGCCAGCCAAGATCAGGGCTGGTCATCTGCGCGGCTGGCCACCTGCGGCAGCCCGCCCGCAGCCAGCCATCCGCGGCCGCTCGCCCGCCCGCGGCCAGCCAGAACCCGGGAGCCAGCCAAACCCGGGAGCCAGCCAGAGCCTGGGTCAGCGAGAGCCTGCGACCAGCCGGCGCCCGCAACAGCCGACGCCGGGCCAGTCACGTCCACCCGCAACCGACGCCCCAGAGGCGAGATGTGTGGCGTACTCCCTGGTGAGCTGCCCAACTGAGACGCGGCGGGTATCGTGGAAGCACGTGCGGTTCATCGAAGGGCATCGACCCTCTTACGACCTGACCTACGACGACGTGTTCCTCGTTCCCGGCCGGAGTGCCGTGGAGTCGCGGTTCGGCGTCGACCTCTCCACTTCGGACGGCACCGGGGCCACGATCCCGATCGTCGTCGCGAACATGACGGCCGTGGCCGGGCGGCGGATGGCGGAGACCATCGCGCGGCGTGGCGGGCTCGTCGTCATCCCGCAGGACGTGCCCACCGAGGCGGTTGCGGAGATCATCGCTTGGGTCAAGGAGCGGCATCCTGTCTGGGACACGCCGTTGACGCTCACCACGGGTGATGCCGTGGCGGATGCGCTCAACCTGTTGCACAAGCGGGCGCACGGGGCGGTTGTCGTCGTTGACGACGGTGGGCGGCCCATCGGTGTTGTGGACGAGGCGGCGCTCACGGGTGTTGACCGGTTTGCGCGCATTGGCGACGTGATGAACACGGACGTGCTGTTGTTGCCGCTCGACACGAAGCCGCAGGACGTGTTCGACCAGCTTCACCACAGCACGCACCGGATCGCGCTCGGGGTGGACTCCGAGCAGCGGCTGAGCGGGGTGCTGACGGAGCTCGCCGCGTTGCGGGCCGAGGTGTACCGGCCGGCTGCCGATGGTGACGGGAAGTTGCGGGTCGCGGCCGCTGTCGGGGTCAACGGGGACGTGCGGGCCAAGGCGGAGGCGTTGGTCAAGGCCGGGGTGGACGTTCTGGTCGTCGACACCGCGCACGGGCACCAGGAGAAGATGATCGCGGCGCTCAGGGCCGTGAAGGAGGAGAACCCCGGGGTGCCGGTCGCGGCGGGCAACGTCGTCACCGCGGAGGGGGTTCGGGACCTGGTCGAGGCCGGCGCGGACATCGTCAAGGTCGGTGTCGGGCCGGGCGCCATGTGCACCACCCGCATGATGACCGGGGTGGGGCGGCCCCAGTTCAGCGCTGTCGCGGAGTGCGCGGCCGAGGCGCGCAGGCTCGGCAAGCACGTGTGGGCCGACGGTGGGGTCCGGCACCCCCGCGACGTGGCCCTCGCGCTCGCGGCCGGGGCCGGCAGCGTCATGGTCGGCAGCTGGTTCGCCGGTACCTACGAGTCGCCCGGCGACCTGCAGCGCGACGAGCGCGGGAACCTCTACAAAGAATCCTTCGGAATGGCGTCCAAGCGGGCCGTCACGGCGCGGACGCGCAGTGACAACGCGTTCGACCGGGCCAAGAAGGGGCTGTTCGAAGAGGGCATCTCCACGTCGAAGATGCGGTTGGACCCGGTGCGTCCGAGCGTGGAGGACCTGCTCGATGCGATAACGTCCGGCGTTCGCTCGGCCTGCACGTATGCCGGTGCGACCTCGCTGGAGGAATTCCACGACAAGGCTGTGCTCGGCATTCAGTCCGCCGCTGGCTTCGCGGAAGGAAGGCCGTTGCCAGGGGGATGGTGAGAAAGTGGACGAAGCGGTCTCGGTCAGAGATCTCCGCAAAGTCTATAAAACGGGACAAAAGCCTGCGGTGGACGGGTTGAGCTTCGACGTCCGCCGCGGCGAGGTCTTCGGACTGCTCGGGCCGAACGGCGCGGGCAAGACGACCACGGTCGGTGTCCTCACCACGCGCGTCCGCCCCACCTCGGGGCAGGCGCTCGTGGAGGGCGTCGACGTGGTGACCGACTCCAAGCGGGCGCGGCAGCTGCTCGCTGTCGTGCCGCAGCGCAACAACCTCGACCGGTCGCTCAACGCGCGGCAGAACCTGTTGTTCCACGCGGCCTACCACGGCATCGGCCCGAAGGAACGCCAGAAGCTCGCCGACGACATCATCGAGCGGATGGGTCTCAAGGACCACCGGAACGCGCTCGTCGACACGCTGTCCGGCGGGCAGGCGCAACGGCTGATGATCGCCCGCGCGCTCATGCACCGGCCGAAGGTGCTGTTCCTCGACGAGCCGAGCACCGGGCTCGACCCGCAGGCCCGGCTCTTCGTCCACGAACGCGTCGCCGCACTGCACGCCGAAGGTGTCACGGTCGTGCTCACCACGCACGACATGGACGAGGCCACCAAGCTGTGCGACCGCGTCGGCATCGTCGACCACGGCAAGCTGCTCACGCTCGACACGCCGGGCGAGCTCACGAAGAACCTGCCCGGCAGCAACACGGTCAGCGTCACGGTGAGCCCGAACGGCCACGAGCGCGCGAAGATCACCCGGGAGCTGTCCGAATTGGATGGTGTGCAGCGCGTGGAGGAGCTGAACGACATGTTCCGCGTCTACACCGACAGCGACACCGCGATCACGTTGCCCGCCGTGCTGAACGTGTTGCGCGACCTCGACGTCACGGTCAGCGACGTCGCGATCGGCAAGCCCAGCCTGGAGGACGTCTTCATCCACCTGACCGGCAGGGAGCTCCGGTGAGCCAACTCAGGACCTTCCAGGCGATCCTGTGGCGGGACGTCTTCGTCACGGGCCGCGAGCTGCCGAGCTTCCTCGCGCAGGTGATCATCCAGCCGTTCTTCATCCTCTTCATCTTCGCGAAGGTGCTGGGGGACATCGGGTACGTCCAGGACGACTTCGCGCAGGTGCTGCTGCCGGGCATCATCGCGATGAACGGGTTCCTGGGCGCGCTGCAGAACACGACGCTGCCGCTGGTGCTCGACTTCTCGTGGACGCGGGAGATCGAGGACCGGCTGCTCGCCCCGATCTCCATCCCGCTCGTCGCGGTCGAGAAGATCGTGTTCGGCGCGATCCGCGGGTTCTTCGCGGCCGTGCTGATGGTGCCGGTCGGGTTCGTGATGCTCGACGTCTCCTGGGCGTGGTCCGGGATTCCCGGCGCGCTGCTCGTGATCGTGCTCGGCTGCCTCGCCGGCGGCTCGGTCGGACTGGTGATCGGCACGTCGGTGCCCGCGCGGCGCGTCAACGTCATGTTCGCGGTGATCCTCACGCCGATCCTGTTCACGGGCTCCGCGCAGTTCCCGTGGCGGTCGCTGAGCGACGACCTGCTGTGGTTCAAGGTGGTCTGCGCGCTCAACCCGCTGACGTACGTGAGCGAGGGCATGCGCGCGGAACTGGTGCCGGACGTGCCGCACATCCCGCTGCCCGTCGTCCTCGCCGTGCTCGTGATCGCGATCGCGGGCTTCGGCGGACTCGGCCTGCGGGGCTTCATGAAGCGCGCGCTCGACTAGGAAATGCACGAGGAACGGCCCCGCGCGACGGAAGCGCGGGGCCGTTCTCCGTTCAGGACGCTAGGAGGCGTAGTCCTCCAGCATCTCCGTGACGAGCGCCGCGATCGGCGAACGCTCCGAGCGCGTCAGGGTGATGTGGGCGAAGAGCGGGTGGCCCTTCAGCTTCTCGATCACCGCCGCCACGCCGTCGTGCCGGCCGACCCGCAGGTTGTCGCGCTGCGCCACGTCGTGCGTCAGCACCACCCGCGAGTTGCTGCCCAGCCGCGACAGCACGGTCAGCAACACGTTGCGCTCCAACGACTGCGCCTCGTCGACGATCACGAAGGAGTCGTGCAGCGAGCGGCCGCGGATGTGGGTGAGCGGCAGGACCTCGAGCATCCCGCGGTCCAGCACCTCCTCCAGCACCGCCTGGCTCACCAGCGCGCCGAGGGTGTCGAACACCGCCTGCGCCCACGGTCCCATCTTCTCGTTCTCGGAACCCGGCAGGTACCCGAGCTCCTGGCCACCGACCGCGTAGAGCGGCCGGAACACCACGACCTTGCGGTGCTGCCTGCGTTCCATCACCGCTTCGAGACCGGCGCACAGCGCCAGTGCCGACTTGCCGGTGCCCGCACGTCCGCCCAGCGAGACGATGCCGACATCGGCGTCGAGCAGCAGGTCCAGCGCGATCCGCTGCTCAGCGGACCGTCCGTGCAGTCCGAACGCCTCCCGATCTCCGCGCACCAGCCTGATCTGCTTGTCCGCGGTCACCCGGCCCAGAGCGCTCGACGTGCCCGCCAGCAACCTGAGTCCGGTGTGGCAGGGCAGTTCGGCGATGTGCTCCAGGTCCTCGTACCGGGTCGGGTCGACGACGTTCTCCTTGAACAGGTCGTCCACGAGGGACTGGGGAACGTCCGGATCGGACATTCCCGTCCAGCCCGACAGGGTGACGTCGTGCGCCCGGTACTCCTCCGCCGGCAGGCCGACCGATCCGGCCTTGACCCGCAGCGGCATGTCCTTGGTCACCAGGGTGACGTTGCGCCCCTCAGCAGCGAGGTTGAGGGAGCACGCGAGGATTCGGGCGTCGTTGGAGTCCGTTCGGAAACCTGATGGCAACACCTCCGGGTCGGAGTGGTTGAGCTCGACGTGCAAGGTGCCTCCCAGATCCCCGATGGGGATCGGCGAGTCGAGGCGACCATGCCGCAAGCGCAGGTCGTCGAGCAGGCGCAGGGCCTCCCTCGCGAACCAGCCCAGTTCGGGGTGGTGGCGCTTGCCCTCCAGCTCGCTGATCACCACGAGCGGGAGCACGACCTCGTGCTCCGCGAAACGGGTGGCGGCGAGAGGATCGGACAGCAGGACCGACGTGTCCAGCACATAGGTCGTGATGGCCGGTGCGGCGGACTTGCGCCGGGAGGAAGAACTGCGCGATGAGCCTGAGGAACGGCTCGCGGGACGTCG
This sequence comes from Lentzea sp. DG1S-22, assembly GCF_036321065.1. Taxonomy (NCBI): domain Bacteria; kingdom Bacillati; phylum Actinomycetota; class Actinomycetes; order Pseudonocardiales; family Pseudonocardiaceae; genus Lentzea; species Lentzea sp. DG1S-22. Next base: position 5,221,164 of record NZ_CP143276.1, on the reverse strand, counting down.
TGCGTTCACGGCAACTCCCTCACGAACGCGGCACCCGCGTCCGCTCCTCGCTGGGCCAGGCACCACCCTGATCGGTCGTCTCGCCTCACGCCGGTGGGCGTCAGGCAGGTCGACCACGAGGGCCGGGTGCCGGCCCCCTCGCGACGTCGTCTGCCACGATCAGAGCCTCCCTGCGCGGTCCGCAGTGGTCGCGTCCCGCCGGTTTCGAAGTTACCTGTGGAAGTGCCCCATCGGCACGAAGCCACACAGGTGAATCCGAACTTGTCATCTTCCGGACAACGCCCCGAAACGTGACCGCACCCGTGTCACGCCTGGTCAGGTGGTGTTCTCGTGGGTGTTGCGGGCGAGCCAGGACAGGCCGTCGCGGACCTGGGTCTCGAGTGATCTCGGCACCAGGGGCTCGTCGAGGAGCCTCAGGTAGCGCGAGTCGAGCGATTCCCCCGGCGCGCGGACGTCGAGCCACGCCCTCACCAGGCGCACCCCTTCGACGTAGGTCGTGGTGTACGCGCGCCACAGCGGGTCGGCCAGGAAACGGACCATCTGCCGCGCGCGGCGCTCCGGAACCAGCAGCCACCTGCGCAGGTACGCGACCACGTCGTCCTGGTCCGCGCCCCGGTCGTGCAGCAGCAGCGCGGCGTCCTGCCGCACCGTGAGCAGCCCCGACGCCGCCGCCTCGACCTTTTCGGACAGTTCGCCGTCCATTCGCAACCCCAGGTCGCGGAAGATCTGCTCCGTCCACGGGCCCCAGCCCGGCCCGACCACGGCGTGCAGGCCCAGGTCGGCCATGCCCTCGGCCATCAGGCACTGCGGCGTGTTGATCAGGAAGATCGACTGCTCGGCGTGGCCGCGTTTCGCGACCAGGCCCGCCTCCTTGCGGCAGTGCTCGGTGTGGTGGCCCGGGTACGACTCGTGCGCCACCAGGTGGGGCAGGTTCGCCATGCGGTGGCCCAGGTCGGCGTTGACGGAGACCCTGCTGCGGTAGTCGCCGAGGTAGTGGTTGAAGCCGCTCCACGGCTTGTTGGTGACGATCCGGTACTCCACGATCTCCTGCTCGGGCAGGGCGTACCTCTCGCGCACCCTGTCCCTCAGCGCGCTGGAAAGGGCGTGCACGGCGCCCTGGAGCCTCCGCGCGGGCACCTCGTCGGCCGCGCGGAAGGCCGTCAGGCGGTCGGCGAGCGTGCCGGGGCCTTCGAGGACGGCGTCGAGGTCGCGGTGGGCGAGCGCGTACGCGTCCTGGTCGCCGGGCTTGACGCGCACCTGGAAGTACCGCTCGACCTCGTCGACGAACGTCATGCGCTCGCCGTCGAGCTTGCGCGCGGTGCACTCGAGCGCGAGCAGGTGGGCGTCGAGGAACTGCTTGCGCTGGTCGTCGAGGTCGCTGCCGGGGAGCTCCCGGCGCAGCTGCCTCGCGTGGTCCCCGAGGGCCCTCGGGTGCAGGCGCGGCTCGTTGTCGACGGAGCGGCTCAGCGCGGGATCGCCGGTGAACGAGTCGACGAACCCGGACACCAGGCGCCCGAGCCGCAGCCCCAGCACCAGATATCCGCGCACCAGCGCGTTGGCGTCCATGAGTCGGAGAGCGTAGAGCGTCTACCACAGCGGCTTGCTCGCGACCGAATCGAAAATCGAACGTCACCTGAACGGGGACCATTGTTGATCTTACGGTCACACAATAGGAGTAATGGAGACATGAAGTCAGATGCTCGCGGGTAAATTTTTTGCGAGGACCCCACCGTCCGGAGATCCCCGAAGACTCCGGAAATGACGGGGATGACCCGACATGAAGGAGAATGACGTGAAGAAGACCTTCACAGTGGTTGCCGCCGCTGCTGCTCTGTCGCTCGCGTTCGCCCCTGCGGCCATGGCGGGAGAGGGCGACAACGGTCACGGTCACGGTCACGGGCACGGGCACGGTCACGGCCACAGCCAGGGCCACCACGAGCACCACCACTACCACGGCTTCCATCAGACCAACGGCTCGCTGCTCAGCGTGCTGAACGGCAACAACGTCAACGCCGTCGTCGGCGTCTGCGGCAACAACGTCGGCGTGCTGGGCGCCGCGGTGCCGATCAACTCGCCGAGCATCACCGAGACCTGCGCCGCGGGCGGCATCGTGGACGGCGACGACGTCAACGTCGACGGCTGATTTCGCTCTCGGCTGTTTAGTGATCCGGAGACGCCATTTCATGGCGTCTCCGGACTGTTCTGGCAGTAGTACCGTCCACGAGGAGAAAAAATGCTGAAGAAGGCGTGTGCCGCTGCGGTCGCGGCGGCTGGTTTCATGATGTTCGGCGCCACCGGTATGGCGTCCGCGGCGCCTGACAGCTTCCACCAGACCAACGGTTCGCTGCTGAGCGTGCTGAACGGCAACAACGTCAACGCCGTCGTCGGCGCTTGCGGCAACAACGTCGGCGTGCTGGGCGCCGCGGTGCCGATCAACTCGCCGAGCATCACCGAGACCTGCGCCGCGGGTGGCGTCGTGGATGGTGACGACGTCAACGTCGAGGGCTGACGTTCTCGCGTTGCACAGGGGCGCCCACCTCGCGGTGGGCGCCCCTTCGGCGTCTCAGCTGCCGTAACGGCGGTGGCGCTTGGCGTACTCGCGCATGGCCCGCAGGAAGTCGGTGCGGCGGAAGCCGGGCCAGTACGCCTCGCAGAACCAGAACTCCGAGTGCGCCGACTGCCAGAGCATGAAGCCGGAGAGCCGCTGCTCACCGGACGTGCGGATGATCAGGTCCGGATCGGGCTGGCCGGACGTGTAGAGGTGCTCCGCGATGTGGTCGACGTCGAGCACCTCGGCGAGCTCCTCGATGGTGCCGCCGCGCTCCGCGTGCGCCTGCAGGAGCTTGCGGACGGCGTCCGCGATCTCCTGCCGCCCGCCGTACGCGACGGCGACGTTGACCTGGATCCCTGTGCGGTTCTTCGTCTTGCTGGCCGCGTTGGTGAGCCGCTCGGCGTGCTCCGCGGGCAGCATGTCGATGGCGCCGACGTGCCGGACGCGCCACGGCTTGTCGTCGCCGGCCAGCTCGTCGGTGATGTCGGCGATGATGTCGAGCAACGGCGCCAGTTCGGCGTTGTCGCGGTTCAGGTTGTCGGTGCTCAGCATCCAGAGCGTCACGACCTCGACCTGGGCGTCACCGCACCAGTCGAGCAGCTCCAGGATCTTGCGCGCACCGGCCCTGTGGCCGTCCGCGACGTCGGTGAACCCGGCCTCCCGGGCCCAGCGGCGGTTGCCGTCCAACACCACGCCCACGTGCTTGGGCCCCTGCGTCGTCCCGCTCAGCTCACGCCGGAGAATCCACTCGTAGAAGTGGATAGCGACGTCTTTCACACGAGTGCGGAGTGCCACGTCCGAACAGCGTACGCCGTGCAAGGTTCATCACTGAGCCATGGTCGGAAACCTACGGTGGCGTAACCTAGGAACTCGTGACCTCAGCGCCCATTCCCCCACAGCCAGGACTGCGGCCGCGCCTTCGTGGGTGGCTGCACCTCTGGTCATTCGTGGCCTCCGTGGCGACAGGTGCGACGCTGATCGCCCTGGCTGCGTCCACGGTGTCCGCGCGAGCCGCCCTCGCCACCTCCGTCTACGGCGCGACCGTCTTCGGCCTCTTCGGCGTCTCGGCGCTGTACCACCGCGTGACGTGGAAGTCCGACCGCGTCCGCACGTGGATGAAGCGGCTGGACCACTCGATGATCTTCGTGTTCATCGCCGGCACCTACACCCCGTTCGCGTTGCTGGCGATGAACCCGGACACGGGGCGCGTCGTGCTGACCGTGGTGTGGATCGGGGCGCTGGCCGGCGTGACCCTGAAGCTGGCCTGGCCGCACGCGCCGCGGTGGCTCGGGGTGCCGATCTACATCGCCCTCGGGTGGGTGGCGGTGTTCGTGCTGCCCGAGCTGCTGCACTACGCCGGGGTCACCGCTCTCGTCCTGCTGCTGGTGGGTGGGTTGCTCTACACCGTCGGCGCTGTCTTCTACGCGACCCGGTGGCCCAATCCGTGGCCGCAGGTGTTCGGGTACCACGAGTTCTTCCACGCCGCGACCGTCGTGGCGGCGATCTGCCACTACATCGCGATCTGGCTCGCGATGTACTCCTGAACCGGCTTTCAGCGACTGGCCGAAGAGGAGTGCTCCGGTCCAGGGCGGCGGTCGGCTCCGCGGCCCTGGACCGAAGCGGCTTCAGCGGCCTCCGCGCGCCATGTGCAGCACGTCCAGAGCCGCGTCCAGCTGCTCCTCGGTGAGCTTCGAGGGCACGTGCCCGCGCTCCAGCACCACCTCGCGGATGGTCTTGCGCTCCTTGAGCGACTGCTTGGCGATCGACGCCGCCTCCTCGTAGCCGATGTAGCGGTTCAGCGGCGTCACGATCGACGGTGACGACTCCGCGTACTCGCGCATCCGGTCCGCGGCGGGTTCGGTGCCCACGAGGACCTTGTCGGCGAGCAGGCGGGCCACGGCGGCCAGCAGTCGGGACGACTCCAGGACGTTGCGGGCGATGACCGGCAGCATCACGTTCAGCTGGAAGTTGCCCTGCGAGCCCGCGAAGGCGACGGTGGCGTCGTTGCCGATCACCTGGGCCACGACCATCATCGTCGCCTCGGAGATCACCGGGTTGACCTTGCCCGGCATGATCGAGCTGCCCGGCTGGAGGTCGGGGAGCGCCAGTTCGCCGAGGCCGGTGCGGGGGCCGGAGCCCAGCCAGCGGAGGTCGTTGGCGATCTTGAACAGCGCCACGGCCGAGGCGCGGAGCTGGCCCGAGATCTCGACCACGCCGTCCTGGGTCGCCTGGGCCTCGAAGTGGTCGCGGGCCTCGGTCAGGGGCAGGCCGGTGGCGGTGGCGAGCTCGGCGGCGACGGCGGTGCCGAAGCCCTCCGGGGCGTTCAGGCCCGAGCCGACCGCGGTGCCGCCGATCGGGAGCTCCGCCAGGCGCGGGACCGACGCCCGCAGGCGTTCGACGGAGTAGCGGACCTGGGACGCCCAGGCGCCCGCCTCCTGGCCCAGCGTGATCGGGACGGCGTCCATGAGGTGCGTGCGGCCGGACTTGACCAGGCCGGCCCACTCCGCCGCACGGGACTCGAGCACGCCCAGCAGGTGTTCCAGGGCGGGGACCACGTCGGTCACCACGGCCTCGGTGGCGGCGACGCGCAGGGTCGTGGGGAACGTGTCGTTGGACGACTGCGAGGCGTTGACGTGGTCGTTCGGGTGCACGTCGCTGCCGAGGGCGCGGGTCGCCAGGGTGGCGATGACCTCGTTGGCGTTCATGTTCGACGACGTGCCGGAGCCCGTCTGGAAGACGTCGACCGGGAAGTGCTCGTCCCACCGGCCGGCGGCGACCTCGTCGGCCGCGGCGGCGATGGCGGAGGCGAGGTCCGCGTCCAGAACGCCCAGCCGCGCGTTCACGCGGGCCGCCGCTGCCTTGAGCAGGCCCAGTGCTCGGATCTGGGCTCGTTCCAGGCCTCGACCGGAAATCGGGAAGTTCTCGACCGCGCGTTGGGTTTGGGCGCGCCACAATGCGTCGACCGGCACGCGGACCTCACCCATCGTGTCGTGCTCGACGCGGTACTCCTGTTCAGACATACCTCCGAGTCTCTATGGTCGATCTCAGCACTGCCACCCACCACTGGCAGAAGGGCACCACTCATGGAGCGTGACGTCGACCTCCTCATCGTGGGAGCTGGTCCCACGGGGTTGTTCGCCGCTTACTACGCAGGCTTCCGGGAGATGAACGTCGCGGTCGTGGACGCCCTGCCGGAACCGGGCGGCCAGGTGACGGCGATGTATCCGGAGAAGATGATTTTCGACGTGGCCGGGTTCCCCGCCGTGCGCGGACGCGACCTCGTCAACGGACTGGTGGAGCAGGCAGCGCAGTTCAAGCCCACCTACCTCCTCGGGCGCCAGGCGCGCACCTGCGAGTCCACTGAGGACGGTCTGCGGATCGGCCTCGCGGACGGCTCCGCGATCAACGCCAAGGCTGTGCTGATCACGGCGGGCATGGGCGAGTTCAACCCGCGCCCGCTGCCCGCGGGGGACGGCTGGCTGGGGCGCGGCATGGTGCACTTCGTGCCGGTGCTGGCCGAACACGCCGGGCAGCACGTGGTGATCGTGGGCGGCGGTGACTCGGCCTTCGACTGGGCGCTGGCGCTGCACCCGATCGCCGCGAGCGTCAGGATCGTGCACCGCAGGGCCGGCTTCCGCGCTCACGCCGCCACCGTGCGGCAGGTGCGGGAGCTCGGCGTCGAGATCATCACCGACGCGGAGGTGCTGGCGCTGCGCGGCGAACCTCTGTCCGAAGTGGACGTCAAGGTCAAGGGCGGTGACGCGCGCACGTTGCCCGCCCAGACGGTCGTGGCCGCGCTCGGCTTCACCGCCGACCTCGGGCCGATCGAGTCGTGGGGGCTCGAGCTGGACCACCGCGCGGTGCTCGTCGACAGCACCATGAAGACCAAGCTCGACCGGATCTACGCGGCGGGCGACGTCGCGCAGTACCCCGGCAAGGTCAAGCTGATCGCCACCGGGTTCGGGGAGGCGGCGACCGCGGTCAACAACATCGCGGTGGCGCTCAACCCCTCGGCGCACCTGTTCCCGGGGCACTCCAGCGACGGCACGTGACGCGCGGGCCGGGGGCCGTCAGGTCCCCGGCAGCGGTGCCGGGTCGTGCTTCGCCAGGTGCTGGAAGATGATCGACGTGCGGAAGCCGACGATCTCCTTGCGCTGGCTCAACCTGTCCACCAGGAACGCGTGCAGGTGCTCGTTGTCCTGCGCGCCCACGTGGATCACGAAGTCGTCGCTGCCGGCCATCACGAACACCGCCGTCACCTCGGGCAGGCCGTGCGCGAACGCCTTGAAGGCGTCGATCACGGCCCGGCTGAGCGGGCGGACCTGCACCGACACCAGCGCCTGCACGCCGCGGTTCAGCGCGGCCGGGGCGATGTCGGCGTGGTAGCCGCGGATCACGCCGCGTTCGCGCAGCAGGCGGGTGCGTTCGAGGCACGTCGAGGGCGCGACGCCGACCTTGCGGGCGATGTCGCGGTTCGACTGCCGTGCATCGCGCTGCAGTTCCCGCACGATCGCCGAATCAAGTTCATCCACGACGTCTCCCGAGACGCTCTGCCGAACAACGTTCGGTGACAGCCCATCGACCTCGGCGTTCACCCTAACTTCGCGGTCGGTACGTGGCTGAAGTTCGGGAGGAACGCAAGATGTGGGAACACGAACGGCTCGTCGTCCGCACCGGGAGGCGGTCGGGGCTCACCACCATGGTCGCCGTGCACTCGACGGAAGCCGGACCGGCGGTCGGCGGGTGCCGGATGAAGGCGTACGGGCACATCACCGACGCCGTCACCGACGTGCTGCGGCTGTCGAAGGCCATGACGCTGAAGTGCGCGGCGGCGGGGATCCCGCACGGTGGGGCCAAGAGCGTCATCGTGGCCGGCCGCGAGCTCACGCCGGACCTCCGCCGTGCGGTGCTGCTCGACCACGCCGAGCTGATCGACGAGTTCGGCGGTGCCTACCGGGCGGGGCCCGACGTGGGGGACCGGGCCGGACGACATGGCGGTGTTCCGGGAGCTCACGCCCTACGCCTACTGCCTGCCCGAGGCGCAGGGCGGCACGGGGTCGTCGAGCGGGCCCACGGCGCGGGGAGTGCTGGCGGCGCTGCGGGCGGCCTCGCGGCACACCTTCGGCACGGACGACCTGGCCGGCAGGAAGGTCGTGATCAGCGGGTTCGGGTCGGTGGGGGAGCTGATCGCCAGGGGGATCGAGGGCGCGGACATCACCGTGTCGGACGTGGACGAGAGCAGGCGGACGGACGAGTACGGCTGGGTTCGTCCCGACGAGGCGTACGAGGTCGAGGCCGACGTCCTCGTGCCGGCGGCGGTGGGCGGGGTGCTGAGCCCCGAGACGGTGCGGCGGCTCGGGGTGGAGCTCGTCGTGGGCCCCGCGAACAACCAGCTCACCGACGACGGCGTGGCGGACCTGCTCGCCGAGCGCGGCATCGTCTGGGTGCCGGACCACGTCGCGAGCGCCGGCGGGGTCATCTACACGCTCGCCAGGGAGGACGACGGGGCCGATCACGAGACCGCGCTGAAGCGGGTCGACGGCATCGAGAAGACCGTCGAACGACTGCTGGGCGTGAAAGCCTGACCGGCTCCGGCCAGGCCTCCACGCCCATCGGGTCAGGGCAGGACCTGGACCTGCTCGCCGACCATCAGGTTGTCGTAGAAAACGAGCGACGCATCCCAGGACAGCCGGATGCAGCCGTGCGACTGGACGTTCGTGTCACCCTGGTGGAACGCGATGCCGTCCGCGGTGAAGTACACCGCGTTCGGCATGGGGCCGTTGTAGGGGACGCTCCAGTCGTTCTTCACCTTGCGCAGCACCGAGAACGTGCCCACCGGGGTCTCGTACCCCGGTTTCCCGTGGCTGATCGGCACCGGGCCGTAGCTCGTCTTGCCGTTGAAAACCAGCCACGCCTGGTTCTTGGACTTCTCCAGGCACGCTCCGTTGTGGACGGTGCATCCCGCCTGGGCTTGCGCGGGAACGGCGAAACCGAGGATCAGGAGCACCGTCGCGATCAGGACTCGCATCTCACATCACCCCTCGGTAGTGGGATAACCACTCGGAGGTGATCTCAATCACCTGATTATGGAAGTGCCCTGAATGCTCCTTTGTGGAGTGTGCGAGCGGGTCGCGCGCATGATCACGAGACCACCTGCACGGTCTCGCCGATCGAGAGGTTCGTGAAGTAGTACTGCGCGGCCTTCGGGTCGAGGTGGATGCAGCCGTGCGACGGGTCGGTCAGCGAGCCCTCGTGGAAGGCGATGCCGCTCTCGGTGAAGTACGTCGACCACGGCATCGGCGCGTTGTACGGCCGGCTCCAGTCGTCCTTCACCTTGCGCAGCACCGGGAAGTTGCCGAGCGGCGTCTCGTGGCCCTTGCGGCCGTGCGTGATCGGCACCGGGCCGTAGACGACCTTGTCGCCGCGCACGACCCAGGACCGGTTCGTGGAGAGCTGGATGCACGCGCCGTCGCTGATGGTGCACGGCGTCGGCTTCACGACAGGCGGGGGAGGAGGCGGCGGCGGAGGCGTCTGCGAGGTGGTCGAAGGCGGAGCGGACGACGACGCCGCCGAAGACGAAGATGGTGGCGCCGTGGAGGTTTCCGCGTGCACGGCCCCCTGCGCACACCCCGCCACCGACACCAACGCGACCGCCACGAGCAGCATCCGCACCGCGCACCCCCTGGTCGTTCCCACCCCTTGCCGAGGTAGACGGCGGGAGGGCCACCGGGGTTGCACGGCGGAGGCCCGCCTCCCGCAACGCGGGGAGACGGGCCTCGGAACGTGCTCGCCGACTCAGACGGTGCCGGCGTACTGGCTGATCCACGAGCGGAAGTACGGGACGTCCACGTAGATCGACGGAGCGGTCGCGCAGGTCGCGCCACCGCCGGAGCGGCTGGTCGCGCCGATGAGCTCCCAGCGGCCGTTCACGGACTTCACCTGCGGGCCACCCGAGTCGCCGTAGCAGGCGCCCTTGTTGCCGCCGGTGTTGTTGGTGCAGATCTCCGAAGCACCGCTGATGCCGGCGCAACGGCTGTCCGTCACGATCGACGTGTTGAGCTCCTGCAGCGTGATCGGAGCGCTACCGCAGCCGCGGGTCGGGCAGGTCTGGCCCCAGCCGATGATGCGGGTGGCGGTGCCGACCGCGCCGGACGAGGCCGCCACCGGGGCGGGCGCCTGGCTGACCGAGGTGTTGAGCTGCACCAGCGCCAGGTCGGCCGACGGGTGGTTGATGATCCGCGACGCGCCGGTCGTGGTGCCGCCGCTGGTGCGGTTGGTCGTGCCGATCCGGGTGCGGATCGACGCCGCCGTCGAGCCCTGGACGCAGTGCTTCGCCGTCACGACCCAGTTCGCCTTGATCAGCGTGCCGCCGCAGAAGTGGCTGCCGGAGGTGCTCTGCAGGGAGACCATCCAGGAGTAGACCTGCGTGGCGTTGGTGCCGCCGACGATCATCGGCGAGACCTCGCCGTCAGCGGTGGGAGCCGGAGCCGCGGTGGCCGCGGTGACCGAGGCGAGCAGGGCGCCCGCGGCCACGACGACTGCGGAGAACAACGAACGTGCCCTCATCGTTGAGTCCTTTCCTGAACCCGGCGCAGGGTTGCCGGGGTCAGAACGGAAACTAGGGACGAAGGTCACGCCGTCACTAGGGTCACTCGGAGGGTGACCGTCCGTTGACGGTTCACATTTTCACAGCCGTTCAGGGCAGCGGCTGCTGGACGTCCTCGGGCAGGTCGAAGTCCACCGAGGCGTATTCCCGCAGCTTGTGCAGGCTGTGGAAGCCGTCGATCATGCGCACGGTGCCGGACTTGGAGCGCATGACGATCGACTGGGTCGTGCAGCCGCCCGCCCGGTAGTGCACGCCGCGCAGGAGGTCTCCGTCCGTCACGCCGGTGGCGCAGAAGAAGACGTTGTCACCGCTCACGAGGTCGTTCGTGGTGAGCACGCGGGACAGGTCGTGGCCCGCGCCGATCGCCTTCTCGCGCTCCTCGTCGTCCTTCGGCCACAGCCGGCCCTGGATGGCCCCGCCCACGCACTTGAGGGCCGCGGCGGCGATGATGCCCTCGGGCGTGCCGCCGATGCCCACGAGCATGTCCACGCCCGAGGTGGGGCGTGCCGCGGAGATCGCGCCCGCCACGTCGCCGTCGGAGATGAAGTGGATGCGCGCGCCGGCCTGGCGGACCTCCTGCACGATCTTCTCGTGCCGCGGCCGGTCGAGGATGCACACGTTCACGTCCGAGACGTCGCTGTGCTTGGCCTTCGCGACGCGGCGGATGTTCTCCGCGAGCGGCGCGGTGATGTCGATGACGTCGGCCGCCTCCGGGCCCACCGCGAGCTTCTCCATGTAGAACACGGCGGACGGGTCGAACATCGCGCCGCGCTCGGCCACCGCCAGCACCGCCAGGGCGTTGGGCATGCCCTTGGACATCAGCGTGGTGCCGTCGATCGGGTCGACCGCGACGTCGCACTCCGGGCCCTCGCCGTTGCCGACCTCTTCGCCGTTGAACAGCATGGGCGCCTCGTCCTTCTCGCCCTCGCCGATCACCACGACGCCCCTCATCGAGACGGTGTGGATGAGCTTGCGCATCGCGTCGACCGCGGCGCCGTCTCCGCCGTTCTTGTCGCCTCGTCCCACCCACCGACCAGCGGCCATCGCCGCCGCCTCGGTGACGCGCACGAGCTCCAAGGCCAGGTTCCGGTCGGGGGCTTCGCGACGTCGTTCCGCGGGGGTGTTCACCATTGCGCGCCTCCATGCGACTACTCAGCGTGCCGGATTTTGTGATCGGCAGCTGAATCCTTGCACGGGATCACGCGTCGGAAACGTCCTCCTCGACCACGGCGAGAGCTGCATCGATTCGCTCGCGCGCACCGGCGAGATGCTGCTCACACGTCTTGGCGAGCGCCTCACCGCGTTCCCACAGCGCGAGCGAGTCCTCCAGCGACAGGCCACCGGCCTCCAGCTTGCGGACCACCTCGACCAACTCGTCGCGGGCGGCTTCGTAACCCAGGGTCTCCGAACTCACGCGGACTGGCTCCTCAGACGGCTCAGCACGGTCGCGACGGCCAGGTCGTAGCCGACCAGCGCCTCCGCGAACTCCTCGCCGTCACCCTCTCGCACCGCCTCGTCGATCAGCGCCTCGGCCTCCGCGACACGCCGGTACTGCACGGTGCCGGCCGTCGCCTCGCTCAGGTCGTGCAGCGTGAGGATCAGCGTGCGGCGGCTCTTGGTGTCGCAGTCGCCCACCATGTCCGTCCAGCACTCCGCCGCGGCGCGGTTCGCCGCCTCCGCCTTCGTCCGCAGGCCGGAGCCGCAGGAACCGGCCGCCTCCATGGTGAGGGGCAGGAACACGGCATCACGCATCATCGGTACCTCCCCCTTCCGAGTCGACTTCCGAGCTGGAGACCACCGCCCGCACTGCCCCGTCAACGACGCGCACCCGCAGTTGTGTTCCGCTCGGTGCGTCCGTCACAGACCTCAGCACGCCGTCGGGCCCGTCAGGTGTGACCAGTTGCACAACGGCATATCCGCGGGCCAGCGTGGCGGCTGGTCCGAGGGTCGTCAAGCGGGCTTTCGTCCCCGAGAGGTGGACGTCCTCCCGGTCGAGCCGTTGCGTCACCGCGCGGCGGCCCTGGTCGCGAAAGCGCTTCACCTCCTCGGAGCGGCGCTCCAGCGGGCCGTGGGGGTCCGAAAGCACTGGTCGCGAGCGCAACGAGTCGAGCAGCCTGCGCTCCCGGTCGACCCACCCGTGCAGCGCGCGCCGGCCGCGATCGCGCATCTGGCGGACGCGTTCACTCTCTTCGGCGACATCCGGAACCACCCGTTTGCCTGCGTCGGTCGGCGTCGAACAGCGCACGTCGGCCACGTGGTCGAGCAGCGGCGTGTCCGGCTCGTGCCCGATCGCCGACAGCACCGGCGTGCGGCACTGGGACACCGCGCGGCACAGCGCCTCGTCGGAGAACGGCAGCAGGTCCTCCACGCTGCCGCCGCCGCGGGCGATGATGATCACGTCGCACTCGGGGTCGCGTTCCAAAGTGGACAGCGCCGTCATCACCTGCGTGACGGCGGTCGGCCCCTGCACGGCCACGTTGATGACGCGGAAGTGCGCGCCGGGCCACCGGTTCCGCGCGTTCGTGAGCACGTCCCGCTCGGCCGCGGACGCCCGCCCGGTGATGAGACCGATCTTGGCCGGCAGGAACGGCGGCCGGCGCTTGCGGCGCGGGTCGAACAGGCCCTCGGCGTGCAGCAGCTTGCGCAGGCGCTCGATGCGCGCCAGCAGCTCGCCGACGCCGACCGCGCGGATGTCGTCCGCCCGCAACGACAGCGTCCCCCGGTTCGGGTAGAAGCTGATCTTGCCGTGGACGATCACGCGGCTGCCCTCCGTGAGCTGCAGCTCGCGGATCATCCCGGCGTTGCAGGTGATCGACATGGACATGTCCACGCTCGGGTCGCGCAGCGTCAGGAACGCCGTGGAGCTGCGCGCGTTGAGCTGCGTGACCTGTCCCTCGACCCAGACGTCGCCGAGCCGGTTGATCCAGTCGAGCAGCTTGCGGGCCACCGTCCGCACCGGCCACGGGTTCTCCGGCGTGGATTTCGCGTCGGTCACGATTGCGCTTTGACCGTCGCGATCCGGCGGTTGAGCATGCCGATGAACTCAGGCCGGGACTCGTGCGCCTTCTCGTAGCGCAGCAGTTCCTCGAGCTGCGCCGCACCCAGGTTGCGCAGGCGGGCGCGCAGCTGGGCGATCGACAGGTCGTCGTAGGCCGGCAGGAACTGCGGCACCTCGGCGATCGCGCGCTCTTCCTCCTCCCACGGGTCGTCCGCGAGAGGTTCCCGAGAAGTCGTGACGGGCGTCTCGTCCTCGTCGAAGGTCGCCCACTCCGGCTCTTCCTCGGCGGGCCTGAGTCCGGAGAGGACGTCGTCGCCCTTGATGGCGAGTTCGGTCACATGCTGCTGCACGCGCATCGACAGCTGCATCGCCTCGCTGACCACCGTCAACGGGAGTCCGGCGAGCTGCTGGGGCAGCTTGCGGGCCTGTTCGAGGGCGGTCGCGGCGAGGCCGGCGGCGACGCGGACACCCAGTGGCAGTGGCTTCATGCGTCTAGCCTGCCGCAACCGCGTCTGAAATGCCTAGGCATCGGCCTGGGTACCCTGGTGGCATGCCCAAGCGAGTCCTGTTGGCGAAGCCGCGTGGTTACTGCGCGGGCGTTGATCGTGCCGTCGAGACGGTCGAACTCGCCCTCGAGAAGTACGGCGCACCTGTCTACGTGCGCAAGGAGATCGTCCACAACAAGTACGTCGTGGAGACGCTGTCCGACCGCGGTGCCATCTTCGTCAACGAGACGGACGAGGTTCCCGAGGGCGCACTCGTGGTGTTCTCGGCTCACGGCGTGTCGCCCGCCGTGCACGAGGAAGCGGCGCAGCGGTCGTTGCGCACGATCGACGCGACGTGCCCGCTCGTGACGAAGGTCCACAAGGAAGCGGTGCGGTTCGCCAAGGAGGACTACGACATCCTCCTGATCGGCCACGAGGGCCACGAGGAGGTCGAGGGCACCGCCGGTGAGGCGCCGGACCACGTCCAGCTCGTCGACACCGCCGAGGACGCCGCGAACGTCCAGGTGCGCGACCCGAACAAGGTGATCTGGCTGTCGCAGACGACGCTCTCGGTCGACGAGACCATGGTGCGCGTCCGCCAGCTCAAGGACCGCTTCCCCGAGCTGCAGGACCCGCCCTCGGACGACATCTGCTACGCCACCTCGAACCGCCAGACCGCGGTGAAGACGATGGCGCCGTCGTGCGACCTGGTGCTCGTCGTGGGCTCCAAGAACTCGTCCAACTCCGTCCGGCTGGTCGAGGTCGCGCTGCAGCACGGCGCCAAGGCCTCGTACCTCATCGACTACGCCAAGGAGGTCGACCCGGCGTGGCTCGGGGGCGTCGAGACCGTCGGCGTCACGTCCGGCGCGTCGGTGCCCGACCTGCTGGTGATGGAACTGCTGAAGTACCTGGAGTCGCAGGGCTACGGCGAGGTCGAGGAGATCACGACGGCGAACGAGAAGATCGCCTTCTCGCTGCCGCGCGAGCTCCGCAAGGACCTGGTCCGCTAGAGCTGACGCGAAAGGGTCGCCGCCGATGCCGGTGGCGACCCTTTCGGTGTTCCCGGGCTTCTCAGCGGTCGTCGCGCGGCGGGCGGGGCCTGCGCTGGCCCGCCGGGCGCTCGCCGCGGGCACCGTCCGGACGCGGGCGGCGGGCGGCTGCGCCCTCGGGACGCGGACGGCGTGCGGGGGTCCCCTCGGCGCGTTCGGGGCGTTCCGCGGACGGGCGGGGGCGGCGCGGGCGGTCCTCGTCGGCTTCCTCGCGCGGCTTGCGGGCGGGCTTGGACCGGTCCTTGATCTCCGCCTTGGCCTCGCGGACCTCGTCCTTGGTCGGCCGGTTCGGGTTCTTCTGCAGGATGATCCGCAGGATGCCCAGGCCGACGGTGACGGCGGTGGTGATCGCCATGACCGGGAAGCTGTCGATGAGCGGCCGGCCGAGGCCGAGCGCCATCGCGGACAGACCGCCCTTGGCCACGCCGCCGGTGAGCAGCACGAGCGTGGGCACGGTGGCGGCGAGGACCAGCGGTGGCTGCACCATCGGCCCGAACAGGCTGCGGCGCTGCACCAGCACGATCCCGGCGAGGGCGCCGGCGAAGAACACGACGATGAACGTCCAGCCGACCGTCTTGCTGGAGCTGATGTCGATGAACGCGCCGATGAACGCCGGGACGAGGGCGCACAGGATGGCCGCCCACCACGGGATTCCCCTGAACTCGCCGAAGAGGGCACGGTAGTTCCACGGAACCGCGTCGTGGTCTTCGACGTCGTCATCGAAGGCCGATGACCGCTCGCGCAACTCACTCACGACGCACACGGTAGCCGCTCGGCCATTCGGTGTTCGTCAGTCCGCAGCTTTCTCACTCAGAAGCAACCCGCGGGTACACCGCGTGCGTTTCAAGCGGACTGCTCGTCCGCCCTCCGGACGAGGGGGAGGGGTGTGGGAGTGGCGGAGGCGTCCGTCAGCGGCTCCACGCTCGCCCGGAAACCCTCCAGGGCGTCGAGCTCCCTGCGCCTCGCCGAGAGGAACCGCTGCAGGTGGGTGGTGGAGAGGTTGACGGCCTCGATGGCGGTGTCCGCGGCGCGGTGCGCCCGGCCCGCCTGCAGCCTGACCTGCTCGACGTCGTCGGCGAGGGCGCGTTCGGTGACGGCGAACATCGCCGAGGACGCGATCACGGCGAACCCGGTCGGGCCGCACAGGAAGACGCGGCGGTCGAGCAGCCAGCGCAGCAGTTCCGGATCGGTGTCCAGCGCGGCGACGACGGCGCCGTCGTTGGGGACGAACATGATCGTGCCGTAGATGGCGTCGGCCCAGCGCTGGTAGCCCTTGCCCGCCAGTTCGGCGGCACGCGAACGGATGTTGCGGACGTGCACGCGCAGCGCGTCCTGGCGTTCCTGGGGGTCGTCCGTCTCGACCGCTTCCGCCCAGGTGGCCATGGACATCTTCGAGTCGACCGGGACCTGACGGCCGCCGCCGACGTTCAGGACCATGTCCGGACGGACCGCTCCACCGCCTGCCACGTCCGTCTGCAGCGTGTAGTGGAGGTTTTCCCTCAGGCCCAGTGCGCGCGCTGTCTCGACGAGCACCTGCTCGCCCAGTTCGCCGCGTCCCGAAACGCTGGAGAACGCCACCTCGTAGCGCTGGAGGGCCACCTGCTGGGCGTCGTAGCGCGCGCGTTCGGCCGCGATGGCCTGGAGCGCTTCGTCGGCGCGCCGGACGCTGTCCTGGTACAGGCGGTGGACGAACACCAGTGCCCCGGCGCAGACGAGCGCCAGGACGAGGGAGGCGGTGATGATCACGGCGGTCACGGCACCGATGATGCTCCCCCACGGACGCTGAACTCGATCGGGTGACACGCCGGGAACCCTCCCGGAGTTTTGTCGGACCCCGTCTCTACGGTTGGGGCCATGCGGATCCTGCACACCTCCGACTGGCACGTGGGGCGGACCTTCCACGGCCGCGACCTGCTCGTCGAGCAGGAGTCGGTGCTGAGCGGCCTCGCTGACCTGGTGTCCTCCGAGAAGGTCGACGTCGTGGTCATCTCCGGCGACCTGTACGACCGGGCGGTGCCGTCGGCGGACGCGGTGGCGTTGTGCGCGCGGGTGCTCATGCGGATCAGGGCGGCCGGGGCGCGGATCGTGATCACGCCGGGCAACCACGACTCGGCGGCGCGGATCGGGGTGTTCGGGGAGTTCGCCGCGGCGGGCGGGCTGCACCTGCGCACGCAGATCTCGTTGCTGGACAAGCCCGTCGAGCTGGCGGACGAGCACGGGCCGGTCGCGGTGTACGGCATCCCGTTCCTGGAGCCGGAACCGGCGCGCCACGCGCTCGGCGTGGCGGACAAGGGCCACGCGCCCGTGCTGGGGGAGGCGATGCGGCGGATCCGCGCCGACCTGGCATCGCGCGGGGCGCGGTCCGTCGTGCTGGCCCACGCCTTCGTGACGGGCGGGGCGCCGTCGGAGTCGGAGCGCACCATCGCGGTGGGGGGCGTGCAGGACGTGTCGATGCAGGTGTTCTCGGGCGTCGACTACGTGGCTCTGGGGCACCTGCACGGGCCGCAGACGCTCGCGGACAACCTGCGGTACTCGGGCAGCCCGCTGGCGTACTCGTTCTCCGAGGCGCGGCACCGCAAGTCGGTGTGGCTGGTCGAGCTGGACGAGGGCGGGCTCGTCGGCGTCGAGCGGCGCGACCTGCCGGTGCCGAGGCGGCTGGCGACGGTGACCGGTACGTTGGCCGGCGTGCTGGAGGACCCGGCGCACAAGCCGCTGGAAGACCACTTCCTGTCCGTGGTGCTGACGGACCGGGTGCGGCCGATGGACGCCCTGCGGCAGCTGCAGAAGCGGTTCGAGCACGCGGTGCACGTGGAGTGGCGGCCGGAGCAGGGCCCGCAGCACGACATGACCTACGCGGAACGGGTGCGCGGCCGTTCCGACGAGGAGGTGGCCTGCTGCTTCGTGTCCGACGCCCGCGGGTCGGAGCCTTCCGCGGCCGAGATGGCGTTGTTGCGCGAGGCGTTCGCGTCGGTGGCGAGGGAGCAGGAGCAATGAGACTGCACCGCCTGGAGCTGACGGCGTTCGGTCCGTACCCGAAACCGGAGGCCGTCGACTTCGACGAGCTGGGTGCGGACGGGTTGTTCCTGCTGCACGGCGACACGGGCGCCGGCAAGACGACGTTGCTCGACGCGGTGGCGTTCGCGCTGTTCGGCAAGGTTCCCGGCGCGCGGGGCGACGTGAAGAAGCTCCGGTGCGAGTACGCCGATCCCGAGGTGCCGACCGAGGTGTCGCTGGAGCTCACCGTGCAGTCGCGGCGGTTCCGGATCGTGCGCTCGCCGGAGTTCGACCGGCCGAAGAAGCGCGGCGGCGGCTTCACCACGCAGCCCGCGAAGTGCTCGCTGACGTGGCTCGCGGGCTGGGACGGCGAGGGCATCACCCGCATCGACGACGTGGCGCGCGCGGTCGAGGACATGCTGGGCATGTCGTACGAGCAGTTCTTCCAGGTCGTGCTGCTGCCGCAGGGGGAGTTCGCGAAGTTCCTCCGGTCGGACACGGCCGAGCGCGAGGTGCTGCTGGAGAAGCTCTTCGGCACCGAGCGGTTCCTGGACGTGGAGAAGTGGTTCCGCGACAGGCGGCTCGCGGCCGGGCGGGTGCTGGAGGAACGTCGTCAGGGCGCTGCCAAGCTGGTGCACCGCGTGGCCGAGGCCGCGTCCGAGGAGCCCTCCGACGAGCCCGGCTGGCTGGAAGCGGTGCTGGACCGGCTCTCCCTCGCGGTGGAGCGGGCGGAGGCGCTGTCGGAGGAGACGGCGGGCGTGGCCGACGGCGCGGACGCGATGCTGGCGCACGCCCGCGTGCAGGCCGACCAGCTGCGCCGGGTGCGGGAGGCCCGCGAGCTGCTCGCCCGTGTCGAGGCGGCCGATTCGGCGTCGTGGTTCGCCGAACGCGATGCCGCCCGGCGTGCGATCCCCGTCGTGCCGGCGCATGCCGAGATCGCGAAGCTCCAGCGGTCCCACGAGTTCGCCGTCCGCGACGAGAGCAAGGCCGCGGAGGCGTTGGCGCGCCTGGGGTACGAGGGTTCGGCGTTGCGGGAGGACGCCGAGCGCTACCGCGAGGAGGCCGGTGGTCTGGGCGAGCTGGCGGCCGAGGCGGAACGCCAGCAGGCGGACGTGCGCAGGCTGTCGGTGCTGAAGAACTCCTCCTACCAGGTGGAACGCCGGCTGCTGGCCCTGAAGGCCGAGCTGGAGGTGCTCCCCGAGCGCCTGGCCCAGTGCCGCGCCCAGCTCGACGCCGCGGTCGAGGCGTCGGGGCGGCTCGACTCGCTGAAGGCCCGTGCCGACGCGGCCGACGCGCTGCCGGGGGCGACGCGGGCGCTGGAGCGCACCAGGAACGAGCTGCACCAGGCGATCGACGTCCACCAGAAGGCCAAGGACGTCCTGCAGCAGGTCCGCCACCAGCGCCTGGAGAACATGGCCATCGAGCTCGCCGCGGCCCTCAAGCGCGGCAAGCCCTGTGCCGTCTGCGGTTCCCCGAGCCACCCCGCGCCCGCCCAGCCGATGCTGGGCGGCGTCGGCGCGACGGACGAGGAGGTGGCCGCCCGCGAGGAGCAGGCCGCCCTGGAGCGCCGCCACGAGGCCGAACGGGCCGCCCACGCCGCCGAGCTGCGCATCCAGGCCTGCTGGGAGGCCCTGGGCTCCGAGGAGCCGGCCGCCGCGCCGGCCGAGTACCGCGCGGCGCTGGAGCTGGCGCGCACCCGGTCGCAGCGGCAGACGGAGTTCGTCGGCCTCGAGGCCAAGATCCGCGACCTCGGAGCGGAGAAGGGCCAGGTCGAGCAGGACCTGGTCGGCCTGCGCACGGAGCACACGTCGCTCGTCGCGGTCGTCGAGGAACGAGGCGCCCGCCTGGACAAGGCCCGCGGCGAGCACGAGGACGTCCTGACCCGCCGCGACCACCTGCTGCGCCTCGCGAAGGCCCTGGTGGAGCTGGACGAGCGCCGCAACGCCCGTGCCGCCGCCCTGGCCCGCGTGCGGGAGCAGCAGGCGTCGGTCGCCGCGCTGGCCGCCGAGGCGGGCTTCGCCGACGTGGACGCCGCCCTGGCCGCCCACCGCCCGGCGGCCGAGCTGAAGGCGCTGGACGAGCGCATCGCGACCTGGGAACGCGCCCGCGCCTCCGCCCTCGCGACGCTGGAGGAGCTCGCCGAGGTCGACCCCGACGAGGAGGTCGACCTGGCCGGGGTGACGGCCCAGGCCTCCTCCGCCCGCGCCGCCGCCTCCTCCGCGGCGACGGGCCTGGCCCGTGCCCGAGCGGCCCTGGAGCGCGTGAGCGAGCTGGCCGCGCGCCTGCGCGCCGAGCGGAAGTCGCTGGAACCGCTTGAGGCCTCGTACGCCGAGCTGGACGCGTTGACGGACGTGATCAACGGCCGCGGCCAGAACTCGAAGAAGATGACCCTGCGGTCGTACGTGCTGGCGGCGCGGCTGGAGGAGGTCGCCGTGGCGGCCTCGGCCCGCCTGCACCGCATGAGCCAGGGCCGCTACAGCTTCGTGCACTCCGACTCGGCCGGAGCGCGCGGCACCCGCGGCGGCCTGAGCCTCGACGTGCTGGACGACTACTCGGGCCGGTCACGTCCCGCCAAGACGCTGTCCGGCGGCGAGTCGTTCCTGGCGTCGTTGTCGCTGGCCCTGGGCCTGGCGGACGTGGTGGCGAACGAGACGGGCGGCGCGCTGCTCGACACGTTGTTCGTCGACGAGGGCTTCGGCACGCTCGACTCCGACACGCTGGACATCGTGATGAACACGCTCGACGAGCTGCGCGCGGGCGGCCGGGTGGTCGGGCTGGTGTCGCACGTGGAGGAGCTGCGGCAGCGCATCCCGACGCGCCTGCGGGTGCGCAAGGCGCGCACCGGCTCGACGCTCGAGATGTCGCTGGGCTGACCCGGTCCCGGAGCCCGGTCCCGCCGGTCAGCGCTCGTGGGCGAGCAGCCAGCGCTTCACGTCGAGACCCCAGCGGAAGCCGCCGAGGTTGCCGCCGATCCGGATGACGCGGTGGCACGGCACGAACAGCGCCACCGAGTTGCGCGCGCACGCCGAGGCCGCGGCGCGGATGGCGGCGGGACGGCCGGACAGCTCCGCGTACTCGGAGTAGGTGACCGGTTCGCCCGCCTTGACGGTGCGCAGGACGTCCCAGGCGTGCTGCAGGAACGGGCCGGACTTCTGGCGGACCTCGACGGTGTCGATCGCGGTGAGGTCGCCCTCGTGGTAGGCGACGACGGCCTTGGTGACGTCGCCGAGGTCGGGGCGCGGGGTGATCTCGGACGGCATCAGGGTCGCGTGGATCTGCGGCGTCAGCAGGGAGATGTCGGCGGTCCAGCCGCTCGCGAGCACGGCCCCGTCCGGCGTGACGACCGCGGTGAACGGCCCCGCCGGGGTGTCCACAGTGGACGCGTGTGCGACGCTCATGGTGTTGCTGCCTTCCTCGTCAGGTGTGCTCCGGCGTAGGAGCGCCACGGCCGCCACTCGGGGCCGTGGGAAGCCAGGTCGCGCAAGGACTTCGGGAGCACCAGCACGTCCGGTGCGCCGAGCACGCGCATGGCCACCTCGTCGGCGACTTCGGCGCCGACCAGCGGTGTCAGTTCTTCGGTCAGGTCCTCCGGCGAGCGGCCCACGTCGACGACGAGTCTGCCGCTCGCGAGCGCCTCGGTGACGGGGTGGTCCCCGGCCGAGTACAGGTGGGTCAGCCCGCCGTCCGGGACCCGCAACGGCACGCCCTCGAACGGCGCGACGAGCCGCAGCAGCGTCTCGGCGCCGTCGACGCTGCCCGCGACCCGGATGCCCGGCGTCTCGCGGACCAGCGGGCCGATGACCGGGTCGGCGCCGAGGAACGTGTCCACGGCGACCGGGTCGGCGTCGAGGTCCAGCAGGCGGCGCACGCGGGCCACCGCCGTGCCCAGGTCGCGCACGTCGGCGAGGCGCAGCGAGCACAGGACGTGGCCGGTGGGGAACGTCAGGCGTACCGTCGCCTCGCCGTGGGGCAGCGAGAGCGTCCGCGCGTAGGAGTCGGCGGTCACCTCCTCCACGCCGGGCAGCGCGTGCGCCCGGAAGTGGGCGAGGAGGCCGGCGGCGTCGAACGGCGGCCGGTACGGCAGGCGCAGCACGATCCGGCCGGGGGTGCCGACCGGGGCCTCGCCGCGGCCGCGCATCTCCGACGGTGTCGAGGCGAACACCATGCGGATCGTGTCGTTGAACTGGCGCACCGACGCGAAGCCCGCCGCGAACGCGATGTCGGCGAACGGCAGCTCGGTCGTCTCGATCAGCAACCGCGCCGCGTGGGCGCGGTGGGCCCTGGCCAGCGCCAGCGGACCGGCCCCCAGTTCGGCGGTCAGCACGCGGGTGAGGTGGCGTTCCGAGTAGCCGAGCTTCGCCGCGAGCCCGGAGACGCCGTCGCGTTCGACGACGCCGTCGCTGATCAGGCGCATCGCCCGGCCCGCGAGGTCCGCCCGCAGGTTCCACTCCGGCGAGCCGGGGGTGGCGTCCGGCAGGCACCGCCGGCAGGCGCGGAAGCCCGCCGACTGCGCGGCCGCCGCCGTCAGGAAGAACCGGCTGTTGCGGCGCTTCGGGGTCACCGCGGGGCACGAGGGCCGGCAGTAGATGCCGGTCGTGCGCACCGCGTGGATGAAGCACCCGTCGAAACGGGCGTCACGTGCGGAGCACACCCGGTACGCGTGTTCTTCGTCGATGACCATGCCACCGATCCTGCCAGCGGGAACGGGCAATGGCTCGCGGGAATCGGACACGACCGTCGCCTGCCGTAGACTCGTCGCTCGTGAGTTTGACCCTCGGTATCGTCGGCCTGCCCAACGTCGGCAAGTCCACCCTGTTCAATGCGCTGACGCGCAACGACGTGCTCGCCGCGAACTACCCGTTCGCGACCATCGAGCCGAACGTGGGCGTCGTGCCGCTGCCGGACGCGCGCCTCACCAAGCTCGCCGAGATCTTCGGCTCCGAGCGCGAGGTGCCCGCCGTCGTGTCGTTCGTCGACATCGCGGGCATCGTGAAGGGCGCGTCGGAGGGCGAGGGCCTCGGCAACAAGTTCCTCGCGAACATCCGCGAAGCGAACGCCATCTGCCAGGTCATCCGCGTCTTCGACGACCCGGACGTCGTGCACGTCGACGGCCGCGTCGACCCGTCGAGCGACATCGAGACGATCAACACCGAGCTGATCCTCGCCGACCTCCAGACCCTCGAGAAGGCCATCCCGAGGATCGAGAAGGAGGCGCGGATGCAGAAGGACCGCCGCGCCGCCCTGGAGAACGCGAAGAAGGCCAAGGACGTCCTCGACTCGGGCCGCACGCTGTTCTCGGCCCAGTCCGAAGTGGACGGCGAACTGCTGCGCGAGCTGTCGCTGCTCACCACCAAGCCGTTCCTCTACGTCTTCAACGCCGACGAGGGCGTCCTGACCGACGAGGCCCGTCGGAAGGAGCTGCGCGAGCTCGTCGCCCCCGCCGACGCGGTGTTCCTCGACGCCAAGGTCGAGTCGGAGCTGCTGGAGCTCGACGAGTCGGAAGCCCTGGAGCTGCTGGAGTCGATCGGCCAGTCCGAGCCGGGCCTGCACGCCCTCGCCCGCGCCGGCTTCCACACCCTCGGCCTGCAGACCTACCTCACCGCGGGCCCGAAGGAGGCGCGCGCCTGGACGATCCCGCAGGGCGCCACCGCCCCGCAGGCCGCCGGCGTGATCCACACGGACTTCGAGAAGGGCTTCATCAAGGCCGAGGTCGTGTCGTTCGACGACCTGGTCGCGGCGGGCTCGAAGGCCGAGGCGAAGGCGGCGGGCAAGGTCCGCATGGAGGGCAAGGACTACGTCATGGCCGACGGCGACGTGGTCGAGTTCCGCTTCAACGTCTGACGGACGCTCGCGAAAGGCACCTTCCGCGCGGGAGGTGCCTTTCGTGCATCCGTCCCGTTTTCAGCGCTTCGCGGGGAACAGGCCGTCCAGGTCGACGGTGATCGGGAACGGCACCGTCACCGTGAGCTTCCCGCGGCAGAGGCCTGTCGGGACGTAAGCCCTGGTCGGCTCGTCCAACTCGTACACGTGCACGACGGTCTGAACGGCCTCGTCCTCGACGAGCCAGTAGTGCCGAATGCCCGCCTCCGCGTACTTGCGCAGCTTGACCGTGGTGTCCCGGTGCTCGGACTCCGGTGAGGCCACCTCCACCACGAGTGCGACGTCCTCAGGGGCGAACCAGGTGCGGTCGCGCTCCAACGATGCCGTGGTCACCAGGAGATCTGGCTCCGGACGATTGCGCCGGTCGAGCTTGATGGTCATGTCGCGCTCGACCTCGTAGCCGTCCGGAGCCTGGTTCATCAGCTCCAGGGTGAGCCCGGTGACGACACGACCGTGCCATGACCGCTGCGGTGACACCCTGAGAACGAGAGCTCCGTCGATCAGCTCGATGTGCCGGGGCGCTTCCGGCAGCCGGTCCAGGTCCTCCGCGAACCACCCTTCCGCGCGGGGAGGGCGCATCCAGTCAGGCAGAGCGGCCACGGCTCGAAGATAGTGGCTGGTGAGCACACCCGGCCAGGTAAGCCCGCCGCGTGCGCCCGCAACGATCAACGCTCCTGAACTCCTACGGCGTGAGCGAGGGTCACCGGAACTTCGGCGTCCTCGAGTCAGCGGCTCGACATCTCGCTGAGGCCGAAGCGCTGCGGCTGGAGCCTGCCACGCATCACCTCGACCACCAGCGCCACCTGGAATCAGTCGCTCCAAGTGCACGCGCGAATGCGGTGGGCAATCACCGGCGGCGAAAGCGCAGCTGACGCGAAAGCCTTTGCCGTCGAAGCGTTCCGGGACCGCGGGGTGGAGGTGTGCCCGCCCGGTTTGTATCGGCGACGAATTTTTGATGGAAGGTTTGTACCGACCTCCGTGGGGTAGCCAGAGTTCAGGTTTCCCCACCTGGAGGTTGCAATGATCGTCCTCGGTCTGATTCTGCTCGTCGTCGGATGGCTGGCCGGTATCAGCATCCTGACGACGCTGGGCGTGGTGCTGCTGGTCATCGGCGCGATCCTGGCCGTCCTCGGCGCGGTCGGCAAGCCGATCGGTGGGCGCGCGCACTACTTCTAAAAGCCGCTCCACCCCTCGGAAGCGGTGAACGAAGAAGGGGGAGCCTCCAATGTGGAGGCTCCCCCTTCTTCATGTCTCACAACGTTCACACGTTGTTCTTGGCTCGTGCGGCGGCGGCGAACACGCCGAAAGCGACCCCCAGCATGGCCAGAGCGGCGACAGCGGCAACAACAAGATCAACTGACATGATCGGAAAAACTCCCTCTTGCGATCTCTCCCGTGTCTTATGACGCCGGGGTACCCCAGAACGTTGCCTCGGGTAACGTTTTCGGGGTGAAACTCCGTGCTGTGGAAGCGCGTGTGCTCTCCGTAGCGCCGTGGCTGCTCGCGTTGTCGGTCGCCGGGCACCTGTTCATGGTCGCTTTCCAGGCGAAGATGACCATGATCGACCTGCTCGTCTACCGCAACGGGTCGCCGCACCTGTTCTCCGGCGACCTCTACGAGTGGCGGCTCGACCAGTACGCGGACGTGTTCCCGCTGCCGTTCACCTACCCGCCGTTCGCGGCCGCGATCTTCACGCCGATGAGCTGGGTGCCGTGGGAGGCGTCGCGCTGGATCTGGCAACTGATCTGCCTGGGGTGCCTGTACTTCATCGTGCGCACCAGCCTGAAGCTGCTCCGGCTGCCGGACCCGCGCCGCGCCATGATGTGGACCGCGCTGACGCTGTGGATCGAGCCGGTCCGCACCACGCTCAACTACGGCCAGATCAACCTGGTGCTGGTCGCGATCCTGATCGGCACGCTCGCCAGCGCGCGGAACTGGGTCGGCGGCGCCGGCGTCGGGTTCGCCGCGGGCATCAAGCTCACGCCCGCGATCTCCGGGCTGTACTTCCTCGTTCAGCGCCGGTGGATGGCCGCTGTGTGGTCGTTCGTCGCTTTTGTGGTGGTGTACGGGATCGGGTGGGCGATCTCACCGTCCCAGTCGGACAAGTTCTGGTTCCAGCTGCTCGGTGACGCGAGCCGGGTCGGCCCGGTCGGCAGCGCGATCAACCAGTCGCTGCGCGGAGCGCTCAGCCGCACGGTCGGCTACGACGTCAAGACGGGGCCGATCTACATCGTCGCCGTGCTCGTCGCCGCCGCTCTGACGTGGTTCGCGGTCAGCAGGACCAGGGACGCGCTGGCGTTGATCGTGAGCGTGCAGATGCTCGGCCTGCTCGTCTCGCCGATCTCGTGGAGCCACCACTGGGTGTGGATGGTGCCCGCCCTGCTCTGGCTCGTCCACGAGGGCGGACACCTGCTCTGCAAGATCACCGCCGGTCTGTGGGTGCTGCTGACCGGCGGCTACCTGATCTCGTTCCTGCTGCTGGCCCAGCCGAACATCTGGGACTTCCCGCGGCCGTGGATCTTCGTGGTGCTCGGCTGGGGCTATCCGGCCGCGGGCGTGCTGACGCTGGTCGCGATCGGGCTGGCGGCGCGGCGCAAGCGCGGCGAGCCGCGTCCCGGTGGCGAGGAAGCCGCCGACGGCGAACCCAGCAGGGTCGCCGGCTGACGCCTCCCGGCCGGGTCAGCCCAGGGCGTCCAGGACCCCGTCGATCTCCTCGGCGAGGGACACGTCCAGTGCGGTGATTCCTCCCTTGTAGTGCGTGCTCAGGCGGAATGTCAGCGTCTTGTACCGGATGTCGATGTCCGGGTGGTGGTTGTCGTTCTCGGCGATCTCCGCGACCCGGTTCACGACCATGATCGCCTGGGAGAAGCTCGGCAGCTCCACGGTCTTCACCAGTGCCGCGTCCTGGGGGCACCAGCCGGGGAGTTTGGGGAGCAGGTCGTCCAACTGATCGTCGCTCAACAGCTCGGCCATGTCCTGATCGTCCCACCACGTCACGTAAGCTGCGCGTTTGCCACGGGAGTCCGGTGAAGCGCCGGGCTGAGAGGAGGGCTCGCAAGCCCTCGACCGTCCACCTGATCCGGGTCATACCGGCGTAGGGAGAGGTTTGACGTGAGAAGGATTTTTGCTGTTTGCGCTGCTCTGGTGCTGGCCGGGTGCTCGGCCGGTACCTCGACCGCACCGCAGTCGCGCGAGGTCACGCTGGTGACCCACGACTCGTTCGCGGTCAAGCAGGAGGTCCTGGACGAGTTCCAGAGGTCCTCGGGCATCACCGTGAAGCAGCTCGCGAGCGGCGACGCGGGCGAGCTGACGAACAAGCTGGTGCTCACCAAGGCGAACCCGATCGGCGACGTGGCGTTCGGCGTCGACTCGACCTTCGCCTCCCGCGCTCTGAGCGAGGGCGTCTTCGCCGAGTACGCCTCGCCGGAGGCCTCGAAGGGCGCCCAGCGGTACAAGGCCGACGACTCGAACCGCCTGCAGGCCGTCGACGTCGGTGACGTGTGCCTCAACATCGACCCGGCCGAGCTCGGCGGGGTCGAGCCGAAGTCGTACGAGGACCTGGTCGACCCGAAGTTCAAGGACAAGCTGGTCGTCGAGAACCCGGCCACGTCCTCGCCCGGTCTCGCCTTCCTGCTCGGCACGATCGCGAAGTTCGGCGAGAACGGCTGGCAGGAGTACTGGACCAAGCTCAAGGCCAACGGCGTCAAGGTCGTGAGCGGCTGGGAAGAGGCCTACAACCAGGAGTTCTCCGCCACCAAGGGCGACCGGCCGATCGTCGTGTCGTACGCGTCGTCGCCGTCGGCCGAGGGCGGCAAGACCAAGGCCGTGCTCGACACCTGCTACCGCCAGGTCGAGTACGCCGGCGTGCTGTCCGGCGCGAAGAACCCCGAGGACGCCAAGAAGGTCCTCGACTTCCTGCTGGGTGAGCAGTTCCAGGCCCAGGTGGCCGAGCAGATGTACGTCTACCCCTCGCGCGAGGGCGTCGCGCTGCCCGAGTCGTGGGCCAAGGACGCCCCGCTGCCGTACTCGCCGCAGTCGTTGCCCGCCGAGAAGGTCAAGGACAACCGCGAAGCGTGGGTCGAGCAGTGGCGCAAGCTCGTGCAGGGCTGAGCTCGCGCACGGGGTGGTCGGTGGCGGCGCTGCTGCCGCTGGCCTTCCTGGGACTGTTCTTCGCGTGGCCCGTGCTGGCGATCGTGTCGCTCGGGCTGCGCGAGGGCGGTGTCCTGGAGGCGGTCTTCGAGGGCGACACCTGGGAGCTCGCCGGCTTCACCCTCGGGCAGGCCCTGGCGTCGACGGCCGTGGCGGTCGTCGCCGGGATGCCGCTCGCGTTCGTGCTGGCCCGGTGCCGGATCCGCGGGCTCGGGCTGGTGCGTGCCGCCGTGATGGTGCCGTTCGTGCTGCCGACCGTCGTGGTGGGCCTGGCCTTCCGGACGTTCTGGCCGGACGGCGGGGTGCTGCCGATCGTGCTGGCGAACGCCTTCTTCAACGTCGCCGTGGTCGCGCGGACCGTCGGCGGGCTGTGGGCGCACACCGATCGGCGGGCCGAGGACGCGGCACGGGCGCTGGGGGCGTCACGCCCGCGGGCGTTCCTGTCGGTGGTGCTGCCGGCGCTCGCGCCCGCGATCGGGTCGGCCGCGGCGGTCGTGTTCCTGTTCTGCGCCACGAGCTTCGGCGTCGTGCTGGTGCTCGGCGGCTCGCGGTACCGGACGCTGGAGACCGAGATCTACCTGCGGACGGTCGAGCTGTTCGACCTGTCCGGGGCGGCCGCCCTGTCGCTGCTGCAGTTCGCCGCCGTGCTGGCGGTGCTCGTGCTGGGCGCGCTCGCCCGGCGCCGGCGGGAGACCGCTCTGGCGTTGCGCGGCAGGGAAGAGCTGGCCCGGCGGCCCGCCGGTGGCGAGTGGTACGTCGTCGGTGCCGCGTTCGCCGTGGTGGTCGCGCTGCTGACGCCGGTCGTCGGCCTGGTGACCCGGTCGCTGTCCACCCGGGACGGCTGGAGCCTCGCCGGGTACGTGGCGCTGAACACCCGCGGCGACCGGGGCACGCTGGCGGTGACCGGCGTCGACGCCGCGGTGAACTCGCTGCGGACGGCCTTCGACGCGACGCTCGTGGCACTGGTGGTCGGGGTGTTCTCGGCCGTGGTGCTGGTCGGGCTGCGGCGGTCCGGTGCGCGTTTCGCCGAGGTGCTCGACACGGCGCTGATGCTGCCGCTCGGGGTGTCCGCGGTGACGGTCGGCTTCGGCTACCTGATCACCATGGACGCGCTGCCCGGCGACTTCCGCACCTCGCCGATGCTGGTGCCGCTGGCGCAGGCGCTGGTGGTGACGCCGCTGGTCGTGCGGATGGTGCTGCCGGTGCTGCGGGCCGTCGACGAACGGCTGCGGCAGGCGGCGGCGACGCTGGGGGCCTCGCCCGCCGGGGTGTGGCGTGAGGTCGACCTGCCGCTGGTCGGCCGGTCCCTGGTGGCGGCGGCCGGGTTCGGGTACGTGGTGGCGCTGGGGGAGTTCGGGGCGACGAGCTTCCTGGCCCGGCCGGACGCGCCGACGTTGCCGGTGGTGATCGCACGGCTGATGTCGCGGCCGGGGGAGTTGAACAGCCAGATGGCCTACGCGGCGTGCGCGCTGCTGATGGTCGTGACGGTCGGGTGCGTGCTGCTGATCGAGCGGTTGCGCGTGCCGAGCAGCGGGGAGTTCTGATGGCGCTGGAGCTGGACTCGATCACCGTCCGGTATGGACGGACGACGGCGGTGTCGGACGTGTCGCTCTCCGTGCGGGACGGCGAGGTCGTGGCGCTGCTCGGGCCGTCGGGGTGCGGGAAGTCGACGCTGCTGCGCACGGTCGCGGGGCTGGAGAAGCCCTCTTCCGGTGCCGTGCGGTGGGATCGCGCCGACCTGGCCGGCGTCCCGGTGCACCGGCGCGAGTTCGGGCTGGTGTTCCAGGACGGGCAGCTGTTCCCGCACCGCACGGTAGCCGGGAACGTGGCGTTCGGCCTGCGGATGAGGAAGGTCGAGCGCGAGGCGCGGGACAAGCGCGTGCTGTCGCTGCTCGAGCTCGTCGGCCTCGAGGGCTACGCCGATCGCCGGGTCACGCAGCTGTCCGGCGGGGAGCAGCAACGGGTGGCGCTGGCACGCGCGCTGGCGCCGTCACCGCGGTTGCTGCTGCTGGACGAGCCGCTCTCGGCGCTGGACCGGGCGTTGCGCGAGCAGCTCGCGGTCGACCTGGCGCGGCTGCTGCGGGAGGCGGCCACGACGGCGCTGGTCGTGACGCACGACCACGACGAGGCGTTCACGCTGGCCGACCGGGTGGCCATCATGTCGCGCGGCCGGATCGTCCAGGTCGGCCCGCCCGCCGAGGTGTGGTCGTCGCCGGTGGACGTCGAGACCGCGAAGTTCCTGGGCTGCAGCAGGTTCGTGCCCGGGTCGTTCGTCGGGCTGGACGTCGAGCGGGTCGGGTTGCGCGCCACGGCGCTGCGGGTCGACCCCGACGGTCTGCTGGAGGGCACGGTGCTGGAGCGGGTGCACCGGCGCGACCACGTGCGGTTGCTCGTGGAGGTCGGCGGCGAGGAGTACGAGGCAGTGGGGCCGGTGTCGGTCGGGGACCGCGTGCGGCTCGCAATCGACTTGGACGGCGTCGCGCGCGTCGGGTAGGCATGGAGTCCTATGGGACTTCTCGAGGGACGAGTAGCGCTGGTCACCGGCGTGAGCAGGCGGCAGGGCATCGGCTACGCGATCGCGTCCCGGCTGCGCGGACTGGGCGCGGAGGTGTTCGTGCAGCACCACGTCCCGCACGACGAGGCGCAGCCGTGGGGCGCGGACTCCGTGGACGAGGTGCTGGCCGGTGTCGGCGCTCAGGGGCTGGGCGTCGACCTGGCCGACCCCGCGGGGCCGGAGCGGCTGGTGGCCGCGGCCGTCGAGGCGTTCGGACGCGTCGACGTGCTGGTGTGCAACCACGCGCGGTCCGGCGGCGACGGGTCGCTGGCCGAGGTGGACGCCGAGATGCTCGACGGGCACCACGCGGTGAACACGCGCTCGTCGATCCTGCTGGCGCAAGCGTTTGCCCGCAGGTGGGAGGGGCGTGCGGGCGGCCGGGTCGTGTTCCTGACGTCCGGGCAGAACCTCGGGCCGATGCCCGGCGAGGTCGCCTACGCGGCGTCGAAGGGCGCCCTCGCGGCGATCGTGGCGACGCTGTCGCACGAGCTGGCGGACAGGGGCATCACCGTCAACGCCGTGAACCCCGGCCCGACCGACACGGGGTGGGCCGGACCGGAGCTCACGGACTTCGTGAACGAGCGGATGCCGTTGAAGCGCTGGGGTCAGCCGGACGACGCCGCCCGGCTGATCTCCTGGCTCTGCACCGACGACGCCGCCTGGATCACCGGTCAGGTGATCAACAGCGAGGGCGGGTTCCGGCGCTAGTTGTCCTTCGTGATGAGGCGCATGGCGGCCAAGCCCGTGCCGATCAGCAGGTAGCAGCCCGCGAGCAGGGTGCTGTCCCAGATCTGGTCGAGCGGGACCGGGTCGCGCATCACGTCGATCAGGCCGGGGAAGCCCGTCGTGATCAGGAACGGGTGCAGCCAGTCCAGCGACGAGAACTGCCCCAGCACCTGGAACACGATGATCGTCGTCATGGTCGCCGCCTGCACCACCAGCGGGTGCTCGGTGGTGGCCGAGACGGCGAGGGCGACGGCGCCGATCGACACCATCTGGAACGTCACGAGGACGACGAACAACGCGATGCGCAGCAGGCCCTCGCCGGTGTTCAGCGTGGTGCCCGACAGCGTCATCATGCCGTCCGTGCCGAGGAACGCCGTGCCCGCGATGATGCCGACGACGGCCATCAGCGTGACGGCGAACAACGACATCGCGGCGAGCCCGAACAGCTTCACGAACAGCAGCCGCACGCGGGACACCGGTGCGACCAGCAGGCCGCGCAGCGTGCCGTGCTGGGCCTCGCCCGCCAGGCCGTCCGCCGCCCAGATCGACGCCACCAGCGGCAGCAGCAGGTTGAGCGACAGGAACAACGTGAAGATCGGCACGACCATGCCGTTGCCCTGCAGGATGGCGCCGAGCCCGGGAGGCCCGCCGCCGCCCTCGTCCTCGCCGGCGGTCCAGATGCCGAAGCTGATGACGATCGGCACCAGGACCAGGCCGAACAGGCCGATGAGCGTGCGGGGCCTGCGCAGCATCCAGCGCACCTCGGAACCGAACTGACGCGTGATCATCGCGAGCCCCCGTCCAGCGTGTCCACGGCGGACATCCCGCGCTCGGCCTCCTCGGCCTCGGTGAGCCGCGCGAACAGCTCCTCGAGACCGGTCTTCCAGCGCGTGGCCTCGAAGACCCTGGCACCGCCCTGGACGAGCGTCTCGATCACCTGCGGCGCGCTCGTGCCGGCGAGCTCGACCCGCAGCCCGTCGCCCAGCGGCCGCGCGGAGATCTTGGCCTGGCGCAACGCGCTCAGCGCCTTCTCGACGTCCGGTGTGATCACCTGCAGTGCGGATCCCCCGCCTGCAGCAGCTCGGTCAGCTCGCCCTGCGCCACCACGGTGCCGCGGTGCAGCACGGCGACGTGCGTGCAGGTGGCCTCGACCTCGCTCAGCAGGTGGCTGGAGACGAGGACGGTGCTGCCCGCCGCGTGGAGCTCCGCGATGATCTTGCGGATCTCCCGCGTGCCGGCCGGGTCGAGGCCGTTGGTCGGCTCGTCGAGCACGACGAGCTTGCGCGGCACGAGCAGCGCCCCGGCCAGGCCGAGACGCTGCTTCATGCCGAGCGAGTACCCCCGGTACCTGCGGTGGGCCGCCTGGGCGAGCCCGACGCGCTCGAGCGCTTCCTCCACCGCCTGCTTGATCTGCTTCTTGGCCAGCAGCGGCTCGAACGCGGCACACCTGACGAGGTTCTCCCGCCCGCTGAGGAACGGGTGGAACCCCGGACCCTCGACCAGCGCGCCGACGTGCGGCAGCACCTGCTCGGCGCCGTCGGGAAGACGCCGGCCGAGCAGTTCGATCTCCCCCTGCGTGGGGCGGACCAACCCGAGCAGCATCCGGATCGTGGTCGTCTTGCCGGACCCGTTGGGCCCGAGCATGCCGAGCACGGCTCCCTGCGGCAGCTCGAGGTCGACGCGGTCCACGGCGACCGTGCTCCCGTACTCCTTGCGCAGACCCCTGGTCCGCGCGGCGACAGCGGTGGTGGACGGCGCTGTCACCGGCGCGCTGGTCGAGGTGGTCACTTCACCTGTCCGATCGTGTCGAACAGCACCTGCTCGGGAACGGCACCCGCGACAACGCGGCCGTCGTCCGCGATCAGGATCGTGGCGACCTTCGTGGTGAAGACCTTGCCGCTGCCCCAGGACCCGCTCACCTTCTTGGTGAACCGGTCGACGAGGCCCTGCGCCTCCGCCGGGACCTGCGCCATGGCCTCGGCCGGGATCCTCGCCCCGACCACCGTGTCCCAGCCCGTGCCGAAGACCTGCGGGTTCTCACCCTGCAGCGCCTGCTCGAGGCCGAGCTCCGGCGAACGGTCCCGGTCGCGCTCCTCCTTGGCCTCCGGCGTCGTGACCTTCGCCTGCGCCGGCGGCGTGAACTCGAAGAGCTTCGGGTCCTGCGGGCCGACGTTGATCTCGCTGAAGCCGACCATGCCCGCGGGCTCGCTCGTGCCGTTGGTCAGCACGGCGACGCGCAGCGGCATCTTGAGCTCGGAGTCGACGGCGATCCGCACCTCGCGGATCAGCGTCTTCTCGCTGGCCTTGGGGGTCAGCACGAGCTCGTAGGCGGCACGGTTCGCGACCCGCGCGGTGCCGTCGACGCTGATGTCGCTGAACTCCTTGGTCAGGCCGACGACCTGCTTGGCCGCCTCGGCCGGGTTGGCCGCCTCGGCCTTCGCGTCCGGCTTCTGCTCGTCCGCCCCGCGCTCGGCCTTCGTGACCTCGTTGTCGGCGGAGTTCCAAGACCAGGTGGTCTTGCCGTCGTGGACGACGGTCTGCTCGGACTGGCCGTTCGGCAGTGCGGCGCGGAACCTGCCGTTGCCGTCGGTCCAGATCCGCGCGCTGTGCTTGCCGTCGGCGAGCTGCGGGATCTCCGCGATCGACGGCAGGCCGAGCTTGTTGTCGACCTGCACGGTGCCGCCGAACGCGCCGGGCTCGCTCGTCAGCACCTGCTCGACGAGCGACTCCGCGGACACGTCCGGGAGCGTGGGTGGCTGGCCTGCGCCTGCGGGCATGGCGAGCAGGCCGAGGCCTGCCGCACCGGTGACCACTCCGGCCGCTGCCGCGGCCAGGGTCACCTTTCGGTTGTTCATCTGGTCCCCTCCTCCAAGGGCTTGTGACCACAGCTTGGCGGTGGGTTGCTGAGATGGTGCTGAGATCCGTTCTACCTGGTCTTTCTGGTGATCGCAGCACGGCTTTCTGAGAGTCGGCTGAGATCTTGCGGGCGGGTGGGGGCAGCGGGCGGCATGCTGTGCGGTGTGAAGCCTCGAGTGCTGGTCGTGGACGACGAAGTCGGCGTGCGCCGGGCGTTGGAACGGGGTCTGTCGGCGGAGGGCATGGAGGTCGTCACCGCGGCCGACGGGCCCACCGCGCTGCGGGTGGCGCTCACGGGGGCGTTCGACGTCGTCCTGCTCGACATCATGCTGCCGGGGCTGTCCGGGTACCGGGTGCTGCAGCGCATGCGGGCCGACGGGGTGCGCACGCCCGTGCTGATGGTGTCGGCCAAGGACGGGGAGGTCGACCAGGCCGACGGGCTCGACCTCGGCGCCGACGGGTACCTCGTCAAGCCGTTCAGCTTCGTGGTGCTGGTCGCGCAGGTCCGCGCCCTGCTGCGCCGCGGAGGGGGCGCGCGGCGCAAGCTCACGCTGGGGAACCTCGTGATCGACCGGGGGCTGCGCGAGGTCAGCTGGGCCGGGCAGGACGTCTCGCTGTCGCCGCGGGAGTACGCGGTGCTCGACGTGCTGGCGTCCAGGGCGGGGTCCGTGGTGACCAAGGACGAGCTGCTGCGGACCGTCTGGGGCGACGAGCAGGCCGCGACCCGCAACGCCGTCGAGGTCTACGTCGGCTACCTGCGGCGGAAGCTGGAGGCCGTGGGGGCGGGGGAGGTCGTGCGGACGATCCGGGGGCACGGGTACATCGCGTCCACCCCGGACCTCGACAACGCCCTGGGGAACAGGTGATCCCTCGCCGCTGGTGGTTGCGGCGCACGCTGCGCTTCCGCATCACCGTGGTGGCGACCGGGGTGGCGCTGCTGTGCCTGCTGGCGTTCACCGGTTTCGCGCCCGCGTTGATCGGCCTGATCCAGATCACCGCGGTGGACCAGGAGCTGGCGAAGTCGCCGCCCCGCGTGCTGGACGTGGCCGGTGTGCCCGTGGACGGCGGGCCGCCGCTGCCGCTGACGGCGCGGGACATCAGGGAGCTCAAATCCGGGGAACCGGTGCTGCGGCTGGAGGGCGAGACCGCACTGCGGTTCCGCGGGCAGGTCGTGTTCGCCGACGACGGGACGCCCAGGCTGGAGGTCTACGCGAGCACGTTGCTCGGGTACGGCAAGGCGAACACGCTCGGCACGCGCTGGCTGGCCGTCGCGGCGGTGCTCGTGGCCGTGCTCGTGGGCATCGCGACCTGGCTGGCGGTGCGGTCGTCGCTGCGGCCGGTGGAACGGATGCGCGTCGCGGCGGGGGAGCTGCCGCACGGCGAACGGTTGCCGGTGCCGCCGTCGCGGGACGAGCTGCAGGCGCTGGCCGAGGCGCTGAACGCGCTGCTGGCCCGGCGTGACGAGGCCTCCGACCGGTTGCGGCGCTTCACCGGGGACGCGGCGCACGAGCTCCGTTCGCCGGTGGCCTCCGTGCGCGCCCAGGCGGAAGTCGCCGTGGCGCACCCCGATCCGGACTTCTCGCTGGAGGTCCTGGAGTCGGTCGTCGAGGAGTCGATCCGGCTGAGCGCGCTGGTGGACTCGCTGCTGATCCTCGCCCGCGCCGACACGGGGGCGCCGCCGCGCGCCGAGGCCGTGGACCTGGTGCTGGAGGCCGAGTCGGCGATCTCCCGGCTGGACACCGAGCTGCTGGTGCGGCTGACCGCGCCGCCGTCGGCGTGCCTGGTGTCGGCCACGCGGTCCGAGGTCGAGCTGGTGCTGGACAACCTGCTGCGCAACGCCGCCCGGTACGCGTACTCGACGATCACGCTGACGCTGGTGCCGGTGGGGCGGGACGTGCGCCTGCTCGTGGACGACGACGGGCACGGCATTCCCGCCGAGCACCGGACGAAGGTGTTCGACCGGTTCTACCGGGTGGAGGAGGACCGCGGGCGCGGCTCCGGCGGCTTCGGCCTCGGGCTCGCGCTGGTGGCGCACCTCGTGCAGCGCCGCGGTGGCTCGGTGCACGCCGCCGAGTCGCCCGCCGGCGGTGCGCGTTTGGAGATCCGCTGGCCGTCCTGGTAGCAAGCTCGGGTGCCAGAGTTGCGAGCGTCGGCACTGGTCGACGCGCCTGTTTCGGTCGTCGCGGGTGCCCTGCTGGACACCTCGCTGATCACCGGGTTCGGTGTCCGGGTCCCGGGACCCCTGCTGTGTGCGGGGGACGAGCTCACCGGGCCGTTCGGGGTCCGGCTGACGGTGACGCGCGCCGACCTGTCCGGGGTGTCGGCCGCGGGTGACTTCCTGGAGCTGCACACGGACCTCGTGGTCACCGGCGCGGGGACGATGGTGGTCGACCGGGTCGGGTGGACCTCCGTGCGCGGTGTCGTCGGGCGGTTCGCGGACATGACGGTCGGGCGCGGGACGGCGTTGCGGGTGCTGGAGAAGCGCTCGGCGTTGCTGGCGCGGCGGTGCGCGGAGCTGCGTTCCGCCCGTGTCGTCGTCGGTGCCGCGATCGTCCGGGGTGGACGGTTGCTCGCGCAGCAGCGGTCGTTCCCGGAAAGCCATGCGGGGCAGTGGGAACTGCCCGGCGGCCGGGTCGAGCCCGGTGAGAAGCCCGTGGACGCGCTGGTGCGGGAGTGCGTGGAGGAGCTGGGGGTTCCGGTCGTCGTGGGCGACCAGGTCGGGCCGGACGTGCCGTTGAAGCGCGACCTGGTGCTGCGGATCTTCTCGGCCGAGCTCGCCGGCGGTGAGCCGGAAGCGTTGGAGCACAACGCCGTCCGCTGGGTCACCGCCGGCGAGCTGCCCGGTCTTCCCTGGCTGCCCGCCGACAGGGTGCTGGTGCCGGCCCTTCAGCAGCTCCTCAACTGAGCCCGGACAGGCGCAAGGCCGCGTTCAGCCGGTGCTGGGCTCGTTCCCGCGCCCGGTCGGCGCCCGCCGCCCGGATCCGGTCCAGCTCGGCGGGATCGGCGAGGAGCTCGAGGGTGCGGGCGCGCACGGGCCGCAGTTCCTCGATCACCGCCTCCGCCACCACGTCCTTGAGCTCGGAGAACCTGCTCGTGTAGTCCTCGGGCTCCTTGCCGGTGCAGGAGGCGAGGACCTCGACGAGGTTCGCGATGCCCTCGGTCGACGAGACGGCCCTGCGGACCTTGCGCCGCACCAGGTCCGGCTCGTCGAGCACGAAGACGACGCCCGTGGAGCTCTGGGCCGACTTGTCCATCTTGCGCGCCGGGTCCGAGAGGTCCTTGATGCGCGCCCCGACCTTCGGCACCACCGCCGTCGGCACGATGAACGCGTCGCCGTAGGCGTGGTTGAACCGCCGGGCGAGCGCACGGGCCAGTTCGACGTGCTGGAGCTGGTCCTCGCCGACCGGCACCTCCGCGGTGCCCTGCAGCAGGATGTCCGCCGCCATCAGCACCGGGTAGGTGAGCAGGCTCAGCCGCACCGACTCGCGGCCGAGCGACTTCTCCTTGAACTGGATCATCCGCGCGGCCTCGCCGTAGGTGCAGGTGCACTCCAGGACCCAGTTGAGCGCCCCCAGCTCGCGGATGAGGTCGCTCTGCACGCACACGCTGGCCGGGTCGATGCCGGACGCGACGAGCACCGCGAGCTGCTCGCGCGTCATGGATCGCAGGCGTTGCGGGTTGTGCGACGACGTCATCGCGTGCAGGTCGCTGATGAAGTACACGTCCTCCTCGGTGCCCTCCCGCGCCCACGTCCGCAGCGCGCCGAGGTAGTTGCCCAGGTGGACCTGGCCGGAGGGGGTGATGGCCGAGAGCCGGATCATGATCGGTCCTTCCGTCGGAGGACCGCCCGTCGGGAACGCAACGAAAAAGCCGCCCCTCGGGGCGGCCCGTGTGTCGCGTCAGTGGTGTCTGCGCGCTGCTACTCCGGCCGCCTGGAAGCGGCCCGCCAGAAGGCGTTGAGGATGCGCACGATCCCGAGTATAGGTCTACCGTCAACGCATGTTCATCGTGCTGCTGAAGTACGCCGCGCCACTGGAACAGATCGACTACGCCCTCCCCGACCACCGCGAGTGGGTCGAGAAGCAGTACGAGCGGGGCCTCTTCCTCGCTTCGGGGCGTCAGGTGCCGAGGACGGGCGGCGTGATCATCACGCGCCCCATGCCCCGGGGCAAGCTCGAGGCCCTGCTCGCCACGGACCCGTGGGCCGAGCAGAAGCTCGTGAACTACGAGATCTGCGAGTTCGAGGCGACCAGGACGGCGCCCGAGCTCTCGAAGCTGAACGAAGCCGTGCTGCAGGGCTAGCGCCGCTTCGGGGGAAGCCACTCGATCGCCGCCGTGAGCGCGTCCTCGACGACCACGTGCGGGGTGATCGGGTCGTTGCCGTGCGCCCGGTCCGGCGAACCTGCCCAGCTCGCCGTTGCCGCGCAGGTCGGCCACGCAGCCCCGTGGGCCCAGGACGCACGCTCGGCCGTGACCAGGTGGGTGTGCGGGGTGCCGAGTGCGGCGATGACGCCCCGGACCGCCTCGCCGGGGTCGCCGGTGGCGTGAGCTTGAGCACGTCGTGCGGGCCGATCGGCCCTCGCGCTCCCGGTCGAGTGGCGCTGGAGGTGGCCTGGCGCCCTGCCGACGTACCTCGGGTCTCAAGCGGCTTTCTTCAGCGCCTTCTTGGCGGCCTTCTCGGCCTTCTTCGCCGCCTTCTTCCTGGCCTTGTCGCGTTCCTCGAGCAGGAAGGGAACCGGGCAGCGCTTGCACCGGGGCTTCGACCGGCAGCACTTCTTCTTGAGCTTTTTACCCACTGGTTGAACTCCACTCCGCCGCGTATCGCTAGAGTAGGTGAGGCTCACTTCACTGGCACTCTTGTGTGGTAATGGCGACGCAGCCGGTAGTATCAAAAGCGGCCCTGCGCATCGAAGTGTCCGGCGCGAGCCCCTCCAACGCCTTCGAAGCTCTAGGAGTTCTGCGTGCCCACGGCCACCGCGTCTGTCCTTCAGACGCGCACTGACCTGCGAAATGTCGCGATCGTCGCGCACGTCGACCACGGCAAGACCACCCTGGTCGACGCCATGCTGCGCCAGTCCGGCGCCTTCTCCGCGCGTGCCGAGCTCGTCGACCGGGTCATGGACTCGGGCGAGCTCGAGCGCGAGAAGGGCATCACGATCCTCGCCAAGAACACGGCTGTGCGCAGGCACACGCCGGACGGCGACGTGATCATCAACGTCGTCGACACCCCCGGCCACGCCGACTTCGGCGGCGAGGTCGAGCGCGCGCTGTCCATGGTCGACGGCGTCGTCCTGCTCGTCGACGCGTCCGAGGGCCCGCTGCCCCAGACGCGCTTCGTGCTCCGCAAGACCCTGGCCGCCGGCCTGCCGGTGATCCTGCTGGTCAACAAGGTCGACCGCCCCGACGCCCGGATCTCCGAGGTCGTCGAGGAGGCCCACGACCTGCTGCTCGACCTCGCGACCGAGGTCGGCGCCGACGAGTCCGTGCTGGACCTGCCGGTCGTCTACGCCTCCGCGCGCGCCGGTCGCGCGTCGCTCACCCAGCCCGAGGACGGCGGCCTGCCGGACGAGGAGAACCTCGACACCCTGTTCCAGGTGCTGCTCGAGCACATCCCCGCCCCCCGCGTCGACATCGACGGCCCGCTCCAGGCGCTGGTCACGAACCTCGACGCCTCGACGTTCCTCGGCCGCATCGCGCTGTGCCGCATCCACCGGGGCACGCTGCGCAAGGGCGAGACCGTGGCGTGGTGCCGCGAGGACGGCGAGCCCGTCAAGGTCCGCATCACCGAGCTGCTGATCACCGAGGCGCTCGACCGCCAGCCGGCCGAGCTCGCCCGCGCCGGTGACCTGGTCGCCATCGCCGGCATCCCGGACATCACCATCGGCGACACGCTCGCCGACGCCGAGAACCCGGTCGCGCTGCCCCGCATCACGGTCGACGAGCCCGCGATCTCGATGACCGTCGGTGTGAACACCTCGCCGCTGGCCGGCCGCAACGGCGGCACCAAGCTCACCGCCCGCATGCTCAAGGCGCGCCTCGACTCGGAGCTCATCGGCAACGTGTCCGTGCGCGTCCTCCCGACCGAGCGCCCGGACACCTGGGAGGTGCAGGGCCGCGGTGAGCTGGCGCTGGCCATCCTGGTCGAGCAGATGCGCCGCGAGGGCTTCGAGCTGACCGTCGGCAAGCCCCAGGTCGTCACCCGCACCGTCGACGGCAAGATCCACGAGCCGTTCGAGCGCCTGTCCGTCGACTGCCCCGAGGAGCACCTCGGCGCCGTCACCCAGCTCCTCGCGAACCGCAAGGGCCGCATGGAGAACATGTCGGGCCACGGCACCGGCCGCATCAAGCTCGACTACGTGGTCCCGTCGCGTGGCCTCATCGGCTTCCGCACGGAGTTCCTCACCGAGACCCGCGGCACCGGCATCGCGAACGCCGTCTCCGAGGGCTACGGCCCGTGGGCGGGCGAGATCCGCACCCGCCACAACGGCTCCCTGGTGGCCGACCGCGCCGGCTCCATCACCGCCTACGCGATGATCCAGCTGGCCGACCGCGGCACCTTCTTCGTCGAGCCGGGCGCCGACGCCTACGAGGGCATGGTCGTGGGCGAGAACCCGCGCGCCGAGGACCTCGACGTCAACGTCTGCCGCGAGAAGAAGCTCACGAACATGCGCTCCTCCACCGCGGACGTGATGGAGACCCTGGCCCGCCCCCGCAAGCTCTCGCTGGAGGAGGCGCTGGAGTTCTGCGCCTCCGACGAGTGCGTGGAGGTGGCCCCGGAGGTCGTCCGCGTCCGCAAGGTCACCCTGGACGCGAACCTGCGAGGCCGCGAGCGCTCGCGCCTGAAGCAGCGCGGCTGACCGCCTGCTGTTGAACTGACGCAATGCCGCGAAGGGCGGCCGGGCCACGAGCCCGGCCGCCCTTCGTCGTGTCCGGGGTCGGTTGGGCGGTTCGGAGGGTGGCGGTCGCCGAGCCGTCCGAGTCAACACCGCCTGAGCAGCGGTGATGGCGCAACCACGACGGCCCCGATCGCAATCGTCGCGAAGCGGCGATGACTCAACCACGCGCGATACAGGGCCCAAGGCGACCACCACAAAAAGGTGACAACGCCGCAAGGCGACCACCCCGCTGGAACAGGCACCAGCCACCGCAACCCAGCCCACGCACAACCGAACCACCCACCAGGGTGAGCCGTACTACCCACCGTGCGAGCAACCCCCCAACCACCCCCCACGTCCCACCAAGTGGCGAGGGTGACAAAAGCCGGGTTGCCCGAACGCCACCACCATCCTTCTGGCAGTGTGAGGACCATGAGGCGTCTCGGGGGAGTGCTGGTCGCGGCCGTCCTGTGCGGCACCGCGGCGGCGTGCACGAACGCGCCGCCTCCGCCCCTGGTCCCGAAGACCGAAGCACCTGTGATCACCACGACGGGGCCGAAGGTCACGGAGATCGTGGTCGGCGTGGACGACGTGGCGGGCGGTTACAACCCGCACTCGCTGGCCGCGCAGAGTCCCATCACCACGGCGCTCAGCTCCCTGCTGCTCCCGAGCCCTTTCCGGCCGGGCAACGACGGTGCGCCGCAGCTCGACCGGAACCTCATGGTCAGCGCGAAGGTCACCAAGGCCGAGCCGTTCACCGTCACCTACACGATCCGCAAGGACGCCAGCTGGTCCGACAGCGCGCCCATCGCCGCCGAGGACTTCTACTACCTGTGGCAGCGTATGCGCGCCGAACCCGGAGTTGTGGATCCGGCGGGTTACCGGCTCATCAACAACATCAGCGCGCGTGAGGGCGGCAAGGTCGTCGAGGTCGCCTTCGGCAAGCCGTTCCCGGGGTGGCGGAGCCTGTTCTCGAACCTGCTGCCGGCGCACCTGCTCAAGGACGCGCCCGGCACGTGGTCGAACGTGCTCGCGACCGGGTTCCCGGCCACGGCGGGGCCGTTCCAGGTGCGCAGCCTCGACGAGCCGCGCGGGGAGGTCGTGCTCGAGCGCAGCGACCGGTACTGGGAGGTGCCGACGACGCTCGACCGGGTCGTGATCCGCCGGGCCACGCACAGCGCCATGGCCGAGTCGCTGTCCAAAGGCGACAACCAGGCCGCGTTGCTGCGGGCCGACGCCGCCGACGTGAACCTGCTGCAGGGCATCAAGGACCTCACGACGAAGCCGGTGCCGCGCAACGAGGTCGTGCAGGTGTTGCTGCGGCCCGTGAGCGAGCAGCTCGGGGACGTGAACGTGCGCAAGGCGGTCGTGGCGGCGCTCGACCGGGAGGCGCTCATCGCCTTCGGGACGCAGAGCGGGCCCAGCGCCCAGTTCCGGGCCGACTCCTACGTGGTGCCGCCGAGCCGCACCGGGTACAGGAAGACCATCAC
This sequence comes from Lentzea sp. DG1S-22, assembly GCF_036321065.1. Lineage (NCBI taxonomy): Bacteria > Bacillati > Actinomycetota > Actinomycetes > Pseudonocardiales > Pseudonocardiaceae > Lentzea > Lentzea sp. DG1S-22. The sequence goes on along the minus strand of NZ_CP143276.1, from coordinate 5,178,951 downwards.
CGCCAACACCCTCGACGCCGCCGCGAGCGAGCAGCTGCTGACCGCGGCCGGGTACTCGAAGACCGGTGGCGGGTGGCAGAAGGCGGGCAAGGCGCTCAAGCTCCGGATCGTCGCGCCGGAGAAGGCCGAGCCGTACGTCTCCATCGCGAACCGGATCAAGGCGCAGCTGCAGGAGCGCGGGATCGACTCCGAGGTCCTCACGCCGACCGCCGAGGACCTCTACAGCAAGCAGCTGGTCGAGTCGAACGTCGACATCGCTGTCGTGCCGAGGGTCGACGCCGGTGACTCGGCGGCGGCGCTGGCGAGCTCGTACGGGTGCGCCGGTGACGCTCCGGACGGGGCGACGCCGAACCCGCGCAACCCCGCGGGCTTCTGCGACCCGGCGATCCAGGCCGACCTCGAGGCCGCCCTCAACGGCAAGGTGCTGCTGTCGGACGTGCTCGCGAGGGTCGAGCCGGTGATCGCCGCCCAGGCCGTGTCGGTGCCTCTTTTCCAGGTCGTCGATCTGCTCGGTGTGCTCCCCACGGTTTCGGGAGTCGACGCCGGGGCACCCTTGGCGGGCGTGCTCAGCGGTGCACCCGAATGGCGGCGTCTCGACAGGTAGCGGGCGCCCCGGAAATCCGTTGCGCAAGCCCATCTCGCGTTGCTACGTTCGGCCGCCGTCGTTGACAGAATTCCGCGTGCCCGGTCAACGAACGCTTCCGCCCGGTAATCGGGCCATTGCGGCCTGCTACAACCTGTTTCCATTGGGTCACGATCACCCTCCCAGGTAGTGACCGCCGCCTCAACGGGTTTCTACCGTGCTGCCCACGATGTGCCGGTTCGGGGCGCGTATGGCACATCTCGGTTATGGGCGTGCAGGCCGACCAGGCCGCAGCCGCCCAGTGCTAGGAGGGCACGTGTCGATGAGGAGAACCAAAGCACTGCCGGCGATCGCGCTGGTGGCCAGCGCGTCTCTCGTGCTGAGTGCCTGTGGCGGCGGTGGAGGGACCAACGACGCCGACGGCAAGGACGCCACCGTCGCGGAGATGGCGACCGCCCGCGGTGAGTCCGCGGACGGCTACACCGCGCCGGATACGAAGCAGAGCGACCAGGTCGTCGTGTCGACCGACAAGCCGTTCACCTCGTACAACAACGCGACGGAGGACGCCAACCAGTCCTACAACACGTTCGCGCTGACGTTGGTGCAGCCTGGCGCGCACATCCTGAACGGCAACAACAAGGTCATCCTGAACAAGGACGTGATGGAGTCGATCGAGGTCACCTCGAAGTCTCCGCAGGTCGTGACCTGGAAGCTGAAGAAGGGCGTCACCTGGTCCGACGGCGAGGCCTGGGACTGCGACGACTTCTACATGGCGTGGTTCGCGCAGAGCAACTCGTCCAAGAAGGCCGACGGCGGCAAGTTCTTCAAGCCGGCCAGCACCACCGGGTACGACCTGTCGACCGGCGAGTGCAAGGACGACCAGACGTTCGTCGGCACGTTCTCCTCCCCGTACCCGGACTACGAGGACATGTTCAACACCGACGTCCTCCCGGCGCACGTCCTCGAGAAGAACGCCGGCATCGCCGACGTCACCAAGCTCACCAAGGACAGCCCGGCCGCCGACCTGCAGAAGGCCGCGGACTTCTGGAACGAGAAGTGGAACGGCTTCACCAAGGACCTCATGCCCGGCGCGGGTTCCTACATGCTGACCGGCTTCGAGCCGAACCAGTCGGTGACGCTGGAGCGCAACCCGAAGTGGATCGGCAAGCCCGGTGGTCCCGCCAAGATCGTCCTGAAGGCGATCCCGGACCCCGTCGCGCAGGCGCAGGCGCTGGAGAACGGTGAGCTCGCCGTCAACTCCTTCGCGCAGCCGGACGCGAACGCGGCCACCAAGCTCAAGGGCCTCAACGCCCAGGGTGTCACGTTCGGCTCGGGCCCCGGCCTGTCGTTCGAGCACCTCGACATCCAGATGAAGCACCCGGTGCTGTCGAAGGAGGAGATCCGCAAGGCCTTCTTCATGTGCATCAAGCGCCAGGACATCATCGACAAGCTGATCAGCGAGGTCCAGGCCGACGCGAAGCCGATGGGCAGCCTGGTCTTCTTCCCGACCGACGAGGGCTACAAGGACGTCTACGGCGACAAGGCCAAGGGCGACCCGGCCGAGGCCAAGAAGATCCTCACCGAGGCGGGCTGGACGCAGGGTGCCGACGGCGTGTTCGCGAAGGACGGCGTGCGCGCCTCCTTCCGGATCAGCCACACCGACATCCCGCGCCGCAAGCAGACCGTCGAGCTGATCCAGGGCCAGTGCAAGGAAGCCGGCATCGAGGTCAAGGACGACACCGACCCGAACTTCCTCGACGAGCGCGTCTCCGCCGGTGACTACGACGTCGCCCTGTTCGCGTGGTCCAGCTCGCCGTTCAAGGGCGGCAAGAAGTCGATCTACGAGACCGGCGGTGGCCAGAACTGGCAGAACCTCAGCGTGCCGAAGGCCGACGAGGCCATGAAGCAGGCGGTCTCGCAGACGTCGATCTCCGACTCGCTCAAGTACTGGGCGGAGGCCGACGCGGCGCTGGCCGGCGCGTACGGTTCGCTGCCGCTGTTCCAGATGCCGAACATGTGGGCCTTCAAGGGGCTCGACCGGGTGTACTTCCAGAGCTACTTCGGCGCGCTGTGGAACGCCAACGAGTGGCAGACCAAGTAATCGCCATAGCTGAAGTGCGCAACGCCTGACCGGGCGGGGCCGGACCACGAGTCCGGCCCCGCCCGAGCGGGTTGCCCCCTAGGGAGCTCGTCGTGATCCGCTACATCATCCGGCGCCTGCTGATCTCGGTACCCATCCTGCTGATCGGCAGCTTCGCCTGTTACGTCCTCGTCGCCACCGCCGGAAACCCCTTGGCGGAGATGCGGTTCCGGCCCGGTGTCACCGAAGCCGACCTCAAGGCCGCCGAGGCGGCACTCGGCCTGGACCAGCCCGTCGTCGTCCGCTACTGGAACTGGCTCACCGACTTCGTGTCCGGTGACTGGGGCCAGAGCATCGCTCTCGGCCAGGCCAAGACGGCTGTCTACCCCGCCGTCACGGACGCGCTGTGGACCACCGGCAGGCTCGTCATCGGTGCCGAACTCCTCGCCCTCACCCTGGGCGTCGCGGTCGGCGTGCTCGCCGCCGTGCGCCAGTACTCGATCTTCGACTACCTCGCCACCAGCACCGCGTTCCTCATGTTCTCGATGCCGATCTTCTGCGTCGCGGTCATCGTGAAGAACTACGGCATCCAGTTCAACAACGTCCTGGAGTCGATGGGGCTGGACCGCTGGCTCACCACCGCGGGTCCCCGGCCGGGCGGCTTCAGCGGCAGCTTCGGCGAGGTGATCTTCAAGTACACCGGCACGTTCCTGCTGCCGACCGTCGCGCTGATGCTGATCAGCTTCGCCGCCTACAGCCGGTTCGAACGGGCCTCCATGCTGGAGATCCTGCACTCCGACTTCGTGCGCACCGCGCGGGCGAAGGGCATCTCGCAGAGCCGGGTGATCTTCCGCCACGCCTTCCGCAACGCGCTGATCCCCGTCGCCACCCTGTTCTCGCTGAACTTCGGTGCCGTGCTGTCCGGCGCGATCATCACCGAGACCGTGTTCGGCTGGGCCGGCATGGGCACGCTGCTCGTGAACTCCGTGCGGCAGTTCGACCCGCCGATGCTGATGGGCTGGCTCGCCGTCACGGCGACCCTGATCGTGCTGTTCAACCTGATCGCCGACGTCGTGTACGGCATCCTCGACCCCAGGATTCGCCTTGGCTAACATCAACTTGGCGTCCGAGGGCGGCGTGGTGAACAGCGCTCCCGAGGCCGACTCCCACGAGTTCGACGCCACCAAGACCCGCACCCAGGGCCAGCTCGTCCTGCGGCGCTTCCTCCGCCACCGGCTCGCCATGGTGAGCCTCGGCGTCTTCGTCTTCCTCGTGCTGTTCGCGTTCGTCGGTCCGTTCATCTGGACCTACGACTACGAGGACGTGACCAGCAAGTCCTACCAGCCGATGAGCGGCGCCCACCCGCTCGGCACCACCCAGGTCGGCAAGGACATGCTCGCGCTGCTCATGCGCGGCACCGGGTACTCGCTGCAGATCGCGTTGATCGTGGCCGCGCTGGCGACCGCGATCGGTGTGACCTTCGGTGCCCTGGCCGGGTACCTGCGCGGCTTCGTCGACACGGCGCTGATGCGCCTGGTCGACCTGCTGCTGATCATCCCGCAGATCGCGGTCGCCGCGATCGTCGTGAAGGGCTTCTCCGGCAGCTGGTACGTCGTCGCGCTGGTGCTCGCCGCCTTCGCCTGGATGCAGATCGCCCGCATCACGCGCGGTGAGACGCTTTCCCTGGCGCAGCGGGAGTTCGTCGAGGCCGCACGGGCCTGCGGCGCCAGCACCCCGCGCATCATCTTCAAGCACCTCGTGCCGAACATGATCGGCAGCATCACGGTGAACGCCACGCTGGCGATCGCCGCCGCGGTCCTCACCGAGGCAGCGCTGTCGTTCCTGGGCCTGGGCGTCCAGCCGCCGGACACGTCGCTCGGCGTGATCGTGCTGGAGAACTACGGGCAGTTCCTGAACCGGCCGTGGCTGTTCTGGGGTCCGTTCATCGTGCTCGTGTCGCTCTCCCTCGCCGTCAACTTCATCGGTGACGGCCTGCGCGACGCGTTCGACCCGAGGCAGACGAAGGTGCGTGCCTGATGTCCACTGTTCCCGCACTCTCGGAGGACTTCCTGCCCTCCGGCGCCACCGCACCGCTGCTCTCGGTCAGGGACCTCTCGGTGACGTTCCCGACCGACGACGGCGACGTCCGCGCCGTGCGCAACGTCTCGTTCGACCTCAACTCCGGCGACGTGCTCGGCATCGTGGGCGAGTCGGGCTCCGGCAAGTCCGTGTCCTCCATGGCGATCATGGGCCTGCTGCCCAAGAACGCCCTCATCGAGGGTTCCATCCGCTACCGCGGTGAGGAGCTGAACGGCCGCACCTACAAGCAGATGCAGCCGTTCCGCAGCAAGCACATCTCGATGATCTTCCAGGACCCGATGACGTCGCTGAACCCGGTCTACACCGTGGGGTGGCAGCTCGCCGAGACCTACCGCGCGCACCACGACGTCTCCAAGAAGGCGGCGTGGGCCAAGGCGGTCGAGGCGCTCGAGCTGGTCGGCATCCCGCAGCCGGACAAGCGCGCGGCGCAGTACCCGCACGAGTTCTCCGGCGGCATGCGCCAGCGCGTCGTCATCGCGATGGCGATCATCAACGACCCGAGCGTGATCATCGCCGACGAGCCGACCACCGCGCTCGACGTGACGGTGCAGGCGCAGATCCTCGACACCATGCTGCGCATCCAGTCCGAGACCGACGCGGCGATCATCATGATCACGCACGACCTCGGCGTGGTCGCGGGCATGGTCAACCGCGTGCAGGTGATGTACGGCGGCACCGTGGTCGAGTCCGGCCCGGTCGACGACGTCTTCGAACGGCCGCGGATGCCCTACACCGTGGGACTTCTCGGCTCCGTGCCGAACCCGTCCACGCTGGGCAAGCGGCTCACCCCGATCAAGGGCGCGCCGCCCTCGCTCGTGAACCTGCCGACCGGCTGCTCGTTCTCCCCGCGCTGCCCCCTCGTCGCCGACGTGTGCCACGAGTGGGAGCCGGAGCTCGAGGAGGCCGGCGCGCCGAACCACCGGACGCGGTGCCACCGCTGGGAGCACCTGGCGACGATCGAGCAGCCGCAGAGGCTGTTCCTGCACGACGAGATCGGCACGGTGGAGAACCCGGCGGCGTTCGCCGCCGCCAACCCCGACGAGTCCCTCGAGGTGACCGCCGTGCACGGGTCTTTGGTGACCGATGAGGAGGCGAAGTGACCGCGCCGTTGCTGGAGGTCACCGACCTCGTCAAGGAGTTCCCGGTGCGCGGCAAGGGGATCATCCCGCGCAACACCGGCACGGTGCAGGCCGTGTCAGGTGTGTCGTTCACGCTGCACCCCGGTGAGACGCTCGGCCTCGTCGGCGAGTCCGGCTGCGGCAAGTCCACGACCGGGCGCGCGATCCTGCAGCTGCACAAGCCGACCTCGGGCTCGGTGAAGTTCGACGGGCGCGAGCTCACGTCGATGAGCAACAAGCAGCTGCGGCCGTTGCGCAAGGACATCCAGATCGTCTTCCAGGACCCGTACGCGTCGCTGAACCCCAAGTGGCAGGTCAACGACATCATCGCGGAGCCGCTGCAGATCCACGGCGTCGAAGGCGGCGTGCAGCGGCGGGTCAACGAGCTGATGGAGCTCGTGGGCCTCAACCCCGAGCACCGCGCCCGCTACCCGCACGAGTTCTCCGGCGGTCAGCGCCAGCGCATCGGCATCGCCCGCGCGCTCGCGCTGAACCCGCGGTTCCTGGTGCTGGACGAGCCGGTGTCCGCATTGGACGTCTCGGTGCAGGCCGGTGTCGTGAACCTGCTGGAGGAGCTGCAGGAACGGCTCGGGCTCGCGTACCTGTTCGTCGCGCACGACCTCTCGGTGGTGCGGCACATCTCGGACCGCGTCGCGGTGATGTACCTCGGCAAGATCATCGAGATGGGCGACCGCGAGGCCATCTACACCAAGCCGATGCACCCGTACACGCAGGCCTTGCTCTCGGCCGTGCCGATGCCCGACCCCAAGGCGGAGCGGCAGCGCCAGCGGATCGTGCTGACCGGTGACGTGCCGTCGCCCGTCAACCCGCCGTCGGGGTGCCGCTTCCGCACGCGGTGCTGGAAGGCGCAGGACCTCTGCGCCACCGAGGAACCGAAGCTGGAAAGGCGTGGTGGGCCGGACGGAACGTTGTCCGCCTGCCACTTCGCGGAGGAACGTGCGGTCGTATAACGGTTTCCGCTGACCAACGAGAGCCTCGGCCAGCCCGCACACCGGGCCGGCCGAGGCTTTCCGCGATCTGGCGCGGGATCGACTTCCCGGCTATCTCGCCGCCCCTGCGGAGCAGGGGCCATGAACACCGCTTTACTCTTTTCCGGTGACGCTGACTGCCCCACCACGGTTGCTCTTCGTGCACGCCCACCCCGATGACGAGAGTCTCTGGACCGGCGGCACCATCGCGCGCTACGCCTCGGCCGGCGCGCACGTCACAGTGGTCACCTGCACGCTGGGGGAAGAGGGCGAGATCATCCCGCCCGCGCTGGCGCAGCTGGCCGCCGACGCCGCCGACCAGCTGGGCGGCTACCGCGTGGGTGAGCTGAGGTCGGCCTGCGCCGCGCTCGGCGTGACGGACCACCGGTTCCTCGGCGGCATCGGGCGCTGGCGCGACTCCGGCATGGTCGACGTGCCGTCCAACGCGAAGGCGCGCGCGTTCATCCAGGGGGAGCTGGAGGAGCAGACCGCGCAGCTGGTCGAGATCCTGCGCGAGGTCAAGCCCCAGGTCGTCGTGAGCTACGACGCGTTCGGTGGCTACGGCCACCCGGACCACATCCGGGCGCACGAGATCACGGTCGCCGCGTGTGCCCAGGTCTCCGAGGTCGAACGGGTCTTCTACGCCGTCACGTCCCGCGACGCCACGAACGCCGGTGTGGCCGCCCTGGAGAACGTCCCCGAGGCGTTCCGGCTGCCCGAGCCCGGCGAGCTGCCGGTCACGCCGGATGAAGAGATCACAACGGTTGTGGACGTGTCCGAGCACCTGACGGCCAAGCGCCGCGCTTTGCGTGCACACTCGACGCAGGTCAGCGTGTGGGACGACGGGTACGCGCTGTCGAACAACATCGCGCAGCCGCTGGTCGGGGCCGAGTACTACGTGCTCGCCAAGGGATCGGCCGCGGGCGCGGAGGCGGATCTGTTCGGAGGACTGGGTGACCGGTAGCTGGCGAGTCGTGTTCCTGCTGCTCCTGTGCGTCGAGGCAGCAGTGCTCGCCGTGCTGGAGACGTTCTTCCTCCCGCTCAGGCTCGACGGCCTGGTCCTGCCCCGGCTGGGCGACCTGCCGTTCCCGGTCACGATCGTGGTGGCCGTCGTCACCACCCCGCTGCTCGTGCAGTGGGCGTCGGGCCTGTCCACGCGCGTCGCGGCCGCCGCCGCGCCTCTTCTCGTGTGGTTCTTCACGATCTTCGGGCTCGGGTTCCTCGAGCCCGGCGGCCAGGGCCAGTTCCTGCTCGGCGACTGGCGCACGCTGCTGCTGATCGCGGGCGGCGCCATGCCGGGCGCGGTGGCCGTGGGCGCCGTGATGGCGCGCAACGCGGCCAACAGGCCCGGCCTCTACGAGACCGCCGGGATCCAGTAGCGGTAGCGGTGGTGCTCGGTGCAGCCGAGCTCCTCGTACAGCCTGATCGCCGGCTCGTTGTGCTCGGCGACCTGGAGCACGCACGTCGTGGCGCCGCGCTCGAGTCCCCAGCCCGCCAGCTCACCCATCAGGCGCCGCGCGAGGCCCCGGCGGCGGTGTGACGGCCGGACGGCGAGCCGTGCGACGTGGAGCAGGTCGTCGACGACCGCACCCCGCACGGCGGCGACCACGGTGCCGTTCTCGGTGGTGCTCGCGAAGCAGACGGCGTCGCCGGTGCCGAGCACGTGCCGCTGGGCGGCGGAGACCTCGGATCCGGCCGTCAGTTCCCACCATCCGGGAAGATCACGGCTCTCGGCCGCGCCGTCGGCGAACTTTTCGAGAGCACCGGTCATGACCAGCGACTCCGCGCCGCCCGGATGATCGAGGTCGACGCGCCAGCCGGCTCGTTCGACAGCGGGCTCGTGCGCGGAACCCCGGACGACGTGAGCCGTGGGTTTGATGCCGTGCTCCCGTGCGAACCCCTGGGCGACCCCCAACGCGTCAGGAATGGGAATGCCGGGATCACCGCAGGTCAGAGTGCTGTTGGCGCGTCCGGTGAACCCGTTCGCCGCGCGCATCAACCAATCTCCTAGCGGGACTTCTGCCACAGCGGGCCATGCTCGCGCGCAGAGCAGTTCCAGATGATCGACCGTGTGCACCCGCCCATCCTGTCCCACCAGGTGTTGTGACGTGGAACACCGTGCAGCTAAGGCAAGCCTGACCGGGTGATACTCGAACGTGCCGCGTACTCTCCGGCTTGCGCGGTGTGACCAGATGAAGTTGGAGAGCGCAGTGACTTATGTGATCGCCCAGCCGTGCGTGGATCTGCTCGACAAGGCGTGCATCGAAGAGTGCCCGGTCGACTGCATCTACGAAGGCGACCGGATGCTCTACATCCACCCCGACGAGTGTGTGGACTGCGGTGCGTGCGAGCCGGTGTGCCCGGTGGAAGCCATCTACTACGAGGACGACGTCCCCGACGAGTGGAAGGACTACACCAAGGCGAACGTCGACTTCTTCAACGAGCTCGGATCGCCCGGTGGCGCCTCCAAGGTCGGCAAGGTCAGCGCCGACCCGGAGTTCGTCAAGGCCCTCGCACCGCAGGCTGCCGAGGGGCATTGATCCTCCATCGCAGGGGCCCGGCACTGCCGGACTTCCCGTGGGACTCGCTGGCAGGCCACGCCGCCAAGGCGCGCAAGCACCCCGGTGGCGTGGTCGACCTGTCGGTCGGCACACCCGTCGACCCGGTTCCCGCGGTGGTCCAGGCGGCTCTGTCGTCGGTCGCCGACGTCCCCGGCTACCCGACCACCCACGGCACCCCCGAGCTGCGCGCGGCCTTCGTCGCCGCGGTGGGGCGCCGGTACGGGGTCACGGGACTGTCCGAGGCCGCGGTGCTGCCCACGATCGGCTCCAAGGAACTCGTGGCGTGGCTGCCCACCCTGCTCGGCGTAGGCCCCGGTGACGTCGTCGCCGTGCCGTCCGTGGCGTACCCGACCTACGAGGTGGGCGCGCTGCTGGCCGGAGCGGAGGTCGTCCGCCTGGCCGACGGGGAGCAACCGCCCGCCGGCACGAAGCTGGTGTGGCTGAACTCGCCGTCGAACCCGACCGGCCGGGTGCTGTCGGCGGGGCAGCTGCGGGACGCCGTCGCCGCCGCTCGTGCCGTCGGCGCCGTGGTGGCCTCGGACGAGTGCTACCTGGCGCTGCCGTGGGACGACGCGCAGCCGGTGTCGGTGCTGCACCCGTCCGTCGTGGACTCCTTCGACGGCGTGCTCGCCGTGCACTCGCTGTCGAAGTCGTCGTCGCTGGCGGGCTACCGGGCCGGGTTCATCACCGGTGACCCGGAACTGGTGGCGGGCCTGCTGGAACTGCGCAAGCACGCGGGCATGATCGTGCCGCGGCCGGTCCAGGAGGCCATGCGGGCGGCGCTGGAGGACGACGAGCACGTCGCCGAGCAGCGTGCGCGCTACCGCGCCCGGCGCGAGGTGCTCAAGCCCGCGCTGGAGGCGGCGGGGTTCACCGTGTCGCACTCCGAGGCGGGGCTCTACCTGTGGTCGTCGCGCGGTGAGGACGCCTGGGAGACCATCTCCTGGCTGGCCGACCGCGGCATCCTGGCCGCTCCCGGCACGTTCTACGGTCCGGAGGGCGCCCAGCACGTGCGGATCGCCCTCACGGCCACCGACGAACGGGTCGCGGCGGCCGTGGAACGCCTCGGCACCTGAACCTCAGGGCTTGAGAGCGGACCAGACCCTGCGGGTGAACTGGTTCGGCGGCACCGCGTCCGTCGTGAGGCGGACGCTGGTGCTGATCTCCTCGCCGCTCAGGCCCAAGCCGAGCACGAGGTGCCAGTGCAGGTCCCACAGGTCCTGGAACGCGTCCAGTTCCACGTCGGCGTCCGCGCTGACGTGGAGCACGGCCGGCTCGGCGACGCGCACGACTCTCTCGACAGCGCGCACGTCCCGTGTGTTCGTGCGGAAGCTGAACGCCAGGTCGACCGTCTCGCTGTCGAGCCCGTACGTCGCGTACGAGTGGCATCTGTGGTGCGGCAGCGACAACGGCTGGTTCGTCTCCAGGTAGAGGTCGCCCTCGAACCGCAGCGTCGGCGAGTGCTGGCTGAGCGTGGCACGGGCGCTGACGAACTCCCAGCCGGGCATGTCCAGCTTGGGCACCAGCAGTTCCAGCACCTCACCACGCCGCGCCGACCGCGTGCGCTCGCCCGAGCGCCACGGGATCTCCCTGCTGTACGGCTCCTTCTTCGTGACGAAGACGTACGGCGCGTTGTCGGTCTGCAGGCTGAGGACGACGACCGTGCGGTTCCTGGCCCAGTCGAACGCGACCGTGGTGAGGCCCGGTGCGACGCCGTCGAAGTGGCTCTCCACCCTGGGCCACCAGCTCGACAGCTCCTCGGCGGGCGCTCCCTTGACGTAGCGGCCCTTCTCGTCGACGCCGACGATCCACATGGCCTCGGACCCGCGGGCGGCGTTGCACAGCGCGGCGATCTGCCGTGCGGCCTTGCCGTGGTCGACCGGCCACTGCGTCTTGAACTCCACGAAGGAGTCCTCGGACTGCGCCCCCTGCAGGGCACGCTCGATGGCGGCGCGAGCGTTCAACTCGAGTCGCTGTTTCAGCACGTGCACCTCCCTGGGACGGCCCTGGAAGCGGCTGCGGCCCAGTCTGCCTGCGCAGACCGGGCCCCAGACACCGAGTTTCCCCTGAAGCTCAGTCGTTCGCGTGCAGCGCCGCGTTGAGCTCGACGCCGGTGCCCTTGCGCGGCTTCACCAGCACGGTGCCGGTGACGGAGTCCCGGATGAACAGCAGGTTCGACTGCCCGCTCAGGGACAGGGCCTTGACGACCTCGCCGTCCGGGAGCGTGACCTTCGTGCCGGCGGTGATGTAGAGGCCCGCCTCGACCACGCAGTCGTCGCCGAGCGAGATGCCCAGACCGGCGTTGGCGCCGAGCAGGCAGCGCTCGCCGAGGCTGATGACCTGCTTGCCGCCGCCCGACAGCGTGCCCATGATCGACGCGCCGCCGCCGACGTCCGAGCCGTCGCCGACCACGACACCGCCGGAGATGCGGCCCTCGACCATCGAGCCGCCGAGCGTGCCCGCGTTGAAGTTGACGAAGCCCTCGTGCATGACCGTGGTGCCGGACGCGAGGTGCGCGCCGAGGCGGACCCGGTCCGCGTCGCCGATCCGCACGCCGGACGGGACGACGTAGTCGACCATGCGCGGGAACTTGTCGACGCTGTAGACCGTCACCGGGCCGCGGACGCGCAGGCGGGTGCGGGTCTGCTCGAAGCCCTCGACCGCGCACGGGCCGTGGTTCGTCCACACGACGTTGGTGAGCAGGCCGAAGAGGCCGTCGAGGTTCGCGCCGTGCGGCTTCACCAGGCGGTGGCTGAGCAGGTGCAGGCGCAGCCAGACGTCGTAGGTGTCGCGCGGGGCGGCCTCCAGGTCGATCGCGACCCGGACGCCGACGACCTCGACGCCGCGCTCGGGGTCCTCGCCGAGGAGCTTGGCGGCGGACTCGCCGAGGGCCTCCGCGATCTCGGCGGACGACACGCGGACGGTGTCGAGCTCCGGCGCCTCGCCGAGGGCGGGGGACGGGTACCAGGTGTCGAGGACGGTGCCGTCCGGGGTCACAGTGGCCAAGCCGATGCCGTATGCGGTGCTCACGGGTACCGAGCTTAGTCCGCCGACCACTCCCGCCGGCCGCGGCGAGGTGCCGGACGAGCCGGAGGCGGCACCGGTCAGTCGGGAACCCCGGCGCTGAAGTAGAGCGAGCCCAGGTCGCCGCGGGTGGCGATCAAGGCCTCGTTGCACTTCGACTGGCGCGTGTCGGTGCTCGAGACGTTGTCGACGCGCACCTCGCCGCAGCGGTGCGCCTCGAACTCGCCCACCGTCGTCATCAGGCGCGGCAGGACCTCGGCCACGGCCGGCTGCACGCGCTTGCCCCGCAACGAGCTGTCCAGCCTGCGAGTCATCGAGCTGACGGAGCCGACCCACGCGGCGCACTCGGCGGGCGTGCTGCTGTGCTGGGAGCCGCACGGTGCCGTGAACAGGTCGTGGATCTCGCCGCACTGCCGGGCGCACGTCGCCGGGGGTTCGCCGCACCCGGTGGCCGTGAGCAGCAGCGCGATGACCAGGAGTGTGCGTTCGACCACGCTCCGCACGGTATCGGCTGAACGGCCCAGCGCCCAAGCGGGCTGAGTAGGGTGAACGCCGTGTCCGACACCCTTGACCTCCTCGCCGACCCGATCGACCTGACGACCGCGCTCGTGGATGTGCGCAGCGTGTCCGGGGAGGAGGCGGAGATCGCGGACCTCGTGGAGCGGTCGCTGGCACTCCACGCGCCCCACCTGGAGATCACTCGATCGGGGAACGCGGTACTGGCCCGCACGAACGCGGGCAGGGAGCGCCGCGTCGTCCTCGCCGGGCACCTGGACACCGTGCCGATCAACGACAACTTCCCGAGCCGCCGCGAGGGCGACGTGCTGCACGGCTGCGGCACCGTCGACATGAAGGGCGGCGACGCGGTCATGCTCGCGATCGCGGCCCTCAGCGCTGATGCGCGCCACGACCTCACGTTCGTCTTCTACGACTGCGAGGAGATCGAGGCCGAGCGCAACGGCCTGACGCGCATCGAGCGCGACCTGACGCAATGGCTGCTGGGCGACCTGGCGATCGTGTGCGAACCGTCGAACGGCACGGTCGAGGCGGGCTGCCAGGGCACGATGCGCATCGAGGTCAGGACGTCGGGGAAGCGCGCCCACACCGCCAGGGCGTGGATGGGCCGCAACGCCATCCACGGCATGGGCGAGGCGCTGCGCAGGCTCGAGCGGTACGTGCCGCGCCGGCCCGAGATCGACGGCTGCCAGTACCACGAGGGCCTGCAGGCCGTGAAGATCAGCGGCGGCGTCGCGGGCAACGTCGTGCCGGATGCCGCGGTGCTCACGGTCAACCACCGCTTCGCCCCCGACCGCACGGTCGAGCAGGCGGAACAGCACCTCCGCGAGGTCTTCGAGGGCTTCGACGTCACCGTCACCGACTTCGCCGCCGGCGCCCTGCCGGGCCTCGGCGCCCCGGCGGCGCAGGAGCTCGTCACGGCCGCAGGGGGCACCCCGGTGGCCAAGCTCGGCTGGACGGACGTGGCGCGGTTCGCGGCGCTCGGCATGCCCGCGGTCAACTTCGGACCGGGCGACCCGACGCTCGCGCACACGCGGGAGGAGAACGTGCCGGTCCATCAGATCACCGGGTGTTTCGACGTGCTTAAGCGATTTCTGCTGGACTGATCACTAGCATCTCGGTGATGACGGAAGAGAAGAACGGTGCCGTGGACGAGCACCCGAGGGAGAAGCAGCGCGGCCCGGTCGTGCTGCGCCGTGAACGCAGGGACGAGCTCACCACGACCGACCAGCGCCTGCTGGACTCGCGCGGCCCGACGGACTGGGTGCACACCGACCCGTGGCGCGTGCTGAGGATCCAGGCCGAGTTCGTCGAGGGCTTCGGCGCGCTCGCCGAGGTGCCGAGCGCGGTGACGGTGTTCGGGTCGGCCCGGACCGGGCGCGACCACCCGGAGTACCAGATCGGGCGCGACCTCGGTGCGGCGCTGGCCCAGGCCGGCTTCGCCACCATCACCGGTGGCGGGCCCGGTGTGATGGAGGCCGTCAACCGCGGGTGTTCGGAGGCCGGCGGGTTCTCGGTCGGCCTCGGGATCGAGCTGCCGTTCGAGCAGGGGCTGAACCCCTGGGTCGACCTCGGCGTGAACTTCCGGTACTTCTTCGTCCGCAAGACGATGTTCATCAAGTACTCGCAGGCCTTCATCTGCTTGCCCGGTGGGTTCGGGACGCTCGACGAGCTGTTCGAGGCTCTGACGCTGGTGCAGACGAAGAAGGTCACCAAGTTCCCGGTGGTGCTGTTCGGAACGCACTACTGGCAGGGGCTCTACGACTGGATCAAGAGCTCGGTGCTGGAAGGGGGCAAGGTGGGGGAGAAGGACCTCGCCCTGCTGCACCTGACCGACGACATCGAGGACGCGGTCCGGGTGGTCAAGGAAGCGCATCGGGCTTGGGCTGACGCGCACTGATTCCGGCACGGGTCGGGACGAAGCGTCAGGGTGGCGACCGGGGCTTGACCTCGAACTTGTGGCGGGATGCCGGGACGGCCGGAAAAGGCCGGTGGGGGAAGCATCCCGCCTTTTGAGCCAAAGCCTCGATCGCCTGCGTCGGCGCCGATCCCGCGGCGGCCGGACGTCGTGCGACAGTGGGGCGCCGGTCGCATTCCTTCGAGTAGTGAAAGTGGTACCTCGGACCGATGTACGTCGCTGTGTATTGCGGAAGCCTCGCCACCGTTCCCCAGAGCTACGTCGACCTCGCCGCCGAGGTCGGGCGGCAGATCGCCGCGCGGGGCTGGCACCTCGTGTGGGGTGGTGGGCAGACGTCGATGATGGGTGCCGTGGCGCGGGAGGCGCGTGCCGGTGGCGCGCACACCTACGGCGTGATTCCCCGGGGGCTCGCGACCCGGGAGATCGCCGACCGCGAGTCGACGGAGCTGCACGTCGTCGAGACGATGCGCGAGCGCAAGAAGATGATGGACGACAAGGCGGACGCGTTCCTGACGTTGCCGGGTGGCATCGGGACCGCCGAGGAGTTCTTCGAGGTGTGGACGGCCGGGGTGCTCGGCATGCACGACAAGCCCGTGGTGCTGCTCGACGTCGACAACCACTACAAGGGGCTCGTCGAGTGGCTGACCGGGTTGCGGGACAAGGGGTTCGTCTCGCACGCCGCGCTGAAGTCGCTGGTCGTCACGGACGACGTGTCAGTTGCCCTTGACGCTTGCGTCGTCCAGACCCTTGGCGCGGGCGAGGAGTTCGGTCTCCGGTAGGAGGTCCGGCAGCGGGCGGTACGGGGTGGCGGTCACCTCGAAGCGCTTGCCGGAGACGACCCTGCCCTGCCAGGAGCCCGCTATCTCGCCGTCCACGAGGATCGCGCCCCGGCGGCCGAGGACGCGGAAGACGTCCTTCTGCGCCGCCTTGTCCGGGAGCAGCAGGTCCCGGTCGCGTGCCTGCAGGTACGGGTCGGTCGGGGGCAGCAGGCGGACGGGTGGTGGGTCGGCGTCGGCGATCTCCAGGCCCTCCGGCAGCCACGCCGGGTGGCCCTCCACGGTCACCTCGACGAGGCCTTCCCCCGGCCAGCGCTTCTTCACCTCGCGGGTGGTCGTGCCGAAGTAACCGGCCACTTCGGACGGTCCGGCCGGGCCGTGCAGGGTGAGGTAGCGGTGGATCAGCTCGTCGAAGCCCGCGGTCCTGCGGGGCACGCCCGGCCAGCCGTGGATGCGCTCGAACGTCACGGTCTTCTCTTCGGGGAGGATCCTCAGGCCCGCGGGGAGCGCGCCCAGGCGGAAGATCGGGTCGCTGACGTGCTCGGTGCCGCAGCCCCGGCAGGCCTCGATCGTCTGCCTGGGGGCCAACGGGGTCAGGGCCGCGCTCACGTCGCCCTTGGTCATCGGCTTGGTGACGATCGACCGCATCGCGGTGGCGATGTGCCGCAGCGCGTCCAGCAGGTCGTCGACCTTCGGGCGGGCCGCGCGGGCGCGGGCGTCGGCGTCGCTCCACGGCCAGAGGGCCCGGGCGAACGCTTTCAGCTCGCCTGCCCGGTGCAGGTGGGGCGCGCCCCGCACGGACCAGGTCAGCGTGAAGTCCTCGACCGAGGGCTTGTCCAGCCGGGCGGCGAGGCTCAGCAGGGCCGAGCCGGAGGTGTTGTCCTGGACTCCCAGGGAGAACACCGCCAGCTCGGCCGCGCCGGAGGTCCGCCGGTCCAGCTCGTGCTGGTGGATCCGGTGGAAGAGCACCTGTTGCCGGGTGAGGTCCACCCCGACATTCTTACGCCTTCGGCACCGTGAGGCTCGACGGTCCGAAGGTGACGGTTGAGCCACGCGTCGACTCCGTCAGGTAACGCGGGTCGACCGTGTCGATCACCAGTGCGATCCGGTTGCCCGCGCCGACGTTCCACACCGTCGGCTCCAGCTCCACGTCGAGCGTCCGGGTGAGGCCCGCGCCGGTCACCTTCACCGGCTTGTGCGTGATCAGCGCGCCGAGGCCGAGCGGACCGACCTCGTACAGGTACGCGAACAACGTCGTCGTCTCCGCGCTCGGCGTCACGGTCAGCTTGAGCTTCGGCGTTCCGGCGAGCGTCGCGCCGTTCCGGTACTGCGGTCCGCTCCACACGCCGGCGACGGTGCGGTCGACGAACGGCAGCGACACCCCGGTCGGGATGTTCAGGAACCCTTGCAGCGCACCGGAGAGCAGGATCGTGCCGCTGTCGGCCACGGTGCCCCAGCCGGCGTGGATCGTCCTGCCGTCGAGCTGCACCGTGTCGGCGTTGGCGTTCGGCCAGCTGTCGAACGTCCGCCACGCGCCGCCGTTGCCGGGCTTGAGGCGGACGGGCTGCTCGGCGTCGATGCCGTTGGCCGTGCCCTTGACGTAGCGGTCGAACCAGCGGCCGACCGACTCCCAGATCTCGTTGGGCAACCCGGCCGCGCCGAACAGCTCGGCGGTGGCGTGGTCGCCCGGCGACAGCATGAGCCGCTTCGGGCCGGTCAGCCTGCCGTAGAAGTCCGCGATCTGGCCCGGCGCGAACATGCCGTCGTTCCAGGCGTTGCCGAGCAGGACCGCGGTGCCGTTGGCGTTGATCCGGTCGATCTTCGAGGCGGTGGCGGCGGAACGGTCCGCGGAGATCGGCACGACCTCGTGGAACCGGCCGTCGCGGTAGGCGTCCTCGGCCTCGGCGAGGACCGGGCCCGGCCGTCCGGTGGCCTTGCCCGCCGCCAGCAGGACCTCGACGGCCTGCTTGTTCACGGTGCTGTTCGGGTAGAGCGAGCGGGCCAGGTCGGTCCACGTGCTGAGCGCGGCGGCGGCCTTGATGCGCTTGTCGTTCGCCGCGGCCAGCAGGGACTGCCCCGCGCCGTAGGAGATCCCGGCCGCGCCGACCTGGGAGGCGTCGGCCTTGGCGTTCGCGACCGCCCAGTCGATGACCGCGCTGACGTCACCGACGGTCTCGGGGCCGGCGACGTCGATCCGACCGCCGGAGTCCCAGAAGCCGCGGCTGGTGTAGCTCACGACGACGTAGCCGGACTCCTTGGCGAGCTTCGCCGCCGCGCCGACGTACTCGATGTCGGGAACCGCCCAGCTGGACGGCATGACGAGCAGCGGGAACGGTCCGCCGCCCCGGCCGGTGGGCTCGACGACGAGGGCTTTCAGGGCGGTGCCGCCGACGCCGGGGATGGACTTGTAGGTGATCTGGTGTCCGGGGACGACCGCGAGCGCGGCGGGAGCACCGAGCAGGGTGGTGAGGAGTACCGAGATCAGAACAAGTGATCGTCGCACGCTGGTCCTCCTTGACCATGACGTAGATCACACAGGGTTGTTGCTCGGGAGTCAAGCAGGTTGCTACTCATGGGTAGCAAGCTCGTGTGAGTCAGCTCACTGTTTACGCTAAGTGGTGTGAACCGATTCCGCGTCACCGAGCTGCCCGAGGACCGCGTGCTGGTCGTAGCGCACCTGACCAGCGCGGACGCCCTCGCCCAGGCCGTCGCGGACGGCGCCGACGTCGTCGAGTTCGACGGTGAGCTGGAACTGCCACCGCTCGGGCGGGCGTTGGACGTGGTGACGATCCCGGAGGGGGACGAGGACTGGACGCTGGCGGCTGCCACAGTGGCCGCGATGTCCGGAGCACGCGCCATCGCCGCGACCGACGTGCGGCAGGCGAGGAAGGTCGTGGAGATGGTGGCGAGCGTGGCGGGGACCAAGCCGCCGGCGCGGGCGATGCGGGCGCTCGCCTGATGCTGCCCTCCGCCGAAGCGTGGTTCGCCTCGCACACCTGGCAGCAGCCGTCCTGGTCGGCCGACGAGCTCGTGGCGCTCAAGCGCGGCCGGACCGTGTCCGTGGTGCTGCCCGCGCTGAACGAGGAGGAGACCGTCGGCGACGTCGTCGCCGTGGTCCGGCCGTTGCTCGGCACCCTCGTCGACGAGCTCGTCGTGGTGGACTCCGGTTCGACCGACCGGACCGTGGAGGTGGCCGCCGCCGCCGGGGCGCGGGTCGTGCTGCGCGAGGACGTCGTGCCGTGGCTCCCGCCGTTGCCGGGCAAGGGCGAGGTCCTGTGGCGGTCGCTGGCGGCGACGTCCGGGGACCTGGTCGTCTTCCTCGACTCCGACCTGGTGGACCCGGAGACGGCGTTCGTCACGGCGTTGCTCGGGCCGCTGCTGCTCGACTCCGGCGTGCACCTCGTGAAGGGGTTCTACCGGCGCCCCCTGCGGCTGGAGAGCAGCGGCGGCGGGCGGGTCACCGAACTGGTCGCGCGGCCGTTGCTGAACGCGCTGAGGCCCGAGCTCTCCGGTGTGGTGCAACCGCTCGGCGGTGAGTACGCGGCCACCAGGTCCTTCCTCGAGTCCGTCCCGTTCGCGGCCGGGTACGGCGTGGAGATCGGGCTCCTGCTCGACGTCCACCGGCTGCACGGGCTCTCCGCGCTGGCCCAGGTGAACCTCGGCGTGCGCAAGCACCGCAACCGGTCGCTGCTGCAGCTCGGCGCGATGTCGGCGCAGATCATGGGAACGGCGCTGGCCCGGTGCGGGGTCGAAGCCGGCTCCGGGCCGCTCACGCAGTTCGTGCAGGTCGGCGGCGAGTGGCTACCCGACTCCGCCGACGTGCTCGTGGCCGACCGGCCGCCGATGGTGCACGTGGTCGAAAAGGGCTAGCTGCTCCTCCCGGTGCGTCACGACCAGGGCCGTGCCGCGGCAGTGGTCCAGCACCCCGCCCAGCACGCGGTCGGCCTGCTGCGGGTCCAGTCCCTCGGTGGGTTCGTCGAGGAGCAGGACCTCGGGGTGCGCCAGCACCGACCTCGTCAGCACGAGCCGCTGGCGCTGGCCGCCGGAGATCTCCTCACCGCGCTCGCCGACGACCCGGTCCCAGTCGAGGTCGAGCTCGGTGATCGCCGCGGCCCTGTCGAGCTCCTCCTGCGTGGCACCGGGTTTGGCGAGCAGGACGTTCGTGCGGACCGTGGTGTGGAAGACGTGCGCGTCGGCCAGCGCGCCCTTGCTCGGTTCGAGCCGGCGCGCGAGGGCGTTGAGCAGCGTGGTCTTCCCGGAACCGCTCGGGCCGACGATCGCCGTCCTGCCGGTGGGGACCGGGGTTTCGGGCACGTGGACCGGCTCGGGTTCGTCCGCCGGTTCCGGGACCGGCCTGGACATCGCCGCCAGCGGGACGGTGATCTCGAACGTCGCGACGGCGGCCATGACCAGCCAGGCGGGCTCGTGCTGGTGGAGCATCAGCAGCGCGGCGGCGAACTGGACGGCGACCGCCAACGGCGTCAGGTCGCGCGTGCGTTCGCCGCGGGACAACGCCTTTGCGGTCTCGGTGGCCGCGCGGAGCTTGTCGTCGAAAAGGCCGTAGGCGATGAGTTCTTCCCTGCTGTGCACCAGTTCCGTGGTCTGTTCGGTCAGCCTGGCGCGCAACGGGGTGAGGTCCCGCGGTCTGCGGACGGCGAGCCACGGGAGGAGTGCGAGGTTGACCGCCAGCCCGGCGACCAGCGGCAGCGAGAAGCCCGAGGCGACGGCGACCACGGCGCTCACCACGGCCGCGGTGATCCACGGCAGGGTGGTGCGGAGCTTCGTGTCGAGGTGCTGGTCGACGTTGGTGACGATGCGGGTCAGCGCCGTGCCGGACGGGATGTGCCCGCGGTGCACGAGGTCGTCGTAGACCTTGCCGCGCAGCTCCACGGCCTCGCCGAGCACCGCCCCGTGGCTGGTCAGGCGTTCGAGGTAGCGCAGCGCGCCCTTGGCGAGCGCGAGCGTGCGGACGGCGACGACCGCCACGGTCAGCGCGGCCATCGGCGGGTGCTCGGCGGCGCGCATCACGAGCCACGTCGCCGTGGCGGTGAGGCCGACGCCGGCCAGTTCGGCGAGGACGCCGACGAGGATCGCGATCTTCACACCCGCACCACCCTGTCGACCTCCCGCAGCAGCGCCGGCCGGTGCGCGACGATCACGGCCGTCCGTCCTCGGGTGAAGCCGCGTGCCGCTTCGAGCACGAGGGACTCCGTGGCCGCGTCGAGGTGCGCGGTCGGTTCGTCGAGCAGGAACAACCCGGCCTCCCCGCGGTCCAGGGCTTTGGTCAGGGCGACCCGCTGCTGCTCACCGGACGAGAGCGCCGCCGGGACGAGCGTGGGGCGTTGCGGTACCCACGACAGCGCCTCCAGCCACCTCCGCTGGTCGATCTCCCGCAGGTCGACGCCGCCGACGAGCACGCGGCCGCTGTCGGGGCGCACGAAACCCAGCAGCAGCCCGAGAACCGTGCTCTTGCCCGCACCGCTCGGTCCTACCAGCGCGATCCGCTCGCCGGGCCGGATGCGCAGCGAGAAGTTCCTCAGACTGCGGACGCTCACGTCGTCGAACACGATCTCCGAGCTCCCGAGGTCCGGCGGCGCCTGGCCGCGGGACTCGACGGGTGCCGACACCTTCGCGAGCACCTCCCGGCCCTGGGCGCTCGCGTGGTACTGGGCACCGGCCGCGCGCAACGGCAGGAACGCCTCCGGGGCGAGGAGGAGCACGAGCAACGCGGTGTGCAGCGGCACTCCGCCGCCGAGCAGCCTGAGCCCCACCGGCACCGCGACGAGCGCCACCGACATCGTGGCCACGAGCTCCAGCACGAACGCCGACAGGAAGGCGACCCGCAGCGCCGACATGGTCTCCGCCCGGTGCCGTGCGGCGAGCTCGCGGACCACCTCGGACTGCGCCCCGGCCCGCCCGAACGCCCGCAGCGTGCCGATTCCCCTGACCACGTCGAGGAAGTGGCCGCCGAGGGTGGCCAGCGCCTCCCACTGGCGAGCGGTCCGCTCACGGGTGTGGGCGCCGACCAGCGCGCCGAAGACCGGGATCAACGGCAGCGTCGCGAGGATCGTCAGCGCCGCCGTGAGGTCGGCGAACGCCAGCCGGACCACCACGGCGAGCGGCACGGCGACGGCCAGGACGCGCATCGGCAGGTACCCGACGACGTACGGCGTCACGTCGTGCACGCCGCGCGTCACCAGCGTGGCGACCTCGCCGGCCCTGGTCCCCGGCGAGCGCAGGAACGCCTCCCGCAGGCGGGCGCGAGTGCGTTCGGCGGCCCGGTGCGCCCACTCGCGGTGCCCCCACCACACCAGCACCCGCAGGCCGATCACGAGGCACAGCAGGAGAAAACCGGTGCCACCGCTCAGCACGGACGCCAGGAGCTCTGCCTGCGCGAGCACCAGGAACGGGATCGGGATCAGCGCGAGGAGAGGGCGACGATCGACCACTGCAACACCACCACCAGCGGGATGACCGGGATCGCGACCCACGCGAGCAGGCCGAGCGTGTCGGGGTGCGCCATGAGCCCGGTGACGTCGACCGAGCCGAACGCGAGCGGGATCGGTGCCGCGCACAGCGACGCGGTCACCGGGAACACCTTCCACAGCCGGGCCTGGAACACCCAGCCGTGCAGAGCGAACAGCACCGGCACCACGAGCGCGACGGGCCAGGGCGCCTCCAGCAGGTGGGCCAGGAACAACCCCCAGCCCACGGACACCATGAGCGCACCGGTGAACACCAGCCACCACCACAACCGCAGCTGCACGGCTGCCATGAACAGCACCAGTCCGGCCAGGACCAGCGTGAAGGTGCTGTGCGCGCCGGAGAGCAGCTCTCCCTCCAGGCGGGGGAAGGCCGCGAACAGCACCCCGACCGCCGCGACCAGCCACACCTCGTTGCCCAGGAGGAACGGGTTCATCCGGCGCAGGGCGGCCTCGCGCCGGCGGAACGGCAGGAGAAGGCCTGTGCCGTAGTCGAAACCGGCCAGCGCGAAGTACCCGGCCGTGAGGACGCCGAGCACCGTCAACCAGAGAGCTTCCATCAGAGCGTCACCACCAGCGGCGAGACGGGAGCCGGCGCCACGTCCGGACCACGGCGGACCGCACGTGCGATCAACGCCCAGTCCACACCGGCCAGCAGTGCGAACAGGGACGTGAACACGATGAGAGACAACAGGATCTGCGAAGCGTCCACATGCGACACCGCGTCCTCGGTGCGCAACAGGCCGTAGATCAACCAGGGTTGACGGCCGATCTCCCGGAACATCCACCCGAAGACGGCCGCCGCGAACGGGAACGGGATGCCGATCACCATGAGGTACAGGGGAAAGCGCATCCTGATCACCGCGTCCCTGATCAGCAGCGGCAGCGTGAGCCAGCTGATCAGCGCCAGCCCCATCCCGATCAGGATCATGAACCCGAGCGGCGCCCCGATCCACTGCGCCGCGTCGCCCTTGCCGGGCTGGTAGCGCTCGATCACCGGGAACTGGGCGAAGCCGGCACCGATCAGCACCGGCGTGGCCAGGGCCGTGGTGACCACGCCCATCCGCAGCGAGCGCCGGAAGAAGTCGGCCTCGGGCGTCCGCTTGATGAAGTGGTACGCCGAGACGCCGGTCAGGAACACGCCGCCGGCGGTGATCGCCGCGAAGACGACGTGCACCAGGGCGGAGGTGAACGCGGGGTTGGTCAGCAGGGCGCCGAAGTCGTCCAGCCGCAGCACGTTCCCGTCGACCCGGTAGCCGACGGGGTGCTGGAGGAACCCGTTCGCCGCCATGATCCAGAACGCCGAGGCGAACGCCGTCAGCGCCGTCAGGTAGAGCAGCGCCAGGTGCACCCAGCGGTGGAGCTTGCCCCAGCCGAAGATCCACAGCCCGAGGAACGTCGACTCCAGGAAGAACGCGATCAGCGTCTCCAGCGCGAGCGGCACCCCGAACACGTCGCCGGCGTAGGTCGCGAGGCCCGACCAGTTCAGGCCGAACTGGAACTCCATCACGATCCCGGTGACGATCCCGAGCGCGTAGTTGATCACGTAGATCCGGCCCCAGAACCGCGTCATCCGCTCGTGCACGGGCGCACCGGTGATCGTGAACCTCGTCTGCATGACCACGAGCAGCGTGACCAGACCCAGCGTGAGCAACACGAACAGGAAGTGGAACGACGTCGTCAGCGCGAACTGGAGCCGGGCGAGGTCTACTGCGTTCATGGGTGCCGACCGTATGTGTAGCGCGGCTACTTATTAAGGCCGGAAACCGCATCTCAGGGGGATCTCAGGGCAGACCCTGACCGAGGATTTCAGGGACCACTCCCAGGGCCGGGGTCAGTAGAGTCGCCCCATGAAGCCCGACGCGCTACGCGGCCACCTCGACGCGTTGCTGCTGGCCACGCTCGACGGCAGGCAACTGCACGGCTACGCGATCATCGAGGCGTTGCAGCAGGGCAGCGGGGGCGCGCTCGACCTCCCGACGGGCACGGTCTACCCGGCGTTGCGCAGGCTGGAGCGGGCGGGCCACGTCGTCAGCGACTGGAGCACGGTCGGCGGGCGCAAGCGCCGCACCTACCGGCTCACGCAGGCGGGGCAGCGCGCCCTGAACGCCGAGCGCAGCGCGTGGCGCGAGTTCACGACGGTCATCGACGGGGTGCTGGGAGGTGGGAAGTGGGCGCAGCGGTGAGCCAGGGCGATCCGATCGAGCGGTACGTCGCCGAGCTCGGGGCGCGGTTGCGGGGCTCGCGGAAGCAGGTCCGCGACCTGCTCACCGAAACCCGCGACAGCCTCACCGACGCCTCGGAGGCCCACCTCGGCCGAGGCCTCGCCGAAGACGAGGCCCGGCGGCGCGCGGTCGAGGAGTTCGGCCCCGTGCGCGAGATCGCGAACGAGTACCAGGCCGAGCTCGCCGTCGCCTACGGCACGCGCACGCTCATCTGGCTCGCGATCGTGCTGCCGTTGATGCACATGGCGTGGGAGTACGGCCGGTTGCTGCTCGTCGGGCCGTGGCAGGACTTCGGCTCGATGCCGCCCGCCTGGTACCTGTTCATCGCGAAGGCCAACGACCTGACCAGTGGCATCGCGTCCGGCGTGGCGCTGGTGACGCTGGTCCTCGGCCGGTTCCTGGCGCGCAGGTACGACGCGAAGCTGCTCGCCAGGATCGGCGCCGGCGTCGCGCTCACGGCCGTCGGCGCGGTGCTGCTCGGCAACCTCTCGATCATCGTGGCCACCGCGCACCTCGACGTCGCGCGGCTGGTGCAGTCGTTGCCGATGAGCGTCGCGAGCCTCGTCA
Source organism: Lentzea sp. DG1S-22 (assembly GCF_036321065.1). Lineage (NCBI taxonomy): Bacteria > Bacillati > Actinomycetota > Actinomycetes > Pseudonocardiales > Pseudonocardiaceae > Lentzea > Lentzea sp. DG1S-22. Next base: position 5,154,012 of record NZ_CP143276.1, on the reverse strand, counting down.
CGTGGACCGTGATCGTCCGGCTCGGTCTGCTCGCTCGCCGCTGCCTGAGCTGTGCCACGATCGTCGCGTGACCAACGCCCTGATCTACCTGATCGTGCTGGTGGCCGTCGCGGCAGTGGTGTTCCTGCTCGCGGCGTTGGTGTTCGGGCGCGGCGAGGAGCTCGCGCCGCTGCCGCCCGGTGCGTCGCCCACGCGGCTGCCCGCCGACGACATCACCGCGCAGGACGTCCGCGAGCTGAAGTTCCAGCAGGTCTTCCGCGGCTACAAGATGAGCGAGGTCGACTGGGTCCTGCAGCGGCTCGCGACCGAGGTCGAGACGCTGCGGGCGCGCGTCGCGGAGCTCGAGGACAGGGAGAGCAGTGACCACCCGGCTTGAGCAGGCCGCCGGGGAGCAGGTGCTCGTCCGCTGCCCGTGGGGCGACTCGACCCCGGACTACGCCGCCTACCACGACACCGAGTGGGGCGTGGAGCTGCACGGCACCCCGGAGCTCTACGAACGCATGTCGCTGGAGGCGTTCCAGTCCGGGCTGTCGTGGATCACGATCCTGCGCAAGCGGCCGGCGTTCCGCGCGGCGTTCGCCGGCTTCGACCCGGAACCGGTGGCCGCGTTCGGGCCCGCCGACGTGGAACGGCTGATGGCCGACGCGGGCATCGTCCGGAACCGGCTGAAGATCGACGCCGCGATCCACAACGCCCGCGTGATCGTCGAGCAGGACGTGGACCTCGACGCGCTGCTGTGGTCGTTCGCCCCCGCCGGCCACGTGCGTCCCGCGACGACCGCGGACGTGCCGGCGATCACGGACGAGTCGAAGGCGATGGCCAAGGAGCTGAAGAAGCGCGGCTTCAAGTTCCTCGGCCCCACCACGTGCTACGCGCTGATGCAGGCCACCGGGATGGTGGACGACCACGTAGCGACCTGCTTCCGCGCTAGCGCCCGGTGAACTTCGGGGCGCGCTTGTTCACGAACGCGTCCACCGCCTCGCGGTGGTCCTCGGTGGCGCCGCAGTCGGCCTGGGTGCGGCGCTCCGCCTCCAGCGCGTCCTCGAGCGTCCCGTCCGCCGCCGCGGCCAGCGCTTCCTTGATCTTCGCGTAGGCCGTCGTCGGACCCGCCGCCAGCCGGGCGGCCAGCGCCTGCGCGGTGGGCAGCAGCTCGTCGTCCGGCACGACCTGGTTGACCATGCCGATCCGCAGCGCCTCCTCGGCGCCGACGGGCTGCGCGAGCAGCATCATCTCCATCGCGCGGCCGTGGCCGATCAGCCTCGGCAGCGTGTAGGAGGCGCCCGAGTCGGCGGTGAGGCCCACGTTCGCGAAGGCCATCAGGAACTTCGCCGACGCACCCGCGATGCGCAGGTCGGCGGCGTAGGCGAAGGACGCGCCCGCACCCGCAGCGCTGCCGTTGACCGCGGCGATCACCGGCTTCGGCATCGCGATCAGCTCGCGCACGATCGGGTTGTAGTGCTTCTCGACGGTGTGCAGCGGCGCGGGGTCACCGGCCTGCAGCAACCCGATGTGCTCCTTGAGGTCCTGACCCGCGCAGAACGCCCTGCCCGCACCCGTGATCACCACCGCGCGCACCGACGCGTCGGCCGCCGCGGCCTTCAGCTCGGCGAGGAACGCCTCCTTCAGCGAGACGGTGAAGGCGTTGAACGACTCCGGGCGGTTGAACGTGAGCGTGCGCACACCATCGGCGTCTTCGACGAGGAGCTCGGACACTGGACCTCCATCAAGCTGTGGAAACGTTGCGCACCGGCCGCAGGCACTCGTCGACGAAGCGGCTCGTGCCCGGCGCCAGCCGCAGCGTCTGTTCGTCGAAGAACGACGCTGCCGCGTGGCCCGGCCAGTCCGGTGGCAACAGTTCAGCAGGAAGACCGGGATCGCGGAACAGGAACTTGCGCCACGCGTGCAACAGCTGCTGTGAGGCCGCGAACGCCGCCGCGTCGTCCGTTTCGTCCACAACGGACACCTGAGCGCCCCAGTGGGCGACGAACGCGGCGTAGTCGCGGCCCAGCTCGGCCAGGTCCCAGGCCTTCGAGGCCAGCTCGGCGTCCTCACCGTCGTGTGAACCGTGAAAAGTTCGTGCGGCGACCTCCTCGGCCGCCAGCACGTCGGCGAGCTCCGGGGAGGGCCGGGGCGCGATCCACGTCACAGGTCCGAGGGCGCCGTAGCCGAGCAGCTGCAGTTCCGACGCCAGGTGGTCGCGCGAGTCGCGGCCGGGCAGCTCCTCCAGCACGACGACGTGCCAGCGACCGTCCCAGGTGGACGGCCGGGTGCGGTAGATGCGGGCGGCGGCCTCGTCGAGCCGTCGTTCCCCGCGAGGTGTCATCGCGTATCCGGGCCCGTCAGGGAGCCGCGCGGGCTGCAGCCAGCCCTGCCGGACGGTGCGGGAGACGGCCGTGCGGACGGCCGGCGCGGCGAAGCCGAGGGGTTCGAGCAACCGGACGAGCGCGGCGATGGTGGCGGCGCCACCGCGTTCGCGCAGGTGGCCACCGTAGACGTCGAAGAGCGCGGAACGGGCTCGCACCCTGCTGAGTCTGTCACGCCGCGCCCAGCCGTGCCGAAAGTGTTGCCTTGTCGTGAAAACGCGCGGTGAACAGCGACAAGTCAAGATCGACAAATGTGACCGGGACTCGCCAAAAGATCGGTTCGGTTTCGTCCCTGAGTCGCGATAGGGGAGAATGGAGCAGATCCGGCCTGGCCGGACGGGGAAGATGTTGACGGAGGGAGCACGCGATGGCGGCCATGAAGCCCCGGACCGGCGACGGTCCCCTCGAGGTCACCAAGGAGGGACGCGGCATCGTCATGCGCGTGCCGCTCGAGGGTGGTGGGCGCCTTGTCGTCGAGATGTCGGCGGACGAGGCCAGCGCCTTGGGCGACGCGCTGAAGGCCGCCGTCGGCTGAGGCACCCGGCGAGGAAGCAGTTCGAGCCCCGGTTTCCACAGTGGAGACCGGGGCATCGCTTCGTTCTCGCCCCAGGTGAGCCGCATCGGAGGCCTGGGCGAGAATGAACGCTCGTCAATGCATCAGGGAGGTCCAACCGTGGCGTCGACGGTCCCGTCAGTGCCCACCAAGCTCGTGGACGTCGAGGTGGCCACCACCTCGCGCCGCAACGTCCCGTCGGTCGTGCTCACGGGCACGGGACCGGCGCTGGGGCCGGGTGGCGACGGCATCGACGTCTCCGACCTGACCGGCAAGGCCGGTGAGGCGGTGCGCCACGACGACAGGTGGACCCTCGGCGTGGGCACCGGCACGCTCGCCGACTACCGCACGGCCGGCGCGTCCCTCGCGCGGGCGCTGAGCGGTGAGGACGCTCCCAGGACCGCCGACGTCCTGCTGACCCCGGACTTCGACGCCGAGAAGGTGCGCGCGTTCGTGCTGGGCGCGGCGCTCGGCGGCTACCGCTTCAAGGTCACCGGCGAGGAGGCCCCCCGGCGGGTCGGCTCGTTGCGGCTGGTCACGGCCGACACGGGCTTCGAAGAGGTGCTGACCTCCGCCGCCCTGAAGGCCCACGCGCTCGCCACGGCCACCGCGCTGACCCGCGACCTCGCCAACGCGCCGTCCAACGTCAAGGACCCGCGCTGGCTCGCGACGACCGCGGCCAAGCTCGCCGACAGGGTCGACGGCCTCACCGCCACCGTGCGCGACGAGAAGTGGCTGCGGCAGCAGGGCTTCGGCGGCGTGCTCGCGGTCGGTGGCGGCTCGTCCCGCCCGCCGCGGCTGCTGGAGCTGACCTACGGCACCACCGGCCCGCACCTGGTCTTCGTCGGCAAGGGCATCACGTTCGACACGGGCGGCATCTCGGTGAAGCCCGCCGACGGCATGCACCTGATGCGCACCGACATGGCGGGGGGCGGCGCGGTGATCTCCGCCCTGCTGGCCGTGGCCCGCAGGCGGCTGCCGATCAGGGTGACCGGCCTCGTGCCGTGCGCGGAGAACCACGTGAGCGGCTCGGCGTACCGGCCGGGCGACGTCGTGCGCCACTACGGCGGCGCGACCACCGAGGTGACGAACACCGACGCCGAGGGCCGCATGGTCCTGGCCGACGCGATGGCATACGCGGTGCGGAACCTGAAGCCGGACCTGCTCGTCGACGTCGCGACGCTGACCGGCGCGATGAAGGTCTCGCTCGGCCTGCGCACGGGCGGCGTGTTCAGCTCCTCCGACGGTCTCGCGGCCGATGTCATCGCCGCGGGGGCGAGTGTCGGCGAGAGGTGGTGGCGGATGCCGTTGCTCGAGGAGCACGTCAGCGCCGTCGACAGCGAGATCGCGGACTACCGGCAGTGCCCTCCCGGCCCCGGTGGCATCACGGCGGCGCTGTTCCTGCAGAAGTTCGCGGGCGACGTGCCGTGGGCGCACCTCGACATCGCGGGCCCGGCGCGGTCGGAGAAGGTGTACGACGAGGTCGTCGCCGGAGCCACCGGGTTCGGCGCGCGGACCCTGGTCGAGCTGGCTGAAAAATATTCGCGTTAGTCCCTCCGATCCGCCGATACGAGACGGTCGCGTTCCACGGCATGATGTGAGCTCCTTCACAACGCCGTAGAGGAGCGCTCGTGTTACTCCGCCTGGCTCTCGCCGTCTCGCTGGTCATAGCGTCGTCGTCCCCCGCCGCGGCGAGCTCGCCCTGGTGGGAACCGGTGGCCCGGCCGGCACCGGACTCGCAGATCAACGTGACCGGCGAGCCGTTCCGGGGAACGGACGGCCAGGGCCGGGTGCGCGGGTTCGTCGACGCGCACAACCACCTGATGACCAACGAGGGGTTCGGCGGCCGCTTGATCTGCGGCAAGCCGTTCTCCGAGCGGGGCGTCGCGGACGCGCTCGAGGATTGCCCCGAGCACCACCCGGCGGGCCTCGGCGCGATCTTCGAGGCGATCGTCACGGGCGACCTCGACGGCCACGACCCGGTGGGCTGGCCGACCTTCAGGGACTGGCCCTCCGACACGACGGTCTCGCACCAGCAGAACTACTACGCCTGGCTCGAACGGGCCTGGCGCGGCGGGCAGCGCGTGCTCGTCACCGACCTGACCAGCAACGCCACGTTGTGCGTCATCCACCCGTTCAAGGACCGCGGCTGCGACGAGATGGCGTCGGTGCGGCTGCAGGCCCAGCGCACCCACGAGCTGCAGGCGTTCATCGACGAGCAGTTCGGCGGGCCCGGCAAGGGCTGGTTCCGCATCGTCACGTCGTCCGAGCAGGCCCGCGAGGTGATCACCCAGGGCAAGCTCGCCGTGGTGCTCGGCATCGAGACCTCGGAGCTGTTCGGCTGCCGGACGTTCCTCGACGTCCCGCTGTGCAGCCGGGCCGACATCGACCGCGGGCTGGACGAGGTCCACGCGCTCGGCGTGCGCAGCGCGTTCCTGTGCCACAAGTTCGACAACGCGCTGTGCGGCGTCCGGTTCGACTCGGGCACGCAGGGCGGCGTGATCAACGCGGGCCAGTTCCTGCGCACCGGCCAGTGGTGGCAGACCGAGCGGTGCAAGGGCCCGCAGCAGGACAACCCGATCGGCACCGCCGGCCCGAACGCGCTGATCCCCGCGGGGGTCGTGGCTCCCGCCTACGACCCGGCCAAGCGGTGCAACGTGCGCGGGCTCACGTCGCTCGGCGAGTACGCGGTGCAGGCCATGATGCGCAGGCACATGATGATCGAGATCGACCACATGAGCGTGAAGGCCGCCGGGCGCACGCTCGACCTCGCCGCGCAGGCGGGGTTCCCGGGCATCGTGTCGAGCCACAGCTGGATGGACGCCCAGTGGACCGAGAAGGTCTACGAGCTCGGTGGGTTCGTCGCGGGCTACGAGAACGACCCCGCCGGGTACGTCGCGCAGGCCGCCGCCGCGGAGCCGTTGCGCCGCAAGTACGACGTGGGCATCGGGTTCGGCTCCGACTACAACGGCGTGGGCTCGCACCCGGCACCGCAGACCGGCGTGACCTACCCGTTCCGCACCTTCCCCGAGGGTCCGCTGGTCGACCGGCAGCGCACCGGCGAGCGCGTCTGGGACATCAACGTCGACGGCGGCGCGCACATCGGCCTGCTGCCGGACTGGGTCGAGAGGGTCCGCCAGCTCGGCGGCGACCAGCTCGTCCGCGACATGCTGAGCGGCGCCGAGTCGTACCTGCGCACCTGGTCGGGGACTCAGGCATGGACGCCGTGAGTCCTCAGGGCGTGGTCGCGGAACGCGCGGACGGCGGGCGTCAGCGGGTTGTCCCGCAGCCACGTCAGGGCGAACGTCCGGCCGGTGCGCGGGGTCAGTGACAGCTCCCGCAGCCCGGGAGGCGGCGCGAACTCGGCGTGGGTGAGCAGTGCCACGCCGAGACCCGCCGCCACCAGCCCGCGCACGGTCTCGATCTCCTGGCACTCGAAGACGTAGCGCGGCGCGAAGCCCGCCGCCGCGCACATGTCGTCGGTGATCCGGCGCAGGCCGTAGCCGTGCTCCAGGGTGATCAGGTCCTCGTCGGCCAGGTCCTCGACGCGCACCGACCCGCGGGGCGCGAGCCGGTGCCCCGCCGGCACGACGACGATCAGCGGCTGCTCGAACACGACCACCGACTCGAACTCGGGACCGGCGGGCGGCGGGGCGACCAGCGCGAGGTCGATCTCGCCGCTCACGAGCTTGTCGACCACGGGCTGCCGTGCGTTCTGGACCAGGCCGAACCGCACGTGCGGGTGCTCGGCCCGGTAGCCGCGGACCAACTCCGGCACGATCGCGCGGCCGAGCATGTGCAGGAAGCCCAGCACGACGCGGCCCTTCTCCGGGTCGAGCTCCTCCTCGACCTCGCGCAGGCCCGGTTCGAGCACGGCCAGCGACCGGGTGGCGGCGTCGGCGAGCAACCGGCCCGCGCGGGTGAGGCGGACCCGGCGGCCGGACCTCACGAGCAGCGGCGCGCCGAGCCGGTCGCCGAGCTCCGCGACCCACCTGCTGACCGTCAGCTGGGGGAGCCCGAGGCGTTCTGCGACCCGCGTCACGTGCTCATCCGCGGCGAGGGCTTTCAGCACCGCCAGCTTCGGGGCCAGGTCCGATTCGTCCACGGATCGATTCTGACCCATTTCCGTATTGGACGTATGGCTTAGCGTCGGACGGGTGAACAGGTTGACCGCGTCCGTCGCCGCCTCGGGGTTCGCGTGCTTCGCGTTGCTCTACACCCCGCAGCCGGTCATGCCGCAGATAGCCGCCGAGTACGGGCTGGGGCCGGGCGCGGCCTCGCTCGCGCTGTCCGCGGCGACCCTCGCGCTGGCCGTGGCGGTCCTGCCGATCGCGATGCTGTCCGAACGCGCCGGGCGGCGGCCGGTGATCGTCGTCAGCGTGCTGGTCGCGGCCCTGCTCGGGCTCGTGCTGCCGCTGGCGCCGAACTACGAGGTCTTCCTGGTCCTGCGCGTGCTGCAGGGCGTCGCGGCCGCCGGTGTGCCCGCGGCGTCCATGGCCTACCTCGCCGACGAGCTGGACACGCGACGGCTCGGGGCCGCGACCGGCGCGATGATCGCCGGGAACAGCCTCGGGGGGATGGCGGGACGGCTCGTCGCGGGCATGACGTCCGACTGGCTCGGGTGGCGCGGCTCCGTGCTGCTCGCAGGGGTGTTCGGGCTGGTCGCGGCGCTGGTCGTGGTGTTCCTGCTGCCCGCGGCCCAGCACGGGCCCAAGCGGGCGCCCAGCGGCATGAAGGCGGCCTTGAAGGACCCGGTGCTGCTGTCGTTGTACGTCGTCGCCATGCTGCTCGTCGGCACGTTCATCTCGTTCTACAACGTCGCCGGCTTCCAGCTCACCGGCCCGGCGTGGCTCGAGACGCTGGTCTTCCTCTTCTACGGCTTCGGCAGCACCGCCGCGGCGTTCGCGGGCAGGCTGGCCGACCGGTTCGGCCGCGGCCGGGTGCTGCTGCTGTGCATCGGCGTGGTCGCCGCCGGCGCGCTGGCGAGCCTCGTGTGGGTGCCGCTCGGCCTGGCGGTCGTCACCGCCGGGTTCTTCGCCTCGCACACCACGGCGAGCGGCTGGGTCAGCGCCCGCGCCCCGGAGCACGCCCGCGGCCACGCGGCGGGGCTGTACCTCGCCGGGTTCTACGTGGGCAGCAGCATCGGCGGCACGTCCGGCAGCACGGCCTACGAGGAGTGGGGCTGGACGGGACTGGTGCTGGTGGTCCTCGGCTGGCTCGCGTTGACCGCCATGCTCGCTCAGAACTCCAGCGCGAGGGTGACGCGCGAGTCGGCCGGGGCGATCGCCGTCCTGCCGAGGCGCGGCAGCTCCAGGGTGCCCTCGACCATGCCGATCGAGGCCGAACGGACGTCCGCGGGGACCTCGACCACGACCGCGAACGGCAGCGGGCCGCCGTCGTAGCGGGCGCCGACCTGCGGGGCCGTCGAGCCGTCCGGCAGCGTGACGGTGATCAGGTCCTTGGTCCACAGGCCGCCCGCGGTGTCGGGCAGGGTGCCGACCGCCTCGAACCGCACCTCCAGCAACGCCTTGTCCGCGGCGGAGATCGTGACGACGTCGTACTGGCCCTCGCCGAGCTTGACCGGGCGCTGGCGGCCGAGCTTCACGCCGGTGACCTTCATGCCGAGCTCGCGGTCGCCGAAGCGGACCTTCTGCGTCCGCTCGGCGAACTGGGCGGGGCCGGCGGCGCGCTTGAGCACCGGCGGCGGGGTGTCGGTGCGCTTGCCGGACGGGACCTCGGCGCGCTGCTCCAGCGACTTGGCGCCGAGCGTGCCGAGCGTCAGCGACTCGGTGCCCTCCTGCGGGTCCGGCACGGTGTAGACGACGAAGACCGAGCCGTTCGCGGGCAGCCGCTCGGGCGGCAGGACCTGGCGCTTGCCCGGCACCTCCAGCGCGAGCTCGGACGGCTGCGGGGCGAAGCCCTGCCAGTTGGTGCGCTGGAAACCGCTGTCCGTCTCGTTGAGCTTCTCGACCTTCATCCGCACGACCCGCAGCCGCGAGCCGGTCTCCGCGCGCAGCGTGCCCTCGGCGGTGAACCAGATGTCCGGGTTCGCCCAGCCGGTGACGGCGGTGCTGAGCAGGTCGTCGCGCAGCTTGACGTCGGCGTCGCCGAGCCCGAGGTCGACGTTGGTGCGCTTGCCGTCGTCGGGCAGCACGGCCAGGAAGTCGCGGCCGGCGATCAGGTCCTGCTGCTTCTTCGGGTCGAACTCCTTGCCGTCGGTGCGCACGAGCATCCCGTCCGGCGTGCTGCGGTTGCCCTTCTCCGGCACCTGCGGCGACTGCACCTCGTAACGGACCTCGTCATCCGTCTTGGTGACTTCCTTCAGCGGCACGGGCACCCAGTCGGTGCCGGCGCCGGTGCCGGGGACCTGGACCGGCCCGCACCACAGCCGCTTGTCGACCTCGGACTCGACGCCCGTCTTGGCGAACCAGCAGCTGACGGCGGCGGCGCCGGCCCGTGCCACGTAGCCGTACTCCAGCGTGTAGGCCAGCTGGGACTCGGCGAGGGACTGCAGTTCGGAGGCGTCGGCGAGCTTGCGGCCGTCGACGGTGAGCTGGACGGCCGTGGGCTGTGTGGCCGGGGCTGTGGCGCATCCAGTCACCGCGAGGAGGACCGTCAGACCCAGCACCCCAGCACGCACAGTCCTCGCGCCCCTCACCAGTTGAAGCCACAACGTCACTACTGGTTAAAGGCGGTCCTCACCCGTCAGGGTTGCCCCGGAAGAGTGTGGCTCAGATCACACTGCGGTAGACCTCGACCGTTTGGGCGGCCATCGTCGCCCACGAGAAGTCCTGCTCGGCGCGGGTGCGCCCGGCTGCTCCGAACCGCTTCGCGCGCTCCGGGTCTGCGATCAGTTCGTTGATGGACTGGGCCAATTCGAGTCGATATGTCGACACATTCCGCTCGTCGTAGTGCACGAGAAGGCCCGTCTCGCCGTGGACCACGACCTCGGGGATGCCGCCGACGTCGCTCGCGACGACCGCGGTGCCGCACGCCATCGCTTCCAGGTTCACGATGCCCAGCGGTTCGTAGACCGACGGGCACACGAACACCGTCGCGCGGCTGAGGATCTGCCGGACCTCGGCGGGCTGCAGCATCTTCTGGATCCAGAAGACACCCGTCCGCGTCTCGGCGAGCTCGCTCACCGCCGTCCGGATCTCCTCGGCGATCTCCGGGGTGTCGGGCGCTCCGGCGCACAGGACGATCTGCGCCTCGGGGTCCACGTGGTGCGCGGCGGCCACGAGGTGGCTCAAACCTTTTTGGCGGGTGATCCTTCCCACGAAGGCCACGATCGGCTTCTCCGGGTCGATTCCGCGTGACGTCAAGGCGTCCGTTTCGGCAACGGGGTGGTACGCGTTGCTGTCGATCCCGTTGCGGACCACGTGCACCTTGGCGGGGTCCAGAGCGGGGTACGCGTCGAGCACGTCGGCCCGCATCCCCTCGCTCACGGCGATGACCGCGTCGGCGTGTTCGTACGCCGTGCGCTCCGCCCACGACGAGATCCGGTACCCGCCGCCGAGCTGCTCTGCCTTCCACGGCCGGCGCGGCTCGAGCGAGTGCGCCGTGACCACGTGGGGGATGCCGTGGAGGAGTTTGCCCAGGTGACCGCCCATGTTGGCGTACCACGTGTGCGAGTGGACGAGGTTCGCCGTGGAGATGTGCGCGGCCATTTCCAGGTCGACGGCGAGGGTCGTGAGAGCCGCGTTCGCCTGCTCCAGGCTGTGCGGCGGGTTGTGGGCCGTGGCGTCCGATCTCGGCGCACCGAAGCAGTGCACGTCGACGTCCACGAGCTCGCGGAGGTGCGGCACGAGGAATCCCACGTGCACGCCCGCTCCGCCGTAGACCTCCGGCGGGTACTCCCGTGTCAGCAGCGCAACTCGCACGCACTCACCGTAGATCACGGCACAGGTGTTGGGATGAACCGCTTTGCGACTGGTTCGAGAACGATCGCACGGATAGGGTCACATGCTGTGAAGGGTCAGCCGCACGTTCTCGGAATTGTGCTAGCCGGCGGTGAGGGCAAGCGCCTGTGGCCACTGACGGCCGACCGCGCCAAACCGGCTGTGCCCTTCGGGGGCAACTACCGGCTGGTCGACTTCGTGCTGTCGAACCTCGTCAACGCCGGGCTCGCCAAGCTCTGCGTGCTGACGCAGTACAAGTCGCACTCGCTGGACCGCCACATCTCGACGACGTGGCGCCTGTCCAATGTGCTCGGTCAGTACGTGACGCCGGTCCCGGCCCAGCAACGCCTGGGCCCGCGCTGGTACACGGGGTCCGCCGACGCGATCTTCCAGTCGCTCAACCTCGTCCACGACGAGAAGCCGGACCACGTGGTCATCTTCGGCGCCGACCACGTGTACCGGATGGACCCGGGCCAGATGATCTCGCAGCACGTCGAGTCGGGCGCGGCCGTGACCGTCGCCGGCATCCGCGTGCCGCGCAACGAGGCCAAGGCCTTCGGCTGCATCGACTCCGACGCCTCCGGCAAGATCACGCGCTTCCTGGAGAAGCCGTCCGAGCCGCCGCACGTGCCGGACGACCCGGAGGTCACCTTCGCGTCGATGGGCAACTACGTCTTCACGACCGAGGCGCTGCTGGACGCGCTGCGCGGGGACGCGTTGAACCCGGACTCGGACCACGACATGGGCGGCGACATCATCCCCATGCTGGTGGACCGCGGGAAGGCGCACGTCTACGACTTCCAGGACAACGAGGTTCCCGGCGCCACGGACCGGGACCGCGGGTACTGGCGCGACGTCGGGACGATCGACGCCTACTACGACGCCCACATGGACCTCGTCTCGGTCCACCCGATCTTCAACCTCTACAACCAGCTGTGGCCCATCCGGACGGCCACGCCGCCGCTGCCCCCGGCCAAGTTCATCGCCGGCGGGTCCGCCGAGGACTCGATGGTGGGTCCCGGGTCGATCATCTCCGGGAAGATCCACGGGTCGGTGATCTCCTCGGACGTGACGGTCGAGGTCGGGTCCGTGGTGCAGGGGTCTGTGCTGCTGCCCGGCGTCCGGATCGGCAAGGGCGCCGTCGTGCGGCGGGCCATTTTGGACAAGAACGTCGTGGTGCCCGACGGTGCGCTGATCGGTGTGGACGCGCCGATGGACCGGGAGCGCTACACGGTCAGCGCCGGTGGCGTCACGGTCCTCGGCAAGGGCGTCCGGGCCTACTGAGCCGGCGGCGTCAGCAGCCGGTCGGCCTGACGTCGTCCCGACCCTCGAACCGGCGGCCGTCGACGGTGCGGCCCACGAGGGTCGCCGTCGTGGAAGAGCAGGTGCCTCCGGCTCTCCACGCAGGACACCGTCCGGTTCTCAGGGACGGCGCGCGGCGACCAGCAGACCGTCTCCCAGCGGCAGGATGACGGGCACGAGCCGGTCGTCCTCCCTGACCAGCCGCGCGATGTCCCGCATCGCCTGGGTCGACTCGTCGCGCTTCGAGGGGTCGACCACCGAGCCGTGCCACAGGACGTTGTCGAACGCGATGACGCCGCCCGGCCGCAGCATGCGGACCCCGTGTTCGAGGTACTGCGGGTACTCCGGCTTGTAGGCGTCCACGAAGACGAGGTCGTACGCGGCGTCGGTGAGCCTCGGCAGGACCTCCAGCGCCTTGCCCATGATCAGGCGGGTGCGCGAGGGCGAGATGCCGGCGGCCGCGTAGGCCTCCCGGGCGGCGCGCTGGTGGTCGGGGTCCACGTCGATCGAGGTCAGGATGCCCGACCTGGGCATCCCCGCCAGGAGGTAGAGGCCGCTGGTGCCCGCGCCGGTGCCGATCTCGACCACCGCGCGGGCCTGGAGTGCGGTCGCGAGGAACCGCAGGGCGGCGCCTCCGCCCGCGCCGATGGGCACGCAGCCCAGTTCCTGGCCGCGTGCGCGCGCCGCCAGGTGCACGTCGTCCTCGGGGAGGTACTGCTCGACGTACTCCCGCAGGGCCGATTCCGAGGTCACGGGTAAGCAGGCTAGTGCCCTCTGTGCCCAAAACGGGTGAACACGGCCCGAACCGAGATTCTCAGGGTGCTCTCAGCCATCTCTCACGATCGTTTAAAGCGGGCAGGAGAAGGTACAGAGGCAAGAAGCCAGGCTCTGGTCGGGAACAAGCCGGACCCGCCGTCCGTTGAGCCGCACGAGGGTCGCCGGGCGGCCCACATGGAGGTGCCGAAACACCTGATGCGCACGCAGTCGAGTTCGCCGGAGGCCGTCGCGCCCATCGAGACGGCCGACTGGACGCCGCCTTCGTGGGACTCCATCGTCCGCGAGCACGCGGACAGGGTCTACCGGCTCGCGTACCGCCTGACCGGCAACCAGCACGACGCCGAGGACCTGACGCAGGAGACGTTCATCCGCGTCTTCCGCTCGCTCGCGTCGTACAAGCCGGGCACCTTCGAGGGGTGGCTGCACCGCATCACCACCAACCTCTTCCTCGACATGGCCCGCCGTCGCAGCCGTGTCCGCATGGAGGCGCTGCCCGAGGACAACGACCGCCTCGAGGGTGACGACCTGTCCCCCGAGGAGATCTACGACGAGAACCACCTCGACCCCGACCTGCAGGCCGCGCTGGACGAGCTCCCGCCGGAGTTCCGCGCCGCGGTCGTGCTCTGCGACGTGGAAGGGCTCTCCTACGAGGAGATCGGTGCCACGCTCGGGGTCAAGATGGGTACCGTGAGGAGCAGGATCCACCGGGGCCGCCAGGCCCTGAAGGTCGCTCTCGAACGCCGTCGTCGGGAATCGTTGCTGGAGGACACTGCATGACCGACCTCCGTGGTTGGGGACTGCCTGAGCAGCACCTGGCGCTGGACGCCGTGGTCGCGTTCGTGGACGGGGAGCTTTCCCCGACCGCCCACGAACGAGCCTCGGCGCACATCCAGCGGTGCGGCTTCTGCGCCTTCGAGGCCTACACCCAGCAGCAGGCGCGCGCCGCGGTGCGCACCGCCTCGACGCCCACCGCGCCGGCGTCGCTGCTGGACAGGCTCGGTGCCATTCCCCAGGAGGTCGAGCTGCCGTCCGCCCCGGACGGGCTCGCGATCACCGAGGACGGCCAGTTCGTCGCCGTCCAGCGCACGGACAAGCCCGCGTTCGGTGCCGGACCGGTGCTGGGGTCGTCCAGACCCCTGGGCAGCACCGGCTGGTTCAGCGGCCGCCGCGCCCGCCAGGGGGCCGGCGTCGTCGTGAGCGGCATGCTGCTCGGCGCGCTCGCGTTCACCACGCCGGAGAGCGAGGCCCCGCCCGCGCCCGCCGCGCCGCAGAAGGCCGGCGCCGTCTTCGCCACCACCCCCTGACAGTCATTTCACTGTTCGTGAGGCACGCTGTGGTTCAGCACTCCTAGCGGAAAAATTCGGGGAGAGATGAGCCAGCAGTCGCCCAACGGCCAGACGTCCACACCCGTTTCCGGAGTGGACGACGGAGCGCACCGCAGGCTCCGGCCCCGCCCCTTGGCGCAGCCGCCGGTGGACCCCGCGCACGCGACCGCCTTCGGCCGTCCTGCCGGCGTCGCCGGGGCGTTCGCCTCGCGGGACGTGCCCGCGCCCCAGCTCCAGACGGCGCCGCCGCCCCCGGAGTCCCTCATGACGGCGTTCGGCCGCCAGGGCTCCTCGGAACTGCTGCAACGCCCGCCGCAGCCCACCTCCAGCCCCGACCAGGACATCAACCCCGTCTTCTGGGGCGACAAGCCCGCGGGCGACCCGTGGCGCGACCCGGCGTCCGGCGCCGTGATCGGCCCGCCCGCCGTCGGCGAGGAACCTCCCGGCGAACCCGAGCGCAAGCCAGGGCCCGGCCCGCAGCTGAGCGTTCCGGAACTGCTCTTCGGCCGCCGCGTGAAGCCGACGGCCCTCGCGCTGCTGCTGACGGTCGCGCTGGTGCTCGGCGCGGTCGGCGGTCTCGTCGGCTGGCTGATCGGCCGCGCGGGCAACCCGCTGACCGACTCCACCGTGACCCTCGCCGAGGTCGCCGAGGGCAAGGAGCGCCCGGCCGGCTCGATCTCCGACATCGCGAAGCGCGTGACGCCGAGCGTGGTCTCCATCGAGTTCAAGGGGGCCAACGTCGCGGGCGTCGGCTCCGGCGTCGTCATCGACGGCGGCGGCTACGTCCTGACCAACGACCACGTGGTGGCCCCGGCGGCCCAGGACACGTCGGCCAAGCTCAGCGCCATCTTCACCGACGGCACCAGGGCCCAGGCCCGCGTCGTCGGCCGCGACCCGAAGACCGACCTCGCCGTCATCAAGGTCGAGGTCACCAACCCGACCGTGCTGCAGTTCGGCAACTCCGACGAGCTCCAGGTGGGCGACAGCGTGATCGCCATCGGCTCGCCGCTGCAGCTCTCCAACACCGTCACCGAGGGCATCGTCTCCGCGCTGCACCGCCCCGTGACGGCGGCGGGCGAGAACGGCGGCCCGCAGGTCACCTACGACGCCATCCAGACCGACGCCGCGATCAACCCCGGCAACTCGGGTGGTGCGCTCGTCGACTCGCGCGGCGCCCTGGTCGGCATCAACTCGTCGATCCGCACCGAGACGGGCGGCTCCGTCGGCCTCGGCTTCGCGATCTCCGGCAACCAGGCCCGCAAGATCAGCCAGGAGCTGATCCGCAACGGCTCGGTGAAGCACGCGGACATGAACGTCAACGTGAAGAGCGTGTCCGCCGAGACCTCCGAGGGCGCCCAGGTCCAGAACGTCCCCGCGGGAGGTGCCGCGGCCGCCGCCGGCATCCAGGAGGGCGACGTGATCACCAAGGTGGGCGACCGCATGGTCCGCAACGCCGCCGAACTGGTCGTGGCGGTCAGGGAGCACGAGATCGGCGAAACCGTGCAGGTCGTGCTCGCCAGGCAGGGCCGTGAGCTCAAACTCGACGTGACGCTGAAGAGCGACTGACAAGTAGGCTGGGGCCCGTGTTCGACAGCATCGGATGGGTGGAGATCCTCATCATCGTGGTCGCGGGTCTCTTCATCCTGGGGCCCGAACGCCTGCCGTCCGCCGCGGCGTGGCTCGGCAAGACGGTCCGCCAGGTCCGCGAGTACGCGACCGGCGCCCGCGAACAGCTCAAGCAGGAGATGGGCCCGGAGTTCGAACAGCTCCGCAAGCCCCTCGAGGACCTGCGCGAGCTGCGCAACTTCGACCCGAAGCGCGCGGTGGCCAAGCACCTGTTCGAGGACCCGGAGCCGACGACCAAGTCGAACGGCTACCCGACGCCCCCGACCCCGCCCGCGGCCGAGCAGCGCCCGCTCGCACCGGGCGAGCGGCCGCCGTACGACCCGGACGCCACCTGAGCTCGTGAAGAAGGGGCCCCGCCGACTCGCTCGGCAGGGCCCCTTCTCCGTGTCCGCGACTGGCTCTAGCGGCCGGCGGGGGAGACGTTCAGCAGCCGGCCCGCCAGGCCGCGCGACCGCACGCTCAGCTTCGTCGCCACCTCGGACAGCACCCGCGCGGCGGCCGAGTCCGGCACGGCCTTCACGATCGGCGTGCCGGTGTCGCCGTTCTCCCGCAGGCGCGGGTCGAGCGGCACCTGGCCGAGCAGCGGCACCTCGGACCCGATCGCCTTCGACAGCGACTCCGCGACGGCCTGGCCGCCACCGGAGCCGAAGACCTCCATGCGCGAGCCGTCGGGCATCTCGAGCCACGACATGTTCTCGATGACGCCCGCGACCCGCTGACGGGTCTGCAGCGCGATCGACCCGGCCCGCTCGGCCACCTCGGCGGCGGCCTGCTGCGGCGTCGTCACGACCAGGATCTCGGCGTTCGGCACGAGCTGCGCCACGGAGATCGCGACGTCGCCGGTGCCGGGCGGCAGGTCGAGCAGCAGCACGTCGAGGTCGCCCCAGAACACGTCCGCGAGGAACTGCTGCAGCGCCCGGTGCAGCATCGGCCCGCGCCACACGACCGGGGTGTTGCCCGGCGTGAACATGCCGATCGAGATGACCTTCACGCCGTGCGACTGCGGCGGCATGATCATCTTCTCGACCTGGGTGGGGCGGCCGTCCGCACCGAGCATGCGCGGGATCGAGTGGCCGTAGATGTCGGCGTCGACGATGCCGACCGACAGCCCGCGGGCCGCCATCGCCACCGCGAGGTTCACGGTCACCGAGGACTTGCCGACGCCGCCCTTGCCGGACGCGACGCAGTACACGCGCGTCAGCGATCCCGGCTGGGCGAACGGGATGACCGGCTCCTCGGTGCCGCCGCGCAGCGTCTTGCGCAGCTCGGTGCGCTGGGCGTCGCTCATCACGTCGAGGTCCACCCGGACCGACGACACGCCGTCGAGGGCGGAGACCGCGGTGGTGACGTCGGCCGTGATCTTGTCGCGCATCGGGCACCCGGCGACCGTCAGGAAGACGCCGACCACAACGGCACCGTCCGCGCCGACCTCGACGTCCTTGACCATGCCGATCTCGGTGATCGGGCGGCGGATCTCGGGGTCCTGCACACCGGCGAGCGCCTTGCGGACGTCCTCGACGGTGGGGAGGGGCTGCGTGGTGGTCACCGATCCATGCTACGTCCGGTTCAGGCCCGTCCTACCGGCCGGTCACTTTCCAGCGCAGGGCCAGGTCGTAGTGGAGTGGCCGCTGTCCGTAACATCGACGCCCGTGCCGGAATCGGGTAGTTCCCGGTTGCCCACCCGTGTCGAGCTAGGGGTGTGGCGATCGTTCCTCCGCGCGCATGCACGGATCACGAGGGTCCTCGAGGCCGAACTGATTGCTGAGCAGCGCCTATCGCTCGCGGCGTACGACGTGCTGGTCCAACTGGCCGAGTCGCCTTCCACGCGCCTGCGCATGACCGAGCTGGCCGACGCCGTCCTGCTGTCCCGCTCTGGCGTGACCCGCCTCGTGGACCGCCTGGAACGCGCGGGCCTCGTCGGTCGCGAACGCGCAGACGGTGACGGACGCGGCATCGTGGCCGTGCTCACACCGCTGGGCGCCGAACGTCTGCGCAGCGCTTCCACCACCCACCTGGCCGGCGTCGCCGAGCACTTCGGGGACAGCTTCGGCCCCGGCGAGCTCGAGGCCTTCGGCCGCACGTGCGACCGCCTGGCAGCGGACGACGTGTTCCCGTGATCACGGTGGTGGGACTCGTGCACGTCGAGGCTGGCCGCCTCCTCGTTGTGCGCTCACGCAACAAGAAGGCCTTCTACCTCCCCGGCGGCAAGATCGAGCCCGACGAGACACCGGTCGAGGCGCTCCGCCGGGAGGTCTCGGAGGAACTGGGCGTCGAGGCGCGCGATCCGGCCGAGCTGAAGCGCTACGTCGCACCCGCGTACGGCGAGGGCGAAGGCGCGGTCGTCGACATGACCTGCTTCACGGCACAGCTGCTCGGCACGCCGCGGCCCACCGGCGAGATCGCCGAGCTGACCTGGGTGACGCGCGACGAGTACCGCGCGCACGCCGAAACGGCTCCCGCGATCCACGACGTGCTGGACGACCTGGTGGCGAGCGGCCGCGTCAGGCCGTGAGCGGGCCCGTCACGTCCGGCGGCGTCAAGGCCGGACCTTCTTGAGGTTGTTCTGCTCCTTCACCAGCTTTTCGAGCTCCCCGCGGATGAAGTCGCGCGTCGCCACCTCGCCGAGGGCCAGCCGCACCGCGGCCAGTTCGCGCGCCAGGTACTCGGTGTCCGCCTTGGTCTGCGCCGCCCGCTTGCGGTCCTCCTCCAGCGACACCCGGTCCCGGTCGTCCTGCCGGTTCTGCGCCAGCAGGATCAGCGGCGCGGCGTAGGCCGCCTGTGTCGAGAAGGCCAGGTTCAGCAGGATGAACGGGTACGGGTCCCACCGCAGTGACACCGCCACGAGGTTCACCGTGATCCAGACGACGACGAGCAACGTCTGCCAGAACAGGAACTTGCCGGTGCCCAGGAAGCGCGCGAGCCGTTCGGAGAGCTGACCGAACGCGTCCGGGTCGACCGAGAACCGGAAGCTCCTCGGTTCGCGCGGCTGGTCGAGCCTGCGCCGGGGCAGTACTTCAGGCATGGCTCAGTCCCGTCTCGCGCCAGTTGTCCGGCAGCAGGTGGTCCAGCACGTCGTCCACGGTGACGGCGCCGAGCAGGTGCTCGTCCTCGTCGAGCACCGGGGCGCACACCAGGTTGTAGGTCGCGAAGTAGCGCGTCACGTCGCTCAGCGAGGCGTTCGGGGGCAGGCGCGCCATGTCCGTGTCGAGCACTCCGGCGACGAGGTCGAACGGCGGTTCGCGCAGCAGCCGCTGGATGTGCACGCAGCCGAGGTAGCGGCCCGTCGGCGTCGCGGAGGGGGCGCGGCACACGAAGACCATCGACGCCAGCGCGGGCGTGAGGTCGGGGTTTCGCACCCGTGCCAATGCTTCCGCGATCGTCGCGTCCGGCGTGAGGATGATCGGCTCCGGCGTCATGAGGCCGCCGGCGGTGTCGTAGGAGTACTCCAGCAGACGCCGGACCGGTTCGGACTCCTCGGGTTCCATCAGTTCCAGGAGCCGGTCCTTGGTGCCCTCGGAGAGCTCGCTCAGCAGGTCTGCCGCGTCGTCCGGGTTCATCGCCTCCAGGACGTCCGCGGCGCGTTCCTCGTCCAGGTGCGACAGGACGTCCTTCTGGTCCTCTTCGGACAGCTCCTCGATGACGTCCGCGAGCCGTTCGTCGTCCAGCGCGTCCGCCACCTCGTGGCGGCGCTTGGGAGGCAGCTCGTGCAGTGCGTGCGCGACGTCCGCCGCGCGCATGCCCTCGAAGACCGCGACGAGCTGGTGCGCACCCTGCGGCTGGCCCGCGATCTCGTTGACGCTCAGGCCGCCGACGTCCTCCCAGTTCCACACCTGGACCGGGCCCTTGAGGCTGAACCGGCCGGTGCGCTCCCGTCCGGCGACGCGGACCACGCGCCAGTCGCGGGTGCGGGTGAGCTCCATCGCGGCGTCGACGACCACCGCCGTGCCGCCGTCGTCGAGCTGGATCTTGGCGTCGAGCAGCTCGCCGATCACCAGCACCTCGTTGACGCGCTGGTGGAACGGCCGCAGGTTCACCGACCCGGTTGCGAGCGTCACGGCGTTCGGCTCGATCGAGGTGAGCCGCAGCATCGGCACGAAGATCCGCCGACGCGTCACCAGCTCGACGACCATGCCGAGCACGCGCGGCGGTTGCCGGTCGATCCGGAGGCTGATGACGACGTCCCGGGCCTTGCCGACGGGTTCGCCGTCGGGGCCGAACACGGGGAGTCCGGCCAGCTGAGCGATGAAAACCCGGTTCACGGCAACCACGACCACCAGGCTAGATCACGTGCGCGCCGCCCACCGCGCGATGTCGGCGCAGATCTCCGCCACGTCCCGCACGTCCTCCTCCAGGCACCAGATCCAGTTGGCGACGGCCCGCTGCAGCGTCCAGTCCCGCGCCTTCGCCACGTCCAGCTCCCCGGCGTCGCAGATCGCGAGGAACCGGCCGGTCAGCCCCTTGGGTCCGTCCAGCTCGTCGAACCTGTTCCACAGCAACGGGATCATGCAGTACTCGGGGTCGCCGGACAGCGGCTTCGGGTCGATCACCAGCCACGGTTCGCGGTCGCCGCGCAGCACGTTCTGGTAGTGCAGGTCCTCGTTGACCAGGGTCGTGCCCATCGGCCTGGTGCCGGCTTCGCGGGCGGCGTCGAGCAGCTCGCGGGGAACGGCGGGGTGGTCGTGCGGGAGGGTGTCGCGGAACCGGCGGAGCTCGGCCGGCGCCTCGATGCCGCGGTGGCGGCGCAGCAGGCCGCCGATCACGCCGATCGCGAGGTCGACCGGTTCGTCGTCGAGCGAGTGCCGGTCGAGGCGTTCCAGCAGCAACGCGCCGAGTTCCTCGTCGTGGTCGAGGAGCTGGACCGCGCCGTTGCCGTCGTAGAGGCGCAGCGCGAGCGGTTCGTGGCGCGTCTCGTCGTCGACCCAGCTCAGCTTCAGCACGGCCGGGTGCCCGTCGGCGCGGCGGACCGGGAGCACGACGGCGCAGAACCCGTTCATCAGCGGGCCGTCCGGGGTGAGCCGCCAGCGTGCGCACGCCTTGGTGGCGAGCTTCGGCAGCGTCGCGACCCACTCGGCCGCACCCTCGCCGAGCTCCAGGCCGAAGCCCTCCGGCACGGTGATCACGCGCTGAACTCCAGCCGGTACACCGCTTCCCACTCCGGTTTCGCGTTGAGCCGCGCGGTCTTGAGCGCCTGCGCCGTCTCCTCGCCGGGCTCGGTCAGCCGCGCGGTGGCCTTCGCGTCGACCAGGTGCGAGTGCGTGGTGGGGGAGCGGACGGTGACGGTGACCTCCGCGCCGTCGGTCAGCGGCGCCTCCGGTTCGGTGCCGCCGCTCATGACCCACAGCGCGTCGTCACGCCAGTGCGCGTGCACGAGACGGGGTTCGCGGCCGGGCGAGGTGATCCAGACCGCGGCCGCCTTCCGCAGCGCCGCGTCGAGTACTCGGGTGATCTCCACCGGTTCAGACTGCCAGGGTCTGTGAAACGGGACTCAGCGAATATGCGCCCGGAGACGATGCGTGCCACTGTGGCGCCACAGTTACCGGCCGGTACGAGGAGGTACTCCAGTGGTCGACCAGCAGCGTCCCCGTCGCTCGTGTCTGGCGGTCCCCGGTTCGAGCCAGAAGATGATCGACAAGGCCCGCACGCTGCCGGCGGACCAGGTGTTCCTGGACCTGGAGGACGCCTGCGCGCCGCTGGCCAAGCCCGACGCCCGCAAGACCATCGTCGCCTCGCTCAACGAGGGCGACTGGGGCGACAAGACCCGCGTCGTGCGCGTGAACGACTGGACGACGGAGTGGACGTACCGCGACGTCACCGAGGTCGTCGAGGGCGCCGGCGCGAACCTCGACTGCATCATGCTGCCGAAGGTGCAGACGCCCGAGCAGGTCGTCGCGCTCGACTTCCTGATCACGCAGATCGAGAAGACGATGGGCTACGAGGTCGGCAGGATCGGCATCGAGGCGCAGATCGAGAACGCCCTCGGCCTGAACAACGTCAACGCGATCGCCACCGCGTCCCCGCGCGTCGAGACGATCATCTTCGGCCCGGCCGACTTCATGGCGTCGATCAACATGAAGTCGCTGGTCGTCGGCGAGCAGCCGCCCGGCTACGACGTCGGCGACGCCTACCACTACATCCTCATGCGGATCCTGATGGCCGCGCGCGCCCACGACAAGCAGGCCATCGACGGCCCCTACCTGCAGATCCGCGACGTCGAGGGCTACCGGCGGGTCGCCGGCCGTTCCGCGGCGCTGGGCTTCGACGGCAAGTGGGTGCTGCACCCCGGCCAGATCGAGGCGGCCAACGAGGTCTTCAGCCCGAAGCAGGACGACTACGACCACGCCGAGAACATCCTCGACGCGTACGAGTACTTCACGTCCGAGGCGGGCGGCAAGCGCGGCGCGGTGATGCTCGGCGACGAGATGATCGACGAGGCCTCGCGCAAGATGGCGCTGGTGATCTCCGGCAAGGGCCGCGCGGCGGGCATGTCGCGGTCGAACGTGTGGACCCCGCCGGAGGACTGAGCCGGTTCACAGCTGTTGCGGATTGTGCGTTACTTCACCCCGGATGTCACAGCACGTGTTCGGCCGTCACGGGTTGCGTTCGAAACGGGTGAAGTGACGCACAATCAGTCACCGGAGTTTGCGATCTCGCCCCGGTGCG
The DNA here is from genome assembly GCF_036321065.1 of Lentzea sp. DG1S-22. Classification (NCBI taxonomy): domain Bacteria; kingdom Bacillati; phylum Actinomycetota; class Actinomycetes; order Pseudonocardiales; family Pseudonocardiaceae; genus Lentzea; species Lentzea sp. DG1S-22. The sequence continues at coordinate 5,131,505 of NZ_CP143276.1, read as the reverse complement.
GGGGCATGCTCTGGGGCATGTCACGTTCGAGTAACGGCAAGGCGGGCAGGCGCCTGCGGCTCTTCAAGCGCCGCGAGGACGACCTGCTCGAGCGCAGCTTCCGCAGCTGCCCGGGATGCGCTGCCGACGTCCACGTGTTCGCCGACGTCTGCCGCCACTGCGGTGGCGCCCTGGAGATCGCCCTCGCGGGCTGAGCCCGGGATCAGTAGGTCGACGAGTTCGCGGCGGCGATGATCGCGATGATGATGAACGCGAAGTACGCCAGCCAGCCGACGATCACCACGTAGCCGACGATCACGCCGGCGAGCGCCATGCCGTGGCCCTCCTCCTCGCCCCGCTTGATCCGTCCCAACGCGATGTGGCCGAAGATGACGCCCGCGATGGCGGTGAGGCCGCACGACACGAAACCCACGCACGACAGCACGAGCGCGAGGATCGCGTTCGTCTGCGGCTTCTGCACGGGTGGCTGGTAGCCGTAGCCGTACATCGGCTGCTGCTGGCCGTATGGTCCGGGCTGGCCGTAGGGCTGCTGCTGGCCATACGGATCGCCTGGCTGCTTCGGGTTGTACGGGTCGTACGTCATCAGGGTCCCCCTAGAAGTGGTGAGCCGGGATCTTAAGGTCCACCCACCTCGTTCGTCGCGTGCGGGTGCGGCATTACACCTGTCAGGAATGCTGTTTCGGTTCAGCCGACGCCTCGCTGTTGCGGAGAGCACACCCCGGTCGCAAACGAGCGTTAATCGGTCCATACTCGCCGGTAACCAAAGCGTTGGAAGGGAAGTGCGATGGCGCGCCTCGCCCAGACCGCGGGTCTCACGGACGTCCAGGAAGAAATCCTCGCGACCGTTCGCACGTTCGTGGACAAGGAAATCATCCCGCACGCCCAGACGCTGGAACACGGCGACACGTACCCCGCCGACATCGTCGACGGCATGAAGGAGATGGGTCTCTTCGGGCTGACGATCCCCGAGGAGTACGGCGGCCTCGGCGAGTCCTTGCTGACCTACGCGCTCGTCGTCGAGCAGATCGCGCGCGGCTGGATGAGCGTCTCCGGCGTCATCAACACCCACTTCATCGTGGCGCACATGCTCAAGCAGCACGGCACGCCCGAGCAGAAGCAGAAGTACCTCCCGCGCATGGCCGCTGGCGAGGTGCGCGGTTCGTTCTCCATGTCCGAGCCGGAGCTCGGCTCCGACGTGGCCGCGATCCGCACGCGAGCCGTGAAGGGCGCCGACGGCTACACGATCAACGGCCAGAAGATGTGGCTGACGAACGGTGGCACGTCGAACCTGACCGCCGTCCTGGTGAAGACCGACGAGGGCGCCGAGAAGGCCCACCAGAACCTCACGACGTTCCTGGTCGAGAAGCCCGAGGGCTACGGCGAGGTCCTGCCGGGCCTCAGCATCCCCGGCAAGATCGACAAGATGGGCTACAAGGGCGTCGACACCACCGAGATGGTGTTCGACGGCTTCGAGATCGCCGCCGACCAGATCCTCGGCGGCATCTCCGGCCAGGGCTTCCGGCACATGATGGACGGCGTCGAGGTGGGCCGCGTGAACGTGGCCGCCCGCGCGTGCGGCATCGCGATCCGCGCCTTCGAGCTCGCGATCGAGTACTCGCAGCAGCGCAGGACGTTCGGCAAGGCCATCGCCGAGCACCAGGCCATCGCGTTCAAGCTCGCCGAGATGGCCACCAAGGTCGAGGCGGCGCACCTCATGATGGTCAACGCCGCGCGCCTGAAGGACTCGGGCCAGCGCAACGACGTCGAGGCCGGCATGGCCAAGCTCATCGCCTCCGAGTACTGCGCCGAGGTGACGCAGGAGTCGTTCCGCATCCACGGCGGCTACGGCTACTCCAAGGAGTACGAGATCGAGCGCCTGATGCGCGAGGCCCCGTTCCTGCTGATCGGCGAGGGCACCTCGGAGATCCAGAAGACGATCATCTCCCGCGGCCTGCTCCGCGACTACCGGTCACGCGGCTAGACACGGACAGTCGTTCGCCCGCTGGGGGTCGTTCTTTCACGGGACTGGCCCCTGACGGTTTTCGTCAGCCGGTCATAGGGTTCGCTCACCTTGACCACAGATCTGACGCTTCCGAGACCTGTGTCGCCGCCGCACGTGGTCCGCCTGGAGCTGGACACGTTCTCCGGTGTCGACCGCCCCGCGCTGGCCTCGTGGTTCGGCGCCCTGGTCACCGACCTGCTGACACCCCTGTGCCCGGCCTCCGTCGAGGAGCTCGTGGCGGTGGCCCGCGACTACCGCCCCTCCGACACAACGCCGTGGGGCCCACCGGGTTACGCCCGCCTGCTGCTCTCTTCGGGTGACTTCACCCTCCCGGCGTGGTCGCGGGCCCTGGCGGACCTGCCGTCGTTCCTGCGCGTGCAGCTGGTCCAGCTCGACTCCCAGGGCCTGCCCCTCGCCGACGGCGGCTGGACCGCGGAGGTGCTGCTGAAGGACGACCCCGCGTTCCCGCACCAGGTCGTCGTCACCGCCTCCCGCTCGCTGTTCGGCGGCTGGATCTCCCACGTCGTGCAACAGAACTGGCTCTCGGCGTTCCGCTCGGGGGCCTCGCTGGTGCGCGCGTCCGGCGGCTGGATCACCCTGGACCGCGTGGGCGTGCGAACCGCGCACGAGGTCGCCGTCGGCGTGGGACTGGACGAATCCCTTTTCACGGCAGCGGAACTCTCGCGCGGCCCCCACTGGGCGACGCTGCTGGGGCCACGTCAGGTCGCCGCTTTGGGTGGCGTGCAAGAGGTCTGCGCGACCGCGCCGTGCTTCTCGGTCGAGCACCTGGGTGGCGGCCGCATACTTTTGCAGCTCACCGAGCACCTGGACGAGGTGCCCGCAGAAGCCGTCCGGAAGCTGGCCGAGTTCCTGGGGCCGGTGCTGCACTGAGCCGGGGGACCCATGGCACTGACCGATCCCGTGCGCCGGCTCGCACTGCCCGCGCGGGAGCAACGCGAGTACCTGGAGTCCATCGGCACCGCGCCGTCCGCGGACGAGTTCGCGCTGGGGTTCGACGACGTGCGCCCGCACCTGACCGGCCTGGGGCCCGTGGGCCGCGTCGACGCGCTGCTGGACGAGATGAGCGGCCCGGGCCCGGTCTGGCACGTCGACGCCCTGGCCACGGCCCCGCAGTGGGCCGAACTCCGCCTGCTCGCCGTCGAACTGCCGCGCGTGCTGCCGTTCGACGGCCCGCGCCCCCTGGCGGGCTCCGAACGCGCCGTGCTGGACCGGGTCCTGGCCCTGGACTTCCCCGGCGCCGCCCTCCTGCGCGCCCAGACCGTCCGCGTCCTGCGCCCCTGGTACGAGGGCGCACCGAGCCTCGACGTCGACACCGCGGGCCCACCCGCCCCCGTGCTGCCGGTCCGAGCCCTCGTCCACGACGCCGGCACCCTGATCGGCGAGGTCCTGGTGCGGGTCGAGGCGGGCCGGCTGTCCGCGATCGAGTACGCCTGCCTCACCGGCGAGGCCCCGCCACCCCGCCTCCGGCGGAGAAGGTGACGGCTCGGCTCGGTTGACCGGCGGGATCCGGTTTCGTTTGGGACCCTGTCGTCCGTGAGGCCTTCACCGGAAACCGACGTGCTGGTAGCCGTGGACACCGCCCTGCGCCCCACCGGCTTCGTCCGCCGCGGCCACTTCTGGCGCCAGGAACGAGGTGACGGCGTCGCCGGCTGGCTCGGCTTCGGCCTGGCGGGCGCACTGGACCTCACCCCGCTCGTCGGCGTCTGCTTCCGCCACTACGACGAGGTCTGCCGCGCCCTGGGCGTCGGCATCCCGGGCACCCCGCTCGTGTCGGCACCGCTGGGCAGCCTGATGGGCGAGAAGCCGGTCTGGCACTGGACCTTCCCGCCGGGCGGCGACCACGCACCGGTCGCCTCGTCGTTGGTCGACGCGGTCGTGGAGTTCGGCGAGCCGTACATCGACAAGCACGCGAAGTGGGACTCGCTGTGCTCGGCGTTGACCGGAAAACCGGAGTCGTTGCTCGACTTCGAGCGGGCGCGCAAGCTCGCGATCATCCACGTGCTGAACGGGAACGCCGGTGCGGCGGACGAGGTGCTGGCGGAGGAACGGGAGCGGGTGGCGGACGACAGGGACGTCTACGCGCGGTCCTACCGCGCTTTCGCGCACCGGTTCGAACTGGCTTTCCGCGGATGAGGCTGGTCGTCGACGGAACGCTGGCCACCACCGAGCGGGCGTTCCACGACGCCCTGGCGGGTCCGCTCGACTTCGGGCCGTACTACGGCAACGACCTGTCCGCGCTGTGGGACCGGCTCAGCACCGACGTCGAACGGCCGGTGGAGCTGGTGTGGACGGACTCCGCGGCCAGCAGGGAACCGCTCGGCGACAGCGCCTACAGCAAGATCGCGCGGGTGTTGACCGACGTGATGGAGCGGGACGCCGCCCGCCCTCCCGCGCACCGGTTCGTGGTCCGGTTCGAGTGACGGGCGGGGCCGGACCCGCGAGATCGCCGAGTTCGGGCCGCACGTGCAGTGCCCCTGGCGAGTGCTCGACGGGGACCGGCTCGTCCGGCCCGCTCGACGGCGAGGTCCACGGTGTCACCCGGATGCTGATCCCGGCAAAACACCCGCAGGCGTGTCGGCACGCCGCACCGGGCACTGGCAGGATGGAACGATCAGCGCGTCGCGACAGAGGTGGTCCCTGTGACGAGTCCGTTCGCCAACCCGAACCGGCCCGGCGTCCCGCCCCGCCTGCCCACCCCGCCGACGGGGTGGCCGATCGGCTCGTACGCCACGTACGAGGAGGCGCAGCGCGCGGTCGACTTCCTCGCGGTCGAGGACTTCACGGTGCAGGACGTGATGATCGTCGGCGTCGACCTGATGCTCGTCGAGCGGATCACCGGCAAGCTCACCTGGGGCCGCGTCCTCGCGACCGGTGCGGCCAGCGGTGCGTGGTTCGGTCTGTTCGTCGGGCTGCTGCTCACGCTGTTCAGCCCGGAGCCCGGGGTGACGGTCGGGCCGGTGCTCACGGGCCTGATCACCGGTGTGTTCTTCGGGCTGGTGTTCGCGGCGGTCGGGTACGGGTCGGCGAAGGGCAAGAGGGACTTCCAGTCCGCGTCCCAACTGGTTGCGAACCGGTACGACGTCCTGTGTCACCCGAAGTCGGCCGAAAAGGGCCGTGACCTGCTCGCGAAGCTCGCGATGCGGCCGGTGAACCCGAGTTCTTAAGGCTTACATAAGGGCATTGGTTCTGAATCGTTGCTTCCTTTGGTTGCGGCTCCTGATCACCGGGCCTAGGTTCGGTTGACCGGTCCGCCGGGTGCGGACGGTGGCACGACGAGGTGCCGGGCGCGCTGCGGTCTGGCTCCTCCGTGCAGTCGGGAAGGAGGCAGGGCCGATGGGTGCGACAAGGCGCTATCGACTCGCGGCCGGTGTGGGGGCCGCGGTGCTCGCGGCGGGAACCCTCACGGCGTGCGGGTCTGGCGACCAGGGCATCACCGTGAACGTCTACAAGTACCCGCAGGAGAACTTCCAGGCCATCGTGGACAGCTGCAACGCGAAGGCCGGCGGGCGTTACAACATCGTCTACAACAAGCTGCCGCGCGAGGCCGACGGCCAGCGCGAGCAGATGGTGCGCAGACTCGCGGCCGAGGACGACAGCATGGACGTCCTCGCGCTGGACGTCACGTGGACCGCGGAGCTCGCGAAGGCGGGCTGGATCAGGGAGTTCACCGGCTCCGTCAAGTCGCAGGTGGAGTCCGGCACGCTGAAGACTCCGCTCGACACGGCGACCTACGAGGGCAAGCTGTACGGGGCTCCGGACAACACCAACGTCCAGCTCCTGTGGTACCGCTCGGACCTGGTTCCCACGCCGCCCAAGACGTGGGACGAGATGATCTCCATGGCCGAGGCGCTGGTGGCGGAGGGGAAGCCCGGTCAGATCGTCGCGCAGGGCAAGCAGTACGAGGGGCTCGTCGTGCTGTACAACACGCTCGTCAACTCCAACGGCGGCACGATCCTCGACGAGAACGGCACCAAGGCCATCGTCGACGACAAGGCCGTGGAAGCGTTGGCGGCGTTGAAGAAGCTCGCCACGTCGAAGGCGATCGACCCGTCGTTCTCCAACGCGGCCGAGGACAACGCACGCCTCGCCATGGAGGGCGGCAACGCGGCGTTCCAGCTCAACTGGCCGTACGTCTACGCGGCGGCGCAGAAGAAGCCGGAGTTCGCGAAGAACTTCAAGTGGGCCCTGTACCCCGCCGTGAGCGGTGACCAGTCGAGGGTCACCGTCGGTGGGATCAACTACGCCGTCAGCAACTTCACCACGAAGCCGGACGAGTCGTTCGACGCGGTGTTGTGCTTGCGCAGCGCGGAGAACCAGAAGCTCGCCGCGCTCAAGGACGGTGTGCCGCCGACCATCGAGGCCGTCTACGACGAGCCCGAGATGGCCGAGGCGTACCCGATGCGCGACGACATCAAGGAGACGCTGAAGAACGCGAGTGTGCGGCCGCGCACGCCCGCGTACCAGAACGTCTCGACGGTCATCTCCACGATCCTGTCGCCGCCCGCGAGCATCGACCCGCAGACCACGGCGGACAGGCTGCGCAAGGAGCTGCAGGACGCTCTGGACTCGAAGGGGGTGCTGCCGTGAGTCAGACGACGACGAAGGCCACCGCGACCGCCGGTGCCTCACCGGCACCGGTCGCGTCCGGCAAGAAGGCGTTGAGCGAGGGCAAGAAGGCCGAGCGCAGGCTCGGCTGGCTGCTCTGCGCGCCCGCCGCGCTCACCATGGTCGCGGTGACGGGCTGGCCGATCCTCTACTCGCTGCTGCTGTCGATGCAGAGGTTCGACCTCAAGTTCCCGGACCGCACCGAGTGGATCTGGTTCGACAACTACGTCACCGTGCTCAGCAGCCCGTACTGGTGGAACGCGGTGTGGGTGACGGTGCTGCTCACGGTCGTGACCGTCGCGATCGAACTGGTGCTGGGCATGTCGCTCGCGCTGATCATGCACCGCGCGCTGGTCGGCCGCGGCATCGTCCGCACGACGACGCTGATCCCGTACGGCATCGTCACGGTCGTGGCCGCGTTCTCCTGGCGCTTCGCCTGGACGCCCGGCACCGGCTACCTCGCCGAGGCGCTCGGCGGCGAGCCCGTGCTGACCGAGAAGATCCCGGCGCTGATGGTCGTGGGTCTCGCGGAGATCTGGAAGACCACGCCGTTCATGGCCCTGCTGCTGATGGCGGGCCTGGCGCTGGTGCCGGACGACCTGCTCAAGGCCGCCGCGATGGACGGCGCGAGCGGGTGGCAGCGGTTCATCAAGATCACCGTGCCGATCATGAAGCCGGCGATCCTCGTGGCGCTGCTGTTCCGCACGCTCGACGCGTTCCGCATCTTCGACAACCTCTTCGTGCTCACCGCGGGTTCGCAGGGCACGTCGTCGGTGTCGATGCTGACCTACAACAACCTCATCAAGGGCTTGAACCTCGGCATCGGGTCGACCATGTCCGTGCTGATCTTCATCATGGTCGCGATCATCGCGTTCGTGTTCATCAAGCTCTTCGGCACCGCTGCCCCCGGCAGTGACGACGGGGGGAAGCGCTGATGGCTGGAATCGGAGGAGCCGAGACCACCGGCAAGAAGGTCGGCTGGGGTCTGCTCAACGCCGTCGTGGTGATCTACGCGCTGTTGCCGGTGCTGTGGATCGTGTCGTTGTCGTTCAAGTCCTCGGCGACGCTGGCGGACGGCAACTTCATCCCTCGCGAGTGGAGCCTCGAGAACTACAAGAACATCTTCTCGACGTCCGAGTTCACGCGGGCGCTGATCAACTCCATCGGCATCGCGATCATCGCGACCGCGATCGCCGTGGTGTTCGGCACGATGGCCGCCTACGCCATCGCGCGGCTCGACTTCCCCGGCAAGAACCTGCTGGTGGGCGTCTCGCTGCTGATCGCGATGTTCCCGCAGGTCTCGCTGGTGTCCCCGCTGTTCGAGATCGAGCGCTCGCTCGGCCTGTTCGACACGTGGCCCGGCCTGATCCTGCCGTACATCACGTTCGCGCTGCCGCTCGCGATCTACACGCTGTCGGCGTTCTTCCGCGAGATCCCCTGGGAGCTCGAGAAGGCGGCGAAGATGGACGGCGCGACGCCGGGGCAGGCGTTCCGGCGGGTCATCGCACCGCTCGCGGCACCGGGTGTGTTCACGACGGCGATCCTCGTGTTCATCTTCTGCTGGAACGACTTCCTGTTCGCGATCTCGCTCACCTCGACCGAGCAGTCGCGGACCGTGCCGGTGGCGCTGTCGTTCTTCACCGGCAGCTCGCAGTTCGAGGACCCGGCCGGGTCGATCGCGGCGGCCGCCGTGGTCATCACCATCCCGATCATCCTCTTCGTGTTGTTCTTCCAGCGCCGGATCGTCGCCGGCCTGACCTCCGGCGCCGTCAAGGGGTGAGTTGACCAATGGCAGAGATCGTTCTGGACAAGGTGACCAAGAGGTACCCCGACGGCGCGCTGGCCGTGCAGGAGGTCAACCTGGAGATCGCCGACGGCGAGTTCATCATCCTGGTCGGACCGTCCGGCTGCGGGAAGTCCACCACGCTCAACATGATCGCGGGCCTGGAGGACATCACCGACGGCGAGCTGCGCATCGGCGGGCAGCGCGTCAACGAGAAGGCGCCCAAGGACCGCGACATCGCGATGGTGTTCCAGTCCTACGCGCTGTACCCGCACATGACGGTGAAGGAGAACATGGCCTTCCCGTTGCGGCTGGCCAAGGTCGACAACGCCACGGTGGAGAAGAAGGTCAAGGAGGCCGCGGAGATCCTCGACCTCTCGCAGCACCTCGACCGCAAGCCGTCCAACCTGTCCGGTGGCCAGCGGCAGCGCGTGGCGATGGGTCGCGCGATCGTGCGCAGCCCCAAGGCGTTCCTGATGGACGAACCGCTGTCCAACCTGGACGCCAAGCTCCGCGTGCAGATGCGCACCTCGGTGTCGCGCCTGCAGAAGCAGCTCGGCACCACCACGGTGTACGTGACGCACGACCAGACCGAGGCGATGACCCTCGGCGACCGCGTCGTCGTCATGCGCGGTGGTGTCGTGCAGCAGATCGGCGCGCCGCAGTTCCTCTACGACCAGCCGGCGAACCTGTTCGTCGCGGGCTTCATCGGCTCCCCGTCGATGAACTTCGTGCCGGCGACGCTGGAGAACGGCGCGCTGCGGTCGATCATCGGCGACGTGGCGCTCACGGACCGGATCAGGCAGCTCGTCGAGGCCGCCGACGCGCCCCGCGAGGTGATCCTGGGCATCCGCCCCGAGCACTTCGAGGACGCGGCGCTGGTCGAGCCGGCGAAGCTGTCGGCGGGCGGCAAGTTCACCCACCAGGTGGACGTGCTGGAGTCGATGGGCTCGGACAAGTACGCCTACTTCAACCTCACGGGGGAGCAGGCGGCCTCGGCCGAGCTCCAGGAGCTCGCGGCGGACGCGGGGTCGGACGACGTGCCGGGTGACGGCATCTCGCTCGTGACGCGCCTGTCGTCGGCGTCCGGCGCGGTGGAAGGCGCCTCGGCGGACATCTGGTTCGACGCGGACAAGGTTCAGCTCTTCGACCCGTCCAGCGGCAGGAACCTGACTTACACGGAACGGTGAATTCTCGTTTCCCGGGCCGCCTTCCCCGTGCGGGGAGGCGGCCTTTCCGTGTCACTCGATCGGGTAAGGGCGAAAGACTCCCGTCCCGGAGGGCCGATCAGTCCGGGTCATCTGCTCTGCCGAACTCGGCCGGTCATTGGGCGCACTGCGGCGACAACTCGTCGAAACGTGGACTTCGGGCCTTCGGAACCTCCGCACGCTTGTCGAAGGCGGCTACAAGGACCACAGGGGGCTTCCGGGAAACCGCCGTCCGAGTGAAAGAGAGCGTGCCATGGGGATCCTGGACGGAAAAGCGGTCGTCATCACGGGAGCGGGCCGAGGACTGGGTGAGGCCTACGCCATGCACGCGGCCCTCGCGGGCGCGTCGGTGGTGGTCAACGACAACGACGGTGACCTGGCGGAACGGGTCGCCGAGCACATCCGCGAGTTCGGCGGCCGCGCGGTCGCCTCCACCCACACGGTCGCCGACCCCAGCGAGGCGGCCAAGATCGTGGAACTCTGCGTCGACGAATTCGGCCGCGTCGACGGTTTGGTGAACAACGCCGGCCTGAACTACGAGACCGCGCCCTGGGAAGACGATCCCGAGACGATCAGGAACGTGGTCGAGGTGAACGTCCTCGGCGTCATCTACACCGGAATCGCGGCGATGCGGGCGATGCGCGCTTCCGGCGGTGGTTCCATCATCAACATTTCCTCCGGTGCCTCGTTCGGTCAGCGCAAACTCGCCACCTATTCGGCGACCAAGGGCGCGGTGGCCTCGCTGAGCTACTCGTGGGCGCTCGACCTGGAGCCGGAAGGCATCCGCGTGAACGCGGTGTGCCCCGTCGCGCACACGCGGATGGTGTGGAAGTCGGAACGCTCCCTGCGCGCCATCCCGGCCGACCGCACGCCCGGCAAGGTGGCGCCGCTGGTGCTGTTCCTGCTCTCGGACCGCGCCGAGGGCATCACCGGGCAGGTCGTCCGGTGCAACGGCCGGCAGCTGCACATCGTCGGCCAGCCGTACTTCAAGCAGCCGATCCTGGAGAGCGACAACTGGGACACCGCTTCCGTGGAGCGGGCGTTCACGGGCGTGCTGCAGGCGCACCTCGAACCGTACGGGCTGGAGAAGAGGATGCCTCCCCGGCTGCGTGCGCTGGTGGAGCCTTCGCAGACCGCCTGAGCCCGCGGGGGAGGCGTCGCCCGGTGCCCCGGGCGGCGCCTCCCGCATCGTTCCGGTCAATTGTGGACAGTCGTGCTCGGCGTGGTGTCAGCGTCCGCGCGTGTCTTTGCTCCCCGACTACGTCGACACGGACTTCGACGTTGTGGGCTCACCAGATCTTCGCGACGTACTGCTTCGAGCTGTACGCGACGAGCCGTTCGCACGGGCGCACGCGTGGGTTGCCCGGTTCCACCGCCAGGACGGGTGAGCGGCCACGCGCCCGCCCGGGGTCGGGCATCATGCGGCCGTGGAGTTCTCCGGGAAGCCCGTTCCGGTCGACTGGGACGCCGTCGAGTCGTGGCTCGGCCTGCCGTTGCCGGGCGACTACAAGGCGATCGCGTCCGCGCACGGCCCGCTCGACATCGGCGAGTTCGTCTGGCTGCACGTGCCGTGCGTCGAGGCCGGCCGCTTCGACTGGGGCGAGTGGGTCAAGCAGACGCGGTCGGTCGCCGACGCGCCGCCGCACCTGGTGCCGTGGGGCGCCACCCGTGGCGGCGGCTACCTGTTCTGGGACAGCTCGGTGGACGCCGATCCCGCGCGGTGGCCGGTGGTGGGCTTCGGCCACGACACGGGCTGGCACGACTACGGCACGTCGCTGTCCGGTCTGCTGGAGGAGGCGGTGCGGACGGCGTTGCCAGGGCTGGGGTTGCTGCCCGCCTCGGCTCGGCGCACCGCGTTCCTGCCGGACGCCCGGCCGTGGACGCCACCGCCCCCCGTCGACTCGTCGCCGGGCCGCGGGCGCGCGCTGGCCGGGGGCACCGGGCTGGCCACGCTGCGCGAACTCGTCGTGCCACCGGCGCACCCCGTCCTCGGTGAGCGCACGTGGGAGTGGTTGTACGGCGAGCTGGGCACTTCGCTGCCGGCGGACTACGTGGCGCTGATGGAGACCTACGGGTCGGGCACCTTCGCCGGCTGGCTGCGGGTGTGGGCGCCGCTCGACCCGCACGGCCTGCTGGACATGTCCGAGGGCGCGCTCGACGGCAACCGGCAGCTGCGGGCGGAGTTCCCCGAGTACCACCCGCTGCCGCTGTGGCCGGAGCCCGGCGGGTTCCTGCCGTTCGGCGACTCGATCGACGGCGACCAGCTCGGGTGGCTCACGCGGGGCGAGCCCGACGGGTGGCCGTTGATCTTCGCGCCTCGTCACGCGGGCCAGGGACCGCCGCTGGACGGGCCGCTCGCCGACACCCTGCTGGAGTGGCTCAGGGGGCGGCTGGTCGTCCCGGGGCTCTGCCGGTTCGGCAGGTGCGACGACCCGCTCGGCTACGCGGGCTTCGCACCTGCGGAGGTGACGGTGTGATCCGTCCCAGGTGACGTTTCAGCACGTCACACGGATGGCCGCCGATATTGTCGGTGGAGGCTGCCACCATCGTGGCATGGCCGAGCGCAAACCCAGGGTGACCGACTGGCGACTCGTCGTGCAGTCCCGGTTGGACCGGGTCCGCGCGGATCTGGCCGCGCTCGGCCCGCCCGACCCGGTCGACCCGGAAGGCGACGTGTGGCGCCGCACGGCCGAGGAGCAGGCCGCCGTCGTCGAGGAGATGCTCGGCTCCCGCGAGCCGTGGTGGCGCATGGTGCCGTCGTGGTGGTCCGGGTGGTACATCGAACGGGCCTGGCGCGCGCTGCACGAGGCCGAGGTGGCGACGATCTCGGCGGAGCGCGGGTTCCTGGGGCGGCTGCCGGGGTTGCGGGCGCGGGTGGCGCAGTACCTGGACGACGACGATCCGCGGCGGCGCGCGCTGGAGGAGTTGCGGCCGGGGGAGTTCACGCCGGCGGTCGAGCGGGCGATCGTGGTGGACGCCCTGCGGGCCGCGTACGACAACTCGGACTTCGCGCACGCCGGCTCGAGGGCGTTGCGGAACAAGCTGATCGCGGCGTCCCTGGTGCTGTTCGTGATCAACACGGTGCTCGGGGTGGTGGGGATCGTGAAGCCGGGGATCATCCCGCTCTGCGTCGACCCCAAGGAGAACGCGCTGCCCACCGTGTGCCCCGGGGGTGCGGCCAAGGCGTCCGGTGTGGACGTGTGGCTGGTGCAGGTGCTGGGTTCCTTCGGGGCTGTGCTGGCCGCGGTGGTGTTGCTGTTGCGGCGGCGGCCTTCGCTGTCGCCCTACGTGATGATCGGGTACCAGGCCCTGATCAAGATCATGCTGGGGGCGGCTCTGGCCGTGGTGGGGATCCTGGCGCTGGGGGCCGGGGTCACCTCGGGGCTGATCGGGATCCCCTCCGCCGCTGCTTTGCTGCTGTGGGCCGTGATCTTCGGGTACGCGCAGCAGATCGGGACGCGGTTGCTGGACAAGTACACCGATGAGGTGCTGGACCAGGCTCGGCCGTTGCCCGAGGTGGACGGGGGAGGGTGGTGCCCCGGTGAGGGCGGGCCGGGGTGGCCGGTTCCGGTGCCGGCGGAGGGGCGCCGATCGCGATGGGGGATGAGAGTGCTCAGCCGCGCGTCGTGCGGCCGTGCGACTGGCTCTCCTCCCGCACCGCGTTGATGACGTCCGCGTCCCAGCGGTGCGTGCGGATCAGGCGGTAGCGCTCCGCCGCCACCCACATGTACGCCTCGGTCTCCGTGCGGTCGCCCACCATGTCCGCCTGGCGCAGCATCGCCACCACCGGTTTGTACTCGTCGGCGTACCAGCGGCGGGCGATCTCGGTGCGGTCGAGGAGCTCGCCCGTGTCCTGCATCAGGCGGAAGCCCCAGGCCTCGACGTGTTCGCCCAGCTCGGCGTAGTCCCAGGGGTCGGAGAGGACGACGGCGGCGCGGGCCTCGCCGGTCAGGGGGACGCGGTCGAGGAAGAGGCGGCGGTAGTCCTTCACGATCAGGTCGCCCCGGTAGCGGATGCCGGAGGAGTTCAGGCGGGTGATCACCTGCGTCACGTAGGCGTCGATCACCGTCAGGCCCAGGGCGTGCGCGACCGAGACGCGGTGGTGGCCGTCGATGATGAAGTGCAGTTCGCCGATGCGGTAGACCTCGATCGGGGGACGCTCTCGCCCCTGCGGGCGGCGAGGGCCAGGCGTTTCCAGCGTTCCCGGACGCGGCCCGAGGTGGGGCGGAAGCGGCGGTCGAAGTCGCGGGTGCGGTCGACGCTGCCGACGATCGAGTCCAGGCGGATCGACTGGAGGCCCAGGCGCTTCTCCGACGCCATGCCGAGGGCGTCGACGACCTCGTGGAACGGCAGCATGATGTTGACGTCGTCCGGTTCCCTGCGCAGCCAGGCGGCCAGGCGGGACATCACCTGGCGCCGGCGGGCCCGCTGGAAGTCGTTCTCGGCGTCGGCCGCGGGGAAACCTGTGTCACGCCTCATCGCGACCTCCGGGGACGTCCAGGACCTTCTGCGGAACGACGTTGACCACGCGGGTGGCGCCCAGTTCGCGGTCCGGGCGTGGCACGCCGTGCGGGTGGATGTGGCCGTGCAGCATGAACGACGGCTGGAGCCGCGAGACGAGCCCTCGGAAGCACTCGAAGCCGAGGTGCGGGGCGTCGGGCTCGTCGCCGCAGCCGCGCGGGGGTGAGTGGGTCAGCAGCACGTCCACGCCACGTCCGTCCCGCAGCCTGCGCCACCCGGCCAGCCGGGTCACCCGGCGGGCGCGGCGGGCCTGCTGCCGTTCCGTCCACTGGTTCGGGCCCTTGTTGTAGCGGATCGAACCACCGAGACCGGCGATGCGCAGCCCGGCGACGTCGACCACGCGTTCGTCCGCGTTCACCGCACCGGCTGGACCCGGCCAGCGCACCGGCAGGCCCGCCTTGGTCCACAGGCCGCGCACGTTCGAGTAGCCGGACAGGTCGGCGTCGTGGTTGCCGGGGACGAACACGAGCGGTCTGTCCAGGGCGTTGGCCAGGTGTTCCAGGTAGTCGAACGGCAGGTCGCCCGCCGCGAGGACCAGGTCCACGCCGCCGTGCTGGTGCACCTGGTCGGTCCACAGGTGTTCGACCACCTCGTCCGCGACAGCCAGAACCCGAACCATTCTTCCAGCGTAATCAAGCTTTCCCCACATGACGGGCGGCGGAGCTGCCACTAGCGTGAACGGGGTGCTTGCCGAGCTGTTCGCCGCGGCCGCTCACGGATGCCGCGACCGCAGTCCGCTGACCCAGCGGCTCCTCACCGACGCCGCGGAAGACCTCCGGCAGGGCGGCGTCACGGCCCGGGTCATGGCGGGCTCCGAACGCGACCGGGAGGGCGCCGTGCCCGGGCTGCGGTTCGCGGGCGCCGTCCACCGGCTCGTGCTCGAAGGGCGTGCGCCCGCCCTTGCGAAGCACTACCCGTCCGTCGGCGGCCGGCCCCACCTGCCGACGCTGTGGCAGGACGCGCTGCCCGCCCTCACCGAGCACACCGACCTGCTCCGGTACCGGGTGCGGGCCACCGTCGTGCAGACCAACGAGCCGGGCCGCAGCGCACCCCTCTACGGCGGCCTGCTGGTCGCCGCGCAGGAGGCCGCGAAGGCCGCGGGCCGGCACGTGCCGTTCTGCGTGCGGCTGCTGGAGGTCGGCGCGAGCGGCGGGCTGAACCTGCGCCCGCACCACGTCGGCTACCGGCTCGAGGACCGGGTGCTCGGCGACCCGGACAGCCTCCTCGTCCTCGACCCGGAGTGGACCGGCAGGCCCCCCGCCGACCTCGGCCACCGGCTGCGCGTCGTCGGCAGGGCGGGCTGCGACCTCCACCCGGTCGACGTGTCCACTGAGGACGGACGGCTGCACCTGAGCTCGTTCGTCTGGGCGGACCAGCCGCAGCGGTGGAACCGGCTGCGCGACGCGCTCGACCTCGCCGCCACCGACCCGGTCCCCGTCGAGCGCTCGGCGGGCCCGGAATGGCTCGCGAAACAGCTCGCGCGCACCGAACGGGACGTGCTCACGGTCGTGTGGCATTCGGTGGTGTGGCAGTACGTCTCACCGGCCGACCGGGCGATGGGCAGGGCCGTGCTGGCCGACGCGGCCGCGAGGGCGACGCCCACGACGCCGCTGGCGCTGCTGGTGTTCGAACCGCGCAGGACGGACGGGGACTACCGGTTCGAGCTGCTGCTCAAGCTGTGGCCGGCGGGGATCTCGCTGAACCTCGGCCACGGCGAGGGGCACGGCACGCCGTTCACCTGGGACGTCACCCCTTGGGAGTGAGGACCGGGTTCACCACGTAGCGGCCGTCCCGCACCTCGACGGGCAGCCGGAACTCGGCGCGGGTGCCGGCGTGCGAGTACTCGACGACGACGGCGCCGTCGCGGTAGGTGCCGCGTTCCACCCGTGCCGTACGGAAGTACTCGACCGTGGACTTCGCGACGTCCTCGCCGCCGACCGCGAGCAGCGGCTCCAGCTTGTGGAAGTCGTGCGCCCGCAAGGCGTTCGTCACTTCCGCTGCCAGCTCGTCCGGTGACTCCTCACCGGGCTCGGGCCAGAAGGCGATGAACACGAAGACCATCAGCAGCCAGCCCACGGCGAACACCATGATCCAGAACCGCAGGTTGGTCAGCCGGCGGTGCACGTCAGGGCGTCCCGCTGATGAGGACGAACACGGTGGTGATCCAGCAGAGCAGGAACGCGAGGACCCAGAAGCGGATGTTGGTGAGCAGTCTGGTCATGACAAACCTCTTCTACCAAGGCGAAAGCGGGCGAAACCGGGACTAGAGCCAGCGATTCCGGCGCAGTATTCGGTAGAGCGTGAGGCAGGCGACGAGGACGAGCGTCATGATCAGCGGGTAGCCGAACTTCCACTTCAGCTCGGGCATGTAGTCGAAGTTCATGCCGTACACGCCGACGACCATGGTGGGCACGGAGATGATCGCGACCCACGAGGTGATCTTGCGCATGTCGGTGTTCTGCTGCAGCGTGATCTTCGCGAGCGTCGCGTCGACCAGCGTGGTCAGCAGCTCGTCGAACGCCGTCACGCGCTCGGCGACCTCGGTGAGGTGGTCGTCGACGTCGCGGAAGAACGCCCGCACCTGCTCCGGGATGAGCGGCGTGTAGCCCTCCGCCAGGCGGCGCAACGGGTTCGCGAGCGGCATGACCGCGCGGCGCAGCTCCACGACCTCGCGCTTGAACATGTAGATCTGCTCCGCGCTCACCTCGGTGCGCGGCGCGAAGACCCGTTCCTCCATGCGGTCGATGTCGTCCTCGACGTGGTCGGTGACCTCGAGGTAGTTGTCGACCACCTGGTCGGCGATCGCGTGCATCACCGCGGCCGGGCCGATCTCCAGGCGCTCCGGGTCGGCCTCCAGCACGTGGCGCAGCTTGGACAGCCCGGAGTGGTTGCCGTGGCGCACGGTGATGACGAAGTCCTTGCCCAGGAACACCATGATCTCGCCGGACTCGACGATCTCGTTGGCGGTGTCGGGCGAGGGGTTCGTCACGTAGCGGACGGTCTTGAAGACCATGAAGAGCGTGTTGTCGTACCGCTCGAGCTTCGGGCGCTGGTGCGCGTGCACCGCGTCCTCGACCGCGAGCTCGTGCAGCCCGAACGTCTCGGCGATGCCCTCGATCTGCTCGGCGTCGGGCTCGTGCAGGCCGATCCAGACGAAGCCGTCCTTGCGCCTGCGCACCTCTTTGACCGCGTCCGTGTGCGTCCAGCGGCCGGGCAACCGCTTGCCGTCCACGTACACCGCGCAGTCGACGACGTAGTGCGACAGCGGGACGGGGACGTGCGGGACTTGACCCGAGGGGCCGCGCTGGGAACCTCGTCCGCGGATCGAGGGCAGGCTGGGCATGCTGAGTTCCTCCAGGTACACACGCCGACGTGTTGTGCGAAAGCACGACGGGCGTCCTGACCCGGTGGAACTGGAACGTTCTAGACGGAGCTAGAAGGCCACCTCGGTGAGGACGCGCTTGGTACTGGCAGGGTGGGGGTCCTTGCTCATTTGGGGGTCCTCACCTCCTCGGGGCGAAGGGCACGGGTGGTGGAAATCCTCACACACCGGTTGCCGAGGGTACTCCCTCCGTGTGAAGACTGTCTCCCCACCCGGGACAGATCTCGATCACACGTAGTTGGAGGCGCGGTGCAGTTCGGTCGGTACTACGAGGAGTTCGAGGTCGGAGCGGTCTACAAGCACTGGCCGGGCAAGACGGTGACGGAGTACGACGACCACCTGTTCTGCCTGCTCACGATGAACCACCACCCGCTCCACATGGACGTGAACTACGCGGAGAACACGACGGACTTCGGCAAGAACGTCGTCGTCGGCAACTACATCTACTCGTTGCTGCTGGGCATGTCCGTGCCCGACGTCTCCGGCAAGGCGATCGCCAACCTGGAGATCGAGTCGCTGCGGCACGTGAAGCCGACGTTCCACGGTGACACGATCTACGGTGAGACCGAGGTGCTCGACAAGACGCCGTCCAAGTCGAAGGACGACAGGGGCGTGGTCTACGTGGAGACTCGCGGCTACAAGCAGGACGGCACGGTCGTGTGCATCTTCAGGCGCAAGGTCATGGTGCCGAAGCAGTCCTACGGCGAGGCCCGCGGTGGCGAGCAGCCGGGGCGCCCTGAACCCAAGGAGTGAAGTGACTTCTCTGGATCTGGCACAGCGTCGTCTGCGTGAGTTCGCGGAGGAGGCCGCGGCGATCTCGCCGCTCTACGAGCACCTCGCGTCGCGTGCCGCCGCCGATCCGGAGGTCGCCGCACTGCTGACCGCCGCCAGCGAGGACAACGCCACGGGCGAGCTCCTGCTGGCGGCGGCGCACCGGCTCGTGCAGGCGGAGCCGTTCCACCAGCTCTCGAACTACTACCCGTCGCTCGGCGGGACCTACGGCGCGGACGAGAGCACCTGGCCGCTGTTCCGGGAGTTCCTCCTCGAACGCGGCGACCGCGTGAGAGCGCTCGTGAGCTCTCAGGTGATCCAGACCAACGAGGTGCGGCGCGCGGCGCTGCTCTACCCGGCCGTGGCCGCCGCGGCGAAGCAGGCGGGCGGGCCGATCGGGCTCGTGGAGGTCGCGACGACGGCCGGCCTGCTGCTCGGGCTCGACCAGTACTCGTACCGCTACCAGACCGCCGAGGCGGGCCAGGTGGTCGCCGGGCCCGCCAAGGCCGCGCTGGGCCTGCACTGCGCGCTGGAGCTCGCGCCGGGCGCGGTGCTGCCGAAGCTGCCCAAGGCGGTGAAGGTGGCCGCGAAGGCGGGCATCGGCGTCGCACCCGCCGACCTGACCGACGAGGACGCGTACGCGTGGCTCGAGGCGTGCGTGTGGGCGGACCAGCCGGAGCGGCTGCGCCTGTTCGGCGTCGCGTGCGGGGTGCTGCGCAAGAACCCGCCGCGGCTCGTCACCGGTGACCCGGTCGCCGACCTGGCGAAGGCCGTGGAGCCGATCGACGCTCCGCTCGTCGTCCTCTCGAGCGGGTCCGGGCTCGACCTCGCGCCTGCTTTGTCGGCTTTGGGGCGACCTGTCTGGTGGGCTGCCCACGAGGCCGGTGAGCTGCGGTTGCTCCGTTTCGGTGATGGTGAGGTCTCGAGCGCCGTCCTGGCGACGACCGAGGCCCACGGGCAGCGTCTCGTTTGGCGGTGAACGCTCGCCCCGATCGCGTGAACCGTGATCAGGCCCTGGGCAGGCAGTTCCAGCCGGAGAGCGCTTCCACGAGGCCGTCGGTGGTCGGAAGTGTGGCCAAGGTCGCACTGTCGACCCAAGCGACGTCCGACGCGTCGTCGCCCGCTCGGAGCACACCCGACGTGACCTGGCATTCGTAGTCGAAGATCGCGAAAACCCCGTTCGGGGCCGGTCGCTCCACGAAGCCGGCCAGACGACCGACAGTGACCACGAGACCGGTCTCCTCGAACACCTCCCTGGTCACGGCAGCCTCATCCGTCTCGCCGGGCTCCACGCGGCCACCCGGTACCGACCACATGCCCTCACCAGGCGGATTGACGCGTCGCACGAGGAGCAGTCGCCCGTTCGAGTCATGCGCGATGGCTCCGACGCAACGGATGGCGCGGTTGCTGCTGGGCGTCACGATCACGAAGCGTAGTCACACCGGAATGGAGGTGCTGTGCGCTACCCCGGCTGCGGTACAAATCTCCCAAGGTGCCGAATGGTGCTGTACAACGGTCACGAACGGCGCCAAACGGGTGCGACGCGGACGGGGTGGACACCGTGAACTTGAAGAAGATTCTCACTTTCGCTGGAATCGCCTTGCTGCTCTTCTTCCTTATCGCAGAGCCCCAGCAGGCGGCCCAACTGGTGCAGAACATCCTCAACTCGCTCCGAACTGCGGCTGAGGCCCTGATCACCTTCGTGCGACAATTGTTCTAGTCCCCGACGGCTGAACCGGGGCAGGGACAGGGCACTGGCTGGCACCAGGAAAGGGCTGGTAGCGCATGTTCGCACCACGTGATCCGGACGACTACCTGCTGTCGAGCGAGCGTCGGGTCATCCGGGTGCGCAGGCACTGGTCCTACCTGATCTGGGACGTCCTGGAGGGGGCGGCACTGCTCGCCGGCTTCATGATGATCTCGTACCTGCTCCCGGCGGACGCCGCGGTGCTGCAGAACGTGCTGTGGTACGGAGCGCTGCTCGTCCTGTTGCGGCTCTCCTACTTCATCATCGAGTGGTGGGTCGAGCGCATCGTCGTCACCGACAAGCGCTTCATGCTGACGTCGGGCGTCTTCGAGACCAAGGTCGCGATGATGCCCATCAGCAAGGTCACCGACCTCACCTACGAGCGCACCGTGGGCGGGCGCATGCTCGGCTACGGCACGCTGATCGTGGAGTCCGCAGGTCAGATCCAGGCGCTGAACCGCCTGGAGTACCTGCCGGACCCCGAGGAGGTCTACGACGCCATCTCGGAGCTGACCTTCGGCGACAAGAAGGCCCAGGCCGAGCGCTTCTCGATGATCAAGGCCCAGCGCGCCGCGCGCGGGAAGAAGATGGTCCCGTAACACCGGTCGTGCACCACGTCGTCCACACTGGACGACGTGGTCATCGATCTGCACACCCATTCGTCCGAGTCCGACGGCACCGACAGCCCTGCCGAACTGGTGAGGGCTGCGGCGCAAGCCGGGCTCGACGCGGTGGCGATCACCGACCACGACACGGCGGCCGGGTGGGCCGAGGCCGCGGCCGCGCTGCCTCCCGGCCTGCGGCTCGTGCGCGGCGCGGAGCTGTCGTGCTCCTCGGCTGACGGCTACGGCCGCACCATCACGGTTCATCTGCTGGCGTACCTCTACGACCCGACGCACGCCATGCTGATGAAGGAGCAGTCGCGGCTGCGCGAGGAACGGCGCACCCGGCTGCAGAAGATGGCCGAGATGATGCAGGCCGACGGCTTCCCGATCGACCCGGTCGACCTCATGTCCCGGCTGCCCTTCGACGCGCCGGCCGGTCGCCCGCACCTCGCCCAGGCGCTGATCCGCGCCGGGGTCGTCTCGTCCGTCGACGAGGCCTTCGCGACGTTCCTGACCGGCGGCCAGTACTACGTGGGCCGCACGGACACCCCCGTCGAGCGCGCGATCGAGATGATCACCGAGGCGGGCGGCGTCACGGTGCTCGCCCACCCGTTCGCCCACTCCCGCGGCCCCGTCGTGGCGCCCGCCGTGGTGCGGTCGCTGGCCGAGGCCGGCCTGGCGGGCGTCGAGGTCGACCACCCGGACCACGACCCCGAGACGCGCCGGTCGTTGCGGCTGCTGGCCGACGAGCTCGGGTTGATCGTCACCGGGTCGAGTGACTACCACGGCACGAACAAGACGGTGCGGCTCGGCGCCGAGACGACGGCGCCGGAGATGCTGGATGCTCTGGCGGCGAGGGCGACAGGCGGCGAGATCCTCGTCGGATAGGCGGTGTCGGAGTGTTCAACCTGCGGCTGTTCGTCGAGGCCTCGATCACGTTGCTGGTGATCATGGACCCGCCCGGCACCGTTCCCGTGTTCCTCGGGCTGGTGGGCCGCAAGTCGCGCGACGCGCGGAAGAGGGCGGCGCGGCAGGGCGTGCTGGTGTCGTTCCTGGTGATCACGCTGTTCGCGGTCGCGGGCAACTCGATCCTCGCGTACATGCACATCGGCATCCCCGCCCTGCAGGGCGCGGGCGGGTTGCTGTTGCTGCTGATCGCCCTCGACCTGCTGACCGGCAAGGGCGCGACGAACCACCCCGAGGTCGAGGACGTCAACATCGCCCTGGTGCCGCTGGGCACGCCGTTGCTGGCCGGACCGGGCGCCATCGCCGCGACGATCGTGTTCGTGCGGCAGGCCGACGGCGCCTGGGGCTCCTACCTCGCGCTGGCCGCAGCGATCGTGGCCGTGCACCTAGTGCTGCTGGGGACGCTGCGGTCCGCCGGCCTGCTGATCAAGGTGTTCAAGGAGAGCGGCATCCTGCTGATGGCCAAGATCGCCGGTCTGCTGCTGGCCGCGATCGCCGTGCAGCTCGTCGCGTCGTCGGTGCAGGGCTTCATCACCTCGGGCGTCTAGCGCTCGATGTGGGCCTTGTCGCCGTCGATGACGATCGGGCGTTCGATCAGGATCGGGTTGGCGACCATGTGCGCGATCCACTTCGCGCGGTCGTGCTCGAGGGCCGCGGGGTAGGCGGCTTCCCCGGTGCGCGCGATCTCCCAGGGCTGCTTGCCGAGCTTGGTGAGGACCTCGTCGAGCTCCGCGGCGGTGGGGACGTCGTCGAGGTAGCGGCGTTCGGTGTGCTCGACGCCCTCGTCGTCGAGGCGTTGCTTGGCGGCGCGGCTCTTGGAGCAGCGCGGGTTGTGCCAGATCTCCATGCGGCTCATTTTCTGTCAGGGGTGCTGAGTAACTTGGTTGGGGTGGAACAACTCGGCTTCGACTTCGGCACCGCGGCACCGCGTCGGCTCGTGCGCGTCACGCCCGCGAAGCTCGCGACGTGGACGGACTGCCCGCGTCGCTTCCGGATGACGTACCTAGACCGCCCCACACCTCCACGAGGTGGCGCGTGGGCCCACAACACCCTCGGTGCCGTGGTGCACAACGCGTTGAAGGCGCTCTTCGACCTGCCGGTGGAGCGCCGCACGCCGGACCAGGCCGTGGCGCTGGTGAACCGCCAGTGGAAGTCCGAGGGTTTCCGCGACGCCGACCAGGCCGCCGAGTACCGCGAGCGCGCCCGCGGCTGGGTCCACGAGTACGTCTCGAACCTGGACGTCGACTTCGAGCCGCTCGGCGTCGAGCGCTGGGTGTCCTCGCCGACCGAGCGCATCGTGGCCGAGGGCCGGGTCGACCGCATCGACCAGCGCGACGGCGAGCTGGTGATCGTCGACTACAAGACGGGCCGCCACGTCCTGACGGCGGACGACGCCCGCGGCTCGCAGGCCCTGGCCCTGTACGCGCTCGCCGCCCGCCGCACGCTGCGCAAACCGTGCCGCCGCGTCGAGCTGCACCACCTGCCGTCGGGGTCGGTGGCGGTGTGGGAGCACACGGAGGAGTCGCTGGCGCGGCACGTCCGGCGGGCGGAGGAGGCGGCGGACGAGATCGACCTGGCCACGGAGACGTTGAAGGCCGGTGGCGACCGGGAGGTGCTGTTCCCGCCGGTGACGGGGCGGCAGTGCCAGTGGTGCGACTTCCGGCGGAGTTGCCCGGAGGGGCAGGCGGCGGCGCCTTCGCTGGACCCCTGGGCGCTGCTGGCGCCGTAGCCGGTGATCGGCTGCGCGCCGGTGGAACGGCTCGGCGGACGCACCTGAGGGGTCGGTGCCCAGGCCTCGACTCCGGAGGGGTGACCGGCGTGCGGCTTTTGCCGTAGTCGCCGGAGACGCCGGTCGGGTCCTGACCGGCCGCCGGTCGCCGGACCCGTAGGGTGGCGGGAGTGGAAGTGGAAGCAGCGAAGCGGCCGTCGCGGACCTACGGAATCCTGCGCGCTGTGAGCGGTGTGCTCGCGGTGGGCATGGTGCTGCTCGCCCTCGGGAACATCGGCGTCCAGTTCTACGCGAACTCGCGTGACCTGCCGGGGCCCGGCACGTTGTCGGTGGTCGCCCACGTGGTGGCGGCGTTGTTCGTGGTCGCCGGGCAGGTCGTCGCCGACCGGTACGCGGACTGGAGGGCGCCGCTGGCGTCGTTCGGCGTGCTCGTGGTGAGCGGTGCGACGCTGTGGACGTTCTGGTGGGCCTAGCGGGGGCCGCGGTGGGGACCGGGAGCCTGGGCACGGCGACGGCACCTCGGGACCATGCGGTCGGCGAACCGGCGGCGGGCCACCGCGTTGGCGAGACCGGCCGCGATGAACGACGAAGCGGCCATCGGCGGCTTCGTGCTGCGCCGTGCTGACGGCCTGACTACGACGTGAGCCAGGCCCGCCACGTCGGCAGCAGCGTGTCCACGAGTGCCTGCGGCGCCTCGGTGTTCGGCGAGTGCATCACGCCGGGCAGCACGGCGAAGTCCGCGTCCAGCCGCTCGGCCATGTCGCGCTGGACGGCCGGGCTCCACGCGTCGTCCGCGTCGCCGCACACCACCAGGCACGGCGTGCCCGACGAGCGGAGCGTGCGGGCGAGCTTGGCGACCTGGTCCGGTTCCTCGCGCAGGCCGTTGCTCATCCCGAGCAGCGCCGCGGCGGACGACCGGAGGAACCTGGTGCGGTAGAAGTCCTTCAGCTCCTGCGGCAGCGCGGCGTAGGCCGGGTTCTGCCGGGAGCGCAGCTCGTTCAGCTTCTGGGTGCCCTCGACGCCCTGCTCGGCCAGCACGTGCTCGCCGACCTCCAGCACCGTGCGGCGCTCACCCGCGGGCAGCTCCGCCGGGCCGGACGACATCAGCGTGAGACCCGCGACCGGAGCTCCCGCGAACACCGCCGCCCGCGCCACCAGGCCGCCGTAGGAGTGGCCGAGCAGCAGCACCCTCCGGCCGTCCGCGGCGATCTTCCCGGCCAGTTCGGCGACCACCGAGCCCAGCGGGCCCGGCAGGTAGAGCGACTCGTCGTCGGGGCCCTGCGAGTCCTGCTGGCCCGGCAGGTCGATCGCGACCACCTCGAACCCCTCGTCCGAGATCAGGTCGATCATCGGCGCGAAGTCCTCTTTGGAGCCCGTGTAGCCGGGCACGAGCAGTGCCGTCGCGCGCATCGCGTCGTCGCCCACCGCGGGCGCGCGCAACGCCCCGATCGTGCCGTAACGGCCCGGGAGGTCGGCGCGCTGTGCCCGGTGGGGGCTGATCTGCGAGTGCACGAGCAGAACTATCGCAGCGCGACCAGGGTTCCGCCACGCTGCTCGAGCACGACGGGACCCGCTGTGGCCAGCTGCACGGGGCCGGTGTGGCCCTCGCGGTTCACCCTGATCGTGCCCACGACCTCGCCGGTGGCCTGCTCGTGGACCCGCAGGCCGTTCTCGACGGGCACCAGCAGGCGGCCCGCGAGCGTCGTGCCGGCGCCCAGCGTGCCCTGCGCGGTCCACAGTGGAGTGAGCGTCTCCCGCGAGAGCGCGATCGTGCGGGAACCGGTGAACCAGAAGACGTTCGTCTTGGTGGAGAACACCTGTGTCACGTGGTTCGCCGGATCCGCGAAGTCGGCCTCGGGCACGTCGAGCGGCACCTCGGTGACCTGGTTGCCGGTCTCGGAGTCGAAGACGAGCAACCGGCCCGGCTTCGGCACCGCCACGGCGAACAGCTTCTCCGTCACGGCCACGAGCTGCACGTTCGCACCGCCGGTGAGCACGCTGGCGAACACCTTGGGCTCGTCGGACTTGTCCGGGTTCGGCTTGAGCACGGTGACGCGGTCCGAGGCGTCCTCCGGGCAGCGCTCGACGACCGCGAACTTGCCCGTCGTGACGACCACCGAGCCGTAGGCGCAGCCGACGCGCGGCTGCTTGTTCGGGTTCACGATCGCGCGCAGGCCGCCGAACTCGAGCGAGCGCACCAGGTCGTCGCGCCGGTAGACCTCGAGGAACTTCGAGCCGGTGGTGATGAGGTGCGAGCCCTCGTTGAGCAGTGCCGTGCCCGGTTCCGCGTCGCCGTTGCGCTGCGCCTTCCGCTCGCCGGTGACACCGTCGAGCGAGGTGAGCTCGGAGCAGTTGGTGCCCTTGGAGTACAGGGCCATCGCCCGGCCCCACGCCGTGCTCACCACGCACAGCGGCAGGTCGCGCCGGTACGTCCACCGCACGTCGCCGGTCAGCGGGTCGCGGCCGTTGACCTCGCCGCCGTCGCCGGTGACGACCGTGGACGGCTTCTCCTCGCCGGTCTCCTTCGACGCGGTCTGCACGACCACGGGCGACTGCGAGGCACCGCTGCGCGCACGCCAGACCTCGGCGAGCGACGGCGGCAACGACGTCACCTCGGGCAGCTGCTCCCACGACGACGGCCCGGTGACCGACGTCGTGGCGCGAGCATCGCTGAACGCCCAGGTCAGGACGGACGCGACGAGCGCGGCGACCGCGATCAGCGCGACCGCGAGGAAGTCGCGGCGGGTGCGCCACGACCGCGCGGGCGGGCGTTCCTCGACGGGCCCGGGACCGGAGTCGGGCTCGTGCGCGGGCTCGTCGAGGACGTCCTCGATGTCGGTGACGTCGGAACCGGGGGACGACATGGTGATCAGTCTGCCGAAGGAGCGGCCTGTTCGGCAGAGGAACGGCTGCGACGGCGCCTGCGCGGCTTGTCGGAGGCCTGCTTGTCGGCGGACTCCGGTGCGCCGGACTCCGCCTGCGCGCCGTCCTGCGGCACGCCGCCGCGGCTGCGCGTGCGGGACCGGGAGCGCTTCGGCCTGGTCTCCTCGCTCGCCTCCGCGGCCTGCTCGGCACCGCCGCGGGTGGAGCCGGTGCGACGGCGGCGCTTGCGCTTGCCGGTGTCGAGCTGCTCCTCCTCCTCGGCGTCGAGGCCCGCGCGGGTGCGGTGGCTCAGCGGCAGCCGGCCGGTCGAGCCGGACGGGATGCCCAGGTCGGCGAAGAGGTGCTCGGACGTGGAGTACGTCTCCACCGGCAGCGGCGCGCCGAGGCCGAGCAGGTCGTCGACCACCTTCCAGCGGTTCGTCTCGTCCCAGTCGACGAACGTGACCGCGATGCCCATGCGCCCGGCACGGCCCGTGCGGCCGATGCGGTGGACGTAGGTCTTCTCGTCCTCGGGGCACTGGTAGTTGATGACGTGCGTCACGTCGTCGATGTCGATGCCGCGCGCCGCCACGTCCGTGGCGACCAGCACGTCCACCTTGCCGGCGCGGAACGCCCGCAGCGCCTTCTCGCGCGCGCCCTGACCCAGGTCGCCGTGCACGGCGGCCGCGGCGAACCCGCGCTCGGTCAGGTCGTCGGCGACCTTCTGCGCCGTCCGCTTGGTGCGCGCGAAGACCATCGTCAGGCCGCGGTCGCGCGCCTGCAGCACGCGGGCCAGCATCTCCGGCTTGTCCATCGAGTGCGCGCGGTAGACGAACTGCGAGATGTTCTCGTGCGTCTGCGGAGCGTTGTTCTCCTCCGCGCGGATGTGCGTCGGCTGGTTCAGGAACGTGCGGGCCAGCGTGATGATCGGGCCGGGCATCGTCGCGCTGAACAGCATCGTCTGGCGCTGGTCGGGGACCATGGTCAGGATGCGCTCGATGTCGGGCAGGAAGCCCAGGTCGAGCATCTCGTCGGCCTCGTCCAGCACGAGCATGCGGACCTTGCCGAGGACCAGGTGGCGCTGTTCGGCCAGGTCGAGCAGGCGGCCGGGCGTGCCGATCACGACGTCGACGCCCTTGCGCAGCTGCGCGATCTGCCGCTCGTACGGGATGCCGCCGTAGATCGCGGCGACCTGCAGGTCCAGGTGCTTCCCCGCGTCGGTGAGGTCGTGCGCGACCTGGAGGCACAGCTCACGGGTCGGGACCACCACCAGGGCCTGCGGGGTGCCGTCACCGGGCGACTCGACGCGGTGCAGCAGCGGCACGCCGAACCCGAGGGTCTTGCCGGTGCCGGTGCGCGCCTGGCCGATGACGTCGTCGCCGGCGAGCGCGATGGGGAGCGTCAGCTCCTGGATGGCGAAGGTGCGTTCGATGCCCGCTTCGCCGAGCGCCTTGACGATCTCGTCGCGCACTCCGAGCTCGGCGAACGTGGGGGAGGTGTGCTCGACCGGGGCGTCTGCCAGCAGCGGGTGCGAGGTGTCTTCTTCGGGGACGCCGGCTTCGCTGTGCTCCAGGAGAACCGGGTCCAGATGTGCTTCTACTTCAGCGGTCAGGGTGATCAGCCTCTCTCGTACCAAGCGCGTACGAGCCCCTGCCGGGCCTCTCGACCGCGCTAGATGAGCAGCTGCGGGAAAGGTGTACGCGCACCATTTCTGCGCCGCGCAGCGTGGTCGTCACACTCGTCACGCCGGGCGTCCACCCCCATTCTACCTGGCCAGAGCCGATTGACCACCTCGTGCGGCGAATCCGGTCCCCTTCGGCCGTTCGCGGCGCCCGGCAGGACGCCTCGTGACACCGCCCCTCACGCCTCCATGTGGCGGATGCGGCGGCGCCACGATTCGTCCGTCCGACCGCGTCGATCAGCCGATGCGGCTCGCCGCACTAGAGTTCGGTCCCATGGGTGTTGCGGAGGGTGTTGTCGATCTTCTGGGAGCGCTCGCCTACGGCGAGCTCTCGGCTTTCGACCGGATGGCGGAGGACTCGCGCACGGCGCCGACCTTGGCGGGACGCGCGGCGCTCGCCCAGGTGGCCGCCGCGGAGATCGGGCACTTCACGCTGTTGCAGAAGCACCTGGCCGCCGAGGGCATCGCCGTCGAGGACGCGATGGCGCCGTTCGTGAAGGGCTTCGACGCGTTCCACGAGTCGACGAGCCCCAAGTCGTGGCTCGAGTCGCTCGTGAAGGCGTACGTGGGTGACGGTCTCGCGGCCGACTTCTACCGCGAGATCGCCGAGTGGCTGGACGCGCCGACCAAGGAGCTGGTGCTCCACGTGCTCGCCGACACGGGGCACTCGGCGTTCGCTGAGCGCGAAGTCCTGGCCGCCGTCGAGACCGATCCGCGGGTCCGCGACCGGCTCGCGCTGTGGGGCAGGCGGCTGCTCGGCGAGGCGTTGACGCAGGCCCAGTACGTGGTGGCGGAGCGGGACGGGCTCGCGGAGCTGATCATCAGGGGGTCCGGGGACCTCGCCGGGATCGGCCAGCTGTTCCGCCGTCTCCAGCAGTCGCACGCGCGGCGCATGACGCAGCTGGGCTTGGGCTAGGTAGGCTCGGCCGTAGATTTTTCTCTTGAGCACGGAGGTCAGCGTGGAGGTCAGGATCGGCGTCGCGGACAGCGGGCGGGAACTCGTCGTGACCAGTGAGCTCAGCCCGGCCGAGGTCGAGGGCCTGGTGGCCGACGCGGTGTCCGGCAAGTCCGCCGTGCTGTCGCTGGTGGACGCCAAGGGTGCGCGGTTCGTCGTGCCCGCTGGCCGCGTCGCGTACGTGGAGATCGGGCCGCAGGACTCGCGCAAGGTCGGGTTCGGCGCCTAGGTTCGCAGAACGCGGGAGCCCCGGTCGGCAGCTGCCGACCGGGGCTCCCGCATGTCGGGGGACGGCTCAGTGGCCGGCCGGTTCCTCGATCTTGTACGGCGGTGTGGAGGTGCCGCCGACGCGGTAGCGGCCCCACGGGTCCTGGTCGGTGAGCGTGCCCTCGGCCTGCCCGGTGGGCGTGCGCAGCAGCGCGGTCCGCGCGCCGCCTTCGACCCGGCTCGTGACGTCGTCGTTGGCCTTCACGCGGCCGTACCAGTGGTAGCGGCCGTCGATCGGCTGGAAGTAGCCGCGCAGCTCGACCTCGACCGCGACCTCGTCGGAGCCGAAGACGAGGGTGGCCTCGCCGGTGTAGCCCTCTTCGTCGTGCTCGTGCTCGCTCATCAGTCCACCAATCGCAGAGGGGTGAGGGGCTTGGCCGGGTCCGCCTGCACGCCCGCCGAGCGCAGCAGCCCGTCGATCGCGTGCCAGATGATCGTGGCGAGGTAGTCGCTGAGGTTCTCGCGGGACATCGTCTGGCGGTCGAGCCACCAGTCGCCCGCGTTCTGCACCATGCCGACGAGCGCGTGCGCCCACGGTTCGGCGCCGCCGGAGTCCATGTCGAAGGCGCGCAGGTAGTCGCCGAGGATGCGGGCGAGGGTGGTCGCGATGAGGTTCTTGTCCTCGGCCACGACGTCCTTCTCGACCGGGCGGTCGACGAAGGAGCCCTTCACGACGAACCGGTAGAGGTTCGGGTTCTCCTCGATCACCGACAGGTAGGCGTCGACGATGCCCTCGATGCGGGCGCGGATCGGGCCGTCGGCGACGAGTGCCGGGCCCATCCGGTCCATCAGCAGCTCGGTGGCCTTCTGGCCCACCGCGAGGTACAGGTCGGACTTGTCGGTGAAGTGCCGGTAGAGCACGGGCTTGCTGACGCCCGCCTCCGCGGCCACGTCCTCCATGCCGACGTCGGGGCCCTTCCTGGCCACGGCGGCGATCGTGGCCTCCACGAACTCCGCCCTGCGCTGCTCGCGATGACCCTTCCACCGCTCCCGTCGCGCGTCCGGCCCCTTGACAGTGCGTGCCATGTGACGCACGCTACCAGAAGTAACCGTTACCTCAAGTAACACCTACCGGGGAGGGGCACCGATGAGGGTCGCCGATCGGGAGAAGACAGCGGAGAGGCTGCTCAAGTCGTCCGCCGAGAAGTTCTACGACCCCGAGGTGGACATCGACTGGTCCGCACCTCTGGCCGACGGGCTCTTCTACATCCCTGAACAGCGCATTTCGCTCTACGGCACGCCTCTTTACGACTCGCTCACCCAGGAGCAGCGCGTCGAGCTGTCCAAGCACGAGCTGGCGTCCATCGCGTCCGTGGGCCTGTGGTTCGAGCTGCTGCTCATGCAGATGCTCGTGAAGGTCGTCTACAACAGCGACCCGACCACGAGGCACGCCCAGTACGCGCTGACCGAGGTCGCGGACGAGTGCCGGCACTCCACGATGTTCGCGCGCCTGGTGGAACGCGTCGGCTGCCCCGCGTACGGCCCGACGAAGCACACGCACCGCCTGGGCAAGCTGCTGCCGATCATCGGCTACGGCCCGGCCATGTACGGCTCGATCCTGGTCGCCGAGGAGATCCTCGACCGGCTGCAGCGCGAGGCGATGAACGACGAGACCGTCCAGCCGATCGTGCGGATGGTGAACCGCATCCACGTGCTGGAGGAGGCCCGCCACGTGCGGTTCGCCCGCGAGGAGCTGCAGCGCGGCATGGCCGGGCTCAAGGGCTACGAGAAGCCCTACCAGAAGTGGCTCATCGGGTACGTGTCGATGATGATCACCCGCGCGATCATCAACCCGCGGGTCTACGCGGCGGTCGGGCTGGACGTGCGCGAGGCGCACCGCCAGGCGCTGGCCAACCCGAAGTTCCAGGAGACCATCCGCTGGTCGGGGGAGCGGATCATGTCGTTCCTGGACGAGGCCGGACTCGTCGGGAAGCCGGGGATGCGCTCGTGGCGCCGCTCGTTCTTGGTCGGCTGAACGTCGTCACGTCCGGGGACCCCGCCTCGGACGTGACCGCGGTGCTGCTGCACGGCTGGACCATGGACCTCACGACGTGGGACCGCGTGGCGGCGGCGTTGCCGGGCCGCGTGGTCCGCTACGACGTGCGCGGGCACGGGCGTTCGGCCGGCGGGACCGGGACGATCTCGGAGCTGGCCGACGACCTGGCCGCGGTGCTGGAGGAGTGCGCGCCCACCGGGCGGGTCGTGCTCGCCGGGCACTCGCTGGGCGGCATGACGATCATGGCTCTGGCGGAGCAGCGGCCCGAGCTGTTCTCCCGCGTGTCCGGGGTGGCGCTGATCGCCACCTCGTGCGGGGACCTGCCGCCGCTGCGGGCGGTGGAGCGGCTGGCCGGGAGGTGGCTGCTGAAGAGGTCCAAGGTCGGGTTCGGGCGGGTGATCGCGCCCGGGCTCCGGGTGACGTTCGGGCGGCGGCCGCGGTGGGCCGACGTCCGTGCCGCGGCCGCCATGGCCGGGAACACCTCGTGCGAGGCGTTCGTCGGGATCCGGGAGGAGCTGACGCTGCACCAGCGGCGCGAGGCGCTCTCGGTGCTGTCGGACATCCCCACCGCCGTCATGGCCGGTGCCTGGGACGTCCTGACGCCGCTGCGGCACTCGCGGGTGCTGGCCGACTCGCTGCCGAGCGCGGAGTTCGTGATCTACCCGAAGACGGGGCACATGCTGCCGCTCGAGCGCTCGGAGGACGTGGCCCGGCGGATCGCCGCGCTGATGTGAGACCGCCGGACACGTGAAAGGGCCCGCACCCGCGGGCCCTTTCACGTGTCAGCGTTGTCAGTGCTGCAGCGGGAAGCCGCCACCGATGCCGCGCCACGCCAGGTTGGAGATCAGCGCGACCGCTTCCTCCTTCGGCACCCGGCGGTTGTCCGCCAGCCACGACCGGGCGGTGACCTGCGAGAGGCCGACCAGGCCCACGGCGAGCAGGCGGGCGCGTTCCTCGTCCAGGCCAGCGTCCGCGGTGATGGTGTCGGTGATGGCGTCCACGGAGTCCGTGGTGGCGCGTTCGACCGCGGACTGCACGGCCGGCTCCGAGCGCAGGTCGGACTCGAAGACCATGCGGAAGGCCTGGCCCTCGCCGTCCACGAAGTCGTAGAAGGCGGCCACGGCGGCGCGCACGCGGAGCTTGTTGTCCGTCGTCGAGCCGATGGCGGTGCGCACCCGGCCGACCAGCTCGTCCACATGGGACTCGAGCAGCGCCATGTAGAGCTCGAGCTTGCCGGGGAAGTGCTGGTACAGCACGGGCTTGGACACGCCCGCGCGTTCGGCGATCTCGTCCATCGCCGCGGCGTGGTAACCGTTCGCGACGAACACGTCCTGCGCCGCTGCGAGCAGCTGCGCGCGGCGGGCGGTGCGCGGCAGTC
Organism: Lentzea sp. DG1S-22; assembly: GCF_036321065.1. Lineage (NCBI taxonomy): Bacteria > Bacillati > Actinomycetota > Actinomycetes > Pseudonocardiales > Pseudonocardiaceae > Lentzea > Lentzea sp. DG1S-22. The sequence goes on along the minus strand of NZ_CP143276.1, from coordinate 5,099,026 downwards.
GAACGCCCCTGCCTGCGGGTGCGCTCTGCGCCGTCTCCGTCATGGTGCCTCCAGCACGAGTGTTCCGGCCGTCGGACAGGGATTGCCAGACCGAGGCGTGAGCGCAACCTTACTCGCTGGTAGCGGCCTTCCGGGAACCATCTCGGCGTTCTTTCCCGCATCCTGGTCTGGTGAGCACCCTGATCCCCGTTCCGCTGTCCACGGTCGAACTGCCCCCGCTGGACACCTCCCAGACGCCATGGCCCGGTGAGTTCCAGCAGGTGGACGGCCACGAGGTGCACGTCAGGGTGACGCCGGGGAACGGGCCGCCCGCGGTCTACGTGCACGGGCTCGGTGGATCCGCGACGAACTGGACGGACCTCGCGGCCCAGCTGAAGGACCACGTCAGCGGCTACTCGATCGACCTGCCCGGGTTCGGCCGCTCCGAACCGATCCCCGGCTACGACTTCAGCCTGGCCACGCACGCGCGCACCGTCGTCAAGTACCTGGAAACGCTCTCACAGCCGGTGCACCTGTTCGGCAACTCCATGGGCGGCGCGATCTCGGTGGTCGTCGCCGCGACCAGGCCCGATCTCGTGAGGACGCTCACGCTGGTCTCCCCGGCCGTGCCGGACCTGCGGCCGCGCCTGGACCGCATGTCCGACCCGCGGATGGCCCTCGCGGTCCTGCCGGTCGTCGGCCCGCGGGTGCGCCGGGAGCTCGCGAAGCTGACCGCGCACCAGCGCACGCGGCAGATGCTCGAGCTGTGCTTCGCCGACCCGAGCCTGGTGCCGGACAACCGCATCGAGGAGTCGATCAAGGAGAACGAGGAGCGGGCCCGGCAGCACTGGGCGGGGCAGGCGCTCAACCGCAGCACGTTCGGCCTGATGCAGAGCTGGCTCACCCCCGGCGCGAAGTCGCTGTGGCGGCTGCTGCCGTCGGTCCAGGCGCCGACGCTGGTGCTCTGGGGCGAGAACGACCGGCTCGTGAGCGTGCGCAAGGGGCCGCGCACGGCGCGGCTGCTGCCGAAGGGGCGGCTGCTGGTGCTGCCCAGGACCGGCCACGTCGCCCAGATGGAGCGGCCCGCCACCGTCGCGAGGGCGGTGCTGGGCATGTGGGAGGCGGTCGACCGCCACTCGTGGTGACGGGCAACGGCCGTACGGGCGATGTGGGACCCTGGTCGACGTGAATCGCGCCCCCGAGCGAGGACGTAGTGCTCCGCCCGCCGACCGCTACCGCCGTGGCGAGCGGCGGACCAGTGCGGAACCACTCGCGGCCGCCTGGGAGCCGGAGGGCGCGCAGGCCCTGCGCAGGCCCCGCCAGAGCCGCGGTGTGAAGAAGCTCGTCGCCAGCTACGGCTGGCGCATCTACGCGATCCCGGTGCTCCTCGTGCTGACGGCGCTCGTGGTGCTCGACACGGTGCAGCCGCAGTCGCCCTCGTCCGGCACCACCGCCGGCACGAACGCCGAGACGCCCGTCAGCACGCCCGACGCGCCGCCGACCGAGGTGCCGGGCAAGAAGCCCGACCTGAAGATCCCGACCGCGGAACTGCCCGCGGGACCGGCGTTCTCCGAGGACGGCGTCGGCACGTTCAAGGTGATCGGGGGTGCGGGCCAGCGCGTCGGCGAGGGCAACGCGCCGAAGTTCCGCAAGTACGCGATCGCCATCGAGGACGGCGTGAAGCCCGCCGACTACAACGACGACGCGACCGCGTTCGCGCGCACGGTCGAGGGGATCCTGTCCGACCCGCGCAGCTGGATCGGCACCAAGCAGGTCGCGCTGCAGCGGGTCGAGGCGAACCAGAACCCGGACTTCGTGGTGTCGCTGGCCACGACGAAGACGTCGCACACGCTCTGCGGCAGGGAGATCCCGTTCGAGACCTCCTGCTACAACCCCGACCAGAAGCGCGTGATCATCAACGTCGCCCGCTGGGTGCGCGGAGCCATGGCCTACGGCTCCGACCTGGCCGGCTACCGCACGTACGTGATCAACCACGAGGTCGGGCACGCCCTGGGCAGCGGGCACGCGCCGTGCCCGGACAACGACGCGCCGGCACCCGTGATGATGCAGCAGACGTTCGGCGTCTCGAACGACTTCGTCTCGCAGCTCAACGCGGGTCAGGACGTCGTGCCCGCCGACGGCAAGGTCTGCAAGACCAACCCGTTTCCCGCAGGCTGAGACGGCTTTCCAACCGGGAAGAGTCGAGGCAGGGTAGACGTTGTCTCGGACACGGAGACATTCGTCGAGGAGGAGCAGCATGGCGCTTCCGCCGCTCGTTGAGCCAGCCGCGGAGCTGACCAAGGAAGAAGTAGCGCGCTACAGCCGGCACCTGATCATCCCGGACGTCGGGGTGGACGGGCAGAAGCGGCTGAAGAACGCGAAGGTGCTCGTCGTCGGCGCGGGCGGCCTCGGCAGCCCGGCACTGCTGTACCTGGCCGCGGCCGGGGTCGGCACGCTCGGCGTCGTGGACTTCGACGTCGTGGACGAGTCGAACCTGCAGCGGCAGGTGATCCACGGCCAGTCCGACGTCGGCCGCCCCAAGGCGGAGTCGGCGCGCGACTCGGTCGCCGAGATCAACCCGTTCGTCAAGGTCGTGCTCCACCAGACGCACCTCAACTCCGAGAACGCGCTGGAGATCTTCCGCGACTACGACCTGATCCTGGACGGCACGGACAACTTCGCCACGCGGTACCTGGTGAACGACGCCGCGGTGCTGCTGGGCAAGCCGTACGTCTGGGGCTCGATCTTCCGGTTCGAGGGCCAGGTCAGCGTCTTCTGGGAGGACGCCCCGAACGGCCAGGGCCTCAACTACCGCGACCTCTACCCGGAGCCGCCGCCTCCCGGCATGGTCCCCTCCTGCGCCGAGGGCGGCGTGCTGGGCGTGCTGTGCGCGTCCATCGGCTCGATCATGGTCACCGAGGCGATCAAGCTGCTCACGGGCATCGGCGACCCGCTGCTGGGCCGCCTGATGGTCTACGACGCGCTGGAGATGACCTACCGGACGATCAAGATCCGCAAGGACCCGGCGTCGCCGAAGATCACCGAGCTGATCGACTACGAGGCGTTCTGCGGGGTCGTGTCCACGGACGCGCAGCAGGCGGCCGCGGGCAACACGATCACGCCGCTCGAGCTCAAGCACAAGCAGGAGTCCGGTGAGGACTTCCTGCTGGTGGACGTCCGCGAGCCGCACGAGTACGAGATCGTGAAGATCCCGGGCTCGGTGCTCATCCCGAAGGACAGGATCCTCTCGGGCGAGGCGTTCTCGGAGCTGCCGCAGGACAAGCCGCTGGTGCTGCACTGCAAGTCCGGCGCCCGGTCCGCGGAGGCCCTCGCAGCGCTGCACAAGGCGGGTTTCTCCGACGCCGTGCACGTCGGTGGCGGCGTGCTGGCGTGGGCCCGCGAGGTCGACCCGAGCCTGCCCACGTACTAAGGGCTTGCGTGCGTTCGGGTGCTTCGGCGCCCGAACGCACGCACCGGTTGATGAGCTGTTCGGGTGGCGGCACGAACCGCGGCGTGTCGTGATCCACCACCCGGACGGTCCAAGCAGGTAGCGTGCCCGTCCGTGACCCGGTCCCCCGAACCGCCCCCAGCGCACGTGCGTGCGGCGTTCGGGGCACGTGACGCCGAACCAGAGCTGATCGACGGTGGCCCTGCGTGGCGGTGCGGCGACGCCACCATCCGACCCGCGCCGAGGCCCGCCGAGGCGACCTGGGTCGCCAAGACCCTCGACGGCCTCGACGTGCCGCACCTGCGCGTCGGCAGGCCGCTCAGGTCCACCGACGGCCGGTACGTCGTCGGCGGCTGGTCCGCCACCAAGTTCCTCGCCGGTCGCGCCGAGCCGCGGCACGACGAGGTGATCGCCGTCTCCCAGCGCCTGCACCAGGCCACGGCCGAGCTGCCCAAGCCCCGTTTCCTGGACGCGCGCACGGACGTGTTCGCCGTCGCCGACCGCAGGGCGTGGGGCGAGGTGGACGTGCCGCTCGACGCCGACCTCGGCGGCCGGCTCTTCGAACTGCTGGAGCAGGCGCAGAAACCGCTCAACCTCAAGCCGCAGGTCGTGCACGGCGACCTCTTCGGCAACGTGCTGTTCGCCGGCGACGCCCCGCCCGCCGTCATCGACTTCACCGCGTACTGGCGCCCCGCCGAGTGGGCCGCCGCCGTCGTCGCGGTCGACGCCGTCGCGTGGGGTGGCGCGGACTCCGGCCTGTTCCACCGCTGGAGCCACCAGGCCGAGTGGGAGCAGGTGCTGGTGCGCGCGATGCTGTTCCGCCTGGCCGTGCACGCGTTGCACCCGATGTCGACACCGCAGTCCTTCGCGGGCTTGGAACGAGCTGCTCACCACGTCACCGCCATGCTGTGAGCGGGGCAGTTTCCAGGTTCGAAACATTGCGGAGCACCGGGGTAACGCGGTTTTCTCTAGCGTCGACGGTGTGACCCATTGTCCTTACTGCGCGCTGCAGTGCTCCATGAGCGTCATCGACGGCCAGGTGGCCCCTGGTCCCGGTGGGCTGTGCCAGAAGGGCTGGACGGCGGGGGAGCTGCTGCGCCACCCCGGCCGGCTCACCACCCCGCTGCTGCACGGCCGGCCCGTCTCGTGGGACGAGGCGCTCGACTTCGTGGCGGCGAAGATCCTCTCGTACGAACGCGACGAGGTCGCCGTGTTCGGCGGCGGCGGCCTGACCAACGAAAAGGCCTACGCCCTCGGGAAGTTCGCCCGCGTGGCGTTGAAGACCTCGCAGATCGACTACAACGGCCGGTTCTGCATGTCGTCGGCCGCGGCGGCGGGCAACAGGGCGTTCGGGCTGGACCGCGGGCTGCCGTTCCCGTTGGCGGACCTGCGTTCCGCGGACACGGTGCTGCTCGCGGGCTCCAACCCGGCCGAGACCATGCCGCCGTTCCTGCGGCACCTGGAAGGCCCGCGGCTGATCGTCGTCGACCCGCGCCGCACGCCCACCGCCGAACGCGCGACGCTGCACCTGCAGCCCGCGCCGGGCACGGACCTGGCCCTCGCGCTGGGCCTGCTGCACACGGCCGTCGTCGAGGGCGTGATCGACAAGGAGTACGTCTCCGAGCGCACCAGCGGTTTCGACGAGGCGTGGCGGATCGCGGCGCGGTGGTGGCCCGAGCACACCGAACGCGTCACGGGTGTCTCCGCCGCCGACCAGCGCGCGGCCGTGCAGATGCTGGCCGGGCGGTCGTACGTGCTGACCGGCCGGGGCAGCGAGCAGCACGCGTCCGGCACCGACACCGTCTCGGCGTGGATCAACCTGGCCCTCGCGCTGGGGCTCCCCGGACGCGCCGGCTCCGGCTACGGCTGCCTGACCGGGCAGGGCAACGGCCAGGGCGGCCGCGAGCACGGCCAGAAGGCGGACCAGCTGCCCGGCTACCGCAAGATCGACGACCCGGTGGCGCGCCGCCACGTCATGGACGTCTGGGGCGTCTCCGAGCTCCCCGGACCCGGCCGCAGCGCCTACGAGCTGCTCGTCGCCGACGACATCAAGGCGATGCTCGTGTTCGGCAGCAACCCGGTGGTGTCCGCACCCCGCGCGTCCGGGGTCGTCGACCGCTTCGAGGCACTGGACCTGCTGGTGGTGGCGGACTTCGTGATGTCCGAGACCGCGGCGATGGCCGACGTTGTGTTCCCGGTCACGCAGTGGGCTGAGGAAGATGGCACCATGACCAACCTCGAGGGCCGGATCATCAGGCGGCGCAAGGCACTCGACCCGCCGCCCGGTGTCCGCAGCGACCTGGAGCTGCTGCACGGCCTCGCGTCCCGCCTCGGCGTGGACCGCGGGTTCCCCGTGGAGCCGCGGGAGGTCTTCGAGGAACTGCGCAGGGCCTCCGCCGGCGGCCCGTCCGACTACTCGGGCATCACCTACGAACGCCTGGAGTCCGAGCAGCTGCACTGGCCGGTGCCGTCGGTGGACCACCCCGGCACGCCCCGGCTCTTCCTCGACCGGTTCGCGCACCCGGACGGGCTCGCGCGCTTCGTCCCCGTCGACCACCGGGGCCCGGCCGAGCCGCCGGACGACGAGTTCCCGTTGCAGGCCACCACCGGACGGGTCCTGCAGCACTACCAGTCGGGGGCGCAGACGCGGCGGATCGGCGAGCTGCTGAAGGCCGTTCCCGAGATGTACGTGGAGATGCACCCGGACACGGCGCACCGGGCGGGGCTCGCCGCGGGCGAGCTCGCGCACGTCGTGTCCCGGCGGGGAACGGTGACGGCGGCCGTGCGGTGCGTGCCGAGCATGCGCGCCGACGCGGTGTTCCTGCCGTTCCACTTCCCCGGTGACGGGCGGGCGAACCTCCTCACCAACCCCGCGCTCGACCCCACGAGCCGGATGCCCGAGTTCAAGGTGTGCGCGGTGCGATTGGAGCGGGCATGAGGCGAGTTGTGATCGTGGGCTACGGCATGGCGGGTGCGCGGCTGGCGGACGAGATCCGCCGCCGCGACCAGGACATCTCCATCACGGTGGTCGGCGCCGAGCCGCACGCCGCGTACAACCGGGTGCTGTTGTCGACGGTGGTGGCGGGCGCGATGACGCCGGAGTCGACGCGGCTGCACGACGACGGGTGGGCCGAGGCGCACGGCATCGACCTGCGGCTGGGCCGCGAGGTGGTGGGCATCGACCGCGCCGCGCGAACGGTGCTGGTCGCACCCGCCGACGCCGAGCCGGCTTCCCCCGAAGTCGTTGCGCACGAGGCCGTCCCCTACGACGCCCTCGTGCTCGCCACCGGCAGCGTCCCCCGGGTACCTCCCGCCGAAGGCCTGACCGAGGACGGCGGGCTCGCCGCCGGCGTCGTCGCGTTCCGCACCCTCGACGACTGCGCCCGGATCGAGGCCGGGGCCCGCAAGGGCATGCCGGTCGTCGTCCTCGGCGGTGGCCTGCTCGGCATCGAGGCCGCCCGCGGCCTGGCCGGGCGCGGGTGCCTGGTCACGGTCGTCCACCCCGTCGGCCACCTCATGGAACGCCAGCTCGACCCCGGCGCCGGCAGCGTCCTCGCCCGGACGCTGGGCCGGCTCGGCATCGAGTTCCGGCTGAACGCCCTGGCCGCCAAGTACCTGCCCGGTGACGGCCTCGTCCTCGACGACGGCAGCCACGTCCCGGCCGAGCTGGTCGTGGTGTCGGCCGGTGTGCGCGCCGAGACGTCGCTGGCGGTCGAAGCCGGGCTGGCGGTCGACCGCGGCATCGTCGTGGACGACGCGCTGCGCACGAGCGACCCGCGCATCCACGCCATCGGCGACTGCGCGCAGCACCCCGGCACGGTGTCCGGCCTCGTGCAGCCCGCGTGGGACCAGGCCGCGGTGCTCGCGGACCGCCTGACCGGCGCCGACCCGGCCGCCCGCTACCGGGGCACCTCGGTCGTCACGCGGCTGAAGGCGCGGGACGTGGACCTGGCGGCGCTGGGGGACGTGCACACCGATGTGGACTGCCCGGACTCGGAGGTCCTGTGCTTCCAGGAACCCTCGCGCGGGCGGTACGCGAAGCTCGTGCTGCGCGACGACCGCGTGGCCGGCGCGATCGTGCTGGGCGCGCCGGACGCGGCCGCCACGATCACGCAGCTCTACGACCGCGGCATCCCCGCGCCGACGGACCGGCTCGCGCTGCTGCTCGGCCGCGCGCTGCCCGCGGAGGCCGCGTCACCCGCCGACCTGCCGTCCAGCGCGGTGATCTGCCGTTGCAACACCGTCTCCAAGGGACAGATCGTGTCGGCCTGGCGGGCGGGCGCGCAGTCGTTGCCGCAGCTCGCGGAGGCCACGCGCGCGACGACGGGCTGCGGTGGCTGCAAGGACGCGGTGTGCGGGCTGCTCGACTGGCTCGGGGCCTCACAGCCCGCTCCGGCGTGATGTGCGGCGGAGTTGCCTCCGCCGTCACCGCGCAGAACGCCTCGGTAATCCGCTGTTCCTAGGTTCTTCGTCAGTCGCCGAACCCCTTGTGGAGGACGTTCATGAGCTGGATCGACCACTGGGAGCCGGAGAAGCCCGAGTTCTGGGAGTCCACCGGCAAGCGCATCGCCCGCAAGAACCTGGCGTTGAGCATCTTCGCGGAGAACCTCGGGTTCAGCGTGTGGGTGCTGATGAGCATCGTGGTGGTGAGCCTCGGCTCCGTGGGCTTCGACTTCAGCGTCGGCCAGCAGTTCTGGCTGCTGATCGTGCCGAACCTGGTCGGTGCCGTGCTGCGGGTGCCGTACACGTTCGCCGTGCCGAGGTTCGGCGGGCGGCTGTGGACGACGATCAGCGCCGGGTTGCTGCTGATCCCGTGCACGATGCTCGCCTACGCGGTGTCCACGCCGGGCACCCCGTACTGGTTCTTCCTGCTCACCTCGGCCGCGATGGGTCTCGGCGGCGGCAACTTCTCGTCGTCGATGGCGAACATCTCGTTCTTCTACCCGGAGGGCAAGAAGGGCCTGGCGCTCGGCATGAACGCCGCCGGCGGCAACCTCGGTGTCGCGGTCACGCAGCTCGTCGTGCCGTTCGTGATCACGATCGGCACCGGGATCCACCTCGCCTACGCGGCGCTGATCTGGATGCCGTTCATCGTGCTGGCCACGGCGCTCGCGTGGTTCTTCATGGACAGCCTCACGCAGGCGAAGCCGGACGGGCAGTCGTACAGGCTCGCGATGTCGAACATGCACACGTGGGTGATGTCGTTCCTGTACATCGGCACGTTCGGGTCGTTCATCGGGTACTCGTTCGCGTTCCCGTCGCTGATCAAGCTGAGCTTCGTCGACCACAGGGGCTGGGTCGCGCTCGCCTTCCTCGGCGCGCTCATCGGTTCGGTGGCACGGCCGTTCGGCGGCTGGCTCGCCGACCGGGTCGGTGGCGCGAAGGTGACGCTCGGGACGTTCGTCGGGCTCGCGATCGGCACGATCGGCGTGATGGTCAGCGTCGACTCGCGGAACTTCGCGCTGTTCTTCGGTTCGTTCATCGCGCTGTTCGTGCTGGCGGGCGTCGGCAACGGCTCGACGTACCGGATGATCCCGGCGATCTTCCGCACCCAGTCCGACGACGACAAGTCGGCCAAGCGCCAGGCCGCCGCCGTGGTCGGCATCGCCGGTGCGATCGGCGCCGCCGGCGGGGTGCTGGTGAACCTCGTCTTCAAGTTCTCGCTGGAGGGCTCGAAGACGCTGACGCCCGCGCTGACCGCGATCCTCGTCTTCTACGCGCTCTGCCTCGGCACGACGTGGTGGTTCTACCTGCGGCGCAACGTGTTCGCGGCACGGCCCTCGCTCGCCTACGCAGGCGTGTGACGCACACCGCCTGAACTGCGGCGGGAGTTTCCTTTAACAACCGCGAAATACCGCGGACCTTGGGATGACACGCCGCCCGGTGAGCATACCGGGCGGAAGGAGGTATGCCCGATGAACCAGACATTGGTCGTGATCGGCAACGGCATGGTCGGCCACCGGCTCGTCGAGATCCTTCGTGAGTCGTCCTGGCGGATCGTGGTGTTCGGCGAGGAGTCACGTCCCGCGTACGACCGCGTCGCGCTGTCGTCCTATGTAGACAGCTGGAGCTCGGCGGACCTGGAGCTGCCGGCGTTGACCGGGTGCGAGCTGCGCCTCGGCGAGAAGGCCGTCTCGGTGGACCGCGAGCGGCGCGTGGTGGTCGGTGCCTCCGGCGTCGAGGTCTCCTACGACGTGCTGGTGCTGGCCACGGGCTCGGTGCCGTTCGTGCCGCCCGTGCCCGGCCGCGACCTGCCCGGCTGCCACGTCTACCGGACCATCGACGACCTGGACGACATCCGGGCGACGGTGGAGGCGGCCTCCCGCCCCGGCCGGCGTTCCGGCATGGTCCTCGGCGGCGGCCTGCTCGGGCTGGAGGCGGCCAACGCGCTGCGCGGCATGGGGGTCTCGCCGCACGTCGTCGAACTGGCTCCGCGGCTCATGCCGATCCAGGTCGACGAGGGCGGAGCCGGGCTGCTCAAGCGCCTGGTCGAGAAGCTCGACCTGACCGTGCACACCGGGACCTCCGCCTCCTCGATCGAACGCGACGGCCAGCGGCTGATCGCCAAGCTCGCGAGCGGTCTCGAGCTCGACCTCGACGTGGTGGTGTTCAGCGCCGGCATCCGGCCGCGCACCGACCTCGACCTCGGCCTGGAGCTGGGCCCGCGCGGCGGCTACCTGGTCGACGCCGCCTGCCGCACCGCCGACCCGCACGTGTTCGCGATCGGCGAGTGCGCCGCGGTCGAGGGCGCGACCTACGGCCTCGTCGCTCCCGGCTACTCGATGGCCGAGGTGGTCGCGGACCGGATCCGCGGCGGCACCAAGGTGTTCCCCGGCGCCGACGTGTCCACGAAGCTGAAGCTGCTCGGCGTCGACGTGGCGTCGTTCGGCGACGCGCACGCCCAGACCGAGGGAGCGCTGGAAGTCGTCGTCAACAACGCCGTCGCCGGCACCTACAGCAAGCTCGTGGTGTCGGACGACGCCCGCACGCTGCTCGGCGGCGTGCTGGTGGGCGACGCCTCGTCGTACCTGTCGCTGCGGCCGTTGGTGGGCAAGGAGGTCCCGCCCGGCCTGCTGCAGCCGGGCGGCTCCGTCGACGTCGAGATGCCCGCGGACGCGCAGGTCTGCTCCTGCCTCGCGGTGACCAAGCAGACGATCACCGACGCGATCGTGTCCGGTGTCGCGTGCGACGTGGCCGAGCTGAAGGCGTGCACCAAGGCCGGCACGGGCTGCGGCTCGTGCGTGCCGATGCTGAAGAAGCTGCTGACCGAGTGCGGTGTCGAGCAGTCCAAGGCGCTGTGCGAGCACTTCTCCTACTCGCGCGCCGAGCTGTTCGAGATCATCCGGGCGACCCGCGTCACGACGTTCTCCGCGTTGGTGCAGAAGCACGGCACCGGACGTGGCTGCGACATCTGCAAGCCCGCGGTCGCGTCGATCCTGGCGTCGCTCGGCAACGGGCACATCCTCGGCTCGGAGCAGGTGTCCCTGCAGGACACCAACGACAGGTTCCTCGCGAACCTGCAGCGCAACGGCACCTACTCGGTCGTGCCGCGCATCCCCGGCGGGGAGATCACGCCGGAGAAGCTGATCGTCATCGGCGAGGTGGCCCGCGACTACGGCCTCTACACCAAGATCACCGGTGGCCAGCGCATCGACCTGTTCGGCGCGACCGTCGACCAGCTCCCGGAGATCTGGCGCCGCCTCGTCGACGCGGGCTTCGAGTCGGGGCACGCGTACGGCAAGTCGCTGCGCACGGTGAAGTCCTGCGTCGGCACGACGTGGTGCCGCTACGGCGTGCAAGACTCGGTCGGTCTCGCGATCGAGCTGGAGCTGCGCTACCGCGGGCTGCGGTCGCCGCACAAGCTCAAGTCGGCGGTCTCCGGCTGTGCGCGTGAGTGCGCCGAAGCCCGCAGCAAGGACTTCGGCATCATCGCGACGGAGAACGGCTGGAACCTCTACGTGGCCGGCAACGGCGGCTTCACCCCGCGCCACGCCGACCTGCTGGTGTCCGATGTGGACACCGAGGAGCTGATCCGCGTGATCGACCGCTTCCTGATGTTCTACATCCGCACCGCCGACCGCCTGCAGCGCACCGCGGCCTGGCTGGAAGGGCTCGACGGCGGGCTCGACCACCTGCGCGAGGTCGTCGTCGAGGACAAGCTCGGCATCTGCGCCGAGCTGGAGGCCGCGATGGCGGCGCACGTCTCCGACTACGCCGACGAGTGGCGCGGCGTGCTGGAGGACCCGGAGAAGCTCGCGCGGTTCACGTCGTTCGTGAACGCGCCCGGCACCCCCGACCCCACGATCTCGTTCCGCGCTGAGCGTGGCCAGCGCGTTCCCGTCTCCCTCGGCATCCCGGAGGTGGCCAGGTGACCGTCGTCTGCGACTTCGAGGCTTTGCGTCCCGAGCAGGGTGTCGCGGCGTTGCTGCCGGACGGTTCCCAGGTGGCGGTGTTCCTGACCGCGGACGGCACCCTGCACGCCCTCGACAACGTCGACCCGTTCAGCGGCGCCGCGGTGCTGTCGCGCGGCATCGTCGGCGACCGCGGCGGCGTCCCCGTCGTGGTGTCGCCGGTTTACAAGCAGGCGTTCGAGCTGTCCACCGGCAAGTGCCTGGACGAGCCGTCGGTGTCCGTTGCGGTGCACCCGGTGCGCGTGCGTGACGGTGTCGTGGAGCTGACGTGACGGGCCCGCTGGCGGGCTTCACGGTCGGCGTCACCGCGGCCCGGCGGGCCGACGAGCTCATCGCGCTGCTGGAGCGCAAGGGCGCCTCCGTCCTGCACGGCCCGGCCCTGCGCATCGTCCCCCTGCCCGACGACGCCACCCTGCACGCCGCCACCACCGAACTGGTGTCCTCCCCGGTCGACGTCGTCGTGGCGACCACCGCGATCGGCTTCCGGGGCTGGTTCGAGGCAGCCGAGGGCTGGGGCCTGGCGAGCCGCCTGCACCGGGCGCTGTCGCCGGCCGTCGTCCTGCCCCGCGGCCCGAAGGCGAAGGGAGCGGTCCGCGCGGCGGGCCTGGTCGAGGCCTGGTCCCCGTCGTCCGAGTCGAACGCCGAGCTGCTGCAGTACCTGCTGAGGATGGGCGTCTCCGGCAAGCGCGTCGCCGTCCAGCTGCACGGCGAACCGCTGCCCGACTTCGTGAACACCCTGGAGGCCGCCGGCGCCGAGGTCGTCGAGATCCCGGTCTACCGCTGGGAACCCCCGACGGACATCGGCCCCCTGCACCGGCTGATCGACGCCGTGATCGCCGGGCAGGTGGACGCGCTGACGTTCACCAGCGCCCCGGCCGCCTCGTCGGTGCTGCGCACGGCTCCCGACCACGCCGCCCTGGTCGCCGCGTTGCGCCGCCTGCTCGTCGTCGGTGTCGGCGCCATCACGGCCGGTCCGCTGGTGGCCGCGGGGATTCCCGTCGTGCAGCCCGCCCGGTCGCGGATCGGGTCGATGGTGCGGGAGCTGGCCCTGGAGCTGCCTTCCCGCGCCACCCGGCTGCGGATCGCGTCCCGCGACATGGAGATGCGAGCGCAGGCCGTGGTCGTCGACGGCGAGCTCCGGCCCGTCGCACCGGCGCCGATGGCCGTGCTGCGGACGCTCGTCGCAGCGCGCGGCCGGGTGGTGTCGCGTCAGGACCTGTTGGCCGCGTTGCCTTCCGGCGGGGAGGAGCACGCCGTCGAGACGGCGATCGGGCGGTTGCGGACCGCCCTGGGGTCGCCGCAGATGGTGTGCACGGTCGTGAAGCGGGGGTACCGGCTGGCCATGGAGCCCGCATGAAGCTCGTTCTGGCGTTCCACGGGACGCGGTCCGCTACCGGGATCGCGGTGTGCTCGGAGATCGCGGACCTGGTCCGTGCGCACGTCGACGTGCCGGTTGTGGTGGCTTACGCCGACGTGCTGCAGCCGGACGTCCGGTCCGTCGTGGACGGACCCTGCGTCGTCGTGCCGGTGTTCCTGGCCGCCGGGTACCACGTCCGGGTCGACATCCCCGAGCAGATCGGGCCGCGCGGCGACGTCGTGCTGACCCCGCCGCTGGGGTTGGCCGCGGTGCCCGCCGTGCGGGACCGGTTGCGGGAGGCGGGTTTCCGCCGCGGCGACGCAGTCGTGCTCGCCGCGGCGGGCTCTTCCGACGCTCGGGCGCTGGCCGCTGTCCGCGCCGCGGCCGGGATGCTGGGAGCCGAGGCGGTGGGGTACGTCGCCACGGCTTCGCCCCGGATCGCCGACGTGGTGGCCGCTGTCCGGGGACGGCGCCGGGTGGTGGTCGCCTCGTGGCTGCTGGCGCCCGGGGCGTTCCACTCCGTGCTGGAGGGGTGCGGGGCGGACCTGGTCTCCTCGCCGGTGGGAGCGCATCCACTGGTGGTGGAGGCGTTGGTGCGGCGGTACTCCGAGGCTCGGGCCGGGATGGTTCGGTCGGCTTGAGCCTTCGCGAGGTGCTCGTCTTGGGGCGGTGGTCGCCTTGGGGCCTGTGTCGCGCGTGGTTGCGTCATCGCCGCTGATCAGAGCCGTGTGGTCCGGACGGCTCGGCTTCGGCTTCGCGGGAGAGGAGGCCGCGGTGCGTCCCGCGGCCCGGCGGCCGTCAGCGCCTCTCTACCAGAGCCCCGGCTCCTCGTCGGCTTCCGCGCGCGCGTCCTCCCAGCGGTACTCCCGCAGGTCCACCTTGCCGCCCAGGTTCGGGACGCCCTCCTCGTGGAGGAGCTGGAGCTGCGTGTCGCGCAGGTGCGGGGCGCAGGTGCCGTCGGCCTTGAGGACGCGTTGCCACGGGAGGTCGTGGCCGTCCTCGTTCAGGATGCGGCCCACCAGGCGGGGGGACGGGGCCTTCGCGAGATCTGCGATGTCGCCGTAGGTGGCGACTCGTCCGCGCGGGATGGCCTTGATGCGGTCGCGGACCCGCTCGTGGATCTCTTCGTCCATGCGCGGAGTCTAGTCGGGCGGTACCGGCTGGGAAGCGGTGCGCAGCCAGCGCAGGAACAGCACCAGCCATCGTCGGGGCATGCGGTTCGGTCCGTTCGGCTCGCGGGAGGGCCGGCTCCCGGGAACGTGCGGGGAGCCGTGGGAACGGACCACCGTAGAAGCCGTTCGGGTGAGGACGACAGTGCCCGATAGGGTGGTTCGGAGGTCACTCGCACGGTCCAGCAGCCGGGTGCCCCACCTCGACGCTCGTGCCGGCGATGTCACCTGTTCATGTTGGCTGACAAAGGAAATACCGGGAGAAAGCCCAGGAAGGCCGACGTGTGAGGCTCCAACGTCCAAGAGCGGAGCGAATGCCTCTACCGCGTTGCGGTGCGCACCGGTAACTTCCTCGCGTTGACCGCACGGGGCGAGGGCGCTGACGAGCGTTGAGGGACGTGTCCTTGTACTCTGGGGTCAGTCGTACGGCCTTAAACCACGCTGTAGTGTCGGAGGATCACACGGTTGGCGCAATGGGCGCCGACTGCCGGTGGGTAAACTGCCGGACACTCTCCACCCCATACAGGGCAACGGGAATGACGAAACCGAGCCGAAGACCCGATGCCGCTCCACCCGCGGACACCGCCGCCGTCCGGGCGCGAGAAGCCTTGTCGCGCAAGTGGAGCTACCTGCTCAGCAGTGTCGTCGTTGTCGCTCTGAGCCGAGACGAGCTGGACGCCGAACTGGGCGCCCTGCTCGACGACCTGTGCGCGGCGCTGCACGCCGAGCCGTTCGACCTCGCCCCGTTCGAAGAGGTCGGCGAACGGCTCGTCGCTCTGGGCTACGTCACCGAACCCGGGCTCAAGCGCACGGTCGACGTGCTCGGCAAGGGTCTGCTGGGGCTCGAGGAGTTCCGCGGGCGCGAGCAGCACGCGGTGCGGGTCGTCGGCGGCATCGGTGCGGTCGCCTGCGGGTACACCGCCGCGCGGACGCGCTCGATCCTGGACCAGCAGGACAGCATGCAGCGGGCGTTGCTCAAGGCGGCCCACGACGCGCAGCGGGACCTCCGCCAGAGCGAGGCGAAGTTCGAGGGCATCGCGTCCTCGTCCACCAACGGCGTCCTGATCGTCGGTCTCGACGGCAGGCTGGCGTGGGGCAACGAGTCGATCGCCGAGATCATCGGGCGCTCGCCGGAGCCGGGCACGAGGCTCATGGAGCTCATCGCGCCCAGCTCGATCGTCGTGTTCCGCGAGATGATGGAACGGGTTCTCGCCGAGCGCGGCGAGTTCGAGCGCGAACCGGTGCAGCTGGTGCGCGGCGACGGCGAGCTGGCCAGGGTGACGCTGACGGCGTCGCTGATCAGGGACGAGCAGGGCAAACCGAGCCACGTCCTGGTGATGGCGGACGACGACACGGAACTCGCCCTGCTGCAGGGAGAGCTGCGCAGGCAGTCGCTGCACGACGTGCTGACCGGGCTGCCCAACCGGCAGTTCTTCACCACCCACCTCGAAACGGCGCTGCGCCGGGCCGATCCCGAGTTCGGCGTCACGGTCCTCCAGCTCGACCTCGACGCGTTCGGGTTGGTGTGCAACACCCTCGGCGCGAAGGTCGGCGAGCACCTGCTGCAGCACGTCGCGCGCAGGCTGCAGGCGTTGCTGTTCCGCGAGAAGGCGATGGTCGCCCGGTTCGACGGCGACGAGTTCGGCATCCTCCTCGAGAACACCGCGACCACGCCGGACATCGCGACGATCATGAGCGCGATCAACGCCGACCTCGGCGAACCGACCTATGTGGACGATCACGGCCTGGCGGTGTCGGTGAGCGCGGGCGTGGTGCACCAGCCCTCGCCCGACGTCGACCCGGTCGAGCTGCTGCGCATGGCGGACCTGGCGCTGCGGCAGGCGAAACGGGACCGCCGCGGGCAGTGGGAGGTCTTCCACACCGACGAGGACTCCGCCGGGCGCCGTGACGCCGCGCTGGCCGTCGTCATGCCGGGCGCGTGGGAGCAGGGCGACATCGGCGTCGTCTACCAGCCGGTCCGCGAACTGGCCACGGGCGCGCTCGCCGGCGTGGAGGCGTTGCTGCACTGGGACCTCTCGGACCGGTGCGCGGCGCTCGCGGACGCGAGCGGGCTCATCCTGCCGATGGGCGAGTGGCTGATCAGGATCTCAGCGGGCCAGGCGCAGTGGTGGCGCCAGCGCGGTGAGCTCGACCAGCAGTTCGGCGTGCGGCTCACGCACCACCAGTCGACCGACGCGGACCTGGTGTCCCGCGTCGCGAATGTGCTGGAGGAGACCGGGATGCCGGCCGGCGGGCTGACCCTGAGCATGCCGGTCGGCGTGCTGGGCGTGGCCGACGCCGCGGACAACCTCGGCACGCTCGCGGACAGGGGTGTGCGGATCGCGCTCGACGACTTCGGCCTCGGGCCGCGGGACCTCGCCTGGCTGTCCCGGCTGCCCGTGGCATCCGTGCTGGTGCCGACGGACCTGGTGCGGCGGCAGGACCCCCGGTCCGCCCTGCTGGTGCAGGCCGTGCACGACCTGGGCGTCACCGTGTGCGTCGACGGAGTCGAGACCGCCGAGCAGGCGAAGTGGTGGGAGCAAGCGGGCGCCGACCTCGCGATCGGCGCCCACTTCGGGTCCCCGCACGACGCGGGGGAGTTCCTGCGGCGGCTCTAGAGGCTGCGCTGCCACGAGATGACGGCCGCGTGGTAGCGGTTGGCGTTCTGCGTGTCGAAGTTGAAGACGTGGCCGTACCCGTTGACCACGAACGCGTCCAACCGCGGTGCCTTGCCGTAGAACGGCTTCTCCGACCTGACCAGCGCCGCGGGCGACGAGCAGTCGGCGCCCAGCGGCGGGGTGCCGCAGAAGTAGTCGGCCGAGGTCTGCACCGTCATCACCGGCACGTCGATGGTGCTGCTGGCGGGGAGCACGATGTTCGACATCAACGCGGTCGTCACGAACTCGCTCGCGGACACGACGTCCTTCGTGGACTCGTCGAGGCTGACCACCGCGGAGTTGTTCGGCCCCGGCGCGTGGAACATGGCGTAACGCGTTCCCGGCGCCGTCGTCAGGTAGCCGACGTCGAGACCGCGCAGGGCCAGCTTCGCGTCGAGCACGGCCGGGATGAGGTTCGTCAGCGCCGGCACGGCGCGGATGTAGTCCCACTGGTGGGTCATGCCGGTGACGAGGACGCCGTCGACGTCGCGGTACCGGGCGGCCTCGGCCATCGCGATGGCCGAACCGATGGAGTGCCCGCCCACTAACACCTTCGAGAACCGCGGGCGCAGCTTCTGGATGATCTGGTGCACCGCCTGCGCCTGGTTGGGGACGTCGACCAGGATGCTGAGCGGCTTCGAGCTCTTGCCGGAGCCGATGCGGTCCACCGCCATGGTGGCGACGCCCGCGTTGTTCATGGCACGCACGACGGACCGCGGCCCGTTGTCCACCGGGATGTCCCAGTAACCGCTCGTGTAGGTGCCACCGGGGACGAGCACCTGGACCGTCTTCGCCCCCCGGGGGACGCACAACCTTCCGTACATCACCTGCTGGACGAGGCCGAACTGAACGGGCGTGTACACGTCCTCGCAGGTGGTCTGGGCGGCGCTCGCCGGTGCGGGGACCGGTAGGAGCGCGGCGAGCAGCGCGGCGGCACAGAGCCGACGGAAACGCATGGGGGAACAAACCTCCAACTAGCGGGGGACGACCTGCATCATCAGGTCGCTGGGGTAGGCCGCATTGGTGAACCTGGTGCGCACGGGCCGTTCGGGGACCAGCCGGTAGCGCGAGCAGATCGTCGCCACCACGACGGCGATCTCGGTCAGGGCGAAGTGGTTGCCGATGCACTGGTGGATGCCGCCGCCGAACGGGACGAACGCGCCCTTGGGCAGCTGCTTCGCGCGTTCGGGCGTCCAGCGGTCCGGGTCGAAGCGCTCGGGGTCCGGGAAGTGCAGGGGGTCGTGGTGCAGCGTGTGCGGGCTGAGGATCACCTCGGTGCCCGGTGCCAGGCGGGCGCCGCCGAGCTCGACCTCCTCGGCCGTGCGGCGCATGACGAGCCAGAGCGGGTACTTCCGCAGGACCTCGTTCGCCACCTGGCCGACGTACGTCAGCTCCGGCACGTCGTCGATCGTGACCGGACGCCCGCCCAGCACCTCGTCGACCTCCGCCAGCACCCGCCGTTCGACCTCGGGGTTGGCGGCGATCTCGTGGAAGACCCAGGCCAGCGCGAGCGCGGTGGTCTCGATCCCCGCGGTGAGCAGCGTGACGACCTCGTCGAAGACCTGCTCGTCGGTCATCGGGCGGCCGGTCTCGGAGTCCCGCGCGGCCAGCAGGGTCGAGAGCAGGTCACCGTGGTCGGTGTCGTCGTCGCGGCGGCTCTCGACGACCTCGTGCACGATCGCGCGCATCCGGGAGATGGCACCGTCGAACTCGCGGTTGGCCGGGATGGGCAGCTTCTCGACGAAGCCGGGGGACAGCGCGCGCAGGATGCCGTTCTTGATGATGACGAAGACCGACCGGCGGGCCTCGTCGATCGCCTTGCGGCCGATCTCGGTGGAGAAGAGCGCCTCACCGACGATCGTCACGGCGAGGCCCTGCATGTCCGCTTCGAGCCGCCGCACCTGGCCCGGCCGCCACGTCCCCAGCAGGTCCTCCGTCGCGCGGACCATCGTGGCGGCGTAGCCCGCGATCCGGTCCCGGTGGAACGCCGGCTGCACCATCCGCCGCTGGCGCAGGTGGAAGGCCCCGTTGGACAGGGCGAGCCCGTTGCCGACGAACGGCCGGAACTTGTCGTACATCCGGCCCTTGTGGAACTTCGGCGCGTCGGTGACCAGCACCTGGTGCGTCAACCGCGGACTGGCGACGAACAAAGTCCGCAACGGTCCCAAATGGACTTCCACGAGATCACCACGACCGCGCAAATTACCGGTGAAAGCGAATCTTTTCCTGAGCATTGGCAACGTGTGTCCGAAAAATGGCAGCCTACCGGGTGCCACCGGGACAGGCATCATCGCTCCTCGCGACGGTGAAAGAGGCGCCCTACCATAGGAGTCATTCAGTCGGCCAGAACAGTGGCCGATCGGGTGGCGTGCGTTCACACGAGCGGCCTAACCGTGTGCGCTTCGTGCATGACTAAGCTTGTGCGTCCGCAACCCGAAGAGGTGGACCGACGTGACCCAAGACCAGAGCTGGATTCCGCAGAACGTCGATGTCTCCGTGCCCAGCGCGGCGCGGGTCTACGACTACCTCCTCGGTGGCGCGCACAACTTCGCGGTCGACCGCCTGATGGGCGACAAGGCCGAGGAGATGATGCCGAACTCGCGCAGCGCCGCCAGGCTCAACCGGGCTTTCCTGCGCCGGGCGGTGCGGTTCATGACCGACCAGGGCGTGCGGCAGTTCCTCGACATCGGGTCCGGCATCCCGACCGTGGCCAACGTGCACGAGGTCGCCCAGGAGCAGGCGCCCGGCAGCCGGGTCGTCTACGTGGACCGCGACCCCGTGGCCGTCGCGCACGGCGAGCTCATCGTCGCGGGCAACGACCAGGTCAGCGTGCTGCAGGCCGACATGCGCGACCCCGACAGCATCCTCACCAGTCCCGAGGTGAAGCGGCTGCTGGACTTCGACCAGCCGATCGGCCTGCTGCTGCTCTTCATGGTGCACTGGGTGCCCGACGAGGCCGATCCGCAGAGCCTGCTCAAGCGCTACCGCGATGCGTTGCCGAGCGGGAGCTACCTCGCGATCTCGCACATGGCGGGTGACCACGTCAACGACGAGGCCAGGGCCGTCACGGACAGGATGAGCAAGTCGGGCGGTGGCGATGTCGCCTACCGCGACCGCCACGAGGTCGAGGCGTTCTTCGGCGATTTCGAACTGGTCGAACCGGGACTCGTCAAGTTCGCCGAATGGCGTCCTACCGGACCCGGCGACATCTCCGACGACCCGGCGGTGAACAGGATCGCGTTCGCGGGGGTCGGTCGAAAGCCATAGCGAATATCGATAGAGTGATGTTGATTCACGCTGCCGGTTGAGGTCGGGCCGACTGTGCGTGGGTAAACTGCCGGACATTCCGAGCCGTGACGAGGCAGCCCCCGAATGCCCAAGCCGAGTCGAATACCCGATGTCACGCCGTCGCCCGAGGACGCTGCAAGGGCGAGGCAGACGCTTGCCCGGAAATGGTCCTACCGGCTGCTCGGAGCGGTCGCGATTCCGCTCGGCCGTGATGATCTCGACGCCCGGCTGGGTGACGAGCTCGACGCGTTGTGCGCACTGCTGCACGAGGAGAAGTTCAACCCGATCGCGGCCGAGCGCATCGGCGCCGGGCTCGCGGGTCTCGGCCACCTCGGCCGGCTCGGCCTGCGCTGCACCGCCGAGGTGCTCGGCAGGGGCCTGCCCGCGCTGCCGGAGTTCCAGCCGGTCGAGCGGTACGCGGACCGGATCGCGCACGCGATGGGCGCGATCGGCGCCGGCTTCACCGGGGCGAACACCGAGTCCGTGCTCGCGCAGCAGGAGAGCATGCAGAGGTCGCTGCTCAAGGCCGTGCGCGACGCGAACTGGAACCTCAAGGAGAGCGAGGCCCGCTTCAACGAGGTCGTCACGGCCTCCACGAACGGCGTGCTGATGGTCGGCCTCGACGGGCGGCTGCTCAGCGTCAACGCGGCTGTCGGCGACATCCTCGGCCGCACCTCCGACGAGCTGACCGGCATGCCGCTGCTCGACCTGGTCGAGGACGGCTTCACCGAGGTGCTGCGGCAGGCGATGACCGACCTCGCGTCCGGTGCCGCCGAGCGCGTCCGGCAGTCGCAACGGTTGCTGCGCGAGGACGGCGAGACCGCGCGGGTGACGCTGACGGCGTCGCTGCTGCGCGGTGCCGACTCGGAGCCGATCCAGTTCGTCGTGGTGGTCGAGGACGGCACCGAGCTCGCGCTGCTGCAGGGCGAGCTGCAGCGCCAGGCGCTGCACGACCCGCTGACAGGCCTGCCGAACAAGCAGTTCTTCACCACGCAGCTGGAGATCGCGCTGCGCAGGGGCGATCCCGCGCACGGCATCACGGTCTTCCACCTCGACCTCGACGCGTTCGGCATGCTGCGCGACACCTTCGGCGGCCGGGTCGTCGAACAGCTGCTGCAGCACGTGGCGCAGCGGCTGAAGGCGCTGCTGCCCGGCGACAGGGTCATGATCGCCCGGTTCGGCGACGACGAGTTCGGCGTCCTGCTCGAGAACACGCCGGCCACGCCGGACATCGACGCGATCATGAAGAAGATCAACGACGACCTGCTGCTCGAGCCGACGTTCCTGGACGGCCACGGGCTCGCCGTGTCGATGAGCGCCGGCGTCGTGCGGAAGCCGGACAGCGACGCCGAACCGCTCGACGTGCTGCGCTCCGCGGAACGGGCGCTGCGCCGCGCCAAGAGGGGCAGGCGCGGGCAGTGGGAGCTGTTCCACGCCGGTCAGGACGCGGAGGAGCGCCGCGACGACGCGCTGGCCGTGGCCATGCCGGCCGCGTGGGAGGACGGCGAGATCACCGTGCGGTACCGGCGGGTCGTCGCTCTCGCCGACGGCGCGGTCACCGGTGTCGAGGCCGCCCTGCACTGGGACAGGCCGGACTCGCCGGTGCTGGACCACGAGCGCTGCGCCGCGCTGGCCGAGCAGACCGGGCTGATCCTGCCGCTCGGCGAGTGGGTGCTGCGGGTGGCCGCCGGCCAGTCGGCGTGGTGGCGGCAGCGCCGGCAGTTCGACCGCGCCCTCGCCGTGCGGCTCACCGCCCACCAGGCCGCCGACGCCGACCTCGTCTCGCGGGTGGTGAAGGTGCTCGACGAGACCGGGACGCCCGCCGACCGGCTGATGATCAGCATGCCCGGCGACGTGCTGCCGATGGCCGACGCGGCCGACAACCTCGCGGTGCTGGCGCGCATGGGCGTGCTGACCGCGATCGACGACTTCGGGCTGGGACCGCTCGACTTCGGCCTGCTCTCGCACGACCTGCCGGTGCAGGCGGTCCGGGTGGCCCGCCGGCTCGTCGAGAGCCGGTCGCCGTACGTGGCGGCGCTGCTGCCGTTGCTGCGGGAGCAGGGTGTCTCGGTCGCGGTCGACGGGGTCTCGAGCGCCGAGCAGGCTTCGTGGTGGCGGGACGCCGGGGCGGACTTCGCGACCGGCGACCACTTCGGCGCGGCCCGCACGCCGGGCGACTTCCTGCAGGACCTCGAACAGGGCTGACCCCTCGGTGAGCGGTCTCACACCGCCGTGGGAGCGTGCTGGACAACGGCCCTTCACCGAGGACCGGCGGCACCACCCCGGCGTGCTCCGTTCGGCGGGCGTCTCTGATCTTGTCGGTGCAGCGTGGTGAAATCGGTCCGTGGCACTTGCACCCCAGCTGGTCCGCCGGAAGCCGGAGACGCGCCCGCGTCCCCGGTGGGACGCCGCTGCGCAGCGGGTCTTCGCGCACGAGGGCTTCCTGCGCGTGCTCGGCGGCCCCGGCACGGGCAAGACGACGCTGCTCGCCGAGCTGGCCGCGCACGTGGTGCTGGAGCACGGCGCCGATCCCGAGAACGTGCTGGTGCTCACGGCGAACAGGCGCGCGTCGGCGGCGTTGCGCGCGCAGATCACCCAGCTGCTGACGGGCCGCCTGTCCGCGATCCGCGAGCCGTTGGTGCGGACCGTCCACTCCTACGCGTTCGCGGTGCTGCGCAACCAGGCAGTGCTGCTCGGCGAGCCCCCGCCCCGGCTGCTGTCCGGTCCGGACCAGGACGCGATGGTGCGCGAGCTGCTG
The DNA here is from genome assembly GCF_036321065.1 of Lentzea sp. DG1S-22. Taxonomy (NCBI): domain Bacteria; kingdom Bacillati; phylum Actinomycetota; class Actinomycetes; order Pseudonocardiales; family Pseudonocardiaceae; genus Lentzea; species Lentzea sp. DG1S-22. Next base: position 5,075,959 of record NZ_CP143276.1, on the reverse strand, counting down.
GCCGGTGACGTGGAGTCGGGCGCTCTCAAGTGGCCGGAGCGGCTGCGGCCCGCCCTGGAACTGCCGGGCTTCGCGCACGAGCTGCGGGACCTGCTGCTGAGGGCGGCGGAACGAGGCCTCGGGCCGGAGGACCTGATCGAGCTCGGTGAGCAGCACGGGCGCGACGAGTGGGTGGCCGCCGGGCGGTTCGGCGCGCAGTACGAGGCCGTGAACCTGCTGTCCGGCATGGACTCGGCGACGGCGTACGCACCCGCCTACGACGCGGCCGAGCTGGTGTCGTCGGCGTACGCGGCGTTCGTGAACGACGAGGAGCTGCTGTTCGGCGAACGGCGCCGTGTGCGGTACCTGCTGGTCGACGACGCACAGCACCTCGACCCGATGCAGTACTCGCTGATCCGCACGCTCGGCGCGGGGGCCACGCGGTTCGTCCTGGCGGGCGACCCGGACCAGGCGATCTTCACGTTCCGCGGCGCCGACCCGGAGATCCTGCGGGACGTCGCGGGGGAGACGGTCGTGCTGCGGCAGTCGCACCGGATGATGCCGGAGATCCGGGACGCGGTCGCGCGGCTGGCCGCCCGCCTGCCGGGTGCCTCCCCGGCTCGCACCGTCGACCCGGTCGACGGCGAGGGGTCCGTGCAGGTGCGGCTGCTCGCCTCGTCCGCGCAGGAGGCGACGTGGGTGGCGGACCAGCTCCGGCGCTCCCACCTGGCCGACGAGGTGCCGTGGTCGCGGATGGCCGTCGTGGTGCGCTCGGCGACGTTGTCCCTGCCGGTCCTGCAACGGGCCCTGCTCGCCGCCGGGATCCCGGTGGCGGTGGCGTCGGACGAGCTGCCGCTGGCGCAGCAGCCTTCCGTGCGCCCGCTGCTCGCCCTGATCCGTGCCGCCGCCTCGCCCGGCTCGCTGGACGAGGACACGGCGGCGATGCTGCTGTCGTCCTCGTACGGTGGCGCGGACCCGCTGGCGCTGCGGCGGTTGCGGCGAGGGCTCCGGCGCCTGGAGATGGCGGCGGGAGGCGACCGGCCGAGCGGCGACCTGCTGGTGGAGGTCGTCGAGGACGGGGACCGGCTGGCGGCGCTGGAGGACGCGGAGTCCCTGCCGGCGCGGAGGATCGCGCACCTGCTGTCGCTGGCGCGCAAGGCAGTCGAGTCCGGGAAGTCCGTCGAGGCCGTGCTGTGGGACCTGTGGACGGCCACCGGGCTGCAGGACCGCTGGGTGGCGCAGTCGGCGCGGCGCGGCATGCCGGGCATGCAGGCGGACAGGGACCTCGACGCGATCGTGGCGCTGTTCGAGGCGGCCGCGAAGTACGTCGACCGGCTGCCGGGGTCCGGTGTGGCCGGGTTCGCGGACTACCTGGAGTCGCAGCGGATCGTCGGCGACACCCTGGCCGCCTCGGCTCCGACCGGCGAGGCGGTGTCGGTGCTGACGGCGCACTCCGCGGCCGGGCGCGAGTGGGAGGTCGTCGCGGTGCCCGGCGTCCAGGAGGGCAGCTGGCCCGACCTGCGGCTGCGCGGCACGGTCCTCGGCGTCGAACGCATGGTGGACGTGCTGGCCGGGCTGGAGCCGTCGGTGTCCGCGGTGGCGCCGATCCTCGCGGAGGAACGCCGCCTGCTGCTGGTCGCGGCCTCGCGGGCGCGGTCGAAGCTGCTGATCAGCGCCGTTCGGGGTGAGGACGAGCAGCCGTCGCGGTTCCTCGACGAGATCGAGTCGTCGTCCGCGGACGAGCGCAAGCTGCACCGGCCGCAGCGCGGTCTGGTGCTCGGCGAGCTCGTCGGCGAGCTGCGCCGGGTCGTGTGCTCGGACTCCGAGGACCCGGCCAGGCGTGAGCGCGCCGCCGTGCAGCTGGCCCGGCTGGCGGAGGCCGGCGTGCCCGGTGCGCACCCGGAATCCTGGTACGGCTTGGCGGAGGTGTCCGCGGACGCTCCACTGTGGACGGAGGACCAGAAGGTCAGCGTGACGCCGTCGACCATCGAGGTGATCACGAAGTGCCCGCTGCGGTGGGTCGTCGAGCGCCACGGCGGCCAGGACCCGGCCGAGCTGGCCTCGGTCACGGGCACGCTGGTCCACGCACTCGCGCAGGCCGCCGCCTCGGGTGCCGACTCCGCGCAGCTGCGGGCGAAGCTGGACGAGGCGTGGGCCGCCGTCGACGCGGGCGCCCCCTGGTTCTCCCGCCGCGAACGGATGCGCGTGGAGAAGATGCTCGACACGTTCCTCGCGTGGCTCACGATGAGCCGCAGCCAGCTCACGCAGGTCGCGGTCGAGGAGGAGATGGTCGTCGAGGTCCCCAAGCGCGACGGGGGCCCGTGGTTGCAGGTCCGCGGACGCGTCGACCGCCTGGAGCACGACGAGGACGGCCGCCCCGTCGTGATCGACCTCAAGACCGGCAAGAGCCCGGTGTCCCGCGAGGCCTCGCAGGAGCACCCGCAGCTCGCCGTCTACCAGCTGGCGTCGTCGCTGGGCGGCTTCACCCACATCGGACTGGGAACAGAGCCGGGTGGCGCCCGGTTGCTGTACGTGGCGAAGGAGGACAAGAAGACAGGAGCCGTCGAGCGCACGCAGGCGCCCCTGGACGAACAGGGCGTCCGGGCGTGGCTGGAAGTCGTGCAGGGAGCGGCGGAGTCGGTGCTCGGACCCGAGTACACGGCGCGGGAGAACGCGGACTGCGACAGGTGCCCGGCACGCACCACGTGCCCCGTCCACCCGTCCGGGCGACAGGTGAGTGAATAGGCGTTCCGGCGTGCGTAGGAAGATGTCACGGTGACCGTCAGCCCGTTCGAGATCGCTGAGGCGCTCGGGCTGAACAAACCGACCCCCGAGCAGGCCGAGGTCATCGCCGCACCCGCGCAGCCCGCGCTGGTCGTGGCGGGTGCGGGCGCGGGCAAGACCGAGACGATGGCCGCCCGCGTGGTGTGGCTGGTCGCGAACGGTCTCGTGCTGCCCGACCGCGTGCTCGGCCTCACGTTCACGCGCAAGGCCGCCCGCCAGCTCGCCGACCGCGTGCGCGCCCGTCTGCGCCGGCTGGCCGGGTCGTCGCTGCTCGACGAGCTCGACCCCAGCGGCGAGCGCAAGATGGCCGTGCTGACCGGCGAGCCCGTCGTGCTCACCTACCACGCGTACGCGGGCCGGCTCGTGACCGAGCACGGCCTGCGGCTGCCGGTGGAGCCCGGCGTGCGGCTGCTGACCGAGACGGCGTCGTGGCAGCTCGCGCACCGCGTGGTGTCGACGTGGGCGCGCGACCTCGACACCGACAAGGTGCCGGCGACGATCACCGGGTACCTGCTGTCGCTGGCCGGCGAGCTGGGCGAGCACCTCGTGACGCCCGAGGCGTTGCAGGCGCACGCCTCGGAGCTGTGCGCGTTGATCGAGAACGCGCCGCGCGCACCCCGCCAGCGCGACGCGTTGCCGGAAAAGCTGAAGGAAATCGTTGCGGCGCAACGGTTGCGGATCGCCCTGCTGCCGTTGCTGGAGGCGTACCAGCAGCGCAAGCGCAAAGAGGCCGCGCTGGACTTCGCGGACCAGATGTCGCTCGCCGCCCAGCTGGCCGCCTTCGAGGAGGTGTCCTCGGGGGAGCGCGAGCGGTACGGCGCGGTGCTGCTCGACGAGTACCAGGACACCGGGCACGCGCAGCGCGTGCTGCTGCGGTCGCTGTTCGGGCTCGGCACGCCGATGCCGGTCACGTCCGTGGGCGACCCGGCGCAGGCGATCTACGGCTGGCGCGGGGCGTCGGCCGCGAACCTGCCGCGCTTCGCCGACGACTTCCCGCCGACCCGCAAGTACGGCCTGCTGACCAGCTTCCGCAACCCGCCCGAGGTCCTCGAGCTCGCCAACGCCGTGTCGCTGCCACTGCGGGAAGCAGGCCTGGACGTCGAGGAGCTGCGCGCCCGGCCGGGTGCCGGGCCCGGTGACGTGCGCCTGGCCCTGCACACCGACATCCGCGCCGAGCTCGACTGGATGGCGGACAACGTCGCGGCGCAATGGGAAGCGCACCTCGACGCCGAAGGCGTGCCGCCCACGGCCGCCGTGCTCGTGCGGCGCCGTTCGGACATGGCGGCCATCGCGGCGGCGCTGCGCGAACGAGGCCTGCCGGTCGAGGTCGTCGGCCTCGGTGGCCTGCTCGACGAACCCGAGGTGCGCGACCTGGTGTCGGCGCTGCGGGTGCTGGTCGACCCGCTGGCCGGCACCGCCGCGGCCCGCCTGCTCACCGGCTCCCGCTGGCGCCTCGCCGCCGTCGACCTGGCCGCGTTGTGGTCACGCGCGCGAGAGCTGGCCGGTGTCGCACCACGACAGTCCGTTGTAGACGATCCACTGCTGGTGCTGGCGGACGCCCTGCCCGGCGAACACGCCGAACAGGCAGGCCTCGCCGATGCGTTGGACGACCCCGGCGACCCCGATTCCTACTCACCCGACGGCTACCGGCGCATCCGGCGGCTCGGCGGCGAGCTCGCGGCGCTGCGGCGCAGGCTCGACCAGCCGCTGCCCGAACTGGTCGCCGACGTCGAACGCACCCTGCTGCTCGACATCGAGTCGATGTCACGCCCCGGCATGGTCGGCCGCGCCCACCTCGACGCCTTCTCCGACGTCGTCATGGACTTCGCCGCCGCCTCGCCGTCCGCGACGCTCCCGTCGCTGCTCGACTACCTCTACACCGCCGAACACGCCGAGGACGGCCTGGAACCGGGCGAGGTCGAGGTCTCCGAGGACCGCGTGCAGATCCTCACCGTCCACTCCGCGAAGGGTCTGGAGTGGAGGATCGTCGCGCTGCCGCACCTGGTCCGCGACGTGTTCCCCGGCCGCAAGAAGTCCTCGTGCTGGCTCAAGTCCGTGACCGAGCTCCCCGCCCCCCTGCGCGGCGACTCGGCCGACCTGCCGGTGCTGAAGCTGTCCGCCGGCTTCAACCGCAAAGAGGTCGACGAGGCGCTGACCATCCACGCCGAGGAGTTCGAGGAACGCCGCCTCGTCGAGGAACGCCGCCTGTTCTACGTCGGCGTGACCAGAGCCGAGCACAGCCTGCTCATGTCCGGCCACTGGTGGGCCGAGGCCGGCGACAAGCCGAAGGGCCCTTCGGTCTTCCTGCGGGAGATGCACGAGGTCCTGCAACGCGACGACCCGCCCGGCGACATCTCGGTGTGGGCCCCCGAGCCCGAACCCGACACCCCGAACCCGCTCGCCGAGGACGTGAAGTCGTCCATCTGGCCCGCCGACCCCCTGGGCAAGCGCCGCGACGCCGTCGTCGAAGGCGCCTCGATGGTCCTCGCGGCCCTCGACGCCCTGCGCAACGCCCCGCCGGAGCCGTTGCCGCTGGTGTTCGAGTCCCCCGAGACCTCCGCCGACGTGACCGACGAGGACTACCCGCCCCCCACCGACGAGCCGCCGGACGACGACTTCCCGCCGGAGCCCGAACCGCTCCCCGACGACGTGGTCCCCGACGACCCCGAGATGCCCGAGGACGAGGACCCGGAAGGCTGGGCCCGCGACGTCGACGTGCTGCTGGCCGAACGCGCCGCCTCCCAGAACCGCAGGGAACAGGTGGCCCTCCCGGACCACCTCTCCGTCTCACAGCTGGTGGAACTGGCCAAGGACCCGGACCAACTGGCCCGCCGCCTGCGCCGCCCGCTGCCGTTCCCACCGAACCCGCTGGCCCGCCGAGGCACCGCCTTCCACACGTGGCTGGAAAACCGCTTCGGCGCCACCCGCCTGCTCGACCTCGACGAACTACCGGGAGCAGGCGACGCCGACGCCGCCCCGGACGCGGACCTGGAACGCCTGAAGGAGACGTTCCTCGCCAGCACCTGGGCAGACCGCACCCCGCACGACGTGGAGGTGCCGTTCGAGGCGGAGTTCGACGGCATCTCGGTGCGAGGCCGCATGGACGCCGTCTACCGCGACCCGGACGGCTGGACCGTCGTCGACTGGAAGACGGGCGCGGTGCCGGACGACGAGGCCCTCCCCGCACTGTCGGTGCAGCTCGCCGCGTATCGGCTGGCTTGGGCGGCTCTGGTCGGCGAGCCTTTGGAGCGCGTGCGGGCGGCTTTCCACTACGTGCGGCACGACGTGACGGTGCGGCCGGCGGACCTGCTGGACGAGCAGGGGCTGAAGGACCTGATCCGCTCGGTGGGGTCGTGACGGGCGAACCGCAGCGCGGTCGTGGCGAGCTTCGCGCGAGGGCCGTGCCAGGGGATGGCGGTGTCAGGGGATGGCGGTGGGCCGGAAGATCACGTCATGAGGCGGGGCGAGGGCATGATCGCGAGTTGTCCACAGGAAGCGGCTCTCTGACCTGCGGTGATGCCCGGCCGGGTAACCTGTGGACAGCCGGGAACCCAAAGCGCGTTTCACTCGTTGCGTGACAAGGAAGCGCGCGGGGGCAGCGGCAGGCTGCCGCTCTGCGGGCTCTCGGAACAGGCACGTCATCTGAGTAGGCACGTCACCTGAGCAGTCCGCCTCGCCCAGCGGGCCCCCCGGCACGCCGCCTCACCCGGCAGGCCGCCTCACCCCTGCGAGCTGCTCCCCGCGGGCGCGTGCGAAGCCTTGAGCACCCGCTCGTACAACACCTCGAGCAGCCACCGCCCGAACAGCGAAGGCCCGAACTCCGGCGACCTGTCCTCCGGCGGCACCATCAGGTCCGCCGACAGGTCGTCGGCCACCACGACGCCGATGCCGTAGTAGTCGAGCTCGATGTACGACCAGGCCAGGGACTCGTCGGTGCGCGGGAGCAGCACGGCGCACGGGGCCAGGGTCAGGAGGGTGCCGCACGACTGGAGGGCGCGGTCTGTCGTGGACTCGCTCACCAGGACGCCGACCAGTTCCACGGCGGCCACCGGGAGGCGGTCGTGTGCGGCCGGTTCGAACCAGGAGCGGAACCAGGACGGGTCGGCTCTCGGGGGCCAGCCGTTCTGGGTTCTCCACTCGTGCACTTCCGGCAGCAAGCGCACCACCGCGGACACCTGCTGGCCCAGGACGGCGACGTCGGGTACGACGACTCCGTCCCAGCCGAGCGCGGTCGCGGTGCGCTGAAGGAGCGTGTGCACAGGCGCATCCTAGGGTTGCTCGCGCGGAAAATGACAGCGTTTGCGGGGCACTTCGTCAAGGATTGCCCAGGGTGGTCAAGGTGCGGCTTTCGCGACTTTCCACGCCCAGGCGACGAGTGGGATCTGCAGTGGTAGGCGGCCGTAGGCGATTGCGCGGGCTCGAGGCGACTTGGCGCGGAAATCCAGAGCCATTTTCACGTTCGCCGGGAACACCGCGATGAAGAGTGCGAAAGCGGCGAACCCGCCGAGGCGGCGGGTGCGGGGGACGGCGACCGCAGCCGCGACGGCCAGCTCGGCCGCGCCGGAGGCGTAGGTCCACTGCCTCGGGGTGCCGGGCAGGGAGCGCGGGATGATCGCGTCGTAGTGCTTCGGCCTGGTGAAGTGGGTCGCCCCCGCCAGGCCGAGCAGTGCGGCGAGCGCCAGCGCCGACCGCGATCGGGAACGATTGTGTTCCATGCGGTCACCCTGTCATGCCTACGCCGCGTAGGCGAAGTGGGGCTGGCCTATTCTCCACGGGCGTGGCAGGTGATTCTCGTCATCCCGAACGCGCCGCTGTGGCCGCGCTGACCGATTCCTTCGTGGCCCGGCTGTGCGAGTGGGTCCGCATCCCGAGCATCGGCGTCGATCCTCGGCACCACGCCGACGTGCACGAATCCGCCGAGTGGCTGCGGGACCGGCTGCGCGAGGACGGGTGGCCGGAGGTCGAGGTCTGGGACCACGGGCCGGCGCTTCCCGCCGTGTTCGCGTGCTGGCCGGCCGAGGACCCGCAGGCGCCGACCGTGCTCGTCTACGGGCACCACGACGTGCAGCCCGTCGATCCCGTCGAGCGCTGGGACCACCCGCCGTTCGAGCCCGTGATCAGCGGCGACGAGCTCCTGGGCCGCGGCGCCAGCGACGACAAGGGGCAGGTCGCGATGCACTTGCTCGGGCTGAAGGCGCACCTGGCGGCGACCGGGCGGAGTGCGCCGGCGGTCACGCTGAAGCTCTTCGTCGAGGGCGAGGAGGAATCGGGTTCCCCGCACCTGCGAAAGCTCCTCGAAGACCACGAGGACCAGCTCTCCTGTGATCTCGTGGTGTTCACCGACACCGCATTGCACGAACGCGACGCGCCGACGGTGAACACCGGTCAAAGAGGTGTTCTCGGCGCGGAGGTCACGTTCTTCGGCGGCACCGACGACGTGCATTCCGGACGGGCCGGCGGCGCCATTCCCAACCCCGCCACGGCACTCGCGAAACTCGTCGCCGCGCTGCACGACGACGACCACCGGATCCGGCTCGAAGGCTTCTACGACGACGTCCGCGAACCGACCGCGCAGGAACGGGAGGACTACGCCTCGCTGCCGTTCGACGAGGAGAGGTGGCTCGCGAACAACGGCGGCGGGGCGCAGGCGACGCAGGGCGAACCGGGCTACACGACGCTCGAGCGGATCTGGGTGCGGCCCACCGCCGAGGTCAACGGCATCAGCGGCGGCTACACCGGCCCCGGCTTCAAGACGATCATCCCGGCCTCCGCCACGGCGAAGATCAGCTTCCGGCTGGTGCCCGACCAGCACCCCGACAAGGTCGCGGCCCAGCTGCGGGAGTTCGTCCGCGAGCACACGCCACGGGGCATCCGGTCCGAGGTCGTCCTGCGCGGCGAGGGCGTGCCGCCGTACGCGATCCGCCCGGACGACCCCGCCAACGAGGCGGTCGTCGAGGCCATGTCGCTCGCTTTCGACGAGCCCGTCCGGTTCGCGCGGGCGGGCGGCTCGGGGCCCGCGGCACTGCTGCAGGCGTTGGCGGGGGTGCCCCTGGTGTACCTCGGCGCGACCTTGCCGGATGATCGCGTCCACGCTCCGAACGAGCGCGTAGTGGTGCCGTTGCTCCTCAAGGGTGCGGAGGCGGCAGCTCACCTGTGGCGGATCCTCGCCCAAGCGGACATCGCGAAGAGGTTGACTCGATGAGCCTGACTGACGAAGCGGCGCACTCGCTCGTCGGCGTGATCAGGATGCCGGACCAGGTGCAGAGCCCGGTCCGCGCCATCCTGAAACGCGTCATCGGCGCCATGGCGGCGCTGCTGCTCGCGGTGTTGATCGTCTACCTGGACCGGGACGGCTACCGCGACGTCAACGAGGACGGGGTGTCACTGCTCGACGCGTTCTACTACGCGACGGTGTCACTCTCGACGACCGGCTACGGCGACATCACGCCCGCGTCGTCGTCGGCCAGGCTGATCAACGTCCTGGTCATCACGCCGTTGCGGGTCCTGTTCCTGATCGTGCTGGTCGGCACGACACTCGAAGTTCTCACCGAACGCTCCCGTCAGGCGTTGCGGATTCAGAAGTGGAGGCGGGTCGTGCGGGACCACGTGGTGGTCGTGGGTTATGGCACCAAGGGGCGCTCCGCGGTCGCGGCGCTGCTCGGGGACGGTGTCGAGCCCGGCTCGATCGTCGTCGTCGACACCGTGCAGGAGTCGCTCGACGCGGCGTCCGCCATCGGGCTCGTCACGGTGCACGGCTCCGGTACGCGCAACGACGTGCTGCGGGTCGCAGGTGCGGCACGGGCGCGAGCGATCGTCGTCGCCCCGAACCGGGACGACACGGCGGTGCTGGTCACGTTGACCGCCCGCGAGCTCGCCCCCAAGGCGCAGATCGTGGCGTCGGTGCGGGAACGGGAGAACGAGCACCTGCTCAAGCAGTCCGGCGCGGACTCCGTGGTGGTGTCGTCGGAGACGGCGGGCCGCCTGCTCGGCATGGCCACGGCGACGCCGTCGGTGGTGGCGATGGTGGAGGACCTGCTCACGCCCGACGCGGGTCTCGCGATCTCCGAACGGGACGTGGAGCCCGGCGAGATCGGCGGGTCGCCGCGGCACCTGCCCGACATAGTGCTCGGAGTGGTGCGGGGCAAGACGCTCTACCGGGTGGACGCACCGGAGGCCGACGCGATCGAGCCCGGCGACCGGCTGCTCTACGTCAAGAAAGTAACGCCCCCTGGTGAGGAGTAGCGCAGGCCTCCTACCAGCACGAAAGGGGCCACCCGGTGTCAGGTGGCCCCCCCAGGGTCTCAGTTTGGGTCTCACTCGTCCCAGATGAACCCGTTGATGCGCCTGGCGACATCTCGCCGGACTGGCGCGGTCACATGCATGTAGCGCGCTGCCATCGCGATGTTCGACCAGCCCATGAACTCCATCACCGCGCGCTCTGGCACGCCGAGTATGAGTAGCACGGTCGCGGCGGTGTGCCGCGCGTCGTGCAGTCGGGCGTCCCTCACTCCGGCTTCAGCCAAGAACGCTTTCCAGTCCTTCCGGTCGTTGCTCGGGTCGATCGGCAATCCGTTGGGCTGAGCGAACATCCAGCCACCCTCGTGCCATTCGCTTCCGGCAGTTTGGCGCTCCGCGCGGTGACCGGTCCGAGCCGTACCAATCCCCTCCCGGCTTTAGTGTTCTGTCCGGGGAGGCAGCCACTGCCGGGCGCGGGCGACCTGCGCGACGGCCTGGGCGGCCAGCTCGCCCGCCACGTCAGCCGGTGCGGGCTGTGCGATGGGGGACAGGGAGAACTCTCTAGGTGCCTCCCTGCCCCGCCATCGCCGCCACTGGCCTCCAATCGAGGTTCGCGACCTTGGGCAGGTGGCGCGGCATCTGACCGAACTTCCGGATAGTCCATCCGCATTAACCAGGCTCTCGTCCAGCAACTCAGCGCTCCGTATTCCGTTATTCGGACCTCGTTGGATGACAAGTGGGGGTTGACGACACGGAGTAGGAATCCGCCAAACGGGTTGGAGTCAAACAACACTCGATCGGGTTGTTCTAGCGCTGGGGGGTTCACACGATGGGGTGGAAGCGGCTTGATGAAGTGGCGGGCACGAAAGCGTCCGCCGACCAAAGAGTGGAGATCACGAACATGCCGCATTTGGGCAAAATTGCCGCCACGACCGTGATGGCGGTGGTGGCCGGGCTCGTAACGGCCACGACGGCCACCGCTTCCCCGGTTGGGGTGCAGGCGCTTTACCAGGTCACCTACGGCTCTCTGGGGCGGGCGGACTTCGACAGCTACGGGGAGATCCTGCGAGCCTGTGACACCCGGGAGGACGGTCTCGACGTCAACGCCACCCTGACCGTGCAGGGGCGGACCTACTCGACTTCCGACAGCGGCGCGGGGTCTCCGTGCGGGCAGAAAAACCTGGACCTGCCCGAGGGCTTGTCCGGCACGCTGCAGGTGTGCGTGCCCGGCAGGGGATGCAACAGCACCGCCGTTAGCACCACCTGATCTCGCGCCGATCCGCTCGCAGCTCCATTCCATCGCGCCGCGAGCGGATCGGCGCGGAGCCTGCGAGTGGGCTGATGCTCGGCGGTGTCGGTGGTCATCGCGGGCGGCCCGGCTAGACGAGTAATGCGTAAGTCGAGGCGGTAGTCGGAGACGGACGAAGGGTGTCCAAGATCAGTTTGTGACGACCGATCTGAACACCCTTCTCACCGCATTCTACGTCAAGATCGACGACCGGCTCGCGGGCAGGACCCGCTTCGGAAGGCCACCGAAACTCACCGACGCCGAACTGGTCACCCTGGCCGTGGCCCAAGCGCTGCTGGGGTTCACCTCCGAGGCCAGGTGGTTGCGGTTCCTGCCCGCCCGCATGCCCGGCGCGTTTCGGTACCTGCCCGGCCAGTCCGGCTGCAACCGCCGCCTGCGCGCCGCATTACCCCTGGTCAAGCAGGTCATGCGCTGGCTGGCGACCGACACCGACCTGTGGACCGACGACACCTGGATCGTCGACTCCACCCCGGTCGAATGCGGCCGCTCCCTGCCCACGGTCAAGCGCTCGGAGCTGGCCGGCTGGGCCAAATACGGCTACTGCCGCTCACACTCCCGCTGGTTCTGGGGCCTGCGCCTGCACCTGGTCTGCACCCCGGCCGGGCTGCCGATCACCTGGGCACTGGCCGACCCGAAAATCGACGAGCGACAGGTGCTCATGGCGATCTGCGACCACGAACCCCACCTGCTCGCCGACCGCCCCGGACTGCTGATCATCGCCGACAAGGGCTACGTCTCCCGCGAACTCGACCACTACCTCGCCGCACGCGGAGTCCGGCTGATCCGGCCGTCCTACCGCAACCGGACCCCGCACCCCGGTGAGCCACTGCTCAAGTCCATCCGCCAACTCATCGAATCAGTCAACGACACGCTCAAAGGACAGCTCGACCTCGAACAGCACGGCGGCCGCACCATCGAGGGCGTCGGAGTCCGTATCGCCCAACGACTTCTGGCCCTCACAGCCGCAATCTGGCACAACCGCGCCACCGGCCAACCCGTCACCCGGTCCCTGACCGCCTACGACCACTAACCGACTTACGCATTACTCGTCTAGGGGCTGATGGGCCTAGACCTAAGCCGCCCCTCCCGGCTTCAGCCCTGGCGGTAAGGGTCTCAGTACGGCACCATTCGGGCCGTTGCTGTGGTTGCGCGAATAGCACTGACCTGGGCAAACGCACTACCTTGCACCCGGCGGAACGGTGAGCGCGCCAATCTACGTCAAGAACGTGACCCCGCCCGGCGAGGAGTAGGAACCGGCAGCACGGCCGGTGCGCGCAGCGGCGCGTAGCGGAAGAGGAACGCGTAGAAGCCGCCCGCCAGCGCTGCGAGGCACAGCAGCAGCGCGGTGAGGCGGCTCGTGATCGGCGGGCCGGACGGGACGGAGGCGGCGGACGAGACCATGTCGCCGCCCGTCAGCACGATCTCGACCTTCTCGCCCTTCGTGTGGCCGCAGCCGTCGAGCTTCGCCTGCTTCTTCTCGCCGTTCGCGTCCCACTCGACGGTGTCCATGCCCTGACCGCACGACCCCGTCTCGACGACGGTCGCGGCCACGGGTCTCAGGGGCTCGGTCGCGCCCAGCACCTTGAGCGGCACGAGAAGCGCGACCGCGACCCCGATCCCGACCAGTCCGACGACCAGCAGGATGAACACCCATCTGTCCGGGCTTCGCGGAACCGCCACAGTGCGATGTTCGCAGACGGGGCGGCCCGCGTGGAGCCCAGGTTTCTACTTGGGCAGCTGCCGCAGCCGGTCGACCTCGATGGTCTTGCCGTCGGTCACCGTCCCGGTGACGGCCACGAGGTCGCCGTTCTTCGGCTTCTCGCTCACCGCGGACAGGTCGAGCGGCGTCTGCAGGCCGTCCACCTGGATCAACGTGGCGTTGTCGCCGTTGACGTCCTTGACCGTGCCCCGCTCCTGGGCCTTCGCGAGCGCCACGTCCAGCGCCTTGCCGTCCTTGACGCGCACGGTGACGCGCTGGTCGGCCTTGAGCCCGGCCAGGTCGCCGCCGCGCAGCTTCGTGGAGCCGTCGGTGGTCAGCGACACCTCGCCGCCGTCGTCCTTGGTGACGGTGAGCTTGCCGGACTCGACCGACCTGACCCGTCCGACCACGAGGGTGCCGTCCTTGAGCTTCGCCCTGTCCGCGTGGCCGGGCTTGCCGGGACCGCCGGGGTGGCGTTCCGCGAACACCGCCGCGGGACCGCCGGGACCTTCGGCCGCCGTCGCGACCGCGATGCCGCCCACGGTGAGGCCGACGGCCGCGACGACGGCGCCGGCCCACGCTGATTTCTTCGACATGCACCTCAGGGTGCGCGCCCATGCTGAGCGCGAGCTGAAGGTGGGTCGCCCGAACCGCCGGTGATCAGCAGAATGGTGTGGTGTCCGCCAGGGTGTTGGTGATCGAGGACGCCGAGGCGATCGGCGCCGCGGTGTCGTCCGCGCTGCGCGAAACCGGGTACGAGGTGCAGCACCGCCTCGACGGGCGCCAGCTCGAGGCCGACCTCGGCCGGTTCCGCCCCGACCTGGTCGTGCTCGACGTGATGCTGCCCGGCCGCGACGGCTTCCAGCTGCTTGAGGTGATCCGCCGCTCGTCCGGGGCCGGCGTGGTCATGCTGACCGCGCGCGACGGTGTGCCGGACCGGCTGCGCGGCCTCTCCGGCGGAGCCGACGACTACGTGGGCAAGCCGTTCGTGCTCGCCGAACTGGTCGCGCGGGTGTCCGCCGTGCTGCGCCGCCTCGGCCGCACGCCCTCGACGGTGCAGGTCGGAGACCTGGTCGTGGACGCCGACGCCGGTGTCGTCCTGCGCGCCGACGAGGCGATCGAGCTGACCGCCACCGAACTGCGGCTGCTCGTGTACCTGGCCGCCCAGCGCGGCCGCGTGGTCTCCAAGACGCAGATCCTCACGGCCGTGTGGGGCTACGAGGACTACGACCCCAACCTCGTCGAGGTCCACGTCAGCGCCGTGCGCCGCAAGATCGAAGAACACGGCTCACGGCTCGTGCACACCGTGCGCGGCCTCGGGTACGTGCTGCGGGCCGACGAATGAACCTCCGCACGGTCTCGTTGCGCCGACGGGTCGCGGTGTCCGTGCTGCTGGTGCTGTTCTTGGTGCTCGTGGCACTGGTCATCGCGGTCGACCGCACGTTCGCCCGCCAGTCCTCCCGCGACGTCGACGGGGTGCTGCGCGACGCCGAGACGCGTGCGGTGGTGTCGTTGCGCAACGGCGTGGCACCGCGAGAGGTCGCGCGCCAGCTGTCGAAGCGGAACATCCACGTCACCATCGAGCTGCCCAACGGGGGCGTGGTCGGCGCCGCGCCCGACGAGGGGCAGTTCGAGCGCAAGACCCGCAACGTCGGCGGCAACAAGGTCACCCTCTACGCCGACACCGAGGCGATTTCGCAGGCGCAGCACCGGTTGCGCAAGCTGCTGCTGGTCCTGGGCCTCGGGGCGATCGTGATCACCGGGCTGCTGATCGTGGTGGTGGTGCGGCGCGCGTTGGCGCCGTTGGACGCCATGACGTCGTTGGCCCAGGCCATCGCCGCCGGGCACCGGGGAGGGCGGCTCAACCCGTCCCGGACCGACACGGAACTGGGCCGCACCGCGGCCGCCTTCGACGGGATGCTCGACTCGCTGGAGGGCTCCGAGCAGCGGACCCGGCGGTTCGTCGCCGACGCCGCGCACGAGCTGAGGACCCCGATCACCGGGGTGCAGGCGGTCGCCGAGGCCCTGGTGCAGGCCCCCGTCGACTCGCCCGACCGCGACCAGATGTCCTTCCTGCTGGTGCGCGAGGCCCGGCGGGCCGGACGGCTGGTGGACGACCTGCTCGCCCTCGCCCAGCTCGACGCGGGCTACGAGATGCAGCGCGAGCCGGTGGACCTGTTGGCGCTGGCCGAGGCCGAGGTCGCGCGCACCCGGTTCGTGGCCCCGGACTTCGACATCACCGCCGAGGGCGTCCCGGTCGCCGTGGTGGGCGACGGCCAACGGCTCGCGCAGGTGCTCGCGAACCTCGTGGACAACGCGCGGCAGGCGACCGGTCCACAGGGGACGGTGCGCATCCGCGTCGACCTGACCGGGTTCACCGTGTCCGACAACGGGCCCGGGGTGCCGGAGTCCGAACGGGAGCGGATCTTCGACCGGCTGGTCCGGCTCGACGACGCCCGCGACCGGCGTTCGGGCGGGTCCGGACTCGGGCTCGCCATCGCGCGCGGCGTGGTCCGGGCGCACGGCGGCGACCTGACGTGCGAGCCGTCCGAACGGGGAGCGGTCTTCCGCGTGGTGCTCCCCCCGGTTGATCCTGTCGCGTAGCGGGCCCGCCGTGCACGAGGTCCGGCTGCGGGAGTGGGAGGACTTCGTGCCCGTGTGGTCGCCGGAGAGCCGGGAGGTCGACCGCGTCCACGTCATGCTGCGCGAAGAAGACGGCGTGCTGGCCGTGCAGCTGCACGACACCATGATGGCCACGCCCCACCGGAGGGTGCGGCCGTCGCCGGTGCGGCTCTCGCCCGGTGAGTGGGTCCGGTGGCAGATCAACCACCGCTGGGCGCGGCCCCGCGACGGCGGCTGGAACTACGAGCAGACAACGCTGAACCTGGCCCATGGCCCCATCGGCGACACCAAGCTGTTCCTGGGCACGCCCACCCGTCACGTCGACGAGCGGACGCACCTGCGCTAGGCGACCTGCGCCGCGGGCGCCGAGAACGTGTTGCAGGCGTCGGTCGAGTTCGCCCGGAAGCCCGCCGACGCCCAGTTCGCCTGGTTCTCCGCCGAGCCGTGGGCGTTGTTCTCGGGCTTCTCCTCGATCGCGAACCGGAAGTCCTCCTGCGCCTGCCGCGCGAGGTTCGCCGTCAGCGACCCCCGGCCCGCCGCGGACGCCAGGAACATGCCCGCGAAGCAGTTCGCCTGCAGCTCGACCCGCCGCGACATCTCGAGACCCGCCGGGGTCTTCTCGCCCGCGTCGATGATCTTCAGGTCCGCCGCGCGCAGCATGCCGGTGAGGGCCTGCACGTGGTGGCCGTACTCGTGCGACAGCGTGGCCAGGTGCGTGGCCGGGGCCTCACCGCCGCCGTTGTCGCGCAGCCGGGACGTCGGCATGTAGATCGTGCGGTTGCGGCCGCAGTAGTACGCCACCGCGTGCCCGGACTCCGGGGCGGCGCCGCACGGGCCGTCCTTCAGCTCCGGCGACGCGTCCAGCACCGGCTTGTCGAACGGCAGGTTCACCGACGACAGCAGCGGGCCCCAGGCCGTGTCGAGGCACTCCACGCCGGCCGCGTAGTAGGCGGCCAGCTGCTGGTCCGACGTGCCGAACGGCGGCAACGTGCAGGTCACCGGGGGCACCGAGACCGGCTTGACGAGGAACGGGTGGTCCGCCAGCCGGTAGACGGCCCTCGGGCGGATCGGGGTCGTCGGCTCGGTCGAGGCGGCGGGCGCCGGACGTGAGCCCGCCAGGGCGTGCCCCGCCACCACCGCGGGACGGCTCAGTTGACCGATTCCGAGGACGAACGCGACCACCAGCACGAACACTCCCGCGAGCAGGACCGGGTTGTTGTCGGCCGGTGGGGTCACGCTCTCCCCTTCCTAGGAGACCGAAGCCGGGTCGGCGGCCCAGGTGTTGCACTCGGACGCCTTGTTCGACCGGTAGCCCCGGTCGACCCAGTTCGCGTTGTTCTGCGGTGTGCCGTGGTCCTTCGTCGGGTAGATGTCGTAGTCACCGCGGTTGCCCGCGTCGGTCAGGCCGACCCTGATCACGTCGATCGGGATCGCTCCGTGCGACAGGGGAGCGAGCGTCATGCCTCCGAAGCACGTCGCCTGCAGCTCCATCCGGCGGTTCAGGTCCAGGCCCTTCGGAGTATCCCACCCGCCCGCGTCGTACTGCGCGCGGTCCGACGCCTTGAGCATCCCGGTGAGCCACTGGAGGTGGTGGCCGTACTCGTGGGCGAGCTGGCCCAGGTACTTGCCGGGGTGGTTCGGGTTGTTCGGGTTGCGCTCGGCGGCGTAGGCGTTCGCCGTCCAGTAGATGCCGCCCTGGCAGTAGCGCGCGGTCTGGTCCGGGCGGACCGTGCCGCACGGGTACTGGGCGGTCTCGGTGACGATGTGCAGCTCGACCGGCTGGTACGGCAGGTTCGCCGCCTGCAGCGCGGGTTTCCACATGTTCTCGATGCACGGCAGCGCCGCGCGCAGGAACCGGTCCTGGCCCGCGGGGGAGTAGTCCATCGCCGGCAGCGCGCAGCCCGGGATCGTGTTCGCGCCGAAGTTCGCCTTGAGGAACGGGTGGTCCGCGAGCGCGTACACGGCCTTCGGACCCGCGGGGGTCGCCGGCGTGGACGGGGTGCGCGACGGCGTCGCGCGCGAGGGGGCCGTCGTGGTCGTGGGGGCGTCCGTGGTCGTCGGCGCCCCGAACGTCGGGCTGTGGGTCGTGTAGTTCGAGTAACCCGTGTCCTTGACCTTGCTGCTCAGCGTCGCCGCGAACACGCCGACCGCGGCGAGACCGAGGACCACCACACCGCCCAGGATCAGGGCGATCACCGGGCCGTTGTGCTTGCGGGGCGGCGGCGGGCCCATCGGGTACGGCGCGTAACCACCGGGAGGCGTGCCCCACGACGGCTGCGGCGGCGGCATGACCTGGCCGGGCGGCGGAGGAGGCCCGTACTGGGGGTACTGCGCGGGCGGCGGGCCCTGCGGCGGCATGCCGTACGGGGGCGGGGAGCCCTGGGGCGGACGCTGCCCGAGCGGTGCGGGCATCGGCGGCGGGCCGACCGGGCGCGGCGGCGGCCATGAGCCCGGCGGCGGTGGTTGCGTCATCGCCTGAGGTCCCCCCCATTGGTCGTCCTGGGTCGGGTACGAGCATAGGCGGACCGAGATCACGTGTCCCCCGACCGGGCTAACGCGTCCTGTCCACGACCTTGAGACGCGCGGGCCGGGGGATCGGTTCACGAGACGTCGCCGGGGCTCGCCGCCCAGGTGTTGCACGCCTTGATGTTGTTCTGCCGGTGGCCGTGCATGACCCAGCGCTCGTTGTTGGGCGCGCTGCCGTGGTCGGGCCTGCGGTTGTAGTCACCGCGTTTGCCCGCGTCACTCAAACCGGTGTTCACGACGTCCATCGGGACGACGCCCTTGTGCGAGAACGGCGCGAGCGTCATGCCGCCGAGGCAGGTCGCCTGCAGCTCGAGCCTGCGGTTGAGTTCCAGGCCCTTCGGGGTGTCGAACCCGCCGACGTCGTACTGGGCCTGGTCGGCGGCGCGGAGCATGCCGGTGAGCCACTGGACGTGGTGGCCGTACTCGTGACCGAGCTGGCCGAGGTAGACGCCGGGGTGCCGGATCGTCGTGCCGCCCTCGCTGGCGTAGAAGTTGCCGGGCCAGTAGATGACGCCGCGGCAGAACATCGCCGTCGAGTTGGCCTGCCGCGAACCGCACGGCGTCTGCGTGGTGCCGGTGAACACCTGCAGCTCCACCGGCTGGTACGGCAGGTTCGCCGCCTTCAACGCCGGCTGCCACGCCTTCTCGATGCACGGCAGTGCGGCCGCGAGGAACCGCTGCTCGCCCGCCGGGTTGTACTCCATCTTCGGCAACGGGCACGAGTCGAAGTCGTTCGCGCCGACGTTGGTGGCGAAGATCGGGTGGTCGGCGAGCTTGTAGACGGCCTTCGGCCCCACCGGCGTCGGCTGCGTCGACGTCTTCGGGGACGTCGTGCTCCTGCTCGGCGTCGTCGTGGTGGTCTTGGTCGTCGTGGCCGGGGAGGAGTAAGCCGGGCTGTACGTCGTGTAGTTCGAGTAGCCCGCGTCCCGCACCTTGTTGTTCATCGTCGCCGCGAAGACCCCGATGGCGCCGAGGCCGAGGACCACGACACCGCCGAGCACGAGAGCCAGGACCGGGCCGCTGCCACTCCGGCGCGGTGGAGGCATCACCGGGTACGGCGGCCGTCCGAACCCGCCGGGGTGCGGCTGACCCCACGCCGGCTGCGGCGGCGGCATCACGGGACGCGGCGGCGGCATCATCGGGCGCGGTGGTGGCAGCGGCGCACGGCCGGGCGGCGGTGCGTACGCGGGAGGAGCGCCGTAAGGAGGAGGCGGTCCCATCGGCGGACGCGTGCCGGGCGGCGGGCCCTGGACCGGACGGGGACGCATCGGCGGCCCGTACGGCGGCGGAGCGGGCACGGGAGGCGGCCCCACCGGGCGTGGTGGCGGCCGGTGGCCCGGCGGCGGTGGTTGCGTCATCGCCGAAAATCCCCCAGTTGGCGTCTGTTCGAAAGTCCGCCGGAGCATATGAGGACTCCGCTATTGTCCGCAGCCGTGTTGAAGAACTGGGGTGCGGCGATCTTCGTCGCCGTCGCGCTGACGTCCGCCACGTCCACGGGCACGACCGCCGGCGCGCTCGCGCAGCCGCTTCCCGGCACGGTCAGCACCGAGGTGCGGATGAAGCTGGAGCGCGACTCCCGGCTCTCCGTCACCGAGACCGTCCAGGTCCCGGACGGCACGACCGTCAAGCGGACCGTCCCCTTGCGACTCGCGGTCGGCAACGACCTGGAGCGCCGCTACGAGGTCACCGACGCCAAGGTCGAGGGCAGGGGCGGCACCACCGTCGGCGACGACGAGTTCTCCACCACGTTCGAGGGCGGCCAGAGCACGCTGACCTACACGGTCGTCGGCGCCGTCGCCCCCGTCGGCGACGCGCTGGAGGTCCGGTGGCAGGTCGCGGGCGGCTGGGACACCGAGCTCGACAAGGTCTCCGTCTCGTTCTCCGCACCGGACTCCCCGACGTCGGTCAACTGCCTCGCCGGCCCCGTCGGCTCGTCGCAGCCCTGCACGAGCGCGGACCTCGCGGACGGCAAGGGCGTGCGCGCTCAGGAGATCAAGCTCGGCGCCGGCGAACGCGTCGACGTCGCGATCGGACTGTCCGCGGGCGTCGTGCCGCCCAACGCCGTCGTGGTCGAGCAGTCCGGGCTCGCGGCCGCGTTCGCGCTGACGCCGATCAGCGGTGCCGCGCTCGGCGGGCTGCTGGTGCTGCTGCTCGGCGGCGTCGCCCTGCTCTGGTACCTGCGCGGCCGGGACGCGGCGGCGCTCGCGAGCGAGGTCGGCGCGGTCTCCGTGCTGGTCCGCGACGCCGGCGGCCGGGTCGCGTTCGCCTCTCCCGACGGCGTGCTGCCCGGCCAGGTCGGCACCGTCGTCGACGAGCACGTGGACGTCGTCGACGTGACCGCCACGGTCATCGACCTCGCGGTCCGCAACTACCTGTGGATCGCGGAGGTGCGCCAAGAGGACGGCTTCGGCCACGACTGGCAGATCGTGCGCCGCAACCCGGCCGACGCCTCGCTGTCCGGGTACGAGAGGGCCGTCTACGAAGCCCTCCTGCCGCAGGGCGCCGACGCCGTCACGGTGTCGGAGCTGCGCGGCCGTCAGGTCGACCTCGCCCGCGTGCGCGACGAGCTGTACGCCGACGTCGTCGAGAAGCGCTGGTTCGTGCGCCGCCCCGACGCCGAGCGCAGCCTGTTCTGGTGGGTCGGCATCGGCCTCGCGGTGCTGGGCCTGGTGGCCACCGTCGTGCTGGCGCTCACGGTCGGCAACGCGCTGTTCGGCCTCGCGGTCGCGGTCGGCGGCGTCGCCCTCGCGATCGGCGCCCGGTCGATGCCCGCCCGCACCAAGCGCGGCAGCGAGCTGCTGGAGCACGTCCGCGGGCTGCGCGGGTACCTCCACGGGGTGACACCGCAGGACGTTCCCGAGGCCGACCGCGAGCTGGTGTTCTCCCGGTCGCTGCCCTACGCGGTGGTGCTCGGCGAGACCGAGCGCTGGCTGGAGGCGTTCGGCCGGCAAGATCTGTACTGGTACGGCAACGCTTCGGACTTCCGGCGCAGCTTCCCGGCGTTCCTCGGGGCGCTCGACGGCGTGCTCGCCCAGGCGGGCCACCTGCGATCGCTCCGGGCGCCGAACCCGTAGGCTTGCCGCATGGCCTCACCCGAACTGCACAGGTTCACGTTGCCCAACGGCCTGCGGGTGGTGCTCGCCCCCGACGCCGGCGCACCGGTCGTCGGCGTCAGCGTGCACTACGACGTCGGCTTCCGTTCCGAGCCGGAGGGGCGCACCGGGTTCGCGCACCTCTTCGAGCACCTCATGTTCCAGGGCAGCGAGAGCCTGGAGAAGCTGGCCCACTTCCGGCACGTGCAGTCGTCGGGCGGCACGTTCAACGGGTCCACGCACCCGGACTACACCGACTACTACCAGGTGCTGCCGAGCGCGGCCCTGGAGCGGGCGCTGTTCCTCGAGGCGGACCGCATGCGGGCGCCGAAGCTCACCGAGGAGAACCTCCGCAACCAGATCGACGTGGTGAAGGAGGAGATCCGGCTCAACGTGCTGAACCGCCCGTACGGCGGGTTCCCCTGGATCCTCCTGCCGCCGGTGTTGTTCAAGACGTTCGCCAACGCGCACAACGGCTACGGCGACTTCGTCGACCTGGAGAGCGCCACGATCGACGACTGCGCGGAGTTCTTCGACACCTACTACAGCCCGGCGAACGCGGTGCTGACGGTGGCGGGCGACCTCGACGTCGAGGCCACGAAGGCGTTGGTGGAGAAGCACTTCGGCGACGTGCCCGCGCGGCCGAAGCCCGAGCGGCCCTCGTTCGCCGAGCCGGCCCCGCAGGGCGAGGTGCGCCACGAGCACGGCGACGCGCTGGCCCCGCTGCCCGCGATCGCGATCGGCTACCGCGTGCCGGACCCGACGACGGACATCGACGGCTACCTCGCGTACCTGGTGCTGGCGGGCGTGCTGACCGACGGCGACAGCTCGCGCCTGCAGCAGCGCCTCGTGCACCGCGAGGGCATCGTGATCGACCTGAACGCCGGCTGCGGCCTGTTCGGCCCGCTCGAGGCCCGCGACCCCGACACGTTCAGCATCACCGCGATCCACACGCCGGAGGTCGAGGCCTCCCAGGTCATCGCGGCCATCGACGAGGAGCTGCAGAAGCTCGCGCAGGAGCCGCCGTCGGCCGAGGAACTCGCGAAGGTCACCGCCCGCTGGGCGTCGACCATGCACAAGGAGCACGACCGGCTCACGAACCGCACCCTGGGCCTCGGCTCGGCGGAGCTGCTGTTCGGCCGCGCCGAGCTCATCTACGAACTGCCCGAGCGGATCGCCTCCGTGACCGTGGACGAGGTGTCGGCCGCGGCCAAGGCGCTGCGTCCCGACTCCCGCGCCCTTCTCTTCGTCAAGCCCACCGGAGGATCCCAGTGACCGCCTCGACTTCCTCTTCGGGGAGCAAGACCCACCGGTCCGCCGAGGAGATCGGACGCACCGGGGCGGGCCCGCGCCCGCTGCCCGAGCTGGGCAGCCAGAAGGCGGCGGCCGATCTGTCCACTGTGGACACGACGCTGCCGAACGGCCTGCGCGTGATCGCGGTCCGCCGCGCCACCGTGCCGATGGTCGAGCTGCGGCTGCGCGTCCCGTTCGCGGACCCGTCCGGCTCCAGCGCCGGGTCGCAGCACTCCGCGATCGCCGAGATCCTCGCGAACACCGTCCTGACCGGCACGCGGTCCCGGTCCCGCGTGCGGATCGACACCGAGCTGGCCCTCGTCGGCGGTGAGCTCGACGCCGTCGTCGACCCGGAGCGGCTGAGCATCACCGGCAACGCGCTGGCCACCGGCCTCGACACCGTCCTGGACGTGCTGCGCGACGTGCTGACCTCGGCGTCCTACCCGGCGGAGGAGGTGGAGCGCGAACGGGCCCGCCTCGTCGAGCGCATCGCCCTCGCCCGGTCGCAGCCGAACGTCATCGCCCGCGAGGCGCTGCAGACGCTGCTGTACGGCGACCACCCGTACGCCAAGGAGATGCCCGAGGCCGACGAGGTCGCGAACGTCAGCCGTGAGGACGTGGTGGCGCTGCACGGCAAGGCGTTGCTGCCGCGCGGTTCCGTCCTCGTGGTCGTCGGCGACGTCGAGCCGTCCGAGGCCGTGACCCGCATCGGCGAGGCGCTGGCCGCGTGGCAGGGCGACGGCGAGGCCGTCCAGCTGCCGCCGCTGCCCGCGGTGTCCGGCGGCGACGTGAAGCTCGTGCACCGCGCCGGTGCCGTGCAGTCACAGATCCGCCTCGCCGCGCAGGCGATCCCGCGCACCGACCCGCGCTACCCGGCGCTGCAGCTCGCGAACCTCGTCTACGGCGGGTTCTTCTCCTCGCGGCTCGTCGAGAACATCCGCGAGGACAAGGGCTACACCTACAGCGCCCGGTCGCACCCGGAGTTCACCGTCCACGGCGCGACGCTGCTGATCGACGCGGACACGGCGTCCGACGTGACGGCCGCGGCACTGCTCGAGACCCGCTACGAGCTCGCGCGGCTCGGTCTCGTGCCGCCGTCGCAGTCCGAAGTGGACACCGCGCGCAGCTACGCCGTCGGAACGCTGCTCACCAGCACGTCCTCGCAGTCCGGCCTGGCGTCGTTCCTCGTGAACCTCGTCGCGCTGGGCCTCGGCATCGACTGGCTCGTGGCGCACCCGCAGCGCCTCGCCGCCGTCACCGCCGAGGAGGTGGCCGCGGCCGCGCTGGAGTTCTTCGCGCCGGCGAACTTCACCGGTGTGCTCGTCGGCGACGCCGAGCAGCTCAAGCCGAAGCTCGCGGCCCTGGGCGGAGTCGACCTGGGCGAGGTCTCGTCCCGGTGAGCTTCGAACTGGCCGACCTGCCCGCGCTGTCGCGGTCCGCGGTCGACAGGTGCGAGCCGTTGCGCGGCGACGACGAGAAGCTCGCCGCGCTCTGGCCCAAGGCGCGCATGCTGGTCGTCGACACGCGCGGCCGCACCCTGGTCGCCGACCGCGGCACGCGGGTGGTCGACCGCCCGGCCGTCGAGTTCGGCGACCAGCCTCCCGTGAACGCCGTCCTGCTGGGTGAGCAGGACGGCGTGGCGTACTTCGCCGTCCTGATGCCCGCCGAGGAGGGCGAGGTGGCACCGGCCGGCCGCGCCTGGGGCTCGCCGGAACTCACGGACGAGCCGCAGTGGCTCGACCTGCGGCAGGCGGGCGCGACCCTGGACGACCTGTGGGCCGGCCTCTTCACGACCGCCGCCGCGCTGTTCCAGTGGCACCGCCTCGGCAAGTACTGCGCCAAGTGCGGCGCGCGGACCGTGCTGGAGAAGTCCGGCTGGACGTCGGTGTGCTCGGGATGCGGCCGCGAGGAGTACCCGCGCACCGACGCCGCGGTGATCTGCCTGGTCCACGACGGTGCCGACCAGGTCCTGGTGGCCCGCGGCCCGGAGTGGCCGGAGGGGCGGTTCTCCGTCCTCGCGGGCTTCGTCGAGGCGGGCGAGTCGCTGGAGGCCTGCGTGGCGCGCGAGATCGCCGAGGAGGTCGGGGTCGCCGTCCACGGCATCCGCTACCTCGGCTCGCAGCCGTGGCCGTTCCCCCGGTCGCTGATGATCGGGTTCGAGGCGGTGGCCGACCCCGCCGAGCCGTTGCGGCTCGCGGAGGGCGAGATCGCCGAGGCCAAGTGGGTCTCGCGGGCGGACGTGCGGCAGGCCATCGAGGAACCGGGCAGCGTCCCGGGCCTCGGCCTCGCCGGTGGTGCGTCGATCGCGTTCCGGATGCTGCAGAGCTGGTCTGGCGCCACGTCAGAGCAGTGACGGCAGCACGTGCTCCTCGGTGACCACCAGCCCGGTGGTGGCCATGGTCCCGGCGAGGCCGGGGTCCCAGCTCGCCTCCACCGGGCGGCTGTTCAGCGTCGGCAGCTCCACGCCGCGTGCGATCAGCGTGGCGACGGCCTCGCGGTAGTCGGCTGAGGACATCCGCCACGCCGTTCCACCGGTCCAGGCGAGGACCTCGTTCACGACCCGGATGCCGTCCGGCGTGAAGTCGTTGTGGCACAGCACGGTCTTGCCGTCCAGGTGGTGCTTCGCCTGCGGCGTCAGGCCGTGCGGGAGCACCACCAGCGGGCCGGGCAGACCGGACTCGAGCAGGCGGGGGTTGCGGACGACGGTGACCTCGTCCGCCTCGAGCGTGTCGTTCAGCGTCAGGTAGCCCTGCGAGGTCAGGACCGGGTCGCCGTAGGCGTCGCGGAGCACCCCGGCCCGCTCCCAGTCGAGCCCCGCCAGCGACAGTGCCCTGTGGACGATCCGGGCGAGCGGCCTGCCGTCGTCGAGGTCGTTGCCCGCCATCGCGAAACGCGTCGTCCACCGCCGCGGCTCCGGACGCAGCCGGGCGAGGACCGCGGCGGCCTGGTTCGCGATCATCGGCAGCGCGGGCTGTGGGATCTTGCCGTACCGGCGCACGTGCTCGATCCACTCCGCGGCCCACGGCTCGCCGAGCAGCCCGTGCTCGCGCAGGGCGAACCTCAGCACGGCATCGGCCGTCGAGGCCTCCCGGGTGGTCGACAGGCCGATCGGCTTGCCGTGCACCGACTCCAGCACCTCGGGCAACGTGCTGCCGTGGGCGCGGAGGTGTTCGTCCAGGCGTGCCAGCGAGATCTGCCGGCGTGCCGGGTGGCTGATCGGCTTGCGCAGCAGCTCACCGAGGACGGCGGCGGTCTTCGCGTCCTCGACGCGGAAGCTGAACGCCGAGCGGCCGCCACCCTCCAGCGTCTCGCGGGCGAGGCGCCAGAAGGCCTCGAGTTCGGGGCGGTCGTACTCGGTCACCACCCCAACTTAGGCCTCCCGCGGGGAGGCGGTCGACGCCGCCCGGGGATCGCGCCGCGCGACGGGCCGGGTGCCCTCCTAGGGGTCGACCCGGTCCAGGGCCGCGCCGTCCCACGTGGTCTGCGTGCACGCGACACCACGGCCGTTCTTGGGCCGCAGCACGTCGTAGATGTGCATGCGCGGGATCTTGTCGGACACGCCCCACCCGCTCGGCCAGGTGATCACCCAGTCCATGTCGAGGTCGACCAGCAGGCCCAGCATGCGCGCGATGGTCGGGTCGTCGAGGCGTTCGAAGGCCTCGTCGAGCAGCACCAGCCGCAGCGGGTCGAACTCGTCGCTCACGGCGTCGTAGAAGCTCGCGGCGGCCGCGAACAGCGTCACGTACGAGATCAGGCGGGTCTCGCCGGACGAGAGCTGCCGCAGCCGCCGTTCGCGCGGGTTGCCGTCCGGGCCCGCGTCGGCGACGGTCACGGTGAACTGGTGCCACGTGCGGTAGTCGAGGGCGCGCGACAGGATCTCGGCGTAGCCGCCGGAGTGCGCGTCGCGCTCGTTCTCGATCCGCTCGGTGAAGACGCGGCGCAGCGTGGCGTCCTGCTCGGTCGTGCGTTCGCCGAACGGCAGCCGCACGAGCGCAAGCGCTTGCCGCGTCGAGTCGTCGAGGGCGCCGGACGACTTCCACGCCAGCTTGACGTGCACGCCCTGGCTGGAGCGGGCCTGGCCGAGGACCTCGTTCATGCGCTTGGTCAGGTCCTCGGCGACGGTGATCTGGCCGCGCAGCCACTCGGCCAGGTCGCGGATCAGGTAGTCGGCGAAGATGCCCTGGTAGCGCTCGTCGAGGAATCCGCGCTGCTCCGCCAGCTTCGTCGTGACCTGGCGGGCGGCGACGGCGACGGGCTTCGCGCCCTCCTCGCCGGTCACCGTCACGGTCAGCAGGCCCGCGTGCTGCTCGGCGGCGATGTCGTGGCTTCCCGCCAGCGAGGTCTGCAACGCCTGCAGCTTCGCGATCACGGTCGCCTCGGTGCCGCCGCGGCGGTCCGGGGTCTCCGCGATCAACGCCCGCACCGACGCCTCGTCGTCGGCGCCCTCCCGGTCCGGGAACGCGGCCGCGACCAGTCCCGGCGCGCGCACGGCCGCCGTGAAGTCGGCGCTCGCCCGCCGCTTCGCCTCGGCGGCTTCGGCGACCTGCGTGGTGTTGGTCTCCAGCAACGCTTCCAGCTTCGCCGCCTGCTCGCGCGCGGTCGTGATGCTCTCGCGCACGCCCTTGAGGTCCTCGCGCATCCTCCTGCGCGACTTCTCCAGCGACGTGAGCTGCTCGCTGATCTCCCTGGCCTCACCGCCGACCGCGTCGGTCAGCTCGGCGAGGGTGCCGGCCTGGGCCGCGTGGTCGACGCAGCGGCTGTCGGCGTCGGCCTCCGCGGTCTGCCGGTCGGCGACGGCCTCGTGGTAGCGGTGCGAGGCGTCGGTGAGGTCGGAAATGGTTCCCCGGCAGCGCCTCCTCACCGCGTCGCCGAGCAGGTCGGCGGTCCGCTGGGCCTCACCCGCGGCCGCGCGGGCCTGCCGCAGCGCCTCGGTGTCCGCGGGCAGCCCGGCGTCACCGGCCTGGCGGGTCAGCTCGGACCGCGCCGCCTCCAGCCGGGAACCGGCGTCCTCCAGCGCCTCCCGCAGCTCGAACGTGCGCTGCCGCGACCGCGCGGCCGACTCCTCGGCGGCCTGGAGACGGCTGTGCTTCGCGATCAGCTCGCCGTCGCCGGGGAACGCCGCCAGGTGCGCCTCCCAGGTGGCGACGTGCTCGTGGGCGCGGGCCAGCTCGTCCTCGGCGGTGCCGAGCCGGGCACGGAGATCGGCGAGTTCCTCCTCGAGCGCGGCGATGCGCCGGTCACGGGCCGCCTGTCGCGCGCCCGCGCCGATGAACTCGGCCTCCGGCTTGGTCCAGCGGCCGGTCAGCACGCCCGAGCGCCACACGCCGTCCGTGGTGAGGCTCAACGTGTCCCGGTCGTCCAGCGACACCGCGCGCAGCAGGTCCGCGACGAACCCCTCCGGCACCGGTGAGCCCTCGACCGCGGGCACGAGCACGTCCGCGAGGGTGCGGCCGCCGACCGGTGAGCTCGCCACGGCCAGCACGTCGTTCAGCTCGGTGTCGGCCAGCGTCACCCAGGCGTCGAGCAGGCCGCTCGCCTGCAGCGCGGCCTCCAGCCCGGCGCGGTCGGCGTCGGTCAGCGACGGCGCGAAGTCGACCAGGCGGTAGAACGGCGCGCCCTGGGAGGCGTCGCGGTTCGCGGAGACGTACTGCCCCGGCACGGGCACGCGCTCGTTGCCCGAACGCAGCCCGACCAGTTCCTCGTCCAGCGCGTCCAGGCGGGCGCGCAGCTCGGCGCGTTGCTGCGTGAAGGCGTGCGCGGCGTCGCGGGCCTTCCGCACCAGCGGTCCCGCCCACTCGCGTGCGGCCGCGCCCAGCTCCTTCGCGGCGGCCGGATCGGCGGTCCCGGGCAGCCGCAGCGCCTCGGCGGGACGTTCGTCGAGCAGCGGGCCGCTCGACGCCCACACCTCGACCTGCTCCAGCCAGGCCCGCACGACCTCGGCGAGCTCCTGCGCCTCCTGGTTGCGCAGCGACGTCGACTCGGTCGCGCCGAGCTGGGCGTCGCGGGCCTTCTGCCGCAACGACTCCACCTCGCGCTGCTGCGCGTCCAGGGCCAGCGCCTGCTCGTGCAGCGCCAGGGCGAGCGCACCCCGCTGACGTGCCAGGGAGGCGATGCCGGCGGCCTGGTCGACCACCGAGTCCAGTGCGGCCAGCACGTCCTCGGTGGCGGCGGCGGGCGGCACGCGGCGTTCGATCGGCAGCGGCCCGGCCTCGGGATCCGGCTTGGCGCGCACGGAGTCCGTCGTCGTCGTGGCCTCGGCCGCCGGGACCTGCGGCACCTCCGGCGCCAGGCCGGCGTCCATGCCGGCCAGGCGCAGGTTCTCGCGCAGCGGGTCGCTCAGCGCGTCCGCGGCCTGGAGGTCCTCCGCCAGCCGCCGCAGCAGCCGCAGCACGGTGTCGACGGCCGCGTCCTCCTGGGCGCGCTGGCGGTGCGCCGTCTCGAGAGCGGCGACGGCGGAGGAACGCTTCTCCGCCACCAGGTTCTCGCGCGTCTTGAGGTCCTGCAGGTCGCGGAACGCCGGCAGCTCCTTCAGCGCCGCGATGGTCTCCTCGGCCTGCTGCTCGCCGGTCTCCATGTCGGCGAGGGCCTGCTCGGCCGCCGCGCGCTCCACCCGCGTGACGTCGAGCTCCCGCGTCAGCTTCGCCTGCTCGCGCTGGAGCTTCGCCACGGACTTCTCGGCGGCCTCCAGCCGTTCGGAGGCCGAGCGCAGACCGCCGAACGCGTAGTCCCGGTAGGTCTTGAGGAACGTGCCGAGCGCACTGTCCGCGGAGGACAGTCGCACGATGTTCTCGCGGATCGACTCCAGGTCGTCG
This sequence comes from Lentzea sp. DG1S-22, assembly GCF_036321065.1. NCBI lineage: Bacteria > Bacillati > Actinomycetota > Actinomycetes > Pseudonocardiales > Pseudonocardiaceae > Lentzea > Lentzea sp. DG1S-22. The sequence continues at coordinate 5,046,607 of NZ_CP143276.1, read as the reverse complement.
AACGACGTCGCCAGCTGCTCGACCATCGCCTGGTCCAGCGGCGGCAGCGCGTCGGAGAGGATCTGCTCCAGCTGGCCCTCCAGCACCTTCAGGCCGACGTCCGGGTTGCGCAGCGTCCGCTGGAGGTGCAGCAGGTCGCCGTAGCGGGCCGCGGGCACGCCGTAGACCGTCTCGGCGACCTTCGCGCGGAACGCGGGCTCCTCGAACATGCAGTCGGCGCCGATGAGGTCGCGCAGCTGGGCCGGGCCGTGCGGGACGCGTTCCGGGCCCGCGAGCTGCAGCTCCGCGCCCACGCGCAGGGGCGTGACGAAGCGCCACGAGTCCGTGATCGCCTGCGAGGTCTTCGACGCCTTCACGCCCAGGCCGCACGTCAGGTACTCGTTGCCGCTGTGGTCGGCGGCCTCGCGGATCAGCTCGACCCACGCGTAGCCGATGCGGTTCGGGCCGCCGTCGTAGTCGTCCAGCATGAGGCGCCGCAGGCTGACGGTGTCGAAGCCCTTCGAGCCGAGCTGGCGCAGGTCGCCGTCGAGGCACAGCGGGAGCAGCAGCTCGAGCGTGCGGGACTTGCCGGACCCGTTGGTGCCCTGGAAGATCGCGCGGCCACCGGAGAAGTCGAACGTCTGCTCGGTGTACTGCCAGATGTTGACCACGCCGCCGCGGTGCAGCCGCCACCTGCTCATGAAACGTTCTCCTCGTCGAACAGGGACCAGCTCGGCACTTCGCGCACCACAACGGGTTCGGGTTGTTCTCGTTCCGGGTCGCCGTCGGGTGACGGCAGCCAGCGGTGCGCGGCCGCGCTGATCGACCACGCGCCCTCGTCGGTCCTCACGGCGAGCCCCATGCGGCGCAACAGCTCCGTCACCTCGGCGACCAGGCGGTCGAGGTCGTCGGTGAACTGCTTCGACCACGCGGCGGGGTAGTCCTCGACCAGACCGGCGCACACCTCGCGGATGCGGTCGGTGGTGACGACGTGCCGTGCGGGCGCGACCTCCTCCTCGCCGTCGAGGAGCTCGGGCAGCGCGAGCAGCGTGATGCGCGCGACCGTCGAGACGCCGGGGAACGACAGGTCGGTCAGGAACTCCTCCGGGTCGGCGGCCAGCACGCCCTCGACCCGGCACTCGGTGTGCAGGCCGAACGCCTGCTCCAGCAGCGCCGTCTCCTTGCGCTGGTTGCGCCGCAGCCACTCCGCCTGGTCGTCCGGCAGGTCCGCGTACAGCACCAGCGGCGTCTCGACGAGCTTGCGCCGCACCGCGTGCTCGACGCCGCGCGGACCGGGACGCGCCGCCAGTTCGACGAGGTGGGCGGGGCTGTGCGCCTCGCCGACGGGGCCCGTCACGAGCTGGCCCAGCAGGTCGGTGTCGATCGTGATCAGGGCTTCCTGCGGCAGCAGGTCCTGCGCGACCGAACCCTCGGTCTCGTGGAGCACGCCGAGGGAGACGAGGTGGCGCAGGGCCGAGGTGAGCGCACGCCGTTCGGTGACGTCGTCCGGTGCGCCGATACCTGCTTCCACCGCGGCGGAACGGATGTCGGCGACGAGCCGGGACAGCAGCGTCTGGCGGCCGGTGCCGGTCAGCACGGCGAGCGTCAGCGCCAGGTAGGCGTAGCCGCGCGGGGACATGCCGAGCACGCCGCGCGTGTCGTCCTCGCCGGGACCCGACTTGTAGAGGCGCGCGAACCGGCGTTCCACGACGAGCCGGTAGCCGAGCAGGCCCGCGAAGAGGTCCTGCAACGTCGCCCGGTGCCGGTAGACGAGGCCCAGCAGCTCGCCGTCGGGGCCGTCGGAGCGCAGCAAAGGCCTGCGCAGCAACGTTCGCGCGCACCGCACCACGTTCGCGGCGTCGATCTCGGAGAGGTTGTCCAGGTGGTTCATCGCTTCAGCGCCACCGTCGCGTCGTGCAGGGTGAGCGTCCCGGCGGCGGACCTGATCCGGGTCGTGGTGCCGTGGGCGATCTCCAGCGCGAGGCCGCGCACGGGGTCGCTGGCCGATCCGGCGTCCCGCGGGGAGTCGCGCTGGGCCATCGCGAGCGTCAGCAGCTCGCAGAACACCTCCAGCGCGCCGTGCGTGAGCGTGGTGTTCTCCAGGTCACCCGCCGCCCGGGTCAGTTCGGCGACGTGCCGGGCGCGGACCTCGTCCGCCTCGCGGGCCTCCGCGAGCAGCGACTGCTCGGTCATCGGGTCGTCGAGGATCCGGGACGGCCTGCCGCGCCCGCCGCGGTCACCCCTGCTGCGGACCGACACGGTGACGTCGCAGACCGGGCCGTCGCGCCACGGCGTGCGTTCGTTGTCGGAGTCGTGCTCCGGCGCGGGGGAGAGGTGACGCGAGCTGTAGAGCCCGAACGCGGAGGCGTAGATCTCGTGCGCCTGCTCGCGGGTGGAGTTGTCGAACCAGGCCGCGAGCTTGAGCAGTTCGGCACGCCGGCCGGGCAGCAGGCCGCCCCCGGACGTCGCGCGCTTCACGCTCGCCAGCAGGCTGCCGATCGCGCGGGCCGTCGCCTCGCGCAGCGCCGTGACCTGGCTCGGGCGGCCGGGGCGGTCGACGAACCAGTCCGTCAGCTCCTGCCAGTCCTCCGGCGTGCGGCCGCGGGCGCGTTCGACGTGGTGGCCGAGGTCGGTGCCGAGCAGCCTGAGCAGCTCCGCGCGGGCCTTCGCGAGACCGGCGAGGGCCGCGGCGATCGGCGGCGTGAACTTCAGCACGTCCTCGACGACCCGCTGGATGTACTCGACCAGCAGGTTGCGGAAGCCCGCGATCTCCTCGGGCGCCAGGTGGTTCCTCGTGACGACCTGGCCGAGGTAGGCGTAGAAGTCGCGGACGGTCGCCGCGAGCTCGGCGTGCTGCAGGAACAGCGTGGTGACGCGTTCGGCGAGCAGCTCCTTCGTCTTGTCGCCCTCGTTGAGGAGGGCGACCGACAGCGACCCGCCCAGCTCGTTGAGGCCGCGTTCGATGGCGGGCAGCAGCTCGCGGGAGACCTCGCGGGCGCCCTCCGGCACCCGCAGCAGCTCGTCGACGTCGCGCTGGACGCGGACGGCGAGCTTCGAGACCTGGTAGCGGACGCTGCCGTGCTGGAACTCGGCGATGCTGGCCGCGACGACCTCGCGCCGGCCCTGGACGAGGTTGCCCCACTCGACCAGCTGCTTGAGGCGGTTGATGACGTTCTCGATGCGCGACTCGCCCTGCTCGACGCGGCCCTCGCGCTCCTGCCCGGCCAGCGCCCCGGCGACCTCGCCCGCCGACAGGTCGGCCAGCAGCGTGGAGGTGAACAGCCGCATGATCGCCAGGTACGTGCGCTGGTGATCGCGCGCGTCCAGGTAGGCGTACAGCTTCAACCGCTTGTGCTCCACGACCGGCCACCCTAATGCGCGCGCTGTCCCGGCCCGGCGCTACCGTGCCTTCGACGAGCTGGGGAGGATGCCGTGGGCGCGGGTCGCGCGTTGGGGTTGTTGCTGGGCGTGGCCGCGGACGCGGTGTTCGGCGATCCACGCCGATTTCACCCGGTAGCGGCATTCGGTTCGACCGCGGCGGCGCTGGAGAAGCGCCTGTACGCCGACTCGCAGGCCGCCGGTGCCGTGTACTCCGCCGTTCTCGTGGGCGGCACCGTGGCCCTGGGAGTGGCCGTGGAACGCGCCGCGCGCCGCCACTGGCTGACGCAGGCCCTGGCGACCGGGGCGGCGACCTGGGTGGTGCTCGGTGGCAACTCGCTGGCCACCGAGGGCACGTCCATGGGCCGTGAGCTCGCGGGCGGCGACATCGAGGCGGCCCGCGACCGGCTGCCGAACCTGTGCGGCCGCGACGCGGCCCGGCTCGACACCACGGGCCTCGCGCGCGCGACCGTCGAGTCGGTGGCGGAGAACACCTCGGACGCCGTCGTGGCACCGCTGTTCTGGGGTGCCGTCTCCGGCGTGCCCGGGCTGCTGGGGTACCGGGCGGCCAACACGCTCGACGCGATGGTCGGCCACCGCTCGCCCCGCTACCTGCGCTTCGGCTGGGCCTCGGCGCGCCTGGACGACCTGCTGAACCTCGTGCCCTCCCGGCTGGCCGCGCTGCTCACCGTCGGCGGCGCCCCGGTCGTCGGCGGCTCGGCCTCGCAGGCGCTGGAGACTTGGCGCCGTGACGCGTCAGCGCACCCGTCGCCCAACGCGGGCCAGGTCGAGGCGGCGTTCGCCGGAGCCCTGGAGATCAGGCTCGGCGGCCGCACCGCCTACGCGCACGGCGTCGAGGAACGCCCGGTGCTCGGCCACGGCCGCAACCCGGACTCAGGGCACGTGACGCGTGCCGTGGAGCTGTCCCGCGTCGTCGGGTTCGGGGCGGGCGTCGTCAGCGCCTTCATCGCCCTCTTCCGCAAGTAGCTCGGCGATCGACTTCTTGCGCTTCTTCGCGCCGCTCTCGTGCAGCACCCCGCCCGGCTTCGCCTCGCGGATCGTGAAGTACAGCCAGCCACCGACCGCCATCACGCCGAACGCGATCCACTGCAGCGCGTAGGAGAAGAACGGCCCGGACTCGATCCGGGGCAGCGGCAGCGAGGCGATCACGCCCGGCTGGCCCTCGAGCAGCTGGAAGTAGCCGGGCTCGATGCCCTGGCCGACCGCGTCGTTGTTGATCGAGTAGATCTGCCTGCGGCCGTCCTGCTCGAAGGCGGGCTGGTCGTTCGACTCGTTGGGCCGCGCGAGCCCGACGAGCGTGACCTCGCCGGTCGGCGGTGCCGCGAAGTCCGGCGGCTTGATGCCGTTGACCGGCCGCACGTACCCGCGGTCGATCAGCACCTTGCGGCCCGTGGTGGTCTCGAACGGCGTGATGACCTCGAACGCCGCCTCGCCCTGGACCGTGCGCAGCCGCGCGAGCGCCTCGAGCTCCGGCAGGTAGCGGCCCTTGATCTCGACCTTCTGCCACTCGTCGTGCCGCCCGCCGTACGGCGCCGGGTCGCTCCCCAGCGACTTGGTGATGGCGGAGTTCTGCGCCTGACGCTCGTCGTTGCGGCCGAACTGCCACGGCGACAGGAGGTAGACGCAGGCGCCCGCGAACACCCAGACGGCCAGGGTCAGCGCCAGCCAGCCCGGCTTGAGGAGGAACTTGAACCGCACGTCTTCACGGTAGATGACTGTTCGGAGCGCCCGGAGTTCGGCCACCGACTGGACCAGGCCACAGCGTTCGAGGGAGACGAGGACGTCCTCGATCGTCCCGGGAGGGGTCCGCCACGAGTTCGCGATCTGCTGGGCGCAGCTCCACACGACCTTGGCGTCGAGCCCGATCTGGTCACAGACGAAGTCGTCCGCGTCTTTGAGGTCGATGTCCCACTGCTGAAGGGCTTCCGGTGGGAAGTCCCTGACGTTGTTCGTCACGATCACCCGGGCGCGAGCCCGGACCGCCGCCGCGAGCACGTGCCGGTCGTCCGGATCAGGCAGGTCGAGTGCCGGGACCAGCGGCTCGTACCCGGTCACGAGACAGTCCCGGACGGCGATCAGCATCAGCGAACGGGCCTGTCCCAGCTGCGCTTCGGACAGGTCCGGCCGGTTCTTCCGGATGTTGCGGAACACCTCGTCCAGGATCTGTTCAGTCCACTTCGCCTGGACGAGACCTGCTGCCGCGATCCGGATCAGCAGGTCTCGCAGAGTGCTCACTCAGGCCATGCCCATCTCTTGCGTGAGCGCTGACAACTCGTCGGCGGCCCGCCGCCGCCGCTGGTCGTCCGAGCGCATGTACTCCACCAGGGACGCAGCCTTGATGCGGCGGTGCTTGCCCACCATGCGGTACTCGATCTCGCCCGCCTTGAGCAGACCGATCAGGTACGGACGTGACACGTTCAACATGTCCGCGGCCTGTTGCGTGGTCAGTTCGGCGTCGGCGGGTACGACGGACACACCGTGGCCGGCGGCCATGTAAGCGAGGATCTGGGCGAAGAGTTCGACCTTCGACCGCGGCGCGTGGCAGGACCAGGACGTCGTCGTCCTCCTCGACCCTGACGCGGACGTCGCCCTCGTCGTCGTGATGGCTGTGCAGGTACGCCTTGACCCTGCTCACAGCGGCGTGGGCGGTGACGACGGCGTCACCGCAAGGCCGTCCGAGCCGCCGCCACGGCCTGCGCCCGGTACCCACCGCCGAACAGCACGGCGTGCACGAGCAGGGGGAACAGCTGGTGCAACGGCACCCGCTCCTCCCACCCGTCGGCCAGCGGCGCGACCTCCCGGTACGCACCGAGCACGTGGTCGAGGAACGGGCAGCCGAACAGCTGGAGCATCGCGAGGTCGCTCTCCCGGTGTCCGCCGTGCGCCGCCGGGTCGATGAGCCACACCTGCCCGTCGGCGCCCCACAGCACGTTGCCGCTCCACAGGTCGCCGTGCAGCCGTGCGGGCGGTTCCGGCGGACCGGCCAGCTCCCGGATGTTCGCGCACACCTCGCCCACGTCGATGCCCGCTTCCCGCGCGTACGGCTCGATCCGCTGTGACGCGAACCACTCCGGCCACTCCGGCGCGGGCTCGTTGACCAGGGTCGCCAGGCCGATCGTGGCCTCGCGCGGACCGCCGGGCGGTGGTGAGCCGAACGCGTCCGCGCCGGCGAGGTGCAGGGTGGCGAGGCGGCGCCCGAAGGTCACGGCCGCCTGGAGATCCGGCTCGCCGTGGGGGATCTCGTCGATCACCAGCTCGCCCCCGGACGCGCTGTGGACGAACGGGACCGGCGGGCCGCCGTCGACCCGCAGCCAGCGCAGGCCGGCCGCCTCGGCCGCGGTCGCCCGGGGTGACTGGCGCTTCGTCCTCAGAGCCGCTCGCGAACCCACGCGACCAGCCCCGGCATCGCCGCCTCGGTCATGACGAGCACCTCGTCGAAGCCGGCCTCGTCGCCGTAGTAGGGGTCCGGCACGTCCGCGCCGTCGGCGTCCGGGTCGAACGAGCGGAGCAGCCGCACGCGGTCCGGGCCGACCATCCGGCGCAGCGCCCGCGCGTGACCCGCGTCCAGCGCCACCAGCAGGTCCGCGTCGAGGTGCTCCGGCCCGACCTGCGCGGCCACGTGGTCGACGGGATACCCGTTGGCCGCCAACGCCTTCAACGTCCGCGGGTCGGCGGGGTCGCCGACGTGCCAGCCGCCGGTGCCGGCGCTCGACACCCGGACCCGGGACGACAGCCCTTCCCGCGACAGCCACTCGCGGAAGACGAGCGCCGCCATGGGGGACCGGCAGATGTTGCCGGTGCAGACGAAGGAGACGTGCATGCCGCGCAGCCTAGGCCGTTCCTCCGGTGCCGGGCGCCACGCACAAGTAGGCTCGGGAGATCACGTTGTCCGCCGGAGGCTGAGCACCGCCGCACGGTAACGCTCAACCGTTGTCGCAAGATGTACGGACAAACGACATGGAGGCCGCCCATGCAGACAGGTACCGACGTGCCCCCGCAACGGGAGATCATCGGGTGCACCGACGCCCTCGGGCGCCGTCGTGCGTTCGAGGTGTACCTCAACGAGAAGGGTCGCGTCTGCTTCCGCACCCCGCCCGGTGAGTCCGCGCAGCTCGACACGTTCCAGCTGGACGAGCTGATCAGCCACCTCACCGAGCTCCGCCGCTACATGCAGTGACGTGGCGCTCTGGGCCGGTCGCCTAGAATCCGCGCGATGACCAGCCCAGACCTGCGCCACCACGGTGACGTCGACGCCGCACCCGGCCTCGCCGACTTCGCCGTCAACGTGCGGGTGCCGCACCCGCCCGCCTGGCTGCGCGAACGGCTGGCCGCGGCGCTCGGCGAGCTCGGGCGTTACCCCTCGCACAAGGCAGAAGAGCGCGCCCGTGAGGCCGTCGCACGCCGCCACGGGCGCTCGCCTGACGAGGTCCTGCTGCTCAACGGTGCCGCCGAGGGCTTCGCGCTGCTGCCGAAGCTCGCGCCCCGCCGTGCCGCGATCGTCCACCCCGGCTTCACCGAGCCCGAGGTGGTGTTCCGCGACGCCGGGATCCCGGTCGAGCACGTGCTGCTCGACGGCGACTTCCGCCTGCGCGACGTCGTGGCGGACGCCGACCTCACCGTCATCGGCAACCCCACGAACCCGACGTCCGTGCTGCACGAGGCCGCCGCGCTCAAGGCGCTGCCCGGCCGGCTGGTCGTCGACGAGGCGTTCATGGACGCCGTTCCCGGTGAACCCGAGTCGCTCGCGCACGACCCCGACGTGCTGGTGCTGCGCAGCCTCACCAAGACCTGGGGTCTCGCCGGCCTGCGCGCCGGGTACCTCCTCGGCGACCCCGAGACCCTGCGCCGCCTGGCCCACGGCCGTCCGCACTGGCCCGTCGGCAGCCTGACGCTGGAAGCGATCACCGCGTGCTGCGAGCCCTACGCGCTCGAGGAGTCCGCGCGGTTCGCGGAGGAGGCCGAACAGCACGCCGCGTACGCCTTGGAGCAGCTCCAAGACCTGGTCGTGGTGCCGCCGAAGGCGCCTTTCCTGCTGGTCAAGGCGCCTCGGGGCGCGCGCGTGGCGTTGCGGGACAAGGGGATCGCGGTCCGCCGCTGCGACACGTTCCCCGGCCTCGACGACACGTACCTGCGCGTGGCGATCCGGCCACCGGAGGAGTTCGCGGTGTTCGTGGACGCGCTGCGGGTAGTGATGGAGGAACTGGCGTGAAGCTCGCCGACGTGATCGCGGTCCTGGAGTCCGCGTATCCGCCGAAGACCGCGGAGAAGTGGGACGCGGTGGGCCTGGTCTGCGGTGACCCGGCCGAGGACGTCACCAGGGTGCTGGTCTGCGTCGACCCCGCCTCGTCCGTTGTGGACGAGGCGGTCGAGGTCGGCGCGCAGCTCGTGGTCGCGCACCACCCGTTGCTCCTGCGGGGCGTCAACGGTGTTCCCGCCGACGACCCCAAGGGCGCGTTGGTGCACAGGTTGATCCGCAGCGGCGCCGCGCTGTACTGCGCGCACACCAACGCCGACAGCGCGCTGCCGGGTGTGTCGGACGCGCTGGCGGGGGCCATCGGCCTCACCGTCACCGGCCCGCTCGAACCGGCCGAACCCGAGGGCACCGGCCTCGGCCGCATCGGAGAGCTGCCCGAGGCCGAACCGCTGAGCGCCTTCACCCGGCGCGTGGCCGGTGCCCTGCCCGCCACCGTGCAGGGCGTGCGCGCCGCGGGCGACCCGAACAGGCTGGTCAAGCGCGTCGCCGTGTGCGGCGGAGCGGGCGACAGCTTCCTGGAGGCGGTCAAGCGAGCGGGCGTCGACGCGTACGTGACGGCCGACCTCCGGCACCACCCCGCCCTGGAGCACGTCGAGTCCGGCGGCCCCGCGCTGGTCGACGTGGCGCACTGGGCCAGTGAGTGGCCGTGGTGCGAGCAGGCGGCCGAGATCCTGCGCGCGGCCGTCGGCGGTAGGGTCGACGTACTCGTCTCCACCCGCCGGACCGACCCGTGGACCGTCGGCGCGTCGAGCACAGCAGCAGGAGGACATGCGTGAAAGCCGATCCCGCAGTGCAGCGCAGGCTGCTCGACCTGGCCCAGGTCGACGCCGAACTGGCGCGTGTGACCCACCGTCGCCGCACGCTGCCGGAGATCGCGGAGATCGCCGAGGCCGAGCAGCTCGTCCGCGCCAAGCAGGACGCACTGGTGGCCGTCGAGACGACCCTGGGCGACCTCGACCGCGACGTGAAGCGCCAGGAGACCGAGATCGACCAGGTCCGCGCCCGCGGCGAGCGCGACCGCAAGCTGATGCAGTCCGGTTCCGTCGGCGCCAAGCAGCTCACCGACCTCGAACACGAGCTCGCCACCCTCCAGCGCCGCCAGGGCATCCTCGAGGACGACCTCCTGGAGCTCATGGAACGCCGTGAGGCGGTGGAGGCCGACGTCTCCTTCGCCAGGGTGGAACTCGCCAAGGCGGGCGAGAAGCTCCAAGACGCGCAGGGCCGCCGCGACGCCGCCCTGGCCGACCTGGAGGCCACCGAGACCCGCCGCACCGCGGACCGCTCGGTGATGGCCAAGGGCTTCCCGGACGACCTGCTGAAGGCCTACGACCGCCAGCGCGAGCAGCGCGGCATCGGCGCGGCCCTCATCCAGTCCCGCCGCTGCGGCGCGTGCCGCATCGAGCTGGACCGCAGCGCCGTCTCGAAGGTCAAGGAGGCGGCGGCCGACGAGGTCGTGCGCTGCGAGGAGTGCGGAGCGATCCTGGTCCGCACCTCGGAGTCGGGCCTGTAGAGCCGGGCTTCGCGCGAAGGGCAGCCCAGCCGGGCGGCCCTTTTGTTTCCTGCACGACAAGGCCCTCGTCGCTAACCGCGGTAGACGTTGTCGCGGTGCCACGTGAAGTACTGCCGGGAACCGGTGCGATGTGCCCCGCAACGACGGCCGTGCAGCTCGCCCAGGTGATCGCGCAGCCGGCCGCCGAATCCGTCCTCGAACCGGGCGAGAACGCGACCGGTGTCGTCCACGGTGACGTGACCGGTCTCGAACAGGCTGTCGCAACCGAACTTGCAGGCCAGCATCGCCACGTTGGTCAGGTCGTTGCGCTCGTCGTCGGTGCACAACGAACGCTTCTTGATGTGCGCCGCGACGAGGAACTCCTCCGGGTAGTGGTGTCCGCACAGGTCGCAGGGTGCGGAGGTCCGGCCGCCGAGCAGCAGCCTGCGCAGTTCCCTCTGCTCCTTGCGGGTCGTGACCTGTGCGGTCCCGTCGAGCACGGCGAACTTCCGGATGCGCACCGGGAACTCCGGGTCGTGCAACGTCACGACGGCGGGTCGGAGGGTGACGACCGTTCCGGGGATGGTCGCCAGCACGGCGCCTACGAACGCGGAGCGGTGACCGAGCTCGCCAACGTTCACGAGCACGGACCCCTGCGCGTACAGCTTCTCCAAACCGGCCTCGACGTCGCGGACGTCGACCCATTGCCCCTGCGGCGACCGGTCGGTGGTGACCAGAACCCGCTTCTGCTCGGCCTCGATGATGGTGTTCACGTTGCCGGTCACCGTCTCGATGGGATCGCCGATGAGGGAGCGCAGCAGGACCAGCGCGTCCGGTGCCTTGCCGCGGTCGGCGGGTTTCGCGAGATCCGTGGCCAGGCGGTCGGCGTCGTCGGCGGCGTAGCCGGGCACCCGCAGCCTGAGCCGGATCTGCTCGGTGGCGTCGCCGCTTTTGCCGATCTTGCCCTGCGCGCGGCCCAGCTCCTTGCGCAACGCCCCGATGTCGGGCGTCGCGGCCAGGACGACCCGTGAGCCGACGATGGTGCGTTCCGCCTCGGGCAGGTGCTTGACCTGAGCGGAGTCCACGACGCCGCTCTCCAGTGCTCCGCCGCGCTCGCGAAGGCGGCGGAGCAGGAGTTCCAGGACGAGGTTGTACTGGTGGTTGCGGCCGTGCGGACTGCCGTTGACCTTGCCGCCCGCGCTCCTCATGACCAACGCCAGGTGGTCGCCGTCCGGCTCGATCTCGAACTCGGCGTTGAGCACGACGCCGGCGTCGTCTGTTGCGCGCATGCCGGATCATCGGCGTCCGGCGAGGCGGGGTTACCCGGGCTTGGTGCAGCGGCAAAGCAAAAGGGCCCGTCCCGCAGGACGAGCCCTTCATCTGTGTCCGAGGGGGGACTTGAACCCCCACCCCCTTGCGGGGACTAGCACCTCAAGCTAGCGCGTCTGCCATTCCGCCACCCAGACTGATGTGAACAGGATACAGGGTGCCGGGAGGGGTCTGAACGCGGGGTTACGATCGGCCCCGTGAAGGTCATCGTCGAGGCCGACGGCGGGTCACGGGGCAACCCCGGACCTGCTGGTTACGGGGCCGTGGTCAGGGACGTTCGAAGCGGCGAGACGCTGGCCGAGCGCAAGGGGTTCATCGGGGTCGCCACCAACAACGTGGCCGAGTACCAGGGGCTGATCGCCGGTCTCAGGGCTGCCGGGGAGCTCGGCGCCGAGACGGTCGCGGTGCGGATGGACTCGAAGCTCGTCGTCGAGCAGATGTCCGGGCGCTGGAAGATCAAGCACCCCTCGATGCAGCCTCTCGCGAAGGAAGCTCAGGCACTCGCCCAAGCGTTCGAGGCGATCACGTACGAGTGGATCCCCCGCGAGCGCAACAAGCAGGCCGACCGGCTCGCGAACGAGGCCATGGACGACGAGAAGACGGAGAAGGCCGAGAAGGCCGAGGGCGCCCGGCAGCCGCACTGGAGCGGCGCTGTGGGGGAGCCCACACGGCTGATCCTGCTGCGGCACGGGCAGACGAAGCTGTCGGTCGACCGCCGCTACAGCGGACGGGGTGACCACCCGCTCACGGAGCTCGGGCTGGAGCAGGCGGAGAGGGCCGCGAAGAGGCTGTCCACACTGGACGGCATCGCGGCGGTCATCTCGTCGCCGCTGCAGCGGGCTCAGCAGACCGCGCGGAAGGTCGCGGACGCGGTGGACCTCGAGGTCGTCACCCACCAGGGGCTGATCGAGACCGACTTCGGCACGTGGGAGGGGCTGACGTTCGCCGAGGCGAGCGAGCAGGACCCCGAGGTGCACCGGAGGTGGCTGGGCGACACGAGCGTGAAGCCGCCGAACGGGGAGAGCTTCGACGAGGTGCACGCGCGGGTCAGGAAGGCCCGGGCGGACATCATTGCGAAGTACGGGGGCAAGACGATTGTGGTCGTCAGCCACGTCACGCCGATCAAGACGCTGCTCCGCCAGGCGCTGGACGTCGGGCCGCAGTTCCTGTTCCGGATGCACCTCGACCTGACGGGGGTGTCGATCGCCGAGTTCTACCCCGACGGGCACGCCTCGGTGAAGCTGGTCAACGACACCTCGCACCTCAGCTGACGCGGCGCAGGCGCGGTGTCAGGGCCGTGGTGAAGCGGTCGGCCGCCGCGTCCAGGGCCGCCGAGGCCGCGGGGGTGCGCACGTTCCGGTCCAGCACGAACTCGCCGCGCACGACCTGGTCGGCGCCCTTCGCGGCGAGCAACGGGTGCAGGGCGTAGTCCATCGCCACGAGGAAGCCCTGGCTGCCGCCGGTCGCCAGCGGCAGCACGGCCCGGCCGCGCAGGGCCTTCTTCGGCAGCAGGTCGAGCAACGCCTTGACCAGACCGCTGTAGGCGGCGCGGTAGACGGGGGAGGCGACCACCACGCCGTCCGCCGCCGGCACGCTGCTGACCGCGGAGGCGATCTCCGGGTCCCGCAGGTCCTCGGTGAGCAGCGACAACGTGGGCAGCGAGCGCACGTCGAGCAGGGTGACGCGGTGCCCGGCGGCCCGCAGCACGCCGGTCACGTGCGCCACGACGACGCCGGTGGGCGCGGAGTGGGACGGTGCGCCGGAGATGATCAGCAGATCGGACATGACAGGGCTCCCCGAGGTCGCGGACGGTGAGAACGCACTCAGCGGAGGCAACACAGGCTTGCTGCCACGTGGCCGTGGTCGACGTGGCGACGTCGTGTCATGGGCGAAGTCAACCAACGTCCGCACCGGTGGACAACCGGTTCCAGCCGCTGGGATATCCTCGGGCTGCGGATGAGTCGGCAGGGCGGCCGCGGCGCGCGAGCGTCGAGGAAAGTCCGGACTCCACAGGGCAGGGTGGTTGTTAACGGCAACCAGGGGTGACCCTCGGGACAGTGCCACAGAGAACAGACCGCCTCGGCGTCAGCCGGGGTAAGGGTGAAACGGTGGTGTAAGAGACCACCAGCGCCCCAGGTGACTGGGGCGGCTAGGTAAACCCCACCCGGAGCAAGGCCAAGAGGGCACGCGAGTGCCTGCGCGAGCGTTCGAGGGCTGCCCGCCCGATGCTCGCGGGTAGGCCGCTAGAGCCTGCCGGCGACGGCAGGCCCAGATGGATGGCCGCCGACTGGGACCTCGGTCCCACGAACAGGATCCGGCTTACATGCCGGCTCATCCGCCTGTATGCATGACGTCATGCTTTCGCACCTGGAATGCGCCCGTTGCGGCCGCGAACACGACGCGGACGCCGTCCAGAACCTCTGCCACGAGTGCGCCTCGCCGTTGCTGGCCCGCTACGACCTCACCCGCGTGCGGCGGCCGAACGACGACAACAGCCTCTGGCGCTACCGCGACGTCCTCCCGGTCCGCGACCCCGACCCCGCGTTCAGCCTCGGCGAGGGCATGACGCCGCTCGTGCCGCTGCCCGCGCTGAGCCGGGAGCTGGACGCGAAGATCCTCATGAAGGACGAGTCGCTCGTCCCCACGGGCTCGTTCAAGGCACGGGGCGCGGCCGTCGGCGTGGCGCGGGCCAGGGAGCTCGGCATCGAGGGCATCAAGATGCCGACCAACGGCAACGCGGGCGCCGCCTGGGCCCTGTACGCGGCCCGCGCGGGTCTGCGCAGCGTCATCGCGATGCCCGAGGACGCCCCGCTGATCACCCGCGAGGAGGTCGAGGCGAGCGGCGCCGAGCTGCGGATCGTGCCGGGCACCATCGCCGACGCCGGCAAGGCGATCGCGGACGTCGACCTCTTCGACGCGTCGACGCTGCGGGAGCCGTACCGCATCGAGGGCAAGAAGACGATGGGGTACGAGATCGTCGAGCAACTCGGCTGGCGCGTGCCGGACGTGATCGTCTACCCGACCGGCGGCGGTGTCGGGCTGATCGGGATCCACAAGGCGCTCCTGGAGATGCGCGAGCTCGGCTGGATCGACGGGGAGCTGCCGCGCCTGGTCGCCGTCCAGTCCACCGGCTGTGCGCCGATCGTCCGGGCGTTCGACGGGGGACGGGCCGAGTCGGCGTTCTGGGACGACGCCTACACCAGCGCGTTCGGCATCAACGTGCCGAAGCCGCTGGGCGACTTCATCATCCTGCGTGCCATCGCGGAAACCGGTGGCACCGCGATCGCCGTGACCGACGAGCAGATCGAGGCCGACCGGGCCGAGTGCGCGCGACGCGAGGGCGTCTTCCTGTGCCCCGAGGGCGCCGCGACGATCAGCGCCGTCCGGGACCTCCGGCGGTCCGGCTGGCTCGGAGCGCGGGACGAGGTGGTCGTGCTGAACACCGGAGCGGGCATCAAGTACCCAGCTGTCCGCCTCTAGGTTCGTTGCCGCGCCAAGGGTGTTACAGAACTTCGGCCGTTCGGGTGGTGCGTCCGGGGCGCCGTGCCACTCCCTGTATCACGGGCGGGAACACCCGATCCTCCTGTCAGACGGCCGGCCCCTGCAGCCGGCCGTCACCCAGGGAGGGAAAAGACATGCAACGCAAGCTGACGGTGGTGCTGGCCCTGTCCAGCCTCGTCGCCGCCGGGGCGGCCGGTGTCGCGCACGCCGATGCCACGGAGCTGCCCGTGTACGGGGTGACGAGCTCCGGTCTCGACCAGGAACAGGCCCAGAGGCTGCAACGGGCCTTCGGCCTCGAGGACGTCCAGAGGTCTGAGGCGGGCGCGGTGGCGTTCGCCGACGAACGCCGCTACCAGTACCTGCCGACCGTCGACAAAGGACAGGGCAAGCCCGACGAGGACGGCAACGCCACCACGCAGACCGCGCTCGACACCGAAGCGTTGAAGCGCATCAGGACCATCTCCACCGAAGAGGCCACCAAGCGCGCCCAGGAAGGGCTCCGCGCCGCCGGTGTCCTGCCCGCCAACGCGACGCCGACCGCGCAGCACACGACGTTCGAGCTCGCGGACCCCAACGGCCGCAACGCACTCACGGCCAACCTCGACACGAGCGTGTCGTACACGTTCCAGCTCGGCGGCCTGCCGCTGGAGGGCGAGGGCGCGAACATCCGCGTCTCGTTCGACGCGCAGGGCGTGACGGCGGTCAGCCACGCCACCCGCACCTACGACGAGGCCGGCACCGTCAAGGTGAACGACCTCGCGCACGGAGCCAAGCTGTGCGCCGAGTACCTGGGCGCCGAGGTGAAGCCCGACGTCTCCTACGTCTACGTCGCACCGCCGCTGGAGCAGGGGGTCGACAGGATCGAGCCGTCCTTCCGCTGCACCGGCCGCGACTCCGACGGCGGCGCCCCGCAGGCCATCACCCTGCCCGCAGCGGTCGGCGCCGAACTGCCCGTGCCGCAGCCGCCGCAGTCCCCGCGCCCCGAAGCGCGGTCCGAGGTCCAGGCCGGCGGCACCCAGGTCGGCAGCGAGGGCACCGGCACCTGCTCCGGCCTGCCGAACACCGTCGCGAACATCGGCACGTTCAACACCGAGGCGGGCAACCACGGCATCCCGCAGGCGTTCAGCTGGCTCGACCACAACGCGTGGGAGAGCGACTTCAAGGACCCGGCCTTCGCGGGCGGCCAGGACACGCGCTGGGCCGACGACGTCGACCTGACGTACTGGCAGGGCCACGGCAGCGGCACCGGCTTCTACTTCACCGGCTGCTCGAACCACAACGACACCAAGCTCTCGAACACCGAGGCGCGCTGGGGCAACGGCGACGTCGAGTGGATGAGCCTCTTCACCTGCCTCGTCCTCGAGGACTCGACCGGCGGCCAGAACTGGGCGCAGCGCTGGGGCCAGGCGTTCCGCGGCCTGCACCAGATCAACAGCTTCACCACGGTCAGCTACAACTCCGCCAACCACGGCGGCAAGTTCGGCCACTACATGTGGCGCTCGCCGTTCCTGTGGTGGAACAAGCCGATGAAGGTCCGCGACGCGTGGGCGCAGGCCAGCATCGACACGCAGCCCGCGTCCGTGCGCTGGGCGACCATGGGCGTGTACCTGCCGGCGACCGGTGGGCTCGGCAACTACGACGACTACTTCTGGGGCAAGGGCGCGGTCGGGCCCGACTACGCCTCGACCGGCTGGTTCTGGAGGATCTCCGGCACCTCGTGACCGTCCGCCCGGTCGTGCGGCCCGGTGACCTCCCGGTCGCCGGGCTTCACCGGTTCGCCGGCCGCCCCGACGGCATCCGCAGCACCGGCCGGAACGGCTCCCCGCCGTTGTAGAGCTCCTCCAGCTCCGTCACGTACGCCAGCACGGCCGGGTTGACGATGTCGGCGAGCGACCGCACCCCCGCCTGGGGTTCGTACGACGCGAGGTAGGTGGCCGCCGCACGGGCCCGCTCGAGCACGGAGCGGTCGAAGTTGATCGTCCGCTGGACCCGGCGCCGGGATTGCGGGGTCTGCCCGGTAGGCTCGTCCACGCCTGGAGCACTAGGGGAGGCTGTGATTCCGTCCACACTTCCGTCCGGCACGAGGTCAGGTTCGAGCATGGGCGAATCTCCTCGGAGTCGTCGCTCCGGGCCGCACCCGCGGCGGGGTCGCGAACCGGCCGTTCAGGGTATTCACATGAGTGTGCACGTGCGCGGGTTCAGGACGCACGCACTGTGGGTGACCAGCGCGTCCGCAGTCGGGTGAACCTTGTCGGCGACGGAGAGAATCTTGGGCCGGGTGTTCCCCACTGACGTCTCCTCAGTGATGATGTGTCGGCCAGATTAGACGTAATTCTCCCCAGGGGGAACGGCCAGTTGATCAACAGCCCGCAGCAACAGCCCCACACGTCGTGACGAACTCGTGTTCTACTCGTAGCGCCAGCCCCCGCGCACTCTGGAGTAAGAAATGACCGCCATGGACCTGGTGACACTCGCTCAGCAGCAGCCGACGGTGCCGGGCACAGGCAATGTCCGGAACTGGATCCTGGACAACATCGTCCCGCTGCTCCTGCTGACAGTCGCGCTCCTGCTCCTGTGGCTGGGCGGCGGCAAGGGCGACAACGCGGGCGTCATGCGCCGCCTCGGCGGCGTGATCGTCGCTCTGGCCATCATCGGCCTCGCCGTCACGACCGACGCTGGCGCGAACATCGGCCAGTGGCTCGCCGGTTTGTTCGTCGGAGGCTGACAAGTGCGGGTCCGCACCGACGACGAGGTCTACCGGGTCGACGCCGTCTGGCTTGGCCCGCCCAAAGCGACTTTCCCCTGGCGCGCGCGATACGTCGCGTGGGGCGTCGGGATCGTCGTTTTCCTCCTCGTACTCACGATCGAGCGCCAGATGGGCATCGGGTTCGGGTTCTTCTCGACCGCGTGGGCCCTCGTCGCGACGATCATCCTCACCAGGTTCATCACCCAGCGGATCAGCCATGAACGGCCGCTCACGGCCGTCATGTCGATGTGGGTCCGCGAGCTCACCGCACCTCGAGAACGCACGGCCAGCACCGGCGGAGCGGCCAGCGCCGCCCGGATCCGGGTCAGCCCGCAGCGGCCTCGTCCCAAGTTGAGCAAGAAACAACAACAACGGGCGAGACAGCAGGCCCAGCCCCGCCGGACGTCAGACAGCCGTAAGAAGGAGGTTCGCGGTGTTCGGACGCCGGCGAGACCGTGACCGTCGCTCCGCCCAGCACATCGCCCAGCACGCCGCGGCCGACCCCCGTGAGCGCGACAGGGCCGCCTATTCCAAACGCGGCCGCCGCCTGCCCGGCGAGCAGGCCGTGCCGAGCTACACGCCGTCGATCAGCGCCCGCAGCATCGACGGTCACCTGCTGCGCACCGGCCAGGAGGTCTACGCCTGGTACCGGCTCGCGCCGCAGCGCTGGTCGTTCCGCAGCGACTCGCAGCGCCAGGACCTGATCGCCGCCATCGCGGGCCAGTACGCCGAGCTGCAGGGCCGCTGGATGCACCTGCGGGTCACCACGCGGCCGTACCCGATCCGCATGTGGGCCGAGGCGCACGTGCACAACGCCGTCAAGCGCCTCCCGGACACCCCCGGCACGCTGTCGTTCGACGACTACATGGTCGGCGAGCAGCAGCAGCTGATGGGCCGCTCGATGGCCGAGAAAGAGGTCTACCTGGGCGTCCAGGTGCAGACCCGCAACATGATGGACCGCGCGGTCGAACGTGCCGCTCCCGTGCTGCGCAAGGTCTTCCCGGACGCCGTCGACGCCGAGCTGGTGGCGCTCGACTCCGAGGTCGAGCACCTCGACCAGGTCATCGGGTCCGCGGGTCTCGAAGGCCGTCCCGCGACGGCCGAGGAGATGTCCTGGCTGATGCACCGGTCGTGCTCGCTGGGCCTGCCCGCGCCGCGCAACCTGCCCGCCGTGCCGGGCGCCGCGTGGGAGCCGGAGGACCTGGCCAGCTTCACCGACGCCGCGGACTTCCACCAGGAGCCCTACTCGCCGACGGTCACCGTGCGCGGCCGCACCGGCTCGAACGCGGGCATCAAGCGCCACGTCGCCGTGCTCACGGTCGGGCTCATGCACGGCCTGCAGATCCCCGAGGTCGACGACCCGTGGGTGCAGCGCGCGGACCGGCTGCCGGCGTCCGTCGAGTGGTCGGCCCGCATCTACGTGCGCAGGCCCGAGGAGGTCTCGGGCGAGCTGTCGCGGCAGATGAGCAAGGTCCGCTCGCAGGTCCGCCACTACACCGACGAGCACGAGCTCGAACCGCCGCAGTCGCTCGCCCGCCAGGCCGGCCGCGTGCTGGAGATCGACGACGAGATGACGTCGGGCTTCACCGCGCTGGGCACCCGGGTGCGCAGCTGGTGGCGGCTCGCGGTCAGCGGCCCGACCGAGCGCGAGGCCCTGCGCCTCGCCCAGTCGTTGCTGGAGCTCTACAAGCCGAAGATCGCGATCGAGCACCCCGAGGCCCAGTACGCGATCGCCCGCGAGTTCATCCCCGGCGAACCGCTGTCCAACGGCGCGTACCTGCGCCGCGGCAGCGTGTTGTGGGCGGCCAGCGCCGTTCCCACGGCGACGGCCGAGGTCGGTGACCGCCGCGGCATCCTGCTCGGCGAGACCGTCACGGCCACCCGCCGCCCGGTCGCGTGGGACCCGTGGATGGCGCAGGAGCTCCGCGACGCCTCGGGCCTCACGGCCATGGTCGCGGGTCTCGGTGCCGGCAAGTCGTTCCTCGGCGGCGGCATGGTCTACAAGACGCTGCGCGCGGGCGCCCACTGGACGTTGCTCGACCCGTCCGGCCCGCTCTCGGCGCTGTGCGACCTGCCGGAGCTGCGGCCGTACGCGCGGCCGATCAACCTGCTCAACGCCCAGCCCGGCATCCTCAACCCGTACCGGGTGGTCGCCGAGCCGATGATCGAGCACTTCCTCGACGAGGACGACCCGGAACGGGCCTGGCGCCGGGAGAAGGCCCTCGCGGCCGCCACCCGCCGCCGTCTCGTGCTGGACGTGCTCACCGGCCTGCTGCCGTTCGAGGTCGCGCGCCTGCCGCAGACGCGCATCGTGCTGCTGCGCGCCGTCCGCACGGTCGGTGGCCGCTTCGACGCCCACCCCGGGCTCGTCTTCGAGGCGCTGCGCCGGGACGCGTCCGAGCACCACGAGCACGCCGTCGTGGTCGCGGACTTCCTCGACGAGATGCGCGAGCGCATGTCGCTGCTCATCCCCGAGGAGAACCACGACCCGTACAACGAGGTGCGCGACGACCGCCTCACCGTCCTCACGATGGCAGGCCTCAACCTGCCCAAGGACGGCGTCGGCCGCGAGCACTGGACGGACGCGGAGTCGCTCGGCGTCGAGATGCTGAACCTCGCCGCCTGGCTCACCCAGCGCTCGATCTACGAAAAGCCCAAGGACCAGCGCAAGGGAGTCTGGATCGACGAGGCGTTCTTCCTCTCGGAGGTCCCGACCGGTCGCGTGCTGATGAACCGCTTCGCGCGTGACTCGCGCAAGTGGAACGTCCGCGTGCTGCTGTCCAGCCAGATCCCCGCCGACTTCCTCAAGATCCAGGGCTTCGTCGCGCTGCTCGACTCGGTCTTCGTCGGCCGTCTCGACGACGACCAGGCGCAGGCGGACGCGCTGCGGCTGCTCAAGGTTCCGGTCGGCGCCGGCTACGAGCAGGTCGTCGCCTCACTCGGCCGCCGCCCCGGTGGCGAGCGCACCGCGACCGAACGCGACCGCGCGCCGAGGCAGTTCATCTTCGGCGACGGCGCCGGTGGCGTGGAGCGGATCCGCATCGACTTCAGCGGCCCGCACCTGGAACACCTGCGCAACGCCCTCGACACGACGCCCGATGCCAAGCGCGACAACGGCAAGGGCGAACTCGTGCCGGCGGACGACCACGAAGCGGCTCCGCAGCCGCCCGCCTACGTGCCCGACGAGATCGACGACGAACTGGCGGCGGACATGGAACTCGGACTGACGGAGGAAGAGGCCCAGCTGGTGGGCCACGGTGACGGCACCAACCGCCGCCGGGACGGCGGCGCATGACCGCGCTGACGATCGTGCTCGCGATCGCCGCCTTGCTCTGGGCGAGGCGGCGGTTCGCGCTGCGCACGTCAGCGAAGTCCCGCTCGGTCATGGCGGTGTCCGTGATCCTGGCGCTGCAGGTGGTCATCGGTGCCCCGATGGCGCACGCCCAGTCCTGCAACGACGCACCCAACCCGGAGCGGCCCGGCGCGGGCATGGTCGGCGCGCTCGACCCGCCGGTCGGCAACGGCCTGCCGGGCTCGGCGTACCTCGACTACGGCTACGCGGGCATGGTGTGGCACTACCACCAGGCCAACTGCTCGATCGTGCCGAACGCCAACGCCACGCTCGACACGTGGGCGGGCAACGAGCTCTTCAGCATCGGCAAGAACATCGTCGGTGCCACGAACGCGTTGCACTACACCGTGATGGGCCGCGGTCTGCTGGTCCCGCTGGACGACGCCGTGAAGAACGGTGTGCAGAAGGTCTACGACAACGTCTACCTGCGCTGGTTCGGGCTGGTGGCGTTGATCCTCGCGATCCTGATGTTCCGGCAGATCTGGACCGGCGACTTCGCCACGATCTCCAAACGCGGGCTCTGGGCGCTGGCGGCCATGTGGCTGGCGACGTCCACATTGGCCTTGCCGCAGTTCTACAACCTCCTCGACAACACGCTGGTGTCCAAGACGTCGGAGATCCAAGCCGGGTTCATCGAGGCGCCCGAAGAACAGGGCACGCTCCACGTGCTGCCGACGAAGTTGCACGACGCCGTCGTCTACCAGAGCTGGCTGCGCGGCGCGTTCGGCACGCCGGAGGCGCCGCAGGCCGCCGAGTACGGCCCGCGCATCCTCAAGACGCAGGCGTGGACGACGGCCGAGATCGCCGAGGGCAAGGACGGCGACCAGGCCGCGCTCGACGCCAAGAAGGCCGAGTGGAAGGCGCTGGAGGCCCAGCTCGGCACCGCCAAGGGCTACTTCGACGGCACCGACGGCAGCCGCACCGGCGCGGGTTTCCTCGCGCTGCTGCAGTCCATCGCGTTCTCGCTGTTCCAGCTGTTCGCGAAGGCCGCGGTGCTGCTGGCCCAGCTGCTGCTGCGCATCCTGACGCTCGCCGGTCCGCTCATCGGCCTGGTCGCGCTGCTGCACCACGACCTGCTGCGCAAGGTCGCCCGAGCCGCCGCCGTGACGATCTTCAACGTGCTGGTGCTCGCGGTCCTCGCGGGTGTCCACGCGCTGCTGCTGCAGGCGATCTTCAACGCGACGGGGCTGTCGCTGCTGACGCGCACGTTGCTCGGCCTGATGCTCACGCTCGTGTGCTTCGTGATCGGCAAACCGTTGCGGCGCATGTGGCAGATGGTCGAGATGTCCGTCGGCTCGGCGAGCAACGTCCTGCCGATGAGCGGGGGCGTGTGGTCGAAGATGATGGGCCGCAAGAAGCAGGCCGGACCGACGCCGCAGGACGAGTTCTGGGAGTCCGTGCGCGACAGCGACGCGGGCGGCGAAGAGGTGCCGCAGCGCGGTCGCGGCCGCGTCCGCCCGGAGGCCTCGAACCCGGTCATGGCGACGGCGCAGCGGCTCGACCGCGACTCCCAGTCCGGCCAGATCATCAGCGGGCCGGACGGCAACGGCGTGCGGGCGGGAGCGCTGCCCGCGGGCTCGGGCCCGGCGGCACTGCCCGTCGCCCGCTCGCGCGTGGTCGACAGCCCGCCGGTCACCGACAGGCAGTGGGACCGGGTCGACGACGCGGTGCTCGTGCCGTCGCGGACCGGCGGCTACTCCGCTCCCGTGCAGGAACCCCGCAGGGCCGAGACAGAAGTGGTGGCAGGACGTCCGGTGCACGTGATCTACCGACCTTCGCGTGGCTTCGAAGTCCGGGACAACAGCTGAGAGGGGGCGTAAGTGCCGATCCGGACCAACCGCGGCCGTGCCGCGGTCTACCGCAGGCTGTGGGGATGGCCGCTGCGTTCCCCGCGGCACCTGGCCGCGTCGATCATCATCTTCGTGGTGGTGGTCGTCGCGCTCGGCCTGATCATCCCGAGGGTGCTGGACCGCGAGCCGGCTGACCCGTCGGCGGCCGGTCAGCCCTCGACGTCGGCGCAGGGCACCCAGGTGGGCCAGCTGCCGTCCAGCGCCACGTCGCTGCCGACCAAGGTGGCGCCGCCGTCGATCTCGGCGTCCGCCGCGCCGCCGCAGGCCGACGCGCAGCTGATCGCCGAGCTGTGGGCGGAGAACTGGATCAAGCCGCCGCCGGACGACGACGTGAACAAGTGGCTCGCGCAGCTCCGCCCGTACACCACGGAGGAGTTCCTGGCACAGATGGCGACCATCGACCCGAAGAACGTGCCCACCAAGATCACCCAGAAGGTCAAGGCGAAGAAGTCCTTCACCTCGTCGGCCGACTTCGAGGTGGGCACGGACTCGGGCAAGGTCGTCATCACGCTGGTCAAGACGCCGGCCAACGAGTGGCGTGTGAACAGCTACACGAAGGCGGACTGACGATGCGCGTGCTGGTGCTGATCGGAGCCCTCGCAGCCGTCGTGGTGATCGCGGTGACGACGTCGGGCGTGACGCAGGTCGTCAGCAACTCCACGAACCCGGCGGCGGGGGCGAACTTCGCGCGGATGAGCTGCAACGCCGCCATCGGCCCGTGGGACGCGGGCGGCGGCGACAAGGGCCGCCACGACGCGTCGCGGCTCAACGAGGAGCAGCGCAACATCGTCGCGCGCATCATCTCCATCGGCCAGGAGCGCAAGCTGCCGCCGCTCGCGTGGCAGATCGCGATCCAGGCGGGCATGACCGAGTCGGGCCTGCGGCCGCTCAACTACGGCGACCGCGACTCGCTGGGCATCTTCCAGATGCGCCCGTCGATGGGCTGGGGGACGCCGGCCCAGGTGACCGACCCGACGTACTCGATCAACAAGTTCTACGACGTGCTGCTGAAGGTGCCGGACTGGGAGAACAAGCGGCCCGGCGACTCGGCGCAGGCCGTCGAGCGCTCGGCGTTCCCCGACCGCTACCACAACTGGGAGGCCATGGCCGCCTTCCTGCTGGGCGAGCTCGGTGCCGTCAGCGACCCGGCCGGCTGCGGTTCGGGCGCGGGCCAGTTCCTGCTGGCGTCGAACGCGGCGGGCATCGCGATCCAGTTCACCAAGGAACAGCTGGGCGAGCCGTACCTGTGGGGCGGCAACGGTCCGGACGCGTGGGACTGCTCCGGCATCCTGGTGAAGGCGTTCCGCGCGGCCGGGGTGCAGATCCCCCGCGTGGCGAACGACCAGTACGAGAAGGGCGGCGCCCACCTCCCGGTGCGCGACGCCCAGGCAGGCGACCTGATCTTCTGGGCCACCGACACGTCGAACCCGCGCACGGTGCACCACGTGGGCATGTACCTCGGCGGTGACGAGTACATCCACGCACCTCAAACGGGTGATGTCGTGAAGATCAGCAAGATCAACTGGAACTACCACGAGTTGATGCCGCTGGCCGTCCGGCCGGGCGTGTAGATCGCGGGGAGGCGCTGCATGTTCAACCACGACCCCATCCCGAGGCCTTCCGGACCGCCCGCGTCGAGCACTCCGGTGCGTGACTACATGGCGGCCGGTGCTCCGGGGTCTCGGCGGACTACGTGGTCATCCCACGTGCCTTGGCCGAGGCCATGCCGCTGCCGTGGCAGCAGCACCTGACGCACCTGCTGGCGGACTTCCACCGCACGTACGGCCACCTCAACTGGCCGATCTACCGCGTGGTGCCGTCCCGCTACGAGAAGCTGGGCGACCTCGACGAGGACCAGCTGGCCGAGGTCGGCGCGATCATGGAGATCGACTCCGACGGTTCGCTCGTCTACCGCGACCGGTCCGGACGCAAGATCGAGAACGCCGAGGACCGCACGGTGCTGGTCTCGTGTTTGGACCCGATCCCGGCGGAGTACGCCAACGCCAACCAGTCCACGCCGCCGCGGGGATTCCCGGCGCCTTTGGGAGGCGAACGCGTATGAGTGACAGCAGCGGTTGGTACTTCTGCCTGACCCACCAGGCGGTGGAGCACGGCAAGGGCTGCAAGGGCCCCGACCGCATGGGCCCCTACCCGGACGAGGCCACCGCGGCCCGAGCCCTGGAGATCGCGAGGGAACGGACCAGGGCGGCCGACGAGTCCGACAAGAAGTGGCGCGGCGACGACGAGGACTGATCGGCTTAGGCTGTGCGGGTGGCTTCACTGGTGATCCGCACTGGCCGTGCTGACGTTTCCTTCGACGGCATCCGCACCGAGTTCGGTCTGCCGTCCTCGTTCCCGGCAGCCGTTCTCGCCGAGGCGGAGGCGGCGGTCTCCCGCGACCCGGGAGACCGCCCCGACCTCACCTCGATCCCCCTGCTGACGATCGACCCACCCGGCGCGAAGGACCTGGACCAGGCCCTCTGCGTGACGAAGGGCCCCGGCGGCTTCACCGTCCACTACGCGATCGCCGACCTCGGCACCTTCGTGACGCCGGGCGGCCCCCTCGACACCGAGGTCCGCCGCCGCGGCCAGACCCTCTACCTCCCGGACGGCAACGTCCCCCTGCACCCGACGGTCCTCTCCGAAGGTGCGGCCTCGCTCCTGCCCGGCGTGACCCGTCCCGCGGTCCTGTGGACCTTCGAGTGCGACGCCGAAGGCAAGCCCACATCCGTCGACGTGCGCCGGGCCCTGGTCCGCTCCACGGCCCAGTTCGACTACGCCGCGGTCCAGGAGTCGTTCGACGCGGGCACCCCGCACCCCTCGGTGGCGGCCCTGGCGGAGTTCGGCCCCCTGCGCCGCGCCTACGCGCGGGAACGCGGCGCCATCGAACTCCAGCTCCCGGAACAGGAGATCGAGTCGAACGGTTCCGGCTGGCGCCTCGTCACCCGCCCCCGGACCGAGGTCGACTCCTGGAACGCCGAGATCTCCCTGATGACGGGCATGGCCGCCGCCGAGATCATGATCGAGGCCGGGGTCGGCATCCTCCGCACCCTGCCGGACCCGGACCCGGAGGCGGTGAAGTCCCTGCGCAAATCCGCGGCGGCCCTCCAGGTCCCGTGGCCCGGCGACCTGTCCCCGGGAGCGTTCCTGGCAGGCCTCGACGCGAGCACCCCGGAAGCCCTGGCCCTCTTCACCGACGCCACCCGCCTGCTGCGAGGCGCGGGCTACTCGGCCTTCCACGGCGAGCTCCCCGAACTGACCACCCACGCCGGCGTGGCCGCCCCGTACACCCACGTCACCGCACCTCTGCGCCGCCTCGTGGACCGCTTCGCCACCGAGGTCTGCCTGGCCGTCACCGCGGGACAGGACCTCCCGGCCTGGCTCGCGGAGGCCCTCCCGCAACTCCCGCCGCTGATGGGCGCCTCCGACTCCCTGGCCGCGAAGGTGGACCGCGCCGCCCTGGACCAAGTGGAAGCCCAGGTGCTGGCCGGGCGCGTGGGCCAGGAGTTCGACGCCGCCGTCCTGCGCTCCAACGAGAACGACGCCGAGATCTTCGTGGCGGAACCACCGGTGCTCGCCAAGTGCTCGGGGAGGAACATCCCGGAAGGCGAACGCATCCGCGTGAAGCTGACCGAGGCGGACCCGGCGGAGCGCAAGGTCAGGTTCGAACGCGCCTGACCACACAGGAAGCCGGCGGGGCCGCGCGACCCGACCAGACCACTGCCCGACAAAGGTCACTTTGCACAGCCACCCCCACCCGCCCGTGTGAAGATGCAGGGGTGACAGACATTCGTGACCTCACAGTCGGCGTCCTCGGTGGCACCGGAGCCCAAGGCAAGGGCCTCGCCATCCGCTGGGCCAAGGCAGGCGTCAAGGTGATCATCGGCTCCCGCAGCGCCGACCGCGCCGAACTCGCGGCAAAGGAGATCGTCGAGGCGGCGGGCGGCGACGTCAGGGGTGCGGACAACTCGGACTGCGCCGCGGATTCGGACATCGTCCTCGTGGCGGTTCCGTGGGACGGCCACGGCGACCTCCTCGCCGCCCTGCGCGACCAGCTCGCCGGCAAGATCGTCATCGACTGCGTGAACCCGCTCGGCTTCGACAAGCAGGGCCCGTTCGCCCTACCCGTCACCGAGGGCAGCGCCGCGCAGCAGGCCGAGCTGCTGCTGCCGGAGTCCCGGGTCACTGCCGCGTTCCACCACGTGTCCGCCGTCCTGCTCGCCGACCTGTCGGTGTCCGAAGTGGACATGGACGTCCTGGTGCTGGGCGACGACCGCGAGGCCACCGACACGGTGCGCGCGCTGGCCGAGCTCGTGCCCGGTTTCCGCGGCGTGTACGGCGGCCGGCTGCGCAACGCCCACCAGGTCGAGGCGTTCACCGCGAACCTCATCGCGGTCAACCGCCGCTACAAGACCCACGCCGGTCTGAAGATCACGGGAGTCTGATGCTCCCCGTCGACGACCTCGGTGAGCCGGTCGCACTGGACCGGCCGCGCAGAGCGGTCAGCCTGGTGCCGTCGATCACCGAGGCCGTCGCGGTGACCGTTCCGGACTCCCTGGTGGGAGCAACGGACTACTGCACGCATCCGTCCGGTTTGGACGTCGCGAGGATCGGCGGGTCGAAGTACCCGGACGTCGACGCGGTGCTCGCGCTCGCCCCGGACCTCGTGATCGCGAACTCCGAGGAGAACCGCCCGGAGGACGTGGACCGGTTGCGCGCCAACGGGATCAACGTCTGGGTGACCGAGGCGCCGAAGACCGTCCCGATGGCCCTGGGGTCGCTGCGGCGGCTCTTCGGCCTCGGCTGGGACCTCGAACCGGACTGGCTCACCAGGGCGGAAGACCTCTGGCGCGACGCGAAACCGGCCGCGCTCACCGCGCTGGTCCCGGTCTGGCGGCGTCCGTGGATCGTCGCGGGCCGGGACACCTTCGCCACCGATGTGCTGCGACGCCTGGGGTTCGAGAACGTCTACGCCACCCACGACGAGCGCTACCCCAGGCCGAGCCTCGAAGAGCTGAACTCGAAGCGCCCGGACGTCGTGGTCCTGCCCGACGAACCGTACGAGTTCACGCACGAAGACGGCCCCGAGAGCTTCCCCGGCCTGCCGTACGTGCTGGTCAACGGCAGGCACCTGACGTGGTACGGCCCGTCGCTCGTCGAGGCGCGCCGCAGCCTGGAACGGGCGCTCGCCTACGGCCAGGGTTGACAACCCCGGGTGGATTCGGAGGAACGCCCGCGCTGCCAGGATCCTCGCCCATGGGGAAACCAGCCGCGATCATCGCGACAGCCGCCGCCGCGACCGCGCTCACCGCCGTTCCTGCCCACGCCGAGCCGGTGGTCGTCTACCAGCTCGCCGGCACCACCCGCTGCCTCGCCGACACCGGCACCAACGTGGTGCTGAGGACCTGCGACGAGGTCTCGGACGACCAGCGCTGGATCGTCCCGATCAGCGGCGGCGTCGACTGGCCGCACAACATCGCCAGCGACAGGTGTCTCGGCGTCACCGGCACCGGTGACGTCCTGGGGCAGACGTGCGGCGGCAGCGCCTCCCAGCGCTGGCGCCGCGTGCCGTCCGGGGCCGCGTTCCAGCTCCGCAACGCCGGCACGGGCAAGTGCCTCACCGCCACGGTGACCGTCGCGGCGTGCACGACGTCCAGCGCGAAGTGGGTCGGGCTCCGCTAGTCGCGGAACCGGTCCGTCGCCTCCAGCAGCGCGGACAGGATGCCGGGCTCGTCGTAGGCGTGCCCGGCGTCCGGCACCAGCACCAGTTCCGAACCGGGCCAGGCCCTGTGCAGGTCCCACGCCGACACCGCGGGCGTCGCGACGTCGTACCGGCCCTGCACGATCACGCCCGGGATGCCGTCCAGTCGCTTGGCGTCCCAGATCAGCTGCCCCTCCTCGAACCAGCCACCGTTCACGAAGTAGTGGTTCTCGATCCGCGCGAACGCCAGCGCGTACGACGGCTCGGCGAACGCCGCCACCAGCTCCGGCCGCGGCAGCAGCGTCACCGTCGCGCCCTCCCACGTGCTCCACGCAACAGCCGCCGGCCCGTGCACCTCGGGGTCGGGCGAGGACAGCAGCTGCGCGTACAGCTCGACGGGATCACCCGCCAGCCCGGCCAGCGGCGCCGTGAACTTCTCCCACAGGTCGGGGAACAGGTGCGCCGCACCACCGCGGTAGTACCAGTCCACTTCGGACGACCGCAGCGTGAAGATCCCGCGCAGCACCAGTTCCGAGACGCGGGACGGGTGCTTCTCGGCGTAGGCGAGCGCCAGCGTCGAGCCCCAGGAGCCGCCGAAGACCTGCCACCGCGAGATGCCGAGCGACTCGCGCAGCAGTTCCATGTCGGCCACGAGGTGCCAGGTCGTGTTCAGCGACAGGTCGTCCGTCGTGGAGGCGTGCGGTGTCGAACGGCCGCAGCCGCGCTGGTCGAACAGGACGATCCGGTAGGCCGACGGGTCGAAGAGACGCCGGTGCGCCGGGGAGCACCCGCCACCGGGACCGCCGTGCAGGAAGACGACGGGTTTGCCGGACGGGTTGCCGCACTCCTCCCAGTACACGAGGTTGCCGTCGCCGGTGTCCAGGTGGCCGGACGTGTGGGGCTCGATCTCCGGGTACATGGGCTTATCGTCGAGCACATGGCGCAGTTCACGAAGGAGACGTCGGCCACCGGCGCGTTCGTCCGGCAGCCGAACCGCTTCACCGCACGCCCGGAGCCCGAACCGGGCCGCTACCGGCTCGTCGTGAGCCTCGCGTGCCCGTGGGCGCACCGCGCGGTCGTCGTGCGCAAGTTCCTCGGCCTCGAGGAGGCGATCTCGCTGGCGGTCGTCGACCCGATCCGCGACGAACGCGGCTGGCGCTTCCCCGAGACCGACCCGGTCCTCGGCATCGACCACCTCAAGCAGGCCTACGACAACGCCGACGAGCACTACGAGGGCCGCGTCACGGTCCCGGCGCTGGTCGACACGACCACCGGGCAGGTCGTCACCAACGACTACCCGCAGATCACCCTGGACTTCAGCCTGAAGTGGCGCCCGGAGAGCACCCTCTACCCGCGGCACCTCCGGGACGAGGTCGACGCCTGGATCGAGCCGATCTTCCACAACGTCAACAACGGCGTCTACAAGGCGGGTTTCGCCACGTCGCAGGAGGCCTACGAGGAGGCGTACGCGAACCTGTTCGCCGAGCTCGACCGGATCGAGGAGCACCTCGCGACCCGCACCTACCTGGTGGGGGAGCAGCTCACCGAGGCCGACGTCCGGCTCTGGACCACGCTCGTCCGGTTCGACGCCGTCTACCACGGCCACTTCAAGTGCAACCGCAACAAGCTCACGGAGATGCCGAACCTCTGGCGGTACGCGAAGCGCCTGTACGCGCAGTTCGGCGACACCGTGAACTGGGACCACATCAAGCGCCACTACTACGTGACGCACCACCGGATCAATCCGACCGGGATCGTGCCGGCGGGCCCAGACCCGGAGGTCTGGACCCGCTGAAGGACACGACTCAGTGGAAGGTGTGCTCGGGACCGGGGAACTGGTGCCCGCGCACCTCGGCGGCGAACTCGGCCGCCGCGCCCAGCATGATGTTCCCGACGTCCGCGTAGCGCTTGACGAACCGCGGTGCCTTGCCGCGGTTCAGGCCCATCATGTCCTGCCACACCAGCACCTGGGCGTCGGTGTCAGGACCGGCGCCGATGCCCACGGTCGGGATGACCAGGTCGTGCGTGATCTGCTTCGCGACCTCGGCGGTCACCATCTCCAGCACGACCGCGAACGCGCCCGCCTCCTGCACGGCCAGCGCGTCCCGCACCACGACGTCGTGGTTGTCGTGACGGCCCTGCACGCGGTAGCCGCCGAGCTGGTGCTCGGACTGCGGGGTGAAGCCGATGTGCGCCATGACCGGGATGCCCGCGGCGGTGATCGCGCGGATGTGCGGCGCGAAGTACGAGCCGCCCTCCAGCTTGACCGCGTGCGCCTGGCCTTCCTTCATGAACCGGACCGCCGTCGCCACGGCCTGCTCGACCGACACCTGGTAGGAGCCGAACGGCAGGTCGGCGACGACGAGGGAGCGCTTGACCGAGCGGGTCACCGCGCGGACCAGCGGCACGAGCTCGTCCACCGTGACCGGCAGCGAGGAGTCGTGCCCGTAGACGGTGTTCGACGCGGAGTCGCCGACCAGCAGGACGGGGATGCCGGCCTCGTCGAAGATCGAGGCGGTGAACGTGTCGTACGAGGTGAGCATGGGCCACGCCTCGCCGCGTTCCTTCATCTCCCGCAGGTGGTGGACGCGAACGCGCTTGGCAGGGGGCTTCTGGCCCGCTCCGGAGCCGTAGGGCGCGGGAACTTCGGCAGTGGTCATCGTCGACCGGTCCTTTCCTCGAGGCCCACGTCAGCGGGTCCCCGGGCGCTTGGTGCACGGTTGCCGGGCTCCAGGGTGACACCGCCGACCGGAAACGGGAGGCAAGTGCGGCTACCGTCACACACGTGGCAGCGCGAATCACCGAACTCGTACTGGACTGCACCGATCCCGAACGTCTCGCCACCTTCTGGGGAGGAGTTCTGGGCTACGAGGTGCTCGACCGCGACGAAGAATCCGTGGAGATCGGACCGCCGGACAGGCGCACGACCCTGCTGTTCCTGCGCAACCCCGACCGCAAGCTGCAGAAGCTCCGCCTGCACATCGACGTGAAGGCCACGGACCGCGACCAGGCCGCGGAACTGGAGCGCCTCCTCGCGCTCGGCGCCACGCACGTCGACATCGGTCAGGGCGACGTGAGCTGGTACACCCTCGCCGACCCGGAGGGCAACGAGTTCTGCCTGCTCAGCGGCCGGGCAGACCCCTGAGCACCTCCCGCACGGCCATGACCACGGCGTCCGGCCGGTCCATCTGAATCATGTGCCGACTGCCGGGCACCGGCACGTTGCGCCCCCACGGCACGAGGGCGGCCAACGACCGGTGCTCCGGCCAGACCTTCCGCCCGGCCGTGAGCACCAGGAACGGCACGCGCGGGAACGGCCGGCGCGTCCGCAGCCGTTCGAGCGTCGCCACCTGGCCGGGGTACGACGCGAGCTCCCACAGCACCGCCCGGCCGACGCCGGGCCGCCGGTAGACCAGTTCGACCAGGTCGGCGGGCGCCGGGTCGGTCATCCCGAGCGTGGACGCCGCGGTCAGCAGGTTGCGGAACGAGTGACCGTACCGCCGGGTCAGCCGGGCGCCGAGCCAGCGGCTGCCGATCGCCCGCACACCCTGCGCCAGCACCGCCGACACGTCGAACGGGGCTCCCGCGCCCGGCGTCTCGGCGTCCGGGTCGAGCAGCACGACCCCGTCGACCCGGTGCGGCCGCAGCCGGGCGTAGGCCTCGACGTGCATCGACGCCATCGAATGCCCGACCAGGACCGCCTTCGGCACCCCGCGCAGCACCGCGTCGAGCACGGCGACCTCGCGCGCCAGCGACGGCCCGCGCCGCGCGGGACCGCTCAGCCCGAGGCCCGGCCGGTCGAACACGACCACCCTGGCGAGCGGTTGCAGCAGCCGCACGGTCCGGTCCCAGTCGAACCAGGCCCCGCCCAGGCCGGAGCTCAGGACCACGACGGGCCGGTCAACACGCCCGGACGCGGTGACATGCACCCGGCCCGCCGAAGAGGGGATCATGACCGACACTGGCGGACCTCGGGAGTGGATGTGGCACCGGCGTGGAAGTGGAAGACCGCGGGCGCGATCGCGACGATCGTGTACCTCGCCGGAGCGCTGTCGCTGCTCAGGGTCGTCCTCCCGGAAGAAAGCCGGTTCACCGACGTCGCTGACGGCATCGGGTACCTCTTCGGCCTGCCCATCGACGGCAACCTCTTCATCGCCCTGGTGTTCTTCGTCCTCGGCGCCGCCCTGCGCAGGCGCAAGCGAGCGGCGCTGTGGGCGCTGCTGCTGTTCCAGGTGACGGGCCTGCTGCTGGTCGGGTTCATCATGGTCATCCTGGCCCTGGCGCCTGAAGAAGTCCTGGAGGCGGGTGAGGAACCGCACTGGGTCTTCCTCGGTGCCGGGATGACGACGTCGCTGCTGTTCGTCGCGCTGCTGTTCGTGGTGCGCGAGGCGTTCCCCGCCCGGCTGGCCCGCGGCGCGTGGCGGCAGGCGCTGGCGGCGTTCGTGCTGGGCATGGTCGCGCTGGTGCTGCTGGGCTGGGCCCTCACCGAGGTCTTCCCCGGCAGGCTCCTCGCGCAGACCGACAAGCTCGCGTGGGCGGCGAACCAGGCGACGGGTGAGGTCGTCCGCCTGGGCCGGCTCGACATCCCCGAGGGCCCGCAGTGGCTGAGCGTGGTGCTGGGCCTCGGCGGCACGCTGGTCGCGATCGGCGCGCTGTACGTGTTCTTCCGGGGTGTCCGCACCCAGAGCATGATCACGCCGGACCAGGAGCTCGACGTGCGCCGGCTGCTCGCGGCCGACGGCGAGCCCGACTCGCTGGGCTACTTCGCGACCAGGCGCGACAAGAGCGTCGTGTTCGCGGCGTCCGGCCGGGCGGCGCTGACGTACCGGGTGATCGGCGGCGTCACGCTGGCCTCGGCCGACCCGGTCGGCGACGAGGAGGCGTGGCCCGAGGCCGTGCTGGCGTGGCTGTCCGAGGCGCGCACGTACGGCTGGATGCCCGGCGTGCTGGGAGCTTCCGAGCGAGGGGCGCGGGTCTACTCCCACGCCGGGCTGAAGGCGCTGGAGATCGGGGACGAGGCGGTCCTCGACGTCCGCGAGTTCAACCTCGCCGGTCCGGAACGGCGCGGGCTGCGCCAGGCGGTCTCCCGCGTCGAACGGGCCGGGTACACCACGCGCGTGCGGCGCCACAGCGAGATCGCGCCGGACGAGATGGCGTCCATCCTGGACCTCGCGGAGGCGTGGCGCGGCGCCGAGACCGAACGCGGCTTCTCCATGGCGCTGGGGCGGCTGGGAGATCCGAGCGACGGCCGGTGCGTGATGGTCGAGGCCTACGACGCCTCGGGCGCGCTGCGCGGGCTGCTGTCGTTCGTGCCGTGGGGCCGCCGGGGGGTCTCGCTCGACCTGATGCGGCGCGACCGGGCGGCGGAGAACGGCCTGAACGAGTACATGGTCGCCCAGCTCGCGGCGGCCGCCGGGCACCTCGGCGTGCACCGGATCTCGCTGAACTTCGCCATGTTCCGCGCGGTGTTCGAGGAGGGCGAGAAGATCGGCGCCGGCCCGGTGCTGCGGGCGTGGCGGCGGGTGCTGTCGCTCGCGTCGCGGTTCTTCCAGCTGGAGTCGCTGTACCGGTCGAACGCCAAGTACCTGCCGGAGTGGGAGCCGCGGTTCCTCTGCTACGCCCGGTCGCGGTCGTTGCCGCGGGTCAGCATCGCCGCCGGCGTGGCCGAGGGCTTCGTGCCGTCGCTGCGGTCGTTGCGCAGGAGGGCGTTGCAGAAGACGGACGTCAGCGACGAGTTCGCGGCCAAGGTCGCCGAGATCGACGCGATCCGGGTCGAGCCGAAGGCCGTCCGCCGCCCCGAGCAGGTCCGGGTGCGGATCGCGAAGGTCGGCCGGCTGGTGGCGGCGGGCGTGGACCCGTACCCGGTGGGCTTCGAACGCTCGGACCTCCTCGCGGGAGCACGGGAGCGCTTCGGCGAGGAGGTCTCGGTCACCGGCCGCGTGATGGCGCTGCGGGAGATGGGCAAGCTCTGCTTCGCGCGGTTGCGGGACTTCAGCGGCGAGATCCAGCTGATGCTGTCGGTCGACTCGCTGGGCGACGCGCTGGCGTCGTGGAAGTCCGACGTCGACCTTGGCGACCACGTCGGCGTCACCGGGAAGGTGGTCAAGTCCGACCACGGCGAGATCTCCGTGCTGGCGTCGTCGTGGACGATGACCGCGAAGTGCCTGCACCCGTTGCCGGACAAGCGCAAGGGCTTCACCGACCCGGAGGCGCGCGTCCGCCAGCGCTACCTCGACCTGGTGGTGAACCCCGACTCCGCCCACCTGCTGAAGCTGCGCAGCGACGTGATCCGCGCCGTGCGGGAGTTCCTGCACTCGCACTCGTACCTCGAGGTCGAGACGCCGATGCTGCAGGCGGTGCACGGCGGTGCGAACGCCCGGCCGTTCGTCACGCACATCAACGCCTACGACATGCGGATGTACCTGCGGATCGCGCCGGAGCTGTACCTGAAACGGCTCTGCGTCGCGGGCGTGGACCGCGTGTTCGAGCTGAACCGCAACTTCCGCAACGAGGGCGCGGACGCCACGCACAACCCCGAGTTCACGATGCTGGAGGCCTACCAGTCCTATGCGGACTACCGGGTCATGCTGGACCTGGTGCGCGAGCTGATCCAGCACGCGGCGAGGGAGGCGTTCGGCGAAGAGGTCGCCCATCGCCCGGAGGGCGCGTTCGACCTCTCCGGGGAGTGGCCGGTGATCCCGGTCTACACGGCGGTGTCCACGGCTCTGGACGCCTCCGTCACGCCGGACACGTCCGTCCCGGAGCTGCGCTCACTGCTGTCGTCCCGCGGCGTGGAGGTCAACGAGGACTGGGACCACGGGCAGCTCGTGCAGGAGGCGTACGACTCGTTCGTCGAGGCCACCACCGTCGGCCCGACCTTCTACGTCGACTTCCCGACCTCGGTGTCCCCGCTGACCCGGCAGCACCGCGCCGACCCGCGCCTGGCCGAGCGCTGGGACCTCGTGGCGTTCGGGGCGGAGATCGGCACGGCGTACTCGGAGCTGACCGACCCGCTGGAGCAGCGGCGCCGGCTGGAGGCGCAGTCGCTCAAGGCCGCGTCCGGTGACGTCGAGGCGATGGAGCTGGACGAGGACTTCCTGCGGGCGCTGGAGCACGGCATGCCGCCGACCGGCGGGCTCGGCATGGGTGTCGACCGGTTGCTGATGATGCTGACCGGCACGTCGATCCGGCAGACCGTGCTCTTCCCGTTCGTCCGGCCCCAGTGACGCCTGATCCGGTGATCAGGCGTGCCGCGGCTGCCGAACTGTGCGAAAATCGCACCATGGCGGAAGCGCGGGAGTGGAGCGAGGTGGGTGAGCGGGTGCGCGACGCCCGAATCGGCGCCGGGCTCTCCCAAGCCGAGCTCGCTGCGGCGTTGTCGCTCGACCGGACCATGGTGGCGAAGATCGAAGCCGGCACGCGCAAGGTGGACGCCCTGGAACTCACCAGGCTCGCCGGCGCACTCGACGTCCCGCTGGACTACTTCCTCCATCGCGCCCCAGCCGTGTTGTCCAGGCGTGCGGATCTGAGCGAAGACACCGCCACGGATGCGGGGCGACAGGCCTACCGCCTGGAAGCGCGGCTGGAAGCCTGGGCACGGGACGTTCAGCAGCTGCTCGGCTTCGGCTCGCTCTCCACGTCGAAGATCTACCGGTCCGGGGGTGCGGCCGACGAAGACGAGGCAAGGCTCGTTTCTTCGCGTTTCAGGACGCACTTCCAGCTGGGGCTCGACCCGATTCCCACTCTCATGGACGTCTGCGAGCAGGCGGGGCAGTTCGTGCTGGTCGCTGACCTCCCGGGTGACGGTGCGTCGATGGTCGTCGACGACGAGCTGGCGGTGGCGGTGGTCAGCCGTTCGGCAGACCCGGGCCGGCGCCGGGCGACGGCGGCACACGAACTCGGACACATGGTGCTCGGCGACGAGTACTCCAACGACATCGGCGTCAACGCGTCCAGACGCGACCGGGAGTCGGTCATCGACGCGTTCGCGGCCGAGCTCTTGCTCCCGTCGGAAGTGGTGGCAGGGGTGGACGGACGCGGGAGCTTGGTCGAGCTCGCTGCTCGCTACCGCACGTCGTGGTCGTTGGCGACGCACCAGGCCGTGCACGTCGGCGTGATCGGCCCTGCCGAGGCTCAGGCGTGGCGTCAGCAGAGGCCCACGAAGGCGGAGCTCTCGAACGCGATCGGGTGGGCCCCTCAACCCGATCTGGAATCGACCAGGGTGCCCCGTCGCTACGCGACGGCGGTGATGGACGCACTGATGCGCAACAAGGTGACACCATCACGCGCGGTCGAGCTCATGCACGGCCAGCTCGTGGAGAGCGATCTGCCGGTGGTGCCAGAGGACGAAGTTGCTCCATGACCCGGATCGGACCGCTGGTCCTGGACACGATGTGTTTGTCGCACTTCGCGCTGATCGAACGGCTGGACGTCCTCGGTGAGTTCCTGAGCGGCAAGGAATGCTGGACCACGGCGATCGTCAAGGGCGAGATGGCCAACGGCGTCCAGGACCGTCCGCTGCTCCGCAACGCACTCGATCTGCCCTGGCTGCACGTCGCGGCGTTGGATGATCTGAACGAGATCCAGCTCTTCGCGAAGTGGTCGAGGCTGATCGGCACCACTGAGCGCGACCACGGAGAAGCGAGTGTGTTCGCGGTCAGCGAGCTGCTCGGCGGCATCGCGCTCACCGACGACCAGAAGGCGACCAAGGTCGCCCGTGCCAACGGCCTGGACGTGCACGGCACTGTCTGGTTGCTGGCTCAGTTGTGCCGCGAAGGCAAGATCGCGGAGTCCGGTGCGGGAAACCTGATCGACATGCTGCGCGACAGCGGCATGCGGTTGCCCTGCACCGGAGCGCAGTTCACCTCGTTCGCGACCCAGCACGGCTTGCTGTGAAGTTCCTCA
The DNA here is from genome assembly GCF_036321065.1 of Lentzea sp. DG1S-22. Taxonomy (NCBI): domain Bacteria; kingdom Bacillati; phylum Actinomycetota; class Actinomycetes; order Pseudonocardiales; family Pseudonocardiaceae; genus Lentzea; species Lentzea sp. DG1S-22. The sequence goes on along the minus strand of NZ_CP143276.1, from coordinate 5,009,103 downwards.
GCGTTCGAGGTACGCGAGCACGGCCTGCACCCGGCGGTCGCCCGAGCCGTCCTCGCTGTTGAGGCCGAGCTTCAGGAAGACGTTGCCGATGTGCTTGTGCACGGCTCCCGCGCTGAGGACGAGCTTCTCGCCGATGGCGGTGTTCGACAGACCTTCCGCCATCAGCCCGAGGACCTCGCGCTCACGCGGTGAGAGCACGCTGAGCGCGTCGTCGGCCTTGCGCCGCACCAGCAGCTGCGACACGACCTCGGGATCGAGCGCCGTGCCGCCGTTCGCGACGCGGTGCAGCGACTCGAGGAAGTCCGCGACCTTGCCGACGCGTTCCTTGAGCAGGTAGCCGACGCCGCCGTTGGTGCCGGCGAGCAGTTCGTGCGCGTAGCTCTGCTCGACCCACGCGCTGAGGACCAGCACGGCCAGCTTCGGATGCCTGCGGCGTGCCTCCACGGCGGCCCGCAGGCCCTCGTCGGTGAACGTCGGCGGCATCCGCACGTCGACCACGGCGATGTCCGGCTCGTGCTCGGCCACGGCGTCGAGGAAGTCGTCCGGGTTGTCCGTCGCCGCGGCGACTTCGATGCCTTCGTTGCGCAACAACAACGTCAGCCCTTCACGGAGCAGAGCGTCGTCTTCGGCGATCACGATGCGCATAGGTCACTTCCCCACAGGTAGCACGACGGTGAGAACGGTAGGGCCACCCTCGGGACTGCTCACTTCCGCGGTGCCGTCCAGCGCCGCGACCCGTCCCCGGATGCCCTCCAGGCCGGTGCCCTGCTTCTCGTCCGCACCGCCCTTGCCGTCGTCGTGGACCACGACGACCAGCTTGTCGTCGTTCACGCCGAGGCTGACCCACGCGTGCCGGGCACCGCTGTGCTTGGCCACGTTCGTGAGCGCCTCGGCCACCGCGAAGTACGCGGCGGCCTCCACCGCCGCCGGCAGCCGTCCGAGGTGTTCGGCCGTGAGCACGCACGGCACCGGGCACCGGGCGGCGAGGGCCTGGATCGCCCCGTCGAGCCCCAGGTCCTCCAGCACGGGCGGGTGGATGCTGCGCACGACGTTGCGCAGCTCCTCCAGCGCGTCCCCGGCCGCGTCCTGCGCCCGCAGCAACGCCTGCAACGCGTTGTCGGGGTTCTGCTCGAGCGTGCGTTCCGCGATGCCGAGCATCATCACGACGCCGACCAGCTTGTTCTGCGTCCCGTCGTGCAGGTTGCGCTCGATCCGCCTCAACTCCGCCCCGTGCGCCTGCAACGCGGCGGCCCGCGTGGCGACGACCTCGGCCAGCCTCTTCTCCAGCGAGGCCTTCGGCGGCGACAGCATCTTGCGCGCCCACCGCGCGTCGAGGTCCGCCAGCTGCGGCAGCTGGGTGACGATCAGCGCCAGCACGATCGCGATCGGCACGCTGAGCAGCGCCTCGGGCCACGAGTCGACGCGGAGGCCGAACGAGTTCTCGTTCCCGCCCGGGATCATCCACCAGGTCAGCAGCACGAACGGCTGCTGGGCCAGCGAGCCGGTGATCCCGATGGCGACCGCCCCGAACGCCGTGCCGAACACCGCGTGCGTGATCAGCCAGAGCCCGTCGCGCCGGCTGTCCGGATCGGCCAGCGCCCGCTGGGCCCGGTGCAGCCACGGTCCGTCGAGCGGCGGAGGCGACGGCAGCCGCTCCCCGTTGTAGCGGGCGAGCCGCCACCGGTCGAGTTCGACGATCCGGCGCATGTACGGCGCCGTGACGGGCAGCAACGGGAGGACCACGACCGACAGCAGGAAGACACCCAGGGCGAGCCACGACACGATGGCCGTGAGCAGCCCCGTGGCCAGGTAGAGCACCGCGGCCCAGATCCGTTTCATGGGGGAACCTAACGGTTCGGGCAGCTCCGGCGCGGTGGAGCAGGCTCCACTCCTCGCACCACCCGGCGCCTCGGCCCGAACCGCGCCCTGAGCCGGAGGCTCAGCCCTCGCGCCACCCGCTCGTGATCGGCAGCCGCCGGTCCCGCCCGAAAGCCTTGTTCGAGATCTTCGTGCCCGGCGGGTACTGGCGCCGCTTGTACTCGGCCCTGTCCACCATCCGCAGCACCCGGTCCACGAGCTCCGGCGCGAACCCGGCGGCCAGCAGGTCGTCGTAGCCCTTGTCACCCTCGACGTAGTCGTCCAGCAGGTCGTCGAGCAGCTCGTAGTCCGGCAGCGAGTCGGTGTCGACCTGGCCGGGGCGCAGCTCGGCCGACGGCGGCTTGGAGATCGAGTTCTCCGGGATCGGCGGGGTCTCGCCGCGCTTCTCCGCCTCGGCGTTGCGCCACCGGGCGAGGTCCCAGACCAGGGTCTTCAGCACGTCCTTGATCGGCGCGTAGCCACCGACGGCGTCGCCGTAGATGGTCGAGTAGCCGACCGCGAGCTCGGACTTGTTGCCGGTCGCGAGGACGAGGTGCCCGTGCTGGTTGGACAACGCCATCAGCAGCATGCCGCGGCACCGGGCCTGGATGTTCTCCTCGGCCAGGCCGGTCAGCTTCAGCTGGTCCACGTACACCGACACCATCTCGCCGATCGGCTCGGTGGTGAAGTGCAGGCCGGTGCGGGCGGCCATGTCCGAGGCGTCCGACCGCGAGTGCTCCGAGGAGTAGGACGACGGCATCGAGACGCCGTAGACCGCGTCGGCACCGAGAGCGTCCACGGCCAGAGCAGCGACAACGGCCGAGTCGATGCCACCGGACAGACCGAGCACAACGGACCGGAAGCCGTTCTTGTGCACGTAGTCGCGCAGACCCGTCACGAGGGCGTGCCACACCTCTGCCTCGTCGGACAGCGGCTCGAACACGCGCGGCGCGGGCAGCGGCTCGTAGGCGGGACCGGCGTCCGAGAGGGCGACGCGGCGCACCTCGAAGCCCCCGACCGGGCCCTCGGCGTACTCGAGGCCGCCGGGCACGTCGAAGTCGGCGAACATCAGGTGCTCGACGAACTGCGGCGCCCGCCCGATCAGCTGGCCCTCGGCCGACACGACGAGCGAGTCGCCGTCGAACACCAGCTCGTCCTGGCCGCCGACGAGGTTGCAGTAGGCGAGGGGCGCGCGGGCCTCGGCCGCACGGCGCGCGACCAGGGGCAGCCGCTGGTCGTCCTTCTTGCGCTCGTAGGGCGAGGCGTTGGGCGAGACCACCACGTCCACGCCGGCCTCGCCGAGCGCCGTGATCGGGCCGCCGTCCTGCCAGAGGTCCTCGCAGATGACCAGGCCGACCTCGACGCCGTTGACCCGCACGACGTCGAGCGACGAGCCGGCCTTGAAGTACCGCCGCTCGTCGAAGACGCCGTAGTTGGGCAGGTGGTGCTTGAACTGCCGCGCCACGACGCTCCCGCCGTGCAGCACGGCGGCGGCGTTGCGCGGGCCCTCCGAGTCGCGGTCCAGGTATCCGACGACGGCGGCGACCTCGCCGAGGCCCGCGGCGTCGAGCGAGCCGGCCAGCGCCTCCAGGGCCTCGGACGACGCCCGTGCGAACGACGTGCGGATCGCGAGGTCCTCGACCGGGTAGCCGGTCAGCACCATCTCGGGGAACACCACGAGGTGGGCGCCGCCCTCACGGGCCTTGCGCGTCCACTCCACGACCAGCGAAGCGTTGCCCTCAAGATCGCCAACAGTGGCGTTGACCTGGGCGAGCGCGATCCGAAGCTGCGGCATGCCCTCATCATCTCCCATACCATCGGGTCGTGGTCCGTCTCTTGAGCGTGTTGCTCGTCATTCCGCTGCTCGCGTCCTGCACGACGATCGTCGAGGGGACGTCCAAGCCCGGCGTGACCTTCGAGAAGCCAGGCCCGGCCGGTGCCGTTCCCGCCGGTCTGGAGGAGTTCTACGGCCAGAAGCTCGGCTGGGAGAACTGCGAGCCGTACGCCACGACCGGGTCCAGCAGGGACGCATACGGCAAGAAGCGCGATGTCGAATGCACCCGTCTGAGGGTTCCCCTCGACTACTCGAAGCCAACCGGCGACACGATCACGATTGGCGTGCTCAGGTACAAGGCCACCGGCCAGAAGATCGGCTCGCTGCTGACCAACCCCGGCGGCCCCGGCGCGTCCGGCATGGCGTCGGCCGCCGGCATGGTCTCCGCCTACCGCAAGACCGACCTCGCGGCCAGGTTCGACCTCGTCGGGTTCGACCCGCGGGGCGTCGGGGCGAGTGAACCGGCGGTCCGGTGCCTCACCGGACCGGAGCGCGACGCCGAGCGCCTGGACCTCGACATCGACACCAGCCCGGCCGGAATCGCCCAAACGGAGCAAGAGAACAGGACGTATGCCGAGAAGTGTGCCGCCGGGACGAAATTCGGGGCGGCAATGCTCGCCAACTTGGGCACGCGGGACGTAGTTAAGGACATGGATGTCCTCCGCTCTGCGCTCGGCGACGCGAAGCTGAGCTACGTCGGGTACTCGTACGGCACGCGCATAGGCACCGAGTACGCCGAAACCTTCCCCCAGAACGTGCGCGCGCTCATCCTCGACGGTGCCGTCGACCCGACCCAGGACCAGCTCGCGTCACTGGTCGCCCAGGCCGCCGGCTTCCAGAAGGCCTTCGACGAGTTCGTGAAGTGGTGCCGGCAGAAGGGGGAGTGCCCCCTCGGCGACGACGCCAACGCGAGCTTCCGGCAGCTCACGACCCCGTTGATCCAGAAGCCGGTCGACGTCGGCAGCCGCAAGCTGTCCTACAACGACGCGATCACCGCCGCGATCCAGGCGATGTACTCGGAGCAGCTCTGGCCACTGCTGGTCAACGGCCTCGACGAGCTCAAGAACGGCAAGGGCACCACGCTGCTGCGCCTGGCCGACGCGTACTACGACCGCGACGAGCAGGGCGAGTACTCGACCATCACGGACGCCTTCAACGCCGTGCACTGCGTCGACGACCCGCGGCTCACGGACAAGAACGCCCTGCTCGAGACGCAGAAGCAGTACAAGGCGGCGGCGCCGTTCCTCGACGACGGCAACCCGCCCGGCGCGGCGCTCGACGCGTGCGCGTTCTGGCCGGCCCCGGTGTCGGCCACCCCCGCACCGCCGAAGGCCGACGGCATCCCGCCGCTGCTGGTCATCTCGACGACCGGTGACCCGGCGACGCCGTACGAGGCGGGCGTGAACCTGGCCAAGGCGCTCAACTCGCGGCTGCTCACGTTCGAGGGCGTGCAGCACACGGTCTTCCTGCAGGGCGACCCGTGCGTGGACGCGGCCGGCGTGAAGTACCTGGTCGACCAGACGTTGCCCGCCGACGGAACCCGGTGCGCCTAATGACGAAGAGGCGATCCCGAGTCACCGCGGCCCTGTTCGCCTTGATCGTCGTACTCGGCACGTCCACGTCCTACGCGCGCATCGACGGCTCGCCCGTCGCCGGTCGCAAGGGCATCGAGCGCTTCTACTCGCAGGTGTTGTCGTGGGGCGCGTGCCAGCCCTACGCGACCGATGCGAAGAGCAAGGGGCTGTTCGAGCGCGAGGGCATCCAGTGCTCGCGGTTGCAGGTCCCGCTCGACTACGCGAAACCGGACGCCGGGACGATCACGGTCGGGCTGCTGCGCCGTCCCGCGACCGAGAAGGACCGCAGGGTCGGTTCTCTCGTGCTGAACCCCGGCGGCCCCGGCGGGTCGGGCATGGCGCACGTGGCGAACATGCAGCCGGGCAACCCGGTCGGCAAGCGGTTCGACGTGGTGGGCTTCGACCCGCGCGGCGTCGGGGCGAGCCAGCCCCGCGTGCAGTGCCTGACCGACGCCGAACGCGACGCGCAACGGCTGCGGCCCAAGGGCGAGAGCGCGAACCAGACCGAGCAGGAGAACAAGTTCTTCGTCGACCGGTGCGCCGAGCGCAGCGGCCTCGACCTCCTGCGCAACGTCGGCACCCGTGACGTCGTGAGGGACGTCGACGTGCTGCGCGCCGCGCTGGGGGAGAAGAAGCTCAGCTACCTCGGCTACTCCTACGGCACGCGCATCGGCACGCTGTACGCCGAGATGTTCCCCCGCAACGTGCGCGCGATGGTGCTCGACGGCGCGGTGGAGGTCAACGGCGACAAGGTGGCCGCGTCGGCACGTCAGGCGCAGGGCTTCGAGGAGTCCTTCCAGCGGTTCGCGGGCTGGTGCGCCCAGCGCGACTGTCCCATCGGGAGGGACACCACCACGGCGGAGTCCAGGTTCCGGCAGCTGATCGAGCCGCTCAAGAAGGCCCCGCTGCAGGTCGGCGACCGCAAGCTGTCCCACTCGGACGCCAACACCGCGATCATCCAGGCGATGTACACCGACCGGCTGTGGGAGACGGCGCTCAAGGGCCTGCAGGAACTGCGGCAGAACAGGGGCACCACCCTGCTCCAGCTCGCCGACCAGTACCTCGGCCGCGCCCAGGACGGCACCTACAGCCGCATCCAGGACGCGTTCGTGGCCATCCGCTGCGTCGACGAACCGCCGATCAAGGACCGCGCCACCCTGGAGACCAACCGCCGGAAGCTGCTGGAGCTCCTGGGCAACGACACCGTCCCGACCGACGAGACCGCGCTCGGCCCGTGCGCGTTCTGGCCGGCCCCGCACACGTCGGAACCGCATCCGCCGAACGTGGCAGGGCTGCCGCAGGTGCTGGTGATCTCGACGACCGGTGACCCGGCGACGCCCTACCAGTCCGGTGTGGACCTCGCCCAGGCCCTCGGCGCGCGGCTGCTGACGTACAACGGCAACCAGCACACGGCGTTCCTCGCGGGTGTCGGCTGCGTGGACGGCGTGGGCACGAACTACCTGGTGGACCTGAGGCTGCCGGAAACAGACGCGGTCTGCTGACGCCTCCCCGGCAGCAGGACCGACCCCAGCGCGCCGACCGCGCAGATCACCGCCGTGATCAGGAAGATCTCGTGGTACTCGGTGAGCAGCGCCTCGGTGAGCCCGCGCTGGTATTCGGCCATCCGCCGCTGGAACTCGGCGGGTTCGACGCCGAACGGCAGCGGTGTGTTCAGGTCTGCCGTGAGCTCGCGGAACCGGTGGAGTCCCCACGCGGACAACGCCGCCACTCCGACGAGCATGCCCGTCATGCGCGCGACGACGACGAACGCCGACGCGACACCGTGCCTGACGGGCGGCACGACCCGGAGCACGGCACCGGACAACGGCGCGATGACCAGGCCCAGCCCGAAGCCGGCGATGGCCAGGTCACGCGTGAGCACGAACCCGTTGACATCGGCGGGCCACTGCGCGATGAACACGTACGACACCGATGCGATGGCCAGGCCGCCGAACGACACCCAGCGGTCGCCCAGCCGGGACGCGAGGAACCCGCCCAGCACGGCGCCGATCGGCAACGCGACCAGGAACCGGGTGAGCAGGGTCGCCGCGGCCGCGGAGTCGCGCCGCAACACCGTCTGCGCGAACAACTCCACGTCGACGAGTGTCACCATCAACGCCGCCCCGGCCGCGAGAGAGACACCGAGCACGGCCCAGAACGGCCGCCACTGCACGCCCTCGGGATCGATGAGCCGCACAGCAGCACGGCGTTCCCACAAGAAGAAGGCACCGAGCACCACGAAGGCCGCTGCCAACGCGGGCCAGCCCCACGACGGCAGCATCGACTCGGCCGGCGTCGGGTTGTAGAGCGCCACGACCAGCAACGACAACGCGAGAGCGAGCAACACCCCGCCCACGACGTCGATGCGAACCTCACGCCGTGTGTTCGGCACGGTCCGTTGCACGATCACCATCGCGATGACCGCCAACGGGACGTTCACCCAGAACACCCAGCGCCAGCTCTGCGGCTCCCACGCCTCGAACAACGGCAACGCGTTGAACAACGACGCCACCGCGATGCCGTAGAGGGTGCCGAGGACGGACCCCAGCTCCTGAGCGGCGCCGACGGTCCCGAGAGCGGTCGACCGCCGGTGCTCCTCCCACAGGTCCGCCACCAGCGCCATCGTCACCGGCAGCAGCGCGCCACCCGCGAGCCCCTGCACCACGCGCCCGGCGACGAGCAGCGGCACGTCGGCGGCCAGCGCCGTGACGACCGAGCCCACCAGGAACCCGAGCAGCGACACCTGCAGCACGAACCGCCGCCCCAGCCGGTCCGACAGCTGCCCCAGCAGCGGCATGCCCGCCACGTACCCGAGCAGGTACCCGGTGACGATCGGCGTGGCCTGCTGCAGCTCGTTCACCGCGATGCCGAGGTCGCGCACCATGTCCGTGAGGACACCGACGACGACGTACGCGTCGAGCGCACCCAGCAGCACGGCCGCGCCGGACGCGGCGAGAGCGACCCGTCTCATCTCCCGCGCACCCTCTAAGCGGGTGCCGTCACGGTGACGGGCTTGTCGAAGTCCGTCAGCCCGATGTCGACCTTCTGGCCACCCGGCAGCTCGAACAGCGCGTTCTTGAGCTTGTTGTCCTTGTCGACCGAGAAGGTCGACTTCACGTCCGCGGAGATGCCCGGCACCAGCCCGGCCGCGACGTCCTTCGGCACGGTCGCCTCGACCACCGACACGTCACCGGACGACTTGGTCTTAGCGTCCTTCGCCGAGGAGAGCACCTTCGCCACGCCCTTGCCGGGATCCAGGATCGCGGACGGGTCGTACACCTGCCCCGCGAACGCCGCCGGCAGCTTGCTGTACCCGCCGGTCGGGCCCTTGAAGTGCAGGTTTCCGCCGGTCAGCACGTACTCGACGGCCAACAGCTGCCCGCCGAACGTCACCTTCGCGGTGCCCTTGGACTCCCCGGCGGAGGTGAGGTCGCCGTCGGCCTCCTTCACCGGCACGTCCGGCAGCTCGCCGTCGACCTTGATCGTGAAGTGGACGCTCTTCACCGAGCTCATGGACTCGGCGGACTTCGAGAGCAAGGTCGCACCATCGGGGAGATCTCCCCCTGACGTGCAGCTCGTGAGCAGGGCGAGTGCGCAAACCGACAACCAACGGGCGGACATGCGTTGATCGTAGAGAGTCGGTAACCCTTAAGCTGCGCCCTATGGACCGCCAGCAGGAGTTCGTGCTCCGCACGCTAGAGGAACGCGACATCCGGTTCGTCCGGCTCTGGTTCACCGACGTCCTGGGCTTCCTGAAGTCCGTGGCGGTCGCGCCGGCCGAGCTCGAGGGCGCCTTCAGCGAGGGCATCGGGTTCGACGGCTCGGCGATCGAGGGCTTCGCCCGCGTCTACGAGTCGGACATGGTCGCGAAGCCGGACCCCGCCACGTTCCAGGTGCTGCCGTGGCAGACGCCGGAGGGCACGAACTACTCCGCGCGCATGTTCTGCGACATCACCATGCCGGACGGCTCCCCGTCGTGGGCCGACCCGCGCCACGTGCTGCGCCGCACGCTGTCGAAGGCCAGCGAGGCCGGGTTCACCTGCTACGTCCACCCGGAGATCGAGTTCTTCCTGCTCAAGGGCCTGCCCGGCGACGGCAGCGAGCCCGAGCCCGCGGACAACGGCGGGTTCTTCGACCAGACCTCGCACGAGACGGCCACGCACTTCCGCCGCCACGCCATCGAGGCGCTGGAGGCCATGGGCATCTCCGTCGAGTTCAGCCACCACGAGGGCGCGCCCGGCCAGCAGGAGATCGACCTGCGCTACGCCGACGCGCTGACCATGGCGGACAACGTCATGACGTTCCGCTACGTGGTGAAGGAGGTCGCGATCACGCAGGGCGTGCGCGCCTCGTTCATGCCCAAGCCGTTCTCGGACCAGCCGGGCTCGGGCATGCACACGCACTTCTCGCTGTTCGAGGGCGACCGCAACGCCTTCTACGACGAGGAGGACCCGTACCAGCTCTCCGACATCGGCAAGCAGTTCGTCGCGGGCATCCTCAAGCACGCGCGCGAGATCTCCGGCGTCACGAACCAGTGGGTCAACTCGTACAAGAGGCTGATCGTCGGCGGTGAAGCCCCCACGGCCGTGTGCTGGGGTCACGCGAACCGCTCCGCGCTGGTCCGTGTGCCGATGTACTCACCGGGCAAGTCGTCGTCGCGGCGCGTCGAGGTCCGTTCGCTGGACTCCGCGTGCAACCCGTACCTGGCGTACTCGGTGGTGCTGGCCGCCGGCCTGCGCGGCATCGAGAAGGGCTACGAGCTGCCGCCGCCCGCCGAGGACGACGTGTGGTCGCTGACGGACCGCGAACGGCGCGCGGCGGGGTACGCGAACCTGCCGCAGAACCTCGGCGAGGCGCTCGCCGAGATGGAGAACTCGGAGCTGCTCCCCGAGGCGCTGGGCGAGCACGTCTACGACTTCTTCCTGCGCAACAAGCGAACGGAGTGGGACGCGTACCGTCGTAGCGTCACCCCGTACGAGTTGCGCACTCTTCTTCCCATGCTGTGAGGCAGATTCGTGCTCTCCGTGACTGAGGTACCCGAGTTCCAGCCGGCGATCTGCGCCTGCACGGTCGCCACGGCGGCCGAGCTGCCCGCGGTCAAGGTCCTGTCCAGCTCGTTCCTCGCGGAGCACCCCGAGGGCCGGTTCGTCGCGCTGGTCGTCGACGCGCAGCCGGAGCACTCCGGCCCCGGGCTGATCACGCCGCTCGACATCGGTGTCGCCGAGGTCGAGCTGCGGGTGCTCGCCACCTCGCTGGACGCCGCCGGGCTGAAGGCCGCGATGGTGCCGAGGCTGCTGGAGGCGTTGCTGTCGCAGGGCATGCCCGTGCTGTACCTCGACCCGTGGGTCCAGGTGTTCGGGTCGCTGACGAAGCTCGTGATGGAGGCGTTGCGCACCGCACCGGTCGTGCTGCTGCCGCGCACCCTGCGGCCCCTGCCGCAGGACGGCCTGCAGCCAGGACCCGCCGAGCTGCACGACCTGGGCGCGTTCGACCCCGGTTTCATCGCCGTCGGTGAAGGCTCCGAGCCCTACCTGGGATCGCTGGACATGCCGGCGATCGTGCCGCATCACGTCGTGCGTGACGCACGGGTCGGCTTGTCGGTGTGGAACGTCGCCGACCGGCCGCTGCACCGCACCGAGTCCGGGACGCTCGCCGTCGTCGGCCAGGACCTGCTGACCGTGCACTTCCGCGGGTTCGACCCCCGTCGCCCGTGGCTGCTCTCCGCCGACTTCGCCGAACGCCCGCGCGTGCTCCTGTCCGAGCACCCCGAGGTCGCCGAGCTCTGCCAGGCCTACCGCGCCGAGCTGGTCCGCAGCGGCTGGTCCCCGGTGCCCGTGCCGTACCGGTTCGACTCGCTGATCGACGGCACCTCGATCCCCTCGGAGCTGCGCGCCGACTACCGGGCGTCCGTGCCGACGCCACCGCCCGCGTTCGGCGAGGACGGTGGTGGGGGGTTCCTCCTCTGGGCGTGCGAGCGGACGGAGAACGGCGGCACGCGGTGGGCCGACGCGGTCTGGCGCGCCGACACGTCGCTCCAGCAGCAGTTCCCGGCGCCCTTCGGCGCGGACGCGGAAGCCTGGCGCGAGTGGTGCGCCGGAGTCGGCGTGGCCTCCGGCCGGTTGCCGGCGCCCGCCGTGCCGCAGCCCCGGTCGGAGGGGCCCGCCCTGCTCGACCAGCTCGGGGTGTCCGTCGTCGGGTCGGGGCCGCTGGCCGAGCTGGTGCTCGCCGCCGCGCGGGCGTCCGGGCTGCCGGTGTCGACCTCCGCGGGGTATCCCGTGGTCGTGCGCACCTCTTCCGCCGACGAGGTGCCCGACGGGCGGTTCGTCGTCGAGGTGGCGTTGGACGCCACTGCCGCCGACGACCGCGCGGGCGTGAACGAGCTGTGGCTGTCGTCCGAGGTGTCGCGTGCCGCCGCCGAACGCATCGGCGGCCCCATCGGGCGTGTGGTGCCCGTGCCGGTGCAGGACCTCGGCGTCCGTGAGCACTCTTCCGGTGATGTGGTGGTGTTCGCGGCGATCGCGGACCACTCCCTCGACCGGTCCGGCAACGTGCTCGGCGCCGTGTCGGCGTTCCTCAGCGCTTTCCCGGACCGCACGGACGTCGAGCTGCGCATCGCCGTGTCCGGTGCGTTCGAGCACCCCGAGGCGGCCGAGCGGTTGCGCCTCGCCACGGCCTCCGACCAGCGGATCTCGCTGGTCGAAGACCAGGACGTGCTGCTGAGCGCCGACGCCGTGGTGTCGTTGCACCGCGGCGGGGCGGACGACCGGATCGCGTTGCGCCTCGCCGAGCTCGCGGTGCGGGGAGTGCCCGTCGTGGCGTCGGACCACGGTGCCGTCGCCGAGCTGTTCGGCAAAACGGCCGTTCTCGTGCCGTGCCACCAGGGCTCCGAACCCGATGTGCAGGCGGCCTCGCGGCTGTTGCGCTCGTTGGCCGACGACCTGCCCACGGCCGCAGCGCTGGGTGCGGCCGGACGTGAGCACGTGTTGTCCGTGCGTTCTGTTGCGCGCGTCGCCGAGGTTCTTCGCGAACGAGTCGAGCACGCCTACCGCGGATGGCGGGCGCGTCGGCCGAAGCCGAAGGACGAGGTCGACCCGATGCTCGCCCTCCAGTCGGCCAAGCACGCGTTGCTGCGCCAGCCGACCGTCGACGGACCCCATCGGACGCCGATGGCACCCGCGCTGCGCAAGGTCGTGTTGCGCGCGTTGGACCACTACGACAACCACATGCGCCAGGTGCTGCACACCCTGATCGACGGGGTCGAGCGCACGGTGTCCGAGCTGGTCAACCGGCAGGACGCGCTGAAGTCCGGGGTCGGTGCCGGTGAGCTGGAGCTCCTGCGCGCGGAGATCGAGCAGGTCGCCGCCCGGCAGGCCCACTTCGCGGACCAGCTGGTCGGCGTCGACGACGGGGTCGTGCGCGTGCGCGCGGACATGGCCGGTCAGGGCCGCCGGCAGCGCGACGTCGAGGACGCGGTCGTCGCCGAGGCGGCCAAGCGCGCCAAGTCGGACGAGGTGCTCGCCGAACGGATCGACAAGCTGACCGTGGCGCTCGACCGCACGCTGGACCGGATCGACAGCCTGGAGTCCAAGGTCGTCGAGGTGTTCCGCGAGCGCGACTCGCGGCTCGACGTGGCGATCCGCGCGGCCAACCACGCGCAGCAGACCGCGGACGCGTTGCGCCGCGTGGTGGTCCGTCAGCACGAGGCCGCCGGCGACGCGCCTGGAGTGCGTTCGTCACTGGTGTTGTGCGACGCGGGCATGATGCGGCTGCCCTCCGACGACGCGTTCATGCTCCCGCTGTTGTCGTCCAACGGCGTGTGGGAGCCGGACCTCGCGGAACTGCTCGACTCCGTGCTGGAGCCGGACGGCATCTTCCTCGACGTCGGCGCGTACGTCGGCTACCACTCGATCCGCGTGTTGTCGCGGCTCGGGTTGATGGGCGCCGTTGTCGCCGTGGAGCCGGACGCGTCCGCCGCCGCTCTGCTGAGGCACAACGTCTCGGCGAACCTGCCCGCCGCCGTGGCGTCCCGGCTGACCGTGGTCGAGGGCGCGGCGTGGGAGAGCGCGGGCGAGCTCGCGGCCTCGCCGACGCTGACCGGCGGTGTGTCGGTGTCGCCGCTGGCCGCCGACGCCGGGGACGACGTCGCCCGCGTCCGGGCCGTGCGCCTGGACAAGGAGCTCGACGAGATCGCGTTGGTGCAGGGCATGAAGCTTTCCGTCGTCCGGGTCGACACGCCTGGACGTGGGCATCGCGCTCTCGCGGGACTGGTCCGGCTGTTGCGCCGCGACAGGCCGCACGTGTTCCTCGAGTTCTCCGCGACCGCGACGGCGGACTTCGGTGACGATCCGGTGACGGTGCTCAAGGAGTTCGGCGTCTGGGGCTACGACCTGGTGCCGGTGGCGACCCGCCAGGCCGCCGCGCCGGACCAGATCGTGAAGGCGATGGAGGGACTTCGGTCCGTCACCCTGTGGCTGCGTCCGCGTCCGGTCGGGGCCAAGCCGGCTGCTCCGACGCCGTCCGTGCCGATCAAGCAGCCCGCTGACCAGGCGATTTGACTTTGGTCCTGCCCGTGAGTAACTTTCTCCAGGTCGCAAGCGAGACCCGGAACGAGCGGTTGACACCGCGAAGCGGGCCGGGTAGAGTCTCACGGCGTCAAACCCCCAGAAGTAAATGAACGGCCTAACGTGCTGTCCGGGATCTGAAATGACCCCGATTTGACACCGGGAAAGCCACTCAGATAACTTCTGAACCAAGCAAAATTGAATGCGAAGCGAGTTTGCGCCGCAGCGAAGAAGCCGAAACGGCCGATTTGACAAAGCGAAAACGAACTGGCTAAGCTTCAAACACAAGCCCCGAGAGAGAAACTCCGGAAACGGAGTGAGGATCCGGTGAGCGCGTGTTCTTTGAGAACTCAACAGCGTGCCGATAACACAGCCAGTAATATGAATATCTCTCGTCAGAGATATTCCTTTGAGAGTAATACCAGATTGCCAGACATATTCCGTCTGGAGCGATCAAACACAATCCTTATTGGAGAGTTTGATCCTGGCTCAGGACGAACGCTGGCGGCGTGCTTAACACATGCAAGTCGAGCGGTAAGGCCCTTCGGGGTACACGAGCGGCGAACGGGTGAGTAACACGTGGGTAACCTGCCCTGTACTCTGGGATAAGCCTTGGAAACGAGGTCTAATACCGGATACGACCTGGGATCGCATGATCTTGGGTGGAAAGTTCCGGCGGTATGGGATGGACCCGCGGCCTATCAGCTTGTTGGTGGGGTAATGGCCTACCAAGGCGACGACGGGTAGCCGGCCTGAGAGGGTGACCGGCCACACTGGGACTGAGACACGGCCCAGACTCCTACGGGAGGCAGCAGTGGGGAATATTGCACAATGGGCGAAAGCCTGATGCAGCGACGCCGCGTGAGGGATGACGGCCTTCGGGTTGTAAACCTCTTTCAGCAGGGACGAAGCGCAAGTGACGGTACCTGCAGAAGAAGCACCGGCTAACTACGTGCCAGCAGCCGCGGTAATACGTAGGGTGCGAGCGTTGTCCGGAATTATTGGGCGTAAAGAGCTCGTAGGCGGTTTGTCGCGTCGGCCGTGAAAACTTGGGGCTTAACCCCGAGCCTGCGGTCGATACGGGCAGACTTGAGTTCGGCAGGGGAGACTGGAATTCCTGGTGTAGCGGTGAAATGCGCAGATATCAGGAGGAACACCGGTGGCGAAGGCGGGTCTCTGGGCCGATACTGACGCTGAGGAGCGAAAGCGTGGGGAGCGAACAGGATTAGATACCCTGGTAGTCCACGCCGTAAACGGTGGGTGCTAGGTGTGGGGGACTTCCACGTCCTCCGTGCCGCAGCTAACGCATTAAGCACCCCGCCTGGGGAGTACGGCCGCAAGGCTAAAACTCAAAGGAATTGACGGGGGCCCGCACAAGCGGCGGAGCATGTGGATTAATTCGATGCAACGCGAAGAACCTTACCTGGGCTTGACATGGACTAGAAATCCTCAGAGATGAGGGCTCCCTTGTGGCTGGTTCACAGGTGGTGCATGGCTGTCGTCAGCTCGTGTCGTGAGATGTTGGGTTAAGTCCCGCAACGAGCGCAACCCTCGTTCCATGTTGCCAGCACGTAATGGTGGGGACTCATGGGAGACTGCCGGGGTCAACTCGGAGGAAGGTGGGGATGACGTCAAGTCATCATGCCCCTTATGTCCAGGGCTTCACACATGCTACAATGGCCGGTACAAAGGGCTGCTAAGCCGTGAGGTGGAGCGAATCCCATAAAGCCGGTCTCAGTTCGGATCGGGGTCTGCAACTCGACCCCGTGAAGTCGGAGTCGCTAGTAATCGCAGATCAGCAACGCTGCGGTGAATACGTTCCCGGGCCTTGTACACACCGCCCGTCACGTCACGAAAGTCGGTAACACCCGAAGCCCGTGGCTCAACCCGCAAGGGAGAGAGCGGTCGAAGGTGGGACTGGCGATTGGGACGAAGTCGTAACAAGGTAGCCGTACCGGAAGGTGCGGCTGGATCACCTCCTTTCTAAGGAGCATCTACCGATGATCTTGGGCAAACGTTCCGAGCATCGGTCAGAACCACGCCAGCCTCGATGCTGGGTGGGCTCATTAGTGGATGCTGGCTGGCTAGACGTCCGGTTGCCGGATGAGTGAGTACTGCAGGTTCGCCTGCGTGGAAAGGTCATCAGGGGGCTGGGTGAACAGATCGGTACGCTGTTGGGTCCTGAGAGAACACGCGAGTGTCTTTCAGCAGATCGGATCATCTCAGCGATCGAACCGCCGGCCTCGGTCAGGTAGGCGAGCTGCACAGAAGAGATGATGTCCGTTCGTTCTTTGAGAACTGCACAGTGGATGCGAGCATCTTTGTAGCAAGTTAGTAAGGGCATACGGTGGATGTCTTGGCACCAGGAGCCGATGAAGGACGTAGGAGACTGCGAAAAGTCTAGGGGAGCTGTCAACCGAGCTGAGATCCTAGAATTTCCGAATGGGGAAACCCGGCCCCAGTCATGTGGGGTCACCCATACCTGAACACATAGGGTATGTGGAGGGAACGCGGGGAAGTGAAACATCTCAGTACCCGCAGGAAGAGAAAACAACCGTGATTCCGTGAGTAGTGGCGAGCGAAAGCGGATGAGGCTAAACCGTACTCGTGTGATACCCGGCAGGGGTTGCGTGTACGGGGTCGTGGGACCTCTTGGTCAGTTCTGCCGGACTGGCAAGCAGTCAGAAAACATTGTGGTTAGAGGAATGCGTCTGGAAAGCGTGAGCGTAGAGGGTGAAACTCCCGTACTCGAAAACCCGATGTCTGCTTAGAGTGTTCCCAAGTAGCAGCGTACTCGTGAAATTCGCTGTGAATCTGGCGGGACCACCCGCTAAGCCTAAATACTCCCTGGTGACCGATAGCGGACTAGTACCGTGAGGGAAAGATGAAAAGTACCCCGGGAGGGGAGTGAAATAGTACCTGAAACCGTGTGCCTACAATCCGTCGGAGCCTTTAGGGGTGACGGCGTGCCTTTTGAAGAATGAGCCTGCGAGTTAGTGCTACGTGGCGAGGTTAACCCGTGTGGGGTAGCCGTAGCGAAAGCGAGTCTGAATAGGGCGTTTAGTCGCGTGGTCTAGACCCGAAGCGGTGTGATCTAGCCATGGCCAGGGTGAAGCGCGGGTAAGACCGCGTGGAGGCCCGAACCCACCAGGGTTGAAAACCTGGGGGATGAGCTGTGGTTAGGGGTGAAAGGCCAATCAAACACCGTGATAGCTGGTTCTCCCCGAAATGCATTTAGGTGCAGCGTCGCATGTTTCACCGCGGGGGTAGAGCACTGGATGGTCTAGGGGGCCCACAAGCTTACCGAAATCAACCAAACTCCGAATACCGTGGTGTGAGAGTGCGGCAGTGAGACTGCGGGGGATAAGCTTCGTAGTCGAGAGGGAAACAGCCCAGAACGCCAGCTAAGGCCCCTAAGTGTGTGCTAAGTGGGAAAGGATGTGGGGTCGCACAGACAGCCAGGAGGTTGGCTTAGAAGCAGCCACCCTTTAAAGAGTGCGTAATAGCTCACTGGTCAAGTGGTCCTGCGCCGACAATGTAGCGGGGCTTAAGCACACCGCCGAAGCTGTGTCATTTCAGCCTTGTGCTGGGATGGGTAGGGGAGCGTCGTGTAGCGGTTGAAGCGGCGGAGTAATCCAGCCGTGGACGCTATGCGAGTGAGAATGCAGGCATGAGTAGCGAAAGACGAGTGAGAAACTCGTCCGCCGGATGACCAAGGGTTCCTGGGCCAGGCTAATCCGCCCAGGGTAAGTCGGGACCTAAGGCGAGGCCGACAGGCGTAGTCGATGGACAACGGGTTGATATTCCCGTACCCGTGTGAACGCGCCCATGATGAACCTTGTGATACTAACCGCCCAAAGCGCTCGGCGATGTCCTTCGGGACTAGCCGGGTTGTGGAGCGCGGGACCTGAACTTGTAGTAGTCAAGCGATGGGGTGACGCAGGAGGGTAGCTCCGCCAGTGAGTGGTAGTACTGGTGCAAGCGTGTAGGGAGAAGCATAGGCAAATCCGTGCTTCACATATCCTGAGACGTGATGCGTAGCCGATTGAGGCGAAGTAGAGTGATCCCATGCTGCCGAGAAAAGCCTCTAGCGAGCTTTCACGCGGCCCGTACCCCAAACCGACACAGGTGGTCAGGTAGAGAATACCGAGGCGATCGGGCGAACTGTGGTTAAGGAACTCGGCAAAATGCCCCCGTAACTTCGGGAGAAGGGGGGCCGTAGCGCTTGAAGCCTCTTGCGGGCTAGGGCGAGACGGCCGCAGAGACCAGCGAGAAGCGACTGTTTACTAAAAACACAGGTCCATGCGAAGTCGCAAGACGATGTATATGGACTGACGCCTGCCCGGTGCTGGAACGTTAAGGGGACCGGTTAGTCACTTTGTGGCGAAGCTGAGAACTTAAGCGCCAGTAAACGGCGGTGGTAACTATAACCATCCTAAGGTAGCGAAATTCCTTGTCGGGTAAGTTCCGACCTGCACGAATGGCGTAACGACTTCTCGACTGTCTCAACCGCAGGCCCGGCGAAATTGCATTACGAGTAAAGATGCTCGTTACGCGCGGCAGGACGGAAAGACCCCGGGACCTTTACTATAGCTTGGTATTGGTGTTCGATTCGGCTTGTGTAGGATAGGTGGGAGACTGTGAAGCGCTGACGCCAGTCAGTGTGGAGTCATCGTTGAAATACCACTCTGGTCGTATTGGATGTCTAACCTCGGTCCGTGATCCGGATCAGGGACAGTGCCTGGTGGGTAGTTTAACTGGGGCGGTTGCCTCCCAAAGAGTAACGGAGGCGCTCAAAGGTTCCCTCAGCCTGGTTGGCAATCAGGTGTCGAGTGCAAGTGCACAAGGGAGCTTGACTGTGAGACTGACGGGTCGAGCAGGGACGAAAGTCGGAACTAGTGATCCGGCCATGGCTTGTGGAAGCGTGGTCGCTCAACGGATAAAAGGTACCCCGGGGATAACAGGCTGATCTTCCCCAAGAGTCCATATCGACGGGATGGTTTGGCACCTCGATGTCGGCTCGTCGCATCCTGGGGCTGGAGTAGGTCCCAAGGGTTGGGCTGTTCGCCCATTAAAGCGGTACGCGAGCTGGGTTTAGAACGTCGTGAGACAGTTCGGTCCCTATCCGCCGCGCGCGTAGGATACTTGAGGAAGGCTGTCCCTAGTACGAGAGGACCGGGACGGACGGACCGCTGGTGTGCCAGTTGTTCTGCCAAGAGCATTGCTGGTTGGCTACGTTCGGAAGGGATAACCGCTGAAGGCATCTAAGCGGGAAGCTCGTTCCAAGATGAGGTATCCCACCCTTCGTGGGTTAAGGCCCCCAGCTAGACCACTGGGTTGATAGGCCAGAGGTGGAAGACCGGTAACGGTTGGAGCTGACTGGTACTAATAGGCCGAGGACTTGTTACGAAGACGCTACGCATCCACTGTGCGGTTCTGGAAGAACCGAGCGGCAACCGATCGCCGCAGGTACAACTCCACAGAGTTTCGGTGGTTATAGCGTTGGGGAAACACCCGGTCCCATTCCGAACCCGGTAGTTAAGCCCTTCTGCGCCGATGGTACTGCACTGGTTACGGTGTGGGAGAGTAGGTCGCCGCCGAACATTTTTTCCAGAAGACCCCTGAGGGTCGAGCACTCCGGTGCTCCCCTCAGGGGTCTTTTGCGCGTCCGGATGCTGATTTCGCTTGCCCGCCCTGATCTGATGGACCCATGGACGCGGTCGTGCACGCCACCCTGGACTCGTTCGACGCCGCCACCCACGATCGGCTCGCAGCCGATCCGGTGCGCAACACCGTGGCTTTGACGTCACTGCACCGGATCCGCAGCCTGCCGACCGAGGACTTCCCGACCCTCGTCACCTTCCACGAAGGCGACGAGGTCGTCGGCTCCCTGGTCCGCACCCCGCCCTGGCCGTTCCAGACGGCCGACCTGCCGCTGGCCGCAGTGGAACTGGCCGTCCAGGTCGCCGCGAGGATCGACCCGGACGCTCCGGGGGTGACCGGTCCGCGGGACAGGTCCGAGGCGTTCGCCACAGCGACCGGCAGGCCGTACACCGAGTCCCTGGCCACGAGGCTCTACCGCCTGGGCACCCTCGCCCCGCCCACCGTCGAAGGCGCCGGCCGCCTGGCCACCGAGGACGACGTCGAGCTCCTGGGCGCCTGGCGCGAGTCGTTCCTCGCCGAGGCCGTACCGCGCAACCCGAGCGGTTCGGCCACCGAAGCCATGCGCAGCTCGCTGCGCCTCGGCAACGGCCACGCCCTCTGGGAGGTCGGCGGGACCCCGGTCGCCTGGGCCGCGGCCAGCCTCCCGCAGGTCGGCATGAGCAGGATCGGTCCGGTCTACACGCCGCCCGAACACCGCAGGCACGGCTTCGGCGCCGCTGCCAGCGCCCTGGCCAGCCGCTGGGCCCTCGACCAGGGCGCGACCGACGTGCTGCTGTTCGCGGACCTGACCAACCCGGTCTCGAACTCGATCTACCGGCGCATCGGGTACGAGCCACTCGACGACTGGGCGGAGTTCTGGTGGAAGCACGACAACGGGACGACTGACTAGTCACCGGGTGGTGGGTTCAGCCGAACAGCTCGGGCGAGAGCGGCCGGTTGCGGACGTGGGAGGAGAACACGAGCGAGGTGGTGGTGTCGCCGTACCGCTGCATCACCTCGACGAGCTCCTCCAGCTCCACCATCGACCGGCAGACGACCCGCAGCAGCCAGCAGTCGTCGCCGGTCACGTGGTCGGCGTCGAGGACCTGCGGCAGCACCAGCACCTGCGAGCGGAACCGCGGCGTGTCCAGCGACCGGACCCGCACCCGCACGATCGACTCGATCGGCAGGCCCAGACGGGACGGCGACACGACCGCGGTGAAGCCGGTGATGACGCCGAGCGACTCCAGGCGGCGCACCCGTTCGGTCACCGCCGGCGCGGACAACGACACCTCACGCCCGAGCGCGGTGAACGACATCCGTCCGTCCTGCTGCAACAACGACAGGATCTTCCAGTCCACTCCGTCCAGTTCCACCTGGAAATCATAGGGAGATCGGTTCGAACGCCTGGACTTCCGCATGTCCGAACAGGACCGCGGCCAGCAGGATCTGAGGAATGACGAACGCACTGCGCTTCCCCGCCGCCGACCCGCGCACCGCCGCCGCCCACTTCGCCGCCGAGCTCGCGTTCGAGGCCGACCCCGACGACGTCCACCGCGACCTCCGCAACGGCACCACCGCCGGCTACGTCCTGGTGGAGACGCGCGCTCCGGAGGCGTTCGCGCAGGCACGCATCCCCGGCGCGATCAACCTGCCCTACCGGGACCTGCCCGACGAGCTCGACCTCGACCCGGACCTCGTCTACATCTGCTACTGCGAGAGCTTCCAGTGCAACGCCGCCACCAAGGGCGCCCTCGCGCTCTCGGAGAGGGGGTACCGCGTGAAGCGGCTCTCCGGTGGCATCACGGCGTGGCGGGAGGCGGGCTACCCGATCGAGTCGGACGAGGTCACCGGTTCGGGTGTTTCGAAGGTCGCGTGTCACTGCTGACCTGCGCCCACCTAGGCTCGGGTGCGTGAACGCACCACGCCTGCTCGTCCTGCAGCCCTCGGAGTCCGACCCGCTGGCCAAGCTCGGTGGGTGGCTCGAGGCCGAGGGCGTCGAGCTCGACCTCGTGCCGCTGAAGGAGCAGCCCGCGCCGGCGGACCTCGACGGCTACCAGGGCGTCATCTGCCTCGGCGGTGAGATGGGCGCGCTCGACGACCTCGAGCACCCGTGGCTCGCGGACGCCCGCAGGCTGCTGTCCGGCGCGGTGTCGAAGAGGCTGCCCACGCTCGCGATCTGCCTCGGTGCGCAGCTGCTCGCGGCCGCCACGGGTGGTCAGGTGCGCAAGGGACCGCAGGGGCCGGAGGTCGGCGTGCTGCTCGTGGCCAAGCGGGACGCCGCGGCCGGCGACCCGCTGTTCGCCGACCTGCCGTTCACGCCCGACGTGCTGCAGTTCCACAACGACGAGGTGCACCTGCTGCCGCCCGGTGCGGAACACCTCGCGGCGTCCCCGAAATACCCGAACCAGGCGTTCCGGGTCGGCGAGAGCGCTTACGGCCTGCAGTTCCACATCGAGACGACGCCGGAAATCGTCTTGAACTGGGCCGCGAAGGACCCGGATTCGGCGGCCTGCGCCCGGGCGCACCACTTCGACCAGCAGTTCCTGGAGGAAGCGCACCGCGACTTCGAAGAGGTGTGGCAGCCGTTCGTCGCGAGATTTGCGAAGCTGGTACGAGGAGAACTGTCGCCCGCGGGACGTTTGGGCACACGACTTCCGTTGGTGTGACGTTACTTTCGTAGGTTTTAAGACATCCTCCGTTGGCGGTACCGTAATCTCCTGGACAGCTTGTTCGATCCAGCCGGAGGATCACTGTGGATCCCGCTCTTGTGGTGATCATCGTCGTCATCACTGCTCTCATCTTCGACTTCACGAACGGGTTCCACGACACGGCCAACGCCATGGCCACCTCCATCGCCACGGGTGCGCTCAAGCCCCGCACGGCGGTCGCGTTGTCGGCGGTGCTCAACCTCGTGGGCGCGTTCCTGTCCGTCGAGGTGGCCAAGACCATCTCCGGCGGGATCGTCGACGACGCCCAGATCACGCCCGCCGTCATCTTCGGCGGGCTGGTCGGCGCGATCATGTGGAACCTCGTCACGTGGTACGTCGGCCTGCCGTCCAGCTCCTCGCACGCGTTGTTCGGCGGCCTGATCGGCGCCGCCTGGGTCGCGTCCGGTGTGGACGCCATCCACTTCGCGAAGGTCGTCGACAAGGTCCTGGTGCCCGCGATCGTCGCGCCGCTCGTCGCCGGTCTGGTCGCGGCCATCGCCACGATCGTCGTCTACCGGCTCAAGAAGGCAGCCGACCCGCGCGTCTCGCACACCGGCTTCAAGGTCGGCCAGGTCGCGTCCGCCTCGCTCGTCTCCCTCGCGCACGGCACGAACGACGCGCAGAAGACGATGGGCATCATCACGCTCGCGCTGATCACGTCCGGCTCGCTCGCGCCCGGCTCCGGCCCGCCCACCTGGGTGATCGTCAGCGCCGGTCTCGCGATCGCGCTCGGCACCTACCTCGGCGGCTGGCGCATCACGCACACGATGGGCCGCGGTCTCACGACCATCGAGCCCGCCCAGGGCTTCGCGGCGCAGACCTCGACCGCCACGGCGATCCTCGCGTCCTCGCACCTCGGCTTCGCACTGTCCACCACGCACGTCGCGTCCGGCGGCATCATGGGCTCCGGCCTCGGCCGCGACCGGCACGGCGTCAGGTGGGGCACGATGGGCAAGATGGCCGCCGGGTGGCTGCTCACGCTCCCCGCCGCCGGCATCGTCGGCGCGCTGGCCGGCAAGTGGGCCTCCAGCGGCACCACCGGCGTCATCGGTGTCGCCGTCATCGGTTCGGCCGTGTCGATCGGCATCTGGCTGCTGTCGCGGCGCGAGCCGGTCAAGCCCGAGCACATCGTCGACGAGGTCGCCGCCCAGGCCGAGCTGCACAAGGTGGCGGCATGACCGTCAACTGGGTCGCGCTGCTGCAGGTCTTCGGCGCCACGCTGCTCGCCACGACCGTCGTCGTGACGTTGTTCGTGCTCGGCATCCGCGCGTTGTCCGGTGACAGGAAGGTCCCCGCGTACGCGAGCTTCGCGGGTTGCGTCGCCGTCGTGCTCTACGGACTCTCACTGATCGTCTTCTGACGCCGTGAGGGCATTAGGGTTGGCTCCTGATGAGCGAACCAGTCCGCCACGCGTCTCCAGCACGTTTCGGCCTCACCGAGCCGCGCAGCGAAGAGGTGCTGCGCGGTCTCGGCCTGTGGGCTGACCGCCGGCCCGCCGACGGCGCCGAGCCGGTGCTGTCCGCGCTGTCCCGCTGCCCCGATCCGGACCTCGCGCTGCGGGGGCTGGAACGCCTGCACCCCGTCGCCGACTGGGACGCCCTGTCGGCGGCGCTGCACGAGGACGTCGTCGTGCGCGGGCGGCTGCTCGCCGTGCTCGGCTCCTCGACCGCGCTGTCCGACTTCCTCGTGGCGAACCCCGATCGGTGGCGGTCGCTGACCGACGACGTCGACGTCGCGCTGGAGCTCGCGGACGGCGACGTCCTGCGCACCGAGTACCGGGCGAAGCTGCTGGTCGTTGCCGCCAACGACCTGGCGCACGTCGTCGAACCCGACCTGCCGTTCGTCCCGTACGACACGGTCGCCGCGCAGCTGTCCGATCTGGCCGTGTCGGCGCTCAGGGCGTCGCTGAAGCTCGCGGAGGAACGCGTCAACGGCGCCGACCGCTGCCGGCTCGCGGTGATCGCGATGGGCAAGTGCGGCGCGAACGAGCTCAACTACGTGAGCGACGTCGACGTGGTGTTCGTCGCCGAGGGCGACCTGGGCGTGGCCACCCGGCTGGCCAGCACGATGATGCAGATCGCCGGCCAGTCGTGCTTCGAGGTCGACGCGGCGCTGCGGCCGGAGGGCAAGGCCGGCGCGCTGGTCCGCACCCTGGACGGGCACGCGTCGTACTACGAGAAGTGGGCACGGACCTGGGAGTTCCAGGCGCTGCTCAAGGCGCGGCCGGTCGCCGGTGACGCCGAGCTGGGGCAGGCGTACCTCGACGTCGTGCGGCCGTACGTGTGGACGGCGGCCGAGCGCGAGAACTTCGTCGAGGACGTGCAGGCCATGCGGCGCCGCGTCGAGGACCACGTGCCGACACCGCTCGCCGACCGCGAGCTCAAGCTCGGCCGCGGTGGCCTGCGCGACGTCGAGTTCGCGGTGCAGCTGCTGCAGCTCGTGCACGGCCGGTCCGACGAGGACCTGCGGATCCAGGCGACGACGGCCGCGCTGGCCGCGCTCGGCCAGGGTGGCTACGTCGGGCGTGAGGACGCGGCCGACTTCGGGCGTTCCTACCGGTTCCTGCGCACGCTGGAGCACCGGCTGCAGCTGCAGCGGTTGCTGCGCACGCACCTCTTCCCGGCGGACGACGACGTCACGGCGTTGCGCTGGCTGGCGCGGTCCGTGGGGCTCGCGGCCGACGGGCGCAGGTCGGAGGGGCAGGTGCTGCTCGCGGAGTTCCGCAAGCACGCCAACCAGGTCCGCCGCCTGCACGAGAAGCTGTTCTACCGGCCGCTGCTGCAGTCCGTGGCGGGTGTGCCGACGGAGGCGCTGCGGCTCACCACCAAGGAGGCCGTGGCCCGGCTGGCCGCGTTGGGCTACACGTCGCCGGACGGCGCGTTGCGGCACATCCAGGCGCTGACGCACGGCATGTCGCGGCGTGCGCGAATCCAGGGCGCCCTGCTGCCGGTGCTGCTCGACCTCTTCGCCGGCACGCCCGACGCGGACGGCGGCCTGCTCGCGTACCGGAAGGTGTCCGAGGCGCTCGCGGAGACGCCCTGGTACCTGCGGCTGCTGCGGGACGAGGGCGCGGTCGTCGAACGCCTCGCGGTGCTGCTCGGCACCTCCCGCCTCGTGCCGGACCTGCTGGTGCGGGCGCCCGAGGTGCTGCGGCTGCTCGCCGACACCGAGGCGCTTGTCGGCGGTGACCCGCACCTGATCGGCAACCCGTTGCGCAGCGCCGTGTCGCGGTACGGCGACGCGGCACGGGCGATCGCGGCGGCGAGGTCGTTGCGGCGCCACGAGTTGCTGCGCATCGCCGCCGCGGACCTGCTGGGGTTCATGCCGCTGGAGACGGTGTGCGTGTCGCTGTCCGAGGTGTGGAGCGCGGTGCTGCAAAGCGCGCTGGACGCGGCGGTGCGGGCGTCCGGCGAACCCACCGCGGCGCTGGCCGTGATCGGCATGGGCAGGCTCGGCGGCCACGAGCTCGGGTACGGCTCGGACGCGGACGTGATGTTCGTGTGCCGGCCGCTCGAGGGCTTCTCCGACGCCGAGGCGGCGAAGTGGTCGAGCGGGGTCGTCGAGAAGATCCGGCGGTTGCTCGGAGCGCCGTCGCTGGACCCGCCGCTGCAGGTGGACGCGGACCTGAGGCCGGAGGGCCGGCAGGGGCCGCTGGTGCGCACGCTCGACTCGTACCGCGCGTACTACCGGCAGTGGGCGGAGATCTGGGAGAAGCAGGCCCTGCTGCGGGCGCGGTTCATCGCGGGCGACGCCGCACTCGGCGCCGAGTTCGAGGAGCTGATCGCTCCGCTGCGGTACCCGGCCGGCGGGCTCGACGCGGCGTCGGTGCGGGAGATCCGGCGGATCAAGGCGCGGGTCGACGCCGAACGCCTGCCGCGCGGAGCCGACCCGAGCACGCACACCAAGCTCGGCCGCGGTGGGCTGGCGGACGTCGAGTGGACCGTGCAGTTGTTGCAACTGCAACATTCCGGTGCCGTTCCCGGTTTGCGCACACCGTCCACAATGGCCGCGATGGCGGCCGCGGTCGAGGCGGGGTTGCTGGCCGCGGAGGACGCCGCGGCGCTCACGGCCGCGTGGAACCTCGCGACCCAGGCGCGCAACGCCGTGACGCTGGTGCGGGGCAAGGCTTCCGACCAGCTGCCGACGTCCGGGCGCGACCTCGTCGCGGTGGCGTCGGTGATGGGGCACCCGCCCGACGGCGATCCGGGGGAGTTCCTCGACGAGTACCGGCGGACCACCCGTCGTGCACGTGCGGTGGCGGAGCGTGTCTTCTACGGTGAGGAACCGTGAGAGCCATCGCGCTGACCGAGTTCGGCGACGCCGAGGTCATGTCGTTGCAGGAGCTGCCCGACCCGCTGCTCGGGCCCGACCAGGTGCTGGTGGAGGTGCGTGCGGCCGGGGTGAACCCGGTGGACTACAAGATCAGGGCGGGCCACCTGCGGGGCCTGATGCCGCACCACACGCCGTTGATCCCGGGATGGGACGTCTCGGGCGTCGTGCGGGCGGTCGGCATCGGCGTGCTGGGCTGGAAGCCCGGCGACGAGGTGCTCGCGTACGCGCGCAAGGACCACGTGCAGTTCGGCACCTACGCCGAGCTGGTCTCGCTGCCGGACCGCATGGTCGCGCGCAAACCGTCCACCGTGGACTTCGTGACCGCCGCCGCGCTGCCGCTGGCCGGCCTGACGGCGCTGCAGGCGTTGAAGGTCACCGGCGCCGGTCCCGGTGACGTCGTGCTGGTGCATGCCGCGGCCGGCGGTGTCGGTCATCTGCAGGTGCAGATCGCGCGGGAGCTCGGCGCCTCCCGCGTGCTCGGCACGGCGTCCTCGCGCAACCACGAGTTCGTCCGGTCCCTGGGCGCCGAACCGGTCGCCTACGGCGATGCGCTGGTCGACGCGGTGGCGGAGGCCGTCGGTGGCGACGGCCTGGTCGACGTGGTCGTCGACAACGTGGGAGGGCTCGCGTTCGACCAGTCGTTGCGGCTGGTGCGCGACAGGGAGCGGATGACGTCCATTGTGGATGGGCCGCGGGCGCTGGAGAACGGTGTCGTCAACACGTGGGCGAGGCCGAACGCGGAGCAGACGCAGTGGCTCGTCGACCTCGTCGCCGCCGGGAAGCTGCACGTCGAGGTGCAGCAGACCTTTCCCCTGGAGGAAGCGGTCAAGGCGCACAAGCTGCTCGAAGGTGGCCACGTGCGCGGAAAGATCGTGCTGACCGTCTGAAATCTTCAGGTATTTCTTCAGGTTCGGGGCACTTCTCGTCGAAGTGCCCCACTTCCTGGTTGCTCAGTCCTCGTCGGAATCGGGGTCCACCGCCGGAGCGCTGGTGTAGACCTCGACCACCCACTCCTCGACCAGCGTCTCGGCGTCGTCGGAGTCGGGAACGAGCCGGTTGTGGACGCGGACACCGAGGTCGAGCACGTCAGCGGCCTGGACCGCTTCGAGGGCCTCGGCCGCCGAGTCGACGATGTGGGTGGTGAGCAGCTGCGGAGCCGTGAATTCGGCGACATCTTGGGACACGCGCGGACACTAGCGCATTGACGTTTCACCCGATCGAGATGAGACTGGGCGCGCTCATCGGGGGAGCTGTGGGTTCGTCACGGGGGTCGAGCAGAGGAAGTCATGCAGCATCGCAAGGTCACGCGCCGAGGTAAGACCGTGATCGCCATCGCGGGCGTGGCTGCCGGAGTGCTCGCCCTACTCGGTGTGATCGAGTATGCGCTGAGCGGCAACAACTCCGCCGCCCAGCCCAACGTCACCGCCACGACGACCACGTCGAACGTCGTCGAAACCCCTGACGGCGCACTGGAAACGACCGAGCCGTCCGCGGACGTGAAGGTCCAAACCGGCTCCTTCAAGCAACAGCGCGGAATGCTGACCATAGAGGTCAACCGCGTGGAAGAGGCGAACGGCCGCGTGAAGCTCTTCGTGACGGCCACGAACGCCTCCCAGGCCAGGATGACCCTCCCCGTCGTGGGGATCGCCGTCCTCGACGACCTGAACCGCACCTACGCGGCGTCGAGCAGCAAGTGGGACGGTCTCGTCACGCAGGGCACCACCGAGTCCGGCATCGTCGTCCTCGACGAGAAGCTCGGCACCGGTGTGAAGTCGCTCACGCTGACGTTCTCGTCGATCTCCGGCCAGTTCGCCCCGACCGGCGCCGCGATCACGATCAGCGGTATCCCGCTGCCGAAGTGATTCCGCGCGGTTTCGCGCGGGTACGTCTGGTGCATGACTCAACGCGGAAGTGACACCCACGGCTTCGCGATGGACGACCACCTGAAGAAGGAGGTCGAGAACGAGCTGCGGGCCAACGGCCCGACGCGCGCCGAGGCGTGGCGAGAGCCGGAGATGCCCGAGCCGGACGAAAGGCCGGAGGAATCACTCGGCTAGCTCGCTAGCCTGTCCTTTGTGAAGTACCTGTTCTTCTGGGGCCACCAGCCCGAACGTGACGGCAGCGTCGGCAAGGGCTGCCTGTCTCAGTGGTGGCCGTGCACGTTCGTCGCCGACGGCCGGGAGTTCGCGTCCGCCGAGCACTACATGATGTGGCGCAAGGCGTTGCTGTTCGGCGACACCACCGCGGCCTCCGAGGTCCTCGCCGCGCGCACCCCCGCCGAGGCGAAGGCCTTGGGCCGCGTGGTGTCCGGCTTCGACGACGACACCTGGGTCTCCGCGCGCCTGGAGATCGTCGTCGAGGGCAACCTCGCCAAGTTCGGCCAGGACCCCGCCCTGCGCTCCTACCTGCTCGCCACCGGCTCCCGCGTGCTGGTCGAGGCGAGCCCGCTGGACCGCGTCTGGGGCATCGGCCTCGCGGCGGACGACCCGCGAGCCCAGGACCCCGCCACGTGGCAGGGCCTCAACCTCCTCGGCGAAGCCCTGATGGAGGTCCGCTCCAGCCTGGCGGGATGACGAACACCGTCCACTGCGGCACCTGAACCTCCCGCGCCCGCCACGCGTGTCTGAAGGCGTTGGCGAAGCAGGGGAGGAACGGTGTTCAGCTACTCGGGACCGGCACGGCTCGTCTACGCCGACGGCAACGCGGCCGAGCTGGACCGCGTCGACCTGATCGAGACCGAGACCGACGGCCTCTGGCGGCTCGCCGGCGCCGGCACGGCCGCGGAGGAGCTCACCGCGGGCGAGGCCCGGATCAAGCTGGTGACCGGCGGCGAGGCCGACGTGGTCGTCTCGAACGTGCGGGTCAGCGAGGGTGTTCGAGGCGTGTCGTGCACCGTGACGCTGGCCGGTGCGTGAGCCCGTGGAAGCCGGAAGGCCCGGCGGGAGATCCCACCGGGCCTTCGCGAAGAGCTGCCGATCACACGTCGTAGTAGAGGGCGAACTCGTAGGGGTTCGGGCGCAGGCGCAGCGGGTCGATCTCCTGCTCGCGCTTGTACGAGATCCAGGTGTCGATCACGTCCGGCGTGAACACGCCGCCCTCGAGCAGGAACTCGTGGTCGGCCTCGAGGTTGTCGAGCACGGCGTCCAGCGTCGCGGGGACCTGCTTGACGTCGCGGGCCTCCTCGGGCGGGAGCTCGTAGAGGTCCTTGTCGATCGGGGCCGGCGGCTCGATCTTGTTCTTCACACCGTCGAGGCCCGCCATGACCATCGCCGAGAAGGCGAGGTACGGGTTGCCCGAGGAGTCGGGGCAGCGGAACTCGATGCGCTTGGCCTTCGGGTTGTTGCCCGTGATCGGGATGCGGACGCACGCCGAGCGGTTGCGCTGGGAGTAGACCAGCGAGACCGGGGCCTCGTAGCCCGGGACCAGGCGGTGGTAGGAGTTCACCGTCGGGTTGGTGAACGCCAGCAGCGACGGCGCGTGGTGCAGGATGCCGCCGATGTAGTGGCGGGCGGTGTCGGACAGGCCCGCGTAGCCGCTCTCGTCGTGGAACAGCGGCGCGCCGTCCTTCCACAGCGACTGGTGCGTGTGCATGCCCGAGCCGTTGTCGCCGAACAGCGGCTTCGGCATGAAGGTGACGGTCTTGCCGGCCTGCCAGGCGGTGTTCTTGATGATGTACTTGAACAGCATCAGGTCGTCCGCGGCGTGCAGCAGCGTGTTGAACTTGTAGTTGATCTCGGCCTGGCCGCCGGTGCCGACCTCGTGGTGGGCGCGCTCGACGGTGAAGCCCTGGGCCTCCATGTTGAGGACCATCTGGTCGCGCAGGTCGGCGTAGTGGTCGTTCGGGGTGACCGGGAAGTAGCCGCCCTTGTACTTGACCTTGTAGCCGAGGTTGCCGCCCTCTTCCTCACGGCCGGTGTTCCACCAGCCGGAGACCGCGTCGATCTTGTGGAACGAGGAGTTCCCGGTCGTGTCGAACTGGATCGAGTCGAAGATGTAGAACTCGGCCTCGGCACCGAAGTACGCGGTGTCGGCGATGCCGGAGTCGGTGATGTACTGCTCGGCCTTGCGCGCGATGTTGCGCGGGTCGCGGCTGTACGCCTCACGCGTGAACGGGTCGTGCACGAAGAAGTTCACGATGAGCGTCTTCTCGATCCGGAACGGGTCGAGGCGCGCGGTGTAGAGGTCGGGCAGCAGCAGCATGTCCGACTCGTGGATGGACTGGAAGCCGCGCACGGAGGAGCCGTCGAAGGCGAGACCCTCTTCGATGGCGTCTGCGTCGAACGCCTTAGCCGGCAGCGTGAAGTGCTGCATCACGCCCGGCAGGTCGCTGAACCGCACGTCGACGAACTTGACGCCCTCGTCGGTGATGAACTTCAGCACCTCGTCGGAATTCTTGAACACCCTCGTCGACTCCTTGACTATGGACAACGGCTTGTCATCACGAGCGACCGTATGTCGGCGGTGTTGCCCGTCCGTCACTCGGATGTTTCGCCAGTGTTAACGGGGCGGTCCGAAGCGGCAAGACGACCTGCCGGTCCTCACCCCACGTTCACGGGCTTACTCTGGTGGAGTGAGCAGGTGGACCGGTTCGTGGCTGTCAGGACCCAACTCGGTGCTGTCCCCGGGTGACGACTCGAACGACGGCACGCAGCAGCGCTGGCGTGGCGAGCGTCACGGCTTCCCGGAGAAGGGGCCGGGCTCGATCGCCTCGATCGGGCGGCGCACGTTCGCCATCCTGGTCGACTTCCTCCTCTCCGCGGGTGTCGCGGCCGTGTTCACGCAGCCCGACCTGCCGAAGAACTGGAGCCTGCTGGCCTGGTTCGTCATCACCGTGGTCGCGGTCGCGTTCTTCGGCTTCACGCCGGGGCACGCGCTGCTCGGCCTGCGGGTGGCGCGCATCGACGGCAAGACGTTCGTGCACCTGCCCCGCGCGCTGCTGCGGACCGTGCTCATCTTCCCGCTGATCCCTGCGCTGGT
Organism: Lentzea sp. DG1S-22; assembly: GCF_036321065.1. NCBI lineage: Bacteria > Bacillati > Actinomycetota > Actinomycetes > Pseudonocardiales > Pseudonocardiaceae > Lentzea > Lentzea sp. DG1S-22. The sequence goes on along the minus strand of NZ_CP143276.1, from coordinate 4,977,614 downwards.
CTGGGACTCGGACGGGCGCTGCCTGCACGACAAGGCCGCCGGCACCGTCGTCATCAAGGTGCGCTGACCCGCGCCGGAACCGGAAGCGGGTCGTCGGGGCCTGACGCGGAACGGCGCCCGTCCCCGCTGGTCGGGGGACGGGCGCCGTTCCGGTGAGAACTTCGAGGTCAGCGGCGGCGCAGGGTGCGCTGGACGTTGCGCATCTTGGCGCCCGCGGGCATCGGGCCCTTCGGCAGGGCGGCGCCGCGGCTGGCCAGCGCGGCGAGACGGGTCTCCAGCGTGTCGACCTGGGCGGCCGTGATGTTGCGCGGCAGCTTCATCAGCGTCGACTGCAGCTTCTTCAGCGGGACCTGGCCCTCTTCGGAGCCGATGATGAAGTCGTAGATCGGGGTCTCGCCGACGACGCGCGCGATGCGCTTCTTCTCCTGCGCGAGGAGCGGCTTGACGCGCTGCGGGGCGCCCTCGGCGACCAGGACGACGCCCGGCCGGCCCAGCACGCGGTGCACGGCGTCGAGCTGGGTGGTGCCCGCGACGGCGGGCGTCACGCGCCAGCGGCCGCGCAGGTTCTCGAGCGCCCACGCGCCCGCGCCCGGCTGGCCGTCCGCCTTGCGGAAGACGTTGCTCTGGACGCGGCGGCCGAAGATGATCACGGCCAGCAGCGCGCCGATCGCGACGCCCAGCGGCACGAACATCCAGACCGCGTTGAAGACGAGGCCGAGGACCACGGCGATCGCGGTGACGCCGAGCAGGGCGCCCAGCATCAGCGGAACGAGCGCCTTGTCCTCGCGGCGCTGCATCTTGAACGCCTCGAAGATCTGCTTGCGCCGCTCGCGTGATGCCGCGCGACGAACTTTCGCCGCTTCCTTGGCAGCCGCCTTGTCCTGCTTACCAGCCATACCTACAGGATACTGGCCGGGTTGAACGAACACAGCGGGCTCCCGCAAGAACACGGCCCGGCCATCTGCGAGACTGCCGGCATGGACGCGTTGCTCGAGGGTCTCGATCCGGAACAGCGCGCAGCGGTCGAGGCGCCCCGCGGCCCGGTCTGCGTGCTCGCGGGCGCCGGCACGGGCAAGACGCGCACCATCACGCACCGCATCGCCTACCTGTGCCAACGCGGTCACGTCGCCCCGTCGCAGGTCCTCGCCGTCACGTTCACCAAGCGCGCGGCGGGGGAGATGCGCACCCGCCTGCGTTCCCTCGACGTGCACGGCGCACAGGCCGTGACGTTCCACGCCGCCGCGTCGCGCCAGCTGCGCTACTTCTGGCCGCGGGTCATCGGCGGCCCGCGCTGGGAGCTCGTCGAGCAGAAGATCCGCGTCGTCGCCCGTGCCGCGACCCGGCTCGGTCTGCCGACCGAGCCGGACGCGCTGCGCGACCTGACCAGCGAGATCGAGTGGGCGAAGGCGTCGCTGCTGACGCCCGAGGACTACCCGGTCGCCGCCGAGCGCGCCGCCAGGGACATCCCGGCGCCCGCCGAGCAGATCATGAAGCTCTACGCGACCTACGAGCAGCTCAAGAACGAGGCGCAGCTGCTCGACTTCGACGACCTGCTGCTCTACACGGCGGGCGCGCTGGAGGACAACGCCGAGGTCGCGCAGGAGTTCCGCGACCGCTACCGCTGCTTCGTCGTCGACGAGTACCAGGACGTGACGCCGCTGCAGCAGCGCGTGCTCGACTCCTGGCTCGGCAACCGCGACGACCTGACCGTGGTCGGCGACGCGAACCAGACCATCTACTCGTTCGCGGGCGCCTCGCCGCAGCCGCTGCTCAACTTCGGGCGGCGGTTCCCCGAGGCGGTCGTCGTGCGGCTGGAGCGCGACTACCGGTCGACGCCCCAGGTCGTCGAGCTGGCCAACGACGTCATCAAGTGGGCGCGCGGACGCCCCGCGGGCTCGCGGCTGCAGCTGGTCGGGCAGCGGCCGGACGGGCCCAAGCCGCGGTTCCACGAGTTCGACGACGAGCCGGCCGAGGCCGACGCCGTCGCGGCCCGCGTCAAGACGTTGCTCGACGAGGGCGTCGCGGCCTCCGAGATCGCGATCCTCTACCGCGTCAACGCGCAGTCCGAGGTGTACGAGCAGGCACTCGCCTCGCTCGGCATCCCGTACCTGGTGCGCGGCGGCGAGCGCTTCTTCGAGCGCGCCGAGGTGCGCCAGGCGATGATCGCGCTCCGCTCGGCGGGCGAGGTCTCCGGCAGCCTGCCCGAGGTCGTCCGGTCCGTGCTGAGCCGCGTCGGCCTGACCGACGAACCGCCGACGGGTGGTTCCGCGCGCGAACGCTGGGAGTCGCTGCTCGCGCTCGTCGAGCTCGCCGAGGAGTTCGCCGTTTCCTCTCCTGAGGCCGACCTGCCGCGGTTCTGCGTCGAGCTGGACATGCGCGCCGAGGCGCAGCACCCGCCGACGGTCGAAGGCGTGACGCTCGCGTCGCTGCACGCGTCGAAGGGCCTCGAGTGGGACGCCGTGTTCCTCGTCGGACTGGTCGAGGGCACGATGCCGATCCAGTACGCCGACGGCGACGAGGCGAAAATCGAAGAAGAACGCCGCCTTCTGTACGTAGGCGTCACGCGCGCGCGTGAGCACATCTGGCTGTCGTGGGCGCTCGCTCGCGCGGCCGGTGGACGCAAGTACCGCCGCCGCTCGCGCTTCCTCTACAGCCTCGTCCCCGAAAACCACCCGGCCGCGCGGGTATCCGGCGGCGCCCAGCGCCCTCCTCTGATGAAGAAGGAGAAATCGACCTGCCGGGTGTGCGCGTCGACCCTGGTCGAGGCGCAGGCCGTCAAGCTCGGCCGGTGCAGGTCCTGCCCGTCCGATGTGGACGAGGAGCTGCTCGAGTCGTTGCGCCGCTGGCGTGCGGGACGGGCGCGGGAGCTCAAGGTGCCCGCGTACGTCGTCTTCACGGACGCCACGCTGATGGCGATCGCGGAGCAGCGACCCACGGACACAGCCGGGCTGGTGGCGATCTCCGGCATCGGCGCGTCGAAGCTCGACAAGTTCGGCGACGACGTGTTGGGGCTGGTCCGGGCCGGTGTCGGGTACTCCGCCACCTGATCGGGACAAGTTTTCTTAAATAGGTTGCGAGCCTCAGGTACGGGGTCATAACCTGCTCATGCCGGGTCCGGAGGACCCGTCTGGGGAAGAAGAACTACTACTACACGCTCTAGCTCTCTGCAGCAGAGCTCTCTTTGGAGGAGGTGGCCGTTGTGAAGCTCTTCATGACTTCGCGCGCGCTCGGCCTCCCCGTGTCCGAGGGCTTCTGCGCGTCTGCGAACGCCCAGGCCATGTGGCAGCAGTCTGCCCTGAAGCCAGTGGCATTGCCGACCCGCGAGCGGGCCACCGCCCTGCGCGCCACCGCCCTGGGCGGCGGCGAACTGCGCAGCGAGCAGCCGATCGTCGCGCTGCCGGTGATCGATGCCGTCCACAACTACACGAATGCGCTGTCCGCGCATCAAGTGAGAAGGCTCCTGCCGACCCCATAAGAGGGTCGAAGGACCACCAGGCTCACGAAGGCCGCGGACTCGCACAGAGTCCGCGGCCTTCGTGTTTTTGCAGTACCCCACACAAGGAGAAAACCCTGATGTTGACCGCGACTGTCCCGCTCACGGGCGAGACACTTCCGGACCTCGCGGAGGGGCTCGACATCCCCTGCCGCACGCACAACCCCGACCTCTGGTTCGCTGACGCGCCAGCCGACCTCGAGAAGGCGAAGGCCTTCTGCGGGACCTGCCCGGTGCTGGCCGAGTGCCTCGCCGGCGCGGTCGCCCGTCACGAGCCGTGGGGCGTCTGGGGTGGAGAGATCTTCGAGCGCGGTGTCGTCATCGCGCGGAAGCGGCCGCGTGGCCGTCCGCGCAAGGACGCGTCCGTCGTCACCGCCGGCAAGACGGAGGCGGCAGCGTGAACACCGTGCAGCTCAACCACAGCGCAATGCCCGCCTACCTGAACGAGGGCCTCACACCCATGTCTCTGAATGAAGAACTCGTGCGAATACGAATACAAGAAGCCCAGAGGTTCGCGGAAGAGCAACGCCTTGCGAACCGCCTCGCGTCAGCGCAACGTTGGCGCAGGTTGTCGCGATGGGCGGGACGCAGGGCGGCTCGCTTCGACCTCTGACAGTCTCGAGCTGAGGCCGTCGTCCACGAGAAGGTGGATGGCGGCCTCGGCCGTTCCTCCGTACCGTTCCCCTTGTGCCGCACCACACCCACGACGGAATCGACTGGTCCGCCCGCCTCCACGCGATGAGGCGCTACGGCTCGCTGCAGTCGGAGGCGCTGTCCTCGGTCGCGCGCAGACTGGTCGCACCGCTGCCCGACTCCCCGGTCGTGATGGACGTCGGCTGCGGAGCCGGCTCCATGAGCGTGCCGCTGGCAGCGGCGCTGCGCGAGCACGGCGGCGGCGTCCTGGTCCTGGTCGACGCCACCCCCGAACTCCTCGACGCGGCCTGTGCCGCGGCCCGTGCGGAAGCCGACGGCGCCGTGTCGGTGAAGCCGGTGCTCGCCGACCTCGCCACCGAGGACCCGCTGTCGTTCGCCGGCCCGGTCGAGCTCATCTGGGGTTCCCGGGTCGTGCACCACCTCCCTGATCAGCTGCGCGGCTTGAAACGCCTGGTCTCCGCTCTGGCCCCCGGCGGCTGGCTGGCCCTGGCGGAAGGCGGCCTCGAGACCCGCTTCCTCCCGTGGGACTTGGGCGTCGGCGAACCCGGCCTGCAGGACCGCATGGCCGCGGCCCGCGCGTCGTGGTTCGTGTCGATGCGCGAGAACATGACGGGCACCGTCCGCCTGCCGGTCGGCTGGAACGTGGCCCTGGCCGACGCGGGCCTCGGCGAGATCAGCGCCTTCAGCTTCGTCGTCGACCACCCGGCTCCGGCGAAACAACTCGTCCGCGACTGGGCCGTCGACCGCCTGACCTGGCTCGCCGACATCACCGGCCCGTCGCTGCACCCGGCCGACCGCGACGCGCTGCGCCGCCTGCTCAACCCCGCCGACTCGGAGTACGTGGGCGCCCGCGAGGACGTGTTCCTGCTGGAGACCGACACCGTCCACGTGGGACGCCGCCGGTGACGGCCCCGGCCGCGGTGTGCCACAGATGTGGGCGGATGCGTTCCTCCGTTTCCGACCTGGAGTTCCTGGCCTGGTCGTCGGAGCGGACCGGTGGGGCGGTCCGCTGGTTGTGCCACGTCTGCTCGAAGACCCACGTGCGGGACATCGAGGGGAAGCTGCCGGACGAGTACTGGCGCTGACGGCTTGGTGCTGATGGCCGGCTTGGCGCTGTGCGCAGTCGTGGGTCGTGCGGTTGCCGTTGTTGTGGGCCGTTATCGGGTGCACGAGCGCCGGGTGCGTTCGACGGGTCGGTGAGGACAACGGCGCTGCGGGTGGTGGCGACGCTTTGAGCGTCGTACCGGGTTGCGTTCGCGGGTCCTGGGGTGCCGTTGACCCGTCGCGCTGACGGCGCCGCCTCAGGCGGCAGACCGGAAGCTGAGCCGGGAGCCCGTCCGCGCCGCCCCAGCAACTGAGCGATCCGGGTGGCGCTCAGCAAGCCCTCCCGGCGATGCAGACGCTGTTTAAGGTCACTTCAGCCGTCAGCGCCCCCACCACAACCACCGGATCACGTCGGGTAGAGGTGGCGTAAGGCCTGCCTGACCAGCGCCGTCCCCCGTCGGCTGCTCACCCGCAACTCCTCCCGGAGCTCACTCGGCGAGCACAACCGAGCCATCAGCACCGCATCGAGGATCTGCACGACGGCCCGCGGGTTCGTCTCCCGCCGAGCCATGTCCACGGCGGCCCGAGCGGCCTCGGCCAACCGGAGCCCATCGCGCTCCACCACACCCGGTGGCCGGGTCGTGCGTTCGAGCAGAATCCCCGGATGAGCCTTCCGCGAGTTCTCTCCCGCGAGCACGTGAATGTGCCGGGGAATGGGGAGCACGGCACCTCGGCGAGTCAATGCGTCCGCACCCGTGATCGCCGATGAAGGCCCGGCGAAAGAAAGCACGGCCCGGAGCCGGTCGAGCCGGGTGGCGGGCGAAGGCTTGGTCAGAACCACGCCGGGCAGCAACTGCTGCCACGGCCCGGCGGGTGCGCAGTGACGCCGGATCTCCCGCGGGGAGAGTCCGGATCCGAGCAGGTCAGCGATGGTGGCGATGGGTGACATGCACTCATCGTGGCCCACCGGGACGCCCTCGAAGGGGGCTGGCCGCCAACCTGTGGACAACTTCGCGGAGGTTCACTCGGACGAGTTAGTCGTCGAATCCCGGCTGCCAGCGAGCGACGATTTCCCGTGCGGTCACATGGGCGTCGAGCTGGCAGAGAATGCCCGTCGCTCCCATTGTCACCCGGTGGATCAGCAGGTACTGGGGCGGCAGGTTCAACGAGCGGCCGGTCTGCGAATCCGGGCTGCGCAGATCACCCACCCGTTCGGCCTGCGACTGCAGCCAGCGGCGCGTGAAGTGGAACGACTCGGTGCGCAGCGGCTCCACGAACGGGGCCAGGTAGCCGAGCACGTCCTCGCCGTGCAGTTCCATGCCCTCGCGGATGAAGTTCTCGTTCCGCAGCAGCTCGACCAGGTCGTCGGGGCGGCCGTCCAGGGCCAGGCGGGTCATCAGGCCCAGCGTCTTCGGCAGGCCGTCGGGGAGGCGGGCCACGGCGCCGAAGTCGATCACGCGCAGGCGGCCGTCCTCGCCCAGCATGAAGTTGCCGGGGTGCGGGTCGGCGTGCAGCAGGCCCGAGCGCGACGGGGCGGAGAAGTGGAACTCGGCGAGGAGCTGTCCTGCCAGGTCGCGGTCCTCCGCAGACCCTTCACGGATGATCTTCGACAGGCCGACGCCCGAGGTCCACTCGGTCACCATGACCTTGGGGGCCGAGGCGACGACGCGGGGCACCACGACGTGCGGGTCGTCTTCGAAGGCCTTGGCGAACGTCCTCTGGTTCGCGGCCTCGTCGCGGTAGTCGAGCTCCTCCAGGTACCTGTCGCGCAGCTCCTCCAGCAGGGGGCGCACGTCGGTGCCGGGCATGATCGCCTGCAGCAGCCGCGAGAACCGCAGCAGTTGCTTCAGGTCGGCGCGCAGGGCCTCGTCGGCGCCGGGGTACTGGACCTTCACCGCCACGTCGCGGCCGTCGTGCCACACGGCGCGGTGCACTTGGCCGATGGACGCCGACGCGGCGGGCTCGTCGTCGAACGACTGGAAGCGCTTCGCCCACGACGTGCCCAGCTGCTCGGCGAGCACGCGGTGGGTGGTGCGGGCCGGCATCGGCGGTGCCGCGGTCTGCAGCTTCGTCAGCGCCTCGCGGTACGGGGCCGCGAGCTCGTCCGGGACCGCCGCCTCGAACACGCTGAGCGCCTGGCCGAACTTCATGGCGCCGCCCTTGAGCTGGCCGAGCACCGCGAAGACCTGCTCCGCCGTCTTGGCCGTCACCTCGGCGTTGACCTCGTCGGCCGCGCGTCCGGTCAGTCGCTTCCCCCAGCCGCCCACCACCCGGCCCGCCACCCCGAGCGGGAGGCTCGCCAGCTTGGCGGTGCGTTGCACGGCCTTGCGCGGAATCTCGGTCACTCAGCCATGTTATGTGCGGAGCACTGACAGTCAGGGTGCGGATACCAGCTTCTTCTCTCAGCAAGTCCCGCCACCAGGTCGAGTTCGACAGTGGCGTTGAGCACTGCGGGCGGGGGCAGGTCGCGGCCGCGGACGTAGGTCAGCGACTCCAGGACCTGCGCCACGGCCAGCGCCGCCGTCCCCGTCGCGAACAGCACGTCGGACGACGCCGGTTTGCCGACGAGCTGCGCCGCGATCACCGGCCAGGCGGGGTCGTGGTCGGTGCGGTGCAGGTCCGCGCAGTTCAGGCAGGACGTGCGACCGGGCAGGACCAGCGGCCCGACGATGCCGACACCCTCGCGGACGCGCACCGCCAAGTGCGGGGTGCGGGACGCCATGAGCGCGCTCACGACCGTGGGATCCGGCACGAGCGTGGCCGCCAGGACCGTCAGATCGGCGTGGTGGGCCAGGCGGACGCCCGATTCCGCCAGGAGCGAAGTGATGGAAAGTGCGAGGTGTCCGGCTCCGATGACGGCGGCCGTCGCGCCCTTGGCGGTGGCGCCGGTGTCGAGCAGACCGGCCTTGTCGAGCGAGTCGAGAACTTCACTCAACTGGGCGGGGTCCTCGCCCCGCGCTCGTAGCCTTTCACCCAGTTCAGCGACGGTGTGGCGGCCGTCGAGCGTGATCAGCTCGTCGACCAGCGCCTCGGGCAGCGAGTCGATCACCACGGCGTGCTTGGGGTCGGTGCCGACCTGGACCACGCCGGGCGCCCTGCGCACCACGGCCAGTCCTGCACGTACTCGGGGTCTCGGGTCCACAGAGGAGAGACTGGCAGGGGGCGGCGCCCCCTGCCAGCGGAAACGTCAGACCTTGGCCTTGCCGAGGATCCGCGTCATCTTCGTTCCGCACACAGGGCAGGTGCCCTTGGCCATGCGGCGACCGTTGGTCTCCTCGACCTTGCCGTCGAAGTCGCGCTTCTCGCGGCACTTGACGCAGTAGCCGTTGTAGGTCTCGGCCACAGCCCCTCCCTTGCAGTTGTGAGTGCGGACACACTCGGGGACCTTGGCGCGACGGTACCTCCGCAGGCGTGCGATTCCGCGCATGTCGAACCCGCGCGTGTCCAGCCGCCGTTCGGCGGAACTTCACCCGCCGGGTGCGCGCCTGCCGCCGGTTGGGGGCGGAAAATTGTCGGTGACGCCGTTTACGGTGACTGCATGGCCGAACCGCGGGTGGAGGTGCGGCGGAGCTCCCGACGCCGCCGCATGGTCAGCGCGTACCGGGAGGGCGACACCGTCGTCGTCCTTCTGCCGGCACGGATGACCAAGGGGGAAGAGAAGCACTGGGTGGCGGAGATGTTGAGCCGCCTCCAGCGCAGCGAGACGCGCAGGAAGTCCCCTGCGCGGACGTCGGACGAGGCGCTCATGGCCCGGTGCGCCGAGCTGTCCGAGCGCTACCTGGACTCGCTCGCCGAGCCGGTGAGCGTGCGCTGGGTGCCGCCCATGCGCACGCGCTGGGCGTCGTGCACGCCTACCGAGGGCACGATCCGCGTGTCCGAGAGGCTGCGCGACGTGCCGCCGTGGGTGCTGGATTACGTGCTGGTGCACGAGCTGGCGCACCTGCTGGTTCCAGGGCACGGCAAGGACTTCTGGGAGTGGGTGCACCGCTACCCGAAGACCGAGCGCGCCATGGGTTTCCTCGAGGGTCTCTCAGCCGCCGCAGGCTGGGGCATCTCCGAGGACTGACGAGCTGCTACGCGAAGCGCCCGGCGAGGGTGTGCTCGCCGGGCGCTTCGCATGTTCGCTGGAAGGAGGTGTCAGCCCGCGTCGGGCTTACCGCCGTCTTCGGGCTCGCTCTCGGGCTTGCCACCCTCGGCGGGCTTCTCGCCGCTCTCGCGCATCGTGCGCTCGAGCTCGGCGATCGGGTCCTCGAGGGCGTTGCGGGTGTTCGTGAGGCGCTCGGCGAACTCCAGCGGGTCGTCGAGGTCCTCGGCGGTCGGGACGAGCTCGGCGTGCTCCCACACGCTGTCGCGCACCTCGACGCCGTGCTGGTCGCCGATGAGCTTCCACAGGGCCGAGGCCGCCCGCAGCTTGCGAGGCCGCAGCTCCAGACCGACGAGCGTGGCGAACGTCTGCTCGGCGGGCCCACCGGAGGCGCGGCGGCGGCGCAGCGTCTCGCGCAGGGCCGGTGCTCCGGGCAGGCGGTCGGCGACGGCCGCGTCGACCACGACGTCCACCCAGCCCTCGACCAGCGCGAGGAGCGTCTCGAGGCGGTTCAGCGCCGCCTTCTGCTCCGGGGTGGTCTGCGGTTCGAGCAGGCCCGAGCCCATGGCCTCCTCGATGGAGGCGGGGTTCGACGGGTCGATCTGGCCCGCGAGCTGCTCCAGGGCGGAGGTGTCGACCTTGATGCCCTTGGCGAACTCCTCGACGGTGTCGAGCAGGCGCTGCCGCAGCCACGGCACGTGCGTGAACAGGCGCTGGTGCGCGGCCTCGCGGGCGGCGAGGAACACCATGACCTCGGACGCGGGCCGCTCCAGGCCCTCGGTGAACTTCTCGATGTTCGCGGGCAGCAGCGCAGCCGTGCCCTCGGGACCGAGCGGCAGGCCGACGTCGGTCGAGGTGAGGACCTCGGAGCCGAGCTGCGCCAGCGCGTTGCCCAGCTGCGAGCCGAACGCCATGCCGCCCATCTGCCCGAGCATCGACAGCAGGGGGCCGGCCGCCTGCTTCGCCTCGGCGGGCATGGCCTCGACCCAGGCGCCGGACATGCGCTGCGCGACCGGGTCGCACAGGCGCTGCCAGGTCGGGATCGTGCGCTCGATCCAGTCGCGGGCGGTCCACGCCTGCGTCGTGCGCGTGCCGGCGGGCAGCGACGTCACGGGGTCGAGCCACATCTCGGCGAGGTGCACGGCGTCGGTGACCGCGCTCGACTGGTCGGCGGCGAAGCCGATCGTCGTCGCGGTGGACGACAGCTGCTGGAACGCGATCTGCTTGGCTAGGTCGTAGTTGACCGGCCCGCTCGACGTCCCGGCGCTGCTCAGCATGGCGCCCAGCTGGCTCAGCATGTTGCCCAGCTGACTGAAGTCGAACGGGTTGTCTCCCGGCTTCCCGCCCTTGTCGTCGGGGTTGTGCGGGCTGAACCCGAACGGCACGTCACTCATGCCTCTACCGTACGCGGATCGACATGGTCGTACGCTGTTCAGCCGTGAGTGAAACCGTCACGACCGCACCCCCGCCCGCGCCCCCGCCGAGGGAGCGCGGACTGACCCGCCGGACGTGGACGCTGATCGTCAGCTTCCTCGTGGTGGCGGCACTCGGACTGCTCGGCGGTTTCGCCAGGGTCCCGTACGTCGCGCTGGGCCCCGGCCCGACCTACGACGTGCTCGGCAAGGTCAAGGACACCGACGTGGTCGCGGTCGACGGCCAGAACACGTTCCCCACCAACGGAACGCTGCGCATGACGACGGTCTCGCTCACCGACGACGTGTCGTTGTTCGGCGCTCTGGGCCTGTGGCTGTCCGGCCGCTACGCCCTCGCGCCGCGCGAGGAGTTCTTCAAGCCCGGCGAGTCCGAGCAGCAGGTCCAGGAGAACAACGAGCGCGCGTTCAGCGAGTCGCAGACCTCCGCCGAGGTCGCCGCGCTCGACTACCTCGGCTATCCGGGCAAGGTGGTCGCGAACCAGGTCACCAAGGGCAGCCCCGCCGACAACGTCATCCCGCTCGGCGCCCGCATCATCTCGGTGAACGGCAAGCAGGTGCAGAGCTCCGCCGACGTGAGCGCCTCGCTGGAGAACACCAAGCCGGGCGACCGCATCGAGGTGGCGTTCGAGAAGGACGGCAACTCCCAGTCGACCCAGCTCACCCTCGGCACCCGCGACGACGGCCGCCCCGCCGGTTTCATCGGCATCTCGCCGGTCGACCGCGCCGACGTGCCGTTCAAGATCAAGATCAGCCTGTCCGACGTCGGCGGCCCCTCCGCCGGCCTGATCTTCGCCCTGGCGATCGTCGACAAGCTGACGCCGGGCGAGCTCAACGGCGGCAAGTCCATCGCGGGCACCGGTGAGATCGCGGCCGACGGCACCGTCAAGCCCATCGGCGGCATCGCGTTCAAGATGGTGGCCGCCAAGGAAGCGGGTGCGACGGCGTTCCTCGTGCCCTCGGCGAACTGCCAGGACGCGAAGCAGCAGGCGCCCGCGGACCTCAAGCTGATCAAGGTCGAAAACCTGAGGGACGCCGTGTCGTCGCTGGAGGCGCTCAGCTCCGGCAAGGACACGCCGAGCTGCTGACCCGCTCGGCTCCGGTCGGCGTACTGCGCGGGTACCGCTCGCACCGCGGCCCGGGGGCGTGCCTCGGTCGGGCCGCCTTGTCGGCTCGCCCGGTGCGGGCTGGGTGGGCTCGACAGGTGGAACGCGGCCGCGCCGTCACCGATCGGGGTGACGAGGTGGAGCCAGGGGCGGGTCGGCGGGGGCGAACCGGCTCACGGCGAGATGGCGCTCGACCGGCCGTGCGACGAACGGCTTGCGGTGTGATGGTGCTCGACCGGACGTGTGCGGCGACCGGCCCGCGGTGCGATGACGCGAGACCGGCCGTGCGGTGAACGGCCCGCGGTGCGATGGCGCTCGACCCGCCGTACGGCGAGCGGCCGCGGTGCGATGACGCGAGACCGGCCGTGCAGCGAACCGCCCACGGTGCGATGACGCGAGACCGGCCGTATACGGCGAGCAGCCCGCGGTGAGACGACGCTCAACCGGCCGTGCGCGAAGCGCCGTTGCGCGACGCGGCGCGCTTTCGCAGGGGTACCCCCGAGCTGGGAACCCCTGCATCTCAACGTACTCAGGGGGTCCGACAAGATCGGGATGGTGCCCCGGGCGTCCGCGCAGGTGCGCGGCCTGTCCGCTCGTCGCGAACAGTGCACAACGAGTTGACAACCCCGGCGCGGTCATGCGCCGGGGTTGTGCCAGCCTGGGGGTGTGACGACTAGGGCCGCAGCGTGGCGAGCAGCGCGTCGGTGAGGTTGGGCGCCAGCTCGGGGTGCTCGACGACCTCCTCCGGCACCTCGACCGTGCCGCGCAGCCTCAGCACGCAGGAGACCGAACCGTCGCGCAGCACGGCCGCCACCAGGCGTGCCTCGCGGCGCGACGGGTGCTCCGCGGCGAACCTGCGGGCGGCCTCGTCGTCCAGGTCGCCGTGGCTCAGCTCCGTCTCCGCCTCCGGGGGCAGCACCACGATCTCCTGGGCCAGGGCGCAGCCGGTGACGGTCGGGGGCCACTCGATGCCCGCGAGCGCGTCGCCCAGGTCGCCTTCCAGGGAGTCCTGGGCGATCGGGGTCAGCGGGCTCGACTGCGGGTCGAGCTGGTCGCGCAGCTCGGGCTGCTGCTCGAGCAGGTCTGAGGTGGCCACGAGGGCGAAGAGTTGCGGTGGCTGCTCCCAGCCGCCTGCCGCTACGAACTCCTCGACCTCGCGGGCGACCGTCGGGAGGATGACCGCTGGCGTTTCACTCGCTGACACGCGTGTCATCGTAAGACTGCGGACTTCACGGGAACCCAGGGCGTCGTCCGTAGAGTTGGACTAAACGTACGTATCGATTTACCGCGATCCAGGAGCGTGCCTCGTGGCCACACGGCCTCCGGTCGGACTGCCGAAACTGTCCCGACGCAGCCGAATACTGCTCATCGTGGGTGTTGTGCTCCTGTTCGGTCTCATCACGGGATCGCGGCTGCTGGACACCTACGTGAACTGGCTGTGGTTCGGTGAGGTGAAATTCCGCGACGTCTACAGCACCGTGCTGCTCACCCGCCTGGGGCTGTTCGTGGCCGTCGGCGTCGTGGTCGGCGGCATCGTCGGGCTGAACCTCTACCTCGCGTACCGGTCGCGCCCGGTGTTCGTGCCGGTGTCCGGGCCGGACGACCCGGTGGCGCGCTACCGCACCGTCGTGATGCGGCGGATGCGGCTGTTCTCGATCGGCATCCCCGTGTTCGTGGGGCTGATCGCGGGTGCGTCGGCGCAGGCCGACTGGCAGCAGATCCAGCTGTTCCTGAACTCCCAGCCGTTCGGGGTGACGGACCCGCAGTTCAAGCTCGACATCGGCTTCTACGCGTTCCAGCTGCCGTTCTACGAGTGGCTGCTGTCGTGGCTGTTCATCACGACGGCCGTGTCGTTCATCGGCGCGGTGATCGCCCACTACCTGTTCGGCGGCATCCGGCTGGCCGGTCGCGGCGGTCAGCTCTCCGGGCCGGCACGCCTGCACCTGGCGCTCATCGCCGGCGCGTTCGTGCTGCTGAAGGCCGTCGCGTACTTCTTCGACCGGTACTCGCTGCTGCTGCACGAGAACGAGAAGTTCGTCGGCGCGAGCTACACCGACCTCAACGCGGTGCTGCCCGCCAAGCTGATCCTGCTGTGCATCGCGGTGTTCTGCGCCGTGGCGTTCTTCGCGGGCGCGTTCATGCGCAACGTGCAGCTGCCCGCCATCGCGACCGTCCTGCTGGTGCTGTCGAGCGTGCTCGTCGGTGCCGCGTGGCCCGCGGTGCTGGAGCAGTTCTCGGTCAAGCCGAACGCCATCCAGAAGGAAGCCGAGTCGATCACCCGCAACATCGCGGCGACGCGGCAGTCGTTCGGGCTGACCGACGACAAGGTCGAGACGAAGCCGTACGACGGCAAGCAGAACGTCACGAACGACCAGGTCAAGACCAACGACGCGGGCACGCTCGGCAACATCCGCCTGCTCGACCCGGCGGTGCTCTCGCGGACCTTCACGCAGTTCCAGCAGCTGCGGCCGTTCTACGGGTTCCCGAACAAGCTCGACGTCGACCGGTACACAGTGGACGGCAAGCTCCGCGACTACATCGTCGCGGTGCGCGAGCTCAAGCTCGACAGCCTGCCGCAGGGCCAGCGCGACTGGATCAACCAGCACCTCATCTACACCCACGGCAACGGCTTCGTCTACGCCGAGGCGAACAAGGTGAACGCGGTCGCCGACGAGTCCAACGGCGGCTACCCGGACTTCAAGACCGGTGAGGTCAAGTCCAACGGTGAGATCGGCAACGACCCGAAGGGCATCAAGGTCGACCAGCCCCGCACGTACTACGGCGAGCTGTTCGGCGTGAACGACTACTCCATCGTGGGCGGCCGCCCGGCCGGCTCGGCGGCGGAGTACGACACCGACGCGAAGTCCTACACCTACACCGGCAACGGCGGCGTCCCCATCGGCAGCCTGTTCAACAAGCTGGCGTTCGCGGCGTACTACGGCGAACGGAACATCCTGTTCAACCAGTCGATCGCCGATGAGTCGAAGATCCTGTTCAAGCGCACCCCGCGCGACCGCGTGCAGGCCGTCGCCCCGTGGCTCACGGTGGACAGCGACCCGTACCCGGCCGTCGTGAACGGCCGCATCACGTGGATCGTCGACGGCTACACCACGCTCGAGAACTACCCGTACGCGCAGCGCACGCAGCTCGGTGACGCGACGAACGACTCGCTCACCGCGGACGGCGTCGTCATCTCGCAGGTCAACAAGCCCGTCAACTACATCCGCAACTCGGTCAAGGCCACTGTGGACGCCTACGACGGCACCGTGAGCCTGTACCAGATCGACGACAAGGACCCGGTCCTCAAGGCGTGGATGGGCGTCTTCCCGGGCACGGTGAAGCCGGGCAGCGAGATCTCGAACGAGCTGCGCCAGCACTTCCGCTACCCCGAGGACCTGTTCAAGGTGCAGCGGCAGATCCTGTCGAAGTACCACGTCTCGTCGCCGTCGGACTTCTACTCCGGTGTCGCCTACTGGGCGCCGCCGCAGGACCCGACGATCGACAACGTGACGACGGCCGACGCCCAGCGCGACGCGGCGAGCAAGCGCCGTGACGCCCAGCCGCCGTTCTACGTCCTCGCCGGCGACCCGAACGACCCGAGCAAGGTCCGCTTCCAGCTGACCAGCCCCCTGGTGCGCGAGAACCGCGAGTTCATGGCGGCCCACGTCTCGGTCGGATCCGACCCGGACAACTACGGGAAGATCA
The DNA here is from genome assembly GCF_036321065.1 of Lentzea sp. DG1S-22. NCBI lineage: Bacteria > Bacillati > Actinomycetota > Actinomycetes > Pseudonocardiales > Pseudonocardiaceae > Lentzea > Lentzea sp. DG1S-22. Next base: position 4,962,098 of record NZ_CP143276.1, on the reverse strand, counting down.
GCGTCCTGCAGCTCAGCCAGGACGCGAAGGGCCCGCAGCAGATCCAGACGCAGTTCCTCACCTCGGACAACGTCAGCCGCGAGCTCAACCTGCTGACGCAGCAGAAGACGACCGTCGTCTACGGCAACCTGCTCACGCTGCCCGTGGGTGGAGCGCTGCTCTACGTCGAACCCGTCTACATCGAGCGCGCGTCGAACAACACGTCGTACCCGCAGCTGTCCAAGGTGCTCGTCTGGTACGGCGACCGGGTCGGCTACGCGTCGACGTTGAACGAGGCGCTGGACCAGGTGCTCAGCGGTGCCGGTGCCGTCGTGCCGCCGCCGAGCGACAACAACAACGGCAACGGCCAGACCTCCACGCCGCCGTCGGCCACACCGCCGTCGAACGGGGCGCTCAGCCCCGAGCTGCAGAGGGCGGTCAACGACATCGACGCGGCGCTGGCCGACATCAAGAGGGCCCAGCAGAACAGCAACTTCACCGAGCTCGGCCAGGCCTACGCCAAGCTGGACGACGCGACGAAGAGGTTCAAGCAGTACAACACCGGTGCTCCCGCGGCGCCGGCGACGGGCCAGTCCTCGGTTGTGCCGAGCCCCACACCGTCGGGCTGACCTGACGATTTGCTTTATCCGCTCCACCCCGCGTAGAGTTCCAATTACCGACGCGGGGTGGAGCAGCTCGGTAGCTCGCTGGGCTCATAACCCAGAGGTCGCAGGTTCAAATCCTGTCCCCGCTACTAAGCCGGGAGAGCCCTGTTCGCGGAAATCGCGAACAGGGCTTTTTCGCATTTCACACTGGGGGCGGAGCCCCCAAACCCCACCCCGGGGGCGAGCCCTCGGACCCCCGTGGGTCGTCAGGTTGGCGCTGTGGCCGCCGGTACGCGGCTGACCAGCGGAAACAGCGTTAGTGGGGGGTGGTGGAAAAGCGGTTTTCGAGGGGTGTAGAGTTCTACTCACAACAGCAAGACAAGCAAGAAGCGGCGCGGGGTGGAGCAGCTCGGTAGCTCGCTGGGCTCATAACCCAGAGGTCGCAGGTTCAAATCCTGTCCCCGCTACTGATCAGAAGGCCGGAGTCATCAGACTCCGGCCTTCTGCTTTGTCGCGTTGAGGATCGAGTCCCGATCCCACTCCGGGGGCGAGGCCCCCGGCCGCGGGTGCTCCCGCGGGGTCTTTCAGGTCATGTTCTCCGCCCAGTACTGCGCGCACAGCATGCTGGAGCAGATGCGGCCCTCGCCGTTGACCGTGCGGTGCTTGCGGATCTGCTTGCCGCACACCATGCACTCGTCCTTGCCGGCCTGCGCCGGGATGCCGCCCGTCATCCACGCCCTGGTGTGCGCCGCCACCTTCTTGTGGTCCAGCCACTTCAAGCTCAGGTTCTTCACCGGTCCCCGACCTCCGTCGTCCGCTCCGCCTGTCTGGCAGTGATCATTTTCCCGCCTTCGCAGACGTGGGAAAGAGGTGCGCGCGGACATCACCAGGTCGTGCGACGAGGTGCCACGACCGTCCATTCGGGTGGCTCCGGCCGGTGAGAGTCGTACCGCCGATCGAGTGAGCCGGGATGCGTTTCGGTTCTGCGAAAGGCTTTTTCCATCCGGGATGGACACGGACGGTCAAGCGGCCAAACGCGTGAGGCTCGAAAACTGCCGCTTACTCAGCGAGACTTTTCGTTGCTCCGCATGGCCCATCAGACTAGCCCGGTGATCAGCCACTGTGGACAGAACGGCTGACCATTGTGGACAGCTTCCCCCGGACGTGGGAACGTTGTTGACGTGTCAGACCTCAATGCGACCGCAGCCGCCCTGCTCGGGCTGCTGCACGACGGACCCAAGACCGGTGGCCAGTTGGTGGCGGAGGCAGGAGACCGCTTCGGCGCGTTCTTCAGCGTGACCCGCAGCCAGGTGTACCGCGAGCTGCCCGCGTTGGCTGACCAGGGCCTGCTGCGCCTCGGCAAGCAGGGACCGCGGTCGAGCCAGCAGTACGTGCTGACGGCGGCGGGCAAGAAGGCCTTCAAGAACTGGCTGCTGTCCGAGCCCGGCCCGGACCACCTGCGCAGCCCGCTCATCCTGCGCCTCGTGCACGCCGGCTCGCTGACCGCGAAGCAGCGCGAGTCCCTGATCACGACCGCGCGCACGACGTACGGCCAGGAGCAGGAGAGCGCGAAGAGCGCGGCCAAGACGGCGGAGGACCCCTACGCCAAGGCGGTGGCCGAGTTCGGTCTCGCCCACGCGAAGGCCGTCCTCAAGCTGCTCGACGCCATCCCCACCGCGTAAAGGGGGCGCCAGCGAAGCACCGGTCGCGTACGACGGCCGGTGCTGGCGTAATCTTTTTGCGTGAACCCGGACGTCGAAGCAGACATCAAGGACCTCTCCGCGACGCTTTCGAGCATCGAGGCGGTGCTGGACCTCGATGCGTTGCGCGCCGCTGTCGCGGACCTCGAAGCCCAGGCGACCCGCCCGGACCTCTGGGACGACCAGGAGAAGGCGCAGAAGGTCACCAGCCAGCTCTCGCACAAGCAGGGCGAGCTGCGTCGCGTCACCGGACTGCGTTCGCGCCTCGAGGACCTGCCGCTGCTCTACGAGCTCGCGGAGGAGGCCGAGGACGCCGAGGCGCAGGCCGACGCGGACACCGAGCGCGCCAAGCTGCGCGACGAGATCGCGAGCCTCGAAGTGCGCACGCTGCTGTCCGGCGAGTACGACGAGCGCAACGCGCTCATCACCATCCGCGCCGAGGCCGGTGGCGTCGACGCCGCGGACTTCGCCGAGATGCTGCTGCGCATGTACTCGCGCTGGGCCGAGCGCCACAACTACGGCGTCGACGTGTTCGACACCTCCTACGCCGAAGAGGCGGGCATCAAGTCCGCCACGTTCCGCGTCAGCGCGCCGTACGCCTACGGCACGCTGAGCGTCGAGCAGGGCACGCACCGCCTGGTGCGCATCTCGCCGTTCGACAACCAGGGCCGCCGCCAGACGTCGTTCGCCGGCGTCGAGGTCGTGCCCGTCGTCGAGCAGACCGACCACGTCGAGATCGACGAGAAGGACCTGCGCGTCGACGTCTACCGGTCCTCCGGCCCCGGCGGCCAGGGCGTCAACACGACCGACTCGGCGGTGCGCCTCACGCACATCCCGACCGGCATCGTGGTCTCCTGCCAGAACGAGCGCTCGCAGCTGCAGAACAAGGCCACGGCCATGAACGTCCTGCAGGCGAAGCTGCTCGAGCGGCGCAGGCAGGAGGAGCAGGCGAAGATGGACGCGCTCAAGGACTCCGGTTCGAGCTGGGGCAACCAGATGCGCTCCTACGTGCTGCACCCGTACCAGATGGTCAAGGACCTGCGGACCGAGCACGAGGTCGGCAACCCGTCCGCGGTGCTCGACGGCGAGATCGACGACTTCCTCGAGGCAGGCATCCGGTGGCGCAAGCAGTCCCAGCAGGCGTAGCGCGCACCTGATCTGAGTCGAAGAGCACGTTCAGCCCGGACGAGGGCGGAACGTGCTCTTTTCGTGGACGGGTCGTGCCTGGTCGGACACGCCGCGTCGACCTTAGAACCGCCCTTTCGGTACGCGAAGTTAACCGGAACGGGGGCTTTACCCCGGCCATGAGTAGACTCGCGCCTCGTGATTCGTCTCGAACACGTTTCCAAGGTCTACAAGACCTCCACGCGTCCCGCGCTCGACGACGTGTCCGTCGAGATGGAAAAGGGCGAGTTCGTCTTCCTCATCGGCCCCTCGGGGTCGGGCAAGTCGACGTTCCTGCGCCTGCTGCTGCGCGAAGAGGTGCCGACCAGGGGACGCGTCTACGTCTCCAACTTCGACGTCGCCAAGATGTCGCGGCGCAGGGTCCCCCGCCTGCGCCAGTCCATCGGCTGCGTGTTCCAGGACTTCCGCCTGCTGCCGACGAAGACGGTCGCCGAGAACGTCGCCTTCGCGCTGGAGGTCATCGGCAAGCCCCGCAACACCATCGTCAAGGTGGTGCCGGAGGTGCTGCAGCTGGTGGGCCTCGACGGCAAGGAGGACCGGTTCCCGACCGAGCTGTCCGGTGGTGAGCAGCAGCGCGTCGCGATCGCCCGCGCGTTCGTGAACCGGCCGCTGGTGCTGATCGCCGACGAGCCGACCGGAAACCTGGACCCCGACACGAGCCAGGACATCATGCTGCTGCTGGAGCGGATCAACCGCACCGGCACGACCGTCATCATGGCCACCCACGACCACGGCATCGTCGACTCGATGCGCCGCCGCGTCGTGGAGCTGTCGTACGGCAAGGTCGTCCGTGATGACGCGCGCGGCGTTTACGGCGTCGGCCGCTAAGCGCTCCTAGATCCCCGACCCCCAAGGAACCCCGCCCCCGATGCGTACCAGCTTCGTGTTCAGCGAGGTCGTCACCGGACTTCGCCGGAACGTCACGATGACGATCGCGATGATCCTCACGACCGCCATCTCGCTCGGGCTGCTCGGCGGTGGCCTGCTCGTCGTCCGCATGGTCGACAAGATGCAGGCCAACTACGCGGGCAAGCTCGAGGTCTCCGTGCTGCTGACCAACGACGTCAGCGCGAACGACAAGGACTGCACGCAGCAGCCGTGCGCGGGTCTGCGCTCGCAGCTGGAGCAGACCTCCGGCGTCGAGACCGTGGTGTTCCAGAACCGCGACGAGGGCTTCGAGCGCTTCAAGCGCATCTTCGAGGCCCAGCCCGAACTGCTCAAGCTCGCACGGCCGGAGGCCATCCCGGCGACGTTCCGCGTCAAGCTCGAGGACCCGGAGCGCACCGACGTCATCAAGCAGGCCTTCGAGGGCAAGCCCGGTGTGAAGGGCGTCGACGACCAGGGCAAGTTCCTCGAGCGGTTCTTCGAGGGCCTCAACGGCCTGCGCGACGTCGCCCTGATCCTCGCGCTCGTCCAGGCGTTCGCCGCGCTGCTGCTGATCTCGAACACCATCCAGGTGTCGGCGTTCACCCGCCGCGTCGAGGTCGGCATCATGCGCCTGGTCGGCGCGACCCGGTGGTACACGCAGCTGCCGTTCCTCATCGAGGCGGTCGTCGCGGGCATCATCGGCTCGGTCACCGCGGTCGCCGGCCTGGTGCTGTTCAAGGCGTTCTTCCTCGACCGGATCACCAGGAACCTCACCGAGTCGGGGATCATCCCGCCGATCGGGTACCTGGACATCCTGATCGTGTCGCCGTGGCTGTTCCTCGTCGCGATAGTCATCTCGGCGACCACCGGCTACGTGACACTCCGCCTCTACGTGCGCCTTTAAGCGCTTTGCCGACCACGTAAAGTTGTCGCCATGGTCAAGGAACGCGGGCAGAAGGTCATCGCGTCGAACCGCAAGGCTCGGCACGACTGGTCCATTCTGGACACCTACGAGGCGGGCATTCAGCTCGTCGGCACCGAGGTGAAGAGCCTGCGCATGGGACGGGCGTCCCTGGTGGACGCCTTCGCCCAGGTCGACGACGGCGAGATCTGGCTGCACGCGCTGCACATCCCGGAGTACGTCGCGGGGACCTGGACGAACCACGACGTCCGGCGCAAGCGCAAGCTGCTGCTGCACAAGAGCGAGATCGAGCGGCTGATCGGCAAGACCAAGGAGTCCGGTCTGTCGCTGATCCCGCTGCAGATGTACTTCAAGGACGGCTACGTCAAGGTCGAGATCGCCCTCGCGAAGGGCAAGAAGGCCTACGACAAGCGCCAGGACCTCGCGAAGCGCGACGCGAACCGCGAGATCGCCAGGGCGCACGGACGGGCCTTGAAGGGTCGCTACTGATGGCATTGGTGGACGTCCACGTCCACTTCATGCCGCAGAACGTCCTGGACAAGGTCTGGGCGTACTTCGACCGCGTGCGCGAAGCCGGTGTCGACTGGACCATCCGGTACCGCACTGACGAGAACGCCCGGCTCACCGCACTGCGGGAGCTGGGCGTTTCCGCGTTCGCACCCCTGGTCTACCCGCACCGGCCGGACATGGCGAGGTGGCTGAACGACTGGGCCGCCGACTTCGCGGCACGGGTCCCCGAGGCCGTGCCGACGGGCACGTTCTACGCGGAGCCGGGCGCCGGGGCGTACGTGCGCAAGGCGCTGGAGACCGGTGCGCGGTGCTTCAAGTCGCACGTCCAGGTCGGTGGCTACGACCCGCGTGACGCGCTGCTCGACGGGGTCTGGGGCCAGCTCGCCGAGGCGGGCGTCCCGGTGGTCGTGCACTGTGGTGACGGGCCCGTGCCGGGGGAGTTCACCGGGCTCGGCGTTTTCGAAGAGGTGCTGAAGAAGCACCCGCGGCTGACGGCCGTCCTCGCGCACGCCGGGATGCCGGACTACTCAGGTGCGTTGGACCTAGTGGAGCGCTATCGGAACGTGCACGTCGACACGACGATGGTCGGCGTTCCGTTCACGGAGCAGATGACGCCGTTGCCGGCCGACTGGCGTTCGCGGATCGCCGGCCTGGCCGACAGGGTGGTGCTGGGCAGCGACTTCCCGAACATCCCGTACCCCTACGAGGTGCAGATCGACGCCATCAGGTCGTGGGGCCTGGACGCCGCCGCCGAGCAGTCGGTCCTGCACGACAACGGCGCCCGTCTGCTTCAGCTGTCGAGGTAGGCCAGAACGGCGCGCACGCGGCGGTGCTCGGAGTTCGACGGCTCCAGGCCGAGCTTGGCGAAGATGTTGCCGACGTGCTTCTCGACGGCGCCGTCGGACACGACGAGCGAGCCGGCGATCGCCGTGTTGGACAAGCCCTGCGCCATCAGCCCGAGCACCTCGCGTTCGCGGGGCGTCAACGAGTCGACAGGGCTCTTCTTGCTGCGCACCATGAGCTGCGTGATCACCTCGTGGTCGATGCTCGTGCCGCCGTCCGCGACCCGGCGCACCGCGTCGACGAACTCCTTCACGTCCGCGACCCGCTCCTTGAGCAGGTAGCCGACGCCGCTGGCACCGCCCGCGAGCAGCTCCACGGCGTAGCGCTCCTCGACGTACTGCGACAGCACGAGCACCGGCAAGCCGGGGAAGCGGCGACGAGCCTCGATGGACGCCCGCAGGCCCTCGTCGGTGAACGACGGAGGCATCCGCACGTCCACCACGCACAGGTCGGGCCGGTGCTCGGTCACGGCGTCGAGCAGGTCGTCGCCGTTCTCCACCGCCGCGACCGTCTCGATGCCCTCGTCGGCGAGCAGCCTCTGCACGCCCTCCCTCAGCAGCACCGAGTCCTCGGCGATCACCACACGCACGGCAACTCCGCTCGAATCACGGTCGGCCCACCCACGGGGCTGACGACGACAACCACACCGTCGATCGTGGCGGCCCGGTCCGCGAGCCCGGCGAGCCCGCCGCCCGGCTTCAGCTCCGCGCCGCCCTGACCGTTGTCGGTGACCTCGACCAGCACCCCGGTGTCCACCCTGTTGACCCGAACGGTCGCCTTGGTGCCGTTGGAGTGCTTGGTGATGTTCGTGAGCGCCTCGCCGACGGTGAAGTACGCGGCGCTCTCCACCGCTGTCGGCGGCCGCGGGTCGACGTCCACCTGCAGGTCGACCTCGATCGGCACGCGGGCGGCGAGCGCGGACAGCGCGGCGTCGAGCCCCCGGTCGCCGAGCACGGACGGGTAGATGCCCCGCGCGAGGTCGCGCAGCTCCCGGATGGCCTCCTTGGCGTCCGCGTGCGCCTCGGCGATCAGCACGGCCGCGCCCTCGGGATCGGAGCCCATCTTGGACTTCGCCCGGCCCAAGCCCATCGCCACGGCCACCAGCCGCTGCTGCGCGCCGTCGTGCAGGTCGCGTTCGATGCGCCGGCGCTCCGCCTCGGCCGCCTCGACCCCGCGCGCCCGGCTCGACTGCAGCCGTTCCGCCTCGACCGCGAGCTCGTCGGCCCGCGTCGGCCCGAGCATGGCGCGGGCGAACCTGCTGTGCAGCACCCCCAGCGACCGGGTGCCGATGACCGCGAACGGGATCAGCGCCAGCCCGATCAGCGTGACGGGCAGCGCCGACACGAACGAGTCGATGGTCCAGAACTCACCGACGACCACCGCGAACGGCGCGTGGCCGATCCAGAACGGCACGGCGATGAACGCCGCCGCCACCGTCCACATCGCGAGGACCGCCGCGAACTCGAGAACGCCCACCGGCAGGAGCAGCAGCAGGTAGCCGTAGTCGCGCCACGTCGCCGGATCGGTGAACTGGGCCTTCCAGCGCACCCACAGCGAGCCCTCCGGCTTCGCCCGGTACGGCGCGGGGATCTCCGTGCGCAACGCCGCCCCGACCCACGCCCGCTCCACCGTCGCACCGACCCGCACGGCGTTCATCGCGAGCCACAGGATCGGCAGACCGACCCACAGGACCGAGGTCGCGAACCCGACGGCGGTCAGCACGACGGCGAGGGTGAACCAGAAGATGCCGGTCACCAGGTTGGTCAGCAGGTAGAACCCGGCTGCGAGCGCGTTCGGTTTCCTCATGACGTCCATGCTGTCGTTACCGCTGGTCAGAGACCATCCGGCTGGCTATCCGGTCGGTGGTGGGGACAGCCCTACCCGCCTCGGGAAGAACTCGGTGGCCCGACTCGTTATGCTATGCGTACCACTACAAGGGGGTGAACGGTTTCGACTGTGGACGTTGATTCAGGGGAAGCGTGCCGGTGCAGGCGAGAGACCACCGTTAAGCGTCATCGCAAACCAATAAGCGCCACGTCTAACGACAAGCGCACCGCGTACGCTCTCGCTGCCTGACAGCGGAGCTAGCGGTTGTCGGCCTAGGAGTGCCTTCGGCCTAGTGTCCGGCATCAGCTAGAGGGCTTACCAGCAGTCCCGGTCGCGGGGGCTGTTCGGGACACTCACAGCGGCTGGGCCCGTCACACCTGCTCGTTCGCGTGACAGGTGGGGCCGAGTAGAGGCAGAGCGAACTGCGCACGGAGAAGCCCTGATGAACCGCCACAGGACCCGGGTTCGATTCCCGGCACCTCCACTCGATGGGTGAGTGCTGTTCGTGGACAGCACTCACCCGTTCTCGTTCCGGGTGTCTTCTGGGGGCCGAGCCCCCAGACCCCCAGCCGGCGGGCTCCGCCCCCGGACCCCCGGGCCGCCTCGTCGCGTTGCGACATCGTGGCCCCCACCTGGCGGGGCTCGTCGCGTTGCGACATCGACTACTCGCCTGGCTGCGGCTTGTCGTCTGGTGCGGTGGTCTGGATGACGTCCGCCAGTGCGGACAGGAAGTCGGCGGCGTCGAACATCGCTCCCGCTGACGCCGCTCCGGTGATGTGGGAACGGCCTGTCAGCAGGCGTTCGGTCGCTTCCACGGCCAGAGGGGCGCTCACGGCGTAGATGTCCTTGCCGGAGGCGGTCATCCGGCGTTCCTCACCGGCCCGGCGCACGACGACGTCGACCTCGAACGTCTCGGGCTCGCGGCGCTCGGCGCCCTCGCTCAGCCCCTGGGCGGCGGTGGCCGACATGTACGAGGTCACCGACGGGATCGCCAGGTGGCTGGGGACCGTGACGACGTCCGCCATCGAGAACTCGCCGACGACCTCGCGCGGTCCGCCGGGGAACTCCCACCGCAGCGTCGGTGGGGCGTCGGAGTGGTGCTGCAGCGAACCGTCGCGGAACCGGACGCGCTGGCCGCCGCGGCGCTCGCGGGACACCGCGCCGGCGGTGAGCGTGCCCGGCGTCGGCTGCCAGCCGCTCAGGCCGTACGCGACATGCGCCTCGTCGGCCTGCGTCCAGTCGCCCATCGCGGCGGTGACCAGCAGGTCCGCGAGGCCGCCGAAGAACGCCATCGCGGGCACCACCGGGACCGCGGCGCCGCGGGCGAGGGTGTCCGCGTTCGCCTCGATCTCGGCCGCCACGTCCACGTACGGGATGCCGACGCGTTCGGCGGCGGCGATGAGCGGGGCGGCGGTGACGGCGAACGGGCCGGCCGTGTTGATCACCGCGTCGGCGCCCGCCAGCGCGCGGTCGAGTGCCGCCGGGTCGTCGGCGGTGGCCTGTGCGCGGCCGAACGGCAGAGCGCCGTGGCCGCGCTTCTCCAGTTCCGCCACCACGAACCGCCCCGTGGTTCCCGAAGCGCCGTAGACCGCGATCTTGTGTCCCATGTGGACCAGTCAAGCCCGGCGGACAGGAACGGGCGAGTGTCTGGAACGACACGATGCGTACACTTTCGGACATGCTCGCGTTCGCCGTCACCAGCGGGATGCTGCACTTCGAGCTGACCGCCACGTACGAGATCTTCACCGCGCCGCAGCTCGACTACGACGTCAGGATCTGCGGTGACCAGCCGGTGCGGCTCGGCAGGTTCTCGCTGGAACCGGACCTGCCGCTCGACCGGCTCCGCGGGGCGCACACCGTCGTCGTCCCCGCCGTCGAGGACGTCGACGGGCCCCTCGACCCCGGGCTCGTCCGAGCCGTCAGAGCGGCCCACGACGAGGGCGCGCGGATCGTCTCGCTGTGCACGGGCGCGTTCGTGCTGGCGGAGGCGGGGCTGCTCGACGGGCTGAGGGCGACGACGCACTGGGGCCACACCGACGAACTCGCCAGGCGGTACCCGCGGGTGGAGGTCGACCCGGACGTGCTCTACGTCGACAACGGCCGGGTGCTGACGAGCGCGGGCAAGGCTGCGGCGATCGACCTGAGCCTGCACGTGATCCGCAACGACCACGGCACCGCGACGGCGAACACGGCGGCGCGCAGGCTCGTGGTGCCCCCGCACCGCGACGGCGGCCAGGCGCAGTTCGTCCTGGCGCCCGTGCCGTCCGGCGAGGGGCACCCGCTCACGGAGCTGTTCGACTGGGTCTCGGCGCGGTTCGACCGGATGATCACCGTCGAGGACATGGCCCGGCAGGCGAACATGAGCTCGCGGCACCTCGCGCGGCTCTTCCGCGCGGTGACGGGCACCACACCGCTGCAGTGGCTGCACACCCAGCGGATCCGGCGCGCGCAGGAGCTGCTGGAGATGACCGACGACAGCGTGGACCAGATCGCCGAGGCGTCCGGGATGGGCACGGCCACGACGTTGCGCCGGCACTTCCACCGGTCCGTCGGTGTGCCGCCGGACACGTACCGCCGCACGTTCCGGCCCATCGGTGGCCGGTAGGTCGCGGAACGGACGTTATGTTGACCGGATGAGCAACGGACAGCGCATCGGGGCGCGGGTGTTGCGGCGCAAGCCGATCGACCAGCTGACCCATCCCGGCGGCGAACTCAAGCGCACCATGGGGGTCGGCCACCTCACCATGATCAGCATCGGTGCCACGCTCGGCACCGGCATCTTCGTCGTGCTGGGGGAGGCGGTGCCGCTGGCCGGTCCCGCCATCGTCGTGTCGTTCGTGCTGGCGGGCATCACGGCGTTGTTCTCCGCGCTGTCGTACGCCGAGCTGGCGGGCCTGATCCCCGCGTCCGGCTCCTCGTACTCCTACACCTACGCGACTCTCGGCGAGATCGTCGCGTGGGTCTGCGGCTGGTGCCTCGTGCTCGAGTACGGCGTCTCGGTCGCGGCGGTCGCGGTCGGGTGGGGGCAGTACGTCAACGAGCTGCTGCACCTGCTGACGGGGCTGCGGATCCCCGACGTGCTGAGCCAGCCGCCGGGTGCGGGCGGCGTCGTCAACGTCCCCGCCGTGCTGGTCGTGGTCATCTCGATGCTCGTGCTCCTCGGTGGTGCCAGGGGGAGCGCGCGCACGAACACGATCCTGGTGTGGGTGAAGGTCGGCGCGCTGCTCATGTTCTGCGCGGTCGCGTTCACCGCGTTCAAGGCGGGCAACTTCGCGCCGCTGTTCCCGCTGGGGCTGGCGGGGATGAGCGCCGGCGCGGCCACGTTGTTCTTCTCCTACATCGGTTTCGACGCCGCCTCCACCGCCGGCGAGGAGGCCACGAACCCGCAGCGCGACCTGCCGCGCGCGATCATCATCTCGCTGGTCGTGGTCACGGCGTTGTACTGCGCCGTCGCGCTGGCCGCGGTCGGCGCGATGCCGTGGCAGAGCTTCGAGGGCACCGAGGCCGCGCTGAGCCGGGTGCTGACGGACAACACCGGCAGCACGATCTTCCCGGTCCTGCTGTCGGTCGGAGCGGTCATCGCGATCACCTCGGTGGTGCTGACCGTCCTCTACGGACAGACGCGCATCCTCTACGCGATGTCTCGCGACGGCCTGGTGCCGTCGCTCTTCTCGAAGCTCAGCCCCCGCACCGGCGTGCCGTTCGCGAACACCGTCGTCGTCGGCCTGTTCATCGCGGTGCTCGCCGCCCTGGTGCCCCTGGGAGCACTGGCCGACGCGACGAGCATCGGCACGCTGTTCGCGTTCGCGCTGGTCAACGTCGCGGTGATCATCCTGCGCCGCACCGAGCCGCACCGCGAGCGCAGCTTCCGGGTGCCGCTCTCGCCCGTGACCCCGTTGCTGGGTCTCGGGTTCTGCGTCTACATGATGTTCAGCCTCGGGCTGGACACGTGGGTCGCGTTCCTCGGCTGGATGGTCCTCGGGTTCGTCATCTACTTCGGCTACAGCGTGCGCAAGGCGCGCCTGGAGGTTCAGGCCAGGGACTGAAGCTCCCGCGCCAGGTTGGTCCGCGCGGCGGCGCCCCACAGCTGCCGCGCGGGCTCGGTCACGAAGAGGTGCTCGCGGTCGAGCAGGGTCCTGAGGACCTTCGACCGGCCCGCGCGCCACGTCTCGTCGTCGTAGCGCGAGTACTCCTGGCGCACGGCGAGGCTGTAGCGCTCGTAGTGCTCCGGCTCCGAGCCCAGGATCGCCAGGTCGGCGTCGAGCAGCACGTGCGCCAGCGGGTCGTCCGACGAGTGCGTGATCGTCGCCAGCACCAGCGACTCCACGCGCCGCACGTGCGCCTCTTCCAGGTCTGCCAGGCGTTCGCGGGCCCAGGCGGCCGACGCGCGCTCGTCCTCACCCGGTTCGCCGTCGTAGATCACGTCGTGGGCGCACGCGGCCAGGGCGAGGACCGCGCGTTCCTCCACCGAGAACGCGAACGCGTCGGCCAGCGCCGACGAGTCGCGGACGACCGACACCACGTGGAAGGTGTTGTGGTAGGTCCGGTGCGGTTCGGCGTAGCGCTCCATCAGATCGCCCGCGTCCGGCGCACCGCCGAGCGTGCGGACCGCGTCGTCCCAAATCCGTCTCACCGCGCCAGCTCCTCCTCGACGACGTCCGCTGCGGGTCTGCTGCCGCCCGCCCGGTGAATCATCCGCCGCACGTCCTCCGCCCGCGCGACGATCGCGGAACCAGGGGACAGCTGTACCAGGAAGATCGCGATGTGCGCCACAGCCGGTCGGCGTCGGTCAGGAGGAGTCGGGTCGTTTGCTCCGGTCGTAGGGCTTCTCCGGCCAGTGGTGCTTGGGGTAGCGGCCCTTGAGCTCGCTGCGCACCCGCAGGTAGCCGTTGCGCCAGAAGGACCGGAGGTCGCTGGTCACGGCCGTGGGGCGGCCCGCGGGGGAGAGCAGGTGCACCACGACGGGGACCCCGGCGATGAGCGGCGTGTCCGCCCACTTCATGGCGTCCTGGATGCGGACGGAGAGGACGGGCTGGTCCTGCGTGTAGTCGACCTTGCCCTGGCCGATGCGCTCCGGGGCGAGCTTGTCGAACTCCGCCGCCTCCGGCCACGGCAGCAGGCTCCGCAGCAGCGCCACCGTGTCGATCTTGGCCAGGTCCGACCGCTTCCTGGCCTTGCCGAGGTCGATCGCGCGGATCAGGTGCTCGTCGTCGACGCTCGGCCAGTCGCGCGTGCGGTGCAGGAACGCCATGCGCTCGCGCAGGCGGTGGGCCGCGTCGGTCCACTTGAGCAGGCCCAGGCCCTCGGTCTCGAGGCCGAGGCGCAGCGCCTGCTGGGACTTGGCGAGGTCGTTCAACGGGCGTTCGTCGAGGGTGATCGCGCCGAGCTTGCGCACCTCGTTCGCGACGACGTCACCGGTCCACCGGATGTCGTCGACCGTGTGCACGAGGGCCTGGGCGGCGGTGACGGCGAGCTCCTCGTCGGCCGGGGCGGCGAGGCGCACGCGGCCGTGCTTGCTGCCCGGCTCGCGGTCGGCGATCGCGATCGCCAGCCACCTGTTGTGCGAGTCGCTGTGCTCCACGGCCGTGCCGTTGGCCATCAGGTAGACGTTGCTGTTCTTGGACCTGCGCTTCGCCAGCCGTTCCGGGTAGGCGAGGGCCACGACGAGCGCGGCGTCGCCGTTGCCCGCGGGGTTGGTGCCGAGCTTCTCCAGCTTCTTCGCCTCCTGGCGCCACCTGCCGGGGGACTTCAGCGCGGTCGCGAGGTCGGTCGTGCTGGGGTGCGTGCTGTCGTCGAGCAGTGCCACGACCTCGGCGGCGGTCCGGTTGCCCACGAGCGCGCTGCCGTCGATCAGGGCCCGGCCGAGGCGGGGGTGCAGGCCGACGCCCGCGATGCGGTCGCGGCGACCTGGGTCGAGAGCTCCGATGGCGTCGAGGGTCTCCTGCGCGGCCTTGAGCGCACCCTCCGGCGGGGCGTCCCACCAGTTCAGGCCGGTGCCGTCCGGGGAGCCCCACACCGCGAGCTCGAGGGCGAGCCGCGTCAGGTCCGCGGTGCGGATCTCGGGCTCGGGGTAGCGCGGGAGCGTGGAGTGCTCGTGCTCCGGCCAGCAGCGGTAGACGCGGCCGGGCGCTTCACGTCCCGCACGGCCGGCGCGCTGCTCGGCGACGGCCTGGGAGACGCGGATCGTGGCGAGGCCCGCCAGGCCCCTGCGGTGGTCCACGCGCGGGACCCTGGCCAGGCCCGCGTCCACGACCGCGCGGACACCGGGGACGGTGAGACTCGACTCGGCGATGCTCGTGGCGAGCACGACCCGCTGGTGCCCGCCGGGTCGCAGGGCGGCGTCCTGCGTCTGGGCGTTGAGCTGGCCGTGCAGGACGACCGTCTCGGCGCTCAGGAGGCTCCTGGTCCGGTTGATCTCCCTGACGCCGGGCAGGAACGCGAGCACGTCTCCGTCCACTTCGGACAAGGCTTTGCCGATGGCCCTCGCGACGGTGTTCTCGATGTGCTCGCCCCGCGCCGGCGGGACGTACGTGATCTCCGTCGGGTACATGCGCGACTGGCTGTGCAGCACGGGAGCGCCGAGCAGGTCCGAGAGCCGTTGCGCCGCGACGGTCGCACTCGTCGCGAGGATCCTCAGGTCGGGGCGCAGGGCCGCCTTGGCGTCCAGCAGGAGCGTGAGCAGCAGGTCGGCGTCGAGGTGGCGTTCGTGGCACTCGTCGAGCAGCACGGTGCCGACGCCCGCGAGCTCCTGGTCGTGCTGGAGCCTGCGGACGAGGAGACCGCTGGTCACGACCTCGATGCGGGTGTTCTTCCCGACCTTGCGGTCGCCCCTGACCGAGTAGCCCACGGTCTGGCCGACCTGTTCGCCGAGCAGGCTCGCCATGCGCGCGGCGGCGGCGCGAGCGGCGATCCGGCGCGGTTCGGCGACGACGACCCTCCCCTCGAGGGCCAGCGGGACGAGCGTCGTCTTGCCGGTGCCCGGGGGTGCGACGAGCACCGCGGCGCCGTGGTCGGAGAGGGCCTGGAGCAGGTCGGGCAGGACGGACTTCACCGGGAGATCGGGCAGGTGCACGTCGTCGAGTGTGTCAGGGTGGGCTCATGGGGATGACCGGTGTGGTGTCCGGGGTCCCGTCCCGGCGTCGTCGCGGCCGGCGGACGTGGCGTGCGCGCCCGATCTCGCAGGGCGGCGGGGCTCCGGTGTGCCGGCTCCGCTGCCGTGGGCGACGATTGAGGTGTTCCCCTCGGACTGCGCGGTGCGTCCGGGTACCTCATGGAAGGGCCGTCGAGTTGGTTGACCCGCTGCGCGATCCGGACGACCCGGAGCTGCTCGACCCCTACCAGTCGCGGTCGCTCGCGATCCTGGTCGAAGGGGCGCGACTCGCGTCCGGAGCCGTCCGCTACGGCAAGGTCGGACGGGTCGGCTGCGCGGCCGTGGTGATCAACCGCGAGAACCCGCTGCCGTCCGGCAACTTCGGCTGCGCCCTCGACGGGTCGTCGGTCGAGGTCGCGTCCACCCTGCTGCAGCTGGAGCAGACCTTCGCCGACGTGGGCCGCGCCGAAGCCGTGGTCTACGCGTCGCCGACGACCGTGGACGAGATCGAGGGGATCGCGGACGACTCCGGCTGGTACGCCGTCGAGGAGCTGCAGACCGTGGTCCACCGCGGGTCCGCCTCGGTGTCCGCCGAGGTCAGGCGGGCCGTCGACGCCGACGTGCCCGGCATCGTCGAGCTGCTGTCCGACGAGCTCGTCGGCCACCGCGACCGCCTGTCGCGGTGGCTCGGGCACCGGCTGGACGACCCGCGGTGCCCGGTGCTGGTCGTGGACGACGGCGACCGGATCGGCGGGTTCGTGTCGGGGTTCGCCGAACGCGGTGTGGGCCTCGTCGAGCAGTGCGTGGTGCGCCCGGCGCGGCGTCGCCGGGGTGTGGGGCGCTCACTCGTGGTGTCCGCCGTCGCGACCCTGCGCTCGGCCGGGGCGATGCTCGTCGCGTCCCAGGTGGACGAGGGGCCGGGGGAGAAGTTCGCCGAGGCGTGCGGGTTCGTTGCGGCGTATCCCGTGACTGCGTATGTACGCAGGGTGGATGAGCTGCTCGACTGAACTTGTTAGTTGCCGCGTGACATATCCTTAGCAGGGCTAAGGGAGGCTGTGTGCGCGAGCGGTTGCCGGTCGAGGTGTGGGTTCTGGTCGCGGCGAGTTTCATCATCGCCGTGGGGTTCGGGATCGTGGCACCCGTTCTGCCGGTGTATGCGTCATCGTTCGGTGTGGGTCACACGGCGGTGGCGGCCCTGATCAGCGCTTTCGCGTTCGTCCGGCTGGCGTTCGCGCCGATGAGCGGCAAACTGGTCAACCGGTTCGGCGAACCGAAGATCTACATCGCCGGCATCCTGATCGTGGCTCTGGGCACCGCGATGTGCGGGTTCTCGTCGAGCTACGCCGAGATGCTGTCGTGGCGCGCGCTGGCCGGGGTCGGGTCGACCATGTTCACCGTGGCCGCGCTGGGCCTGCTGATCCGGATCACCCCGGCGCCGATGCGCGGCCGGGCCTCCGGCATGTGGGCGGCGGGCTTCCTGGTCGGCAACGTCGCGGGCCCGATCGTCGGCGCCGGGCTGGTGCCGTTCGGCCTGTGGGTGCCGTTCGTGTCGTACGGCCTGTTGCTGTGCCTCGCGGCGTTCGTGGTTTGGTTCTTCCTGCGCCGCTCGACGCTGGTGGAGATCGACAGGACCAACACCGAGATCCCCATGACCGTGCGCGAGGCCGTCCGGCACGGCGCCTACCGCGCCGCCCTGGCGTCCGGGTTCGCGAACGGCTGGGCGGTGTTCGGCGTCCGCATCTCGCTGGTGCCGGTGTTCGTCATCGAGGCCCTGAAGCACAGCCCCGCCGTCGCCGGCATCTCCATGTCGGTGTTCGCCGGCGGCAACGCGGCGATGCTGTTCCTGTCCGGCCGGATCGCCGACACCCGCGGCCGCAAGCCCGTCGCCATCATCGGCCTGCTGGTCAGCGGTGCCGCCACGGTCTGGATGGGCTTCACCGGCGACCTGTGGACGTTCATGGCCGCCTCGCTCGTCGCGGGCATGGGTGCCGGCCTGCTGAACCCGCCGCAGAACGCCGTCGTGGCCGACGTCATCGGCCCGCGCGGCAAGGGAGGCCCCGTCCTCGCGGGCTTCCAGATGGTGACCGACCTGGGCGCGATCATCGGCCCGATGTGCGCGGGCCTGCTCGCCGACTCGTTCGGCTTCGGGGCGTCGTTCGCCATCACCGGCGCCGCACTGCTGCTGTCCGTCGTCTTCTGGCTCGTGGCCCCGGAGACCCTGCCCACGCACGAGGAAGAGCACACGGCCACCGCCGTCGCACCCGAATGCGGTTGCCTCGACGAAAGTGCCGAGATCCCCACGGGAGAACGGGTCGGCGGCAAACCACGTCACCCGGAAGCGTGAGCGTCCGCTCAGCTTTCTTTTAGTTTGTGTCGCTACCCTCGTCGCCGTGGGTGGAGCAGAGCGCAGTGCGCGGAAGAAGAAGCAGGCCGCGCTCGCGGTCGCCCAGGCGCGAGGCAAGAGCGGCGGTTCCGACCGGACGAAGGTGATCGCCGGCGTCGCCGTCGTGGCGGTCCTGGCCCTCGCGGTCATCGGCTACGTCGTGTTCCAGCAGTCGAGGCCGTCCAAGTCGGCCTCGGACGCCGTCCCCCTCGCCCCGGCGGACCACACGATCTCGGCTCCAGCGGTCCGCGAGGGCGGCACCGTGCTCGTGGGCAAGGACACGGCCACCGTGACGGTCGACGTGTACGAGGACTTCCTGTGCCCGATCTGCGGCACGTTCGAGAAGACCTACGGCACCGACATCAAGAAGGCCGTCGAGGACGGCAAGGTCAAGATCCGCTACCACGTCCTCCCGATGCTGAACCGCCTCTCGTCCCCCGAGGGCTACTCGACCGACTCCGCCAACGCCGCCCTGTGCGTGGCCGACGACGGCAAGTTCAACGCCTTCCACGCGGCGCTGTTCCACACCCAGCCCGAGGAGGGCGAGGCCGGCTACACCAAGGACCAGCTCATCAAGCTGGGCAAGGAGGTCGGCGTCACCTCCCCCTCCTTCGAGTCCTGCGTGCAGAACCAGACCTACAAGGCGCAGCTCGACGAGCTGATGTCCAAGACCAGCAACGACCCCGCCCTGCGCGACGCCGAGACCGGCCGCTTCCGCGGCACGCCGAGCGTGGCTTCCGGCGGCAAGCTCGTCGACCTGGACAACAAGAACTGGCTCGCCGACCTGACCAAGTGAGTCCTGCTGGCGCAACGACCGGCCCGGGGTTCGCCTCGGGCCGGTTTTTCGTCCTCTGTGGACTTGATCGTTGTGCTGCGCGTCACTCGGGTTTTCCAGGATCGGGTGTTCCCGGTTCGTTCGGGTACGGGTGGCGGCCGCATGGCCTGTTCGTGCAGCTCCCGGTGCGTTCGGCCGTCTGGGGCTGATCTTGGGGGTGGTGGGGCCGTGGTGGGTGGCACCCGGTCCTACCAGGCCGAATGCGGTTGGGGGACCCCCGATTTTTATCCTGTGGCGCGGGTGATGTACGGTATTGCCACACGAGAACGACGGGGAAACCCGGCGGGAACGTGGACCTTCAAGGGGCTGTGGCGCAGCTGGTAGCGCATCACACTGGCAGTGTGAGGGTCAGGGGTTCGAGTCCCCTCAGCTCCACTTGAATCGAGAGCCCGTCTGATCGAGCGGTTTCCGCTGGTCAGGCGGGTTTCTTGCTGTTCTGGGTCGGATCGAGGGGCTGTTGATCGTGGTGCGGTGACCCTGTGGAGCAGTTCTGGAGCAGTGATCTCCGGCTTGGAGCAATATCAGGAGCACAACGTCATCGAACGGCGCTCAACGGTGCCGAACGGCGGCTAGTCGTGTTGGAATTGTTGGGATTCCCGTGTTGTGCTGGTAGAAGTCCTTTGTGGACCAAACTGGCAGTGTGAGGGTCAGGGGTTCGAGTCCCCCAGTTCCACCTGTGGGTAGAACCCGCCTGATCTGGTGATTCGCTGGTCAGGCGGGCTTCTTGCTGTTCTGGGCGGATCTTGAGTGATCGTCTTGCGGTGACCCTGTTGAGCACTGCTCCGGTTTGACCGCATCCGGGTTCGTGATTTCGGTGTTCGTCGACCGAAAAGATCATCGAGGTGCAAGACGGGGCGAACGGCACCTGTGGGGCACGGCGGATCCACGCCGAGCTGAGTGAGCACTCCAGCCGCGAGGCCGGTTGAGGCGTGCCGGTCCGCCCGTCGCCGTCGAGGCGGCGGGCGGACCGGCACGGGATCAGGTAGCGGTGCAGGTGGGGGTCGGGGTGCCCGCGGTTCCGGAGGCGACGAAACCGAACGTGGTGGAGGCGCCCGCGCCCACGGAGCCGTTGTGAGCGGCGTTGCGGGCGGTGATCGTGGTCCCGCTCGTGGTCAGGGCCGCGTTCCACGAGGAGTTGATCCGCTCGCCGTTGGCGAACGTCCAGTCCACCTGCCAGCCGGAGATCGCCGTCGCGCCGGCGGTCACGCGCGCCTCGGCCTGGAAGCCACCGGCCCACTGCGAGATCACCCGGAAGGTGGCCGAGCAGCCCGCCGAGGGGTTGCCGGTCGTGGTGGTGGTCGTGGTGGTTGTGGTCGTGCTGGTCGTGGTGGCACCGTCGGTGAAGTTCACGTCGCTGCACGCGTAGTAGCTCTGGTCGAGGTGGCTGGCCTGCCACACCGTGTACAGGACGTGGTGGCCGGTGCGGCCGGGCGCGTTGATCTCGACGGGCGTCCGGGTGCCGGTGGGGATCCTGCCGGTCTGGCCGACGAGTTCCAGGTCGCTCCACTTCAGGGCCTGGGTCTTGGGGTTGAAGCCCTGCTTGGTGGCGTAGACGCGGATGTAGTCGGCGCCGTGCGAGGAGGTGTCGTTCAGGTTGAGGGTGAACCGGCTGGGCCGGTTCGGGGCGACCCACGCGCCGGGCTTGTCCATCGCGGCGTAGCGGCCGTTGAAGGTCAGGCCGCCGCTGCACAGCTGCCCGTCGGGGATGGCTCCCTGGTGGTTGCCGGCGACGCCTTCGCGGAACAGACCGTTCCAGTTGTACATCGCGGACGGGTCGGCCTGCCACGCCTGGTAGCACATGGGGTCTTCGGTGGCCATCTGCTGCGACGGGCCGTTGGGCCAGCGGTTGTAGCAGCCGTAGTGGCGCGATGGTGGGTCGCTGACCGCGCCGTGCGCGGAGGCATCGCCCGCGCCGAAGGTGACGAGCATCGTCGTCAGCAGGGTCAGGCAGGCGCCGAGAATGGCGAACGCCCGCCAGACGGCGGCCTTGCCACGGGCCGGGCCGGCCTTCGCCGCGGTTCCCGGTGCCCGGCGGTGCCGGTCGGAGACGTCTTCAAAGAAGCGAAGCATGTGTACCGCCAAATCTTCGTTGATCGACGACGTGGACTTTCGCGGGTGCTTCCGCCCAATTCTGGGAGCGCTCCCAGAGCGAAGTCAGTGTCGGGTCGGGCTTCCTGGTCTGCATCCGCCATTCGGGTCACATGGCGGGAAAGTTGCGGTAAAGCGGCCATGTGGACCGGGTGCCTGAGGCGTATCGGATGCTGCGGATGAGGCTTTTTGGACCTCGCGAGGTCGGTGTTCTCGTGCTCGACTCCGACTGTGGTCGGTATCGAATTGGTCGCGCTGCACGATGACGATGACACCGGAGCAACTGAACGAATACCGCTCAACCTGCGGATATGCCTGGTGGCCGCTTGGGTCCTACCACAACGAACCGTCACTGCGTGGCGATCGCCGCGACGTTTCGGTCTCGCCGACAATCCTGTCGACCGGCCTGGGTGGCAGCGCCGCTCCAGGAACGGGCGTTTGCGCTGGCAACTCATGTATCCGCGATCGGCCGCCCAAGTGGCTGCTGGTGTAGCAGAGCGGAATGGCCTCTTCACACCGCGTGTCCTGAACGTTACAGTTCTGGGAGCGCTCCCAGTCTCCTTCGGTCGATGTGGACCGCGAGGGGATGGAACTCCCGACGTGGGTCAGCGAGGACCCGCTCGAAGGATGTGATGTGGATGACCGAGATTTCGTCCCGTCTGGATGCGCGTGCGAATGCGTTGCGGCCGTTGAGCATTGCCCTCCTCAGAGGGGCGCTCGGTTTGGTGTTCGTGTGGTTCGGCGCCCTCAAGTTGACCGGCACGACGCCGGTGGCCGAGTTGGTCGCCCGAACCGTCCCCTGGCTCGACGGAGATGTGGTCGTGCTCGGCCTGGGGGCGGTCGAGGTGGTGCTGGGGACAGCCCTGGTGGTGGGTCGTCGGTTGCGCTGGGTGGCGCTGCTGGTGGCACTTCACCTGCTCGGCACGTTCTTGACGCTGCTCGTGCAACCGGCCGTCGCGTTCCAGACGGGGAATCCACTGCTGTTGACCATGACCGGTGAGTTCGTGGTCAAGAACCTGGTCCTGATCACCGCGGCCCTGGTGGTCATGTCAGCCGAGGTGCCCGTGCGGCAGCGGGTGTCGCCGGCCGACGCCGACCACCGGTGATCCCGGGTGCCGCGGGGCCGACCGGTCCCGCGGCACCACCACCGCGTCAGGAGCGGCGCGTCGGGCCGGAAGAGCGTTGGTTGCGAACGGCTGTCCCGTCTGCTGTGGACGGTCGGACGGCGACGTTGTCCCTTGGCGCCAACGCCGAGGTCGTGCGACTCGTCCAGTCGCTGTACCGCGGGCAGCCCGGCCACCGCGCCGCGCTCGACCGGGACAACGACGGCGTGGCCTGCGAATGACCTCGGCGCACTGACAGATCGGTGGCCGCGCCTGTCAGTGGAATGTCAGCGCTGCTCGGGACTCTTCGACCGCAACGAAGCTTCCCCTGCACAAACGGGGTCCCGGCGATGTCGATCGGGGGGCGGCCGGGCGCGGACCAGCGCCCGTCGCGCCGGGACCGTGAACCGGAAACAGGTCAACAGTGCTGAAGAAACTCACGTTCGTGACGTTGATGGGGGCGCTGGTCAGCGCGTCCTTCGGGGCGGGTGTCGCCAACGCGGCGGACCGCGACGGGTCCTGCGACTCGGGCGAGTTCTGCCTGTACTACAACAGCGACCAGGCCGGCTCGGTGTCCGACTTCACCGGTTCGGTCGCCGACTACGGGGACTCGCAGCCGAGCTGCTACGAGTTCAAGGGCGCGGGCAGCGGCAAGGGCGTCTGCGTCAAGAACAACGCCGCGTCGGTCTGGAACAAGACCAACAAGGCCGTCACCGTCTTCTACAACAGCAACTACGGTGGCGCGAAGCAGACGTTCGCGGCGGGCGCCAAGGGGAACCTGAAGGCGGAGCTCAAGAACGAGAACGCCTCGCACCGCTTCGGTGACGCCGGTGGCGACCCGGACCCGGCTCCGGGCACCTACCCCGCGCCGGAGACGAACCCGCACCCGGAGGCGACGGCGCGGGCGCCGCAGGCGACCAAGCGCACGCAGTTCATCGACGACCAGATCGCCTCGAAGACCGGCGAGAAGCAGTGCTGGGTGGGCGACTACCGCAGCTACGAGTCGTCGACGAGCAACCACAACACGGGCAACGCGCTCGACTGCACCATCTCGGACGCGATCGGCACCTACCCGACGGCCGCGCAGAAGGCGCAGGGCTGGAAGCTCGCCTACTGGCTGCAGAAGCACGCGGGCAAGCTCGACGTCCGGTACGTGATCTGGCAGGGCAAGATCTGGAGCGTCGCCCGCGCGTCCGAGGGCTGGCGCAACTACACCGCGGGCACCGGTGTCACCGCTGGTCACTACGACCACGTCCACGTCTCCGTGCAGAACCCGCACGGCGACTGACCCGAACGTGAACGCCGGAGGCGAGCGCTGCCGGGCGCTCGCCTCCCCGGCGTTCAGGACCCCAGGTCGTGGACGATCAACGATGCCGAGAGCAGCCGGACGTCGGTGGGGTCGGCGGGGTTGTAGCCGGTGAGCTCGGCGACGCGGCGCAGGCGGTAGTTGAGCGTGTTGCGGTGCAGGTGCAGCTCCTCGGCCGTGCGGTGGCGGTTGTGGTCGCTGTTGATGAACGTCCGGAGCGTGTGCAGCAGGTCGGGGTGTTCCGCCAGCCTGTCCATCACCCGTGCCAAGCGTTTGCGACCGGGGCCGGGACGGCAGAGCTGGTACTCGAGCAGCACGTCGTCGAGGACGTACGCGCCGGGCGGGCGTCCGAGGCGTTCGGCCAGCTCGGCGATGTCGGCGGCCTGCCGGGCGGCCGCGGGGACGTCCTCGCGGCGTTCCGCTACGGCGACCCCGCCGGTCAGGCCGGTGCCGGCGGCGGTGTGCAGGGTGCGGACGAGGGCCAGGGCCTCCTCCACGTCCGCGTCGACGGCGTCGGGGGTGGTGGGCAGCAGGACCGTTCCGCCGTCGTGGTCCAACGCCGAGAGGGCGTGCTTCGGCAACTCGGCGCGCAGGCGTCGTACGAGCCCGTGGACGGCGAGCCTCGCGTCGGCACCCTCGGCCAACGGCGGTGCTTCGACGCGCACGGCGACCACGACGTGGTGACCGGACAGCTCCAGGCCTATCCGTTCCGCGAGCGGCTCGGCCTCCCTGCCGGTCAGCAGCGCGGCGACCAGCGCACGGCCCGCCTCGCGCCGTTCCGCGTGCAACGCCTGCTGTTCGGCCAGGTAGGAGGCGGCCACCGACGGCACGGCGAAGCTCAGGTACCGCAGCAGCGCGGGCACGGTCGCGAGCAGGTCCGGGATCTCGTCCGGTTCGGCGACGGCGGCCATCGCCTCCCAGCCGACGGTCGCGGCGACGTGGTACGTGCTCAGCACGACGTCGAGCGGAACGCCCTGCTGGGCGCGGCGCACCGCCGTGGCGATCTGCATGTCCAGCTCTTCCGGCGCGGGCGGGCGTTGTTCGCGCAACGCCCGCAGGAAGACGTGCAGGTGCCGGGTCACCGCCTCGTTGATCTCGCGGTCCACCAGCTGGTGCGGCAGCTGCCGGTAGGTGGCGGATCTGGCGAAGAACGCCTCGAGGACCTTCTCGGCGATCCGCGGGATCTGCGTCGCGGCACGGTCGTACAGCGGGGCTGCGGGGTTCGGGGCGGGGATGTCGACCACCGCCAGAGGCTTGCGCATGCGGCGGCTGGGAGCGATAGCCCGTTCCGGTGTGGTTGTGTGCACGAAAGGGGGAGTCCCGTGTTGTGCACGTGCCTGAAACGTTTGACCCTATCGAGTGATGGACGGTGAGGACGCCACTGCGCCCGGCCAGAATCGGGCGTTGTGAACAGCGTCGAGGAATGCATGAAGTTGTTGCTGCGGCGCGGGTTCCGGCGGAGTGTCGTGCAGGACCGCTTCACCTGCGTCAACGCTGTGATGTTCCGGCGGGTGTGGCGCGGCACCAACGAGACGGTGCTCGCGTTGTCGGAGACCGAAGCCCTGGCCTATCGCGTCCGCGAGAGCGACTCGGACCTCTCCGACCCGTTCCTCGTCGATCCCGACCTGGCCCTGTGGCAGTGCGGTGGCGAGTTCCTGGACGTCGCAGGCCGGCTGCTGGAGTTACCCGCGGCGCCGGGCCATTCGGCGTTCGAGGGGAAGTAGTAACCTCATCTGGTGGGTGAGACCGTCCGGATCGGAGTGTTCTACGACGGCACGTGGTTCGCCTACCTCAGCGATTTCTACGCCACGGCACACCCGAGAGGCGCGCGGATCGCGCTCGACGGCCTGCACGACGCGCTGCGCTGGTTCGTCCACACCGAGACGGGCCGCCCGCTCGACGAGTGCGTGGTCGCCGAGGCCCACTACGTCCGCGGTCGCATCGAGACACCCGCCGAGTCGTTCGACCGGGCACTGGCGGCCGCCGGCATCACGCGCCACGACCTGCCGCTGCACAACGGCAAGGAGAAGGGCGTCGACGTCCAGCTCGCCCTGGAGGCGTGGGACCGGGCGACGACGGTGCCGTTGCAGTGGGTCGTGCTGCTGACCGGCGACTCGGACTTCTCCCCGCTCGCGGCGAGGCTGGCGGCCCGGGGCGTGCACGTGGTCGTGCCGGTCGTGGACATCAGGACCGTGCAGGCACCGCCCGCCTGGACGCCGCGCACCGCCGCGCCGCTGCGGGCCGCGGCGCCCTTCACCCCCGGTTTCGACGCGCTGTTCGCCCCCGGTGACCAGGCCGACTACCCGCTGCGGCGTGCGTTCGTGCGGTCGTCACAGGCCGTGGCGTCCCCGGTCGGAGCACCGCGCGGGCGCAGGAAGGGCACCGTGGCGAGCTGGAAGACCGGACAGGCGCACGGGTTCATCACCGACACGCGCGGCGGCTCGTGGTTCGTCTCGCGCGACGAACTGCCGGCCGGGCTGACGTTGCTGCTCGCGGGCACGCCGGTGTCGTTCACCGGGTCGCCCGCGCCGATGCCCGGCCGCAAGTACCCGCGCGCTCAGGCGGTCCGGCCCGAATAGGCGACCTAGCGGAACGGTCCGCTAGGACTTGCGGCTCACCATCTCGTTGATCCAGATCGGCGCGAACGGCGACGTGCAGTTCGGTGGCGTCGGGTAGTCCTTGAGGACCTCCAGCCGTTCGCCGATGCCGATCGCACGGGCGCGCAGCGACGGGTGCTCGATCCCGATCTGCGCCAGGCAGTGGTTCATCGCCCACTGCAGGCGTTCCGGGGCGTCCTTCATCCCGGCCTCGATCGTGTCGAGCAGGCCGTCCAGGTCGAGGCCCTCCGGCTTCTTCACCACGCGCTCGCCGGTGAGCGCCCAGCCTGCGCTCGCGACCACCGGGTCCGGGTCGGCGAACCACAGCACGCGCAGCTCTTCGGCGTGCGGGTTCTTCTTCACCACGTAGTTCACGAGCCAGTCGTGCACCTTGGGGCGCCGGGCCCCGCGCAGCATGACGTCGAGCTCGTCGCGCCCGAACGCCTTGGGGCGGCAGACGAGCAGCGCGAGCAGCCTGGCCGCGGTGTCGCCGGTCGCCCACAGCCGCAGCGCCAGGTCGTGCTGGGTCTTGAGGCGCTTCGCGATCGCCCGCAGCTTGCCGAGGTTCACGCCGTGGTCGTCGCCGTGCTTCTCGTTGACCGCCCGCGCCCTCGGGTCCTCCAGCGCGGCCAGCTCGGCCATCACCTCGGCCACCGTCTCCGCCACCGCCCGACCTCCCGTTCGCCACCGGTGGCCGACAGCCTACGAGCTCCTGCTCAGCTGCTCAGCGCCGCGACCGCGATCGACACCCCGACGATCCTGCGGCGTGGTCCGGTCATGCGCACCCCTCCTGCCCACTAACGTGGAGCCGCGAGGGTTCGTTGAGCCGAGGGGGACGGGTGACCGGCCAGATCGTGCGCCACGCCGCCCAGATCGAGTCCGTGCGCGTGCGGTTCGCCGCCGTCACCAAGGCCAGCGCCGTCGTCGTCGGCGACGAGACCGTGTACGGGCGGCTGTGCCGGTGGGTGATCGACGCGGTGCTGGAGAAGCACGCCCGGCAGGACGAGCTGGTCTCGTACGTCGAGGAGAACCTGCGGCTCATCGTGGCGGGCCTCTACGACCTCTACGGCGTGCGGCCACCGGCCGCGGACCCCGTGCGCGAGGCCGCCGTGCCCTCACTGGTCGCGCCGGTCGAACCCGCGGCCGGGTCCGCGATGGAGCAGATCGGGCCGCTGAAGGACGTGCTGGACGACCTCACCGGTCTTCCGGACGTCATCGCCGCGCACGCGGCGACCTGGTACAACATCGCGCTCGCCCAGCGGGACATGGCCGCCGAGCTGGAGGCGTTCCTGGAGCACGACGCGCCGGGGTGGACCGGGTGCGAGGAGCACCTGCGGCTGATGGGCCACAACATCGAGGCGATCCGGGGTCTGAGCGCGGTGTCGGCGGCGTTCGGGGAGATCACCGAGAGCGTCGGGGTGCTGGTCGCGCAGACCCGGCGGCTCGTGCGCGAACTGGTGATCAGCCTTGCCGTGGCGCCGTCCGACGGGACGCTGTGGCGGCTGGCGTGCCGGATCGCGGTGTACGGGGTGGCGCTCGACGCCACCCTGACGCACCTCGAACAACGCCTCGACGGCTAGACGCCGCGGGCCGCGCGGCGCCGCGTGATCTGCGGCAGGAACCACATGTAGACGCCGGTGCCCATGAGCACGAACAGCGGCAACAGCGGCACGTACGACACCCACGCCATCGAGCTGTCGACCGTCAGCGCCGCCGCCGTGAACACGACGGTGGCCATGAACACCATGCTGACCACGCGGTGGAACCGGCGGATCCCCTTGCTGCCTGCCATCTTCCTCGTCCTCCCTGTCGTCGAACCCGATGCCGGCAACGCTAGGAGCAGGAGAGGTGGCGGTGCTTCTCGATTCCTGACCGGTCGTGGGGGCCGCGGGAGCGAGGCGCCGGGAAGTTCCTCCGCGCGAGTTGTCGATTCCGGTCATCTACCGTTCGACGCACTGATGACAGCAAGCGCGAACATCAAGGAGATCCAGATGCGCACCCTCATCGCCACCGCTTTCGTCTCCCTCGACGGCGTCGTCGAGGCGCCCGGTGGCGAGCCCGGCCACCGCAGCGCCGGCTGGACCTTCAAGGACATCGAGTTCGACGAGGCCGCCTACGAGATCAAGGGCCGTGAGCAGGAGGAAGCCGCGGCGATGATGATGGGCCGGGTCAGCTACGAGGCGTTCGCCCCGGTGTGGCCGACGCTCGACTACTTCCCGCAGTACAACGCCATGCCGAAGTTCGTCGTGTCCAGCACCCTGAAGGAGGACCAGCTGGTCGACAACTGGGGCGACATCACGATCCTGCGGTCGCTCGACGACGTGGCCGCGCTGAAGGAGACCGAGGGCGGCCCGATCTCCGTCCACGGCAGCGCGACGCTGAACCGCAACCTGTCCGACGCGGGCCTGATCGACCGCTACCACCTGCTGGTGTTCCCGGTGCTGCTCGGCGCGGGCAAGCGGCTGTTCAGCCAGACCGACAAGGACAAGCAGATGCTGAAGGTCGTCGAGAGCGAGACCTACTCCAACGGCATCCAGAAGCTCGTCTACGACGTCGTGCGCTGAAGTTCGCGCAGCGGTTTCCTTCGCGTGGGCGGCGATCCCGGCCGGGGAGAAGAACCCCAGCCCGGCCGTGATCGCCCCGGCCACTTCCTCGCCGCACACCAGGGGATGTGCATCCGAGCCCTCAGTAGGTCGGGGTCTTGCGCAGGAGTTCCCCGCGTCGCAGGATCTCCGGCGCGTAGACCTGCTCCTGCCACGCCTGCTGGGGGACCGGTTCGAGGGCGATGGACACCACGCCCTCGTCGCAGCCGAACGCGCGGGTGACCGCCTCGGTGATGGCCGCCACCAGCTCGGACGCCTGTTCTTCGGTGAGCGGTGCGGGGAAGTGCTTGATGTTCACGTGCGGCACGACTGACTCCTCAGGATTGGCCACCTGCGATGGCGAGGGTGACGGCCTTGGTGACGGCGGCGATCAGTTCGGACATCTGCTCGTTGGACAGCAGCACCGGCACATGGGCGACTTCCGCCTGCACGGTGTTGCGCCGCCGCATGGACGCGAGCAGCTCGTCGATGTCGGGCTCGCGCAACAGGCTGTAGTGGTCGGCCTGCAGTTCGACGACGGTCGGCTCGGTGACCGAGAAGCCCTCGCTGCCCTCGATGAACGAGTAGTCGTCGCCCTGCGCCTTGAAGATGGTGAGCGGTGCGGTGATCGTGCGCTCGGCCAGTTCGCCGAACGTGTACTTGAAGGAGAAGGTCTCGGTGACGATCCTGATGATCCGCCGCACCAGTTCGCTGTCGAGGTCGCGGAACTCGCTGCTGACGAACGCCGCGAAGCTGTCCTCGTCCCGCGCGACCTCCAGGCACCGGGCCAGCCGCGCGTCGGTGATGCTGCCCGCGAACACCGAGAACAGGATCGTCACGAACGCGCTGTTGGTGTACGACGCCTCGTCGCTGTCCCGCTCCGACCGGACCTTCGGCGACCCCGGCGCGATCAGGTACAGGTTCGCGATCTTCTCGCCCGCCTGCTCCAGCTGGTAGGCCGTCTCGAACGCGACGCGCGCGCCGAAGGAGTAGCCCCACAGCGTGTACGGGCCCTCCGGCTGGACCTCCTTGATCGCCTCGATGTCGGCCGCGGCCATCTCGCGGATCGTGCTGTACGGCGTCTCGCCCTCGTTGATGCCGTGCGCCTGGACGCCGTAGAAAGGGCGCTCGGAACGGCTTGCGAGCGTGCGCAGGTTCATCGGGTAGCCGCCGAGACCGGGCCAGCAGAACACCGGCACGTCATCTCCGTTGGGCTGCAACGGGACCAGCCGCGAGATCGGACCCTCGTGCAGGCCGTCGACCCGCCGGGAGAGCTGCTCGATCGTCGGCGACTCGAAGAGCACCTGCAGCGGCAGGCTCGTGCCGAACTCCTTGTTGATGCGGTTGACCAGACCGACCGCGATCAGCGAGTTGCCGCCCGTCTCGAAGAAGTCGTCGTGCGTCGAGACGGTCTCGCGCTTCATCAGCTTCTTCCACATCTCGCTGATGCGGCGCTCGGTGGTGGTGCGCGGCGCGACGAACGGCCGGTCCTGGTCGTCGACGTTCGTCTTGTCCGACGCGACCAGCGCCTTGACGTCGATCTTGCCGTTCGCGGTGACCGGCAGGGCGTCCAGCACCACGACCTTGTTCGGGATCATGTAGTCCGGCAGGAAGTTGACCAGGTCGTCGCGGATCAGCTCGGCCGGGCCCTTCATGTGGACGACGTCTTCCTTCATGCCGGGGCTGCGGCGCTGCTCGTAGGAGACCTTGCCGCCCAGGAAGAAGTACGAGGGGCCGTCCTGCTCGCCCGCTGCCTTCAGGATGTCGCAGATGCGCTTGGCGGACGGGAGGTCGTTGTCGGACTTGGAGCTGTAGCCCGACGACATGAAGCCGAGGTCGACGTCGTTGGCGGACAACCGGTGCATGGTCCGGCCGAGGTCGACGTAGCGCCGCCAGCCCTCCGCCGACCTCGCGACGGCGCTGACGCCGAAGCTCGCCCGCTCGTACACGGCCTGGTTGATCGCGATGACGTGCTTGCGCTGCAACAGGTCGTCGGACACGCGCTCGAACTCGCCGTCCGCGAACCTGTAGAGCCCGCTCGGCAGGTTCGCGACGCGGCCGGGGTGCGTCTGCAGGTAGACCTCGACGTCGTCCTCGCGGACACCGGTGTAGGCGCACAGCTCGAACGTGCCGAGGTAGTAGTCCTCGCCGGCGACGTCGAGCAGGTCCTTCGTCTCCGGTGCGTACGCTGACGCCGTGACGTCGAGGCCGTAGCCCGGCAGGACCTCCTCGAAGAGCCCGACCATGTGGCCGGTCTCGATCTCCAGGACCTCCTGGATGTTGTTGAGGTACACCGCCTCGATCGCGGCCTTGTGCCCGATGAAGTGCAGCTTCACCGTGGCCTCGAAGCTCTCCGGGAGCTGCTTGATCAGCACGAGCTGGTGGCGCAGCGGGTGGTAGTAGTACAGCCCGGACGGCAGGCCCGCGATGTGGTGCAGTTCCAGGTGCAGCTGCGTCGCGTAGAGCGAACCGGGCGAGGCGTAGCCGTATTTCGGCAGCAGCCGCTGGTCGCTGAAGTGCGCGCCGAAGTAACGCAGGATCTCGCCCAGTTCGGCGAAGTGGATCGACTTCGGGTCCTGGGAGCCGGCCCCGATCGGCTTGCGCTCGAGCAACCGCCGCAGGTCGTCGTCGGTGACCTGGCCGCCCTCGTAGAAGCGGTAGGACTTGCGGCTGAAGACGACCTTGCGCTGCAGGCAGGAGGCCTCCTCGCCGGGCAGCGCGAAGGTCTGCCTGCCGCTGAGGTCGTCGCGCACGCCGGGGTTCGACAGCTGCGCGCGGACCTGCAGGCGGCTCGACTTCGACTGGTGGTGCGCGCCCGCGTTGCCCTGGTCCATCAGGGCGGCTTCCTTGGGGTTCAGCTCGACGCACGCGATCAGGTTCTGGAACCCGGTGCGCTGGTCCTCCTTGACGATCACCGCCGCGTTGCGCACCCAGTCGTGCGTCTCGATCGCGAGCCGGATCTCGTCGAGCTCCACCCGGTAGCCGCGCAGCTTGACCTGGCTGTCCGCCCGTCCGGCGAACTGCACGGTGCCGTCGAGGTTCTGCGTCACGAGGTCGCCGGTGCGGAACATGCCGTCCACGAACCGGTCCTCGGTCAGTTCGGGCTGGTGCAGGTAGCCGCGGGCGACCTGCACGCCGCCGATGTAGAGCTCACCGATCTCGCCCGGCGTGACCAGGTCGCGGTTCTGGTCGAGCACGAGGTACGTCGTGTTCGTGACGGGCAGCCCGATCGAGATGGACTTCGGGGCCTCCGCGAGCTCGGCGGGGTCGACCACGTGCGACGACGAGTTGATCGTCGTCTCCGTCGGGCCGTAGAGGTTGATGAGAGCGGTGCCGGGCATCGTGTCGACGAAGCTCTGCGCCAGCGTGCGGGACAACGCCTCGCCGCCGCTGAAGACCTGCTTCAACGACGTGACGGTGTGGAACTCCTCGGTGTCGATCAGCGCCTGCAGCAGCGTCGGCACGCACTGCAGCGTCGTGACGCCCTGCTCGCGCATGGTCTCGATCAGCATCTCGGGATCGCGGTAGATGCCGGGACGGCCCATCACGACGGTGCTGCCGACCGACGGCGCGAGGATCTCCCACTGCGCCGCGTCGAAGCTCATCGGAGTCTTCTGCACCACGCGCTTCGTGCCGTCGATGGCGTGCACGTCGTGCAGCCACAGCATCTGGTTGACGATGCTGCGGTGCTCGATCATCACGCCCTTGGGCCGCCCGGTGCTGCCCGAGGTGTAGATGATGTAGGCGAGGCTGTCGTGCGAGGGGGAGAAGCCGTCGTCGAACGCCTCGTCGCAGTCGTCCAGCGTGACGATCCTCGTCGTCGCGGGCGCCAGCTCGGCGAGACGGTGCTTCAGGGCGGGCTGGGTGACGACGACCTTGGTGCGGGAGTCCTCGATCATGTACCGGAGCCGCTCCTCCGGGTACTCCGGGCTCAGCGGCAGGTAGGCGCCGCCGCTGCAGAGAATTCCCCAGGCGCCGACGACGAGGTCGAGCGACGGCTCGACGAACACGCCGACGCAGTCGTCGGTGCTGACGCCGAGCCGGCGCAGATGTGTGGCCAGCGCGGAACTTTGCTCGAACAGCTCGCCGTAGGTGATGCTCTGGTCACCGAAGACGACGGCCGTGCGATCGGGGTGTTCCTTCACCTGCTTGCGCAGCAGGTCCGGGAGGCAGCCGCCGTCGACTTCAGCTTCTTGCGACATCTCAGAAATCCCCCAAGCGGTCAGCAGTCGTGAGCAGGTGCGAGGGCGTTCTTGGTTGGTTGCCGAACGTATTGGTGGAGCCTCGAAACCTGCTGGAGCGGAGCGGGGGGTGGGCAGCCGCAGAGGTTTACCGGAACGGGCTCAAGGGGTGGTGGAGGTCCGACGGGTGGACGGGTGACACCACCGCGAAGTCACCTTGCTGCGCTTGGGTCCACGCCGCGGGAGCGGCTCAGGAGTTCTTGCGGTCGGTGTGCCCCAGCGAACGCTCCGGCGCCACCCGGTCGCGCACGAGCTGCTTGAGCACGGCCAGGTCCGGGAACCCGTCCCGCTCCTTGCGCGACCACAGGGTCTCGCCGTCGAGCCGCACGTCGAACACGCCGCCGGTGCCGGGGACCAGCGCCACCTCGCCGAGCTCCGCGGTGAACGTGGTCAGCAGCTCCTGCGCGGTCCAGCCGGCGCGCAGCAGCCAGCGGCACTGCGTGCAGTACTCGATCTCCAGACGCGGTGTTCTCATGCCTGCGATTCAACCGAGGTGCCGGACCTGGTCGCGTCGGCACCCCAGTTCGCCAGCAGCTGCAGCGCCTCGCCGGAGGGCGTCTTGGAGTCGGCGTGGTAGGTCGTCAGGAACAGGTCCGGCTCGCTGGGCATCCGGAGCGTCTCGTAGGACAGCGTCATCTCGCCCACGAGCGGGTGCCGCAACACCTTCGTGCCGAAGCTCTTCTCCTTGACGTCGTGCTTCGCCCAGAGCCGGCGGAACAGGTCGCTCTTCACCGACAGCTCGCCGATCAGCGCGGCCAGCTCGGGGTCGTTCGGGTAGCAGCCCGCGTCCATCCTCAGGAAGGCGACGACGTCGGCGGCCTTGCTCTCCCAGTTGACGAAGAGCTGCTGGTAGGAGGGCTGCAGGAAGATGAACCGCGCCCAGTTGCGTTCCCGCGGCGGCACCTTCGACCAGTCGCCGAACAGCGCCGCGGCCATCGGGTTCCACCCGAGCACGTCGGAGCGCCGCCCGCCGATGTACGCGGGCACGCCGACGTGGTCGAGCAGGCTCGTCAGCGCCGGCCGCAGACGTGTGGTGGCAGCCTTCTTCTTCCTCGTGTCGTGCGGGCACGACGAGAGGTTGCGCAGGTGTGTGCGCTCGGCGTCGTTGAGCTGCAACGCGTTGGAGATCGCGTCCAGGACCTCGTCCGAGACGTTGCGGCCGTTGCCCTGTTCCAGACGCGTGTAGTAGGCGACCGAGACGCCCGCGAGCTGCGCCAGTTCCTCGCGGCGCAGGCCGGGGACGCGGCGGGTGCGCCCGTAGCGGGGCAGCCCGACGTCGTCCGGGGACAGCCGCGCCCGGCGGCTGCGCAGGAACTCGCTCAGCTCGGTGCGCGGATCGGTCATGAGACCGAGTATCCCCGTGCCGCGGAGGTCGTGCCTGCCACTGCCGGTGGTAGGCACGCCAGTCGTACGAAAACCAGGTGTCTGGGTGCATCCCCGGAACCGGAGCAGTGTCGGGAAGCGACACGACGAACCGAGGAGAAACCCGATGAGCACCGTCGCTGCCTACGCCGCTCCCGCACCCAAGGCACCGCTGGAGCGCACCACCATCGAGCGTCGCGCGGTCGGCGCGCACGACGTCCTGATCGACATCAAGTTCGCGGGCATCTGCCACTCCGACATCCACCAGGTCAACGAGGGCTGGGGCGAGGCCATCTTCCCGATGGTCCCCGGCCACGAGATCGCGGGCGTGGTCGTCGAGGTCGGCTCCGAGGTCACGCGGCACGCCGTCGGCGACCGGGTGGGCGTCGGCTGCATGGTCGATTCGTGCCGCGAGTGCGAGTTCTGCCTGCGGGGCCTGGAGCAGTACTGCGCCAACGGCAACACGATGACCTACAACGGCGTCGACCGCCGCGGTGACGTCACCTACGGCGGCTACTCGCGGCAGATCGTGGTCGACGAGAACTTCGTCGTGCGCATCCCGGACGCGCTGCCGCTGGACGTGGCCGCGCCGCTGCTGTGCGCGGGCATCACGCTCTACTCCCCGCTCAAGCACTGGGGTGTCGCGCCGGGCAAGAAGGTCGCCGTCGTCGGTCTGGGCGGTCTCGGCCACATGGGCGTCAAGATCGCGTCCGCGCTCGGCGCCGAGGTGACCGTGCTGTCGCAGTCGCTGCGCAAGAAGGACGACGGGCTCAAGCTCGGCGCCCACGACTACCGCGCCACCAGCGACCCGGCCACGTTCACCGAGCTCGCCGGCCAGTTCGACGTGATCGTCTCCACGGTGTCCGCGCCGCTCGACCTGACCGCCTACCTCGGCCTGCTCAAGACCGACGGCGCCCTGGTCAACGTCGGCGCACCGGAGGAGCCCGTCTCCATCAACCTGTTCGGCCTTCTCGGCGGCCGCAAGACGCTCGCCGGGTCGATGATCGGCGGCATCGCCGAGACCCAGGAGATGCTGGACTTCTGCGCCGAGCACGGCCTGGGCGCCGAGATCGAGCTGATCGACGCCGACCAGGTCAACACCGCCTACGAGCGCGTGCTCTCGAGCGACGTGCGGTACCGGTTCGTGATCGACGCCTCGACCATCTGAGGTCCGGCGCCGTGCCCGCTCACTGCGGCGGGCACGGCTTGCCGGTCGCGTAGGCCTCCGTGGCACCCGCGATCACCGAGTCGAGCCGCAGGAGGGTCTCCTGCAGCTCCTCGATCTGCCGGACGACCGACGACCGGTGCCCGTGCAGCTTCGCGAGGACGTCCGGCGCCGCCACCCCCGTCAGCACGCACGGCAGCATCTCGAGGATCGACGCGCTGGAGATCCCCGCGCCGTAGAGCTGCTGGATCAGCCGCACCCGGTCGACGGCGTTCCCGGCATAGCGCCGTTGCCCGCTTTCGCTGCGCTCCGAAGTCAGAAGGCCCTGCTCTTCGTAGTAGCGCAGCGCGCGCACGCTCACACCTGTGCGTTCCGCCAGCTCACCGATCCGCATGAGACCTCCGCCACAAAAGCTACCTCTGACGTCAACGTCAGGTTTCTAGCGTAGCTCCCATGCTCCTCACCAGCTACCGCCTCGGACACCTGACCCTGCCGAACCGCCTCGTCATGGCGCCGATGACCCGCGCACGGGCCGTCGACGGCAAACCGACCGCGGACACAGCCACCTACTACGCCCAGCGCGCCACCGCCGGTCTCATCGTCAGCGAGGGCGTGCACCCGAACGCCGTCGGCCAGGCCGGTCCGTTCATGCCCGGCATCCACACCGACGAGCAGGTCGCGGCCTGGCGCGGGGTCACCGACGCCGTGCACGCCAACGGCGGCCGGATCTTCGCCCAGCTCATGCACGGCGGCCGCATCGGCCACGTCGAGGTCGCCGGGCACCACCCCGTCGGCCCGTCGGCGGTCGCGGCCGGCACCGAGGTCTTCACGCCCGCGGGCGCGGCCCCCGCGCCGGTGCCCCGCGCCCTGGAGACCGCGGAGGTCGCCGAGCAGGTCCAGGCGTTCGCCGACGCGGCACGACGGGCCGTCGACGCCGGGTTCGACGGCGTGGAACTGCACGGCGCGAACGGCTACCTCATCCAGCAGTTCCTCTCCTCCAGCGCCAACCGGCGCACCGACGGCTACGGCGGCTCGGTCACCGGGCGCATCCGGTTCGCCGTCGAGGCGGTCGAGGCGGCGGCCGGCGCCATCGGGCCGGAGCGCGTCGGCATCCGGCTCTCACCCGGCGGTGAGATCCAGGGCATCGTCGAAGAAGACGTGCCCGTGCTCTACGGCGAGCTGCTGAAGGCGTTGCCGGACATCGCCTACGTCCACCTGGTCGCGACCGTGGACGACGAGGTGCTGATGGGCCTGCGCAAGGCGTGGCCGACCGCGTTCATCCTCAACCCCGGTGGCCAGATCGGCCCGCGGGAGAGCACGCGGGAGCAGGGGGAGCGCTGGCTCGCCAACGGCGCCGACCTGATCAGCTACGGCCGCGCGTACATCGCCAACCCCGACCTCGTGGAACGGTTCCGGCTCGGCCTGCCGCTCGTGAGCGCCGACCGCGAGACGTACTTCCAGGCACCCCGCGGGTTCATCGACTACCCCAGCTATCAGCACTGAAGCGCGCGCAGCAGGTGGTCGACGAGCCGTTCGAGGTAGTCGGGCCCGATCTCGGCGCGGCGGACGGACAGCCGCCAGTAGACGGGCGCGGCGACCAGGTCGAGCGCGATCTCGACGTCGAGATCCGCGGGGAGCTCGCCCCGGTCGACCGCCCGCCGCAGCGTCGCCGCGCCGAGCGCGCGCCGGGGTTCGCCGATCGTCGCCGCGATCGCCTCGGACAGCGCCGGGTTGCGGACCGCCTCGGCGGTGAGGTCGGGCAGGATCGTCGCGAACCGCGGGTGCGTCAGCCAGTCGTGCACCGCCGTGACGGTCGCCAGCAGGTCGCCGCGCAACGACCCGGTGTCCGGGACCTCGGCCAGCGGCACGGAGAACTCCGACAGCGCCGCGACCACCATGTCCTGCTTGGACGGCCAGCGCCGGTACAGCGCGCTCTTGCCGACCTCGGCGCGCTTGGCCACCGCCTCCATCGACAGCCGGCCGTAGCCGTGCAGGGCCAGCTCGTCGAACACGGCCTCGGTGATCGCCCGCGTCACCTGGGGCTGCAGGACGGCGGCGCCGGTCGGGGTGCGCTTGGTCATGGCGCACATCATAGGGCTGGACGAGACGGTCCCGTCCCGCCTAATGTGATGGACGGGACGGTACCGTCTCGTCCATTTCGTTCGGAGGACATCCGTGGATCTCATCCCGAGGGCGCTGCAGCTGCTGCTGGACAAGGACATGGCCGGGTTCGCCGGTCTGTGGGCCGAGGACGGCGTGGTGGAGTTCCCGTTCGCCCCACCCGGCTGGCCCGCACGGCTGGAGGGCCGTGCCGCGATCGAGGACTACCTGCGCGACTACCCGGAGACGCTCGACATCCGCAGCTT
Organism: Lentzea sp. DG1S-22; assembly: GCF_036321065.1. Taxonomy (NCBI): domain Bacteria; kingdom Bacillati; phylum Actinomycetota; class Actinomycetes; order Pseudonocardiales; family Pseudonocardiaceae; genus Lentzea; species Lentzea sp. DG1S-22. The sequence goes on along the minus strand of NZ_CP143276.1, from coordinate 4,924,542 downwards.
CCCGAAGCAGGTCGTGCACCGGACCACCGACGCCGGCGTGCTGATCGCCGAGTTCGACGCCGAGGGGGTCGTGGTCGCGACCGGCAAGCCGTACCGGGCGTCGTACATCGCCGTCATCACGACCCGCGACGGCGAGATCGCGCACTACCGCGACTACTGGAACCCGCTGCTCGCGCAGGAGCTCACGGCATGAGCACGCTGCTCATCGGCGGCACCGGCACGACCGGCAGCCTGCTCGCGTCCCTGCTGCCCGATTCCCTCGTGGCGACCAGAAGACCCGCGCACGACCGGCACGTCCTGTTCGACTGGGACGATCCGGAGACGTTTGAACCGGCACTGGAAGGGATAAGCAGCATTTACCTCATCCCCCCGGTCGGTGTCGCGGACCCCGCGCCGGTGGTCGAGTCGTTCCTGTCACGGGCGCGGTTCGTGCGACGAGCGGTGTTGCTGAGCTCGTCCGCGGTGGCGGAGAGCGTCTCGGGGATGGGCGCTCTCCCCGCACTCGTGCGCGCGATGCCGGAGTGGACGGTGCTCCGGCCGTCCTGGTTCATGCAGAACTTCACCGGCGACCACGCGGTCGCGGCCGGCGTGCGCGCCGGGGAGATCGTGACCGCGACCGGAGACGGCAGGATCGCGTTCGTCGATGCCGCCGACATAGCCGCCGTGGCCGCACGGGCGCTCACGGACCCGTTGCCGCACAACACCGACCACCTGATCACCGGTCCGGAGGCCCTCAGCTACGCCGACGCCGCCGCGATCATCACCGAGGTCACCGGACAGCCCGTGCGGCACCGTTCGGTCAGCACCGAGGAGCTGACCGAACGCCTGTCCTCCTGGCTGCCGGCCGAGTTCGCCGCGCTGCTCGCCGGTCTCGACGAGGACATCCGCGGCGGGGCGGAGGACCGCGTCAGCACGACCGTCGAGGACGTGACGGGCAGGCCCGCCCGGTCGTTCCGGGACTTCATCAGGCGAACGAGCACCGCGTAGGGCCCGGTCCAAAGTGGAGTTGTGCGGCGATCGCGGATCCGCGTTTCGACACCTACGGGCGTATGGATTCACACGGCGTGATGAAGAACCAGCCCGAGGGCTCGTGCTCCAGCCGTGCTTCCGATGCGCCGGTTGCACATTCCGTGCGCGCGCGAGTGAGGCTTTCGTCCCACGGAATGCCTGACAGCACCGTCCTCGGCACCCGCATGTGGGCGACGACGCTGACCACCACGAGGATGCCGACGAGGTAGCGGCTGCCGGACACCGCGAGCCGCTCCCACGTCTTCGCCGGCGTCGCGTCGAGGCCCACGAAGATCGCGGTGAACAGGAACAGGCACGGCGCGATGCTGTAGCGCTGCCCGGCCATCACGACCTCCGGCGCCTGCACCTGCAGCACCTGCGTCCAGTTCAGCACCAGGCACGCGACGATGACGACCACGCTGAACACGCAAGACACCAGCACGAGCGCCCGCCCCGCCCGGTCGCCGAACCGCAGGCCCGCCGCGATCGGCACGGCGGCCACCAGCAGCGCGCCGAGGACCACCAGGTTGCCGTGCGCCGGGTAGAACTGGCTGACGCGCTCCGAGCCCGTGAACGCCACCACGGGCACCCGCAGCAGGCTCGCGAGCAGTACCTGCACCGGGTCGACCTCGTCGTGCGAGTACGGCGTGCGGGACGTGAACATCATCGTGAGGCCCTGGACGGCCGTCGCGGCGAGGAACGCGATCGGCACCACCTTGCGCGGCTGGAAGAACCGCACGAGCGCGATCGGCGTCAGCAGGAAGATCAAGGGGCTGGACAGGGCGGCGAGGACCACGAACACGGCGACCGGCACGCGCGGGGCGTTGCGCCACAGCAACGCCCAGAAGGCGCCGTAGAGCAGGAACCAGTGCAGGTTCGTCATGTTGTTGAGCGTCTCGGAGTTGCCCGCGGGCAGGACGACCACGAGCGCCGCCAGTGCGAACCGCAGCGGCGCCGAGCGCAGGTAGGCCTTGGAGGCCGCGAACACGATCAACGCGATCAACGCCCGCAGCACCGCCGCGCACACCGCGAACCCCGCCGCGGCCCACTCGACCGGCAGCAGCGCGACCAGCTGGGCCACGAGGCGCGGCAGCGCGTGCAGGTAGCCGCCGTAGGGGGTGACCAGGTTCTCCAGCGCCGGCGAGCGCACCGCGTCGACCAGGAACCGGGCGCCGTCCTCGGCCCACAGGTGGTCGAGCCGGGACCAGCCGGCCGGGACGAGCAGCAGGAACGCCATCGACGCCAGGAACCCGGCCAGGAGGCCCAGCCAGGCCCGTTCGTGCCGGGGCTCGTCCGGCAGCGGCACCACGCCGTCCGCGAGCGCTGCTGACCGTTGCGCCGTCATCGCCACCACTCGGTCCCCCATGTCCGATTCGACCCGGGAGAACGTATCCGGTCAGCGGCGGGCGAGGTCCGGCAGGCGCTGGTAGCGGGTCCACTGCTCCGCGGACACCGGCGTGACCTTGGACGAGTTCAGCGCCGCGACCTCGGCCGTCACCACCCACAGCTTGTCGTCGAGCAGCAACCCGACCTCGCCCTGGGGGTTGGCGACCGCGGGAGCGCCCGCGGGGACCGTGACCGCGAGCTTCAGCGAGTCGACGCCCAGGGGACGGGTGCTCAGCACGCCGCGGGCGAACTTCTCGGCCACCGAACGGCGCTCGAACCGCATCACGTTGCCGCCGATGACGACGTCCAGCGTGCGTTCGGGGGACGGCACCGCGTAGCCGTTGAGCACGTGCGCCTCGGGCCCGGTGGTGCAGCCCTTCATCCCGACGGCGTCGAGGCCGAAGTGCGAGATGTTCGTCGGCCCCGCCGGACCCTCGAAGGTGCCGCGCAGCACGTCCAGCGCCACCCGGCCGCACGGGTCCTTGAGGTCGACCGGCGCGTGGCCCTCCGGCGTGCGCACCAGGCCGGGGCCTTCCTCCCAGACGCCGGGGATCAGCACCGGTTCGAACGGGTGACGGGTGAAGTCCTTGTTCCAGAACGTGACGGTCGTGCCGTCGTCGGTCTCGTGGGCGATGGCGAACGAGGACACCGCCTCGATCCACATCCAGTCCGCGCTGAACGCCTCGACGACCGATCGGGTGCGCGGCTGGTTGTTCGACGTCACCGGCTTGAAGCCCTGCTGGCCGAGCGCCTCGACGCCCTTGGTGAACAGCGGGTCGCGCGAGCGCAGCACGTACTGACCGGCGCCGTTCTGGTGCGAGGCGAGGCCGGTCGTGTCGGTGAACATCAGGTACACCCAGCCGTCGACGTAGACGGCCGACTGCTGACCGGCGCCGTAGGTGTTCTCCCGGATGTTGTCGCCGGCCGGGGCCACGATCGACTGGCCGCCGTTCTCCCGCGTCCAGGTGATGCCGTCGAAGCTCGACGCGACGCCCACCGAGCTGCCGTTCGCGTGGTTGTCCCGCGCGGCGCCGGTGTAGTACATGAAGTACTTGTCACCGACCTTGACCAGCGACGGATCGCACGTGTGCATCGCGTCGAAGCTGCCGCCGCTGCCGGAGAACACCGGGATCGCGGTGCTGAACGGGCCGCCCACCGACGGTCCGTCGCTGTAGAGGATGTCGTCGCCGCCGGGCGGTGCCGCGCTGAGCTGGCTGCACCACCAGGCGCGGATGCGCCCCTTGTCCACCATCACGGCCGGTGCGTAGTTGTACGGCGCGTCCCCGGAGCCCGCGAGCACCGTCCCGGCGCTCTGCCGGCCGTTCTCGAGCGTCAGCCTGATCTTGTTCCTGGGCGGTGCGGCCTGTGGCGTCTTCTTCGTCGACGTGCTGGTCTGCGGCTCCTCGGGAGCGCCGACCGGGTCACCGACCGCCGCGTTCGTGCACGCGGTGACCGCACTGAGCAGTGCGAGCGCAGCGAGTAACGCGGGAGGTCGGCGACTCAGGGGCACCCACTCATCATAGTGATCAACTCCTCCGGTCGGGTGAAGTCCGTTGGCGCTGGGCCGGTTCATACCTCGGCGATGAGTCCCGCGAGCGGTCGTGCAGAGCGCGACGCCGCTGCCCAAGCGCACGATTCCGGCGGATCAGAGCTTCTGGGGGAGACGCTGCGGCGTCACCCGGCCTTCCCGGCTCGACGCGGGCGGCGTGACCCGGACCGTGGGACTTGCATCGCTGAGGCCGGACCTGCCGTGCCGGGCGCCTCCGGTGCGGGTGAGCAGGACGAACCCGGGGTGAGCGCGAGGTCGTCGGGTCTATCGGCGGCGACCTGGACACCCGGCGAACGCCTCGGGGTTCGCCGGCGAGTTCCTCGGTCCTGTGATGGTGAGCACAGGGTCTCGTTGGTGATCTTCGTGGCTGGGAGCTCGCAGGCGGCCTTGACGGTGCCGGTCGCCTCCGCGGTTCTCGTCCCGGTGCTGTGGGCTAGGTCTTTCCGCTGGTGGGAGGGTGTTCGCGGACCGCGCGGCGGCGGTGGAACCAGGCGAGGAAGCTCGCCGGGTCGCTGCCCTGCCGGAGTGCGGACACCGCGCCCGTCAGCGGGAACATCGCGGCGTGCGTGAGCGCCCGGTCGTACAGGTCAGGCCGCACCCGGCGGACCAGCGGCCAGCCGTAGCTCGCGATCGCGGCCGCGTCGAGCGCGGGGTCGCCGGCGCAGGCGAAGTCCCAGTCGAGGATGCCGCAGCACTTCCTCGGCCTGGCTCCGCTCGTCGTCGGTCAGCGGCGGAAGACGAACTCGGTGATCGTCTCGGCTGCTCGCAGCCCGCCCGCGTGGTGCAGCGGTTCGTCGAGCAGGCCGGCCAGTTCGGCGTCCGTGCTCGACCGGGTGCCGGGCAGGTAGGAACAGGGCGCCGGGTAGGTGCGAGAGGACGACGTGGACCTGGCCGCGTGGCAGGTCCCACCTGTCCTCGAGGACCTGCGGCAGGCGAACGGCGGGTCCTGCCTTCCGATGTTCGCGAGTGCCTTCGCTCGGCGTTTCGGCGAGGCCGGCCATCAGCTGCCCAGGTAGCGGACGACGGCCATCACGCGGCGGCTCACGCCGGTCGAGCCGGAGAGGCCGAGCTTGTCGAAGATCGCGTTGATGTGCTTCTCGGCGGCGCTCTGCGAGATGTGCAGCTGGGTGGAGATGCGGGCGTTCGTGAGGCCTTGCGCCATCAGCTCCAGGACGTCCTTCTCCCGCGCTGTCAGCGTTTCGAGCGGGTCGACGTGCGTCGTCCTCGTCAGCAGCCGCCGTACGACCTCCGGGTCGAAGGCCGCGCCGCCCGCCGCGACCCTCTCGAGCGCCTCCAGGAACTCGTCGACCTGGGCGACCCGGTCCTTGAGCAGGTAGCCGACCTTGCCGCCGGTGCTGGTGATCAGCTCGGTGGCGTAGCGGTTCTCGACGTACTGGGAGAGCACCAGCACGCTGACCTCGGGCCACCGCTCGCGGATCTCGAGCGCGGCCCGCATGCCGTCGTCCCTGTGGTCCGGCGGCATCCTGACGTCGGTGACCACGACGTCCGGCCGGTGCTCCTCGGTGGCTTTGAGCAGCTCGGGCGCGGTGCCGACGGCTGCCACGACGTCGTGGCCCTCCTCGGCGAGCAGCCGGACCAGGCCCTCGCGCAGCAGCGTCGAGTCTTCGGCCAGGATCACTCGCACGGCACCCTCGCACCGATCGTGGTGGGACCGCCGCTCGGGCTGATCACCTCGAACACCCCGTCCACCGCCTTGACCCTCCTGGCGAGCCCGGACAGCCCGGTGCCGGACGGGTCGGCGCCACCGACGCCGTCGTCCCGCACCAGGACCGTGATGCCGCCCGGCACCTGCTGCACGAAGATCTCCACAAGTGAGGCGCCGGCGTGCTTGGCCGCGTTGTTGACCGCCTCGGACGCCACGAAGTAGATCACCGTCTCCAGCGCGGCGCCCGGTGAGGATCGCAGCTCGTTGCGGATCTCGACGCGCACGCCCGACCGTTCCGCCAGCACCTCGAGCGCCGTGCCCAGCCCCGAGTCGTCGAGCACGGCGGGGTACACGCGAGTCGCGACCTCGCGCAGCTCGTCGATGGCCTCGCCCGCGGTGTCGTGCGCCTGCTCCAGCAACTGCTGCACCTGCTCCTCGCCCCTGGCCCGCCGCGCTCTGCCGATCAGCATGCCGAGCGCGACGAGCCGCTGCTGGACGCCGTCGTGCAGGTCGCGCTCGATGCGCCTGCGCTCGTCGTCGATCGCCTCGATCACCTCCGCCCGCGTGCTGGTCAGCTCCGCGACCCGTTGCCGCAGCATCGTTTGCTGACTGCGGCCGAGCATCGCCGTCGCGAGCCACCGGTCGAGCACCGCCACGCCCGTCACGCCGGCCAGCGTGACGAAGATGAGCAGGGCGCCCGGCAGCGTCGCCACCGCGATCAACTCGCCGCTCACGACGTCGCCGTCCTTGACCAGTCCCCACGAGCCGTCGAAGAGCCACGCCGTCACCATCGACGCCGCGGTGGTGAGGTAGAGCAGCAGCATCAGGACCACGCCGAAGCCCAGGCCGCCCACCATCCACCGCACGCCCAGGTAACGCTGGCACCGCCGCGGCGTCAGCGGGTCGGCGTGCGCCGCGCCGCTCCACCGCTCGATGCGTCGCAGCTCGAACTCGGTAATCCTGACCGTGCCGACCCCGAGCATCGCGGCCAGCAGGCCCGGCAGCGCGGTCGCGATCCCGAGCAGCACCCCGAAGAACGCCCGGAACCAGCCGCGCACCAACGAACCCGCGCTGAGCTGCTCATCCTGGTGCACGTGGATCACGGTACTGACCCACCCGAGCCCCGGCATTGCGGTTTACCGCACTCTTGCCCTGCGGCTTCCCACACGAATCCCGACGGAAGACCTCATGGTCCTCGAGCGACCCGCTTCCTAGCGTTGACCACGACAAATCCGTTGCAACGCAGGGAGAATCCGATGCTGGCAGAGTGGGCCGTCTCGCTGATGGAGTCGCTGGGAGGCGTGGGCGCGGCCGTGGTCGTGGGCCTCGACAACCTGTTCCCGCCGATCCCGAGCGAACTGGTCCTGCCCCTCGCGGGCTTCTCCGCGAGCAAGGGCGTGTTCAGCTTCCCGGCGGCCCTGTTCTGGACCACGCTGGGCTCGGTGCTGGGCGCTGTGGTCGTCTACCTGGCGGGCCTGCTCCTCGGCCGCGACCGGACCCGCCGCCTGGTCTCGCGCCTCCCGCTGGTGCGCGTGTCCGACTTCGACAGGACCGAGGCCTGGTTCACCCGCCACGGCACCAAGGCGGTGTTCTTAGGCCGCATGGTGCCGCTGTTCCGCAGCTTCATCTCGCTGCCCGCGGGCGTGGAACGCATGAACTTCCCGAAGTTCCTGGTGCTGACCACCGCCGGCAGCCTGATCTGGAACACGGTGTTCGTCAGCGCCGGCTACCTGCTCGGCGAGAACTGGCACCGTGTCGAGTCGTACGCCGGCATCTTCCAGAAGCTCGTCATCGCCGCCGTGGTGGTCGCCGTGGTGCTGTTCGTGGTGACGCGGCTGCGCCAGCGCTCCACGGGCGATCCGGAGGAGACGGTGGTGATGCCCCGCGTCCGCCGATGACGTTGCGGCGCAGGGGAGGTGTGAGCAGGGAGGTGTGGGCAGGGCGCGCCGCGGTGGTTGAAGAGTGCGGCGTTAGGCGGCCCGTTGTCTGTTGTGGTGGTGTTCTGGCTCCACTGTCCGAACGGGACTCTGCTTCCGTGGTCGATCTGGGACCGCTATCGGCCCGCGAATTCAGGCCCGCCGGCGCTGCCCGTCCACCGCTGCTTGTCCGACAACAGACGCCACCCGTGCAGGCGGCGCCGCAAGCCTCAGGTCGCGCCTCACCGGAGAGGGCAGCGCCGCGGGTTTCGCGCCGCGACAACCCGAGTCCTCGCGCTCCAGCGTTCGGCCGGCCCAGCACCTGGCCGCTCAGCCGGATCCGCGCCTCACCACCCGAGCGCCCTCGCGCCCGACCACCCGAGCCACCACACGCCGAAAACGCCGGTACCCCAGGCCGAGGAGTGGCCTGGGGTACCGGGGCAGAACGGGATCAGACGTCGTAGCGGTCCGCGTTCATGACCTTGTTCCACGCGGACACGAAGTCCTGGACGAACTTCGTCGAGGCGTCGTCACTCGCGTAGACCTCGGCGACGGCGCGCAGCTCGGAGTTCGAGCCGAACACCAGGTCGTTGCGGGTGGCGGTCCAGCGGACGGCTCCGGTGGCGCGGTCGCGGCCCTCGAAGTTCTCCTGGTCCTCGGTGACCGACTTCCACTCCGTCTCCATGTCGAGGAGGTTGACGAAGAAGTCGTTGGTCAGCGTCTCCGGCTTGGCGGTGAGCACGCCGGCGGTCGAGCCGCCGTGGTTCGCGCCCAGCACGCGCAGGCCGCCGACCAGCACGGTCATCTCCGGCGCGGAGAGGCCGAGCAGGTTGGCCCTGTCGATCAGCAGGTACTCCGACGGCAGCGGCGTGGCCTTGTTGCCGTAGTTGCGGAAGCCGTCGACGGTGGGCTCCAGGACGGCGAACGACTCGGCGTCGGTCTGCTCCTGGGTGGCGTCGGTGCGGCCCGCGAGGAACGGCACCTCGACCTCGTGGCCCGCGGCCTTGGCGGCCTGCTCGATCGCCGCGGCGCCGCCGAGGACGATCACGTCGGCCAGCGAGACCTTCTTGCCGCCGGTCGCGGAGCTGTTGAAGGCCTCCTGCACGCCTTCGAGAATCGGCAGGACCCGCGCGAGCTGGTCGGGCTCGTTGACCTCCCAGTTGCGCTGCGGCTCCAGGCGGATGCGGGCACCGTTGGCGCCGCCGCGCTTGTCGCTCTGGCGGAACGACGAAGCCGAGGCCCACGCCGTCTTGACCAGCTGCGAGACCGAGAGGCCGGTCGCGAGGATCTTGGCCTTCAGGGCCGCGACGTCCGAGGCGTCGATCAGCTCGTGGTCGCGGGCCGGGAGGCGGTCCTGCCAGATCAGCTCCTCCTGCGGCACCAGCGGGCCGAGGTAGCGCTGGATCGGGCCCATGTCGCGGTGGGTCAGCTTGAACCACGCGCGGGAGAACGCCTCGGCGAAGGCCTCGTGGTCCTCGGCGAACCGGCGCGAGATCGGCTCGTAGATCGGGTCGAAGCGCAGCGCGAGGTCCGTCGTCAGCATCATCGGCTGGCGGTTGAGGGTGCCGTCCTCGGGGTCCGGGACGGTGTTGGCGCCCGCGTCGCCCTTCGGCTTCCACTGGTGGGCGCCGGCCGGGGACTTGGTGAGCTCCCACTCGAACTCGAACAGGTTCTTGAAGAACAGGTTCGTCCACTGGGTGGGCTTCTGGGTCCAGGTGACCTCGAGGCCGGAGGTGATCGCGTCACGGCCCTTGCCGGTGCCGTGCGTGCTGATCCAGCCGAAGCCCTGCGCGTCCATCAGCGAGCCCTCGGGCTCGGAGCCGACGAGCGACGGGTCGCCCGCGCCGTGCGCCTTGCCGAAGGTGTGGCCGCCGGCGATGAGGGCGACGGTCTCCTCGTCGTTCATGCCCATGCGGCCGAACGTCTCGCGGATGTCGCGGGCGGAGGCCAGCGGGTCCGGGTTGCTGTTCGGGCCCTCGGGGTTGACGTAGATCAGACCCATCTGGACGGCCGCGAGCGGCGCTTCCAGTTCGCGCTCACCGCTGTAGCGGGTGTCGCCGCCCAGCCACTCGGTCTCGGGGCCCCAGTAGACGTCCTCGTCCGGCTCCCACACGTCGTTGCGGCCGCCGGCGAAGCCGAAGGTCTTGAGGCCCATGGTCTCCAGGGCGCGGTTGCCCGTGAAGATCATGAGGTCGGCCCAGGAGACCTTGCGGCCCCACTTCTTCTTGACCGGCCACAGCAGACGGCGGGCCTTGTCGAGGTTGCCGTTGTCCGGCCAGCTGTTCAGCGGGGCGAACCGCTGCATGCCCGCGCCGGCGCCACCACGGCCGTCGTGGGTGCGGTAGGTGCCCGCGCTGTGCCACGCCATGCGGATCATGAACGGGCCGTAGTGCCCGAAGTCCGCCGGCCACCAGTCCTTCGAGTCGGTCAGCACGGCGTCGACGTCGCGAGCGAGCTCGTCGAGGTCGACGGTCAGGAACTCCTTGCCGTAGTCGAAGTCGCCACCGAAGGGGTTGGCCTGGACGGGGTGCTTGCGGAGGATCCGGAGGTTGAGCTGCTTGGGCCACCAGTCGCGGTTGCCGCCGCCTTCGGTGGGGTGGCTGCGCCGGTTGTGGGCGACCGGGCACTCGCCCTTCGACTCGCTCACGTTGGCGTCAGTGCTGTCGGACACAGGAATCCTTCCGGGTGTTCAAGAACTCTTCGCGGCGGTCGTGCACTCAGGGCAGGTGCCCCAGTAGATGACCTCGGCCTCGTCGATGACGAACCCGTGGTCGTCGGACGCGTCCATGCACGGTGCGTGGCCGATCGCGCAGTCGACGTCGGCGATGGCACCGCAGGACCTGCACACGACATGGTGGTGGTTGTCCCCGACGCGGGCCTCGTAGCGCGCGACCGAGCCCTGGGGTTCGATCTTGCGCAGCAGGCCGGCTCCGGTCAGGGCACGGAGCACGTCGTACACGGCCTGGTGGGAGACCGCGCCGAGGTTCTGACGCACGACACCGATGATCGAGTCCGTGTCGGCGTGCGGGTGGGAGTGCACCGCGGACAGCACTGCCATCCGCGGAGCTGTCACCCGGAGCGACGCTCCACGCAACATGCGCTCGAAATCGGAAGCCGTGGGCACGACCCCACTCTGCCGTCTTTTCTGGATTGAGTCAAGTTAATGAATGATGCAATTCTCGCGGCGCGGTCACCGCCGCACGGCCGACACGGCGTCCGCCAGCCGTCGCACACCCTCGGCGAGCACGTGCTCGGGTGCGCCCCCGTAAGTCAAACGGAGAAAGCTCCCGGGCGGTTCAGCGGCGAACCACGGCCGTCCCGGGAAGACCACGACGTCCCGCGCCGCCGCGGCCGTCGTCAGCTCCAGGTCGTCGACGCCGTCGGGCAACGCCGCCCACAGGTGCAGGCCGCCCGACGACTTCGCGATCCGCAGCTCCGGCAGGTGCTCGCCGACCGCGCGGGCCAGAGCGTCGCGGCGGGACCTCAAGGACTGCTGGAGCGTGCGCAGGTGCCGCCGCCAGGCGGGGGAGGTCACGAAGTCGATCGCCGCCTCCTGCAGGGGTCCCGCGACGTACAGGTCCTGCCGGGAACGGGTGTTCTTCAGGCGTGTGCCGGCCGGTCCGCGCGCTCCTATCGCCGCGACGCGCAGTCCGGGCGCGGCGACCTTGGTGAGCGAGCGGACGTAGACGACGTGGCCATCGGTGTCCTGCGAGGCCAGCGTCGGCGGCGCGGTGCCGTCGATCGTGAAGCCGCGTGCCCAGTCGTCCTCGACGAGGAACGCCCCGACCTCGCGGACGGTCCGCATGACCTCGGTGCGCCGCTCGTCCGACAGCACCGCGCCGTGCGGGTTCGCGTGCAACGGCTGGCAGTAGAAGACCTTCGCGCCGGTCCGGTCGAACGCGGCCCGCAGCAGGTCCGGCCGCACGCCGTCGTGGTCGGCGGGGACGGGCACGACCTTGAGCCCGGCGTCGCGTGCGGCCGCGATGGCGCCGAGGTAGGTGGGGGACTCGACGAGCACGGCGTCGCCCCGGCTGCCGAGCCCGCGGAACACCGTCGCCAGGGCTTCCTGCGCGCCCGCGCAGACCGTGATGTCACCGGCCCGCAGCTCGCCGCCCGCCTCCTTCGCGAACCACGCGCGCAGCTCCTCCCTGCCCTCGACCGGCACGCGTCCCCACGACGCGGGTCTGCGGGCGGCCCGGCTGAGCGCGGCGCCGAGCGCGTCGGTGGGCTGCAGGCCGGGGTCGAGGTAGCCGCTGGTCAGCGGGATCGCCTCGGGTTTCGGCACCGCGACGAGGTTCGCCACCAGGTCCTCGCCGGGCCTGCCCTCGCCGAGCGCGACGGCCTGCCACGACAGGTCGTGGCTGCTCGCACCCGTCCGCGGGGCGACGAAGCTGCCCCGGCCCGGCCGCACCTCGACGAGGCCTTCCGCCGCCACGCGCTGGATCGCCTGCTGGACCGTCGCGGGCGACGCGCGGTGCCGTGCCATCAGGTCGCGCACCGAGGGCATGCGGTCTCCGGCGCGACCGGCGCGGGCGGCCGCCCTGAGGTCCTCGATAACGCGGACGGCTGCGTTATCCTCATTCATGAGAGCCAAGAGTAACGTTATCGTGCCTGCGGGGGTAACACTCGGCGCGCTGGGCGTGCTGGGGTTCAGCTTCTCCCTGCCCGCGACCCGCCTGGCGGTGGCAGGACTCGACCCGTGGTTCGTCGCCTTCGGACGCGCGTTCGTCGCCGGTGTCCTGGCGATCGGCTACCTCGCGTTGTCGCGTGCGCCCCGCCCGACGGTGACGCAGGTGCGGCGGCTCGTCGTCGTCGCGCTCGGCATCGTGATCGGCTTCCCGCTCTTCACCTCTCTCGCCCTCACCACCCAGACCTCGGCCCACGGCGCCGTCGTGATCGCCGTGCTGCCGATGTCGACGGCGATCTGGGCGGTCCTGCGCGCCTCGGAACGTCCGCCCGTCGCGTTCTGGCTCTCCAGCGGTGCCGGTCTGCTCGCGGTGCTGGCGTTCGTGGCCACCGGTGGCGGTCTCTCCGGATCGCTCGGCGTCGCCGACCTCTACCTGGTGGTCGCCGTCGTGTTGTGCGGCTTGGGTTACGCCGAGGGCGGCGCGTTGTCCCGCGAGCTCGGCGGGGCGAGGACGGTGTGCTGGGCGCTGGTGGTCTCGTTGCCGGCGACGGTCCCGATCTCCCTGTGGACGGCGGACTTCTCCCGCGCGACCGGCGTCGTCTGGCTCAGCTTCGGGTACGTGTCGCTGATCTCGATGTTCCTCGGCTTCTTCGCCTGGTACGCGGGCCTGGCCGCGGGAGGGGTGGCCAAGATCGGGCAGATCCAGCTGGCGCAACCGGTTCTGACGTTGCTGTGGTCGGCCGTGGTGCTCGGTGAACCCGTTGGCTGGCCGGCACTCGCCACGGCCGCGGTCGTTCTCGTGTGTGTGGTGCTGACCCAACGCAACCGTGCCACGTCGCCCACGGCGGCAACGGCCCAGCCGGTGCGCTGACCCACCGGAATCGTCGGACCTCCCTGCCATGCTCGACCCGTGCCGATCGAAGTCGTGAGCAAGCGCCGCAAGGTGAAGCGCCCCGACGCGGTGGTCGTCGACGTGACCTCCCGCGGTCCCGCGCCGTGGGTGCGCTTCAGCCCGTTCTACCCGCACGGCGGGATTCCGGTGCCGTTGTCGCCGGGCGTCACGAGCGAATCCGTCGAGGGCTTGTGGCAGGCGCTCAAGGTCTTCGAGTCGGCCGGCGTCGATCCCTCCAAGCTCGCGGTGAAGTCCATGAAAGGCCTGAAGCGGACGGTCCGCCGCTTCGGTCAGGTCCGCGGCCACCGCGCGGGCCTGGCGGGGGAGCACCTGCTCGACTACCGCACGGCCCGCCGCGAGATCTACCTGCCGGCGTACCGCTGGGCCCTCGACCACCGGTTGCGAGCCGAGGTCGAGCGGTTGCGCGAGTTGGCCCGGTCCTCCGACGTCGTGCTGCTCGACTACACCACCAACGGCGACGTCGAGGACGTGAGGACGCCGCTGTCCCATGCCGCTCTCGTCGCCGACCACCTGAGGAGGCTCACCGCGTCCGCGCCCTGACAACCCGGATTTATACTTTCCGCCTTCGGCTTTGGGGGTCGGCAGTGGCGACATCGAACAAGCAGCTGTTCACGATCGTGGACGGACTCGCCGAGGCGCAGCGCTCGTCCGGTCGGCAGTACGACACGTTCCGCGTGCGGGGCAAGGTGTTCGGCTACTACTGGCCGCGCACGCAGACCGTCGGTCTCAAGCAGACGCTGTCGGAGCAGCTGGCGCTCGTGGCCGAACGCCCCGACGTGTTCGAGGTGCAGTTCACCTCCGGCGGCTTCGGCTGGGTCGTGGCGCACCTGGAGGGCGTCGACGCCGACGAGCTCGGCGAACTGGTCTTCGAGGCGTGGCGGCTGACGGCGCCGGAAGAGCTGGTGGCCCAGGTGCCCGACCTCGCGCGATGAGCAGGGGCGGGTTCGAGCCGCCTGCCGACGACGGCGAGAGATCGGCTGAGGAGCCGGTCGAGGGCTGAGGGCCGCGCCGCCAGGTCGACGTGCTCGTCGCGACGGCGGCGTTCCTCACAGGCGACGAGCTAGCGGAACAGGATGCGCGTGATCTCGGTGTCGGTGGCGCGGCCTTCGTCGTAGGCGCCCTCGCCCTTGAGGTCGTTCATGATGGCGAGGGTGTAGCGCTCGTCCTGGCCGACGAAGCCGACGGAGTTCACCACCCAGCCGCCGTCCTCCTCCGACCAGCCGTTCTTCGCACCGGAGTCCGGGCCCCAGACGCCCCACTGCTGCGGCGGGCCGACCTCGCGCATCTGCTCGACGACGTAGGCGCGGTCTTCGGCCGGCACGGCGTCGAGGACGTAGTTGATCAGGCGGTCGAGGTCGTTCGCCGTGCACTTCTCGAAGCCCCAGTAGGGGAACGCGGCGGAGTACCCCCTTTGTGCCACCAGGCCGGTCATGCCGTACCGGGCGAACGCGGTGTTGAACGTCGTGCCGCCGTAGCGCTTCCAGAGCGTGTCCGCTGCATCGTCGTCGGACGTGTGCAGCATCGCGCTCATGAGCGTGCGGTCGTCTCCGCTCAGCTTGATCTCGCCGGTGCGGTGGCGTTCCAGCAGGTTCACGACCATGGCGAGCTTGATGGTCGACGCGGTCCACGTCAGGTCGTTCGCGTGGCCGTTGCGCCAGATCGCGCCGGTCTTGCGGTCGCGCAGCACGAAGCCCACGGTGCCCGGCCTGGTCTCGGCGTAGTCCTCGGCGGTCTCGAGGCGCCTCTGGAACTCGCACTCGAACCCGCTGTCGGGCAGCGGGCAGGCCTCCGGCGCGGCCACGGGAGGTGCCGCGGCCGGGGTGTGGGCCGCGGCGGGAGGTTCCGCCGTCACGGCGTGGCCGCACGCCGTCAGGGCGAGCGCGCACGCGACGAGGATCGGACGGAGCATGCGCCGCACGCTATTGGGGTGATCGGGGGCGGTCGACCGCCAGACGGCCGCGTCGGCCAGGTTGCCCGGAATGTAAAAGATGTTTGACACGGTGTCGGCTTCGTTTTACCTTGGTTGTGTCAGGTTTCTTTGACATCAGGAGCGGGACCGTGGCGTTCGAGGAGAAGCGGGCGTGGGCCCTGGCGGTCATCGCCCTGGTCGGGTACGCCGTGTACGCGGTGGTTGTCCTGAGTCGTGCCGCGGCCGGGTCGCTGGTCGACGTGTCGTACGCGGACGTCCTGCTGTGGACCACGGGGCTCGGGATCGTCGCCGGCATCGTGTCGGGCATCTGGTTCGGCGTCGCGGCGCGCAACGACGGGCTGCAGAGCGACGAACGGGACAGGGAGATCGGCCGGCTCGGCGACCACGTCGGGCAGTCGTTCGTCGTCATCGGCGGCATGACCGCGATGGTGCTGGCGGTGCTCGAGGCGTCGCACTTCTGGATCGCGAACGTGCTGTACCTCTGCTTCGTGCTGTCCGCGGTGCTCGGCTCGGCCGCGAAGATCGCGCTCTACCGGCGGGGAACGCTGTGAAGCCCACGAAAGTCACGAACTCCATCCGCGCCCTGCGGTTCGCGCACGGCGAGATGAAGCAGGCCGACCTCGCCTCGGCCGTCGGCGTCACGCGGCAGACGCTGATCGCCATCGAGCAGGGCAGGTACTCGCCCTCGCTGGAGGTGGCGTTCAAGATCGCCCGAGTGTTCGGGGTGTCGCTCGAAGAGGTGTTCCAGTATCCGGAGGAGTGAGCTGTGAAGGCTGTCGTGCAACGAAGATACGGATCGGCGGTGTTCGGTGAGCTGGACGTGCCCGTGCCCAGACAGGGTGAGGTTCTGCTGGAGGTGCGGGCGGCGGGCGTCGACATGGGCACCTGGCACCTCCTCACCGGCAAGCCGTACCTGGTGCGCTGCATCGGGTTCGGGGTTCGCGGGCCGAAGTCGCCCGTGCCGGGACGGGACGTGTCCGGTGTCGTGACGCGACTCGGGCCCGGCGTCGCGGAGTTCGCGGTCGGCGACGAGGTGTTCGGCACGTGCGAGGGGTCGTTCGCCGAGTACGCGGTCGCCCCCGTCTCACGGCTGGCGCGCAAGCCCGCCGGGACGTCGTTCGCGGAGGCGGCCGCCCTGCCGATCTCGGGTGGAACGGCGCTGCAGGGGTTGCGGGGAGTGCGGGCGGGACAACGGGTTGCCGTGCTCGGCGCCGGCGGTGGCGTCGGGTCGTACGCGGTGCAGATCGCGAAGGCGCTCGGTGCGCACGTCACCGGTGTGTGCAGCACGCGCAAGGTAGGTCTGGTGCGCTCGCTGGGCGCGGACGAGGTCGTCGACTACACGGTCGCGGACTTCACCGGGACCTACGACCTCATCTTCGACTGCGGTGGCAACAGGTCGTTGTCGAAGATGCGCAAGATGCTCACACCGCGAGGCACGCTGGTGCTCGTCGGTTCCGAGACCGGTGGCGCGGTCACGGGCGGGTTCGAGCGGTCACTGGCCGCGGTCGTGCTGAACCTGTTCGTGTCCCAGAAGCTCGTCCCCCTCATGTCGGCTGAACGCGCCGACGTCTTCGAGGAACTGCGCGTGCTGGTCGAGGCGGGCAGCCTCCGGGCCCCGGTGGAGCGCGAGTTCCCGCTCTCCGAAGGACTCGACGCGATCGAGCACGTCTACTCGCGGCGGGTGCTCGGCAAGGTCGTCGTCACGACCTGACCGCCGATCACCACGGTCGTCACGTGGTGCAGCGCCGTGATGTCCCGCATGGGATCTCCTTGCACGGCGATGACGTCGGCGTCCCAACCGGCCCTCAGCATCCCCTTGCTCACCCCGCACGCCCCTGGCGGCCTGACTGGTCGCGCTCGCCAGCACGGCGCGGTTCGGCAGGCCCGCGTCGATCATGTCGCCCAGCGCGTGGGCGGTGATCCCGTGGCCCTTGCCGGCACCGATGCCGCCGTCGGTCCCGGACACGGCACGAACGCCGTGGTCGTACATGCGGCCGACGGCGTTGATCTTGGCGGCGAGGCTCATCCCCATGCGCTCGAACGCCTCCTTGACGTGCGGGGGCGGTTCGAGCGTGGAGCCCAGGGTGTGGCAGACGGCGATGTCAGCTTCTGCCAGCGCGTCCAGCAGTTCCGCGGGGAGCACCATCGCCCCGCGGGACAGGCACGTGCAGTGCTCGACGCCGTCGACGCCCGCGGCCACGGCGCGCTGGACCGCCGCGAGGCTGTGGGCGTGCGCGGTCACGGGGAGGCCGAGCCCGTGGGCCTCCTCGACGACCACGCGCAGTTCGTGCTCGGTGAACTGGCAGTCGTCGACGGCCGTGCCGGGGGTGGCGAACCCGCCGCTGGCCATGATCTTGACGATGTCGGCCGCGCGCTCGGCCCGCTCGCGCACGGCCCGGCGCAACGCCTCGTCGCCGGACGCCTCACCGCCCATCGACCAGCAGTGGCCGCGCGGGCTCGTGATGGGCGGGCCGGACGCGAGGACGCGCTGCCGGTGCCTCGACCGCTGCTCCACGACGGACCACCGGCGGTCGCCGAGGTCGCGGACGGTCGTGACACCGGCCAGGAGGTGGCGGCGCAGACCGTCCTCGACCACCTCGTCGAGGTGGTCCTCGGTGAACTCGGGCAGGCGGTCCAGCGCGCCGTTCTCGCTGTCCGCGCACAGGTGCACGTGGGTGTCGATCAGTCCCGGTAGGACGGTGGCGGTGCCGAGGTCGACGACCTCGGCACCCGCGACGTCCGGATGGCCCTGCTCGACGGCCTTGATCGTGCCGTTCTCGGTGATGACCGTGACGGGGCCGGTGAGCGTCCGCTCACCGTCGAAGGCACGCCCTGCCCGCAGCGCCAGCATCCGGCCAGTGTGAGCTCCACGTGCTGGGAAAGCAACGGTCAGCGGGCGTGCGGGAGGGGGGTGAACTCCTCGACCTGGGGCAGGTCGTGGCCCAGCCGGTCGCGCTTCGCCGTCAGGTACGCGATGTTGTGGGCGTTGGGCTTCATCAACGACGGCACCCGTGCGGTCACCGAGATGCCGTTCTCCTCGAGCGCCGCGATCTTGTCGGGGTTGTTGGACAGCAGCCGCACCGACTGCACCCGCAGGTGCTTGAGCACGCGGGCCGCGGGGGAGTAGTCGCGGACGTCGACCGGCAGGCCGAGCGACGTCGCCGAGTCCAACGTGTCCAGTCCCTGGTCCTGCAACACGTGCGTGCGGATCTTCGACACCAGACCGATCCCGCGACCCTCGTGCCCGCGCACGTACACGAGGATTCCGCTGCCCTCACGCACGATGGTGTTCAACGCGGCGTCGAGCTGTTCTCCGCACTCGCAGCGCATGGCCGCGAAGATGTCACCGGTCATGCACTCGGAGTGGATGCGCACCAGCACGTTCTCGCGCAGCTTGGTCTTCCCGTAGACAAGGGCCATGTGCTCGTGACCGTTCGATCGGAACGCCACCGCGCGGAAAGTGCCACGTCGTGTCACCAGGTCGGACTCGGCCACGTCCTCTTCGCTGAAGGCCTGTTCGAACATCTCGGTCCCCTCGTCACAGAACGCCTTCCGAACGTGCAGCTACGCTCGGATGGAGGTCGCACCGTAACCCGACCGCACAGCGGAGGTCATCCTGTTCAGCATCACCGTTCGCGATCACGTGATGATCGCCCACAGTTTCCGCGGCGAGGTCTTCGGTCCAGCGCAACGTCTGCATGGAGCAACGTTCCTGGTGGACGCAACGTTCAAACGCGCTGAACTCGATTCCGACAACATCGTCGTCGACATCGGACTCGCGACGCAGGAGCTGGGCAAGGTCCTGGCCGTGTTCAACTACCGCAACCTGGACGAGGAACCGCAGTTCGCGGGCATCAACACGTCCACGGAGTGGCTCGCGAAGCACATCGCCGACCAGCTCGCGGAGAAGATCTCCGAGGGTGCACTGGGTGAGGGCGCTCACGGGATCGATGCGATCGCCGTCACACTCCACGAGTCGCACGTGGCGTGGGCGAGCTACGAACGTGCGCTTCGTCCTGCCGGCTGACGTCGGCGATCCGGCCAGTCCCAGCGGCGGCAACGTCTACGACCTCCGCGTGAGCGCGGGGATGGACCTGTTGACCGTCGCTGGTGACTGGCCGCGCCCGTCCGACCCCACCGCGTTGGAGCAAACGCTTGCGCGGATCCCGGACGGAGAGGTCGTCCTGCTCGACGGCCTGGTGGGCTGCGGTCTGCCCGAGGTGATCGTCCCGCACGCCCGGCGGCTGCGGCTCGCCGTCCTCGTGCACCTCCCGCTGGCCGACGAGACCGGGCTCGACCCGGCGAGGGCCGCACTCCTGGACGAGAAGGAGGGCCGGGTCCTGCGGGCCGCGAGCGCCGTGGTCGCGACCAGTCCCACGGCCGCGCGCGAGATCCGGGCCAAGCACGGGCTCGGGCACGTCCACGTCGTCGTGCCGGGCACCGATCCGGCGCCGGTCGCCACGGGCACCGACGGCGTGCACCACCTGCTCTGCGTCGCGTCCATCACACCCCGCAAAGGCCACGACGTGCTGCTCAGGGCGTTGCGGAGGATCGACCGCGACTGGCGGCTGACGTGCGTCGGCCCGCACCGGCCGTTCCTGGGCGAACTCCCGCCCGACCAGCGCGTCAGCTTCCCCGGACCACTCGCCGGCGAGGCGCTGACCAGCGCTTACCTCCAGGCCGACCTGTTCGTGCTGGCCTCCCGCGCCGAGACCTACGGCATGGTGGTCACCGAGGCGCTCGCACACGGCCTGCCGGTCATCGCGAGCGCTGTCCCGGACGCCCTCGGCGACGGCGGCCTGCTCGTTCCCGCCGGGGACGAAAACGCCTGGGAAGCTGCACTGACGCGCTGGTTCCAAGATCAGGAACTCCGCTCGGAGCTGCGGGCCAGGGCACTCGCCAGAAGAGCCGTCCTGTCCACTTGGGACGAATCCACAGAGGACTTGCGGAGGGTGCTGGCTACTCTGCGGCCATGACCTTCGCCCCGGAATGGCTGGCACTGCGGGAAAGCGCCGACGCCCAGGCGCGCTCGGCCGAGCTCGTGGAGACCCTCCGCGAAACTCTGGTGAACCGAAACCCCCTGACGATCCGTGACCTCGGTTGTGGAACGGGATCGATGGGGCGGTGGCTCGCCGGCAGGCTCGGCGGCGTGCAGCACTGGGTGCTGCACGACCGCGACCCCCGGCTGCTCGGCCTCGCGGAGGCCGGCATGAGCGCCTTCGAGAACGTCACCGCCGAGACGCGCGAGGGTGACCTCACGTCGCTGCGGGCCGCCGACCTCGAGGGCTCCGACCTCGTCACCTGCTCCGCGCTGCTGGACCTGCTCACCGCCGAGGAGATGAACGCTCTGGCCGCTGCCTGCGTAGAAGCTCATGTGCCCGCACTGTTCACGCTCTCGGTGGCAGGCCGGATCGAACTCGACCCGGCCGAGCCGCTCGACGCCGCTTTCCAGGACGCGTTCAACGCCCATCAGCGTCGCGTCGTGGACGGGCGTCGTCTGCTCGGACCGGACGCCCCGGCCGTCGCGGAAGAGGCGTTCGCGGCTCTCGGCGCTTCGGTCCGCACGGCGCGGAGCCCCTGGCGCCTGCACGCCGGCGCCCTGCAGTCGGAGTGGCTGAAGGGCTGGGTCGGCGCGGCGGTGGAGCAGGAACCCGCACTCGCCTCCGAGGCGTCCGAGTACCTGCGCCGCAGGTCGACGGCCTCCGCGGTGGTCCACCACGTCGACCTGCTGGCACTACCGGGAGCTGTGTGATGAAGAAGTTCTGGCCGTGGCTGCGCCTGGTGCTGGCGGCGGGGATCCTCCTCGCCCTGGGCCTGCGCCTGGGCACCGGGGCGTTCGTCGACGGGCTGCGCGCGATCGACGCGTTCTCCGTCGCCGCCGCCCTGGCGATCGGGCTCGTGACGACGGTGCTCAGCGCGGGTCGCTGGGTCCTCGTCGCGCGCCGCCTCGGCCTGACGCTGACCCTGCGCACCGCGGTCGGCGACTACTACCGCGCCCAACTCGTCAACGCCGTGCTGCCCGCGGGCGTGCTCGGCGACGTGCACCGCGCGGTCAACCACGGCCGGGAGTCGGGCGACGTCGGACGGGGCGTGCGCGCCGTGTTCTTCGAACGCTTCGCCGGCCAGATGGTCCTCATCGGGATCGGGCTCGCGGTGCTGCTCACGCACCCCGCGCCCGGCCTCGGCCTCGCTCCGGACCCCACCACCGCGGCACTCGTCCTCGCGGGCCTCGTCGTGGCCGTGGTCGCCGGCTGGCGGGTCAAGCCCGTGCGGAGGGCGCTCGTCACCACCCTGGCGGACGGCATCCGGCTGCTCTCGCTGAAGATCTGGCCCGCGGTCGTCGCGCTCTCGGCCGCCGCGGTCGCGGGCTACGTCGCGCTGTTCCTGGTGGCCGCCCGCGCCGCCGGGTCGGACGCCACGATCACCCAGCTCGCGCCGGTCGTCGTGCTGGCACTGCTGATCATGGCGATCCCGGTGAACATCGGCGGGTTCGGCCCGCGCGAGGCGTTCCTGGCGGTGGCGTTCGGCGCCGCCGGCCTGGGCGCCCAGCACGGCTTCACCACGGGCATCGTCTACGGCGTGCTCGCGCTCATCGCGGCCCTGCCCGGCGCGGTCGTGCTCTTCCTCTCACGCCGTGCCAAGACCGAAAAGGGTGGCGTAGTGGCCGAACGACTCGGTCAGACCCGCGAGCAGGAGCTCGCCCTTGCGCGCTGACGCGAGCGAGGGGCGCCCGATGACGCCGGACCCGGTGTACGGCGCCAGACCCAGGGTCAGCATGTGCCGCCGGTCCTCCGCCAGGTGGTCGGCGCTGTCGTAACCGGGGCGGATCAGATCGGGGTGGGCGTGCAGCAGGATCGAGGTCTCCAGCTCGCCCGCGTGCATGTCGCTGTACGCCGGGGTCTCGATGCCGGCCTTCTCCCGCGCGAACGCCCAGTCGTCGCGGCCAGGGAAGAGCGCGAGCCCCTCGCCCTCCTGCACGACGTTCGACAGCACGTAGTTGCCGCCGTGGCCGTTGACCAGGACCAGGTTCGTGACACCGGTGCGCCGCAGGGAATCCGCGATGTCCTCGACCACTGAGATCAGCGTGCGCGCGGTGATGCTGACGGTGCCGGCCCAGTCGGCGTGCTCCTGCGAGCACGAGAACTGCAGCGGCGGCAGCAGCCGGACCGGGTACCGCGCGGCGATCGCCGACGCGATCGTCCACGCGATCACCGAGTCCGTGGCCAACGGCAGGTGCGGGCCGTGCTGCTCGGTGCTGCCGACCGGGAGCACGGCCACGCGCTGGTCGCGGACGTCGACCGTGGTGTCACTCGGGAACATGGCCCCGACCGTAGTCAATCCGGTGGCACAGCGCCGGAATCGCACCGTCGGCCAGTCCCGGCATCACGTCCGGCAACTCCTCGAACGCGCTGTGTCCCGTGATCAGCGCGTCGAACCTGTCGTCGGCCAGCAGGTCCAGCGCGACGGCCATGCGTTCGGCGTAGGTGCGGTCCGGGCGGCCGACCGCGCCGACCTGGCTGCTGCGGATCGTGAGCCGGCGCGAGTGGAAGAACTCGCCCAGCGGCACGGAGATCTTCCTGTCGCCGTACCAGCTCAGCTCGACGAC
This sequence comes from Lentzea sp. DG1S-22, assembly GCF_036321065.1. NCBI lineage: Bacteria > Bacillati > Actinomycetota > Actinomycetes > Pseudonocardiales > Pseudonocardiaceae > Lentzea > Lentzea sp. DG1S-22. Next base: position 4,901,941 of record NZ_CP143276.1, on the reverse strand, counting down.
GCGGCCCTCGGGCGCGAGCAGGTTCAGCGCCGTGGTGAGACCGGCTTCGGTCGCGCTGGCGTGGAAGACGAGGTCGCAGCCGTCGAGGGCGTCGTCCGGCAGGGCGAAGCCGACACCGAGGGCGCGGGCGGTCGACTCGCGCGCGGGATCGGCGTCCACGAGCTCGACCCGCGCGCCGGGGAACGTCGCGAGCACCGCGGTGATGCTCGACCCGACCATGCCACCACCGACCACCGCGATCCGGTCGCCGACCAGCGGACGTGCGTCCCACACGGCGTTGACCGCGGTCTCCACGGTGCCCGCGAGCACCGCCCGAGCGGCGGGAACGCCGTCCGGAACGGGGGTGACCGCCGATTCCGGCACCACGTAACGGGTCTGGTGCGGGTAGAGGCAGAACACCGTGCGCCCGCGCAGTCGTTCGGGTCCGTGTTCGACGACGCCCACGTTGAGGTACCCGTACTTCACCGGCCACGGGAAGTCGCCCTCCTGGAAGGGAGCCCTCATCACCGAGTACTGGTTCTCCGGCACGCCGCCGCGGAAGACGAGGGTCTCCGTGCCGCGGCTGACCCCCGAGAACAGCGTGCGCACCTCGACCTCACCCGGACCGGGTTCGGCCAGCGCGACCCGCCGGACCTCCCCGTTCCCGGATTCATTGAGCCAAAAGGCACTCGCCGTACGTGTCACTCACAACACCTCCGCCGCACGAAGTTCGTTAGGGGCACCTGATGATCACACTTCAGCACACCGGGACACCCGCCGTCGTGCGGGAGCCTGCCGCCTGGGCCCTCGCCCAGGTCCTCCTGCTGGGTGTGGTGGCCGCCACCGCGGGCCTCGGGCCGATGGGCTGGGCCGCGGGTCTCGCCTACGGGTTCGCCACGTGGGCGTTCCTCGGCTACGGCATGCAACGCCACCGCACCAGGTCACTGGGGCCCGCTGACCGCGTCACGCTGGCCCGCGGCCTGATGGTCGGCGCCGTGACCGCGCTGGTCGCCGACCGCGCCGGGCAGGACGTGCCGGTGGCGCTGGTCGTGACCCTCGCGGCTGTCGCGTTGTCGCTCGACTGGGTGGACGGCCAGGTCGCTCGCCGCACCGGCACCTCGACGGCGCTGGGGGCGAGGTTCGACATGGAGGTCGACGCCTTCCTGATCCTCGTGCTCAGCGCGTACGTGGCCGTGCACATGGGTCCGTGGGTGCTCGCGATCGGCCTCATGCGGTACGTGTTCGTCGCCGCGTCGTGGCGCTTCCGCTGGATGAACGCGCCGCTGCCCGCCAGCTACGCGCGCAAGGTCGTGGCCGCGGTCCAGGGGATCTTCCTCGTCGTGGCGGCGTCGGGCCTCCTGCCGTTCGCGAGCGTGCTCGTCGGTCTCGCGCTGGCGTCGCTGGTGTGGTCGTTCGGTCGCGACGTGCTCTGGCTGTGGACGACCAGCGCTGTCGCGGTGGGACAATCCCGCCATGTCTGAGCAGACCTCTACCGCGGCGAAGGTCGGCAACGTCGTCGTCTGGATCCTGCAGATCGCGCTCGCCGTGCAGTTCTTCCTGAACGGCTACGCCCTGTTCACCGACCAGTTCGTCGCGAAGTTCGACGACATCGGCTTCGGGCAGTGGTTCCGGTACCTCACCGGCGTGCTGGAGATCGCCACCGCGGTCGGCCTGCTCATCCCGCGCATCTGCGGCCTCGCCGCGCTCGCGCTGGCGGGCATCATGGCCGGCGCCGCGCTCACCGAGATGCTCCTCGTGACGAACGGCGGCATCGACGACGCGACGATGCCGCTGGTCTTCATGGTGTGGGCGCTGGTGATCGCGGTCTACCGCCGTGAGCAGATCCTCGGCGCGCTCAGCCTGGTGAAGAGGAAGTGACTTTCGGGAGGTAGCGGAGCACCGCGACGTCCCCGACTTTCGTGACGTCCTCCAGGTGGAATCGGCGTGCCGGTCCACCGGGGAATTCGGCGGGATTCACGAAACGCGGGGCCGTCGCCTGCCCGATCAGCATCGGCGCCACCGCGACGCGGATCTCGTCGGCCAGCCCGGCGCGCAGGAACTCGGTGTGAATGCTCGTGCCGCCTTCGACCATGAGCTTTTCCACGCCCCGCGCCCCGAGGTCGTCCAGGATTTCGGAGAAATCGGTGAAGGTCTTCGTTTCCGCCAGGTCGTCGACGGTCGTCGTCGCGCTCCTCGTGTAGACCAGCCGTTCGCCGCCGCAGTGCCAGAACCGCAGCTCTGGGTCCAGATCGCCGCTCCTCGTGACGGTGACCCGCAGCGGGAACTCCGGCTTTCCGGCCGCGATTCTGCGCGCACGACGCTCGTCGCTGTAGACGAGCAGCCGCGCGTTGTCCCGGCGCAACGTCTCGGCGCCGGCCAGAATCGCGTCGGACTCCGCGCGCAGCCTGTCGACGTGGTCGAAGTCCTCGGCGTTGGAAAGCGGGAACCGTTCCGCGCCGCGATCGTCGATGTGGCCGTCGATGCTGACGGCGACGCTCAGCAGAACGTGCGGGCGAGTCACGAACCCGATGGTAGTGCAGTTGAACCGGGCGCGGGTCGTGCCGCGTTTACCTCATAGGTTCTGAAAGGGGTTTCCCGGTGAAGATGGTGCTGCGGCGGACGGTCACGGTCCTGGCGGGGCTGTTCGTGTTGTTCGTGCTCATCGCACCGGGCGACCTCGAGAAGTTCTCCTTCGAGGCGTTCCTGCGGGTGCCGCTCGAAGGCCTCATCGGCGTGATGGCGCTGGTGCTGCTGCCGGACCGGCTCCGCAGGCCGGTCGCCGTCGCGGGCGGGGTCGCCCTCGGCCTGTTCGCGGTCGTGAAGATCATGGACATCGGCTTCGACATGGTGCTGTACCGGCCGTTCGACCTCGTGCTGGACTGGCCGTTGCTGGTGCCCGCCGTCGACTTCGTGGACGTGACGTTCGGCCGCCTGGCCTCCGTGCTGGCCGTCGGGCTCGCGGTGGCCCTGGTCGTCGGCGTCGTGTGGCTGGCCGCGCTTTCGGTGCTGCGCCTCAGTTCCGCGGCCTCGGCACGGCGTCCTGCCGCGGTCCGCGCGGTGGCACTGGTGGCCGTGGCGTGTGTTTCCCTTGCCGTGCCGGGGATTCCGGTCTACTCCGACGCCGCCGCGACCTCGCTGGTCGACCACGCGCGGCGCGTCCAGGCGGGTCTGCACGACCAGGAGGTGTTCGCGGCAGAGGCTTCGGTCGACGCGTACCGCGGCCATCCCGGACTGCTGTCCTCGTTGCAGGGCAAGGACGTCGTCTTCACGTTCGTGGAGAGCTACGGCAGGTCCGCTCTCGACATGCCCGGCGTGGCGGCGAAGCTCGCCGACGGCAACGCGCGTCTGGAGGCGGCGGGGTACACGGCCAAGTCCGCCTACCTGACCTCTCCGACCGCCGGCGGGGGCAGCTGGATGGCGCAGGCGACGCTGCTGTCCGGGCTGTGGATCGACAACCAGCAGCGCTACCGCAACCTGGTGGCGTCCGACCGCCTCACGCTGCCGCGGGCGTTCCGCGAGGCGTCGTGGCGGTCCGTCGGTGTCGTCCCCGGCATCACGCAGGCGTGGCCGGAAGGCGACTTCTTCCACTACGACGAGATCTACGCCGCCCAGGACCTCGGGTACAAGGGGCCGCGGTTCGGTTACGCGACCACCCCGGACCAGTTCACCCTGGAGGCGTTCCAGCGGAACGTCCGTTCGAAGCAGCACGGTCCGGTGATGGCGGCGATCCCCCTGGTGTCCTCGCACGCGCCCTGGTCGCCGACGCCGGGCTTCGTCGGCTGGGAGGAACTGGGCGACGGCTCGATCTACTCGACCATGCCCGCCTCGAACGACCCGCCGGAGTCGATCTTCGGCCGCGACCCGGCCGCCGTGCGCGCCGACTACGCGCACTCCGTCTCGTACTCGCTGGAGTCGGTGATCTCGTACCTGGAGACCTACGGCGACGAGAACCTCGTCTTCGTGTTCCTGGGGGACCACCAGCCCGCGCAGGTGGTGACCGGCGAGGGAGCGTCGCGGGACGTGCCGATCACCGTCGTCGCCCGGGACCCGGCCGTGCTGCAGCGGGTCGAGGGCTGGGGGTGGGACGACGGCATCAGGCCCGGAACGTCGGCCCCGGTGTCGCGGATGAGCGACTTCCGGGACCAGTTCCTCTCGGCCTTCAGCCCGCCCCGGCCCTGATCAGCCCATCGTCTTCTGGCCGTCGATCGTCTCGCGGATGATGTCCGCGTGGCCCGCGTGCTGCGAGGTCTCCGCGACGATGTGCACGAACACGCGCCGCGCCGACCGCGTCTTGCCCTCCGGGAACCACGGCGCGGACGGCAGCGGGTGCGAGAGGTCCAGGTCGACCGTCTCGACCAGCTTGTCGGTGTACGCCGCGATCTCGTCGTAGCGGGAGAGGATGCTCTCCAGCGTCTCGCCCGGCTCCATGCGGAAGTTGCGCTGGTGGTGCTCGACGGACTCCGGGTCGAACTCCATCGCGGACGGGCCGTGCTCGACGAACCTGACCCAGCCCTCCTCGACCGCGGCGACGTGCTTGATCAGGCCGCCGATGCTCAGCGCGCTCGCGGTCGGGCTCGACGCCGCCTGCTCGTCGGTGAGCCCCTGCGCGGTGAACCTCAGGAACCAGCGGTGCTGCCGCAGGGTCTCGAGGAGGTCCGCGCGCTCGCCGGTGAGGGTCTCGGTGGTGGTCATTGCTTCTGTCCTCCGCAACTTTTGTCCTACACGGAGGACTCTAGGATCACTTGAGGCCAGGTTGTGTCCTAGACGAACGGCCGATCCGGCGAAATTCGAGCTGCGTTCGAGCGATCTGGCGTTGACCTGATGTCACTCTCCGTGAGTCAGCCGGACGGGACGATTCACCTGTCCAGGTAACCGTCGTCCGGGCGGTCCACGCGGCCGCCGCCGTCCTCGGTCTCCTCGATGTGCATCGCGGTCTCCTCCGGCGCGGTCACGTGCCCACCGGCCTCCTCGACCGCGACCGCGTCCGGCTCGTCGTCGACGGGCTCGCCGCCACCCAGCGGGGTCGTGAACTGGTGCTCAGTCATGCCCTCGTGTTTCCGGCGAACCGGGCGCGCAAACGTCGGCAGTGCGGCGCGGGGAGTTCCGGACCGCACGACCGCCGCGGGAGGCCGTGGCGGAACCGGAGGACGTCCTCGTGCGACGGCGCTAGGGTCGAGGCATGATCGCCGAGGACCTCCAGCGCTACCTCCAGGCCTCCCGCGACTCGGTGCTGTCCTCTTTGGACGGCCTGAGCGAGTACGACGTGCGCCGCCCGCTCGTTCCCAGCGGCACCAACCTGCTCGGCCTCGTGAAGCACCTGGCCGGCATCGAGTTCGGCTACCTCGGCGACTCCGTGGGCCGTCCCGCACCCGTGGTGCTGCCGTGGAACGAGGACGGGTCGGTCTGGGAGAACGGCGACATGTGGGCCAAGCCCACCGAGAGCCGCGAGTACCTCGTCGGCCTCTACCGCGAGGCCTGGCGGCACACGGACGCCTCGATCGCGGAGCTGCCGCTGGACGCCCCGGCGTCGGTGCCGTGGTGGGCGGAGCACAAGCGCGAGACGACGTTCGGGCACCTGCTGGTCCGCGTCGTGGCGGAGACCGCGCAGCACGCCGGGCACTGCGACGTCGTGCGGGAGCTCGTCGACGGGCGGTCCGGCGCGGACAACCCCGACGGCTACTACGACCTGGTCCTGCGCATGGCCGGTGCGCCGAGCACGGACACCCCTGTCGAAAGTTAGTGCCGATCGGTTCCGATGGGCAGGGGCGCGCCGGCCGGGACCTTCGTAGTTTCGGCTGGGTGACTTGGCTGACTGTGGGCACCGACGCGGTGCTCGGTGTGTTCGCGGTGATGTTCGCGCTGCTGTGGTTGCGGCACCGGCTCAGGGCGTTCCTCGCCGGAGCGGGTGTCGTGGTGGCCTACGCGATCAGCGAGGTCGTCAAGCTGGTCGTGCGGGAGGAACGACCGTGCCGCACGGCGCCGTCGATCGCGGAGTGCCCGGCGCCGGGCGACTGGTCCTTCCCCAGCAACCACTCGGTGATCGCGGGTGCCTCGGCGATGGCGATCTGGGCGCTGCACAGGACCTGCGGCTGGATCGCCGCGGTGTGCGCGATCGCGGCGGCTGCCTCCCGCGTCGTCGTGGGTGTCCACTATGTACACGACGTCATGGCCGGGCTGGCGCTCGGAGCGTTGGTGTCGTGGGGGATCGCGGTGCTGCTGGAGAAGAGGCTGCCGGTTCGGCAACGGCGTGAGGAGGTGGAGGCGCCGACCGTGGTGCTGCAGCGACTGCGATGATGGGCGCCGTGTGGGAGGTCCTGCTCTACCTGCTCCTGTTCGTCCTGGCGTTCACGCTCGTGCGCACCCGGCCCGCGGTCGCTCTCGGCACCGCTCTGGGCGCCTGGCTCGTCTGCTACCTCATCAGCGTCGAGTTCGACGTCAGGGTGGTGGCGCTCGCTCCCGCACTCGCGCTGCTCAGCTTCCTCGCGGGCCGGCACGCCGCCGATCCGCGGCCCACGGCGATCGCGCTGACCGTGGCCGAGGTCGCCGGTGTCGTCGTCGCCCTGACCGAGCGCGGGGGTTCGGACACCGCGCTCGCCGTCACCTCCGGCGTCGGTGTGCTCGGTGTGGTGCCGTGGGCGTTCGGGCGGTTCCGGCGCCGGTTCGCCGAGCTGCGCGAGGTCGGCTGGGAACACGCGGCGCTGCTGGAGCGCGACGTCGACAACGCGCGCAACTCCGAACGCGCACGCCTTGCCGGCGAGATGCACGACCTCGTCGGTCACGAGCTCGCCCGGGCCGCGCTCCTCGTCGGCGCGCTGGAACTGGAACCGACGCTCACGGCACCGCAGCGCGAGGCGGCCAAGACCGCGCGGGCGAGCGTCACGGCCGCGGCGGAACGGCTGGCCGACGTCATGCAGGTGCTGCGCGCCGAAGAGGACGAGCCCGTGGCGACGATCGAGGAGGTCGTCGCCAGGAGCGGACTCGACGTCGAGCTCACCAACAACCGCCGGACCGCGATCGACGGCATCATCGCGAGGACCGTGCACCGGGTGGTCGCCGAGGCGCTGACGAACGTGATCAAGCACGCCCCCGGCGCGAAGGTCGCCGTGACCCTCACCGCGAACCTCGAACTGCGGATCACCAACGGCCCGGCGCCGAGGACCCAGGCGGTCGGCAGCGGCAAGGGACTGGTCGGCCTCGCCGAACGCGTCGCGCTCGTCGGCGGCTGGTTCGAGGCGGCACCGTCCGACGACGGCGGCTTCGAGGTCAGGGCCAAGCTCCCGGAACGGCCGCGGGCGAGGACGACGCCCACCCACGTGCGTCGCGAACGCACGGAGGAGGAGATCCGCAAGAGCGCTCGCAGGACCGTGCTGATCACGTCGGTCGTGTGCGCCGGGATCGCGATCGGCGTGCCGGGCTACATGGTGTTCGACGCCGTGACGTCCGTGCTCACGCCGCACCAGTTCGAACGGGCAGAACTCGGGCAACGCGAGGACGACCTCGACCTGCCGCTGCGCACCCGCGTCGACAACCCGCTCGGCGTCACCGCGCCCCCCGGCACCGAGTGCCGCTACTACAGCACGCACCCCAACCCGTTCGACGGCGACCGCCACGACCTGCACCAGCTGTGCTTCCGGGATGATCAGCTCGTGTCGAAGCAGTGGCTCGCGAGGAGGAGCGGGTGATCAGGGTCGTGCTCGCCGACGACGAACCGGTGGTCAGGTTCGGCGTCAAGGCCGTCCTCGCGACGGCGGGGGACGTCGAGGTGGTCGCGGAGGCGGAGAACGGCAGCGAGGTCATCGACAAGGTGGCCCGGCACCGGCCCGACGTCGCCGTGCTCGACATCCGCATGCCCGTGCTGGACGGGCTGGACGCGGCGAAGGTCATCCGCGAGTGCCATCCGGGCACGAAGACGCTGGTGCTGACGACGTTCGCCGACGACTCCTACATCAGCCGGGCGCTGGGGGAGGGCGCGGCGGGGTTCGTGCTGAAGACCGGCGACCCGCAGGAGATCATCTCGGGCGTCCGCGCCGTCGCGAACGGTGGCGCGTTCCTGTCCCCGCTGGTCGCCAAGCGGGTCGTCGACCAGCTGTCCCGGGCCCACCCCCGGCCGCTCGCTGCCCGGCGCATCGAGGTCCTGACCGCGCGGGAGCGCGAGGTGCTCGGGCTCCTCGGCGCCGGGCTGTCGAACGCGGAGATCGCGGCACGCCTGCACGTCGTCGAGGGCACGGTGAAGGTCTACGTGAGCACGATCTTCCGCCAGCTGGGGGTGAAGAACCGGGTGCAGGCGGCGATCATCGCCCACGAGTCGGGGATCATCCCGGCGAGCTGACCCCGGTCAGGTGCGGACGCCGATGCCCGAGATCGCCCGGACCTCCATCTCGGCGGCCTTGGCGTCGAGCTCCGGCTCCCGCTTCGAGAAGACCGTCGCCAGGAACCCGCACAGGAACGAGAACGGGATCGAGACGAGACCCGGGTTGCCCAGCGGGAACCACGCGAAGTCGACGTCCGGGAAGATCGACGTCTTCGCGCCGGACATCACCGGCGAGAAGATGATCAGCACCAGGCACGAGCCCAGACCGCCGTAGATGCTCCACAGCGTGCCGGTGGTGTTGAAGCGCCGCCAGAAGATCGTGTAGAGGATCGTCGACAGGTTCGCGGACGCGGCCAGCGCCAGTGCCAGCGACACGAGGAACGCGACGTTCTGGCCGTTCGCCGCGATGCCGCCGATGATCGACAGGATGCCGACGACGACGGCGGTCAGCCGAGCGACCCGGATCTCCCTGCGGGGTTCGACGTTGCCGCGCTTGATGACGTTCGCGTAGACGTCGTGGGCGAACGAGGCGGAGGCCGCCAGGGTCAGGCCCGCGACGACGGCGAGGATCGTGGCGAACGCCACCGCGGAGACGACGCCGAGCAGCACCGCGCCACCGATCTCGAACGCCAGCAGCGGTGCGGCGGAGTTCTCGCCACCCGGTGCCGCGGCGATCTTGTCGGAGCCGACCAGCGCCATCGCGCCGAAGCCGATCACCAGCGTGCACAGGTAGAAGATGACCATCGTCCACGTGGCCCACACGACCGAACGGCGAGCCTCGGCCGCGTTCGGCACCGTGTAGAAGCGCATCAGCACGTGCGGCAGTGACGCGATGCCCAGCACCAGGGAGAGTGCGAGCGAGACGAAGTCCAGTTTGGACATCGCGCTGAAGCCGTACTTCGCGCCGGGGTCGAGAACGGCCTCGCCGAGCGTGTTCATCTCGGTGGCCTGCTGCATGATCGCCGACAGGCTGAAGCCGAACTTGCCGAGCAGGAAGATGCTCATCATCGTCACGCAGAGCAGCAGCAGGACGGCCTTGATGATCTGCACCCAGGTCGTGCCCTTCATGCCCCCGACCAGCACGTAGAGCACCATGACCATGCCGACCAGGGCGATCAGCACCGCCTGGCCCCACTTCGAGGTCACGTTGAGCAGCAGCGCGATCAGGCCGCCGGCGCCCGCCATCTGCGCGATCATGTAGAAGAACGAGATCACCAGGGTCGCGTTCGCCGCGGCGGCGCGGACCGGGCGCTGCTTCATCCGGAACGCCAGCACGTCGCCGACGGTGAAGCGGCCGGTGTTGCGCAGGCCCTCCGCGATGAGCAGCAGGCCGACGAGCCACGCGACGACCCAGCCGACGGAGTAGAGGAACCCGTCGTAGCCGTGCGCCGCGATGCCGCCGGAGATGCCGAGGAACGACGCGGCGGACAGGAAGTCACCGGACAGCGCCACGCCGTTCTGGGCGCCGGTGAACGAGCTGCCGGCGGCGTAGTAGTCCGACGCCGTCACGTTCCGGCTGGAGACGCGGTAGACGACGTAGAGGGTGATCAGGACGAACACCGCGAAGACGCTGAGGTTCAGCACCGGGTTGCCGGTGGTGGGCATGCCTTACTCCTCGACGCCAATCTTCTCGGCGAGCAATGTGCGCTGCGGGTCCAGCCGTCGCTTCGCGTAACGGGCATAACCGAGCGTGATGATGATCGAAGTCACGAACTGCCCGAGGCCCAGCAGGATTCCCAGGTTGATCACGCCGATCACCTTGGTGCTGACCAGTTCTTTCGCGTACGCGGACAGCAGGACGAAGGTGAGGTAGGACGCGAGGAAAAGCGCGGTCATCGGGAAGATGAACGTCGTGAGCCGACGACGGAGAGTGCGGAATTCGTCGGTCTGCCGAATCAGCTCGAACTTCGGGTTGCCGTCGGAATCCACGTACGACAAAGTCTCGGGGTCGTCGAACGACGCGAAACCCCGGATTTCCCGGTACCCCTGCTGCGCTTCGCCAGGCGACCTGATCGCCTTGGTCATGTACCCCTGCCCCTCGTGTGCGGCGCCCACTGTAGCGCTCCCACGTGTGCAGTCAACGTGACGGAGGCCCCGGAAACGGTCCAAACCGGACCGATGCCGGACAGCAACCGGACTGAATGCCGGGCACTCCATTCGTCTCAAATGGTACGTCTCGTGTCTTGTGCCAACGCGAGCTGGAGTGTTGCGCCGCACGCAACACCGAAGCGCCGGGCCTGAACGTTGTCGCAGGTGTGCACCTGCCCTAGGATCGATCGGTCCGCGTTATTGGTGACGGTTGGGGATAAAGTGGGGTTCTTAGCGCGCGAACGCCAAGTCGCGCCTCCCGGATGGAACCGCTGGCTCGTTCCGCCCGCGGCGCTGGCGATTCATCTCTCCATTGGTCAGGCCTACGCCTGGAGCGTCTTCAAGACGCCTCTGGAGAAATCGCTCGGCATCACGGGAACGCAGTCCGCCCTGCCGTTCCAGCTCGGCATCGTGATGCTCGGGCTCTCCGCCGCGGTGCTCGGGACGACGGTCGAGCGCAGGGGCCCGCGCTGGGCGATGCTCATGTCGCTGCTCGCGTTCTGCTCCGGCCTGCTGATCTCCGCGGTCGGCGTGTGGGCGGGCATGTACTGGGTCGTCGTCGTGGGCTACGGCCTCGTCGGCGGCATCGGTCTCGGCATCGGCTACATCTCGCCGGTCTCGACCCTGATCAAGTGGTTCCCCGACCGGCCGGGCATGGCGACCGGCATCGCGATCATGGGTTTCGGCGGCGGTGCGCTGATCGCGTCGCCGTGGTCCACCTCGATGCTGACGGCGTTCGGCTCCACGACGTCGGGCATCGGCCAGGCCTTCCTCGTGCACGGCATCGCCTACGCGGTCTTCATGAGCCTCGGCGTGCTGCTGATCCGCCTGCCCTCCCCGGAGTTCACCGCGGAGAAGGAGGCGCTGCTCAAGGACAGGCCCAAGGCGGGCGTCGCCCACAACGTCTCCGCGAACAACGCGATCAGGACGCCGCAGTTCTGGCTGCTGTGGGTCGTGCTGTGCTTCAACGTCACCGCGGGCATCGGCATCCTGGAGAAGGCCGCGCCGATGCTGGTCGACTTCTTCAAGGAGTCCTCGACGCCGGTCGCCGCGACGGCCGCCACCGGTTTCGTCGCGCTGCTCTCGGCCGCGAACATGGCCGGCCGGTTCGTCTGGTCGTCCACTTCGGACGTCGTGGGCCGCAAGAACATCTACCGCCTCTACCTCGGCGTCGGCGCGCTGCTCTACCTGGTGCTGCTGACGGTCGGCTCGACCAGCACCCCGCTGTTCGTCATCGCGGCGATGGTGATCCTGTCGTTCTACGGCGCGGGCTTCGCGACCGTTCCGGCGTACCTGCGCGACCTGTTCGGCACCTACCAGGTCGGCGCGATCCACGGCCGACTGCTCACGGCGTGGTCCGTGGCCGGCGTGCTCGGGCCGCTGATCGTCAACGCCATCGCGGACGCGGGCAAGAAGGCCGGGCACACCGGACCCGACCTGTACGCCACGTCGTTCTACATCATGATCGCGCTGCTGGTCGTCGGCTTCATCGCCAACGAGCTGATCCGCCCGGTCGACCCGAGGTTCCACGAGCCCGAGGCCGCCGTGCGGGCGCAGGAGCCGGCGCGCGGCGGTGACGACGGCACCGTCGCCAAGTGGAACGAGGCAGAGGCGGCCGACGCCGCCGAGGAGCAGGACGCGGAAGGCGTGGTGAAGAAGTGAGCTCACCCGGGAGAACCGGTCGGGCACGTTGTTGCTGGTCGGTGCGTGGCTGTGGGTGGGCCTCCCGCTCGCCTACGGCCTGTACCGGCTCTTCCTGAACGCCGCCAAGCTCTTCGTCTGATGTTCAACTCGCTCGTGAACTGGCGCAACTGGCGCCTGCCGGTGAAGCTCGCCGCGGTGTTGATCGTTCCGGTCGCCATCGCGGTGGGTGCCGGCGTGCTGCACATCGGCACGCAGATCGACCGCGCCGACTCCTACTCGGCCCTGCAACGGCTCGTGAAGGTCCGCGCGGCCCTCATCCCCGTGATCGACGGCGTGCAGGAGGAACGGCGCATCGTCGCCGAGGGCGCGGGCCCGCGGGTCCTCGCCGAGCAGGTCAAGCGCACCGACGACGCCCGCGCGGCGTTGCGCGCCCAGATCGCGAAGACCTCGCTCAGCGAGGTCGTCACCGCCCGCATCAACGACGTGCAGGCCCGCGTCGGCGACCTGCCGGCGCTGCGCGAGCGGGCGGGTGGCGACGTGCCGGCCGTGATCGGCAGCTACAGCGAGCTCGCCGACTCGTTGCTCGACGTGGACGAGGTCCTGGCGAGCGAGTTCGGCGACGCCGCGCTGCTGCGCACGGCCATGGGCCTGCACCACGTCGTGCACGTGCGGGACCAGGTCCTGTACCAGCAGGCCGTCGTGCTGTCCGGGCTCGCCCGCGGTCAGCTGACCACCGCCGAGGTGCGGTCCCTGGTCGAGTCGAACGTGAAGCTCGGCTACATCGCGGACGAGTTCGCCGCGCTCGCCACGCCGGACCAGATGAAGACCTACGGCAAGAACTTCAGCGGCCCGGACGTCGAGGCGCAGCGCACGATGCTCGCCACCGCGGTGCTGCACCCGACGTCGGACGCGGCGAACACCGGCACGGGCACCACCAGGCCCAGGCAGCCGCTGCCGATCGCGGCAGCGGACTGGAGCAGGGCCTCGGGTGCCGTGGCGGCGGCGATGGGCGGTGTCGTCACCGGTCTGCAGGACGACCTGCGCACCACCGCGGACCGCCTGCGCGACGAGTCGAGCGACGCGGCCGGCACGGCGTCCGCGATCCTGTTCGCCAGCCTGGTCCTGGCCGCCACCGTCGGGTTCGTCGTCGGCCGCTACCTGCTGCGCTCGCTGAACGAGCTGCGCCGCTCCGCCCTCGACGTGGCCTGGGACAAGCTCCCCGAGATGGTCGCGACCGGGCGGGGCAGCACCGACATCGAGCCGGTGCCGGTGCACACGACCGAGGAGTTCGGCGAGGTGGCGCGCGCGTTCGACGCGGTGCACCAGCAGGCCGTGAAGTCGGTCATCGAGCAGGCGGGCATGCGCGCCAACATGCGCAACATCTTCGTGAACCTCTCGCGCCGCAGCCAGAGCCTCGTCGAACGGCAGCTCAAGCTGATGGAGGAGCTGGAGAAGTACGAGGAGGACCCGGACCAGCTCGCGAACCTGTTCAAGCTCGACCACCTCGCCACCCGCATGCGCCGCAACAACGAGAACCTGATGGTGCTCTCCGGCGGCGACGTGGCGCGCCGGTTCCACAAGCCGATCCCGCTCACGGACGTGCTGCGCGCGGCGGCCGCGGAGATCGAGCAGTACCAGCGGGTGATGGTGCACACGGCGCCCAACGCCGAAGTGGTCGGCTACGTGGCGAGCGACCTCGTCCGGCTGCTGGCCGAACTCCTCGACAACGCAACGGCTTTCTCACCGCCGCACACCCAGGTCGCGATCAGCGCGTCGATCGAGGCCGGCGGCATCGTGGAGATCGACGTCGTCGACCAGGGCATCGGCATCGACCCCGAGGCCCTGGGGGCGGTGAACCACCGCCTGGAGGCCGCGGGCGAGGGCGTGGACGTCCAGGTTTCCCGCGAGATGGGTCTCTTCGTCGTCGGCAGGCTCGCCGCGCGCCACCAGATCGTGGTACGCCTGGATGCGAAACAAGGCAAGGGCACTCGCGCGATCGTGTTGGTTCCCGCCGAACTGGCACCACGACGCGAGGAGTCCTGGGAGTCTTTCCGGGGGGAGGCGATCGATCGGAAGCAGGCGTCGTGGTTCCAGCAGACGTCCGCCGCCGCACCGCCCCCGCCCCCCGCACGCGCACGCCAGACGCCGGAGTCGGCCCGCGGCTTCCTCGACGCGTTCCAGCGAGGAGTGCAGCGCGGCCTCCCCGACCACCAGGAGAGTCGATGAGCACGCAGGTTGACCAGTTCGGCTGGCTGGTCACCAACTTCGCCGAACGCACACCGGGCATCGAGCACGCCGTCGTCATCTCGGCGGACGGGCTGGTGCTGGTCTCGACGTCGAAGCTGCCGGCCCAGGTCGCGCCGCAGTTCGCGGCGATCGTCGCCGGGGTGGTGTCCCTCGCCGAGTCGGCCTCGCAGTGCTTCGCCGGCGAGGCGGTCGTGCGCACCGTCGTCCAGATGGACCGGGGCGTGATGCTGCTGTCCTCGATCAGCGACGGCTCGGTCCTCGCCGTGCTGGCCTCGTCGTCGGCGGACGTCGCGCAGGTGGCGTACGAGATGACGGTCGTCGTGCGGCAGGTGGGCCAGCTGCTCACGCCCGAGCTGCGGGCCGAGCTGGCATGAGCGGGGACTCCGGCGACCAGGTCAGCTTCGGCGACCTGATCAGCGGGTTCAGCTTCGACAGCGAACGGATCCGCAAGCGCGGCAAGAAGAACAAGGCGGAGCAGCGAGCCCCGGAACCCCTGCGCGAACCGGACCCGTACGCCACCACGGCGTTCGAACCGGTCCCACCGCTGCCGTCGGTCGAGACGGGCGTCGAGACGTCGTCGTCGATCGTGCGGGCCTACGCGTGGACCGGCGGCCGCACCACCTCCGACGTGCACCTGGAGATCGAGACCCTGGTCTCGGTGAACGAGTTCTCGGCCACCGCCGTGCGCCCCGAGCACCAGGACGTGCTGGCGCTGTGCGTGCAACCGCGCTCGGTGGCGGAGATCGCCGCCCTGCGCGGCCTGCCGCTGGGCGTCACGAAGGTGCTGCTCGGGGACATGGCGGGGCACGGGCTGGTCGACGTGCACCGGACCGCGTCGTCGTACGGCGGGGACAGGCCGGACGGGGCGCTGCTGGAGCGGGTGCTGGCGGGGTTGCGCCGGCTGTAGGGCCCGTCCACCTCCCCGGACGCTGCTACGGTCGAGATCACATCTGGGGAGGTAGAGCGTGGAGTTCCAGGACGTCGTCCGCCGCCGCCGAATGGTGCGGAAGTTCACCGGGGAGCCGGTCAGCGACGAGAGCATCCAGCGGATCATGCGCAACGCCGTGCGCGGCCCGTCCGCCGGCTTCTCGCAGGGGCAGGGGTTCCTCGTGCTGCAGGGGGAGCAGCTCGAGCGGCTGGCCGGGATGTTCGAGTGGTGGGGCGGGGAGGACGCCAAGACGGCGCCGGTCGTCGTCATCCCCTTCTCGGCCAAGGAGGTCTACCTCGACCGGTACGCGCAGGCCGACAAGGGGTGGACCGACCGCAGCGAGGACCACTGGCCGGTGCCCTACTGGGACATCGACACCGGCATGGCGGCGCTGCTGATCCTGCAGACCGCCGTCGACGAGGGGCTCGGCGCCGTCTTCTTCGGCACCGACAGGGACACGTGGCCCGCGCTGCGCGCCGCCTTCGGCGTGCCGGACATGTACGTGCCGATCGGCATGATCGCGATCGGGCACCCGGCGGAGGAGGGCATCTCCGAGGGCGCCTCGCCCCGCACGCGCAAGCGCAAGCCGCTCGACGAGGTCGTGCACTGGGGCCGGTGGAAGTGAGGTCGTTCGGCCTGCTCGGGCCGTTGGACGTGGTGCTCGACGGGTGCCGCGTCCACGTCCCGCCGGGCAAGCGGCGGGTCGTGCTCGCCGCGCTGCTGCTGCGGCCGGGGCAGGTGGTCGGCGTCGACGAACTGGTCGAGCTGGCCGGCGGGTCGCGCCACGCCCTGCAGACCACGGTCGGGCGGTTGCGGGAGGCGCTGCCCGGGCTCGTCCGCACCAGACCGGGCGGCTACCTGCTGGACGTGCGGCCCGACGAGGTCGACGTCCACCTGTTCGACCGGCTCGAACCGCGGGCGGCGCTGGAGCTGTGGCGCGGCCGCCCGTTCGCGGACATCGGCAGCGACGCGCTCGAACGCGACCACGTGCCCGCGCTGACCGAGAAGTACCTGACGGCGCTGGAAGCGCGGATCGAAGCCGACCTCGCGGCCGGGGAGCACGACCGGCTCGTCCCCGAACTGCGTTCGCTCACCCGGCAGCACCCGGCCAGGGAACGCCTGTGGGCGCAGCTGGTCGTCGCGCTGCACCGCTGCGACCGGCAGACCGAGGCGTTGCGGGCGTACGACGACATCCGCCGCCGGCTCGCCGAGGAGCTCGGCCTCGACCCCGGCAGGGACCTGCAGGAGGCCCACCGGCAGGTGCTCACGGCCGACAACAGGCCGAAGAGCCGCAACGACCTGCCCGGCGACATCGCCGACTTCGCGGGCCGTGCCGAGGACCTGGACGAGATCCTCGCCGCCGTGCCGTCCGGGTGCGTCGCGATCACCGCCATCGACGGCATGGCGGGCATCGGCAAGACCACGCTCGCCGTCCGCGCGGCCCACCGCCTCGCCGGGAGGTTCCCGGACGCGCAGCTGTTCGTCGACCTGCACTCCTACACCGACGGCGTCGAACCCCGCACACCGTCGGACGCCCTGCTGACGTTGCTCACCGCGCTCGGCGTGCCCGCCAGGGACATCCCGGACGACCTCGACGCCCGCGCCGCCCGGTGGCGCGCGGAAATGGCGCACCGCAAGGCACTCGTGGTGCTCGACAACGCGGGCAGCGCCGCCCAGGTGCGCCCGCTGCTGCCCGGAACGGGCCTGGTGCTCGTCACCAGCAGGCGCCGGCTCGTGGACCTCGACGCCGCCCACACCGTCTCGCTCGACGTGCTGTCCGAAGAGGACGCGCTGGCCCTGCTCGCGAGCATCGCCCGCAGGGACGGCGAGGACTGCCGTGAGGTCGTGCGGCTCTGCGGGTACCTCCCGCTGGCCGTGCGGATCGTCGGTGCCCGCTGGCGCACGAGACCGGCGTGGTCCGCGCGGGACGTCGTCCGCCGCCTCACCGAGCAACGCCTGACGGAGCTGACGGCGGGGGAACGCAGTGTCGCGGGCGCGTTCACCCTGTCCTACCGGCAGCTCACGACCGGGCAGCAGCGGTTGTTCCGGCGGCTCGGCCTGCACACGGGAGAGGACTTCGACGCCCACCTCGCGGCGGCGGTCGTCGGCTCGACGCGGGTGGAGGCCGAACGCCTGCTGGACGAGCTGCTGGACGTGCACCTGGTGCAGCAGAGGGACAACGGCCGCTACCGCCTGCACGACCTGCTGGCCGACCACGCGAAGGCGGCGGTCGAGCCGGGGGAGCGGAGCGAGGCGATCACCCGGATCCTCGACTTCTACCTGCGCGGCGCGGAGGACTCCGCCCGCAAGATCGCCCCCGGTCGGCCGAGGTTCCACTCCGCCGTCACCCGCGAACCGGTCGACCCGCCCGTGTTCGCCACCCCGGTCGAGGCCCTCGCGTGGCAGGAAGTGGAACGCCGCAACCTCAAGGCCGCCGTGTACCTGGCCGCGTACGAGGGGCACTACCAGCACGCCTGGCAGTTGCCGAGCAACTTCGCGCACTACCTGTGGTTGCACGGGTCGGGGAGGGAACGCGTCGAGGTGCAGAGCGTCGCGCTCGCGGCCGCGCACGCGCTCGGTGACCTGAAGGCGCGAGCGGAAGCGTTGCGCGGCTTGGGCGCGGCTTACATGGACGACGGCAACCCGAAGGCCGAGGAACACCTGCTCGAAGCACGTGCCCTCATGCGGCAGATCGGTGATCTGCGTGGTGAGGGGTCAGCGCTGGGGTTCCTCGGCATGATCGCGCGCGAACGCCGCGACTACGACAAGTCGATGGACCACTTCCAACGCGGTCTCGTGCTCATGCGCGAGGCCGACGCGCCCTGGGGGATCGCCAACGCGTTGCACAACATCGGCATCAACCACGCGGAACTGGGGCAGAACGAGCAGGCCCTCGCGCACATGCGGGAGGCAGCCGCGATCGTGGAGGAGCGGGGTGACGTCCGCGAGCTCGCGGTGACGCTGAACAACATCGCCCACGTCCTCTTCGACTCCTTCACGGATGACGAGTGCCTGGCCTGCATGGAACGGTCGCTCGCCGCCTACCGGGAGTGCGGCGACAAGCGGGGCGAGGCGCTCGCCCTGGCGGACTTCGCCCGCTGGCGCTACGAGATGGGCCACCTCGCCGCCGCGGGCGCGTTGGCACGGGACGTCGCGAGGCTCTGCAGGGAGTACATGAACCTGCCCGACGACGAGGCCGTGCTCGCGGCCATGAGAGAGGTCCGCGACCACGTCGGCCAGATGACGTTGTACGTCGCACTCTCGCTCGACGCCCTGACGGGTGGCCGGCCCGCCGAGTCGATCGGCTACCTGCGGCGGTTCCAGCGTCTCGGGAAGGTGCGCCGCTGGTGGAGCGACGAACGCGTCTTCCAGCAGTTCGCCGCCGCCTACCTGGAGCTCGGCGACCGGGAGAGCGCCCTCCGGTACGCGCGGCAGGCGGTGGAGGCCGCGGAGCGCGGCCACCAGCCCCGTACCCTCGCCTTCGCGCGCCAGACCCTCGCTAGAGCGAAAGCCCCAGCGCCACCAGCGTGATCACGGCCGCCGCCAGCACGGCGAACGCCACCCACTGCTGCACCCTGTCACCGGTCCTGCGCATCCCCTGCTCCCCTCGGTGGTGTTGCCACCGAGGGTGGGGGACCCCGTCCCCACGCCGTCCCCACCCCGATCACACCCCTTGTCCGGGAATGCGCGGAAAACAGCGGGAAACGTTTTGGTAATCGGAGTGCGGGGTACTCGTGAGGTATTGCTCCAACCGAGCGCTTGGCGACCTCGTGAGATTCCGTTAGGGTCGCATTCGCGAGCAAGTGGCGGGGCGCGTCACGTTATCGAAAATCGCCCGAAATTGATCGAAAATTAGCCACTTGTTCGATTGCGACCACAATGCTGCTCCGACCGGGTGGTGCCGTCCACGGCAGGACCAGCCGCCGCTCACCCTGCGGGGCGGTGTTCACGGAGACGAGTGCGCGCAGTGGTGCGAGGTCGGCCAAAAGGGGCTTGCGAGTCGTGGGAATCGGACCAGTCTTGTCTAATGGCACCGCCGGGGTCCGCCCGGCGGGCGGTGGCCTCGACCAGGGGGTGGAACGCACCATGGGTGGTGTCCCGACGTTTCCCCACGGCAGACCGCTGACGTGGGCGGACCTGGAGGCGATGCCTGATGACGGGCACCGTTTCGAACTCGTCGACGGGGTGCTGGTGATGAGCCCCTCACCCCGCCCCGTGCACCAGCGCGTCGTCGCTCGCCTGCTGGTGGCGCTGACGGCCGTCTGCCCACCGGAGCTCGAGGTCCTCCCGGCTCCGGTCGACGTGGTGCTCGCCGACGACACGGTCTTCATCCCCGACCTGGTGGTGGGGCGGCGCGAGCAGTTCACGAAGCAGGCGCTCCTCGGACCGCCCGTGCTGGCGGTCGAAGTTCTTTCCCCGCGGACGCGGCACGTGGACCTGGAGCTGAAACGGGCGAAGTTCGAGGAAGTCGGCTGCGAGAACTACTGGATGATCGATTACGACGGCCCGTGGCTGCGGTGCCTGCACCTCGAGAACGGCGTCTACGCCGAGCAGGCCCGGTCCGACGGTGAGGAGATCATCGAGCTGCGGTTCCCGTTCCCGGTGAAGCTCAGCGCCCAGTCGCTCGTGCGCTGAGTGCTCACCGCGCGGCCCGAGTTGAGCTGAACGGGCGACACCGCTCTACGAACGTGTGGATCAAGGTCCCACCATCTGGCGCCTCCCGCCGGTGGGCTGGTTGCGTGCACCGCGTACGAGTCCACCGCGCGGAGGTCCACAGCACATGCAGCCGTTCCAGCTGCCGGAGTTCTACACGCCCCACCCGGCCCGGCTGAACCCGAACCTCGAGCGCGCCCGCGTCCACGCGCGGGCCTGGGCGCGCGAGATGGACATGGTCGACGTGCCGCAGCACGGCACCGTCATCTGGACCGGTGACGACCTCGAAGCGCACGACTACGCGCTGCTCTGCGCCTACACCCACCCCGACTGCGGCGGTGACGCGCTCGACCTCATCACCGACTGGTACGTCTGGGTCTTCTACTTCGACGACCACTTCGTCGAGCTCTACAAGCGCAACCCGGACCTCGAGGGCGCGCAGGCCTACCTCGACCGGCTGCCGTTGTTCATGCCGGTCGGCGGCGTCATCACCGAGCAACCGCGCAACCCCGTCGAGAAGGGCCTCGCGGACCTCTGGCGCCGCACCGTCCCGTCCCACTCGCAGGACTGGCGCGAGCGGTTCGCCGCGAACACGAAGCACCTGCTCGACGAGTCGATGTGGGAACTGCACAACATCAGCTCCCGCCGCCTGAGCAACCCCGTCGAGTACATCGAGATGCGGCGCAAGGTCGGCGGTGCGCCGTGGAGCGCGAACCTCGTCGAGCACGCCGTCGGCCTCGAAGTGCCCGCGCGGATCGCCCTGTCCCGCCCGGTCGAGGTGCTCCGGGACACCTTCAGCGACGCCGTGCACCTGCGCAACGACCTGTTCTCGTACGAACGCGAGGTGCTCGACGAGGGCGAGCTGTCCAACGGCGTGCTGGTGTTCGAGAAGTTCCTCGACCTGCCCACCCAGCAGGCCGCGGAGGCCGTCAACGACCTGCTGACCTCCCGCCTGCACCAGTTCGAGCACACGGCGCTCACGGAGGTGCCGGTCCTGCTCGACGAGCAGGCCGTCGACCCCATCGGCCGCGCGGCCGTCCTCGGGTACGTGAAGGGCCTGCAGGACTGGCAGGCGGGCGGCCACGAGTGGCACCTGCGGTCGTCGCGGTACATGAACAAGGGCGCGCGGACCGGCACGAACGTCCTCGGCTCGTTCGCCAGGACCCTGCCGCAGCGGATCCGGCAGTTCTCCAGCACGCCCAAGACCGTCGAGCCGTACGTGCTGCCGGAGTTCGACGTCCCGTTCACGCTCACCCTGAGCCCCCACCTCGACCGGACGAGGGAGCAGGTCGTCGCCTGGGCCGTCGAGCACGGCATGACGGGCGAGGGCGTCTGGGACGAGCGCGAGGTGCGCGGGTTCGACTTCCCGCTGTGCTCGGCGGGCATCGACCCGGACGCCACCCCGCAGGAGCTGTTCCTCTCCGGCTGCTGGCTCACCTGGGGCACCTACGCCGACGACGTCTACCCGCTGTGGTTCGGCCAGACCCGCAACCTCCCGGGGCTGAAGACGCAGACGACCCGGCTCAAGGCGTGCATGCCGCTGGACCTCGTCCAGACCGCCGTCCCGGCCAACGCCATGGAGCTCTCGCTGGCGAACCTGTGGCAGCGGACCGCGGCACCGATGACCCCGGCCTTCCGCGCCACCTTCCGCGAGACCGTCGACGCGATGCTCGACGCGTGGGTGTGGGAGGTGGTCAACATGCACTTCAACCGCATTCCCGATCCGGTCGACTACGTGGAAATGCGGCGCAGCACGTTCGGTTCCGAGCTGACGACGTCGTTGTCGCGGTTCTCGCACTCCGCGACCGTTCCCGCGCACCTGTGGGGAACGCGGGTCGTGCAGACCATGGAACGGTCCGCCATGGACTACTGCACGATGCTCAACGACGTCTTCTCGTACTCGAAGGAGATCCAGCACGAGGGCGAGGTGCACAACATGGTCCGCGTGGTCGAGAACTTCCTCCAGGTGCCGCAGGCCCGCGCCTTCGAGATCACCTACGCGTTGATGGACGCGCGTCTGGGCCAGTTCGTCCGGTCCGTCGACACCGACCTGCCGAAGTTCTTCGACGACCTGTCGCTGGACGCCGGCGCACGGGCCGGGCTGACCCGGTACGCCGACGAGCTGAAGGACTGGATCGTGGGGATCGTCCACTGGCACCGGGAAACCAGCCGCTACGACGAGGCGGACGCGCTCCCGGTGTTCCGGCGGGGACCGTCCGGCATCGGGACTTCGTCCTACCGGCTCACCTCCGCACCCGGCCGGAGGCGCTGACAGCCCCGGGCCGCCGGTGGTCAGCCGACCGTCAGCCCCGCTCGGCACCTTGTGGGCACACCGACCCACAGGGGGCACCACCATGACGAACGTCCTGATCTCCGGCGCCGGGATCGGCGGACCGGCGCTCGCGTACTGGCTGCGCCACCACGGCTTCGACGTCACCGTGGTGGAGCCGGCGCGCGGCCCGCGTCCCGGCGGCCAGGCCGTCGACGTGCGCGGACCCGCGCTGGACGTGGTCGAGCGCATGGGCCTCGGCGAGCGGCTGCGGTCGTTCGGCACGAACATGCGCGGCATGAGCGCCGTCGACGCCGAGGGCACCGAGCTGTTCCGCTCCACCACGCACACCCTCAGCGGGGGCGACCTCGCGAGCCCCGACGTGGAGCTGTTGCGCGACGACCTGGCTCGTCTTCTCTTCGACGCCGTGGACGGCGTGGAGTACCTGTTCGGCGACACGATCACGTCGATCGACGGCACCCGCGTGACGTTCGAGAAGGCGCCGCCGCGCGACTTCGACGTCGTCGTCGGTGCCGACGGCCTGCACTCGAACGTCCGCGGGCTGGTCTTCGGGCCCGAGCCGGAGTTCGCCACGCACCTCGGCACGAACCTCGCCGTCTTCACCGCGCCGAACTTCCTGGGGCTCGACCACTGGCAGGTCTTCCAGCAGGGCGACGTCGTCGGAGGTGGCGTCATGAGCGCCCGGTCCAACGCGGAATGCCGTGTCTACATGGGCTTCTACGGCGAGGTGTCGTTCGACCACCACGACGTCGACGCCCAGCGCCGGTTGGTCGCCGAGAAGTTCGCCGGCGCCGGCTGGATCTGGCCGGCCGCGCTGGAGCACATGTGGGAGGCGCCGGACTTCCACTTCGACTCGATGAGCCAGATCCGGATGGACTCGTGGTCGAGCGGGAACGTCGTGCTGCTGGGTGACGCCGGCTACTGCGGATCACCGTTGTCCGGTCAGGGAACCAGCACGGCGCTCGTCGGCGCTTACGTGCTCGCCGGTGAGCTCGCCGAGGACCCTTCGAACGCTTTCCGGCGCTACGAGGAGATCCTGCGGCCGTACGTCGTGGCGAACCAGGACATGGCGCTGAAGAACCAGGCGAACGGCGGCGCGCCCACGGAGGAGTTCGCCGCCGTCGTCACCGGCCTCGACCTCCCCGACTACTGATACCGCTCCTCGACGGCGGCGCGGACGGCGTCCTCGGGAACCGCGGCACCGGTGAACCGCGCCACCGCCGTGATCCCCTTGGCGTCGAGGTGGCGCCAGTCGGTGAAGTCCAGTCCCTCCACGGCTCGCAACACCTCGGGGTCGTCGCCGAAGTCGTCCTCGTCCAGCACGTCACCGCTCCACAGGACCTGACCGCCGCGGGCGAACGACAACTGCCGGTCGTTGTTGACGTTCCAGAAGTGGCTGGCGGCCTTCCCGTTGCGGGACAGGCGTTCCAGCACCTCCGGCCGTGTGCCGCGGTAGTTGTTGTCCTCGATCACGACCACGCCGCCGTCGATCTCCACGACGACGGCGTCCTCCTCGAACTCGCCCGCCACGTCGGTGACGCCCCGGGCGACGGTGACGGTCGCGGCCACCTCCAGCAACTTCTTCAGCCAGCGGTGCGGGGCCTCCGGCCGGACGATCGGCGGGGAGCGGGCTCCCCTCGCACGAGGTGGCCGACGCGGTCGGTCTTCAGGCGCAGCACCGGGTCCGCGATCGGCGCGGGCCAGATCAGCAGCTCGTAGCGCTCGTCTCCCTCGTCGCGGCCGGTCGCGCTGACCCGCACCCGGAACGGTCCTCCCCAGGGAGCGGTGGAGCCGTGCCCGAACCTCGCCCCGCCCCGCGCCGCGGTGTAGCTGATCTCGGCGATCTCGTCCCAGCCCTCCGGCAGCGGCTCGGGGGGCTCCTCCAGCAGGACGGCCACGGACACGGGCACCTCGCCCTGCGCGATGCCGGTGCGGACCGCGAACCCGGTGTCCACCGGGGCGGCGAGACCGGTCGCGGTGAAGTCGGGCGTGCTCAGGCCCAGTTCCTCGACCAGCAGGAACTCGTGGTCGAAGACCTGGGCGACCGTGCTCCAGGACGAGCCCCGGTACTCCGCGCGCCGCTTGTCCAGCAACGCCTGCTCGTAGGCGTGCGGCAGGGGGCTCTCCGCCAGGACCTCCGAAGCCGCGCCGAGCGCGATCCCGACGACCGCCGCCGGGTCGGCCGCCGTCGTGGAGCCGAGCGCGGTGAAGACCGCCCTGGACACCGCCACGGCGGTCGAGAGGTGCACCGCGCCGCGCCGGGTGGCGATGGCGGCCTCGTCGCCGTCGAGCCCGCTCAGGTCGGGTAGCAGCGCGCGCACCTGGTCGACGACGAGATCGCTCGCACCGGGGTGCATCCCCTCCACGAGGATCATCGGGACGTGCATCGCGCTCTCGCCGCCAGAGGTCAGGTACGAGAACGTGTGCCCGGCCGGAACCGGCCGCAGTCCGGCGACGAGCTCCTGCGGGGCGACGACGTCGAGCCGTGCCACCGCCAGTTCCAGCGCACCGAGCAACCGCTCCGCGGTCAGCTGCGGGATGTCCCGCAACGCCTGCTGCACGACCGATCCGCCCGGGCGCTCGTCCCGCCGCCCCGGCGCGGTCCGCCTGCCCAGCTCCGCCGCCGGCGCGGCCGGGATCAGCGGTGCGATCCGTGTCGCGGCAGCGGTGATCAGCTCTTCGAAGTCCCCCATGCCCGTGATTGTGCCGGTCGACGGCCAGGGCCCCGACCACCGCCCGTCCAGGTCACGAAAAAAGAATTGGCTCAGACCATTGACGACAAAAGGGATGTTTGAGCAGTCTGGAGGCCGGGTCGCCGCCCCCGACTCGTGAGGAGGAGTCGTGAGAACTCGTGTTCTCGCCGCGGTCGTCGCCGTCACGGCGGCGTTGTCCGTGAGCGCTCAGTCGCAAGCCGCGGAACCGTTGCAGAGCCTGGTGCCCGTTCCGGTGTCGGTGCAGTCGAAGAGCGGGGTCACGCACACGCTGACGGCCGCCTCGAAGATCTACACGGCCCCGGCCGCGCGGGACGTCGGCACCTTCCTGGCCGGAGTGCTGCGGCCCTCGACCGGGTACGCGCTGCCCGTGTCCGACACGACCACCACCCCGTCCGACGGCATCTCGCTGCTGCTCACGGGCGCACCGGCCGCGGTGGGGCAGCAGGGCTACCAGCTCGACGTCGCGGCGAACGCCATCGTGCTGCGCGCCACCACGCCCGAAGGCCTGTTCGCGGGCGTGCAGACGCTGCGGCAGCTCCTGCCCGCCAAGGTCGAGAGCACGACCGTGCAGGCGGGCCCGTGGACCGTGCCGGGCGCGCTGATCGTCGACCACCCGCGGTTCTCCCACCGCGGCGCGATGCTCGACGTGGCCCGCCACTTCCACCCGGTCTCGACGGTCAAGCGCTACATCGACCAGCTCGCCCTCTACAAGATCAACTACTTCCACCTGCACCTGACCGACGACCAGGGCTGGCGGATCGTGGTCGACAGCTGGCCGCGGCTCGCCACGTACGGCGGCAGCACGCAGGTCGGCGGTGGCCCCGGCGGCTACTACACCAAGGCGCAGTACAGCGAGATCGTGCAGTACGCGGCCTCGCGCAAGATCACGGTGATCCCCGAGGTCGACCTGCCCGGCCACACCAACGCGGCGCTGGCCTCGTACGCGGAGCTCAACTGCGACGGCCAGGCCCCGCCGCTGCGCACGGACATCGAGGTCGGCTACTCCTCGCTGTGCGTGAACAAGGAGATCACCTACCAGTTCGTGGACGACGTGATCCGCGAGATCGCGGCGCTCACGCCCGGCCCGTACTTCCACATCGGCGGCGACGAGGCGCACTCGACGTCCGACGCGGACTACCAGGCGTTCATGGACCGCGCGCTGCCGATCGTGAAGAAGTACGGCAAGACCGCCCTCGGCTGGCACGAGTTCGCGAAGACCACGACCGACACCGCCACGATGCCGCAGTACTGGGGCACCTCGACGTCCAACGCCGTGGTGCAGGCGGCGGCGGCACGCGGCCACAAGGTCATCATGTCGCCCGCGAACAAGGCGTACCTGGACATGAAGTACAACTCCAGCACGCCGCTCGGCCTGTCGTGGGCCGGTCTGATCGAGGTCCAGACCGCCTACGAGTGGAACCCCGGCACGCACCTGAGCGGTGTCCCGGAGTCCGCCGTCCACGGCGTCGAAGCTCCACTGTGGAGCGAGACGCTGGTGACCGCGCAGGACATCGAGTTCATGGCGTTCCCGCGGCTCGCGGCCATCGCCGAGCTGGCCTGGTCGCCGTGGTCGACGCACAACTGGGACCAGTTCAAGACGCGTCTGGGCTCCCACGGTCCGCGCTGGACGACGATGGGCATCAACTTCTACAGGTCCACGCAGGTCCCGTGGGAGACCGGAGGCCCTGGTCCCGGCCCCTGCGCGCAGCCCGCGTGGGAGCGCGACAAGGTCTACACCGGCGGCAACGTCGTGTCGCACAACGGCAAGAAGTGGACCGCGCAGTGGTGGACGCGGGGCGAGGAGCCCGGCACCACCGGTCAGTGGGGCGTCTGGCGCGACGGAGGCGTTTGCTGACGTTTCCGGGGTACTCGCTCGACATGACTGATCCGGAAGTGGCCGAGGAGTTCGCGGAAGAAGCCGGTGTCGACCCCACGCCTCAGGAGGTCGACCAGTACCGCGACATGACGCAGCCCGGTGAGTGGCGCGCCGACGAGAAGATGGAACCGGGTGGCGCGCCCGCACCGCAGGACGGGGACGACCCGACCGGCGGCTCCGGGGCGTGATGTCTGGTTCATCCGGTGCGGGCGAATATCCTTCGCCCGCACCGGGTACCAGGCTGTCGTGGATGCCCGAGTTGCCGTATTCGCCCCGTCCCCCAACTGACCGTCACCGTGGAAGACCTCGATGGAGAACCGGACGTGCACCTGCACGCCGGTGGCCAGGGTTTCTGGCAGTCCAGGATGATCGCCGCTCTCGGTGTCGAAGCCGTCGTCTGCGCGACGTTCGGCGGTGAGACCGGCCGCGTCTTACGCACGTTGTTAGAAGGCGAGAACGTCGACCTGCGCGCACGTGAAGTGGCCGCACGCAACGGTTCCTACGTGCACGACCGCCGCGACGGCAGCAGGTCCGAGATGGTCGAGATGCTCCCGGACGCGTTGTCCCGGCACGAGCTCGACGACGTGTACGAACTCGCGCTCGTGGAAGGCATTCGCGCGGGCACGGCCGTGCTGAGCGGGCCGTCCGACGACCGCGTGCTGCCCCACGACACCTACTACCGCCTCACCTCGGACCTGACCGGCAACGGTTGCCGAGTGATCGTCGACCTGGCTGGGGACCGCCTCGCCGAGGCCGTGCGCGGTGGCCCCCACGTCGTGAAGGTCTCCCACGAGGAGCTGGGCGAGGAAGACCTGTCCAAGCTCATCGAGAAGGCTCGCGAGATCGCGGAGTCGTGCGTGCACGGCGTGATCGTGTCGCGAGCCGACGACCCGGCGCTGGCGTTGCTGGAGGACCAGCTCTACCTCGTGAAGATGCCGAAGCTCGAACCCGTCGACACGCGCGGCGCGGGCGACTCGATGACCGCGGGGATTTCAGCGGGCCTCGCTCTGGGTATGCCGTTGACGGACGCGGTGAAGCTCGGCGCGGCCGCCGGAGCGGTGAACGTGACGAGGCACGGCCTCGGCAGCGGAAGCGGGGAAGCCGTGCGCGAGCTGAGCAAACGCGTGGAACTGGAGCCGATCGAGGAATGAGCGGATGCGCGCGCTGATCACGAACGACGACGGAATCGACTCTCCCGGCCTCGCGACGCTGGCCTCCGCCGCGCTCGCGTGCGGTCTCGAAGTGGTGGTGGCGGCACCTTCCACCCAGGCGAGCGGCACGAGCGCGTCGGTCGCGGCCGTCGGGGAGTCCGGCAGGGTGGTCAGCGAGCGCCGCACGCTGCCCGGCCTGGACGTGGAGGCGCACGCGGTCGCCGCGCATCCGGGCCTGATCTCCCTGATCGCCTGCAACGGCGGCTTCGGCGGCAAGCCCGACGTCGTGCTCTCCGGCATCAACCTCGGTGCGAACGTGGGTCGCGCGATCCTGCACTCCGGCACCGTCGGCGCGGCGCTGACCGCGCACGTGAACGACGTGACGGCGATGGCCGTGTCGCTCGACGTCGGCTTGGACGAGCCCGAACCGCTGTGGGACACGGCGGGTGAGGTCGTGCGCGCGGTGCTGCCGGTGCTGCTGGAGATGCCCGCTGCCTCGGTGCTCTCGCTGAACGTGCCGAACGTCGGTGAGGTGCGGGGACTTCGCTGGGCCGAGCTCGCCCGCTTCGGCACCGTGCAGAGCCGGGTGGACGAGGTCGGCGAAGGTGAGGTGGAGCTGGTCCACGTGTACGCGGAGGACTCGCTGGTGCCCGGCACGGACACCGCTCTGCTGGCCGAGGGCTTCGCGACCGTGACCGCGCTGCACTCCGTGGGCCGCGACGTCAGCCCGGAGCGCGCTTTGCCGGCCTGGCCAGCGTGATCACGAGCCCGATGAGAGCGGTTCTGACCTCCAGGAAGCTCTCCGCCGTGAGGTCGTCGAGCGAGAAGGCCAGCATCCCGAAACCCAGGAGCAGCAGGAGGCCGTACATCCGCGCGTGGGTCCGCCGCCAGGCCATCACGATGCCCATCACCCCGATGCCGAGCTGGACCACGCGGTAGTTCGGGTCGAGGCCGAACAGGTCCAGCCACCCGAAGGTCAGCTGGAGCACGCCGGCCACGAGGGTGAGCGCCTGCGGCCTCGTGAACTCGAACTGGTCGCTCACCAAGGCCATAGGACTCTACCCTTCGGATCGCCGCCAAACCGCGTCGTAGTTCGCCTGCTTCTCGCGGTCCTGTGCTGCGGTGCGCTCACGGCGCCCGTGCGTCGCTGAGCCCCTTGGGTACCCGTATTTCGTGAGCCTATGGTCCACACTTTCAGGTGCGTAGGACAGCGCGAAGTACAGCCCCACAACGAAACCCAGTCCACCGCACGCGATCGCGAGCGGCCACGACGATCCCAGCCCGAACACCAGGGCCAGCGCGATGACCGTCGTCAGCGGCGTGACCTGGACGAGGCTGCGCACCGTGAACCGCAGCAACCACTTCGGACCGGTCACGTCGTCGTAGACGAACTGCTTGTACTTGAGCGGGAGCCGTCCGCCCGCGTAGTACCAGACCTTCAGCGCGGGGTTCACCGGGTCGCCTTGCCGATCACCTTGTGCAGCACCTCGTTCAGCTGCG
This sequence comes from Lentzea sp. DG1S-22, assembly GCF_036321065.1. NCBI lineage: Bacteria > Bacillati > Actinomycetota > Actinomycetes > Pseudonocardiales > Pseudonocardiaceae > Lentzea > Lentzea sp. DG1S-22. The sequence goes on along the minus strand of NZ_CP143276.1, from coordinate 4,872,560 downwards.
CGAGCTCTTCGAACGTCATGTCCAGCTGCTCCACGACCTTGAAGGGGATCTTCAGCGCTTCCTCGCGGAGCTGCCTGCCCGCCGGGGTGAGCGTCAGCGCGAGTGCGCGTTCGTCGGCCTTGTCCCGCTGGCGCTCGACGTACCCGATCGCCTCCAGCCGCTTGAGCAGCGGGCTGAGGGTGCCGGGGTCGAGCTGCAGGACGGTGCTCAGGTCCTTGACCGTGCGCGGTGACCGCTCCCACAGCGCCAGCATCACCAGGTACTGGGGGTGTGTGAGGTTCAGCGGCTCCAGGATCGGCCGGTAGACCGCGATCACCGTGCGCGATGCCACGGCGAGGGCGAAGCAAACCTGCCGCTCGAGCTCGAGCGGGTTCTCCGGAATACTTGGTGCACTAATCATTGGTGCACACACTAACTGGCGGGCGCGCCGAACTCCAAGGGATGTGGCGCGGCAGACGTTTCCCAGGCGATCACTTCAGCGCTTCGGCCAGCACCTCCGCGGTGACCGCGGCTCCGGCCGTCGTCATCACGGTGCCGCCGTGGTCGACCTCGTTGCGCGACTCACCGAAGACGACGTCGCGCGTGCCGGTGTCGGTTGATGTGAACGTGTCAGGGACGGGCCACGGGGTAGACGACTTCATGGCCCGGACCACCGTCGTGATCGCCTCGCGGAACCGCGCGGACAGCCTGCTCCGCACGCTGTCGCACCTCAGCGAGCTCGCGGTGCCCGTGATCCTGGTCGACAACGCGTCCTCGGACGACACGGTTTCCCGTGTGCGCAAGGAGTTCCCGCACGTCCTGGTGCTGGAGTCGGCGGTCAACCGGGGTGCGGTCGCGCGCAACCTCGGCGTGCAGGCGGCGCGGACACCGTTCGTGGCCTTCGCGGACGACGACTCCTGGTGGGCGCCCAACGCGCTCGAACGGGCCGAACCGATCTTCGACGAACACCCGGACCTGGCGGTGATAGCCGCGCACACGCTGGTCGGTCCGGCGGAGACCCCCGACCCGATCACCCCGCTGCTGCGGGACAGCCCGCTCGGCGAAGGCGTCGCGGGGCCGGCGGTGCTCGGGTTCCTGGCCTGCTCGGCGATCGTGCGGCGGCAGGCGTTCCTGGAGGTGGGCGGGTTCAGCCCGGTGTTGTTCTTCCGCGGCGAGGAGACGTTGCTGTCGTGGGACCTCGCGGCGGCGGGGTGGGCGCTCTGCTACGTCGAGGACGTGGTGGCGCACCACCACCCTGCCGCCGGACGGGAGCCCGACGGGGACGTCGTGCAGCGGCGCAACGCGGTGCTGACGTCGTGGATGCGCAGACCCGTGACCACGGCCCTGGCGGTGTCGCTGAAGGACCCGCGGGCGTTCCGGGCGGCGCTACCGCGCCTGCGCCAGGCGCTCCGGCAGCGCCGCGGGCTGCCGGAGCACCTGGAAGCGCAGATCAGAGCGAGCGAACGGCCGCGGCGAGGCGCGTGATGCCCTCGTCGATCTGCTCCGGGGTCACACCCGAGAACGCGAGGCGGATGGCGTTGTCGCCGCCCTCCAGCAGGAAGTCGGAGCCCTTCACGAACTCGACGCCGTGCTCCTTGGCGACCGGCACGAGCTTGTCGATCGACACGCCCGGCAGCTCGACCCACATGAAGTAGCCGCCCTGAGGAGCGGTGAAGACGGCCTCCGGCAGCTCGCGCCGCAACGCGGCGACCAGGGCGTCCTTGCGGGCGCGCAGCGCGGTGCGGACGTTCGCGACCGACTCCTCGAGACGGCCGGAGCGGCAGTACGAGTTCACGATCGACTGCGCCACCATGTTCGGCGAGATGTACGTGGTGGTGGCGATGTCCTGGATGCTCTTGATGACGGCCTTCGGTCCCACCAGGTAACCGCAGCGGATGCCGGGCGCCATGGTCTTCGAGAACGAGGACGCGTAGACGACCTTCTCGTTCTCGTCCTGCGACAGCATCGTCGGCAGCGGCTCGCCCTCGAACCGCACCTTCACGTACGGGTCGTCCTCGAACAGCACGAAGTCGTACTGGGCCGAGAGCTCCAGCAGGCGCGTGCGCTTCGCCTCGGACAGCGTGTAGCCGGCCGGGTTGTGGAAGTTCGGGATGATGTGCGCGAGCTTCGGGCGCACCCCGCTCTCCAGCAGCTTCTCGAGCGCGTCGACGTTGATGCCGTCGGTCTCCAGCTCGATCGCGTGGATGTTCGCGCCGCGCTGGCGCAGGTTCAGCAGCGTGCGGTCGTAGGTCGGCGCCTCGACCACCACGTCGTCGCCCTCGCCGACGAGCAGCTCGAACAGGAACGCGTCGGCCTGCATCGAACCGTTGGTGACGAGCACCTGCTCCGGCTCGACACCGTGCTGCTCGGCCAGCCACGCGCGCAGCGGCACGTAACCGACGCTCGTGCCGTACGCGAAGGTGCCGCCGGGGTCGTCCGTGAAGGCTTTCTGCGCTGCTTCGCGCAGACCTTCCTGGTCGATGATGTCGAGGGAGGGCGCTCCGCGCGTGAACAGGATCGAGGCCATGCGCGGAGCGTACAACTCCCACGATTTGGGCTACGGCCTGTATACGTATGAGTTGAGCGTGCTGACGGCCCCCTGGGCGTTGCCGAGGTGGTAGAGGTCGACCGCGAGGAAGTTCGGCTTCTTCCTCGCCGCGGGCTGGCAGAACTGCTGGGCGCGGTTCACGAGTTTGCCGTTGTCCGTCGTGGCTGTGCTGCTGAACGGAACGTCGCGGAAGTGGTTCATGACGAACAACGGCTGGAAGCTCCCGGTCGCCGTGAGCGGCTTTTCATCCCATCGGCTGTAGCAGGACCAGTCGGAACTGCCGAGCCCGGAGCCCATCGACCAGTAGTTCTCGACGGTCCAGTCCTTCTGGTACAGCACGCCGCTGTCCTCGCGCCCGTCCTTCGCGTGGTCGGTGAAGATGATCAGCCGCTTGCCGCTGTTCACCATCTGGCTGCGCGTGGGCCAGCCGTTGTGCTGCACACCCTCCGCCCGGTACAGGACGTCACCGAGCCCCTGCACCTTGCGCAGCTCGGCCCTGAGCGTGTTCGCGTCGACGTAGTCCTCCAGGAAGACCGTGACGATCTCGCCGCGGTTGTTCTTCAGGAAGTCCACGATCCGCTGGACGTCCACGTTCAGCGCCACCGGCTTGCTCACCAGCGTGCAGCTGTTGTGGCACAGGATCGCGCCGTCGGGCGTCTGGTGGATGTCGAGCATGAAACCCCGGACGCCGTCGCCGAGCTGCTGCACGATGCCACGCGTCTGGTTCTTGGCGAGGTTGGCGAACGGAGGCGCGAACCCGCCGTCCACCCCGTTCGCGTAGGCGTTGTGGGCGGTCAGGAACGTCATCTGGTCGAGCCGGGGGTCCTGCGGCATCGGAGACGTCTGGTTCTGCACCGGAGTCAGGTACCAGCGCGTCTCGCCACCGAGGCCGAAGAACTCCCACTGGTCACCGAACTGCCGGAGCTCGTGAACCGCGTCCGCCTGGGAGCACGAACCCATGGTGAGCTGACGGGTGATGCACTGACCCGGCGAGTCGGTGTTCTCGAACCTCCCGTCGCCCAGCCGCCATTGCTGGTGGTCCTCGTTGCCCTTCGGGCGGTGCAGCGCGAGCCCGGTGCCGCTCTGGGCGACGTTGAGACCGGTCTTGACACCGGTGACGTAGAACGTGCCCGACGGAGCCGCTTGCGCGGTGGCGGGCACCAGGGGAAGCAGCAGCAGGGCCGCGACAGCAGGGAGGTATCGCATGGTGACCAGAGTCACCTACGCCGGTGAAACATGAAAAGCCTTCAGGCGTTTGGACGTTTAACACTGTGGGTATCTCACGCGACGTAGCGCCCTCTGACGAGGTAGAACAACTCCACGGCAGCCGTCGCCCAACCGAAGGGTTAGGGCCGGTACTCGGGCGCCGCCTTCACAAGCCGCGCAGGGTTCGACTCCCTCGGTTGCCACTTGTTCCCCAGCCGTCGATCCCGCGGCGGGAAGTGGAGGCGTCGCGGCCGACGGGCTGCGGCGCCCGCTTCGTTCCCGGGCCACCTCGCGGCTCGCCTCACCTCGGCGGTCACCAACCCCGCTCAAGGCCCGCTTCGCCCCACCACGTCGTTCAGCTCGTGGTTGGCTACCCCGGGATACCGCGCCCGGCCTCCACCGCCGATGCAGCCCGCAGCCCGTCACCGCTCCCGGCGAGAGGGCGCCACGTGCCCGGGCCCGGTCACCCGACGACCCGGCGGCAGACCCCGGTGCTCGACACCGAGCGGCCGCGCCAGGACCGACGAGCGGACGACACCCGCACCACGAAGAGACGCGACCACGCGCATGACAGGACCAGCCTTCCGAGAAGTCGTGGCACCCCGGACGAAGTGCTGTGATCACCATGGCAGGCAGGTCTGACAATTTCGGCAACCGCAGGTCAGAGGCGGTAAGAGGCGCCGAAGGGCCCGCCCGGCGCACAGCCGGGCGGGCCCCGGAGAGCGGAATCAGAGCGCGCGGACGGCCTGCGCCTGCGGTCCCTTCTGACCCTGGCCGATCTCGAACTCCACGCGCTGCTGCTCCTCCAGCGACTTGAAGCCGTTGCCCTGGATCTGCGAGTAGTGCACGAAGACGTCCGGACCACCGCCGTCCTGCGCGATGAATCCGAAGCCCTTCTCGCCGTTGAACCACTTGACAGTGCCCTGCGCCATACCGATTGCTCCCTAGATGGTGGGTGCCCCCGCCGAACGGGGTGCGCGGGAAGTCTGCCAGTGGACGGGTCCTCCCACATCGTGGTTAGCCCGGTGGTGTGAAGAAGTAAGTTGGACCGGGTACCGCTGAGAGGAGCAGGGATGACGAACTGGCTGGACGTCGCGCACGAGGTTGCGGCGACGCTCAGGTCCGACGCCGCGGACAGGGACCGGGCCAACCAGCCACCCGCCAAAGAGGTGGAACTGCTCCGGCAGAGCGGTCTGCTCAACGTCGACGACTGGGCGACCCAGCAGCGGGTGACCAGGGTCGTCGGTGCCGCCGACGCCAACGCCGGGCACCTCCTCGGGTACCACTACCTGCAGATCTGGCGCAGCGGCCTGTTCGACGTCCCGTTCGGCAGGGAGCGCGACCAGTTCTGGGCGGGCGTCAGCAACCCCCTCGACGCGGCCCTCGAGCTCACGCCCGCCGGGAACGGCTACACGCTCAACGGGCGCAAGACGTTCGCCACCGGCGCGGCCGTGGCCGACCGGCTCGTGGTCAGCGCGACCCGCGCGGACAACGGCGAGAAGCTCACGTTCCTGCTCGACGGCAAGGCCGGCGGAATCACCTACCTGGACGACTGGGACAACATCGGCCAGCGCCTCACGGCGTCCGGTGGCGTGGCCTTCGAGGACGTGGCGGTCACGGAGGTCCTCGGCGTGCAGCCCGCGGGGGAGGACCCGCGCCTCAGCCTCGCCGCCCTCGGCTTCCAGCTCGTGCTCGCCCAGCTCTACGTGGCCATCGCGGAGGGCGCGCTCGCGGAGGCCGCCGACTACACCCGCACCAAGACCCGCCCGTGGTTCGTCAGCGGTGTCGACGCCGCCACCGAGGACCCGTACATCGTCGCCGCGTACGGCGAGATGGTGGCGCACACCAGGGCCGCGGGGCTGCTCGCCGACGAGGCCGCCCGCCGGCTGCACGAGGCCAGCGAGTTCGGCCGCCACCTCACCCCGGCGAAGCGGGCCGAGGTCGCCGTGACGATCTCCGAGGCGAAGGTCGTCAGCACCAAGCTCGTCAACGAGGTCACCAGCCGCATCTTCGAGCAGGTCGGCGCGCGCGGAACGGCCGCCAAGCACGGCGTGGACCGCTTCTGGCGCAACGCGCGCACGCTCACGCTGCACGACCCTGTCGTCTACAAGGCACGCGAGGTCGGCGAGTACTTCCTGACCGGCGCGCGCCCCGCCTACACCGGGTACAGCTGATGCAGCCGGTCCTCGCGGACTCCGTCAGGCTCACCGACGACGGCGTCCTGATCCTCGACCGCCGGCAGTTCCCGTTCGAGCGGAACTGGGTGCTGTGCCGGACGGCCGAGGACGTCGCGCGGGCCGTCGAGGACATGGTCACCCAGTCCTCGGGCCCGTACTTCGCCGTGCTGCAGGCGATGGTGCTCAAGGCGCGCACCCTCGAGGGGAAGCCGTTCGAGGAAGCGCGCGCCGAGCTCGGCAGGACCGCGCTGATGCTCGAGAACACCAGGCGCACCAACAACGCCCTGCGCAAGGCCACCGCGATCGTCCTGGAGCACGTGGACGCCGCCCGGGACGTCGCGCACGCCCTGCAAGGCGCGCAAGAGGGCGACCGCCGGTACCGCGCGAAGAGCCGGGCTCTGGGCGAGCACACCGCGAACCTGCTGAAGGACGACGACACGGTCATGACCCACTGCTGGGCCGACCTGTACCTGACGGAGACCGTCCGGGCGGCCCGGGAGCAGGGCAAGACGCTGCGGTTCTTCTGCACCGAGACCAGGCCGTACCTGCAGGGGGCGAGGCTCACCGCGGAGACGTTGGTCGAGATGGGCGTCGACACGACGCTCATCACGGACGGCATGGGCGCCGCGGTCCTGCAAAGCGGCGAGGTCGACGCGTTGGTCACGGCGGCCGATCGCGTCACCATGGACGGGCACGTCGTCAACAAGGTCGGCACACTGGGTCTCGCCGTCGCCGCCCACGCGTTCGGGGTGCCGTTCCACGCCCAGGTGCAGGCGCCGGACCACCTGGCGCCGACGACCGAGCACGTGGAGATCGAGTACCGCGACGGCGCGGAAGTGCTGCAGGTCCTCGGCAGGCCCAGCGCCACGCCGAGGGTGAAGGGGCTGTACCCGGCGTTCGACGTGACGCCGCCGCGCTTCGTCACGGACGTGGTGACGGACAGGGGCGTCTACCGCGCCGGAGAGCTGCACAAGTACTACGAGGGAGAACAGCGGTGAGCAAGTGGGTCGTGCTCGACATCGAGGGCACGCTGAGCGCGACGGACCAGGTGCTGGTCGTCCTCTACGACTACGCGCGCCCGCGGCTCGGGCCGTGGATCGAGCAGCACGGTGACGACCCGGTGGTCGCCGACGCCGTGCGGCAGGTCAAGGAGCTGTCCGGCCACGACGACGTCGTCAAGGCGCTGCACGACTGGATGGACGCCGACCAGAAGGTCACGCCCCTCAAGACGTTGCAGGGCCTCATCTGGCAGCAGGGCTACGCGCAGGGCGACCTGGTCGCGGAGTTCTTCCCGGACGTCGTCCCGGCCATCCGCAAGTGGCACGACGACGGCGTGAAGCTCGCGATCTTCTCCAGCGGCTCGGTCGCGGGCCAGATCGCGTTCTTCCGGCACACCACCGACGGCGACCTGACGCCGTTGCTGGAGCACCACTTCGACACGGTCAACGCCGGCCCGAAGCGCGAAGCCGCGTCGTACCGCAAGATCGCGGAAACGCTGCAGAGCGACGACATCACCTTCTACAGCGACGTCCCGGCCGAGCTGCACGCCGCGTCGGAGGCGGGCTGGAAGACGGTCGGCGTCGCGCGTGCCGGTGAGCCGTACGCCAACGCCGACTTCACGCCCCACCCGACGGTGTGGGAGCTCTCGTGACCGCGGAGCTCGCGCGCGAGTGCGTCCGCTACGCGCAGATGGGCTGGATGCGCGGCACGAGCGGCAACCTCTCCGTTGTGCTGCAACGGGATCCGCTCCGCCTCGCCGTCACGGTCAGCGGCGTCGACAAGGGCGAGATCACCGCTGAGGACAGCGTCGTCATCGACGCCGACGGCAACGCCGTGGACAGCGACAAGGTCCCGTCCGCCGAGGCCGGTCTGCACGCGCGGATCGCCCGGGTGGCCGGGGCGGGCGCCGTCGTGCACGTCCACGCCCTCGCCCCCGTCGTCGCGGCGGAGCACTGGCCGAACGGCGTGGTGCTCCAGGACCTGGAGATGCTCAAGGGGTTCGGCCGGTACGACCACGAGGAGGTCGTGATCCCGGTCGTGAAGAACTCGCAGGACATGGTCGAACTGGGCGACGCCTTCGAGAAGGGCTTCGCCCCGAAGGTTCCGGCGCTGCTCGTCGCACGCCACGGCGTCTACGTGTGGGGCGACGACCTGGTGCAGGCACGGCACCGCCTGGAATGCCTGGAGTGGCTGCTGCGCTTCAAGGTGGAGACACGGGACATCTTTACGGGGAGGCACTCATGACGCTGCTGACGGTGTGGCCGGAAACCGGCCCCGAGGAGACCGTCCTGCGCACCACCGACGCCGAGGAGATCACCACCACCCTCAAGGAACACGGCGTGCGCTTCAGCCGCTGGTCCGTTGTGGACGGTGTGACCGCCGGGAACGCCCTCCAGGTCTTCGAGGAGGAGATCGCCCGCGTCAGCGAGACCGAGGGCTACGGCTACGTCGACGCGATGGAGATGACCCCGGCCGACACCGACGAGTACCGCGCCAAGGCCGTCGAGTTCCGCGACAAGTTCCTCGCCGAGCACACGCACGACGACGACGAGGACCGCTACTTCGCCCGCGGCGCGGGTGTTTTCTACCTGCACATCGGCGACAAGGTGTACGCCGTGCTCTGCGAGGCGGGCGACCTGCTGAGCGTCCCGGCGAACACGACGCACTGGTTCGACATGGGCACCGAGCCCGACTACGTGTCGATCCGGTTCTTCCACGACGACGACGGGTGGATCGGCAACTTCACCGGTAGCGACATCGCCACGAAGTTCCCGACTTTCGACGAGCTCCGTTCAAGAATGTGAAAAGTTCCTCCACCTGAACATTGTTCCGGAATTTCCGGCAAGTGTTGATCCCTCCGCCTTCCTGCCCTCACAGTGGTGCAGACCACTTGTCGAAGGTCGGAGGGATTCACCGTGGAAACCCCTGCACTCCACACACGACGCTCCGTTCTGGCCGTCGCGCTGACCGCACCCCTGCTCGTGGCCCCGGCGGCTCAGGCCCTCGCTCAGCCGCCGTCCGCGCAATGGATTTCGGCGCCGTACACCTACACCGTGCAGAAGCCGTACAACCTGGCGGTGAGCGCGCTACAAGTTCGAAGGCGGCGTGCACACCATGTGGGTCTACGACTACGACCAGCCGCACACCCAGGGCAGCCCGACCGATCCGCGCACCGAGCTCCGCTTCGACCAGGAGTACTCCAGCGGCTCACGCGCCTGGGAGGGCGAGATCTACGTCCCGTCCGGCGTCAGCGGGCCGACGGTCGTGCAGATCCTGCGCGGCAGCCGTCCGGACGGCACCCGCGCCACCGACGTCATGCTCAACGTCGCCAACGTCAACGGCGGCACGTTGCGCAAGGACAGCAACCAGGTCATCGCCACCGGCATTTACGACAAATGGTTCAAGATCCGCGTGGAACACACCGCGGTCGCGGGCGGCCGGGGCACCGTGCGGACTTATTACAACGGTTCGCTGAAACTCACGCACCAGGACGAAGGCCCGGCGACGCGCTACTTCAAGAACGGCGTCTACCACCACGGCAGCGGTCGCGCGGAGGCCCGTTTCCGCAACATCACCTATTGGCGCCAGTGACACTGCTCGGCGCCGTAGGCCTCGTAGCGCTCGCCTTCGGTGAAGCCCAGCTTCGCCAGGAGGCGCATCGAAGCGACGTTCGCCGTTCGGGTGATGCTCGCGAGCGGCTCACCGGGGTGTGCGGCGGCGTACCAGTCGAGCGCCGCCGCACACGCCTCGTATGCGAAACCCCTGCCCCACGCGGACGGCAGGAACAGGTAGCCCAGCAACCGTTCCTCGTCCACCACGTCGAACGAGACCATGCCGATCATCGCGCCGTCCAGCGCGACGACGAAGAGACCGTGCCGCCGGCCCGGGATCGGGGGCGCCGTGCGGTCGACCTCGTCGCGCGGCTTCGAGCCACCGATGTAGGTGCCCACCTCCGGCGACGAGAACAGGTCGAGGAACGCGTCCCGGTCGCGCGCCTCGGACTCGCGCAGCACGAGCCGTTCGGTTCGGATCGGCGCGGGTGGCCAGGCGGCGGGTCCGGACATGGCACCCACCCTAGAGTGGCTCGCATGAGCTCACAGGTGGCGGTGGCGTCGCTCGGCGGCACGATCACGATGACGGGCTCCGGCGCGGTGTCGCCGACCCTGGGCGCCGGGGACCTCGTGCGGGGCTTGGAGGTGGGGGAGATCGCGACCCTGGCGACGGTCCCGGGCGCCTCGCTCACCTTCACCACCCTGCTGGAGGCCTTCGACTGGGCCGACGAGCAGGTCTCCGGAGGCGCCGCCGGTGTGGTCGTCGTCCAGGGCACCGACACCCTCGAAGAGACCGCGTACTTCTTCGACTGCCTGTGGCCGCACGACGAACCGGTCGTCGTCACCGGCGCCATGCGGCACCCCGGCCTCCCCGGCGCCGACGGCCCCGCCAACCTCACCGCCGCCGTCGCGGTCGCGGCGGCACCCAACTCACGCGGCCGCGGCGCCCTGCTCGTCCTCAACGACGAGGTCCACGCCGCCCGCTGGGTCCGCAAGACGCACAGCAGCCTCCCCAACGCCTTCGAGTCGTTCCCGGGTCCCCTCGGACTCGTCGTCGAGGGCTCGCCGCGGTACTTCCACCCCGCGCACCGGCTGACCGCGCTGCCACGGCCTCTCGACGCACCGGCGGTTCCGCTCATCGAGGCCACTGTGGACGACGACGGCTCGATCCTCGACTGGCTCGACGTCGGGGGAACCGTCGTCGCCGCCACCGGCGTCGGCCACGTGTCGGCCGGCATGGCGGAGGCCATCTCACGGGCCCGGTTCCCGGTGGTGGTGGCGACGCGGACGGGCGCGGGCACGACGTTCCGCGACACCTACGGCTTCGTCGGGTCCGAGTCGGACCTGATCCAGCGCGGCGCCGTGATGGCCGGCTGGCTATGTCCCCGCAAGGCACGCGTGCTGCTGCGTCTCGCCCTCGGCGCTATGGCGCCTATCGAGGACGTTTTCGCTGTTCGCGGCGGTGTTTTCTAGCTTGTTTTCACCCGAATGAGCCAGTGGTGTGGAATGAATCCAAGCCCTACCGTCGAAGGGCATGACCGCCACCATTTCCACCCCGTACAGCCGGTGCCTGGGCGACGAACTGCGCCGGGTCCGCGAGTCGTGCACCTCGTTCACCGGCCGTGCGATGGCCGTCCAGCTCGGCTGGGACCCGAGCAAGGTGTCCGACATCGAGCTCGGGAAGGTGCGCGCGAGCGAGATCGACCTCGTCCAGTACCTGGCGACGTGCGGCAAGGACATCGACTTCGTCAACGAGTTCCGCAGCCGCTACTACAACGCCTTCGACCTGTTCTTCGCTCAGGTGTCCGACAACGTTCGGACTCTTGCGATGGCCGAGGCGATGGCCACGAAGATCTTCTCCTACGACGTCCTGATCATGCACGGACTGATGCAGACCGAGGAGTACGCACACCAGTTGTTCGTCGACTCGCACATCGAGGCACCAGAGGACATCGCGCGGCTCGTCCAAGCCCGGATGGACAGGCAGACGATCATGCGTCGACCGACCAGGCCGGAGTGCGCGTTCTTCGTGCACGAGTTGGCTTTGCGGATGCAGTTGGGTAATGCGCGCGTTCGAGAAGAACAGTACCTGCGCCTGCTTTTCAACACCCACATCCTCAGGGTCGTACCCGCGAACGTCTGTGCCTTCCGCTCTCCCGTCACGCTGTACGAGTTCGGCAAGGCGTCTCCAGTCGTGTACAGCGAGTCCGAGACCGCCCAGGTGTGGGCGCAGGACACCGTGGCCGTCGGGCGGGCCAGGCGGCTCTTTCAGCGGCTGGATGCCGTCGCACTGGATGCGGAACAATCGAAGCGATTGCTGGCGGAGTACGTCAGCGGACTTCGAGAGGACCCTCATGGCGGCGGAACGGACCTGGCGTAAGAGCAGCTACAGCAACGGCGGTACCGCAGAGAGCTGCGTGGAGGTCTCACTGGTCCAGGACGTCCTCGTCCGCGACACGAAGAACGCGAGCGGTGACGTTCTCGCGTTCTCCACCTCTGCCTGGCGCGCCCTGCTCAACTCGCTCTGACCACGGACGTGTTCGCGGTCTCGACCGTCACCCGCACGGTCTGAGGCGCGAGCGACTGCAGGTACTGCGCGTGGTCCGACCCGATCGTGTCGCTGAACGCGATGAACGCGAGGTGCGGCAGCTCGAACGCGGTCGTGGCGCAGAAGTCCTCGAGCCGGTCGAAGCCGCGCCGGATGCCGGTGGCGTCGAGGCCGAACGCGGCGTGCCGGTCGAGCTTGGCGGCGCCGACGTCGAGCAGGTGCAGGGCGTGCATGGCGTGGGCGAACGCCATCGCGCACACCTCGATGCGCGCGCACGACTCCAGCAGCGTCCGCACCATCGACGGGTGCAGCGACTTGCCGGACGTGCGCAGGACGAGGTCGATCCCGGCTTCGCGGAACAGTGCGACGATCTCGAACAGGCCGGGCACGCCGAGCGGCTCGCCGCCGCCCAGCGTGACGGTCTCCGGGCGCATCGAGATGAGCGCTTGGGCGACGTGCAGCATGCGGTCGTGGCTGAGCCGCGCGTGTGCGACGTCCCAGGTGATGTCCATCGGGCCCCCTTCGGCGGATACGCCGATCCCACCGGGGGCCTTGTCCCGCCGTCAGGTGACCGTTGTCCCGATTTACCGGGGACTTCCGAGTCCCGCCTCGCGGGCGCGCACGATGGCCTGCGCCCGGTCGGCCACCTGGAGCTTCGTGAAGATCGCCGACACCCGGTTGCGGACGGTCTTGCCCGAGAGGTGCAGCTTGTGCGCGATGGACGGGTTGTCGAGGCCGGACGCCATCAGCTTCAGGACTTCCCGCTCGCGGTCGGTGAGCTGGGGAACGCCACGACCTCCGAGGAGGAGATCGCGGTGAAGTAGCCCATCATGCGTTGCGCGATGGTGGCGCTGAAAATCGCTTCTCCGGCTCCTATGGCCTGCACCGCGCGCACGATCTCGTCGTCGTCCGTGGTCTTCACGAGGTAACCGCGCGCACCGGCCTTCATCGCCGCGAACACGAGCTCGTCGTCCTCGTGCATCGTCAGGACGAGGACACCGACGCCGGGCAGGGCCGCCTGGATCCGCTTGGCCGCCTCGACGCCGCCGAGGACGGGCATGTGCAGGTCCATCACGACGACGTCCGGCTCCAGGTCGAGGACGACGCGCACGGCCTCCTGCCCGTCCGCGGCGTCGCCGACGACGGAGATGCCGTCCTCGCCGTCCAGCAACGCCTTCAGGCCGCGCCGGAACACCGGGTGGTCGTCGGCGATGACAACGCGAGTCGCTGTGCCTGCCACTACTGGGCCTCCAACGGGATCCGCGCCACCACCCGCGTCCCTCGGGGGTGAGCGGGTCCCACTGTGCACGATCCACCCAGTTCCGCGCAGCGTTCTCGCATCGAGTCGAGACCGACACCCGGCTTGGAGTCCGCCGCGACCCCGCGTCCGTCGTCCACGACCTCCACGACCAGGTCGCCGTCGGTCCGCACGCTGATCGTGCAGGTCGAGGCCCCGGAGTGGCGTGCGGTGTTGGTCAGCGCCTCCGCGACGATCCGGTAGGCGGCAACCTCGACGGCGGCCGACAGCCCGTCGATCTGCTCGACGTCGACCTCGACCAGCAGGTCGCCGCGGAAGCGCGCGGCCTCGTCCCGCACGGCCAGCGCCAGGCCCTGGTCGAGGATCGGCGGTCGCAGGCCGTCCACGAGCCGGCGCACCTCGACGGCGGTCGTGTCGACGTCCGCCAGCACGGGGTCGAGCACGTCGCCCAGCGACCGGCGCAACGCCTTGAGCTGCAACCGGATGCCGACCAGCGCCGGTCCGACGCCGTCGTGCAGGTCGCGTCGCAAGCGCAGCCGTTCCTCTTCACGCGCCCGCACCAGCCGTTCGCGCGCGAGCTGCAGGTCGGCGGTCAGCCTGATCGACTGCGCGGCGGGCGCGGTGGAGCGGGCGAGGTCGCCGAGCAGGGTCAGCTCCCGGTCGCTGAGGCGCTCGTCGGGTGCGCGCGGCTCGACGACGAGGTCGCAGACGTGCGCACCCCGGTAGGTCATGGGGAAGCGGAGCTGCGGCCACCCGCGGCTGCGCCCGTGCTCGGCCAGCACCGACGAACCGCGGATCGCCACGTACGGCAGCTTCAGCGACTCGGCGACGGTCTGCGCGACCGTCGGCAGCACGTCCTGCGACCGTTCGAGCTTCTCGCTCAAAGTCGACAAAGCGCCGTAGGGGTCGGAGCGCTCACCGAACAACCACCGGTCGAGCTTGCGCTGCACCCAGCTCCGGATCGGCGCGAACACCAGACCCGCCGCCACGACCCCGACGACCTCGGCGTCGTCGGTGAGCAGCGCGCCCGCCGCGACCATCACGCCGAGGTAGACGAGAAGCAGGACGACCGTCAAAGAGCCGTAGAGCAACGACCGGTGGATGAGCAGGCTGATGTCGTACAGGCCGTACCGCACGATGGCGATCACCGCAGCGGCAGGAAACGCCAGCACACCGATGATCCAGGCGACGTGCCCGTCCGTCGTCTCCACAACGGTCGCCACGACAGCCAACGCCAGCAGCGCGAACGCCCACACGAGCAGGCGTCGTTCGTCCCCCTCGGCCCGCCGCCAGCGGAGGAACAGCGACGCCACGGCCGCGACCACCGACAGGCCGGCCGCGAGCACCGCGATCTTCGTGATCGTCTTCGCGAGCCCGTCCCCGCTCAGCTGCCAGAACTCGGCGGGGTTGCCCCACGACGCCCACGCGATCGTGATGGTTCCGACGAGAGTGCTGAACAGCGACGCGCCGATGGCGATCCACCAGCGGTTGTTCAGCGGCTTGCCGTTCGGGAACACCAGCGCCACCGCGGGCAGCAACGCGTACGTGGGCCACCAGATCCACGCTTCGAGCCAGCGGGCGGGGTGGTTCTCCGGCTGACCGGCGGCCGCGACGGCGATGGCGCCGAACACGCCCATGACCAGCAACAGCCACCCGACCGGTGACCTGCGGACGTGACCGATCACCCGCACCCCGAGCAGGGTGCAGGCGACCGCGACCAGCCAGTTCCGCGGATGTGAGACGGCGCCGGTGACCGCGGCGAGCACGACGGCGTAGAGCACGCCGGCGGCCACTAGGGCGCCGATGACGCGAGCGAGGGTGACCTCGCGCCGCGTCAGTCGCTGAGCCAGTGCCACAGGTTGTGGAACGGAGATCCGGCGTCCAGCGTGGAAAGACCTCCAGGCCAGCCCTGGAACGTCATGATCCGGTGGCGCAGCTGCTCGACGGACACCGGTTCGGCGGCCTTGTGGACGTGGTCGAAATCGACGTCCCCAGGCGGCGGGTTCATCGCCCGCGCCTGAAGCTCCGCGTACCACGCGAGGAGCTCTTCGTCGGACATGTGCGAAAAGTACGGCGGTACTACTTTCTGCCCGGACTTCGACATGTCTGGAAGGAGTCGTGGGCACTCGTCTGGATACACGAGTGCCCACGAACTTCGGCGAACTTCCTACGACGGACTCAGGGCAGGACCTGGATCTTGCGGCCCTTACCGGACTTGAACTGGTCCAACGCCCCGGCGTAGTCGTCCAGCGGCACCCTGTCGCTGATGAACACCTCGGGGTCGAGCACTCCGGTCGCGAAGAGGTCCGCCGCCCGTTCGAACGAGTGCAGCACCGCCATCGAGCCGGTGATGGTGATCTCCTGGTTGTAGATCTTGTACGGCTCGATGGTCACGCGCGCGGAGTAGTCCGAGACGCCGAACTGGAGGAACGTGCCGCCCTTGGCGACGCGCCCGAGACCGTCCTGGATGGCCTTCTCGTTGCCGGTCGCGTCGATGACGACGTCCCAGCCCTGCGGCCGGTCGAGCTCGTCCGGCGTCGCCGCCACGGCCGTCACGCCGAGCTGCTTCGCCGTCTCCAGCCGCTCCGGGTTGAGGTCGACGACCTCGATCGACGACGCGCCGGTCAGCTTGCCGAGCTGCAGCATCATCAGGCCCATCGTGCCCGAGCCGTAGATCAGCACCCGCGACGCCATCTGCGAACGCAGCACGTCGTAGCCGCGCACCGCGCACGACAGCGGCTCGATGAGCGCCGCGTCCTCGGTCCGCACGTGGTCCGGCAGCTTGACGCAGTTCGCCACCGGGGCCTTCGCGAACTCCGCCGCGCCACCGGAGGTCGTGACGCCGATGGCCGCCCAGCGCTCGCAGAGGTTGCTCCTGCCGGAACGGCACATCCGGCACTCGTAGCAGTACAGCGACGGGTCGACGGCCACCCGGTCACCCACGGCGACCTCGTTCACCTGCGAGCCGATCTCGACGACCGTGCCGGCGAACTCGTGACCCGGCACGACCGGCAGGGTCGGCGCGAACTCGCCCTGCAGGATGTGCAGGTCCGTGCCGCACAGGCCGCAGGCCGCCACCTGGACGACGACCTCGCGAGGACCGCACGTGGGATCGTCCACAGTGGTCACTTCGACGGATCCGACGCCGGTGATCACTGCTGCTTTCACTTGACCGCTCCCAACGAAAGGCCCTGGACGAGCTTGTCCTGGGCGGCGAACCCGGCGATGAGCACCGGCAGAGAGACCACGACCGCCGCGGCGCAGACCTTCGCCAGGAAGAGGCCCTGCGACGTGACGAACCCGGTCAGGTACACGGGCGCGGTGCCGGCGACGACACCGGTGAGCACCCGTGCGAAGAGCAGCTCGTTCCAGCTGAAGATGAAGCAGATCAACGCCGTCGCCGCGATGCCGGGCATCGCGATCGGTGCCACCACCCGGCGCAGGATCGTGAGCAGACCCGCGCCGTCGATCGAGGCCGCCTCGAGGATCTCCTTCGGGACCTCGGACAGGAACGACCGCATGAGCCACACCGCGATCGGCAGGTTCATCGAGCAGTACAGCAGCGTGAGGAACGAGATGTTGTCGAGCATCCCGGAGAACTGCGCGATCAGGTAGATCGGCAGCAGCGCCGCGACGACGGGCATCATCTTGGTGGAGAGGAAGAAGAACAGGACGTCCGTCCACTTCTCCACCGGTTTGATCGACAACGCGTACGCGGCCGGGATCGCCAGCAGCAGCACGATGATCGTCGACCCGATCGAGGCGCTGAACGAGTTGATCAGCGGCGGCCACGCGCCGGAGTCGAAGAACTGCGCGTAGCCGTCGAGCGTCAGCGGCGCCGCGATCGACGGCGGGTTCGTGGCCGCGTCCGTCTCGCTGTGCAGCGAGGTCAGGAACATCCAGGCCACGGGCGCGAAGAACACGATGCCGGCGAACCAGGCGAGGACACCCCAGCCGCGTCCGACCCACTTGGCGGTCATCGCTTCTCCTCCTTGAACAGCGAGGACACCACGCGCAGCGCGAACGTCGCGATGACCATCGAGCCCGCGACCACGATGACGCCGGCCGCGGAGGCCTCGCCGTACTCGTGGGCCTGGTAGAAGGTCTGGTAGATCATGTACGGCAGGTTCGCCGTGCCCAGACCACCGGACGTGATCGTGAAGACCGCGTCGAAGTTCTGCACGATGTAGATCGACCCGAGCAGCCCGCCGAGCTCCAGGTACTGCCGCAGGTGCGGGAACGTCAGGTACCGGAAGACCTGGAACGACGACGCGCCGTCGATCGTGGCCGCCTCGACGGGTTCGACCGGCTTGGACTGCAGGCCCGCCAGCAGGATCAGCATCATGAACGGCGTCCACTGCCACACCAGCGACAGCACCACGGCGCTCATCGGCATGGTCGAGATCCAGTCCGGCTGGGCGTCGAAGCCCAGCCAGTTCAGGATTCCGTTGAACAGGCCGTACTCCGGGTTGTAGAGCACGTGCTTCCAGAGCAGCGCCGCCGCGACCGGCACCACGAGGAACGGCGCGATGAGCATGGTGCGCACGAACCCGCGACCGGCGAACTTCTTGTCCAGCAGCAGCGCCAGGCCCAGCCCGAGGACCAGGCTGATGATCACGACCGACGCCGTGAGCACGATCGTGTTGACCACCGACGAACGCAGGTCGGGGTCGGTGAACACGTTGACGTAGTTGTCGAACCCGGCGAACCCGCGGTTGGTGGGGTCGAGCGAGTTCCACTTCATGAACGAGATGACGAGCGTTGCCACGAACGGCAGCTGCGTCACGATGATCAGGAAGATGAGGGCGGGCAGCAGGGGCGCCCGCCGGGCCCACTTCGAGTACCCCTTGCGGGGACGGGGGCGGCCGGTCGACGACCGACCGCTCCTCGCGCGTCAGGACGGCCATGTCACTGTCCCTTGTACTTCGCCGCGACCTTCTCGGCGAGACCCTGGCCGTTGTTCAGCGCGTCGTCCACGGACGTCGCACCCGCGATCGCCGAGCTGATCTGCTGCGACACCTGGGTGCCGAGGTCGGTGAACTCGGGGATGCCGACGAACTGGATGCCGGGCGCCGGGCGCTCCTGCACACCGGGGTTCAGCGGCTTCGCGTTCTTGATCGCGGCCTCGGCCATCGCGGAGAAGCTGCCGGAGGACTGCTTGTACTCGGGGCGCTGGTAGGTCGACGCACGCTTGCCGTCGGGGAGCTTCGACCAGCCGAGGTTCTTGCCGACGAGCTCCTCGTAGCCCTTGCCCGACGCCCAGGAGATGAACTTCCAGGCGTTCTCCTGCTTCTTCGACGCCTTCTGGATGCCGAACGCCCAGGTGTAGAGCCAGCCGGAGCTGTCGGTCTTCACGACCGGCGCCTGGGTGAAGCCGAGCTTGCCCTTGACCGGCGAGTCGTTCGCCTCGAGCAGACCGGCGGCGACCGTGGCGTCGTACCACATCGCGACCTTGCCCTGCGTCATGTTGTTGAGGCACTCGGCGAAGCCGGCCTGCGGGGCGCCGTTCTCGCCGTGGTTGCGGACGAGGTCGACGTAGAACTTGGTGGCCTCCTTGAACTCCGGCGCGTTGACCTGCGCCTGCCAGTCCTTGGTGAACCACGTGCCGCCGAAGGTGTTCACGACCGTCGTGAGCGGCGCCATGACCTGGCCCCAGCCCGGCTGGCCGCGCAGGCAGATGCCGCGGACCTCGGGGGTGGCGACCTTCGCGGCGGCCTCGGCGACCTGCTGCCAGGTCGGCTTGTCGGGCAGGGAGACACCCTTGGCCTCGAAGATGTCCTTGCGGTACATGAGGAACGACGACTCGCCGTAGAACGGCTGCGCGTAGACCTTGCCGTCGGCGGCGGTCAGCGACTGGCGGATCGGCTCCAGGATGTCGGCCTGGTCGAACGCGCTGTCCTTCGCGACGAAGTCGTCCATCGGCGCCAGCCAGCCGTTCTTGGCGAACATCGGCGTCTCGTAGTTGGAGATCGTCGCCACGTCGTACTGGCCGGCCTGGCTGGAGAAGTCCTGGCTGATCTTGTCGCGGACGTCGTTCTCGGGCAGCACGGTGAAGTTCACCTTGATGCCGGTGTCCTTGGTGAAGTTGTCCGCGGTGAGCTTCTGCAGGTCCTGCATCTGCGGGTTGTTCACCATCAGCACGTTCACCGAGTTCTCACCGCCACCCCCGCCGCCTGCTCCGGAGCAGGCGGAAGCCAGCAGCAACACCGCGGTGGCGGCTCCGAGTGTGCGAATCGACGACATCGTCGGTTCCTTTCCAGGGTTTTCGAGCGCGCTGAAGAAGGGGGATGGAGCGCCCGAAGGGGTGAGGGCAGGTCAGGCTCTGATGACCTTGGGGCCTAGCAGGGTGTAGCGGTGGGCCTCGTGGGCGCTGAGGCCGCTGTCGGTGACGATCGCCTCCAGGTCGGAGACCTCGGCGAACCGGTGGAAGCTGGAGACGCCGAACTTCGTGTGCGTCCCGACGAAGATCTTGCGCCGGGACGAGCTGAGCGCCTTGGCCTTGACCGCGCCGACCGCCGGGTCGGGTGTGGTCAGGCCGTGCTCGCGGGAGATGCCGTTGGCGCCGATGTAGGCGAGGTCGATGACCATCTCGCCGAGCATCCTGGTGGTCCAGTGGTCCACAGTGGCCAGTGTGTGGCCCCTGACGCGCCCGCCCAGCAGCAGGACGGTGCACGACGGGTGCTCGGACATCGCCGCCGCGGTCGGCAGCGACGCGGTGATGATCGTGAGCGGGTTGGTGGTCGGCAGCGCCTCCGCGACGAGCTGCGGCGTGTAGCCCTCGTCGATGAAGACGGTCTCGGCGTCGTCGAGCCGTTCGGCGGCCGCCTTCGCGACGCGGCGCTTCTCCGGGACGTGCGATCCGGCCCGGAACCTCAGGCCGGTCTCGAAACCGGCGCTCTCGACCGGGACGCCGCCGCCGTGCGTGCGGCGGACCAGGCCGTGCTCGTCGAGCACGCGCAGGTCGCGTCGAACCGTCTCGGGCGCGACGCGCAGTTCCTGCGCCATCTCCACCACGTCGACGCGGCCGTCGGCGCGGGCCCTGGCCAGAATGCGACGTTTGCGTTCCTCGGCTCGCATTTCACCTGCCCACTCGGCTATCGGTATGCCCGTTCGGGCTGTGCATAGATGAAACACCCTGGTAACTCTGTGGTCGCTACCACAACTGGGTGCAATCCTGCCCGATTTTCGCCCGATTCGTCCCAGGTGAGACCACGTTCACACAGGTCGGCCAGACTGGGCACGCCCGAACTGCCCCGCACGCGTGCCCGGATGGTCGCCAGATGGCCGCCGAACTCGGTGGAACCGGACGGACCGGGACGAAGTCCAACCAGGACGGACGAGGGGACGAGGCGCATGAGGTGGGTCGCTGGGCCGGTCGCCCTGGTGGTTCTGTGGCTCGGGGTGTGGCTGGGCCTCACCGGCTTCACGCGGTTCGACCCGGTCGCGGGGACGAACACCAGACCGGTCGCGGACCGGGGTGTCGCCCGCGTGACCGACTGCACGGGCAGGGGACCGGTCAGCAGGCACGGCTTCGGCACCTGGTGGATCTGCCGGGCCGACGTCGAGTGGGAGGACGGGACCACGGCGCGGGTGACAGCGGAGCCGGGCCAGCTCAGGCCGTCCGACGAGGGCACCGAGGTGCCCGTCGTGCAGCGGGGTGAGAGGAAGGTCCGGGGCGGCTCCGGTAATGCGCCGGTGTACCGCGCCGATTACGAACCGAGCGTCGTGCTCGGCATCGGATCGGTGCTCGGGGGTCTGGCGGTAGGTGGGATCGGGGCGCTGGCCGTGGTGGGAGCGGCCGCCTCCCGTCGCAAGAAGGCACAGGAGAGGGACTACTAGATGAACCCGGCAGCAGCCGATCCCGACGCGATGATGCGTCAGTGGAACGCGCAGATCCAGGCCAAGCTCCGGCAGGCCGACGAGATGAAGCAGGTCGCGAACGCGGTCAGGGTGACGCAGCGTTCCTCCGACGGCTCGGTGTCCGTCACGGTCGACCAGAACGGTGTCGTCTCGGCGCTGGACCTGACCGACGCGGCGCTGCGCAAGCAGCCCGCGCAGTTGTCCGCCGAGATCCTCGGCGTGATGCGCACCGCCCAGGCGCAGATCGCGTCCCGGATGCAGGAGGCCATGGCGCCGATCATCGGCGACGACTCCGCGACCATGGGCGCGCTGATGGGCGGGTACCACGAGCGCTTCCCCGAGCCGCCGCCCGGGGAACCGGTCGCGCCGCCGCGCCCCACCGGTCCCGCTGACGACGACGACTTCGGCGGGCACAACTTCGCCCGCGACGACAAGGGGTGGTGAGGCGCATGACCGCGCCGGGGTTCAACGTCCAGACGCAGGCGATGCGCGAGCACGCCAGGCGGCTCGACGGCATCGTGAGGCAGATCGAGACGGCCCAGCAGGCCATCGGGCAGGCGCAGATCAACGGCGCCAACGCGTACGGCATCCTCTGCAGCCCGCTGCTGGAGCCGATCATGGGCACCATCGAGGCCGCCGGCACCGGTGCCGTCGCCACCGCGCACGGTGTCGTCAACGCCACTGTGGACGGTGTCAACGGGATGGCCGACACCTACGACACCGTCGACCAAGCGCTCGGCGGCAACTTCGAGAAAATCGTCGAAAAGCTCGGGGAGCTGACGTCATGACCGCACCGAACCCGCTGGTGGCCGCTGCCCCGGAGGCTCCGGGCGCGCTCGCCGGCCTCAACCTCGTCGAGCCGGCGGCGGACGCGGTCTCCGCCGTTCAGCGCGGTGACTGGGCCGAGGCGGGCATCAACGTCCTCGGCGCGGGCATCGACGCGCTGGGCTTCCTGGCCGACCCGTTCGGCACGCTGCTGTCGTCGGCGTTCGCGTGGTTCATCGAGCACGTCGAGCCGTTGAAGTCGATGCTGGACTCGCTGGCGGGCAACCCCGGCGTGATCAACCAGAACGCCGCGACCTGGGGCAACGTCGCCGATCACCTCAAGAGGGCCGGCGAGGACATGGCGCGGGTGGTCGAGAACGACACCAGCGCGTGGCAGGGTGCCGCGATCACCGCCTACAGCGCGGTGGCCAAGGCGGAGGCGACCGGCGTGAAGGCGGCCGGTCTCGCCGCCGAGGGCGTCGGTGCCGCGCTGACCGGTGCGGGCGTCGCCGTCGCCACGGTGCGGACGATCGTGCGCGACCTGATCTCGATGGCGATGAGCGAGCTGGTGCAGGCGCTGATCAGGTGGGCGGCGGCCGCGCTGCTCACGGTCGGGCTCGCGACGCCGGGCATCGTCGCCGACGGCATCCGGCTGGTCATGAAGTGGGCCAAGAAGGTCTCGGACTGGCTCGACAAGGTGATCACGACCATCCGCAACCTGTCGAAGGTCGTCGACAAGATCTTCGAAATCCTGGAGAAGTGCAAGACCGGCCTGCAGGCGATCATGCCGAAGGCCGCGGCGGACGCCATCGTCGACACGACGGCCATCGGCATCGTGAAGAACCTGCCGACCGAGGCCTCGAAGGCCGACGACTCGCCCTACGCGACGAGGTGAAGCTCCGGGGGTGGCCTCCCGGCCACCCCCGGTCCTCTCACCCGAGCCAGGCCGCGGCGTCGGGCGGCAGCTGGCCGCCGGTGAGCGGAACGCTGGACAACGCCGGCACGGCGGGGAGTTCCACCGGCTGGTCCGACAGGTTGACGACGCAGGTGTGGTCGCCCCGCTTGAACGCCAGCACGTCCTCGCCGAGGTCGAGCCACTCGAGGTCGCCGCTGATGCCGCGGCGCCGCGCGAACACCTCGCGGTACAGGGCGAGCATCGAGCCGGGGTCGTCCGTCTGGGCCTCGACCGAGAACCGCTGCCAGTTCTCGGGCTGCGGCAACCAGCTCGGACCGTCTTCCGAGGACCAGGGGAGAGGCACGCGGCAGCCGTCGCGTCCCCGGTCGGTGAAGCCGGAACGGTGCCACACCGGGTCCTCGCGCAGCTCGTCCGGCAGGTCCTCGACCTCCCAGAGGCCGAGTTCCTCACCCTGGTAGACGTAGACGCCGCCGGGCAGCGCCGCCGTGAGCATGATCGCCGCCCGTGCCCGCCGCGTGCCCAGTTCGAAGTCGGTGGGGGCGCCGTGCTGCCTGTCCGCGAACGAGAAACCCGTCTTCTCGCGGCCGTAGCGGGTCACGTGCCGCGTGACGTCGTGGTTGGAGAGCACCCAGGTCGGCGGTGCGCCAACGGGTTCGTGCGCCGCCAGCGTGCTGTCGACGACCTTCCTGAGCTCCCGGGCGTTCCAGGGGCAGCAGAGGAAGTCGAAGTTGAAGGCGCTGTGCATCTCGTCCTGGCGGAGGTAGCGGGCGAACCGCTCCGGGTCCGGCAGCCACATCTCGCCGACCAGGATGCGGTCGCCGTCGTAGGAGTCGACGATCCGGCGCCACCGCCGGTAGATCTCGTGCACGCCGTCCTGGTCGGAGTAGGGGAGCTCCGCGTCGGGCTTGCCGAAGTCCTTCACCAGCCCGTCGGCCACGTCGATGCGGAAGCCGTCGACGCCGCGGTCGAGCCAGAACCGCAGGATGTCCTCGAACTCGTCGTGGACGACCGGGTTCTCCCAGTTGAGGTCCGGCTGCTCGGCGGCGTAGAGGTGCAGGTACCAGCGGCCGTCGTCGAGCCTGCTCCACGCCGGGCCGCCGAAGCGCGACTGCCAGTCGTTCGGGATCTCCTCGCCGTCGCGGATGTGGAAGCGGTCCCACAGGCCGTCCTTGAACCACGGGTGCTGGTCGCTGCAGTGGTTCGGGACGAGGTCGACGATGACCCGGATGCCGAGCCCGTGCGCGTCCGCGATGAGCTTCTCGGCGTCGGCGAGCGACCCGAACACCGGCTCGATGTCGCGGTAGTCGGCCACGTCGTAGCCGCCGTCGGCCAGCGGGCTCGGGTACCAGGGGTTGAGCCAGATCGCGTCGAAGCCGAGGCCCGCGATGTGCTGGAGCCTGGCGCGCAGGCCCGCGATGTCGCCGATGCCGTCACCGTTGCCGTCCGCGAAGCTGCGCAGGTAGACCTGGTAGATGGATGCGTTGCGCCACCAACTCATCTGGTGTCCTTTCAGCCTTTTACGCCGCCCGCGGTGAGCCCCGCGAGGATGTGCCGCTGGAACGCCAGGAACAGCGCCACCATCGGCAGGCTCGCCAGCACGAGGCCCGCGAGCAGGAGGTTGATCGGGGTGTCCGGCGCGAAGCGTTGGAGCGCGACACTGAGCGTCTGCCTCGCCGGGTCGGGGAACACGAGCAACGGCCAGATGAAGTCCTTCCACGCCGCCACGACGGCGAAGATCGAGACGACGGCGAGGATGGGCCGGGAGATCGGCAGGACGACCCTGACCAGGATCGTCCACGTGCTCGCGCCGTCGATCCTGGCCGCCTCCAGCAGTTCCTCGGGGACCTGGTCGAAGAACCGCTTCAGCAGGTAGACGTTCAGCGCGTTGGCGGCGGCCGGCAGCCAGATGCCCGCCGGGTTGTTGAGCAGGCCGAGGTCGGTGAGCGTGAGGTACACCGGCACCAGCACGGCCGTCGACGGCAGCATCAGCGTCGCCAGCATCAGGCCCATGACGGCGTTGCCGAACATCGGCCGGAGCTTGCTGAGCGCGTAGGCCGCGGGGACGATCACGGCCATCTGCACCGCCCACGCGCCGATCGCGACGACGAAGGTGTTGAGGAAGAACCGGCCGAGGTCCATGTAGTTCCAGGCGTCGGCGTACGCGCCCGGCTCCCACGTCTCCGGCAGGATCGTCGGTGGCTGCCGCGCCAGCTCCGCCGGCGGCTTGAAGGCGCCGAGCAGCACCCAGACCAGCGGCAGCAGGAACGCGGCGGTGAACAGGACCAGCGTGCCGGCGAGGACGACCCAGTAGAGCGGGCCGTTGTTCTTCGTGAGCGTCCTCATCCGTCGGCCTTCTTCGTGATCCGGAGGTAGAGGAACGAGAAGACGCCCAGCACCGCGAAGAGGATGAGGCTCAGCGCGCTCGCGGTGCCGAAGTCGTTGTAGTAGAAGGCATAGCGGTACAGCAGGAGCAGCACCGTGACCGTCGACTCCTCCGGGCCGCCGCCGGTCATGATGAACGGCTCGGTGAAGATCTGCATGGTCGCCACGACCTGCAGCAGCAGGAGCATCAGGATCACGAACTTGGTCTGCGGGACCGTGATGTGCCAGACCTTCCTGACCAGGCTCGCGCCGTCCAGGTCCGCCGCCTCGTACAGCTCACCGGGGATGGTCTGCAGTGCCGCCAGGTAGATGAGCGTCGCCGAGCCCATGTTCGCCCAGGTGATCACCAGGACGAGGCTGATCATGCTGGTGCCGGCGGAGTCCAGCCACTGGAGCGCGGGCAGGCCGAGTCCTCTGAGGACGGAGTTGAACAGCCCCGGCCCCGGGTCGTAGAACCACTTCCACAGCAGTGCCGTGACGACCGGCGGCAGCATCACCGGCAGGTAGACCAGCAACCGGAAGTAGCCCTTGGCGTGCCGCAGCTCGTTGAGCACCACGGCCGTCAGGAACGGGACCCCGAACCCGATGAGCAGGGCCAGGACCGTGAAGTAGAGGGTGTTGCGCCACGCCACCCCGAACAGCGGGTCCGCGAAGAGCCGCTCGAAGTTCTCCCAGCCCACCCAGTCGGGGCTCGTGACGAAGTCGACCTGCTGGAAGCTCAGGACCACCCCGCGCACGACCGGGTACCAGGAGAAGACCGCGAAGACGACCAGCGCGGCACTCAGGAAGCCGTACGCGGTGACGTGGCGCCGCACTCACTTCACCTGCGCCAGGACGGCGTTGACCTTGGTCTCCGCATCCTTCAGCAGTGCCGCGTGGTCCGCGTCCTTGTTCGTGAGCGTCGCCTGCACGACGCTGTCGAGGATCGCGTAGACCTGCTGCGCCTGCGGCGGTTCGAGCGAGCCCCTGGTCTTCTCCGAACCGTCCACGTAGGCCTGGAAGTTCTGCACCGGCATGGTGGCGTACCTGGCCTTCAGCTCTTCCTGCTTCTTGCGCGGCTCACCGGTCCAGATGTCGGCGATCGGCGGGATCGGCAGGCCGACGGGCTGACCGCGGTCCTTGTACTTCTGCAGGTTGCCCTCGAGGCGGTCCGGGTTCAGGTACTTCCACTGGATCCACCGCAGGCCGGCCTTGATCTTCTCCGGCGACGCCTTCGGGTTGATCATGTACCCCTCGCCGCCGAGCAGGGTGCCCTTCTGCCCCGGGATCGCGGCCAGACCGTAGTCGTCGTACCTGCCCTTGAACTGGTTGACGATCGCGGCGACGTTGTCCGGCGCGGCCAGGTACATGCCGAGCTGGCCCGCGCCCATCATGTTCTGCACGTCGCCGATCTCCAGGAGCTGCTTCTCACCCATGGAGCCGTCGTCCCAGCGCATCTCCTTGAGCCTGCGCAGGACTTCCCTGCCCTTGTCGTTGTCGAAGTCGGCCACGTACCTGTCGCCGTCCCTGCGGGCGACGTCACCGCCGACGGACTTCATCCAGGTCGTGAAGTGCCAGCCGCCCTGGTTGCTCTTGCTGTACTCCGCGAACCCGGTGACCCCCGCGTCCTTGAGCCTCCTGGCCGCCTGCCGGACCTCGTCCCACGTCTTCGGCGGCGAGTTCGGGTCGAGCCCGGCCTTGGTGAAGTTGGTGCGGCTGTAGAGCAGGCCCATCGTGTAGTTGGCGGTGGGCAACCCGTAGACCTTGCCGTCGACCGTGAAGACGTCCTTGAGCTCCTGCTTGAGGTCGCCGTAGTGCGGCACGTCCTTGACGTAGGCCGTCAGGTCGGCGGCCTGCTTGCGCGCGATGAGCGCCGCGGGATCGGTGAAGTAGACGTAGAAGACGTCCTCCAGCTGCCCGCCGGCGAGCTTGGCGGAGAAGGTCTTCGGGTCCATGAACCCCTCGTGCGGCACGAGGTCGATGTCCGGGTTCGCGTTCTCGAACTCCGCGACGTCCTCGTCGAAGACCTTGCGGTCGAACGCCTGCGTCTGCGGCGGCTGACCGTTGACGTTGATCTGGACCTTGCCGCCGGGCTCGGTCGTGGAACCGCTCCCACAGCCGACTGAGCTCAGGACCAGGACACCGCCAATCAGCACGGCAGCGGACTTCTTCATGGTGGAGCCGCCCTTCTCGCGAGCGCGTCGATGTGACGGCGACCATAAGACGCCGTTACATCTGAACGCAATATCCAGACGAAAACTCGCAAGAAGACGACTGACTTGCTACCTGGCTGGAGCGGTCGACGCCCTCACCACCAACTCGGGCTCGAAGAGCAACTCGTCCGGCGCCACGGCGTTGCCGGAGATCTGGTTGGCCAGCAGCTCCACAGCCGCCCGCCCCATCGACTCGATGGGCTGGCGGACGGTGGTCAGCGGTGGATCAGTGCAGGTCATGAAGGCGGAGTCGTCGTACCCGATGATCGACACGTCCTTGGGCACGTCCAGCCCGGCCCGTCTGACGGCCCTTATCGCACCCAGCGCCAACGGGTCGCTGGCGCAGATGATCGCCGTGACCCCGCGCTGCACCAGCTTCGTGGCCGCGGCCTGCCCGCCCTCCAGGCTGAACATGGCGTGCTCGACATCCGCCCCGCCGCTCTTGGTGATGGCCTCGAGCTTCCGCTGGCTCGGCACGTGGTCCGGCGGCCCCAGCACGGCCCCGATCCTCTTGTGCCCCAGCGACGTGAGATGCCCGTACGCCTGCTCGACCGCCACCGCGTCATCGCACGAGACCCGCGGGAACGCCAGGTCGTCTATGGCGGCGTTGACCAGCACCGCAGGCAGTTTCCGGGACATCATCTGCTGGTAGTGCCCGTGACTGGCGTCCTTCTGCGCGTACAACCCGCCGGCGAACACGATTCCGCTGACGTGCTGCTCGAGCAGCAGCTCCAGGTACTCGGCCTCCGTCACCCCGCCGGCCGTCCTGGTGCACAACACGGGCGTGAAGCCCCTTTGCGCCAACGCGTTCCCGACCACGTCCGCGAACGCGGGGAAGATCGGGTTCTGCAACTCGGGCAGCACGAGCCCCACGAGCCTCGCCCGTTCACCCCTGAGCTGCGTCGGCCGCTCGTATCCCAGCACGTCGAGTGCGGTGAGAACGGCGCTGCGCGTGGCGTCCGAGACACCCGGCTTGCCGTTCAGCACCCGGCTGACGGTGGCCTCGCTGACCCCGACCTTGGCCGCGACTTCGGCCAGCCTCCGTTGCGTCATGACGCAAGTGTACGCAATTTCTTGCGTCCGTTTGCGTGAGGCGGGCCGGGGAGCCCGTGCACCAGGTCGACTGGTTCCGGCGCATGCCGAACGGCGGCACCGTCAATGCCGCGCCTCCCGCCACATCAGAGCCACCCCGTGGCCGGGGAGCAGCCACGACCGAACGGTGAGGTCGTCCAGGTCGTCCGCCTTCAGCCACTGCCCGGTCACCGTGTTGGAGCGGAACAGGAACGGCATGATGGAGAACTCGTGCCTGGGGGAGTGGTCGACCGTGAGCCCCCTTGCCTCGAAGCGGATCTGTTCCACATAGGACGGGTAGGGCGCCTGCCAGTAGCAGAAGCCCTCGTTGGTCCGCTGCAACATCCGTGACGTGATCGTCAGTCCGCGGATCGCGCTCACCAGGTGGTCTTCGGCGATTCCGCTGAGGTCGCACTCGAAGATGCGCAGGTCCCCCAGGTGGCTGTGCGGGCTCCGCTTCGGCTGGGTGCTCGTGGACTCGCGGAAGAAGGTCAGGTAGTTCGGCCACTGGTCGAACTTCACCTCGAGCAGCGGGATCTGGCTCGGTGCGGCGGAACGGCTCACGCCGTCGTGGTCGATGTAGTCGATGGCGATCTTCGTCGAGTGCAGGACGTCGTCGACCGAGTCGAGGAACAGCGACGGGTCGGTGATGTAGTACAGCTCGAAGAGCGGGTAGCGGCAGGCGGCGCTGATCGTGTCCCGCAGCAGCACGTCGCTGGTGGCGAAGATGACGAACCGGTCGACCGGAACGCTGTGCCGGAACTGGTAGCTCTGCGTCGTGATCAGGTGGTAGGTCTTGGCGTTGATGCCCTGGAGCTCCAGCTTCACCGTCGTGTTCGTGCTGATCGTGAGGTCCTTGTGCGGGCGCAGGCCGTCACCCCCCAGCACGCCGGAGACGACGTCCTGGTTCGCCTCGTGCGAGCCGTAGATCGAGGAGAGGAACGTGCGCAGCACGTCGTTCGGCAGCAGGTGTTCGACGATGCTCGGACCTGAGATCTGGCTCAGCTCGCTGACCAGGCGGCGGTGCAGGAACAGCTCGTAGGCGAGGAGCAGGAAGCCGGCCAGCGCGGGCAACGGCCAGAACACGACGAGAACGTCGTGCAGGAGGCTGCGGGTCTCCGGTTGCCAGAGGAACGCGACCGCCAGGTCCGCGGCTGCCAGGACGAGCAACGCGATCGCGACAGCCAGCGCTTGTTTGTGCCTGCGCGCCGCCACCACTCGCCGCCCGCCCCCTCACTCCGCGTTCGTCCATACATGGTGGGAGTGATGGGGGACGAGCGCCAGAGCCTTTCGGTGCACGCCGTATCAGCGCGACTTGCCCCAGATCGGGTTGTCCGACACCCCTACGTACGTGCTGAGAGTCGCCCTGGGTGTCGTGTCGTCCGCTGCCACGTCGTCGTACAGACCCAGCAGATGCGTGGTCATCGCGCTCTTCGCGCCCACTTCGTCGTGCCGGCGCAGGAACCAGACGATCTGGTCGTGTTCGTTGGCGGAACGGATGTGCACCTCACGAGAAGGGTGCGCGTGCCGCTTGCAGTCCTGCAGGCCGGGCACGAGTGCCAGGTACATCTGCTCGAGGAGCTCGTTGTGGCTGGCCCGGATCAGCGCCGAGTGGAACTCCTCGTCCGACTCCAGGACCTCCTGGACGTCGTCGACGGGCGCGCGCTGGTAGCGGCGGTTCAGCTTGGCCAGTTCGTCCAGTTCACCGTCCCCCGCCCGGACCGCGGCCAGGCTGGTGGCCGTGGTCTCGAGCGCGATCCGCACTTCCAGCAGGTCCGACTGGGAGAACTGGCGGGCCGCGAGCCGGCCTTCCAGGTGTTCCTCCACGGCGGCCAGGTCGGTGCGGCGCACGAACCAGCCCAGGCCGCGTCGCACCTCGACGATGCCCTGGAGCTGGAGCCGCTGCAGAGCCGTGCGCAGCGACGACCGCGCGACGTCGAGCTTGCGGGCCAGTTCCGGTTCGGTGGGGAGGCGGTCTCCCGCGTTGAGGGTGCCGCCGATGATCTGCTCGCGGAGCTTCTGCTCGATCAGTTCCGGCAGGGGCCGTCGCGAATCCGGCGAGAGCGCCCAGCTCTCACCGAGATGCGTGTCGTCGGCGGACATCGGTCCAGCTTAGGCCTGTCGCAGGCTGGTTGCAACTTGTCTGGCAACCAGTCGACGGTTGACAGACAACCTACAAGACGGGACCCTGAACACAGGCGAGACGCCCAGGACCGCCCACTCCTGGGGGCCCACGCTCGCTTAGTCGGGAGGTAACGAGATGTCTGCAGGGAGTGCACTCGGAATAGCAGCCGCCGTGGCGGTCGCCGTCACCGCTATCGGTTGGCGCACCGTGCTCACGATGATCGCCGTCTCGGTCATCGCGCTCGCCGTCGTCGGCTTCGTGAACGTCACCAGCATCATGTTCGGATGAGGAAGACCAGCTGGAAGTCGGTGCCCCGGTCCGCGTCGCCAGACGCGAGCCGGGGCACCGGCCTTTGTGCGGCCTCCCGGTGTGTTGCGCGCGTCACGATGTGCCGTACGCTTCGCGCGATCAGGGACGCGCCGCACGTGCAGGGGTGTCCCTGACTTCTTTTTCGTCGGGGGACGTCGGCACGGGTCTGTCACTACGGAGTCTCGGTGGTTGGTTCGCCTGTCGCGAGCACGCATGCGCTGCATGCCGCGATCGCACCCGCGGCCGCGCTGGTCGATGAGCGACGCGCGCTCTACCGGCTCGCGGTCGACCTGTTCGCGCCCGGTGCCGAGTTGTCGGACAACCTCGTCGACCACCCGATCGTCCGCTACGAGATCGGCCGCGTGCTCGCCGGGCAGGGCCACCTCGATCTGGAGCGGCTGGCTGAAGCCGCGGCTGTGCGCGTGCGCGACGTCGGCGTCGCCGTGGTGTCCGACCCCGCCGCGGCCCGGGTGATCGAAGCGCCGTTGCGCATCGTGGCACCACCCGGCGTCAGTCCGGAGCCGCTCACCGAGGCGGACGGAGCGAGGTTCGACGGCGCTCTGGGGATCGTCGCCGAGGGAGTCCGGCTGTTCCGCGAGATCGCTCCGGAAATGGCGGACGACCTGCTTGCGCACGTGTCGATGCTTGCCGTGCTCAAGCGGGAGACGTCAGGCGGTGTCGTCTCGGCGTCGTCGCGCTACGTCCCGGGGATCGTGCTCATCGACGAACCGTCCACTCCGCTCGAAGTCGCGGAGGCGCTGGTCCACGAGGGTGCGCACGAAAAGTTCTTCGACCTGGCGATCGTGAAAGAATTTGTCGACGCCAGGGCGGAAGACGCCGATTGTTTCGAGAACTCGTGGTCGCACGCTCGATGGCCACTGGAACAGACCTTCGCGGCATGGCACGCCTACACCTGCCTCGCGCAGTTCAGCACGTCTGCCGGCACCGAACCGCCCGGCCCCTTCTCACTGCTCCCGGTCGCCCGCGCGCGGGCGACCGAGATCGGTGATTGGTTGCTGGAGCACGAAGAAGTCCTGCTCTCCGACGCGCGTCAACTGCTTCACGGACTCTTCGGTTCACCCGCTGGTGACGTGATTCGGCGATCCGAAGTGGACTGTGCCACCCTTTGCGACGAGACCCTTGATGACGGCCACTTCCGCCTCCATCCGGACGTACGCATCCGGCGTGCGTCCACCGGACGCGCGGTTGTCGGCCGTGCCACCCAGCCACCCGGCATCTTTTGGCTCGATTCCGACGCGAGCTGGGTTGTAGGCCAACTCAACGACAAGACCCCAAGATCGGTTGAGCTCCTCTTGCCACAGGCGTGCGAGGAATGGCAGACCATCTCGGATCTCGCATTGCGACGCTTGAGAACCACGATCGGTTCGCTGGCGTCGTGGTCCCTCATCGAGCCAGCACATACATCCGAGAAGGAATGATGACCACCCCGAACGAACCACTTCGCCGGCCGCAGGCTCCGCACAGCGCAGGCGCCTCGCTCCCTCATCTTCCGACCGGGGCCGGCCCGGTGATCGGCCAGCCTGTGAGCTCCGTGGACTGGTTCCGGCGCATGCCGACCGGCGGTGGCACCGTGTTCCTGCGTCCTGCCGAGGTCGAGCAGAACGATTGAGCGCCGCATTGCTGTTCCGACCTGAAGGGGCCGCCACGGCGGCCCCTTCGGCGTTCGGTCGTTCAGGATTCAACTTCACGGACGCATAACAACTCGGCCACAAGGGTGTAGTTGACCGTCATCTAGGCCGATCGGGCGACGTCGATCGTCTTAGATCGCCGAATCCGCCAACCCCCACGGAGTAATGACGATGCGCCTGACGCCCCTCAGAAGATCCGGCCTGGCCGGTGCCGCCGCGGTGGCTGCCGTGGCCACCCTCACGCTGGTCGCCACCGCGTCCGCCCGGCCTGACCAGCCGGCTCCCGGCTCTGGTGACGACCGCGCGGTCGCGTACGCGGGCAACGTCGACATCAACCACGACGACGCCTGCACCGTCGGTGGACTGAGCGGCACCCCGATCGCGCCCGGCAAGTTCACCTTCACGGGTGGCGTGGGCAAGCAGGACCTCGACATCACCGCCGGCCCCGAGGGTGTGACGGTCACCGGCATCGTGGTGAAGGGCGCCGACGCCTACAACGTCTACCTCGCCGGCAAGCTCGGGTCGCTGCCGTGGAACGACCTGCGGTCGCCGCTGAAGAACGACAAGGTTCCGGACATCAGCCACTGGTACGGCTGCGGTGTCAAGGACACGACGACGACCACCACCACGACCACGACGACGGCCACCACCACGGTCTCGACGGTCACGCTCTCCTCGTCGCCCAGCTCCAGCACGAGCTCGACGACGACCACCACGACTTCCGGCGCGGTCGCGCCCACGACGACCACGACGGTCGCGCCCGTCCCGGTCGCCGACGAGGACGACCTGGCCTCGACCGGATTCGGGTCCGCGTGGCTGCTCGGGCTCGGTGCCGCGCTCGTGGCCGCCGGTGCCGCCGTGCTGTTCGTGATGCGCAGGCGTCGCGCCTAAGCCCACGCCATGAAGAAGCCGCCCCACGCGCCCGTAGATCACTACGGCGCGTGGGGCGGCTTTTTCGTTTGGGGTTACACCTCACGGAGCAATAACGACTCGGCCACGAGGTGCGCTGTTGATCGTCACCTAACCCGTTCGGGGGACGTCGATCGTCTTAGATCGCGGCATCCGCCGACCCCCACGGAGTGACCGATGCGTGTGACGCCTCTGAGACGTTCCGGCCTGCTCGCCTCGGCCGCCCTGGCCGCTGTGGCCTCGCCGGTGCTCGCGACCAGCGCGTTCGCCGACGAGGTGACCACGGACGACCCGCGTGCGCAGCCGTTCTCCCAGTTCGTCGACGTCAACCACCCCGATGCCTGCGCCGTGGGCGGGCTGAGCGGGAACGTGGTCCTGCCGGGTGAGTTCGCCTACACCGGCGGCGACAACCGGAAGCACCTGAACATCACCGGGTTGCCCGAGGACGTGGAGGTCACGGGCATGCTCGTGAAGGCGGGGGACGTCTTCAACGTCTACCTGGCCGACGAACTCGGAGACGCGCTGCCGTGGAACGAGCTGCGCGCTCCGGTCGTCGACGGCGGAACCCTTCCGGAGATCGGCCAGTGGTTCGGGTGCGGTGTCGCTGTCGAACAGCCGCCCACCAGCACCACGACCACCACGACGACGACCACCACCACCACGTCCGAGTCGACCGTGACCCACACGTCGACGCCGACTTCTGCTTCGAGCTCCGAGCCGGCCACGTCGTCTTCTTCCGCTGAGGCCGCGCCCACGACGACGACCACCGTTGCGCCCGTGCCGGTCGCCGAGGTGCGGGACCTCGCCGCTACCGGCTTCGGATCCGCGTGGCTGCTCGGCCTCGGTGCCGCGCTCGTGGCCGCCGGTGCCGCCGTGCTGTTCGTGATGCGCAGGCGTCGCGCCTAAGACCACTCCACGAGCACGCCCCAGAGCGTGCCGAACATGGTCCGTGTTTCCGCGTGGAACTCCACGTCCGAAGGAGCCGCTCCGCCGCCGTACAGCTCTACGGCGCGTGAGGCGGCTTCTTCGGTTGTGGAGCAGGCCAGGTCCCAGGCGACCGGTCCGAGCCAGGCGTCCTCGAAGTCGTTCCATACGGGGCCGGACGGGGTGAGCAGCAGGTTTCCGGGGTGGGCGTCGCCGTGGAGGGGCTGGACGTCGCGGTGGTGCTCGGTCCAGCGGGCCGCCAGCGAGTCGCGCCACGCGTGGAACCCGTCGAGGTCCGGCACGCCACAACGGGTCAGGTAGGCCAGGACGTTGTCCACGTCGTCCAAGGGGCCGCGAACGGGCAGCGGGCCTTCGTAGTGCCTCAGTTCGGCGTGCAGGTCCGGTAGGAGTTTGAGGACGTCCTCGCGCGGTAGCCGGGCGCCGGGCTCGTGCGGGACATACGTGCTGAACGACATCACGAAGCCCTCGACCGTGTGGGGTCCTGCGGGCAGCTCGCTGGACGGTGTCACGACCGGCACGCCGCGAGCCGCCAGGAACGCCGAGATCGACAGGTCACGCGCGAAGTGGTCGGCGACGGAAGGCCTGATCAGGGCCGTGCGCGCGGCTACGCGGGCCACGACCGGGGCCGGGCGCAGGTGCACGAGGACGTTGCTGCCCCGCTTCAGCACGACGGGGTCGGAGGAGACCACGCCGTGTGAGGTTGCCAACGAGACCGCGGCTGACAGAGCGTCCACGGGCGGAAGGCTGGCATCAGCCCTGGGGGAGGAGCGACTCCATTTCCGCGATCTCCTTCTCCTGGTGGCTGACGACGTCCTGGGCGAGCTTGCGCGTCTCCGGGTCGGTGCCGGCCGTCAGGTGCCTGCGGGCCATCTCCACGGCGCCGCGGTGGTGCTGGATCATCAGCGAGAGCCACTGGCGGTCGAACTCGGTGCCCTCGAGCTCGGCGAGGTTGCCCAGGTCGACCACGCCGTGCGACTCCGAGTGGCCGTGCGACGTGTGCGACGACGCCTGGACCGGCGCTTCCCAGGTCCGCAACCAGCCGTTCATCCGGTCGATCTCGGGCTTCTGGGCGGCGGAGATGCGCTTCGCCAGGTCGGCGAGGCGGGGGTTGTCGGTGCGGTCGCCGACGAGGCCGCTCATCTCCAGCGCCTGCTCGTGGTGCGGGACCATGCCCTGCGCGAACGCGACGTCCGCGGAGTTGTGCGTGGCGGGAGTGCCACAGGCGGCCAGCGACAGGACGGAAGCGACAGCGAGCATTCGGAGCACGGCGGCAGGATACGTGTGACCTGCGCTACGCCGCTGGCCACCGGCCCCGGCCCACCCGAATGGAGCTGATCGGTTGCGTCTAATATCCCGGGGAGTTTCCCGAACGACTGGTCCCACCAAGGCCTGGAGGCACCGTGACGGCCGTAGCCCCGCAGCCGATCGCAACGCGTCCTTATCCGACGCGCACTGCGGTCAAGGGGTCCTTCCTGCTGCGGATGTTCCGCACCACGGACCACAAGCAAATCGGCATCATGTACCTGGTCACCTCGTTCGCCTTCTTCATGGTGGGCGGCGCGATGGCCATGCTGATCCGAACCGAGCTTGCCCGGCCTGGCATGCAGTTCCTGAGCCAGGAGCAGTACAACCAGCTCTTCACGATGCACGGCACCGTGATGTTGCTGCTGTACGCGACGCCGATCGTCTTCGGCTTCGCGAACTTCATCCTGCCGCTGCAGATCGGCTCACCCGACGTGGCGTTCCCGCGGCTCAACGCCTTCTCGTACTGGCTGTACCTGTTCGGCGGCCTGATCGTGATGGCGGGCTTCATCACCCCCGGTGGTGCGGCTGACTTCGGCTGGTTCGCGTACACGCCGCTCAGCAACGCCATCCACTCGCCGGGTGTCGGCGCCGACCTGTGGATCTCCGGCCTGGTGGTCGGTGGTCTCGGCACCATCCTCGGCGCGGTGAACATGATCACCACCGTGGTCTGCCTGCGCGCGCCCGGCATGACGATGTTCCGGATGCCGATCTTCACCTGGAACATCCTGGTGACGTCGGTGCTGGTGCTGCTCGCGTTCCCGATCCTCACCGCCGCGCTGCTCGGCCTGCTGGCCGACCGCCACCTCGGTGCCCACGTGTTCGACCCCGCCAACGGCGGCGTGATCCTGTGGCAGCACCTGTTCTGGTTCTTCGGCCACCCCGAGGTCTACATCGTCGCCCTGCCGTTCTTCGGCATCGTGTCGGAGATCTTCCCGGTGTTCAGCCGCAAGCCGATCTTCGGCTACAACGGCCTGGTCTACGCGACCCTCGGCATCGCCGCCCTGTCCGTCGCCGTGTGGGCGCACCACATGTACGCGACCGGCGCCGTGCTGCTGCCGTTCTTCGCCTTCATGACGTTCCTCATCGCGGTCCCGACCGGTGTGAAGTTCTTCAACTGGATCGGCACGATGTGGAAGGGCCAGCTGACGTTCGAGACGCCCATGCTGTTCAGCATCGGCTTCATCGTCACGTTCCTCTTCGGTGGTCTGTCCGGCATCCTGCTGGCCGCGCCCGCGATCGACTTCCACGTGTCCGACACGTACTTCGTCGTCGCGCACTTCCACTACGTGCTCTACGGCACGATCGTGTTCGCGACCTTCGCCGGCATCTACTTCTGGTTCCCGAAGATCACCGGCCGGTTCCTCGACGAGCCGCTCGGCAAGCTGCACTTCTGGACGACGTTCATCGGCTTCCACGCGACCTTCCTCGTCCAGCACTGGCTGGGCAACGAGGGCATGCCGCGCCGGTACGCCGACTACCTCGCGTCCGACGGCTTCACGACGCTGAACATGATCTCGACGATCGGCGCCTACCTGCTGGGTGCCTCGACGCTGCCGTTCATCTGGAACATCTTCCGCAGCTACCGCTTCGGCGAGGTCACGACGGTGGACGACCCGTGGGGCTACGGCAACTCGCTCGAGTGGGCGACGTCGTCCCCGCCGCCGCGGCACAACTTCACCGAGCTGCCCCGGATCCGTTCGGAGCGCCCGGCGTTCGAGCTGCACTACCCGCACATGATCGAGCGGATCCGCAACGAGGGCCACGTGACCTTCACCGGCAAGACGATCCCGCACGAGCAGGCGCCGCCGGCGCTGTCGGAGATGGCTGCATCGGCGATCAAGTCGGGCACCGCCTCCGAGAAGGACGATTCCGAGCACGACAAGTAACCTGCTCTTCACAGGTTCAACGACGAGCCCCGGCTGCTTCGCGCGGCCGGGGCTCGCCGCGTCTTACGAGGAGACGACGACGTGAAAACGCCCGTGCTCATCACCGTGACCGGACCCGACAAGCCCGGTGTCTCCTCCGTGCTCTTCGCCGTGCTGACGAGGCACGGCGTCGAGGTGCTGGACGTGGAGCAGGTCGTCATCAGGGGCCGGCTGGTGCTCGGCGCGCTGGTCTCGACCGACCACGACCCGGAGGGCCTGCAGGAGTCGGTCGAGCAGGCCATGGCCACCGTCTCGATGCACGTGGAGATCGAGATCGGCGCCGACTCGAAGCGCAGCGCGCGCCTGGAGTCCTCGCACGTGCTGATCGTGCTGGGCCGCCCGGTCACGGCGAAGGCGTTCACCGAGGTCGCGCGCCGGCTGGCGTCGCTCGGCGTGAACATCGACGCCATCCGCGGCGTCGCCGACTACCCCGTCACGGGCCTCGAGCTGCGCGTCTCGGTCGCCGACGACACGCTGGAGAACGACGCCGAGCTGCGGTCCGCGCTCGCCGACGTGTCGGTGCGGGTGGGCCTCGACATCGCCGTCGAACGCGCCGGGCTGACCCGCCGCGCCAAGCGCCTGGTCGTCTTCGACGTCGACTCCACGCTCATCCAGGGCGAGGTGATCGAGATGCTGGCCGCGCACGTCGGGTGCGAGGAGCAGGTGCGCGAGATCACCGAGGCCGCGATGCGCGGTGAGCTCGACTTCGCCGAGTCGCTGCGCCGGCGGGTCGCGCTGCTGGAGGGCCTCGACGAGAAGGTGCTGGACGAGGTCGGGGCGTCGCTGGAGCTCACGGCCGGCGCGCGCACGACGATCCGCACGCTGAAGCGCCTCGGGTTCTTCTGCGGGGTCGTGTCCGGCGGGTTCACGAAGGTGATCACGGGCCTCGCCGACGAGCTGCAGCTCGACTTCTGCGCCGCGAACACGCTCGAGGTCGTGGACGGCAAGCTGACCGGCAAGGTCGTCGGCGAGATCGTCGACAGGCCGGGCAAGGCGGTCGCGCTGCGCCGGTTCGCCGAGGAGGTGGGCGTGTCGCTCGCCCAGTGCGTCGCGGTCGGCGACGGCGCGAACGACATCGACATGCTCAACGCGGCGGGCCTCGGCATCGCGTTCAACGCCAAGCCGGCGTTGCGCGAGGTGGCGGACACCGCGCTGTCGCACCCGTTCCTCGACGCGGTGCTGTTCATCCTCGGCGTCACGCGGGCCGAGGTGGAGGCCGCGGACGCCGCGGACGGCCTGGAGCTGACCCGGCTGTGACGATCCTCGACCTGATCGCCTCCCGGAACTACGCCGAGGAGTCCGAAGTCCGCGCGATGCCGATGGTGCTGCGCATCGAACGCGTCGACCCGCCGTCCAGGACGGCGCTGCTGGAGGCCGCGGCCGCTTCGGCGGTCGCGGTGTGCCTCGACCCCCGTGCCGACGTGGGCGGGGAGTGGCACGAGGCCGTTCGCGCCTGGGTGGCCGGGCGCATCCGCAAGGTGTCGCGGCGGGCCCGCGGCGTGCAGTGGGAGGCCGTGCAGGACCTGCCGGGTGTGACGATCACCGTGGACGGGGCGTCGGTGCGGTCGCTGTTGCCCGTGCTGGTGTCCGAGACGCCCCGCGAGGTCGCCAAGCTGCAGATCTCCGGTTCCGACCTGCCCGTGGACGAGCCGGGGGAGGTGCCGGAGGGCGCCCGGCTGCTGTACGTGAACCCGCGCGTCGAGATGTCCGCGGGCAAGCTCGCGGCCCAGGTCGGGCACGCGTCGATGCTGCTGGCGCCACGGCTGTCCGAGACCGAGCTCAAGGCGTGGGCGGACCTGGACTACCGCTGCGCCGTGCGCACGCCGTCCCCGGCCGAGTGGGACGCGCTGATCGGCCGTGACGACGTCGTGGCGGTGCGGGACGCGGGGTTCACGGAGGTCGAACCCGGTACGACCACGGTGCTCGCCGTTTAGAAGCGCGTGAATCGGGTAAACCCGCGTCTCGTGGGCCTACTCGATGTTCTCGACGCCCGGCTCGGCGACGGGCTGGAGAATCTGCTCTGCTCCCACCACACGCGAAGACTGCGGCGGCTGGGGTGGGGCGACGTGCTCGAAGGCGACGGCGCGGGGTGGTTCACCCCGCGCCGTCCGGTGCAGCACGGCAACAACATCGAGGTCCTGGTGGACGGGGCCAACGCGTTCCCCGTCATCGCGAAGGCGATCGAGGGCGCTCAGAAGTACGTCCACATCGCGAACTGGCACGCGTCGCCCGACTTCCGGCTGACCCGCGAACCGGGGGCGCCGCAGCTGCGCGAACTGCTGTCGGCCGCCGCGGAACGGGTGCCGGTGCGCGTGCTGCTGTGGGCGGGCCCGCCCGTGCCGTTCTTCGAACCGACGCGGAAGCGCGCTCTGGCGGCGCAGAAGGCGTTCCTGGAGTGCGGTGCGGTCCGCTGCGAGCTCGACGCGCGCGAACGCACCCTGCACTGCCACCACGAGAAGATCGTGATCGTCGACGACGTGGCGTTCGTCGGAGGCCTCGACATGACCGCGGTGGAGGGCGACCGCCACGACTCGCCGGACCACCCGCCGCGCGACCTCGGCTGGCACGACCACATCGCGCGCCTCGAAGGACCCGTCGTCGCCGAGGTGGCCGCGCACTTCGCCGCGCGCTGGCTGGAGATCGCGGGAGAGACCCTGCCCGCGCCGGAGGTGCCGCCCGAGGCCGGGTCCTCGTCGGTGCAGCTGGTCCGCACGGTCCCGGAGAAGACCTACGACTTCTCCCCGCACGGCGACTTCAGCCTGCTCGACTCGTACCTGCGGGCGCTGCGGGCGGCGGAGTCGTTCGTGTACGTGGAGAACCAGTTCCTGTGGTCGCCCGAGATCACCGAGGTGCTGCTGGAGAAGCTGAGCAACCCGCCCTCACCGGACTTCCGGCTGGTGCTGGTGTTGCCGCAGAAGCCGAGCAACGGCGCCGACACCACGCGCGGGCAGCTCGGCCGGATGCTCGACGCCGATCCCGGCAAGCACGTCCTCGCCGCGACCCTCGTCTCCCACGGTGACGCGCCCGTCTACGTGCACGCGAAGCTGTGCATCGTGGACGACAAGTGGATGTCCGTCGGCTCCGCGAACCTCAACGAGCACTCGCTGTTCAACGACACCGAGGTCAACGTCGTGACCGACGACGCGGACGTCGTGCGGGCGACGCGGCTCAAGCTGTGGGCGGAGCACCTGCACGGCCTCGAGGGCGACGTCTCCGGTCCCGTGCACGAGGTCGTGGACGGGATGTGGCGCCCGGCTCTGGAGCGTCCGGCGCGCGTGACGTCGCTGCCCGGCGTGTCCCGCCGCGCCGGAAGATTGCAAGGACCGTTGCGCGGATTGCTGGTCGACGGCTGACCTGCGGGTCTAGCGTGGCGGCGTGGCCAACGAGGTGACGATCCCGCTGCTGCCGTGCGAGTCCATCGACGAGGTGGCCGAGTTCTACGTGATGCTCGGGTTCACCGTCACCTACCGGCAGCACCGGCCGAACGCCTACCTCTCGGTGCGGCGCGAGGAGATCAACCTCCACTTCTTCGGCGTCCCCGGCCACGGCGCCGAACGGTCGTACAGCTCGTGCCTGATCCAGGTCGAGGATCCGCGGGAGCTGTACGAGGTGTTCGCCGCGGGCATGCGCGCGGTGTACGGGCAGGTGCTGCTCACCGGCATCCCGCGGATGACACGGCCCCGGCGCGACGGGTTCCTGGTGGTCGATCCCGGCGGCAACTGGATCCGCGTGGTGCCGGCCGTGCCGGAATCCGTGCGGTCGAACGGGCTGTCGCGGGCGTTGACCAGCGCGGTCACGCTCGCCGGGTCGCACGGTGCCCAGCGGCAGGCGTTGAAGATCCTCGAAGGCGCGCTGGCGCGGGAGGTGCACGCCTCCGAGGAGGAGCGGGCGTCGGCGCTGCAGTTCCGCGAAGAGCTGCTTGAACGTCTTAATCTACATAGGTGGTCTTAGTGGCGTGGAGCCACTGCAACGCATCGGCAAGGCCACGGTCGACGTGCTCGAGGTGCTGCTCGGTGCCGGGGAGCCGCGGTGGGGCCTGGAGGTCATCAAGCTCACCGGCAGGCCGTCCGGGAGCGTCTACCCGCTGCTGGACCGCCTGGAGCGGGCCGGCTGGGTCACTTCGGCCTGGGACGACGACGCCGAACGGCGTGGGCCGCGCCGGCGCATGTACCGGCTGACGCCCGAAGGTGCGGCGGAAGCGCGTCGGGTGGTGGCGCGGGCTGCTCCGGCGCCGCGGTTGGTGCCGAGGACGGCGCAGTGAGAGCGGCGTTGTTGTTGGTGCGGTTCGCGGCGGCGGTTGTGGGTGATGACCGTTATCGCGAGCAGTGGGAAGCAGATGTCTTGGGGGCGCACGAACTCGGCGTGTCGCCGTTGGGCGTGGCGTTCGGGACCGTGCGCGCCGCCGTTGCCATGCCTCCGAAAGGGGCTGTTGTGGCTGGAATCGGTCCGTTGGGAATCGCTGTGAAGCACACCGGGGCGTCGCGTGGACGGGTGCTCGCCATCGCCGTGGTGTCGGCGTTGTTCTTGCTCGGCGGCATCGTGTTGCTGTTCGCTTGAGCAAATAGCTCGGTGTCGTTTCGGCGATGCCGGGCTTAGCTTCGGGCGGTGGCGAACGAACTGACAATCCCCCTCCTGCCCTGTGCCGACATCGACGAGATGGCGGCCTTCTACGAGATGCTCGGCTTCTCGGTCACCTATCGGCAGACGCGGCCGAACCCGTACGTCGCCTTACAGCGTGAGGACCTCAACCTGCACTTCTACGGGTTGGAGGGACACGTTCCGGAGAACTCGCACAGCACGTGCGTGGTCGTCGTCGAGGACACCGGGCCGTTGTACGAGGCGTTCGCGGCGGGGATGCGCGCGGTGCACGGGAAGGTGCTCATCTCCGGCATCCCGCGGATGACCCGGCCGCGGGTGCGCAACGACCGGTACACCGGGTTCGCCGTCGTCGACCCGGCCGGCAACTGGATCCGGATCACCAAGGCGGCTCAGGAACCCGAGGCGCGCACGAAGCTGGCCCGGGCTCTGGAGAACGCGGCCCGGCAGGCGGACGCGCGCGGGGACGAGCGGCAGGCGTTGAAGATCCTCGAAGGCGCGCTGAAGCAGGCCGGCGGCTCCGAACCGGAACTGCCGGAAGCCCAGGCCTACCGCGACGAGCTGGTCGAGCGGATCACTTCGTCTGAGCCGCGTCCAGGCGCTTGAGGGCCGCCCGGACCACCTCGGGGTCGTAGGTCGTCCAGAACGGGGGGAGGGAGGCGCGGATGAAACCGCCGTAACGCGCCGTGGCGATGCGCGGGTCGAGGACGGCCACCACGCCCTTGTCCGACATCGACCGCAGCAGGCGGCCCGCACCCTGGGCCATCAGCAGGGCCGCGTGCGTGGCGGCGACGGTCAGGAAGCCGTTGCCGCCACGGGAGTTCACCGCCTTCTGCCGTGCGGAGGCCAGCGGGTCGTCCGGGCGCGGGAACGGGATCCGGTCCATGATCACGAGCTGGAGGCTCGGGCCCGGCACGTCGACGCCCTGCCACAGCGAGAGCGTGCCGAACAGGCACGAGCGCTCGTCCTCGGCGAACTTCTTGACCAGCAGGCCCGTCGCGTCGTCGCCCTGGCAGAGGATCGGGTGGTCGAGCTTGTCCCGCAACGCCTCCGTGGCCGCCTTCGCCGCCCGCATCGAGGAGAAGAGCCCCAGCGCGCGACCGCCCGCCGCGTTCACGAGGCCCTCGATCTCGTCGAGGTACTCCGGCGGCAGCCCGTCCCTGCCCGGCTGCGGCAGATGCCGTGCCACGTAGAGGATCCCGCTCGTGCCGTGCTGGAACGGCGAGCCGACGTCGAGACCGGTCCACTTCGGACCGTCGATGTCCTTCTCGGTCGCCGCGCCCTCGATCTTGCGGACCTTCTCCGACGGCGGCAGCCCCCACTGGCGCGCCATCGCGTCGAAGGCGCCACCGAGCGTCAGCGTCGCCGACGTCAGGACAGTGGTGCGCTTGGCGAACAGCCGCTCCCTCAGGAGCCCGCCCACACCCAGCGGCGCGACCCTGAGCGACGGCGCCTTCTGGTTGAAGTCGCCCGACACCCACACGACGTCGCGCTCTTCGTCGAACGCCTCCAGCACGCGCACCGCGCAGTCGTGGACCTCTTCGAGCAACGCCAGCGCGAGCTTGCGCGCCGTCGCCCCGTCCGGGTCTTCCTTCCTCTCCGGCCCCATCGCGGACACGCAGTTGTGCGCCGCGTCGCGCGTCGCCGCCAACGCCCCCGCGAGCGCCCGCGGCAGCGCGTCGAGCCGGCCGGACGGCATGTCCTCGAGGATCATCGCGAGCCCGTCGCCCGCCTCGGCGAGCCTGTCCGCGATGTCCTGGTCGATGAGCCTGCCGCACCGGCGCGCCGCCATGGACACGGACGCGCCGCTCAGCTCCTCGGTGGCCACGGACGTGACGCGGTCGACCAGGTCGTGCGCCTCGTC
This sequence comes from Lentzea sp. DG1S-22, assembly GCF_036321065.1. Classification (NCBI taxonomy): domain Bacteria; kingdom Bacillati; phylum Actinomycetota; class Actinomycetes; order Pseudonocardiales; family Pseudonocardiaceae; genus Lentzea; species Lentzea sp. DG1S-22. The sequence continues at coordinate 4,828,480 of NZ_CP143276.1, read as the reverse complement.
GATGACCACCACGTCGTGGTCCGGCAGGACCTGGTAGCCCTCCAACGCGTCGATGGCGAGCATCGCGTGGTTCGTGACCACGACATCGGCCTTGCCCGCCTCGGCCCGCGCCCGTTCCGCGAAGCAGTCGGACCCGATCGGGCACTTGCTGACGCCGAGGCACTCCCTGGCCGTGACGCTGACCTGCCGCCACGCCTGCTCGCTGACGCCGGGCACCAGCTCGTCGCGGTCACCGGTCTCGGTGTCCGACGACCACTCGTGCAGCCGCTTCACCTCACGCCCGAGCTTCGACACCGCGAACGGGTCGAACAGCGCGTCGTCCTCCGGCTCGTCGGGCGCCCCGTTGTGCACGCGGTGCATGCACAGGTAGTTCCTGCGGCCCTTGAGGATGGCGAACGTGGGCTCCCGCCCCAACTCCTTCTTGAGCGCCTTGGCGAGCCGCGGCAGGTCCCGGTCCACCAGCTGCCGCTGCAGGGCGATCGTGGCCGTCGAGACCACCACCGTCTCCTCCTCGGCCACCGCGTGCCGGATCGACGGCACCAGGTACGCCAACGACTTGCCCGTGCCCGTGCCCGCCTGGACCGCGAGGTGCTCGCCGGTGCGGATCGAGTGGTCGACGGCCTCGGCCATCTCCACCTGACCGGGGCGCTCCGCACCGCCGACGGCGTGGACGGCGGTTTCGAGCAGGCTCAGGGTGGGGGGAACTTCAGGCACGGGACAGACCGTACCCGGCGGGTCCGACAGCCCCGGTCAGGAGTGGCGGAGTGGGTGGGCTTCGAGGGTGGCGTGCGTGTACGGGGCGTGCGACGGCGCGAGAGAGCCAACAGAGCGGGCCACACCGCACGGGCTCAGTCGCCACCACCGCCGCACCCACCACCACAACCGCCGCCCCCGTCCCCGCCGCAGGAGCCGGACGAACACCCGCTTCCGCAGCTGCCGCTCGAAGACGGGTCCCGGTGGGGCAGCATCGCGGCCACAGCGGCCGAGAGCCCGAACATCCCCGCCACCGCCAGCCCACCGACCCGGCCGCGCAACCCGCACACCGCCACCGCGCCCAGCGGGTCCTGCGGCGACACGCGCCGCTCGGCCCGCCCCAGGACCACGTGACCGGACCGGGTCCGCAGGCGGCCGGGATCACGGGTCGCCAGCACGGTGCCCCACACGAACAGCAGGACACCGGCCGCGTAGCAGGACCAGTCGGACAGGCCGGGCGCGAAGCCGTCGACGAACGACGTCACGGGACGGACGACCTCCGGCCACAACCAGTCGAGGAACCCGACCGCGACCAGACCGAACGCGAGGATGAACAGCCACGGGTGCAGGCGGGGGCGCAGCGAACGGCGGCGGCGCAGCAGGCGGCGGTCCGCCAGGTGGCCGCGCAGGCTCGCCGCTCCGGCCGAGGACGCCGCGCCGTGCAGGACGTCGTGCAGCGAGCGGCCGTAGCGCGTGTTCTGCAGGATGTATGTCTCGAGAGGTGTGGAAGGGCCTCGGCCGGGAATGTGGACGGCGCTCACCACGCCTTCGCGGGAGAGGCGCACCAGGCCTGCCTGCACCAGGCGGGCCAGGGCCACCTCGGCCGCGCGGGCCGGGCCGCCTGCCAGGCAGCCCAGCTCTTCGGGGGTATGCGTGGTCACGCGGATTTCTCGGCCGCGGAACCTACGTCGTTACGTCGGTCAGGATCCGGTCGAACAGGTCGATGGCTGCCTGCGTGTGTGATGCGCCCAGCTCCACCGAGGGGTCCCGGCGGGCGGCGACGACGTCGGCGAGCGGCAGGTCCGGCCAGCGGGCCGCGGCCAGTTCGCCGGCGCGGGACTTGCTGACGATCTCGCCGGTCCTGATCGTGTGCCACAGCCGGGCGGGGCCGAGTCCCACCCAGAGGACGCCGTCGCGCGGCAGCGATTCCACAGCGCGGACCTGCGCGAACAGAGGCGTCCAGTAGCTGACGAGGTTCCCGCGGCAGTAGTCCTCGACCTCGGCCGCGGTGACGGGGCATGTGGGACGTGTGCCGCGCACGGTTTGACCGACGGTCCGCAGTTGTTGCCACAGCACGGGAGTGATTTCACCGGCCAACGGCGTCACGGCGGAGACCGGCTCCTCCAGCGAGCCCACCGGCACGACAGCGACGTCGGCGCCCTCGACACCGGGCACCTCGGCGGGGGACGACAGCTCGACCACGATGTCGAGGTCCGAGTCCGCGACCACGTCGCCCAGCACTCGCGAGCCGTAGAGATGCGCGCCCACCACGAGACCGGGCAGACGCGCATCCAGGAACGACAGGTACTCCCCGGGTGTGATCACCCGGTCCAAGCTACCGGCGGCGCACCAGCGCCCAGGCTCCCGGCAGCACACCGGCGGCGAGCGCGATCTTCAGGGCGTCACCGATCAGGAACGGCAGCACGCCGACGGCCAGCGCCTTGCCGAACGACATCCCGGTCATCGCCATCAGCCACGGCACACCGACCGAGTAGATCGCCAGGTTGCCCAGCGCCATCGTGCCGAGGGTGCGCAACGGCGTGCGGTCGCCGCCGCGTCCGGCCAGGTAGCCGACCAGGGCACCGGCGAAGACGAAGCCGACCACGTAGCCGAGCGACACCGGGACGCCGGACGAGCCGCCCTGGAACCACGGGACGCCCGCGACACCGGCGATCAGGTACAGCAGCATCGAGGTCGCGCCGCGCTGCCAGCCGAGAGCGGCACCCACGAGCAGTGCGGCGAACGTCTGGCCGGTCAGCGGAACAGGGCTGCCGGGGATCGGCAGCGCCACCTGAGCGGCGAGACCGGTGAGAGCGGCACCGGCGACGACCAGGGTCAGGTCGCGGACCAGTGCCCCCGGCACGAAGTCGGCGAGCACGGTGCGACGGGGCGCGAGTGCGAGAGCCACGTTCCCTCCCAGGCGGAATCGAGTGAACCGAGGTTAACCAGGGAGACTCGAGAACGTCTTTGTCCGATGTCTACAAAGTGACCGGTTACACACATGTATCTCACACGTCGAGAGCAACCTTGCCCGTCACGCGCTCCTCGTTGCGCCGCGTCTTGGTCCAGCCGTTGTGGCCGCGCACCAAACGGATCAGCGCACGCCACGACGTGATGTAGAAGGTGTAGATGTACAACGCGTAACCGAACCCGTACCCGATCGACCTCCAGAACCCCACGGGCTCGCAGCGCGCCCGGTACACCGGTCCCCACAGGACGAACGGGAGCAAACCGAACGCGCCGTAGACGGTGAACAGGATCCACGCGCCCTCGAAGAACCACGTCACGACTTCGGACGGCGACACCGCGAACCGGTACGCCATCATCGCCACGGGGATCGGGTAGATCAGCGTGCCGAGCAACTGCATCCACGGTTGCGCGAGGTAGTACATCATCTCGGCGGCGCCGAGGGTCGTCAGGTGGTCGGAGTCCCAGATGCGCCGCAGGTAGCGCATGCACTGCATCGTCCCCTGACCCCACCGGGTGCGTTGCGCCAGGAAGCGCCGCAACGAGTACAGGGCTTCCTGGTTCACGTGCGTGTCCAACGAGAACCCGGTGTGCCAGCCCGCCGTCAGCAGGTGCACGCCGAGCTCGAAGTCCTCCAGCAGCGAGCCGCGCCAGGGACTCCCGGTCGGCCCGGCGATCGAGTCCAAAGCGGACAGTCGGGTGAACTGGCCGTTGCCGCCCATGGAGATCGTGCCGGTGGCGCCGCGCGACATCTGGATGGCCGCGATGGCCGTGCGGAACTCGAGGTCCTGCATCCGCACCAGCCCGGCGCCGAACGCGCGCCGCCACCGCGACACCCCGGGCTGGCGCTGCCCCGCGTTGATCATCCGCACGTCCACCTGCACCGCGCCGATGCGCGGGTTGCCGAAGAGGTGCGTCGCCGCGCAGACCTCCAGGCAGTTCGGGGCGGGACGTCCGTCCGCGTCCACCACGACGACGATCGCGCGGTCGGCGTCCGCCCGCCGGCCCATCCACATCTTCAACGTGCGGTAGGCGTCGTTCAACGCGTTGCCCTTGCCGGTGCGGGCATGCGGCCGTTGGCGTTGCACGAGGTGTATCTGGGGGTCGCGCACACCGCCGTTGCGCTTCAACATCCGCACGACGCCCGCGGTGCGGTCGTCGGAGTCGTCGTCGATGACCCACACGTGCGCGATGGGGAACGTCTCGCGCAGGTACCGGATCGTGCCGCCGATGACGGCTTCCTCGTCGCGGCACGGCACGAAGAAGTGCCACTCGAACGAGCCCGGCTCGCCGACGGGAGCCGGTTTGCGCCGCAGGTACGGCACCACGATCACGAACACGTACGTCACGAAGGCGACGCTCATCGTCAGGGCGAGCGCCTGCGTGAACCCGAGGACGAGGTCGAGGCTCACCCGCGCGTGGCCAGCCAGACGAACGCGACCAGCGCGGCCGCGCCGCCGAACACGCTGACCATCGAGCCGAGCAGCGTGTGACCCCAGTAGTAGCCGGTGTCGACGCCGAGCCAGTTCACCAGGCCCACCAGCGTGAGCACGCGGAACTGGTTGACGACGACCACCGCGAGACCGGCGACGCCCAGCGCGACCAGCACGCGGGACTGGATGCGCGGGCGCAGCGCGATCATCACCGCGCCGACGACGATCAGCGGCAGCACCAGGAACGCGGACGTGCACTCCGGCGTCATCCGCAGGCCCAGGGGAGTGTCCGAGCCGAGTCCGAAGTAGACGGTCTGCCGCTCGGGGACCACGTCCACGCCGTGGGAGCTGATGACGCCGAGGACCGCGCCCGACAGCGAGATCTCCGCCGTGCGGTACAGGCGGTGTGCGAAGACGAGTCCCGCAGCAACGGCGAGCAGGACGACCACCGTCACCCGGCTCGGGAATGCGGTGCGGCGCACGGCAAGCGTCACCCGAGGATCCTTTCCACCGATTGAGGGAGCGCCCATACGGGCTACCTGACATTCCATCGGTAGACGCAACGTCATCCCTCACCCCCGGATCGGGTGAGGGCGTAACCGGAAATTGATCAAAAAACCCACGATGAGTGGCGCCGATTGGGCGAGTCGAGTGGTCCCGTCGCCCGATACGGGGAGTAACCCTCAGTTCCCCCGAAAGAAAGCCGATGCCGGTAATTGCCCCCGGAAAGCGTGAAACCACAGTGGTATCAACGCGCCCCGAGGGCCGGAGGAATCAAGGGAAGGAGTTTCATGCGTGTCCGAATGACGGGACTGGCCGGGGTCATCGCGATTGCCGCACTCCTGGTCGGTGCCGCACCTGCTTCGGCCGCTCCGGGGGACGCCTCGGCCTACGGTGCGAAGCTCGACGTGACGCTGCTCGGCAGCCCCGCGGTCAACGCGGAGCCGTTCGCCGCGGCCACCGCGAGCGGTCCGACGCAGAACACGTTCGCCGGCGTCGACCTCACCGGGGTGCTCGAGACCGGTGTCATCAACGCCTCGGCGTCACGCGACGAGAACTCCGGCGGCGTGCACTCGAGGGCGAGCACCGCCGACGTCCGGGTCGACCTGCTCTCCGGGGTCACCGGCAAGATCTCCGCCGAACTGGCGGAGGCGGAGTGCACGGCCACCCAGAAGGGCCTGGCCGGCAAGGCCGAGCTCGCCGGTGTGGACCTGGGCGAGCTCGGCCGGGTCGACGCCGAGCCGGCGGCCGGCACCAAGCTCGACGTGCAGCTCGCCGGCGTAAAGATCGCCGAAGTGGTCTTCAACGAGCAGGTGAAGAACGCCGACGGCAGCCTGACGGTCAACGCGATCCACATCAGGCTGCTGCAGGGCGTGCTCGGCTCCATCGGCACCGGCGACGTGATCATCTCGTCGGCCACGTGCGGCCCCGCCGGCCTGCCCATCCCGATGGCGTCGGGTGCCGGGCTGTGGATCGGCCTCGGCCTGCTCGGCGTCGTCGCCGCTCCGGTCGCCTTCGTGGCGCTGCGCCGCCGCGCGTCGCTGAACGCGGCCTGATCCAGGAGCGGCGGATGTACAAGGTCCCCGGTACGGGCGTCGGTGTCGGCACGGGCGTAGGTGCCCTCGCGGTCACCGGCGCGGACGTGACGTGGTGGATCGCCGCGGCAATCGTGCTCTTGCTCGCTGGTGCGCTTGTCCTGCACAGCACGCGCAAGAAGCGCCGCGTGGCGGTCCCGGTCCAGAGCAGACCGAATCGAGCCGGCTGACGTGGTCCGCCTGGGGTCGCCCCCGCTCCCAGGCGGACCTCCCGGTCTCCCGAGAGAGGACAAAGGTGAGCAAAGAGGTTCTGTTGGTGGCCGGCACGCGGCCAGAAGCAGTGAAGATCGCCCCGGTCGCCATCGCGCTGAGGGGGCACCCCGGCCTCCGTCCCACGATCGTCCACAGCGGACAGCACTCCGGCATGGTCGAGCAGGCGCTCGGCGCGTTCGACCTGGTGCCGGACGTGCGGCTGGACGTCCCGCGCTCCACCGGCACGCAGGTGGAGCTCGTGTCCCGGCTGCTGCCCGAGTTCGACGCCCTGCTGCAGGAGCGCGATCCCGCGGTCACGCTCGTGCAGGGCGACACGACGACGGCCCTCGCCGCGGCGCTGGCCTCGTTCTGGCGCGGGATCCCCGTGGCGCACCTGGAAGCCGGTCTGCGCACCGGTGACCTGTACGGCCCGTTCCCCGAGGAGGGGAACCGGCAGATGATCTCCCGCATCACGTCGCTGCACCTCGCGCCGACCGACGACGCGGCCACCGCCCTGAACGACGAGCGCCTGCCCGACAGCCACGTCGTCGTCACCGGCAACACCGTCGTGGACGCCGTGCAGCGCGTCGCGTCCGCCGACGCGCCCGCGTCCAGCCCGGACGTCATCGCCCTGGAGCGCGGCCTGGACGCCACCGGCGGCCGCCTGATGCTCGTCACCGTGCACCGCCGCGAGTCGTGGGGCCGCCCGCTCGCGCGCGTGCTCGACGCCGTGCGCGCCATCGCCGACCGCCACCCCGACCTGCACGTCCTCGTCCCCGCGCACCCGAACCCCGGTGTGCGCGAGCAGGTCGTGTCGCTGCTGGGCGGCCACGAACGCGTCGTCATCACCGGCCCGCTCGACTACCCGGACATGGTGCGCGTCCTGCGCCGCGCCGCCCTCGTGCTGACCGACTCCGGCGGCCTCCAGGAGGAGGCGCCCTCGTTCGGCGTGCCGGTGCTGGTGCTGCGCGAGACGACCGAACGCATGCTCGCCGTCGACGCCGGGTGCGCCTGGCTCGTCGGCACCGACACCACCCGCATCCTCGCCGAGGCGGGCTGGGTGCTCGGCTCCCGGCTGAGGCTTCCGCTGGGGCGCAACCCGTTCGGCGACGGGCGTGCCGCGGTCCGGGTGTGCTCCGCGCTGGAGAGGCTGGCGGGCCTGCCGACGGCCCTGCCGCGCCGGGAGCCGTACGCCACCCTGGTCGGTGTCCGCTGAATGTCACTCGGTCGGGTAATCGCGATTTCCCCAACGGGTGATATGACCGCCCAGCCGTCAGCGACGCCATTTCGCACAACCATTATCGGGTGGTGGGAAATCGAGCCATGAGGGCACCAATGCGCAAAAGCATCATCGCGGGCGCTGTGGTCGCGCTGACGTTCGCGACCGCGGCCCCCGCGCTCGCGGCCAATCCTCCCGGCAGGGCGTCGGCGGGCTCAGCGGACTTCGCGAAGGAGGGCCAGACCTACCAGGTCGCGCCGCTCGCGGTGTGCGACGTGAACCCGGACGCCGCCGGCACCGTCACCGGCGCGAGCCCCGCCGTGAGCACGACCGGCCTCAAGTTCGGCGAGACCAGCTCGTCCTGCACGACCGAGGTCGTGAACCCGGACGAGTTCCTGACGAAGACGAGGTCGGTGGCCAGGGGGTCGGCCTTCGAGCTGTCCGCGCTCACCGGCGTCCGGGGTCCGCGCCTCAAGATCGGCGGGTGGGCGATCACCTGCGACGCGACCGACAAGGGCACCAGCGCCGGCTGGGAGCTCAAGGGCATGTCCGGCTGGACGGGGCTGCCGGCGCAGATCCCGCCGGGGTACGTGCACGAGGTCAAGGCGAGCAACGGCACGGTGCTCGCCAAGGCCAAGTTCACCGACGCGGTGTTCCCGGTGCCGAACGACGGCAGCGTCAGCATGACGCTGCTGAAGATCACGTTCGAGCCGTCGTCCGGCTACACGGGAAGCGTCACCGTCGGCACGGTGGCGTGCTCGCCGACTCCTTAGGCGACCCGGACGCCCGCGGCGAGCAGCTCCTCAACGGCGGCGTCGCGGGTCGTCTGGGTGACGGCCGCCGTCAGGTCGACGAGCACCGTCGTGCGGAAGCCGTTGCGTTGCGCGTCCAGTGCCGTGGCGCGCACGCAGTGGTCCGTCGCGATGCCGACGACGTCCACCTCCGTCACGCCCTTCTCCGTCAGCCAGCCCGCGAGGTCGTTCTCCGCCTCGAAACCCGAGTAGGCGGCGGCGAAGCGGCCCTTCGAGAACACCTGCTCGATGCCGGACACGTCGAGCTCCGGGTGGAACGACGCACCCGGCGACCCGGCCACGCAGTGCACCGGCCAGGAGTCGATGAAGTCCGGCGTGAGGGAGAAGTGCGGTCCGGGGTCGACGTGGTAGTCCCGGGTCGCGACGACGTGGTCGTACGACGAGGCGGCGATGTGCTGGGAGATGGCCGCGGCCACGGCCGCACCACCGGCCACGGCCAGGGAACCGCCTTCGCAGAAGTCGTTCTGCACGTCGACGACGATCAATGCCTTCGTCATGTCAGCCTTCCAGGTAGATCGTCGGGATCGCGGGCTCGCCGCGCGAGAGCTTGAGGCCCTCCCACGGCACGCTCACCAGGGCAGCGCGCAGGCGCTCGCGGCTCTGCTCGAGCGTGGGAACGTCGTCGGTGAGCTCTCCGCCGCGCATCAGCGGGATCTGCACCAGCCTGTCGTGCGGGCCGAGCTCGGGTTCCGACGGCGCCTGGAACACGACCTCCTCGATGGCCGTGCCCGTGTCCTTGTGGCGGCGCAACGCCTGCTTCCACCCGCCGCGCGACTGCTTCGACGAGCTGCGCTTCTCGACGTGCCTGCCGTCGACCTCGACCAGCTTGTAGACCATGCCCGCGGTCGGCGAGCCGGACCCGGTCACGACCGACGTGCCGACGCCGTACGCGTCCACGGGCTCCGCGCGCAGAGCGGCGATCGCGTACTCGTCGAGGTCGCTCGACACGACGATCCGGGTGTTCTTCGCGCCGAGCGAGTCGAGCTGGTCGCGCGCCTGCCGGGCCATCACGCCGAGGTCGCCCGAGTCGATCCGGATGGCACCGAGCTCCGGACCGGCGACGGCGACGGCCTTCTTGATGCCCTCGGAGATGTCGTAGGTGTCGACCAGCAGCGTCGTGCCGACCCCCAGCGCCTCGACCTGGCTGCGGAACGCCTCTTCTTCGGTGTCGTGCAGCAACGTGAACGCGTGCGCGCACGTGCCGGCCGTCGGGATGCCGTGCCGGCGGCCCGCCTCCAGGTTGGACGTGGCGTGGAAGCCCGCGAGGTATGCGGCCCGTGCGCACGCCACGGCGGCTTCCTCGTGCGTGCGGCGGGAGCCCATCTCGATCATGTGACGGCCGTTGGCGGCGGACACCATGCGGGCGGCGGCGGACGCGATGGCGCTGTCGTGGTTGAGGATCGAGAGAGCGAGCGTCTCCAGGACGACCCCTTCCGCGAACGACGCCCTCACCGTCAGCACCGGGGATCCGGGGAAGTAGAGCTCACCCTCGGGGTAGCCGTCGATCTCGCCGGAAAAACGGTAGTTCGCGAGCCATTCCAGGGTCGCGTCGTCCACGACGGAGTTGCGGCGGAGCTGCTCGACCTCCTCCTCGCCGAAGCGGAAGTCCGCGATCGCGTCGAGCAGCCTGTTCACGCCGGCGACCACGCCGTAGCGGCGCCCGTCGGGGAGCCTGCGCGCGAAGACCTCGAACACGCACGGACGGTCACCGGTTCCGTCACGCAGCGCGGCCGCGAGCATCGTGAGCTCGTAGTGGTCGGTGAGCAAGGCCGTCGAGTTCATGGTCACCAACCCTAAGGTCGCATCCGGTTTACCCGCACGCGGTCTCCGTCACTGCGGCGAACATGACACCATTGGCGGTATGACCACGCCCGTCGAACAGGAACGGACGCAACCGGAGGCCGTCGGCGAGGAGATCGCCGCCGAGGACCGACCGTGGCAGACGGTGGTCTGGAACGACCCGGTGAACCTCATGTCGTACGTGACTTACGTGTTCCAAAAGCTGTTCGGTTTCAGCAGGGACAAGGCGACCAAGCTGATGCTCGACGTGCACCACAAGGGCAAGGCGATCGTGACTTCGGGTACCAAGGACAAGGTCGAGGCCGACGTGGCGAAGCTCCACGCGGCGGGCCTCTGGGCGACCATGCAGCGGGCCTCGTGAAGCGGTGGATCCGCGACGGCGACGTCGTCGTCGGCAGGCTGGACCGGCAGGAGGCCGCGGTCGTGCGCGGTCTGGTCAGCCAGATCCAGGACATGCTGCTGGCCCGCGCCGAGGAGACGCCCCAGGACGAGCTCGCGGAGCTCACCGGCATCAGGACGGGTCCGTCGGAGGCTCCCGACGACCCGATCCTGGGCAGGCTGCTGCCGGACTTCCACCGGCTCGACGACGACGCGCCCGACCCGGACGAGGTCAACTCGGCCGCGGCGCTGCGCTCGTTGCACGAACCGGAGCTCCTCGACCACAAGACGGGTGCCGCCGAGGTGGTGCTGAAGACCTGCTCTCCCGACGGCGGGGAGATCAGGCTCACCATCCCCGAGGCCGAGGCCTGGATGGCGTCGCTGAACGACGTGCGTCTGGCCCTCGGGACGGCGCTCGACGTGACCGAGGACATGCCGGACGAGCTGCCGCCGGAGGACCCGAGATCACCGCACCTCGGCGTCTACCACTGGCTGACCTGGGTGCAGGACACCCTGGTCGAGGCGATGATGCCGTGATCCCCGGCGTCCTCGTCGGCCACCACCACCGGGTCGAACCGGGCTGGGCCACGGGTACGACCGTGGTGCTCGTGCCAGGGGGCGCGGTCGGTGCCGTCGACGGGCGGGGCGGTGCGCCCGGAACGCGCGAGACCGACCTGCTGGACCCGGCGAACCTGGTCCAGCAGGTGCACGCGGTCTGCCTGTCCGGCGGGTCCGCGTACGGGCTCGCGGCCGCGGACGGCGTCATGCGGTGGCTCTCGGAACGCTCGATCGGCTTCCGGGTGGGCGCGCAGCCGCACCACGTCGTGCCGATCGTGCCGGGTGCGGTGATCTTCGACCTGCCGATGTCGGAGTGGGGCAACCGGCCGGACCCGTCGTTCGGCCACGCGGCCTGCGAGGCCGCGTCGGAGCAGTTCGAACTGGGCTGCGTCGGCGCGGGTGCCGGCGCGCGGGTCGGGTCGTTGAAGGGCGGCGTCGGCGTCGCCACGACGACGGCCGGCGCGCACCAGGTCGGCGCGCTGGCCGTGGTGAACGCCGCCGGCGAGGCCGTCGACCGCGCCTCCGGCCTGCCGTGGCTGCCGTCGCTGGGCACCGAGGCCGTCGTGCTGCCCGAACGCAAGCCCGAAGGCCTCAACACGACGATCGGTGTCGTCGCGGTGGACGCCGATCTGTCCAAAGCGGAGTGCCGGCGGCTCGCGATGGCCGCGCAGGACGGCCTCGCCCGCGCCGTGCGGCCGGCGCACACCATGTTCGACGGCGACACGGTGTTCGCGCTGGCCACGGGTGCCGTGCCGCTGGCAGGACCGCGTGCGTTCGCGTTGGACGCCCTGTGCACGGCCGCCGCGGACATGTTCGCCGAGGCCGTGGTGTCCGGTGTGCGCGAGGCAACTTCTTTGAACGGCGTGACGGCGTTCCGCGACCTCTGAGTGGGTAACCCCCGCGCATGGCGGATGTCATCGATCAGGCAGCAGGTGTCGTCACGGAGCTCGCACCGCCCGGCGCGGCGCGCGAGATCCCCGGCCGGGAACTGGCGGTGGTCGCGCCCGCGGGGCTCTTCGCCGCGGCGTTCCTCGTGCCCCCGGCGGTGGGGAAGGTGCTGATGAAGCTCGGCGTCGCCGCCACACCGCTCGCCGCGTGGGCGGAGCTGGCCGCGTGGCGCGGTCTCGACCAGGGGCAACGCCGCCGCGGCGTGGCGTTGCTGGCCCTCTACCTCGTGGTGGTGCTCAGCAGGCGTCGATGAACGCCTTGAAGTTGTCGACGTTGCGCTCGACCTGCTCGCGCAGCGACTTCTCGAGCACCCCGCGGCCGAGCTTCATGATCCCGGACAGCTCGAACTCGTTGTCGCACACGAGGAGCGTGTGCCGGTCGTCGACCGCCGAATAGCGGTTGGTGATCGTGTGGATCATGCCGGGCGTGCGGTAGCGCGAGACCCGTTCGTCGGCGGTCGCGGACAACACCGTCTCCTCCAGCGTGAACTTGCGGTACCTCAACGTCGCCGTCGAGCCCGCCGCGCCGGGGGTGGCGGTGTGGTGCGTGATGCCGACCAGGTCCGGCTGCCACTCGTGCAGGTGGGCCGGGTCGGACGTGAGCACCCGCACCCGCTCGATCGGCTGGTCGAGCACGACCTCCTTGGTGAACCTCACCGCAGCACCTCCGTCCACGCGTCGCTGATCTGCTGGGCCTGCACGCCCGCGGCCGCCAGGTCCTCGGGCGAGGCCGTGGCGACCCAGTCCTTCGCGGCGCCTTCGGGCAGGTCACCGGTCAGGAACTTCTCCAGCGCGCCCAGGCCCATCTCCCAGCCGGCGCCGAGACCCCACACCGCCGGCGAGGCGTTCGGGATGAGCTCACCGGGCACGGGGGAGTGCGACAGCGTGAGGACCGTCGAGTCGCCGTCCTCCTCGAGCCGCACGACGACCTCGGTGACGCCGCCGCCCATCTCCCAGGTCAGGCCGATCTCGCGGGGCCGGTCGCAGCGGACGACCTCGCCGCCCGCGTTGCCCTCCAGCTGGTAGCGGCCGCCCTCGCGCAGGTCGCCGCTGATCGGCAGGAACCACCTGACCAGGCGTTCCGGTGTGGTGATGGCGTCCCAGACGTCCTCGCGGTCCGCCTTGTAGTGCCTGCGGACGACGAGCTTGCCGTCCTCGTAGGAGCGGTCAGTCACCTTCTGCCTCCAGTCTGCGTTCCCGCCTGCCCCGGGCCAGTTCCGTGGCGAGCGCGTCGAGGTGCGGTTCCCAGAACCGCCGGAAGTGGCCGAGCCACGCGTCGACCTCCCGCAACGGGTCGGGTGCGACCGCGTACAGCCGTCGCGTGCCGGCGGGTCTCACCTCGACGAACCCGTTCGAGCGCAGCACCTTGAGGTGTTGCGACACGGCGGACTGGGTGATCCCGAACTCCGCCTGGACCACCTCGCCGACGTCGCCCGCCGCCCGCTCACCGGTGGCGAGCAGCTCCAGGATCCGCCGGCGGACCGGGTCCGCGAGTACGTCGAACGCGTGCACGAAGGACACTGTAGTAGCAGCAGCTAATATAAGCCAGCGCTAAATAAAGGAGCGTGACGTGGGTATCTCGCATACCGAGACAACTCCCGCCGGCCCGTAGGATTGAGCACGTGCTGGTGATTCGCCGTGACCTGGTGGACGCGATGGTGGCCCACGCGCGCCGCGACCATCCCGACGAGGCGTGCGGGGTGATCGCCGGGCCGTTCGGGTCCGACCGCCCCGAGCGCTTCATCGAGATGGAGAACGCGGAGCGGTCGCCCACGTTCTACAGGTTCGACGCGGCCGAGCAGCTCAAGGTCTGGCGCGAGATGGACGCGAACGACGAGGTGCCCGTGGTCATCTACCACTCGCACACGGCGACCGAGGCGTACCCGTCCCGCACCGACGTCTCGTTCGCGGGCGAGCCGGAGGCGCACTACGTGCTGGTCTCCACGCGTGACCCGATCGAGCACGAGCTGCGGTCGTACCGCATCGTCGAAGGTGTCGTGACCGAGGAACCGGTCAAGATCATCGAATCCTGAGTTGCACCCGTTTCCCGGAGGTAGAACCACCATGGCAGTCACCGTGTCGATCCCGACGATCCTGCGCACCCACACCGGGGGCGAGAAGTCGGTGTCCGCCACCGGTACGACGCTCGCCGAGGTCATCGACGACCTGGAGAACAACCACGGCGGCCTCAAGGCCCGCCTGGTCAAGGAGGGCTCGCTGCACCGGTTCGTCAACGTCTACGTCAACGACGAGGACGTGCGCTTCTCCGGTGGCCTCGACGCCGCGGTGAAGGACGGCGACAACGTCACCATCCTCCCGGCCGTCGCGGGCGGCTGATCCTCCCCATGGCCCGCTACGACTCGCTCCTGGACGCGCTCGGCGGCACACCGCTGGTGGGCCTGCCCCGCCTGTCGCCGTCTGAGGACGTGCGCATCTGGGCGAAGCTCGAGGACCGCAACCCGACCGGCTCGATCAAGGACCGGCCCGCGCTGGCCATGATCGAGGCGGCGGAGCGGGACGGCGTGCTGCGTCCCGGCGCGACGATCCTGGAGCCGACGTCCGGCAACACCGGCATCTCGCTCGCCATGGCCGCGAAGCTCAAGGGCTACGGCCTCGTGTGCGTGATGCCGGAGAACACCTCGACCGAACGTCGGCAGCTGCTGCAGGCGTACGGCGCGCGGATCGTGTTCTCGCCTGCCGCGGGCGGGTCGAACCAGGCCGTCGCCACCGCCAAGGAGCTGGCGAAGCAGAACCCGGACTGGGTCATGCTCTACCAGTACGGCAACCCGGCGAACGCCGAGGCGCACTTCCGCGGCACGGGCCCGGAGATCCTCGCCGACCTGCCGGAGATCACGCACTTCGTGGCCGGCCTGGGCACGACGGGCACGCTGGTGGGCGTCGGCCGGTACCTGCGCGAGACCAAGCCGGAAGTGCAGGTCATCGCCGCAGAACCCCGGTACGGCGAGCTGGTCTACGGCCTGCGCAACCTCGACGAGGGCTTCGTGCCGGAGCTGTACGACGAGTCGGTGCTGACCGGGCGGTACTCGGTCGGGTCGTACGACGCGTTGCGCCGCACCCGGCAGCTGCTCGAGACCGAGGGCATCTTCGCCGGCATCTCGACGGGCGCGATCCTGCACGCCGCACTGGCCGTGGCGCAGAAGGCCGTGGTGGCGGGGAAGTCCGCGGACATCGTGTTCATCGTCTGCGACGGCGGGTGGAAGTACCTGTCCACCGGTGCCTACTCCGGCACCCTGGACGAGGCGGCGGCGCGGCTCGACGGCCACCTCTGGGCCTAGCCCGACGATCTTGTCGGTGGTGCTGGACAGGTTGTGACGCAGGGGTTCCCGGTCCGGTGACCCACTCGCGACCAGGGCGGATGTGTCCGACACGTCCGCCCTGGCCACTATCCTTCGGTGGTGACGGTAACCGCTGACGATCTTGACGCGGCTGTCTCCTGCCTGGCCGACGCACTCGGTCCCGCGACCGGCCAGGACTGGGTGATCCCGCCCGGTACAGGAGAGTGGAACTGCTGGCACACCGCCGAACACGTCGGCGACTGCCTGCTGTCCTACGCGGCGCAGCTCGTTGCCCGTCCTGATGCCCGCTACGTGCGCTTCCTCGCTGTTGCGGACGAGGAGGCGAGCCCGGCTGAAGTGCTGGAGTTCGCGGTGACCGGTGGCAGGATCCTCGCCTCTGTCGTGCGGACCACGGCGCCGTCCGCTCGCGCGTACCACCCCACCGGCATGGCCGACCCGGCGCACTTCGCCGGCATGGGCTGCGTCGAAGCACTGGTGCACGGCGAGGACATCGCCCGCGGCCTCGGCCTGAGGCTCGATCCGCCACGCGACGTTTGTGCTCGCGTACTCGCGAGGATGTTCCCCCACGACGATCTCGACGTGGATCCCTGGACCGGCCTGCTCTGGGCCACCAACCGCACCAGCCTGCCCGGCCGTGAGCCGCAGACCGGCTGGCGCTGGCAGGGCCCGCCGGTCTGAGCCCGAACTGTCAGACCCTCTGAGTACGTTGTGACGCAGGGGTTCCCAGCTCGGGGGGACGCCTGCGTCAGCCTGTTCCCAGCCCGTTTCGAGCGGGTTCGAGCGGCTGTTCCGGCAGGGTTCGAGGGCTGTTGCGGGCGGGCGGAGTCGTCGCGTCGAAGGGCCTGGCCCTCACTGGTGGGTCCGCGGCCTGCTTCGACTTCCGGACAGCGGCACAGCCCGGTGAGACGCCCACGTCGGCCCGCGTGCCCGGCCCCGCGCCGACCAGCCCGCGCCGCCTCCCACCGAGCCTCAGCCGTTGAACGCCGTCCCCGGCACGCCCTGCCCCACACCCGGCAGCACCAGCACCGACCCGTTGAGCTGCCGGTCCGCCAACGCCTCGTCGGGCAGCCCGACGCGCGCGGAGGTGACGTAGAGGTCGGTGAAGTCCGCCCCGCCGAAGCAGCACGCCGTCGGGTTGTCGACCGGCACCTCGATCTCGCGGTCGAGCTCACCGGCGGGCGTGTAGCGGCGCACGGCGCGACCACCCCACAGCGCGACCCAGACGCACCCGTCGGCGTCGACGGTCAGCCCGTCCGGCCAGCCGTCGGTGTGGCCGACGTGGGTGAGCGGGCGGCGGTTCGCGACGGTGCCGGAGGCGTTGT
Organism: Lentzea sp. DG1S-22; assembly: GCF_036321065.1. Classification (NCBI taxonomy): domain Bacteria; kingdom Bacillati; phylum Actinomycetota; class Actinomycetes; order Pseudonocardiales; family Pseudonocardiaceae; genus Lentzea; species Lentzea sp. DG1S-22. The sequence goes on along the minus strand of NZ_CP143276.1, from coordinate 4,811,967 downwards.
CGAAGTCGAGGACGTCGATGCGGCGGGTCGGGGTGTCGATGAAGTACATGAGCTTCGCGTCCGGGCTCCAGCCGACGCCGTTGCTCGTGTTCACCTGGTCCAGCACGACCTTCGCGGAGCCGTCGCCGGTGACCCTGGCGAGCCAGCCCTCGTCCGCGGCCTGGTCGTAGCGCATGGTGCCGGCCCAGAGGCGGCCCGACGGGTCGACGCCCGCGTCGTTGCCGCGCACGCCCTCGCGGGCCCAGTAGACGAGCCAGTTCTTGGTGCCGTCGCGGTCGATCAGCGCGATGCCGTCGCGCAGGTTGCAGACGACGCCGCCCTGCGCGCGCGGCTTGGCGGCGCCCACGTGCTGCGGCACGGTCAGCACCGCGTCGTCGTCGCGGCCCGGGGCGTACCGGTGCACCTCGGAGGCGAGGATGTCCACCCACAGCAACGTGGAGCTGCCGTGGTCCCACGTCGGCCCCTCGCCCAGCTGGGCGGATGCGCGTACCGCTACTTCGATCGACACCCGGCCACCCTAATCGCCACGTACGCTGGACCGGTGGACCGCACCGCGCCGGCGAAACGCGTCATCCCCCCGCACCCCGTGCTGTCGTTGCTCGTCGTGGCGGGGTTCGTCGGTTTCCTCTACGTCGTCGAGGCCTTCGACGTGGCGACCGGCGGCTCGCTCGAGGACGACGGCGTGCGGCCGCGCGACTTCGGCGAGTGGGACAACCTGCTCTGGATGCCGTTGATCCACGGCGACTGGAGCCACCTCACCGGCAACGCCGTTCCGTTGCTGCTGCTCGGTTTCCTCACGACCTCGGGCGGGCTGAAGCAGTTCTTCCAGGTCACCGCGGTCATCTGGCTGTCGTCGGCGCTGGGCGTGTGGGTGCTCGGCAGTCCCGGCAGCCACATCGGCGCCTCCGGGCTGGTGTTCGGGTTCCTCGCGTTCCTGCTCGTGCGCGGGATCTTCGCGCGCTCGTGGCTGCAGCTGCTGATCGCGGTCGGCGTGTTCGCCCTCTACGGGGCCGCGCTGTGGGGCGTGCTGCCGGGGCAGCCGGGTGTCTCGTGGGAGGGCCACCTGTTCGGCGCACTCGGTGGAGTTCTGGCGGCGTGGGGTGTTTCTCGCGACAACCGCCGCAGTACGACACCCGCTACATTCACGGCGTGACGATCGGGATCATGGACTCGGGCGTCGGCGGCCTGACGGTCGCCCGCGCGATCATGGACCAGTTGCCGGGCGAGTCGATCCACTACATCGGCGACACGGCGCACGGTCCCTACGGGCCGCTGCCGATCGCGCAGGCGCGCAAGCACGCGCTGGAGATCTGCGACCGGCTGGTCGACGAGGGCGCGAAGATGCTCGTGATCGCGTGCAACACCGCGTCCGCCGCCTGCTTCCGCGACGCCCGCGAGCGCTACGACGTGCCGGTGGTCGAGGTGATCCTCCCGGCGGTGCGGCGTGCCGTGATGACGACGAGGTCCGGTCGCGTCGGCGTGATCGCGACGGTCGGCACGATCAACTCGCACGCCTACCAGGACTCGTTCCAGGCGGCGCGGGACGTGACGGTGACGGCGGCGGCGTGCCCGCGGTTCGTCGACTTCGTGGAGCGCGGCATCACCTCGGGCCGGCAGGTGCTCGGGCTCGCGCAGGCCTACCTGGAGCCGTTGCAGCGCGCCGAGGTCGACACCGTCGTGCTGGGCTGCACGCACTACCCGCTGCTGACCGGCGTGATCCAGATCGTCATGGGCGAGCGCGTGACGCTGGTGTCGAGCGCCGAGGAGACGGTCAAGGACGTCGTGCGGCTGCTGACCGAGCGCGACGACTTCGCGTCCGAACCGCCCGTGCACCGCGTGACGTGCACCGGGCCGCCGGAGCGGTTCGCGAAGCTCGCCTCCCGGTTCCTGCCGACCTTCGAACAGTGGGGCTGATGTGCTGCTGACCGTGCTCGGCTGCTCCGGCAGCATCCCCGGACCCGGCGCGGCCGCCTCGGGCTACCTGCTGGAGGCCGACGGGTTCACGCTGGCGCTGGAGTTCGGCAACGGGGTGCTGTCGCGGTTCCAGGAGGAGCGGCCGCTGTTCTCGATGGACGCGCTGGTCCTCTCGCACCTGCACCCCGACCACTGCGTGGACGTGTCTTCCCTCTACGTGGCAAGGAAGTACCACCCCGATCCGCCGTCGTCGCGGTTGCCCGTCCACGCGCCGGCCGAGGCCCATGCGCGGTTCGTCGCCGCCTACGCGCCGAACGAGGCGGAGCGCTCGGCGCTCGACTTCAGCGACATCTTCTCGTTCCACCCGCTCGGGTCCACGGTCCGGATCGGACCGTTCACCGTGGACTCCGCTGTTGTGGCACATCCTTGCGAGGCTTACGGGTTCCGGATCTCGTGCGGTGGCGTCACGCTCGCCTACACCGGCGACAGCGGCCCGTGCGCGGCGCTCGACGAGCTGGCCTGCGGCGTCGACGTGCTGCTGAGCGAGGCGAGCTGGACCCACGCTCCCGACCGCCAGCCCGACCTGCACCTGTCGGGACGCGAGGCGGGTGAGCTGGCCGCACGGGCGGGGGCCGGGCGGTTGCTGATCACGCACGTGCCGCCGTGGACGTCGCGGGAGGCCGTGCTGCAGGAGGCCAAGTCGGCGTTCGACGGGCCGAGCGAGCTGGTCGTGCAGGGCGGCCGGTACGAGGTGGGGGAGCACACATGATCGAGATCGAGCGCGTCGGTGACCACGAGTTCGTCGCCACGAACGGGCGCGGCGCGTCCGTGCGGATCGGGCGCAAGGGCCAGGAGGGGTCGTTCAGCCCCGTCGAGCTCCTGGCCGCCGCGGTCGCGGGCTGCGCGGTGGTGACGTCGGAAACGCTGGTCCTGCGCAGAACGGGCGGCGACCAGCTGACAGCACAGGCGGACGCGGTGCAGTCCGAGAGCGGCAACGAGGTGATCTCCGTCCCCGTGACGCTCTCGTACGACCTGTCCGCCGTCGACGACCCGGAGGCGCTCGACGTCCTCGTGCGCCGCGCCGTGGAGCAGTTCTGCACGGTCACGCGCACCCTGAAGCAGTCGGCGACGGCCCCGCTTCAGCTGCCGACACCGCTCCAGACGGCCTCCGACCCGCTGTGACCGGCCCGCACGGTCTGCACCGTCGCGCCGACCGCGAGCACCACGACCAGCACGGACACCGCGACTGAGATCACCCGCCACGTCTTCGTGGCGGGTGCCTCCGCCTGGCGTTCGCGGTCGGCGAGCCGGCCCGCGACCAGCAGCGCGATCACCGCGACGCCGAAGCCGAGCGCGAGGGGCAGCAGCATGTCGCCGAGCTCCGCGTGCGTCTGGATGACGGGGCTCTGCACGCCGTTGCGCGCGAGACCTGCCTGGAGGTCCTCCCCGGTCTGCTTCGCCGCCGGAACGGAGGCGACCCCGGCCAGCGTGACCCCGAGAACGACCCAGGAGTACCTGCGCCGCCAGGCCGGCACCAGGGCGATCGCGACCGAGCACAGAGCCGCGAGAGGCAGCAGCACGACCACCGCGTGCACCAGCAGGGGGTGGAGCGGAATACCGTCGATCGTCAGCATGTCTCTCCCTACGCCATGGTGCTCCGCAGGGTTCATTAGGGTAGGTGCCGTGGTGCGAAGCGATGGCCGAAACGACGACGTGTTGCGTGACATCCGGATCACGCGTGGATATCAGACCTGGCCCGCGGGCTCGGTCCTGATCGAGTTCGGGAACACCCGCGTGCTCTGCGCCGCGAGTGTCACCGAAGGCGTCCCCCGCTGGCGTCAGGGCTCCGGTCTCGGCTGGGTGACCGCCGAGTACGCGATGCTCCCGTCGGCCACGCACAGCCGCAGCGACCGCGAGTCCGTGAAAGGCCGGATCGGCGGCCGCACCCACGAGATCTCGCGCCTGATCGGCCGGTCGCTGAGGGCCTGCATCGACCTGGCGGCGCTGGGCGAGAACACCATCGTCATCGACTGCGACGTCATCCAGGCCGACGGCGGCACGCGCACGGCCGCGATCACCGGCGCCTACGTGGCCCTGGCCGACGCCGTCACGTACCTGGGCGCCGCCGGTCGCCTCGCCGACCCGTCGCCGCTGTCCTGCGCGGTGTCCGCCGTGTCGGTGGGCGTCGTGGACGGACGGGTGCGCCTCGACCTCCCCTACGAGGAGGACTCCCGCGCCGAGGTCGACATGAACGTCGTCGCCACCGACGCCGGCACCCTGATCGAGGTCCAGGGCACGGGTGAGGGCGCCACGTTCGCCCGGTCCACTTTGGACCGCATGCTGGACGTCGCCCTGCGCGGGTGCGCCGAGCTGAACCGGATCCAGGCCGAGGCGCTGGCGCAGCCGTACCCCGGCGTGCTGCCGGAGCCCAAGTCCGGGGGCAGGCGGTGAAGCTGCTCCTGGCTTCGCGCAACGCGAAGAAGCTCCGCGAGCTGCAGCGCATCGTGGTGGCCGAGTCGCTCGAAGGCATCGAGGTGCTGTCGCTCGCCGACGTGCCCGAGTTCCCCGAGGCCCCGGAGACCGCGCCCGACTTCGAGGGCAACGCGCTCGCCAAGGCCCGTGACGCCGCCGCTGCCACGGGGCTGGTCTCGGTCGCCGACGACTCCGGGCTCGCCGTCGACGAGCTGAACGGCATGCCCGGCGTGCTGTCCGCCCGGTGGTCCGGCCGGCACGGTGACGACGACGCCAACCTGGACCTGTTGCTGGGACAGCTCGGCGACGTGCCGGACGAGCGTCGCGGCGCTGCCTTCGTGTCGGTGGTGGCTCTCGTCGTGCCCGGCGGCGAGGAGGTCGTCGTGCGTGGCGAGTGGCGCGGCACGTTGCTGCGGGCTCGTCGTGGCAGCAACGGGTTCGGCTACGACCCGATCTTCGTTCCCGAGGGGTACGAGATCACGTCGGCGGAGATGACGGCGGAGCAGAAGGACGCGGAGTCACACCGCGGCCGCGCCCTCAAGCTCCTGGTCCCGCACCTGCGCAAGCTCGCTTAGTCGTACCCGCGACGACGCCGGGGCCCGGTTCGCCGGCCCCGGCGTCGTCGCGTCAGGCGGCTGCCTGGGCGTGTGAGGCCACCGACACGACGCAGACGCCGGCGGCGATCAGGGCCATGCCGCCGAGCATGGCCAGGTTCAGCGGGTCCGCGAACAGCACCCGGCTCGTGACGGCCACCAGGGCGATGCCGGCGCCCGCCCAGATCGCGTAGGTGATGGCCACCGGCAGGCCCATGCGGATCACGAGTGATTCCAGGTAGAGGGCCGTCAGGAAACCGGCGGCCAGACCTGCGACCGGCCACGGTTTCGTGAAGCCGTCCGAGTATTTGAGGCAGAGGGTCGCGAAAACCTCCGCGCCCACCGCGAGGGCGAGCAACATCCACTTGAGCATTGAATTTTCCCAGCACGAAATGCACGCAGCACAAGGCGTGCGTGTTGAAGAGAACGGATGACGTCGGGGCGAAACGCCCTGGTCAGCCGCCGCGCGTGGGGAAGTGGACTCGCAAGACGAAATCAGACGGGATGTCGGGGCCGCTAGGTGCCGTCACGCGACACACGGTGTATCACCCTCACCGGAACAGGGGCGGCTTTGGTGCACGCCCTCCGTTCGACCATACCCGAAAAAAGGGCCGCCGTCGCGACGAAAGCGACGGCGGCCTCACCTGCGGGTGGAGATCAGGCGGGGAGTTCGCGCAGCAGCTTGGCCACGTGGCCGGTGGCGCGGACGTTGTACATGGCCTTGACGATCTTGCCGTCGGGGCCGACGAGGAACGTGGAGCGGATGACGCCCTGGACGGTGCGGCCGTAGTTCTGCTTCTCGCCGAACGCGCCCCACTCGGTCAGGGCCTTCTTGTCCGGGTCGCCGAGCAGCGGGAAGGTGAGGCCTTCCGCGTCGCGGAACTTCGCGAGCTTCTCCTGCTTGTCGGGGGAGATGCCGACGACCTCGTAGCCGGAGGCCGCGAGCGCGCCGAGGTTGTCGCGGAAGTCGCAGGCCTGCTTCGTGCAGCCCGGGGTGCTCGCGGCCGGGTAGAAGTACACGACCACGGACTTGCCGAGGTAGTCGGACAGCGACACCGGCTTGCCCTCGCTGTCGGGCAGCGTGAACGCGGGTGCGGTGTCACCGGGTTCGAGACGACTGGTCATGCCGCAGAGACTATGCCCGCGGCTACGCCTGGCCCTCGAAGACGGTCGGGGCGTCCTGGCCCTGTCCACCCGGCTTGATGGTCAGCTGCATCCTCGTCGGCGACTCCGGGACCGCGAACGCGAGCTGCAGCTGCGTGTCGCGGCCCGGCGGGAGCTCCGCCACCGCCGCGGCGAGGCCGTTGAGGCCCTGCACGGAGTCGACGAGCTCCGCCGCCGGCTGGCCGTCGGCCGTCGCCCTGACGGAGAGCTGGGAGAGGCGGTAGGAGGCCTTGGAGCCGTTGTAGACGGTGATCGTGAAGACCGCGGTGCGCTTGGCCGGGGGGATCGCCGTCTCGGACGGCGCCAGCGAACGGGGAGCGGACACGACGACGGAGAGGCCCGAGGCCCACACGCGCTGGGTGCCGAACGCGGCGGCACCGGACGCGTGGGGCGTCTCGGCTCGCTGTTCGACGGTCAGGTTCTCGTCCGGGGTGACGGCGACACCGGGGCCCGCACATCCCGCCACGGCCAGGAGCAGGCACAGGCCCGCGGCCGATTTGGCGAACTTCACGAACTCCCCTTTCCCACCCCGGCGGTGGGTGTGGACGACTCACGTCAACTGTGACGGTGCCGAAGGGGCAGTGCGAACGAAAGCGGCCTCTGAAGCGGACCTGGTGCCGGGCCGTGGCCGACTCGTGATGGGCGGCGTGGGCGGCGCCACAGAGAGCGCCGGCCCCACGCCGTCCTGCGGCCGAAGCCGCTTGGTGAAGCTAGGGAGCGCGTCGGGGGGCGTGCGCGCTCATACCGATCATCGCTCACTGTGTGCCACGCGCTACAAGCGGAGCCGTTTATCACCCGTTCAGAGCAGTGCCAGTAGTACGAAACGTGAAGCTCACGCGTAACCGTCTCACGTATGTGCGGCCGAACGGCCCAGCGACGGCGTCCGTTCGGCGATCTCGCTGAGGAGTTCGAACGAACGCAGACGGTCATCATGGCCGTGGACGATGGTCGTCACCATGAGCTCGTCGGCCGCCGTCGACTCCAGCAACTCGTCGATCCCGGCGCGGGCCGTTGAGGGGGACCCGATGATCTGGTTGGCCATGCGGTCCTCGATCACCAGCTCGTCGATCTCGGTGTACGGGTAGTCCGCGGCCTCCTGCGGCGTGGCCAGCGGGGCCGGGCGGCCCTGCCGCAGCCGCACGAATGAGAGCGCTCCCGGGCCCGCGAGGTAGCGGGCCTGCTCGTCGGTGTCGGCGACGATCACCGACGCGCACACCATCGCGTACGGCTCCTGGAGGACCTCGGACGGCCGGAAGTGCCGCCGGTAGAGCTCCAGCGCCGGCAGCGTGTTCTGCGCGCTGAAGTGGTGGGCGAACGCGAACGGCAGGCCCAGCAGTCCCGCGGCCTGCGCGCTGTAGCCGGACGAGCCGAGCAGCCAGATCGGCGGCTTGTTGCCCGCCGCGGGCACGGCGTTGAGCTCGGCGGTGCCCTCGAAGTACTTGATCAGCTCGGTCAGCTCCTGCGGGAAGTTCTCCGCGGAGAGACCGGCCTCGGTGCGCCGCAGCGCCCGCGCGGTCTTCTGGTCGGTGCCGGGTGCGCGGCCGATGCCGAGGTCGATGCGGCCGGGGTGCAGCGCCTCGAGCATGCCGAACTGCTCCGCGACCACCAGCGGCGCGTGGTTGGGCAGCATGACGCCGCCGGAGCCGACGCGGATGGTCGACGTGGCGTCCGCGACGTGCCCGATCAGCACGGCGGGCGCGGAGGACGCGATGCCGGGCATGTTGTGGTGCTCGGCGAACCAGTAGCGGTGGTACCCGAGGCGTTCGGCCTGCTGGGCGAGCTCCCGCGAGTTCCGCAGCGCGGTCGTCGCGTCCGACCCCGACGTGATCGGGGCGAGGTCGAGTACGGACAGCGGGATGTCGCTCAGACGGCTCATACATCGATCAACACCGATGCTTCGTCACTTCTTCCGTGAGCCGCGTAACTCGTTTCGACGCCTTCGCGTAGCTCGTGCCCTCGGGGTGCAGCGTCAGCACCGCGACGATGCTGAACAGGCACGTCCCGGACGTGTGCAGGGCGGGCGACTTCAGGTCCAGCTCCCACTGCGCGCGGGGCCGCGGCCGGTCCACGCACGGCTTCGCCGGGTCGCCGAACCCCGACCACCCCTGCTTGAACGCGGGCCGCCACGTCGCCGACGGCAGCCCGAACGACTGGTCGAACCCGTCCGCGGCGCACTTCTCGGCCCGGTGCAGGTGTCCCATGATCGTGTGCCGGACCTTCGGGTGCGCGTCCTCCAGCAGGTACCGGTAGATCTTCACGACGTCATGTGCACTCACGGCCGTGTAGCCCCACATGCCGCGCTTCTCCGGCGGCCGCGTGTCCCTGAGCCGCAGCCGCTCGGCCGTGCGCACGACCAGCTGGTCCCAGCCGTTCTCGACCCACAGCTCGCTCGCCGCGCTGTCGTCGCTCACGCGAAGCATGGGTTCGATGCGCGGGTCGTCGCCGCGCGTCTCCAGCTGCTCGATCGCGATCAGGATCTTCACGAGCGAGGCGGACCTGAACGGCTTGTGCACGTCCCGGCCCGTCAGCGTCTGCGTGATCCGGTCGTAGACGGCGTAGGAGGCCGTCGTTGTGGGGACGGGGGTCGCGAGCAACGCCATCGTCAGAAGTAGGTGCACCCTCCCGGAAGTTAGCGCTCCTCGTGCCGGTTGTCTCGTAGCTCACAGGTGGGACGGACCTGTGTCGCCGTTCCGTTGACCGAGGTGTGACGGATGTGGTGGTGATCGGCGCGGGACAGGCGGGCCTGTCCGCCTCGTACTTCTTGCAGCGGCGCGGTGTCGACCACGTGGTGCTCGACGCGAACCCCGGTCCGGGCGGCGCCTGGCTGCACCGCTGGCCGAGCCTGCGCATGCGGACCGTGCACGGCATCCACGAGCTGCCCGGCATGCCGTTCGAACAGCCGTCGCCCGACGAGCCCGCCAACGAGGCGATCCCGTCGTACTTCGCCCGCTACGAACAGCTCTTCGACCTGCCGGTGATCCGCCCGGTGAACGTCACGCAGGTCCTGGGCCACGGCTCGTTGCTGGAGGTCGAGACCTCCGGCGGAACCTGGACCACGCGCGGCCTGATCAACGCGACCGGCACGTGGCGCCGCCCGTTCTGGCCGCACTACCCGGGCCAGGAGACGTTCCGGGGCCGCCAGCTGCACACCGCCGACTACCGGGGCCCCGACGAGTTCGCCGGCAAGCGCGTGGTCGTCGTGGGCGGCGGCGCGTCGGCCACGCAGTTGCTGATGGAGCTCGCTCCTCTCGCAGCGGAGACCCGGTGGGTCACGCGACACGAACCGGTGTGGCGCGAAGGACCGTTCACCGAGGACTACGGCCGCTGGGTCGTCGGGATGGTGGAGGAACGCGTCCGCGCCGGCCTGATCCCGCGCAGCGTCGTCAGCGTGACCGGGCTCGCGCTGAACGACGCGACCCGGGCCGCGCTGGCCTCCGGGGTGCTGGACCGCAAGCCGATGTTCTCGCGGATCACGCCTGGTGGGGTGGAGTGGGCTTCGGGGGAGCGGTTCGACGCCGACGTGATCCTGTGGGCGACGGGGTTCCGGCACGACCTGGACCACCTCGCGCCGCTGCACCTGCGCGGGGCCGGGGGCGGGATCCAGGTGGACGGGACGCGGGTGGTGTCCGACCCCCGGATCCACCTGGTCGGGTACGGGCCTTCGGCCAGCACCATCGGGGCCAACCGGGCTGGTCGCAGTGCCGTTCGGGAGTTGGTGGGGTACTTGGACGGGCTGAGGGTGGCCGGTTGAGCTGGGCAGGGCTGGCAGAACGCGGCCGGTTGAGCGCAGCTGGCTGAACGCCGGTTGAGGGCCGTGTGGCTGTGGTGGTGGCTGCGGGGCGGCGGTCGTCGAGCGGGAACGGTCGGGCGTTCGCGGGTGGCTGCGGGACGGCTCAGGTGGGCGTGGCCGGTTGAGCGCAGTTGGCTGAGGGTGGCTGGCTGAGAGGGCGGTTGAGGGCCGTGCGGCTGTGGTGGCTGCGGGGTGGCGGTTGTCGAACGGGGAACGGCCGGGCGTTCGCGGATGGCTGCGGGACGGCTCAGGCGGGCGTGGCCGAATGAGCGGCTGGGGCGCTCGGGTGGGCAACGCGTACCCAAGGGTGGCGCGGCCGGGGGTGGACGGCGGAGGTCGGCGCGGCTGGGGTCCGAGGTGCGGGTGGGGAGTTCGTGCTGCTGACCGCTTTGACGCGGTCGTGAGCGGCGAGCCCCTGCGCCGGTATGGGGTTGGCGTGGTGTCGGGTGTGGTGAAGCGAGCGCGGCGGTGTTGATGTGCCAGGATCGCGAGCGCCGGAACTTCGCCTCGGTGCGGGGCAGCGTGGCGGCAGGTGCAGCGAAACCCTGCTGCGGCGTCAGCTGACGCGGTCGTGAGCGGCGGAGAGGTCAGCTGTCCGCGTTGGCGCGGTGCTTCGAAAGGCGTGTCGCCACGAACACCGCCACGGCGACCACGGCCAGCCCCAGGACCACCTTGGAGCCCAGGCCCACGTACTGCTCGACCAGGTGCCAGTTGTCGCCCAGCAGGTAGCCCGCGAGGATCAGCGCCGTGTTCCACAGCAGGCTGCCGGCCGCCGTGTACGCGACGAACGGTGCTAATCGCATGCGTTCCACGCCCGCCGGGATCGAGATCAGGCTGCGGAAGACCGGGATCATGCGGCCGAAGAAGACGGCGCGGTAGCCGTTGCGCAGGAACCAGGCCTCTGTTTTGTCCACATCGGACACCCGGACCAGGGGCATGCGGGCGGCGATGCGGCGGACCCTCTCGCGGCCCAGCCGCGCGCCGACCCAGTACAGCAGCAGGGCGCCCGCGACGGAGCCGAACGTGGTCCACAGGACGGCGTCGAGCAGCGACATCTTGCCCTGGGCGGCGGTGAAGCCCGCCAGGGGCAGGAAGACCTCGCTGGGCAGCGGCGGGAACAGGTTCTCCAGCGCGATCGCCAAAGCCGCTCCGGGTGCGCCGGCCGTGTGCATCAGGTCGGTGACCCAGTCGACCAAGTTCATGGTTTCCACGGTACGGAGGTTGGTCGCGGGGGACATTGGGGTGATCCGCAGGATTGGGGTGGGGGAAACCCCACCCTGGGAGTTGGGGGAAACCACTAGGGGACAGCTGAGAAAGTCCAGAAAGGACCTGAGACGGGCCGTTCGTCTGCATCGCAACGAAAGCGCCGTCGGACGTGTGATCGTTGGCTGCGGTGCTCCGCTGATGGCCGACCTGGTGGGACGTGTGTGATCTGCGGCGCTCTGGCCACCACCTCCCGGCGCGGGCGTGCGCGGTGCTGCTCGAACGCGCTGGGAGCCGGTCAGGGTGCCGGGTGAGGTGCTGTTCGCGGTGCCGCCGTGGTCGATCGCGTGCGCGGTGCGGCTGTCCACCGACAGGGCTAGGGCGAGCCGGGCCCGCGGCACCCGCACCGCCGGCCGAACGGCACCGGAGCCTGCGCGCGGCGATCGGGTGGAGCTACGACCGCCTCTGCGGCGGAGAGCGGTCCGCGGACGTGGTGCGCCGCGGAGCGATCCCCGCGGCGCACCACTGAAAACCGCTGCTCAATGAGGTCGGGGGACTCGAACCCCCACTGGCTGGGACCTAAACCCAGTGCCTCTGCCAATTGGGCTACGACCCCTCGTGCGGAAGCCTATAGCGCGTCCGTGGACCCGCTCTCGCGGGTCGCGCGAAGCCGCCCTCCCCGCCGTCCACTACGGTTGCGGGCAGAACCGCTGCTAGGAGGACATGTGGCTCGCGATCCCGACACCATCCAGCGCGAGATCGAGCAGGCTCGCACCGCGCTGGCCGCCACCCTGGACGAGCTCAGCGAGCGCGCCAACCCGCAGAAGCTCGTCGAGCAGGGCAAGTCGTCCGTGCTCGAGGTGCTGAGCAGGCCCCAGGTGAAGTACACGCTGATCGCGGTCGGCGCGGTGGTCGGCTTCGCGCTGGTCCGCAAGCTGTTCCGCTAAGCGTGCACCAACGGTAGGAGCACCTGCTCGACGACCTTCTCCACGAACGGCTCGTCGAGCGGGTCACCGGTGAGCATCAGCCGGTAGATCAGCGCGGCGCCCGCGATCTCGACCGCCATGCCGCGCGGGGCGTCCGCCTTGAGCTCGCCCCGGTCGGCCGCGCGGTCGAGGATCCCGCGCAGCACGTCGCGCTGCGAGATCAGGAACGTCTCCCGGAACGCCGCCGCCAGCTCGGGCTCGTGCGGCAGCTCGCCCACGAGCGCCTGCGCGGCCTTGCCGATCGGTCCGGAGAGGAACGCGGCGAACGACGAGAGGAACTCGCGCAGGTCCCCGGCCAGCGAGCCGGTGTCCGGTGCCGCGAGGTTCTGCGTCGCGAGCTGGGTGCACGTGTCGATCACGAGATCGAGCTTCGACTCCCACCGCCGGTAGATCGTCGCCTTGCCCGCTCGCGCGCGGGCCGCGACGGCGTCCATGGTGAGGGCGCGGTACCCGACCTCGGCCATCACCTCGAGCGCTGCCTGACGTAATGCGTCGTCCCTGCTGGCGTCGCGAGGACGGCCCCGCTGGGGGACCCTGCCCTCGTTGTACGCCGTTGTCGACACGGCCATGCCACCTCCTCGTACAAGGGCACGGCTCATGCGTGTCTCCCCGCCCCTTTGGCGGGACATCCTAGGCGTCCTGCCCACCCCGCAGGGTGAGCAGCACCCGGTTCGCCGCTTCGTGTTGCGGTCCGCGGCTTCTCGAGCGGCGCGCGGGACAGCTCCTGCGTTTCCGGCCGCTCAACCGGTCGAGTACCGGGAAAAGTTCCGGTCCCTGTCGAAGGCGGACTTCAGCGGCGACGGCGCGAACGTCCACGACCTGTACGGCTCGACCCGTGGCGATCACCGTGTTGGTCACGGCCGGTCGGTCCCGGCGGGCCTGACACGGGCCACGGCGAGCTGGGTCAGGTACCGCTTCACGACCCGGCCGCCGAAGCGCGTGTCGATCAGCGACCGGATGTCCGCGACCAGTTCGTCCCGCGTCGGCAGCGAGATGTGGTTCGAGTACGTGAGAAGCAGGTCCACGTACGCCTCGGTGTCGTAGGCCCGTTCCCACTCGTACCGGTGGAACTCCGGCTCCTCGAACTCGGGGCTGTCGTCGAACTCGCGCGGGACGTCCTCGGCGCGGGGGAGCCGGAGCCCGGGCGGGGTCGAGGGGTCCCAGCGCTCGTAGCACTCCTGCACGTCCACGAAGAACTGCTCGGTGCCGCCCGCCACGTGGTGCGTCGAGATCACCGCCAGCGCACCGCCGGGCCGCAACGCCGCGGCGCAGCGGGCCATCCGGGTGGCCGGGTCGAGCCAGTGGAACGCCGTCGCGGACACCACGAGGTCGAACGGTTCGCCCGGCAACGGCCACGAGTCGAAGTCCGCGACGACCACGTCGGCGGCGGGGGCGTGCGCACGGGCAAGCGTCGCCAGCGCGGGGCTCAGCTCGACCGCCGTCACGTGTCACAGCGCCGTCAGCGGCAGCGTGGCCTGACCGGTGCCGGGACCGATCTCCAGGATCCGCGGGCCCCGCAGACGGCCGAACAGCTCGGCGGGGTAGGTCGGACGGGCCCGGTGGTAGCGGGCCGCGTCCGCGCCGAACGCGGTGCGCAGCCTCTCGCGGTCGGTCACGCGTCGAATTCCAGCGACCGCGACGGCAGCGCGTCCATCCCGTTCCGCGCGAACCCGGCCCACAGCCCCCGGACGGTCTTCGCCAGCCCGACGTCCGGCTCGTGCCCGGCCAGCATGCCCGCGCCCGACCAGCCGGCCGGGTCGAACAGCAACGGCAGCTCCATGCAGTGGCACGCGCCCAGCGGAGCGCCCGGAGGCGCCCACTTGAACCTGTAGGTGGCGACCTGGCCGCCCGCCGCCTCCCAGTCCCGGGCGAGCTGCCGGGCGGGCCCCGCGAAGACCAGCTCCGTCACCGCCTCCCAGTGCTCGCGGCTCGGCACGTACGGGCTGCCGTCGTCCGCGGTGTGCCCGACGAGCAGCTCGACGCGGGACGCCGCCGCGGCCAGGTCGACCTCGCCGAGCTCCGGGGCGAACGGCATGGCACCGGAAGGCCCGAACCGGGGCCCCAGCTCGGCGACGACGGCGATCTGCGCCACCAGCACGTCGTCCGCGGGCGTGGAGGCGTCCACGGAGACCGACGACCGCAGCGCGGCCGTCATCTCGGCGCGCTCGGGGCCGCGGGTGCCCAGCGGCGCGCTCTGCAGGATCGCCCGGTGGAACAGGCCCTCCGTGTCGGTGAGCATCAGCGCGTACACGGAGTCGGCGCCCGCGGACTGGCCGAACGCCGTCACGTTCGCCGGGTCGCCGCCGAACGCGGCGATGTTGTCCCGCACCCACCGCAGCGCGGTGAGCTGGTCGAGCAGCCCCAGGTTGTCCCGCAGGTACCCGAAGACGCCGAGCCGGTAGCTGACGCGGACGACCACGACGCCCTCCGACGCCAGCAGGTCGCAGTCGTACTTGACCGACTCACCGCTGCCCGTCACGTACGCGCCGCCGTGGAACCAGACCATCACCGGCAACCCGGAGGCGCCGGCGGGAGCCGTCACGCTCAGCACGTGGCAGTGCTCGTCGAACGCCAGACCCTCGACCGAGTTGCCGACCAGCGCCGCGAGCGCCGAGGGTGGCTGCGGGCACGCGGGACCGCGCTCGCCGGCGTCGACCACGCCGTCCCACTCGTACGGCTCGGGTTCTTCGAACCGGGAAGCCGTCGCATAACGGACACCGCGCGCTCGTACGAGACCTTCGGCGTTGATCAGCACGGTTCCGATGGTAGGCACGCGTAACCAATTCCACAGCGTCTCGATTCGGCGTGAAGCCCGCGGCAGGAGCACGATGCAGGGGGTTTGTACGGCGGAACAGAGGAGGTGCCCGGTGCGGGCTACGACGATCTACGGCACCCGAGACATCCGCGTCGAGGAGGTGCCGGACGCGGCGGTCCAGGAGTCCACCGACGTCGTCGTCCGGGTCGAGCTCGCGTGCATCTGCGGCAGTGACCTGTGGGCGTACCGGGGTGTGGCCAAGCGCGAGGAGGGGCAGCGCATCGGCCACGAGTTCCTCGGCATCGTCGAGGAGGTCGGCGGCGCGGTCCGGTCCGTCAACGTGGGCGACCGCGTCATCGCGCCGTTCGTGTGGAGCGACGGCACGTGCGCGTACTGCCAGGCCGGGCTGCAGACGTCGTGCCGCAACGGCGGGTTCTGGGGCGGCAAGGGCAGCGACGGTGGGCAGGGCGAGGCCGTGAGGGTGCCGCAGGCGGACGGCACGCTGGTCCGGGTGCCCGCGGACGCGCCGCAGGAGCTGCTGCCCGCGTTCCTCAGCCTGAGCGACGTCATGGGCACCGGTCACCACGCCGCCCTGGGCGCGGGTGTGGGTCCCGGCAGCACCGTCGCGGTCGTCGGGGACGGCGCGGTCGGGCTGTGCGGCGTCCTCGCGGCCAAGCGGCTCGGCGCCGAGCGGATCATCGCGCTGGGCCGCCACGAGGACCGCGCCAAGATCGCCAAGCTCTTCGGTGCCACGGACCAGGTCGCCGAACGCGGCGAGGCCGCGGTCGAGCGGATCAAGGAGATGACGGGCGGCCTCGGCGCGTCGGCGGTGCTGGAGTGCGTCGGCACCGAGCAGTCGTGGGAGACCGCGATGGGCGTCGTGCGCGACGGCGGCAGGATCGGCTACGTCGGCGTGCCGCACGAGATGCCGGGGCTGCCGCTGGGCAAGCTCTTCGGGCGCAACATCGCCATCGGCGGCGGCATCGCGCCCGCGCGGGCGTACCTGCCGGAGCTGCTGGCCGACGTGCTGGCCGGCCGGATCGACCCCGGTCCCGTCTTCGACAGGACGGTCTCGCTCGACGACGTCGCCGAGGGCTACCGGGCGATGGACGAGCGGACCGCCCTCAAGGTCATCGTGCGGCCGTAGCCCTCCTGGCGGCGGTCAGCACGTAGTCCTCGGCGCGCACGCGCTTGGTCCGCATCCAGTACCGCCAGGTGAAGCCCGGCCACACGGTGCGGTTCACGCCCTGCGCGTCGAGGTACCAGCTCTTGCAACCGCCCTGGGTCCAGACGCCCTTGCCGAGCTTGCGCTGGATCTCCGAGTTGAACTCCTGCTGGGCCTCCAACCGCACGTCCAGCTCCGCTGCGCGGTGCCGGTCGAGGAGCCGGAGGCACTGCGAGACGTACCGGATCTGCGACTCGATCATGAACACGACCGAGTTGTGCCCGAGTCCCGTGTTGGGGCCCAGCAGGAAGAACAGGTTGGGGAAACCCGAGACCGTGATGCCGTAGTAGGTCTCGATCCCCTCCTGGCGCCACTTCTTCGCGAGGTCGACGCCGTTCTTGCCCTGGATGTCCAGGTAGTCGAACGAGTCGACGACGTGGAAACCGGTGCCGTAGATGATGACGTCGACCTCGTGCTCGACGCCCGCACTGTCCACGATGGAGTTCTCGCGGACCTCGGAGACCTTGTCGGTCACCAGGTCGACGTTCGGGTAGCCGAGCGCCGGGTAGAAGTCGTTGGAGATGAGCACGCGCTTGCAGCCCATCGTGTAGTCGGGCTTCAGCTTCTCGCGCAGCGCGGGGTCGGGCACCTGCTTCTTCATGTGCCGCAACGCGATGCCCTGTGCGAACTGCATGATCTTCGGGTTCACCGCGAAGCCCAGCGCGGACGACTCGCGCATCCAGTAGACGAAGTTGCGGTAGAGCCGTTGCGTGACGGGCAGGGCGCGGAACAGCTTCTGCTCCCAGCCGCTGATCTCGCGGTCGGCCTTGGGCATGATCCACGGCGGCGTGCGCTGGAAGATCTTCATCGACCCGACCTGCCCCGCGATCTTCGGGACGAACTGGATCGCGGACGCGCCGGTGCCGATGACGGCCACGCGCTTGCCGGTGAGGTCGTGGTCGTGGTCCCACTGCGCGCTGTGGAACGCCTTGCCGGCGAAGTTCTCGATGCCCGGCAGTTCGGGGATGTTCGGGATGTGCAACGCGCCGACGCCGGCGACCAGCGCCTTCGCCGTGTACGTGTCGCCCTGCTCGGTCGTGACGTTCCAGTGCTTGGCCTCGTCGTCCCACCGCGCGCCGGAGACCTTGCTGTTGAAGCGGATGTGCGGCCGCAGCCGGTACTTCTCGGCCACCCGCCGCAGGTAGTCGAAGATCTCGCCCTGCTGCGCGAACATCCGCGACCACTTCGGGTTCATCTCGAACGAGAACGAGTACATGTGCGACGGCACGTCGCACGCGCAGCCGGGATAGGAGTTGTCCCTCCACGTACCGCCGAGGTCGGCGGCCTTCTCGAGAACCACGAAGTCGTGCTCGCCGCGGCGCTTCAGCTCGACGGCCATGCCCAGGCCGGAGAAGCCGGTGCCGATGACGAGGACCTTCGTCTCCCGGTGCATGGGGGTTCCCTCCGCTCGCGGTGGCTACTTCGCAGTAGGTTACTCGAAGTAAGTTACGAGCGGTAGACTCCGTTCGTGACTGCTCCGCGCCGCCGCATGCCCAAGGCCCAGCGCATGGCGCAGATGCTCACCGTCGCCGAGGAGATCTTCGCCGAGCAGGGGTATCTGGCCACGTCGATGGACGAGATCGCCGAACGCGTCGGCGTCTCGAAGCCCATGCTCTACGAGTACTTCGGCTCGAAGGAAGGCCTGCTCATCGGCTGCATCCACCGTGCGCGCACGGAGTTGCGCGAGAAGACGGCGGCGGCCATCGCGGGCGCGGCGGACCCGGAGGAGTTCCTGCGGCTCGGGCTGCGGGCGTTCTTCGAGTTCATCGTCGACCACCAGCGGTCCTGGGCCCTGCTGCGGCAGGAGGCGGCGATCGCGGTGCCGTCGGCGCAGGAGGAGGTCGAGGGGATCCGGCAGCAGCAGACGGACATGATCGGGTCCGTGCTGGTGTCGTTCGCGCCGCAGATCGATCCGCTGGAGGCGGAGGCCTTCGCGGAGATCGTCGTCGGCGCGTGTGAACGGCTCGCGGTGTGGTGCGAGCGCAGGCCCTCGGTGGGACCCGCGCTCGCGACCGACTACGTGATGGCGGTGGTCTGGCCGGGGGTGGCCGACCGCCTCAGGAAGCTGCCCGGACCCGTTCAGCCCGCATGGCGGTGACGGCCGGCAGGTCGATCGGCGCGACCTTGGTCCCGGTCGCCCACTCGATCAGCATGTCCGCGAGCGCCGGGTTGCGCGGCAGCACCGGCCCGTGCAGGTACGTGCACACGATCCGGCCCTGAACAGCGCCTTCGACGCTGCCGTCGTTGCCCGTGCCGACCTTGACGTGCGCCAGGGGACGCGCGGCCGGGCCCAGCACCGTGCGGCCCTGGTGGTTCTCGAACCCGGTCAGCGGGCCCGCGAACAGGCCGTCGGCGGGCTCGGCGACGACCTCGCCGATCGCGCGGCTGCCGCCGGCGTGGGAGGTCGAGTCGATCAGGCCCATGCCGGGGTGGGTGACGTTGTCGGCACGGGTGAAGCTCTCGCCGAAGATCTGGATGCCGGCGCAGACGCCCAGCACCACGGCGTTCTTCGTGACGGCGCGCTGCAGGCCGGGGTGCTCGCGCAGGTGCTTGACCGCCAGCGTCTGCGCGGTGTCCTCACCGCCGCCGACGACGTAGATGTCGCACGAGTCCGGCACCGGCTGGCCGTAGTTGATCGGCACGATCTCGGCTTTGATCCCGCGCCACGTCATGCGCTTCTCGAGGACCACGGCGTTGCCGAAGTCCCCGTACGTGCCGAGGAGATCCGGCAGCACGAGCGCGATCTGGACAGTCGACTCACTCATCAGCGGCAGCCCTGGCATTCAAGTCGCGGAACGCGGTGTAGTTGGCGATGACCTCGACCGCGCCCTGCGGCATCTGGTCGATGGCCTTCAGGGGGTCGGGCACGATCGTGTGCTGGACCTCGGCGTACGTGAGACGCACCGCGAGGTCCGTGGCGCGTTCACCGGAAGCGATGACCGTGCGGCCCTGCAGGCGTTCGAACGGGACGTCCCACAGCCACGACAGGTCGCGGCCGTCGGCCTCTTGGGCGTTGATCACCAGGACGGCCGGGTGGTGGGCTTCCTTGACGACCGTGAGCGTCTCGCTCCAGCCCGCCGGGTTCTTGCTGAGCAACAGGCGCGCGCTGCGGCCGTTGCGCTGGATCGTGCGGTAACGGCCGCTCACGTTCGAGACGCCGCGCAGACGGCGCACGGCTTCCTCGGCGGGGACGCCCATCGCGTGCGCGGCGGCGGACGCCATGACGGCGTTGGCCTGGTTGAACTTGCCCGGCAGCGTGAGGCGCAGCTCGAGCTTCTGGTGCTCCGGCGTGATCATCGCCTCGTCGGTGGTGATCCAGTTCGGGTGCGGGCGGGCGAGGTCGCAGCCCGTGCAGTGCCAGTGCTCGCCCTGCCAGCTGATCGGGCTGCCGCAGCGCGGGCAGCTCGCCGAGTCGTGGTGCCAGCCGGTGCCGGTGGCGACCCAGACGACCTTCCCGGCGTTCCAGGCCGCGCTCGTCACCATCACGTCGTCGCAGTTGGCGACGATCGTGCAGTTCCGCAGCTTGGAGATGGCGTCGCGCAGCGACCGCTCGATGGTGCGGACCTCGCCGACGCGGTCCAGCTGGTCGCGGCTCAGGTTCAGGACCACCGCGACGGCCGGGTTGCTGGCACCCGCGACGGCCGGGAAGTAGGCCTCGTCGCACTCCAGGACCGCGTACGGGGCGTCCGGCTGCTTCGACAGCGCCGTGACGTGGCCGTCGGGCATGTTCGCGCCGCTGTGGTTCGTGGCGACCTCGCCCAGCGCGCCCACGGCCCTCGCCAGCATCATCGTGCTGGTCGTCTTGCCGTTGGTGCCCGTCACGACGGCGACCCTGCGGCCCTGCGTGAGGCGGCCCAGCGCCTGGGGGTCGAGCTTCAGCGCGACCCGGCCGCCGATCATGCCGCCGGCGCCGAGGCCCATCTTCTGCGACAGCGTGGAGCTCAGGTTGCCCAGCTTCACGGCGGCTGCGGTGCGCAGGGGAAGGCGGGCGGGGGAATCGTTCACCCCGGCGACTCTACCGGCGCTCGCGGAGCGGCTCCTGCCCGGCTCGCTCCGCTTGCAGGACTTCTGGAGACGCGTTGCAGGTTTTCTGGAGATCGCCCCAGCAATGTCGTTCCTGTCAGCAAGACAGCGAAGACACCGACCTGGGGGTCATCGAAATGCGCACCACGAACAAGGCTTTCGTCAGCGCCGTTCTCCTCGCGGCCACCTTCACCTCCGTCCTGCTCCCCTCGGCGGGCGCCGCGCCGGCCAAGCCGGACGCCGCGGTCGTCTACTCCGAGGCCGACTTCTCGACGATGGCGACGATCACCAGGGCCGAGGTGATGGCCCGCGCCAAGACGTGGGTGGACGCGAGAGTGCCGTACAGCATGAGCGCCGCGAGGGACGGCTGGCGGACCGACTGCTCCGGCTTCGTCTCGATGGCCTGGAACCTCTCCAAGCCGGGCCTGAGCACGGTCACGCTCGTCGGGTCCAACGTGACCCACCGCATCACCAAGGACGAGCTGCTGCCCGGCGACATCCTCATCAAGGGCGGCCCCGGCACGGAGGGCGCGGCCGGGCACGTCCGGTTGTTCGGCGGCTGGCTCGACTCGGCCCGCACCCGTTACTGGGTCTACGAG
The DNA here is from genome assembly GCF_036321065.1 of Lentzea sp. DG1S-22. NCBI lineage: Bacteria > Bacillati > Actinomycetota > Actinomycetes > Pseudonocardiales > Pseudonocardiaceae > Lentzea > Lentzea sp. DG1S-22. The sequence continues at coordinate 4,791,243 of NZ_CP143276.1, read as the reverse complement.
CAGACCCCGCCCATCGCGACGTACAACGAGTACACCTGGTCCGCGACGGCCGCCGAGTACCCGCCCTACCGCTACAACAACATCGTCGGCGGTAGTGGCCGCGGCAACGCCGACATCACCGGTGACGGCAAGGGCGACCTCTTCGCCGTGTACCAGGACAAGTTGCGCTACTACTTCGGCGACGGCAGCGGCAACCTGCACTGGGGCAGCGAAGGCGGCGTCGGCTGGGGCGCGCTGGGTGAGATCGCGATGGGTGACGTGAACGGCGACGGCAAGGGCGACCTGATCGCCGAAGCCGGCGGGAAGCTGCGGTACTTCTACGGTGACGGCTCGGGGAACCTGCACTGGGGCAGTGAGGGCGGCAGCGGCTGGGAGGCCGTCAAGCACCTCAACCTCGAGGACGTCAACGGCGACGGCAAGGCCGACATCGTCGGTGTCGTGGGTGACAAGCTGCGCTACTACTACGGCGACGGCACGGGCAACTTCCACCTCCACAGCGAGGGTGGGAGCGGCTGGGGCGCTCTGTCCAAGCTGGAGGCCGGGGACGTCAACGGCGACGGCAGGGCGGACCTGGTCGCCGTCGCGGGTGACCAGCTCCGTTACTTCTACGGCGACGGCAGTGGCAACTTCCACTGGGGCAGCGAAGGCGGCACCGGCTGGGGAAGCCTGGGCCACCTCGCGGTGACCGACATGAACGGTGACGGCAAGGGCGACCTGCTCGCGGTCGCCGGCGACAAGCTCCGCTACTTCTACGGCGACGGAACGGGGAACTTCCACTGGGGCCACGAGGGTGGCGCCGGCTGGAGCACCCTGACCCGCTTCGCAGGATGAGGGGGAACCAGCCATGAGGAAGATCCTCGTTCTCGCCGCCGCGGTGGCCGGTCTGGTCGCCACGCCCGCGCTGGCCACGGCGTCCGAACTGTCCGCGCAGGACTACCGGGACGACTTCATCGCCGTCGCCGGACCGCTCGCCCAGGACGTGAAGCGGGAGTACGACGTGCCCGCCTCGGTGACCACCGGGCAGGCGATCCACGAGTCCGCCTGGGGCCGCAGCACCCTGTCCGCCAACGACCGCAACTACTTCGGCATCAAGTGCAAGGACGGCCTGCCCGGCCCGATCGCCGTCGGCTGCCGGGCCTACCCGACGACCGAGTGCGACCAGAGCGGCTGCCACCCCGCCACGGCGTACTTCCGCACCTACAACTCGATGCGGGACTCGTTCCGCGACTACGGCCGGATGATCTCGACGGCCCCGAGCTACGCCCACGCCCTGCCGTACCGGTCGCAGCCGGACAGGTTCCTCACCGAGATCGCCAAGGCGTACGCGACCGACCAGTCCTACGTGACCAAGGTCCTGGCCATCATGCGGAACTGGAACACCTACCGGTTCGACAACGCCGGTGGCCGCGGCAACGCCGACATCACCGGTGACGGCAAGGGCGACCTCTTCGCCGTGTACCAGGACAAGTTGCGCTACTACTTCGGCGACGGCAGCGGCAACCTGCACTGGGGCAGCGAAGGCGGCGTCGGCTGGGGCGCGCTGGGTGAGATCGCGATGGGTGACGTGAACGGCGACGGCAAGGGCGACCTGATCGCCGAAGCCGGCGGGAAGCTGCGGTACTTCTACGGTGACGGCAGTGGCAACCTGCACTGGGGCAGCGAGGGCGGCAGCGGCTGGGAGGCCGTCAAGCACCTCAACCTCGAGGACGTCAACGGCGACAACAAGGCCGACATCGTCGGTGTGGTGGGTGAGCAGCTCCGTTACTACTACGGCGACGGCACCGGGAACTTCCACCTCCACAGCGAGGGTGGCAACGGCTGGGGCGCTCTGTCCAAGCTGGAGGCCGGGGACGTCAACGGCGACGGCAGGGCGGACCTGGTCGCCGTGTACCAGGACAAGCTGCGCTACTACTACGGCGACGGCAGTGGCAACTTCCACTGGGGCAGCGAAGGCGGCGTCGGCTGGGGAAGCCTGGGACATCTCGCCGTGACCGACATGAACGGTGACGGCAAGGGCGACCTGATCGCTGTCGCCGGTGACCAGCTGCGCTACTTCTACGGCGACGGAACGGGGAACTTCCACTGGGGCCACGAGGGTGGCACCGGCTGGAGCGCCCTCACCCGCTTCGCCGCCTGACAACCGCACGACGACCAGAACGCCCCTGCCGGCCGGTGGGGGCGTTCCGGCGTCAGCGGCTCAACGAGCGCAGGATCCTGATGAGCTCCACGGTGGGCAGCTGGCAGAGCTGTGCCATGTTCTCCAGGGCGGGCAGGTCGAGGTGCACCTCCGGTGAGACGCCGGGAGGCAGCGCGTGCAGGCGTCCGGCCGCCCACCTCCGCAGCGGGATCAGCCGGGAGTTGTCGGTCGCCGCGACGGCGGCGAGGTTGAGCGCCAGGTGGCCTGTCGGGATGTCGCCGAAGAAGCGTTCGTGGACGCGGGCGAGGACCTCGTGCGCCGGAACGTCGAGGGCGTGGCAGATCTCCACGAGGCGCACGACCGAGCACTGCCGGGTGCCGAGCTCGTAGGTCGCGAGCGTCTGCAGCGAGATCTCCGTCTGCAGCCGCTTGTTGAGCTCCTTGCGGGTCCATCCGCGTCGCTTGCGAAGGCTGCGGATCTCATCACCGAGCACGCGCTGGTACGCCGCTGTGTCGATTTGGCCGTTCGCAGGTCGCACTGGTCCCTCCACCCCGTGAGCGGGTCTCACGGTCATGGAAGGCGCCAGTGCTTCGTCGCTTACGCAACTTGCCCGTAGAATCCCCCGAACGGGGGTACTTCTCTACTCTGAGTATCAGTTCACGCAGCGCACGCCGTCTGCGGAGATGGGCGGAGGGGCCGCGGGGTCAGCCGGTTGCCGGCGCGCACCGTCCAGGGCGAGCACTCCGGACCCGGTGAAACCCTGCGCGCCGGGACCCGAGTAGTCGGCTCCGAGGAACACGCGGGCGGTGCCGACCGGGATGTTGACGTCCTCCTCGACCTTCAGCCCGCCGAGGGCCTCCTGGACGGCGTCGGCGCCCGCCTCGCCGCCCTTGCCGTAGCGCACGACCGACTTCGCCAGCGCCTCGGCGTTGCCCGCCTGGCCGCCCTTGAAGCCCTTCGTGACGAGCGACTGCAGCACCTGGCCCGCGAGGCCCGGCTGGCCGGAGGCGTTGCGGACGTCGACGGTCAGCGAGGCCTTGTCGAACTTCGGGGTGGCCGGGTTCGAGGACGCCGGGGCCTTGCCCAGGCCCTTGAAGAACGCGCGCACCTCCGACTCGACCACCTCGACCGCCGAGCCGTCCTCCGGCGTCTGCAGGTCGGGGTTGCCGGTCGGGATGGTCTGGAACGTCATGTTGCCGCCCGTCATGTCCTTCATCTGCAGGGCGAACTTGGTGATGTCCCAGCCGTCGTCGAGCACGATCGCGCCGCTCACGGCCTTGATCATGTCGTTGCGCTTCGTGCTGTCGGTGAGCACGCCCGCCGACAGCATCTTCTTGGCGAGGCCCGCCATGAAGACCTGCTGGCGCACGACGCGGTCGAGGTCGCCCAGCGGCAGGCCGTGGCGCTGCCGGACGAACGCCAGCGCGTTCTTGCCCTCGATGGTCTGCCGGCCCGCGGCGAAGTTCGCTCCGGAGAAGCTGTCGCGGACCTTGTTGTTGAGGCAGACCTCGATGCCGCCGATGGCCTTGGTGATGTCGTAGAAGCCGACCAGGTTGACCTCGGCGTAGTGGTCGATCGTCGTGCCGGTGAGGGTCTGCACGGTCTCGATGAGGTTGTTCGCGCCGGCCTTGCGCGACTCCATCTCGACCTCGGGCCCGCTCTTGCCGCTGCCCTTCAGCTTCTCGGCGGCCTGGTTCTTGGCGTAGCCGTAGGCGGAGTTGATCTTGTGTCGCCCGAACCCGCCCGCGATCTTCACGTAGGAGTCGCGCGGGAACGAGACGGCGAACGCCTTGCCGCTGTCGTTCGGGATGTGCAGCAGGATGAGCGTGTCGGTGTTGAACCCGCCGTCGTCGGTGCCGCCCGCCTGCAGCTCGTTGAGGATGTTCTGCGGCAGCGGGTTGCCCTTGGAGTCGGTGCGGCTGTCCATGCCGACCAGCAGGATGTCGATCGCGCCGTCGGCCGGCTTCTCACCGGCGTCGGCGAGGTTCAGGTCTTGTTTGGTCAAGCCGTCGGTCAGCGCGGTGAGGTTCTGCCACGCGACGCCGGTGACCACGAGGACCGCCGCGGACAGCATGCTGATGAAGACCTTGGCGCCGGTCGAGGCGCCGCGCCTGGCCGCACTCGGGCGGCGGGCGGGAGCGGGCCTCGGGCGCGGCCTCGGCTCCGGGGCCTCCGCCTTGGCCGGGGTGGTGCGGACCGTCGGGCGGTCGGCCGGCGAGCGCGGTGCGGACGAGGCCGCACGCCCGCGCTGGGGTTGAGGGCGCGCCGGTTCGATGCGCCTCGGGGGCTCGCGCCTCGGCGGCTCCGCCCGGTTCGGCTGCCTGCGCGGCGGGTCGGACGCACGCGGCGGCACCGGCGGGCGGCGGGGCTGTCCCGCCTGCGGACGAGGGGTGGCGGAAGGGCGCCCAGATGACGATCGACCGGGAGCCCCGTTCGGGTCTCCCGGCCGCGGCGGCCGGTTGTCCACACCCACTCCTCTCGGCACATGCGGGTACCCCAAGTGGACGTGCGGGAGCGTCACTCGGTTGTGCAAAGGGTGGCACAGTGGTGGACACCAGCCGATCAAGGCCCCCTGACCAGCGTTTTTGTCCGTTTCGTAGACTCGTCGCCGTGTTGACGATGCAGGACGCGCTGCTCGCGCTGACCAAGTACTGGACCGACCGAGGCTGCATCGTGGTGCAGCCGTTCAACACCGAGGTCGGGGCGGGAACGCTGAACCCCGCCACCGTGCTGAGGGTGCTGGGTCCCGAGCCGTGGCGCGTCGCGTACGTGGAGCCGTCCGTGCGGCCCGACGACGCCCGTTACGGCGAGAACCCGAACCGCCTGCAGACGCACACGCAGTTCCAGGTGATCCTCAAGCCCGACCCGGGCGACCCGCAGGAGCTCTACCTCGGCTCGCTCGAGGCGCTGGGCATCGACGTCCGCGCGCACGACGTCCGGTTCGTCGAGGACAACTGGGCCTCGCCCGCTCTCGGCGCCTGGGGCCTCGGCTGGGAGGTCTGGCTCGACGGCCTGGAGATCACCCAGTTCACGTACTTCCAGCAGGCCGGCGGCATGACGCTCGACCCGGTGTCGGTGGAGATCACCTACGGCATCGAGCGGATCATGATGGCGCTGCAGGGCGTCGACCACTTCAAGAAGATCGCCTACGCGCCCGGCATCTCCTACGGCGAGGCGTTCGGCCAGGCCGAGTACGAGATGTCGCGGTACTACCTCGACGACGCCGACGTGGAGGCGAACAAGCGCCTCTTCGAGGAGTTCGCCGCCGAGGCCCGGCGCATGCTCGACGCCCGCCTGCCCGTGCCGGCGCACAGCTTCGTGCTGAAGTGCTCGCACATCTTCAACGTCCTGGACGCGCGCGGCTCCATCTCGACGACCGAGCGCGCCCGCGCGTTCGGCCGGATGCGCGGCCTGGCCCGCGAGGTCGCCGGTCTGTGGGCCGAGCGCCGCGCCGAGCTCGGGCACCCGCTGGGCGTCGCCGAGGCTCCCGCCGCCGTCGAGAAGCCCTCGTCCTTCGCCGACGTCGTGGCGCCCGCGACCCTGCTGTTCGAGATCGGCACCGAGGAACTGCCGCCCGCCGAGGTCGTCCGGACCGTCGACGCGGTGCGCGAGGCCGTGACGGCGAAGCTCGGCGCCACCCGCCTCACGCACGGCGAGGTGGCGGTGCACGGCACGCCGCGCCGGATCGTCGTCCTGGTGCCCGCCGTGTCGCCGCGCGAGCCGGACGCCGAGCGCACCGTCCGCGGTCCGCGCGTCTCCGCCGCCTTCGACGCCGACGGCAACCCGACGAAGGCCGTGCAGGGCTTCGCCCGCGGCCAGGGCGTCGACGTGTCCGCGCTGGGCCGCGTCACCGAGAACGGCGTCGAGTTCGTGGCGCTGACCAAGACCGACGCCGGGCGCGGTGCCGTCGAGGTGCTCAGCGGCCTGCTGGGCGAGGTCGTCGCGGACCTGCGCGCCGAGAAGAACATGAAGTGGAACGACCCGAAGCTGTCGTTCACCCGCCCGATCCGCTGGCTGCTCGCGCTGCTGGGCTCGACGCCGGTGCCGGTCGCGGTGTCGTCGCTCGCTTCCGGCACGACGACCCGCGTTCACCGCACGGCTTCGACGCCGGTGGTCGAGGTGTCCACGGCGGACGGATACCTGGAGTTCCTGTCCTCGCACGGGATCCAGGTCGACGCGGCCGCCCGCTCGGCCGCGATCGTCGAGGCCGCGCAGGAGCTCGCGGCGTCGGTCGGCGGCGTCGTCGAGGTCGACGGGCTGCTGTCCGAGGTCACGAACCTCGTCGAGTGGCCGACGCCGATCCTCGGCTCGTTCGAGGAGCGGTACCTGGAGCTGCCTGCCCAGATCCTCACCACCGTGATGCGCAAGCACCAGCGCTACCTGCCGGTGCGCTCGGCCGACGGCGCGCTGCTGCCGCACTTCGTGGCCGTGGCGAACGGGTCCGTGGACGCCGACCTGGTGCGCGCGGGCAACGAGGCCGTGCTGCGGGCGCGGTACGAGGACGCGGCGTTCTTCTGGCGCGCGGACCTCAAGACGCCGCTGGAGGAGATGAAGTCCGGTCTCGCGAAGCTGACGTTCGCGGACAAGCTGGGCTCGATGGCGGACCGCGCCGCCCGGATCGCCGCGCTCGCCGGCCGGTTCGCCGAGGTGGTCGACGCCGACCGCGAGACGCTGGACCGCGCCGGCGCGCTGGCCAAGTTCGACCTCGGCTCGCAGATGGTGATCGAGCTGTCGTCGCTGGCCGGTGTGATGGCCCGCGAGTACGCGGAGCGGGCGGGGGAGACGCCCGAGGTCGCGCTGGCGTTGTGGGAGATGGAGCTCCCCCGGTCGGCCGGCGACGCGCTGCCGTCGTCGGTTCCGGGTGCGCTGCTGTCGCTGGCCGACCGGTTCGACCTGCTGGCAGGGCTCTTCGGGATCGGCGCCCAGCCGACCGGGTCGTCCGACCCGTTCGGGCTGCGTCGTGCCGCGCTCGGCGCGGTGACGGTGCTGAGGGCGTTCCCGGACCTGCGGGCGATCACGTTGCCGGTGGCGCTTTCCCTTGCCGCGGAAGGGCTCGAGGTCTCGGCCGACGCGCTGGAGACGGCACGGGAGTTCGCCGTGCGCCGGTACGAGCAGGCTTTGCTCGACGCCGGGCACGAGCACCGGTTCGTCCAGGCCGTGCTGCCGCTGGCCGACTCGCCCGTGCTGGCCGACGAGACGCTCGCGCAGCTGGAGTCGCTGGCGGGCGACGAGTCCTTCGCGGCGCTGACGGCTGCTCTGCAGCGGGTGCGGCGGATCGTGCCGGCTTCGGTGGAGGGGTCGTACGACGCCTCCGTGCTGGTCGAGCCCGCCGAGGTGGCGCTGCACAAGGCGTTCGACCCGGTGCCGCGGGACGTGGCCGGGCTGGCCGCTTTCGTGGCCGCGGCCGAGGGGTTGACCGGGCCGATCAACACGTTCTTCGACGAGGTGCTGGTGATGGCCGAGGACGAGTCGGTGAAGGCGGCTCGGCTCGGGTTGCTGGCGTCCATCCGGGACTTCGCGGCGCCGGTGCTGGACTGGACCCAGCTGTAGGAGCGCCTCCGGAGCTCCGGCCGCAGGCCTTCCACCTCAGCGGCCTGGTCGGAGGTGTTCGCGAAGCGACGGTGGTGGAGGACGGCCGGAGCCGTCCTCCACCACCGCGTGTCAGCTGGTCCCAGCAGCGCACCTGAGGTCGTCCGGGCGCTGCCCGCCGAGCAGGTACTCGGTCACCTTGTCGTTGGCGCACTTGTTCTTGCCGATGACGTAGGCGCCGTGCCCGCCCTGGTCGATCGTGATCATCGCGGCCCTGTCGCCGAACGCGCGGCGCGTCGACCGGGCGCCGGCCAGCGGCGTCGCGGGGTCGCGTTCGTTCTGCACCAGCAGGACGTTGCGCGGGCCCCGGTCGGACGGCAGGACCTGCTTCTCCAGCGGCTTCGGGAAGAACGCGCACGGCTGGATGTTCGCGGCGGCCGCGCCGAACATCGGGTGGCGGACCCGGTCGACCGCCACGTTGCGCTCGTACGTGCCGACCGACGTCGGCCAGGCCGAGTCACCGCAGATCACGTGCAGGCGCCCCGCCAGCAGGGCCTGGACGCGCGGGACCTCCGGGTAGTCCTGCGGCGGCTGCGGCTGTCCGGTGTCGAAGGCCTTCCAGGAGGCGGCGAGCTTCGTGAAGGCCGCGTCACCGGTGCCGTACAGGGCCGTGAAGGTGAGCAAGCGGAAGGTCCTGCCGTCGATGCCCTCCACCGAGGGCTTCTCGTCGAGCCGTGCGGCGAGGTCGAAGAACTTGGCGCGCACCTGCTGCGGCGTGGTGCCCAGGCCGTGCTCGGGGTGCGCCGCCGCCCACTTCGCGAAGTCCGGGAACGTGTCCTCGACGCCGCGACCCATCAGCCGGCCGCCCTCGACGTCCCAGCCGCCCTTCGGCAGGTTGCTGTCGATCACGACGCGGTCGGAGGTCTTCGGGAACAGCGTGGCGTACACCGAACCCAGGTACGAGCCGTACGAGTAGCCGAGGAACGACGCCTTCTCCTCGCCCAGCGCCGCACGGACCGAGTCCAGGTCACGCGCGATGTTCGCGGTCGTGTTGTACGGCAGTTCGTCCGCGGAGGACGACTTCAGGCACTGTTCGGCGATCTTCTCCACCTCGGCGGCGCGCTGGCGCACCTCGGCGGAGTTGTTCGCGTACGGCGGCACGCTGCCGTCCGCCATCTGCTCCTCGGTCATGTCGCACGTGGACGGTGAGCTGTAGCCGATGCCACGCGGGTCCATGCCGATGACGTCGTAGGCGTCCTGCACGCTCTGCGGCAGGCCCACCGCCTTCAGCACCGCCGGGAACGTGAGGCCCTCGCTCGGCCCGCCGGGGTTTGTCAGCAGGATCCCCTTGCGCTTCGCGGGGTTCTTGCTGGCCAGCCGGCTGAACATCACCTCGGTCTTGCGGCCCTGCGGCTTGCGGTAGTCGAGCGGCAGCTGGAGCTTGCCGCACTCCAGGCCCGGCAGCGCCACGTCGGCGGGACAGGCGACCCACTGCACCTCGGGCTTCGGCGTGCCGGCGGACGACACCCCCGGCACCGCCACCACGCCCGCGGCGGCGGTCACGACCGCAGCCAGTGACAAAGCTTTTCGCATTAGCAAATCCCTCCCCGACGGCACGCCCCTCCGGCGTGCCGAACCGATGAAAAAGTCAGCCGTTCATGCGGACGAGGACGTCGAGCTGCGCCTTGTTGTAGAGCTCGGCGATGGTCTTGACGATCGTCTGCGCCACGAACTTCTCGCTGTGCGGCGAAGCGCCGTACAGGCTCGCCGGGTCCGGGAACGCGGCCCGCATCTCCAGCACCTGCGGGTGTACGCGCATGCGCTCCGCCAAGTCCTGGCGCGTCGCCTCGTCCGCGTCCGCGGGCAGCTCGTCGAACTCGACGAGCACGGGAACCCTCGCGTAGCGCTTGAGCACCTCGGCGTACGAGGACAACGCCTCCGGCGAGACCAGCTGGGCCAGCACGACGGTGAACGAACGGTCCTGCGGTGACAGGTCCACGTTCGCGAGCATCGCCGCGACGTCCGCAGGCAGGTCGGTCGGTGACTCCTGCCGCAGGATCACCGCGATCTCGCCCCGCACCCGTTGCAGGCGCTCGATCGTCGCCGCCAGTTCGGCGTCCATCTCGCGCAACGCCTCGCCGGGGTGCTCGTCGCCGTCGCCCAGGTCCGCGATCTGCGTGAGCGACAGCCCGAGACCGGTGAGGCGCTTGATCCGCAGCACCCGCACGAGGTGCGGCACGCCGTAGCTCTTGTAGCCGTTGGCCTTGCGCTCCGGCTCGGGGAGCAGGCCCACCTCGTGGTAGTGCCGGATCGTGCGCAGCGTCGTGCCGGCGAGGTCTGCCAACTGACTGGTGCTCCACGCCACGACGCCTCTTCCCCGGTTCCTGCTTGCTGACAGGACCAGTGGAAACCATGCCGCTACGGCACGGTCAAGGCGCGGCGGGAGGTGGGGACGAAGGTGGACGAGGCGAACTACTTTCGTCGCATGCAAAAGGCTCCCGGTCGAGACGACCGGGAGCCCTCCGCTGTCCAGCTGGGACTTACAGGAACTGACCACCGCGGGTAACAGCACCGTAGGCGTCCACGATGCCGTGACCGTAGAAGCCGTTGAACTTCGCGTCACCCTCACAGGTGGCGTCGAACTCCGGCGTGCGGCCCACGTTGACGTACGAGACAGTGCGCGGGTTCGGGCAGGCGCGCTGGATCGCGGTCTTGTAGAGCACCTTCTCGACCTTGTCGGGGTCGAGGGTCAGGCCGGGGTTCTTCTTGTCCTTCTTGCCGTACTGGCTGACGACCAGCGCCGCGACGCCGGCGGCGTGCGGGGCGGCCATCGAGGTGCCCTGCAGGAACTGGTAGTAGCCGACCTTGTCGCCCTGCACGGCCTTCTTCACGCCGGCGCCGAGACCCTTGTCCGTGATGTTGCCGGCCTCGTCGATCGCGCCTTCGGCGAGAGCGACGTTGCGCGGGTAGGTCGACAGGATCATGTTCTCGTTGGTGCGGTACCACGGCGTGCCGAAGAAGTCGCGGAAGTAGCCGCCCGGAGCCGAGATCGAGGTCTGCTCGAGGCCGTAGTTCGAGTAGTCGGCCTTGGAGGTCGACGGGCCGAGCGACGACACCGAGATGACGTGGTTGCCCTCGGTCGGCAGGTTGAGGCAGGTCGCGTTGTCGATCGGACGCGGACGGGCGTGACCCGGCGGGTAGTTCGGGCTCTGCACGTCCTGGCGCGGCTTGCCCAGGTCCTCGTGGTTGTTGCCACCGGCACCGATGAGCGTGACGCCCTTGCGGTGCGCGTAGTTCAGCGCGCGCTGAACGGACGCGATGATGGTGCGCTGCTCCAGCTGCTCCTCGGCCGAGGCCGTGGGGTCGTTGGTGCAGTTCATGTACCACGGGTCGACGTAGAACGACATGTTGATGACGTCCAGGCCGACGTCGGCGCCGTAGGTCAGGGCGTCGACGACGGGCTGCAGGAAGAACGAGCCCGCGTCCTGCCCGCCGCGGATGTTGACCAGCGACACGTTCGGCGCGACACCGGAGATGCCGAAGCCGTTGGCAGCGGCGCCGATGGTGCCGGCGACGTGCGTGCCGTGGCCGCCGTCGTCCCAGTTGGCCGGGTCGACGCAACCGCGGAACTCGCACGGGCCGTCGAACTCGCCACCGTCGGAGTCGTTCGGGATGTCGACGGTGAAGTTGCGCGACAGCTCGTTGTTGAAGTTGGGCGCGATGTCCGGGTGCGAACCGTCCACACCGGTGTCGAGGATGCCGACGTACACCCGCTTGTCACCGGCCTGCTTGGCGCGCGCGATGTTGGAGCGCACCAGGTTCAGGCCCCACAGGTCGCCGTCGAGCGGGTCCATGCCCGCGGTCGACTGCGACGACGCCGGAGCCTTGTTCGGCTTCTCGGCCTTGTTCTCCTTCTCGACGTTGTCCCGCTTGGCCTTCTCGGCCTTCGCCGCGGGCGCGTGCCCGATCGGCTTGGTCCGGGCGGCACCGACGATCGCGCTCGAGGCGGAAACCTTCTCCACGAACCCCGTCGCGGGCGCCTTCACCGTCAGCAGGCCCACGGCCTTGTTGTCCCGCACGACCTCGCCGCCCGCCGCCTCGACGGCGTCGATCGCGAAGTCGCGGTTGCCGGGTTCCTCCAGGAGCACCGTGTACTCCGTGTCCGCCGCCTGGCCCGCGGTGGCCGAGGCCGGCGCTGCCCCCGCCGCCGACGTACCCGCGGCGATCAGCGACACCGTTGCCGCCACCGCCATCACGGTTCTGCGCGTTCTCACCTAGCTGTCTCCTCACACCCGGTCAGGGCTGGATCCAACAACACGGGAGCGGCCCCCGAATTGCCGCTCGAGTCCGTCACACTGGCACGAAAATGCGTCCCGCATCAGCGCCTTTCGTACGGAATCGAACTGTAGCCGATCGAAAGCGGAGCGTGACGTTATGGGAACAAATCTTGACTTGTCGATATCGAGAAGATGGACTTCGCGGCTATGCGGAGTCGGGTAATGGCAACGTCGGCATGCCTGCTCTTTCTGCTCTCGGCCTGCGGTGACGCGGGCGGGGGTGCTCTGACGTTGCCTTCGCGTGGTCCCAAACCGATCGTCGGGGTAATCCTTCCCGACCAGACGAGCTCCACGCGTTGGGAGGCGCAGGACCGTCCTCTTCTGACGCAAGCCTTCACCTACGCGGACATCGAACCGTTCATCGAGAACGCGAACGGCGACGAGGGGAAGTTCCTCCGGATCGCCGAGGAGATGATCCGCCGCAAGGTCAAGGTCCTGGTGACGACGCCGTTGTCGTCGGCGGGCGGTCTCGCCGTGCAGAAGAAGGCCAAGGAGGCCGGCATCCCGGTCATCGACTACGACCGGCTGACACTCGGCGGCCAGGCCGAGTACTACGTGAGCTTCGACGGCGTGAACGTCGGCCAGCTGCAGGCCGAAGGCATGCTGAGCTGCCTCGGCGCCAAGCCGGGCGCCCAGATCGTCGAGATGGAGGGCGCGCCGACCGACCACAACGCCACCCTGTTCGCCCAGGGGCACAAGTCGGTGCTGGGGCCGAGGTACGAGAGCGGCGCGCTCGAGCTCGTGAAGACGCAGTCGGTGGAGGGGTGGAAACCCGACATCGGCGGTCCGCTGTTCGAGCAGATCCTGAACGACAACGGCGGCAAGGTCGACGGTGTGATCGCGGCCAACGACGGCCTGGCCGGCGCGGTCGTCGAGGTGCTCAAGAAGAAGGGCCTCGCGGGCAAGGTCCCGGTCACCGGGCAGGACGCCACTGTGGAGGGTCTGCGGGCCATCCTGCGCGGCGAGCAGTGCAACACCGTCTACAAGCCGGTGCGCGACGAGGCGGAGGCGGTCGCCCGCCTGGCCATCGCGGTAGCCAGGGGTGACCTCGCCGGTGCCGACGACCTCGCCACCGGCAACCTCAGGGACCCCGTCGCCCGGCGGGACATCAAGTCGGTGCTGCTCGGCGCCACCCTGATCAAGAAGGACAGCGTCAGGAGGCTCGTGACCGAGGGCGTGGTGAAGGCGCAGGACCTCTGCACCGCCGACCTCGTGGCGGTGTGCGCCGGCCAGGACATCGTCACGGGCTGAACCCGACCACTGGTGACCGGTCGGCAGCGGAGGGTGATGTTATGAGAAGAAATCTTGACTTAACAAGATTCAAGGGCTGAACTCCGCGTTTATGCGAAGACGGGTAATGGCATCGTCGGCGTGCCTGCTCTTTCTCCTCTCGGCCTGCGGTGACGCAGGTCAGGGCTCTCCGACGCTGCCCGCGCGCGGCCCCAAACCAATCGTCGGGGTAATCCTTCCCGACCGAACGACTTCCGCGCGCTGGGAAGAACAAGATCGCCCCCTGCTGACCCAGGCGTTCAACTACGCGGACATCGAACCGTTCATGGAGAACGCGGAGGGCGACGAGGCGAAGTTCGCCCAGATCGCCGACGAGATGATCCGCCGCAAGGTGAAGGTCATGATGATCACGCCGCTCTCGGCGGCGGGTGGTCTCGCGGTGCAGAAGAAGGCGAAGGCCGCGGGCATCCCGGTCATCGACTACGACCGCGTCACGCTCGGCGGCCAGGCGGAGTACCACGTCGGCTTCGACAGCGTGAACGTCGGCCAGCTGCAGGCGGACGGCCTGCTGGACTGCCTCGGCAACAGGCCGGGTGCCCAGATCATCGAGATCGAGGGCGCGCCGACGGACCACAACGCGACCCTCTTCACCCAGGGGCAGAAGTCACGGCTGTCGTCGAAGTACGACAGCGGCGCGCTCAAGCTCGTGAAGTCGCAGCCGGTCGCCGACTGGAACAACGACCTCGGCGGGCAGCTGTTCGAGCAGATCCTGAACGACAACGGCGGCAAGGTCGACGGCGTGGTCGCGGCCAACGACGGCCTGGCCGGCGCGGTCATCGGGGTGCTCAAGAAGAAGGGCCTCGCGGGCAAGGTCCCGGTCACCGGCCAGGACGCCACCGTGGACGGCCTGCGGGCCGTGCTGCGCGGCGACCAGTGCATCACCGTCTACAAGCCGGTGCGCGACGAGGCCGAGGCCGCGGCCAGGCTGGCGATCGCCATCGCCCGCGGAGACCTCGACGGTGCCGACGACCTCGCCACCGGCAACCTCAGGGACCCCGTCGCGCGGCGGGACATCAAGTCGGTGCTGCTCGGCGCCACGCTGATCAAGAAGGACACCGTCCGGACGCTGGTCACCGAGGGCATCGTGAAGCCGGCGGAGCTGTGCGCCGGCGACCTCGCCCCGGTGTGCGCCCAGCAGGACATCCTCGGAGGTTGACCCCGTCACGACCTGTCGTGATCCGGCAGGTCGTGACGCCCCGAGATGAACTCCTGCACGGCGATCTTCGCCCGGATGATCGGCTGCCTGATCCGGGCCTCGCGGCGGTACGCGCGGGTGAGCTTGCGCGAACCCTCGAGGTAGCGCCAGCGCGCCCACGGCGATCCCGGCCGTGCCAGCCGCACGGCTCCCACGGCGGGGACGACCGGCACGAGCAGGCCGAGCAGCCCCGTCCAGATCTTGCCCTTGAGCAGCGCCACGATCGCGAAGCACAGGTTCACGCCGATCGCGATCAGCCGCAGCGTGAACGTCGACGCGGGCGTCGTGTCCGGGTTGAGCTGCAGCACCTCGTCGTAGCCGAGCGGCCGGGCGCCGAGCAGGAACGTGCCGGTCAGGCCCACCGCGAGGAACACGGCGTCCACGGACAGGCGCCCCGCCTTCGTCCAGTACACGTCGCGCAGGTGCAGGATCAGCGCGAACTCGTCCAGCACCAGCGCCGCGCCCACGCCGAGACCCACCGCGGCGGCCAGCCGGGCGCCGTGCAGGTCGTCGGGGATCACCAGGCTCGTGACGCTCGACAGCAGGAGCAGCACGGTGCCGAACACGACGTGGTGCACGTGCGTGTCGCCCGCCACGATGTTCCCAGGCCACCAGCGGACCTTCGCCCTGATCATGCGCACGCTGATGCGGATGAACACGAACGTGGTCACCAAACCGATGAAGAAGAAGAGCAGTCTTTCGCTGCCGGTCAAAGCCACGGCCCCCTGGGTCAACGACCCTCCAGGTTACCGGTCGCCGTACCGGTTCACGTTCCCGTGGACGGTGCCGATCTGGAACAGGGTGCCGTGGACGTCGCCGAACGACTGGTTCACGATCGTCCCGCGATCACTGGGCCGATCCGGTGACTCGGGCCGCGCGGGGGCGCTCGCCGGGTGCTCCCGGACGAGAGCGTGCAGGCCGCGCTCGACCTGCGGTGCGACCGAGACCTTGATCGACAAGGTCGTCAGCTCGGGCACGGGCACCTCCGCGTGGTCGTTCGGGGTCTCACGTTAGCAGTGAAATCGATGGCTCGACTGAGGGCGGGGAGCCGTGGTTGACTGTCCGAGGTCGTACGTTTCGTGTTCGTGGATTACCCCGCTCGCGGAACGAGGTCGCGAGTTGTGCGGGTTCTCCAGGTTCCGGAGAAGACGCCGCCGTGACTTGACCCGGTGGTCGCGAGCGCGATCCGGCACCTGTTAGAGGAGAAGTAGCAAGATGGCAGTACAGGGCACCGTCAAGTGGTTCAACGCGGAGAAGGGCTTCGGCTTCATCTCCCCCGACAACGGTGGCGCCGACGTGTTCGTCCACTACTCCGAGATCCAGATGAACGGCTACAAGGCTCTCGAGGAGAACCAGCGGGTCGAGTTCGAGATCGGTCAGGGCCAGAAGGGCCCGCAGGCCCAGGGCGTTCGCGCCGTCTGAGTCTGACTGGTCAGCACATCTGATCTGACACCGGAGCCGCTTGTCCCGTACCGGACAAGCGGCTCCGGTGCTGTTCGTGGCCGGTGCCCGGTGGCAGCGGTGGAGGCCGCACCCGACCTGGCCCACCGGCTGGAGGCTTCCCGTGCCCGCACTGCTCGCTGAGGTGACCCGGTCGGGGTTCGTGGAGAGCCTGCACCACGGCAGCGTGGTCGGCCTGCTGCCGTCCGGTGCCGTCGGCGTGTCCGTCGGCGCGGTCGAGGACCCGGTGCTGCCGCGGTCGTGCATGAAACCGTTCCAGGCGTTGGCGTGCCTGTCCGCCGGGGCCCCTCTCGCGGGGCCGGCGCTCGCGATCGCGGCAGGGTCGCACACGGGGGAGGACCGGCACGTCGAGCTGGTGGTGCGGCTGCTCGGCGGGCTGCCGGTGGACGTGCTGCGCTGCCCTCCGTCGTGGCCGGAGGACGAGGAGACGCGGCGGCGAGTGTCCGAGCCGTCGCGCGTGCGGATGAACTGCTCCGGCAAGCACGCGGCGATGCTGGCGGCGTGCGTGGCGGCGCGGTGGCCGACGCAGTCCTACCTGGAGCCGACGCACCCGTTGCAGCGGTTGGTGTCGAGGACCGTCGCCGAACTCGCCGGTGAGAGCATCGCGCACACGGCGATCGACGGCTGCGGTGCGCCCGTGTACGCGTTGTCGTTGCACGGCTTGGCGCGCGCAATGCAGGGGTTGGTGCGCACGCCGGTCGCCGATGCCATGCGCCGGTTTCCCGAGTACGTCGGCGGCACCGGGCACGTCAACACGGCGGTCATGCGGCTGCTGCCGGGCGTGGTCGCCAAGGGCGGCGCGGAGGGCGTGCTGGTGCTCGCGACGGCGGCCGGGCACGCGGTGGCGGTGAAGGTGCTGGACGGCAACCCCCGTGCCACCACGGCGATCGGGCTGACGGCGCTCGCCGGCACGGGGTTCGACGTGTCACCCGCCGAGGAGCACCTGTCCGTGCCGGTGCTGGGCGGGGGAGAGGTCGTCGGCGAGGTGCGGGTCGTCTTCTAGAACTGCTCCGGCAGTTCGAGCATGCCGAGCTGGGCCATCACGGTCGCGGTGTCGCCGTAGACCCGCTCGCAGATCAGCACGTCCTTGTCGAACAGGAAGAACCCGACCATCCTGACCTTGAACGACCGTCCGGTAACTTCTTCGCCGATGAGGCTGCCGAGGTGCGTGCCCTGGAACTCGAACTCGAGGATCACGGCGTCATCCGCGTGGTGGACGTCGATGACCTTGCTGCGCTGGTCGGGGAAGGCCGCTCGGGTGCGCTGCCAGTAGTCGCGAACCGCGTCCACGCCCTCGAACACCTGGCCGGACGCCATGATCTCGTAGCGGGGGTGTGGGAAGGTGTTCAGGGAGGTGTCGAAGTCGTGGTCGTTCTGCGACTCCAGGTGCTCCAAGACGATCGCTTCACGCAGCGCCCTGAGCGCCTTGGACTCCGTCATGCGGCGAGACCCTCCTACGTACGCCGTACGTCGCACGGAAGCTACTCCACGCCACAGGGTCTCCGCCAGTGTCCCCGCCCCGTGAGCCGCTGACACGCGCCCGCATCGTCGACGCGGCGGTGCGGCTGATCGAACGCGAGGGCGTCGAGGCCGTCTCGATGCGACGGCTCGCCGCCGAGCTCGGCGCGGGCACGATGTCGCTGTACAACCACGTGCCGAACAAGGCGGTGCTGGTCGACCTCGCCGCCGAGCGGATCATGGCCGACGCCCGGCCGTACCAGGTGGACAGTGACGACTGGCGCGACCACATCCGGGCGCACGCGCGGGCGGTGCGCGAACTGGCCCGGCGGCACCCGCGCGCGTTCGTGATGCTGGCGACGCGGCGGCTCAGCAGCGAGGCGGGGTTCCGGACGATCGAGGCGGCGCTGGCGAACTTCGACCGCGCCGGGTTCCGGGGCAGGGTCGCCGTCGGGATGATGCGGGCGATGGTGTCGTACCTGCTGGGCACGCTGATGCGGGAGGTCGCCACGTCTCCCGAGCTCGGCGGGATCGCGTTGTCGCCGTACGAGGACGTCGACATGTCGGCGTTCCCGTTGTCCGCCGGCGTGATGGACGAGCTGGGCACCTACGACCACGACCAGGAGTTCGAGTTCGGGCTCGAGCTCCTGATCGCGGCCTTGGAGCGCTACCGGTCCTAGGGGCGCATCTCGTAGCGGCCGGAGAGCGCTTCCACCTGCTGCCACACGGCGTCGAAGCGGGCCTGGTCGACGTGCGGCTTGCGGATCTGCGCCACGGCCCACTGCTGCTGGGCCTCGGTGCTGCTCGCCTTGCCGTGCAGCGCGGTCGCGTAGCCCGCGAAGTCGCGGACCAGCACGTCGAAGACCTGGTCGAGGACCGCGTCGTCGGTCCCCGTGATCTTGGCCTGCTCCAGGACCAGCTGCCCGTAGACGACCAGCGTGAACAGGTGGCCGAGGTTGAGCAGGAAGTCGAGGTCCTTCTGCTGCTCGGCGTCCGGCGCCGCGGTGGTGAGGAGGGTCTTGATCGCGTTCGCCTGCTCGTGGAACAGCGCGACGTTCGGCAGGTGGGCGTGCTCGGCGTAGATCGGCTCCCAGTCGTGGAACTGGATCTTGCCGAGACCGCGCGCGGGACCCTGGTGCCAGAAGAAGTCGTCGTCCGCGGCGTCGTGGCGGGTCGGGACCTCGTCGTACCGCGCCGGGTTGAAGAAGTAGTTCGGCATGAACTTGAGCACCAGCGCGAGGTTCACGTGGACGGTGCCCTCGAGCTTGGGCAGCGCGCGGATGTCGGCCGTGGCGCGGGTGAAGTAGGTGTCCTTCTCGAAGCCCTTGGCGGCGATGACGTCCCAGAGCAGGTCGATGACGTTCTCACCCTCGCTCGTCACCTTCATCTTCGTGATGGGGTTGAAGAGCAGGTAGCGGCGGTCGTTCTCGTTGGCGCTGCGGAAGTAGTCGACGCTGCGGTCCGAGAAGAGCTTCATCGCGGTGAGGCGCGCGTACGCGTCGACGAAGTTCTGGCGCACGTGCGGGAAGTCCGTGACCGGGTTGCCGTAGAGGATCCGGTTGTGGGCGTGCGTGATCGCCTCGTAGAACGAGTGCTCGCAGATGCCGATGCTGGCGGTGCAGAGGTTGAACTTGCCGACGTTGACGGTGTTCAGCGCGGCGGAGAACGCGTCGGGGCCGCGGTGCAGGACGTCGGCGTCGGTCAGCGGGTAGTCCTCGAGGCGGAACTCGCTCACGAACATCTGGCTGTCGACGACGTTCTTGACCAGCTTGAAGTTCTCGTGCCCGCTGTCGACGGCGAAGAAGAGGTACTCGTCGTCGATCTTGCCGAAGACGCTGACCATGCCGGCGACGTTGCCGTTGCCGATGTAGTACTTGCTGCCGTTGGCCCGGTAACCGTCCTCGGTCTTCGTGACGATCATGTCGGTGCTGTAGACGTCGGCGCCGTGCTCCTTCTCGGACAGGCCGAACGCGAAGACCGCGCCGCTGTCGAGCAGGGCCGCCGCCTTCTTCTTGGCCTCGGCGTTGCCGCTCATCCAGATGGGGCCGAGGCCGAGCACCGTGACCTGCCACGCGTACCAGTACTGCAGGCCGTAGAAGCCGAGCACCTCGCTGAACGCGGCGTTGCGGGCGGCGTCCCAGCGCTTGGCGGGGTCGACGCTGCTCGGGGTGCAGAAGGTGGCGAAGAGCTTCTCCTGCTTCACGAAGTCGAGGAACTCGGTGTACCAGACCCTGTCCTGCGCGTCCGCGATCAGCCGCCGCTTGCCGCGAGCCTCGAACCAGTCGACGGTCGCCCTGAGCAGGCGGCGGGTCTCGTCGTCGAGGTGTGCGGGGTC
Organism: Lentzea sp. DG1S-22; assembly: GCF_036321065.1. Lineage (NCBI taxonomy): Bacteria > Bacillati > Actinomycetota > Actinomycetes > Pseudonocardiales > Pseudonocardiaceae > Lentzea > Lentzea sp. DG1S-22. The sequence continues at coordinate 4,771,501 of NZ_CP143276.1, read as the reverse complement.
GTAGTGGTTCGGGTCGAGCAGCACTGGCGCCTCCTTGCGTCTCCTTCTTCGGACGTTACCAGTCAGTAACTTGTGGGTCTACGTGGGGTTTCCTGCTCACCCGGAAATTGTCGGGCCCCCGGCGTAACGTGCTCCGCATCACATCCGCCCAGCTTGGAGGCTGCGTTGCGATGACGGTGGTCGTGGCGATAGGTACGCGCAAGGGGCTGTGGCTCGCCCGCAGCGAGGACAGGGTCACGTGGGAGGTCGACGGTCCCCACCACCCGATGCAGGAGGTGTACGCGGTCGCGTTCGACACGCGTGCCGGCGTCCGCCTGCTGGCCGGCGTGGCCTCACCGCACTTCGGCCCGGGTGTGTCCATTTCGGACGACCTGGGCGCCACGTGGGAGGAGTCCGCCTCGCCCCCGATCGCGTTCCCGGTCGAGGGCGCCGCGCTCGAACGCGTCTGGCAACTCCAGCCGGCACCCGCCTCCCAGCCGGGCGTCGTCTGGGCGGGCACCCAGCCCTCGGCCCTGTTCAAGTCCACCGACGGCGGCCGCTCGTTCGAGTTCGTCGAGGGCCTCTGGAACCACCCGCACCGCCCGGAGTGGGACGCGGGCTTCGGCGGCCAGGCCGTCCACACGATCGTGCCGGACCCGATCGACCCGGACAGGGTCCTCGTGGCGATGTCCACCGGCGGCGTCTACCGCACCGCCGACGGGGGAAAGTCCTGGGAAGCCCGCAACAAGGGCATCAAGGCGTACTTCTTCCCGGACCCGTGGCCGGAGTTCGGCCAGTGCGTCCACAAGGTCGCCCAGCACCCCTCCTCGCCGGCGCGCTTCTACGCCCAGAACCACCACGGCGTCTACCGCAGCGACGACGGAGGCGACACCTGGCAGTCGATAGCCGACGGCCTCCCGACGGACTTCGGCTTCGCCATGGTCGTCCACCCGCACGACCCCGACACGATCTTCACGTTCCCGATCGAGGCCGACGGCCGCCGCTTCCCGCCGGAGGGCAGGTGCCGCGTCTACCGCTCCCGCGACGCGGGCGAGACCTGGGAGCCGTTGTCGGCGGGCCTGCCGGACAACTTCTGGACAGCCGTGATGCGCGACGCGATGTGCACCGACACGGCCGAGATGCCCGGCGTCTACTTCGGCTCCCGCTCGGGCGAGGTCTACGCGAGCCCCGACGAGGGCGAGACCTGGCACCAGGTCGCCGCCCACCTGCCGGACGTGATGTCGGTGCGAGCGGCGGTGCTGCCCACGTGAAGGTCACCGTCCTGATCCCGGGCGTCCTCCGCACGGCCACCGACGGCGCCGCCCACCTCGACGTCGATGTCGAGGAACCAGCCACCCTGGCCAGGGCCCTCGACGTCCTCGCGGACACCTACCCTGGCCTCGACCGCCGCCTGCGCGACGAACGAGCGGGCCTGCGCCGCTACGTGAACTTCTACGTCAACGGCGAGGAGTGCCGCCGCCTCTCGGGCCCGGCGACACCGCTGGCCGAGGGCGCCGAGATCCAGATCCTGCCCTCGGTGGCCGGCGGCTGACCGGACGCGGCCGGGGTGCGCCGACCGGGGTTGGCGGCGCACCCCGGGCACGGGGTGGGAGTCGGATGCCCGCCCTCCCCGACCGCATCGCGGTCCCACCTCGCCATGCCGTCCACCGGGCATCCGCCCGCCGTCGCCGGAAGGCGTGGGCAGGGTGACGCGGTGAAGCCGGTGTGGTGGAGCCGGTGTGGGTGGAGCGGGTGTTGGCGCGTGGGCGCGGGCGTGGCGTGCCGGTGGAGCGGGCGGTGGCGCACGGGCGTGACGCGGCGATGGGGCGGTGTGGCCGGTCAGTGGGACGCGGTCGTGGCGCGGTGGCGCGGTGGTGCGGTGGTGCGGCGGTGCGGCGGCGCGGCGGCGCGGTGCAGTGGGAGGCGTGGGGCGGCGCGGCGCGGCGGGCGCCGTGCAGTGAGGCGGCGGGGCGGTGCGGTGGGCGGTCGGGTGGGTTGGTGTGGTCGGGCACAGAAGACGGTGTTCGAGTGGCGCTGGCTGGCCCGGAGACGTGGTGCGGCCCGGCGCAGTCAAAGAACCCAGGCCCGCCCACGTGCCGACCCGCTCCCGCGCACATCGCGTCTCCGCCCGCGCACATCGCGTCGCCCCCCCGGCGCACACCGCGTCGCCCCCCCCGCGCACACCGCCTTGCTGCCGCGCCGCCCGGCCTCACCTCTTCGAGGTCGGCGGCCAAGCCCCACCAACCCACCGCTCGCACCCGCCGCCCAGCGGTTCCGTCCCCCGCCCTGCCTCCGCTCCTGCCCCGAACCGCCGGCCGTTCACCCGCCTGGCCACGGACCCGTCAGCACGCCGCGAAGTCGTCGAGCAGCCCCGCCGCCACCTCCACGTCCGGGCTCAGTTGCCGGTCCGCCATGTCCGGGTTCAGCTTCGACTCCGCGGCCTCGAAAGCCGCCCGCAACGACGGCGTGTCCGGCGTGATCCCCCGCATCCGCAGCGCGCGGACGGCGGCCACCACCTCGCAGGCCAGCACCAGCCGGAACGCGCTCAAAGACCGCAGCGCCTGCGAAGCGGACTGGAAGGCGAAGCTCGAGTTCTCCTCCTGCCCGCGCGACACGACGGCGTTGCCGATGCTCGCGGGCTCGGCGAGGGTGCGGACCTCGGCGAGCGCGGAGTTCGCGCTGTACTCGAGGATCATCACGCCCGAGCTGCCGCGCACGCCCTCTGCCAGGAACGGGCGCAGGCCCGTGAAGTCCGGTTCGACCAGGGTGGCCAGGCGGGCGGTCGACAGGTGGCCGGTGTGCAGCATCGACAGCCGCAGGCGGTCGAGTGCCTGGCCGAGGTACGCGCTGTGGAAGGCGCCGTGGTGGTAGGCGGCGTCGTCGGACGGACCGAAGTGGTCGGCGACGATCAGCGGGTTCTCGGCGGCGGCGTTGAACTCGACGTCGAGCACCTCGGCCAGGTCGGTGGCGGCGTCCACGGCCGGTCCGTGGATCTGCGGGAAGCAGCGGTAGCCGAACGGGTCCTGGATGCGGGCCGCGGGACGCGGTGGGTCGCCGATCAAGCGGCGCATCTCGGCGGCGACCGCCACCTGGCCGGGGTGCGGACGACCCTGGTGGACGCGTTCGTCGTAGGCCTCGACGGCGCCGTCGACGGCCAGGAACGAGAGTGCGGCGACCACGTTCGTGGCCTTCAGCAGCTGGTGCGCGTCCTTCCAGGCGAGGCCCGCCATGCCGATGGTGAGCGCGTTGCTGCTGATCAGGGCGAGCGCGTCGCCCGAGTCGAGCTCGATCGGGTCGGGGGTCTGGGTCGAGCCGAGCCAGTAGCGCTCGCCGAGCAGGGTCAGGCCGGTTTCGGCGAGCGCGGTGAGGTCGCCCGTGCCGATGGCGCCGTACTCGTGCACGCCGGGGTAGCAGCTGCTGTTCAACGCGGCGAGCAGCGAGTCGGCGACGGCCGGGCGGACGCCGGCGCCGCCTGCGAGGAGCTGGTTCAGGCGCACGACCATCATGGCGCGCACCTGTTCCTCGGGGAGCATGCCGCCCAGACCGCCCGCGTGGCTGCGCAGCAGGCGCAGGCCGTGTTCGGCCCAGCCCTCCGTGCTGACGATCTGGTCGCGGTTCGCGCCCACGCCGGTCGTGCGGCCGTAGACCTGTCGTCGCACCACCAGGCGCCGGCTCGCGCGCCACGACGCTTCGAGCCGTGCGAGGCCGTCAGCGTGCAGCGCCACCGGGGAGTGGTACCGCGCGACGCGCACCACGTCGTCGGCGCTGAGGGACTGACCGTCCAGCACGACAGGGGAGTCTTCGACCGTGGCGCCAATGTGAGCACATAGGGTTCACAGGTGCTCGTACTGCATGGCCTGTGCACGACCGACGGCGCACTCGCGCTGTGGGCCGAGGATTCCGGGTTGCCCGCACGCAGCGAGAGCACGCGGCGGGACGCGCCGCACCCGTTCGCTGCCACGGCCGAGGTGCTGGCCGGCGCCCTCGGGCGGGAACCGCCCACAACGACCACTCGCGCGTTGCTGCTGCCGTCGTACTCGTCGGGGCCGATGGCGTCGCCGGAGCTGGTGCGCGACCCGCTGACGGCGGGACGGGCGCCGCGGGGCAAGGTGCAGCTGCGGCAGTGGGGTGTCCCCACGATCCGCCTCGAAGGCGCCCCGGAACTCGGCGCCGAGGTGCGGCTCAGCGACTCCGCCCGGTTCGTGTTCGACGTGGCGGGGTTCGCCGCCGACCTGGTCGACCGCGGACGCGTGCTGCCCTCGGTCGCACCGGACCGGGCGGTCGCGCGGTGGGTGCCGCTGCTGTCGGGCACGGACTCGGCGCGGTTCGCGGCACTCCAGGCCGCGATGCCGCCCGCGTGCCGGTGCGAGGAGATCGTCAGCGACCCCGCGGAACTCGTGCGCGCCGCGCTCACGACAGCGGTCGACGAGCAGGTCAGGGCCCGGCTGAACGGGCTCGACATCGCGCCGCGCCGACGTGGCCGAGCGACGACCGCGGAGTCGTGGCTCACCGCGCTCACCGGCGAGCCGGCGTTCGACTCCGACCCGGTGGAGCTCTACGAACTGCGCGAACAGCTCGACCGGTGGCAGGACAGCGCGGGTAACGAGAGTCCCGTGCGCACGTGCTTCCGGCTGCGTTCGCCCGAGCAGCGCGAAGAGGACGAGTGGGCCGTCGAGTTCCTGCTGCAGGCCGTCGACGAACCGAGCGTGCTCGTGCCCGCGCACCAGGTGTGGTTCGCGGACGACGGCGTGCTGCGGCGCTGGATCCCGGCGCCGCAGGAGCACCTGCTGGCCGACCTCGGACGCGCCAGCAAGCTGCACCCGGACCTAGACGAGGCTTTGCGCGGCTCGCACCCCGCCGAGATGGAGGTCGGCGCGGAGGGCGCCTACCGGTTCCTGCAGGCAGCGCCCGTGCTGGCGCAGGCCGGGTTCGGCGTGCTGCTGCCGTCGTGGTGGCAGCAGACGACGAGGCTCGGCCTGAAGCTCACCACCAGGAGCCGCGGCACGGCGGGCACCGTCGCCAAGGAGAGCGAGATCGGCTTGAAGTCCATTGTGGACTACAGGTGGGAGCTCGCTCTCGGCGAGGACACGCTCACGGACGCCGAACTGGCCGAACTCGCGAAGGCCAAGGTCCCGCTCGTGAAGGTCCGCGGCCAGTGGGTGCAGGTCGACCAGAAGCGGCTCGCCGCGGGGCTCGCGTTCCTCAAGCGCGGTGGCGGCCAGATGACGGCGGCCGAGGTCGTGCTCCACAGCGGACTGACCGAGGAGGACGAGAGCCTGCCGCTCCCGCTCACCTCCGTCGAAGCCGACGGCTGGCTCGGCGACCTGCTGTCCGGCAAGGTCGACGAACAGCTCGAACCCGTCGAACCGCCGGAGAGCTTCGGCGCGCGCCTGCGCCCGTACCAGCAGCGGGGCCTGGCGTGGCTCGCGTTCCTCGACAAGATCGGCCTGGGCGCGTGCCTCGCCGACGACATGGGCCTCGGCAAGACCGTGCAGCTGCTCGCACTGGAAGCGCTCAACCGCGCGCAAGGCAAGCGGCCGCCCACGTTGCTGATCTGCCCGATGTCGGTCGTCGGCAACTGGCAGCGCGAGGCGGCCCGGTTCACCCCGGAGCTCTCCGTGCACGTGCACCACGGCGCCGGCCGCCTCGGCGGCGACGCCCTGCGCGAGGCCGTCGAGAGCAACGACCTGATCCTCACCACCTACGCGCTGGCGGCCCGCGACGCGGAGGCGTTGAGCGACCTGACCTTCGACCGAGTGGTGCTCGACGAGGCGCAGAACATCAAGAACAGCGCCACCCGCCAGTCGCAGGCCGTCCGGCAGCTCAAGGCACGCCACCGGGTCGCGCTCACGGGCACGCCCGTCGAGAACCGCCTGGCCGAGCTGTGGTCGATCATGGACTTCGCCAACCCCGGCGTGCTCGGCACGGTCAACACGTTCCGCGCCCGCTTCGCCGTGCCGGTGGAGCGCCACAACGACCAGGACGCCGCCGCCCGCCTGCGCAAGATCACGAACCCGTTCGTGCTGCGCCGCGTCAAGACCGACCCGCGCATCATCAGCGACCTGCCCGACAAGGTCGAGATGCGCCAGCTGTGCAACCTCACCACCGAGCAGGCCTCGCTCTACCAGGCCGTCGTCAACGACATGCTGGAGAAGATCGAGGAGGCCGAGGGCATCGGCCGCAAGGGCCTGGTGCTCGCGACCATGTCGAAGCTCAAGCAGGTCTGCAACCACCCCGCCCACTTCCTCGGCGACGGGTCCCGCGTCGCCGGCCGCTCCGGCAAGCTCGCGCGCCTCGAGGAGGTGCTGGAGGAAGTGCTCGCCGAGGGCGACAAGGCGTTGTGCTTCACGCAGTTCACCGAGTTCGGCAGCATGCTCGTGCCCTACCTGGCCGCCCGTTTCGACACCGAGGTGATGTTCCTGCACGGCGGCACGAACAAGGCCACCCGCGACCGCATGGTCGAGCGGTTCCAGGACAGCAAGGGCCCGTCGCTGTTCCTGTTGTCGCTCAAGGCGGGCGGCACCGGCCTCAACCTCACCGCGGCCAACCACGTGATCCACCTCGACCGCTGGTGGAACCCCGCCGTGGAGGACCAGGCGACGGACCGCGCGTTCCGCATCGGTCAGCGCCGCAACGTGCAGGTGCGCAAGTTCGTCTGCATCGGCACGCTGGAGGAGCGCATCGACACCATGATCGAGGAGAAGCGCGCGCTCGCCCAGCTGGTGGTCGGCGCCGGCGAGAACTGGCTCACCGACCTGTCCACCGCGCAGCTGCGCGACCTGCTGACGTTGTCCGGGGAGGCCGTCGGTGAGTGAGCACTGGTCCGGCGAACGGCACCGCTACGGCAAGACCATCAAGGTGGACAACGGCATCAAGGCCAGGAGCAAGCGCGGTGACATCGGCGCCACCTGGTGGTCGCGCCGCTTCATCGAGGTGCTCGAGTCGTTCGGCATGGGCGGCCGCCTGACCCGCGGCCGCAACTACGCCCGCCAGGGCCAGGTGCTCTCGCTGTCGTTGTCCACCAGCATGGTCATCGCGCTGGTGCAGGGATCGCGCCCCACGCCGTACAAGACCCGCATCGCCATCAAGGCCTTCACCACCCCGGAGTGGCAGCGCATCGAGCACGCGCTGGCCGGCAAAGCCCTCTACGCCGCCAAGCTGCTGGCCGGCGAGATGCCGAGCGACATCGAGACGCTGTTCGCCTCGCTCGGCCTGCAGCTGTTCCCCGCCACGCAGCGCGAGCTGACGATGGACTGCACCTGCCCGGACTGGGAGGTGCCCTGCAAGCACCTCGCCGCCACCTGCTACCTGCTCGCCGAGTCGTTCGACAACGACCCGTTCGAGATCCTCGCCTGGCGTGGACGCAGCCGCGAAGACCTGCTCGAACGCCTGCGCACCCTGCGCGGCACCACCCGTGCGGTGGCGGCACGCGAGGAGGCGCCGCCACTGACGAAGTGCCTGGACACGTTCTGGCAGAAGCAGACGGCGACGAGCCTGACCCTCGGCGATCCGACGGCGGTCGTGCGCGCGGACGCGGTGCTGGACCAGCTCGACGCCGTGCCGATCACCATCGGGCGGTCGGACCTCGTCTCGCTGCTGCGCCCCGCGTACCTGTCGCTGCCGCCGGACCGCGGCCCCGAGGGTGCCGGCTCCTGATCAGAGCCGGCCGAGCCGCAGGAACACCGACTCGCCGGGAGCGTCGTCCAGGCCGTCGTTGTCCACCACGCCCACGAGCCGCTTGAAGCGGCCGTCGCCGATCACGGCGAGGCCCTCCGGCTTGTCGTGCGCGGTGGCGCCGTCCGCCCGGAGCTCGGGCAACAGGTCCTTGGCGAGCTCCTTTCCGACCAACGGCTTCACGACGCCGGCCGGCACCGGCGTCACGCCGCCGAGGTCGACGCGGTAGACCTTCTTGACCTCGGCCGCGTCACCGCGCTGGTTGTCGCGTTCGAGGACCAGCACCGTGCGGTCGTCCACCGCGGTGATCTCGGACAGCCCGATCCAGGTGCCCGGCCGGGCGGCGTCGAGCGGGTAGGCGACGAACGCCCACTCGCCGGTCGCCGGGGTGTACCGGGCCAGCGTGGCCCGGCCCGCGGTGTCGGCCTTCCACTCGCGCTGCACGGCCAGCCACACCTGCTCGGACCGGCCGCCGCCGAGCACGGTCACGCCTTCGAACCCGTTGCCGGTCGCCGTCTTCGCGACGGACTCGGGCAACGCGACCTCCCGGACGACGGCGCCGTTCGCCGCGACTTCCACGAGCAGGTTCGGCTTCTGCTTGCCGTCGCCCTCCGCCGCGATCCAGTACCCGCCGCCCCGGCGCGCGGCGATGCCCTCGCCGTCGTACCCCACGGGCTCGCCGGCCTTGGTCAGCGTCAGCTCCGCGCGGACCCGCGCCGGAGCCGCCAGGGTGTCGACGGTCAGGATCCGGGTCGGGGTGTAGACCGCGTCCGTCACGGACACGACGTCGCGGTGGTTGCCGGGGATGCCGGAAAGCCCCGACAGCGCCCCGAAACCGATGCCGTCCGACACGATCGACGGCGTGCCCTGGTTGCGCGCCAGCGACACCGCGAGCGGCTTGCGGGTGAGCCGGTACCCGCTGAGCGACGAGCGGAGGCCGTCCTGCGCCGAGTCCTCCTCCGCCGACACCACGAGCGTGCCGGTGGCCGGGATCGGCAGCAGGCCCTCCGGCCCGGCACCGGTCGGCAGCGCCTGCAGGAAACGCGGCTTGCGCGGGTCGTTCACGTCGTACACCGCGACGAGGTTGGCGCGTTCCAGACCGACGAACGCGTACCTGTCACGGCCGAACGTGGCGACGGCCAAGCCCTCCGGCTCGACGCCCTTGTTGTCCGACCGGCCGTCCGGGTACTGGCCCTGCTCGATCGCGATCTGGTCGAGCTCGTTGCCCGAGGACCGCACGACCTCGCCGGAGGCGGCGTCGAAGATCGTCCACGTGCGCGAGCCACCCCGGTAGTCGCCCTCGTCGGCGGTGGCCAGCGTGCGGTCGTCCAGCCACGCGACCGCGTCCGGCTCACGAGCGGCCGTGATGGTCCCGGTCGGCGAGATCCGGCCGTCGTCCTCGGTGTCCACACCCGCGACCGTCGCCACGCCCGCCGAGAAGTGCTTCACGACCCGGCCGGACCGCAGGTCCACGACCGCGATGTGGTTGTTCTCCTGCAGCGTGACGGCCGCCTGGTCGCGCCCGTTGATGCTGACGTACTCCGGCTCCGGGTCGGTGGGCGCGACCTGCGCGAGGCCGGTCAGCTCCACCCTGCGCAGCTGCCACGCGGCAGGGCCGCGCCCGACGAGGTCGACGATGGTCAGGAACCCCGCCGGCGCCTGCGGGATCTCGCCTTCGGCCACGTCCTCGTCGCGCTCGTTCTCGATGGCGATGGCCGCGTACCGGCCGTCCTTCGAGATGTCGATCGAGTCCGGCTGCCCGCCCAGGTCGTGCGTGGCCACGACCGCGCGCCGGCCGAGGTCGACCACCACCAGCACACCGGACGGCTCGGCGTGCGACTTCGAGTTGTTGACCGCGACGAGCGCGAGCCCGCCGACGACGTCGACCGACGTCGGCTCGCCCGGCATCGGCAGCACACCGTCCGGCGTGAGCGCCTTGCCCGCCTTGTCCGCCTTGGCCGTCTTGGCGAAGCCGATCCGCCGTGCGGGCGAGTCGGTGTAGACGACCAGCCCGCCGTCCGCGGTGGCGGCGGCGATCTCGGCGGCCGTGTGCTCGGCCGCCGAGCTGTTGCGGAACACCGGCATCGTGTCGAAGCGCTGGAACCGCTGCGGCGCGGACGCCGAGGCGGGTGCGGCCGACAACAGCACCACGAAGGCCGCGAGGCCTGCGCACAACCGGACCACTGGTCCTCCCCATCAGCTCGGAGGCGCGCAGTGTGGCTGACCGAGTGGGCGTCGAGGTGAACGCTCGCTGATCGTCCGGGGTGGATCGGGTGCCGACGGGGGTGGTTCGGCCTGGGGCGGTCTGGTTCGGGCTTGGGAGCGGGTTTGCTTCCACTGTTGAGTTTTCGCGACAACGGGCACGCCGGCGGGGACTGGGTGGCGGGTGTTCGGCAGTTCGCGGCTGCGGTGGTGGCGACGGGTGTGGCGGGCCGGGCACGTCGTGGTGTGCACGCGGGTGGCGTGGTTCGTGGGCGTGGGCGGCTGACACGGTGGCTTGGTGATGCAGGTGGCCCGGTGGGGGGCCAGTGGCTGTGAGGGTGGCGGTGGGCGACCCGGTGGGCTGGGCATGTCGTATGCACGTGGATGTTTGGTTTGCGGACATGGGCGGCCGATGCCAGTGGTCTGGTGAAGCAGGTGGACCCGGTGTGGGTTCGCTGGCCACGAATGCGGCGGAGGCCTGGCGGACCGGGCGCATCGGGAGCGCGCATGTGGACGGCGCGGTGTGCGGATGCGGGCGGCCGGGGCGGTCAGCGGGTGCGGTCGGGGCCGTGGACCCGTTGGGTGCTCTGCGGTCCGGGCGCGGTGGTCGCGGGCGGAGGCTGGGCGGCTCGGGTCTGCGGCCTGGTGGTGGACGGGTGGGTGGGGCGGGCGGTGGGGAGTCGCCCGCGCCCGGCTCGAGGGTCAGTGGTGGATCTTGGGCCTGGTGCGGTTGGCCAGGGCGGTCACGCCGGCGCCGGCGAGGCCCACCTGGAGGGCCAGCTCGATCCAGTCGATGCGCGGCGTGTCCGCCACGCCGAGGACGGTGGCGGCCGCTGTGCCCAGCAGCGCGGCGACGATGCCCACGAGGACGGTCGCGAACAACGAGATGTGCTGCCTTCCGGGGACCACGAGGCGGCCCAGACCGCCGATGGCCGCTCCGAAGACCAGCGCCGTGAACAAACCGCTGATTTCCACTGCGTACCCCCTGCGACTCCGGTGCCTGTCACTCAAGAGTCCGCCGGGACGGGGTGTGGCGAATCAGGTCTTCCCCTGACCCGCCCCCGGGTTTCCCCCGAGCAGTGCCGCGGCTGTGGCGGAGAGTTCGCGGCCGGGCACGTCCGGATCGCAGCCCACGCGGGCCAGGCGGGCCCGGATCGCCGTGGGGGAGCGCTGCATCCCGTCGGCCAGGGACCTGATCAGCTTCGGCGACGACTCCTCGGCGGCGGTGAGCCAGGCGGTGCGCAGTTCGGTGTCGAGGGCTTCGGTCCAGGGCTGGTTGGCGTTCGCGTGGCGGGGCTGGCGGCTGCGCAGGCGCGTGTGGGCGCCCAGGACGCGCGAGAGGAGCTTGCCGATCGTGGCGCCGCCCTCGACCGGCAGGCGCAGCCGGCCGTCGGCGACCACCTCGCCGGAGTCGAGCGACCCCAGCAGCTCCAGCACCAGGGACTCGTCGGGGTCCGTCGTCGCGCTCAGCCGGTAGTGGACCTCGCCGAGCTTGATCTCGTTGTGGAAGGTGGATGTCATGGGGTCGACGTTAGGGAGGGGGTCTGACGGTTTTCCGGGGTGAGCGGCCCCGGAGGCCTCTGTGCGGTCGGGAGTTCACTCGAAGGGGTGGGGGTCAACCGGACGTCACCGAACTCCGGCCCGTGCCGATGTCGGCGACGTCCGCGGCGGCACGCCCCGCGCCCCACCCGGCGGCCGAACGCACCGTCACGCGCGAGGTGCGGGTGCGGGTGAACATCTCGTCGAACAACGTGTCCACGGCCTGCTTGCGGTCCGCGAGCACCGGCAGCAGCCGCTCGTCCTCGACCACGTCCGCCGACGGCACCGCCGCCAGCCGCTCGCCGATCCGGGACGCGTAGGCCACCAGGAACGACTTGCGGAACGGCCGCGAACGCGCCTCGCTGCCCTTCCCCGCCTTGCCGCCCGCGGCAACCATCGCCCGTGTCGCCTGCACGAGCAGGGACGTCGACAGCAGCTCCACGCTCTCCAGGTCCACCTCGTCACCCACGAGCGCGACGAACCCGAACCCGTCGTAGGCGACCGCCCGCGACCGGAACGCCTCCGCCACCACGTGCACCAGCTGGGACTTCTCCTTGAAGTAGCTCTTGTCCAGCCACATCCGCCGCGACGTCGCCTGGGCCGGCAGGTCGGCGTCGAGCATCGCGCGTTCCAGGGCGTGCCGGTTCATCAGCTCCTGCGCCTTGGCCGACAGCGCCTCCGCCTCCTCGGGGAACGCCGTCGACTCGGCCTTCGCGAGGAGTCCGCGCACCCGGTTGAGGACCTTCGGGTCGAGGCCCGCGCGCACGGCGGACATCAGCACGTCGCCCGGCAACGGCAGGATCTGCGGCAACGAGGGCAACCGGCCGAGGAACTTCAGCAGCTCAGCAGCTGTGCGTTCGGCGTACGACCGGGTCTCGATGTGGCGCGTCGCCCACGCCTCCAGCAGCGGACCCTCCCACCACACGGAGGCTCCGATCTCCTCCAGCTGACGCTGCCACCGCGGGTGCACAGTCGCCGGAGGATGCGGCGAACAGGACAAAGCGATCACGTCCACCACGAGAGAGGTGGCCGACTCGTCGAGTGACCGCGCCACGATCTCGCGGACGTCGTACGGCAGCCAGCCGCGCTTCCAGAGCGCGTCGACCGCTTTCACCAGTTCCACGCCAGGCAGTATGAGACGTCCGCCATGTGCACAGGTCGGGGACCACCTGGTAGACACGGGATGTGATCGAGCTCCAGTTCCGCGGCCGGACGGTCGTCCGCGAGCACGCGCTGGTGATGGCGATCATCAACCGCACCCCGGACTCGTTCTACGACAAGGGCGCCACCTACGCCGAGGACGTGGCGATGGAGGCCGTGCACCGCGTCGTCGACGAGGGCGCGGACATCGTCGACATCGGCGGCGTGAAGGCGGGACCGGGCGACCTGGTCGACTCCAGCGAGGAAGTGCGCCGCGTCGTGCCGTTCATCGCGCGCGTGCGTGAGGCGTACCCGGACCTCGTCATCAGCAGCGACACGTGGCGCGCGGACGTCGGCCGGCTCGTCTGCGAGGCCGGTGCCGACCTGCTCAACGACACGTGGGCGGGCGCGGACCCCGGCCTGGCCGAGGTCGCCGCGGAGTACGGCGCCGGCTACGTCTGTTCGCACACAGGTGGTGCCGTGCCCCGCACACGTCCGCATAGGGTGAGCTACCCGAACCTCGTGCAGGACGTCATCGCGGAGACGACCGCGCGCGCGGAGAAGGTGGTCGCACTCGGCGTGCCCCGCAAGAGCGTGCTGATCGACCCCACACACGACTTCGGCAAGAACACATGGCACAGCCTCGCGCTGGTGCGGCACACGGACGCGTTGGTGGCGACCGGATGGCCGGTGCTGATGGCGTTGTCCAACAAGGACTTCGTCGGGGAGAGCCTCGGCGTGGAACTGCACGAGCGCGTCGAGGGCACCCTCGTCGCGACCGCGATCGCGGCGTTGGCGGGCGCCGCGGTCTTCCGCGCGCACGAGGTGGCGCGCACCAGACGAGTACTCGAGTCCGTCGCTCGACTGTGAGCTGGAGGTATCAGGTGGACGACGTCTTCGCCCGGTTTTCGGACGACCGGTGGGACGACTTCCTCGACGAACTCGACAAGATCCGCGTGAGCGTGGTGGATCCCGCGGAACGGCAGCAGGTGAAGGCGACCGCGCGCCGCGACGCGCGGGAAGCGGCGGGCCAGCCGTTGCTCGTGCGGATGGCCCTCACGGACCGTTACCTGAACCTGCTCGCCATCGGCGTGTGGGCGGGCGACGAGAGCTGGCGCGGGGAGCTGCGCGACCTGGTTGCCTCTCTCGTGCCCGACGACGACGAGCCGCGCGATGACGCCCTGTTGAGCTCTGTCATCGCCGTGGCGCTCGCACAGCTGCTGCAGGACGCACGGCTGCGTGGTGGTTCCGAGGCCGACGTCATCGCACAGTCGGCGTGGGAGAAGGCGCAGGAGTGGGCGGCCTACGCGGAGGACCGCCACGTCGAACGGCTCCTGCACGCCTCCACGGAGGCCGGTGCGCGCGTGGTGACCGCCTCGGAGGTCCAGGAGGTCGTCGAACTGGCCACCGCCGTGGCGGACGACCAGCACGCCGAAACGATCGCCGCGCTGGAGACCGAAGGCTTCACGGCGGAGTTCATGAACGGCGTGTGGGTCGTCGAGGGCGAGTTCCGCAACCCCGTGCGGGCTGCTGCGCGCGCAATCACGCTCACGGGCCACGGCTGCGTCCTCGCGCGCAACGCGAAGCAGTCCGCCGTGATGCTGTGGCAGGAGAACACGCTCGCGATGGCGGACTCGAAGGTGCCGCGCTGGCGCGTCTACCCGATCCTGGCCCCCGTCACGCCGCAATCGAAGTTCTCAGGCGGTGAAGGCCTGCCCTTCACCCGCGAGACGCACCCGTTGGCACCCGCTCCGGAAGTCGTGCGCCGGTTGGCGGACGCCGCGGGTGTCAACCTGTCCCATCTGCTGGCTGCATTGCGGTGAAAGGGTGATCTTTGCCTTTCCGCTTCCTCGACTCGTTATCTTGGTGTCATGCCCAGATTTGCCGAGTTCGATGTGGAAGGCCTGCGCAAATCCAGCGCCGTCGCGGACTTTCCCTGGTCAGAGACGTGGGTCACGTTGATCCGCGTCGATGCCAAGGGGGTGGTCCGGCAAGCGAAGTCGTTGAGCGAGAAAGTCTCTCTGCTGACAGTCGCGTCGGACAAGGACCTCGTGATCGCCTCCTGTCCGGAGATTTACGCCGTCGACGACCTGTCGGCGGCCCGTGCTGCCGTCAGGGCTTCGGTCGCACGCGAAATGACGCCAAGCCTCGGATGAAAGACTCCCGCCACTCGGGCTCAGCGGCGAGCGCGAGTTCCGGGAAACGCCGGAGGAGCGTCCCGAAAGCGATCTCACCCTCGACTCGAGCCAGCCGCGCCCCGACGCAGTGGTGGATCCCGTGCCCGAACGTGACGTGGGGATCTCTGCCCAGCTGCAACACGTCCGGATCCGGGTACCGGGACGGATCCCGGTTCGCCGCCCCAAGTGAGACGGTGACCTGCGAGGACTTCGGAATCGTGACCCCTCCGACGACTACGTCGGTGGTGGCGACGCGCACGATGCCCGTGGCGAACGGGCCGTCGTAGCGCAGGAGCTCCTCGACGACCTCCGGCAGCGCGATCGGATCGTCGATCACCCTCTGCTTCATCGCGGGATCGCGCAGCAGCGCCAGCAGACCGTTGCCGATGAGCTGCACGGTGGTCTCGTGTCCCGCTGTGATCAGCAGCACGAGGTTCGGGACGAGGTTCGGTTCGTCCCGGAGTTCCGTGATGACGTCGTCGCCAGGCTCCTTCGTGTTCAAGAGTTGCTGCACGTATCCGGCGAATCGGACGAACGCGTCGGCCATCGTCTGCGGTGCGAGCAGCTCGCCGGAGAGCCGGCGGATCTCGTCCCTGTCATCTGCGGGCACTCCCAGGAGCTCGCAGATGACGGCGATCGGCAGCGGGTAGGCGAACGTCTCGATGACGTCCACCTCCTCCGCGCCCTCCCACGTGTCGAGCAGCTCGTTGGCGATCTGCTCGATTCGCGGTCGTAGCACCTCCACACGCCGTGTGGCGAACGCGCGCGCGATGGGTTTGCGCAGGCGCGTGTGTTCCGGCGGGTCGGTGTGGTTCAGCATGCCGCCAGGGACGAACGCGCTGCTGAGGCCGGGGTGTCTGAGCGCCTGCACGACGTCGTCGTAGCGGCTGATCATCCACGTCTTCTGGCCGTCCGGGGTCTCGATCAGCGCCGGTCCCTGCTCGCGCCACTTGTCGAAGTACGGCGTCGGATCCACGAAGAAGCTCATGCCGCCATCCTGGCGTCGCCGCAGGTCGGGGACATGAGTAGGCGATCACCCATCTTGCCGGCGCGCATCACCTAGCCTGGCCGCATGGGGTGGCCGTTCGTGGGGAGGGACGCCGAGCTCGCCGCGGTCCGGCGCGCGGTGCGCGGGGCCGGGCTGATCGTGGCGGGTCCCGCCGGCGTGGGCAAGACGCGGTTGCTGGACGAAATCGCGTGTGACGTCCGGTTGCGTGCGACAGCGGCCATGTCGGAGATCCCCCTCGGCGTGATGGCGCCCTTCTTGCCGTCAGTCGATCCCTCGCCGTTGGCGATGTTGACCGCCGCACGGACAGCGTTGCGCGGTCGCGTCGTGGTGGTCGATGACGTCCATCTGCTCGATGACGCGTCTGCTGGTTTGCTGCATCAGCTCGTGCAGCACCGTGAAGCTGTCGTGGTGGCGACGCTGCGTTCGGGGGAACGGGCGCCGGAACCCGTGGTGGCGTTGTGGAAGGACGAACTGCTGCCGCGCATCGAGCTGGAGCCGCTCGGGCGTCCCGCGGTGGTCGAGGTGCTGGAGACGGTGCTCGGCGGCGTGCTGGACAGCGTGACGGCCGATCGGCTCTGGACGGCCTGCATGGGGAACATGTTGTTGCTGCGGGAGATGCACTTCGCGGCCGCGTGGACGTCGCACGGCGGTGTGTGGTCGTTGGACGGTCCGCTGCCGTTGTCCGCCCGGCTGGTGGAGCTGATCGAGGCACACCTCGCCGCCGTGCCGGACGAGGACCGCCGTGTGCTGGAGCTGCTGGCTCTCGGTGAGCCTCTGGACTTGGCCGCTTCCGAGTCGTTGGACGGCCTCGTCACCGTGACGGACGAGGGGCTGCGTCTCGCACATCCGTTGTACGGCGAGGTGTTGCGCGCGCAATGTCCTCCTCTGCGCAAGCGCAATCATCAGCGCTACCTGGCTTCTGTGCTCGACGACCCGTTGCGGGTGGCCGTGTTGCGTCTGGACAGCGGGACGGCCGACGACCCCGACCTGCTCTTGAAAGCCGCGAAGCTCGCCAGCGCGACAGGTGGGGTTGTTCTGGCAGAGCGACTTGCACGCGCCGCATGGTCCGTCGGTGGTGGTGTAGAAGCTGCACGGCTGTTGGCCTACGTACTGGTGTTCACGGACCGTGCGGAGGAGGCAGAGGAAGTGTTCGCGATGGTCGCGACCGACGACGACCCGGTCGAGGTCCGGACCATGCGCGGGATGAACCTCGGGTGGGGCCTGGGGCGCAGCGAGGAAGCCGCCGACATGATCGTGATGCCGGCGGGGCGGGCCGTGATGCTGTTCCACGCGGGCAGGTACGACGAGGCCCGCGCCCTGCTGTCGGCTTCCGATCCGGGCGAGGCGGCGGTTCTCGCGATGATCGACGTGGTGCAGGGCCGGTACACCGGCCCGTTCCCCGTCATCCCGCCGGTCAGCGAAGTGGGGCTGGGTGCGGAGATGAACACGTTCTCCGAGGTGTTCGTGCACTCCTTGCACGGCGATCTGCTGCGTGCGGAACGTCTTGCCGTGCGGGCGCATCGGGAGAAGGCCGAGTGGGACTCCATGCGGTCCAGCTGGGCCGTCTCGTGCGCTGCGCTGGCGTGTGCCGGCGGGCGACTGCTGGAGGCGCGACGGTTGTTGCAGGAGGCGCGGCCTGTGCAGCCTTTCGTGCGGCTGTGCACGCTCGCCCACGTGGAGGCGTTGCTCGGCAACGACGCCCGCTCCCTGCTGGCCGAGGCGGAGAAGTTGGCGCCGTCGGGGATGCGGCCTTATCGGCACGGGCTGTGGACGGCGCGGATCTGGGCTGGAGGTGCTTCGCCGTTCGATGCGGCGGCCGAAGCGCGTTCGTACGGGGAGTTCGCTGCCGAGGCGTTGCATCTGCAGGATGCGGTTCGGTTGGGGCATGCGGCTGAAGCCGTCGAACGGTTGCGGGAACTCGCTTCCACCACCACCGGTCTGCTGGTGCCGGTGTTCGCGGCGCACGCGGAGGCGTTGGTGCGCAACGATCCTGCTGGGCTGGCCGAGGTGGCTCTGCGGTTCGAGGAAGCAGGGTTCATGCTGCACGCCGCGGAGGCCGCTGCCGAGTCGGGTGATCGTGTGTTGTTCGGGCGGCTGATCGGGGCGTGCGAGGGGGCGCGGACGCCTGCGTTGGCGCGGATGTCCCTGGTGCCGCTCACGCAGCGGGAGCGGGAGGTGGCGGCGATGGCGGCGCGGGGGCTGACGAACCGGGAGATCGCCGAGTCGCTGGTGATCTCGGTGCGAACCGTCGACAACCACCTGTCCCACGCTTACGCGAAGCTCGGGATCGCGACGCGCGGAGAGCTGGTGTCGCTTTTTGCCGACGACCTCGCGGACAGGGGCTAACGCGGAGCACAGGCCGGAACGACAGTCCCGGCAAGAGGGCAACGCGGCGCTGGTCGATGGGGTGTTGACGTGACGGAGATGGATCGGGTGGCCGCGGAGATCTACCCGCGGCACAACCCGTCGTTCCCCGTCACCGACGAGCAGCGCGCACAACTCGCCCTGCTCGGCAGCTAGTCGTCGGCCGTGAGGCTGTGCCCGTCCCACGTGAAGCGCACGGTCGTCACGGCGTCATCGCCGTCGGTGCCGGTCGTGAGCTGGTGGATGGCGATGCCCGTCAGCTCCCGGTAGTCGCACCACTCGTGGTCCGAGGTGAGGACCAGGTCCAGGTCGAAGTTGACCAGCAGCTCCAGCAACTGGCCGCGGTTGGTGGCGTCGACGCCCACGAAGACCTCGTCCAGCAGGATCAGGCGCGGTGCGTGCGGGGCCGAGTGGTAGTGGGCCGCGGCCGCCGCGAAGAGCGGGAGGTGCAGGACGATCGCCTTCTCGCCGCCGGAGAGGGCGCCGTGCACTCGCTTGGTGACCGGGACCCAGCCTTCGCCGCGGTCCACCTTCACGACGAACTGGTGCCACGTCGTGTAGTCGAGCACCTGGGCCAGTTGTTGTTCCCAGCCCGTCGCGGTGTCGTTGGCGCGTGCTTCTTCTACGCGCTCGCGGAAGAACTGGTGCAGTTGCTCGTGCTCGTCGGCGTTGAGGTCTGAACGGAGCAGGAGGTCGCGGGCCTCTCTCGTGCCCGGCGGTAGCTGGGGGTCCACCTGCCAGTCGAGCTGCACGCGGATGCCGGAGGCGGTCTGGACGCGCTCCAGGCGTTGGTTCATGGTGCGGACCAGGTCTGCGGCGTCCTGGATGCGCTGGGCGATGTGCCTTCTCGTGTCGCCGGTGAGGGTCTGGTCGAAGAGGTCGCGTTCGCCGTCGGTGATGTGTGTGCGCATGCGGTCGCGTTCGGCCTGAAGCGTGCGAAGCAGGGCGTGTGCGCCCATGCGTGTGCCGTCGAGGGTCGCGGTGAGGACGGTGACGTCGTCGTCGGCGTCCAGGGACAGGGCGATGCGGCCTGCGAGTTGTTGTTGTGCCTCGTGCACGGCCATGCTGAGGCGCGATTCGGCGTCGCGGATCAGACGTGGGTCCACGCCGCCTTCGGGCACCTCGCCGGCGTCGGCGGGCAGGTGGCTGCCTGTCAGGTGGCGGTAGCGGGCTTCGGCGGCCTCGTGGGCGATGGTGGCTTCCGCGGCGCGTGCGGTGTCTGTCTTGCGCTTTTCCTCCAACGTGCCGAGGGTGCGCGCCAGGCCGGTTTGCTTGTCTTGCAGCAGCTCGCGTTGTTCGGCCAGTTCGAGTGCCTTGGCCCGCAACGAGATGAGCTGCTGGTCGAGGGCGTGGAACTCGGAGCCCGTGGACCGTTCGACGGTTTCCAGCTTGACGGTCAGGTCGGCGGCTTCCTGCTGACGGGCGGCCGCCGTCTCCTCGGCCTCGTCGGCCAAGGTGCTGCTCAGCGACGCACGGCTGCCGGCCTCGACCGACGACGTCTCCGCCGCGAACGCCGCCTGGCGGTCGTCGAGCCAGCGGTGGCAGGCGGTGCCGAACTTCGCCAGCGCCTCCACGTCCGGCAGGGCGGCGGGGGAGCCGAGGCGGGCCAGGGCGGCCTCGGCGTCGGACACGCGCTGGGCGGCCGCGGCGACGGCGTCCTTGCGGGCCGCGCACCGCAGCTGCGCCTTGGTCCGCTGTTCCTCGGCGATCTCGATCGGGTCGGTCGACGGCTGCCGCGCCAGCTCGCCCGCCAGGGTCGCGCGGCGCACGGCGATCTGGTTCAGCGCGGCGTCCACACCGGACAGGTCCGTGGCCAGCTGCTCGATCAGGCCCGTGAGCTCGGCGATGCGGCCCGCACGGGCGCGTTTGCGGGAGTCCGCGCCGATGTAGGTGGGGAAGTCCTTGCTCCAGCGGCCGTGCGCGTTCGCGAGGCGCCACGTGCCGTCCGCGCCGATGGCGGCGGTGTGACCGGAGGCCGTGTCGCCGAACGCGATGCTTTCGAGGAGCTGCCGGCAGCGCTCGTCGTCGGTGACGAGCACCTCCAGCAGCGTGGTGCCGGGCGCGGGGCCGCAGAGCAGCGGTTCGGCGAAGCGGTCCAGGTCGGAGACGCCGAACGAGCTGTCCGGGGTGAGCCACGCGTCCAGCAGGCCCGAGGCCTCCAGCGCCGCCTCGACCGCGGCGCACACGTGCGGTGGCGTGCCGGGACGGAAGTCGACCAGTCGCCACAGGGGAGCGCCTGCGGCAGACGCGCGGTACTTGACGTCGCGCGTGTACGGGGCGGGCGGTGGCACGTCGATCTGGTTGGCGAGCTTCTCGCGGATGGAGTTGTACTGCGAGAGCTGGCCGTTCAACGCCGTGCGCGTCTCGTGCAGACGTGCTTCGATGCGGCTGAACTCCTCGCGGGCGAGCGCGGCGGCCTCGACGATCTCGCCGTGGTCGGACACGCTCAGCTCGGAGCAGCCCTGCGCCCACGTCTCGAAGTCCGCGCGGAACTTCGCCAGCGCCTGCTCGAACGCCTGCTGCGCCGCGACCTCCGCCTCGGTGGCGAGGTCGAGCTCGTCACGGGTCTCTTCCAGCCGTTGGCGCGCGGCGTCCCGTGCCTCGGCGGCTCTCCCGTGCGCGGCAACGGCACGCATGATGGAGCCGATCTCGGCGGAACGGGAGTCGACGGCGGCGGTGAGCAGCTGACGTCCCGCCCGTGCGTCGCTGCCCGACTCGATCTCCTCGAACACCGACGGCATGCCCGCCAGCTCCGCGGCCTCCCGCGCCTGCACGGCCGATCGGCGCAGGTCATCGGCTCGCGCGGCCGCGTCGGACTTGGCCTGACCGGCCTGCTCCTCCTCGGCGACGGCGCGCGCACGGAGCTTCGCGGCGTGCGAGGCGGCTTCGGTGGCGCGCCGGGTCGCGGCGGACAGCTGCTGCCGCACCAGGTCGAGCTGCTTGCCCTCCTGGTAGGCGGGCAGGTCGGAGATGCCGGCGATCTGCGCGCCGACCGCGCTCGCCTCGCGTCCCAGGGCCGCGAGCTGGTCGAACGCCTCGTCGGTCAGCGTCACCTGGCGCTGGTAGCGCCGTTCGCTCATCCGCGCGGCCCGCGTGGCGTCCTCGAGCTGCTCGGACGACGTCTCGAGCGCCCAGGTCGCCGCCCCGAGAACGCGCTGGGCGTAGGTGCGCTGGACCTCCGCGAGCCGTTCGGCGGTGGTGATCTCCTCGTCGAGACGGCGCAGGTCCTCGCGACGCCGGTCGAGGCGTTCGAACCCCTCGGCGATCTCGGTGAGGTCGGACTGGTCCAGCGGCGGAAGTGCCTTGGACAGCAACAAGGACAGCACGCCCGGGTCGAGCCGCTCGGACAGCTTCGGCGTGCGCAGCTGCAGCAACGCCGTGATCAGCGAGTCGTACCGCTGCTCGCTCACGCCCGGGAACAACGTCGTGCGCACCGTGTGCCGGTAGTCGGCCGGTGAGGCGTGCACAACGCCGTGTTCACCGATCGCCTCGACGAGGTCGTTCTTGGTCAACGGCCGTCCGGCTTCGTTCACCAGAGCCAGGTCGCCGACCCTGAGCGACGTCGTGAAGTACGTGGCGTTGACGTTCGACGTGTTCGTGGTGGCCTGAAGGCGCGCACCGCACGTGAACCACTGCTCGCCGTGCTGGAACTCCAGCCACACGTACCCAACGCGGGTGCTGCCTTGGTTGCCCTCGCCCATGAGGTTCCAGTGCATGGTGCGGTCCGCGCTGCCGAACGTCGACAACCGGTGCGGGCGCAGGTTCGCGTCGAACAGGTACGGCAGCAGCAGCTCGAGCGCCTTCGACTTGCCCGTGCCGTTGGGGCCCCTGAGCAGCAGTCTGCCCTGGTAGAACGAGAAGATCTCGTCGTAGTAGCGCCAGACGTTGATGATGCCGGCGCGGCTGGGTTGCCACCGGTCAGTCATGCAGCTCCTCGACCGCGTACCGGGCTGCCGCGGGCAGCCTGCGAACGACGCCGTTCTCCGTGCGCGCGAGACCGAACGCTTCCAGCAGCTCGATCCCGTCCGCCGCGAGTCTGCCCGCGCCCCCGTCCGACTGGTAGGCCTTGGCCCAGTTGCGGAACTTCGTGAGCAGCTCGCGCGTCTCCTCGACCAGGTCCTCGAACGGCACGGGGCCCTGTGCCAACCGGTCGAGCAACAACAACGCGGCGACCTTCGCGTGGCTGTCGTCGTCCGGGAACCTCGTGTCCGTGGCGATGGCGTCGGCATCGACCACGAGAAAACCCTCGGCGCGTTCTTCGAGCGTGCAGCCTGCGAGCCCGATGCCGGTCCTGACGACCTTGCGGCCGGACGGCGACATGAGGAACGCGATCTGGCTCTCGCTCAGGTCCTCCTTGTAGACCACGGGGTCGTCGATCAGCCTGCGCATCACGGAGTGCCGTTGCCACACGCTGCGATGCGCGTTGTCGTACCTGGTCTCGCGGGTGAGGTCCTCGATCTTGTCCACTGTGGAGGCCGGAACGGGAGCGGACAGCAGGCGCGTGATGAGAGCCGGGTCCGCGCGGACCTGCTCACCGACCTCGACCGCGCCGTGCTCTTCGAGGAAGTTCAGCACGTCGGCGAACGCGTTGCGGTCGGCGCGCCGGGCCGGCTCGAACGGCGGAAGTCCCTCAGCGGCGGCGGCCTGTTGCGTGCGTGCCGTCAGCGCGTCGAGCGTGATCGTGGGCGTGGTCAACAGTTCCGCGCATACGAGACACAGCACGATGTAGCGCCGCCGATCGAACACCGGACGCGTGCTATCGGGCCGTTGCGTCGTCTTGAACAGACGCGCGTATCCGGCGCGTGGCTCGACGTGCACGCGCCAGCCGCAGTAGTAGTCGAACCACTTCACGATCGGTTCGCGGCGCCTTCTGATGAGGTCGAAGCCGTCGTGGTCCTGCCTGGCGGTGACCAGCGGACGCGCGAGCAGCAGGCGGACGCCACGCGCGATCTCTTCGCTCTCCAGCCGTGCGAGCTGGTTTCCCGTGCGGCTCATCGGCTCTGCACGTCGATCACGTAGTCGGGCCCGCTCAGCGTGCCCTTCTGGGTGGTCATGGTCGCCCAGCCGCGGGCGTTGCGGAGGTTGATCTGCATGCGCCCGTCGCTGGTGCCGGCCGTGCGCGTGCCCGTGCTGTCCGGATCGCTGCCCAGCGCGCGTCCGACCAGGTCGATCAGGCGGTGGAACGTGTCGTGGTCCAGGTTCGTGAGCGTGGAGATCCGGACGGCGCCGTCGGTCTTGATCTGCGACCACGCGTACTCGAGCTCGGCGCGCTCCTTCTCCGCCTGGATGCGGCGGTTGCGGCGCACCTCGTCGACGTTGCGGACCTTGCCGGTGCTGCCGATGTGCTCCTGCTTGCCCGTCGCGCGCAGCTGCGGCGACACCGGCACCGGCGGCGTGTTCTCCCACGCCTCGCCGCTGGGGATCAGCTCGCCGTCGGCGTGCGCGAGGTGGGCGTGGCGGGAGGAGTAGAGCCCGAACGCGGCGTTGAACAGCTCGTGCGCCTCGGCCTCGGTCCCGGTGCGCCCGAACCACCTGGCGAGCGCCCGGAAGTCGGCCGCGGTGTTCGTGGGCTTCCTGCGCTGCTCGCTGATCCGGTCCAGGACCCTGAGCAGCTGCACGATCGCCTTGCGCGACACGTCCTGCAGCTCGTCGGCGTTGTCGAACCACGTTGTGAGGCTCGTCCAGTTCGCCGCCCGCTGCCGCAGCCACGGTTCGGCGTCCAGGTGGGGGCCGGCACCGCTGCGCGCCCGCTCGTGCAGCTCGGCGGGGTCGATGGCGCTGATCGCGTCGCGGATCCGCTGCTTGCGGTCGTCGAGGTCGGCGATGAAGTCGCGCAGGTAGGTGATCGTCGTGCGCTTGAGGTCCTGGAACGTGGCGAGGTCGGCGTCCTCGTCGCGGAGCAGGCGCTGCAGGTCCGCGTTGAAGCGGGTGGTGTTGACCTTGAGCGCGTCGAGGTGGCCTTCGAGCTCCATCAGCTTCGTGAAGGTGCCGCGGTCGTCCAGCGGCTTGCCGAGCTCGTCGAGCCGGTCGGCGATCGCGTCCAGGACGGCGGTCTGCAGCGAGCCGCTGCCCGTGAGGGTTTCCAGCGCGTGCTTCAGGCCCGCGTACGCGGCCTCGCCGAGCTTCGTGAGCCCGTACCGCTGCTGGCTCGCGTCGAGCAGGCCCCAGCCACGCAGCGCGGTCAGGGACGCGGCGAGCTCGTCGTCGGTCACCTGCTCGGACCAGCCGACGCCGCGGAGCCGTTGCTGCACGTCATCGGCCGTGAGGACGGTCTCCAGGCGCTCGTTCGCCACCCCGAACACGCGGACCACTGCGGTGTGCAGCTCGGCGTGGCCGGTCGTGGTGAAGCGGAACAGGTCCGCGGGCACCGGGGGAAACGTCGTCACCTGTGCCACCGTAGCTTGTCGCCGTGGGGCATTCGGTCAGCACGGTGAGCGGCCATCAGCTCGACAGGTCGTCCAGGAGACCGTCGAGCACCAACTCCTCCTCGACGCGGCGGCCGGTGTGGTGCATCGTCGTCGTCAGAACGGGATCCCAACGAGCCTCGACCGGCGTCCCGGTGAGGGGACGGCCGACGTCACCGGCAGCGAGATAGGCCGCGGTGTCGAAGCGCCACGGTGTGAAGGGCACGCGATCGTGCAGCACGTTCGCGATGCGAATGCCGCCCCAGTCGAAGTCGCCGTGGTAGCGCAGCGTGCCGCGCGCGACGACGATCAGGCGGAGCAGGTGCATCACGGCGGTGCCGGGCTGGCCGCTCGTGCAGACCAGCGGCGGGCAGGAGGGCCCGAGGTGGTCGGCCGCGGCTGCCACGACAACCGGGTTCTCGCAGACGAAGACGTCCAGCGGGCCAAGGCGTGGAGGATCACGGACGAGCTGGCGCAGCGTGAGGTGCACCGGTTGGCCGAGCCACGCCTCCAGACCTGGGTGCCCGGTGAGACCCAGGGTGATGACCGTCGTCGACAGTTCATCGCGCATCAGGCCGACCGACGCCCAGACCTCGCGCCGCCACTCCGCTCCGCTTCCGTCCGGCAGACCCGAGAGAATGCGGGCGGCTCGCAGCGCGAGTGTCGCCAGTGGCCGGTCGTCGTCCAGCGCGTGGGCGTCACCCGTTGTGCGCGCAGCGAACCGGCCGATCGGCTCGCCCGGCGACGGCAGCTGTCGCATGACGACGTCCACCACGGCCAGCAGGCTGGCTGCGCCCTGCGGAGTCGGTGCGAGGCGTTTGACGAGGCCGCTGGCGCGCAACGACTGCGACCACTCGGCGAGGCGCGGGTCGGTCAGCTCCGCGAAGGCCTTGTCCCACAGGGCCTCCAGGTCGACGGCGTCCGGAAGCGGGCCGGTCAGTTCGAGCACCGCCGACCTGAGCCCGTCCGGGTGGGCACCGGATCGGCGCAGCACCTCGTCGACCGCGGGCAACGACACGCTCAACGTCCGGCCTGGGCGTGGCGCTCGGCCGAGCAGGCGACGCACGGCCTGGCGCTGGGACTCCGAAGCGTTCGAGAGGGTCACGGCGATGTCGAGCGGCTCGCCGCGTTCGAGACGTTTGCGCACACGCGTGACGAGCCAGGCCAGGTCGTCGCCACCGAGCAGACGGTGCAGTCTGGTCATCCGGCAGCCACTCTGATTCGGCGTTGACCGGTCCACTCCCACGGGGTCACCAGCACGGCCGGGATGTCGTCGGTCCGGGACAGCTGGGCGATCGCGAGGCCCGGCACCTCGGGATAGCAACCCCACTCGCGTTCACTGGTCATCACGACGTCCAGGTCGAACGCGGCCAGCAAACCCATGCACTTCGCCCGGGAGTCGTCGTCGACACCCGCGAACGCCTCGTCCAGCGTCACCAGCCGGGGCGCGTGCGGGTTGCCCGCGGAGGCGTAGTGCGAGGACGCCGCGGCGAACAGCGGCACGCTCGCGGTCAGCACCCGCTCGCCACCGGAAGCCGGTCCGATCGCGGTGCGCCACTGGCCGTTCTGGTGGCGCTGGATGACGAACCGGTGCCACCTGCGGTAGTCCAGCGCTTCGGTGAGGTGCTCCAGCCAGGTGCCAGAGGCGTTGCGGGACCGCACGTTCGCGATCTCCGCCTGCAGGAACTCACCGACGGCCGAGCGGTCCTCGTCGGACCACGCGTCGGAGGTCTGGCGCAGCAGGCGTTCCCTGGCGGTGGCCAGGCCGGTCGGGCCGTCCTCGACCGGCACCCACCTCAGTCGCAGCCGCATGCCGGTACTGGTCGGGCGGTCGTCCAGTTCGGCGTTCATCCGCGCCACCTGTTCGTCGGCGGCGAAGATCAGCTCCTGCAGGGTGCTGGCGACCTCGTTGACGAGGTGGTTCTCCAGGATCTCGCGCTCGCGCTCGTCCAGGATCCGGCCGCGGTCCGCCACCTCCACGCGCAGTGCGTCGGTGAGATCCGGTGTGCTCGTGGTGCGACCCTGGAACAGGACGTCGACCACGATGCCGTCGTCCAGCAACCTCGCCGTCGCCGAGTTCCCGTGCCGGGACAACGTGTCGGTCAACGTCTTCAGTTCGTCGTTGACCTTGCGCTGGACCCGTTCCCACACTTGGTCGTCGTCGGCCTGCTCCGCCAGTTCGCGGTCGATCGACCTCGCCAACCGCACGGTCGGATCGGGAGCCCACTGCGCCGCCGGGTCCGGGGTGGCGAGGTCGGGCAGCGCCACCCGGAGCAGTCCGGTCGTCGCGAAGCGCCGAAGAGACTCCGCTGCCTCGGCGCGGCTCGCGGTCGCTTCGTCCAGCTGCGTCCTGAGCGTGTCGAGCTGACCTTCGGCCTTGCCTCGGTTCGTGAGCGCGTCCGTACGGCGGCCGTCCGCGGCCTTGCGGTCGTCGCCGCACTGCCTCAGCGCGTCCGCCACCTCGGTGAGCCGGCGCTGCAACTCGGCCACGGCGGAACCGACGGTGGCCGCCAAGGTCTCGTGGTGCTCGGTGGCCGCTTCGCTCGCCAGGGCGGCTTCTGCCGCCTGCGCCTGGCGTGAGGCGTGGTCCTCGGACGCGGAGGCGAGTTCGCCGCGTGCGCGCTCGTCGTCACGGATCGCGTCGCTGTGGCGGCGCTGGGCGGGCCAGAGAGACGCGAGGGCGACGAGGTACCGGGCCAGGGCCTCCGACACCGCCTTCAGCTCACCGCGTGTGGCGGGCAGACCCACCTCGGCGGCCTCTTCGACGAGCCGATGTTCCGTCGCGTTGAAAGCGGTGTGGGCGTCGGCCCGCTTCTCCTCCGCGATGCGCCGGCGTTCGGCGAGACGGTGTTGTTCGCCGTCGATCGCGTGCACCGCCGCATGGGCCTTGCGCAACCCGGCGTCGTCCGGGCAGGCCGCGATCTCGCTGGCGAGGGTCGCGCGTCGTTCCCGCAGGGTGCTTTGCTCGGCCGCGAGCGCGGCCAGCTCGTCCTGCACGACGAGGAGTTCGGCGCGCAACTCGGCGAGCCTGGCGAGGCGGGCGGCCTCGCGAGCGCTCCGGCCGATGAACTCCGCCGCGGGTTTGTGCCACGCGCCTTCGAGCACCCCGGTGCGGAACCGCCCGGTGAGATCGACCCAGTTCTTCCCGCCGCCGACACCGATGGTGGCGAGGATGGCGGACACCCGCTCGTCCGCCCGCAACACCGACGTCAAATTCGCCGGTTCGACCTCGGCGGCGCGCAGGAAGACGTCCTCGGTGTCAGGAGAGACCAGCTCGCCGTCCGGGGTCACCCACGCGTCGAGCATCCCCGCGCCCTCCAGCGCGGCTTCGAGGCCCGCTCGCTCCTCGGTCGTGAGCTCCTCGGCGAAGTCGATCAGTTGCCACAGCGGCGTCCCCGGCCTGTCGTCGCGGCTCGCCCCGCGGGTGTGGGGGACCGGCGGCAGGCTGTTCTCCCCCGCTTCCAGCTTGGTGATCTCGTCGTCAAGGTCGGCAACGCGACGACGAGCGGTGGACTCACGTGTCCTCGTGTCCGCCTCGGCGTCCGCCAGTGCCGCGCTCGCGGTGTGCCCGGCAGCGTCCACCGCGGTCCTCACCGGGTTCGGACCGTCGAGGGTCTCGACCCACAGGTCCAGTTCGGAAGGCACCTCGGCACGCAGTTCGACGGTGGCCGCCAGATGACGGTGAGCCGCGGCGACCAGCGCCCGGCCCTGCTCCTGCACGGCTTCGGCGGCCTCGGAGCGGCGGTCGGCCAGGGCATCGGCCTCCGCGGCGAGTTCGTCCACCCGCAGTCGCGCCTGTTCGAGCTTCGTCCTCGCCTCTTCCACGGACGCGATCAGCCCGTCGACGTGCCGGACCGCCCGGTGCTGGCGTTCGGCCGCACGTTCCGCTTCGACGCGGTCGGTCAGCACCGCTTCGTCCAGCAGCGCCGCACGAGCGGCCTCGGTTGCCAGCGTGCGGCAACCTTCCAGCGCCTCCGCCGCCTCCTGCAGGACCGCGGCCGCGTCGCCGGCGAGTCTGGTGCGATAGCCGACTGTGTCCGCTGCCCTGGCCGCTTCCTCCGCCAGCCGACCGGCCTCACGCCTGAGCCGGTGCGCTTCCTGGGCGACGCGCTTCAGCTCCCGTGCGCTGCGCATCTCGGGACTCGCCCGCAGCGCCTCTTCGCGGGCCCGCAGCCGCGCCGCGTGTTGTTCGAGCTGGTCGAGCTGCTCCTCGGCCGCGTCGAGTGCTTGTTGCGCCTGCTCGTGTGCTTCCTGTGCGGCCGTCAGTTCGCGGTTGACGCGCTCGTAGTTGGACTGCGCGTTGCGCGGTTGTGCCGCACGCCGACGTGACGCCACACGGGCGTAGCGCCGGTAATGCCCCAGGAACGACTCCGCCGCGTCCCGCGCCTCCGTCATCGCCCTGAGGGCGTCGCGGTCCTCCTCCAGGCTGCGGAACGCCTCGGCGACGTCCGCGATGATCGCCTGGTCCAACGGCGGCAATGCTTCGGTCAGCGCGCTCGACAAAGCCTTCTCGTTGGGACGCTTGGACAACTGCGGTGCGCGGAGGTTGATCAGCAGGTCGACGAGCGCGGCGTAGCGCTGTTCCCCGAGCCCGAACAGCGCCTCGTCCACCGCCCGCCGGTACTCGCGTGCCCGGTCGTAGACCGTGCCGTGCTCGCCGAGGGCGTCGGCGAGCCGGTCACGCGCGAGCGCGGTGGTCGTGGCGTCGACCAGCGACAGGTCCTGCCCGATCCGTTGCGACGTCACGAAGAACCAGTGCCGCGCGATGCCACGGCCGGACACCGCCTTCAGGCCGCACCCGATCGTGCGGTACTCCGCAGTTCCGTCCTCGCTGACCCTGCCGAACTCGAGCCACGTGTAGCCCAGCCGCTCCGGATGCGGGTGCGCGCCGCCGAGCAGCAGGTTCCACTCCATCCGCTTCTTCGGGTCGGCGTCCGGTTCCACCCGGTGCGGCGACAGCTCGCCGTCCAGCAGGAACGGCAACATCAGCGCCAGCACCTTGGACTTGCCCGTGCCGTTGTTGCCTCGCAGCAACAGCCGTCCGTCGCGGAACCGGAACTCCTCATGGTCGTAGTAGAAGAGGTCGACCAGACCGGCGCGCAACGGCTGCCAGCGAGCACGGGCGGGAACGGGGAGCACGTCGGTCACCTCGTGGTGGTGATGGTCGGTTCGGCGAGCGCGTAGCGGGCGAGCGCCGGGCGGGCACGGACGTGGTCGGCGTCCCTCTGAACGAGACGCAGCGCTGTCAGGCGGGTGAGGGCCTGCTCGACCAGTTCGGTCTCGGCGCCGGGTTCGGTGGCGTTGCGCCTCCAGTACGAGCGGTGTTCCCGCGCCAGTTCGCGCACGCGGTCGTGGAGGTCGCTGATACGTGTCTCTCCCTGCGCGGCAAGGTATTCCGCGACCAGCAGGGTGACATGGCCCTCGGTGCCGCTCTCGGGCATGCGCACGTCGGTGAGGTCGTCGGCCGGATCGATCATCGCGATGCCTTCCGCCCGAACCTCGGCGACCAGTCCCGTGAGCTCGGCGACCTGGCGGGTGAGCGCGGCGCGCTGCCGGTTCAGGTAGGCGAGCTCGTCCTCGTCCAGCTCGTCGTAGTACAGGACCGGCTCGTCCAGCAGCTGCCGGGTCAGCCGGTGGCGGATCGCCCGGTTGCGCAGCTCGTCGGTGTCCGGCACGACCTCCACCGTGAGCTCGGCGAGATCCAGGGAGTCCATCGTGGACGGACCGCGCCTGGTCGCCAGCATGGTGGCCAGCACCCGGCGTTCCACGTCGTACAGCACGTCGCCGGTGTCGCGCACGAAGGCGTCCTCCTCACCCGCGACCTTGCTCAGCACCCCGAGATCGAGCAGCAGCCGGACCACGGCGACGAGGTCCGAGCGTTCCTCACGCCCGCTCAGCGTGAAGTCGACGCCCAGCTCCGGGTCCGCCGCGCCCATGACCACCTGCGCAGCGAGCCGGCCCAGCGTGATCTGCGCGTCGGCGCGTTCCAGCGTCGCGAGCGCCAGGCAGGTCAGCACGTAGCGGCGCCGGGTGAACGGCAGCTTCGAGCGCGTGTCCCTGGCCGGGTGGGTCGCGTCGTCCGTGGTCGCGGAGACCTTCACCAGGCGGGCCACCTCGCTGTCGACGACGAGCCGCCAGCCGGTGTTAAGGTCGAACCACGCCCGCAGCTCCGCCTCGTACTTGCGGACCAGCCGGTACTCGTCGGGCTGCGCGCCCGCGCGCAGCAACGGCCGCCGCAGCAACGCCCGCGCCGCCTTGCGCCGATCGTCGGCCGACGAGGCGCTCAGCGCGTCCGACAGTGACCGTGTCACGCCGACCACTCCTCGGACTCCGCGGCGGTCAGGTCGAGGATCTCGACGACGTGGTCCGGCCCGCGGAACGTGCCGTGCGGAGTGGAGATCTCCGCGGTGCCTTCGTCGAGCGAGGTCAACCTGATCTCCAACGTGCCGTCGGACGTCGTCGTCGAGACCTCTCCCTGACGTGGTCCGCGTGCCGCGAGCGCGTCCCCGAGCAGACCGAGGAACAGCCTGAACTCGGCCGGCTCCAGCGTGCCGACCTCGCTCAGCCTCATCGGCCGGCGCGTCACCAGCCGTGTGCGCGCCAGCTCGGTCTCCTCGGCCTGCCGCGCGGCCCGTTCCGCCAGGATCCGGCGCTGTTCGCTCCGATCGACGATCTTGTTCGGCTTGCCCCGCCGCTCGTAGCTGCCCGTCTTGCGCAACTGTGGGCTGATCATCAACGGCGGCGCGTCGAACCACGGCGTACTCGGCGCGACCGGCTGCTCATCCCTCTCGCCGAGCGTGTCCGCGTCGACCGTCAGGTGCCGCGCCGACGACAACCCGAAAGCCGCCCGCCACAACCGGTGCATCGTCGCCTCGTCCGGCGCCTGAGCGAACCACCGCGCCAGCGTGCGGAAGTCCGCGGACCGATCCGACCGCCCCGCCCGCCGTTCGTTGAGCGCCGACACCACCTGCAACAACGCCGGAATCGCGGCCCTCGCCCGCGCCCGCAGCAACTTGGCCTGACTCGGATGCTGCGGCTCGCTGACGAACCACTGGCGCAACCCGAGCCAGCGCTCCCGCCATAGTGCGAGCCCTCGTTCGAACTCCTCGTCGCGCCCCTGCTCCTCGCCGGGCGCCGCGTCCTCGGCCTCCCGCGCCGCCGCCATCACCAGCAGTCGCTCGGCTTCGCCGATCTCCGTGACGAGACCGGCGATCTCCGCACCCGTGGTCACCAGGTCCTTGATGAACCGCTCAAGGTAGTCGATCAGCTGGTCCTTGTACGCGCGGAACGCGTCGACGTCCACGTCGTGCAGGTCGATCGACCGCTGCAGCGACCCCATGAACGCCTGGGCGTTGTCCGCGAGGTCGGTGAACCTGCCGACGAGACCACGCAGCAACAGGTGCACCTTGGCCGGATCCGGCTCGTCCAGCCTGGCCAGCTCCAGCAGCGCGCGTAGCTGCGTGACGATGTCGGTGAGCGCGACGGCCTGGAGGGCGCCCCGCCTGCCGAGCGCCTCGTCGAACGTCTGCAGCGCCTGCTCAGCCGCCTCGCCCGCCGGTGTCAGCTGGTAGAGGAACCGGGCGCGGTGGAAGTCCTCGACCGTCGTGACGCGGCTGGTGTCCGGATCCGCGCGCAGGTTGCCCCAGTCCTTCAGCCTGCCGAGCGCGTCCGTGACCGCCGCGAGGTCCGCGTCCAGCGCCTCGTGCACGTCCTCGGGCCGCAGGTGCACGACGAACCGCCGCTTGGCACGCACGAACTCGCCCATCACGGCGCGGTAGAGCTCGGCGTTCGGCGTCGTCAGGTGCGCGAACGGCTGAAAGTCCGGCATGGCGCCCAGTGTGCCAGGAGGGTCGGACAGTTTCGGAGCCGAACGTCCGTCAGCCGCGCAGGTACGTCGTGAGCCGTTCGCTCGCCGGCGTGACGCTCGGGTAGGCGGGCCGCTCGAAGTGGGCGCGCTTGGTGCGTCGCAGGAGCGGCTCCCCGTCTCGTTCCCACGAGAAGCGGGGTTTGTTCAGCAGGTGCCGGAACACCTGGTCCGCCTTCGAGGGATCGCGGTCGGCCAGGCGCCGGAACACCGCCGGAGGGATGGAGTCGTCTTTCAGGTAGAGGCTCACCCGGTTGCGGTGCGTGCGGTCGCGGATGAGTGCGGGGTCGTCGAAGACCGCCTTGACCGTGGCGTACCCGTCGAGCAGGAGCAGGCCTTCGACCTCGTAATAGACGACACCCACGGACTTCGCGGCGCACAGGGCGTTGGACAGCTCGTACTCCGGGGCAGGAGCGTGGTTCGCTGCCCTCATCCTGGCGGTCTCCTGCGCTTTGGCGATGCGAAAGTCCCAGTACTCCGGCATCCGCTCCGCGTACTCCGCTCCGGTCATGACGACCTCGTCGGTGCCGAAGAACGAGAGGAAGTACTCGCGGTCTTCGCGCTGCAGCTTCCAGCCGAGTTCCAGTTTCTCCTTGTTGCGGAAGACGGACGCCTTGTCGGTCACGAACGAGCGCATGACCATTTCGTAGATCTCGCTCCGCCTCGACGCGGGCATCGGCCGGCACGCGCCGCTGAGCACCCACTCGTCGGTCACCGGCACGACCCGACCCGCCAGGAACGACCGCTCGGGCATCCGGTCGAACAGCGAGGCCCCCGTGTTGGAGCGGATCCGGTAGGTCAGGTCGTCGGACAGGTTCACCGCGACCAGCGCTTCCCCGTCGCGTTCCTCGATCTCGAAGATGCCTTCGACGACGTCCTGCCAGCCAAGCATCACCGCCCTGTCGTCCTCGGACAGTTCGGGATGAGCTCCGACGAAGTGCTCGACCACCGTGCGGCCGTCGTCGAGCTTGTGCTGCAACAGGAACCTGTCCGTGAGGGTTACGTCATCGAGATCGGTCCCGGCCCGGAATTCGGCGCGTGCGAGCGAACTCCCGCTCGAGACGGCCGGTCCGCCCGAACGTGACGAGCATGCGCTTCAGCTCGGCGGCACGGTCGAGCCGACTGGTGGTGGCGGGCATCGAATAACGGTGAGTGGCCGAATCGCCGTTGTCGGATCCACATGGTGCACGATCGACCCTCCCCCGCTCGGCCATCACCCCGTCACCTGACGGGCAGGAACCGCAGCGGCAGGTTCGGGTTCTCCAGATTTCGAACCCTCGCCAGGTCGAAAGCTGGCTTGACCAGCAACGCGACGCCGCCGACCAGCAGCAGGACGAACAACGCCTTGGCGAACCTGTGTTCGTAGGGCTGGTCGACGGCCTCCCACCTGGTACCGATGGCGGTCACCGGCTTCGGAACACCGATGTCTGCCTGAGTGAACTGCGAGTGGCTCATCGTCCACGTGAGCTTCTGGCCGGTTTCCGCGGTGATGTCGACACTGCAGCGCCATTGGGCACCCAGATAGCGCCAATCCTGGTTGCACGAGGTCGCCACACCGGTGCCTTCGGCCCGCCTCGGCCAGATGTCGGCGCGGGCGGTGATCAGCAGGCCGTGGGCGAAGTAGGCAGCCAGGAAGGCGAGCACGCCCGCGCCGACGTACCAACGGGCCTGGGCACGAAGGCGCCGCACCTCTGCCTTGACGGCTGGCCGTTTCGCGCGGCTGTTCTGCCACAACACACCGGAGCCCACGAGGCCGAGGGCGACGAGGGTGACAGCACCCATGGTGGGCCACGGTGCGGGGGTGAAGGATGCGCGAGCGGGAGCGAAGTGATGCGGGGCGAGGCGTTGCATGGGGACGGAGGTGTCGGCAGGGGTCAGCAGGGAGGAGTCGCTGGTGTAGCGGTACAGCACGCCTTGATCGGTGACGATCGCGGTACAGCTCCAGCGGGTCCCGAGGAGGAGCCAGTTGCGCTCGCAGTGGATGTCGTCGGCCTGTGCCACGGGGCTGCCCTTGGGACCGTGGTCTTCCCAGAAGAGCACGAGGAACACCGCGCCGTACGCGCACAGCGCGAGCCAGACGGCGGCGAGCCAGCGTTGGTGATGTCCTTTCACGACACCGGATTTCTGTTGCGGAACAGCCGGAACGTGATGACGACCCCGGCGGCCATGAGTCCGATCGCGCTGAGCACGACAGCGGCTTTGTCGGGCTCCCTGCGCTCGGCCAGACCCCACTCCAGGGTTGCCTGGGATGACCTGCCTGCCCGCACGTAGTTGGTGGTCATCGGTACCTGGTTGCCGATGTCGGACGGCGTCAGGATCGAGTTGTCGCTGTGGTACGGGTGATGTTTGCCGTCATTGGCCACGATCGTGGCCTCGCATGACCAGAGCAGACCGAACGCCCACCAGTTTCGCTTGCACGAGATGTCCTGCGCGTTGCCCTTCGGCTCACCGCCGGAGGACACCTCACCCCCGAAGGTGAGCAGTGCCGCTTGGGCGCCGTACAGCACAGCCAGCCAAGTCACGACAGCGAGGACGATCCGCCTCGTCATCGCTCTGCCCCAGGATCCTTGTGGCCGCCGTTTTCGGCCTTGTTCAGCTCTTTCGAGAGCTCCTTGGTGGGGTGGACCAGGTCGCCCCAGTTCGGGACCAGGTGGTTGATGTCGCGACTCGACACGGCGCGTACCCAGTTCTGTCCGTCGAGGAGGCCTTTGCTCAGCGGTGCGTCCACTCTGTCGGCCGCGCGGCCCAACTGGGTGGCAGGGTCTCCCATGTTCTTCTCTTTGGTGCTCAACGACGGCTGGTTCATGGTGTCGTAGAAGTCCTTGACCTTCTCCTTGCGCGCCGGACCGTTCTCCTTGACGCGTGCGGCCCAGTCGTCGACCTTCTGACTGGTGCGTTGCATGACGTCGTCGACCTTGTTCATCGCGTTGTCGACGCCGTCCTGGATGCGCTTGCTCGCGTTGGACAGGCCGTCGCCGATGTTCTCCACGGAGTCGGCCCTCGACACCTTGGTGGCGGAGTCGGAGGCGAGTTCGGCCGCGCGCTGGTTGCCGGAGCGGCTGTTCGGCATCTGCCTGCTCAGCGACGCCAGTTCGTCGGCCTGCTTGCGCATGGCGGCGCCCGCGCTCTTCGCCAATGAGCCGAGTTTGTCCAGTGCTTTGAACAACTTGGCGACGAATCGCGCGATCTTGGTCCCGATCTCGACGGCCTTGGTCACCGCGCGCGTGATGAAGGCGGCGATCGAGGCTCCCGCGGTCGGAACTGCCGAGGCGGCTGCGGGGATGCCCCACATCAGCAGGGTGCCCGCCAAGTCGGCGAGCAGGTCTCGGATCAGGGCACGGGTGGCGGCGACGACGGCACCCGCGACCTTGATCTTGTTTGCGGCCGACGCGGCAGCTTCGGAGGAGCCGCGAAGTTTCGCGACGAGCCTGCTGCATCGTGTGCGGTACGCGTCGGCGGCGTAGCCGGTCCAGTCGGCGAGCGTCTTCGCGTGCGACTCGTAGTGGTTGGCCTCGTTGGCCAGGCGCTTGGAGATGTTCTCCCACGTGGTGCCCGCCGCCTCGATCGCAGGCGGGTCGCCCATGAGCTTGTCGAACGCTTCGCGGACGAACCCGACGTTCTCGATGATCCAGCCCACTACCGACGACGCCAGCGAACCAAGAGGATCGGTGAGGAACCCGGCGACGTCCATTGCGAGGGCCGCGCCGTCGATGCCGAGCGCGATCGGGTCGATGGTCTTGCCTTCGGCGAACGGTTTGATCACGTCCTCCGCCGAGTCGAGCATGCCCGCGCCGGCGTAGTACTTCTGCTCGTTCTCCTTCTGTTTGACCAGTGGGTTGCTCATCGGTCCATTCCCTGCATGGCGGTGCGGTTGCCCTCTTCGACCTGCAGATAGGTCTCGGCGGTCGAACAGAGCTCGTCGCCGGTCGCTTCGAAGGCCTTGGGCAGGGCGGCGAGCAGGGCTTTCGCCTCGTCGAGCTCCTCGTTGAAGATCCATGACCAGCGCTGGCAAAGCTCGCCCATCACGTTCGGTCCCAGGCTGATCTGCGATGCGGACACCGCCTCTTGCAGGGACGGGGACACTCGGCCGACGAGCATCTTGCCATGGGTGGCGACGGTCTCGGCCTGGGTTTGGAAGCCGCCGCTCATCGCAGCACCGAGTTTCCGCCGAAGTCGTCGTCATCACCCTGCGGCGGCGCGGGGCGGCGTGGCGTCGGCTTCGGCTCCTCGACCGTGCCGGCCGGGTCGATCACGGCGATGCCCCGTTCGACCTG
Source organism: Lentzea sp. DG1S-22 (assembly GCF_036321065.1). Lineage (NCBI taxonomy): Bacteria > Bacillati > Actinomycetota > Actinomycetes > Pseudonocardiales > Pseudonocardiaceae > Lentzea > Lentzea sp. DG1S-22. The sequence continues at coordinate 4,734,875 of NZ_CP143276.1, read as the reverse complement.
CTCGCGCAGGAACGCCATGCCTTCACCCTCGCCCAGCAGCGGGCGCATCGTGTCCTCGATCTTGCGGGCGGCCTCGACCTGGGCACGGCGGATGGTGTCCATGATCGTGCGGCCCAACGCGGTGTGGCCGAGGTCGTCGGCGCGCGGAGTGAGCTGGAGCGACTCGATGCGGCCGCCGGAACCCACCGTGACGATGACTGAGCCGTCCGGGCTCTGGGCCTGCGTGCGGGACTCCCGGAACGCCGTCTGGATGGCGTTCGCCTGTTCCTGGGCCTGCTGGAGTCGCTGCTCGAAGTCGGCGAGGTACTGGTGTGGATCGGTCACGATCGGATGATCCCATTCAGCCGAACTCTCCGCTCACGGTTCGGCACAATGCGTGCATGGTCAAGCCGCTCGTGACGAGGGAGATGAGGGAACGTGCCAGGCGCGCTCCCAACAACTGGCTGCACGTGGTCGACCCCGCGCACGACGCGGCCGTCGGCGTTCCCGCGGAGGCAGTGATCGGGAGGTACCTCGTCGACGCTCAGGGTGAGATCACCGACCAGTACGTGCCGAATCCCCGGTATCGGCCGAGCGAGATCACCTTCGAGAACGACCTCGAATCGGTGATGTACCTCGTGCAGCGCGGATACGAGGACAAGCGGGCTCTCGTGGACGCGGTCCTCGCGGCTGAGCTGGTGCTACCCGCCGATCCGGCTCGTGAGTCGCGGGAGCACCTGGTGATGCGCGGTGATGTCCTGGACGTCTTCGCCTCGGACCAGGCCCGGCCGCGTGACTGGCCGCCGCACTGGCACCGCTTTCACGGGGTGGAGCTGGCGGTGGTCGTCGATGCGCTCGATCGGCCCGTCACTCTGTTGGTCACCGCGCAGGGCGGGGTCCAGTTCGAGATTCCCGGCGGTCTGCTCGTCGACGGGCTGCGTGCAGTGATCTCGACGCGGTGACCTCTCAGAGTGGCCTGAAATGATCATCTGGCGATGTCGTGTTTTCGGCCGTTTGGTCAGCTCGGTCGGAGAAGTTCGCGCGCGTGCGGTGCGGCGTCAGTGCTGAGCCGGTACTGGTACTCGGCGCGGCCGGGGCCGCCACCGTCCGACACCCTGCGGAGCAGGTAACCGGCGGCATGCAGTTCTACGGTCGCGGACGAGCAGGCCCTCACGTCCGAAGAGACGCTCGAGATCATCCGCGCTTGAGCTGAACTCTTCAAAGAATAGATTCCAGCGACATGACGAACTCTCACAAGACGTGGCGCAAATCTAACTACACCTCATCTGACAACTGTGTCGAGCTGGTCGTTGGTCTGGACGAAATCGACATTCGAGACAGCAAGGACTCGGATAACGGAACCTTCGCCGTCAAGGCGACGGCGTGGATGGCGTTCCTCGGTTCCGTGAAGTCCGGCGGCTTCCGGCGCTGACCTGATGCGCGCGGCTCGTGTCCCTGCCGCGAACAGCGCGCTCCACGAACCCTTTCAGCTCGTCATCGAGCGCAGGTGCTCCTGGGTCTCCGGATCCTCGGAGTAGACGCAGACACCGCGCATGCCACGCGTCAGCAGCACCTTGTAGGTGTTGCGAATCAGCCTGGCGAAGTGGAGCTCGTCGGCCTTCCTGACGGCGGGGTCGTGCGAGTGCTCGCGCTGGGGTTTCCAGTGGTCACCGCGCCAGACGAAGTCATTCCCGAAGATCACGCCCGCCCAGTCGTACTCGAACCCCTGGGCGGTGTAGATGCAGCCGATCTGCCCGAACCCGCGCTCGTCACTCGCCCAGAAATGCGACGCCGGCACATCGGGGACCCGCTGCTCCGGTTTCGCGTTCCACGGCCGCTCCCAGTCGCCGATCCGCACGTCCGGCACCAGCACCTTCGTGCCGTCCAAGGTGGCGGGGTCGCTCCACTTCCAGCAGTACCCGGCGGCGATCCGCGCGGTGCCGCCGTCCTTGGCCTGGCGGTCGAGCAGCCACGACTCCATCTCACGCGGCGACTCCGCGCTGCTCACCACGAACTCGTCGTCCATGCGACTGACCAAAGCCGACCACGGTGTCGGATTTCCCTTGATGCCCAGCAACCTGGCGACCCACGCGTCGAAGAACTCCGAACCGCCGCAACGGAACTGGCCGCCGAGCTTCACCACCTGCACGTCGCAGCCCGCGGCCTCGGCGGCTTCCTCGATCTCCCTCTGCGAGCCCATCTCGCCGGGACGCACGGTCTGGTTCTCGTCGAGGAGGAACACCGGCACCCGCGCGGCGTCGATCAGCTCCTCGATCTGACGGCGCGCCTTCTCCCGTACCTCGCGCTTCGTGTAGCGGTTGAGGCTGGTCTCGCGGATGCGGTGTGCTTCGTCGCAGATCAGCACGTCAAGCCCGAACCGCTCCGAGTCGATGAAGTTGTTGAAGTACTTGAACATCGCCTGCACCCGCTTGTTGCGGCTGCCCGCGTGCTTGCGCATGGTGCTGGTGAACGACGAGGAGCCCGTGGCGTGGTAGGCGGTTCGGCCTTGCCGGGCCAGCTCGCCGAGCAGACTCAACGCGATGACGCTCTTGCCGGAGCCCGGACCGCCCAGCACGATCACCACGGTCTGCTTCCGCGACGCGCGAGCCTTGTCCACCGCTCTGGTGACCAGCCGATAGGCGACCTGCTGCTCGTCCAGCAGCACGAACTGCTCGCGTTCCTGGATCTCCTTGGCCGCGACGGTCAGCAGCGGCTTGGACGGCGCGTGACGCATGCCGAGGAACTCGTCGGCGGCATCGCGGGCACCGTCGCGCGTCGTGGCGTCCGGGTCGAGCAACGCGCGGAGCCGATTGATCAGCTCGCTCTTGTCGTCGAGCGTGTAGAGCTCACCGAACTCGTCGACGCCATAGCGCGTGATGTTCCAGACCCCGGCCTTTCGCGCGTTGTGCAGGTAAGCCACTCCGTGCACGGAGTCCGGCTGCTCGGCGAGAGCAGGCGTCGAGTCCACGAGGTACTCGCAGTACAGGCGGACCTGCTCGAGCGGATGGAGTACGGGCTGGGGGTAGAACTCGACCTTGACCAGGTCGTCGCCGTAAGGCTCCGCTTTCGACCATTGCTTGAGTTCGACCAGCACATAGGACGGTCCGCCGTGCCGCGGGTTCCGGCCGCACAGCACCACGTCGACGCGCTTCGGGCTGTGCGGCAGCTTGTGTTCCAGCAACACCTCGACGTGACCGAGACCGGCGTCGACGAGATCGTTGAGGAACGTGGGCAGGCTGTTCTGCCAGGACCTCACTTCGCCGTCGCTCACACCGGCCTCGAACTGGATCCGTGCTTTGTCTTCCAACACCTTGTGCAGGCGATCGGCCAAGGCGTCGGCGAGCAGCGACTCGGCGCTCTGACGGACGAGAGCCACGAATGTTCCCCCACTTGGGCGTGTTCGATCCACACGCGGGTGGAGGCAACGACGAGGTGTCCCTCGGTGCCTGGCGGGCCGCATCCCGAGGCTAGCTGATCAAGCAGCCGTCCGGCCGACCATCGCTCGAAGGTGCTGCTGGGTCTCGGGGTCGACCGAGAACATGGTCACGCCGCGCATTCCCCTGGTCAGCAGCACACGGTAGGCGTTGCGCACGAGCTCGGGGAACAGTGCCCGGTTCTCCTTGGCCTTCGAATCGAACGACCGCTCCGGCCGGGCGACCCAACGGTCCGTGCGCCAGACGAGGTCCGGTCCGAAGATCACCCCGGCCCAGTCGTACTCGAACCCCTGCGCCGTGTACACGCATCCGACCTGGCGGGCGCCCTTCGGATCAGTCGCCCAGTAGATGTGCTCAGGGCCGTCCTTGGCAGGCTTCTTCAGGTTCCACCACCGCCGCCAGTTGCCAATCTCGATGTCGGGCTTCGGTGATCGGTGGTCGAACGGCCACGGCCAGCAGAAGCCCGCGGTCATCCGGGCGCTCTGGTCTTTGGCCTTGCGTGCGCGAAACCAGTTCTCCATGTCGCGCGGACTGTCACCGACGTGCACCTCGAACGGGCTGTCGGACGCCAGGTCGGCCCAGACGACCGGGGGCTCGTCGACGATCCCGAGCAGACGGTCGACCCACCGGTCGAACGCGTCACTGCCGCCGCAGCGGAACTGCCCGCGCAGGTTGATCACCTCGACCTTGCAGCCGAGACCTCGAGCCACTCTGGTGATCTCGTCGACCGAACCCACCTCGTCAGCCCGCACACGCTGGTTCTCGTCGAGCAGGAAGACGGGAACGCGGGCCACTTTGATCAGTTCCGCGATCTGCGGTTCGGCGCCGTGGTCCTGTCGGCGCGAACCCGACTGTGAGCTGGACCGGCGGATGCGCTGTGCCTCGTCGCTGACGAGGACGCTCACCTTGCGGTTGCGTCCGTCCTGGAAGTTGTTGTTGTACTTGAAGACGTCTCGGACGCCCTTGCCGTCCCGGTCCAGGTGGAGGCGCAACGTCTCGGTGAACGCCTTGGAACCGGTCGTGTGGTAGCCGCGCATGTCCAGCTCCTCGAGCCGCCCCAGCAGGCTCAGGGCAATGGCGCTCTTGCCCGAACCCGGACCTCCCACGACGACCACGACCGTCTTCTGCGCGTCTTCGTCCGCATCGACCAAGGCGTCCTCGACGAGCTGGTAGGCGGCTCGCTGCTGGTCGACGAGCGGCAACAACTGGCGCTCGAGCACCGCGTTCTTGATGATCTCGATGAACTCGGCCGACGGCCGCACCGGAAAGCTCAGGAACCTGTCAGCGGTCGCGACGTTGTCCTCGTAGGACCGGTTCCGGTCGAGCAGGCTGGCCAGCCTCTCCTCGAGCTTGGACCGGTCATCAGCCGTGTAGAGCTCACCCCAGTGATCGGGTTGGTGGCGCAGCAGTAGCTCCACGTGGGACCGCTTCGCGTTGTGCAGGTAGGCGATGCCGCTGACGAGCTTCTTGTCTTCCGCGATCAACGGGATGGAGTGCTGGACGTAGCGGCAGTAGCCGCGCACCTGGTCGACCGGGTGCGTTCTGAGCTCATCGTGTTCGTGCTGCCGTACAAGGTTTCCCACCATCGAATGTACGCGGTCCCACTGCTTCAGCTCGACGAACGCGTAGGACGGACGAGCGGTCTCGGGGTTGTGGCCGCACACGACGGCATCGATCCGCAGCGATGACCGCGGCAGCGTGTGTTCCAGCAGCACCTCGCTGTCGCCAAGCCCAGCGGCGTCCAGTACTTCCAGGAATGCGCCCAGGCTGTTCCGCCACGACTGGAGTTCCCGCGCGTTGACGGGTCTGAGTTGCGTGGCGTGGTACTCCCGCGCGAGCCGTCGGTGCAGCGTCTCGTTCTTTGCTTCCTTCAACAGGTCCTTGGCTTGACCCCGTACGAGTGGCACCGACTCCCCCATTTTCACCCTGGGTGACGCCAATCACTCAATCAGGTTATACCCAAACGAGTGACGAGTTGGAGCGAGTTGCGGGTAACACTCTGTGACAGAGGAGCGATGGCCTGGTCAGCCGGCTGAGTGACGCGCGCGGTGTTGATCGAATACGCACGGTTGCGACACTTGTCAGGCAGTAGCATCGGCCGTTCGGCAGCGCAGAGACAGCGGGGGAGTGGAGATCGTGGCTTCAGGAGGCCGACCTGCATCGCCGAAGCCGGCGCCACCACCAGCGCAGAAGCGGTGGTTCCAGGAGCGGACCTCGGAGTACCCCTGGGAGCAGGACGGTCTTGACCACGTGCGGCGGCTGATGCCGAACGCGGAGCCGTACCGCGCGTGGTCGACCTTTTCCTTCACAGCGGCGTCCGGTCGGATCAACGAGTGCGATCTGCTCATCGCCGTGCCGAGCGGCTTGTACCTCGTGGAGCTGAAAGGCCACCCCGGCCGCGTCGTCAACAACGGTGAGACCTGGAGCTTCTACCCCGACGGCAGCACCCGGTCACGCACGCTGCGAAACCCACTGCATCTGACTGATCTGAAGTCCAAGGAGCTGAAGAACAGGCTGGAGTGGGCTGCCAAGCAGCTCCACATCAGCGCGCGTGTCCCGCGTGTCGAGCCCGTTGTCTTCCTGTCCGCGCCGGGACTCGAGTCTCATCTCGACGCTGTGCAGGCGACGCGTGTCTACGCACGTGACGACAACAGCTCTGGCCTTCCGTGGATCTGGCGTGACCTGCTCGCGACGCCGCCGCAGCGCGAGTCCCAGCGGGTGACGGCAGACTTCTCGCGCCAGCTCCCCCGGTTGCTGGAGAAGATCGGAATCCGGGCGTCCACAGCACACCTGCGGTTCGGCGACGGCTGGGAGCTGACGGCCGACCGGCTCGACGCCGGACCCAGCTGGGAGGACCGGCTCGCCAAGCGCACGGGCATCGTGCGCGAGGAAGGGCGCGTTCGCATCTACCTCACGGAGCTGCAGGCGACCGAGGAGCGCCGGCAGTCGGTCGATCGCGCGGCCCGGCGTGAATACCAGGTGCTGCAGGGGATCGCCCACCGCGGCATCGTCCAGGCGGCCGAGATCCGTGAGCACCAGGGCGGCCCGGCGATCCTGTTCCGGCACAACGCCACGGACCTGCGCCTCGACTCCTACCTGGCGCTGCACGGCGAACGACTGACGCCAGAGGTGCGGCTGGACCTCGTGCGTCAACTGGCCGAAGCGTTGCACTACGCCCACAGCCGGTCGCTCTACCACCGCGCGCTGGCAGCACGTTCCGTCTACGTGTCCGCGAAGGAGGACGGCGCATCGCCCGTGCTCCGGGTCATCGACTGGCAGAGCGCGGCGCGTGACTTCGACACGACCGGCATGTCGTCGCTCGGCAACTCGTCGCTCGGTGGCGACTACATCGCGGACTCCGCCGACACCTACCTCGCGCCGGAGTTCGACACCCCCTACGCGGATCCGGTGGACCTGGACGTCTTCGGCCTCGGCGCGGTGTCCTACCTGATCCTCACCGGCCAGCCGCCTGCCGCTGACCGCGCGAGCCTGGTGGACCGGGTCGCCGCGGAGGGTGGCCTGCACCCGTACGCGGTGTTCGACGGGGTCTCGGACGCACTGGACGCGCTGATCTTCCAGGCGACCAGGGCCGCGGTGCACGACAGGATCGACTCAGCCGACGCCTTCCTGCGTGAGCTCGACGAGATCGAGAAGACCTCGGACGCACCCGAGCCTGCCACGGACGTCGACCCGCTCACCGTGCTGCCCGGTCAGACGGTCGACGGTGACTGGCGGGTCGATCGCGTGCTCGGCACCGGTGCGACCGCGCGAGCTTTGCTGGTCTCCCGGGAACGTGACGACGACAACGAGGAGAGCACGCGTGAGCAGCGCGTCCTGAAGATCGCGTTGGACGAGGCCAAAGCTGAGCGGCTGCTGGCCGAGGCCGACGCGCTGCGCCTCGTCGGCGGTGGTGTCATCGTGCGGCTGCTGGACGGTCCCCGGCAGCTGGGTGGCCGGACGGTCCTCGACCTCGACTACGCGGGCGAACACTCGCTGGGGTCGTTGCTGCGGGCCGAGGGCAGGCTGTCGTACGACCGGCTCGACAGGTACGGCGGCGACCTGTTCACCGCACTCGACCACTTGGCCGCCAAGGGAGTCCGGCACCGGGACCTGAAGCCGGACAACTTCGGCGTGTTCCGGCGGGCCGACCGCTCGTACCAGTTGATGCTGTTCGACTTCTCGTTGCACGGCATCTCCGAGCGCGATGTGAAGGCAGGCACGCGCGGATACCTCGACCCGTTCCTCGGAACCGTGCGCCGCCCTGCGTTCGACGACCACGCCGAGCGCTATGCCGCGGCAGTGACGTTGCACGAGATGGCATCAGGAACCCGCCCGGTCTGGGGTGACGGGATCTCCGATCCGCGCACCACGTCCGACGAGACTCCGACCATCGCGGCCGACCTGTTCGACCTCAGCCTCCGTGACGGGCTCAGCGCGTTCTTCCAGCGGGCCTTCCACCGCGACGTCGATCAGCGCTTCGACACGTTGGCGCAGATGCACAACGCGTGGCGGGACGTGTTCCGCGTGGCCGACGCGGCCAACCCGGTGACCACACCGGCGACCGTCGGCATGGACTCCACCGGCACTGTCGACGAGAACCGGGACGTCCACGCCGAAGCCGCCCAGCTGGACACTCCGCTGGAGGCCGCGGGCCTGACGCCGCGTGCCGTCTCGCTGGCGCAGGGACTGCACGCCACCACGGTCGGCGAGCTGTTGACCGTACCGCTGCACCACATCTCCAGGGCACGTGGCGCGGGCCGGATGATCCGCAACGAGCTGATCAAGCGGCACAAACAGTGGGCGGCGGCACTGCAGCGCCCGACGACATCGTCACGACCAGCGCTCGTCGAAACCGAACCCGTACAGCACCTTCGCGGCCAGCTCACCGTCGACGAGCTGACGACGTTGCTCGTACCGATGAGCAAGGCCAAAGGTGCGCCGCGAACCGACGTCGTCAGGTTGACGCTGGGCCTCGAAGGTGAGCTGTCGAGCTGGCCCAACCAGGTCGAGGTGGCGAAGGCCGCCAAGATCACGCAAGCGTCGGTGTCGCGACACCAGCAGGCGGTCGCCAAGCTCTGGGCGAGCGAGCACTGGCTGGCCGACGTGCGAGACGAGCTGGTCGACACAGTCGCCGGCTCAGGCCGGGTGATGTCGGCCGACGAACTCGCGGCGGCGGTCCGAGCACGCCACGGCACCGGCGATGACGACCCGAAGGCGGCCGAGGCGAAGGCGCTCGCGGTGGTGCGCGCCGCGGTCGAGGCGGAGAAGTGGGCAGGGCTGCACCCGGACGAGGCGCTGGCCGACGGCGACGGCGGCCCTCGGCTCGACGTGTTGCGTCGTGGCGACCGGGTGCTGATCGCGTGTGAGTCGTTGCTCGGCAATGACCCGAGCGCCTCCGAACTCGCCGACTACGCCGTGGCGCTGGGCAGGCGGGCCGACGAGCTGATCACACAGGATCCCCTGCCAGGACGCGGCGTCGTCCTACGCGAGCTTCGCGGCGTGCGCGCACCGGAAGGCATGGCGGCCCTCGCCGACACCCGGCTCGTCGCGCTCGCGGCGTCCGCGTCGCAGGGTGCGGCGGCGTCTCCGCGGCTCGAGCTGTATCCGCGTGACCTGAGCCTGGCCAAGGCCCTGCGGATCGCACAAGCCGGAGCGGGCGTGCGTCGCGAAGGCGGCCTCAGCATCGAGGACGTGCTGGCCAGGGTCCGCGCTCGCTTCCCGGAGCTGGCGGTGAACCCGCGGCCGACGCACGTCGTCCTCGAAGAGGCGCTCCGCGAGGCGGGTTTCCCCCTGGAGTACGACGTCGCGGCCAAGCAGTTCAGGCCACCCGCACCGGAGTACTCACGGATCGCATCGTCGTCCAGCACCTCGGTCAGCGCGCACAACCGCATGGTCGCGGCAGGGCTCGACCCGGTCGCGGTGACCGAGGGCAAACTGGCGGCCAAGGTCGAGCGCGGCGGCTTCCTGGCGATGACGATGCGCGGAAAGCACCTGCAGGGCGCGGCGGAGTTGATCGCACAGACGTATCCGGTCCGAGTCGTCGACCTGAACCGCGAGTTCCTGACGGCGTTCCGCGAGCTGGTCACCAAGCACGGCGCGGACTGGAACAAGGTGCTGACCGCCGACGCCAAGTTCAGCCAGTCGGGACCGATGTCGCGCGGACTCGCGTCCTACGTCTCGACGGCGCTGAAGCGGGTCGCGGCAGGTCTGATGGACGCTGGCTCGCACGGAAGAAGCGTGCTGTTCGTGCACGACGCCGGCCTGCTCGCGCGGTACTTCGACCACGGCGGCCACGACACGCTCGTGACATTGCAGCAAGCGGCCCGGCGGGCAGCCGACGCACCACATGGGTTGTGGCTGCTGTGCCCGGCGGAGTCCGCGCTGGAAACCCCGCAGATCGACGGCCGTACGGTCGAGGTGCTGGACGACTCCGAGCGCGTGGTGCTGACCAGCTCGGTTCTCGAAAAGCTGCGCGGCGCAGCCTGATAGTTGGAAGGAACGCTCCGTTGGCTCCTGGATTCGACCACGCGGCATTGGTCAAGGACCTGCGCAAGCAGGTGACCGCGCTGGAGGACGACCTGCGTGTGCAAAGCGACGAGGTCGAGCGCTTCGCCACCGCCCTGCGCGCCGAGTACGACCTCGCGCGGCAGGCCGAGCGCACCGCCGCCACGTACGGGGCCTGGCGTGACGAGCGCGTCACCCAGGTCGCTGCCGCGTGGGTGCTGGGCACCGTATTCGTGCGGTTCTGCGAAGACAACCAGCTGATTGAGTGGCCGTACATCGCCGGACCCGGTGAGCGGTTGGCTGATGCGGAGGAGCGGCACGAGGCGTTCTTCCGTGCGCATCCTTCGTTGAACGACCGTGACTGGATCATTGAGGCGTTCAACCATCTTGCGTCGACTCACCCCGCGGTGGCTGGGCTGTTCGATGGGGACCATAACCCGTTGTGGGAGATCGAGCCTTCGTTCGAGGCTGCCACTGAGTTGTTGCGGTTCTGGCGGCGGCGGGAGGGTGGGTATGACTTCACGGACTCGGCGCTGGATACTCGGTTCCTTGGTGATCTCTACCAGGATCTTTCCGAGCATGCTCGGAAGACTTACGCGCTGCTGCAGACGCCGGAGTTCGTCGAGGAGTTCATTCTCGATCTGACTCTTGAGCCTGCTGTTGAGGAATTCGGGCTCAAGGGGCTGCGGACGATCGACCCCGCTTGTGGATCTGGGCACTTTTTGCTCGGAATCTTCGCTCGGTTGATTGAGAAGTGGCGTGCCGCTGAGCCCGGTACCGATGACTGGGCGCTGGTTCGCCGTTCGATGGAGTCTATTCACGGCTGTGACAAAAATGCATTTGCTACTTCCATCGCCCGGTTTAGACTTCTGATCGCCGCGCTGTGTGCTGCAAGTGAGAAGAGCCTTGTAGATGCGTCGGACTTCCCGATCAACGTTGCTGTAGGAGACTCACTTCTGCACGGCCGTGGTGCTCCCGGCGTGCAAATGGACCTTTTTGACCAAGTGGCCATGTATACATACCATCCAGAGGATGTAAAAGAATATGTACGCCGGTGCAATCTTCTGGGAAGAGGATCGTATCATGTAGTTGTCGGAAATCCCCCGTACATTACTCCGAAAGACAAGCAAGAAAGCGATAATTACCGGCGCGGCTATGATGCATGCGCTGGTCAGTATGCACTGTCTGTTCCGTTTGTGCAATGCTTGTTCAATCTGGCGATTCGGACGCATGGCTCCGATCGTACGGCGGGCTATGTCGGTCAGATAACAGCGAACTCGTACATGAAGCGCGAATTCGGAAAGAAGCTAATTGAGCGGTTCTTCCCGAGTGTCCATTTGACGCACGTAGTAGATACTTCTGGTGCTCACATCCCGGGCCACGGAACGCCCACGGTTATTCTTGTTGGGCGAAATTTCGCTGCGCGCATGAATGAGCCCGTCCTCGCCGTGCTTGGTATTCGCGGTGAACCGGTGGTTCCTGATATTCCCTCTGAAGGACTCGCGTGGCAGGCGATCGTGCGCCAGGTCGGCGTGCCGGGCAGTGAGTCGGACTGGGTCAGCGTCGATTATATTCCGCGCAAGTCGCTGGCTTCTCATCCTTGGTCGCTAAGTGGAGGCGGAGCAAGCGGCCTAATGGAGGCGTTGGAGAGTTCCTGCTCGCAGCCTTTGCGTGCCAGGGTGTCTAGCATTGGTTTCTGTGCGACGACTCGGGAAGATGATGCTTATCTAGTTGGTCCTGCACTTGGGCGCCGAATGAATCTTTCAAGCGCCCACATCCGCCCTATGGCTAGCGGTGTCGACATACGTGACTGGAGAAATGCTGGCGCTGAGCTGGTGATTTTTCCGTACTCTGAAGATCGATCCGCTGCCATAGGCGGTTCGGAGGAGCGTGCTCTTTGGCCCAATCGTCTTCTGTTGAAGCTTCGGAGAGCGCTATCGGGAACTCAGGAAGAACAGGGTCTCACGTGGTTTGAATACTCGAGTTTTTCGCCAAGTCGATACTGGGCGGGACACTTGATTTCTTTTTCCTTTGTTTCGACTCATGCTCACTTTAGTTTGTCGCGGTCTGAGTATGTGTTCATTCGATCTGCTCCGGTCATTAAGATGCTTGACGGTGCAAGTGAAGATGATCACTTGGCTTTGTTGGGCTTGCTCAACTCTTCGTTGGCATGTTTCTGGCTTAAGCAGGTGAGTCAGGATAAAGGGAACCGTGGTGGCGAACGGTCGACGGGTCGTTACGCGTGGGAGAGTTACTTCGAATTCACTGGAACCAAACTCCTTGAATTTCCGGTTCCGGAAAATTTGCCGCTTGACTTGGGTTGTCGGATGGATGATCTCTCTCAGCGATTGCGCGAGTGTGAGCCATCGGTAGCACTTCGGTCAGTGGTACCCACGCGAGCGCAACTTGATTTGTTGATGAGGGATTTTGGGCGGATTCGAAGGAAGATGATAGCGCTTCAGGAAGAGCTTGACTGGCATGTGTATGCTTTGTATGGGCTTATTTCAGGCAATGAAGTGCGCGCGCTGACTGCTCAGGACCTCGACTCTGTTCCGGAAATTGATCTAGGTGAACGGTCGTTTGAGATTTTGATCGCTCGTGACGCGGGAGTCGATGAAGCGATCGGACAATGGTTTGCTCGCCACGGGTCGGCTCCTATCACTGAAATTCCTGGATGTTGGCCGGAATGGTACAGGAGCATCGTAAGCGCGCGCATCGATGTTGTTGAGAAACGTAAGGATGTCGCGCTGGTCGAGCGGCCCGAATGCAAGCGTAGGTGGGTAGAGCAAGAATGGGAGAAGAAGGAAGCTGAGGCATTGCGAACTTGGCTTCTCGGCCGCTGCGAGAAAGTGGACATGTGGTTCGGTCGACGTGAGGGAATGAAGCAGCCTCGTGCGCTCACCGTCAGCCAACTCGCCGACCAGTTCAAAGATGACGCCGACATGCACTCGGTGGCTCAGCTTTACGCGACCGACCACCTGAAGAAGCGCGACCTCACCCTGGCCCAGATTCTCGAACAGGTCATCGCCGACCAGCACGTCCCGTACCTCGCCGCCATGCGCTACAAGGATTCCGGCCTGCGCAAGCGGCAGCAGTGGGAAGAGACCTGGGAGCTGCAGCGAGAAGAGGACCGCACGGGCAAGCGGCTCGACATCGCGGTCCCGCCCAAGTACACCTCGGCAGACTTCAAGAAGACCAGCTACTGGTCACAGCGCGGCAAGCTGGACGTGCCGAAGGAGCGGTTCATCTCCTACCCGGACGCGAACCCCGACTCCGACCCGACGCTCCTGCTCGGCTGGGCCGGTTGGGACCACAAGGACCAGGCGCAGGCTTTGGTCAACATCGTCAACGACCGCACCGACCAGGCCGGCTGGGGCACCGACAAGATCCAGCCGCTGCTGGCGGGCCTGCTCGAGGCCATGCCCTGGGTGAAGCAGTGGCACGGCGAGTACGACGACGAGTGGGGCGGCAACCCGGCGGAGGAGTACCAGGCCTTCCTGGACGGGCAGCGTGCCAAGCACCAGCTCACGGAGGATGATCTCCGTGGGTGGCGACCCGCCGCGGCCACCCGCGGACGTAAGAAGGGCTGATCAGTGAGCACCACCGACCTGTTCCTCCGCGACGTCATCGACATTCCGGAGTCGGTGCACGCCGGCGACTTCAAGGTCGAGCTGTCTGGTGGCTTCACGGACACCGAGGCACGTGTCGCGGAGTACGTCGTCACCGACCAGCTTCAGGGTGCCTTCGCCAAGGCACTGTCGATCGTCAAGGCGGCCGTTCGCGACGGCACGAGTCATGCCGCGTACCTGCACGGTTCGTTCGGTTCCGGTAAGAGCCACTTCCTGACCGTGCTGCACGCCATCCTGAACAACGAACCCGTTGCGCGCGCCAAGGCGGGGCTGCAGCCGGTGGTGGCGGACCACGACGAGTGGTTGCGCGGCAAGAAGTTCCTGATGGTGCCGTACCACCTCATCGGCGCCACCAGCATCGACTCGGCAGTCCTCGGCGGATACGTTGCCACGACACGGCAGCTGCACCCGGACAAGAGGACGCCGGAGGTCTACAGGTCCGACGCGATGCTGCACGACGCGCGTCGGCACCGTGAGTTCCTTGCTGACGACGCCAAGTTCGCGCAGTGGCTGGGGGACACGAGCGCGGCTGACGATGAGGACGATCTCGCGCCGATCGACGAGGCGGGTGTGTCCGTGTGGACCTCCACCGCGCTGGACCAGGCGTTCGACGCGCCCGCGGGCGATCCGGTGCGGCGACAGCTCGAGTCCGCGCTGCTCACCGGTCCGATGTCGTCCTATGCGCGAGGTGCGAGTGGTGACGCCGACGCGTTCATCCCGCTGGAGAACGGGCTGACGGTGATCAGCCAGCACGCCAGGGAACTTGGCTATGACGGACTGGTTCTGTTCCTCGACGAGCTGATCCTGTGGCTGCAGTCGCACATGGCGGACCAGCAGTTCGTCAACACCCAGGTCAGCAAGCTGGTGAAGCTGATCGAGTCCGGCGATGCCGGTCGCGTGCTGCCGATCGTCTCCTTCATCTCCCGTCAGCGCGACCTCACCAAGCTCGTCGGGGAGGACGTCACGGGCGCGGACGTCAAGAACCTCGAGTCGCACGTCGAGTACCTCGCCGGCCGCTTCGACGTGGTGAACCTGGAGGACCGCAACCTCCCGGCCATCATCAAGGAACGTGTCCTGAAGCCGAAGTCCGACGAGGCGAGCAAAGCGCTCGGCGAGGCTTTCGCGGACATCGAGTCGACCAGTTCCGCCACCCGCGACGCGCTGCTCGACTCCGCCGGTGCGACCGGCGCGGACTGGTCGGACTTCCGTGACGTGTATCCGTTGTCGCCCGCGCTGCTCAATGTGCTGGTCGCACTTTCCGGTGCACTGCAACGGGAACGCACCGGTCTCAAGCTCTTGCAGGAGATGCTCCGCAGGCGGCGGGCCGACATGAAGCTCGGTGAGCTGATTCCCCTCGGTGACCTGTGGGACGTGTTGTCCGACGGCACGGGCGAGGCGTTCACCGACCGCCTTCGCCGAGAAGCCGAAGCAGCGCAACGGTTCTACGCCAGGGTGCGTGGGCACCTGGTGGAGAAGTACGGCAGCGAGACCGATCAGCGCTTCGTGGCCGACGACCGGTTCGTCAAGACGCTGCTGCTCGCCGCCCTGGCGCCGAACGTGCCCGCGCTCGCTCGTCTCACCGGACCGCGCCTCGCCGCGCTCAACCACGGTTCCATCAGGTCCCGGACCGTGGCGGCCGGTTCGGTCGTCGTCAGCAGGTTGCGTGAGCTGCAGGCCGAGTTCGGCGAGCTGCGCGCGGACGGCGACGAGGACCCGGTGTTCACGCTCCACCTGTCCGACCTGGACGTCGAGCCGCTGCTCGACGCGGTGGGGGAGCAGGACACCGTCGGCGCGCGCCGGGTGTGGATCAAAGAGCAGCTGTGGAAGGCGTTCGGTGTCAAGGACACCGGCGAGTTCGTCAACCAGCGGGAAGTCGTGTGGAAGGGCACCCGGCGGACCGCCGAGTTCGTGTTCGCGAACGTGCGCGACTCGGCCGACATGCCGGAGGCGCAGTTCACGCCGAGCGTCAGCGGGTGCGTCCGGTTCGTGCTCGACTACCCGTTCGACGTCCCGAACAAGTACCCGACCGACGACGCGGGCCGCGTGATCAACCTGCGACGTGGTGGCCTCGAGGCCGCGACTGTCGTGTGGATCCCGCACTTCCTGTCCACGCAGAAGTCGGGACAGCTCGGCCGGCTGCTGAAGATCCAGTACCTGCTCGAGCGCGACCGGCTCGACGACTACGCGAGCCACCTGTCGGCCGACGACCGGATCAGGGTGCGGCACCAGCTGCAGGCCCAGCGCGACAACCTGACGTCGCAGCTCGCCGTTGCGCTGCAACAGCTCTACGGCATCGCCAAGCCCGAGGCCAGCACGGTCGGCTCCGAGGTCGGCGACGACGGGCACGTGCTGTCGCTGCTGCCGTCGCACAAGCCGAGACTGCACGGCGGTGCGGGTTTCGAGTACAACCTGCTCGCTCTCGCGGACGGGATGTTCGACACGCTCTACCCGAAGCACCCGGACTTCGATCCCGCGGACAGCCGCAAGGCCATCACGACGGGCGAACTGCGCACCGTCCTCGGGTGGATCAACCGGGCGATGGAGGACGGCAAGCAGCGAGTCGTGGTCGATCGCGCCCAGCTCGCGCTCGTCAAGAGGATCGTGCATCCACTCGAGCTCGGCGAGGTCAGCGATGGTCCGCTCAACCTGTCCACCGAGTGGCGGCGCCGCATCGAGCAGTACGCGGCGCAGCACGATGTGAAGGGCGACTTCGGCGCGGAAGACATCCGCACGTGGATCGCCGGGCTCGGCTACACCGGGCTGGACAAGGTGGTCAGCAACCTGATCATCAGCACCTACGCGCTGCTCGCCGACCGGGCGTGGATGCTGCACGGCGCACCGGTCGACGCACCGGACCTGGAGCGGATCGGGCCGGGCTACGCACTGCGGGCACAGGAATTGCCCTCGGCCGAGGAGTTCGGGCTCGCGCGGAATCGGGCAGCGACGCTGTTCGGTGCGCACGTGCCCGACGTGCTGTTCGCTCGCAACGTCAACAAGCTCGCGGGGGAGGTCCGCGACAAGGCCGCCGCTCTGGAACCGGCGGTCAACGGCCTGCGTCGCTCCCTGGAAAAGCACGCCGCGGCGTTGGGGGCGCCGGAGAACACGGCCCGTCTGGCGACCGCACGTGATGCCGCTGACCTGCTCGCCAGGATCACGGGTGCACATGACCCGACGCCGACGCTGAAGCAACTGGCCACCGCGACGTACGGCGCCACCGACGAGACGCTCGGCAAGGCGATCAGTTCCGCGCCCGAGGTGCTCGCCGCTCTCGACAGCGTCGACTGGACGTTGCTGGAGTCGGTTCGCGGGTTCACCGGACGCGGCGATGGAGTGGCGGACAAGGCGGAACGACTCGTCGACGAGGTCGTGCGAACGGCGGCCGAGGACGAGCTGGTCCGGTCACTGTCTCCGGTCCTCGGGTCGATCAGGGCTCGTGCGGTTGCGATCATCAACGAGGCCGCGCGCCGGGCGACCACCGCCGAACCAGTGGCCGCGCCGGCTCCTACGCCGGTCGAGCCAGGCACGCCAGTCGCTCCGGCTCCTGCGGCCCCGACTGGTCGCCACTCGGTGCGCAGGGTCACCTCCAGCGCTCTCGAGCGTGATCTGAGCAGGCTGCTGGACGAGATGCAGCAGGAGATCCGCGGTCTCGCGACCGAGCATCCGAAGTCAGAGCTCGAGATCACCATCCGCGTCATCGCAGCTGAGGACGACTCCTGATGGCAGCCGTTCCCGAAGCGAACCGCCGCGTCATCGAGGCGTTGCTCGAGGCCGAGATGCCACGGGCCGGTGATCGCAGGCTCGTCCTGGTTCACGGTCGATACGACCCGAAGTCGCCCACCGAGTTCACCGTCCGGCTCGGCGAGGAGCAGCGCAACGTCAAGGTCACCGACCAGTCCTCGGTCCTGGGCATCGTGGATGCCTGGCAGACACATCGGTCTGCTGTGGACGGCGACGACATCCTGGTCGTCACCACCGATGTGAGCGACGCCCAGCTCGGTTGGGACCTGCGCGCCTACGCGGTCGGTGGTTCCACGCGAACGGTGGACCGCGTGGTGATCCTCAAGCAGCGGTTCGGCGCGGCCGACATCGACTCGCGAATTCGCCAGGAGGGCTGGCTCGTCGAAGCGTTGCTCGAGGCCGAGCCTCCGCAGGGCTGGCGTCGCGCCGGGCAGGTGCTGACCCGTGACGCGGCAGTGCGTGCGCTGATCGGCGCGCGGCTGGGCGGGCAGCAGCTCGTCGAGGGAAACCTCGACGCGGGCGCACTCCTCTCGTGGTCGCAGAACCCGGCAGGGCTGAAGCTGTTCGCCGGACTGCCGGAGGCGGAGCGTTCCGGACTCACCGGCTGGCTGGTCGAAACCGTGGGCGACGCGGCCGTCGTCGTGATGTCGCTCGCCGCGGCGGGGCGCGCCGAGGACGCCATGGCACTCGGTGTCCTCGGCGCGGTGGTGACCAGGCCGGAGGCGTCGAACGAGGCAGCGCGCGCGTTCGGCAGCCTGCTGGGGTCTGTGCGTGCCAGGACCTCCGAGCTGCGTGCGTTCGTGGACGCGGTGGAAGGTGTGCTCGAACGGTGGATCACCGAGGCCAGGTCCGGTACCGCTCAGGGCGAGATCGCGCGTGAACGCGTGCTCGACGTCGTGGCGCAAGCGGATGAGCTGGCCGCGGCGGCTGAGCTGACCGAGGAACTGTCGTCCAGTCGTTTCCTTGAGAGCAGTTTCCGGACGCGGTTCCGTTCCCTCGCCGCGGTGTTGTCGCCGAGCCGGCGTGCGGCGGCCGACTCCGCTCTGTCGGCGCTGAAGGATCACGCACTCGCCGACCTCTTCCCGCAGCGGGTTCTGGCCGCGACCATGGCCGTCCGGCTGGCCCGCTGGCTCGCGGAACCCGAGCCGGTCGTCGACTCGGTGTCCGGTGGCGTCGGCGCACACGTCGCCGACTGGGGATGGGTCGACCGTGCACTCACCGTTCTCTGGGCGGGGGACGGGGTCCACGATCCGGCAGTCGGCCAGGCGTACCAGTCGATTCACGACGCGGCACGCGCACGCAGGGATCGCCTTGACCGTGACTTCGCCCGGCTGCTGGCTCGATGGACGGTCACCGCCTCGACCCACGCGCCGGGCGGTTGCCTGCTGATCGAGGATGTGCTGCCCAGGATCGTGCTGCCGCTGAGCGCCAACGGCCAGGCACCACTGGTGGTCGTGCTGGACGGGATGAGCAGCGCGGTGGCCATCGAGCTCGGCGATCAGCTCACGAGCAGGGCCTGGCACGAAGCGACACCGGCTACGGGTGCGCGTGTCGCCGCCGTGGCCGCCGTCCCGTCAGTGACTCTCGTGAGCCGGACGAGCCTGCTGACGGCAGGGCTCGCCGTGGGCGACCAACCCGTGCAGAGGGCCGGGTTCGAGGCGTTCTGGCGCAAGCATCGGCGGCAGTCGGCGTTGTTCTTCAAGGGCGACATCGGAGGACGTGCGGGCCAGCGTCTTGCGGAACCAGTCGTCGACGCATTGGCCGGTGACGACGTGGTCGGCGTGGTGCTCAACACCATCGACGACGCGCTGGAACACGGCAGGGAAGGAGACCGCGTCGGCTGGCGGCCGAGCGACATCACCTATCTACCGGAGCTGCTGGACGCGGCCCGTGCGTACGGCCGCCCTGTCGTGCTCGTGTCCGATCACGGGCATGTGCTGGATCGTTCCGCTCCCGGAGAAGGCCCGACTCGCGCGACCGAGGTCGAGTCCGTCAGGTGGCGGACGGGCAAAGCGGAGGACGGCGAGGTGGTACTCGCTGGTCCGCGTGTGCTGTACGGCGACGGCAGCGTCGTGGTGCCGTGGAGAGAAGACATCAGGTATCTGAAGCGCAAGGCGGGATACCACGGCGGCGCCTCGTTGGCCGAGATGACGGTTCCGGTGCTCGTTCTGCTTCCCGCGGTGGGGCTGCTGCCTTCCGGGTGGACCACGTTGCCGCATGAGTCCATTGCACCGATCTGGTGGGAAACGCAGACCGAGACTCCGGTCGCCGTCACGTCGGTGCCACCCCGAAAGACGACCAAGAAGCCCTCGAAGACGGAGCCCGGCGAGGCTCTGTTCCCCGTACCCGCTGCGGACCGGGCCGTGCCGACGTTGGGTACGAAAGTCGTGGAATCCACTGTGTACGACGCGCAACGGGCGTTCGTGCCGAAGGCACCGAACAAGCCCGATGTAGCCGCGGTCATCGACGCACTGGCCGACGGCAAGCGCTCTCTGACGGCGATCGCATCGGTGGCCGGCCGCGCGGGCCGCAACCCGGACTTCCTCGTGACCACCTTGCAGCGACTGCTCAACGTCGAGGGATACCCCGTCCTGTCGCTCATCGACGGCGGCCTGAGCCTTGAGCTGAACACCGGTCTGCTGTGCGAGCAGTTCGGGGTGAAGCGATGACGGTCGAGGTCAGCAAGGCACGTTGTCGTGAGGTCATCGCGGCGTTGCGGCGCGGCACGGTGCCGCAGAGCGGCCTTGACCTGTTCGCCGTGGGTCTGGACCGGTTCGCGTCTTCGATGGACGAGGACCTGGCCACCATCGCCAAAGGCGGAGCCGCGTTCCACGCCATCCGCGGTGAGTACGGATCGGGCAAAACGTTCTTCGCCCGTTGGCTCGCCGAGCGAGCGAAGCGTTCCGGCATGGCGGTCTCCGAGATCCAGATCTCGGAGACCGAGACTCCGCTGCACCGGTTGGAAACCGTGTACCGGCGGCTGACCGAACGCCTGATGACGGCAACTCATCCGCCAAGCGCTCTCCGTCCAATCGTCGATTCGTGGTTCTACACACTCGAGGAGGAAGTCCTCGATGAGGGTGAGGTGTCCGAGCACGACGAAGAGGCGCTGGCCATCGCGGTTGACACGCTGCTCGAGCAACGGCTCGCCGAAGTGGCCAGGACGACGCCCGCATTCGCGGCAGCGCTGCGCGGTTACCGGAAGGCGCGGGTGGCCGGAGATGTCGCCACGGCGGAGTCGCTGATCGCCTGGCTCGGTGGGCAGAAGTCCGTTGCCGCGTCCGCTCGCCGAGCAGCAGGTGTGCGTGGCGATCTGGATCACTTCGCGGCACTGGGATTCCTGCAGGGGTTGCTCACGGTACTGCGCGACTGCGGACATTCCGGACTGCTGCTCGTGCTGGACGAGATCGAGACGCTGCAGCGGGTGCGCGGGGATGTGCGGGAAAAGGGGCTGAACGCACTGCGACAGCTGCTCGACGAGATAGACGCGGGCCGGTTTCCAGGACTGTTCCTCGTGATCACCGGGACACCCGCGTTCTTCGACGGTCAGCAGGGTGTGCAGCGGCTGGCACCGCTGGCGCAGCGGTTGGCCACGGACTTCACCACCGATCCGAGGTTCGACTCGACTCGCGCGGTTCAGCTGCGCCTGCCGGGGTTCGACCTCGACCGCCTTGGTGAGCTGGGACGCAAGGTGCGTGACTTGTTCGTTGGTGTCGCGCACAGTCCGGACCGCGTCAAATCCGTTGTGGATGATCGCTACGTCGCGGACCTGGCCGAGGCGGTGACTGGAAAGCTGGGTGGGCAGGTCGGTGTGGCTCCGCGGGTATTCCTGCGCAAGCTGGTGAGCGACGTGCTCGACCGCGTCGACGAACACGCCGAGTTCGACCCGCGTGTGCACTATCCGGTCACGGTGACGCACGCCGAGCTCAACGAGATCGAACGCAATGCCGCTGTCAGCGCGGGCGACATCGAGCTGGAACTTCCGTGACGACCGGGCTGGAGCATCTCCACCCGGTGCTGACCCACCACATCGTGAACACGCTGGGCTGGCGCTCGCTGCGCCCCCTGCAGGCAGAAGCTGTCGAGCCGCTCGTGAACGGGCTTGACGCCGTCCTGCTCGCTCCGACAGCGGGCGGAAAGACCGAAGCTGCCTGCTTTCCGCTGCTGAGCGCGATGGAACACTACAAGTGGTCCGGCCTCTCGATGATCTACGTGTGCCCGTTGAAGGCGTTGCTCAACAACCTGCTGCCCAGACTGGAGCAGTACGCGTCCTGGTTGGGTCGGCGAGTGGCGTTGTGGCACGGCGATGCGACGGCGTCAGCACGGCAGCGCATCCTGCGTGAGCCGCCGGACGTTCTGCTCACTACCCCGGAATCGCTCGAAGCGATGCTCGT
Source organism: Lentzea sp. DG1S-22 (assembly GCF_036321065.1). Classification (NCBI taxonomy): domain Bacteria; kingdom Bacillati; phylum Actinomycetota; class Actinomycetes; order Pseudonocardiales; family Pseudonocardiaceae; genus Lentzea; species Lentzea sp. DG1S-22. Next base: position 4,713,197 of record NZ_CP143276.1, on the reverse strand, counting down.
CAGTGTCAAGGTCGAGCACCGGCAGCTTTTTGAGAACCTGCGGGTGATCGTTGTCGATGAGGTGCATGCGTTCGCCGGCGACGATCGTGGCTGGCACCTGCTCGCGGTGCTCGAGCGGCTCACCAAGATCGCAGGGCGTCCAATCCAACGCGTCGGCCTGTCAGCCACGGTCGGCAACCCCGATGAGCTGTTGCGCTGGCTCCAAGGATCCGGTCGCGACGCCCGCCCGGCACGGGTGGTGGCGCCGGGTGTCGGCCCGGCAACCGTGCCGTCCGGTGAAATCGAGCTCGACTACGTGGGCTCGGTGGGCAACGCCGCAACGGTGATCGCGAACCTGCACCGTGGTGAGAAGCGGCTGGTCTTCTGCGACTCCCGCCAGCTGGTGGAGGAACTGGGAGCGGCACTACGCGCGATTGGCGTCACCACGTTCCTCTCCCACGCCTCCCTTTCGGTGGACGAGCGGAGGCGTGCGGAGGAGGCGTTCGCCGAAGCACGTGACTGCGTGATCGTGTCGACCAGCACCCTGGAACTGGGCATCGACGTAGGAGACCTGGACCGGGTCATCCAGATCAACTCGCCCGGCTCGGTCGCGCCCTTCCTGCAGCGGCTGGGACGGACCGGCCGTCGGCCAGGGTCCGTGAGGAACTGCCTGTTCCTGGCGATCAGGCGAGACGAGGTGACCTGGGCCGCGGGTCTGCTCCTGCTCTGGAGCCGTGGCTACGTGGAGCCTGTCGCCGCTCCGCCGCAACCGCGTCACATCGTCGCGCAGCAGCTGCTCGCTCTGTGCCTGCAGGAACACCGCATCGGCAACCGGTTGTGGGTCGAGGAGTGGAACGGCCTCGCGCCGTTCGACCGCAGCGCTGAGCCCATCCTGCGTCACCTGATGGGACGCGGTTTCCTCGAGCAGGACGGCGAAGTCCTGTTCATCGGCCCGACCGCGGAGAAGAAGTTCGGCATGCGCCACTTCATGGGCATGACCGCCGTGTTCACCGCGCCTCCGCAGTTCACCGTGTTGCACGGCCGCCGCGAGATCGGTCGTACGGATCCGGCGCTGCTGACCGAGAAGGTCGAAGGACCGCGTCTGCTTCTGCTGGCGGGACGCAGCTGGCGGGTCAGCTGGATCGACTGGAAGCGCCGGCGTTGTTTCGTGGAGGAGGCCGAGAGCGGTGGCCGGGCTCGGTGGCACACACCTGGCGTCGGTGCGGCGTCGCTGGAGCTGGTGCGAGCGGTTCGTGAGGTGCTGCTGGGCGCGGAGCCGCCGGTCAAGCTGACCCGGCGAGCACTGAACGCATTGGCTGAAGAACGCGAGGATGCCGAATCCGCGGTGCATCCCGGCGGCACCGTAATCACACGCATAGGACCAGATGTCCGATGGTGGACGTGGGCGGGATACCGCGCCAACGCGACACTGGCGGCCACGCTGTCGGAAGTCACCGATGAGCGACAGCGGGTCGATGACGTCTCCATCCGGTTGCGCACCGACGTCGACCGGGCGATGTGGAAGGCCGCTACTGCCGACGCGCTCGAGAGGCTGTGCCTGCCGGAGGTGGACGAGCGTGCGCTCGCCGGCCTCAAGTTCAACGAAGCACTGCCAGAACACCTGGCCGTGGCGACGCTGGCGGAACGCCTCGCGGACCTCGATGGAGCAGCACGCGTCCTGGCTGAGCCACTTCGCTTCGTCGTGGCAGATCGTCAACCGTGAGAGGTGTGTGGCTCGTTCCGCTCCCAGTCGGCGAGGTTGATCCCGACCTTCGGATGATTCACCTCGTCACCGGATGATCGGCTGGCGGTGCCCGTGTCGGGGTACCGGTCCAGCTGGGCCAGCCCAGTCGGTTCACACGTCATGAGCGGTCTCGATGGGGTGATCCCCGTCATGGCGTGGGTGAACCAAGCCCTCGTGTTGCGCCGATCGGTCTAATCTCCGCCCGTGCGGACGAGGCTGAGCCCCATGCAGCAGGCGGTGGTCGATGCCGGGCGCCCGCTGCCGCAGCTGACCGATCCACTCGACGTCGAGCTGCGGGTCAGCGCGTCGGTGGGGTCTTTCGCCCGCAACGAGGAGTTGTGGGAGGTCGTCGTCCGGCACCTGGAGGGGGTGCCGAGCCGGCGGAGTGCGGCGCTGCTGACGGCGCTGGGGCACCTGTTGCCCGGCCGGCCCGGGACGTGGGCGAAGGAGGCGGCCGCGCACCAGGAGCCGCCGCGGTGGGACCTCGCCGGGTTGCGGTTCGGGGACTGCTGGATCGGCGACCGGTCGATCGACGCGGGATACCTGGCGCTGCTGTGCAGCTACGCGTACGGGGACGTGCCGCACGCGATGGTGTTCATGGTCGACGAGATCAACGGGAGCCTCACGCGGCATGCGTTCCTGACGAGGCAGGTCGACGAGGCGCTCAGCCGGTTGCGGGACGAGGTGCGGCTGGAGCTGATCACTCCCGAGGCGGCTCATTGGCTGCTCAGCCGCAGTTACGACCGGTTCGAGCGGCGGCCGGCCCTCGCGTTCGGCATGGACGTGCACCAGACCCGGCTGGTGGCGCGCCGGCGGATCGCGTTGGCGATGAATCGTGTCGCTGTGTGAATTGCGCGGTGGTGGTTCACCCGTTCGTACCGCGTGTCCGTAGCTCGATCGTGGGGTGGCCATTACTGTCCGGGTGGTGATCCGAGGGATGGTCGAGACCTCTCGCGCCGGATGTGATGATCAGGTCCTCAGCCGTGTTCCCTGTGGTGCCCGGCACCGGTGGTGGTCGGTCGCGGCTCAGCGGTTCGGGCAGACGACCGCGCTCAGCCAGGTGCTGCTCGGCGCGACGCTCGGGTTCGGCATGTCGTTCTGGGGTGCGTTCGTCGCGCTCACGGTCGGGGCGGTGCTGGTCGGCGTCGTGGCGGTCGCCGTCGGGACCATCGGGTGGCGGGAAGGGCTGCCGGCCGCCCTGCTCAGCCGGTGGACCGGGTTCGGTCACGCCGGGTCGGCGGTGCTGGGGATGGTGATCGCGCTGTCGTGCACCGGGTGGTTCGGGGTGCAGACGGGCCTTGCCGGGGCGGTGCTCGCGAACGTCGCCGGGGTGCTGCCGGCACCGGTGTGGGCGCTGGTGTTCGGGGTCGTCGTCACGGTCATCGCGGCCCGTGGTGCGCGGTGGACGGCGTGGCCGTCGTATGTGGCCGTACCCGCGTTCCTGGGGTTGCTCGCGTGGGTGGTGCTCGCGAACGTCAACGATGTCAGCGTCCTGAGCGGCCCCGCTCCCGGTCCGTCCATCGGGATGCTGACGGCGATCACGCTGGTCACCGGCAGCTTCGTCGTGGGCGCGGTGGTCTCGCCGGACGTGACGCGCTTCCACCGCTACGGGGGCGACGTCGTGAAGCAGACGGTCCTGGGGGTCACGGCCGGCGAGTGGGTCATCGGCCTGGTGGGCGTGGTCATCGCGCACGCGCTCGGCACCACGGACGTCCTGGGCGTCATCGGCTCGACCGGCGGCTGGGCCGGGGCGCTGGTCGTCGTCGCGGTCGCGCTGAAGATCAACGACTGGAACCTCTTCTCGGCCTCGCTCGGGCTCGTGAACTTCTTCGACGCCGTCCTCGCGGTGCGGGTCAGCCGGGCGCAGGTGACGGTCGTGGCGGGATGCGCGGGCAGCTCTCTCGCGGCCGCGGGCGTCGCCGCCCACTTCAACCACTTCCTGGTCCTGCTCGGCGTGGTGTTCCCACCGGTCGCCGGGATCATGATCGCCGAGTACCACGTCGTGCGGTGCTGGCGGAACGAGCTCGTCTCCACCCGGCCGCTCGTGCCGAGGTCGGCGCCCTCGTGGGTGCCCGCGACGGTGGTCATCTGGCTCGTCGCGGCCGCTGTCGGCGAGGTGCTGCCGTTCGGGCTGTCCGGTCTGAACTCCTTCGTGCTCGCGTTCGCGCTGTACGTCGCCGCTGGGCGGTGGGACCTGCTGCGCATCAGGACGCGCAGGGCCACCCGCCGCGAGCTGACCGGGAAGGCCGCCTGAGTCAGGTCGGCACGAATGCGGGCAGGACGGCGTCCACCTCGAAACCGCCGTCGTCGGTCGGGCCCGCGGTGAGGGTGCCGCCGACCATCTCCACGCGGCCGCGCAGGCCGAGCAGTCCGCCGGCGCCGGGCAGCGCCGGGCCCGGAGCCGACGGCCGGGCGTTGCGGATGACCGCGCGGACGCTGCTCGGTCCACAGTGGATCGTGATCTCGGTGTGGGCGCCGGGGGCGTGCTTGTGCACGTTCGTGAGCGACTCCTGCACCACCCGGTACATGGTGCGGCGCACGGCGGGGGAGATGGTGTCCGCGTCACCGTGCTCGGTCAGGGTGACCTCCAGGCCGGTGGCGGCGGAGTCGGCCACGAGGCGGGACAGGCGGTCGGGCAGCACGTCCGGGATGCGCGGGGCGCGGCCGGAGCGCAGGACGCCGACGAGGTCGCGCAGTTCGGCCAGCGCCTGGCGGCCCGCGGTGCGCAGCTCCTCGGCGGCCTGGCGCACGCCGTCGTCCTTCGCCGCCATCCGCAACGCCCCGGCGTGCAGCACCATCAGGTTCAGCCGGTGCGTGACGACGTCGTGCATCTCGGCGGCGAGCCTGGTGCGTTCGTCCGCGCGGGCCTGCTCGACGCGCAGCTCGCACTCCCGCTCGGTGAGCATCTGCCGGAGCGTGCGCCGCTCGCCCAGGTACAGGCCGGTCAGACCGGCGATCACGATCGCGCCGGGGCCGACGAGCCCGTCCGGCACCGTCCACACGCCGGCGCCCACCACCCACGTCAGCACGTGGACCGGCACGAGCCAGCGGTGCCGTGCCGCGTGAGCGACGGAGAACGCGGACGCGAACGACGCGAAGGTGGGGGTGAGCAGTGTCAGGAAAGCGATTGCCAGGCCCGACGCCCCCGGCCGCGTCCGCCGCCACCACAGCGCGCCCGCCGCGAGCAGGTGGACCACGACGTAGAAGGCCGTCGACGCGACCACCAAGCGGGACGGCGCGGGCGCCACGAACTCGCGGCAGACCCCCGGCGCTGCCACGAGGAGCACCAACGCCAGATCCCGGGCCCGCGTCACGCGGGTGACGATACTGCCGGTTTTGTGCCCCGGATCACCTACTGGAGCAGGGGATTGTCCCTACTTTCGCAGGTGGCGACGGCCGACCTTTCCGCCTGCCGGACACCGGCGTTCGGTGGCTGCACCTGCTGCTTCCGGAACAGCCCCGTCCACAGGAACGACTTGCCGAAGAAAGCGCTGTCCGGGACCTCCTCCGTCATCCGTCGGAGCTCGACCTCGGCGAGGTCCTGGAAGACCCACCGGAGGTCGTCCGGGTCGTAGCCGACGCCACCGGACAGGCCCGCCCGCCGGTACAGCTCGGCGTCCGGCGTGGTGGTGCCCTCCTCGGTGGTGAAGCACGTGAGCGCGAAGTGGCCGCCGGGCACGAGCACGCGCTCCAGCAGGGCGAGGTAGCCGATGCGCCGGTGCGGCAGCAGGTGGTGGAAGCAGCCGGAGTCGTAGACCAGGTCGTAGGAGCCCTCGGTCGTGAACGCGTCGCCGTGGCGGTACCGGATGCCGAGGCCTTCCGACCGCTCCTCGGCCCACGCGATGGCGGTGGCCGAGACGTCCACGGCGTCGACCTCGAACCCCTGGTGCGCGAGGAACACCGCGTTGCGGCGGGTCCGTCCGCCAGCTTGCCGATCGCACGGCGGCTGTACTGCTTCTCGCCGGACATCGCCGGTCTCCCTTCGCCGATGATCGGGTCCAAGGCAACCGGCGGCGGATAGGTGAGCGGTGTGCGACGTCAGCTGACGCTCGAAACCGAGGCCTCCGCGGTCGGCGAGAAGATCATCGCCATCGGGTGTCCGCCGCGAAGGCGGGAGCGGGTACTTCCGCACCCGGCAGGCGATCACGAGCGCGGCGGCCGAGATGAACCGGTCCGGCGCACGACCTAGAGTCAGCGGCGGCCGAGAAGCCGGAAATGCCGCCGGCGCAGGAGGATCCCGTGCTGGCGCTGTCCGTTTTGTTGCTTGCCGCCGTGCTCGTCTGCGCGGTGGTGCGGCCGTGGGGCCTGCCGGAGGCGGCGGTCGCGGTGCCGGCGGCGGTGCTCGTGGTCGTGGTCGGGGCGCTGCCGGTCGGGCACGCCGTGGACGAGGCGGTGCGGCTGGGACCCGTGATCGGGTTCCTGGCCGCCATCCTCGTCCTCGCGCAGCTCTGCGACGACGAGGGCCTCTTCCACGCCTGCGGCACCTGGATGGCGCGGGCGTCCGGCGGCAGACCGCGCACGTTGCTGGGCAGCGTGTTCGTCACGGCCTCGGTGACCACGGCGGTGCTGAGTCTCGATGCGACGGTCGTGCTGCTCACGCCCGTGGTGTTCGCGACGGCGGCACAGCTCGGCGTCCGGCCGAAGCCGCACGTCTACGCGTGCACGCACCTGTCCAACAGCGCGTCGTTGTTGCTGCCCGTGTCGAACCTGACGAACCTGCTGGCGTTCGCGTCGAGCGGGCTGAGCTTCACGCGGTTCGCGGCGCTGATGGCGTTGCCGTGGCTCGTGGCCATCGCGGCCGAGTACCTGGTGTTCCGGCGGTTCTTCCGCACCGACCTCGACGCGCCGGTGCACGCGCCCGGGTCGTCGCCTCCGGGGGAACTGCCCGTCTTCGCGCTGGCCGCGGTGGCGCTGACGCTCGTCGGGTTCGTGGTCGCGTCGGCCACCGGGATCGACCCGGCGTGGGCGGCGTGCGCGGGGGCGCTGGCGATGGCGGTCCGGGCGTTCGTGAAGAAGCGCACGACGGTGCGGAAGCTCGCGCGGGCGGCGTCGCTGCCGTTCCTCGCGTTCGTGATCGGCCTCGGCGTCGTGGTGCGGGCCGTGGTCGACAACGGCCTCGACGACCTGCTCCGGAACGTCATCCCGGGCGGGCACGACCTGTGGGCGCTGCTCGGGGTCGCCGCGGTCGCCGCCGTGCTCGCGAACGTCATCAACAACCTGCCCGCGGTGCTCGTGCTCCTGCCACTGGTCGCGCCGACGGGGCCTGGAGCGGTTCTCGCGGTGCTGCTGGGCGTGAACCTCGGCCCGAACCTCACCTACGCCGGGTCCCTCGCGACGTTGCTGTGGCGGCGGATCGTGCACGACCACGACACCGAGGTGCACCTGCCGGAGTTCACGAAGCTCGGCCTGCTCGCCGTGCCCGCCACCCTGGTGGGCGCCGTCGTGGCACTGTGGGCGTCCCTGCACGTGATCGGAGGATGACCATGACGGTGGTCGTGTGGATCGCCGACGACACCTGGCAGGACTGCGTCGACGCGGCGAGCGCTCAGCAGGGGGAGTTCCTGCTGCTGCACGTCAGCGATGTGGCCGGCGCGGCACACGCCGCCTTCGCCGGACTGCTCGGCCGGCACGCGTCGCGCGACCCCGGCACGCGCCTGGACCACCTGGCGGCCGACCACGCCGCACGGCTCCTCGACGCGGCGGCGGAACGTCTCGGGCGCCCGTGCGCGAAGGAGGCGCGGGTCGGCCGGGTAGAGCACGAAGTCGTCGCGGCGGCTCAGAACGCGTCGTTGCTCGTCCTGTGCCGGGACGGCGATGTCAGCCACGCCGGCCCGCGCAGCCTCGGCCCGGCGACGCGGTTCGTCGTCGACCACGCGCCCTGTCCGGTGCTCCTCGTCTGGCCCTCATAGCTGCGCACACGCAAACTTGCGTGCGCGCAGTTTTATCGCCTAGTCTCACGCCATGCGAGCCAAGGGCATTGCGTACGACACCGGTTTCGTGCGCCACGGGGAGATTTCGCTCGAGGGGTTCGACCTCGACGTGGTCAGGCGAGACCTGACCGTCATCCGGGACGACCTGCGCTGCAACGCCGTCCACCTGGTCGGAGGTGATCCGGAACGGCTCGAGCTGGCCGCGGGGATCGCCGCCGGGCTCGGGCTGGAGATCTGGTTCTCGCCCTACCCGCTGGAGCTGACGCCCGACGGGATCCTGGAGCTGTTCACCGACTGCGCGCGCAGGGCCGAGCGCGTGCGGCTGCGGGGCGCGGAGGTCGTGTTCGTGACCGGTGTCGAGGTCAGCATCATGAACTCGGGCTTCCTGCCCGGCGACGACGTCGGTCAGCGGCTGGGACACCTGCTGGGGCGGCCCGAACGGATGCGGGAGGCGGGCGAGAAGCTCACCGCGTTCCTGGCCGAAGCCGTCGCCGTGGTGCGGCAGCACTTCCGGGAGGCTCACCTACGCCTGCATCCCGTTCGAGAACCCCGACTGGGACCTGTTCGACATCAAGTCGTTCGAGCTGATCCGCTCCGCCGAGGTCGCCGGCGTCTACGCCGAGAGCATCAGGAACGTGGTGGCGCAGGGGAAACCGGTCGCGATCACCGGCTTCGGCACGGCGGCCTGGCGCGGCTCGGGTGCCGTGGCTCCGCGCAGCATGGAGATCGTCGAGCACGACGACGCCGGGTTGCCGGTTCGCGTGAAGGACGGGTACGTGCGTGACGAAGAGGAGCAGGCCACCTACCTGCGCGAGGTGCTGGAGATCTTCGAGGCCGAAGGCGTGGACGGCGCGTTCGTCTACATGTTCGCGCTCGGCAACTACCCGCACCGGCCGGACGACCCGGGTCGCGACCTCGACATGGCGAGCCCCGGCATCGTGAAGGTGTACGACGACGGCCGCTGGGAGCCCAAGGCCGCGTTCGGTGCCGTCGCCGAGGTCTACGGGCGGATTTGACCCGCTTGGCGCGGCGGTCTGCGGCGGTCGGACTCGGGGGCACCATGAGCAGCAGGTTGCGCGCCATCGCCCACGACACCGTCGAGATCTCGGAACGGGGCTCCTACGCCACCGGCGCGGGCGAAGTCGCCGTCGACGTCTCCCACGCCGTCTCCGGGACCCGGCTGCACCTGCCGGACGAGGTGCTGCCGCTGCCCTGCGAGACGGCGGGCGTCCGGGTCGACGTCACCGGCGAGTCCACCCTGGAGGCCGCGCGCCGGCTCGGCGGCGACGTCGCCGCCCTGAACTTCGCCTCCGCCCGCAAGCCCGGCGGCGGCTTCCTCAACGGCAGGGTGGCGCAGGAGGAGAGCATCGCCCGTGCGTCGGCGCTCTACCTGAGCCTGCGCACCGCCGGTGAGTTCTACGAGCACCACCGCGCGCACGCCGACCTCACCTACACCGACCGCGTGATCTACTCGCCGCGCGTCCCGGTGTTCCGCGACGACGAGGGCGAGTTGTTGCCGCGGCCGTACGAGGTCTCGTTCCTCACCGCCGCGGCGCCCAACCTGGCGGCGATCCGGCAGAACCAGCCGGAGAAGGCCGACGGCGTCCCGCTCGCGTTGCTGGGGCGCGCCATCCGCGTGCTGCACGTCGCCGCGTCGCACGGCCACCGCAGGCTCGTCCTGGGCGCTTGGGGCTGCGGCGTCTTCGGCAACGACCCCGCCACCGTCGCCCGGATCTTCGCCCTCGCGCTGCGCGACAACCGCTACTTCGAGCACGTCGTCTTCGCCGTTCTGGACGGCCGCGAAGGTGCGCCGACGTTCTCCGCGTTCGCCGAGGTGTTCGCCTGAACCACGATGGCACCACCGCTGACCTGCCCTGAGCCAGAATGATGCCAATCTGAGCCAGAATTGCTTGCTGGTGGTGCCACTGTGTGCCATAGTGATGCCATGGATCTGACGCCGTATGTGGCCTCCCTCGGCCGCGAACTGCTGACCGCCGTCGAAACCGGTGGCGGGGAAGCGAGCGCGCTGGTCGAGCGGCTGACCGTGACGATGGAGTCGGCGATCCGGCTGGCGCTGCTCGAAGCGCTCTCCGCCGCCGCCGACGAGATCACCGCGGACCTGGCACCGGACTCGGTGCAGGTGCTGCTGCGGGGTCGTGACCCGAAGTTCGTCGTGACGCGCCAGAAGCCCGAGCCGCAGGCCGCCGTCGCGCCGGAGCCCGCCCCCGCGGCACCCGCCGAGGACGTGGCGGCCGGCTTCGACGACGGCACCACGGTGCGCATCAACGTCCGCCTGCCCGAACCGCTCAAGGCCGCCATCGACGAGGCGGCGGCCAAGGAGGGCCGTTCGGTCAACGCGTGGCTCGTGCGCGCCGCGTCGGCCCAGCTGAGCCCGAAGCGCGACACCACCGCCGAAACGCTGTCGAGCATCACCGGCGCGCAGCGCTTCGTCGGCTGGGTCCGCTAGCTCCAGCCCTTCACCACTTCGCCCCGACCTGCGGGGATGTTCCACCCACACCTTCTGAGGGGACAGCCATGCCTTCTTACGACACGCCGGAACCGATTTCGGTGCTGCTCGACATCTACGCGGGCCACGTCCAGGTCGTCGCGACGGACCGCACCACGACGGCCGTCGACGTGCGGCCCTCCGACCCGTCCGACACCTCGGACGTCGACACCGCGCAGAAGACCAGCGTCGACTTCGCCGACGGCACTCTCGTGGTCCGCGGGCCGAAGCGGACGTTCGACTTCTCCAGGAAGACCAGGTCGGTCGACGTCGTGATCGAGCTGCCGACCGGGTCCAAGGTGGACCTCGACGTCACGGCGGGCAGCGTCCGCACCAGCGGCGTGCTCGGCGCGGCCGAGGTCGACCTGTCCGCGGGCAACATCCACGTCGACCGCGCCGGTTCGCTCAAGGCCGACACCGGTGCCGGGGCGGTCAAGGTCGGCGCGGTCACCGGCAACGCCGAGGTCAAGACCGGCAGCGGCCACCTCCGCGTCGGCAGGGTCGACGGGGCGCTGGTCGTGAAGAACTCCAACGGCCACATCGAGGTCGGCACGGTCGAGGGCGCGCTGCGGGCCCGTTCGGCCAACGGCGACATCCACGTCGAACGCGCCGGCGCCCTGGTGGAGGCCCGCACCGCGATGGGGGCCATCGAGGTCGGCGAGGTCGTCCGCGACACCGTCACCCTGAACACCGCGATGGGCGGCATCGAGGTCGGCATCGCCGACGGCACCGCCGCGTGGATCGACGCCAAGACCAGCTTCGGCCGCGTCTCCAACTCGCTCGAGGGCAGTGACGGCCCCGGCGCCTGTGCCGAGACCGTCAAGGTCACCGCCCACACGTCCTTCGGCGACATCTCCGTCCGCCGTGCCTGAGGGGAATCCCATGTACGCGATCAAGGCCACCGGCCTGCGCCGTTCCTACGGCGACAACGAAGTTCTCAAGGGCGTCGACCTGAACGTCCAGCGCGGCACCGTGTTCTCGTTGCTCGGCGCGAACGGCGCCGGCAAGACCACCACGGTCAAGATCCTCTCGACGTTGATCCGCGCGGACGGCGGCAGCGCCTCCGTCGCGGGCCACGACGTGACGGGCGATCCCGGCGCCGTGCGCGCCGCCATCGGCGTCACCGGCCAGTTCTCCGCCGTCGACAACCTGATGACGGGGCGCGAGAACCTGCGGCTGATGGCCGACCTGCACCACCTCGGCAAGGCGGAGGGCAGGGCCAAGGTCGAGCAGCTGCTGGCGGAGTTCGACCTCGTGGACGCGGCCGGCAAGTCGGCCTCCACGTACTCCGGCGGCATGCGGCGCCGGCTCGACCTCGCCATGACGCTGGTCGGGTCGCCGCAGGTGATCTTCCTGGACGAGCCGACCACCGGCCTCGACCCGCGCAGCCGCCGCACCATGTGGCAGATCGTGCGCGGGCTGGTGGCGAGCGGTGTCACGATCTTCCTCACCACGCAGTACCTGGAGGAGGCCGACGAGCTCGCCGACCGGATCGCGGTGCTCGACCACGGCAGGATCGTCGCCGAGGGCACCGCGGACGAGCTCAAGCGCCGCATCCCCGGCGGTCACGTCCTGCTGCAGTTCAGCGAACTGCGGCACCTGGAAGCCGCGACGCGGGTCGTGCGCAACGCCTCGCGCGACGGTGACGCGCTCGCCCTGCGGGTGCCCAGCGACAGCGACGTCCGCTCCCTCAAGGCCCTGCTCGACCGGCTCGACGAGCACGCGGTCGCGGTCGAGTCGCTCAGCACCCACACGCCCGACCTCGACGACGTCTTCCTCGCCCTCACCGGCAAGCCGGAAACGGTGGCCCGCTCATGACGCACGCACTGACCGACTCGGCCACGATGGTGCGCCGCAACCTCAAGCGGATGATCCGCTACCCGTCCCTGACGTTCCAGCTCCTGATCATGCCGGTCGTCTTCCTGCTGCTGTTCGTCTACGTGTTCGGCGGGACGCTCGGCGCCGGTCTCGGCGGTCCGTCCGGCGGCCGTGCCGAGTACCTGAACTACGTGACGCCGACGATCGTCCTGATGTCGATCACCGCCGCGGTGCAGGGCACGAGCATCTCGATCGCGATGGACATGACCGAGGGCATCGTGGACCGCTTCCGCACCATGGCGATCGCGCGGGTGTCCGTCCTGACAGGACACGTGATCGGCAGCCTGGTCCAGACCGTCCTCGCGATGACGGTCGTCTTCGGTGTCGCGCTGGCGATCGGGTTCCGCCCGCAGGCGAGCGCCCTGGGCTGGCTCGCGCTGGCCGGCCTGCTGGTCGCCATGTCGTTCGCGATGATCTGGCTCTCCGCCGCGCTCGGTCTCGCCAGCAAGTCCGTCGAGTCGTCGAGCAACGTCGGCCTGCCGCTGATCCTGCTCCCGTTCTTCGGCAACGGTTTCGTGCCCACCGACTCGATGCCGACCGTGCTGCGCTGGTTCGCCGAGTACCAGCCGTTCACCCCGTTCATCGACGCCCTGCGCGGACTGCTGATGGGCACGCCGATCGGCAACAGCGGCTACATCGCCTCCGCCTGGTGCCTCGTCATCGGGGTCGGCGGCTACCTCTGGTCCAAGAAGCTCTTCAACCGCGAATCCACCCGCTGAAGGAGATCGTCACATGTTGCACGGCCTGCCCATGGAACGGGACGTCACCCCGTTCGACCCTCCCAGCCGGATCACCTCGCTGCGGTCCACCCGGCCGGTCAGCCCGATGCTCTTCCCCGACGGCCACGAGGGCTGGCTCGTCACCGGCTACGACGCGGTCCGGCAGGCGCTGGCGGACCTCAGGTTCAGCTCGCGGCAGGACCTCGGCGTCCTGCACGTCCCGTACCCGACGCCCGGCATGCCCGAGCAGACCGAGCCGTCGCCGCAGGAGCCGGGCCTGTTCATCAGCATGGACCCGCCGGACCACACCCGGTTGCGCCGCAAGCTCACCGGAGCGTTCACGGTCAAGCGGATGAAGGCCCTCGAGGAGGGCATCGTCGAGATCACCGAACGGCAGCTGGACGCGCTGGCGGAGCTCACCCCGCCGGTCGACCTGGTGCGGGAGTTCGCGCTTCCCGTGCCGTCACTGGTGATCTGCGAGATCCTCGGCGTCCCGTACGCGGACCGCGAGTCGTTCCAGCACAACTCGTCGCGGTTCATGGAACGGGACATCGACCTCCAGGACAAGATCGCCGTGTACGTGGCGCTGAGCACGTACCTGTCCGAGCTCGTCACGGCCAAGCGCGCCGAACCCGGCGACGACCTGCTGTCCGACTTGGCCCGCGACGAGGACCTCAGCATCCAGGAACTGACCGGCATGGCGTTCCTGCTGCTGCTCGCCGGGCACGAGACGACCGCGAACATGCTGGCGCTGGGCACCTTCGCGCTGCTGGAGCACCCGGAGCAGAAGGAAGCGCTGCGGTCGGCACCGGAGCTGATCCCCGACGCCGTCGAGGAACTGCTGCGCTACCTCACGGTCGCCGACGTCTTCTTCCGCTACGCGGCGGAGGACGTCGAGTTCTTCGGCGAGACCATCCGGAAGGGCTCGACGGTCGTGCTGTCGCTGCTGGCGGGTGACCACGACCCGGCGCGCTACGAGAACCCGGACACGCTCGACGTGCACCGCAACGCCCGCGGGCACCTGGCGTTCGGCCACGGCGTCCACCAGTGCCTCGGCCAGCAGCTGGCCCGCATCGAGATGCGCGCCGGGTTCGAGGGGCTGCTGCGCCGCTTCCCCTCGCTGGAGCTCGCCGTCGAGCCCAGCGAGGTGAAGCTGAGGACCGACATGAACATCTACGGCGTGCACGCCCTGCCGGTCACCTGGGCGTAGCCGTCAGACGGTGAAACCACCGTCGGCGTTGATGCTGGAACCGGTGACGTACGCACCGGCCTCCCCTGCCAGCGCCGCCACCACCTCCGCGATCTCCGAAGGTGTTCCGTAGCGCCCCAGCGCGGTCAGTCCGCGAATCGCGTCCGACATGGGCCCGTCCGCGGGGTTCATGTCCGTGTCGGTGGGACCCGGGTTCACGACGTTCACCGTGATGCCCGACGGACCCAGGTCGCGAGCAAGTCCCTTCGTCATCCCGATCAGCGCCGTCTTGCTCGCGGAGTACAACGCGAAGCCGGGGAACGGCGCGTGCACGGCGACGTTGCTGCCGATGCTGATGATCCGGCCACCCCCACGCATGTGCTTCGCCGCTGCGCGCGCGGCGAGGAACGGCGCGCGGACGTTCACGGCCATCGTGTGGTCGAACTCGTCGCGGCCGAGCTCGTCCAGCGGCCCGACCCAGAACACGCCGGCGTTGTTGACGAGCACGTCGAGCCGTCCGAAGTGGACAGCCGTCTCCTCGACGGCGGCCACCACGGCGTCCGGGTCGGCGCTGTCGGCCCGGATCGCGAAACCGTTGTCGGGCTTGGTGTTCTGGTACATGACGGCGACGCGGGCGCCGAGAGCGGTGAGCTTCTCGGCGACCGCGGCCCCGATGCCGCGGCTCCCGCCGGTGACGAGAGCCGCTTTTCCTGCAAGTGATCCCATGCCGTCCACCCTGGCGGAACAGCGGCCGGGGTTCTGGCGGGAATCGGACCGTCAGCTGGTGCCCCGCACGTAGGCCCACGCGGTGCGGTTGAGGGAGTCCTCGATCCCGGTGAAGCCCTCGCCGGGGTTGAGGACGTCCTCGTGGAAGTCGACGTCGACGTCGTCCGCGGTACCGCCGACGCCGTCCGGCCCGACGCCGAACATGCCCTTCGGGTTGCCGCCCTGGTCCATGAGGCTGTCGAGCTCGTTGAACTGGTCCTGGTGCCAGCTGCCCGACATGTGCCCGGCCTCGTGCGCGGTGATGTTGCCGATCGCCCTGCCGATGAACGCGATCTTGTCGCTGGCGGGTGTGATGTAGCCGTTCAACGAGGTGCGCGACTGCGCGGCCGGGGCGCTGAGGATGTCGAGCAGCACCAGCGAAGTCTCCTCCTTGCCGAAGTTGCCCGCGTCGATCGACTGCGCGATGCCGACGGTCTGGATGCCCGACTCGGCGATCGAGCCGCCGACGACGATCCGGCTGACGTTCGGCTGACCCCACGGGTCGGCGTGGTCGCGGCTGTTCAGCACGCGCACGGCGAACCGCCGGTTGGTGCCCTTCGCGGCCAGGTCCTTCTCGACGTTCTCCCGCACGGTGGCGACCACGCCGTCGATCACCGCGTTCTCGTCGGCGCCGGTGAGGCCCCAGCCCGGCAGGAACTTCCTCAGCGGCGAGAGGTCGCGGTTGCCGGACGGGGTGACGCCGAAGACGCGGGTGTTGACGCGGGCGCCGTCGAAGTCGAGGAAGAGCGTGAGCACCTCGGGCCGCTGGTTGAGCTCGGAGCCGGGCCGGTACGCCTCGACCGTGACGTCGTAGCGCCCGGTGCCGTTCTCGGCGCCGACGGTGTAGCGGCCGTCCCTCGGGGCCACGAAGTCCGCGACGGCGTTGCCACCGGCGGGCAGCGGGGAGTTCTCGGCGTACAGGAAGCTGAAGTCCTGCGACGAACCGAAGACCTCGCGTCCGGAGGGGTCGTGGACGACGACCCTGGTGGCCCTGCCCGCCGCCGACGCGCCGAGCACGTCGCCGGCCCTGAGGTCGACGGAGAAGAAGTCCCTGTCCTGGCGCTGCGCGCCGTTCGTGATCGTCAGGTCGTACGCGCCTTCGGTGAGGACGCGCTTGCCGGTGCCCGGCGTGAGCGGGTCGGCCGGGATCCCGCCGGGACCGGCCGCGGCGACCATCACGTACACGTCCTGCCCCGCTCCCACCGGGAGCTGCAGCCTGCTGTCCGTGGTGCCCGCGAGGTTGTCGTGCTCGGCCAGCAGCCGCCCCTGCGCGTCGAACGCGGCGAGCAGCGTGTCCAGGGAGCCCGTCGGGGTGTCCGTCTCGACGGTGAGCACCGCGCCGTCCGCGCCGCCGGTGACCTTGTAGAAGTCGTGGTCGCCGGTGCCGTCGCCCGCGCTGCCGTACGGGCCGTCGCCGATCTTCCCGCTGGTCCGCGCGGGCGTGCCGAGGCTGCCGGCGAGCGGAACGGCGTCGTCGGTCTCAGGGGACGGTGGCGCGACGGGGAGCGAGGGATCACCGGCCAGGTCGCCGGTGAGCCTGAGCTTCGCGTTCTTGCCCCGGCCGGTCCCGAACCCGGCCACGTGCTCGGCCCGGTCCGGTGCGTCGTTGGCGCCCTGACCGGTCTCCTCCTCGGTGTAGGTCAACGGCTGGCCGGCGCTCTTCGCGGCCAGCCGCGACTGCTTGCGCGCCTCCCGGCTGCGGTGGACCGCTGCCCAGTCGACCTGGGCCTCGGCGGGCAGGAAGGCGAGCATCGGCTCGGGCTGGCTGCTGCGCGGCACGGGCTCGGCCGCGGACTGCCCCGCGACCACCAGAGTCAGTGCCACACCGGCCGTGAGCACGCCAAACAGGTGCTTTCGCATGGTAGAACCCCCAGTTCGGTCTCGAACCGAGGAAACCAGCGGCGTGCGGGTCAGGCGAGCCTTTCGGCCGGCCTTTGTCCGTTTTCGGACAACGACGCCCCGACCTCGCGCAGGTGCTCCAGCACGTACCCGTACGAGCGGAACAGGCCGCACTGCGCGTAGGAGATGCCGCGCTGCCGGCAGAACTCGCTGACGATCGGCTGGGCGTGCCTGAGGTGCGGGCGGGGCATGCTCGGGAACAGGTGGTGCTCGATCTGGTAGTTGAGCCCGCCGAGCAGCACGTCGACGAACCAGCCGCCGCGGATGTTGCGCGAGGTGAGCACCTGCTTGCGCAGGAAGTCGAGCGAGTGCCCCGCCGAGAGCACCGGCATCCCCTTGTGGTTGGGGGCGAAGGAACACCCCATGTAGAAGCCCCACACGGCCTGGTGCACGAGGACGAACGAGACGGCGTACACCGGTGAGAGCACCCAGAACACCACCGCCAGGTACACCACGACGTTCGCGATCATCAGCGGTCGCTCGCGCCCGGAGTGCCGGATCGAGTGCCAGTGCAGCGCGAAGCCCTCCAGCAACAGCAACGGGAAGAACAACGCCGCCTGGCGCGAGGCGATCCACCGCAACGGCCCGCGCTTGGCGAGACCCTGCCGCTGCGTGAACGCGAGCACCGAGATGTCGACGTCCGGGTCCTCGTCCTCGTGGTTGGGGTTGGCGTGGTGCCGGTTGTGCTTCGAGACCCACCAGTCGTAGCTGACCCCCACCAGTCCGCTGTGGACGTAGCCGGCGATCTCGTTCCACCTCCGGGAGGCGAAGATCTGCTTGTGCCCGGCGTCGTGGCCGATGAACGCGAGCTGCGTGCTCATCACCGCCAGCACGACCGCCACCGCGAGCTGCCACCAGGAGTCGCCCAGCAGCGCGAACGCCACCCAGGCCGCCGCGTAGAGGACGAGGTTCACACCGATCCGCGCGTAGTAGTAGCCGCGTCGTCGTTCGAGTAGTCCTGCCTGTTTCACCAGGGCGGACAACTGGGCGAAGTCGCTCGCCTGCCGGGGCACCATTCGCCCAGGATGCCCCACTGCGACGAAGAAGATGCCACACGGTGACGAAGAAGTCGTGCACGGCCGATGACGCCTGGCCTCACCACGAGACCAGGCAGAACGGGTGCCCGGCGGGATCGGCGTAGACGTCGAAGGACTCGCCGCCTCCCGGGAGCCTGCGCGCACCCAGTTCCCGCACCTGACGGCCCGCGGCCTCCCGGTCGGCGACCCTCACGTCGAAGTGCATCCGCGCCGTTTCCTCCGGCCACCGCGGAGGCACCCACGCCTCGACCCTCGCGAAGGCCACGCCCGGCCGGTCGGGGGCGTCGCCGATGACGACGAAATCACCGTCGTCCTGCACCCGGACCATGCCGAGCAACTCCTCGTAGAAACCCGCGAGCGCCCGCGGGTCGGGGCAGTCGACCACCAGGCCGTGCCAACGTCCGATCATGCGCGGAATGCCGGCACGGCATGCGGACAACCTCCGCCCTCGTTCTACGCCAGTGCCATCGCCATCACCGGGGGTGTGGTCGGACCCGGCGAACCGCCGTCCGGCTCGACCGTGAGCGCCACCTCCCGCGCACCGGTCAGCCCGGTCACCACGACGGGCGACGACCCGGCCGCCAGCAGGCCGGCCGAACGCGGCCCGTCGTCGCCGATCAGCCACAGCTGGTAGGTGTGCCCGCCGGGCGCGGCGGGCAGGTCCCTGGCGAGGAACAGCGCCTCGTCGCGGCTCGCCGACACGACCGCGGTGCCCGTCGCCCCGTTCGGCGCGGTGCCGCTGATCAGCTTGGCGTCCGGAGTGGACAGCAGGTCCGAGAAGCGGCTGTACTCGCTGGAGAGCTGCGCCAGCCGGCGTTCGTCGGCGGAGTCGGTGACCTGCACCGTGACGAACGCCGCCACGACCAGGCAGGCGGCCGCGGCCAGCCCACCGGCCCACCGCCTGAAGCCGGTGCGCGGGGCGCGAACCGCATTTCTGGCCGTCTCGGGGGGAATCTGCCGCGTCTCCGCCGCCGCCGCGAGCACGCGGGCACGCAGGTGGGCAGGCGGCGGGGAGTCGACCGCCGCGCCGAGACGTGCGGCCGTGGCGGTGAGCTCGGCGACCTCGACCGCACAGCTCTCGCAGCCGGGCAGGTGGGTCTCGAACGCGGTCCTCTCGAACTCCGACAACGCGTTGACGGCGTAGGCGCCGGTGAGCGTGTGCAGATCCGCGGATGTGGTTCTCATCCGGTCACCCCCATGCAGTCCCGCAGTCGGATCAGGCCGTCGCGCATCCGCGTCTTGACCGTGCCGAGCGGGATGCCCAGCAGGCTCGCGACTTCCGGGTACGAGTAGCCCTGGTAGTAGGACAGCAGCACGGACTCGCGCTGCAGTTCGGTCAGGAAGCTCAGGCACCGGCGCACCTGGCGTTGCTCGAGCCGGCCGTTGACCTGCTCGCTCACCTCGTCGAACGGCCTGGCCGGGTCGAGGCGGGCCGCGCGGTCCTCGCGGTGCGTGGCGGCCTGGGCGGAGCGGACCCGGTCGACGGCTCTGCGGTGCGTCAGGGTGAGGACCCAGGTGTTGGCGCTGCCGCGCTCGGGGTCGAACCTCGTCGCCGTCCGCCACACCTCGAGCATCACCTCCTGGAACACCTCCTCCGACTGCGCCTGGTCCCGCACGACGCGTCTGATCAGCCCGAACACCGAGCCGGACAGCAGGTCGTACAGCCGCTCGAACGCCGCCTCGTCACCCCGCGCGACCAGGGCGAGCAGGTCGTCCGCCGTCGGATCGGCCGGGCGCCCGACGTCACGGGGGGTGCTTTGCAGGCTCTGCAGCGACTGCTCACGCTTCGGCATCCCGAGTCCTCTCCTCAGCGTTGTCCTCTGGTGTTCGCAGCCGGAGCGTTTTCGGATCGGTTTCGGGTGAGCCGTCACGTTCGGGCGGGATCGCCCCGCCGTCGAGCGGACGGTGCGGTTGGTAACGGATTCATAACCGCACCCATCCGCTTGCGGGCGAGCCCCGAATCACGAGCAGCAACCGCTCGATCACTCCGGGAGATGTCCTGTCATGAACAAGACCGTCCGCAGCTCCGCCCTGGCCGTCGGCGCCGTCTCGCTCGCCCTGTTCGGCGCGGCGTGCGGCTCGGGTGACGCCGCCGGCACCGGCAGCAGCTCCTCCAGCGCCGCCGCCACCTCGACGACCTCGATGGCCCCGTCGTCGTCGGCGATGGCGGACCCGGCCGCGAACCTCGTCGGCCCGGGTTGTGCCGACTACGCCAAGCAGGTGCCGTCCGGTGCCGGTTCCGTCTCGGGCATGGCCGCCGACCCGGTCGCGGTCGCGGCGAGCAACAACCCGCTGCTCACGACGCTGGTGAGCGCGGTGTCGGGCAAGCTCAACCCGAAGGTGAACCTGGTCTCGACGCTCAACGGCGCGGAGTTCACGGTGTTCGCGCCGGTCGACTCGGCGTTCGCGAAGATCGACGCCGCGACGATCGAGAAGCTCAAGACCGACGACGCGCTGCTGACCAAGATCCTGACCTACCACGTGGTCCCCGGCCAGATCGCGCCGGACAAGATCGCGGGTGAGCAGAAGACCGTGCAGACCGGCACCGTCAAGGTCAGCGGCTCCGGCAACGCGATCAAGGTCAACGACGCCAACGTGATCTGCGGTGGCGTGAAGACCGCCAACGCCACGGTGTACCTGATCGACTCGGTCCTGCTGCCCGCCTGACAGCGGTGACTCCGGCCAGGCCCCGCGACGCCGGGGCCCGGCCGCGTTCTGCTCGTGCGCCGGGCGACGCGCGAACTGATCAGCCCGGTTCGGCGTCGGCCAGGTCCGGCACCTGGAAGTCGAGGACGAAGCTGCTCGGCGAACCGTCCTCGGCCCGCCCGAGCCACACGAGGCACGCGCCATCGCTCCAGCCCGGCACGACGACCATGTCGGTCCTGTCGGAGGACAGCGTGCGGTAGGGCGCTTCGCCGGTCGTGGCGGCATCGACGTCGGCTCGGGCGAACTCCGTCATGCCGGTGTGGTCGGCGAACGCGAACGTGGCGGTGTCGACCGGGTTGCCGAAGAACTCGCCGTCGCCCAGTTCGAGCTCGTGGTCGCCTTCGCGCAGTGCCTGCTCCCACGAGGTGACCGGCTTGTCCGCGACGGTCACCCGGCAGGCGGCCGTCCACGTGGAACGGCCGGTCCTGTTCTCCCACACCTGGAACACGTCCACCGCGTACTCGCCGGGCGGGACGGTGACCGCCAGGGGAGCGGACCCGGCGTCGAGCCGGCCGGGGTCGCCGGCGAGCAGCCTGCCGCTGGGCAACCGGATCCTGCCGGCGGGAACCCGCCGCACGCTCAGCACGCGCCCGTCCGGCACGCGGAACCGCGTGCCGCCGGTGGTGAGCTCGGTGACGTGCCGCGGCCGCAACGCGTGCGGCGGCCGCCAGGGGAACTCCGCCGGCACCTCGTCCGGGCCGGACCGCACGGTCACGGGACCGGTCAGCCCGGCGAGCGCCGCCCAGCCGTCCACCGCGAGCACGGCGACGTCGTCCGGCGGCCGCGTCGGCTCCGGCCACCGCTCCCACTCGCGGGAGGTCTGGAACGACCCGCCGCCGGCGAGCTCCGCGTGCACCGAGACCGTCTCGATCCCCGCCGTCGCCCCACGATGAACCCGGAACCGCACCGCCGGACGGTCGCCGTCGAACTCCCGGGCGTCCCTGCCGGCGTAGCGCCAGCCGCGCACCTCGAACAACCGCAACCGCCCGTCGGGCCAGCGGCGGCGGGCGACACCGCGGTAACGGCGGCCTTCCCCGTCGAGGAACCACACCTCGGCGTGGTGAGCCGCCCAGCACACCTCCACGACCGCCCGCGCCACACCGCCGACCAGCAACACGACGGCGTACTGGGCACCCGCGGCGTCCTGAGCCCGTGCGACCGCTTCGGACATCGGCGCCACCGGCGTCCGCGCAGCGGAATCCCATCCCGCGCAGCACACGACGTCCACCGGTTCGTCCGTGGGGTCGGGCGCGGGCACCTCCGGCAGCTCCCGCCCGGCGAACGGGTCGGCGGCCCGGGGTTCGCGGGGGAGCCACTGCGCCGCGAGCCCGGCGGCGAGCACCGACACACCCAGGACACCGGACAGGATCGCGGTGCGCCGGGACAGCAGCGTGGGGGATCGGTTCTCCGGCGCCGGGGAGGTCACGGTGCGCGATCGTACGGAGGCCGCGGAAGACCGGTGCCCCGAACGCGGAGAAGCGGGTCGAGAATGATCTCGACCCGCTTCTCCGGTGTACGCCGCCAGGGACTCGAACCCCGGACCCGCTGATTAAGAGTCAGCTGCTCTAACCAACTGAGCTAGCGGCGCTTGTTCACGGTGCCGGAAGGCTTGCTGTTTCCGACGTGGAGAACGTTAGCACAGGGGTTCCACCGGGTTTTCACGCGGGTCACCCGCTGGACTCCTCGAAGCCCGTGTGGATGAGGTACTGCGCCGCCGCGTAGGTGGGCATGACCCCCGCCGAGGCCACTCGCGCCGCCCGTCCCGAGAGGACGAACCGGCTCGCGCCGAGCAGGGCGTCGGACACCGCGAACAGCGCCGCACCACCGAAAACGCGTCGTGCGCCCGGTCCGCGCACGGTCGACGCGGCGGCCACCATCGTGCCGAGGGTGAGGGCGTAGAGACCCACGGGGCGTCCCATCGGTCCTGCCGCGCGGGCGAACGCCACGGCTCCCGCCGCCGAGGCCGCGACGATCGGCACGACGGCCGCGCGCGAGCCGGACGCCGAGCGGCGGGCCAGGGCGGCGGTGTAACCGAGGTGTGCCACCAGGAAGCTGGTCAGGCCGGTGCGGAACGCCCGGTCGGAGTCGCCGAGCAGGGCGACGTCACCCGCCCACGAACCGGCGAGGCCGACCGCCATGCCGGGGTCGCGCGGAGGCGTGGCCACCGCGAGCGCGGGCATCAGAGCGGTTTTGGTGACCTTGCGCACTTTTCCGGTGCGGCGCACCGCTGCCGCGATCGAGTCCGCCACTGCCGCGACCGCGTACGCCTGCTTCTTCATGTGCACCTCTCGCCGTTGAGACCGCCGGACCAAGTGGACGGTGTCACGCCGGGGAGCGGCCGAGCCAGGTCCTCGCGGCGACGACCAGCGCGTCGACCCCGGTGGTCAGCGTCGGCTCGATGTCCGGCGCGTACTCGGGGGAGTGGTTCATCGCCACGGGCTGACCGGGTTCGCGCCGGCCGAAGTCGGTGCCGCCGAGGAACCAGAACACGGTCGGCACGCCGGCCGCGGTGCCGAACACGCCGACGTCCTCGCTGGCGTTGACCACCGCTCCGGGGATCAGGTTGTGCGCGCCGAAGTGCCCGGCGAACGCGGCCACCGTCCTCGCCGTCGCGTCCGGGTCGGACACGAGCACGGGAGTGCCGTCGTACCAGTCGAACCTGGGCTCGCGCGGCGCCCCGGACGCGGCGGCCTCGGCCCGGGCGATCCGTTCGACGGCGGCCCGCACGACGCCGCGGACGTGCTCGTCGAACGTCCGGATGTTGACGCCGAGCTCGGCGGTCTCCGGGATGACGTTCTCCTTGGTGCCGGCCAGCAACCGCCCGACCGTGACGACCGCGCGGTCGCTCGGGGCGACCTCGCGCGCGACGATTCCCTGCAGCCGCACCACGACGTGCGCCGCCATCAGCACCGGGTCGACCGCGGTCTCCGGCGCCGACCCGTGGCCGCCGCGCCCGAACAACGTGACGCGCACCGAGTCCGACGCGGCCATGAGCGGGCCGGCGCCGTGCGCGATCATCCCGGCGGGCAACGGGCTGACGTGTTGCGCCAGAACGACTTCCGGCGTGCCGAACCGGTCGAACAACCCGTCCTCGACCATGGCCCGCGCACCGCTGCCCAGCTCCTCTGCCGGCTGGAACACCACGAGCAGCGTCCCGGACCACTCGTCGCGCGTCCGTGCGAGCCTGTCCGCCGCCCCGACCAGGCAGGTGGCGTGCATGTCGTGACCGCAGGCGTGCGCGACCGGCACGTCCTCGCCGTCCGCAGTGGTCGCACGGGTCGTGGACGCGTAGGGCAGACCCGTCGTCTCCTGCACGGGCAACGCGTCGATGTCCGCCCTGAGCATCACGACCGGGCCGTCGCCGTTGCGCAGCACACCGACCACGCCGGTGCCACCGACCTCGGTGGTGACGTCGTACCCCAAGGACCGCAACGCTTCCGCGAGCACACCGGCAGTGCGGAACTCCTGCCGCGACAGTTCGGGGTGCTGGTGCAGGTCGCGGTAGAGCGCGTGCAGGTCAGGCACGTCGGTCCCTTCGGCTGGCGGTGGTCCGAATGGTAGCGACCTCGCGCTGATCACCGGATTGGCCGAATCGGCAGGCCGCACCCGGATTCGGACACAAGGTGCGAACCTCCTCAACGAAACCACTCTCTGCGGTATCTCTGTCACTGAGGGCAACATCGCCCTCTAACGCCGAACAAGGGGAGTTCGCGTTGAAAAAATCCATACTGGCCGCCGGGCTGGCGGTGGCCGTGGTCGCGTCCACGGTCACGGTGCCCCCGGCGATGGGGGAGATCACCGCACCCGCGCCGTTGCAGGCGGGTGGTCTGACGACAACGGTCACGCTGGTCACGGGCGACGTCGTGCACGTGAACAACGGGCAGGTGCGGACGGTGGCGGCGCAAGGCCGTGAGCACGTCCGCTTCCACCACCACACCGACGAGCGCGGCGACCTGCACGTCGTCCCGCTGGACGTGCAGCAGAAGATCTCGGCCGGCGCGCTCGACCGGCGGCTCTTCAACGTCTCGCTGCTCACGCGGTCCGGCTACGCCGACGCGGAGCGGGACACGATCCCGTTGATCGTCCAGGGCGGTGTTGGCGCTCGTTCGGCGGACGCGAAGCCGTTGCCCAGCATCGGTGCCCACGCCGTCACCGCCGACAAGAAGGGCGGGTTCTTCTCCGCCGCGCGCTCGGCCGGCGACACCAGGGTGTGGCTCGACGGCAGGGTGACCGCCACGCTCGACCGCAGCGCCGCGCAGATCGGTGCGCCGCAGGCGTGGCAGCAGGGTCTGACGGGAGCCGGCACCACGGTCGCCGTGCTCGACACCGGCATCGACGCCACGCACCCGGACCTGCAGGGCGCCGTCGTGGAGGAGAAGAACTTCACCCCCGCCACCAGTGCGGACGACCGGCACGGGCACGGCACGCACGTCGCCTCGACGATCACCGGCGACGGCAGGTACAAGGGCATCGCCCCGGACGCCAAGCTCATCAACGGCAAGGTGCTCGACGACGGGGGCGGCGGCTCCGAGTCCGGCATCATCGCGGGCATGGAGTGGGCCGCCACCAGGGCGGACGTCATCAACATGAGCCTCGGCAGCAGCAGCCCGAGCGACGGCACGGACCTCATGTCGCAGGCCGTCAACCGCCTCACCGCCGAGCACGGCGCGCTGTTCGTGGTCGCGGCCGGCAACTCCGGCGCCCCGGTCGCCTCGCCCGCGGCCGCCGACGCCGCGCTGACCGTCGGCGCCGTCGAGCGCGACGACAGGCTGGCGAGCTTCTCGAGCCGCGGTCCGCGTGCCGGTGACGGTGCCATCAAGCCGGACATCACCGCGCCCGGTGTCGGCATCGCGGCGGCCAAGGCCCGCAACGGCGTCATCGGCACCCCGGTCGACGAGGGCCACGTGGCGCTGTCCGGCACGTCGATGGCGACCCCGCACGTCGCGGGCGCCGCGGCGGTCCTCGCGGCGAAGAACCCGGCGTGGTCGCCGTTGGAGATCAAGACCGCGCTGATGAACACCGCCAAGCCGTTCGCGGGGTCGAGCGTCTACGACCAGGGCGCCGGCCGCGTCGACCTGACCCGCGCCGCCACCGCGAGCCCCGTGGCCACCCCGGCGAGCCTCAGCCTCGGCACGGCCCGCTGGCCGCACGACGACGACCAGCCGATCACGAAGAAGATCACCTACCGCAACACCGGCACCGAGCCGCTGACCCTCGACCTGGCCGTCGCGGACCAGAAGCCGGCCGTGGCGGGCGTGTTCAGCGTGTCCCCGGCGAAGCTGACCGTTCCCGCGGGAGGCACCGCCGAGGCCTCGGTCACCGCCGACACCCGAGTGGCGGGCCCGGACGGCGTGTACGGCGCGGTGGTCGTCGCGTCCAACGGCGTCCGCGTGCCGATCGGCGTGCACAAGGAGCCGGAGAGCTACGACCTCACGCTCGACCACATCGGCCACGACGGCAAGCCCGGCGCGGCCTGGCGCTACCTGCTCATCGACTTCGAGAAGCGCAGCGTCCTGCAGGGTGCCGCCCCGACCGGCAGGGCGACGGTCCGCGTGCCCAGGGGCCGGTACCTGCTGAGCACGTTCTTCGAGACGCCGAGCGGTGACCCGGCGGTCCGCGCGAAGCTCACCGTGGCCTACGACCCGGCCGTCGAGGTCACCGCGGACAGGACGGTCACCTTCGACGCCCGCACCGCCAGCGAACCGTCGATCACCGTCGACCGCCAGGAGGCGGCGCAGGTGAGCGGCTCGCTGACCGTGCAGATGATGACGCCGGAGTTCGGCTACAGCAGCGGCTGGGGCACCGACACCTGGGAGGACTTCTACGTCCACCCGTCGTCCACGTCGGCGCCGGAGTTCGAGTGGTCGGCGAGCAGCGTGCTGGCGAAGAAGAACGCCGACGGGACCTTCCAGGGCAGCCCGTACCAGTTCCACGCGCTGGCCGCCGGTGAGCAGAAGCTGCCCGCCGCGATCAAGCACCACGAACGCGAACGGGACATGGCCCGCGTCGAGGCGGAGTTCAAGGCCCGCGTCCCCGGCTCGGCCGGTGTCCGCAACAACGGCGTGCGCGGCGCGCTGCCGTTCGAGCTGACCGAGTTCTACACGCCCGGCGTGGGCTGGAACCGCTGGCTGGCCGAGGAGACCGACCCGAACGCGCTGCCGACCTTCATCGACGACGCGGCCCCGAGGACGTTCCGCAGCGGCGCGAAGAGCACCGAGCAGTGGAACACCGCGGTGTTCGGCCCGGCCTTCCCCGCGGTCTCCGAGCAGCAGACCGCTGCCTGGGCGGGCCGCCTGGGCGACGAGCTGTTCGTGAACGCGTCGCTGTTCGCCGACGGCACCGGCGAGCACTCGACGTTCGACTTCGACGCCGCCACCGGCACCACGAAGCTGACCGCGAACGGCCGGGTCGTGGCCGAGTCCTCCACGCCGGGCCGGCTCTTCACCCCCGTCCCGCCGGCGAGGACGGCCTACCGGTTGCACGCCGACAGCACCCGCCCCGGCGGGACGTCGAAGGTGACGGCCGACTGGACGTTCACCTCCGGGACCGTCGCGGGTGAGGTGCCGGAGGTGCTGCCGCTGCTCGCCGTCAGGTTCGAGCCGAAGCTCGACGACGCGAACCAGGGCAGGGCGGGCAGCGTGCTCACGGTCCCGGTGACCGTGCAGCGCAACGGCGCCCGTGCCGACGTCACCGACGTCCGCACGCCGCAGGTCGAGGTCTCCTACGACGAGGGCGCCACGTGGCAGCGCGTGCTCCTCTTCAAGGCGGGCAGCAGGTGGCTCGTCACGCTGCTGCACCCGAAGAACGCCAAATCGGTGTCCTTCAAGGCGAAAACCTCCGACAGGAACGGGTCCGTGGACCAGACGGTCCTGCGGGCGTACACCCTGAAGTGACGCGCGGACGGGGAGGGGCTCACGCGCCCCTCCCCGTCCCACGCACCGACCATTTCGTTGACGATCAATCGAACTCTTGCTGAGCCGTTCGCCGTCCGCGCTACTCTGCTAGGCCTATGACACCGGTCGGGCAAGAACCGTGGACGGGGTGCTGAGGCGGGCGGACAGCTCGCTCACCGAGGGGAAGCGCTATGCGAAGATCGAGACGGGTTTCGCCTGGCTGCGCCTGGTAGGCGCCGTACTGGTCGTGGTCGAGCACAGCTTCCCGCTGATCGACCCCAGCCGCATCGGCATGTTCCCGAAGAGCTGGAACCTCTCGCCGGGCTACTTCGCGCTGATGGCGTTCTTCGCCATGAGCGGCTACCAGATCGCCGACAGCTGGCACCGCGACGCGTCGTGGTGGCGCTACCTGCTCAAGCGGGCCCTGCGCATCTGGCCACCCCTGCTGGTGGTCGTCATGGTCACCGCGTTCGTCATCGGCCCGCTCGTCACCGTGGTCAGCCAGGCGGAGTACTGGCACGACCACCGGACGTGGGGCTACGTCATCAACAACGCGGGCCTCTACACGCTCCAGCACAAGCTCCCCGGCGTCTTCGCCGAGAACCCGTACCCGTTCTCCGCCAACGGTTCCATCTGGACCCTGCCGATGGAGACCACCGGCTACCTGATCGTCCTCGCCGCCGGCCTCCTCGGCGCGCTGGGCAGGTTCCGCCTGGCCCTCTTCCCCCTGCTGGCCGCGTTCCTGGTCCTGGACGGCTTCGGCCAGGCCCGCGTCGGCGACAACGGCGACTTCGGCGGCTTCCTGAGCGTCCCGCTCGCCCCGCTGGTCGCGTACATGGTGCCGTTCGTGCTCGGCATGATCTTCTTCGTCCACCGCAAAAGCCTCCCGTTCAAGCCCTGGGTGGCCCTCGCCCTCCTCGTCCTGTACCTGGTCGTCAACTTCCTCCCGCCCGTGGAACCGGCCGCCCGATACGTGCTGCCCCTGGCCGCCGGCTACGGCGCGGTCACGTGGGCGCACCACTGGCCGCGGCGGCTGGGCGGGTACGACGAGTGGGTCTACGGCAGCTACGGCCTCTACATCTGGGGCATGCCGCTGCAGCAGCTCGTGGTCCTCGCCGGGGTGCGCGACCCGTGGCTGCTGATGGCTCTGGCGGTGCCGTTGTCCTACGTGGCCGGGCTGTTGTCGTGGCGGCTGGTGGAGAAGCCGACGCAGCAGTTGCGCCGTTATCTGCGGCCTCCTGCGAGGCCTCGGCCTCCGGCGGTGCCCCGGACGGTGGCGGTGGGGGAGATTCCGCGGCAGCAGCGGTTCCGGCTCAGCGGTGACTTGAGGGACAACGGAGTTCGCTGAACCGGGTCGACATCGGACTCGTCGTGTCCACGAACCGGTATTGACAGGGCTCCCGTCTGCGATCAACCATGGAAGCGCTCTCATAACCGGTCTGGACCAGTTCTCGGAGCGGAGGCCGCCGACTGCCCTGAAGCCGGTCGGTGGCCTGCGAACGGAGCACCCCTGCACAAGGAGTCAGATGCGTACTCGAACAAAGTGGTGGAGCACGCTCGCCGCACTGGCGGTCACCGCGTCGGCCGCGGCCGTCGCGATCCCGTCGGCACAGGCGATCGGCCCCGACCTGCTGCCGCTCAACGTCACCAACAACAGCGGCCGGTCCGAGGCCGTGCACCTGTACGTCCTGGGCACCGACATCCGCAACGGGCGCCTCGGGTACGTCAACCAGGCGGGCACGTTCACGCCGTGGTCGCCTGGTGGCAACCCGCCCACGCCCGCGCCGGACGTGTCGATCGCCGGACCCGGACAAGGCGGTACGGCCACGTTGCGCGTGCCGCGGTTCATCTCCGGCCGCGTCTACATGTCGTTCGGCGAGAAGCTGAAGTTCTTCCTGACGCCCGACGGCCTGGTGCAGCCGGCGCCGTGGGCGTCCGGCGACCCGAACAGCGGCATCCTGTTCGACTGGAGCGAGTTCACCTACAACGACGCCGGGTTGTGGCTCAACAGCTCGCAGGTGGACATGTTCGCGGTGCCGCACGCGGTGACCGTGACGGGCGCCGGTGGTGCCACGAAGAAGACCGGTGAGCTCAAGTCCGGTGGGCGTGACGCCGTCATCAACGGCATCCGCAACCAGGCGGGCTGGTCCGGGTCGATCATGTCGCGTTCGGACGGCACGGTGCTGCGCGTCCTCGCGCCGGGCAAGGCGGCCGACGTCGGCAAGTTCGACCGCAACTACCTCGACCCGTACATCACCCAGGCGTGGAACGCTTACACGGGCAAGACGCTGACCGTGCAGCCGTTCGGCGACCGGCCGGACGTGAAGTACTTCGGCCGGACTTCCGGCAACACCATGAACTTCACGAACTCCGCCGGACAGCAGGTGGCGTCGTTCGCGAAGCCGTCCACGTCGAACGTGTGGGGCTGCGACGGCGCGCTGCACGCGCCCAACGACCAGGTGGTCGGCCCGATCGCGCGCACCCTCTGCGCCGCGCTGCACCGCTCCACGCTCGGCCGCATCGACATCCAGCCCGGCGGCGGCCCCGCGGACTTCTACCAGGGCACGATCACCAACCACTACTCGCGGCTGGTGCACCAGAACATGGTGGACGGCAAGGCGTACGGGTTCGCGTTCGACGACGTGCAGGCGCAGGAGTCGCTGGTGCACGACGGCGACCCGCGCTCGGCCGGCATCATCCTCACGCCGTTCAGCGGCGGCGCCACGCCTCCGCCCGCCAGCACTACCAGCAGCGTCGTGAGCGACTGGAACGGCAAGTGCATCGACGTGCCGAACTGGAACTTCGCCGACGGCCAGCGCCTCGTCGTGTGGAACTGCACGGGCGGCACGAACCAGAAGTTCGAGTTCGTCGGCGGCACGCTGCGCACGGAGAACAACAAGTGCGTTGACGTGGCTTGGGGTTCGACGGCCAACGGGGCGGCCGTGCAGCTCGCGACCTGCTCCGGCAACCCCGCCCAGCAGTTCGTGCTGTCCGGTGCGGGCGACCTGGTGAACCCGCAGGCGAACAAGTGCGTGGACATCGCCGAGTGGAACCCGAACAACGACGCGGTCCTGCACATGTGGGACTGCGTCGGCGGCGCCAACCAGAAGTGGCACCGGACCTGAGAAAACCGAACACGTGACGCCGGGGTGCCAGTGCGCCCCGGCGTCACGTGTTCTCAGGTCACCGGCCGCGGGCGAAGCGGTCGGTCGCGGCGACGATGGCCGCGGTCATGCTGCCACCGCCGTGCCCGGTGTCGTCGAGGACCACGAGCTCGCTCCCCGGCCACGCCCGGTGCAACGCCCAGGCGGTGCCGAGCGGACCGCTGACGTCGTAACGCCCGTGGATCAACACGGCCGGAATCCCGTGCAGGCGCCCGATGTCGCGCAACAGCTGTCCCTCCTCCAGGAAGCAGCCGTGCGACCAGTAGTGGGTCACGAGGCGGGCGAACGCCAGCTGGAACCCCGGGTCCTCCACCGACAGCGAGGGCGCGGCGTCGGGAGCCAGCGACATGTGCGTGTCCTCCCAGACACACCACTCGTGCGCCGCCTTGGCACGAACCCCGGGGTCGGGATCGTGCAGCAGCCGACTGTAGGCGGCCGCCAAGTCGCCATCGCGTTCGTCGACGGGCACACCGTCGCGGAACCGCTCCCACTCGCGCGGGAAGACCCGCCCCATGTCCCGCGTGATCCAGTCGGTGTCACGGCGGTCGCCGTTGGTCACGGCCGCGAGCACCATCTCGGTCACCCGCTCCGGAAACGCCTCCGCGTAGGCAAGAGCGAGCGTGACGCCCCACGACCCGCCCTGCACCAGCCAGCGCTCGATTCCCAAGTGGACCCGCAACGCCTCGATGTCGGCGACGAGGTGCGGCGTCGTGTTCGCGGACAGGTCGACGACGGGCTCGGTCGCCGAAGGCGTGCTGCGCCCGGCGTTGCGCTGGTCGAACTGGACCACGCGGTACCGCTCCGGGTCGAACAACCCGCGCTTGCCCGGCGAGCTCCCCGAACCGGGACCGCCGTGCAGCACCACGGCCGGCTTGCCGCCGGGGTTGCCCGACACCTCCCAGTACAGCGAGTGCCCGTCACCGACGTCCAGCATTCCCGACTCGTGCGGCTCGCTCAGCGGATAACGCGCGTCGGCAGATGTGCTCCCCATCGGGACATGATCGCGCAACGGTCACCGACGGCAACGGCAATCGGAAGATGTCCGGAAAAGCAGAGAAGCAGGCCGCCAGGGACACGAACCCCGGACCCGCTGAACAAGAGTCTCAGGGTGGGGCTCGGCAGTGGTGCCGGGTGATGCCGGTGAATACCGTTTCTGCACGTCAAGCCGGGATGCGTCGGGTGCTCCTGTCGCGTTGTACCGCCCCGTGTCGTCGCAGGTCGGGATCTCGGACGCGGCTCGGCCTC
This sequence comes from Lentzea sp. DG1S-22, assembly GCF_036321065.1. Classification (NCBI taxonomy): domain Bacteria; kingdom Bacillati; phylum Actinomycetota; class Actinomycetes; order Pseudonocardiales; family Pseudonocardiaceae; genus Lentzea; species Lentzea sp. DG1S-22. Next base: position 4,681,543 of record NZ_CP143276.1, on the reverse strand, counting down.
CTCGGGGGCACCGCTTCTGGGGTCCTTCACGACGTCGAGCGCGCGGTCACGGTGATCCGGCCGGAGCATCACGAGCGGGCCGTCACCGTTGCGCAGCACACCGACCGCAACGCGTCTGCCAGCACGCCAGCGGTGAGGAACTCCTGCACTGACAGCCCGGGGCGGCGGTGCAGGTCGGTCACGACCTGGTCCTGAACAGTCGGGGCGAAGAATGCAAAGCCGAGTCACGGATCGACGTCATCGGATGGCCGGGGAATCGTTCCGCAGCAATGACCTGCCGCCACCCGCATGTTTTTCCCAAGTGCTGCCGAATACCAGGATCCTGCTCCTGCAAGGTGAATTGAGCATTTTTCATCCTATGGTGGCCTCGTGGTTCTGCAGGACGTGACGGCTTGGGCCAGTCAGCCGGCGCGGCGGGGGCAGCGGCGGAGCTTGCGCAGGATGGCCGGGTCTTGTGCTGGGCGCGCTCGCCGGGGCCGCGCAGGAGGGCGTGGGCTCGGTTGGCGTCCTTCTGCGACTCAGGTTTGTTGCGGTCCAGTACGGGGTGATCACGTGGCGACCGGTCGGATCTAGCCGTGACAGCCCTTGTCGCCCAAGGCCACCAGCCCGGCCTGGCGCAGGGCGGCGAGGATGTTCCAGATCCGGGCCGCGGCGGTGTCGTGGGTACTGCCGCTTGGTCGACGGCTCTGCCCGCCACGGCTTGCCGTGCCCAGGGACCGACACGCCGCGACCGCGTCAACCAGTCACAACCGCAACCCCTACCCGCCAACGCATTCAGACCAGGATGAAAGGCTCACTGATTGAGCTTTCTCCGGGTAAAGAGCGGGTTCACCTCGGAGCCGTCCCGATGTTTAAGACAGGTTGACAGCCCAACACGCACCAGTATGGTCGGAAGCGAGTGCCTGTGATGGCAGGTAGCTGGTCACGGGCCCGTGCAACCTGGGGGGTGCCGCGTGAACGCGCGCTCGGTCGAATCTGTTCACTCCGATAAATCTTCAACAAAAGGTCAGGAATCGTCCGATCCGGACACCGGATTCGTGCTGGTCACACTGCTCATTGATGAACTGCTGCCCGCCGACTCTCCCCGCTCCGCCGGGGAGGACGAGGAGCACGTCAGGGTTCTCGCGGAATCGGGAGGCGAGCTGCCGCCGATCGTCGTGCATCGGAAGACCATGAAGGTGATCGACGGCGCACATCGCCTGCGCGCGGCCGAGATGCGTGGGGAACGCACGATTCGGGCGCGACTGTTCGACGGATCCGAGATCGACGCGTTCGTGCTCGCGGTCGAGGCGAACACCACGCACGGTCTGCCGTTGTCACGTGCGGACCGTGCCGCCGCTGCCGCGCGGATCATCGGGTCGCACCCGGAGTGGTCGGATCGGGCCATCGCGCGGGTCGCCGGTATCGCCGCGCGCACGGTCGGCGTGATCCGGCGGCGCGCAACCGGCGGACATTGCCAGTTGCGCACGCGGATCGGGCAGGACGGTCGGGCGCGCCCGCTCAGCACCGCGGACGGGCGCAGGCCCGCGGCCGACCTGATCGAGTCGAACCCCGGCAGTTCGTTGCGGCAGATCGCCGCCGCGACGGGCATTTCCACTGGAACCGTGCGTGACGTCCGCGACCGGGTCGAGCGTGGTGAGGACCCGGTGCCCGGGCGGGTGCGGCGAGGCGAGGAACTGGCGGTCGGCGTCGCGCTCAGGGCGGGTGACCCGAAGTCGATCGTGCGGGATCTGAAGAGGGACCCGGCGCTGCGGTTCAGCGAGACGGGCAGGTCGTTGCTGCGGCTGCTCGACGCGCACGCGCCGATGGTGGAGGACCGGGAAGGCCTCGCGACGAACGTGCCGGCGCACGCCGCGGGCATGGTCGCGGAGTTGGCGCGCGGTTATGCCGGAATTTGGCAGAAGTTCGCGCACGAGCTCGAGCAGGGCAGTAAATGATTTGGTCCAGGTGGCTGCGATAGACTGTGCAGATGCCGTTCGTTCGCAGGGTTTTGTCCGTTTTGCCGGCGCCGGTGCGAGCGAACGCGCTCAAGCACCGTGAAGCGCTGAAGTTCCTGTTCGTCGGTGGCACGTGCTTCCTCGTCACGTCGGCGCTGAATTACACGTTGAAGTTCACCGTGTTGAAGGCGAAGCCCGTCACCGCGCTCGTCGTCGCCACCATCGTGGCGACGATCGTGTCGTACGTTCTCAACCGCGAGTGGTCTTTCAGTTCCCGCGGCGGGCGCGAACGGCACCACGAAGCGGCGTTGTTCTTCCTGATCAGCGGCATCGGCGTGGCTCTGAACTCGTTGCCGTACGTGATCTCGCGTTACGTCCTGCACCTGCGGGTGCCGCAGGTGAGCCTGCTCGTGCAGGAGACCGCGGACTTCGTCAGCGGGATGATCATCGGCACGCTGATCGCGATGGTGTTCCGGTTCTGGGCGTTCCGCCGCTGGGTCTTCCCGACCGAGGGCGAGCGCAGAACGAAAGCGTCCAAAAAGCGGCACGATCCCGGTTTTGACCAGGCTGCCTGAATTAGTCTGTGCAATTTCGGTGTAATCCGTTGGCGCTCTGGAAGTCGCTTGCTAGGTTCGATTCTGCCGGGGAAATCCATTCCCGGAATTGTCGAACTGGTGGGAGAGACACGCCATGGAAGAAATCAAGCCGGGTGGGTATGAACAGCCGCTGATGGCCGAGATCGGTGACTTCGCCGACCTCACCAACGGCATCGGCAGCCAGAACCCGTGGGACACCGCTTGGCTGTGGGACTGAGGATCCGTTAGTGCCTCAGCCTCACGCTGACGGCGGCGAGAACGCGTTCGTCGTCCTTGCGGACGACGACGGCGTTCTCGCCGCTCGTACCCATCGCCACGGGGCGGAGGTGCTGGTCACCCATCCGTCCGGTCGCCCGCTGATCGTGGGCGTCCTCTGCGACGACGACCTCCGTACGTTCCGGAGCCGGCACGGCGTCGTCGCACTGATCGGCTTCTGCCCGCTCGCCGAAGCACGGCTCGAGGCATTGCTGCGCGATGTCACGGACGTGCGGCAGCTCGACCGCGTCGTCCCGGCGTTGCCCGGCAGTCACCACGTGGTGGCCTCACTGGGAGGCCGGATCCGCGCACAGGGCACGATCTCCAACACTCGGCGGATGTTCACCGGCGGCGGTGTCGCCGCGAACCGGGCGGACCTCGTCGCCGAGATCGCCGCCGCGGAACTGGACGAGGAGTCCGCCGCCCTGCGGTTGCTGTTCCCGTCGGTTCCGCATCCGCTCACCTCGTCCACGATGTGGCGCGGGGTCACCGCGGTCGCACCCGGCCACTACGCCGCGCCGGGCGGCACACCGGACGTCGTGCGCTGGTGGACGCCGCCGGCCCCGAGCCTCACCCTGGCAGAGGGCGCGGACCGGTTGCGGGACGCGCTCGTCGAAGCCGTCGGCGACAGTGCCCGGTCGCGGCCGACGATCAGCTGCGACCTGTCCGGGGGGATGGACTCCACGCCCGTGGGGTTCCTCGCCTGGCAGCACAACCCGGAGTTGCTGGCGGTCACCATGACGGGGCTGACGAGTGAGGACGACGACACCGCGATCGCCGTCGACGCCGCGGCACGAATGCCGCGGGCGGAACACCTGCTCATGCCCGCGAGCGACCTGCCATTGCCGTTCGAGGGACTCTTCGACCCGCTGCAGCCGCACGACGAACCGTTCCTCGGCCTGCAGGGAGCGCGGTTCACGGAGATCGCCCGGCGGGTGCGGGCCCGCGGCTCCACGCTCCACTTCACCGGCCACGGCGGGGACGAGGTGCTGTCCGCACCGCCGAACTACGTGCACGGTCTGGCACGGCGCGATCCGTTGCTCGCACTCGACCACGTGCGTGGCCACCGCGGGTTGAAGCGGTGGTCGGTGAGCCAGACCTGGCAGGCGTTGCGGGACAGGCAGTCCTACCGGGACTGGCTCGCGCAGGGCGCACGGCAGGTCGCGTCGCCGTTGCCCGGTGCCCGGCTGCCCCCTGCGAGCTGGAACCACCCGCTGCGGTTGCCGACGTGGCTCACCGAGGCGGGCACCCGGCTCGTCGTGGACGCGCTCGACAGAGCCGCCGTGGACGCGGAACCGTTGGCGGAAAACAGGAGCGAGCACCTCGCCCTGGAGCAGATCAGGGCGTCCGGGCGGGTCGCCCGGCTCATCGGGCAGCTCACCGCGACCCAGGGGGTGCGGACGGCAGCACCGTTCCTGGACGACCGGGTCGTCGAGGCGTGCCTGTCCGTGCTCCCGCACGAGCGCAGCACTCCCTGGGCGTTCAAACCGCTGCTGACCGCCGCGCTGCGCGACGTCGTGCCCGCCGGGATCGTGCGGCGCTCGACCAAGAACGACATGTCCGAGGACGTGCACTCGGGACTGCGCGCGCAACGGTCGAGGCTCGCCGCGTTGTGCGACGACCTGCTGCTCGCCGACCTCGGCCTGGTCGACGCGGAGGCACTGCGCCTCGCCGTCCTCGGGCCGCCCCCGCCGGGACCGGCGCTGCCGATCATGGTGATGACGTTCAACTGCGAGACCTGGCTGCGTGGCGCGTCCGCCGTCGCGATGAGGAGTGCGAGCTGATGAAAGCCAAAGCGACGGCCCTCACCCGCCCCGCGGCCGGCACGATCCGAGGTGTTCCCGCATCGGCCGCGGTGCTCGTGGCACGAGTGCTCGGGACCAGGTCACCTCAACGCATCCGCCGAGTGCTCACCGCCGTGTCGAAAGGCGCCCGGCCCGCGACGTACGAGGAGGCAGCGGCGGCCCACCGGGCGGTCCTCGCCAGCAGCGTGATGGTCGCGGGTGACGGGTGCCTGCCGAGGTCGATCGCGGTCGCGTTGCTGTGCCGGCTGCGAGGCCGTTGGCCGACATGGCACGTGGGCGCGCAGATCCACCCGTTCCGCGCGCACGCCTGGGTGGAGGCCGAGGGCAGGGCGGTGGGGGAGACCGGCGACATGAGCCGGTGGAAGTCGTTGATCACGGTTGGACCAAGGGGAGGTTCGCGATGACGTTGCGCCCACGCGCACAGGTGTCGATGACGCGCGCAGAGGACGGCATGGTCGTGCTGGACGAACGGACCGGCCGCTACTGGCAGCTCAACCCGACCGCTGCGTACGTCCTGGAACGGCTGGCGGCCGGGGACACCGCAGACCAGATCGCGGAACGCATCGCGGCGAGCGCGGGCGTCGACGTCGCCGACGTGCGGTCCGACGTCGACGTGTTCGTCGGCCACCTGCGTTCCGCTGATCTCATTGCCGGCTGACGAGGTTCTGGGGGAACCACTCGTGAAGATGAACACTGGACGGCCATCGGCACTCGACGAGCTGGTGGAGACCTTCTCCGACCACGAGTCAGCGGCGGTGCGCGAGTGGCTCGGCGGCGCCGCCGACGCGCCTCGGTTACCGGGAATCTCGTTGCGCAGCAACCACGAACCGCTGGTGGAGATGCTGCCGAGACCCGCGGTGGACGACGAGAGGGCGATCCGCAGGGTCGCCGTCGTCGGTGGCGGCACAGCCGGTTACCTGACGGCCATCGCGTTGCGCACCAAGAGGCCGTGGCTCGAGGTGTCGCTGATCGAGTCCCCGTCGATCCCGATCATCGGCGTCGGCGAGGCCACCGTTCCCGGCATCGTGATCTTCCTGCACCACTACCTCGGCATCGACGTCGAGGACTTCTACCGGCAGGTGCGACCGACCTGGAAGCAGGGCATCCGCTTCGAGTGGGGCCCGCGGCCGGACGGGTTCATGGCGCCGTTCGACTGGGACAGCAACTCGATCGGCACGGCGGGCGCGGTCGACGCCGGCGGCGGCATCGACGGGTACACGCTGCAGTCGTTGCTGATGAGCGCGGAGCGCGCGCCGGTGTTCGATGCGGGTGACCGGCACCTGTCGCTGATGAAGTACCTGCCGTTCGCCTACCACCTCGACAACGCCCGTTTCGTGAGCTACCTCGCCGACATCGCCAAGCAGCGCGGCGTCCAGCACGTCGAGGCGAGGATCGAGGACGTGGCGCTCAGCGGTGACGACTGGGTGGACCACCTGCACACCTCCGACGGCCGCAAGCTCTCCTACGACTTCTACGTCGACTGCTCGGGATTCCGCTCGATGCTGCTGGGCAAGGCCTTCCGCACGCCGTTCCACAGCTACGCGAACAGCCTCTTCACCGACTCCGCCGTGACCGGCAACGTCGGCCACGGCGGGAACCTGAAACCGTACACCAGCGCCATCACGATGAACTCCGGCTGGTGCTGGGGCATCCCCACGCCGCAGGACGACCACCTCGGCTACGTCTACTCGTCGAACGCGATCTCCGACGACCGGGCCGCCGCGGAACTCGCTGCGCGCTTCCCCGGCGTCAGCGAACCGCGGTTCGTCCGGTTCCGCGTCGGCCGTCACGAGAAAGCGTGGCGTGGCAACGTGATGGCGATCGGCAACTCCTACGCGTTCGTCGAACCGCTGGAGTCGACCGGCATCCTGATGATCACGTCGAGCGTCCAGGCGCTGGTGGCCTCGCTGCCCGGCTCGTGGGCGGACCCGCAGTGCCGCGACATGGTCAACGTGGGCCTCGCGAACAGGTGGGACGCGCTGCGGTGGTTCCTGTCCATCCACTACCGGTTCAACACCAGGCGCGACACGCCGTTCTGGCGGGAAGTGCGCGCGAACGCCGACATCTCCGGCGCACAGCCGATGCTGGACATGTACGCGACCGGCGCACCGCTGCGCTACCGCAACCCGCTGCTGCGGACTTTCGTCCAGGGCAACGCACCTACGTTCTACGGGCTCGCCGGAGTGGAGACGATCCTGCTCGGCCAGCAGGTTCCGACGAGGCTGCTGCACCGAGCTGAGCCGCCGGCGCGGTGGCAGGCCCGCAGGAACGCGGCGGACGCCTTCGTCCGGCGCGCGCTGCCACAGCTCGAGGCGCTCTCGCGGTTCCACGACGACCCGGCGCTGAACCAGCAGCTGCTCTTCGACGCGGACAGCTGGGCGAGTCCGCTGCGCGCCGAGCCGATCGGGATGCTGTGACGACCGACGCGCTCCGGTCGGGATTCCGTTCGTTCATGGCCGGTTTCCCGACCGGGGTCGCGATCATCACCGCAGTCGACACCGACGGCACGCCGCGCGGGATGACGTGCTCGTCGCTGTGCAGCGTCACGCTCGCCCCACCGACGCTGCTGGCCTGCCTGCGCACCGGCAGCCCGACCCTGGCGGCGGTCCTGCGCCGAGGCGTCTTCGCCGTCAACCTGGTGCACGGCGAGGCGAGAGCCACCGCGGAACTGTTCGCCTCCGGTGCGCTGGACCGCTTCGCCCGCGTGCGCTGGCAGGCGGAGACCGGCGGCCCGCACCTGCCGGACGACGCGCACGCGGTCGCGGACTGCGCGGTGCGACGAGCCGAACCGGTGGGGGACCACCACGTGGTGTTCGGCGAAGTGCTGCGGATCGCGGAAAGCGAGACGACCGACCCGTTGCTCTACGGGATGCGCCGGTACGTCAGGCTGCCGACCGAGGTGACCTCGTGACAGCGGCACAGCTCACCGTCCTGCTGGCCGACCTGGCCCTGATCGTCGTGCTGGCACGGCTTTTCGGCCGCCTGGCCCGGTACTGCGGCCAACCACCGGTCATCGGCGAGATAGTCGCGGGCGTGCTGCTGGGCCCGTCGTTGTTCAACGGCGCCATCTCGAACACCGTGTTCCCCGCAGACGTGCGCCCGTCCCTGAGCGCGCTCGCCAACGTCGGTCTCGCCGTGTTCATGTTCGTGGTGGGCCTGGAGCTCCCGCGAAACCTGCTGCGCGGCAGAGGATCCCTGGCGGTCACCGTCTCGTTCTCCTCGATCGCACTGCCGTTCGGCCTCGGCACGGTGCTCGCGCTGCACCTCCTGAGCACACACCCAGCCGAGAACCGCCTGGGGTTCGTGCTGTTCCTGGGCGCGGCGATGGCGGTGACCGCCTTCCCGGTGCTGGCACGGCTGCTCGTCGACCTCCGCCTGACCGGCACGCCACTGGGAGGCCTGGCGCTCACGTGCGCCGCGGTGGACGACGTGGCGGCGTGGTCACTGCTGGCCGTGGTCGCGGCCGTGAGCGACGCGGACGGCCCGGACCAGTGGCGCCTGCTCTTCTTGCTGCCCTACCTGGCGGTGATGCGGTGGATCGTCACCCCGGTGCTGCGACGCCTCACCGGCGACCTGACAGTGCCAGGCCTGGCCGGCCTGCTGATGTCCGCCGCGGCGACCGAGTGGATGGGCCTGCACTTCATCTTCGGTGCCTTCCTGTTCGGCGTGGTGATGCCCGGGGAGGGCACGGCCGCGCTGCTGGACCGCCTGGGACAACTGAGCTCGATCCTGCTGCTACCGGTGTTCTTCGTGGTGGCGGGCCTGCAGGTGGACCTGACGTCGATCGGCTGGTCCGGCTTCGGCGAGCTGGGCCTGATCCTGCTGGTGGCCATCGGCGGCAAGTTCGCGGGCGGCTACCTCGCGGCCCGCGCCGGAGGCGTGCCTCCCAGGTCGTCGGCCGCGCTGGGACTGCTGCTCAACACTCGAGGGCTCACCGAACTCGTCATCCTCTCCGTCGGCATGAGCCTCGGGGTGCTCGACCGGAGCCTGTATTCGTCGATGGTGGTGATGGCGCTGGTGACGACGGCGATGGCCGGTCCGTTGCTGAGGCTGCTGCTGCGCGGCGACGCTGCGGGGCTGGCGGACGTCCAGCGCGCCAAGGTGCCCTGATCCGGGACCGGCAGCGCCATGTGGCACGCCCGCGGGCACAACTCAGGGACTTCTTACCCAGCGGTCGAGGTCACGCGGGAGCGGATCGTCGCAGTGCTCCAGCGTGCAGGCAGGTGAAAGATCGAGGAGCGAGCGGAGAGGCCGTGAGCGCACTGAGCGCCTCGCCCGGAGCCCGCGCCCACTACGACCGGCAACGCGCCCGCGGCGTGCCGCACAACGCCGCCCTGTGCCACCTCGCCAACCGCCTCGTCGGCATCCTCCACGGCTGCCTCGCCAGCCGCACCACCTACGACGAGACCACAGCCTGGGCACACCACCTGCCTGGCTGCGGCGTGACCCTTGGTCCCAGGGATTCCTCGGGCGCACAAACCATGATCCACAAGGCGGAAACGGAGAATTCGGATGTGTACGCGAAAAACAGAGAAGCAGGCCGAGACGAATCTCGACCTGCTTCTCTGGAGTACGCCGCCAGGGACTCGAACCCCGGACCCGCTGATTAAGAGTCAGCTGCTCTAACCAACTGAGCTAGCGGCGCTTGTTTGTGTGCCGGAGGCTTGCTCGTTCCGACGTGAAGAACGTTAGCACAGCGCCTCCGCGCGTTCCCAATCGCCTGGTCAGCGGCTGTTCGATGACGCATCGGCCACGTAACGATCCGGCCACTCGCGCAACTTCGGGGGACATCGTGTCGTCACCTGATCGGGGGACGCCACAACGCTACGTGCAGGCAGTCTCGGGAGCCGCGACAAGCAGATCGGAAGTGCGTCGATGGGGATGTGGGGCAGGCGCGGTCGAGGGGTGGTCACGGCGGGAATCGCTGTGGTGCTGATCGCAGGCTGTTCAGGGGGTGGCGCGAGCCCGAGCGGGGGTGGGGGTGAGTCGTCGAGTGCTCCGCCGCCTCCGCCGAAGCCCGTCACGCTGACGCTCGCGCTGAACAACGGCGCGGCGGACGTGTCGCCCGGCCTGCCGGTCATCGCCACGGCGGCGGACGGGAAGCTCAGCGACGTCAAGCTGACGAACGCCGAGGGCAAGGTCGTCGAGGGGAAGATGAACCCCGAGGCGACGCAGTGGACCAACACCGAGCCGCTCGGGTACTCGAAGACGTACAAGCTCGTCGCCACGGCGACCGGTGAGGACGGCAAGGCGCAGACCAAGGAGTCGACCTTCACCACGGTGAAGCCGCGCACGCTCACGTACGTGTCGACCAATCCCCAGGACGGCACCACCATCGGTGTCGGGCAGCCGCTGGCCTTCTACTTCGACGAGCCGGTGGCCGACAAGGTCGCGGCCGAGAAGATGCTGGAGATCACGACCGAGCCCAAGGTCGAGGGCGCCTTCTACTGGTTCAACAAGAAGGAGGTGCACTGGCGTCCGGAGAAGTTCTGGAAGCCGGGCACCAAGATCACCATGCACGTCAAGGTCTACGGCAAGCACGTCGGCGACGGCATCTACGGCCAGGAGGACCGCGTCATCACCACGACGGTGGGCGACGAGGTCATCCACTACGCCGACGGCCAGACCCACCAGGTGACGACCAAGGTCAACGGGCAGGTCGTGCGGACCATGCCGACGTCCATGGGCAAGCCGGCCGACGCGACGCCCACCGGCACGTACGTGCTGATGGAGAAGCACAGCCACATGATCATGGACTCGACCACGTACGGCCTGGCCCTCGAGAACGGCGGCTACCGGACGCCGGTCGACTGGGCGTACCGCATGTCCAACAGCGGCATCTTCTTCCACAGCGCGCCGTGGTCCATCGGCGACCAGGGGCACCGCAACGTGAGCCACGGCTGCCTCAACCTCTCGCCCGAGAACGCCAAGTGGGTCTACGACGCGAGCAAGCAGGGCGACGTGGTGATCGTCACGAACTCCGGTGGCCCGCCCCTGGAGTCGTGGGACGGCTTCGGCGACTGGCAGGTCCCGTGGACCACCTGGGTCCAGGGCAACCGCTGACGCTTCAGGACACCGCCACCTGACCGCCCGACACGGTCAGGTGGCGGTTCACCCGCACCGACTCGAGCATCCGCCGGTCGTGCGTCACGAGGAGCAACGTGCCGGCGTAGTGCTCCAGCGCCGACTCCAGCTGCTCGATCGCGGGCAGGTCGAGGTGGTTCGTCGGCTCGTCGAGCACCAGCAGGTTGACGCCGCGTCCCTGCAGCAGGGCCAGTGCGGCCCGCGTCCGTTCGCCCGGTGAGAGCGACGCCGCCGGGCGCGTCACGTGGGCCGCCTTGAGGCCGAACTTCGCCAGCAACGTGCGCACGTCGGCCGGGGTCATCTCCGGCACGGCCTCCTCGAAGGCGTCCACCAGCGGCAGGTCGCCCAGGAACAACCCGCGCGCCTGGTCGACCTCGCCGACCACGACGCCGGACCCCAGCGTCGCGTAGCCCGACGACAGCTCCGCCCTGCCGAGCAGCGCCGCGAGCAGCGTCGACTTGCCCGCGCCGTTCGCGCCGGTGATCGCGACCCGGTCAGCCCAGTCGACCTGCAGGTCCACCGGGCCGAGCGTGAACGACCCCCGCGTCACCACGGCCGCCCGCAGCGACGCCACCACGGAACCCGACCGCGGTGCCGCGGCGATCTCCATCCGCAGCTCCCACTCCTTGCGGGGCTCCTCGACGACGTCGAGCCGTTCGATCATGCGGTCGGTCTGGCGGGCCTTCGAGGCCTGCTTCTCGGTGGCGTCGGCACGGAACTTGCGGGCGTTCTTGTCGTTGTCGCCCGCCTTGCGCCGTGCGTTCTTCACGCCCTTCTCCATCCACGCGCGCTGCATGCGCGCACGGGCCTCCAGCGACGCCTTGGTGTCGGCGAACTCCTCGTAGTCCTCCCGGGCGTGCTGACGCGACCGTGCGCGCTCTTCGAGGTACGACTCGTAGCCGCCGCCGTAGAGGCGCACGGCGTTCTGGTGCAGGTCGAGCTCCAGCACGCTCGTCACCGTGCGCGCGAGGAACTCGCGGTCGTGCGACACCAGCACCGTGCCTGCGCGCAGGCCCGTGACGAACTTCTCCAGCCGCTCCAGGCCGTCGAGGTCCAGGTCGTTGGTCGGCTCGTCGAGCAGGAAGATGTCGTAACGGCTCAGCAGCAACGACGCCATGCCCGCCCGCGCCGCCTGGCCACCGGACAGCGAGGTCATCAACGCGTCGAGGCCCACGGTCAGCCCCAGGTCGGCCACGACCTCCAGCGAGCGTTCCTCCAGGTCGGCACCGCCCAGCGCGAGCCACTGGTCCAGCGCGTCCGAGTACCCCTCGTCGTTGCCGGCGGTCAGCGCCTCGGTGGCCTCGTCCAGCGCGGCCTGGGCCTCCGCGACGCCGGTCCGGCGCGCCAGGAACTCGCGGACGGTCTCGCCCTCGCGGCGCTCGGGCTCCTGCGACAGGTGCCCGACGTTGGCCGAGGGCGGGTTCAGCGACACGCGGCCCGACTCGGCGGGGATCAGCCCGGCCAGGGTCTTCAGCAGCGTCGACTTGCCCGCGCCGTTCACGCCGACCAGGCCGATCACGTCGCCGGGAGCGACCACGAGGTCCAGACCGGAGAAGAGGACGCGATCACCGTGACCGGCGGCGAGGTCCTTGGCGACGAGCGTGGTCATGAGGGTGCGCTCCGACAGATGGGGGTCCGGGGGTCGCCCCGGCCGGGGTCTGGGGGCTCGGCCCCCGGGAAATACGACGAAGCCGGGTTATGTTCGCGCTTTCTGCGAACATAACCCGGCTTATCCGGGTGAGTGACGGGACTTGAACCCGCGACACCTGGGATCACAACCCAGTGCTCTACCGACTGAGCTACACCCACCATTGCCAGTCGTTGACCGGCGAGGAAAGCATAGCAACGGCATCCACCGGCAAAGAAATCAGGGGGTCACTTGACGTCCTTCAGCAGGTCAGCGGCCACGGCCTGGGCCTGCTCGGTCGTCGGGCCGGGCTGCGGCACGAACGCCGTCCGCCGGTAGTACGCGAGCTCCCGGATCGACTCGACGATGTCGGCGAGCGCCCGGTGCGCGAGGCCCTTGCCCGGCTGCGCGTAGTAGATGCGCGGGTACCAGCGCCGGCACAGCTCCTTGATCGACGACACGTCGACCATCCGGTAGTGCAGGTGCGCGTCCAGCGCCGGCATGTCGCGGGCGATGAACCCGCGGTCGGTGGCGATGGAGTTGCCCGCCAGGGGAGCGGTCCGGGGGTCCGGCACCCACTCCTTGATGTAGGCGAGCACGGCCGCCTCGGCCTCCTCCAACGAGACCGCGGAGGCGCGCACCTCCTCGGTCAGGCCCGACTTGGCGTGCATCTGCACGACGACTTCCGGCATCGAGGCGAGCACTTCGTCGGAAGCGTGGATCACGATGTCCACACCGTCGCCGAGCACGTTGAGCTCGGCGTCCGTGACCAGTGCCGCGATCTCGATCAGAGCGTCCTTGCCCAAGTCGAGTCCGGTCATCTCGCAGTCGATCCACACCAGACGATCCATCACGCCCGGAACATTACTGCGCGGAGCGTCAACTTCGAGTGGCGGCGTGCGACAACCTGGTTACGCTCCCCGTGCATGACGGCTCAAGCTGAGATCGCCGCCGGGTACGCGTCGGAGAGCGCGACCATCGAGCTCGGCGCGGTGCTGGTCGACGGGACCGTGGAGCCGACGGCGCACGTCCGCATCCCGTTGTCCATGGTCAACCGCCACGGACTCGTCGCGGGCGCGACGGGAACGGGCAAGACGAAGACCCTCCAGCTGCTCGCCGAGCAGCTGTCGGCCAACGGCGTGCCGGTGCTGATGGCGGACGTGAAGGGCGACCTGTCCGGTCTGTCGCGGCAGGGTGCCGCGAGTGACCGCACCACTGCCCGCGCGCGGGACACCGGCGACGACTGGCAGCCGCAGTCGTTCCCCGTGCAGTTCCTCTCGATCGGCACGGGTGGCATCGGTGTGCCCCTGAGGGCAACGGTCACGAGCTTCGGGCCGATCCTGCTGTCGAAGGTCCTCGGGCTGAACGACACCCAGGAGTCGACGCTCGGCCTGATCTTCCACTGGGCCGACTCGAAGGGGCTGCCGCTGCTCGACACCAAGGACCTGCGCAGCGTCATCCAGCACCTCACGAGCGACGAGGGCAAGGCCGACCTCAAGGGCATCGGCGGTGTCTCCAGCTCCACGGCGGGCGTGATCCTGCGGGCTCTGGTCAACCTGGAGGCGCAGGGCGGCGACCGGTTCTTCGGCGAGCCGGAGCTCGATCCAGCCGACCTGATGCGCGAACGCGACGGCAGGGGCGTCATCAGCCTGCTCGAACTGGCCGAGCTGCAGGGCAACCCGGCGTTGTTCTCCACGTTCCTGATGTGGCTGCTGGCGGAGCTGTTCGAGACGCTGCCGGAGGAGGGCGATGTCGAGAAGCCCAAGCTCGTCTTCTTCTTCGACGAGGCGCACCTGCTGTTCTCGAACGCCTCCAAGGCGTTCCTCGACCAGATCACCCAGACCGTGAAGCTGATCCGGTCCAAGGGCATCGGTGTCTTCTTCTGCACGCAGCTGCCGACGGACATCCCGAACGAGGTGCTGTCGCAGCTCGGCGCGCGGGTCCAGCACGCTCTGCGCGCGTTCACGCCGGACGACCAGAAAGCGTTGGCGCGCACGGTGAAGACGTACCCGACGACGCCGCACTACGACCTGGAGAAGTCGCTCACGTCGCTCGGCATCGGCGAGGCGGTCATCACCGTGCTGAGCGAGAAGGGCGCGCCGACGCCGGTCGCGTGGACCCGGTTGCGGGCGCCGCGTTCGCTGATGGACACCATCGGCGACGACGCGATCGAGCAGGAGTCCCGGGCATCGGACCTGCACGGCAAGTACTCGGAGACCGTCGACCGCGAGTCGGCCTACGAGCAGCTGATGCGGAAGGTCGCGCCACCGCAACAGGAAGAGCGACGACGAGCCCTGGAACCCCAGCGGCGGGAGGAGGAACCGGGACTCGTCGAGAAGGTGCTCGGCAACAGCGCGGTGAAGTCGTTCCTGCGGTCAGCGGGCAGCGCCCTGGCGCGCGAGATCACGCGGGGCATCTTCGGCACCTCGCGCAAGCGACGCTGAGAGCACCGCGGCGCCGAGGCAGAGCCCGCCCGCGACGTACCAGGCCAGGTCGTAGCTGCCCAGGTGGTCGCGGGTGAGCCCGGCGGCGGACGCGGCGAGCGCGGCGCCGAGCTGGTGCGAGGCGAAGACCCAGCCGAACACGACGGGACCGGACATCCCGAAGTACTGGCGGCACAACGCCACGGTCGGCGGCACGGTCGCGACCCAGTCGAGACCGTAGAAGATGATGAACACGAGCATCGACGGGTGAGCCGACTCGCTGAACAGCTGCGGCAGGACCATCAACGACAGGCCGCGCAACGCGTAGTAGGCCGCCAGCAGCATCCGCGAGTCGACCTTGTCGGTCAGCCACCCGGACACGATCGTGCCCACGATGTCGAACACGCCGACCAGCGCCAGCAGTCCGGCGGCGGTCGTCGTCGGCATGCCGTGGTCGTGCGCGGCGGGGATGAAGTGCGTGCCCACCAGGCCGTTCGTCGAGGCCCCGCAGATCGCGAAACCACCGGCCAGCAACCAGAACGGCCGGGTGCGGGCGGCCTGCAGCAGGCCGCCGACCGCCCGGCGGGCGGCGCCACCGGCCGGCGGCGGGGGAGTGTCCTCGGAGGCGCCGAGCGGCAGCAGCCCCACGTCCCGCGGGTACTCGCGCAGGAAGAACGCCGCCAGCGGCACCACGGCGAGCGCGGCGATGCAGATCACCAGCGACGCGGGCCGCCAGCCGTAGCTCTCGGACAGCCACGCCACGGTGGGCAGGAACACCAGCTGCCCGGCCGCGCCACCCGCCGTCAGCACGCCCGTGACCAGGCCGCGGTGCTTCACGAACCAGCGTCCGGTGATCGTCGCGACGAACGCCAGCGCCATCGACCCGGTGCCGAGACCGACCACGACACCCCACAGCAGCACCAGCTGCCAGGACGCGGTCATGAACACCGTCAGCCCGCTGCCGAGCGCGACCGTCGTCAACGCGCAGGTGACGACGACGCGGACACCGAACCTGTCCATCAGCGCGGCCGCGAACGGCGCGGTCAGCCCGTACAGCAACAGGTTGACCGAGATGGCGAGCGAGATCGTGCTGGTGCTCCAGCCGAACTCCGCCCGCAACGGCTCGATCAACGCACTCGGCGCCGCGCGGAACGACGCCGCGCCCACCAGGGCGATGAAGGACACACCCGCGACAACCCAGGCCCAATGCAGTCTCACGCCGACAAGGTTCGGTGAAGGCCGACGCTGCAACCAGTGGCCCGATGGCCAACATGTGAAAGAATCAGGCCATGCACCGGATCGCCGTTCTCGCGCTCGAGCAGTCGGTGGCGTTCGACATCGGCAGCGCGACGCACATGTTCGCCCGGCTCGAGGACCGCTACGAGGTGGTCGTCTGCTCGCCGGACCGCCGCCCCGTCCCCACCACCGGCGGCTTCACCATCGCGCCCGAGCACGGGCTGGAGGTGCTGCGGGACGCCGACACGGTGCTCGTCCCGGGCACGCACTACCGGCCGGCCAGGGAAGGCCGGCTCGAACCCGCGGTGCGGGAGGCGCTGACGACGACGAACGCGCGCCGGATCATGTCGATCTGCACCGGTGCGTTCGTGCTCGCCGCCGCCGGGCTGCTCGACGGCAGGCCCGCGACCACGCACTGGAAGACCACCGACGAGTTCCGCGCGCTGTACCCGCAGGTGCGGCTGAACCCGGACGTGCTGTTCATCGACGACGGCGACGTCCTCACCTCGGCGGGCGTCGCCGCGGGCATCGACCTCTGCCTGCACGTCATCAGGTCCGACCACGGCAGCGAGGTGGCGAACTGGATCGCCCGCTACTGCGTCGTCCCGGCGTGGCGGCAGGGCGGGCAGTCGCAGTTCGTCGACCGCCCGGTGCCGAGCTACCCGGACACCTCTACGGCGCTCGCCCGCGAGTGGGCCCTGGAACGCCTCCAGGAGCCCCTCGACCTCGCCGCGATGGCGGCGCAGGTGCGGATGAGCGTGCGCACGTTCACCCGGCGGTTCCGCGCAGAGACGGGCATGTCACCGGGCCAGTGGCTGGCGCAGCAGCGCGTCGACCGGGCCCGGCACCTGCTGGAGTCCACGGACCTGCCGATCGACCAGGTCGCGAACCACGCCGGCTTCGGCACCGGCGCGGCGTTGCGGCAGCAGATGGCGGCGGTGATCGGGATCTCGCCGAGCGCCTACCGCCAGACGTTCCGGTCGGCCTGACCGTCCACAGCGGACTCGTCGACCAGGAACGGCCGCAGCAGCTCCGGCACGGCCTCGTCGGCGAGCGCCAGGCCGTCGGACTCGCCGACGTCCGTCACGTGGTAGATCCCCGCGCCCGCCGCCGTGGTCGCGCCGATCGTCATCAACCCGCTGCGGCGCTGGAAGAACGACCGCCGGATGCGCCAGCCGATGATGCCGGTGCGCTGCAGCGCGACCGTGCTGCGGACCAGGGAGTTGTTGCGCGTCACCAGGTAGCGCTCGTCGAGGGCGTTGCCGAGCGAGCGGTAGTTGTCCCAGCCGATCAGCGCGGCGAACGGGATGACCGCCGCCGGGATCGGCCACGCCCAGGGCGGTGCCCAGATCGCGAGGCCCGCGGCGATGACGGCCCACGGCATCACGTGCCGGAAGACGCTGCGGCGCAACGCGGCGAACGGGTGCTTGCGCAGCCGCAGCGCCGTCGGGTCGCTGCCGACCTTGAGCACGTCCCTCGAGACCTGGTGCGCCACGGACAGCGGCGCGGGTGGCAGCAGCAGGTTGCTCTCGCCCTTGGAGCCGAGGCCCGTCGTCACCGCGGCGAGCTTCGCGCCCCTGCCCGCGCGCACCAGCAGCGGTTCCTGGATGTCGACGCCGCGCAGCCGTTGCTCCTCCACCGAGACCGACCGCGTGGTCAGCAGGCCCCGTTGCACGCGCAGGGTGCCGTCCGGTTCGCGGGTCAGCCGGTAGTTCCAGAACTGCAGGACGTAGAGCGGGATCGACAGCACCAGGCCGACCACGACGAGCGCGACCAGGAACCCGGCGAACAGCGTGAGGCTCGGGTGCTCGAACAGCCACTCCCAGAGGTCCTGCACGGGGTGCAGGCCGAGGTCGTCGGCGTAGTTCGACAGCACGCCGAACAGGGCACCGATCGCGACGAGACCGGACAGCGACAGCGGCGCGAACTTCAGCCACTTCAGGTCGAGTCGCGAGATGACCTCGGACTCCGGCAGCGCGACCGGTTCGGCGCCGGGCTCCTCGGGTGAGGCGGCCCTGGGCGCGACTCCCTTCTGCAGCAACAACACCCGCAGCCGCTCGGCCTCCTGCTGCGTCACGGCGTCGAGCGTGAGGCCGTCCGTTCCCGGGACGTCCTGCTGCCCGGTGCCGATCCGCACCGCGGAGAGCCCGAAGATCCGGTGGCCCGGCTTGGAGGTGAGGTCGACCGTCCTGATGCGATCACGCGGCACCGCGAGCTGCTTGCGCGTCAACAGACCCGTGTGCAGCTCGACCTGGTCGTCGGTGATGCGGTACTTCGTGGTGCGCCAGATGAGGTAGCTGAACGCGAGGATCGTCGCGACCGTCACGCCGCTCGCGATGAGCCGCCACTTCTCGCCGTTGCCGGTGAACAGCAGCACGAGGATCGGCACCAGCATCGCGACGCCCTCGTTGAGCGGCCGCACGACCAGCATCCGCACGTGCAGGCGGTGCCACTCCTGCAGCGGCTCGGTGATCTCCGGTGCGGCGGGCAGTCCGGCCGGCACCTCCGCCGGGGTGCTCACGTGGCATCACCCGGCGTCGCCTGCGTGGTGTTCGTCAGCTCGACGACGAGCCTCTGCGCGAGCTCGTGCTCCAGCCCTTCGATCTCCACGGGACCCGCGGCCGACGCGGTCGTCACCGTGACCGTCGACAGGCCGAGCAGCTGCTGGAACGGCCCGCGCTTGGTGTCGATCGTCTGGATCCGCGACACCGGGGCGACCCGCCACTCCTGGTTCAGCCAGCCCGAGAGCGTGTAGACGGCGTCCGGCGTCGTCTCCCAGCGGTGGACGCGGTAGCGCCAGCTCGGTTCGACGGCGGTGTGGACGACGCCGACGACCGCGGTGGCGACCAGCACCCACAGCTCCCACGCCGGCGGCTCGTCCACCAGCAGGAACACGACCAGCTGGGGCACGACCAGCACGAGCCAGAACACGGCGGCCTGCATGGTCCACAGCAGGACGGACTTCGGGCTCACCTGGTGACGAGGCGTGCGCAGTTGCGGAGTCACTCCCCAAGGGTGCCTCAACGGCTCCGGGCGGTGTGGCCAGGTGTGTCAATTGGTGTGCCGGTGGCCGGGTGGTCCCGCGTGCGAGGGAGGCAGGACTACCGCGGCCGCGCAGGGCTGTCAGGACTCGATGCAGTACGGCGGGTGGAACGCCTGGTCCGGGTCATCGGCCGCCGCGGTCCCCGCCAACGCTGTGAGAGCCCCGAAACTCAGCAGTAGGGCGGCGATGGCGCGGGCGATGGTGTGCAATTTCATCGGGGGCTCCGTTCGTCAGGGGGTAGCCGTGGTGGGGGCTGAAATCTTCGGCGCGGGCGGGGTGGCCCGTTCGCGGCGCGGTCCGTCGCGAGAGGACGTCGCGTGTCCCGGCGTCCCGGCGAGCTACGTGTCGCGGCTCGAGTCCGGCGCACGCGTGCCGGGGGACACCGAGGCGCCGCTCGCAAGAGGGCGCGGCCACCAGGGCGTGCCGGTGCCGGTGTCGAAGCTGTTCAAGTCGTGGTCTCCCGGTCCGGCGGTGGACGCGCTCGGGGAGATCCTGCGCGCATCCTCGCCGCGGCGCCTCGCCCGGACGGCCGAATCCGCGGAGGCCGTGGCCGTCGGGCGGGTGCGGTGGCGGGACGTGCCACGCATCGCGTCGCGCGAGCACTGGCGCCTGCCGAGGCGCTGGGCGGCGTTGCCCGGTCATGACCGCCCCTTGTTCGTCAACGGGACACGTTGTGATCGGAGCATGACACAGAGCAGTTGCCCGTCACATCACCCAATTGCACCGCGCGGAAATGGGTAGAACACCCGCTAAGCGGCAGTTGCCGGAGAACGGCAAGCAGCCGAACGGGCGATCGCGGCCGCGTCGGGCCGGCCCGTCGCGCTCGATCGGCGCCCGTTACTAGGGCGTGGTCAGGTTCATCCACCAGACGATGGCGTCGGCGCGGCCGTGGACGTCGAGCGTCGTGTAGATCCGCTGGAGGTGGTTCTGCACGGTCTTGGGGGACAGTCCGAGCGACTCCGCGACCGCCGCCGTGCTCGCCCCGGCCGCCACGAGCCGCAGCACCTCGATGCCGCGCTTGGTGAGCCCGGCCCGCAACGCGCGGGCGATCCGCGTGTTCGTGTGCTCGGCGGTGCCCGCCTCGTGCAGCTCGCCGGCGGGTGGGACGCGCACCACCCCGTTCTCGCGCTGGGGTCCGAAACGCTTGTGCGCCAACTGTTCCACGAGTCGTGACGACAGGTCGTGCTCGCGCATCCGCAGCAGGTCGCGGCCTTCCTGCAGCTCCCACAGCCGGTACTGCTCCAGCTGCATCCGCGCGTGCCGCAACGCGCGTTCGAACTCGCCGGACCGTTCGTAGGCCTCGCTCAGCCGCTGGTGCGCGTGCACCGCGACCTCGCGCGCCAGGCAGCTCATCGCGAGCTCGGCGGCCTGGGCCAGCTGCGCGATCTCGTCGGAGTGCCGCCCGCGCGCCCCGCTCAGCCGGGCCCGCACCATCAGCGCCTCCGCCAGCGCCACCGGGCGGTTCCTGCCCGCGAGCAGCTGGTCGGCGCGCTGCCAGCTGCGGTGCGCGCGGTCGAGCTCCCCCAGGTCGATGCGCACGTGCGCCAGCAGGACGTTGACCATCGCCATCCGCACCGGGTCGCCGACCTGCTTCCACCGGTCGCGCACCCGTGCGCACAACGCCTCCGCCCGCCGGAGCTTGCGCACGCACGGCTCCCCGTCGAGGCTGCACCGGTTGTCCTCGGTGCGGACCATGCAGTGCTCGTGGAACTGCATGCGCATGACCCGCGCCTGCTCGAACAGCACCGAGCCGATCAGCTCGCTGTCACCGGTCAGCTCCGCGAGGCCGAGCGCGCGGGCGAAGGAGTTGAAGCTGCGCTCCCGCGAGTCGAGCCGCAGCTCCACGACGGCGCGGGAGAAGCTGCACCGCGCCTGGAGCCCGATGTGGCGGTTGGCCGCCGCGATCTCCTGCACCCTGTCGATCGTGTCGAGCGCGCTCGGCCACAACCCGCGCTTGCCGAGGGCCACCGACTGCGCCAGCACACCCTCGGCCACACCCTCCGCGTCGTCCAGCCACGCGAACGCGGCCACCGCCTTCTCCGCGAACTCCAGCGCCTCGCCCGGCCTGCCCTCGTCCAGGGCGATGCGCGCCTCACGCAGGTCGTGCACGGCGTTGGACCGCGGATCAGCCGTCCTGCCCGGAATCGTCATGGTCGAGCCCCCTCACCCGGGGCCTGACCCTAGTGGTGGTCGCGCAAGTGGCGTTTCACCACCTTTCCGGCCGCGTTGCGCGGCAGCTCGTCGACGAAGAAGACGTCGCGGGGAACCGAGTACCGGGCCAGGTTCGCCTTCACGTGCTCGCGCACCTGGTCGGCTGTCAGGGTTTTCGCGCCGACCACGAAGGCGGCGAGGCGCTGGCCCCACTCCTCGTCGGGAACGCCGAGCACCGCGACCTCGGTGACGCCGTCCAAGGTGGAGAGGAGGTCTTCGACGTCGTGCGGGTACACGTTCTCGCCGCCCGAGACGATCATTTCGTCGTCGCGGCCGGCGACGAACAGCAGGCCGTTCTTGAGGTAGCCGAGGTCGCCGGTCGACATCAGGCCGTCCAGCGACTCCTTGCTGGTGCCGTTGGTGTAGCCGTCGAACAGCATCTCGTTGCCGACGAAGATCCGCCCCGTCTCACCCGGTGCCACGGGCTTGCCGTCGTCGTCCACAACGGCCAGCCGGGTCCCGAGCGGTGGTTTCCCCGCCGTGCCGGGTTCGGCGAGCATCTCCTCGGGGGTGGCGATGCTGGCCCAGCTCACCTCCGTCGACCCGTAGAGGTTGTAGAGGACGGGGCCGAACTCCTCGAGCGTGCGGGCGGCGACGCGCGGCGGGAGGGCCGAGCCGCTGGAGGCGATGACCCGCAGCCGCGGCCGGTGCGGGGTCTCCAGCATGCGTTGCAGCATCACGGGAACGACGAACATCGCGGTGCACTTCTCGGCGTCCCGCAGCGCCTGCGCGGGGTCGAACCTGCGGCGCAGCACCAGGGTCGCGCCGAGCACGAGCCCGAGCTGGAACGCGGCGAGGCCCCAGGCGTGGAACAGCGGCGAGGTGATCGAGATGACGTCGCCGTGCCTGAGGGGGATGCGCGACAGCAGCGCGGCGGCGGGGGCGAGGCTCGCGGGTTCCGGGCGGCGGGCGCCCTTCGGGGTGCCGGTGGTGCCGGAGGTGAGGACGATCAACCGGCCGCGCGGGGGCCTGCGGGGGAGCGGGGTGGTGGGCCCGTTCGCGATCAGCGACTCCAGCTCGTCGGCGAAGAACACCGGCACGCCCGCGGGCAGCACGCCGGCGAACTCGCGGTCGGCGACGATCCTGTCGATCTCCTGGTCCCGCGCGACCCGGTCGAGCTGGCCCGCGCTCAGGCCGGTGTTGAGCAGGACGGCGTCGGCGCCGACCTTCGTGCACGCGGTCATCGTCTCGACGAAGGCACGGCTGTTGCGGCACAGCAGGCCGACGCGCTCCCCGGTGCGGAAGGCGTGCGCGAGCCTGCTCGTGCGCTCGTGAACCTGCGCGTAGGTGAGGACGCCGTCGTCGTCGACGATCGCGGCGCGGTCCGGGTGCCGTCCCGCACCTGTCTGGTAGCCCCACGCCAGCGTGATGTTCCAGTGCAGGTAGCCGAGCAGGGCGCCGGTGAGCCCTCGCGGGCCCAACGGCCGGATCACTCCGGCTTTCACCAGGGTCAGCAGCACACGGGTCACCATGGACCCACTGTGCCAGTTACCTACTCATCAGTAGGTAGTGCTGTGATGGCGGTCACATGTCGGTGTTGGACGCGCTCACGACGGCGTCGCGCAGCGCCGCCCGCAGGCGGCCGACCTCCAAGGGCGTCAGCACGGCGGCCTCCCCCGGCGGCACGGTGATCACCACGTGTCCCTGGCTGACGAACACCGTCATGTCCCGTCGGCGCGAAGCGATGTCGCGGCAGCTCACCTGCCACTCCTCTTTTGCTCCCACGGGGTTCTTCCTCCAGCTCACTCGGCGCACCGGCGCGGCGGTGCCGGCGCTCGCACAGGTGAGACGCGCGCAACCGGCGATCATGACGGAGGTTTCCCGTTTCTCCGTCGGGCGACCGCGCCGAGCTGCGGATAGCGTCGCATGTGGGACGAGAGTTGGTCACCTGAAAGGGTGAAGATGGCGGAACCGCAACGCATCGTGATCGTGGGAACCGGCCTCGCCGGTGCCTCCGCCGCGGGCGCGCTCCGAGACCGCGGTTAGGGCGGCGAGATCCTGATGTTCGGCTCCGAACACCACCGCCCGTACGAGCTTCCCGCGCTGTCCAAGGACCTTTTGCTGGGGAAGGCCAACGAACCGGCGTGGGTGCACGAGCCGGGCTTCTGCTCCGACAACGAGATCGACCTGCGGCTCGGCGTGTCCGTGCTGGAGCTCCGGCCGGGTGATCACACGGTCGTGGACTCCGAGGGGGCCGTGCGCTCCTACGACCGTCTCCTGCTCGCGAGCGGATCGCGCCCGCGCGTTCTGCCTGGGGCACAAGGACATGTGCTGCGCACGCTGGACGACGAGGTGGCGTTGGAGTCCGCGCTGCGCGAGGGCAGGCACGTCGCGATCATCGGTGCCGGCTGGACCGGCTGCGAGGTCGCGGCGGCTGCCCGCGCCCACGGCTGCCGCGTCACCGTGGCCGACCCGCTGGCCGAGCCGCTCGTGCGCGTGCTGGGTCCCGAGATGGGCGCGGTGTTCCGGGGCCTGCACGCCGACCACGGCGTGGAGTTCAGGCTGGGCACGGGTGTCGAGGGCTTCTCGCCGTCCGGCGTGCGGCTGGACGACGGCACGGAGCTGATGCCGGACGTGACCGTGCTGACCGTCGGGGCGTCACCGCGGCTCGAACTGGCCGAGGCCGCCGGCCTGGAGCTCGCCGAGGGCGGTGTCGCGGTCGACGCCGCGCTGCGCACCTCCGCGCCGGACGTGTTCGCCGCCGGTGACGTCGCGGCGCAGGACCACCCGCGCCTCGGCCGGCGCGTCCGCGTCGAGCACTGGGCGAACGCGAAGGACCAGGGCACGCACGTGGCGGGCTCGCTGCTCGGCCTGGACGAGCCGTACCTCGAGTCGCCGTACTTCTTCAGCGACCAGTACCTCGCGGGAGTTCATCGCGTTCTGGCTGTGCGACGGGCGGCTGCGGGCGGCGATGAACGTCAACGTGTGGGACCACGGCACCGCGCTCAAGGCGCTGGTGGACGCGCAGGCGGCGGTCACGCCGGAGCAGCTGCGCGAGGCGGACCTGGGGTCCCTCGCCTAGCCTCCGGGCCTCAGATGCAGGAGCCGTGCATCGGACCTTCGCCGCGCGAGAGGTCCTGCAGCGCCCTGCGGATGATCGCCATCTCCTCGTGCGTGAAGCGGGAGCGGAAGGCGCGCTCGACCTCGGCGAGGGCGTCGCCCGCCTCCTTCTGCAGCTCGCGGCCCCGGTCGGTGATCACCGGTGTGCGCACGCGCCGGTCGTTCGGGTCGGGCACGCGCATCACGAGGCCCGCCCGCTCCAGCTTGTCGAGCTCGCTCGTCAGCGTGGTCTTGTCGAGGCCGAGCATGGCGCCGAGCTTGAGCTGCGTGCGCTGGACCTCCTCGCTGGCGAGGGCCTGCAGCACCAGCTGACCGCGCAACGACACCCCGAACTTCGCGATCTCCTCGGCGTACGCGGCCCCGACGCGCTGGGTAGCGCGGTGCAGCAACCAGTTGAAGTCCCACTTCTCCAAGCAGGCTTCGACGAGTTCGGGCTGCTCCTCCATGTGTTCCATCCTACATCCCGGAAGAGATGTTCTCAGTTCAGAACGTCTTGACTCAGAAGTTCTCTGCTCGTATGTTCTGAGCATGACCAACCTGCTGCACATCGACACGAGCATCCGGTACGAGGGGTCCGTGACCCGCGAGGTCACGAGCGCGTTCGCCGAGAACTGGCGCGCCGCGAACCCCGGCGGCGGGTACGCCTACCGGGACCTGCACGCGTCGCCGGTCCCGCACAAGGACGGCACTGACCAGGGCATCGCCGCCGACCTGATCGCCGAGGTCGACGCCGCCGACGTGATCCTCATCGGCGCGCCCATGTACAACTTCTCGATCCCGTCGACCCTGAAGGCCTGGATCGACCAGGTCGCGACCTCCGAGCACTTCGCCCGGGAGGACGGCACCTTCGCCTGGGGCGGCAAGCGCGTCGTCGTCGTGACGGCACGCGGTGGCTCGTACAAGCCGGGCACGCCGCGGGAGGGGTTCGACTTCCAGGAGCCGTACCTGCGCGCGGTGCTGTCGATGGTCGGCCTCGACCACAACCTGGAGTTCGTGCACGCCGAGCTGACCCTGGCGGACGTCGTGCCGCAGATGCACCAGTTCCGGGAGCTGGCCGTCGAGTCGCTGGCCGACGCGCACCGCGTGGTCAAGGAGCTCGCCACGGCCTAGTGTCGGTCGCGTGATCGACAAGGTGGCCTGGGTCCACGTCGTGGACGGGCGCGTGCTGGTCGCCCGCTCGCACGGCAAGGACACGTTCTACGTGCCCGGCGGCAAGCGCGAGCCGGGGGAGTCCGACGTCGAGGCGCTCGTGCGCGAGATCCGCGAGGAGCTGTCGGTCGACGTCTCCGACGCCGCGCCGCTCGGGGTGTTCGAGGCTCAGGCGCACGGTCGTGCCGAGGGGGAGACCGTGCGGATGACCTGCTACTCGGCGTCCTTCACCGGGGAGCTGGCGCCGGCGAGCGAGATCGCCGAGCTGGCGTGGTTCACCACCGCAGACTCCGACCGGGTCTCGCCGGTCACGCGGATCGTGTTCGACCACCTGCGGGACATCGGGGAACTGTCCTGACGTTCGCGGACCGCGGCCGCGACCGTCCCGGAGAACGACGCGGGACAGCGAGCACCGCTCTCCGTCCCCACTCCAACGTATAGCGCACCCCTGGTCTTGCGGCAAGACCCCGTGCGTCCCCCATGATTCCCCGGCCAACGCCATCACCTGGGGAAACGGGGACTCCATGATCGACGTCGTCATCGTGGGCGGCGGGCCGACCGGCATGGTGCTGGCCGGGGAACTGCGTCTGCACGGCGTGAGCGTGGTCGTGCTGGAAAGGGAGCGGGAACCGACGAAGGTCGTCCGGGCGCTCGGGCTGCACGCGCGCAGCATCGAGGTGCTCGACCAGCGCGGCATCGCCGAGCGGTTCCTCGACGCCGGGCGGACGCACCCGCTGGCCGGGTTCTTCGCCGGGATCGAGCGGCCCGTGCCGCGGCGGCTGGGCACGAAGTACCCGGTCGTGCTCGGCCTGCCGCAGCCGCACGTCGAACGCCTGCTCACCGAGCACGCCGTCCAGGCCGGTGCCGAGATCCGGCGCGGCAGCACGCTGACCGCGTTCAGCCAGGACGACGACGGCGTGACGGCCGGGCTCGCGGACGGCACGTCGCTGCGGGCGCGCTACCTCGTCGGCTGCGACGGCGGCCGCAGCACCGTGCGCAAGCTGGCCGGCATCGGCTTCCCGGGCGAGCCCACGCGCGTGGAGACGCTGCTGGGCGAGATGGAGATCGGTGTCCCGTGGGAGGAGGCGATGCCCTTGGTGCTCGAGGTCCGCAGGACGCAGAAGCGGTTCGGCATCGGCCCGATCGGCGGCTCCGCGACGTACCGCGTGGTCGTGCCGGCGGACGGGGTGAACCCCGACCGCTCGGCCATGCCGACGCTCGGCGACTTCGAGGAGCAGCTGCGGCGCGTGGCCGGCACCGACTTCGGCGTGCACTCCGCGCGGTGGCTGTCCCGCTTCGGCGACGCCACCCGGCAGGCCGAGCGCTACCGCTCCGGCCGGGTGTTCCTCGCGGGCGACGCCGCGCACGTCCACCCGCCGACCGGGGGCCAGGGCCTCAACCTGGGCGTGCAGGACGCGTTCAACCTCGGCTGGAAGCTCGCGGCGGCCGTGCGCGGCTGGGCACCGCCCGGGCTGCTCGACACCTACGAGGCCGAGCGGCACCCGGTGGCCGGGGAGGTGCTGGACAACACCCGCGCGCAGGTCGAGCTGATGAAGGCCGAGCCGGGCCCGCGGGCGGTCCGGCGGCTGCTGGCCGAGCTCGTGCGGTTCGAGGAGGTCAACCGGTACTTCGTCGAGAAGATCATCGCCGTCTCGATCCGGTACGACTTCGGATCGGAGAACGACCTGGTCGGGAGGCGGATCGACGACCTGGCGCTCGAGCGCGGCGGGCTCTACGAGCGGATGCGCGCCGGGCGCGGGATCCTGCTCGACCAGTCCGGCTCGCTCTCGGCCGGGGGCTGGGCTGACCGCGTCGACCACCTCGTCGACGTCAGCGAGGACCTGGACGTGCCCGCGGTGCTGCTGCGGCCGGACGGCCACGTGGCGTGGGCGGGCGAGGACCAGGAGGGGCTGGAGGCCGAGCTGACCCGCTGGTTCGGGACGGCCTGCTGAGGTCACCCGTTCGAGGGCCCGCGACGCTTTGCCACACTGTGCGGCGTGTCCGAGCCGATGACAGCGGTGCTCCTGCGTGCCGCGGAGCTCACCGCCTCGGGGAAGCCGCGGCAGGCGATCGACCTGTTGCGGCCCCTCGTGGCGGCGAACCCACGGCACGCCGAGGCGTGGTGCCGGCTCGCGGCGGCCCACCTCGACCTCGGCGAGGCGGACCAGGCCCTCGACTCGGCCAAGCGCGCGATGGTCCTCGACGGCGAGCCCGCCTGGCCGCAACGCCTCGCGGCACTGGCCCTGAGCGACCTCGGCCGGCACCAGGAGGCGGCGGTGGCGGCGCGGGAGTCCGTGCGGCGCAAGCCCGGCGACTGGCGCTGCTACGTCGTGCTCGCCGAGGTGCTCGCGGACGTCCCGGACGGCGCCGTCGAGGCGTTCGACTCGGCACTGCACGCCTCGCAGCTCGCCTCGACCGAACCGCGGGCGTTCCAGGTGCTCGGTGACGCGGCCCTGCGGATGCGCGACTGGGGCACCGCCGAGCACGCGTACCGGACGGCGATCAAGCTCGACCCGTCCGACGCGGACTCGAAGGCCAACCTCGCGACCGTGCAGCGGCGCCGCGGCGTCAGGCCCGCGCCGGTGCAGTTGAACAAGGTGCAGGTGTGGCGTGCGCTGCGCACGCTGTCGTTGCTGCTGATCGGCGGCGGTGTGCTCGCGCTGATCGCCGGCATGCCCCGGCCCACGCCCTACCTCGGGTTCTTCACCGGCGCGATCGTCCTGTGCTGCCTCGTCGTGGCGTTGCGGCTGCGCCCGTTCTCCCTGCTGTTCGGCCTGCGCAAGCTCGCCGTGACGGTGTCGCTGCTCGGTGTCTCGGCGCTGGTCCTGACCGCGTGGACCGTCGCGTTGCTGTTCGGTGCCACCACGATGCAGCCACTTGTGCTTTCCTGGTTGTGCGCTGTCGTGGGGGGAGCGCTCGTCTACGTCGGTGGAGGCAGGAAGCGGTGATGCGTCGCAACGCGGTCGCGCTCGCGTTCATGCTGTTCCTCGGACAGCTGTTCGTCGTCGCCGCGCCCGCCGAGCCCACCGCCACCGGGTCCGTCGTCCGGCACGGCCACGAGTTCGCGAACCTCCCCGTCACGACGCCCAAGCCGCACAACGTCCAAGCCGCCCAGGTGCCGCAGGCCCAGCTGCCGATGGACGTGCCGCCGGTCGCCAGGCCCGCGCTGCCGATGCGGTTCGTCGTCTCCTTCGCCCGCCGCGTGCACCGCACGCCCGAGGGCATCCGCTGGACCCCGCAGCGGGACCGTTCCCCGCCTTCCGGCCGCTGAGAGCTCGTTTCCCAGCAACTTCTTCTTCCGGAAGGTCCACCCACCCATGTCGCGCGACAACGCGCGGCGGGGTCTTCTCGTGCGCGGTTTCCTAGCGCTCGGGGTCCTCGTCGCCTCCGCTTTCCTGCTGCTCACCACCGATCCCCGCCTGGGTCTCGACCTGCGCGGTGGCACCCAGATCGTCCTCGAGGCCAAGGGCGACTCCGACGCCGCCGACCGCTCCCTCGAGGTCCTGCGCCGCCGCGTCGACGCGCTCGGCGTCGCCGAACCGGTGATCGCCCGCTCCGGCGAGAACCGCATCGTCGTGGAGCTCCCCGGCGTCCAGGACCCCGAGGAGGCCGTGAAGGTCCTCGGCCGCACCGCCCAGCTCACCGTGCAGCGCAACGGCGAGACCGTGATGACCGGCGAGGGCATCTCGGACGCCCAGTCCGTGCGCAACCCGCAGGGCGCGGGCTTCGTCGTCAACATCCAGTTCCAGGGCGACGCCCCCGGCAAGTGGCAGAAGGTCACCGGCGAGGCGGCCTGCGAGCCGTCCGGCACCCCCGGCCGCCAGATCGCGTTCGTGCTCGACGGCAAGCCGATCTCGTCGCCCGAGGTCAGCCTCGACACCCCGTGCGGCGGCGGTCAGGCGGGCGGCGCCACGACGATCACCGGCCGGTTCTCCCAGCCCGAGGCGAAGGAACTGGCGCTGGTCATCCGCTCCGGCGCGCTGCCCGTGCCCGTCGAGGTGATCGAGCAGCGCACCGTCGGCGCGACCCTCGGCGCCGAGGCCATCGAGGCCAGCGCCCAGGCCGCGATCATCGGCATCGCCCTGACCTCGCTGTTCCTGATGTTCGCGTACCGCCTCGCGGGCTTCCTGGCCGTCGTCGCGCTGGTCGGCTACGCGGGCGTGGCCTACGCCGGGCTGCTGGCGGTGGGGGCGACCTTGACCCTGCCGGGCCTGGCCGGCTTCGTGCTGGCGATCGGCATGGCGGTCGACGCGAACGTCCTGATCTTCGAACGGGCGCGCGAGGAGTACTCGCGCAAACCCAACCTCCGGCGCGCGTCGGAGAAGGGCTTCAGCGGCGCGCTGAGCGCCATCGCCGACTCGAACGTGACCACGCTGCTGGCAGCGGGTCTGCTGTTCTGGCTGGCCACGGGCCCGGTCCGGGGCTTCGGCGTCACGCTGACCATCGGTGTGCTGGCCTCGATGTTCAGCGCCCTGGTGCTCTCACGCGTGCTCGTGGTGTGGGCGCTCGGCACCCGGTTCGTCACCCAGCGCCCCCGCCTGAGCGGCCTGCACACGCTCGGCTGGGTTCGTCAGCGCCTGTCCGTCGTGCTGTACCGCCGCCCGTCCCGGTGGCTGCTCAGCGCCGGCGCCCTGGTGCTCGTGGCGTTCGCCGGCCTGCTCGTGCGAGGCCTCAACCTGGGCGTCGAGTTCACCGGCGGCCGCATGCTCGACTTCACCGCGGGTGGCGTCGTGGACGCCGGTCGCGTGCGCGGCGCCCTGGCCGGCGCGGGCTTCGGCGACGTGGTCGTCTCGTCCTCGGGCAACGAGGTCTCGCTGCGCACCGGCCCGATCGACGACGCGACGTCCACCCGCATCGGCCAGGTCGTGTCGTCCGCGGTCGACGGCGGCGCCCGCCAGTCGAGCAACGAGCTGATCGGCCCGTCACTCTCCTCCGAGCTGCGCCGCAACGCCGTCATCGGCCTCGCCATCGCAGTCGCGGCCCAGCTCGGCTACCTGGCCGTCCGCTTCGACTGGCGCCTCGGTCTCGCCACGGTCGCCGCCCTGATCAGCGACGTCCTGGTGCTGGTGGGCCTGTTCGCGTGGATGGGCAAGACCGCCGACGGCGTGTTCCTCGCGGCCCTGCTGACCGTGATCGGCTACTCCGTCAACGACTCCGTGGTCGTCTTCGACCGCCTGCGCGAGCTGCGCGGGTCCCGGTTCAAGAGCCCGTACCCGGACGTGGTGTCCGACGCGGTGGTGCAGACCGTGCCCCGCACCGTGAACACCGGCATCGGCGTGCTGTTCGTGCTCGCCGCCCTGCTCGTGCTGGGAGACGGCTCGCTGGCCGACTTCGCGACGGCGTTGCTGATCGGTCTGCTGGCGGGCACGGCGTCCACAGTGGTCACCGCCGCACCGATCGCCATCTGGCTGGAGTCGCGCTGGCCGCGTCGAGCGGTTCCGAAGAAGAACGCGGTGGCGGCGCGGACCTAGCTGACGCGGCTCGCTTCGTAGCAGAGTAGGCGGCATGACCTCCTTCGCCGCGTACCAGAACGAGATCTACCTGCAGGGGCTCGGCGGCGCCGTGCCGCCGTTCACCACCGACCCGGACGCGCTGGAGCAGTCCGCGCGCGAGAGGCTCGGGCCGGGGCCGTTCTGGTACGTGGCGGGAGGCGCCGGGTCGGGTGCCACCGTGCGGGCGAACCGCGACGCGTTCGAGCGCGTGCGGATCGTGCCGCGGATGCTCACGAACGCGACCGAGCGGCACCTCGGCGTGAGCGTCCTCGGCACCGAGCTGCCGGCGCCGGTGATGCTCGCACCCGTTGGCGTGCAGTCGATCCTGCACCCGGACGGCGAACTGGCGACCGCGCGGGCCGCGGCGGAGCTCGGGGTGCCGATGGTGCTGTCCACGGCGTCGTCGCACACCATCGAGGAGGTCGCCGAGGCGTCGGGTGACGGGCCGCGCTGGTACCAGCTGTACTGGCCGAACGACCCTGAAGTGTGCGCGTCGCTGTTGGAGCGGGCGAAGAAGGCCGGGTACACGGCGCTCGTCGTCACGCTCGACACGTGGACGCTGGCGTGGCGGCCGCACGACCTCGACCAGGCCTACCTGCCGTTCCTGCGCGGGGTGGGCACGGCGATCCCGTTCAGCGACCCCGCTTTCCGCGCCGGGCTGCAGAAGGCGCCGGAGGAGGACCTGCCGATGGCGATCCTGCGGTGGGTGGGCATGTTCACCGGCACCGACAAGTCGTGGGACCAGCTGTCGTTCCTGCGCGAGCACTGGGACGGGCCGATCGTCCTCAAGGGAATCCAGCATCCCGACGACGCGCGCCGGGCCGTCGAGTCCGGAATGGACGGTGTCGTCGTGTCGAACCACGGCGGGCGCCAGGTCGACGGGGCGGTCGGGTCGCTGGACGCGTTGCCCGCGATCGTCGAGGCGGTGGGGGAGCAGGTCGACGTGCTCTTCGACTCCGGGATCCGCACCGGCGCGGACGTCGTGAAGGCGCTCGCGCTCGGGGCGAAGGCCGTGATGGTCGGGCGGCCCTTCGCGTACGGGCTGGCGCACGGCGGCCAGGTCGGCGTCAAGCACGTGCTGCGGAGCCTGCTCGCGGACTTCGACCTGACGCTCGGGCTCTCCGGCCACCGGAGTCCGGCCGAGCTGGGTCCGGACGCGTTGCGGTTCGCCTGAGAACGACGACGGCCGGGCCGCGGCAGCGACCCGGCCGTCGAACAGGCGTCTCCTACGGCATGGTCGCCGTCATGTGCGCCAGCGTGCCGAAGTCGGCCGGCTGCACCCGCAGCCAGCCGTCGCTCTTGGCCGCCAGGTACCGCCCGCTCGGCGTGTCGATGAACGTCAGCGGGTGGGCGCAGCGCTGCTTGCGGCCGAGGTGGTCGCGCTTGGCCGAGAAGAGCTGACCGCCCGCGGTGCGCGGCTGGCCCATGATCTCCTTCAGCTGCGCGACCAGCTGGTCGTTCGGCGTGCTGGTCGGACGGCTCTGCTGCAGGAACGAGCCGGTGTCCTCGTAGGACGGCTGCCGCTTCTGCCGCAACGCGTCCTCGGGCACCGTGATCGGGTTGCCCCGGCCCGCGGGCGTGGGCGGCAGCGCGCCGACCAGGGCCTGCGGGGCCTCCTCGGGGCGGATCGGCTCGAGCACGAACTGCTGGTCCGGCGTGAGCACGATCCGCAGGGCGTCCTGGCCGTTCGTCACGACGAGCACGCTCTGCTGCGGGCCGTCCTTCAGGCTGAAGAACGCCCAGTACTCCACGCCGGCCTCGACCACGAGCCGCAGCGCGTTCGCCAGGTCCGGGTGGATCTGGTTGCCGCGCGCGAGCCCGTACTGCTCGAGCTGGGCCCACGCCGACCGCTGCAGCCGTTCGAGCTCGCTCACGTCGCCCGACGCGAGGAGCTCCTCGTCGAAGTCGACCTGGGCGAGCAGCGCGCGGTGCATCGTCGGCAGGCCCGCGGCGTGCCACGCCTGGTAGAGCGCCGTGACAGGGATGGCGACCCTGCTGCGAAGCACGTCGTCCCCCTATCCGCCGATGACCGGCGGAGCGACCAGCGTTCCGTCGCCGAAGATGTCCTCGGTCTCCTGCAGGTAGGACGCGGACTTGTGCTCCTTGTCCTCCTCGCCCTGACCACGACCGGCACCGGCACCCATACCGCCCGCGCCCATGCCCGCAGCGCCACCGCGACCGGCCGCGCCCGCCGCACCGGCACCCGCGGGCCCGAAGCCACCGGCACCGCCACGGCCGTCGCCGGTACCGGCCACACCAGCAGCGCCACCGAAGCCGCTGCCCATGCCACCGGGACCACCGAGGCCACCCGCGCGAGCCGCCGCGGCGCCACCGAGGCCACCGCCGGGCCCACCGAGGCCGCCACCGCCGCCGCCACCACGACCGCCGCCGGCACCACCACCGGGCCCGCCGGGACCCCCGATGCCGCGGCCCGCGCCGGGACCACCGGGGCCACCCGGCCCACCGGGACGGTTGCGCGGGTTGTTCGGGTCGAGCGGACCACCGGGACGACGCGGGTCGTTCGGGTCCCACCTGCCACCGGGCGGCAGGCCGGGGTCGCCGATGTTGCCGGGCGGCCGCGGACGGCCGTCGTCGGTCGGCGGGGGCGGGGGGAACCTCGGGTCGACGCCGGACGGGTTCGTGCTGTCCGTCGGCGGCTTCCAGCCGGAGGTGTTCGTCTGGTCGCCACCACCGGTGCCGGTGTTCGTGCCGGTGTTCGTGCCCGTGCCGACGTTGGGAGGCGTCTGGTTGTGCGAGCCGACCTGGGAGATGCCGCGCTCACCGTTGTTCGGCTGCTCCGCGACGTTGCCGTCGGTGGCGGTCGGCGCGATGAAGGTCGGCTGGTTGTTCATGCTCGCGTTGACCGCGCCGGCGTACTGGTTGAACGCGCGGATGTTCTGCTCACTGACCTGCTGGTTCCGCTCGACCGCCTGGTCGTAGTCGGTGTCCCAGGGCATCCAGTCGTTCAGGAACGGCTTGTCCGGAACGGCCGGTGGCTTGGACATCGAGTTCTTGGCGTCGGAGTACGCGTCGCCGATGGTGTCGGCGGTCGTGCCCGCTTGGCTGGCCGACTCACCGGTGACGGTCGCCCAGCTCGCGAGCGGCGACGTCCCACCGCGGGCCGCGTCACCCGCGGAACCCTCCCACGCGGCGCCGGAGTCGCGGACGGCCTTCTCGATCAGCTGGGCTACGTCACCGTGGCCGCTCGAGAGGTCGCGCCAGGCGTTGGCGGTGACCGCGGTGCTCTGGCTCGGTCCGCTGCCCTTCTCGAACCACTCGTAGATCGTGTCGCCCCCCGCGAAGGGAAGCATCACGAAACCAGTGATGTTCGGCTCATCCCCAGCCATCTCGCTACCCCTTCAGGTTCGTGATGATCAGCTGCGCGACCCGTTCGGCTTCCGGGCAGGGCTTCTTGGTCGCTCGTTCGTCCGCGGAGCTGCTGACCTGCACCGTGATCGAGTCGGTCTTCGAGGCCTGAACAGTGGTCAGGCAGTACATCGACCCGTCGGTGCCGTCGGTCGAGTAGGCCCTCAGACCGTCGATCTGCTTCTCCTCGAAGAAGCTGTTCTTCGCCTTGCTGCTCGCCGCCATGTCGTCGACGGCCTTGCCCTCGGTCACGTGGACGATGTAGCTCGTGTTCTTGGAGACGTCCTGGCCGCGCCACGTGCACTTCTGGCCGAGCTCACCGGTGCCCGTGGCCCCCTCCCGGACAGACCCGAGGGTGGCGAGCTGATCGGGCTTGAGGATGTCGCACGGCTTGGTCACGTAGTTCGCGATGCTGAGGCCCGACGACGGCTCGGACGTGGGCGTGCTGCTCGTCTGCTCGGTCCCGGTCTGGGCACCGGTGGTGGGGGTGCCGCCGGTCGTGTTGCCCGTGCATCCCGCCAGGGCGCCGAAGGCGAACACGGCGGTGAGCAGAGCGGTCATGCGCTTCAAAGTCGGTCAGCCCTTCATCGCGGTCTTCGCCGCATCGTCGGTGGCCCGGTACTCGGCAAGAGCCTTCTCGATGTTCTTGATGGTCTGCTCCAGCGCCTTCTGGGCCTGCTCGTTCGCCCACAGGTAACCGCCGGGTTCGCCACCGGCCGTCTTGCGCATGGCAAGGGTCGCGTAGCCGCTGTACGGGTCGGGACCGGGAGCGCCCGAGTTCACGATCTCGCCGCTCTTCTCCCGCAGGTCCATCAGCTTCTCGAGGGCCAGCTTGAGGCCGTCGATCATCTTCTGGGCCTGGTCCGGGTCGACGCTGAACTTCGCGACGCCGCCACCACCGGCACCGGCCGCCGCGGCGACAGCGGCACCCGCGGCCGCACCGGCAGCCGCGCCGGCCGCGGCGGCCTTGACGGGTACGACTGCGTCGAACATCAGCATCTCAGCCAGCTCCCCTCAGAACTCCACACCCCGGTTAGAGGATTTTCGCATAGGACCGGTTCCCCGCGGAGGCGATCGAATCAGCTGATCAGGTCACATGGCCGATTCGTCCAAGACCCCGCGCGGTCACCGGCCTAGGTTCGGGGCATGATCGGACAGGCGAGGAACTTCCTCTGGCTCAACGCCCGCACGCTGGAACAACGCTGGTTCGAGCACGTTTTCGACGGCGGCAGCGCCGATGCGGTGGTCCGGGCGGTGCTGGCCTACCGCAACGACGACGGCGGCTTCGGCCACGGTCTCGAACCCGACCACCGGGGGCCCACCAGCCAGCCGCTGCACGCCCTGCGCGCGCTGCAGCTCTTCGGCGCGGTCGGCGCCCTTGAGCACGCCGAACCGGTTCTGGCCTGGTTGCAGGACACGTGTCCGGACGGCAGCGTGCCGTTCGGCTTCTCCACCTCCCGCGACCACCCCAGGGCGCCGTGGGTCGCGGCCGACGACCGGGGCGGGCTGCTCCTCACCTCCCAGATCGCCGCCGCCCTGCACGCGATGAAGATCGCCCACCCGTGGCTCGACCGGGCCACCGAGTACTGCTGGCTGCAGATCGACCGGCTGGAGCGGACCCACCCGTACGAGCTGCGGGGCGCGGCGATGTTCCTCGACGAGGTCCCGGACCGGGCTCGCGCCGAACTCGCCGCGGAGAAGCTAAAGCACCTCACTCAGAGCACCGAGGGCTATGCGGAGGGCGAGGGCCTGGACCCGCACGAGTTCGCGCAGAAGCCCACCAGCCTCGCCAGGGCCTGGTTCACCGACGACGAGCTCGCCCAAGACCTCGACGCGCTCGAGCAGGGCCAGCAGGAGGACGGCGGCTGGACCTTCGGCTTCCCCGCCTTCACGCCGATCGCCCACTTCGAATGGCGCTCGATCGCCACCGTCGACGCGTTGCTGACGCTGCGCCGCTACGGCCGGATCAGCTGACCGAGCGGCACGCCGGCGAGCGCGCGAACCTCGCGGGCCAGGTGCGCCTGGTCCGCGTAGCCGGCCTCGGCAGCGACCGACGCGAACGGCATCCCGTTCCACGCCAGGCGCACCGCCGTGTCGAACCG
This sequence comes from Lentzea sp. DG1S-22, assembly GCF_036321065.1. Taxonomy (NCBI): domain Bacteria; kingdom Bacillati; phylum Actinomycetota; class Actinomycetes; order Pseudonocardiales; family Pseudonocardiaceae; genus Lentzea; species Lentzea sp. DG1S-22. The sequence goes on along the minus strand of NZ_CP143276.1, from coordinate 4,645,157 downwards.
CAGCACCCGCTGCAGCACTTTGGGCGGATACCCGAACGCGTCGAGGCACCGCCGCCGCAACTGGCGTGCGCTCAGCCCGATCTCCCACGCCGCCGAGGCGACGTCGGCGCGGCGCAGCAACGACGCCGTGGCGGCCAGCGCCGGGTCCACGACGACCCGCGAAGCGCAGAACTCCACCATCTCCGTGAACGAGATCAGCCGCGCGGAGGGGACCAGCTCCGGCAACGCCACCCGCTGGTCCCGGACGGCGTGCGCGGGCACCCCGAAGACGGACGGGAAGGCTCCCGGTGGCAGCCGGACGCCGTACAACGTCCCGGGCGCAACGGAAGCGAGCTGCGCCTCGGTGTCCGGCCCGGCCACGAACAACGCCCCGGTCGCCGGTGTCCACATGAGATCGGTGCAGCCGTCCGGCACGACGCGCTGCACGGTCGGCGACGAGACCGTGCGCGTCCAGAGGCAGGCCAGGCCCGCGGGAGCGGGACGTTCGGCGTACACGGGTCCATCAAAGCAAACGGCGCCGCATCCGAGGAGGACGCGGCGCCAAGTGGTGGGCCTTGCCACGACTTGCTCCAACCCTGGTCGCTCAACGCAACCACGGTCGGGGGTCCGGGGGCTCGGCCCCGGAAAACGCCACGAGGCGAGGAGGTCGGCGCTTTTGCCGACACTCCCCGCCCCGAGAATCGTGGACGATACTGGGATTGAACCAGTGACCCCTACCGTGTCAAGGTAGTGCTCTCCCGCTGAGCTAATCGTCCGCGGCGAACGGACGGAATACTAGCGGACGGGCGCACCCCGGCACACGAGCGGGGTCAGGTTCCGAACTTCACCCAGTTCACGCTCACGTACGGCGAAGGCTGCCCGCTCGTGAAGGTGATGTAGACGTCGTGCGTGCCGGTGATGTTCGAGATGTTCGCGGGGATGGTTCTCCACGAGTCCCACCCGCCGGTGTTGCCCACTGCGAACGACCCGACCGGTGCGGCCGTGCGCGACCCGAGCCGCACCTCGACCAGACCGCTCACGCCACCGCCCGCCCCGGAGGCGACGCGGGCGTAGAACTGCCGCGCGGGCCCGGTGCCGAAGTTGACGCCGGAGAACTTCAGGTAGCCGCCGTTGCCGATCTGGTGCACGCCGGAACCGCCGTCACCGGGTGCGACCGAGCCGCCCGACCGCTCCGAGGCGTTCTCCGCCTGCAGCTCGCTGTACGCGGAACCCCCACCGCCGGGGTTCGACGTGGTGGTCGTGGTCGTGGTCGTCGGAGGAGTGGTCGTCCCGCCACCAGACGAGTAGACGGCCACGTAGTCCACGACCATCGAGTGCCCGGACTGGGTGGCCGCGACAGGGGTCGGCTGGTTGTTGTTCAGCGCGTTCGGGAACGCGCCGCCCATCGCGAGGTTGAGCAGGATGAAGTGGCCCGCGTGCGACGTCATCGCGTTCCACACGTTGACGCCCACACGTGCCTGCGTCACCTGGTGGAACGACTGGCCGTCGACGAACCACGTGAACGTCTTCGCGGCGTCGTCCCACTCGAAGCGGTACGTGTGGAAGGCGGTCTGGCAGGACGCGCCGGGGCACGTCCGCGAGTTGCCGATGCCGGTGAACTCGCCGCAGGCGCCGCCGGGGGCGACGTCGCAGTGCAGGACGCCCCACACGGAGTTGATGCCGTTGACGTTCTCCATGATGTCGAACTCGCCGATGCCCGGCCAGTTCCAGTAGTTGCCCCGGTACGGCGCGCCCAGGGTCCAGAACGCGGGCCAGTAGCCCAGTGCCGCCTCACCGGTGACGTTCGGCATCTGGATGCGGCCCTCGATGGCGAGCTTGCCGCCGGCGGGGGGCTTGAAGTTGGAGCGCTGGGTCTCGATGCGCGCCGACGTCCAGTTGCCGGCGCCGTCCTTGAGCGCGGTGATGCGCAGGTTGCCGTTGCCGTCGAGCTTGATGTTGTTCGTGCTGTTCGTGTAGTTCTGGATCTCCCCCGTACCCCAGTTGGCAGGTCCGCCGGGGTAGCCGTGGCCGAGGTCGAAGATCCAGTTGGAGCTGGACGGCAAGGTCCCGCCGGGACCGTTGAAGTCGTCACCCCACACCTGCGTCCATCCCGATGCAGGGGGTGGGATCGAAGCGTTGGCGGACATGGCGGCGATCGCCAGGGGTACCGCGGCAATAAGAGCTGTCGTGGCCGCGAGGATGCGACGGCGTTGCCTCATGCGCGAGTGACCTCCTTGTCACGGGTGCAGTCCACTTATGAGAGCGCTCTCACGGCGTAAGAACAAGCGCCCGTTCGGACCAACGGCGCAAGCGGCACAGTCTCGTTCGGACTCACTTCGCGTCGGCGTAGCAGGTCACGGGCACCGCGTTCATGGGGAAGCGCACCGATGTCTCGCCGAACAGCAGCCGCGTCGCCTCACGGCCCGCCTGGGCGATCGCCTCCACCACGGCGTCCGCGTCCTCGCGGGGGCAGTGCACGAGCACCTCGTCGTGCTGGAAGAACACCAGGTGCGCGTCGGCGGGCAGCCGGGTGCGCAGCACGCCCAGCAACGCCGCCGTCCAGTCCGCCGCGCTGCCCTGCACCACGAAGTTGCGGGTGAACCGCCCCCAGTTCCGCGCTGCCTGCCGCGACGACCGCGACACGTCCCCCGAGTCGTCCGCGCCGCCGGTCAGCTCCTGCCAGGCCGCGGACGGCGTGGGCGAGGTGCGGCCGAGCCTCGTGCGCACCATCCGGCCCTGCTCGCCGGCCTGCGCCGCCGCCTCCACGTACCCGACGGCGACGGGGAACCTCTTGCGCAGCACGGCGAGCAGCGACCCGGCCTCACCGGCCGTGCCGCCGTACATCGCGGACAGCATCGCGATCTTCGCGCGCGACCGCTCACCCTTGAACGAGTCCTCCGCCAGCGCCGCGTAGAGGTCGTCGTCGCCGCAGACCTCCATCAACCGCGCGTCCCCCGACAGGGCGGCGAGGATCCGCGGCTCGAGCTGCGAGGCGTCGGCCGCCACGAGGCACCAGCCGTCGTCCGCGATCACGGCCTGCCGCATCAGCCGCGGGATCTGCAACGCCGCCCCGCCGCGCGACGCCCACCGCCCGGTGACCACGCCCCCGACGACGTAGTCCGGCCGGAACCGCCCGTCCGAAACCCAGGTGTCGAGCCACGACCAGCCGTGCGCCACCCACAGCCGGGCGCGCTCCTTGTAGTCCAGCAACGGCGCCACCGCGGGGTGGTCGACCTTCTTCAGCACCCACCGCCGTGCGGACGGCACCTCGACGCCCGCCCGCGAGAACGCCCGGACGATGCTGGCCGGCGCGTCCGGGTTGATCTCCCTGCCGCCGAACGCCTCCTGGATCTGGTCCGCCAGCGCCTGCAACAGCTTCGGCCGGGCGCCCGGCGCCGGACGCGGCCCGAGCACCTCCTCCAGCAGCCTCGCGTGCACGTCCTCCCGCCACGGCAACCCGTGGTGCGTCATCTCCGCCGCCACCAGAGCCGACGCCGACTCCGCCGCGATCAGCAGCCCCAGCGCCGGATTCCGTTGCTGTGCGCGGAAAACCAGCGGTAGCGCGGCCAGCGGGTCCGTGTCGCCGGGCAGCGACACCGGCTCCGGCCCGAACAACGTCAGCTCGTCGTCCTTCTTGGGCGGCCCCACGTCGGCGGGCGCGGGCAGCCCGAGCACGCGCGCCAGCGCCCCCGGCAGCTCGCGGGGCTCCCGGTGCCTGCCCTCGGCGCCGAGCAGCAACGCCTCCGTCAGGTGCAGGTCCCAGCACCGGTCGACCCGCACCCCGGCCCGCAGCAGCGCGGGGTAGACCTCGGAGGTGTCCGCCCACACCCAGCGCGGCCGGTGGGCGCGCTCCAGCGACGCGACGGCGGAGGCCAGCGACGGAGCCTGCATCGGCGGACCGGCGGGCGTCCCGTCGTCGTGCAGCTCCTGCCACCGGCCCGCGCCGTCCGCTTCCGGGACGAGGGCGATCAGCACACCCCGATTGTGCAACCGACCCCCGACAGTTTCAGTCCAGGCTGAAACCCGACGGCCGCTAGCTGGTGGACTACCTCCGAGCCAGGGGGCGATGGAGTGAGAGAAAAACGGGAAAAGGCCACGATGGAGTGGTCTTCCTACCCCTCCTCGGAACCGCGACCGACTATGGGTGCGTGGACCGAGCACTCAGCGTCGCCGCGTTGCTGGATCCCACCCGTCAGGTGGTCCCCTTCCACGGCAGAGAACCAGAACTGGACGCGCTCGCGCTCTGGCGCGACAGCCCCACCGCCCAGGCGTCCCTGCTGCTGCACGCCCCGGCCGGCGCGGGCAAGACCAGGCTCCTGCGGCACTTCGCCGAGCACTGGGACGAGGAGGAGCACGGCCGGCTGCTGGTGGTCGACGACGCCGACCGCCTGACGTGGAACGACGTCTTCGCGCAGCTGCAGGACACCCTCCGGCACGGACCGGTGCGCACGCGGGTGCTGCTGGCCGCGCGGACCACGGGCTGGTGGTGGTCCTCCACCCGGCAGCGCATCGCCGACTTCGACCACGAGGTGACCGACCTCGAGCTCGCCCCGACGATGGGGGACCGCACCGGGTCGTTCACGCTGGCCTGCCAGCACTTCGCCAAGCAGCTCGACGTGACCGCACCGGACGAGCCGCCGCCGAACATCGCGCACGAGACCGTCCTCGACCTGCACATGGCCGCGCTGACCGCCGTCCGCGGTGACCCGTGCGACGTGAACCGCACCCAGCTCGTCCGCCGGCTGCTCCAGCACGACGACGGTCCGAGGACCGGGCGCCTCGCCGAGGACCACCTGGCGGTGGCCACGCCGGAGCGCCCGGACCCCGACCTGCTCGCCCGCGCGGCACTGCGCTGGCCCGTCCTGAGGCCTGGGCTCGACGAGCTCCTCACGGGCACGCCCGAGGTCGTGCGCGACATGGCCCGCGACAGCCTCCGGATCGCCGCCGAGATCGGGTCGCCCGCCACCGTCGAGGCCATCGCCCGCCAGGTCTTCCGCGACGAGCGCTTCGCCACCGACGCGATCCCGTCGATCCTCACCCGGCGGCTGGTCGAGCGCGCCGGCGGCACCCTCGAACGCGCCGAGATGTACGGGATGCTCAGCGCCCGCACGATGCTGTGCGGCCTGCGCCAGGAGTCCGTCGACGCCTCGCGCGCCGAGGTGCGGTGCTACCGCGAGCTCGTCGAGCGGGACCGCGAGAACCGGCCGCTGCTCGCGGACGCGCTGGGCGACCTGGGCCTGCGGCTGATCAACGCCCAGCGGGGCGACGAGGTGCTCGCCGTCTCCGAGGAGGCGATCGCGCTCTGGCACGAGATCGCGCTCGACGACCCGGAGACCGTGCCGCAGCTCGCCTCCGCCCTGGAGCAGATCAGCTACCGCTACCAGGCGCTCGGCCGCGACGAGGCCGCGATGACCGCCATCAGCCGCGCCACGCTGCTCTTCCAGGAGCTCGCCACGAACCACCCTGCGCTCTTCCGCGCGGACTTCGCGCGGGTCGCCGCCGCGATGGCCCGCCGCTTCCACGTCGAGGGGCGGAAGCAGCACGCCGCCGACTCGATGCAGCTCTCGATCGCGAACTGGCGGGTGCTCGCCCAGGAGGACCCGCGGTTCGAACCCGAGCTCGCCCGCAACCTCGTCACCGCCGGCACCATGTTCGTCGACCTCGGCAGGGCCGAGGCGGCGAGCGAGACGCTCAAGGAGGCCGTCGACCTGTTCCGGCGCCTGGCCGTCGCGAACCCCGGGACGTTCGGCACCGGCCTCGCCGACGCGCTGGTGCGGCGCAGCCGGGCGTTGCGGGAGCTGGGCGACGACGTCGAGGCCGCACTGACCGCGCGCGAGGCCGTGATGCTCTGGCGGGAGACGGGCGACCGCAGGGGCGTGGGCGCGGCCCTGCTCACCGTGGCCCAGGTCGTCGGTGACGTCGGAGCGGCCGAGGAAGCCGTCGAGGTGTACCGGGACCTGGTCGCCGAGGACCTCGTCCGCAACCAGGCCGGCCTCGTCGTCGCCCTCGCCGTGCTCGTCGAGCAGCGGCTCCTGCGCGGTCAGGACGGAGAGGCGCTGCACACCGCCGACGAGTGCCTCGACGTCTGCCACCGCCTGCCGTCGCAGCTCGTCGAGTTCTTCGGCGACGAGCTGGCCCCGGCGTTGCAGAACACGGCACGCCGGCTGTCCGAATCGGACCACCACGTGCGTGCCCTGCGGATGTCCGAGTTCGCCGTCGGAGTCTGCCGCGCCATCACGGCGAAGACCCCGCCCACGGTCTACCTCTCGGCCGTGCAGCAGCACGTGTGCCGGCTTCGTGCCGCGGAACGGAAAGAAGAAGCGAGGAACACGGCGCACACGGCCGTGGTGCTGTGGCACCTGACCGGGCTCGACCTCGACCGGCACCCCGGCTACGCGGACGCGCTCACGATCTACGGGGCGCTCTGCGCGGAGACGGGCTTCGAGGTGGGCAAAGCACTGCGGCTCACCCATTGCGCGGTCGAGATCCTCCGCGAGGCGGGTGAGCCGGTGAAACTGGGGTTCGCCCTCGAAACGGTCGAGGCGCTCAGCTCGTCGTGAGCAGCGAGCGCACGAAGAACGCCACGTTGGCCGGACGCTCCGCGAGACGGCGCATGAAGTAGCCGTACCACTCGTCGCCGTACGGCACGTAGACGCGCATGCGGTTGCCCTCGGACGCGATGCGGCGCTGCTCCTCGGGCCGGATGCCGTACAGCATCTGGAACTCGTACGAGTCCTTCGAACGCCCCGAGGCCAGGTCGGCCGCGATCGCGATCAGGCGGGGGTCGTGCGAAGCGACCATCGGGTAGCCCTGGCCCTCCATGAGGACCTTCAGGCAGCGGACGTACGACAGGTCGACGTCGTGCTTGTCCTGGTACGCAACGGAAGCGGGCTCTTGGTAGGCGCCCTTGCACAGCCGCACGCGCGATCCGGCGTACGCGAGGTCGCGGCAGTCCTGCTCGGTGCGCTTCAAGTAGGCCTGCAGCACCGCGCCGACCCACGGGAAGTCCACGCGCAGCTCGCGCAGGATGCTCAAAGTGGAGTCCGTGGTGGTGTGGTCCTCCATGTCGAGCGTCACGGTCGTGCCGACGACAGCGGCGGCGGCACAGATGCGACGCGCGTTCTCCAGCGCGATCTTCTCGCCGTCCACCGGCAGCGACTGACCCACGGCCGACAGCTTGACCGACACCTCGGCGCCCTCGGTGAGCCCGTGCGACTCCAGCCGGGACAGCAGGGTCAGGTACGCCTCGACCGTGTCGGTGGCCTGCGACTCCTCGACGGTGTCCTCGCCGAGGTGGTCCAGCGTGACGAGACGGCCGTCCGCGAGCACCTCGGCGGTCGCGTGGATCGCGGAGGTGACGTCGGCACCGGCGACGAACCGCTCGACGACCGGCCGGGTCAGCGGCGTCGACTCGACGAGCTTGCGGGCACCCGCGCTGCGGGACGCCAGGAGGAGGCTGGAGCGCAACATAGGTTCACGTCCTCGGGGTGTGAGAGGTGAGGGGAACGTCCGGGCACTTGTGGCGCAAGGACGTTCCCCTCACTCAAGAGGGCTTGGTCTAGCCCTGGTGCGGGTGGAGGTGGGAGGTGGGCGCCACGAAGGTCTCCTTGATGGAGCGCGGGCTGACCCAGCGGAGCAGGTTGTGGACCGACCCCGCCTTGTCGTTCGTGCCGGACGCGCGGCCGCCGCCGAACGGCTGCTGGCCCACGACGGCACCGGTGGGCTTGTCGTTGACGTAGAAGTTGCCGGCGGCGAACCGCAGCTCCTCCTGCGCGTGCGCCACGGCGGCGCGGTCACGGGCGATGATCGACCCGGTCAGACCGTACGGCGCCGCGTTCTCCATCTGCTTGAGCACCGTCGGGTAGTCGGCGTCCTCGAAGACGTGGACCGCGAGCACCGGGCCGAAGAACTCGGTGGTGAAGACGGAGTTCGCCGGGTCGGAGCCGAGCAGCACGGTCGGCCGGACGAAGAAGCCGTCCGAGTCGTCCGCGGTGCCGCCGGCGGCGATCTCGAGCGACGAGTCCGCGCGAGCGGCCTGCAGCACGCCCGACAGCTTGTCGAACGAGCGGCGGTCGATCACCGCGCCACCGAAGTTCGAGAAGTCGGTGACGTCGCCGTAGGTCAGCGCCTCGACCTCGCCCAGGAACTGGTCCTTGATCTTGTTCCACACCGAGCGCGGCACGTAGGCGCGCGACGCGGCGGAGCACTTCTGGCCCTGGTACTCGAAAGCACCGCGGATCATCGCGACGCGCAGCACGTCCGGGTCCGCCGACGGGTGCGCGAGGATGAAGTCCTTGCCCCCGGTCTCGCCGACGATCCGCGGGTACGAGCGGTAGTTGGCGATGTTCGCGCCGACCTGCGCCCACAGCTTCTGGAACGTCGCGGTGGAGCCGGTGAAGTGGATGCCCGCGAGGTCGGGGGAGTTGAGCGCGACCTCGGACACGGCCAGGCCGTCACCGGGCAGCAGGTTGATGACGCCGGGCGGCATGCCCGCCTCTTCCAGCAGCCGCATGGTGAGGTGCGCGGCGAACGACTGGGTGGGCGACGGCTTCCACAGCACGACGTTGCCCATCAGAGCGGGCGCGGTCGGCAGGTTGCCGGCGATGGCGGTGAAGTTGAACGGCGTGATCGCGTAGACGAAGCCCTCGAGCGGGCGGTGGTCGGTGCGGTTCCACACGCCGGGGGAGGAGATCGGCTGCTCGCTCAGCAGGGTGCGGGCGAACTGCACGTTGAAGCGCCAGAAGTCGATCAGCTCGCACGCCGAGTCGATCTCCGCCTGGATCGCGGTCTTCGACTGGCCGAGCATCGTGGCGGCGTTCAGCGTCTGGCGCCACGGGCCGGCGAGCAGGTCGGCGGCGCGCAGCAGGATCGCCGCGCGGTCGTCGAACGACATCGCGCGCCACGCCGGGGCGGCCTCGCGGGCCGCGCGCAGGGCGTCGGTGGTGTCCTGCTGGGTCGCGCCGGCCAGCGTGCCGAGGACGGAGCGGTGGTTGTGCGGCTGGACGACGTCGAACCGCTCGCCGCCACCCATGCGCTGCTCGCCACCGATGGTCAGCGTCAGCTCGAGCGGCTCCTTCTGCAGCTCGGCCAGCTTGGCCTGCAGCTCAGCGCGCTCCGGGGTGCCGGGGGCGTACTGCAGGACCGGCTCGTTGACCGGGGCGGGAACCTGGGTGACCGCGTCCACTCGCAACTCCTCTTCGAATCAGCGTCGGTACGCACACCGTAAGTCCGCACGACCTGGCCTCGGTTGTCCGACTGACCAAGATTCACCAGGTCAGATGTACGATCGAACAATTATGAGCCTCCGCCACCTCCTGATCGCGCTCGGCGATCCGCTCGTGGAACTCCAGGTCGCGCCCCACGGCCTGGAGGTCGAGGTCCGCGATGTCGTGATCATGGATCCGGACGACCCGCCGGACGTGGCGGCCGGTGATCTCGCACTGGTCATCGGCGCACGGGGCCGGGCCGCGCTGCCGCTGATCAGGGCCGCCGGACGGGCGAAGGCGGCCGCCGTGGCGGTCAAGGAGAGCTCGCAGGCGCTCGAACAGGCCGCGACGGACGCGGGTGTGGCGTTGCTCGGGGTCCGGCCCGAGGTCCGCTGGGGCCACCTGGAGTCGCTCGCCCGGAGCGTCCTGACGACCACGACCGACGACGGTGAGGTCCTCGGCGACCTGTTCGCGCTCGCGCAAACGATTGCCACCCTGACCGGCGGGATCGTCAGCATCGAGGACACCGCGAGCCGCGTCCTCGCCTACTCCCGCTCCTCTGACGAGGTCGACGAGCTGCGCCGGCTGTCGATCCTCGGCCGCCAGGGCCCGGAGCCGTACCTGAAGATGCTGCGCGAGTGGGGCGTCTACAACCTGCTCCGCTCGGGCGAGGAGGTCGTGCGGATCGACGAGCGCCCGGAGCTCGGCATCCGCCGCCGCATCGCGGTCGGCATCCACGCGGGAGCCCAGCCGCTCGGCACGATCTGGGTGCAGGAGGGCGACCAGCCGCTGACCGAACAGGCCGAACGGGCCCTCCTCGGCGCCGCCCGCGTCACCGCCCCGCACCTGATCCAGCAGCGCAACCAGCCCACGTCCAGGTTCCGCGAGAACCTCCTCGCCGCGTTGCTCACAGGGCGGATGGACGCCGCCACCGTCGCGGGCCAGATCGGCGCCGACCCCGGCAAGCCCGCCGCGGTCGTGGTGTTCGCCCTGCGGGGCGGCGAGGGCGACCGCAGCGAGCACGAGCTCCGCCGCGCCGAGATGACCGGCCTGATCTCCGTGCACGCGGCCGCGTACCGGCGCAGCGCCCTGGTCAGCGAGTCCGGCGGCCGCACCTACGTGCTGCTGCCGGACCTCGCCCCGAACGCCCAGCTGCTGAACCTGACGCGGGAGATCGTCACCACCGCCCGCCGGCACCTGCACACGTCCGTCCAGGCGGCCGTCGGCTCCACGGTGTCCACACTGGACGACGCGCAGGTCTCCCGGCAGGAGGCCGAACGCGTGCTCGACGCGATGGCCCGCGACCTCGACGCCGAGGTGGCGACGCTCGCCGACGTCCGCTCCCAGGTCCTCGTGAGCGAGATCCTCGCGCTGCTGCAGGACAACCCGCGCATCAGGGACCCGCGCATCGACGCGCTCGACCCGGAGCTCGCCAAGTCGCTGCTGGCCTACCTCGACGCGTTGGGTGACGTGCGCGCCGCGGCGGACAAACTGCACGTGCACCCGAACACGTTGAGATACCGGCTCAAGCGGGCCAAGGAGAGCGGCCTCGACCTGGACGACCCGCTCGTGCGGCTCGTGGCCCAGCTTCAGCTCAGGATGCGGTAGAGCAGCGCCCGTTCCGCGATCGTCCACGTCGTCGTGGTGAGCAGGTACAGCCCGGCGGCCAGCGGCAGGTAGGCCGCCACCAGGATCGTCCCGAACGGCAGCACCTTGACCAGTCCCGTCATGAACCCCGGCTGGGGCGTGGCGGTCATCCGCGACTGCTGCCACTTCACGGTCAGGTAGGCGACGACGGCGAGCAGCCCGAACAGCACGAAGAACACCCACGCGAAACTGCTCAGGAAGTGAGCACTCAGCGAGACGCCGAAAATCGTCCCCTCCAGCAACGGGTTCGGCGTCGTGACCACCTGGTAGACGACCATGAAGAACGGGACGGTCGCGAGCATCGGCAGCATGCCCGCGAACATCGAGACGCCGTTGCGCTTGTAGACCTTCTGCGACTCCTCCGAGAACCGCACCAGGTCCTTGCCGTACTTCTTCTGCAGCTTCTGGATCTCGGGTGCGAGCTCGGCCTTGGCCTTCTCGCCGCGCACGGCCGCGCGATAAAGGGGGTGCAGCGCGAGCCGCATGACGATGGTGAACAGGACGATGGCGAGCGCGGGCGTGCCGGAGCTCGCCAGGGCAGCGCCCAGGTCAGCGAACAAGGGGTTGGTTCTCCGTCTTGAGTCGGGACGTGCGGACGTGTCAGAACGTCCGGCATCCCGGTGCTCGGGGACGGGCCCTGCCTGCGGCGTCAGGGTTTCGCAGGCGCAGCTGTGCCGTGCGCTGGGCTCGTTCGCGGATCGAGAGCGACCGCGCCGGTGCCACCGAGAGCGGCACCAGCGCGACGACCACGATCAACGCGAGGGCGAGCGCGGTCACGGCCGCGACGACCTCGGTGGGCGACGAGAACAGCGTGAAGGCGTAGAGGGCGGGCAGGAAGACCGCGAGCGCGAGCATCGCCCGCTGCTTGGTCTCCGGCCGCCACATGCCTTGCAGACTACCTGGACCTGACGGGAACGGGGGCGGTCTGCAGGAGGACGCCTGCTCCGTCGTAGAGCCTGACCTCCTTCGGCTTGCCGAGGCTCGGCCACCACGTGACGATCCAGCCGTTGCCGAGGCTGGCGGTCACCTCCAGCGCGTCCTCGGTGACGATGACCGCCTTGCCGACCTTCGGGCTCACCCTGCCGGTCAGAACGGTCGTGCTGGTGCCGCTGCTCACCTCCGTCATGCCGACCTGCGGGGCGAAGTCGGCGAACAGGCGGTCGCCGAGCGGCTCGCGTTCCTCGACGCTGCCGTGGGCGCCCATTCCGACGCCTTTCGGTGTTCCCCAGCACAGCGCCTCGGACTGCGGACCGGTGAACACCACCATCGTCATGTCGCCGCGCTGGTCGGTCACCGCCACCTCACGCGGGGCCGGCCAGACCGGACGCCCCTCCAGTCCGCGCTCCGCGTCCATCTGGTCGAGCGTCTTCCCACACGCCGCGATCATGGGCGCCAGGTCGCCGGGCGCCCTCGGTTCGGCGGTCCACGACGCGGAGGCGTCCTGGTTCGTCGGCGTCCACAGCACCAGTGCCACGGCGACGGCGGCCACGAGGGCCGTGGAGGGCACCGCGAAGCGCCACCACCGCCGGGACGGTTTCGCGCTGATCTCATTCAGCAGGGCGTGCTTGCGCACCTGCAGCCGCATCGGGTCCAGCTGCGGGATGTCCGGCGTGATGTTCACAGCGCCTCCTCAACCAGAGCGCCACGCACGGTGCGCTGCGCGCGAGCGAGCCGGGACTTCACCGTGCCGACCGGGATGCCGAGCACCCGGGCGATCTGCGCCTGGGACAGGTCCGACCACGCGGACATCTCCAGCACCTCCCGGTCCCCGGCGGGCAGCTTCTCCAGTTCCGCGATCACCGCCCGCGTCCTCGCCTCGGCGTCCACCCGCCGTGCGACGTCATCGGCGTGGTCGTCGTCCGCGTGCTGCGGCGGAACCTTGCCAAGCGCGGCCTTGTACCGCGTGCGGGCGCGTTGGTGGTTGCGGGTGACACCCAGTGCGACGGTGTACAGCCACGGCAGCAGGGACTCCTCGACCGTCACGGACGTGCGTTTGCGCCACGTCTCCATGAACACCACGGACACCAGGTCCTCGGCGACCGCCCACGTACCGGTGCGGCGCAGGCAGTAGGCGAACACGGCCTGGGCGTGGCGTTCGAACAGGAGCCCGAACGCCTCGCTCACGCCGGCCCGGACCTGCCCCCAGAGTTCTTCGTCGGTCACGGACCCTCCTCTCTGCTCCGCTCATGTCCGCAGAGAGGTGTTCGGTTCACGACTCGACGAGACCGGGCCGTTCGGGGTGGTCGTAGCGCACGAAGAGGTCCGCCACCGGGTCGTAGTCGTCGAACGCGGGCAGCGTCCACTCCTCGGCCGTCTTGCGCTTCAACGCGCCGGGGGAGAGCCACAGGTGCACGGTCAGCTCGGCCGGCAGCCACCGGTCGAGCATCAGGGTGCCGTCCACGAGCACGACGCCGTTCTCCGGCAGGTCGACGTACTCGGCGCGGCTCGCCCGGTCGGTGGCGGCGTTCCACAGCGACGGCAGCACCCTGCCCTGCACCGCCGGGTCGAGCACCTCGCGTTGCAGGCCCTGGTAGTCGAACCAGTCGTGCCGGTACGAGTACGAGTCGGTGCGGCCGTGCTCCAGCCGCACCGACGCCGGCCGCAGGAAGTCCTGCAGGGACACCCGCCGCACCGCACGACCCAGGGCCCGCAGGGGTTCGACGACGGCGTCCGCGAGCTCGCCCGGTGCGGCGGCGGGGGCGCCGTCGACCAGGACGCGCACCCGTCCGTCGAGCTCCGACACCCGGCCGGCGATCTCGGCGACGAGCGTGTCGAAGGTCAGCGGCCGGACCTTCACCGCCACACCGCTTCCGGTTGCCAGTCCGCCCAGGCCGGGTCCCACCAGACCTCACCGGACACCAGCATCTCCTCGATCTTCACGGCCTCGGCCCGGATCTCCTCGGCCTCCCCGGCGGAGTACTTGCCCGACGCGACCTGCTCCTCGAACTCGTCGAGGTCGCGCTGCTGCCAGGTGCCGTCCGGGGCGACGGTGTAGTCGAGGGCGTGGTCGAGCGTCTCGAACCCGTCGTCGACGCGGCGGTAGGGCGCCTGCAGGTTCAGGTAGTAGTTGCCGAAGACCCTGTCCTCGCCCTTCCAGAACAGGTCGACGGAGTAGGCGTCCTGAGGGCGGTGCAGCATGAGCTTGCCGTGACCGCGCCAGAAGCCGCGGTCCGGCTTGTCCCACGGGTGCGGGTGGTGGTGGCTCGGGTAGGTGAGCTTCGTGCCCGGCTCCACGAACACGGCGAGCAGCCCCGGCTCGTCGACGACGACCCTGGTCGGCATCTCCGACCAGACCTTGCCGTGCAGCACCTCGCGCCGCACCACGACCTCACCCGGCGCGAACAACCTCATGGCCAGAACTTACGTGATCACGCTCGGCCGCGTCCTCGGCCATCATCCTCCGCTTGAGCGGCGGCACGACGTCGGTCACCCGCAGGAACGTCCGCGAGAACGCCGCCACGACCCGTCCGATCACGGGTTTGTGGGCCAGGCTGGTGCCGTCCATCATCTCGCGCGACGCCTCCACGGCCCGGAACCCGTACTCGACCATCTCGCGTTCGTACTCGCCGATCGCCTGCACCACGTCCTTGCCGCGGTGGGCCTCGGCGAGCTTGCGGGACAACAGTTCCGCGTCCCGCAGCGCCGTGTTCGCACCGATGCCGCGGCCGGGGGTCATGAGGTGCACCGCGTCGCCGATCATCGTGACGTTGCCGGGCTCCCAGGGCCGCAGCCGCTCGGACGTGCGGACCTTGATCTGGAACACGGTCTCGGGCGTCGCCAGCGCGAACAGCCTGCGCAGGTCCGGGTGGAACCTCGGCGTCAGGGTCAGCACGACGTGCTTGAGCTCGGCCTGGCTCATGCCCTCCATGTCCGGGAACCTCCCGTGCGCCGCCGCGTAGCCCCACATGATGTAGTCGTCCTCGACGCCGGTGCCGTCGAAGCGCATCACGTGGATGATCACGAACTCGCCGCGCGGCCCGAACACCAGCGTGATCCCGCCGTCGGCCAGCGGTGGCAGCAGCTTCGCGTTCTCCTCGGTCAGCGGCAGCTTGCCCGCGATCGACGTGATGCCGGTGTCGACCACCTCGGCGTGCGGCAGGCGCAGCCTGCGCACCTTCGACTGCGCGCCGTCCGCGCCGACCAGGACGTCACCGGTCGCGGAGGTGCCGTCGTCGAAGTGGGCGGTGACGGTGCCGTCGTCGTTCTGGCTGTAGTGCCGGAACGTCTTGTCGAACCGCACGACGTCGTCCAGTCCGCCCAGCAGTGCCGTGCGCATCGCGATCCGGCTCACGGACTTCTCGCTGCGGCTGTCGTCGACGTTCGTGTCGATGTCGCCGGTCAGCAGTTCCCGGTACTTCTCGGTCCGCATGACGATGTGCTTCGGCGGCCGGGCCGTGGTGCGGACGAACTCGGCGAACACCTCCGGCGGCAGGCAGCTGTGCAACGCCTTGCTGCCGTCCGGGCTTATCCCGACCCGGTAGCCGATCAGCATGCTGCGCGGTGTGCGGTCGCGTTCGAACACCGCGACGTCCACGCCGGCCTTCTTCAACCCGTGCGCCAGGCACAGGCCACCGGTCCCCGCTCCGATGATCAGTACGCGCATGAGAATCCCCCTCGCCAAGTATCTTAGCGAGAAAGATATTCAGGGGTTGAGAGTCTTGTCAATCGTCCTGACTGAGTCTCCTCAGCCGGGCGGTGGCGATGGCGAGCCGCACGTCGTCCGGCGGCAACAGCCTCACCAGCTGTTCCAGCGCCTCGACGTCGTGCTCTCCCGAGTCGGTCTGGGTGAACGTCCACAACGCGTTCGCGTCGCCACGCGCCAGGACCGCCGTGCGCACGCCGGTCGCGAGGTCGTCCCGCTCGGCCAGCACGACGGGCGCCTCCGAGCGGCGCAGCAGCGACCCGCGGTACCTGCTCGCGGCCAGCGGCACGTCGCCGTCCTTCAACGCGGCCCGCACCGCCAGGAAGTCGGTCTCGACGTCGGCGGTGAGCCGGTACGGCCTGGTCGCGAGCACGTCGGTGCCCAGCTGGGCGCGCAGCCGGTGCAGCTCGGCGCGCACGGTCGTGGGGTTGCCGCGCTCGCCGTACAGGCGCAGCGCGAGCTGGTCGGCGGACAGCCGGCCGTGCAACGTCAGCGCGCACAGGATCTCGGCGTGCCGCAACGAGATCGGCACCTCGCGGCCGTCCAGCACGACCTTCGGCTCCGGCAGCAGGAACGACAGCGACAGCACGCTGCGCCGGACGTGGCGCTGACGGGGGATGCGCAGCAGGTAGCCCTGGGCGAGCGGTTCGAGGACCGCCTCGCGGCCGTCGGGCAGCCGCACCCTGTCCGCGGAGACGTCGACGCGCGACGGCAGCAGCCCGTACGGCTCGACCGCGACGACCCTCCCGGTGGGGCTGAGCAGCGCGCCCGGCTCACCGCGCAGCGCGATCAGGTGCCGCATGTTGCGCGACCGCAGCTCCTCGTCCTGCGCGTGCATCCGCGCGAGCATCTCCGACTCCGCGAGCCGGGCCGACGCCGACACCAGCGCCACCATCGAGGGGTGCACGGTCTCGATCGGACCGCTCAGGTCGACGACCCCGATCGTGGTCCCCGTGTCGGGATCGCGGATGGGGCTCGCCGCGCACGTCCAGTGGTGGTACGTCCGCACCAGGTGCTCGGCCGAGTGGACCGTGACGGGCGAGTTCACCGCGAGCGCGGTGCCCATGCCGTTCGTCCCCGCGGCACCCTCCGACCAGAGCGTCCCCGCCGCCAGGCCGACGTCCTCGGCGCTGCCGCGGGTGTCCTTCGAGCCCTCGCACCACAGGATGTGGCCCTGCGCGTCCGCGACGATCATGATGTGCTTGGCTTCCTCGGCGAAACCGAGCAGCGTCTCGCGCAGCAGCGGCAGCGTCGGGTGCAGCGGGTGGCGTTCGCGCAGATCGGGCAGCTCGTCGGCGGCGAACACGGTCGGCGCGGTGTGCAGGTCGGGGTCGACGTTCGCGGCGAGTGACCGCTGCCACGACGCGGAAATCACTGAGCGTGGCAAATCAACCGTGCGAGTACCACTCAACACGGCATCTCTGACGCGACTCAGCAACAGTGCGTGTTGCCCAGGTTCGTGGGCCACTGATCCATCCACGGCTTGCAACGGGCATGCAACGTACTGCTGCCTACTTTCTCATTTTCCCCACCACAGTCCCGCAGTGGGCCATCTTCTGGCAGGAGCTGAGAATGACGCAGTACGCGGCACCGGGTCAGCCCGGCAGCGTGGTCGCGTACCGGCCGAGGTACGACCACTTCATCGGCGGCGACCACGTGGCGCCCGTGTCCGGTGAGTACGTCGAGAACGTCACGCCGGTGACCGGCGAGGTGTTCACCGAGGTCGCACGCGGGACCGATGCGGATCGGGCCCGCGCGCTGCACGCCGCCAGTGGCGCCGCACAGGCGTGGGGGAACACCACGGCGCGAGAGCGCGCCACCGTGCTGTGCGAGATCGCGGACCGCATCGAGGAGCACGCGACCGAGCTCGCCGTCGCCGAGACCTGGGACAACGGCAAGCCCGTGCGCGAGGCCCTGGTCGCCGACGTGCCGATGCTGATCGAGCTCTTCCGCCAGTACGCCGCCGTCGTCCGCGCCGAGGTCGGCGAGGTCGAGCAGCTCGGCCGCGACACCTGCGACTACCGCTCGTTCCAGCCGCTCGGCGTCGTCCACGAGCGCATCTCGTGGACGTTCCCGCTGATGAACGCCTGCCGCGTGCTCGCACCCGCCCTGGCCGCCGGCAACGCCGTCGTCCTGGAACCCGCCCTGCAGACGCCGGCGTCCGTCCACGTCCTGATCGACGTGATCGCCGACCTGCTGCCGCCCGGCGTCGTCAACGTCGTCACCGGCTCCGGCGACCACCCCGCGACGTCCGGCCGCTGCCCGAACATCTTCTTCTCCGACGTGACGGCGCGCCGCGACGGCTTCCTCGACAAGGCCCTCGAGGGCTTCGCGATGTTCGCGGCCAACCAGGGCGAGATCGCCACGGCCCCGTCGCGCGCGTTGCTCCAGTCCGCCGTCCACGAGGAGTTCCTGCACCTCGCCACCGAGCGCACGCAGGCGTTGAAGCTGGGTGACCCGCTCGACACGGACACCATGGTCGGCGCCGTCGTGAGCCTCGCGCAGCGCGATCGGGTGCTCGCGTACGTCGAGCGCGGCAAGGCCGAGGGCGCCCGCCTGGTGACCGGCGGCGAGGCCGACGGCCACTACGTCCAGCCGACGATCTTCGAGGGCGACCACCGCTCGTCCGTGTTCGCCGACGACGTGCTCGGCCCCGTCGTGTCCGTGACGAGGTTCGACGACCGCGACGACGCCCTGAAGATCGCCAACGAGGCCGCCGCCCAGCTCGGCGCCGGCATCTGGTGCCGTGACATCGCGTTGGCGCACAACGTGGGCCGGGACCTGCGCGCCGAGCGGGTGTGGGTCAACAACTACTACGCGTACCCGGCGAACACCACCGCGCTCGCCGCGTACCGCCGCGTCAAGCACCTGGTCGTCAGCTACTCCGACCACGGGCAGGGCTACTTCTAGTCCTGCTGGGGCCAGGGGACCTGGGGACTGGGGTGGAAGTTGACGCCCTGGACCCTCCAGCGCTCGGCCTGGGCGGCCAGGCGCGGGGCGAACGCCTCCCAGTCGTGGACCTCGGCCGGGGCCCAGGCGAGTTCGGCCGCCGCGGCGAGCCTGGGGAACGCCATGTGCTCGACGTCCGCCGAGGTGGTGACGGTTTCCGTCCACAGTGGAGCTTCGACGCCGTGGACGTGTTCCTCGGACACGCCCTCCAGGTAGGCTCCGGGGTTCCAGTCGTAGGTGTCCCTGACGTCGACCAAGCCCGCCCAGACGAGGCCCAGGGGCATGGTGTCGTCGTACTTGATGTCCAGGTAGACGCGGTTGGCCGGGGACATCAGGACCTTGTGGCCGCGTCGTGCTGCCGCGGCCACGTCGTCGTCGGTCGTCGTGGTGGCCCAGAACTGCGGGATCGTCGCCGGGTCGTCGCTGGTCTTGATGAACTCGTGCCAGCCGATGGCCGTCTTGCCGTACTTCTTGACCAGGGGGAGCACACGCGCCATGAAGGTCGCGTAGTCCTCCTCCGAGGTGGAAAGGGCTTCGTCGCCGCCGATGTGGAGGTACGGGCCCGGAGTCAGCGCGGCTACTTCCCGGATGACGTCTTCCACGAAGGTGTAGGTGACGTCCTTGTGGATGGCCAGGGATGAGAAGCCCACGTCCGTGCCGGTGTAGTGGGGCTTGGCCCTGTCGTCGTCGTTCAGCTCCGGGTAGCTGGCCTGGGCCGCGTTGGTGTGGCCCGGCACGTCGATCTCCGGGATCACCGTGATGCCGCGGTTCGCCGCGTACTCGACCAGGTCCTCGTACTCGGCCTGCGTGTAGTGGAGGTCGCCGGTTCGGCCGCCCACCTCCGTCGAGCCGCCCGTCCTGGTCAGGTCGGGCCAGCTCTTGATCTCCAGGCGCCAGCCCTGGTCGTCGGTCAGGTGCAGGTGGAGGTAGTTGATCTTGTAGGCCGCGATCTGGTCGATGTAGCGCTCGACCTCGGCGGGGGTGAAGAAGTGCCTTGCCACGTCCAGCATCGCGCCCCTGTGGTGGTACCTGGGGTGGTCCCGGATGCTGACCGCGGGGATCTGCCAGGGGCCTTGCTGTCGTGACCGGGCTTCGATTCTGGGGTCGAGGAGTTGGCGCAGGGTGGCTATCGCGTTGAAGTGGCCGGCCGGGGAGTTGGCCCTGATGGTGATTGCTTCCGAGGTCACGTCCAGCTGGTAGCCCTCGGTGCTTTGCTCCTCGGCTGCGCCGTCGGTGAAGCGGATGCTGCCGGTGGTGTCGTTGATCGGCAGTGCGAAACCTGTCGAGCGGCGGAGGATTTCCGCCAGGCGCTGTGCCGGTTCTCCGGCGGCTGCGGTGGCCTGGATGGTGGTGTCCGGTGCGAGGGTGTGGGTGCCTTGGGATGGGGTGACCTCCACCGGGTGGGGGACCAGGTGGGGCAGGGGGCTTTGGGTCACCTTGGGCGCTCCTGTTGTGGCTGGGTTCGGGTGGCGGGTTCCTGTTTACCGCTCGAGGCTCCGCCCCGGACCCCGCCGATCTGGTCAAAAGCCTGGGCCGGCGCCGGTCGCGGGTTGATGGCACGCCTGGTGAGTTGGGCGGCTTGCTGTTGCGTTGGTGCTTGCGTTGGCGGGGTGGCTTCGTCACGAGTCGAGCCAGGAGCGGGCCACACCAAGGAGAGGTGTCATGACTCGTGACGAAGCCACCCCACCCGGAGTGCCTTGAAGGACGGCTCGGCTTCGTCTTCGCCGGGGCTCGCCTAATGAGTGCTGAGCCGGTCGTCTGGCAGGCTCGGTTCTGGTAGCGCTGGTGGGTGAGCACTCGGCTCGCCTGGACTGTGAGTCCTTGCCGAAGATCGTGCCCTCGCCGGTGCCGGGAGAACGGGATCGCTGCTGGGATGTCGTGCCCACCGGCTGGTGTGAGCACTGTTCATTAGGTCGCTGATGGTTCTCCCGTTGCTGCTGATGAGGTGTGAGTCGGGAGGGTGAGATGCTGCTGCTGGTGGGTGATGACTGGGCTGAGGATCATCACGATGTCGAGGTGATGGACGCTGGCGGACGCAGGCTGGCGAAGGCCCGGTTGCCCGAGGGGGTGGCGGGGATGGCGCGGTTGCACGCGTTGATCGCCGAGCACTCGGGTGATGCCGATGTGGGGGATGTGCAGGTGCGGGTCGGGATCGAGACCGACCGGGGTCCGTGGGTGGCCGCGCTGGTCGCCGCTGGGTATGCGGTGTTCGCGGTGAATCCGTTGTCGGTGGCGCGGTTTCGGGACCGGTATCAGGTGTCGGGCGCGAAAAGCGATGCGGGGGACGCGCATGTGCTGGCGGACATGGTCCGCACCGACGCGCACCAGTTGCGTCCGGTCGCGGGTGATTCGGCCGAGGCCGAGGGCATCAAGGTCGTGGCGCGGGTGCACAAGACGTTGATCTGGGATCGGACCCGTCACACGCTGCGGTTGCGGCATTCGTTGCGCGAGTACTTCCCCGCTGCGCTTGCGGCGTTCACCGATCTGGACGCGCCGGACACGCTGGAGCTGCTGGGCCGGGCAGCCGATCCGGACACCGCGAAGAGGTTGTCGTTCAACCAGATCCGCGGCTCGTTGGCGCGGGCCCGGCGTCGGGACGTCGACACCAGGGCCGCCGAGATCCAGGCCGCGCTGCGCGCCGAACACCTCGGACAGCCGCCGGTGGTGACGGCCGCCTATGCGGCGGCGACCCGCGCCACGATCGCGATCCTGGCCACGCTGGCCGAGCAGATCACCGGCCTGCAGCGCGAGGTCGAGGCCCATTTTGGCCGGCACCCGGACGCTGAGATCATCCTGTCCCAACCCGGGATGGGACGCGTTCTCGGCGCTCGGGTGCTCGCCGAGTTCGGAGACGACCCCACTCGCTACGCCAGCGCCAAGGCGCGCAAGAACTACGCCGGCACCAGCCCGATCACCATCGCCTCCGGCAAGAAACGCACCATCGCGGCCCGGCACGTCCATAACGACCGGCTGCTCGACGCCCTGATCGCCCAGGCCTTCGTCGCCATGCGGGTCAGCCCCGGCGCCCGCGCCTACTACCAGCAGCAACGCGCCCGAGGCGGCAGCCACAACGCCGCCTTGCGCCAGCTCGCCAACCGCCTGGTCGGCATCCTGCACGGCTGCCTCAAAACCCGCACCACCTACAACGAACACACCGCCTGGGCACACCACACCGCCGCAGCCGCTTGACACCCCTGGCAACTGGGATGTCTTCGGCATCGCGGACGTGGGGCTCGTGGCTAGAGGTGTTCCTTGCTCAGCTTGCGCCACAGGGCGGGGAGGTCTGCTTCCGTCTTGTGCGCCAGCTCCACCTCTTTGCCGTACAGCAGGCCGAAGGTGAAGCCGTTCTCGTCGCCCCTGCCGAGGTCCAGGAGCACCGGGCGGGCCACCACCGAGTCCTGGTGGTCGCCCAGCAGGGTGGTGACGTCCTTGGCCCGCTTGCGGAGGGCCTTGGCGTGCTTGCCCAGGGCCGGTTCGGCCACCTCGGCCGAGTAGCGGAGGCGTTTGGCCGCTTTGCGGGCCTCGTGCAGGGGTTCGTCGCTGTCGGTGGTGGCCAGGGCCGCTTCCACGCGGACGTCGAGGCGGTGGCGGGCCTTTTCCACCAGGCCGGGGAGGACGTCCTTGGCCTTGCCCGAGGCCTTGGCGGTCAGGGGTGGCTCGGTCAGGAGGGTGTCGATGCTCGCGAGGAGCGCGAAGTAGCGCTCGCTGTCGAGCGCCGCCACGGAGTCGTTGTGCGCCTTGGCTTCCAGCGGGGCGAAGTGTCGCGTCAGGCGAGCTGCGACGTCGCCGAGCACCAGTTCCGGCGGGAGGGCGTGGAGGCCCTCTTCGAAGCGCTTGCGGAGCACTTCCAGGTCTCGGGAGGTGCCGAGGACCCCGGCGAGCCACTTCAGTTCGTCGGTGAGGGCTCGGGTTCGTTCCCGGTCCACGATCTTGCCGAAGGCCTGCAGCGCCGAGCGCATGCGGCGGGTGGCCACCCGCATCTGGTGGACGGCGTCGTGTTCGTTGCGGCGGACTCGCGGGTCCTGGTTCTGCAGGGCCGCGCGTTGTTCGTAGAGGTAGGCGAGGACCACGTCGCCCGCCGTCGGCTTCTTGCCGAGGGTGGGGCCGGAGTCGCGCCGGACGCCGATCACCTGGGAGAGCTTGGACTTCGAGGACGACCGGACGATGCCCGCGTCGCCCAGGTGGCGTTCCACGGTGTCGAGGAGCTCGCGGTCGCCGCTCTCGCCCAGCTCGACCTCGATCTCGCGCCACGAGCTGGTGGTGGTCGAGGAGCCCAGGGTTTGCGCGGTGACGACGTCGTCGACGACCTCGGCGAGCATTTCGCCGGTGCCGTTGGTCAGCTGCCAGCGGCGGCGGTTGGTGCGGATCTCGGCGACCGGGGCGAGGTCGTTGCCCCTCGTGTGGGCACGGACCAGGGAGGTGAGGTCTGCCGGGGGTTTCTTCGTCGCGCGGTCCAGGGGGACGCGGAGCTCCTCGCGGGAGTCCTCACCCGCCGGGAGCTTCAGGTGCCAGCCCTCGTCCGCGCCGCCGACGCGCCTGCGCAGGGTCACGCCGGCGCGGGCCAGCCGGTAGTCGTCCGTGTCGAAGTACGTGGCTTCGAGGTCGAACTCCTCCGGGCCGGCGGCCACGCCGGTGATCTCGGTGAGGTCCGGCAGACTCGCGTCCGATGGGGCCTCGTACTTGCGTTCGGTCTCCGTCGTAGAGGTCGCCATTTGTCATTAATACCTCGTTTTGCACCAGTTCACGCATGGTCGTGACGGTGCGTGAGAGCTGGGTTCCTCGGTCGGGCGGAAGTGCGTCTCTAATGCGTGCAAAAGGTGGTCACCGCCTTGGCGGGGTCGCCCTGGTCCGGTTCGCTGGTCGCGTGCCCACGGAGAAGGAACGGCTCGACGCGGTCGAGCCGCAGGTCGCGACCCTGATCAGCCACGTCGGTCAGCTCACGGCGGAGCTCGAGCGCGTCACGGCCCGGCTCACGGTGCTCGAGCGGCGGCTGTCCGGTGCCGGGGACGGGCCGCTGGCCGACCTCGACGCGGTGGCGGGCGACATCGCGCCGCTGGTCGAGGCGCTGCGCAAGGCGTGGGACGCCGAGCAGGAGATCCTCGCCGACCCCGCGCGGGTCGAGCTGAGGCAGGAGGTGCTCGAGTTCGCCGGGCTCAAGGCCCGGCGGGACGAGGCCCGGTCCAGGTTGGACGGTGGGCGGGTGCCCCGGTTCGAACGGGACGCGCTGTCGCACGAGGTGCGCCAGATGGAGTGGCTGATCAACGCGAACGAGGCCGGTGCGCGGCGGGCGGCCGAGCGGCTCGCGGCCGACGAGGACGCCACGGGGGAGGAGTGGCGCACCGAGGCCGTGCTCGCGGGCGACAAGGCCCGGGGCGAGATCAGGGAAGCGGCGGCGCGGCGGATCTCCGCGGCGCTCGGGCAGTACGCGCGGATGCCCGTGTGGTTCCGGGTCGGCCTGGGCGAGATCCCCACGCCGGACCCGTCGTTCTGGCTGGAGTCGGCGATCGCGGTGCTCGCGTACCGGCTCGAGTACGGCGTCACGGACGCCGTCTCGCCTCTCGGGGCGGCACCGTCGGCGGCGTCGGGCAGTGAGAACTGGGTCCGCCGCACCAACGTCCACGCCGACATCACCGACCGCCTCACCACGCTGGCCGCCACGTTCCACCTGCAGTAGCCTGTTTTGCAACCGCTTGGTTGCAGGAGGTGGCGGGTGGACCGGATCGAACGCGACGTGCTGGTCAACGCGTCGCCCACGCGCGTCTGGAACGCGCTGACCTCGGCCGAGCACCTCGGCGCGTGGTTCGGCGACGCCGGGGCCACGGTGTCGGAGCTGGCGCCCGGCGGAGAGGTCACCCTCACGTGGACCGAGCACGGCACCGGGCGTGCGATCATCGAGGTGGTCGAGCCCGAGACGTTCTTCTCGTGGCGCTGGTCGGGTCCGCTCGGGCCGGATCCGGTGCCCGGCAACGCGACGCTGGTCGAGTTCACGCTCGTCCCGCAGGACGGCGGCACGCTGCTGCGGGTCGTGGAGAGCGGGTTCACGCAGCTCGACCTGCCGTCGGAGGAGCAGGAGCGGTACGCGTCCGGCAACGTCGACGGCTGGGGCCACGAACTCGACGAGCTGCGGGAGCACCTGGAGAAGTGAGTCAGGTCGATGACGTGCTGGCCGCGCTCGCCGATCCGATGCGCCGACGGATCCTCGACCTGGTCGCCGCCAAGGGCGCCGTGACGGCGTCGGCGCTCGCGACCGAGCTGCCGGTGAGCAGGCAGGCGATTGTGAAGCACCTGGCCGTGCTGGAGAGGGCGGAGCTGGTGGCGTCCGAACGCGCCGGCCGGGAGAACAACTTCTCCGTCCGGTCCGGCGCGCTGGACGCCACGGCCACCTGGATGGCCGGCCTCGCCTCCCAGTGGGACGCGAGGCTGGCGGCCATCAAGAAGATCGCTGAAAGCTGAAGGCGCCGCCGACCACCGTGGCCAGCACGGGGATGTCCGCGATCGCGTCGCTCGTGCGCGGGTCGTCGCCGAGCACCACGAGGTCCGCGAGCTTGCCGGGCGTGAGGCTGCCCAGCACGTGCTCCTTGCGGCACGCGTAGGCGCTGCCGAGGGTGTAGGCGTGGATCGCCTCCTCGACGGTGATCGCCTCGTCCGGCCCGACCGCGCGGCCGCCGGACGACCGCCGCCGCACCATGAACTCGATGGCGCGCAACGGCGCCCCGTCCGCCACCGGCCGGTCCGAGCTGCCCGCGACGGTGATCCCGCGGTCGAGGAACGACCTGCCGCGGTACAGCCACGGCGCCCGCTCCTCGCCCATGATCTCGCTGTAGTCGTCGCCGTACGCGTGCAGGAACGTCGGCTGCACGACGGGAACCAGCCCCAGGGCCGCGATCCGGTCGAGCTGGTCGGGGCGGACCAGGCCGCAGTGCTCGACGCGGTGCCGGGCGTCCGGGCGTGGCCGCTGCCGTTGCGCCTCGGCCACGGCGTCCAGGGTGAAGTCGATGGCGCGGTCGCCGATCGCGTGGATCGCGAGCTGCCAGCCCGCGTGGTGCCCGTCGACGATCGCCGCCCGCATGAGCTCCTCGGACTCGGCGAGCTGACCCGCGTTGTCCGTGCCCGCGTACGGCTCGGTCAACGCGGCCGTGCGCGCGATCATGCCGCCGTCGGTCCACAGCTTCATGGCGCCCAACGACAGCATGTCGTCGCCGAACCCGGTGTGCAGGCCCAGGTCGATCGCGCGCGGGATCCGGTCGGCCGGATCGGCGGCGACGTCGTGCAGGACGTGCGCGGACACCATGAGCTGCACGCGGATCGGCAGCCGGGCGCGCTGGTACGCGGCGGCCTCCAGCGGGCTGCTGGCGATCAGGCCCGCGCCGATGCCCGCCTCCGCGCACATCGTGACGCCTTCGGCGAGCACCTGCCGTGCGCTCTCGTGCAGCTCGGCGGTGATCTCGTCGAGCGAGTACGGCAGGCGCAACGTCCGCGCGGCCAGCTGCTCGTTCTCGGTGAGCCAGCCGTCGCTCGTGATCTCCGGCAGCCGCCGCAGCACCGCGGAGTTCACGACGCACGCGTGCCCGGACAGGTCGGCGACGTAGACGGGCCTGTCGCCGCTGATCCGGTCGAGGTCGGCGGCCGTGAGCGGGGAGTCCATGATCCGCCGGTCGTAGCCGGACGCCTCGATCCAGCCGGTGCCGGGAGCGCCGGCGAGGCGGTCGAGGACGGCGGCCGCGGTCGCCAGGCCGGTGATGTCGATCGTGCGACGGCCGTTCCACGCGAGGTGCGTGTGGGCGTCGATGAAACCGGGGAGCACCACGGCGCCGCCGAGGTCCACGGTCTCGGCGGCCGGCAGGTCCGCGACCTGCTCGTCCAGCCCGGCGATGCGGCCCTGCCAGATGCCGATGGTGTGCGCGGCGGGACGTGCCGGGTCCATCGTGATGGCCCGGCAGCCCGTCAGCTTCAGGTCGAGTTCCACCCGGTGAGTCTTACGCGGTCGCGAGGACCGGCACAGGGGTGTGGGTGAGCACCGAAGCCAGGATTTCACCCGATCGAACCGCGACGTTCGACAGCAACGACGACGTGATGCCGTGCGAGTGCTCGGTGCCACCCTGCAGGTAGATGCCGCCCTTGAGCGGCGACTGGAGGCGGTAGTCGCGGCCCACGACCAGACGGCCGGCCTCGTCCCGTGCGCACATCTCGTCCAGCGAGCCGAGCATCGGCATGGCCTCGTCGTACCCGGTCGCGAGCAGCACGAGGTCGGTGTCGACGAACTCCTGCTCGCCGGTGACCAGCGACTGGATCACCGCGCGGGCGCCGTCCCGGGTCTCCTCGACCGCGACGAGCCGGGTCATCTTCATCATCTTCAGGCGCTCGGTGCCGAGCACCTTCTCCCGGTACGTGGTGCGGTAGAGCTGCGCGATCAGGTCGACGTCCACGACGGAGTAGTTGGTGTTGCGGTGGTACTCCATCAGCCGCCGCTTCACGGCGTCCGGTGCGTCGAAGTAGTGGTCGACGGCCTCGGGGTCGAAGATCCGGTTCGCGAACGAGCTGTCGTCCGCGGGGGAGTAGCCGTAGCGGGAGAACACCGAGCACACCTCGGCACGCGGGAACTCGCGGTGCAGGTACGCCACGGCCTCCGCCGCGCTCTGCCCGGCGCCCACGACGACGCAGCGCTTCGGGTCGGTGAGCTCGCCGACGCGGTGCAGGAACTCGCTGTTGTGCCACACGCGGTCCGACAGCGCGACGCCCTCGGGCACGGTCGGGCGCAGTCCGGTGGCGAAGACGAGGTTGCGGGCGTGGTACACGTCACCCGTGGCCGTCGTCACCTCGAACAGGTCGTTCTGGATCGCTTCCACGCCAACGGCTTCGGTGCCGTAGGAGACCACGTCGTCGACCTGCGCGGCCGCCCACTCGAAGTAGTCGTGGAACTCGACGCGCAGCGGGAACAGGTTCTTGTGGTTGACGAAGTCGATCAGCCGGCCGCGGTCGCGCAGGTAGCACAGGAACGAGAAGCGGCTGGCCGGGTTCCTCATCGTGACCAGGTCCTTGAGGAAGGACACCTGCATGGTGGCGTCGTCGAGCAGCATGCCCCGATGCCAGCCGAACGCCTGCTGGCGTTCCAGGAACACCGCGGTGACGGGGGTTTCGGCCTGCTCGTTGTGCTCGGTCAGAGCGATGGCGAGTGCCAGGTTCGAGGGACCGAACCCGATACCGACGATGTCGTAGATCGGATGCATGAGCACCGAACTTAGGGCAGCCTAAGCTACCTTGGCAAGCCGTCAGTTAGGTTAGCCTGACCGTAACGCACCGGAGTGAAGGAGGACACCCCCATGAGGGTCGTCATGTTCGGGTTCCAGACCTGGGGTCGTCGCACCCTGCAGGCACTTTTGGCGTCCGAGCACGAGGTCGTCCTGGTGGTGACCCACCCGAAGGGTGAGGGTGCGTACGAGAAGGTCTGGAGCGATTCGGTCGAGGACCTGGCGCGCGAGAACGGCGTCGACGTCCTCGTCCGCGAGCGTCCGGAGGACCAGGAGCTGCTCGACACCCTCAAGGCCGCCGAGCCGGACGTGATCGTCGCGTGCAACTGGCGCACCTGGATCCCGCCGCAGGTCTTCGCCCTGCCCAAGCACGGCACGTTGAACGTGCACGACTCGCTGCTGCCGAAGTACGCGGGCTTCTCGCCGTTGATCTGGGCGCTTCTCAACGACGAGAAGGAAGTCGGCGTGACGGCCCACATGATGGACGACACGCTCGACGCCGGCGACATCGTGCTGCAGCGCTCGGTCCCGGTCGGCCCGCGCGACACGACCGCGGTCCTGTTCGAGAAGACGCTGGAGCTCTTCGGCCCGATCACCGTCGACGGCCTCGCCGAGATCGCCTCCGGCCGCACGGACTTCACCAAGCAGGACCGTTCGCAGGCCTCGTTCTTCCACAAGCGCGCGGAGGAGGACCTGCGCATCGACTTCACCTGGACGGCCGAGGAGCTGGACCGCCTGGTGCGCGCGCAGTGCGCGCCGTACCCGAGCGCGTTCTGCTTCCACCGCGGCCAGCGGCTGGAGATCATCGAGGCGGACGTCTCCTCCGCTGTCTACGGCGGCACCCCCGGCCGGATCTTCTACCGCGAGGGTGACGGTGTCGCGATCGTCGCGGGAGCCGAGGCCCGCCGCGGCCGCAGCAAGGCGTTGCTGGTCAAGAAGGTTCGCACCGCCGACGGCGTGGAGCTCAAGGCGCACGAGTACTTCAAGAACATGGGCGGCTACCTCACCTCGCGCCCGTAACCGCGACATGCGGATCACGGGCCGGGTGACCGGTCCGTGATTCGCATGGTTAATCATTGCCGCATGAATCGCGCGGCGGTGACGTCACTGGTGGTCTTCCTGCTGCTCGTGGCGGTGGGCTGGTACCTCACGAAACTCCAGTCCCCGCAGGAGAACCCGCCCACCACCCCCGCGCCCACCGGGTCCGCCCCGGCCGGTTCGTCCGACCTCGCCGCACTGGTCATCGCGCCCGAGGGCAAGATGGCCGGCTACAGCCGCGACCGCTTCCCGCACTGGGCCTCGCAGGGGAACTCCTGCGACACCAGGGAGATCGTGCTGCAGCGCCAGGGCGTCGACGTAAAGTCGGACAAGGACTGCAAGGCCACGTCGGGAACCTGGACCAGCGTCTACGACGGCGTGGTGATCAAGGACGGTGGGGAGGTCGACATCGACCACACCGTGCCGCTCGCCGAGGCCTGGCGCTCCGGCGCCGACAAGTGGACCGACGAGCAGCGCAAGGCGTTCGCCAACGACCTCGGCGGGATCCAGCTGATCGCGGTGACCGCGAAGTCCAACCGCTCCAAGGGCGACCAGGACCCGGCGAAGTGGAAGCCGCCGGTCGCCGCGTACGGCTGCACGTACGCGCGGCACTGGATCGCGGTGAAGATCAACTACAAGCTGACTGCCGACCAGGCGGAGCACGACGCGCTCGCCGGGTTGCTCGCGACCTGCTAGGCCCTCGGCCGCGACTGTCGCGGATGAGACTCGCGGGACAGCGCCTAGCTCGGCCAGAAAGCGGGCTTGCGGGCCGGGGTGGCCGCGACGAGCCCGCTCACGACCTTCCCGGTGAGCAGGTCGTGGAGGAACGCGGACACCGGCCCGTCGTAGTCCTCCTGCTCGGAGAACTCGATGTCGCACAACGTGATCGTCCACCGGTCGGGTGGGCCGTCGGCCCGCCGGTACAGGGTGCAGCCGCCCTCGGCCGCCGTCCCTCACGGGACGAGGCCTTCCGGGGCGGCGTGCACGTCGGTCGTGAAGTCGTCGAGCGAGTCCTCGTCGGCGATCGGCGAGATCACCGCGACGACGTGGTCGAAGACCCCGCCGCCGACCGCCGACCGCAGACAGGAGTTCCCTGTAGTCGGCCGGGAACGCGAACCCCACGTAGTCCTCGGCCCCGGCCCAGGTCAGCTCCTGCTCGCGCTTCTGCTCCCACCCCGGCAACGCGACGAGGTCCGCGCTCCGCGACACGGTGTCTCCCTAGCCGACCTGGACGGACTCGAACAGGCCGGACAGCTTCCAGTGCGTCACGTACCCCACGGCCTCGGCGGCGATCAGCACGTCGAGCTTGCCGAGGTTCGTCCGCGCCGGCATCTGGTAGGCCTTGCCGCGTCGCACGTCGAGCACCATCGGCGTGGCGCCGGGCAGCGTGTCCGCGACCGTGTGCTGCAGGATCCGCAGCGCCACGTTCGCGGCCTCCCTGGTCAGCGGCGCCTCCTTGGTGTGCACGAGCACCGCGTAGGTCGACCCGTCCTTCTTGCGCAGCCCGAGGTGCGGCCGCACCTTCAGGGTCAGCTCACCGGCGCGGTAGGTGGCCCCCTCCACCGGCACACCGGTCGCCTTGAACGACGCCAGCCAGGGCAGGAAGCCGTCGGCGATCTCCTCGAACGCCCGCGGCTGGCCCGTGCGGTTGGCGCTCATGACCGCCTTCTTGAGCTCGATCTCCGGCTCGGTCGAGTTGACCGCTCGGCGCATGGCGTCGCGGATCGGGTTGTAGAACCCGCACACCCGCGTGTCGGAGGCCAGGTACATCCCCCGCTGTTCCGACACGATGTTGATGCGTCCACGCTGACCGCTCATGACGTACTCGGTGAACGACAGTGCGGTGACGCTGACGTTGTTGTCCGGCAACGTTTTCTCCCCTCGTACCGCGAGCTTCACCTGACGTTATCCGAGAGGTCTGACAAAAACGGGCCTGCTCCGAACGGCCCATCCGCTACGCAGAGTCGAGGATCACTCGGTTGGGTGACACGTACGGTTGCGACCTGGGTCGCAATCGGTGAACGGACGGTGACGGTCCGGCAACCGATCACGCTGATGACCGTTCGTCTGCCGTTCGCCGACGCTCACCCAACGCTCACCGCATGACCCGGTGGAGTAACACTCCGTAGAAGATCAACTCAGGAGAATGGATCCGTCCGGAGGATTCACGGCGGAGGAGCACGATGGCGGTCAAAGCGGAGCGTTCACCCGATAGAGCGGGTGACGTGGAGGTTCCGCAGCCGCGGCAGTCGGCGAGGTGGCTCGTCCACCTGGGAAGCTGGCCGCACGCGGCACAGGTGACTGTCATCCTCGTGCTGATCGCGCTGCTGCTGTGGGCCATCGCCGTGACTCTCGGGCCCGACCAGGCCTTCATCGTCGGCTCCGCGGGCGTCGCGGCCAAGCTGATCTGCATGTACCTCGACACCCGCGTCCGCCGTTAGCGCGCGTAGCGCTCAGCCGCCCTGGCCTTCGCCTTCGCGGCCTCCACCTCGCGGTCCTTGGGCGGCGCCGTCGTGACCAGCGCGTCCAGCAGTTCCCGCGTCGCCGCCGCCACGGCCGCGACCGCCTGGTCGAACGCGGCCTGGTTCGCCGCGGACGGCTTGGCCGCCCCGCTCACCTTCCGCACGTACTGCAGCGCCGCGGCCTGCACCTCGTCGGAGGTGGCCGGCGGTTCGAAGTTGTGGAGCACGCGGATGTTTCGGCACATGCCCCCACTATGACCTGTCCGGCGGCGCCGCGCGGGTGTGCAGGCGTTCCCCCTGCTTGCCGAACAGGCTGATGATCTCCGCCGGCCGGCCGTCCGCGCTGCCCAGCGAGTGCGGCTGGCGGCAGTCGAACTCCGCCACCTCACCGGCGCGCAGGACGACCTCCCGGTCGCCGAGCCGCAGCCGGATCCGGCCGCTGAGCACGTAGAACCACTCGTAGCCCTCGTGCACCTGCGGCTCGTGCATCCGGTCGTCGCTGATGATCAGCTTCCACGCCTGCAGCGGCCCGATGGAGCGCGTCAGCGGGATGCCGACGCGGCCGTGGGTGAGCTCGCGCGGTTTCATCGTGACACGCGGATCGCCGACCTCGGGTGCGCCGACCAGGTCGTCCAGCGTCACCTGGTAGGTCCGCGACAACGGCAGCAGCAGCTCGAGCGTCGGCTTGCGCTGATCCGTCTCCAGACGCGACAGCGTCGACTTCGAAATGCCCGTCATCTCGGACAACGCCGCCAGCGTCAGGTCGTGCTCGGCGCGCAGGGCGGCCAGGCGCTGGCCCACGGTTGTTGCCATAACAGCAACTTACTTTGCCAAAACCGGGCTGTCGACCGCACCCTCGGAGCATGGACTACGAAGTGGTGATCATTGGTGGGGGAGCGGCAGGGCTGAGCGCCGCTCTGATGCTGACCCGGGCCCGTCGCAGCGTGCTCGTGGTCGACGGTGCCGAGCCGCGCAACAAGCCGGCCGCGCACATGCACAACTATCTCTCTCGTGACGGACTCTCGCCGTTGGAGCTTCTCAAGCACGGGCGTGCCGAGGTCGAGGGCTACGGCGGCGAGATCGTCAACGACGAGGTTCGCGGCGTCACCAGGACCGACGACGGGTTCGCCGTCGAACTGACCGGCCGCACGGTGCGGGCTCGACGTCTGCTGTTCGCGACCGGCCTGGTCGACGAGGTGCCGGAGAACCTGCGCGACCGCTGGGGCCGTGACGTCTTCGGCTGCCCGTACTGCCACGGCTACGAGGTCCGCGACCAGAAGCTCGTGGTCTTCGGCGAGGAGATGAAGGTCGCCCTGGTCCGGCAGTGGTCGGACGACGTCACGCACGTCCCGTCCGTCGACGGCGTCGAGGTCGAGGACGACCGGCTCGTCGCGGTGATCTCGGGTGACCGGCGGGTGCCGGCCGATGCGCTCGTGTACTCCGCGCCGGTGAAACCGCGCGACGAGTTCCTTTTGGCGTTGGGCGCCGAAACCGTGGAAACACCGGCCGGCCAGTTCGTGCGCACGGACGCCAAGGGCCGCACGAGCGTTCCCGGCGTCTACGCGGCCGGCAACGTCACGGACCCGGCGGCCATCGTGATCGTCGCCGCCGCGCAGGGCGCCCAGGCGGCCGGGATGATCAACGTCGACCTGCTGGGCCTCATGCCGGCAGGCTGATCCTGAACGTCGAGCCCCGGCCGGGCTCGCTCGTCACCGACACCGTGCCGCCGTGCGCCTCGACCAGGTGCCGCGTGATGGCGAGCCCGAGCCCGCTGCCGCCCGTGGTGCGGCTGCGCGACCTGTCGGCTCGCCAGAAGCGGTCGAACACGTGCGGCAGGTCGTCCGGGGCGATGCCGGTGCCGGTGTCGGCGACCTCGAGGACCGCGCTGTC
The DNA here is from genome assembly GCF_036321065.1 of Lentzea sp. DG1S-22. NCBI lineage: Bacteria > Bacillati > Actinomycetota > Actinomycetes > Pseudonocardiales > Pseudonocardiaceae > Lentzea > Lentzea sp. DG1S-22. Next base: position 4,612,096 of record NZ_CP143276.1, on the reverse strand, counting down.
CTGCGACCGGAAGAGCCTCACGACCACCCCGCCACCGGGCGGGGTGTAGCGGACGGCGTTCGCGACGAGGTTGCCGAGCGCCTGCCGCAGCCGCACCGGGTCCGCCGTGAGGTGCACCGGCGTCGTCTCCGCCCGCAGCAGGACGTCGCGGTTCTGCTGGGCGTTGACGACCTGGTCCACGACGTCGTCGAGCGCGATCGGCTCGGGGTGCAGCTTCAGGGTGCCCGCGTCGGCCTGCGCGAGGTCGTGCAGGTCGTCCACGAGTCGTTGCAGCAGAAGGGATTCCTCCAGCAGCATGCCGATCAGGTGCGGGTCCGGGTCGGCGAGCCCGTCCTGCGCCGCCTCCAGCCAGCCGGTGATGTTGCCCAACGGCGTGCGCAGCTCGTGCGCGACGTCGCTCACCATCGCCTGCCGCTGCCGTTCGGTCTCGGCGAGCTTCTCGGACATGGCGTTGAACGACCGCGCCAGCTCACCGATCTCACCCGCGCCGCCGTCGACACGTGCCGTGCGGTCGCCTTCGGCCGTGCGCTTGGTGGCGGCGGTGAGCGCGCGGATCGGACGCACGAGCTGCGTCGCCGTGATCCACGACGCGAAGCCCGCGATCGCGAGGATCCCCAGTGCCACCACCGTGATCCGGGTGGTGCCGGTCGTGGACAGGTCGATCGTCTGCGGCTCGTCGCCGGTGGTCGCCGTGAGGAAGAGCTGCACCGGTGCGGCGACGTGCGGTCTGAGCTGCTCGCGCCGCGCGCCGTCCATGCACTCCACGACCTCCGGCGGCTCGCCGCTGACGGTGGTCACCTCCCAGTCGAACGACTTCGGCGCGGGGGCCCTGTACCCGAACGGCAGGGGCCCGGGCAGCGCGTCGACGCACGTCGAGAACAACCGGTGCAGCTCCGCGTACGCTGCGAGCTCCGTGGCGGTGAGGACGTACAGCCGATCGCCGACCGTGCAGTCCTCCCAGAGCGAGAGCTCCCCGGGACGGAGGTTCGGCAACCGCGGCCGCCCGTTGGGCGCGATGACGATGTTGATCCTGTTGTCGGTGCACGCGAGGAGCTGGTCCGCGTAGCTCTGCAGCTTCCGGCGCTCCTCGTCGGTGAGCTTGAACGGGCCCACCGCTCTCGGGTCGATCCTCCCGTTGACGTTCAACGGGTCCACGAGCGCCTTGGGGGTGATCGGCAGCTGCGGCGCGTTCTCCCGGCCGGTGTCCACCAGGGTCTTGCCGTTGCCGTCGGTCAGGGCGATGCGGCGGCCGTACTTCGCCGCGATGACCTCCACGACGTCCTTCGAGCGCGTCCAGTCCTCGTGCGTGGCCGCGTAGCGCACCAGCTCGTCCAGGATCTGCGCATCCGTCTCGAGCGCCTCGCCCTGCTCCTGGCGGATCGTGCCCGTCGTCGCCTGGCTCGCGAGCCACGCCGTGACCGCGATCGAACAGGCCGCGATCACCAGCGAGAACAGGAAGAAGCGGACGAGCAGGCTTTTCATGCGAGCTTGTACCCGATGCCGTAGACGGTCAGCAGGCGTTCCGGACGGCGCGAGTCCCGCTCGATCTTGCGGCGCAGCTTCATCATGTGCACGTCGACCGTGCGCGCGGTGATGAACCCGTCCTCCAGCAGCTGTTCGCGCGTGAACACCCGTTGCGGCTGTGCGGCCATCTTGGCCAGCAAGCGGAACTCGGCGGGCGTGAGGCTCACCAGCTCATCCTTGATGCGCACCTCGTGCCGGATCGGGTCGACGGTCAGATCGCCGACCTTGAGCACCGTCGCGTTCGCCTCGCGCGCACGTCCGGTGCGCCGCAGGATCGTCCGCACCCGTGCCACCATCTGCCTCGGCCGGAACGGCTTGGTGATGTAGTCGTCCGCGCCCAGGTCGAACCCGAGCAGCACGTCGTCCTCGGTGGACCGCGCGGTGAGCAGCACGATCGGCACGTCCGACCCGGTGCGGACCGCGCGCAGCACGTCGATGCCGTCGACCAGCGGCATCATCACGTCCAGCACCAGCAGGTCGGGGTTGCGGCGCCGCGTCTCGTCGATCGCCGCCCGTCCGTCGTGGACGACCACCACCGAGTGCCCGTCGTGCTCGAGGTACCGGCGGACGAGTTCAGCCTGGTGAACGTTGTCCTCGGCGACGAGGATGTGGGCACACACGGTGCGCAGTATGCAGGTCTTCACGACAGGCAAGCGGAACGCAAACAGGTTCTTCATCAGTTCCGGCCAGCGTGGCCGCCATGAAGGCGCACCTGGTGCTGGCGGCGGTCGCGTTGACCGCGATCCTGCTGACGACGGCCCAGCCGGCCGGGGTGACGTCCCCCGCGACCGCGCCGACGTCGTCCGCCCCGCCCGTCACCGTTGCCTCGTCCTCTTCGCCGCCACCGCCGCCGCGTGTGTACACGTCCAGCGCGGACCTGCCCGACGGCCCCGAGTTCCCGGTGGCCGGCGCGGGCACGTTCCACGTCGTGCCGGGGAACGGCCCGGTCGTCGGCACCGGCCCGCTCCGCACCTACGCCGTCGAGGTGGAGAACGGCATCACCGTGGACGAGCAGGCCTTCTCGGCGTTCGTGGACGCCACGCTCGCCGACCCGCGCGGCTGGACGGCCCGCGGCGCCCGTTCGGTGCAACGCGTCTCGGGAGCGGCCTCGCTGCGCATCAGGCTGACGTCGCAGCAGACCGCGCGGGCCGTGTGCGGCTTCGAGATCCCGGTCGACGTCTCGTGCCGTGACGGGAACTTCGTGTTCCTGAGCGCCGCGCGCTGGTTCCGCGGCGCGGTCGCGTTCCTGCCGGACCTCGACTCGTACCGGAGGTACGTGGTCAACCACGAGGTCGGTCACGCGTTCGGGTACGGGCACCAGCCGTGCGGCGTGGCGGGCGGACCGGCGCCGGTGATGATGCAGCAGACGTTCAGCGTGGCCAACGACGGGATCGTCCGCATCACCGGCGGCGTGCCGCAGGGCGCCGTCATCCCGCAGGACGGGAAGGTGTGCGCGCCGAACGGTTGGCCGTACCCGTGATTCGGTGTGTGCGCCCGTGGTCGAGGTCCGCCTTCACCAAACCGCGCACCTGGACGTCACGCGCTCGCGGCGCACCGGCTGCGGCACTCGCTCGGGCTGAACCCGTGCACCCGCTTGAAGGCGGCGCTGAACCCGAACGCGTCCGCGTACCCCACCCTGCGCGCCACCGAGGCCACCGTCGCCCCCGACTCGGCCAGCAGGTCGGCCGCCAACGCCATCCGCCACCGCGTCAGGTAGGTCAGCGGCGGCACCCCGACCAGCCTGGCGAACCGCCCGGCGAGCGTCGTCCGCGCCACCCCGGCCTCCCTGGCCAGCAGGACGAGCGTCCACGCCCGTCCCGGATCGGAGTGCATCGAGCGGAGAACCGGCCCGACCACCTCGTCGGCGAGGGCGGCCGGCCACCCGTCGCCGTGCTCGCGGTCGAACCAGTCCCGCAGGGCGCACACCATCAACCAGTCGAGGAACCGGTCCGCCACCACACCGGGCCCACCCAGGCCGATGTTCTCGTAGAAAGCCGCGCACTCCTCGGTCCCGGGCACCACCAGCGCTCCGGGCAGGATCGAAACGAGGCGCCGGGCCACCGCCCCCATGGCGTCGTACGTGCCACTGACGACCGTTGCCCGCCCCTCGACGGCAACAGCGCCCTGCACCACGACGATGTCCCCGGCCTTCGCGACCTCACCGCGCACCTCGACCTCACCCGAAGCCACCGCGCACAACGTGAGCCCGCCGAACACCTCCGCCCCGTCCACCTCGGTCCGGCGCACCCCGGCGCCATCCGCGCGCATCCCGCGCAGCAGTTCGTCGAACGGCTCCATGCTCCTCAAGATACGGCCTGAACGATCGAACATCATCGATGAACTCTCGCCCATGTCGCGGCGCCGGCCGTGGAGGTTGGCTGTCCCCATGACACAAGAGATCCTGGTCGTGGGCGCCACCGGCAAGACGGGCCGCCGGGTGGTCCGAAGCCTGGAGACCCGCGGCGTCACCGTCCGCAAGGCCTCCCGCTCCACCGGTTTCGACTGGAACGACACCACCACGTGGAAGCCGTTCCTCGAAGGCGCCGACGCCGTATACCTGATCGCCCCGGAAGACCCGGCAGCGGCGGCCCCGTTCACCGACCTGGCCACCACCGCGGGCGTCCGCCGCTTGGTCCTGCTCTCCGGCCGGGGCCTCGACGAGACACCACCGGCCCTCTTCGAAGGCATGCGAGCCGCCGAAGCGGCGCTCCGTGCCGGCACGGCGACGTGGACCATCCTGCGGGCCAACAACTTCAACCAGAACTTCTCCGAAGAGGTCTGGCAGGCCGAGGTCGAGTCCGGCACCCTGTCCCTCCCGGTCGACGACACCCCGGAGCCGTTCGTCGACGTGGCCGACATCGCCGAGGCGGCCGCCCTGGCCCTCACCACCGACGACCACCACGGCCGGACCTACGACCTCAGCGGCCCGGAACCCATCACGTTCGACACCGCGCTGGCCAAGATCTCCGCGGCCACCGGCCGCACCACCACCCTGACCCGCCTGACCCCGGACGAGTACGCGCAGCACCTGCGCGCCCAGGGCGTCCCCGACGAGGTGGTCACCGAACTGAACATGCTCTACGAGGGCATGCGAGCAGGCGTGCTGGCCACCCCGACCACCGATCTCGAGACCCTCCTGGGCCGCCCGGCCACCAGCTTCGACGCCTACGTGGCAGAAACCTGGTCCTGACGAGGCAACAACAGGTGCACGGCAAACCCCGCGGCCGTCGCCAGCACCGCCTGGTAGACGACCGAGACCTGGTACCCGCCGCCCACGAGGAACGCGGCGTCCAGCCCGGTCGTCCACCAGCCGGCCAGCTCGCCAAGCCCCACCACGTGCCACCCGAAGAACCCGGCACACCACCCGGCAACGGCCCAGGCCGCCCGCCCACCCCGCCGCACCAGCAGCACCACCGACACCGCGGCCACGGCGTTGAAGGCGAGCCCGATCCCGGTCAGCGTGGCGTCGGCACTCCAGACCAGGCCGGCCACCGTCTGCAGCACCAGAACGCCAACGACCAGCCCGATGCCCAACCGCGTCTTGTCCACGACCCGATTATTCAGCCGAGGGTCCACAGTTGTTCGTTGCACTGCGTCCGAGGCCATTCGGCCTCCCATTGCTGCATATGGCGGCTGTCTGGGCGGCGTTTGGTTGAAATCGTTCCCAAGTGGGTCTTGGGGACATCACCGCAGACGCGGTGCGCACGGCGCTGACGGAACACGACCGCATGGGGTTGGCGGAGTTCTGCGACCACCACGGCTTCGACCGGCTGCGCAACTACGTGATCGCCGACGGCGGCCGCCGGTACGGCACGCGGGTGATCGCCGCCGCTGCCCACGGCCACCTGCCTGATCGCGCGCCGTTGCAGCCGTCGGACGTCGCGGACGACGACGCGGTCAACGAGACCTTGAAGAGCCTGGGGTTCGAGGTCAAGGAACTGCGGCCGCCCAAGTGGACGCGGGAGGAGCTGATCCTCGCCTGCTCGCAGCTCTTCTCGAACAACCGCGTGGCGCAACGAGCGAACGACCCGGCGGTGCGGGAACTGGCGCAGCTACTGCAGCGGCTGCCGTTCCACGCCCCACAGGACCGCGGACTCAACTTCCGCTCGGTCAACAGCGTCCAGCGCAAGCTCTACGACCTGCAGACCAGCCTTCCGGACTACGTCAAGAAGGAGACCCGCGGCGGAGCCCTCGACGAGGTCGTCATCGACGAGTTCAGGGCCAATGAGATCGACATGCACCGCCAGGCCGCCGCGATCCGAGCACAACACGAAACCAGGGCTTGGGCCTTGTTCTCCGCAGAGGGCGAGCGGAAGTACGGCGGCAACACCGGCTACCCGGACGTGCTGGGGTCGAGCTACGTCTACGACAACAACGTCGGCCGCTCCCAGCAACTCCGCGAAGGCCACGTCATCGCCATCCGCGACGGCGAGGACGTGCTCGGCGTCGCCAGGATCTCCCGCATCGACCACCAGGAGGACGTGCCGAAGGAGCAGAAGGTCTGCCCGCGTTGCCTGGGCGGCCGCTTCGACGAGCGCAAGGTCCAACGCCCCCGCTACCGCTGCCGCCGCAACGACTGCCACCACGAGTTCGAGCAGCCTGAAACCAAGCCCACCAAGGTGACCCAGTACGTCGCCTACTACGGCGGCACCTGGCGCGCGCTCGACGGCGCCATCACCGCCGACGAGCTCAAGGAAGCGTGCACCGACGAAGCGGTGCAGAACGCCATCCGCCCCTTGGACGTGGACAAGCTGGAAGCGATGCTCGCTCGCGTCGCCGTGCCGCTGCCCTCGCAGGTGGCGGAAGAACGTGTCGCGACCAAGGTGAAGGCCGCACGCCGCACCATCACAGAGCGGGACGAAAGCGCCGGTGCCGACGACGAGACACCCAGGGGAGGCCGGCGCGAAAGCAAGACGAAGGCCCGAAACGGCCAGGACAAGTTCAGGAAGAAACTGGTCCAGCACTACGGCCACGTCTGCGCGATCACCGGCCCCTGCCCCGCCGAAGTGCTGCAGGCGGCGCACCTCCGCAGCTTCGCCGAACACGAGACCCACAACCTGGACGAGGGCGTCCTGCTCCGCGCTGACGTGCACCTGCTCTTCGACAACGGCCTTCTGGCGATCGACCCCACCACCTGGCGCGTGGTTCTCGCCCCATCGCTGAGCGACTACCCGGACTACGCCAAGTTCGACGGCGCCGAGTTCGCGGTGGGCCCGTGCAAGCAGGCGATCACGGACCACTTCGTCGCAGTCACCGCGAACTGGATGTAGGCACCCGGCTGGAACGACGAAGGCCGCCGACCTGTCGGTGCAGGTCAGCGGCCCTTCAGTCCAGCGCCCCTGGCAGGATTCGAACCTGCGACCTCGGGATTAGAAGTGATGCAATCGATATTCTCTACTGAATCTGCCTGCGCTTTTGTTGAGGAGCCATGCCCCATGTGTCCACTTGAGGTCATCGTTCTCCGGTGGCTGGCTCCACGAGTGGCTCCACGATGACAGGCGCGACGGACCACACCGAATGGCGCGCGCCTCCCGCCGCGCGCTGCGGCTGGTCGGCCAGCTCGCCCCGCAGCCCGAACGCGACCACGCCGACGAGGTCGCCGTCCGCACCGACGCCCAACGCCGACTGGCCGCCGTCGTCGCCGCGATCGCGAAGCTGCCGCAGTCCGAACGCGAGATCGCCCAGCTCTGCCTGCTCGGCGACCTATCCACCGCCGACGCCGCCACGCTGCTGGGCATCACCGAGTCTGCCCGACCTGCTAGGACCTCCGATGATCGACCAGCTGCCCGAGTCCCGGACCCTCCCCGACGACGTCCGCGTGCGCGCCCGCCGCCGGCTGTCCGAGGGCATGCATCCCGGCGGCGATCAGGGCAACCGCACGCCTGCCCTGATCGCCGCCGGGGTCAGCCTCCTGGCCGCCGGAGCCGTGTACGCGGGGCAGTAGCTGATCGTCCTTTGTGGATCAGGGTGTCGTTGTGCGGGGTGCGGTCTGAGATCCGCCACCTTTCCTTGCGGCAGTCGGTATGGTCTGGGTCACATGTCCGACTCAGAAAGGGCAAGGATGTTTGACTCGCAGGATCTCGGTGTTGAGCGGACTCTCGTTCTGTTGAAGCCTGATGCGCTTGCTCGTGGGCTGGCGGGACGCATCATCACACGCTTTGAAGACGCTGCGCTGAAGATAGTTGGTGTCAAGATGAAGCTCATGGATGCGGAGTTCACTCGCAAGCACTATTTCGACCTTGAAGAACGTGCGGGATCTGACATCTACAACACGACCGCCGGATTTATGCAAAGTGGCCCTGTTATCGCATTGGCTCTCGAAGGTGTGGAAGCAGTCGCCAAGGTGCGGAAGATCATCGGTGGCACCTTCCCTGATCAGGCTCCGCCGGGCACGGTTCGTGGCGACTTTGCTCATCAGACAAAGGCATCGTCTGAAGTGAACGGCAAGGCAGTGATGAATCTTGTCCACGCTTCTGGAAACTCCGAAGAAGCGGAGTATGAGGTGAAGCTTTGGTTCTCGGCTCCAGAACAGCACGAATACGAAACTCTCGTCGAGAAGTTCGCTTATTGATCTGAGGCGGAGTGGTTTGATGGCGGGCGATCCTGAATCCTTGGCATCGCTAGATGAGCTTATTTCGACATTCCATTGTGAAATCGTCGCAAGTAAGCGTGTGGCAGCCGAGACCGCGTATGCGCTAGCCTTCCGCTACCGAAACGAGGACGTGGGTGGTCGGCGCAGATTCGATCTCTCGAAGAAATGGGCGATGTGCGCGGTTAGTCTTCTTGAGGCTCTTCCATCCGAAGAGTTAGAGCAGGTAGTAAGTAGTCGAGCCTCGGTTGGCGGCATCGCCATTCCGGAGCTGCTGCACTCGGGTGTTGTTCGGCGACGCCTTGCGGACGTATTGATCTAGTGGATAGGTAATGAGGATGGCAGAGCTTAGCAGCAATCTAATAGTCCGCGGGGAAAACGTACAGACACTTTATAGTAGTTTCGTGGCTGGCGCCTTTGTGGTTAATCGTCGCTATCAACGCAAGCTGGTTTGGTCGACATCGGAGAAGGCGGCGTTCATTGACTCGCTGCGCAGACAATTGCCGGTTCCGCTGATCCTCACCGCCGAGCGAACGCTTGAGAGTCAAGTCGCTCTGGAACTCATCGATGGATTGCAGCGCTTGAATGCGGTTTTTTCCTTTATCGAGAACGAGTATTCAGTCGACGGTGGCTACTTCGATCTTGAGACCCTTGCGGAGACGAAGCTTCGCCGCGACAACGGTGACCTTGTTCAGAAACAGCCAGCCCTGGACCGCAACGAGTGTGTACGGATTGCTAACTATGTTCTTCCGATATCGACGTATAGGGCACCAGGTGAGGACCTGATCGAAGAAGTATTCCGTCGAATTAACTCCAATGGGCGCTACTTGTCGCGTCAGGAGATTCGTCAAGCAGGAGCAGTGTCGACATTTGCGGATCTCGTGCGCGAAGTATCTTGCTTCGTTCGAGGCGATGCTTCTGTGCGAAGCCTCATCAAACTGGGAAACATGCCCGCGATTAGTATTACAACGGATGAAGGTGGTACTGGCGTATACATTGAGGATGTTTTCTGGGTCCACCACCGAATTTTGGAGAGGGACCAGGTTCGGGAATCCCGTGATGAGGAAATCATCGCTGATCTCCTGGCAAGCATGGTTCTCGATTCTATGCCTCGATATCACTCCGAGGTGCTTGATGAGTACTATGGACTGAAGTCTGGTGATGCGGGTGACAAAAGGCGAGAACGTATTGAGGCGGCCATTCAACGCGAAGACCCCGAGCTGATCAAGCGAAGGTTTGAGTACGTTCATGGAGAGCTTGAGGCCATACTGAAGGAATCCGGTAAGACGTTCACAAAGCTTATCTTTAAAAGTTCTCGTCAGCGAGTTCCGCGGTATTATTCGACTATATTCCTTGCTCTCTATGACCTCCTCATTCGTCGTGACCGCGTCATCGAAGATTATTCCAAGATGGTCAAATCGCTTGATGGTATTGGCGATCGCGTGCTGAGGATTGCTTCCGGTGGTGGAACTTGGTCTGCGGAGAATAAGCGGGACAACGTCAACAACGTCGTAGGCAACCTTGAGAAGGCCACCGTTCCGGCTAACGGTAAGCGAGATGTCCTGCTTGAGGCCAATGAGTCTCGAATTCACCGCCTTCTGCAAGCGGCGCTCGCTGAGCACTCACTTTTTGAGCTAAAACAGGGCCTGCACTTGCTCGACAGTTCAATGAAGTTCGATGAACGCTCATTTGAACGAATCCTCCACGCCATTACCGCAATTGCCAGCGACGGCCCGGATGCAGTGGGATACATCATCGTTGGCGTAGCAGATGATGAGGCGGCGGCAAAGCGTGTCCGTCAGATTCACAACGTGACGCTGATGCGCGAACACGGATTCTATATAACCGGAATCGACCATGAGCTATTGCATCACGGTGGTACTGTCGACGGCTACCAAAGCTTTCTATCCGGCAAGTTCAAAAGCTCAGATCTCGACCCTGACGTAAAATCGCAAGTTCTTCGGGACATGCGACCTTCGCGGTACAACGGGCGAACAGTCATTTTGCTTACGGTGAAGGGGGCTTCCTCTGAGCCTGTAACTTATCGTGATAAGTGGTACGAGCGACAGGGACCCAGTACGGTTGAGGTTCCGGCGCGTGAAGTGGGAAGGCTTTTTTCTCGTTTCCCGACTCGCTAGTTCCCGCACAGCCTGAAATTCGTTCCCTTGTTGTGTCAAGCTCCGGTGTTAGGCTGACACCGGAGCAGTGACATAGATTAGAGCCCTGGCAAACATGCTGTGAGTCGGGACGGTTTCCCTTACGTGCCTCGATGCGGAGCCAGTCGGTGGTGCCTCATTCTAGGAATCCTGGTCAGATTCGGAAGCTGTACCGAAAGTGATGAGTACCGGTTTGTGAATCACTTCACTCATTTTTGTCTCGTCGCGACCGCAGCCATATTCAAGATTGACTAGTATGGTTATTTCGTCTGATCCATAAGGCCAGCGCGCAACTGCACCGTCGAGTATTAGGTGCATAAGCGTTCGACTAGGTAGGGTGCGGCCAATCTCAAGCGGTATGGACATGGCTGGCAAAGCGTACGTCCTTAAGAGAAGATCGTACCCATTCCTGAGGCAGCCGGCGTACACTCGATCGCCTGTGGCCTTTGTCAGCATGACCGGTGAGTCCCATGTAAGTATTCCGTCCTGGTCGGCGCCTTTCTGTAATAGATCGACTTTGGCGGTAAAGGGTAAGGGGAGATCGCTAAGAGCTTTTGCGTTGGCGTCGCGTTCTCTGTCTGGATATGGATACTCGTCAACATGCAGTGTTGCGCGAGCTATCGTCCCACGGCCGATGTCGCAGTGCATCCGGAAGTATGCTGCGATCTGAGGCAGTGGCCACTCATTGAATGGTCGCTGGTATATTTGTCCGAATACGCTAACGACTGGATCTTCTAACTCTGCGTCCGCAAGACGAGTATAGAAGTTCATTAGAGCGGCGGTGCTGCTAGAGTCGCGTAATATCTTGTTCAGTGCAGATTGTGCGGCACGTTCGTGTACGGTTGACGCCATATCATTCCAGTGGTCGATTAGGGTTGGTATTCGTAGTGGGATCCGGCGTGCGCGCAACGCCGGAGCCCACTATTTTTATTTTGACAAAATTCTGTCGAGGTGTCGCTGAACAGGCTCAAAGAATGGGTACGGAACGTAGCTCGTCAGTTCGCTGTGTTTGACCCAAGCCAACGAGTCAAGCTCGTCATCATCAACAACGCTGGCTTCGCCTTCGACTGAATCGAAAGCGACATAGATCATCGTTCTACCTGTATTGGGGTGGACCCGTTCGCCGAGCTTCTTACCGTTGACGACCGTGATTCCGGTTTCCTCGTTTGCCTCACGGGCGGCAGCGCTCTCTGGCGACTCGTCGGCCTCTACCTCGCCGGCTGGAAACTGCCAGGATAGGCTACCTTCCTTAATTCGACGCCTGACGAGTAGCACCGCGCCATCCTGAATCACTACGGCGGCCGCAATCGGTGGCCGCTGATCGTCAGGTGTCTGTTCGCTCACTGTTCCGTACCTCCAGGGCATCCAATATCGGAGGGAATACTGTCTCTGCAGGGATGAATCGGGTAAGCCGGTCGCTGGGCGCCCATATCACGCTGACGTTTTCCACTGCGTCCATGTTCTGTGCCTCTCCGACTAGGTACTCGCAGAGAAGGTACTCACAGTACACCTGAGTGATTGGATGCAATCGGCTGCCAAGGTGTCGTGTCACGCGGCAGTGAACGCCTGTTTCGGAAAGTGTTTCACGGATCGCCGTGGTCTCAGCTGACGCGCGCGGCTTGATCATTCCGGCGGGGAACTGCCAGGACGTAGAGCCGTTATCTTCTCGGCGCTGCACCATGAGCACGTTTCCGTCATTCACAACCACTGCGATCGCCACGCGGAGCGCGTGGCCGCTGTCCGGCGTGGTCGGTGGCTGCTTGTTCGACTCCTGTGGCTCAAGCTCCATTGTGAACCGTGTCCGCTCAGCAGCCGACAGCCGCTCAAGCACGCGGTCTAGCAGCTGCTGTGTCTCGTGACGTGGCCGGCTGTCTGGCTCCGCGTGCCACTTCGCCACTGCGCGCGGAGAGAGGCCGAGCGTGGCGGCGAAGGTCTCGTTGGACTCGCGTAGTGCGCGCTGGAGTGCGGTCGCCGTGCGGCCGGTCCACTCGCGCATGAGATCCACGGCTTACACCGCCGCTCGCCGGTGAAGTTCACTGGAGTTGCATGGAGCTTGCATCGTTCTTGCACTGGACATGCATGGTTGGTACGCGGCTTTCAGCGTTGACTCATTGGCATGAGAAACAGCCATTCGAACCCCCTACTGACCGAGTTGTTTCCGCTCGACTCCGAGGCTTCCAGCAAGTTTTTCGACGTTCTCGCTGACCTCTCGCACCTGATCGGTGAGAGCGTCGATTCCGCCGAGTCGGGCGACGATTTCGCGCAACTGATGTTCGATGACGGCCAGCCGGCCGAGGACATCGTCATCGCGGGCTGCAGGCTCCCCGACCTGCGGCGGGATGCGGCCACCCAGCACGGCTTGCAAGTGGTTGGGGTGCCAGTCGAGAGCTACGGAGAGAGCTTCGAGCGTTCGTTCACTGCGGCGGCGTTGAACGGTGTTGTTCTGGAGTTCGCCGACGATCGCTTTCGACACCTGCGAGCGTTCCGTGAGTTCTCGCTGATTCATGCCGAGTTCGGTCATGCGCTGGTTGATCGCTCTTGCGACCGCGCTCCAGTCGTCCGCCACGTATTCCTCCGCGCTCCGCCTCGCTGCTGAGCGTAGCGCGGGGGCAATTCCGCGGCCCGGACATCGAGAACGTGGCTGCGGGTTGGGCTCCCTTAGTGTCTGGATGGGATGAAATCATCCCGATCTTTTGGTCGAAATTATCCAGTATCGCTTAGAAGGGCACCAATCCCATGAACGAGAAGACCGAGAACGCCCGACCGGCGTTCTACACAGTCAGAGAGGCCGCCCGGATTCTGCGGGTCGCGCCTTCCACCCTCTATCGAGTGATCAGGGAAGGCGACTTCCCGGCGGTGCAGTTGCGCACCCGCTACGTCGTTCCCGCCGCAGCGCTTGAGCAGTTGCTGAACGAGGCGACGGCGACCGGTGGGCTCGTCGACCCCGCACGTATCGCCGCTGAGCGGCGCGCGGCCCGCGAGTTCGCGCAGAAGTCCGGGGGTGCGTGGTGAACCCGGAGGACTACTACGAGGTGGTGGCGGCCGAGTTGGACCGCTACGCGAAGGTGCCGGACGAGGTGCTGTTGGAGATCGTGACGCGGGACGGCGTGTGCATGTGGTTGTGGGCCGACGGCGACGGTCCCGAGTGGAAACAGGAGGAGATCAGCGACCGCGAGGCTGCTGCGCGGTTGTGTGCGGGCTGCTCGGTCCGGGGCGTGTGTCTGGAGTGGGAGCTGCGTACGGCCGGTGAGGACTCGGTGGGTGTGTGGGGTGGTCTGTCGCAGGAGGATCGCCGTGAGGTGTTCCGGGTGTGGCGTGCTCGCCGTGAGGGTGGTGGGTCGTCGTGACGATCGACCTGACTCCGACGCAGATGCTCGCGGTGGTGGGTGTGGTCGTGGTGCTGCTGTGGGTCTGGCGGGCGAGTGCTCGGCGGGCGAAGGCAGCGGCGAACGCGGCACGTGCCGGTGCTCGGTTGCTCTCCTTGACCGGGCGGGTGCTGGTGATGGCCGGTGCGATCGTGAGTGTGCAGTGGGCGGTGATCACGCATCGGGGCGACGTGACGCTGTTGCTCGTGGTGCTGGGTCTGCCCGCGTTGTTCGCGGCGTACACGCTGACGAGGGCGCTCACGATCACCACGCACGAGGGTCCCCGTCGGGGTGAGCGGCGATGAGGACGCCGATCAGGGTTCGGGAAGGGGTGGTCGCCTTCGGGCGGCCACCCGCCGCCCCGGCTGCCGAGAGGCTGGCTGCTGATGCGGCGGAGGCGGCGGAGCTGCGGGCGTACGCGACGCATCCGGATGTGATCGCGTTGCGGGTCGAGCGGGTGCGCGCTCAGGTGGACCGGTTGTGCTGGTCGGGGATCGTGCTGGGTCTCGGGTTCACGATGATCAACGTGCAGTCGTTCGCGGCGGCGGGTACGCCGGCGTGGTCGCTGCCGTGGCTGGCGGCGTGGTTGCTCGACCCAACGGTGTCGCTGGTGTTGCTGGCGATCCTGCGGGCTGAGCAGGTGACCGCTCGGTACCGGGTGCGGACGGGTGCGTGGACGCGACGGGCGAAGTGGTTCACGCTCGCCGCCACCTACGTCATGAACACCTGGCACTCGTGGGCGGCCGGATCGGTGTCGGGTGTGGTGCTGCACTCGGTTCCTCCGCTTGTGGTGTTCGTCGCGGCGGAGGCGGTGACGGACCTGCGGGACAAGCTCACGGAGGCGGTGTCGGCGGCGTTCACGGAAGCGTCCACACGGGCCGTACAGGTCACCGCGGATTCACCCGCGGTGGCTGTTCATGAACCTGCGAAGCCTCTGCGACACAGCAGGAAGGCGCAGCGGCGAGTGTCGTTTGAGGATTACCTGGAGCGGGCGCGTGAGCAGTGGTCGCCTGGTGTCGTGGTGAGTCCGGCGTGGGTCCGTGGTGTCACTGGTTGCTCGCGTGGTCTGTCGTCTCGGCTGTCGGCCGCGCTGCTTGCTGAGGTGGGCGGTGGTTCCGATGACTGATCACGGTCAGGAACTTGCCGGCGTGGACCAGGCGCTGCCCGTGCGGCAGGTGCTCGAAGGCGAGTTCGTGAACGGCATGTCCCCGTCTCCGCGCGTGTCGTGGTGGCGGTGGTTCGTGAACGGGTGGCGGCGTTCACCGCGTGTGCCGTTGTGGGCGAAGGACCGTGTTCACGCGGTGCAGGTCGCGAAGGATGTTGTCGTGGCGGTGCTGCGTTCTCCGTTCCGGTTCGTGGGCGCGGTGGTGCGTGGGCTGGTGGTCGCGGTGCGGTGGTGGCGGTCGTGGGTAACGGTGCGGGACTACCGCGAAGCTGCCGAGCAATCGGAGAAGCTTGCGGACAAGTTCGGTGACATTCGCGCGCTCACCCTGTTCCGGTGGAAGGTCACCGGGGCCGTGGCAGCCGTCGTACCGACGGTGGGTCTGGTGCTGTGGTTGCTCTACGGGCAGAGCCCGCTGTGGTTCGCCGGAGCGGTCACTGCGGTCGCGCTGGCGGTGCTGGGCCGTCGGAAGGACGGCAGTCCTGGGCGGCGGCCGGTGCTCGCTGGACCGCGCACGCTGACGTGGACGATGGACCCGCAGGTGCTCGTGGACGCGTTCCGGGACGCGAAGCTCATCGGGAAGGACGAGACGCTGCGCCTGGTTCACCGCGCGACGCGGCAGGGCGAAGGGTGGGCGGTCACCGTCGATCTGCCCGCCACCCGCAAGGCCGTGGACGTCGTGAAGAACCGCGACGCGCTGGCGTCCGCGCTCGCCGTGGACGAGATCCAGCTCAACGTGGAACGGGTCCGGGGCAGCGGCGGGCACGCGGGCCGCGTGGCGCTGTGGGTTGCGGATGAGGACCCCTACAGTGCTCCGCCGACGCGGACTCCGCTGCTGGCTGTGCAGCGGTGGGATGCGTGGCGGCCGGTGCCGTTCGGCACGGATGCGCGTGGGGGCAGGATCGACCTGCCGTTGGTGTGGACGTCGCTGCTGATCGGTGCGATCCCCAGGCAAGGTAAGACGATGGCCGAACGGCTTGCCGCCGCGGGTTTGATCTTGGATCCGCATGTGCGGCTCTACGTCGCCGACTTCAAGAACGGAAAGGACTGGAAGGCAGCCGAGCAGGTGGCGCACCGGTTCATGGCCGGGGATGACTCCGAGCACGTGCTGAGGTTCGTGGACTGGCTCGTGGAGCTCGTGGCCGACGTGCAGGCCCGGTATCGGCGGATGCAGGAGCTCGACGACCTCACGTGCCCGGAGTCGAAGGTCACGCCGGCGATGTCCCGCGACATCGCGTTGGGCATGCCGATCACCGCCCTGGTCGTGGACGAGGTCCAGATCCCGTTGGAGGACCGCACACCGGTGGAGGTGCAGGGCAAGAAGCTCACGGCCGGGGAGTACTGCGGCGAGCTGCTGATGTGGCTCGCCAAGAAGGCACCGGCGGCCGGAGTGATCCTCCTGCTGGCGACACAGCGGCCGGACGGCAAGACCATCCCGTCCGGCCTGCGGGCGGTGCTCGGATCACGGTTCGCGCTGCGGGTCATGGACTGGCGCGACAGCAACATCATCCTCGGGGAGCAGATGAACACCCGAGGCTACGACTCCAGTCGTCTGCTGCCTTCTCACAAGGGTGTGGGCATCCTGCGCCCGGACGGCGAGACCCAGGCCGGTGCAGACGTATTGGCGCTGACGGTGCGCACGTTCTACATGCCCAACGAAGATTGGCGCGAAATCTGCGCACAAGGCCGAGCACTACGCGAACAGGAAGGAACCCTCACCGGCCACGCTGCAGGGCAGACCACACCGGCGAGGCTCGATCACGCGGCAGTGGCAAGGGCGATCGCCGGAGGTGCACCCGCACCAGTCGAGGCGGAACGCGTGGCGGAGGTCGAGTTGCCGGAACCGCTGGCGTCCGTCGTGGACTACCTCGCTGACGACGATGGGCGGGACTTCGTGCCGACGGCCGAACTCGTGGAGGCACTGGGTGTCGAGCCGAAGGGGTTCGGTCTGGACATGGCGGGGTTCGGCTGTCGCCCGACGCGTGACCGAGTGACCACAGACGACGGAGTGAGGCAGGTGCGCGGCTACGACGTGGCGGACATCCGTGCGGCGGTCGAGCGTGTCCGCCGCGCTGCTGTGGTCGAGGCGGAGGTGATCGACGATGGCCGCTGACCTGTCACAACCCGTCCCACTGGCCGCGTCACCCGTCACACGCCCTGTGACGGGTATCGAACCACCGATGACCAGCGGAAATGGGCCGCCGTGACGGGTGTGACGCGTGACGGATAACCCGTCACAACTGCCCAGAAACAGCCGTGTGCTGCGCCATCCCGAGAGACGGCGCGGCACACGGTGGTGTCTACGCGAGAGGCGGAAGCGGCACGTCAGCGTCGGGCAGCGGCAGGCCGTCACACAGGCTGGCGATGAAAGCTGTGGACGTCTCCTCGTCCCAGCTCGTGTCATCGAGAGCGCGAACGACGTTGTCGTAGCCCTCGACCGCGTCCGGTGTCTCGTCGAACAAGCTGGAGTTCTCGGTAGCCACCCACACCAGCGGCTCGTACGTATCCAGGGTCAGGTGCGTGAACGACCCCGCGAGACCTGCGTGCGCCCCCAACGCCGCAGGCACGATCCGGATGCTGACGTTCTTCCAGGCCGACATGGACAATAGGTGCAACAACTGCCCGACGTAGACCTCAGCACCGCCGATCCGCAGGTGCAATGCCAGCTCGTGGATGAAAAAGGTGCACTTCGTCCGGCTGAGCCGAAGCACGTCCTGCATCGCAAGCTGTGCCTGTACCCGGTCCAGTACCTCGTCCTGCGGCACCGTCGAGGAGGCGAGCAGTACCTCACGCATGTAGTGAGCCGTCTGCAAGAACAGCGGCACCATGTGCGTGTGCCAGCTCGTCAGCGTCCGGGCCACCTTCAGGTGTTCGACCACCGTGTGCAGCCGGACGGGGGCGCACCTGCCGTGCTGCTGCCACCAGCCCCGGATGTGCGTGTCCTGGTGAAGCGTTAGCAGACGGGCGAGTTCGCCGGCGTTGACCCGGCACATCCCCAGCAGCACGGCGACTTCGAGCTGACTGACGCCACCCTTGCCGTTCAGCAGGTTTGAGACCTTGGACGGGTCCCAGTCCAGCATCCTGGCGGCAGCGTTCCCCGTCAGGCTGGCACCCTCAAGTGCCGCACGCATACCCACGCCGAACTCACGACCACGCGCGGTCGAGAACCTTCTTGTCATACCCGGTTCCTTGCACTGGTTCCCTTGTGACACAACCTGATCAGGACGCGGCGTCCTTGAACCGCTGCGCGGCCTGCACGATCTGCTCCGACGTCTCGGCTGTCGGAAGCACCACATCCATCAGCCGCCTGAAGGTGTCTGTGTAGGGCCGCCGCTCAGCCTCGCTTTCCAGCCACGCATTCCCGTGCAGGTGGTCGAGGTGCACCACGTCGTCGAACTGCGGCTGACGGAACGACAGCAGGGAGAACGACGTCATCCCCGCGAAGGCGCCCACCTCGTCGGGCACGAGGAACACCCGCGCGCCGTCAAGCTCGGCGAACGCCGCCAGCTGGAACAACTGGTCCGCCATCACCAACGGGCCACCCACTGGCCGTCTCAACACCGCCGCTCCCAGCACAACGTCCATCCGCAGCGAGACCCCATCCGTCAAGTGCCGCAACATCTGCGCACGATGGCCGTCGGGATAGCGACGATGCCCCTGCTCGGACACTGCCCCGACCTGTTCACGGCCGATCGCACCCGAGTACTCCGGCGTGCGGACCAACGGCGGTAAGACGTCCAACGCCACCACCCGCACGTAGTTCGCCTCGGACTCCACCTCGTCATAGGTCCACTCGACACACGGCACCGTGCCACCGGTCAGCAGATCGAACCTGAGTGGATCACGCGCTCGCTGTGCTCCCCAGAACACCGGTTCACGCCGCCCATCGTCGATCCCGTGCGCGAGAGCAAGCGCCATCACATCGGCATCGGTGATCGGCGTCAGCCCGTTCTGCATGATCGACGTCTTGGCCGACGACCAGTGCACACGCTTGCTCACTTCGGACAGGCTCAAGCCGCTTTCCTGCCGCCACAACGCAACCGCGCGAGCAACAGCACGGTTCTGAAGGCTGGACTTGAAGTTCTTCGGCATCGTTTGACTCGCTCCGTGAAGTGCGATGAAGGAAGCCGACGCGACTGCGCGCGTCGCGTCGGCTCCCGCACCAGCCCTCAACCGGGCTGGTGGTCTCCGTCCGGACCTGCCGGGAGGTCGAGGAGTGAACCGAGGTTCGGATCCATGCCGAACTGGTGGAGCACCGTCATCCGGTACGCGACGAAGCCGTACCTGACCAGCACTTCCAATGCCTCGTCCGGCGAGAGGTTCGCGTACCGCTGAACCCGCGTCAGCATCTCGTCGGTCAGCGGCGCTAGCCGGAACTGTCGCGCAACGTTCATCGGATCTCCTTGGCCGGAGCCAGAGGGCTGCGGAAGAGACAGCCGACGCACGGCATGCCGTCCGGGGCGGGAAGTAGTTCCGCCGCACCAGGCATGATCACAAGACCGCAGTACGCCGTGAGCGATGTCGGAATCTCGTCGTCAGGTGGCGCCGGAACGAGGTGGCACACCCGCTGTGTCTCGCCGACCTCTCCACGGCGCAGGCGCACGAGAAGAACCGTGCGGTTCACCTCTGGCACGACGCCACCTCGCGGAGCCGTGATTCGCCGAGCCGATGCCTGCCGCCCGTGCTGGGCGGCTGGACCGGGGTGAGTTCCTGGGTGTCCTCGGTACGCGCGGCCGGTATGACGGGATGAGTGGCCTCGTCCGGACATTCGGCGGCTTGGAGGTCGTCCAAGACGTCCTGGACCTCCTCGCTTGCCCACGTTGCTTCCTGCGCCGCTTCTCGTGCCAGCCGGACGTATCGGCGACCGAGCGCAATCACGTACACCAGCGGCAACACGAGCCAGATCAAGAACAGGGCGATTCCGCCCGCGTCCTTCGCCAGTTCACTCCACACCGTTACCCACCCGCCTCTGTCCGCGTGAAGGAGGCACTCGAAAGACCCGTTGCGCAGAGGTCTGTGCCAGACTGAAATCAAGCCTGACGTTGATCCGGGCACCTGAACATGACATGCGGATGCCATGAGTGCGCCGTTTGAGCGCCACTGGTGGTGGGGAGGTCGGGATGACCGCGAAGACGTTGACGGCGACACCTGCCCGCACCGTGCTCGAAGAACAGATCAAGGCGCGACAGTTGACCTACGAGGAGTTCGTCGAGTTCGCGACGGACTTCGCGCGCGAGCACGACGAGCCGGGCACGCTCAGCGTGCGGCATCTCCTACGGCTGGTCGCCGGAGTGCGGAAGGACGGAACGCCGCTGGGGCCGGTGCGGCCTGCCAACGCCCGGTTGCTCGAACGCATCTTCGGTCTCTCGATAGCCGAGCTGCTGTCGCCACCTCAGCAGCCGGACGCGCACACGGCCGTGCACCCGTTGCGGGTAGCGATAGCGGTCGTGCTGAGGGGTTCAGAGGTGTTGGTCGTGCGTCGCCGTGGTGACGATGGATCGGCCGGATGGCAGTTTCCGGCGGGAATGGTCAAGCCTGGCGCGGCACCAGAGACGATCGCCGTGCGCGAGACGCTCAGTGAGACGGATGTTCACTGCGTCGTGCGTGGGGGACTGGGGACGAGGCTGCACCCGGCGACACAGGTTCTCTGCGAATACGTGCTCTGCGACTACGTCGCCGGCGCGGCCAAGAACGTTGACGCGTTCGAGAACGCGGACGTGCAGTGGGTGGACAAGTCGAGCTTGATCGGTCTCATTCCAGCCGAACGCATCTACCGGCCGGTGTTGAAGGCGCTGGACCTGTAGCGGCTACTTGTTCGCGCGCCTGTTCTTCAAGCTGACGACGTTCGCGAAGCTCGACTCACTCAACGGCGCCACTACCGCGCGCTTGCCACGACTTGCCGTGACGAGTCCGTCTGCCTTCAGTTCGGCGACCGCGCGGTTCGCCGTTCCCGCTGCCACGTTGTAGCGCTGGCAGAGTTCGACGACGGTCGGGATGTTGTCCCCAGGCTTCAGCGCGCCGCACACGATCGCGCCGCGCAGATCAGCGGCGATTTGTTGGTAGGGACCCCGGATTTCGGGCTCCATTGTGCTGGTCGCCGAACCATCGACGTCGATGGAAACCGGCATGGTCGGCATGCGGCCGCGAAGGTTTCCGGCCGCGCGCTGATCTGCCTCCGAGACCCAGGCGGAGTACACCCGCAGCGTCGTGGCGCCACCGCCGCCGTGTCCCAGGCGTCCGGCGACGGTTCGCGGGTCCACGCCTGCACTGATGAGTTCAGTGGCCGAGTAGTGGCGCAGTGAGTGAAGGTCGGTGTCGATCTCCAGCTTCTCGCAGAGACGGGAGAAGCGCTGCGAAACCGTGTCAGGCTTCCAATAGGTGCTGTGGTCGATCGAGTTCGAGAAGATCCGACCATCCCGCTTGAGCTTCTGTGCGAACTCGGCCGCCTTGTCTTCGCACTGCTGTCGGTACGCGCGGAGCAACGCGATGGTTTCCGCGTCCAGAGCGATGCGGCGTTGCTGATGGGTCTTGGTGTCCTTCTCCCAGGTCTCTTTGCCCTCTTGTCCGATGCTCGTCTTGATCTGGAGAACGGCCCGGTCCAGGTCGAGGAGATCCCACCGGAGCGCACACATCTCGCCACGCCGCGCTCCCGTGACCATCGTCAGCCAGACAAAAGTGCCCCACGCGAAGTCTCGGAAGGCCGCGCTGACGACGGCTGCCGCTTCTTCGGGCTCCGGCGGATGGGGGTTGGGCGTCGGAGTGGGGGGAGTCTCGGCCTGGTTCAGCGGGTTGATCCTGAGCCAGTCCCACTTGACGGCACGTTTCAGGGCTCCGCCGAGGATTGAATGGATCTGCCGGATGGTCGAAACGTCCAAGCCGCGGCACACGTGCTTCTTGCACTTCTCGTTGCAGACGTGCTGCCGCTTCGTGCGATGTTCGATGAAGTTGCCCTTGCCGCCGCAGTGGGCGCGGCACGCGCGCAACGTCGCGTAGAAGGTGTCGATGGCGTGAGCGTCGAGCTTGGAGAGCTTGAGGTGACCGATCAGCGGCCGGATGTGGTTCCGGATCTTGCCCTCATAGCCGATGCGCGTGCTCTTATCGACGTTGATCTTTCCCAGGTACTCGTCCAAGAGCGCGTCAACCGTCGCGTTGGTGCGAGGGTTGCGCTGCTCGTCGACCTGGTTGAGGAACCTCGTGCGAACCCGCTCAGCTTCCTTCTGAAGCTCCGGGTGTGTGTGCGGGATGGTCTCTGTCAGGAAGTTCTTCCTACCCGTGATCGGGTCCTTCCCGGCGTAGACCCGCACCTTCAGCGAGCCGCTGGGGAGCGGGAGGATCTCGCCCCGCTGCTTGGGCTTGGAGGGTGTCTTCCGAGGGGCCATAGAGCCACGGTAGGGCAGGTTGGCTCCACGTGTGGCTCCACTGAAGCGGCCTAAGATCAAGAACGAAGAAGGCCGCTGACCTGTCTATGCAGGTCAGCGGCCTTGTTTTCCAGCGCCCCTGGCAGGATTCGAACCTGCGACCTCGGGATTAGAAGTCCCTCGCTCTCTCCACTGAGCTACAGAGGCTGGAGGGGTGCGCAGACGGCCACGAACTGTGGCCACCGATGCCCCCACCGGACACATCGTCCGGAGTCGATCGACCGTTTCCGCCCTACGACCAAATGGGTGATGAAAACGGCCTAAACGTGACGCGGATCACGTCTGGCGGGCCGTCGAGGCTCTCTCCACGAGGGAAACGTCGAGTCTCGTCGGCCGGGGTGGTCTGCCGCCGGCCAGTAATTTCAGGGCCAGTTCGCCGGCTCGGCGGCCCTTGTCGGCCAGGGGTTGACGCACCGTAGTCAACGGTGGGTCGCTGTAGGCCGCCTCGGGGACGTCGTCGAAGCCGATGACGGAGATGTCGTCCGGGACGGTGAGGCTCAGGTCCCTGGCCGCTTGCAGGGCGCCGAAGGCCAATTGGTCCGACGTGCACAGCAAGGCGCTCGGGCGGGGCTCGCGGGTGAGCAACCACCGCGCGCCCAGCCGTCCGAGTTCGCGGTCACTGCCGCGGGCCTCCCACACCGGAACATTGTCCGGTTTCACCCCGGCTTTTTCCAAAGTGTCGAGGTAGCCGCCCAGGCGGTCCCGGCTCACGCGGAACGGCACGTCCGAACGGCGCTCTTGCGAGACCGGGCCCGATGCTCCGTCCGGGTGCAGGGCGAAGGTCAGGATGCCGAAGCGGGTGTGGCCGAGGTGGAGCAGGTGTGAGGCCGCGGCGCACGTGCCGGCGTAGTCCTGGACCTCCACCCGCGCGGAGTCCGGCAGGACGGGCTGGTCGATCACGACCAGCGGCAGGCCGCGGGCCGCCACGGCGTCGAGGGCCGGGGCGGAGTCCGGGAGCGAGTAGGCGACCATGACGTCCGCCTGGGCCCGCGCGACGATCGACGGGCGCGGGCCGCCGGTGGAGTTGCCCGGCATCAGGACCAGGCTGTGGTCGTGGCCGTCGACGGTGGAGGCGAGGCCGTCGAGCACGATCGACAGCGCCGGATCGGAGAAGGCGCCGGACAGGCCCTGGGGCAGCATGAAGCCGACGGCCGCGGACGAGCGGGTGGCCAGGGAGCGGGCGACCGGGTCGGGGCCCGCGTAGCCCAGGGAGCGCGCCGTTTCGAGGATGCGTTCGCGCAGCGACGACGAGAGCTGGTCCGGGCGGTTGTACGCGTTCGACACCGTTGCCCTCGAGACCCCCACGGCCGCGGCGACGGTGTCCAGCGTCGGCCTGCGTCGGCGGTCGGAGTCCACGGACGCATCGTATGCGAGAGATCGCACCTCTACCGCTGGCGCTGCTGAAGCGCTTCAGTCATGCTGGGACGCATGTCCCCACGTCTGGCCACGTTCGTCGTGTTCCTCTTGAACGGCGCTGTGTTCGGCACCTGGGCCGCCCGTGTGCCCGCGCTCGCCGGGCAGGTCGGCGCAGAGGTGGGCAGTCTCGGGCTCGCGCTGCTCGGGGCGAGCGTCGGGCTCGCGGTGACGGCGCCGCTGGCGGCACGGATTTGCGCGGTCTACGGGTCGCGTGGCGTGCTGATAGCGAGCAGTCTCCTCAGTCCGTTGCTTCTGCCCGTGCTCGCGCTGTCGGAGTCACCGCTGCAACTTGGGCTGAGCCTGGTGGCACTGGGCGCGAGCATCGCCGCGATGGACGTGTCGATGAACGTCGCGGCGGTTGTGGTCGTTCGCAGCCTGCAGAGGCCGTTGATGCCGCAGTTCCACGCCGGGTTCAGCGTCGGCGGGCTCATCGGGTCGTTGGGCAGCGCCGCCGCCGCTCAGGCGCATTGGACGCCTATGAGGCACTTCCTTCTCGCGGCGTTCGTAGGCCTTGTGGTGACCGCGCTCATCGCGAAGAGCATTCCCGGTGGCGTAGGGGAGCGGCACAGGGAAGAAGTCTCCGAACGGGAGAACGTGCTCAAGAGCCCGGTCCTCTGGCTGTTGGCGAGCGTCGCGCTGTGCAGCGCTATCGCGGAGGGGGCGGCGGCGGACTGGTCGGCGCTGTTCATGGTCCGTGAGCGGGGCATGGGCGACGCAGCGGGTGCATACGCCTATGCCGGTTTCTCGGTCACTATGGGGCTCGCACGGTGGTTCGGCGAACCGATCCAGCGCAAGCTCGGTCCTCACCGCCTGCTCGCCGCGGGCGGTGGCCTCGCCGCGGCGGGACTGGCGCTCGCGGTGCTCGTCCCGCACCCCGCCGCCGGGTACGCCGGGTTCGGTCTGGCCGGCCTGGGGCTCGCGTTCTCGTTCCCGGTCGTCATGGACCTGGCCAGCGAGACCGGCAAGCGCGCGGACGGCAGCGGTGGCGAGCGTCAGCTCGGACTGGTGACGACCATCGCCTACACCGGGTTCCTCGCCGGGCCGCCGATCGTGGGTGGCCTTGCCCACGTCAGCTCTCTCGTGGTGTCGCTCGGGTTCGTGGCGCTGGTCACCGCGCTGATCATCCCGGCGACCCTGCTGGCCAGGCGTGCGGCTAGGCGGACGGCATCCGTTTGAGCGCTTCCTGGGCGATCGGCGCCAGCGAGTCGCGCGCCTTGGCCTCCGTGGCGCCGCCGCCGATGCCGATGGCGACCAGCAGCGACTCCTCGCGCGTCACGGCGATGGTGGCGGTGCACACCATGTCCTTGGCCTCCTGGCCGCAGCTCAGCCACGTGGCGTGCTTGCCCGTCTCGACCGCGCGGCCGTCCTTCTGGATCCTCTTCGACTCGTCGAACGACCGGTACGGCACCGCGACCAGCACGTATGCGTTCTCCTTGAGCGTGTAGAGGCACGAGTTCGCCATCTCCGGGCGCGGCACGGGGTTGAACCTGAGCGTTCCGACCGGCTTGAGGTCCTTCTCCGTCACCAGCGCGCACGGGTCGACGCCCGCGGTCTTGCGCGGCTTCTCGATGGCCAGCGGCGGCAGCGGCGCCGCGATGGGTTCGCCCTGGACGCGGTAGGCGCAGCCGGCCACGGAGAGCGCCACGAGCAGCAGCAGGAGAGAACGGCTCACACGGGGCAACACTAGAGGGTCGTAGGCTCCATGACGTGCCAATCGAACGCTCCACCAGAACGGGTTTGGTGCCCCTCGTCGTCATCGGCTTCGCGGTGGCGGCCCTCGCCGCCGTCGCGCTCAGCTCGTTCGAGAGCAACCCTCCGGCAGGGCTGCTCATCGTGCGCGTGCTGACCGAGACGGGTGCGGTGGTGACCATCGGCTCGTTGTTGTTGGCGGCTTTCCTCGTACCACCGCAGAAGTCCGGCACTCTCGCAGCGGACGGTTACGCCGCGATGCGCACAGCCGGGTGGTTCGCGCTGGTGTGGCTCGTTGGCGCCTTGTTGTCCGTGCCGTTCAACACAGCGGCCGCGATCGACCGTCCCGTGAGCTCGTTCAGCTTCAGCCAGATGATGGCGACGGCGATGCTGCTGGAGCAGTCCAAGGCGTGGATGCTGACGGCGATCATCGTGGCGTTGCTCGCACTCGGCTGCCGCCTGGTGCTCTCGTGGGGATGGACGACGGTCCTGCTGTTCGGCGCGATCTTCGCGCTCGTCCCGGCTGCGGTCACCGGCCACTCGTCGTCGGGCGGGTCGCACGACATGGCGACGAACAGCCTGTTGTTCCACCTCATCGCCGCGGTGCTGTGGGTGGGCGGCCTCGTCGCGTTGCTGGCGCACGGCAGGCGTGGCGGCGCTCACCTCCCGCTGGCCACCACGAGGTTCTCGAAGATCGCGCTGGTCAGCTGGATCGTGATGGCCGTCTCGGGCGTGGTGAACGCCCTCGTGCGCATCACGCCGACCGATCTCGTGACGTCCACCTACGGCTGGCTGACGCTGGGCAAGCTCGCCTGCCTGCTGCTGCTCGGCGTGTTCGGCTACTTCCAGCGCGAACGCGGCGTCAAGGGCGTGGTCGACGGCAGGCCGCACGCGCTGCTCAAGCTCGCCGGCGTCGAGTTCCTGCTGATGATGTTCACGATCGGCCTGGCCGTGGCGCTGGCCCGCACGCCTCCGCCCGGCGGCAGCGTCGAGCTGCCCAGCCGCGTGGAGATCGCGATCGGCTACGACCTCGACGGCCCGCCGACCCTCGCGAGCATCCTCTTCGACTGGCGCTTCGACCTGATCTTCGGCACCGCCGCCCTGGCGCTCGCGCTGCTCTACGTCCTGGGCGTGCGCAGGCTGACCAAGCGCGGTGACAGGTGGCCCGTAGGACGCACGGTCGCGTGGCTGTGCGGCTGCTTCACGCTGCTGTTCGCGACGTCGTCGGGCATGGGCCGGTACTCACCGGCGATGTTCAGCGTGCACATGGAAGCCCACATGGTGCTGTCCATGTTGACCCCGATCCTGTTCGTCCTGGGCGGGCCGGTCACGCTGGCGTTGCGCGCGCTGCCGGTCAACAAGGAGGTGCCGGGACCGCGCGAGTGGGTGCTGGCCTTCGTGCACTCACCGGTCGCGCGCCTGCTGACGAACCCGTTCGTGGCGCTGGCGCTGTTCGTCGGGTCCTTCTACGCGCTCTACTTCTCGGGGCTGTTCGAGGCCGCGCTGCCGTTCCACTGGGCGCACCTCGCGATGAACGCCCACTTCATCCTCGCCGGCTATGTCTTCTACTGGCCCGTGATCGGCGTGGACCCGTCACCGAACAAGCTGCCGCCGCTCGGGCGGTTGGGGCTGTTGTTCGCGTCGATCCCGTTCCACGCGTTCTTCGGCGTCGTGCTGATGAGCTCCGCGACCGTCATCGGCGAGCAGTTCTACCGCGGCCTGGCGTTGCCGTGGGTGCAGAACCTGCTGGAGGACCAGCGGCTCGGCGGCGGCATCGCCTGGGCGGCGGGGGAGATCCCGTTGCTGGTGGTCATGGTCGCCCTGCTCACGCAGTGGGCGCGGCAGGACGGCCGGGACGCGAAACGGCTGGACCGCAAGGCCGACGCCGATGGCGACGCCGACCTCGAGGCCTACAACGCGATGCTGCGCAAGATGGCCGGGAAGGATTAGACCGACAGCGGCCGGCGGAAGCCGCGGACCGCGAAGAACGCGCCCACCAGGGCGATCACGCCGCTCGTGAGCAGCGCTCCGGCCACCCCGGTGACCGGGTGGGCGAGCGCCAGGCTGCGGGCGGCGTCGACCGCGTAGGTCAGCGGGTTGACCTTCGCGATCGCCTGCAGCCAGCCGGGCAGACCGGTGACCGGCACGAACGCGCTGGACGCGAACATCAGCGGGAACATCGCCAGGAAGCCGACGGTCTGCATCAGCTCCGCCTTGCGGACCCACGCGGCGATCGCGATGAACACCCAGCTCAGCGCCCATCCGACGACCAGCGCGAGGCCCAGGGCGGCCAGGGTGCCGGCCATGCCGCCGTCCGGGCGGAAGCCGAACACCAGGACGCCGAACGCGATCATCAGCACGAGCTGGAACGCGGTGCGGACCGCGTCGGACAGGTTGCGTGCCAGCAGAACCGTGCTCGGGCGGATGGGCAGCGAACGGAACCGTGCGAGCACACCGTTCGACATGTCCTGCACGAGCCCGATGCCGGACGCGAGAGAGGACTGCATCGCGGTGTTCACGAGGATCGCGGGCAGCAGGAAGTTGATGTAGCTCATGCCCGGCGGGAAGTTCGCCGTGGAGGTGATGCTGCCGAAGATCTGGCTGAACAGCGTCAGCATGATCAACGGTTGCAGGATGCTGAAGAACACCAGCGCGGGCGTGCGCAGCAGCGCACGCAGAGAGCGGCCGGTCAGCACGAGGACTTGCATCGGGTAGCTGCTGCCGTGCCAGGTCAAAGTCGCCATGATTTCCCCCTAGTTCGCGGCGAGCGTGAGGTAGACGTCGTCCAGAGTGGGCTCTTTGAGGCCGATTTCGTGCGCCTCCAAGCCGTTGTCGTCCAACGCGCGCACGACCGTCGCAAGGTCGCGTGACGCGCTGACGGGGGTCGTGAGCGTGAGGCCTTCCGCGACGGGCGTGAGCCCGACGGCGGAGATGGCCCGCACCGCGGTGTCCACATCGGACGCGGTGTCGAGCGTGACCGTCACCGTGCGCTGGCCGACCTGGGCCTTCAGCTCGGTCGAGGTGCCGGACGCGACGACCTTGCCGTGGGACAGCACGGTGATCGAGTCGGCGAGCCGGTCGGCCTCGTCGAGGTACTGGGTCGTGAGCAGCACGGTCGTGCCGTCCGCGACGAGCTTCTCGACGATCTCCCACATCGCGAGGCGGCTCGCCGGGTCGAGTCCCGTCGTCGGCTCGTCCAGGAACAGCACCTCGGGGTTGCCGACGAGCGACGCGGCCAGGTCGAGGCGCCGCCGCATGCCACCCGAGTAGGTCTTGGCGTTGCGCTTCGCGGCGTCGGTGAGGTCGAACTGCTCCAGCAGGTCGTCCGCGCGCTGGTGGGCCTGCCGGCGGCTCGCGCCGAGCAGCCGCGCGATCAGCACGAGGTTGTCGTGGCCGCTGAGCTGCTCGTCGACGGCGGCGAACTGGCCGGTGAGGCCGATGCGGCTGCGGACCTCGTGACTTTGCTTCACCACGTCGAACCCGGCGACCTTCGCGCTGCCACCGGACGGCGGCAGCATCGTGGTGAGGACGTTGACCAACGTGGTCTTGCCGGCTCCGTTGTGGCCGAGCAGGCCGAGAACCGAGCCCTTCTTCGCGGTGACGCTCACGCCGTCGAGCGCGTTCACGTCGCCGAACTTCTTGCCCACCTCGTGGGCTTCGATCATGAGCTCAGTCATCTGTTCCCCCTGGTCGGAGTGCTCCGTGCAGGAACAGCTCCACGATGGCGGCGGGTTCGGCGGTGGTCTCGCCGAAGCCCGTGCCCATGCGGTTCGTGAAGACGGCGCCGAGCAACATCCGCCCGGCGAGGTCGGGACTGACGCGCAGGTCCGCGTCGCCGAACAGCCCGGCGACGGCGTCGGTCAGCTGCTGCATGCCGACCGGCGGCCCCTTGTGCTTGCTGTGGTCCTCGTCGCGCGGGTGGTAGCCGGACTCGCGCAGCGCGCCGATGACGCCCCACATGCGGTCGAGGTAGCCGCTGAACGCCGCCACGCCCGCGGTCAGCCGTTCCTCCAGCGGCACGTCCGCCGGGATCGCCCCGAGGCGGGCGACCTCCTCGTCGGAGTGCAGCGCGCGCTGGATGCACGCGTCGAGCAGCTCCGCCTTGTCCTTGAAGACGCGGAACACCGTGCCTTCCGCGATCCCGGCCGCGGCGGCGATCTGGCTGGTGGTGACGTTCGCGCCGGCCTTCACGACGAGCGGAAGCGCGGCCTGGACGATCGCTTCGCGGCGGTCCTCCGGGCTCATCGCGGGGGCGCGGCGGCGGCGTGGTTCCTCTGGCACGTCCGCCACCTTATGAGTGAGCACTCACTCATGTCAATGAGTGGGCGCTCACTCACTCGCGCGGCTCCAGCGCCGCACTAGCACACGACCCCGACGATTCCGCTGTTCGAGGCGCTCCAAGATCTCGACCTGTCCACAACCCGCGAGTAATCCACAGATCCGCGCATGCCCGGCCCGCCCCAGCCACCCCCGGAGCACTCTGGACCGGAACCTGCGACCTGGAGGCGAGCCCGATGTCCTGGAATTCCACCATGATCACCGTTGTTGGCACTGTCGTCAGCGACATCACGTACAAGCACGGCGAGGACGGCAAGACGAACGCGTTCTTCCGGATCAGTTCGACCGAACGCCGGTACAACACGGCGCTCGGCGAGTGGGAGGACGGCGAGACCTTGTGGCTCGGGGTGTGGTGCTGGCGCAAGCTGGCCGACAGCGTGAAGACCACGCTGTCCGAAGGTGATCCTGTGATCGTCCACGGCAAGCTGCGCATCCGCACCTACGAGAAGGACGACGTGAAACGGCAGTCGTTCAACGTCGACGCGGCACACGTCGGACTGGATTTGAGCCGAGTGCAGTCACTGGGCGCCGCCCCGCTCGTTGAACCGCGCGTCGCCGACGACCCGGCCGAGGAGCCGGTCCCGTTCTGAGCGGGCTTGAGCCGTTCGGGGCAAACGAGCGGCGGTAGTTCGGGAACCCACCCGATCGGACACCACCGCCGGACAAGATGTGCGTACCGCGAACCACGAAGAAGGAGGGAAGCTCGTAGGTCGGGACCACCCAGGCCCGATCGCCGAGGGTCGTTCACGTTCGAACGGAACGAGCAGGTCACCGAGTCGCGTGACCCTCTGTCCGAGGCCGGACGCGGGCTACTCGGCGACCGAGGTCAGGAGCCTCCGGGCACCGCTCTACGATCGCCGCCATGGCCGAGTTCATCTACACCATGAAAAAGGTGCGCAAGGCGCACGGTGACAAGGTCATCCTCGATGACGTCACGATCATGTTCTACCCCGGCGCGAAGATCGGTGTGGTCGGTCCCAACGGCGCCGGCAAGTCGAGCGTGCTCAAGATCATGGCGGGGTTGGACACGCCCAACAACGGCGAGGCGTACCTGTCGCCCGGCTACACCGTCGGGATCCTGCAGCAGGAGCCGCCGCTCAACGAGGAGAAGACCGTCCTCGGCAACGTCCAGGAGGGCCTGGGCGAGATCAAGGTGAAGCTGGACCGCTTCAACGAGATCGCCGAGCTGATGGCGACCGACTACTCCGACGAGCTGATGGAGGAGATGGGCAAGCTCCAGGAGGAGCTCGACCACGCCGACGCGTGGGACCTCGACTCCCAGCTGGAGCAGGCGATGGACGCCCTGCGCTGCCCGCCGCCGGACGCCGACGTCACCAAGCTCTCCGGTGGTGAGCGCCGCCGCGTCGCGCTGTGCAAGCTGCTGCTGAGCAAGCCCGACCTGCTGCTGCTCGACGAGCCCACCAACCACCTGGACGCGGAGAGCGTCCTGTGGCTGGAGCAGCACCTCGCGCAGTACGCCGGCGCCGTGCTCGCCGTGACCCACGACCGGTACTTCCTCGACAACCTGGCCGAGTGGATCCTCGAGATCGACCGCGGCCGCACCCACCCGTACGAGGGCAACTACTCCACCTACCTGGAGAAGAAGGCCGAGCGTCTCGCGGTCCAGGGCAAGAAGGACCAGAAGCTGCAGAAGCGCCTCAAGGACGAGCTCGAGTGGGTGCGCTCCGGCGCCAAGGCCCGCCAGGCCAAGTCCAAGGCGCGTCTCGACCGCTACGAGGAGATGGCGGCCGAAGCCGAGAAGACCCGCAAGCTCGACTTCGAGGAGATCCAGATCCCGCCGGGCCCGCGTCTGGGCAACGTCGTGGTCGAGGTCGACAAGCTCAAGAAGGGCTTCGGCGACCGGGTCCTGATCAACGACCTGTCGTTCACGTTGCCGCGCAACGGCATCGTCGGCGTCATCGGCCCGAACGGCGTCGGCAAGACGACGCTGTTCAAGACCATCGTCGGGCTCGAGAAGCCGGACGAGGGCGACGTCAAGGTCGGCGACACGGTCCTGCTGTCCTACGTCGACCAGAACCGCGGCGGCATCGACCCGAAGAAGACGGTGTGGGAGGTCGTGTCCGGCGGGCTCGACTACATCCACGTCGGCAACGTCGAGATGCCGTCCCGCGCGTACGTCAGCGCGTTCGGGTTCAAGGGTCCGGACCAGCAGAAGCCCGCGGGCGTGCTGTCCGGTGGTGAGCGCAACCGCCTGAACCTCGCGCTCACGCTCAAGCTCGGCGGCAACCTGATCCTGCTGGACGAGCCGACCAACGACCTGGACGTCGAGACCCTGGGCTCGCTGGAGAACGCTCTCGAGCAGTTCCCCGGCTGCGCCGTCGTGATCTCGCACGACCGGTGGTTCCTCGACCGCGTCGCCACGCACATCCTCGCGTGGGAGGGCACGGACGAGGACCCCTCGAAGTGGTACTGGTTCGAGGGCAACTTCGAGGGCTACGAGAAGAACAAGCTCGAGCGCCTGGGTGCGGACGCCGCGAGGCCGCACCGTGTCACGTACCGCAAGCTGACACGGGACTGAGAGGGCAACGGCGACGTCGTGGCGGCGAGGGGCGAGACGCAGGCGAACGTCGAGGTGAGCACGCTGGTCGTGCCCGCCTGGATGCTGCGTTGGCGCGCACCGGAGCTCGCTCTGGTGCTGGGCGAGCGCGCGGTCGCGCTCGCCTCGACCCGCCGCGACGAGGCCGACCGCCTGCGGGCGGAGGCGCTCGTGGTCTTCGCGGGCAACCGCGTGGGCCGCGGCGTCCGCTTCGCCGACCGGGCGCTCGACGCCCTGAAGGCGGCCGAGGCCGCCGGTGAGCACGAGACCGGGTGGCTGCTGCGGGTCGAGCTGGCGGCGTGCGCGCGCTCCGTGGGCGCTCCGCTGACGGGGTTCGCGGCGGTCATGCCGGTGCTGGAAGCGCCGGACGTGCCCGCCGAACTGCGGGCCTCCGCTCTGGTCCAGGCCAGCGAATGCCTCGTCACGGTCGGCCGCGGCGACGAGCCCGCGCGGGCTCTCGCCGAGGCGGACCAGCTCTACGTCGCCGACACGACGCTCGACGAGGACACACGCCTGCTGCTGCGCGGGCTGATCCGCGCGGTGCAGGCCGCGCAGCACCGGCGGTGGGGCGACATCGCCGCCGCCATCGGTGCCGCACGCGAAGGATTGGACCTGCTGAGCAGGTTCTCCGACCCGGCCGCGGACAGCGGCCAGGGCGTCGGCCACCTCACGCTCGAGCTGGTGCTCGCGTTGATGGACGCGAACCGCCTGCACGACGCGAGCGAGGCCGGCGACCCGCTGCTCCACCTCCCGGTGCGCGCTCCGTCGGCGTCCACGACGGGCTGGTTGCGCCTGGCCCTGGCGACGCGCGTGCACCTCCCGGCAGGCCGCGTCGCACTGGCCCGCCAGATGCTGCGCGAAGCCGCGGTGAGCGCCGAACGCCACCAGCTCGACACGTTGCTGGCCGAGAGCCTGCTCGCGCTGGCCCACGTGAACGAGGTGTCCGGCGACCTGGCCGACGCGCTGACCAACCTGCGTTCCGCCCACGCCGCCGAACGCCGCCGTGCCCGCGCCGTCTACGCGGTGCGCGCCCGGCTCGCCGCCGAGTTCTCCGGTGTGCACCGCCAGCCGGCCGACCTGCACCAGCAGCTGGCCGGTCTGCTCCGCCCGGTCGAGGGCGCGCAGGTGGCCACCGACGGCGTTCTGCCCGCCGCCCTGAAGCAACAACTCCGGCAGTGGCGCCCCGTCCAGGTCCGCAAGGGCGATGGGCTGAAGGTCAAGCGCGCCCGGCGCGCTGCCGAAGACATGACCGTGGAGGGTTTGTCCGCGGCACGACAACACGCCGCCGACCGGTGGCGCATGGTCCAGCCGTTCGGCGAGCCCGATGACAAGACCCCGGAACCCGTGGAACCGCCACCCGCATCCTTGCCTTCCTCTCCCTCCCCCACCCCTGCCTCCCCGTCGTCCTCGGAGCGAACGGTCCCCGCCTCCGGCCTGATCGCCTCCGCCGGTGCCATGGTGAGCGGCCGCCGCCGCGCCGCCCGCGTGGCCGCCGGCGAGATCGACGACCGCCCGACCACCATTGCCGAGATCCCCGTCGCGACCGACCCTCCCCCCGCCGCGCCGCCGGCCTCCGAGCCGCCCGCTCCCGAACAGCCCGCACCGCAGCCGCCCGCACCGCAGGTGCAGCTGACCGTCGAGCAGCAACGCAAGCGCAAGGTCGAGCAGCAGCTCATGGAGCTGCAGCGCGAGGCCCGCCGTCAGATCGAGGAGGAACGGCAGGCCCGCGCCGAACAGCGCGCCCAGGCCGAACGCGAGGCCCGTGCCGCCGAGGAGGCCGCGCGCCAGGAGGCCGAACGCCAGGAAGCCGCCCGGCTCGAGGCGGCGCGCAAGGAAGCGGCCGAGCAGGAGGCCGCGCGCCGGGAGGCCGCCCGGCAGGAAGCGGCCCGGCAGGAGGCCGCCCGCCTGGAGGCAGCGCGCCAGGAGGCGGCCCGCCTGGAGGCTGAACGCCAAGAGGCCGCCCGCCAGGAAGCGGCCCGCCTGGAGGCCGCCCGGCAGGAGGCAGCGCGCCTGGAGGCCGAACGTCAGGAAGCGGCCCGCCTAGAGGCCGCCCGCCTGGAGGCCGCCCGGCAGGAAGCAGCGCGCCTGGAAGCCGCCCGGCAGGAAGCCGCCCGCCAGGAGGAGGCCAGGCGCGAGGCCGCACGACTGGAAGCGGTTCGCCGCGACGTCGCCCGCCAGGAGGCGGCGCACCAGGAGGTCGCGCGCCGCGCCGGGGAACGGGAGGCCGCCGCCCGTGCGGAGGCTCCCGCTCGCGACGAGGCCGCCCAGCCCCAGCAGGAAAGCGTGCTGGACATGCTCAAGGCCCAGGGCCTGCGGGCAGGCGGCCGGAGGCGGGCCCGCGAGGCCGAGCCGGAATCCCGGCCCGAGTCGCGGGCCGGGATTCCGTCGTGGCGCGTCGAGCCGCCGACGAGCCTGCGCCGGGACGAGCCGTCCGCGGAGTCCCCGTCTCAGGACCGCTCCGCGATCCCGGGCTCGTCGGACCACCACGCGCGTCCCGGCCTGTCGGCCGCGTTCTCCCGGGCCCCGGCGGCTCCGGACTTCGGTCCCCACCTCGACGAGCCGGCGTTCCCGCCGCACACCCCGGCGGACGGTTTTCCCGCGGTCCCCGATCCGGACGAGCGCAGGCTCCCGGACCTCGACTTCAGCCTGCTGGACCTCAACGCGCCGAAGCCGAAGCCGAAGCCGGAGCCGGAGGCGTCCCTCCCCGCCGCGCCGGAGCACCCGGACCAGCAGCCGGAGCCGGACCCCGCGCCGCTGCCCCCGACCCCCGACCCGGTTCCGGCCGTGCCGGAACCGGAGGAGGTCCCGCCGTCCCCGCAACCGGACCTGATGACGAGCACCTTCCTGAGCTCGGCGGACGTGGAGGACGACTCCGGCGACGTCCCGACGGTCCCGGTGCGCAGGCCCGACCAGCCCCAGCCGGCCTCCGGCACCCAGACCGGTTTCGGGGACCGGGCGGGTTTCGGCACGCAGCCGAGCTTCGGCACGCAGACCTTCGGCACGCAGAGCAGCTTCGGCACCCAGTCGGCCTTCGCCACGCCGTCGTCGTTCAACGCGCGACCGGACTTCGACCCGCAGCCGGATGAGGGGCCGGCGACCGGATCCGGCCCCGCGACGGCCGACGAGCCGGAGTCCGCCGTGGAGTACGACTTCTTCGCCACCGAACCCGGCTCGCCGGCCGGGCCGGACGCGGGCCACGGGACCGGTGCGGACGCCCCGCCCGCCGAAGCGGGAGACAGGACGGGCCGGCCGAGCAGCCGTCGTCGTCCGAGCGAGATGAGCCTCGCCGACCTGCTGGCCGAAGCGCTGGTCGCGTACGAGACGGGCCGCCGGTCCGACGAGGAGCAGTTCGAGGCGTCGGACCTGAGCCCGGCCGGCTGGTCGGCAGCGGAACCCCCCGCGGAGCAGCCGTCGGGGGAGGCGTCCGGTGTGGAGCAGAAGCCGGCGGCCGAGGCCGAGCCGGTCACGGGGTTCGGTGTGCAGCAGGACGCTGCGGTCCAGACGCTGCCCGGCTCGGCCGCGCTCGGGCAGGAGAAGCCGTTCGGGTCGGAGGTCGCGCCGAGCTCGGACAGCTACTTCCAGCCGGGCCGGTACTCCCGCTCGCAGGAGGCCGGCACGTCGCCGAACCCGGAAGCGCCGTCGTCGGACGGGGCTTCCGGAGCGGACCTCGCCTTCGGCAGGCGGCGCAGGCCCGTTCCGGAGACGCCTGTCCCGGACGCCTTCCCGTCCAGCCCCTCCTTCGGCACGCAGCCGGTGGCGGACACGGGGACGAGTCCCGGCTCAGCCACCCCGGTCACGCCCTCCTTCGGGTCACCGCAGGCGTTCGGCTCGGCGCAGCCGGTCGGGAGCGCGCCGGAGGCCGAGCAGGAGAAGACCGGGCCGATCGTGCCGGTCGGTGTCGCGCCGGACAACGAGACCACGGGTCCGATCCGGCGCTTTGGGGCGGAAGGCCCCGGCTGGACGTTGCCCGGAGCGTGAGGGTGGCCAGCGCCACACCTCAAGACTTGCCCAACTCGTCCGCGG
Organism: Lentzea sp. DG1S-22; assembly: GCF_036321065.1. NCBI lineage: Bacteria > Bacillati > Actinomycetota > Actinomycetes > Pseudonocardiales > Pseudonocardiaceae > Lentzea > Lentzea sp. DG1S-22. The sequence goes on along the minus strand of NZ_CP143276.1, from coordinate 4,575,859 downwards.
TGGGCTTAGCGGCCCGCCGCGGACGGGTAGGTGGTCGGAGGCCGGTCCCCCCACCGGCCGATGATCGGTTGTGTGTCACCGGATCGGTGGCTCGCGCGAGCCGGCTCTCGGGGTTGAGCCGGTGGCGGGCCGACGGAGCGGTGGTGCCTGAAAGTGTTGCCGCCACTGAGGATGTGACTCGATTCAGCCTCGATTCAGTGGTCCGTCAGAGCCCCTCCCGTTGCCGTTGACGGCCACCGCCCCATCTAGGGTGGGGTCGGACCCGGCACACAGAGGTGCCGGATAGCGTGGAGTCGCCTGAAGATGACCTCGACTGGAGCCCCGACCCGAACCGACGACGTCTCCGCGGCCCCTGCCGCGGCTGATGGCAGTCGAACGGCCAGTCCTGAGCAGGTCCGTGACGAGCTGATCGAACGGGCCGCCGCCAATGCCCCCGAACTCGCAGACCTGATCCGCCTTTTCTACCGCCACGTGCCCGCCGAGGAAGTCAACGACGACGACCCGGTGGACCTGGTCGGAGCGGTGCGGTCGAACTACCAGCTCGCCGAGAGCCGCGTCCCCGGACGCGCCGCGGTGCGCATCCTCAACCCGACGCGCAGCGCCGACGGGTGGCAGTGCCCTGTCACCGTCGTGCAGGTCGTCACCGACGACATGCCGTACCTCGTGGACTCGGTCGCGTCCGAGCTCACGCGGGCGGGCGTGCAGGTGCAGCGCGTCGTGCACCCGATCGTCGTGGTGCGGCGCGACCCGGTCACCGGTGAGCGCACGGAGGTGCTGCCGGCGGCCGACCCGGCGGATCCGCCCGCGGACGCGCTGGCCGAGTCGTGGATGAACATCGAGGTCGACCTCATCACCGACCCCGGCCGCGCCCGCGAGCTCGAGACCCGGCTGCAGGCGGTGCTGACCGACGTCCGCGAGGTCGTCGAGGACACCGACCGCATGGTCGCCACGGCGCTGCAGCTGGCCGGCGAGCTCGAGAAGGACGCGTCGGAGTCCACCACCGACGGCGCGAAGCTGCTCCAGTGGCTGGCGGACGGGCACTTCACGTTCATGGGCTACCGGCAGTACGAGCTGGTGCACGAGGACGGCGAACCGGCTCTGCGGGCCGTGCTCGCGAGCGGCCTGGGCGTGCTGCGCCAGGACAGCCTCGCCGCGCGCAGCCTCACCGCCGGCCCGGACAACGGCGCGCAGGCGCTCAGCCCCGACCTGCTGGTGCTCACGCAGGCGAGTGCGCAGAGCAGCGTGCACCGCAGCGTCTACCCGTACTACGTCGGCGTGAAGACGTTCGACGCCGAGGGCAACGTCTCCGGCGAGCACCGCTTCCTGGGCATCTTCAGCACCACCGCGCTGCACGAGGACGTGCTCGACATCCCGGTGATCGAGCGCCGCGTGCGCGAGGTCATCCACCGCGCGGGCTTCCCGCTGCAGTCCTACTCGGGCCAGCGGATGCTCGAGGTGATCCAGAACTACCCGCGCACCGAGCTGTTCTCGGTCGACGCGGACACGCTCTACCAGACGACCACGGGCGTCATCGCGCTCGCGGAACGCCGCCGGCTGCGGCTGTTCCTGCGCCGCGACCCGTTCGGCCGCTTCTTCTCGTGCCTGGTCTACCTGCCGCGCGACCGCTACACGACGACGAGCCGCCTCGCGATGCAGGAGGTGCTGCTCGCCGAGCTCGGCGGCCTGAGCCTCGAATACAGCGCGCGCATCGGCGAGTCCGCCCTGGCCCGCGTGCACTTCATGGTGCACACGGACCCGGCGCGCACGCTGGAGCCGGACGTCCACGCGATCCAGGCCAAGCTCGCCGAGGCCGTCCGCAGCTGGGATGACCGCATGGTCGAGGCGGTCGGCGGCGACGGCGCCGAGTCGGCCACGGAGCAGGGCCAGCGGTTCGCCGCGGTCTTCCCGGAGGCCTACAAGGAGGACTTCCCCGCCTCCACCGGTCTCGAGGACTACCGCCGCATCGAGCGGCTCGCCGAGGGCGACCTCGACATGGTGTTCTACGTGCCGGACAACGCCGAGCCGGGGAGCGGCGCTTCAAGCTGTTCGTGACCGGTGAGGGCATCACCCTGTCCGACGTGCTGCCGATGCTGCAGCGCATGGGCGTCATCGTGGTCGACGAGCGGCCGTACGAGATCGCCCGCGAAGACGGCGTGCAGTGCTGGATCTACGACTTCGGCCTGCGCATCGACAAGGCCGCGCTCGCGCAGCTGTCCGAGGAAGACCTCGACAACGTGCGGGTGCGCTTCCAGGACGCGTTCGCCGCGGTCTGGCGGGGCGAGGCCGAGGTCGACCGGTTCAACTCGCTGGTGCTGCAGGCCGGGCTCACCTGGCAACAGGCCGCGATGCTGCGCGCGTACGCGAAGTACCTGCGCCAGGCCGGCACGCCGTACTCGCAGGACTACATCGAGGACGCCGTGCTCGGCCACACGAGCGTGGCGATCGCGCTGGTGGCGCTGTTCGAGTCCCGGTTCGACCCGCGCCTGGACGACGCGACGCGCGCCGACCGCACCGAGACGATGGTCGTCGAGACCGGCAAGCTGATCGACGACGTGACGAGCCTCGACGCGGACCGGATCCTGCGCAGCCTGCTCACGCTGATCAACGCCACGCTGCGGACGAACTACTTCTTCCGCGACGCCGACGGCAACGCCCGGCCGTACCTGTCGGTCAAGCTCGACCCGCAGGCGATCCCGGACCTGCCGCAGCCGCGGCCGAAGTTCGAGATCTTCGTGTACTCGCCCCGGGTCGAGGGCGTGCACCTGCGCTTCGGCAGCGTCGCGCGCGGTGGCCTGCGCTGGTCCGACCGCCGCGAGGACTTCCGCACGGAGATCCTCGGCCTGGTCAAGGCGCAGGCCGTGAAGAACGCGGTGATCGTGCCGGTCGGCGCCAAGGGCGGCTTCGTCGTCAAGCGCCCGATCCCGGCGACCGGTGACCCCGGCATCGACCGCGAGAACTTCATGTCCGAGGGCATCGCCTGCTACAAGATGTTCATCTCGGGCCTGCTCGACCTCACCGACAACCTGATCAACAACGAGGTCGTGCCCGCGTCGCAGGTCGTGCGCTACGACGGCGACGACACCTACCTGGTCGTGGCGGCGGACAAGGGCACCGCGACGTTCTCCGACATCGCGAACGGCGTGAGCCAGAGCTACGGCTTCTGGCTGGGCGACGCGTTCGCGTCCGGTGGCTCGATCGGCTACGACCACAAGGCCATGGGCATCACGGCCAAGGGCGCGTGGGAGAGCGTGAAGCGCTCGTTCCGCGAGCTCGGCGTGGACACGCAGACCGAGGAGTTCACCGTCGTCGGCATCGGCGACATGTCCGGTGACGTGTTCGGCAACGGCATGATGCTGTCCGAGCACATCCGGCTCGTGGCCGCGTTCGACCACCGGCACATCTTCATCGACCCGAACCCGGTCGCGGCCACCTCGTTCGCCGAGCGGGTGCGGTTGTTCAACGTCCCGCGCTCGTCGTGGGACGACTACGACCGCTCGCTGATCAGCGAGGGCGGCGGCGTCTTCCCGCTGACGGCCAAGTCGATCCCGATCTCCGAGCAGGCCCGCGCCGCACTGGGCCTGCCCGAGGGAGTCGAGAAGCTGTCCCCGCCGGAGCTCAAGAAGGCGATCCTGCTCGCGCCGGTCGACCTGCTCTGGAACGGCGGCATCGGCACGTACGTCAAGGCGTCGACCGAGTCGCACGCCGACGTCGGCGACAAGGCGAACGACTCGATCCGCGTCGACGGCAACGAGCTGCGCGTCAAGGTCATCGGCGAGGGCGGCAACCTGGGCCTCACCCAGCGCGGCCGCATCGAGTTCGCGCGCGGCGGCGGCAAGGTCAACACCGACGCGCTCGACAACTCCGCGGGCGTCGACTGCTCCGACCACGAGGTCAACATCAAGATCCTGCTGGACCACCTGGTCCGCGAGGGTTCGCTGGAGCAGCAGCAGCGCAACGAGGTCCTCGCCGAGATGACCGACGAGGTCGGCGAGCTCGTGCTGGCGGACAACTACTCGCAGAACAGCGTCCTCGGCGTCAGCCGGGCGCACGCCGCTTCGATGCTGTCGGTGCACGCGCGTCTCACGGCCGACCTGGAGGCGCGCGGGGCCCTCAACCGCAAGCTGGAGGCCCTGCCGAGCGCCGCGGAGTTCAAGGCGCTGGAGAAGAACGGCGAGGGCCTCACCTCGCCGGAGCTCGCCACGCTCCTCGCGTTCACGAAGCTCACGCTGAAGGAAGAGCTGCTCGCGAGCGACATCCCGACGATCGACACCTTCACCCGCAAGCTCCCGGACTACTTCCCGAGCCTGCTGCGCGAGCGGTTCGGCGCGGAGATCCCGAACCACCCGCTGGCGCGGCAGATCATCACGACCGTCGTGGTGAACGAGGTCGTCGACGGTGGTGGCATCTCCTACGCCTTCCGCCTGGCCGAGGAGATGAGCGCGTCGGCGACGGACGCGGTCCGCGCGTACGCCGTCGTCACCCAGGTCTTCGACCTGCCGTCGATCTGGCGGGAGATCGAGGCGCTGGACACCGTGGTGCCGACGGACGTGCAGGACAGCATGGTCCTGGAGACCCGCCGGCTGCTCGACCGCGCGTCCCGCTGGCTGCTGTCGAACCGCCCGCAGCCGCTCGCGGTCGGCTCCGCGATCAACCGCTTCCGCGGCGTGGTCGAGGAGCTGAGCCCGTACGCCTTCGACCTGCTGCAGGGCAAGGAACTGGCCGTGGTCGCGGACAAGGCGGACCGGTACGTCGAGCAGGGCGTCCCGGCCGAGCTGGCCCGCAAGGTGGCCGCGCTGCTGTACATGTACGGGCTGCTCGACGTCACCGAGATCGCCGAGCTGGCCGAGCGCGAGTTCGGCCCGACCGGCGGCGCGGGTCCGGAGCGCACGCACCGCGAGACGGCCGAGCTGTACTTCGCGCTGTCCGACCACCTCGACATCGACCACATGCTGGACTCGGTGACGAGCCTGGAGCGCGGCAACCGCTGGCACGCCCTGGCCCGCCTGGCCCTGCGCGACGACTTCTACTCGTCGCTGCGGGCGATCTCCCTCGACGTGCTGAGGGCGAGCGACGAGGGCGACACGGCGACCGAGAAGATCTCCAAGTGGGAGCAGGCCAACGCTTCCCGCCTGGCCCGCTCGCGCGGTGCGCTGGAGGAGATCAACCGGGTCCACCAGCTGGACCTGGCGACCCTGTCCGTCGCCGCCCGCCAGGTGCGGAGCATGGTCAGGTAGTACGGACTGAGCACGAACCGGGGCGCCGCGAAATCCCCTTCGCGGCGCCCCGGTGCCAGTTGAACGTCAGACGACCTGGTCGAGTTCCCCGCGCTGGTCGATCGCCCGGCGGAGCCACTGCCGCCCGACCACGACCAGCAGCGCGACGCCGACCGCCGCGACCGTCCCGGCGCCCGATCCCATCCACAGCCCGAGGACCTCCATGCCGTCGGCGGGCGACGGGATGTCGGCGAACGTGACGAAGACGAACAGCCACGCGAGGACCAGCGCGCCGGCGGCGACGGCCGCGATCGCGACGTTCGTCCACCTGACCGAGCCCGGCTCGAACACGGTGCCCTCGCCCGCGCGGTGCAGCACCCCTCCCAGCGCCACCGCCAGCACCTGCAGACACGCGACGAAGACGATCGCGGACACCACGAACGGCACTCTCACGGCCTCGTAGGGCGGGAACAGCTCGACCTCGTTCGCCGCGGTCGCCGGGATCACCGCGACCTGCGCGAACAGCCCGCCGAGGAACGCGATGGCGAGCAGGGCCTGCAGGAAGGTCACCAGGACACGAGACATGGATCGAGTATCGAGAGTTGCCTATCGACTTTCAATCGCTGCGTGTGGAGGTCCTGTGAAGGTTCGTGCGGTCGTGAGCGGTAGGGTCCCTGCATGGGTGTCTTCGTCACGGGTGTGCGGCCGCGGTGGTCGGACATGGATGCGTTCGGCCACGTCAACCACGCCAAAACGGTGACGTTGCTCGAAGACGCCCGGATCGAGCTGCTGTTCACGGAGGCGGCCCGCCACGGCGTCAAGGAACTCGCCGAGGGCATGGTCGTCGCGAAGCTCGTGGTCGAGTACCTCGCGCCGATCGTCTTCACCGGTGAGGACATCATCGTGGAGATGTCGGTGCGGGAGCTGAAGTCCGCGTCGCTGACGCTCGACTACGTGGTGCGCGGCAGCCGCGACGTGAACAGCCCGGTGGTCGTCAAGGCGGAGACGCTGATGGCGCCCTTCAACGTGACGACAGCACGTCCGCGGCGGCTGACCGAGGCCGAGCGCGACTTTCTCGCCGGGTGGCGGGCAGGGGGAAACGGTGCCTGATCTGGTGTTGGCCGACGCGGCCGAGAGAGACGACCTCGGGGCGTTCGCCGCACGCGCGGTGCGCCTCGACGCCCAGACGGTGGTGCGGCTGCGCAACCGCAACGAGGAGCTGCTCGACGCGTGGGTCGCCACGCCGTTCGACACCCTGGCGACGCGAACCGTTGCGGGACAGGCGAATCCCGCCGACGTCACGGTGTCCGGATCGGAGCTGCTGACGGGTCTCGCGGTCATGCGCGACGAGCGCATCGACCCGGGACCGGCCAAGGACCTGATGTGGCGCTCGGCCCTGCCGCCCGCGGAGGGCTGGCTCGTGGTCGACAGGCTGCCCGTCGCGGTCGTCGCGGAGATCGCGGACGAGGGCGTCGAGGTGGCGCGGGAGAACACCGGTCCCCAGGGGACGCCGCCGGCGTCGCTGCTGGACCAGACGGTGCTCACCGTGACCGGGTCCGGGTTGGACGTGAAGGTCCCGCTGCGGGTCCTGTTCGCGTTGTCGGGCATGGGTTTCCTCGGCGACGACGGTGACGTCCGGGTCACGGCGACCGACTCGTGGCTGCGGATCGACGCCCGGTACGGCGCGGTAGTCCGCCGCCGCCACTCGATGCTGCCGCTGATCGTCTGAACCTGGGCCGAGCCCAGATCGGGCGAACCGGAGTTCCGGGCGACGCAGTCGGATGCGCGTGGCACACGCTCTTCTTCGACCTGGCCTTCGTCTTCACCACCACGCAGCCCCGCGAGGTCGGTCTGCTGCTCGCGGTGGAGTGACGCCGTGGCCGAGGCGCGCTACGTTGGCGGCTCGGAGGGATCACGGCTGGGGGGCTTGTGGAGTTTCGCGTGTTGGGACCGGTCTGCGTCGTCGTCGACGGCAGACAGGTACCGGTGGGCGGCCCGAAGCCGCGCACGCTGCTGGCGCTGCTCGCCACCAGGCCCGGACGCGTCGTGTCCGCCGAGCACCTCATCGACGCGATCTGGGGTGAGGACCCGCCGGACACCGCGCGGGCGTTGGTGCACACGTACGTCTCCGCGATCCGCAAGGCGGTCGACGCGGAGGTCATCTCCCGCGACGCGGGCGGCTACCGGCTCGACGCCGAAGAGGTGGACCTGACGGCGTTCCGCAGGGAGGCCGACGCCGGGGCGCGGGCCGCTCCGGACCAGGCCGTCGACCACTTCCGCGCGGCTCTGCGGCACTGGCGCGGTCCCGCGCTCGGCGGCGCGCAGGGCAGCTGGGCGGAGAACGAACGGGCCAGGCTCGAGGAACTGCGGCTGGGGGTCCTCGAAGACCTCGCCGAGGCCGGGCTCACGACCGGGCAGGGCGCCGACCTGATCGGCGAGCTCACCGAAGCCGTGGCGCAGCACCCGTTGCGGGAACGGTTGCGCGCCCAGCTGATGCGCGCCCTGCACCAGGCAGGCCGGCAGGCCGACGCGCTCGCCTGCTACCAGGAGGGCCATCGGGCGCTGGTCGAGGAGCTCGGCGTGGACCCCGGGCCGTTGCTGCGGCAGGCCCACGGCGAGGTGCTCGCCGAACCCCTGGCCCGACCGGAACCGGAACCCGCGACGGTCACGCCGCCGGGACAGCTGCCGTTCGACATCGCCGACTTCACCGGACGCGCGAGCGAGGTCGCCGCACTCTCGCGCCTGCTCGTGGACACCTCGGGCTACCGGTTGTGCGCGCTCTCGGGCAAGCCGGGATCGGGCAAGAGCACGTTGGCGTTGCACGTCGCTCACCGCGTGCGCGCGCACTTCCCGGACGGTCAGCTCTACGCCTCGTTACGTGGAGTGCAGACCGTGCGCTCCGATCCGGCCGAGGTGCTCGTCGGGTTCTTGCGCGCGTTGGGTGTCGCCGATGCGGCGATTCCCGTTGAGCTCGACGAACGTGCGCAGCTCTACCGCACGTTGCTGGCTGACAGACGCGTGCTGATCGTGCTCGACGACGCCTCCGACGAGCGCCAGATCCGGCCGCTGCTGCCCGGCGCGCCCACGTGCGCCGTTCTCGTGACGAGCCGCGAACGCCTCGGCGCGCTCGGAGGCGCGCACCAGCTCGACCTGCACGTGTTCGACGACGCCGAGGCGTTGCAACTGCTGGACAGGGTCGTCGGGGGTGGCCGGGCGCAACGGGAGGCCGAGCACGCCCAGGAGATCGTCCGGCTGTGCGGGCACCTGCCGCTGGCGCTGCGGATCGCGGGTGCCCGGCTCGCGGCGCGCGTGCAGTGGCCGCTGGCACGCCTCGCGGACCGGCTCAAGGTGCAGCACAGGGTGTTGCAGGAGCTGATGATCGGCGACCTGGAGGTGCGCGGCAGCCTCGCGCTGAGCTTCGACGAGCTGGGGGAGCTGGAGCGGACCGCGTTGCGGCGCCTGGGCTTGCTGGACGTGTCGTCGTTCGGCGGCTGGATCGTCGCACCGCTGCTCGGCTGCGACGCCTACACGGCCGACGAGGTCGTGGAACGGCTCGTCGACGCCCAGCTGCTCGACCCGGTGGGCGCCCGGTACAAGCTGCACGACCTGACGCGGGCGTTCGCGCGGGAACGCGGTGAGGCCGAGGAGACGGGGTTCCCCGCCGTCGCGGACCGGGTCGCGCGCTGCCTGCTGGCGCTGGTCGAGGCCGCCGGGGCGCGGATGCCGCGCGCCGACTTCGACTGGGTCGAGACGTCGGTGTCGTTCCTCGACCGGGCCAAGATCGACGAGATCCTCGACGACCCCGAGGAGTGGTTCGACGCCGAGCAGACCGAGCTCGTCGGCTTCGTCGAACGCATCAGCGAGCTCGACCTGACCGAGGCCGCCTCGAAGCTCGCCGCGGCGCTCAGCTCGTCGCGGTTCGCCGTCCGCAACCTCTTCAGCCAGTGGTACCGCACGCACAACGCCGCACTGGAGGCCGCACGGCGCGTCGGCGACAAGCTGGCGGAGGCACGGCTGCTCGCCGGCCTCGGCTGGCTGCGGTTCGAGCAGGACCGGCTGGACGAGGCCGCGTCGTACTACGAGCAGGCTCTGGAGCTGAGCGACGGCGTCCGGTTCCAGGCGCTGACGAGGCTGTCGCTGAGCACCGTGCACCGCGAGCAGGGACGGCTGGCCGAGGCCCGCACCGCGCTCGACCTGTCGCTCGCCGGTCTGCGCACGCTCGACGAACCGAAGGCGCTGGCGCAGGCGATCCACGGCCTCGGCCGGGTGCTGTGCGAGCAGGGGGACCTCGACGAGGCGGTGCGGTACTGCACCGACGCGGTCGCGCACTACCGCGAACTGGGCAACGCCCGCGACCTCGCCATCGCGATGCGGTCCGTCGGCATCGTCCACCGCGCGGCCGGGAGGCTGGACGAGGCGGACCGGTGGTGCTCGGACGCGGTGACCCTGCTGGAACGCCTGGACAACAAGCTCGCGTCGGCCTACGCCGTGCAGTCGCTCGCCAAGGTGCGGGTGCGGCAGGGACGCGGTGCCGAGGTGCGCGAGGCGCTGGTCGAGGCGCTGGAGACGTGCAACGAGATGCAGGACGGGTTCGGGCAGGCCCTGGTGCTGCGCACGCTCGGGGAGCTCGAACTCGCGGAGGGCGACCTGGCGGAGGCCCGGCGGCGGCTGGAGCACGCCCTGCGGTGGTGGGACGCGCTGGCGCTGACCGTCTGGCGGGCGCGGACCCTGCGCGACCTCGCGGCCGTCCTGGACGCCTCCGGGGAGTCCGGCGAGGAGCAGTGGAGCGAGGCCCTGGCGATCTTCCGCCGGTACGGCAACCGGGAGGCGCGCGAACCGCGCCTCCCGGTCACCCTGACGCTCTAGACGAGCCAGACGGCGGTGTCCGGCGGCAGCTGGTCACCGTCCATCGGGCCGGACGACAGCAGCACCTGGCCGGGCGGCAGCGGCACGGACGCGCCCGAGGTGTTCAGCGCGCAGATGAGCCCGCCGCCCTTGCGCCGGAACGCGAAGCAGCCCGCCGGGGCTCCGTACCACTCGAGCTCGTCGCCCGCGAAGCCCGCGTTGGACTTCCGGTGCTCCAGCGCCTCGCGGTAGAGCGAGAGCATCGAGCCCGGGTCCTCCAGTTGCGCCTCGGCGGTGAGGTGGCCCCACTCGTTCGGCTGCGGCAGCCACGTGCTGACGGCCGTGGAGAACCCGAACGGGGGCGCGGTGCCCTCCCACGGGATCGGCACGCGGCAGCCGTCACGGCCGCGCTCGGTGCGCCCGGACCGCTCCCAGGTCGGGTCCTGCAGCGCCCAGTCCGGCAGCTCCACGTTCGGCAGGCCGAGCTCTTCGCCGTTGTAGAGGTAGATCACGCCCGGCAGCGCCAGCTCGACCAGCGTCATCGCGCGGGCCCGCTGCTCGCCCAGCGCGCCACCGCCGTAGCGGGTCACGTGGCGCACGACGTCGTGGTTCGACAGCGTCCACGTCGCCGGCGTGCCGGACGGCGCGACGGCGGCCAGCGAGTGCTCGATCGCCGAACGGACGGCGTCCGCGTCGAAGCCGGCCTCGACCAGCCTGAAGTTGAAGCCCAGGTGCAGCTCGTCGGGACGGACGTAGGCGGCGAACCGCTCGTCGTCCTTCACCCAGATCTCGCCGACGGCCATCGTGCCGGGGTAGCTGTCCATGACCTTGCGGATCATGCGGTGGATCTCGTGCACGCCGTCGTTGTCGAAGCGCGGGTCGTGCGCGTCGTCGCTGAGCACGCCGGGGGCCTGGTGGCGGATCTCCATGTCCGGCAGGCCGTCGGGCTTGGCCATGCCGTGCGCCACGTCGATGCGGAAGCCGTCGACCCCGCGGTCGAGCCAGAACCGCAGTGTGCGCTCCAGGTCGGCGCGGACCTCCGGGTGGTCCCAGTTGAGGTCGGGCTGCTCCGGCGCGAACAGGTGCAGGTACCACTGGCCGTCCGGCACGCGGGTCCAGGCGGGGCCGCCGAAGACCGACGTCCAGTTGTTCGGCGGCTGCGAGCCGTCGAAGCCGCGCCCCTCGCGGAAGATGTAGCGGGAGCGCTCCATGCTGCCGGGACCGGCGTGCAAGGCCTCCTGGAACCACTCGTGCAGGTCGCTCGTGTGGTTCGGGACCAGGTCGACCGTCACGCGGATGTTGTGCTCGTGCGCCTCCGCCACCAGCCGGTCGAAGGCGGCCAGGTCGCCGAACAGCGGGTCGACGTCGCGCGGGTCGGCGACGTCGTAGCCGTGGTCGGCCATGGGGGAGCGGTAGAACGGGGTGAGCCAGAGGGCGTCGACCCCGAGCAGCTCCAGGTAGCCGAGGCGGGACCGGATGCCTTCGAGGTCGCCGACGCCGTCGCCGTTGGAGTCGGCGAAAGAGCGCACGTACACCTGGTAGAAGACGGAGTCACGCCACCAAGCGGCCTCTTCGGCGATCTCAGGGGTGAGGTCGGAGGATCGTCGCACGAGGGGTCATCCTGCCATTCGTCTCGCTGCCAAAGGACCCGAACGGGTGATGGATGGTCACGACCAGCTGTTCATCAAGCTGTTCGCGGCCATCTCCATGTAGTCCCAGAGCTGCTTGCGGTGGGCCTCGTCCAAGCCGGCCTCGTCGACGGCGATCCTCATGCAGCGCAACCACGCGTCGCGTTCGATCGGGCCGATCTTGAACGGCACGTGGCGCATCCGCAGCCTCGGGTGGCCCCGGTTGTCCGAGTAGGTGTGGGGGCCGCCCCAGTACTGCACGAGGAACAGCCGCAGCCGCTCTTCCGCAGGTCCGAGGTCTTCTTCCGGGTAGAGGGGGAGGAGGACCTCGTCGGACTTCACCTCTTCGTAGAAGCGCGCGACGATGCGGTGGAACGTCTCCTCGCCACCGACCTGTTCGAAGAAGCTCACGGGGTTGCCCACCCACCCATCCTGACTCACGCGGGCAAGTGGGCGCAGGCCGCCCCGGTGTTGGCTGTGCCATAGGGGTGTGAACTGGCAGGACGCCGGGTGATCACCGTCTCGAATGGGTGTTCCACCTCACCCGGCCTCCTGGTTTTGGAGGACACGGCCCCACTACTTGGCGGTGAAGCCTGCTTCTTCCAGGGCGGGCATGAGTTGCGCGCGGAGGTTGCGCTGGACCGCCCACTGGCGGCCGGGACGCGTCTTGGCCGTGACCCGCAGCGTGATGCCCTCCGGCGTGAACTTCTCGACGCCGAGGACCTCGGGCTTGGCCGTGATGTCGGCCTTCAGCGGGTCCTTGTCGGCCACCTCGGAGACCTTGCGCTCGAGCACCTGGGTGGCCTCGGCGAGGTTCGCGCCGTAGCTCAGCGGCAGGTCGACGACCGCGACCGCGAAGCCCTGCGACGAGTTGCCGACGCGCAGGATCTCGCCGTTGCGGACGTACCAGACGGTGCCGTTCGTGTCGCGGATCGTCGTGGTGCGCAGGGCGACGGCCTCGACGGTGCCCGTGGCCGGGCCGAGGTCGACGACGTCGCCGACGCCGTACTGGTCCTCCAGCAGCATGAACATGCCGGCCAGGAAGTCCTTGACCAGGTTCTGGGCGCCGAAGCCGATCGCGACGCCCAGGATGCCCGCCGAGGTCAGCACGGGCGTGATGTCGAGCTTGACCACGATCAGGATCTCCAGGAACGCTATTCCGAAGATCATGATCGTGACGATCGACTTCAGCACCGAGCCGATCGTCCTGGCGCGCTGCTCGCGGCGCTCGGACATCAGGTTGCCGAGCGCCTGCGGAGCGCGTTCCCGCAACGGCTTGAGCAGGCCCGGCTTCTTGCCCTCCTTGCCGGGCGTGGTGATCCGGTCGATGACCTTGCGCAGCATGGCCCTGATCACGAACGCGGCGATCAGGATCAGAAGGATCTTGATGCCACCCGCGATGATGTCCGGGCCGTACTTCTCGAAGAAGCCGACCGCCTGCGCGGTCTTGTTCTCGATGTCATCCACGGGACTCGTCGCCATCACGTGGTCGTGCCCTCCTACAACTCCATGCCGGTGGCATTCGCGAGAAACGTCAGCTGGTCCACGGCGAGAGACACCGTCCGGCTGACCGACCGGCCCGCGTGACCGACCTCGGTCTCGCGGCGGATCAGCACCGGGTGCTTGGTCGGATCGCTCGACGAGGCGTGCTGCAGCGCGGCACACATCTTCCTGGCGTGGTTGGGATCCACACGAGAATCCGACTCGAACACCGTGAACAAGACCGAAGGGTACTCAACGCCCGTTACCACTTGGTGATAAGGCGAGTAGGAAAGCAGCCAGTCCAGTTCCTCCGCAACGCTCGCGCTGCCGTACTCGTCGGCCCACAACCGTCCGAGCAGGAACTTCTCGTAGCGCACCATGTCGAGCAGTGGCGCTGAGCACACCACGGCCGCGTAGAGCTCCGGCCGCTGGGTCAGCGCGGCGCCCACGAGCAGGCCGCCGTTGGAGCCTCCCATGATCGACAGCTGCTGCGGCGTGGTCCACCCTCCGCGGATCAGGTGCTCCGCCGCCGCGTGGAAGTCGTCGAACACGTTCTGCTTGTTGCCGCGCATGCCGGCGACGTGCCAGTCCTCGCCCTCCTCGTCGCCGCCGCGCAACGACACGTGCACCCACACGCCGCCCGCTTCGACCCACGCGAGCGTGGTGGCGCTGTAGCCGGGGCCGCGGCCGATCGCGAAGCCGCCGTAGCCCGTGAGCAGCGCGGGACGGGGCAGGTCGGGCTTCTGCTCGCCGCTGACGACGAACATCCGCACCGTCGTGCCGTCCTTGGACGCGTACGCGACCTGCTGCGTCGTCACGGCCGGCAGCTCGACCCGGCCCGGCGCGGCCTCGTGCAGGACCGTCTCGCCGGTGGACTTCGAGTACCGGTACACCGACTGCGGCGTGACGAAGTCCGTCCACCCGAACCACAGCGTGTCCCGGTCGTGGCCGGTGTGGACGTCCACGACGGACATGCCGTGCAGCGACCCCGTGCCGGGCAGCGGGATCTCGCGCTTGTGCTCACCGGTCGTGGCGTCGTGCAGGTGCAGCTCGGACACCGCGTGCCGGGTGCGCAGGACGACCAGGTCGCCGTCGAGCAGGCGCACGCCGTCGAGCACCGAGTCGGGCTCCTCGCTGATCAGCTCGGTCCACTCGGTCGGGTTCGCGGGATCGGCGACGCAGAGGCGCTGGCGGGGTGCGCCGTGGTTCGTGTGCAGGTAGAGCCTGCCGTCGCGGCCGACGGACGCGGAGCACTGCACACCCGCCTCGGACAGGACCACGGTCTTGAGCTCGGCGTCGCCGTGCAGGTCCGCGATCCACACCGAGTCGTGCTTCAGGGTGCTGGGCGCACCGCTCACGACCAGCCAGCGGCCGTCGTGCGAGACGTTCAGCGTGTAGTAGAAGGTGGGCGCCTGGTCGTCGCCGTGCACGTTGAGGTCGGTCGCCGGGTCCGTGCCGACGCGGTGGCGCCACACGCGGCGGTGGAACAGCTTCTCGTCCTCGGGCAGCAGCGCCGGGTCGAGCTGGCGGACGTAGAAGAACTCCTCGCCGCCGGGCAGCCAGCCGATCGCGGAGTAGCGGCAGCGGTCGATGGGGCCCTCGATCAGCTCACCGGTCTCGACGTCGACGACGTGCAGCAGCGAGTGCTCGTTGCCGCCGACGGACACCTGGTAGGCGAGCCGCGTGCCCTCGAGGCTGGGGGACCAGCCGTCCAGGGTGGTGCTGCCGGACGGGTCGAGCGCGCTCACGTCGAGCAGCACGCGTTCGGTGCCGTCGGTCTCGCGCACCAGGACGACGGGGTGGTCCTGCTCGGGGCCGCGGCGGGTGAAGAACGCCCTGCCGGCGCGCCAGGTCGGGGTGGACACCGATCCCGTGCGCATCAGCTCCCCCAGCCTGGCGCCGAGCCGCTCGCGGCCGGGCATCGCGTCCAGCCAGGAGCGTGCCAGCGCGTCCTGGGCTCGCGACCACTGCTCGGTGCGCGGGTCCGCGACGTCCTCGAGCCAGCGGTACGGGTCGGCGACTGCTCGGCCGTGGATCTGCTCGGCGAGGTCCAGCCGCTCGGCGGCCGGGTAGGTGATCGTCGCAGGCAGGGGCGTGGAAGGGGCTTCTGTCACCTTGTCCAGGGTAGCGGTTGATGAAAACGATCCCCGATAGGGACGTGGTTCACCCCGGGTTCGATCACACATCCGTGACGCGTCACTTATCACACGTGATTTTTTCCTGGTAAGTGTGGTCTCCTATGGCTGAACCGGTGGAGGTGGTCGCGTGCCAGACCGACAACCGACCCCTATCGGCACCTCGCTGCCAGGCGAGACGGCGCCGACGGTCCCCCCATGCCGAAATCAGCCCGAGCTGCGGTCGGTGCCGGACGGGGATCGAGGCGGGGGAGGTTCCGGTCCGACGCCGGCGGTCTTCCCCTGGGGAAGACGCAAGGTCCTGCTGCTGAACGCCACGTTCGAGCCGCTCACGGCGTTGTCGCTGCGCCGCGCGGTCGTCCTCGTGGTGTGCGGGAAGGCCGAAGTCGTGCACGGGGACGCCTCCGGGCTCGTGCTGCACTCGTCGAAGTCCGAGGTGCTCGTGCCGTCCGTGATCCGGCTGAGCACATATGTCCGTGTTCCCTATCGCGGCCGTGTGCCGATGACCCGCGCCGGGCTCATGCACCGCGACCGGTACCGCTGCGCCTACTGCGGCGGGCGGGCCGAGACGATCGACCACGTGGTGCCCCGCTCGCGTGGCGGACCTCACACCTGGACCAACTGCGTCGCCTGCTGTGCGAAGTGCAACCACCGCAAGGCGGACAAGCTGCTGTCCGAACTGGGCTGGCGGCTGCGCGTCGTTCCGGCGGCGCCGCGCGGCCCGCACTGGCGGTTGCTCGCCGGCGTGGCCGAGGCTGATCCGCAGTGGTTGCCGTACCTGGGTGAACCCGCGGCCTGAGCCGCCGTTCGGGTGGGTCAGGCCGCGAGGGAGAAGTCGTCGCGGCGCGCCGTGATGCGCACGGAGTCGTCGAGTGCGGTGATCCGCACGCTGTCGTCGTGCGCCGTGATGCGGACGCTGTCGTCCATGGTGATGCGCACGGAGTCTTCCTGCGCCGTGATGCGGACCGAGTCGTCGTGCGCCGTGATGCGGACGCTGTCGTCGTGCGCCGTGATGCGGACGCTGTCGTCGTGCGCCGTGATGCGCACGGAATCGTCCATCGTGATGCGGACCGAGTCGTCCTGAGCGGTGATGCGGACGCTGTCGTCGTGCGCCGTGATCCGGACCGAATCGTCCATGGTGATCCGCACCGAGTCCTCACGCGCAGTGATCCTGACCGAGTCCTGCCGCGCGGTGATCCGAACGGAGTCCTCGCGGGCGGTGATGCGGACCGAATCGGCCATCGTGGTCCTGACCGAATCGCTCGCGGTGATGCGGACGCTGTCGTCCATGGTGATGCGCACGGAGTCGCGGGCCGTGATGCGCACTGAATCGTGGGCGGTGATCCGAACGGAGTCGTTCGTCGTGATCCGGACGGAGTCACTTGCGGTAATGCGTACCGAATCGTCCTTGTAGCTCGGAAGAGTGAAGGTCACGGCCTGCGGGCGGGTCATCGTGAACATTTTGTGTCCTCCAACTCGTCTGGGGCGGGTGCGCAAGACCCGTATAGGTGAAAAGCTAGGAGGTGGGTGTTCCGGGAACAAGACCCCAAACCGGCACCCGTTCGCCGCCGACCGGGTGAGGACTGACCGGGTGTAACCGCTGCGCCGCACGAGAGCACTCATTGCCCTTACTGGCCGGTATGGACACGCTCTGTAGCGTTCAGACTGATGGACCGTGATGTGCGTCATACCGTGAAAGGCGTGCATGAACGTGGTTTCCGAGCGCTCACCGCGGCCTGGGCCGTGTCGCTCGTGGGCGACGGCGTGCGCGTCGTCGCGCTGCCCTTGTTCACCGCCGCGAGCACGCGGAGTCCGCTCGCCGTGTCCGCCGTCGCGGTGGCCCTGACCCTGCCCTGGTTGCTCGTGGCGCTGCCCGCCGGCGCTCTCGTGGACCGCTGGCGGCCGAGAACCGTTGTCGTGGTGGCGCATTGGCTGCGCGCCGGGGTGACCGGAGTGCTCGCGCTGGCGGTCCACACCGGACACGCGACGGTCGTCGTCTTGTGCGCCACGGCTTTCGTGCTGACCTCCGCCGAGACGTTCGCGGACTCGGCGTCGCAGGTGCTGCTCGTCGAGCTGGCCGGACCGGACCTGGAGGCGGCCAACGGCAGGTTCGTGACGGTCGAGACCGTCGGCATGGACCTCGCGGGCCCGCTGGCTGCCGCGGCGCTGTTCTGGTGGGCCCCGGCGGCCTGCTTCGCGCTCGACGCGATCTCCTTCGTGGCCGCCGCGGTGCTCGTCTCCCGCGTGCCGGACGTCGCCCCCGACCGCTCGCGCGGTGATCTTCGCGGTCAACTCGCCGAGGGGGCCGGGTTCCTCCTGCGGACTCCCGGCCTGCGGTCACTGGTAGTTGCCGTCGCAATCACGGCTTTCGCCGCCGCCGCCGTCAACGCCATGTTGGCGCTCTACTCCATCCAGGTGCTCGGCCTTGCCGAACCGGTGGTTCCGGTGCTCGTCGTGTGCATGGCGGCCGGTGCTCTGCTAGGGGCGCGGGTGTCTCCGCGGCTCGCGTCGCGCTGGGGTGCCGGCCGGGTCATGGTCGGGTTCCTCGCGCTGCTCGGCGCGGCGTTCGCGCTGTTCGGGCTCACGCCGTGGCTGGCGGTGGCCGTGGTCGCGTGCGTGCTGTTCGGCCTGGCGTCCGCCGGCTGGAACGTGCTGTCCGCGACCCGGCGCCAACGGCTCACGCCGGGGCCGATGATGGGCCGCGTGACCAGCGCGTACCGGGTGCTGGCCTGGGGGTTGTCCCCGCTGGGCGCGGGGCTGGCGGGCCCGCTCGCCGCGGCGACGTCCCTCGGCGCGGTCTACGTCGTGGCGGGCTCGATCGTGGGACTGACCGCGATCTTGCTGGCCCGGCCGCTCGCGCGCGGCTGAGTTCGGCTACCGTACCCGCCGTGACCATCGTGGAGACCGTTCTCGTCTTCGCGTTGATCCCGCTGGCGATCTACAGCGTGATCACGCTGCTGACGGTGAGGCCAAAGGCCACCCGGATCCCCCGGTACCGGCCCGGCCAGGAGTGGGGCTACGCCCCGGTGTGGTGGAGTGCGAACCCGGCTGGGCTGAGCGCGGAGCACCACAGCGCCGCCGAGCCCGCTGCTTCGGGTTCGACCGCCAAGGGAGGTGCCCGTGGCAACTGGTAAGGCGATCGAGGCCGTCGACCCGTCGACGCTGCCCCTCGGAGCCGTCGTGACGAACAGCGGCCGGGTGTCCGCGGCGAAGATGTACGAGCCGCACGCGCCGGAGCTGCCGTTCACGCCGACCCAGCTCGCGCAGCTGGACGAGGCGCTGACGCTCTCCAGCCGCACGACCGGCCTGGACTTCAGCGTCTACCTCGGCGAGCTGGGCGGCAACGCCCACGAGCGCGCCCGGGAGCTGCACGCCTCCACCGAGCGCCCGTCGCACCACGTCCTCGTGGCCGTGTCGCCGGGCGAGCGCGTCGTCGAGGTCGTGACGGGCGAGGAGTCGCACCGCCGGCTCGCCGACCGCGGCGCCAAGCTCGCGGTGATGAGCATGGTGGCGTCCTTCAAGGAGGGCGACCTCGCGGGCGGCCTCGTGTCGGGCCTGCGCATGCTGACCGACCAGGCGGGCCACGCGCCGCGTTCCTGACGAACGTCCGAGCAACGCCCCCGGCCCGTGCCGGGGGCGTTCGCGTGTCTAGGGCTCGACGGCGTTGCGCGCCACCACCAGGTCGGAGATCTTCTCCCAGCCCAGCTTCCGGTAGAGGTGCACGCCGTCGGCCGAGGCGAACAGCAGCCCGGTCCGCGCCCCGCCCGCCACCGCCTCCCCGGTCAGCGCGCCCATCACGACGCTGCCGAGCCCCCGCCGCCGGTGCGCCTGCGCCGTCTCGACGCGGTGGGCGACGGCGTCCTCGCCGACGACGGCCATCAGCCCGCTCGCCGCCACCTCGCCGTCCGCCAGCACCCGCACCCCGATCACCGGACCGCCGGTCACCTCGACCGCGTAGCCCTCCGGCGGTTCCGGTGCCGGGTGGCCCGCCAGCGCGCGCCACATGAACGTCTCGTCCGGCCGTGCGACGACCAGCCCGGCCGCTTCGATCTCCGCGATCACCCTCGCCGGTGCGTGCGTGGGCACGCTCAGCCAGTTCGGTTCCCGCGAAGCGGCCACGACCCCGGCCATCGCGGCGGTCCGCGCGTCGTCCGTGGCGATCCACTCGTACACCCGGTGCGGCCGGTTCACGTGCACGACCAGGTAGCCGTCGCGGCGCTCGGACGTCAGCCCTTCGGCCGCGGTCCAGCCGCGGTGCCAGCGCTCCACCAGTTCGCCGATCATGCTCGTGACGTTATGCGAAAGCCCCGCACCGCGCGAACACGGTGCGGGGCTTCGCCACGAGCGTCAGGAGCGGTCGAACTCCTGTGCCGCAAGGGCTCGCACGATGCCCGCCCGGCCCTCGGACACCAGGCGGCGCAGGGCCGGCGGGTGCTCGTCGGCCAGCCACGCGTCGGCTGCCTCCACGGTGGACTTCGAGATCGCCCACGCCGGGAACATGCCGACCACCATGGACTGCGCGCGCTCGGAGGAGCGGCGGTCCCACACGCCCTTCACGTCGGCGAAGTAGCGCTCGACGTACGGGGCGAGCAGTTCCTTCTGACCGGGGTGCGAGATGCCCGCGATGATCGCCTCGCTGACCGCGTTGGGCAGGTCGTCGTCGTTCACGGCGCGGTCCCACGCCTCGTCCTTGGCCTCGGTGGTCGGGCGCAGGGCGCGAGCCGACTGGGCGCGGCGGTGACCGGTGGAGGTCGGGTCGCGCTCCTCCTCGGCGTTGATCTCCGCCAGGTCCGCCTTGCCGTGCGCGACGAGGGCGTGCAGCAGGCGCCAGCGCAGGTCCGTGTCGACGTCCAGGCCCTCCAGCACGGCGCTGCCGTCGTACCAGCCGCGCAGGACGTCCACAGTGGAGTCGTCGAGCACCGACGAGGTCAGCGCGTTGACGAACGCCAGCTGGTGGTCGGAGCCCGGCTCGGCCGCCCGTGCGAGCTCCAGCGCCTTCGCGACGAACCGGCGCCAGCCCTCGGCGCGCCACGAGTCGTCCGCGTAGGACGACAGCGAGGTCTGCGCCTGCAGCAGGAGCCGTTGCACCACGCCGACCTCGGTCTCGGAGCCCAGGCCGCCGAGGACCAGGTTCACGAAGTCGCGGGCCTTGAGCTCGGCCTCGCGGGTCATCTCCCACGCGGCCGACCAGCACAGCGTGCGCGGCAGCGGCTCGGCGATGTCGGAGATGTGGTCGATCAGCGCGGCCAGCGAGTCCGGGTCGAGGCGCATCGTGCAGTACGTGAGGTCGTCGTCGTTGACCAGCACGATCTTGCCGCGGTGCACGCCGACCAGTTCGGGGACCTCGGTGCGGTCGCCCGTCACGTCCAGCTCGTGGCGGTGCGTGCGGACGAGCTTGCCGGAGCCGTCGTCGTCGTAGACGCCGATCGCGATGCGGTGGGTGCGCAGCTCGCCGGCACCCGGACGGGCGCCGCCCTGGAGCACGGCGAACTCGGTGAACTTCCCGTCGGCGTCCACGGTGAACTTGGGGCGCAACAGGTTCAGGCCCGTCGTCTCCAGCCACTGCGCGCTCCACCACGACAGGTCGCGGCCCGACGCCTCCTCCAGCGCGCCGAGCAGGTCCGCGAGCGTCGCGTTGCCCCAGGCGTGCTTGGCGAAGTAGACCCGCAGGCCCGCCAGGAAGTTCTCCAGCCCGACGTACGCGACGAGCTGCTTCAGCACGGAAGCGCCCTTGGCGTAGGTGATGCCGTCGAAGTTGACCTCGACCGCCTGCACGTCCGGGATGTCCGCGGCGACCGGGTGCGTCGAGGGCAGCTGGTCTTGCCGGTAGGCCCACGACTTCTCGATCTTGGCGAACGTCGTCCACGCCTGGCGGTACTCGGTGGCCTCGGCCTGCGCGAGCACGGACGCCCAGGTGGCGAACGACTCGTTCAGCCACAGGTCGTCCCACCAGCGCATGGTGACCAGGTCGCCGAACCACATGTGCGCCATCTCGTGCAGCACGGTCTCGGCGCGGCGCTCGTAGAGGTAGCGGGTGACGCGGCTGCGGAAGACGTAGTCCTCGAGGAACGTGACGCAGCCCGCGTTCTCCATCGCGCCCGCGTTGAACTCCGGCACGAAGCACTGGTCGTACTTGCCGAACGGGTACTGCACCCCGAACGCCTTGTGGAAGAACCCGAAGCCCTGCTTGGTCTCGGTGAACAGCCGCTCGTGGTCCATGTGCGGGGCGAGCGACGCGCGGCAGTAGATGCCGAGCGGGATCCTGAAGTCGCCCTCGACGAACTCGTCGCGCCACTCGGCGTACGGACCGGCGACCAGCGCCACGATGTAGGTCGACATCGGCTTGGTGGTGGCGAACGTGTGCACGTCCGCGCCGCCCTCGCCGGCCTCGGTGGCGATGATCTCGCCGTTCGAGATGACCTTCCAGTCGTGCGGTGCCGTCACCTTCATGGAGTAGACGGACTTGAGGTCGGGCTGGTCGAAGCAAGCGAACATGCGCTTGGCGTCCGCGGTCTCGAACTGCGAGTACAGGTACACGCCGCCGTCGACCGGGTCGACGAACCGGTGCAGGCCCTCGCCGGTGTTCATGTACCGGCAGTCGGCCTCGATCGTCAGCTCGTTGGTCTCCGCGAGGTCCGGCAGCTTGACGCCGTCCTCCTCGCGGTAGTCGGAGACGTCGAGCTCGCTGCCGTTGAGCACAGCGCGGTGCACGGTCGCCGCCACGAGGTCGATCCACGAGGAAGCACCCGGAGTCCGGCTGCGGAACACCACGGTGGTGGTGGAGCGGAACGTGTCCGAACCCGGCTTTCCGCCGCCGTCGGTCAGGTCCAGCTCGATCCGGTAGGACTCCACTTCCAGCAGCTCAGCACGTTCCTGAGCCTGGTCGCGGGTGAGGTTGGGCGCGGCCACTGGTCACCTCGTCTGCCACGCGTTTGGTTACGCGCTGACGTCGTCGGGAATGGTTATGACTCCCGCATCCAATCACGGAACCGGCGCACGGGAAGAGATGACGGGGTGATCTGGTTGGGCTGATGGGGCGATAACGCCACCTACCGTCACTAAAGGGGCACGCATGACCGACAAGGCGAAGGTCGACTTCTACTTCGACCCACTTTGCCCGTTCGCCTGGATCTCCTCCCGGTGGATCCTCGAGGTGGAGAAGGTCCGCGACATCGACCTGAGCTTCCACGTGATGAGCCTTGCCGTTCTGAACGAGGGCCGCGACCTGCCCGAGCAGTACAGGGAGCTCATGACCAAGGGCTGGGGTCCGGTCCGCGTCGCCATCGCCGCGGAGCAGAAGTTCGGCAACGAGGTGCTGCCGAAGCTGTACACCGCGATGGGCACGCGCATCCACAACGAGGGCAACCAGGACTTCGCGGAGGTCATCGAGCTGGCTCTCGCGGACGCCGACCTGCCCGCCGAGCTCGCCGAGGCCGCCACCTCGACCGAGTACGACGAGGCCCTGCGCGCCTCGCACCACCGCGGCATGGACCCGGTCGGCATGGACGTCGGCACGCCGACCATCCACATCGACGGCGTCGCGTTCTTCGGCCCGGTGCTGACGAAGATCCCCCGCGGCGAGGAGGCGGGCACGATCTTCGACGGTGCGCGGATGCTGGCCGGCTTCCCGTACTTCTTCGAGCTCAAGCGCACCCGGACGGGCGAGCTCGACTTCAGCTGAGCCGCTCCGGTTCCGGTCGGCGGTGGATGGCGCCGTGCCGTGGTCTTCGCGACCCGGTGCGGCGCCATCGCCGTTCACGCGTACGGGTGACGCTAGGTAACGGGAACCGGTGCCTTCCGCGACAGCCCGGTCATGCGCACCGCCCTCGCCGCCGCCTCGCTGTTGTTCCTGACCGCCGCGTGCACGCCGACCACCACCACTTCGTCGTCGAACGCACCCACGCCGCCCGCCGCGTCCACCCCCCAGACGTCCCAGCCCGCGCAGGCACCGCCGACGACCGCGGCCGCGTCCGAGGTGAAGACCTGCACCGTGCCGAACGTCGTCGGCATGATCCACCAGACCGCGCAGGACACCATGCAGGAAGCCGGCCTGTTCTTCCTCACCGAGGAGGACGCGAGCGGCCAGGGCCGTCTGCTCGTCAACGACCGCAACTGGAAGACCACCGCGCAGAACGTCGCGCCGGGCACGGTCGTCGACTGCGGCACGAAGATCCTGCTGACCGCGCAGAAGATCGACGGGTGAGCACCGGCGACCACGCCGGGCCGGCGTGACCCCGGCGGGTGGATGTGACAGTCTGGATCCTGTCTGCGTCGCAAGTGTCACACCCCGCCTGGAGGGCTCCCGTGATCGAGGTAGTCAACCCCGCCACCGAGGAAGTCGTCGGCACCGTCGCCGAAGGCACGCCGGCCGACGTCGACGCGGCCGTGTCCGCCGCCGTCGCCGCCTTCCCGGCGTGGTCGCGGACCTCGGTCGGCGAGCGCGCCGAGGTGGTCAGGACGATCATCGACGGGCTGAGGGCACGGTCCGAGGAGCTCGCCGCGACCATGACGCGGGAGATGGGTACGCCACTCACCTTCAGCCAGAAGGTGCAGGTCACGAACCCCATCGCCATCGCGGAGGGTGTCGCGGACGTGCTGGAGGGCGGGTACTTCGAGCCGGAGGAGATCGGCAACTCGCTGGTCTTCCGCGAGCCGGTCGGGGTCGTCGCGGCCATCACGCCGTGGAACTTCCCGTTGCAGCAGATGGTCGCGAAGGTCGTTCCGGCGCTCGCCGCGGGCAACACCGTGGTGCTCAAGCCGAGCGAGCTCGCGCCGGGGACGGCGGACCTGCTCGCCGAGATCGTCGCCGGGGCGACGCCCGAGGGCGTGTTCCAGCTCGTGCACGGCACCGGGCCGGTGGTCGGCGAGGCGCTGGCCGCGCACCCCGGCGTCGACATGGTGTCGTTCACCGGGTCGACCAAGGCCGGGCGGCGCGTGTCGGCGGTGGCCGCGGAGACGGTCAAGCGGGTCGCGCTGGAGCTCGGCGGGAAGTCGGCGTGCATCGTGCTCGACGACGCCGATCTCGGGCGTGCGGTGAAGATCGCCGTGGCGAACTCGTTCATGAACAACGGCCAGGCGTGCAGCGCGTGGACGCGGCTGCTCGTGCCGGCCGACCGGCACGACGAGGCCGTGGAGCTCGCCGCGCAGGCCGCCGCGAAGTACGTCCCGGCCGATCCGGGTGACCCGCGGACGCGGATCGGGCCGGCCGTGTCGAAGGCGCAGCGCGACCGGGTCGTCGGCTACATCCGCAAGGGGGTCGAGGAGGGTGCGCGGCTCGCCGCCGGCGGGCCCGAAGCGCCGCTCCCGCAGGGCTTCTACGTCACGCCGACGGTGTTCGGCGGCGTCACGCCGGAGATGACGATCGCGCAGGAGGAGATCTTCGGGCCGGTGCTGTCGGTCATGCCGTACACCGACGAGGACGACGCGGTGCGCATCGCGAACTCGACCATCTACGGGCTGGCGGGTGGCGTGTTCTCCGCCGACACCGACCGGGCCCTGCGCGTCGCCAGGCGGCTGCGCACCGGGCAGGTCGACATCAACGCCGCCGCGTTCAACACCAGCGCGCCGTTCGGCGGCTACCGGCAGTCGGGCAACGGGCGCGAGTTCGGCAGGTTCGGCCTCGACGAGTTCTGCGAGCTCAAGTCGGTCCAGCGGTAATTGAGCTGCGGGAGTCGCCGTGGCGGCGTATCACTGCCGCTATGGCTGACTCGGCGCTGAGCATCAGGACCATCGACAGCACCGACCTCCCGGACTTCCACCGGGTGTTCGCGTGGTCGTTCCTCGACGAACCCGCGGAGGACCACCGCTGGCTCAAGGTGCTCGAACTGGAACGGACCCACGCCGTGTTCGACGGCGACGAGATGATCGGCACCGGAGGCGTCCTCACCCGCGAGCTCACCGTGCCCGGCGGCGTCCAGGCGGGCGTCGGCGCGGTGACCGTGGTCGGCGTCAAACCGGGCCACCGCCGTCGCGGCATGGCGTCGCTGCTGATGAGGACGCAGCTGGACGACATCCGCCGGGCCGGGGAGTCGATCGCGATCCTCTGGGCGTCGGAGGGCTCGATCTACCGGCGGTTCGGCTACGGCGAGTACGCGTCGAGCCTGGCGAAGCTCACGATGCCGACGCGGATGCCGTTCCACCCCGGCGTGTCCGTGAGCCCGGCGCGGATCCGGCAGGTGACGCGCGAGGAGGCGATGCCGTTCATGCGCGAGGTCCACGACCGCGTGCGCCGCGTGAAGACCGGCTGGCTGAGCCGGGTGGAGAAGTCGTGGGAGGTCCACCTCGCCGACGCCGAGGGCGACCGCGGCGGCCTCACGTCCTACCGCTACTGCCTGCACCCCGAGGGGTACGTGGTGTTCCGCGTGAAGCACAACAGCGACGGCGGCGGCCCGAAGCACGAGCTGCACGTGCGCGAGCTGGTGTGCGAGACCGACCAGGCCTACGCGGACCTCTACCGGTTCCTGCTGGACCTCGACCTCGCCGGCAGCATCTCGTTCTTCACGGCGGCGGACGACCCGGTCCTGCACATGGTCGACAACCCGCGGGAGGTGCAGCGGGAGCTGACCGACGCCCTGTGGCTGCGGGTCGTCGACGTCGAGAAGGCGCTGCCGCTGCGCCGGTACTCGTCCGATGTGGACAGTGTGCTGGAGGTCGAGGACCGGTTCTGCCCGTGGAACTCCGGCCGGTGGCGCTTCACCGCGAAGGGCGGCGAGGCCGTCGTCACGCGCACCGAGGACCCGGCGGACGTGTCGCTCGACGTCGCCGCGCTCGGCAGCGCTTTCCTCGGCGGCGCCCGGCTTTCCGTGCTCGCGCGGGCACACCGCGTGGTGGAGCACACGGCCGGGCACGTCAACGCGCTCTCGTTGGCCTTCCTCGGCGAACGTGAGCCGCATTGCCCCGAGGTGTTCTGACGGAACTACCACCGGCGTTCACACGTTGACGGTTTACCTGGCGTGGGAGGTAATGCCGTGGGCACCATCGTGTGGGTCGTCGTGCTGGTACTGCTGGTCGCGGGCGTGTTCTACCTGGTCAGCCAGAGCAACGCGCGCAAGGCGCGTGAGCTCGACGACGCCAAGGCGGAAGCACGCCGCTGGGTCGAACGGCTGGGCGGGCAGGTGATGAGCCTCACCGGCAGCAACGCCGCGGCGACGCAGGCGATGGCGGACGCGTCCGAGCGCTTCACCGCCGCCGGGTCGCAGATGGAGCAGGCCCGCACGATCCCGCAGGCGCGGCTCGTCACCGAGACGGCGATGGAGGGCCTGCACTACGTGCGCGCGGCCCGGGAGGCCATGGGCATGGACCCCGGACCCGCGCTGCCCGAGAGCGCCGCCCAGCGGCAGGCGGGTGCCGTCAGCGAGAGCCGGCAGGTCAGCGTCGAGGGTCACCGGTACGCCGCCTCGCCGAACTCCGGTTCGGGCACGCCGTACTACTACCCCGGCGGTGTGGTCGCGGGCCGTCCGGTGCCGCGCGGCTGGTACTCCGAGCCGTGGTGGAAGCCCGCGCTCGTGGCCGGCGCATGGGGCGTGGGCACGTTCCTGCTGATGGACGCCATGTTCTCCGGCATGCACGGTGTCGGCGACTACGGCATGGGCGACATGGGCATGGGGGACATGGGCGGCGCCGCCGACATGGGCGACGCCGGCGGCTTCGACTTCGGCGACATGGGCGGGTTCGACTTCTGAGTGCTCGTCGGTCGAGCACCGTCCGGCCGCACCCCGGGAAAACCGGCCCGACCTCGGATCAGGACTGGCAGACGGGACACCAGAAGAGGTTCCGGCCTGCCAGTTCCGTGGTCAGGACCTCGGTGCCGCAGAGGAAGCACGGCTCTCCGGCGCGGCGGTAGACGTACACCTCACCGCCGTGCCGGTCCACGCGCGGTGCCCGGCCCATCGCCTTCGGCAGGTGCTCCTTGCGGACGGTGTCGATCCGGCCGACCTTCACGCCGTCCTTCATCAGCACGACCAGGTCGGCCCAGATGGCGTCCCACAGCTCGCGGCTCACCTCGTCGCCGGTCAGCAGCGGGTTCACGTTGTGCCGGAACAGCACCTCGGCGCGGTAGACGTTGCCGACACCCGCGAGGACCCGCTGGTCCATCAGCAGCACGGCGAGCGACTGCCTGGACCGCGTGATCCGCTCGAAGGCGAGGCCGGGGTCGGCGTCGCGGCGCAACGGGTCGGGCCCGAGCCGGTCGCGGATCGCCTTGGCCTCGGCCTTGTTCAGCACCTCGCACGCCGTGGGCCCGCGCAGGTCGGTCCAGTGCGTCTCGCCGACCATCCGCATGCGGACCTGGCCGACGGGCGGCAGGACCGGCAGCGGCGACTCGGTGAACGTCCCGTACAGCCCGAGGTGCACGTGCACGATCGCGTCCGGCCCGTACACGTGGAACAGGTGCTTGCCGTGCGCCTCGGCACGGACCAGCTTCCGTCCGTCCACAAGGGACGCCGCGAAGCGTCCCTGCGGACTGCTGACGGACACGGGCCTGCCCGCGTACCGGCGCTGGTGCAGCCGCGCGAGGCGGTGCAGCGTGTGGCCCTCGGGCATCAGGCCTTGTTCTCGGCGGGGTTGGTCTCGTAGGCGCTCACCTGGTCGATGCGGCGCTGGTGGCGCGGCTCGCCCGAGAACGGCGTCCTGAGGAACGCCGACACGATCTCGGTCGCCTCCTCCGCCGAGTGCTGGCGGGCACCGATGCCGACGAGCAGGGCGTCGTTGTGCTGGCGGGCGAGCTGGGCGGTGTCGACGTTCCACGCCAGCGCGGCGCGGGCGCCCTTCACCTTGTTCGCGGCGATCTGCTCGCCGTTGCCCGAACCGCCGATGACGACGCCGAGGCTGCCGGGATCCGCGACGACCTTCTCCGCGGCGTCGACGCAGAACGACACGTAGTCGTCCTGGGCGTCGTAGGTGTGGGCACCGACGTCGACGACCTCGTAGCCCTGCTCGGTGAGGGCCGTGGACAGGTGGGACTTCAGCTCGAAGCCAGCGTGGTCTGCTGCCAGATAAACGCGCACGTCACGGAGTCTGACACGCTGGTGGGTGTGTTCAGCCAGGAGGGGTACCAGCTGAGGCTGGAGTGGGGGCCCGAGGGCGTCGAGGCCCTGCGGGGCTGTGACGTGCTGGTCGTCGTCGACGTGCTGTCGTTCACCACGTCCGTCGACCTCGTGGTCTCGGGCGGTGGCCAGGTGCGGCCGTCGCGGTGGGGACCGGCCTCGGGCAGGACGCCGCGACCGGCATCACTCGTCGGGGCCACCGGTGTGGTCGACCTGCCGTCGCCGAACGGGTCGAACCTCTGCGAGCTGGCGGCGCGGACGGGAGCCCACGTGCTGGCGGCCTGCCTGCGCAACGCGGAGGCGGTCGCGCGGCGCGCCCAGGAGCTGGGGGAGACCATCGGACTGGTCCCCGGCGGCGAACGCTGGGGTCTCGACATCTCGACGGGCGGCGGGCCGCGCGAGTTCGGGCCGTTGCGGCCGTGCGTCGAGGACTACCTGGGGGCGGGCGCGGTGCTGGCCGCGCTGGACGGGAAGGCCTCACCGGAGGCGCGGCTCGCCGTCACGGCGTTCCGGGGCACCGACGTCGCCACCGCGGTCCGGGAGTGCGGGTCGGGCCGGGAGCTGATCGGCAACGGGCACGCCGCCGACGTGGAGCTCGCGGTCGAGCTCGGCGTCAGCGACACCGCACCGGTGCTGCTCGGCGGGGTGCTGCGGTGATCGAGATCGCGGACGGCGTGTTCGTCCGCCGGCACACCGAGCTGGACCTGACGCTCGGCCACGTCACCGGCTCCGGTGACTCGCTGCTCGTGGACTCCGGCATGGACCCCGCCCTGGCACGCGAGATCAGCCCGTCGCGGATCGTGTTGACGCACAACCACTTCGACCACGTGCTGGCCACCGAGGCGTTCCTGCCGTGCGAGGTGTGGGCGCACGAGGACTGCGTGGTCGACGAGAGGCTGCTCGACGACCGGGCGAAGTACTACCGCGACCCGTTCGAGGGCAGGCTGGTCGCGCCCACGCACACGTTCCGCGACACCGTCACGCTCGACGTCGGCGGCCGGCGGGTCGACCTGCACCACTTCGGGCCCGCGCACACCTCGCACGACGTCGTCGTGCACGTGCCGGACGCCGGGGTGGTGTTCGCGGGTGACCTGGTCGAGCAGGGCGCTCCCGCGCAGGCGGGCCCGGACGCGACGCCGTCGAACTGGCGCCGCGTCCTCGACCTGCTGCTCCGGCTGGACCCGCGGATCGTCGTGCCGGGTCACGGGAACCCGGTCGACGCGGCGTTCGTGCGGGAGATGGCTATCCCGGAGGCCACGTGAGGCCGCGCCCGCCGAGGACGTGGCAGTGCACGTGGAAGACGGTCTGGCCGCCGTCCCGGCCCGTGTTGAACACCAGCCGGTAGCCGGAGGAGTCGATGCCCTCGGACTTCGCGACCTGGTGCGCGGTGGCGAGGACCTGCCCCGCGAGCGCCGGGTCGACGTCGCCGATCTCCCGGTGGTGCTCCTTGGGGATCACCAGGACGTGCGTGGGCGCCTTGGGGTCGATGTCGCGGAACGCGAGGGTCGTGTCGGTCTCCGCCACGACGGTCGCCGGGATCTCGCCCGCGACGATGCGGCAGAACAGGCAGTCGGTCACACCGGCATGGTATTGGCAACGGGCATTGGGCCCGATGGCCTCTGTCGCCCGTGCCCGCCCGCGGTGGAGCATGGCCGGGTGAAGGGCACCAAACTGCTGGTCGTCGTCCGGTGCCTCATCAGTTTCGCGATCGGCCTGCTGCTCCTGCTCCTCGCGATCCGCTTCGGTGAGGCGCTCTGGCGCGCCGTCCAGTAGTTCCTCAGTGGACGAAGCAGAACTCGTTGCCCTCGGGGTCGCGCATGACCTGGAAGCTGCCCTGCTCGTCGGTGTGCACGACGCCCTCGCGGGTGGCGCCCAGGCTGACCGCCTTCACGACCGACGCCTCGATGTCGTCGACCTCGAAGTCGAGGTGCAGCCGGTTCTTCTCGTCCTTGCGCTCCGGCACGGGCTGGAACGACATCCGCACACCACCGGGCGACTCGACGTGCGCCCAGCCGTGCGCGCGGTTCACCGGCTCACCGCCGAGCAGCTCCGCCCAGAACCGGACGAGCTTGCCGGGATCGTTGCTGTCGATGACGATCTGTCCGAGCCTCACGTCTCCACCAGGTTCTCTCGTGCCCAGTCACAACACAGGTCGAGCAGGCCGAGCAGCTTGCGCCCGCGAGCCGTCAGCTCGTACTCGACCCGCGGCGGGTTCTCCGCGAACGCCTCGCGCGAAACCGCCCCATCGCGCTCCATCGCCCGCAGCGTCTCGGTGAGCACCTTGGCCGTCACGCCCGGCAGCCCTGCTCGCAGCTCGGTGAACCGCCGCCGCCCGCCCTGCAACGCCCGCAGCACGTGCGCGGTCCACTTGTCACCGATGCGGTACGGCAGTTCCCCGTGCGCGCATTCCACCTGGTCACCCCCGATGTCGTTGCGGGAACCGGACCCCCGCACCCTACCTTCGCGCTCATGGCGAAGATCGTTGTTTTCGGGGCGTCCGGCCAGGCGGGACGCCAGATCACGCAGGTGGCGCGAGCCCGCGGTCACGAGGTGACGGAGGTCGGCCGCACTCCAGGGGTGCAGGCCGCGGCGGAGGTGGCCGCCGCGCACGACGTGGCGGTGAGCGCGGTGGTGGACCTCTCCCGCGACCCGGCGGAGTTCTACGCGGAGGCGGCCCGCGCACTGGTGGCCTCCGGCGCCGGCCGCATCATCGTGGTCGGCATCTACCCGCTGCTGGAGACGGCGCCGGGGCTCCGCCTGGTCGACGGCCCGGACTTCCCGGCCGAGCACCGGCCGTTCTGCCTGGGCCACGCGGCGGGCGTCGAGGTGCTCGCGGCCTCCGAGGCCGACTGGCTGGTGATGAGCCCCGTCGGCAACTTCGGCGGCACCGCGACGGGCACGTACCGGATCGGCTCGGTCGACCCGGCCGACGAACTGACCTACGAGGACTTCGCGCTGGCCGTCGTGGACGAGATCGACCGTCCCGCGCACCGCCGCACGCAGGTGGGCATCGCATCGACGTGAGCCACACAACACAGACGGGGGTCCGGGGACCGCCCCGGCCGGGGCCTGGGGGCTCGGCCCCAGGAGAAATGCGAGAGGCCGACCCGGTCTGCGCTCTTCGCAGACACAGGTCGGCCTCGGCCGCGAGCGGGCGACGGGAATCGAACCCGCGTAGCTAGTTTGGAAGACTAGGGCTCTACCATTGAGCTACGCCCGCATTGCCGCCCTTGTCGGGGCTGCGGTCAATACCTTAGCGGGTGGCGGTAAGCTTGGTGCAACCGGGGCGTGGCGCAGTTTGGTAGCGCACCCGCTTTGGGAGCGGGGGGTCGCAGGTTCAAATCCTGTCGCCCCGACGGTTGACGAAACCCGCAGCGACCTCACCGCTGCGGGTTTTCGCATCTAGACCATGTCCTCGGCGAGGTAGCGGCTCGCCCACGCCGCCAGCACCCGTGCCACGTAGGCGGCGTCCGCGCGGTCGGTCAGCAGGTGGTCACCCCCGTCGAGCGAGACGAACGACTTGGGGTGGCGGGCTGCGTCGAAGATCACCCTGGCGTTGTCGACGCCCACCGTGTCGTCCTGCGGGGAGTGCATCACGAGCAGTGCGCGGTCGAGGCCCGCGATGCACGCGGTCTGGTTCTGCTGCTTGATGTCGAGCAGGAAGTCGTTGCCGATCCGGAACGGGCGGCCGGCGAGCAGCACCTCGGCCACGCCGTCCGCCTCGATCTGCTCCCGCGACGAGCCGAGCAGGTGTTCGACGTGGGCGGTGTCGGCGGGGGCGCCGATCGTGGCGACCGCCCTGACCTCCGGGATCCGGTGTGCGGCGGCGAGGACGGCGGCGCCGCCGAGCGAGTGTCCGATGAGGACGCTCGGGGCGCCGATGGTGTCGCGCAGGTGGTCGGCGGCGCAGACGAGGTCGTCGACGTTGGACGTGAACGTCGTGTTCGCGAAGTCGCCGTCGGACTGGCCGAGGCCGGTGAAGTCGAAGCGCAGCACCGCGACGCCGTGGGAGGCGAGCTCGCGGGCGATGCGGGTCGCGGCCACCGAGTCCTTGCCGCAGGTGAAGCAGTGCGCGAACACGGCCGTCGCCGTGACGTCGCCGGCGGGCAGTTCGAGCCGGCCGGCCAGTGCCTGGCCGTGGGCGCCCGCGAAGACCGCTTTCCGGTTGTCCATGCCCTCTATGGTGCGTCACGTGCGCTACCAGTACCTCGACGCCCGGCTGAGGCAGGCCTTCGACGACGCCGGGCTCGACCGCGGGCAGCGGGCGTTCCTGCAGGGGGTGCTGCGCGCGCTCGATCCCGACGCGCACCTCGGGGAGCACGTGGCGGGTCTCAACAGCGCGTTCCTCGCCGTCACGCGGGCGAAGACCGCGCTGGAGAGCCACGCCGCCGAGGACCAGCCGCGGTGGAACCTGCTGCGGCGCATCATCACCACCTCGCTGGCGTGCATGGACGCCGCCAGGCCCGCGTACGCCCACGGTGGCGCGAAGGAGCTCGCCGCGGCGCGCAAGGTCCTCCTCGGGGTCGAAGCCGCCATCGCGGCCGACGGGCAGAGGCTCGACCCGGTGGTCACGGCCGCGGCGGCGGCGGAGCTCGACAAGGGAGCGCTGGAGAAGGCCGTGCGGAGCTGGATCGCTCCACTGTGGAACGGCGTCGGGCTTTCGTTGCGCACCAGGATGACCGCCGAGATCGCGGTCGTCGTGGCGGTGCACGGCAGAGACGGCAGGGAGTTGCGGGCCGACCTGCTGCGGTGGCTCAAGAAGCCCGGCGACCTCGGCCACGTGCTGTGGCCGGAGCCGCGTCGGCACGTCGTGGCGTTCGTGGTGC
This sequence comes from Lentzea sp. DG1S-22, assembly GCF_036321065.1. Taxonomy (NCBI): domain Bacteria; kingdom Bacillati; phylum Actinomycetota; class Actinomycetes; order Pseudonocardiales; family Pseudonocardiaceae; genus Lentzea; species Lentzea sp. DG1S-22. The sequence continues at coordinate 4,542,687 of NZ_CP143276.1, read as the reverse complement.
GGGGTGCCCGCGTGCTGCGGCACCTCGACGAGCTGCTGCCGCAGGCGCGTCAGGAGCCGTTGCACCGCAACAGGTTGCCGAAGGACGACTTCCTCAAGGCCGCGGTGGACGGGTCGTCGGTGCTGGTGCGGCTGCCGGTCGAGGCGGCGGACGTGCACACGGCCGCGCTGAAGGGGCGCCGGATCCTCAACGAGGTGCTCGACCAGTACGCGGCGGGGGAGCGGCTCACCGAGCTGACCATCGCACCGGTCTGGCAGGTCAGCGGGCCGGGCGGCCGCGTCACGCGCGGCACCGAGCACCGGCGGACCGTGAACAACGCCTACCCGCTCACCGCGTACTGGCCGGCCGAGTTGCGCAGCGCGATGCGGGTGGCGAACCTCGCGCGCCAGGTCGACGCGCCGATGGCCAGCGCAGGGCTCGCGTGGAGCGCGCTGGAGGCGACGGGGCTCGACCCGGGCAAGATCGCGTGGCTGGCGAAGGCGTGCGCGCTGCAGGTGTTGCGGCAGCACCTGGTCAGCCTGCACGTCGTGCTCACCAACCACGACACCGAACTGCGCAAACCGCTCGACGCGCACGTGCCGACGACCGGGGTGAAGCACCACCTGAGGTCCGTGGACGCCTGGCTGGAGGTGTTGATCGAGCACAACCGCCCGGACGAACGGCTCGCGGCCGCGCAGCAGGCCGTCACCGCGCTGGCGGAGAACGAGGGCGGGCTGGTCCACGACCTGGCGGGGCTGTGGCGCGACCGGCTCGCCGACTCGAAGGTCCTCGCGGCCTGGCTGCGCGAGCAGGAGGACACCGCCGCCGCGCTGCTGGAGTGGCTCTACGTCACCCGCAACCTCGCGTTCCACGCCGGGCGGTTCGCCTCCCCGGCCGACACGCTCACGGCCCACGCCGGGCAGGCCGTCGCGGACCTGACGCTCGAGTTCCTCGGCAACTGGCGGACCGTCGAACGGCGGCAGGGCCGGCAGGAGACCTCCGCCGTGGAGATCTACCGCCGGCTCGCGCAGCGGGAGGACCAGCTGGTGGCCCGGCTCAAGCGCACGGGGTCGGTGCGCAGGCTCAGCGTCGAGGACATCTCCGGCCCCGACGAGAAGTGGTGGTCGCGGGGCCGGAACTGAGGACGGAAGTTACGGCTTGGCCCTCGTGAGCCAGTCCTCGACGCGGTCCGGGTTCGCCTCGACCCACCGCTTCGCCGCCTCGTCGGGCGACATCTTGTACTTCGCGATGAACGACGCGACCGTGTCCTGCTCGGCGTTGCTCCACTGGAAGTTCCGGACCAGCCGTGCCGCGGGCCCGCCCTTCTCGACGAACTTCTTCGAGGCGATCTTGTCGAGCTCGTAGCGCGGGTAGTCGCAGGCGACCTCGGCCGGATCCGCGTCGCAGCCCGCCGTGTACGCGGGCAGGTCGATCTTGACCAGTTCGATGTCGAGGTGCAGCCACTGCGGCTCGAAGAAGTAGCCGATCAGCGGGGTCTTCTTCTCCTCGGCCTGGCGGAACGCCTTGATGAGCGCCTGCTCGCTGCCGGCGTAGACGACCTTGTAGTCGAGGCCGAGGTTCTTGACCAGCGCCTCGTCGTTCGTCACGTACGAGGGGTCGCCGTCGAGCACTTGGCCCTTGCCGTCGGACTGCGGGGTCTTGAACCTGTCCGCGTACTTGTTGAGGTTCTGCCAGTTCGTGATGTCCGGGAACTCCTTCTTCATCCACGGCGGCACGTACCAGCCGATCACGCCCTTGTTGCCGGACGGGCCGACCCGCACGGCGGTGCGCTTCTCCTCGACGTACTTCTGCTTGAGGTCCTCGTGGCCCCAGTTCTCGAGGATCACGTCGATCTCGCCGGAGTCCAGGCCCTGCCAGGCGGTCTGCTCGTCGACCTCCTTCTTCGTGACCTTGCAACCCAGCCGCTTCTCGGCGAGGTACGCGATCACGGCCGCGTTCGCCTCGTAGCCGACCCACGGGTTGACCGCGATGGTGATGGAGTCGCAGGGCTCGGCCGGTGCGGCCGGACTGGAGCGGGGGGACGCCGTCGATCCGCTGCCGCAACCGGCGATCGTCACCACGAACGTCATTGCCAGAACAATTCTGGGGGCTTGCACGAACAGCTCCTCGTCGGGGGGAACGAGCGGTTCAGGAGACCGGTGAGGTCACCTTTTCCCCATCGATCAGACAGAGTCAAGTCATGGGATGATTGGTTGTCCAAAAAGGAGCGGATTCGTTTCGGGCCTTGACCGTACCCGTGCGACAGGTCAATGCTGTCGCGCATCGAGAAACGGTGTGCGCAGTCCGCAACAGGTCGGAGTGGTTTGGCGTGGATCCCGTGATTTCGGTCAGGGACCTGTGGAAGGTGTTCGGGCCCAAGGCGTCGCAAGTGGTGGGTTCGGACGAGCTCAGGGCTTTGCCGCGATCGGAGCTGATGGACCGGACGGGGTCCGTCGCGGCCGTGCGGGGAGTGGACTTCGAGGTCGCTCCAGGTGAGATGTTCGTGGTCATGGGCCTGTCCGGGTCGGGCAAGTCCACTTTGGTCCGCTGCCTCACGAGGCTCGTGGAACCGACCGCGGGCGCGATCACGTTCGAGGGCGAGAACATTCTCGAGGCGGACGCCAAGCGTTTGCGCGAACTGCGCAGGAACAAGTTCTCCATGGTGTTCCAGCACTTCGGTCTGCTCCCGCACCGCACCGTCGCCGACAACGTCGGTTACGGTCTGGAAATCCGCGGGGTACCGCGCGCGAAACGCGGGGAGCGCTCCCGGGAAGTGATCGACCTGGTGGGGCTGACCGGTTGCGAGAAGTCGTATCCGGATCAACTCTCCGGCGGTATGCAGCAACGAGTCGGCCTCGCGCGCGCACTCGCGGGCGATCCCGATGTTTTGTTCTTCGATGAACCTTTCTCGGCGCTCGACCCGCTGATCCGGCGCGACATGCAGTCCGAGGTCATCAGGCTGCACCGCGAGGTCGGCAAGACGATGGTCTTCATCACCCACGACCTGAGCGAGGCGCTCAAGCTCGGCGACCGCATCCTGATCATGCGCGACGGCCGGGTCGTGCAGGTCGGCACCGGCGACGAGCTGGTCGGCGCGCCCGCGGACGACTACGTGCGCGACTTCGTGCGGGACGTGCCGCGCCCGGACGTGCTGACGCTCAAGTGGATCATGCGTCCGCCGCGCCCCGGCGACGACCTGGACGGACCGGAGCTCGCGCCGGAGACCGTGGTGCGCGAGGCCGTTCGCGGCGTGCTCGGCGCCGGCAAGCCGGTGAAGGTCGTGCGCGACGGCGAACTGCTCGGGGTCGTGGCCGACGAGGAGATCCTCGGGGTCGTGGCCGGGGAGGCGTGATGGTCGCCGTCGCCGCTCCCGGACGGCCCCCTCGGCTGTTGCAGCACAAGAAGGCGCTCGTCCTCGGCGGGATCGTGCTCGCCTGGGCCGTGCTGTGGGTGGCGCTGCGCAACGTCGGCACGTTGCCGCTCGACGCCTCCGAGCTGACCCCGCTGCACCGGTGGATCAACGACGTCAACGACGCCGTCGGCGCGTCCAGGAACTCCAGCCCCGTCTTCCTGTACTTCTTCAACGAGATCCGGCTCGTCATCGACGAGTTCGTGACGTTCGTCCAGGCGTTGATCGCGCAGCCGTCGTTCGGCCGGCCGGTGCCGGTGATCGGCTGGCTCGGCGTGGTCGCGATCGCGGGCTTCGTCAGCCTCGCGGTCGCAGGCTGGCGGATCGCGCTGCTCGCCGTGGCGGGCTTCGTGTTCCTCGGCCTGCAGGGGTTGTGGCAGGAGAGCATGGACACGCTGGCGCTGACGCTCTCGGCGGTCGTGATCTCGTTGCTCTTCGGCATCCCGCTGGGGATCTGGGCGGGACTGTCCGACCGGGCCCACCGGGTCATGACACCGGTGCTCGACTTCATGCAGACGATGCCGACCTTCGTCTACCTGGCGCCGTTGACGCTGTTCTTCCTGATCGGGCCGGCCTCGGCGACGATCGCGACGCTGATCTACGCGGCACCGCCCGCGATCCGGATCACCGCGCACGCCCTCCGCTCGGTACCGCGCGACACCGTCGAGGCGTCGGAGTCCCTCGGCGCGACGCGGACGCAGACGCTGGTGAAGGTGCTGCTGCCGTCCGCGCGCAAGACCATCGTGCTCGGCGTCAACCAGACGATCATGGCCGCGCTGTCGATGGTCACGATCGCCGCGCTGATCGACGCACCCGGTCTCGGCAAGACGGTCGTGAAGGCGTTGCAGACGCTCGACGTCGGCACGGCGTTCAACGCGGGCCTCGCGATCGTGGTGCTGGCGATCGTGCTGGACCGCGTGACGACCGCCGCCACCGAGCGCCGCGGGCTCCCGCGCTGGGCGCTGTTCGGCGGGCTCGGCGTCACGGGCGTCTGCGCGTACCTCTCCCACACCTACCTCTGGGCGGCGGAGTTCGGAACGGACGTGGAGATCGGCAGCTCGATCACCAAGGGCGCGACCGCCGTCACGGAGTGGGCGCAGGACTCGCTGCCGGTGCTCACGAACGGCTTCAAGGACTTCGTGACGTTCGCGCTGATCAACCCGTTGCAGGCGTTGCTCGCCGAGTCGCCGTGGTTCCTCGTGGCGCTCGTGGTCGTCGCGCTGTCGTTCCTGATCGGCGGTCTGAGGCCCGCGATCGTCTCCGCCGTGTGCCTCGGCCTGCTCGTCGCGACGGGGCTCTGGCAGGACTCGATGATCACGCTGGCGTCCACGCTGGTCGCCACGATCATGGTGATGGTCCTGGGCGTCGTCGTCGGTGTCTGGGTGGGGCGCAGCAGGCGCGCGGACCGGGTCGTCCGGCCGGTCCTCGACGCCGCGCAGGTCATGCCGGCGTTCGTCTACCTGGTGCCGTTCCTGGCGTTGTTCTCCGCCTCGCGCTTCACGGCGATCATCGCGGCCGTGGTGTTCGCCGCCCCGGTCGCCATCAAGATCATCGCCGACGGCGTCCGCGCCGTGTCGCCCGCGACGGTCGAGGCGTCCACGGCGCTGGGGTCGAGCTCGTGGCAGACGATCGTGAAGGTCCAGCTGCCCATGGCGCGCGGGGCGTTGACCCTCGCCGCCAACCAGGGACTGGTCTACGTGCTCTCGATGGTCGTCGTCGGCGGGCTCGTCGGCGCCGGCGCGCTCGGCTACGACGTGGTGGCCGGGTTCTCGCAGGGCCAGTTGTACGGCAAGGGGCTCGCGGCCGGTGTCGCGATCGTCGTGCTGGGCGTGATGCTCGACCGCCTCACCCGGGCGGCCGCCCAGCGGTGGACCAACTAGGAGGTCTGGAAGTGGCTGGGCACAGCGTGCTGGGAGCGGTGCTGGTGGGAGCGCTCGCTTTGGCTGGTTGTGGTGGCGCCAAGGTCGGTGACACCTCCTCGGGTGCGACCGGCGACTGCGGCACGTTCAACCTCGCGATCAACCCGTGGGTCGGCTACGAGGCGAACGCCGCCGTGCTCGCTCACGTGGCCGAGAAGGAGCTGGGCTGCAAGGTCACGAAGAAGGAGCTCAAGGAAGAGGTGGCCTGGCAGGGCTTCGGCACCGGCGAGGTCGACGCCGTCGTCGAGAACTGGGGCCACGACGACCTGCGCAAGAAGTACATCGACGAGCAGAAGACCGCCGTCAGCGCGGGGTCCACCGGTGTGAAGGGGCAGATCGGCTGGTACGTGCCGCCGTGGCTCGCCAAGGAGCACCCCGACATCCTCGACTGGAACAACCTCAACAAGTACGCGGACAGGTTCAAGACGTCCGAGTCCGGTGACAAGGGCCAGCTGCTCGACGGCGACCCGTCGTTCGTGACCAACGACGAGGCCCTGGTGAAGAACCTGAACCTCGACTACAAGGTCGTCTACGGCGGCAGCGAGACCGCGCTGATCCAGGCCTTCCGCCAGGCGGAGAAGGACAAGAAGTGGGTCATCGGCTACTTCTACTCGCCGCAGTGGCTGCTCAACGAGATCAAGCTCGAGAAGGTGAAGCTGCCCGAGTACGAGCCCGGCTGTGACGCCGACGCCGAGAAGGTCGCCTGCGACTACCCGGACTACGACCTCGACAAGATCGTGTCCAAGAAGTTCGCCGACGGCGGCGGCCCTGCCTTCCAGCTGGTCAAGAAATTCCAGTGGACCAACGAGGACCAGAACACCGTGGCGAAGTACATCGCCGAGGACAAGATGAAGCCCGAGGACGCCGCCAAGAGGTGGGCGGACGCCAACGCCGACAAGATCAAGGCGTGGCTGCCGGCCAAGGCCTAGGAGCGCTCCGGCCGTGGGGGTGGTTCCCGTTCCCGGACGAGAGGAACAGGGCCACCCCCACGGCCACCCCCGGCATCACGCAGCCTGTGGTCCGGCGGGAACCTCAGGCTCGTGGCGGTGTGTCATGCGGTGCCACCACGACCGCTGCTTGCCACCGTTGCGGTAGTACTCCCGCGCACGGCGTGCGTCCTCGCGCAGCGCCTCCTGCCGGTAGTCCATCTCCGCCTTGATCGCCTCGGGCGTCCATTCCATCCGACTCACTCCTCAGTTCGTTCTCCGACGAGGATGAGATTGCTCCTGAGGGGTGAACCCCGACATCGGACGATCACCCATGGTCGCGCCGCAGAACCCCTTACGCCGCACTCCCGCAGCCGGATCAGCGGATCCCCGCGGCCGGGGTAAGGGGCCGCGATCGACGCCACCGCCCACCTGCCCGCGCGACCTGCGAAGTTTCTTGGACCCGCCACCGAGGTCCACTACGACGAGCAGCGGGTGCTGTCCGACGGGGAGCACTTCTCCGCCGGCTAAGGCCTCACTGACGAGACGCTCATGACCGCGTGGCTCGAGGAGTGGTGCACGGCCTCCGTCACGACCAGCACGCTGCCGTAGCAGTCCGAGACAGCCACGGTCCGCTTCGACCAGCCGATCAGGCCTACCGCTGCATCGCCGTCACGTCCGCGGCCCACCTCCACGGTTCCGCGGTGCCCCCGGGCAGCGAGTTGAAGTACTCCCACCCGGCCACGCCACCGAAGTCGGAGTACCTGGTCTTCAACGACGTCACCGTGTTCCGGAGCGTCGCCGTGCTCACGTAGCCCGACCCGCCGTTCGCCGGGTTGGTGAGCGTGCCGAGCACGACCTTGTGCGCCGGGATCAGCCGCCGGTTGATGATCTGGTCGTAGTGCGCCGTGCTGCCCGCGTTGCCCCAGCCGTTGTAGAACTGGCCGTTGAACCACGCGATCTTCGAGCCGTGGCTGCGGTACAGCTCCTCGTAGTCGAAGCCCGACAGGTTGCCGCCGCCCCACAGCGCGCTCGCCACCGGGGAGAGCGTGACGATGAAGCCCGCGCCGAAGTCGGCCTTCAGCTGGTCGATCACCCGCCGGATGCCCGCGAGCGACATCCGCTCCTCGACGTCGAGGTCGACGCCGTCGAGCCCGTACGTGCGGATCGTGTCGCGCAGCAACGGGTAGTACTCGGCGAACCGCGTGTCGAGCCGCTGGAACGAGCCGGGCGCCGCGCCGCCGACCATGCCGATCACGTTGACGCCGCGGGCCTGCATCGCGGCGAGGTCCTGCCACATCCGCGCGTACCGCGAGTGCGACGGCGGGTGGTCGTTGAGGTGGACGATCCTGTTGCCGTTGAGGTGGAGGGCGGCCACCAGCACGTCCGTCACGCCGGTGTTGCGGTCGACCAGGGGCTTGGGCGAGACGTAGGTGCCGGTCGCGCCGTTGCTGTACTGGGTCTGGTAGTAGACGACGGTTCGCTTCTGGGTGGCGGCCTGGGCCGGTGGCGCGGCCAGCGCCACCAGCAGCAGGGCGAGGAACAGCTTCTTCATTGCGCTACCTCGTGAATCGCAGGGTGATCACTTGGAAGGGGCGCAGCACCACCTCGGCCGACGCGTCGGCCAGTGGCCGTTCGAGCAGGTCGGTCTCCTGGATCCGCCGGTGGGCGAAGGAGGTGCTGATCGAGGCGCGCGCACGACCGCCGTGCGCCTCGTAGAGCCGGACGACGACGTCGCCCGACCGGTCGTCGGCCAGCTTCACGGCCTCGACCCTGACCGCGGGGTTGTCCGTGCGCACCAGGGGTCGCGGTGCCGCGGAGCCGCGGGCGGACCGCGGCGGCAGGTTGATGCGGTAGCCGGCGTCGATGGCCGCCGGCAGGTCGCCGACCACCAGGGCGTAGCGGAAGCGGTGCTCGCCCTGGTCGGTTTCCGGGTCGGGGAAACGGGGTGCGCGCAGCAGCGACAGGCGCACGGTCGTGGTGGTGCCGCCGTCCTCACGGGTGGTGCGGGTGACCTCGTGGCCGTAGGTCGAGTCGTTGACCACCGCGACGCCGTAGCCGGGTTCGCCGACGTGCAGGAAGCGGTGGGCGCAGATCTCGAACTTCGCCGCCTCCCACGAGGTGTTGGTGTGCACCGGGCGGTGCAGGTGGCCGAACTGGGTCTCGGCCGTGGAGACCTCGGCGCGCAGGTCGAGCGGGAACGCGATCTTGAGCAGCTTCTCGCGCTCCTGCCAGTCGACCTCGGTCTCGAAGTCGACCTGCTTCGCGCCCTCGCGCAGGCGGACGGTCTGGGTGAGCACCGAGTCGCCGAACTCCGCCCGCACGACCACGCCGTCGGTGGTGTCGACGCGTTCGGACGGGATCAGGTCGGCCTTCCAGTTGCGGTAGAAGGGGTCGATGTCCCAGGCGTCCCACTGGTTCGGGTTGTCGCGGTGCAGCTGCGGCAGGCCGGCGAAGCCGTGCGGCGGCAGCACCTCGCGGCCCTCTTCGAGGTCGAGGACCGAGGTCACGATGCCGTCGGCGTCGATCGTGACGCGCAGCCTGCCGTTGTCGAGCACGCCGTCCGCCGGTGCCACGAACGGCCGCGGGGCGTCGCCGCCGAGCACGTCGAACGTCAGCTCGTCGTCGCCCTCGCCCTTCAGCGCGTCGACGGCCCAGGCGGTCAGCGCCTCGAGCTCGGACGCCACGCGGGCGTAGGTGGCCTCGGCCTCGCGGTGCACCCAGGCGATCGAGCTGCCGGGCAGGATGTCGTGGAACTGGTGCAGCAGCACGGTCTTCCACAGCCGGTCGAGGTCGTCGTACGGGTACTCGGCACCCGCGAGGGCAGCGGCCGTCGACCAGTGCTCGGCCTCGCGCAGCAGGTGCTCGCTGCGGCGGTTGCCCTGCTTGGTCTTGGCCTGGGTGGTGTAGGTGGCGCGGTGCTTCTCCAGGTACAGCTCGCCCGCCCACACCGGCGCGTCCGGGTACTCGTCCTGTGCCGCCTGGAAGAAGTCGCGGGGAGGTTCGACGCGCACGGTCGGGGAGCCTTCGAGGTTCGCGACGCGGTGCGCGGTCTCCATCATCTCGCGGGTGGGACCGCCACCGCCGTCGCCGTAGCCGAACGGCACCAGCGACCGCGAGGCCTTGGCGTGCTCGGCGAACTGCCTTGATGCGCGCGCCAGCTCCTCGCCGGACAGCGACGAGTTGTAGGTGTCGACGGGCGGGAAGTGCGTGAAGATCCGCGTGCCGTCGATGCCCTCCCACCAGAACGTGTGGTGCGGGAACCTGTTGATCTGGTTCCACGACAGCTTCTGGGTGAGGAACCACCGCGAGCCGCTCAGCTTGATCAGCTGGGGGAGCGCGGCGCTGTAGCCGAACGAGTCCGGCAGCCACACCTCCTCGGTCTCGACGCCGAAGTTGTCGAGGAAGAAGCGCTTGCCGTGCACGAGCTGGCGCGCCATCGCCTCGCCGCCGGGCATGTTCGTGTCGGACTCGACCCACATGCCGCCGACGGGCACGAACTGCCCACCGCGGACCTTCTCGCGGACGCGCTCCCACACGTGCGGGTGGTGTTCCTTCATCCACGCGTACTGCTGGGCCTGCGAGCACGCGAAGTAGAAGTCCGGGTACTCGTCCATCAGCTTCGTGACGTTCGAGAACGTGCGGGCGCACTTGCGGACGGTCTCGCGCAACGGCCAGAGCCACGCGGAGTCGATGTGCGCGTGACCGATCGCGGAGACCTTGTGCGCGGAGGCGTTCGCGGGCAGCGCGAGGACACCGGCCAGCTCCGCGCGGGCGAGGTCGGCGGTGGCGGCGACCTCGTTCAGGTCGAGAACGTCCATCGCCCGGTCCAGCGCGTGCAGGACCTTGTGCCGGCGCGGGTCGTGGCCGGGCAGTTCCCCCATCAGCGACTGCAGCACCTCGATGTCGAGCATCAGGTGCCACACCTGCGGCCGGAACACCGCGAGCTCCGCCTTGAGGATCCTGTACAGCGGCTCGGTGCCCGCCGTCCGCTTGTCGCCCAGCGGGGTCGGCAGGAACGGGTGGAAGTCGAGGATCGTCGGGTTGCCGGCGGCTTCCAGGTAGAACAGCACCTCGCGGCCGTCGACGGGCAGGTGGGTGTTGCGCGGCTCGATGCCCTTGATCGGCTCGCCCCGGGCGTTGTAGGCGAGGCCCTCCGCCTGGAAACCGGGACCGGGGTGGGTGAAGCCGAGGTCCAGCACGACCTCGACCTGCTCGCCCTGCCACGACTCCGGGACGGTGCCGCTGAGGCGGAACCAGCTCGTGCTCCAGGGCGCGCCCCACGCGTCGCCGACCGCCGCCGGGACGTAGGTGGCTTCGAGGGCTTCGGCGACCGGGACGGGCTCGTCCGGCACCGTCCAGACGGCGAGTTCGAGCGGTGCGGTCTCGCCGTAGACGGCCGGGCGGATGCGTTCCTTCAGCGTGCGGTTGAGCCGTTCTTCCAGCAGCGCGCGTTCGTCGTGCATGTCGTCTACCCCAGTTCGATCGAGGCCCGCACACCCGTGCGCGCGAGGGCCATCCACTCGTCGAAGAAGGCGCCACCGGGGCCCCACGAGGGCCGGTTGCCGTGCAGCGTGATCGGCGTGCGCTCGGCCGGCGCGGGCGGCGTCGTCCGAGCGATCCGGGCGATCACCTCGCCGAGCGGCTTGACCTTGCGTTCGGTGGTCATCAGCCCCAACTCGTACTCGCGTTCGGGGAAGTCCACCAGCGCACGGTCGACGTCGAACGAGCACCACCACGTGACGCCCCAGAGGTTGGCGCACGTCAGCACGTTCGCAAGCGTTTGCTCGGCGAAGTCGGGCGCCTGCTCGGCGCTGATCTCGGGCTGGGCGGCGCCCACCTCCTGCAGCCACACCTGCCGCTGCCGGTCCTTCGCGTGGGCCTTCGCGAGCTCGACGAGGTACTCGGCGTGGTGGACGCTCTCCGGCGACATCGGGCCGTAGCGCTGCGCAGTGCCGTTGAAGACCCATGAGTGCACGGTCGTCATCGCGCCCTTGTTCGCCGCGTGCTCGGGTAGGAACGAATGTTCGCTCTCGTACCAGACGGCGTCGTACTCGGAGTGCACGTGCGGCTGGTGCGGCGCTGCTTCCGCGCACTCGGCGAGCAAGGTGTCGATCCACTCGGCGGCCTGCTCGGGCGTGCACGGGTGGGACTCGGTGAGCAGGTTGACCTCGTTGCCGAGGGTGAAGCCGAGGAAGTTCGGCCGTTCCCCCAGTTCCTGCGCGAGCGTGCGGATGTAGAGCTTCTGCCCGCTGATCACGTCTCGGTTGGTGAAGATGTTGGCGCGGTGCCAGGTCTGCACCCACGACGGGTAGAAGTCGAAGCTCGACAGGTGCCCCTGCAGCACGTCGACCTGCACGTCCAGGCCGAACTCGTGCGCCGCGTCGAGCACGTGCCCGAGCTGCTCGACCGCCTTCGGCCGGACGAGGCCGCGGTTGGGCTGGAACACCGGCCACAGCGGGAACACCCGCACGTGGTCGAGTCCCAGCCCGGCGATCGCCTCGAAGTCGGCTTTGACGTCGTCCAGCGAGAAGTCGAGCCAGTGGTGGAACCAACCTGTGGACGGGGTGTAGTTCACGCCGAAACGCAATGGTTCATCCCTTGATCGCGCCTTCTCCCACTCCGCGGAAGAAGTGCTTCTGCAGCAACAGGAACAACAGGATCAGCGGGAGGACGGCGATGATCGTGCCCGCCGCCACCAGCCGCTGGTTCTGCACGAACGTGCCCTGGAGGTACGCCAGGCCGATGGTGAGCGTGTACTTCTCCTGGTCGCTCAGCACCACGAGCGGCCACAGGAAGTCGTCCCAGCTGAACATGAACGAGAACAACGCCACCACGACCAGCGTGCCCTTCACCGACGGCAGCGCGAGGCGGGTGAAGCGCTGCCACGCGGTGGCGCCGTCGATGATCGCGGCTTCCTCGACTTCGGCGGGAAGTGCGAGGAAGGCGTTGCGCAGCAACAGGACGTTGAGCGCGGCGATCGCGCCGGGCAGCACGACCGCGGTCAGGGTGCCGGTGAGGCCGAGCCCGCGCATCACCAGGAACAGCGAGATGAGGATCGCCTCGAACGGCACCAGGATGCTGCTGGCGAAGATCACCGCGGCGAGCCTGCGGCCCTTGAACTCCAACCGTGCCAACGCGTAGCCGGCCATCGCCGCGCCGAGGCAGTTCGTGGTGACGTTGACGCTCGCCACGCCCAGCGAGTTGAGCGCGAACGTCCAGACCGGCACCACGTCGGCCACGGCCGCGTAGTTGCCGAGGGTCGGGTCGTCCGGGATGAAGTCGGGCACGAAGACGTCCTCGTTCGGGCCCTTGACGCTGGTCGCGAACTGCCACAGGAACGGTCCGATGCTGATCGCGAGGACGGCGAGGAGTGCGCTGTAGCGGAGTGCGAGCTTCACAGCTGCTCCTCCCTGCGGTTGAGCTTGAGGGTGACCAGCAGCAGCCCCAGCAGGACCACGAACAGCACGAGGCTCAGCGCGGACGCGTACCCGACCTCGCCGGTGAGGCCGCGGCCGACCGACTGGATGAGCAGCACCATCGTGGTGCTCGCCCCGCCGGGCCCGCCGGTGCCGCCGGACAGCAGGTAGATCTCGGAGAACACCCGGAACCCGTTGACCGCGCTCAACGCCGCGACCAGCACCATGGTCGGCCGCAGTGCGGGCACGGTGACCGACCAGAACCGCCTGACCGGCCCCGCGCCGTCGACCATCGCGGCCTCGTGCAGGTCCCTCGGCACGTTCGCGAGCGCGGCCAGGTAGATCACCATGTAGTAGCCCAGGCCGCGCCAGACCGTGACGACCATCGAGCTGACCAGCAGCAGCGTCGAGTCGGTCAGGAACGGGATCCTGGTTCCGCCCAAGGCCTCCACGACGTTGTTCACCAGGCCGCGGCTGTCGAGCAGCCACGTCCAGATGAGCCCGACCACGACCGTGGAGGCGATCACCGGCGTGAAGAACGCCGTGCGGAAGATCCCGATGCCCGGCACGACCTTCTGCGCGAGCATCGCGATCAGCAACGGCAACAGCACCAGCGGCGGCACCACGCCGGCCATGTAGAGCGCGCTGTTGCGGGCCGCCACCCAGAACTTCGGGTCCTCCGCCATCCGCACGAAGTTGTCCACGCCGGTGAACCGGCCGCCGCCCAGCGCGCTCGCGTCGGTGAACGCGAGCACGACCATGTTCACGAACGGGAAGATCGTGAACATCAGGCAGATGGCCAGTCCTGGGGCCAGGAACAGCCACGGCGTGTAGGGCCGGTGCGTCACTTGAGCAGCCTGTTGCACTCGTTCACGGCGTCGTCCAACGCCTGCTTCGGGGACTTCTTGCCGAGCATGGCGTCGGCGAGCTGCTGCAGCAGCGCCTCTCGCATCTGATCGCTGAACTGCACCGGCGTGTAGTTCACCGCCGTCTTGAGCTGCTTGGCCGCCGCGACCCGCACGCGGGCCTCGTCGGTGCCGTCCTCCGTGGTGAAGTACGGGTCGTCGCCGCCCCGGGACGTGCTCGGGAAGATCGAGGCGAGCTTGGCGAACGCGACCTGGTTCTCGGCGTTGGTGACGAACCGCCCGAACGCGAGCGCCGTGGCCTGGTTCCCGCTGCTCTTCGGCACGCTCACGCCGTGCAGGAACATGTTGGCGCTGCCCGTGTTCGTGATGGGCTTGGTGATGCCGACGTTCGCGTACAGGCTCGGCGCGTCCGTCTTGAACTTGCCGAGGTCGTAGGCGCTGCCGGGGTTGAGCGCGGTCTGCTGCGCCATGAACTTCGTGCCGGCGCCCGTGTAGTTCTGCGTGAGCGCCTCGGGGATCAGCGCGCCCGCGTCGTACATCCGCTTGTAGACCTCGACGAGCTCGACGCCCTTGGGCTCGTTGAAGGTGAACTTGTCGTTTTCGAAGAGCTTCACGCCGTAGAGCCCGAAGTCGGCGATGCTCGGGGTCTGGCCGAGCATGGCGATCTTCTTCTCGGCGAGCTTCAAAGCTTGCTCTTCGAGCTCCTTGAAGTTCGTCGGCGGCTTGGTCGGGTCTAGGCCGGCCTGCTGGAACAGGGCCTTGTTGTAGAAGACCGGTCCGGTGTTGAGGTACCAGGGGAAGCCGCAGCAGCCGCCCTTGCCGGGGATCTCGAACGCCTGCCAGGCGTTCTCGAGGTAGTCGTGCTTGGCGTCTTCGAGGGACTCGTCGAGGTCGACCAGCTGCCCGGCCTCGGCCAGCGGGAAGCTGAGGTCCGGCGGCACGTTGACGACGTCGGGCAGACTGCCCGCGCTCGCGTCGGCCATGACCTTCGCCAGGTACCCGTCCGCGGGCTGGTCGACCCACTTCACCGCGGTGCCCTGGTGCTGCTTCTGGAAAGCGTCGATGACACCGTTGACGTAGTCGGTGTACTTGGGCTTGAGGGACCAGGTCTGGAACGTGATCTCGCCCGTGACCTGCCCTGTCGCCGACGAGCCCGTGCTGGACGTGCCGGACAGTCCACAGCCCGCCACGGGCACCGCCGCCAGGCCCGCGAGGAACGTGCGCCTCTTCATTGACACCCACCTCCTTGCTCGCGGACCCTAGCTAAACCGGTTTATCTCCGGCTAGCCTCCGACCGTCTTGTTGTCTTGTTCCGGACAGGTGCGGTGCGGTGAGCGCGTGGTGAAGAGACCGACGATCAAGGACATCGCGGCGGGGGCAGGGGTGTCCAAGGGTGCTGTCTCGCTGGCGCTGAACGGCCGCGCCGGCGTCTCGGAGGCGACCCGCTCCCGCGTGCTGGAGGTGGCCTCGTCCCTGGGGTACCGGCCGTCCGTGACGGCCAGGGCGCTGTCCTCGGCCTCCGCCGACGCCGTGGGGCTGGTGCTGGTGCGACCGCCCCGCGCGCTGGGGGACGAGGCGTTCTTCTTCCAGCTGATCGCCGGGATGCAGTCCGAGATGTCGTCGGCGCTGCTGCTGCAGGTGGTGTCGTCGCGGGAGGACGAGATCTCGCTGTACCGGCGCTGGTGGGCCGAGCACCGGGTCGACGGGGTGTTCCTGGTCGACCTGCTGGTGTCGGATCCGCGGGTCGAGCTGATGTCGTCGCTCGGGTTGCCGGCCGTCGTGGTGGGCGGCGCCGGGCACCACGGGCAGCTCGCTTCGGTGTGGGCCGACGACTACGCGGCGATGACCTCCGTGGTGGAGCACCTGAAGACGTTGGGGCATCGGCGGATCGCCCGTGTGACGGGGTTGCCCTCGTTGTTGCACACCGTTCGGCG
The DNA here is from genome assembly GCF_036321065.1 of Lentzea sp. DG1S-22. NCBI lineage: Bacteria > Bacillati > Actinomycetota > Actinomycetes > Pseudonocardiales > Pseudonocardiaceae > Lentzea > Lentzea sp. DG1S-22. The sequence goes on along the minus strand of NZ_CP143276.1, from coordinate 4,527,235 downwards.
GGATGCCGCGTTCGCCGCGTCCTGTGAGGACGGTGTGGTGGTGGCCGGCGACTACACGGCCGAAGCCGGGGCTTCCGCCACGCGGTCGTTGTTGGCGTTGGAGTCCCCGCCTACCGCGATCGTGTACGACAACGACGTCATGGCTGTGGCCGGGGCTTCCGCGGCTGCTTCCCTGGGGGTCGCCGTGCCGTCCGAGCTGTCGGTCGTGGCTTGGGACGACTCGGTCCTGTGCCAGCAGCTGGGGCTGACCGCGCTGTCCCGGGACACGTTCGCGTTCGGGGCCCGGGCGGCCAGGGCGCTGGTCTCGGTGATCGGGGGTGCGTCGCCCACCGACGAGGAGGACGTGCTGCCCGAGCTGGTGGTCCGGAGGAGCACCGGGCGCGCGCCTGTCGCGTAGGCGGTGCGGTTCGGGTGGGGTGACGGGACCACCCCACCGAACCTCGCGTTCAGGGCGGCTCGGCCTCGCCGTCGCGACGGTGCGGGTGCGGTGGTCAGGTCAGCGAGGCGACCTGGTCGCTCACCACCTGCGCCGCCGCCGACACCAGGGCCGTCACCGCCGGGTTCGTCGAGTTGTCCTGGCGCCAGCCGAACTGCGTGTAGACGCGGAAGGCCGGCGACCAGGGCAAGCGGACCAACCTGCCGTCGGCGAGCTCCGAGGACACGGTGACCTCCGGCATGAGGGCGATGCCGAGGCCCGAGGCGACCGCTCGTTTGGCGGCGTCCACCGAGTCGAGTTCCAGGACCGGGGCGCGGGTGTCGTCGTAGCCGAGGGAGTGTTCGAAGAGCTCGTGGTAGGAGGCGCCGTTCTCCGCACGGATCAGGGTGTTGCTCGTCAGGTCGTCCTCGGTGAGGCTCTGGCGCTGGGTGAGCGCGTGGTTCGGGCCGGCGACCATCACGAGCGGCTCGGGGCACAGGACCGTCGTCTCGAGGCCCTCGCGCGGTTCTATCGCTCCGATGAAGAAGGCGCAGTCGAGTTGGCCGTCGCGCACCGAGTTCAGGTTGTTGAGGGCGTTGCGCGAGTGCAGCGAGAGTTGAACTGACGGGTAGCGCCAGCACATGTATTCGATGAGCGGTAGCAGACGGTAGTCGGTCAGGCTCTGTGCGGAACCGATGACGAGTTTGCCGTGCGGCTCGCCGTTCATCGTTATGGCTTTTCGAGCCTTTTCGGTGAGGTTGATGATGTTACGCGCGAACGGGAGCAGTTCGACACCCGCGGACGTCATCTGGATACCTCTGGGGAGGCGCCGGAAAAGCACGACGCCGAGGCCTTCCTCCAGTGCCTTGATGCGGGTGGTGATGGTCGGCTGCGAGCAGTTGAGCGTGGCAGCGGCCTTGGTGAAGCTCCCTGTCTGAACCACGGTCGTGAACGCGAGAAGCTGGCGTGTCTCCATCAGGCGGATCCTCGGGCTAAAACGGTGCGACGACTTTTTCTCGTTTGTTCCCGTGGTCCTGTTACGGATGGTGCGGGCGCAGTAACGCTACCTGTCCGCCGAGGCTGCGTGATTGGTGCTTATGGAGTCATCTCGATCTGCCCCGGAAAGGCTGTTTCCGCCGAACGAGTGAAATTGTGGTGACCGTTTTTACGGGTTGTAGCGGGCTGACTTCTTTCTGTGAAGACTTTCGCGAGGCGAACAAAAGGGGCGGAGGGTGTGGCGGCGGCGGACCAACGGGAGATCGCTTGGACGCGCGCCGGCGGGCGGTGGTTCCTGGCGGTGCGAACACGTCCGCGGAGACCATGGCGTCGGGTCGGCCGGCTCTCTCGTGGAGCCTTCGGCCACGCGCGCTGGAGCGCTCGTGCGCCGTGCACGGCGGGACCTCGGAAGCGCTGTCACGTCGCTGGAGCGGGGTGGCGGCGGTCACAGCGCGGGTCTCGCCTAGACTCGCTGGGAATCCGGGCGTCCCGAGTGGCGGTACCGGCTGTCTTGCACGTTCTTGTTCGTATCGAGGAGTCCACGTTGAAGAGCACCGTCGAGCACCTGAGCCCGACGAGGGTCCGGATCAACGTCGAGGTGCCGTTCGACGAGCTCAAGTCGAACTTCGACCAGGCGTACCGGAAGCTCGCGAAGCAGGTCCGCATCCCCGGTTTCCGCCCGGGCAAGGCCCCCGCCAAGGTCCTGGAGAACCGCATCGGCCGCGCTCCGGTGCTGGACGAGGTCATCCAGGAGGCCATCCCGGCCAAGTACCTGGAGGCGGTCAACGCCGGTGAGGTGCGCACGCTCGGTCGCCCGGACTTCGAGGTCACCAAGATCGAGGACGGCCAGACGCTCGAGTTCACCGCCGAGGTCGACGTCCGCCCCGAGATCACCGTGCCCGCGTTCGGCGAGCTCGCCGTGACCGTCGACGAGCAGGAGGTCACCGACGAGGACGTGACCACCCAGCTCGACGAGCTCCGCGCCCGCTTCGGCACGCTGACCGGCGTCTCCCGCCCGGTGCAGACCGGCGACTTCGTGATCGTCGACCTGTCCGCGACCGTCGACGGCGAAGAGGTCGAGGAGGCCCGCACCAGCGGCCTGTCCTACGAGGTCGGCTCCGGCCAGCTCGTCGAGGGCATCGACGAGGCGCTCATCGGCGCCTCCGAGGGCGAGACCAAGACCTTCACCACCACGCTCGTCGCCGGTGAGCACGAGGGCCGCGAGGCCGAGGTCACCGTCGTGCTGAGCACCGTCAAGGAGCGCCAGCTCCCCGAGCTCGACGACGAGTTCGCGCAGCTCGCTAGCGAGTTCGACACGCTCGACGAGCTCAAGGCCGACCTGCAGACCCGCCTGGGCCGCGTCAAGAAGATGCAGCAGGGCGTGCAGGCGCGCGACAAGGTCCTCGAGGCGCTGCTGGAGACCACCGAGGTCCCGCTGCCCGAGGGCATCGTCCAGGGCGAGGTCGACGCGCGCAAGCACGACGCCGTGCACGCCTTCGACCACGACGACGAGAAGTTCGCCGCGTGGCTGACCGAGCAGGGTCAGACGGAGGAGGAGTTCGACACCGAGCTGCGCAAGGCCGCCGAGCAGGCCGTCAAGACGCAGCTGGTGCTCGACTCGATCGCCGACGCCGAGCAGGTCACGGTGTCCGACGGCGAGCTGACCGAGCGGATCATCTACCAGGCCCAGCGCTTCGGCATCAGCCCGGACGAGTACGTCAAGCGCGCGCAGCAGTCCGGCCAGCTCGGCGCGATCTTCGCCGACGTCCGCCGGGGCAAGGCGCTCGCGAGCGTCGTGCGCCAGGCCGAGGTGTCCGACACGAGCGGCGCCAAGCTGGACCTCGACGAGCTCTTCGGCGAGACCAAGTCCGATGAGGACGGCCAGGAGTAGCGACCGAGTCGCTCGCCCTTTCCCCGCGAGCGGGCGAGCTCCGGAAATACAGCTCATAGCGAACGCGGGCGGTGTCGGGCATCTGACGCCGCCCGCCTTCGTTAAGGTCGATCGCAGAGAGTTTTTCGCTTCCAGATTCGTTCCACCTGGAGTTAGGCAGGCAGACGTGACGCAGCACTCCTTCCCGACCCCCGAGATGCGGTCGGCCACCGCCGGGATGAACCTCAACGACTCGGTGTACGAGCGGCTGCTCCGCGAGCGGATCATCGTCCTGGGATCGCAGGTCGAAGAGGGCATCGCCAACCAGATCACCGCTCAGCTGCTGCTTCTCGCCGCTGAGGACCCCGAGAAGGACATCACGCTCTACATCAACTCGCCGGGTGGCTCCGTCACGGCGGGCATGGCCATCTACGACACGATGCAGCTCATCCAGCCGGACGTGGCCACGTACGCGATGGGCCTCGCGGCCTCGATGGGGCAGTTCCTGCTCTCCGCGGGCGCGCCCGGCAAGCGCCACGCGCTCCCGCACGCCCGCATCCTGATGCACCAGCCGTCGGCCGGTGTCGGCGGTACGGCCGCGGACATCGCGATCCAGGCGGACATGCTGACGCGCACCAAGCGCGAGATGGCCGAGCTCATCGCCGAGCACACCGGGCAGTCGGTGGAGACCATCACCCGTGACTCCGACCGCGACCGCTGGTTCACGGCGCAGGAAGCGCTCGAGTACGGCTTCGTCGACAAGGTCGTCACCCGGGCCCAGCCCGTCGGCGACTCGAACAACTGACGTCAGCTAGGAGACCTCAAGTGAGCCAGTTCCACATGCCTCAGTCGCGGTACGTGCTGCCGTCGTTCGTCGAGCGCACCAGCTACGGCATGAAGGAGTCGAACCCGTACAACAAGCTGTTCGAGGAGCGCATCATCTTCCTCGGCGTGCAGGTTGACGACGCTTCGGCCAACGACGTCATGGCGCAGCTGCTGGTCCTCGAGTCCGAGGACCCGGACCGCGACATCCTGATGTACATCAACTCGCCGGGTGGCTCGTTCACCTCGCTGATGGCCATCTACGACACCATGCAGTTCGTCCGCCCGGACATCCAGACGTACTGCCTCGGCCAGGCCGCCTCGGCCGCCGCGGTGCTGCTGGCCGCCGGCACCCCCGGCAAGCGCCACGCGCTGCCGAACGCGCGAATCCTGATCCACCAGCCCTCCATGGAGGGCGCGTACGGTCAGGTGTCCGACCTGGAGATCCAGTCGAACGAGATCCAGCGCGTGCGCCGCCTGATGGAGACCACCCTCGCGCGGCACACGAACCGGACGGCAGAGGAGGTCCGCGAGAGCATCGAGCGCGACCGCATCCTCACGGCCGAGGAGGCCAAGGAGTACGGCATCGTCGACTCGGTGCTGCCCTACCGCAAGCTTTCCGCCAAGTCCTGACACGCGTGTTCCCGAGGGCTGGGAAGGCCCGGCCCTCGGGAGAACGCGTACCGACACGCCCGGGAAGACCAGGTGTCTGGCCTGATCGGCGCGTCGGGGGACGCTGGTCCTCCCCTGAAACGGGGTGGGCCAGGTACCGTCAGTGCAACGGGCTCAGCACCCACAGCCAGTGGGACTGCCACAGCAAGTCAGCAGGCGCACTACAGCAGGTGTGCGCCGGAGGGGACATAGGTCAGCGGTCATGGCGCGTATCGGTGACGGCGGCGACTTGCTGAAGTGCTCTTTCTGCGGAAAGAGCCAGAAGCAGGTGAAGAAACTCATCGCCGGCCCCGGCGTCTACATCTGCGATGAGTGCATCGATCTCTGCAACGAGATCATCGAGGAGGAGCTGGCCGAAGCCGGCGACGTGAAGCTCGACGAGCTGCCGAAGCCCGCCGAGATCCACGAGTTCCTCGACCAGTACGTCATCGGCCAGTCCGAGGCGAAGCGGACCCTCTCGGTCGCTGTCTACAACCACTACAAGCGCATCCAGGCGGGCGACCGCGGGCGCGAGGGTCGTGACGACGGCGTCGAGCTGGCGAAGTCGAACATCCTCATGCTCGGGCCGACGGGCTGCGGCAAGACCTACCTCGCGCAGACGCTCGCGAAGATGCTGAACGTGCCGTTCGCCATCGCCGACGCGACGGCGCTGACGGAGGCCGGGTACGTCGGTGAGGACGTCGAGAACATCCTCCTGAAGCTCATCCAGGCCGCCGACTACGACGTCAAGCGCGCCGAGACGGGCATCATCTACATCGACGAGGTCGACAAGATCGCTCGGAAGAGTGAAAACCCGTCGATCACGCGCGACGTCTCCGGCGAGGGCGTGCAGCAGGCGCTGCTGAAGATCCTGGAAGGCACCACCGCATCGGTGCCCCCGCAGGGCGGCCGCAAGCACCCGCACCAGGAGTTCATCCAGATCGACACGACGAACGTGCTGTTCATCGTGGCCGGTGCGTTCGCGGGTCTCGAGAAGATCATCCAGGACCGGGTCGGCAAGCGCGGCCTGGGCTTCGGCGCCGAGGTCCGTTCCAAGGCCGAGGTGGACGCGGCGGACTACTTCGCCGACTCCATGCCGGAGGACCTGATCAAGTTCGGCCTGATCCCCGAGTTCATCGGGCGTCTGCCGATGGTCGCCTCCGTCACGAACCTCGACAAGCCGTCGCTGGTGATGATCCTCACCGAGCCGAAGAACGCCCTGGTGAAGCAGTACCAGAAGCTCTTCGAGATGGACGGCGTCGAGCTCGAGTTCACCAAGACCGCGCTCGAAGCGGTCGCCGACCAGGCGATCCTGCGCGGCACCGGTGCCCGAGGCCTGCGCGCGATCATGGAGGAGGTCCTGCTCCCGGTGATGTACGACATCCCGAGCCGCACGGACGTCGCCAAGGTCGTCATCACCGAGCAGACGGTGAAGGAGAACGTGAACCCGACGATCGTCGCCCGGCAGCCCTCGCGCCGCGAACGGCGGGAGAAGTCGGCTTAGGTTCCACGCTCGACAAGGGGCGCCGGTGATCTCACCGGCGCCCCTTTCGGCGTTCCGGGGACCGTCGACTCCGCGCGTCACGCCACTACGCTGAAGTCATGTCGCTGCCCCACGTGCTCCTGCTCCACGGCTACACCGGTTCCGGCCCCGGCCACTGGCAGCGCTGGCTCGCCCAGACCGTGTCCGAGCACGGCGGCCTCGCCGACCTGCCGCACTTCAGCGACCCCGACGCGCCCGACCGCGACACGTGGCTGCGCGAGCTCGACACCCACCTCGAAGCGCTGTCCACCGACCGCGAACGCGTCGTCGTGGCGCACTCGCTCGGCTGTCACCTCTGGCTGCACCACGCGGCCAGGGAGAACATCGTCCACGTCGACCGCGTGCTGCTCGTGGCCCCGCCGGCCGTCGACCACCCCGAGCCCGCCATCAGGTCGTTCCTGCCGTCTCCGCTCGACCCCGCGAACCTGCGCCGCGCCGCCACCGACACCCGCCTCGTCGTGGGCGAGGGCGACCCGCACTGCTCGATGGAGGCCGCCAAGCAGCTCGGCGAGGCCCTGCGGATCGAGGTCGACGTCCTGCCGGGGGCGGCGCACATCAACATCGACGCGGGCTACGGGGAGTGGCCCGCGGTGCTCAAGTGGGTGCGGTCGAAGACCGTGCCGCTCTCGCCGCGCTAGCGACAACTCCTGGGGGAAAGATGATCGAACTGGACGCGCTGGTCGCCGAGCACGGCGTCGTCGGCGCTCAGGTCGCCGTGCTGCACGACGGCGCCATCACCGACGTGGCGGCCGGTGTGCTGAACAACGTCACCGGCGAGGAGGTGACGACGGACTCGATCTTCCAGATCGGGTCGATCACCAAGGTCTGGACGGCCACCCTCGTCCAGGAACTGGTGAACGAGGGCCTGCTGGACCTCGACCGGCCGGTGCGCGACGTGCTGCCGGAGTTCCGGCTCGCCGACGAGCAGGCCGCACGGGTCATCACGCCGCGGCACCTCCTCACGCACACCGCGGGTTTCGACGGCGATCTCTTCCACGACACCGGCAACGGCCCCGACATGCTCGCGAGGTACCTCGAGCGGATGGCGGACACCGAGCAGCGGACGCGGCCCGGTGAGCTCTACACGTACTGCAACAGCGGGTTCGTGGTGCTCGGCCGGATCGTTGAGGTGCTGCGCGGCGGGCGTTTCACCACCGTTCTCCGCGAACGGCTCATCGATCGGCTCGGTCTGCGGACCGCCGCCGTCAGCCACGCCGAGTACGCCCACCGGAGGTGCGCGTCCGGGCACCTCGGCGAGGAGCTGGAGCCCGTCGAGAAGCCGATGGCCGAGGGAGACACCCCGGCGGGTTCGGTGCTCGCGATGAGCGGGCGGGACCTGCTCGAGTTCGTGCGGATGCACCTCGGCACGACCGAGTTCGACGCGATGCGCGAGACCCAGGTCGTGCCGCCGGACTTCGGCCAGGGCGGCCGGCAGGGCCTCGGCTGGGCGCTGCACGACTACGACGGCGGCGTCACCGGCCTCGGTCACAACGGGACCACCAGGGGCTTCCAGGCCCACCTGAGGGTCGTGCCGAGCGCCGGTCTCGCCGTCGCCGTCCTCACCAACGGCGGCGACTCCCTGCCACTGGCCAGAGAGGTGTTCCGGCAGGCGCTGGGAGAGCACGCCGGCGTCAGCCTGCGTCCGCTCCCCGAGCCGCCCGCGAGCCCCGTCCCGATCGCGGTGGACCGCGTCGTCGGGGTCTACCGGTCCGCGGGGATCGACATCCACGTCACGGACGGTGGCGACGGGCGGGTGAAGCTGAGGTACGAGCGCCGCGACGACACCTTCAAGGGACTGATCGACGAAACCGAGCGCGAGTTCACCGCGTTGCGAGAGGACGCCCTCGTCGCTGTCGAGGCACAAGGCGGCTACCACTCGGTGCTCGTCCTGTGCGGGAGTGACGAGCTGGGCCGGGTGAAGTGGCTGCACTTCGGGCGTGCGGCGAGCCGGATCTAGACGGCGCGCTTGGCGTACTTGGCGAGGAACTGCACGACGTCGGGCGTCACCTTCCGGTACAGCCCGTCGTCGTGACCGCCCGTCTTCACCGTGCCCACCTCGGGCCGCACCTCGCGGATGAACCGGCGGGTGCCCTCGATGAACCTGTCGCGGTCGCCGATCCACACGCCGAGCGCGGTCGGGCCGGTCGACCTCGGGTGGCGCAGCGGGTCGAGCGCGGCCCACTCGGCCTCGTTCCTGAACGCGCGGCGCTTGGCCATCTCCGGCCACGTCGTGATCAGGCCGGGGGAGATGGCGGCGGCGGCCGCGACCGGGTCGCCGCGCTCGGCACGGCGGCGCGCGTAGAGCAGCGAGCCGAAGCCGCCCATCGACACGCCCGTGACCGCGAACGGTTCGCCGTAGCCGCGTTCCTTGAGCCAGCGCGGGACCTCGTCGAGCAGCATCGCCATCGGGTCGTCGCCCGGGACGTTCTCGTGCCAGTAGTTGTCGCCGCCGTCGACGGCCACGAAGCCGAACGCCGGGACCGACCGCTTCGCCACGGCGGCGGTCAGCACCTCGGGGAGGTTGCCGACGGCGGCGTGCCGGGCGTCGCCGTGCAGGCCGTGCAGCAGGATCGACATCGGCAGGCCGCGGGGGTTGGCGCCGGTCGGGATGTGGAAGGCGAGGGTGACCTCGCGGTGGCGGGCCGCCGAGTACACGCGCTCGTAGCGGATCGTCGGCTTCACGGCGGGAACGGTCCTGACGCCGTCCGCGGTGGCGATCTGCTGCTCCGTGGTGGACGACGACACGTACGTCGCGCCGCCCGCGGCAGTGGCGATGACCACGCCGATCGCCGCCAGCAGGGTGCGGCGGCTGTACCTCGGTTCCCCCATGCTCACCTCATCGCGCGGGCACCGTCCCCCGTTTCCACCTAGAGGACGGAACGCACGCGCAACCAGGACAGTTCCTCGTCGGAGAACCCCAGCCACCTCAGCACGGCGTCATTGTGCGCGCCCAGCGCCGGAACCGCACCGGGCGACCACTCGAACCCGGCTACGGGCGGTGGCAGCATCCGTGCCGTTCCGCCGGGAACGCGCACGTCAACCCATGTGTCGAGCTGCGGGTGGGAGGGCAGGTCGGTGATCGGGCGGGTCAGCGCGGCGGGCACGTCGGCGCGGTCCAGGGCGGCCAGCGACTCGGTCGCGGTGAGTCCGGAAAAGGCCTGTTCGAGCAGTTCCTGGAGCTCGCCGCGGTGCTCGACGCGGGAGGCCACTGTGGCGAACCTCTCCTGCGGGGCGAGACCGATCAGCTCGCACAGCCGTTGCCACTGCCCGTCGTTCTGCACGGCGAGGTGCACCGTGCCGTCCGCGCACGCCACCGGTCCGTACGGCGCGATGCTCGGGTGGTGCGCGCCGGACCGCGGAGCCGCGGCGCCCGTTCCGGCGGCGTAGAGCACCGGCTGGTGCATCCACTCGGCCATCGCCTCGAACAGCGACAGCCGCAGCCGCACGCCGGCGCCCGTCCGGGAACGCTGCAGCAACGCCGCCAGGACCGCCGCCTGCAGCTGGACGCCCGCCGCGATGTCCGCGACCGAGATGCCGGCCCGCGCCACCACGTCGCCCTCGCCGGTCAGCGACACGAGCCCCGCCTCGGACTGCACCAGCGCGTCGAACGCCTTGCGGTCCGCGTACGGGCCGTCCCAGCCGTAGCCGGACATCTCGCCGACGATCAGCGACGGCGGCAGCTCCAGCGCGAGCCGGTCCCACACGCGCGGTGACAGGTTGCACAGCAGCACGTCCGCGCGGGCCAGGAGCCGGTCCAGCACCTCGCGGCCGTCCGGGTGGAAGAGGTCGAGGGACACCGACTCCTTGCCGGCGTTCGTCCACGCGAAGTACGACGACACCTCGCCGCACGCCGAGTCGTAGTGGCGGGCGAAGTCGCCGGTGCCGGGCCGTTCGACCTTGATGACGCGGGCGCCGAGGTCGGCCAGCAGGCGCGTCGCGTACGGCACGGCGACGGCCTGCTCCAGGCTCACCACCACGACGCCGTCAAGCGGTCTCAAGCACGCGCTCCCCACCGGTGTAGACGTTCATCGAGTCGCCGCGCAGGAAGCCGACGAGCGTCATGCCCTGCTCCTGCGCCAGCTCGACCGCGAGCGACGACGGTGCCGACACCGCCGCGAGCACCGGAATGCCGGCCATCGCGGCCTTCTGCACCAGCTCGAACGACGCACGCCCGGACACCATCAGCACCGCGCCGCGCACCGGTACGAGGTCCTGCAGCACCGCCCAGCCCAGCACCTTGTCGACGGCGTTGTGGCGGCCGACGTCCTCGCGTACGACCAGCGGCTCGCCGTTCACGAACAGCCCGGCCGCGTGCAGCCCGCCGGTGCTCTCGAAGACCTTCTGCCGTTCCCGCAACGCGTCGGGGAACCCCGTCAGCACCTCGGGGGCGACGCGCACCTCGTCCGCCGCGGGGGAGTAGCGGGTCTTGAGCTTCACGGCGTCCAGCGCGCCCTTGCCGCAGACCCCGCACGACGACGTGGTGTAGAAGTTGCGCTCCACGCCGGTGTCCGGCGGCGGCACGCCCTCGGCCAGCGCGAGGTCCAGCACGTTGTAGGTGTTCAGGCCGTCCGGGCCGGTGCCGTCGCAGTAGCGGGCGACCGCGACGTCCCGCGACGACCCGATCACGCCCTCGCTGAGCAGGAAGCCGTGGGCGAGCTCGACGTCGTGGCCGGGCGTGCGCATCGTGACGGCCAACGCCTTGCCGCCGACCCTCAGCTCCAGCGGTTCCTCGGCGGCGAGCGCGTCGACCCTGCGCCGCCGGCCGCTCGGCGACACCCGCTCGACCGCCCGGCGCACCGTCACTCGGCCCATGTGCACATCTCCTTCGGACCGCTATGTTCCCCACCGACCAGGCTACGTGGGAGGGATCTCGGGGCATGGACGACGTCGTGATCGTGGGAGGCGGCCACAACGGGCTCGTGGCGGCCGCCTACCTCGCCCGTGCGGGCAAGTCGGTCAGGGTGCTGGAGAAGCTGCCGCACGCCGGCGGCGCGGCGGTGAGCGCGTCGCCGTGGGAGGGCGTCGACGCGCGGCTCTCGCGGTTCTCCTACCTGGTGTCGCTGCTGCCGGACCGGATCGTGGCGGACCTCGGCCTGAACCTCGCGCTCCGGTCGCGCGCGGCCTCGTCCTACACGCCGGACGGCGCGGCCGGGCTGCTGGTCGAGCGCTCGCCGGGGGAGGCGACGAAGGCCTCGTTCCAGGCCGTGTGCGGCTCGCTCGGCGACTGGGAGCGGTGGCAGCGCTGGTACGCCGACCTGGAGCTGGTGGCGGGGGTGCTGGCGCCGACTCTCCTCCAGCCGCTGGTGTCACGGGAACACCTGCGCGCGCACGTCGACGCCGTGGCGGGCGGGAGGGTGTGGGAGCAGGTCTTCGAACGCCCGATCGGCGCGACCTTGCAGGAGCTCTTCGAGAACGACCTGGTGCGCGGGGTCGTCGCCACGGACGCGTTGATCGGCACGCACTCGTCGCTGCAGTCGTTGCGCGCCAACAGGTGCTTCCTCTACCACGTGATCGGCAACGGCACCGGCGAGTGGAAGGTCCCGGTCGGCGGCATGGGCGCCGTCACCGCCGAGCTCGAACGGGTCGCGCGCGAGGCCGGTGCGCGGATCGTCACCGGTGCCGAGGTGACGTCGGTCGAGTCGGACGGGAAGACGGCGTCCGTCACGTACGGCGACACGGCGGTGGAGGCCCGGTTCGTGCTGTCCAACGTGGCCCCGTCGGTGCTGGGACGGTTGCGGGGCAACGAGGTCCACGACGAGCCGGGCTGCCAGCTGAAGATCAACATGCTGCTGCGCAGGCTGCCGGAGCTCAAGTCCGGCGTGGACGCGCGGCTGGCGTTCGCCGGCACGTTCCACCTCGACGAGTCCTACGACCAGCTGGAGACCGCGTACCGGGAGAGCGCCGCCGGTCGGGTGCCGTCGGTGCTGCCCGGCGAGATGTACTGCCACTCGCTGACCGACCCGTCCATCCTCGGGCCGTCCCTGGCGGGCCACGAGACGCTGACGCTGTTCGGGCTGCACCTGCCCGCCTCGCTCTTCGAGGGCCGCAACGCCGAGCTGCGAGACGAACTGGTCGGGCGCTACCTCGACCAGCTCAACGCCCACCTCGTCGAGCCGGTCCAGGACTGCCTGGCGGTCGACGCCGGGGGCAAGCCGTGCATCGAGGCCCGCACCCCGCTGGACCTGGAGGCCGAGCTGGGCCTGCCGGGCGGCAACATCTTCCACGGGGAGCTCGACTGGCCGTTCGCCGAGAACGACGACGAGATCGGCAAGTGGGGCGTGGAGACCGACGTCGACAACGTGTTCCTCTGCGGTGCGGGCTCCCGGCGCGGTGGTGGCGTGAGCGGCATCGGCGGCCACAACGCGGCGCGTGCGGTGCTCGAACGCTCCTGAGACATGTGTGATGACGCCCGTCGTCATCTCTGGTTACAGTTGGCGGCGTGGGGGACTTCTACGGAATCGCCGAGATCGCCGACGCGATGGGGCTCAGCCGGCAGCTGGTGGCGGTCTGGCGCAAGCGCCGCTCGCACGGCATCCCCGAACCGGACGCGGAGCTCGCGTCCGGCCCGATCTGGCGCCGCGAGACCGTCGAGCCGTGGATCGAGCGCACGCGCGGCCGCCTCGGCCTGGCGGGCACCCGCGAGTCCGCGAGCAGGAGTCTGAGGCTGCGCACGTGCCGTCGTGTGCTGCGGCTGGCGGCGTTGATGCTGGAGGAGCCGCAACGCCCGCGCGTGCTCAACGAGGCCGCGGACCAGTTGCGCGACCTGATCCACGAGGTCGACCAGTCCGCGGACGACGTCGTCGGCGCGCTGCTGCGTGAACTCATCGAACCCGTGCGCGACCCCGACGTACCCGCCGAGCTGCTGCGCGTGCCGGTCATCGAGTCGTTGCCACTCGTCACCGCCGTGGCGCGCAACTCGCCGGACTGGTGACTGCCACCTGGGGTTTTACATATCAAGGAACCTTGCTAAAGGTTATTGATACGCGTGCGGTGATGTCATGACCGACGCTCCCATCACCGACCCCAAAGCGCTCCGGGCGCTGTCGCACCCGTTCCGGTGGAAGGTGCTCCAGTTGCTCACCGAGGAGGGGCCGCAGACCGCGACCCAGTGCTCGGCGGCCCTCGGTGAGAGCGTCGCGAGCTGCTCGTACCACCTGAACATGCTGGCCAAGTACGGCTTCGTCGAAGAGGTCGAGGGTCCCGGCAGGCAGAAGCCCTGGAAGGTCGTCCCGAAGCGCCAGTCCATCTCGTCGGAGGGGCTGGAGGGCGAGGCCGCGATGGCGGCCGAGGCGGCGTCGATGGCCTACCTGGACCAGGAGTTCGAACGCATCCGGTCACGCCTGCGCCAGTTCGACCACCTGTCCGAGGAGTGGCGTCAGGTGGTCGGCACCGAGGGCACGGTCAAGTTCGTCACCGCGGAAGAGGCCGTCGCCCTCGTCAAGGAGCTTCAGGCGCTGCTGGACAAGTACGACGAGCGCCGGCTGAACCCCGAACTCCGTCCCGAAGGGGCCCGGGCGGTCCGGTTCTTCCTGAGCCACACGGTCTCGCCCGACTAGCGGAAACCAGCTCGAAGGAGAACTCACGTGATCTCGCACCACCAGGCGTTTGCTATCGCGAAGTACCGGCAGCGGGACTTCGAGGCCGACGCGGCCGCGCGCCGGCTCGTGAAGAAGACCGAGGAGGACGTCGAGGCCGAACCCGAACGACGCCGCTTACGGCTGTTCGTCCGGGTCCGGCACGCCTGATCAGGCCGCGGGCTCCAGGCGCACGATCACCGACTTGGAGGTCGGCGTCCCGGAGATGTCCGCCTTGGAGTCCAGTGGCACCAACGGGTTCGCCTCCGGGAAGTACGTCGCCGCGCACCCGCGCGCGGTCGGGTACGAGACGATCCGGAACGACTCGGCGCGGCGTTCGACGACGCCCGTCGGGTCGTCCTTCCACTCCGACACGAGGTCGACCATCTGGCCGTCGGAGAACCCGAGCTCCTTGAGGTCGTCGGGGTTCACGAACACCACCCGACGGCCGTCCTTCACGCCGCGGTAGCGGTCGTCCAGACCGTAGATCGTGGTGTTGTACTGGTCGTGGCTGCGCAGGGTCTGCATCAGCAGGCGCCCCTGCGGCACCTCGATGACGGTCAGCTCGTTCGCCGTGAAGTTCGCCTTGCCGGTCGCCGTCGCGAACTCCTGCGAGTCGCGCGGCGGGTGCGGCAGCACGAAACCGTCGGGCCGGCGCACCCGCGTGTTGTAGTCGGCGCAGCCCGGCACGACGCGCGCGATGTGCTCGCGGATGACGTCGTAGTCCTTCTCGAACTCCTCCCACGCCACGGGGTGCGAGGCGCCGAGCGTCTTGCGCGCGAGCCGGCAGACGATCGAGACCTCGGACAGCAACCGGTCCGAGGCGGGCGCGAGCCGGCCACGGGAGCGGTGCACGACCGACATCGAGTCCTCGACCGTCACGAACTGCTCGCCCGAGTGCTGCACGTCGCTCTCCGTGCGGCCGAGGGCGGGCAGGATCAGCGCCGTCCTGCCGTGGACCACGTGCGAGCGGTTGAGCTTGGTGGAGACGTGCACCGTGAGCGAGCACTGCTCCAGCGCCTTCTCGGTCACCGGGGTGTCCGGGGTGGCGCTGACGAAGTTGCCGCCCATCGCGATGAACACCTTGCCGCGGCCGTGGCGCATCGCGTTGATGGCGTCGACGGTGTCGTAGCCGTGCTTGCGCGGCACCGTGATGCCGAACTCGTTCTCCAGCGCCTTCAGGAAGAACTCGGGCATCTTCTCGTAGATGCCCATCGTCCGGTCGCCCTGGACGTTCGAGTGGCCGCGCACCGGGCACAGGCCCGCGCCCGGCTTGCCGATCATGCCGCGCAGGAACATGACGTTGGCGATCTCGCGGATCGTCGGCACGCTGTGCTTGTGCTGCGTGAGGCCCATCGCCCAGCAGGCGATCGTGGCCTTCGAGTCGACGAACATGCCGGCCACGCGGGTGATCTGCTCGCGCGTCAGGCCGGTCGCGGTGAGCACGCGGTCCCAGTCGAGTTCGCGCAGGCTCTCGGCGTAGGCCTCGAAGCCGTGCGTCTTGGACTCGACGAACGCCTTGTCGACCTTGTCCCACCGCAGCAGCAGGTGCCCGACCGCCTGGAACAGCGCCTGGTCGCCGCCGACCTTGATCTGCACGAACTCGTCGGACAGCGCGGTGCCCTTCCCGACGACACCGGCGACGTTCTGCGGGTTCTTGAACCGCATCAGGCCCGCCTCCGGCAGCGGGTTGATCGCGATGATCTTCGCGCCGTTCTTCTTGGCGTCCTCGAGCGCGCTGAGCATGCGCGGGTGGTTCGTGCCGGGGTTCTGGCCGATGACCACGATGAGGTCGGCGAGGTCGAAGTCCTTGATCGACACCGAGCCCTTGCCGATGCCGATGGTCTCGTTGAGCGCCGACCCGGACGACTCGTGGCACATGTTCGAGCAGTCCGGCAGGTTGTTCGTGCCGAACGAGCGGACCAGCAGCTGGTAGAGGAACGCGGCCTCGTTGCTGGTGCGGCCGGAGGTGTAGAAGATCGCCTCGTCCGGGGACGACAACGCTGTCAGCTCGTCGGCGATGAGCGTGAACGCCTCGTCCCAGCCGATCGGTGCGTAGTGCGTGGCACCGGGCCGCAGCACCATCGGTTCGGTGAGCCGGCCCTGCTGGCCGAGCCAGTAGTCGGTCTTCGTGCGCATGCTCGCGACGGGGTGCTCGGCGAAGAACTCCCGGCCGATCCGCCGCTTCGTGGCTTCCTCCGCGACGGCCTTCGCGCCGTTCTCGCAGAACTCCGCCATCTTGCGGTGGCCCTGCGGCTCGGGCCACGCGCAGCCGGGGCAGTCGAAACCTTCGCGCTGGTTGAGCAGCCGCAACGTCTTGACCGTGCGCCCGACACCCATCTGCTCGACAGCGCGGTCGAGCGACACGAGCACACCGGGAATCCCCGCGGCCCAGGTCTTGGGGGTGCTGACTTCGATCGCGGACTCGTCGACGTCGTGCTGCGGGGGCTTGCTGCTCATACGTCCATTGAACGCCGATCGACGTCGGCGCCGCCAGCGCCCCCGAAGAACGCGGCGGCGCCGTCGCCACGGGCCCCAAGGGGTTGAACGGTCCGTGACGGTCAATTGTGATCGCCGTCACTCATTCCCGGCACCTCTGAACGAGTGATCGGTCGCGGCGGCCAGGCGCTCCGCCCCGAACCCGCGGCCGTCGGCTCGTTAGCAGGTATCTCGGTGTAAGTCGATAGCCAGCCCTCCGTAGACTTCACCGCTGTGACTGAACTCGACACCGCAACCCAGCGTCCCGACCTCCCCGCCGCGTGGACTCCGGCGGAGGTAGAGGCGGAGCTGTACCAGCGGTGGCTCGACCGGCGGTACTTCGAGGCGGACGTCAAGAGCGACAAGCCGCCGTTCACGATCGTGCTGCCCCCGCCGAACGTCACCGGCAGCCTGCACATGGGCCACGCCATGAACCACAGCGTCATGGACGCGCTGTCGCGGCGCCGCCGCATGCAGGGCTACGAGGTCCTGTGGCTGCCGGGCATGGACCACGCCGGCATCGCGACGCAGAACTCCGTCGAACGCGACCTCGCGAAGCAGGGCCTGTCGCGGCACGACCTCGGGCGCGAGAAGTTCGTCGAGCGCGTCTGGGAGTGGAAAGAGGAGTACGGCGGCAAGATCCTCGACCAGATGAAGCGGCTCGGCGACGGCATCGACTGGTCGCGCGAGCGCTTCACCATGGACGAGGGGCTGTCGCGCGCCGTCCAGACGATCTTCAAGAAGATGTACGACGACGGCCTGATCTACCGGGCCGAGCGGATCATCAACTGGTGCCCGCGCTGCCAGACGGCGCTCTCCGACGTCGAGGTCAACCACAACGACGACGACGGCGAGCTCGTCTCGATCCGCTACGGCGACGGGGAGAACTCGATCGTCGTCGCGACCACCCGCGCCGAGACGATGCTGGGCGACACCGCGGTCGCCGTCCACCCGGACGACGAGCGCTACCGGCACCTCATCGGCACCGAGGTCGAGCTGCCGCTGACCGGCCGCCGCATCCCGATCGTCGCCGACACCCACGTCGACCCGGCGTTCGGCACGGGCGCCGTCAAGGTCACGCCCGCGCACGACCCGAACGACTTCGAGATCGGCCAGCGCCACAACCTGCCGAACCTCACGATCATGGACGGGCGCGCGACCATCACCGCGAACGGCCCGTTCCTCGGTCTCGACCGGTTCGAGGCGCGCCCGGCGATCGTCGCCGCGCTGCGCGCGGAAGGCCGGATCGTCGCGGAGAAGCGGCCGTACGTCCACGCCGTCGGCCACTGCTCGCGGTGCGACACGGTCGTCGAGCCGCGCCTGTCGCTGCAGTGGTGGGTCAAGGTCGAGTCGCTGGCCGCCGAGGCCTCCGCCGCCGTCCGCGACGGCCGCACCAAGATCCACCCGCCGGAGATGAACAAGCGGTACTTCGACTGGGTCGACAACCTGCACGACTGGTGCATCTCGCGCCAGCTGTGGTGGGGCCACCGCATCCCGGTCTTCTACGGTCCGGACGGCGAGGTCGTCTGCGTCGGACCGGACGACGAGGTGCCGACCGGCGAGGGCTGGCACCAGGACGAGGACGTCCTCGACACGTGGTTCTCCTCGGGCCTGTGGCCGTTCTCGACGCTCGGCTGGCCGGAGTCCAGTGAGGACCTGGAGAAGTTCTACCCGACGTCCGTGCTGTCCACCGGCTACGACATCATCTTCTTCTGGGTCGCCAGGATGATGCTGCTCGGCCTGTACGCGATGGACGGCGTGCAGCCGTTCAACGACGTCTTCCTGCACGGTCTGATCCGCGACCAGTTCGGCAAGAAGATGTCGAAGACCAAGGGCAACGGCATCGACCCGCTGGACTGGATGGAGCGCTACGGCGCGGACGCCACCCGGTTCACGCTGCTGCGCGGCACGAACCCCGGTTCGGACATGGCCGTCGCCGAGGAGTGGGCCGCCGGGTCCCGCAACTTCACCACGAAGCTGTGGAACGCCACCCGTTTCGCGCTGGCCAACGGCGCGACGGTCGCCCGTCCGCTGCCTCCGCGCGACGAGCTGACGGCGGCCGACCGCTGGATCCTCGACGAGCTCGACGCGTTGGTGTCCGCTGTGGACACGAACTTCGAGGCGTTCCAGTTCTCGCGTGCCTGCGAGGCGCTCTACAGCTTCACGTGGGACGAGTTCTGCGACTGGTACCTGGAGATCGCGAAGGTCCAGATCGCGGAGGGCCGCGCCGAGGCCACGCAGTCCGTCCTGGGCCACGTCCTCGACGTCCTGCTGCGCCTGCTGCACCCGGCGATCCCGTTCATCACCGAGACGCTGTGGACGTCGCTGACCGGCGGCGAGTCGCTCGTGGTCGCCGACTGGCCGAAGGCCTCCGGTGCCGAGCGGGACCTCGACGCGAAGGCCGAGGTCGAGGGCCTGAAGAAGCTCGCCACCGAGATCCGCCGGTTCCGCTCCGAGCAGGGCCTGAAGCCCGGTCAGAAGGTCGCGGGCAAGGTCCGCGGCGCGTGCTGCGTCGGCCTCACCGACCAGGTCCCGTCGGTGCGTTCCCTGACGCGCCTGACCGAGCCGGGCGACGACTTCACCGTCTCGGCCACGCTCGAGGTCGGCCTGCCCAAGGGCGCGGTGAAGGTCGAGCTGGACCTGTCCGGCGCGATCGACGTCGCGGCCGAGCGCAAGCGGCTCGCGAAGGACCTCGCGGCGGCGCAGAAGGAGCTCGACGGCACGACGAAGAAGCTCGGCAACGAGGCGTTCCTCGCCAAGGCGCCCGCCGACGTCAAGGCCAAGATCGAGGAGCGCAAGGCCGTGGCCGAGTCCGAGATCGCCCGCATCAACGAGCGCCTGGCCGCGCTGCCGGAGGCGTGAGCACGGTGGACACCAACCTCGACGAGTTCCTCGACGTCGAGAACGAGCTCAACCAGCGGTGGCCCGAGACCAAGCTCGAGCCGTCGCTGGAGCGGATCAAGGCGCTGGCCCACGTGCTGGGCGACCCGCAGACGTCGTACCCGGTCGTGCAGCTGACAGGCACGAACGGCAAGACGTCGACGTCGCGCATGGTCGACGCGCTTTTCACGCGCATCGGCCTGCGCACCGGCCGGTACACGAGCCCGCACCTGCAGCTGGCGACCGAGCGCATCAGCCTCGACAACCAGCCGATCTCGCCGGAGCGCTACGTCGAGGTCTACCGCGACATCGAGCCGTACGTCGCGATGGTGGACGCCCAGTCCGAGATCCGGATGAGCAAGTTCGAGGTGCTCACCGGCATGGCCTACGCGGCTTTCGCCGAAGCGCCGGCCGACGTCGCCGTGGTCGAGGTCGGCATGGGCGGCACGTGGGACGCGACGTCCATCGTGGACACCCGCGTCGCCGTGCTCACCCCGATCGGCGTCGACCACACCGAGTACCTGGGCAACCGTCCAGAGGACATCGCGGTGGAGAAGTCCGGCATCATCAAGCCGGGCTCCGTCGCGATCGTCGCCGAGCAGACCCCCGAAGTCATGAGGGTGATCCTCGAACGCGTCGCCGAGGTGGACGCGATGGTGGCCCGTTTCGGCAGCGAGTTCGGCGTCCTGACCAGGGCCGTCGCCGTGGGCGGCCAGATGATCACGCTGCAGGGCCTCGGAGGCGTCTACGAGGACGTCTTCCTGCCGCTGCACGGCGAACACCAGGCGAAGAACGCCGCGCTGGCGCTGGCCGCCGTCGAGGCGTTCTTCGGCGCCGGCCCCGAGCGCAAGATCGACATCGAGATGGTCCGCGAGGGCTTCGCCTCGGTGATCACGCCGGGCAGGCTGGAGCGCGTGCGTTCCGCGCCCAACGTCTTCGTCGACGCCGCGCACAACCCGCACGGCGCCGCGGCACTGGCGAAAGCCCTGGAGTCGGAGTTCGGCTTCCGCAAGCTCGTCGCCGTCGTCGCCGTCATGTCCGACAAGGACGCGGAGGGCATTCTCGCCGCGCTGGAACCGGTGGTGCAGGAACTGGTGATCACCACCAACTCCTCCTCGCGCGCGATGGACCCGGACGTCCTCGCGGGCCTGGCCGTCCCGATCTTCGGTGAGGACCGCTTCGAGGTGCGTCCCCGCCTGGTCGACGCCGTCGAGGAGGCCATCCACCTCATCGAGGACGAGCAGTCCGGCGGCGGCGTGATCATCACCGGCTCCGTCGTCACCGCGGGCGAGGCCCGCGCGCTGTTCGGGAAGGAACCGGCATGACCGCTCCGGCCCCTCTGAAGAAAGACCCGATGAAGGCGTTCCGCGGCATCATGGCCGGCACGCTGATCCTCGAGGTCATCGTCGTGGCCCTGGCCCTGCCGGTCATCGCGAAGCTGCACGGCGGCGTCACGTCGCTCGTCGGCTGGGTGGCGTTCGGCTTCATCGCGGTGTTCATCGCGATGTGCGCGTTCGTGCGCAAGCCGTGGGCCATCCCGACCGTGGTCGGCCTGCACGTGCTGCTGATCGCCTCGTGGCTGCTGTTGCCGGCCATGGGCGTGATCGGCGTGATCTTCGGGCTGGTGTGGGCCTATCTGCTGTGGCTGCGGCGGGATCTGCTCAAGCGCATGGCGCAGGGGCGGTTGCCGGCGCAGCAGCAGGAGGAGGAGTCGGAGCAGGCGCCGAAGCCCGAGTGAGCCGGTCCGGCTCCTCGCACCCCGGAAGGGGCCTGACCCCGCGCCCACGTGGCCAGGCCCCGGCGCCTACTTCTTGCTGAGCTCCTCCTGCCCCTTCTCGTAGCTCTCGTCCCAGTTCGCGCCTTCCTTGAAAGCCTCGGAGGCACCGGTCCGGCCGAGCGAGATGGGCTTGATGGTGTCCGCGAACCCGTCACGGCCGCGCGGCGCCATGATGTCGTCGACCCGGTTCGCCGCGTTCTTCGCCGCGTCGTTGCCGAACGTCAGCTTGTCGCGGATGGCGTTGTTGGCGCTGGAGAAGCCGTCCTCGATCTGCCTGACCGAGGAGTGGTTCCTGCCGATCGCGCGGCCGACGTCCTTGGCCTTGCGGCCGATGTTCACGGCGGCCTTCGCGAGCGCGTCGGACACGCCCTTGAGGTTGTCGAACTTGCGGACGGCCTGGGCGAGCTTCATGAGCAGCTTGCTGACCTTGCCCGCGATCTTGCCCGCGGTCGACGCCGCGCGGGCCACGGCCCAGCCGGTGAAGGCGGCGATCGAGGCGCCGAAGCTGCACCAGCTCGTCGCGAGCGCGGTCACGGCGGCGATGATGAACTCCGCGACGACGTCCGCCACGATGTCGCGGATGATGCCGCGCACCGCCGCGACCAGGACGCCCGTGCCGCGGATGCCCGTGGCGACCGCGTTCGCGGCACCTTCCAGCGCCTTGACCTGCTCGGCGAGGGTGGCGGCCGCCTTGCGGTAGCCGTCGCCGGACTGGCCGGTCCACGTGCCGGTCTGGCTGGTCGCGGCCTGCGCGTAGTCGTTGCCGACCTTCGCGCACGCCTTGGCGACCTCGCCCCAGGCGGCCGCGACGACGTTGATCGCGCCGGGGTCGCCGGCGAGGTCGTCGAGCGGCTCCTTGAGGAACGACACGTGCTCGATCAGCCAGCCGATGCCCGCGCCGACGAGCGTGCCGAGCGGGTTCGCGACGAAGCCGAGCACGTCGAGTCCCAGCGCGACACCGTCGAAGGCCCAGTCACTGGGGTTGTTGAAGTCTTCCGCGCACTTCCAGACGGTGTCGACGATCCGCGCACCGTCGGTCGCGTTGTCCGCACTGACGTCGAGAACCATCACTCACCCCTGGTACTTCGCGAAGAGCTTCGCGTGGTCGTCGTCGGTCTGGCGGGTGGCGTCGGCGCAGTCGCGCAACGCGTCGGCGACGTCGGGCAGCGCGTTCGCCAGCTCGTTGATCGAGTTCGCGATCGCCGCGATGTGGATGCGCACCGGCACGCTGAAGACCTGGCCGATGATCCCGTACGTCTCGACGCCGAGGTCGACGCTCTGACCGCGCGCGGCGGCGTTCGTGAGCTCCATGCCCATCGACTGCACGTTGCCGGCGTGGTTCACCACGTCGGCGGGCACCATTGCGAATTCTGACACCGGGACCCCTTACCGGTAGATCGTGCCGAACGGCTCGTCGTCGTCCGGGCGAGCCGGACGCTGACGCTGCTGCGGTTGCTGCTCCTCGGTCTCCTCCGGCTGCTGCGCCGCGGTGACCTGGTCGCGCAGGAAGTCCATCGCGGACGTGCCGCCGATCAACGGCTGCATCGTCGCCTCCATCTGCCCCGCGACGGCCGCGTGCGCCCTGCCGACCGTCTCGGTGATCAGGGCGGCGAGCTGCTCGTGCGACATCCGCATCGCCGCGGGCGTCAGGCTCAGCTTCTCGAGCCGGCCGCCCGGCGCCATCCTGACCGTGACCGCGCGGTCGGGGCTGCTCACGTCCGCGCGCAACGCCTTGAGCTGGGCCTGCGTCTCCTCGGCTCTGCGCTGGATGTCACCGACCCGGCGCATGTACTCCTCGAGACGCTGCTGCCCAGCACCCAGTTCTGCGGAAGTCATGCCCCGTGAGACTGCCGCGGCCGCCTCCCGGTTCCCGCTACTCGCGGACCAGTTGCGCGACCACGTCCTTTGCGGACTGCCGGGTGGAGGCCACGACCGCGAGGACCGCCAGCAGCACGAGCGCGTCCCGGCTGCCCGCGAGCCACACGAGCGGCGGCGCGTCTCCCACGGCCAGGACCACTTCCACCACCGCCCACACGACGAGGGCGGCGAGCAACGCCGTCGGCACCCAGCTGCTTCCGCCGCTGGGCACCGGCTTCTTCCCGTCGAGGTAGGACTGTCCATACCGGACGACCCGCGCGGCGTCCCTGTGCACGTTCTCCGCGATCAGCCCGATCACCGCCGCCACCAGCACCGCGAACCCGGCCAGCACCCCCGACGGCAGGTCGACGAGCCAGGCCTCCTCGAGCTGGGGCCACGGCGACGCGAACGCCCCCACCCGCCGAGGCGCGTCGAAGAACGGCATGGACGCCAGACCCTCCGCCGCGGCCGTCGCGAGCCCGAGCCACGCCAGCAAGCGCAACCTGCGCACCCGCCGCGTGACCGGCGTGTTCCTGACGTCCTCCTCGGTCAGAGGCCACTTCTCGTCCGGCTTCGGCGTCTTGCGCCCGGGAACGAGGGACAGCACCGCCGCCACGGCGAACCACAGCGCCAGCAACCCGAGCGCCACCGCCAGGAGCGGTCCCGCGAGGAACCACCGCGCGCTGTCGTTCACCCCGGCGTCCCTGGTGGACCGGAAGACGGCGACCTCGCGCGCACCGGGCTCCAGCTGCCCCGGCGGGAACGCGACCCGCTCGGTGCTCCCGTCCTCCCACCGCACGTCCGCGTCGCAGCCGTGGCTCGTGCCGACGCCCCACCTGCCGACCGGCCCGTGCTCGGTGCAGGACACGACCGCGGCGGTGCCGGTCTGCCGCGCCTCCACCGCGCCGAGCAGGACGTCGGTGGTCCGGATCGTCGTGGCGAGCGCCAGGAAGGCGAAGACCGCGGCCAGCAGGAAGGCGAGTGCGCGCACGGGCACACCCTAGACAGAACGCACGCGCGGTCGGTGACGAATTGTTCGACGTCGGCGGAATGCGCCGGAGAACGGCGCGAATCGCACTTCGGCCGTTCACTCGAACGTGCTTCGAAACCGGGACGAGGCCTGTGGCCTGGCGCTATGCTCCGAGACGCACGAATCTGCAGGGGGAGGGCACTGGGGATGAGCGGAACCAAGGTCGATCTCGAGACGCTGCGCGCTGCCATCAAGGAGTACGAGTCCATCCGCGACGACCTGATCCAGGCGAAGACGACCGGCCAGGCGCTGATCGCCGTCAAGGGTGCGGGCCGTGACGTGCCGAGCCAGGTCTACGCGAACTGGGCCGTCAACGCGGGCGCGATGCACCAGCAGTCGAACCAGCAGCTGCAGGACACGCTGACCACGCGCATCGACAACCTGAAGGCCACCCTCGCCCAGTACGAGCAGACCGAGCAGGGCAACCAGGCGAACTTCAAGCCGTGAGGACTGAGCAGTTGCGCATCCGATCCATCGTCGCCGGAGTCGCGGCACTCGCGTTGCTGACGGGGTGCGGCACCAGCGGCGGGACCACCGGCACGCCCACCGGCGCCACCCCGCCGCCGAGCTCCGGTGCCGGGGCGCCGAAGGTGCGGAACCCGCTGGACCTGAAGGCCTTCGAGGCCGACCCGTGCAGCGCGTTCACGCCCGCCCAGGCGGAGGCCTACGGCCTGCCCGGCGTCGCGGGCAAGAAGAACCCGACCTCGCCCGGCCCGGGGTGCGACTGGCTCGGCGCGAGCACCCCGGCGAAGGCGTCACCCGGCCTGGTGATCCTCCCCGAGGGCACGAACCTCGAGTCGGTGTACGGCAACAAGGACAACGGGACCTACGCGGTGTTCGAACCGCGGCCCGACGTCCAGGGCTACCCCGCCGTCCTCACCCTCCCCGTGGACCAGCGCCCGAGCGGCAGCTGCACGATCGTCGTCGGCGTGTCCGACGCCAGGGCCGTTCTCTTCGACTTCCAGAGCGTCAAGGGCAGTTCCCGGCTCGCGGACCCGTGCGGCGCGGTCACCGAGTTCGCGAACCTCGTCCTCACCACCATGAAGGCAGGTGCGAAATGACACAGCCCGCGCCCAGCTGCTACACCCAGGACAACACGAGAGCCGACGGCCTCTCGGGTCACCAGATCCACCACCTGATGACCACGGGACCCGGTACGGGCAGCGCGCAGGCCGGTGCCAACGCCGCCGCCGCCCTGGAGTCCGCCTACGCCTCGATCGAGGCCAGGCTCAAGCGGGTCGGCGAAACCCTAGGCGAGGCGTGGGCCGGTGCCAGCGCGGACGCCGCCCAGGCCGCCGGCAACCCGATCAACCAGGCGATGGTGCAGATGCAGGACGCGCTGCGCCAGGCCGACACCTCGCTGTCGAACCAGGTCTACCAGTTCAACTACAACAAGAACCAGCTCAAGGACATGCCGGAGCAGAAGCCCGACACGGGCTTCTGGGACGACGTGACGCCCTGGGACACCGACACCGAAGACGCGGTCAACAGCTACAACTCGCAGGAAGCCCACAACCGCCGGATCTACAGCGAGTTCCAGAGCGCCTCGAACACCAACCGCGGTGAGCTGCCCAAGGAGTTCCCCGGCGTCACGGCCGACACGCTCAACGTCGAGGTGATCAACACCGGCGGCGACAACGGCGACGACAAGAGCGCCGACGTCAGCAACTCGAGCGTCGGCGGCAAGAACCCCGGCACGAGCTCCACCGGTTCCACCCAGAGCCCGACCGGCTCCGCCTGGACGCCGCCGAGCAGCACCGGTGGCGATCAGACCACCGCCAGCTGGACCGACGGCACGGGCACGTCCGGCACGGGTGGCACCGGCAAGCCGGGCGACACCCCCGGCATCGGCAAGCCGCCGGTCGGCAGCGTGATCGAGCGGCCGCCGAACACCGGCCTGCCGCCCATCGGCGTGCCGGTCGGTCCCGGTCTCGGCGGGGGCGGCGGCCGCGGGACGGCGGGCGGCCCCGGCGGTCCCGCCGGAGCGGGCGCCGCCAGGTTCGGTGGTGGGGGTGCGGGCGGCTCGGGTGGCGCGGGCAGGTTCGGCGGCGGCGGTCTCGGTGGCGGCAGCGGCACCGGAACGGGCAGCGGCACGTCCGCGCAGCAGCCCGGCGGCAAGGCCGGTGTGTTCGGCGGCATGGGCGAGGGCCAGAACGCCGGTGCGCGCGGTGGCGCCGCGGCGGGTGCCGCGGGCCGTGCCGGTGCGGCCGGCATGGGCGCGATGGGTGGTCACGGCCAGAAGGGCCAGGGCGAGGACGACCTGGAGCACAAGTCCGCCGACTACCTCATCACCGAGGAGAACACGAACGAGATCATCGGTGACATGCCGATGGTCGCACCGCCGACGATCGGGGGGTGACGTGCTGCGCTCGTCCGTCCAACTGTCCGACCTCGCCTTCGACGTGCTGTGGAAGCAGGAGAAGCTGGGGGCGTACCACCCCGCGCTGTCGGTCGGCTCGCCGGGGGAGAACGAGGACGAGCGGGTGCTCATCGAGCGCGACGTCATCGGTGAGCTGCGCCGCGTCGGGCTCGACCACCCGGACGTCCGGGGCACGCTGCACCTGATCGCCAAGGCGGACAACGACTATTCGGCGTGGATCGCCCTCACGCCGAACGAGACGAGGCCCGTCGTGGTGGCGGCGAACGCGCAGCACGGCGTGCTCGCCGTGCACGACAACGGGTACGTGCAGCTGCACCCGATCCGTCCGGAGAACGCGCCGGAGGTCCTCGCGATGCAGCTGCCGGACGTCCCGCCCGGCAAGGGCGCGTCGATCAACGTGCACGCGTCGGAGCTCAACGTCCACCAGCCCGGCAAGGCGTCGCCGTCGACCTCGCTGCGCCAGCTGCTCGCCCAGCCCCGCAGGGGAACGGCGAAGCTGTACGCGGCCAAGGGGAGCCCCGAGGGCAGGCAGCGGGCCAGGACCTTCCTCACCACGATCGACTTCGAGGACGGCCGCTGGCTCGTGGTCCGCTACACCGACCAGAACCACCAGACGTGGGTCCACGCCACGCCCGCGTCGCGGCAGATCATCACCGACTGGCTCAAGCGCCTGACGTGACCAGCACCGCCCGGGGTGGGCCCGCTGGAGTTCACCCCGGGTTCGGCCGCTGGTCAGAACGGCGGACTAGAAACCGCGCATGACCTTCGACCGTCGCACGTTGTTCAAGGCAGGCGCACTGGGCACGGCCGCGGCGCTGGTGCCCTCGGGCACCGGCCTCGCGAAGACCGACCGCCCGATCCTCACCCACGGCGTGCAGTCCGGCGACGTGACCTGGGACGGCGGCATCGTGTGGACGCGCGCCGACCGCCCGTCCCGGATGCTCGTCGAGGTGTCCAACGACCCGCGGTTCCGCCTCTCCCACCGCTTCCAGGGCCCGTTGCTCACGCCGGAGACCGGCGGAACGGGGCAGGTCAGGGTGTCCGGTCTCCTCCCGGGCCGTCCCGCCTACTACCGCGTCACGGCCGAGGACCTGAGCGGCCGCACCCGCAGCGAACCGCTCACCGGCAGCTTCTCCACGGCCCCGCTCGGCCGTGACGGGGTGCGGTTCGTGTGGTCCGGTGACGTCGCCGGCCAGGGCTGGGGCATCAACCCCGACCTCGGCGGCATGCCGATCTTCAAGGCCATGGCCGACCGCAGGCCCGACTTCTTCATCCACAGCGGCGACACCGTCTACTCCGACAACCCGATGAAGGAGACGGTGGCGCTCCCCGACGGCCGGATCTGGCGCAACGTCGTCACGCCGGAGAAGGCCAAGGTGGCCGAGACGCTCGACGAGTACCGCGGCCAGTTCGCCTACAACCTGCTCGACGAGAACGTGAAGCGCTTCGCCGCCCGGGTCCCGAGCTTCGTGCAGTGGGACGACCACGAGGTCACGAACAACTGGTACCCCGGCGAAATCCTCGACTCGCCGCTCTACACCGAGAAGCGCGTGGACGTGCTGGCCCAGCGGGCTTTCCAGGCGTTCCACGAGTGGATGCCGATCGACCGGCAGCGCGCGGTCGACGGCCGCGTCTACCGGAAGTTCGCCTACGGCCGCAACGTCGAGGTCTTCGTGCTCGACATGCGCACCTACAAGGACCGCAACACCTCGCCCAAGGACCAGCCGGGCGTGGTCCTCGGCGCGAGGCAGGCGAAGTGGCTCGTCGACGGGCTCAGCCGCAGCACCGCCACGTGGAAGATCATCGCGGCGGACCTGCCGATCGGCCTGGTCGTCCCCGACGGCACCGACGTCGAGGGCGTCGCGAACGGCCTGCCGGGCGCGCCCAACGGCCGTGAGCACGAGATCGCGTGGGTGCTCAGGGAGCTGAAGCGCCGCCGCGTCAAGAACACCGTGTGGCTGACCGCGGACGTGCACTACACCGCCGCGCACCACTACTCGCCCGACCGCGCGGCCGTGGGCGACTTCGACCCGTTCTGGGAGTTCGTCTCCGGACCGCTGCACTCCGGCGCGTTCGGCCCGAACGCGCTCGACCCGACGTTCGGGCCGCAGGCCGTGTTCGTGCACGCCCCGCCCGTCGCCAACACCTCGCCGCTGGACGGGTTCCAGCACTTCGGCGAGGTGGAGGCGACGCGGCACGAGCTCACGGTGTGGCTGCGCGACGCCACGGGCGCCTCGCTGTGGTCCAAAACGCTCAGCGCCGCCTGACCGGAGCCGTAGTGTCGGACGCGTGCCCATCTCGTTCGACGCCACCGGCTTCCACCAGATCGACCAGAACACCTGGCAGCACCGCAACGGTGACCAGGTCCGGCTGACCTACCACGGCGTGGTCCCCGACCTGCCCGCCGGACTGGACGACCTGCCGGAGCTCAGGCACGGTCTCGCCCTGGTCCACGGCGAGACCGGGTGCCTGGTCGAGGCCCACGTCGTCCAGCTCGGCGGGACGCCGGCGCTGCTGCGGATCGTCAAGCTGCCGTTGCCGGACCAGCCGAACGGGCAGGTGTTCGTCGCCTCCTTCACGGTGCCGAAGGAACGCAGCAGCGCCGTGCTGCTGCTCGTGGCGCCGGAACGCGGCATGACCGGCGCGCGCGAGGCCGTGCTGGCCGCCGAGATCGGGTTCGAGAACTGGGTCAGGCCCCACCCGTACGCGCCGGAGCTGGAGGGCGTGCTCCCGTTCCACGCGGGCGACGACCCGCGTTACGACGCACGGTTCCCCGACCACCCGTTGACGCGTGTGCGCGCGTGGGCGCACCACGTGGTCCGTACGGCGCAGGTCGATCCGGGGTTCGCCTCGCTGCCGCCGTTCCGCGTCCAGGCGCCGCCGCCTCCCGTCGAACCGGGCCAGACGCTGTCGACCGCGCTGCCGAGCCTGCCGGTCAAGGACTTCGTCGGCCTGCGGATCGGGGAACGGACGACGTACTGGCGCATGACCGACCCGAAGCTCGCCGAGGTGCTCGGCCGCGGCCTGATGGGTCGCTCGCCGCTCGCGGAGACCCGGTTCCGCGACATGCTGCTGATCGACGTCGAGACCGGTGACGCGATGATCCCCGACCGCTTCACCACCAACGGCCAGATGACCGCGCACAGCACGCGTTTGCAGCAGGTCACGCTGCAGGAGGCGGACGCGGCGCTCTCCGACGACGACGTCATGGACGCCTTCAAGTGGGCGGGCCGCATGTGCGGTGCCGCGGCGGAGCGCGGCGAGTTCCTGTCCCTGGAACCGATCGAGAACGACGGCGAGCAGGCCGATCCGCACGTCCTCCTGGCCGTGCAGCCGCACGAGGGCCGGCAGGTGGTGATCGCCCAGTTCTCGCCGCCGCCGTCCGGGGGACCGCTCGCGGGCGCGACGAGCCGCACCGCTCCCGCCACGGCGGAGTCGGTCGAGGGCATCGGTGTGCTCGCCGGGCTCGCGGTCAACGAGTGGCGCTCCCATCCGCTGAAGATGGCGATCACCTACCGGCGTTCCGCAAGCTGACTGCAAATATTTGCAGAGCACGACGTATTGTTTCCCGCTGTTTGTCGTGGTTTCGTGCAGCAACCCTGCAAGAAGTTGCGACAAGGAGGTCGCGATGCGTCGGGTCGTCGCCGCGCTCGCTGCACTGGTTCTGCTACCCCTCACACCGGCCCAGGCCGTTGCCGCTCCACCGCAACGCCTTGCCGTGGGCGAGGTGGTGGACGTCGCGCCCGGTGTGCGCGACGGGGACGCGAGGCTCGCCTTGCCGCCCCGGCGCGACGACCTGCGGGGTGAGCGCTTCTACTTCGTGATGCCCGACCGGTTCGCGAACGGCGACACCGGCAACGACCGCGGTCGCTCGAACACCCCGGAACACGGGTTCGACCCCGCCGACAAGGGCTTCTACCACGGCGGTGACCTCAAGGGGCTGCACGGGAAGCTCGACTACCTCGACGGCATGGGCATCACGGCGATCTGGATGACGCCGATGTTCCTCAACCGCTGGGTGCAGGGCGACAGCGCCGGCTACCACGGCTACTGGACGACCGACTTCACCAAGCTCGACCCGCACTTCGGCACCACGCAGGAGATGCGCGACCTGATCCGCGACGCGCACCGCCGCGGCATCAAGGTCTTCTTCGACATCGTCGCGAACCACACCGCCGACGTCATCAAGTACGCCGAGGGCAAGACGCAGTACGTCTCGACCGGCGCGCAGCCGTACCTGGACGCCGACGGCAAGCCGTTCGACCTCGCCGACTACGCGGGCCGCGAGGACTTCCCGGAGCTCGACCCCGCGAAGTCGTTCCCGTACACGCCGGTGAAGCAGGGACCGACGAAGTTCCCGTTGTGGCTCAACGACTCCACGCTCTACCACAACCGCGGCGACTCGACGTTCTCCGGCGAGTCGAGCGAGCAGGGCGACTTCTCCGGCCTCGACGACCTGATGACCGAGCACCCGCGCGTGGTCAAGGGCATGAAGGACATCTTCACGAGCTGGATCGACACGCTCGACATCGACGGCTACCGCGTCGACACCGTCAAGCACGTGAACCTGGAGTTCTGGCAGGCGCTCGCGCCACACGTGAAGCAGTACGCGAACCGCAAGGGCAAGAAGGACTTCTTCGTCTTCGGTGAGGTCTTCGACTCCTCGCCCGAGAACACCTCGAAGTACACGACCGCCGGCAGGATGCAGGCGACGCTGGACTTCCCGTTCCAGAGCAGCGCCCTGAGCTTCCTGTCGGGCAAGGGTTCCCAGCGCCTCGGCGAGGTGCTGCTGGACGACGACCGCTACACCGACGCCGACTCCAACGCCTCGTCGCTGCCCACGTTCCTCGGCAACCACGACATGGGCCGCATCGCGTGGATGATCCGCAACGACAAGCCCGGCATCTCGGACGCCGAGCTGCTGGAGCGCCTCAAGCTCGGCAACTCCCTGATGTACCTGTGGCGCGGCAACCCGGTCGTCTACTACGGCGACGAGCAGGGGTTCGCGGGCACGGGTGGCGACAAGCTCGCACGTCAGGACATGTTCGCCTCGAAGACGCCGGAGTACATGGCGGAGAAGCTCGTCGGCTCCGACCGCACGGGTGCTGTGGACAACTTCAACACCGCACATCCGCTCTACCAGCAGCTCAAGGCCCTGGCCGCGCAGGTCGACAGGGACCCGGTGTGGCGGGACGGCAACCAGGTCCTCCGGTACGCGGACGGGGACGTGTTCGCGTTCAGCCGCATCCTCGGCCGTGAGCACCTCGTCGTCGCCAACGCCGGCACCTCGCCCGCGACCGTCACCGTTCCCGTGTCGTCCGCGGGCTTCGAGAACGCGCAGGTCCAGAACGGTCGCGTCACGGTGACCGTGCCCGCCCTGTCGACGGTGGTGCTCGAGGGCACCGGCGACGTCGCCCGGTCCAAGCCGTCGCCGACGCTGGTCGCCCCGGCCGCCGGAACGGTGCTGGACGAGCGCGTCGAGCTCCGCGCGGACGGCATCAGCGCCCCCAACGCGGCGGCCACGTTCGCCGCGCGCGTCGAGGGCACCCGCGAGTGGACCGTGCTCGGCACCGACGACGCCGCTCCCTACCGGGTGTTCGCCGACCTGTCGGCACTTCCGGGTGCCGCGGCCGGCAAGCGCGTCGAACTGCGCGTGGTCGCGAAGTCCGGCGAGATCGGCGCGGACGGCGCGTTCGTCTCGCTCGTGGCCGCGCCGCCGCTGCCGGACCCCGGGACGAAGAACCCGGACTGGCTGGTCGTGCACTACGCCCGCGACAACCACGACGGCTGGGGCCTGCACGTCTGGGGCGACGTCGAGACGCCGACCGAGTGGAGCGCTCCTCTGCCGTTCGCGGGTGAGGACGCCTACGGGCGCTTCGCGTGGGTGAAGCTGAAGCCGGGGGCCAAGTCCGTCGGGATCATCGCGCACAAGGGCGACGAGAAGGACACCTCCGCCGACCGGGTCGTGGATCCGAGCGTGACGCCCGAGGTGTGGCTGAAGCAGGGTGACCCGGCCGTGCACCCGTCCGAGCAGGCGGCCACGGGCAAGGCGGTCGTGCACTACGTCGGTGACGCCACGGGAGCCGTGGTGCGCGTGGCCGGACGCGGCGACGTGCCGTTCACCGGCGGCATCGCCGAGCTCCCGCCGACCACCGACTTCTCCGTCGTGCGCGGCACGACCGTCGAGGCCACGGGCAAGTTCACGAGCGGCCACGCGTGGGTCGCGAACGGCAAGGTGCACGCCACCAAGGCCGCCGCCGAGAACCGCGCGGTGATCCACTACCACCGCCCGGACGGCGACTACACGGACTGGACGATGTACCACTGGACGGGTTCCGCGGAACCCTCACCGGGGTGGAACCAGTCGCGGGTGCCGGACGGACGCGACCAGTTCGGTGTCTACTGGTCGGTGCCGCTCGCGGCCGGCGCGGCGGGCCTGAGCTACCTCCTCCACCGCGGCGACACCAAGGACCCGGGTCCCGACCAGTTCCTCGACCTGGGCCAGAAGGGGAACGAGGTGTGGCAGTTGCAGGGCGACGAGACCTACCTGCTCCCGCCGAACGCCGGTCCGGCCGCCGATGACGACCTGACCAAGGCCAAGGCGATCTGGATCTCCAAGGACAGGGTCGTCTGGGACGTGCCGTCCGTGCAGTCCGACGGCTACCGCCTCGAGTACGGCTCGAAGGTGTTGCGGCTCTCGCCCACCACCGAGGAGGTTCCGGCGCGGTTCCCGCACCTCAAGGGCAAGCCGGTGTTCGCCGTGCGCGGGTTCGTCGACGAGGCGTTGCGGGACAGGCTCTCCGCCGTCCACGTCGACGCGGGAGGGGCGATCCGGCACCGCACGCGCGTGCAGATCGCGGGCGTGCTGGACGACCGCTACGCCGCCGCGGCGACGAAGCTGACGTTCGGGCCGGAGTTCCACCGCGACCGCGCGTCGGTCCGGCTGTGGGCGCCGACCGCGCGGAACGTGAAGCTGCGCCTGTTCGACGAGCCGTCCGGTGAGCCTCGGAAGGTCGTGCAGCTCGAGCGCGACGACGCCTCGGGTTCGTGGTCCGGGCACGGCAACTGGAAGAACAGGTACTACCAGTTCGAGGTCACCGACTGGCAGCGCACGGTCGTGGTCACCGACCCGTACTCCGTCGCGCTGTCGGTGAACTCGACGCACTCCCAGTTCGCCGACCTGCGGGACGGCCGGACGATGCCCGCCGACTGGTCGAAGGACGTCGCGAAGGGCATCGGCGGCGCGATCACCGAGCTGCACGTGCGCGACTTCTCGATCAACGACCAGTCCGTCCCGGCGGCGGACCGCGGCACGTACAAGGCGTTCACGCACCGCGACTCGACCGGCATGAAGCACCTGAAGACGCTGGCCGCGGCGGGCATGGACACCGTGCACCTGCTGCCGACGTTCGACATCGCCACGATTCCCGAGAAGCGCTCCGAGCAGGCCACCCCGGCCTGTGACCTGCCCTCGCTGCCCGCGGACTCCGACCGGCAGCAGGCGTGCATCGGCGAGGTGGCGGCGAAGGACGGCTTCAACTGGGGCTACGACCCGTTCCACTACGACGTGCCCGAGGGCTCGTACGCCACGGCGGACGCGCAGAACGGCTGGGCACGCTCGAAGCAGTACCGCGAGATGGTGAAGTCGTTGCACGACAACGGCAACCGCGTGGTGGTGGACGTCGTCTACAACCACACGGCGGCGTTCGGCGACGCACCGACGTCCGTGCTCGACAAGGTCGTGCCCGGCTACTACCAGCGGCTCAACCTCGACGGCTCGGTCGCGAACTCCACCTGCTGCGCCAACACCGCGACCGAGAACGCCATGATGGGCAAGCTCGTCGTCGACTCGGTCGTGCGCTGGGCGAAGAACTACAAGGTCGACGGGTTCCGGTTCGACCTGATGGGACACCACCCGAAGGCGAACATGCTCGCGGTGCGCGCGGCCCTGGACGCGCTGACCGTCGAGAAGGACGGCGTGGACGGCCGCAAGATCGGCGTCTACGGCGAGGGCTGGGACTTCGGCGAGGTCGCGGGCAACGCGCGGTTCGAGCAGGCCACCCAGGCCAACATGGCCGGAACGGGCATCGGCACGTTCAGCGACCGGCTCCGCGACGCGGTGCGCGGTGGCGGTCCGTTCGACGACGACCCGCGCGTGCAGGGCCTCGGCTCCGGCCTGGCCGGGGACGTGAACTCCTCGCCCGCGAACGGCGACGTCGCCGCGCGCCTGGAGAACTACAGCGACCTGGTGAAGCTGGGCATGGCGGGCAACATGGCGTCGTACCGCTTCCAGTCGACCGCCGGGCCGGTCGTCTCCGGCCGGGACGTGCGGTACAACGGCTCCCCGGCGGGCTACACCGGTCAGCCGCTGGAGGCGATCACGTACGTGGACGCGCACGACAACGAGGCGTTGTTCGACGCGTTGATGTACAAGCTGAAGCCGGAGACCTCGATGGCCGACCGGGTGAAGATGCAGACGGTCTCGCTGGCGCCGGCGCTGCTCGGCCAGGGGCGTCCGTTCGTGCACGCGGGCACGGAGTTCCTGCGCTCGAAGTCGTTGGACCGCAACAGCTACGACTCGGGGGACTGGTTCAACGCCTACGACCCGTCGTTGCGCGACAACGGGTTCGGCCGCGGGCTGCCGCCCAAGGCCGACAACGAGGCGAAGTGGCCGTACGCCAAGCCGTTGCTGGGGCTGGCGAAACCGACCTCCGCGGACATGAGGGCCTCGCTGGACGCGACCCTGGAACTGCTGCGGATCCGGCAGCTCTCGCCGCTGTTCTCGCTCGGGTCGGCCGACCTCGTGCAGCAGAAGGTCTCGTTCCCCGCCGCCGAGCCGGGCGTGATCGTCATGCACGTGGACGACACGGTCGGACCGGACGTCGACAGGGCGCGGCGCGGGCTGGTCGTGGTGATCAACCCGTACCCGATCGAGAAGGCCGTGACGCTGCCCGCCGGTGACTGGAGGCCGCTGACCAGCGAGAAGAAGGCGGGAGCTGCGCGTTCTGTGGTAGTGCTGGAGCGATAGTTCCGCTGAGAAATAGTTTGGTTCTAGATTAGTTTGGTACCGTGGTGCCATGGGCACGACGGGGTGTACTGACCTGATGATGCTGCTGCATCGGACGGGACACGCACTGGAGACCGAACTGACGGCGAGGCTCGCGGAGATCGGACTGACTCCGCGAGCCCGCTGCGTTCTGTCCAGCGCGCTGGACGCGGGCCTCACGCAGACCGAGATCGCCGACATGGTCAGCATCGACAAGACGACCATGGTCGTCACGATGGACGCCCTGGAGTCCGCCGGGTACGCCGAGCGCAAGCCGTCGGCGACGGACCGCCGCGCTCGCGTCGTGGTCGTGACCGAGCTGGGCCGCCAGATCGTGGCGAAGGCCGACGACCTGTACGGGGAGGTCGTGGGCAGCGTGCTGGGCTCGTTGCCGGAAAACGAGCGCCTCGGCATGGTCAACGGCCTCACGAGGCTGGTCGAGGGCCGTCTCAGCACCCCGATGCCGTGTGAGAAGCCGCCTCGCAAGCGTGCTCTGCGTCATGCGATCGGGTAGGAGATAGTCCCGTACAAAACTATCTGTTACGGTTCCTCTCATGACTACAGGGGGATCGAAGACCGACGCGCGCTGGCTCGCGCTGGTCGTGCTGTGCGCGGGGATGTTGATGATCGTGCTGGACCAGACGATCGTGAACGTCGCGCTGCCCGCGATCGAGGAGGACCTGAAGTTCGGCCAGGCCGGGCTGGCCTGGGTCGTCAACGCGTACCTGATCGCCTACGGCGGTCTGCTCCTGCTCGCGGGTCGCCTCGGTGACCTGATCGGGCACAAGAAGGTGTTCCTGATCGGCCTCGGCGTCTTCACGGTCGCGTCGCTGCTGTGCGGCTTGGCCGTGAGCTCCGAGATGCTGATCGTGTCGCGGTTCGTGCAGGGCGCGGGCGGTGCGCTGGCCACGTCCGTGACGCTGGGCATGGTCGTGACGATGTTCCCCGAGCCCGACGAGCAGCGGCGTGCCATCGGCGTGTTCAGCTTCGTCGCGGCGGCCGGTGCGTCCATCGGCCTGCTGCTCGGCGGTGTGCTCACGGACGCGATGTCGTGGCACTGGATCTTCTTCGTGAACATCCCGATCGGCATCGTGGCCGCCGTCGCCGCCGTGCGCCTGGTGCCGGACTCCGCCGGGCTGGGTCTGCGCGAGGGCGCGGACGTCCTGGGCGCGCTGCTGATCGTCGCCGCGGTGATGCTCGGCGTCTACACGATCGTCAAGGCCGAGCACTACGGCTTCGGCTCCGCGCACACCCTCGGACTGGGTGCCGTCGCGCTGGCGTTGCTGGCGGGATTCGTGCTGCGCCAGCGGACTGCGGAGAAGCCGCTGCTGCCGCTGCGCGTGTTCAAGTCCCGCAACGTCAGCGGCGCGAACCTGGTGCAGATCTCGATGGTCGCCGGCATGTTCGGGCTGTTCTTCCTCGGCACGCTCTACATGCAGCTCGTGCTGCAGTACACGCCGTTGCAGATCGGCCTCGCGTTCATGCCCGTGGCGGTGGCGATCGCGGTGTTCTCGGTGTCGCTCTCGGCACGCCTGAACGCGCGGTTCGGCGAGCGGAACATGCTGATCCTGGGCCTGTCCCTGATGCTCGTCGGCATGCTGGTGTTCACGCAGGTGCCGGTCGACGGCTCGTACGTGGCGCACATCCTGCCCGCCGTGGCGCCGATCGGCATCGGCATGGGCCTGTCGTTCCCGGCTCTGATGACGCTCGCGATGTCGGGTGCGGCGCACGACGAGGCCGGGCTCGCGTCCGGTCTGGTGAACACGACCGCGCAGGTCGGCGGCGCCCTGGGGCTCGCGGTGCTCGCCACGACCTCGACGACCTACACGTCGTCGTTGCTCGCGTCGGGGGTCGGTCGGCTGGAGGCGCTGACCTCGGGCTTCCACCTGGCGTTCTGGATCTCCGCCGTGCTCGTGGCGGTGGCGCTGGCACTCGCGGTGTTCGTGCTGCGGCAGGTCGCCGTGTCCCGCGACGCCAAGCCTGTTCTGGTGCACTGACGCAGAAAGGGGTGCGTGCCGGTTCCCCGGCCCGCACCCCCTTCCCGAGCTGCTCAGACCTGCAGTTCGTTCTCGATGCGCCTGAGCTGGTGGCGCGCCGGCGCGAGGTTCGACTGGTCGCGCTCCAGCACGAGGTACAGGAAGAGCGACCCCCGGGTCTTCACACCGCTCATCAGCCTGATCAGGTGGTACTGGCGGTGCAGGGTGATCAGGATGTCCTCGATGGTGTCGTTGAGGCCGAGGGTCTGCATCACCCGGAGCTTCGACCGGACGACCTCGGTGTTGCCGGCCGCCGCGATCTCCAGGTTCAGCCAGTCGCCTCCACCGCTGGTGCCGAGCGACATCCCGCTGTCGTAGTCGACCAGCGCGACGCCGACGGCGCCGGAGATGGACATGGCCTCTTTCATCGCGATATCGATGTTCATCAGACTCCACTTTTCTGCGTCAACTGGTGACCGGGATGACGTGATCGATTCGCCGGGCTCCGGCCGGGGCGGACACGTCTCCACATGGACGAGAGCAACGAGCCAAGGGCGGACATGTGCGGCGACCATTTTTTGTTCGGTGGACGGTGCGCTAGGTGGTCATGATCGAGCCGATCCGCTCGATCGCCGGACGGGTTTCGTGGAGAAGGCGTCCGAGGTTCAGTCCTTTGTCCCCGAGCACGACCATCAGAGCCGTTCTGCTGATGGAGTACACGGCCATGTAGCCTTCGCTGCCGAAAACGACGGTCTGGCTGAGCTTGCCCAGAACGATCACCTCCGATGCCTGGCGGGCGATTCCCAGATCGGCGGCGGCGAGTGCGGAGATGTGCGCGGGCTCGACGTTCTTCACCACGTCGGTGAGAATGGGAATCCCGTCGGACGCGGCCAGCACCGTGTCGGTCACCCCGGCGACGTTCTCCCGGAGCTTCCGCAGTTCGGCGGCCAAGGCGTCGTAGTCCAATGTTGTTCCTTTCCGCTGGTCCGCCCCGCCGCGACCCGAGGGCGCAGCGAGGGCAGCCCCCGGTGTGAAAAACTGGAAGCGGTCGCGAGCGGAGCGATTTCCAGCAGTTCCTCACCGAGCATCCGGGAGATCTCGACGGTGACCGGGTGCAGGCCCCTGCCGGTCGCGAACGCGATGTCCCTCGCGCTGCGCCTCCCGGTCGCGTGCGCGACGATCTCCCGCCGCCGCGCGGGCAGCCCGGACGGGTCGGTCCCGTCGGCGGCCACCACCCGGTCCCGGTAGGGCGACAGCGGGAACGGGAGCGCGGTGATCTCGTGGAGCCGGTCCGCCACGTCCGCCGGCAACAGGCCGGGGGCAACGCCTCCGCCCGTGGTCAGCAGGGGTGTCTCAC
Organism: Lentzea sp. DG1S-22; assembly: GCF_036321065.1. Classification (NCBI taxonomy): domain Bacteria; kingdom Bacillati; phylum Actinomycetota; class Actinomycetes; order Pseudonocardiales; family Pseudonocardiaceae; genus Lentzea; species Lentzea sp. DG1S-22. The sequence continues at coordinate 4,488,583 of NZ_CP143276.1, read as the reverse complement.
CGGGATCGCCGACGACGCACTTCTCCACGTCACCGGCGGCGACCGCGAAAGCCGCGTCCCGCAGCGCGGCCCTCGCGAGGGCTTGGACCTCGGCGGCCTCGAGCCCGCACCGGGTGACGAGCGCCGCGCGAACGACCGGGGCCCGGCGCTCTCCGCGAGTGCCGCTTCCCAGTCCTCCGCGCTCACCCGCCCTGACTTCACCAGCAGCGTCTCCATTCCGGGGGAGCCGGCGCTGTCGACCGCGATCACCACACCGCGACGCAGGTGGAACAGCCCGCCCGCATTACCGGAAACGCACAATGCTCCCGTGGTCCGATCCGCGTGGCACTGCGTCAAGGCGTCGGCGAGGACGCCGAATGCGGCTCGATGGTCGCCTAACAGAAGTCACTCCGGGTTATTTCGGTCTTGCAGAACGGAATCGGAACGAATGATCACCCGATCGGGCACTTATTCCTCATCGAAAGAGCGATCGGCGCCGTTACTTCCTACCCGCAGGTGTCGGAAAAGTGCGCCAGGTACCACACGATCGAGTGAACGATTCCAGTTCGTGCGGCAATGTGGATCCTGTATTTATCGGGTGCCTATCGAAACTGTGCCTGGTTTTCTCGCGCGGACGGACAAGGTCGGTGCGTAAAAATGCGAAGTCGGGGTCGCGCGCTTTCGGCGTCTTGACGAAGCCGGCTTCGTCGCGAACACGCACCTTGTCGGGCCGGTTCTGCGGCCGGTCGCGTGCCCGGCGCCGGGGGTACCGCCGGTCACAGCCCTCCCGAACTGCGCTCGCCGTGCGCGGCTACCCTTGCTCGCACATCCCGTACCTGTTCCCCAAGGAGTCACACCGTCGTGTCCGAGCGCACCCTGGTTCTCGTTAAGCCCGATGGCGTCGCCCGTGGTCTCGTCGGCGAGGTGATCGCCCGCATCGAGCGCAAGGGCCTGAAGCTCGCCGCCCTCGAGCTGCGCACCGCCGACCGCGCCACCGCTGAGCAGCACTACGCGGAGCACGACGGCAAGCCGTTCTACGGCGACCTGGTCGACTTCATCACCGGCGGGCCGCTCGTCGCCCTGGTCGTGGAGGGTGTCCGGGCGATCCCGGCCTTCCGCCAGCTGGCCGGTGGCACCGACCCCGTCGAGAAGGCCACGCCCGGCACGATCCGCGGCGACTTCGGCACCGAGGTCCAGTACAACCTGGTGCACGGGTCGGACTCCGCCGAGTCGGCCGAGCGCGAGATCAAGATCTGGTTCCCGAACCTCTGAGTGGGGTTGGGGAGTCGAAGGGGCCTTCACCGGGTTTCGGTGGGGGCCCTTCGTTTTTCCGATCTTGTCGGACCACCTGGGTACGTTGAGATGTAGGGGTTCCCGGATCGGGGGGACGCCTGCGTCAGCTTGCGGTGCCGCCTTTCGGCGGTCGCGGGCTGTCGCTTTCGCGGGCTGTCGCTTTCGCGGGTGATCCGGGTGCGGATGCGGGTTCACCTGACGGCGGGCCGTCGGCGTCGCGTGATCTGGCCGCGACGTCGTGGTCAGGCTCGTCGGGGGCTGCTGCCCAGGCCGCCTGCCTTGGCGCCGTTGAGGATCGTGCCCTCGGGGTAGCCGAGCGGCAGGTACATCCACACGTCGTCCCACCGTTCGGTGCCCACGGCGATCGCGTTCGGCATCCGTCCGCACTCCCGGAAGCCGATGCTCTCGTAGAGCTCGATCGCGCCGTGGTTGTTGCCGCGCACGCCGAGCATGACGATCTCGATGCCCCTGGCGCGTGCGTTGCCGACCAGGCCCTCCACCACCAGGCGGCCCAGTCCCAGGCCGCGGGCGGACGGGTGCGCCATGACCTGCTGGACCTCGGCCCGGTGCTGGAACACGGCGGTCGAGCCTCGGCGCCACAGGCCCACTGCTCGTACGACGCCGTCCACGAGGGCCGCGGCGAAGGCGGCGTCGCCGTCCCGGACCTGCTTGAGGACCGTGTCGAGCCAGGTGGAGATGCGGTCGTAGGTCGGGGGCTGGTGGTAGCCGACCGCGCCGCCTGCTGCCACCACGTCGTGCACCACCGCGTGGATCTCGGCGCGGAGGTGGTCGTCGGCTTCGGTGAGCCAGTGCAGTTCCGGGGTGGGCATGGGGCGATCGTAATTGCGTCGAAAATTGTCGGAGGGGTTCGTTAACGTCGGGTGGGTGGACAACCTCGTTGAGGCCAAAGCTCTGACCAAGCACTTCGGATCGTTCGAGGCAGTGCGCGGGATCGACGTCGAGGTGCGCAGGGGTGAGGCGTTCGGGTTCCTCGGGCCCAACGGGGCGGGCAAGTCGTCGACCATGCGGATGATCTCGTGCGTCTCCGGGCGCACGGGCGGGGATCTCGAGGTGCTCGGCATGGACCCCGCCACGCAGGGGCCGAAGATCCGCGCGCGGCTGGGGGTGGTGCCGCAGCTCGACAACCTCGACACCGAGCTGACGGTGCGGCAGAACCTGCAGATCTACGGCCGGTACTTCGGGATGTCGCGGGCGAGGTGCCGGGAGAAGGCCGAGGAGTTGCTGGAGTTCGCGCAGCTGTCGGACCGGGCGGACCACGAGGTCGAGCCGTTGTCCGGCGGCATGAAGCGGCGGCTCACGATCGCGCGGTCGCTGGTGAACGACCCCGAGCTGCTGCTGCTCGACGAGCCGACGACCGGGTTGGACCCGCAGGCGCGACACCTGCTGTGGGACAGGCTGTTCCGGCTCAAGCAGGACGGCGTCACGCTGATCATCACGACGCACTACATGGACGAGGCCGAGCAGCTGTGCGACCGGCTCGTCGTCATGGACGGCGGGCGGATCGCGGCGGAGGGGTCGCCGAGCGAGTTGATCAACCGGTACTCCACCAAGGAGGTGCTGGAGCTGCGGTTCCAGCCCGGGGCGGAGAAACCGGACCTCGCGCGGTTCGCCGACAGGGTCGAGGTGTTGCCGGACCGGCTGTTGCTCTACACGCCGGACGGGGAGCAGACGCTCGCGAAGGTGCACGAGCAAGGGGTTCAGCCCGTGCAGAGCCTGGTGCGGCGCAGTTCGCTGGAGGACGTGTTCCTCCGGCTCACCGGCCGGACGCTGGTGGACTGATGGAGACGTTGAGGGCCTCCTGGTTCGGGTTCGAGAAGACCTGGACGTGGTACCGGCGCAACTGGCGCGCCACGGCGGTGTCGAGCTTCCTGACGCCGGTGCTGTTCCTGCTGGCGCTCGGGCTGGGGTTCGGGTCGCAGGTGCAGTCGACGGCGTTGATCGGGGGTGTGCCGTACCTGCAGTACCTCGCGCCCGCGCTGATCGTGGTCACGGCGGTGCAGGGGGCGACGTTCGAGTCGACGTACCCGGTCATGTCGCAGTTCATGTGGCAGAAGTCGTTCGTCGCGATGGTGGCCACGCCGATCACACCCGCGCAGGTGCTCTACTCGCAGGTCATGTGGATCGGCTCGCAGCTGCTGCTGCGGTCGGCGGTGTTCGTGGGCATCGCCGCCGCGCTCGGTGCGGCGGCCGGGCCGGGCATCCTGCTCGCCGTCCCGCTCGCGACGCTGGCCGGGCTCGCGTTCAGCGCGCCGCTCGTCGCCTACAGCGCGACGCTGGAGAAGCCGGACGTGTTCACCAACATCTTCCGGTTCGTGCTCATGCCGATGACGTTGTTCACCGGCGCGTTCTTCCCGGTCAGCCAGCTGCCGGACTGGCTGCTGCCGCTGGTGTGGCTCACGCCGGCGTGGCACGGCATCGAGCTCGCGCGCGGCGCGACGTTCGGCACGTTGGACCTGTTGCCCGCGTTGGGGCACATCGCGTACCTCGGGGCGTTGCTGGCCGTGGGGGTCGCGCTCGGCGTGAAGTTCTTCCACCGAAGGCTGGCGATGTGACATGACGCAGACCCTCGACCGCGCCGGTCAGGCGAAACCCGCCAGCGTGGGGTTGCTGTGGCGCGTGATCCCGCCTGGGCTCTACGGGCGCAAGGCGAGCATGCTCGTGGAACGCGCGGCGGTGGTGAACCGGCGGGCGTGGTTCGTGCTGGTCGGCGGGGCGTTCGAACCGCTGCTGTTCCTGTGGTCGCTCGGCCTCGGGTTCGGGCAGATGGTCACGTCGGTGGCCGGGCCGGACGGGCGGCCGATCAGCTACGCGGCGTTCGTGGCGCCCGCGCTGCTCGCCGCCAGCGCGATGAACGGCGCCGTGTACGACGCGACGTTCAACGTGTTCTTCAAGTTCAAGTACGTGAAGCTCTACGACGCGATGCTCACGACCCCGATGGGACCGATGGACATCGCGATCGGCGAGATCGCGTGGGCGTTGCTGCGGGGCGGCCTGTACTCGGCGGGGTTCCTCGCCGTGATGCTCGGGATGGGGCTCATCGCCTCACCGTGGGCGCTGCTGGCCCTGCCCGCGGCGCTGCTGGTGGCGTTCGCGTTCGCGGCGGTGGGCATGGCGGCCACGACGTTCATGAGGTCGTGGCTGGACTTCGACCTCGTGCAGCTCGCGGTGCTGCCGCTGTTCCTGTTCTCGACGACGTTCTACCCGCTGTCGGTCTACCCGGGCTGGCTGCAGGCCGTGGTCACGTGGACGCCGCTCTACCACGCCATCGAGCTGATGCGCGGCCTCACGCTGGGCGTCGTCGGCTGGGGCATGCTCGGCCACGTCGCCTACTTCGCGGTGATGGCCGCCGCGGGAACGGTCGTGGCGGCGCGGCGCCTGGGGAAGCTGTTGCTGGACTGATCGAAAACCGGTCCCGGCACGCGATTCGGCCCCTCCCCGGAGGGGCCGTTACTCTGGTCGCGTGAGTGTCGAGTCTGTTTTCCCCAGGTTGGAGCCTCTGCTGCCGCGGATCTCCAAGCCGGTGCAGTACGTCGGCGGGGAGCTCAACGCGACCGTCAAGGACTGGGACGCGGCGTCCGTGCGCTGGGCTTTGATGTACCCCGACGCGTACGAGGTCGGCCTGCCCAACCAGGGCGTGATGATCCTCTACGAGATCCTCAACGAGCTGCCGGACGTGCTCGCCGAGCGCACGTACGCCGTGTGGCCGGACCTCGAGAAGCTCATGCGCGAGCACGACGTCCCGCAGTTCACGGTCGACGGGCACCGCCCGCTGAAGGCGTTCGACCTGATGGGCATCAGCTTCGCGACGGAGCTGGGCTACACGAACATGCTGACGGCGCTGGACCTCGCCGGCATCCCGCTGCACGCCGCCGACCGCACCGAGGACGACCCGATCGTGGTCGCCGGTGGGCACGCGGCGTTCAACCCGGAGCCGATCGCGGACTTCGTGGACGCGGCGGTGCTCGGCGACGGTGAGGAGGCCGTCCTCGAGATCACCGACATCGTCCGCGCGTGGAAGGCCGAGGGCTGCCCCGGCGGCCGCGACGAGGTGCTGACCAGGCTCGCCGAGACCGGCGGCGTGTACATCCCGCGCTTCTACGACGTGGAGTACCTGCCGGACGGCCGCATCCAGCGCGTCGTGCCGAACCGCGACCGGGTCCCGTACCGCGTGTTCAAGCGCACCACGATGGACCTGGACGCGTGGCCGTACCCGAAGCAGCCCCTGGTGCCGCTCGCCGAGAGCGTCCACGAGCGGATGAGCGTCGAGATCTTCCGCGGCTGCACCCGCGGCTGCCGCTTCTGCCAGGCGGGCATGATCACCCGCCCGGTGCGCGAGCGGTCCATCGAGGGCATCGGCGCCATGGTCCAGAAGGGCCTGGAGGCGACCGGCTTCGAGGAGGTCGGCCTGCTGTCGCTGTCGAGCGCCGACCACAGCGAGATCGCCGAGATCACCAAGGGCCTCGCCGACCGCTACGAGGGCACGAACACGGGCCTGAGCCTGCCGAGCACCCGCGTCGACGCGTTCAACATCGACCTCGCGAACGAGCTGTCCCGCAACGGGCGGCGCTCGGGCCTCACCTTCGCGCCCGAGGGCGGCAGCGAGCGGATGCGGCGCGTCATCAACAAGATGGTGTCCGAAGAAGACCTCATCAGGACGGTGTCGGCCGCGTTCTCCAACGGCTGGCGGCAGGTGAAGCTGTACTTCATGTGCGGCCTGCCGACCGAGGAGGACGAGGACGTCCTGCAGATCGCGGAGATGGCGAAGAACGTCATCCGCGCCGGCCGCCAGGCCAGTGGCCGCAACGACGTCCGCTGCACCATCTCGATCGGCGGTTTCGTGCCCAAGCCGCACACGCCGTTCCAGTGGGCCGCGCAGTGCGACCCGGACGTCGTCGACGACCGGCTGCGCAAGCTCCGCGAGGCCGTCAACGCCGACCGCAGCCTCGGCCGCAACATCGGCATGCGCTACCACGACGGCAAGCCGAGCCTCATCGAAGGCCTGCTCAGCCGCGGTGACCGCCGCATCGGCAAGGTCATCGAGGCGGTGTGGCGCGACGGCGGCCGGTTCGACGGCTGGAGCGAGCACTTCAGCTACGACCGCTGGACCGCGAAGGCCGCGGAGCAGCTCGAACCGCTCGGCGTCGACCTCGCCTGGTTCACCACCCGCGAGCGCGAGGAGCTGGAGGTCCTGCCCTGGGACCACCTCGACTCGGGCCTCGACAAGGAGTGGCTCTGGGCCGACTGGCAGGACGCGCTCGACGAGCGCGAGCAGGACGACTGCCGCTGGACGCCGTGCTTCGACTGCGGTGTCTGCCCGGCGATGGGCACGGACATCGAGGTCGGTCCGACGGGCCGCAAGCTGCTGCCGATCTCGCCGGTCGGTGTCGGCTCGCCGGTGAAGAACCCGGCGCTCACGCCGTAGCTCCTCCGAGTCGCACGAAGCAGGGCCCGCGAAAGCGGGCCCTGCTTCGTTTGGGGCCTACTTCGTGACCGCGGCCAGCGCGTCCACGAGCCCGTGCCCGTAGAACGAGTTGTACTCCGAATAGCCGGTGCAGAACGCGTCCTGCACACCCGTGCCGTTCAGGTCGTAGTCGGCCGGGCACGCCAGCGTCTCCGCCTGCGCGTTCAGCATGCGCCCCAGCGACACCGCGTCCGCCTCGGGATGCGTCGACGCGATCAGCGCCGCCACCCCGGCCGCGTGCGGGGCCGCCATCGACGTCCCGCACGAGTAGTCGTAGCCGGTCGGCACGGTCGACAGCACGCACCCGGCCGGTGTGCGCGCGTCGCCACCCGGCGCGGTCACGTCGATCGCGCCCAGGCCGTACGAGCTGTACCCGGCCTTCGTCTTGGTCGACTCCACCGCTGACACGCCGACCACGTTCTTGAGCTGCGCCGGCAGCACCACGCAGGTCGAGTCCACGGGCCTGGTCTGGGCGTCGCCGTTCGTCGGGGACATCGAGTCGCGGCCCGGCCTCGACAGGTCCGCCGCGGCGTTCCCGGCGGCGGCGACGGTCAGCACGTCGCGCGAGGTCGCGTAGTCGACGGCCCGGCGCACGGCCTCGTAGATGACCCGCTGGCCCGGCGCGCTCTGGCACGTGAACAGGTACGGGTCGATGAAGTAGCTGTTGTTCGTGATCGTCATGTTCTGCGAGGCGGCCCACATGAAGCCGCACACCGCGTACTCCGGGTAGATGAAGCCCTCGTCGTCGACGACCTTCACGGACGCGATGCGCACGCCCGGTGCGACGCCCGTGACGCCCCGGCCGTCGTCGGCCGCGGCGATGGTGCCGGCCACGTGCGTGCCGTGGGCGGACGTCGTCGGGGCCCACGCGGACGGCGACGGGTCGGGCTTGCCGGTCAGGCACCCCGCGGACAGCTCGGGTGCCAGTGCGCCGGCCAGGTCGGGGTGGCGCGGGTCGACGCCGGAGTCCAGCACGCCCACGACGACGGACTTGTCGCCCGTGGTGATCTCGTGGGCGGCGGAGGTCTTGATGAGATCCATGTCCCATTGCTCGCCGGAGCGCGCCCCGGCCGGCCGCAGGAGCTCCGTGTCGTCCTTCTTCCGCTTCGGCGACCGCTTGGCGATGCTCTCGCCCTGGGCGCTGTAGGCGCGCTGCGGGCCGATCAGCTTGAGGAACGACGGGTCCGGCGAGGTCGCGACGGCGACCGAGATCTCGGGGTAGTAGACGGTCGTGGTGCCGCAGGCCTCAGTGATCTCCGCGTCAGCCACCGCAGGGGTCGTGAGCTGCGAGAACACCACGAGGTAGCGCAGCAGTGGACCAGGCTGGATGCACGACGGGGTCGCGGGGGAGACCCAGGGCTGCGCGGCCGCGGGCAGGGACGCCGTCATGCACCCTGCGGCGAGCAACGCGGTCAACGCCGCCGCTCGAGCGCGGTGGAGCAGAGGCACCAGGGACCTCCAGGTAGGCAGGGCGTCCAGTCAGCCGGACCGTAACCACGCGCAACGATCTAGACAAGCTGAACGTTCTGAATCAGGTTCACGGTACCGTCCTACCGGACGAACAGCCTGCGCCGATGGGACCGCTCACCCGTCGGAACACCACTCGGGAGCACCACTGAGCCGCAACCTGCCCAACAACCCGTCGGCCGCCGCCGTGCAGAAACTGCGCCTCCGCTACACCAAGCGGGGGAGGCTGCGTTTCACCTCGCACCGCGACATCGCTCGCACGTTCGAACGTGCGCTGCGCCGCGCAGGCGTACCCATGGCGTACTCGCAGGGGTTCAGCCCTCACCCGAAGGTGTCGTGGGTCGGCGCCGCGCCGACCGGCGTCGCCAGCGAGGCGGAGTACGTCGAGGTGTCCGTGGTCGAGGAGGTCGACCCCGTGGCCCTCAGGACGGCGCTCGACGAGGCGTTGCCACCCGGCATCGACGTCGTCGACATCGTCCAGGCCAGGGGCGGCAACCTCACCGAGCGCATCGACGCGAGCGAGTGGCGCATCGAACTCGACGGCGTGGAGCCGGAAGAGCTCGCGCGGGCGGTGAGCGCCTTCCTCGCGGAGGAGTCCGTGGAGGTCGAACGGCTCACCAAGAGCGGCACGAAGATGCTCGACGTGCGGCCCGCCGTCGTGTCGGCGCTGGTCGAACCCCGTTCGAGCGACGCCGGACACGATGACGCCGGAATGTCACAACCGTGTGGGATACTCATGACGGTCGTTCGGCAGGTAACGCCTACCGTCCGACCCGACGACGTGCTGAACGCGCTTCGCGTCGTGGCCGACCTCGTGCCGCCGGTACCTGCGAGAGCAACCCGGATGGCGCAGGGACGGCTCGACGGCGAAGGCAGGCTGGTGGACCCGCTCCAGCAGGACAAGGAGTCCTGACGAGCGCAGACAGTGTCCACTCAACTGCCGTTCGCCGCGACGCGCGATTAGGAGGAGCGGCGCTGACAGCGGCGTCGTCGTGGGACCTGCGCAAGCGTGCGCCCGGTGAGGCGCCACGCCGCTGCGCGCGAGGCAAGGATTCCCGCCGCGAGCAGCGGCGGAGAGAGACAAGAGAGGCCCCTGCGCGGCCGCGTCCTCACGGGACGCGCCCGGGGGTGGAGGAGCTGCATGTCGAACAAGGAACAGCCTGCCGGTGGTACCGGCGGGCAGGGTGTCGTTGCCGCGCGCCCTGAACTCGCGGACCTGCCGGACAAGCTGCGGGTCCACGCGCTGGCGAAGCTGCTGGCGGTCAGCAGCAAGGACGTGATGACGGCGCTGGCCGACCTCGGTGAGGTCGCCCGCAGCGCGCAGTCGAGCGTCAGCCGCGACGTCGCGCTGAAGGTCGCCGAGACGCTCGTCGACTGGGACGACGTCGTCACCGGCGAGGTCACCGAGGACTACGAGGCCCCCGCGGTCCCGGCGTTCGAGGCACCGGCGCTCGCCCCGATCTTCGCCGCGCCGAGCGCGGTCTTCCTGCCGCCGACGCCGGTCGAGCGCCCGAAGGCGCCCGTCTCGCCGTTCGTCGTCGAGGAGGAGCCGGTCGAGGACGAGAAGTCCATCGGCGAGATCGCCGCGGACGAGCTCGACGCCGCCGAGGCGGAGACCGACGCCGATGCCGACGGTGACGACGAGGGCGACAGCCGCCGTCGCCGTCGCCGGGGGCGCCGTGGCCGTGGCCGCGGCAAGGGCACCGACGCCGAGGCGGGCTCCGAGGAGTCCGACGAGCCCGAGGACGCGGCCGAGGCCGCCGAGTCCGAGGACACCGCTGAGACCGAGGACGAGGGCGACGAGGGCTCGACCCGCCGCCGCCGTCGCCGCCGCCGCCGCAAGACCGGCGCGGACGAGGACGTGACGTCCGAGGACGACCCGCCGAACACGGTCGTGCACGTCCGCGAGTCCCGCGACGCGCGCGACGACAAGGCCGACTCCGAGGCCGCGCAGAGCGAGGTGCGCAGCATCCGCGGCTCCACGCGCCTCGAGGCCAAGCGCCAGCGCCGCCGCGACGGCCGCGAGGCCGGCCGCCGCCGCGCCCCGGTGCTGACCGAGGCCGAGTTCCTGGCCCGCCGCGAGGCCGTGGCCCGCACGATGGTCGTCCGCGAGCGCGGCGACCGCACCCAGATCGGCGTGCTGGAAGACGGCGTGCTGGTCGAGCACTTCGTCACGTCGTCGGGCTCCGGCTCGATCGTCGGCAACGTGTACCTCGGCCGCGTGCAGAACGTGCTGCCGAGCATGGAGGCCGCGTTCATCGACATCGGCCGCGGCCGCAACGCCGTGCTGTACGCCGGTGAGGTCGACTGGGACGCCGCCGGTCTCGAGGGCAAGTCCCGCAAGATCGAGCAGGCGCTCTCCAGCGGCGACTCGGTGCTCGTCCAGGTCACCAAGGACCCGGTCGGCCACAAGGGCGCCCGCCTCACCACCCAGATCAGCCTCCCCGGCCGCTTCCTGGTCTACGTGCCGGGTGGCGGTGCCACGGGCATCAGCCGCAAGCTGCCGGACAACGAGCGCAAGCGCCTCAAGGACATCCTCAAGAGGGTTGTCCCCGAGGACGCCGGTGTGATCATCCGCACCGCCTCGGAGGGCATCTCCGAGGAGGAGCTCGGCCGCGACGTCACGCGTCTGCAGGCCCAGTGGAAGGTCATCAAGGAGAAGTCCGAGACCACCTCCACCAAGGCGCCGGCGCTGCTCTACGAAGAGCCGGACCTGCTGGTGAAGGTCGTCCGCGACCTGTTCACCGAGGACTTCGCCCAGCTCGTCGTCCAGGGCGACGAGGCGTGGGAGGTCATCGACTCGTACGTCCGCCACGTGGCGCCGGACCTGCAGGACCGCCTGAAGAAGCACGTCGGCAACAACGACGCGTTCGTCGAGTACCGCATCGACGAGCAGCTGCTCAAGGCGCTCGACCGCAAGGTCTGGCTGCCCTCGGGCGGCTACCTGATCATCGACCGCACCGAGGCGATGACGGTCATCGACGTCAACACCGGCAAGTTCACCGGGTCCGGCGGCAACCTCGAGGAGACCGTCACCCGCAACAACCTGGAGTCGGCGGAGGAGATCGTCCGCCAGCTCCGGTTGCGCGACATCGGCGGCATCATCGTCATCGACTTCATCGACATGGTGCTCGAGTCGAACCGCGACCTGGTGCTGCGCCGCCTGACCGAGTGCCTCGGCCGTGACCGCACACGTCACCAGGTCGCCGAGGTCACCTCGCTGGGCCTCGTCCAGATGACCCGCAAGAGGGTCGGCACCGGCCTGCTCGAGGCGTTCAGCCAGACGTGCGAGCACTGCCGCGGCCGCGGCGTCGTCGTGTCCACCGAGCCCGTGCACTCGCACGGCGGCGGCAACGGCGGCGGCCAGCAGCAGCAGCAGCAGGCCCAGGGCGGCGGCCGCAAGTCGCGCCGCAACAAGGGCGGCGGCGAGCAGGCGGCCGAGACCACCGAGGTCGTCGAGGCGTCGGTCGAGGCGCCCGAGGCACCGGCTGAGGTCGTCGTCGAGCCGGGTGAGCCGGAGGACGTCTCCGAGGACGTGGTCGCCGCGGACCAGGAGCACGAGGGCCACGGCCGTCGCCGGCGTCGCCGCCGCGGCCGTGACAAGGAGCCGCAGGCGGCCGTCGACGCGGTCGTGGCCGAGGAGCAGGCGCTCAACGGCACCGTTCCGCACGAGGTCGCCGAGGACCCGGAGCCGGTCGAGGTCGAGCCGGTCGTGGTGTCCGAGACCGAGCCCGTGGTGATCGAGGAGACGGCCGAGGAGCTCGTCGAGCCGGTCACCCCGGAACCGGTCGCCGAGAAGCCCCTCGCGACCGGCCGCATCGGTGCCCAGCGCCCCGTCGAGCCCGCGCAGGAGCAGCCCGTCGCCACGGGTCGCATCGGCGCGCAGCAGCCGGTCGCCGAGGCCGGGCCCGCGGTGACGGGTCGCATCGGGTCCCAGCGCCCCGTGGTCGCCGAGCCCGAGCAGGCGCAGGAGCCCGCCGCTGCCCCGCAGCCGGTCTCCGCACCCGAACCCGTCGCCGAGGCCCCTGCGGCCGCTGTGGAGGCCCCTGCGGCCCGTCCGCGGCGCCGTGCGGCCAAGCGCGCCGCCGGTGCGCCGGTCGCGGTGGAGGCGTCCGCGCCGATCGTCGTCGAGGTGCCCAAGCAGCCCGAGGTCCAGATGCCCGCACCGGTGGTCACCACCACCCGCCGTCGCCGCGCCGTGTCGCGGCCCGCGGGACCGCCGGTCCAGGAGGACTGACGCAGCAGCGAGACCGGGGCCGCCTCATCGAGGCGGCCCCGGTTTTGCGTTGTGGGGGCGGCTCAGCCTGCGGAAATGTGATCCGGGCACCCCGGTTTGCTCCCGGCGTACCCACTCCCGTAACCTTGGCAACGGCCCGCCATCCGACGGGTCCTGTCGTGTGCCTCCTCTGGTGCCTGTGGTGGAAACACCGTTCCCAGATTGGCTGGCGCATGGCCCGTCACCATCGAGTAGCAGGAGACTTCCGTCCTGATGTACGCGATCGTCAAGACCGGCGGCAAGCAGTACAAGGTCGCTGTCGGCGACATCGTCGAGGTCGAGAAGCTCGAGGGCGAGCCGGGCACCGAAATCTCCCTCCAGGCTCTGCTCGTGGTCGACGGCACTGACGTCACCGCTGACGCGGACGCCCTGGCGAAGTTCTCGGTTACCGGCAAGCTGGTCGAGCACACCAAGGGCCCGAAGATTCGCATCCACAAGTTCAAGAACAAGACCGGCTACCACAAGCGACAGGGTCACCGTCAGAAGTTGACCCGCGTCGAGGTCACCGGCATCACCGGTAAGTGAGGACCTGACTTCTCATGGCACACAAAAAGGGTGCATCCAGTTCCCGCAACGGCCGTGACTCCAACCCCCAGTACCTGGGTGTGAAGCGGTTCGGCGGTCAGGTCGTCAAGGCCGGCGAGATCCTGATCCGCCAGCGCGGCACCAAGTTCCACCCCGGCGTCGGCGTCGGCATCGGCAAGGACGACACGCTGTTCGCCCTGCAGCCGGGTGCGGTGGAGTTCGGTACGAAGCGCGGTCGCAAGACCGTCAACATCGTCCCGGTCGCGGTCTGAGGACCGTCTCCGCGACGTAGTCAGACCTCTGCGAGGGGCGGAACCGGTCACCCGGCTCCGCCCCTCGCTGCTTGTCCAAGACGTTTGAAGGGAAGTAGTTCCGTGGCCCGCTTCGTAGACCGGGTGGTGATCCACGCTGCCGCCGGCAACGGGGGCAACGGTTGTGCTTCAGTGCACCGCGAGAAGTTCAAGCCGCTCGGCGGCCCGGACGGCGGCAACGGGGGCAAGGGCGGCGACGTCGTCCTCGTGGTCGACTCGCAGGTGCACACCCTGCTCGACTTCCACTTCCGCCCGCACGCCTCCGCCACCAGCGGCAAGGCCGGCGCCGGTGCGAACCGCGACGGCGCGAACGGCGAGGACCTGGTCCTGCGCGTCCCGGACGGCACCGTCGTGCTGACCGAGGACGGCGAGATCGTGGCCGACCTGGTCGGCGAGGGCACCACGCTCATCGCCGCCGCCGGTGGCCGTGGAGGTCTGGGCAACGCCTCGCTCGCGTCCAAGGCTCGCAAGGCCCCCGGTTTCGCGCTGCTCGGTGAACCGGGCGAGACGCGCGACCTGGTGCTGGAGCTCAAGTCCGTCGCGGACGTCGGCCTGCTCGGCTTCCCGTCGGCCGGCAAGTCGTCGCTGATCTCCGTGCTCTCCGCCGCGAAGCCGAAGATCGCCGACTACCCGTTCACCACGCTGGTGCCGAACCTCGGCGTGATCACCGCGGGCGACACCATCTTCACGATGGCGGACGTTCCCGGCCTGATCCCCGGTGCGTCGCAGGGCAAGGGCCTCGGCCTCGACTTCCTGCGCCACATCGAGCGCACGGCCGTTCTCGCGCACGTCGTCGACTGCGCGACGTACGAGCCGGGCCGCGACCCGATCGCGGACATCGACGCGCTCGAGAGGGAACTGTCGGAGTACACCCCGGCGCTCGGCGGGAACTTCGAGGACCGCCCGCGCGTGGTGATCCTCAACAAGGTCGACATCCCGGACGCCCAGGACCTCGCCGACATCGTCCGCCCGGAGATCGAGGCCCGCGGCCTGCCGGTCTTCGAGGTGTCGACGGTCTCCCGCCAGGGTCTGCGCGAGCTGACGTTCAAGCTGGCCGAGGTCGTGCGCGAGTACCGCGCCGCCCAGCCGAAGAAGGAGTCGACCCGAATCGTGCTGCGGCCGACCGCCGTGGACGACCAGGGCTTCACCGTGACCGAGGACCCCTCGGTCGAGGGTGGCTTCATCGTGAAGGGCGAACGCCCCGAGCGCTGGATCCGCCAGACCGACTTCTCCAACGACGAAGCCGTCGGTTACCTCGCGGACCGCCTGAACAGGCTGGGCGTCGAGGAGAAGCTCGTGAAGATGGGCGCCGTCCCCGGTTGCCAGGTCACCATCGGCGACCTGATCTTCGACTGGGAGCCGACCACCCCGGCGGGCATCGCGATGACGATGACCGGACGTGGCACGGACGCCCGCCTCGAGCGCAACGACCGCATCGGCGCCCACGAGCGCAAGGCCCTGAAGAAGGCCCGCCGCGCGCCCGGCGACTACGGTGACGACTTCGACGAGGAGTAACCCGTGACGGCCCCCGTGGTCTCACAAGCTCGGCAGGCGGTCGCCTCGGCGCACCGCATCGTGGTCAAGGTCGGGTCGTCCTCCCTGACCACGGCGGAAGGTGGCCTCGACCCGGCGCGTCTCGACGCGCTGGTCGACGCCCTCGCCGCGCGTTGCGCCGCGGGCAGCCAGGTCGTGCTCGTGTCCTCCGGTGCGATCGCGGCGGGCCTGGCGCCGTTGAAGATCTCCCGCCGTCCGCGCGACCTCGCCACCCAGCAGGCCGCGGCGAGCGTCGGGCAGCTCACGCTGGCGCACGCGTACGCCAACTCGTTCGGCCGCTACTCGCTGACCGTCGGCCAGGTCCTGCTGACCGCCGACGACGTCGTGCGGCGTGCCCACTACCGCAACGCGCAGCGGACGTTCGACCGGCTGCTGGCGCTCGGCGCGGTTCCGGTCGTGAACGAGAACGACACCGTTGCCACCGAAGAGATCCGCTTCGGCGACAACGACCGCCTCGCGGCTCTGGTGGCCCACCTCGTCGGCGCGGACGCGTTGTTCCTGCTGTCCGACGTGGACGCGCTCTACTCGGGCGACCCGCGCAGGCCGGGTGCCGTCCGCATCTCCGAGGTGGCGTCAGCGTCCGATGTGGACGGTGTGCAGGCGGGTGCCGCGGGCGCGTCCGGTCTGGGCACCGGCGGCATGGCGTCCAAGCTCGCCGCCGCCCGCCTGGCGTCGTCCGCGGGCATCCCGGTCCTGCTGACCAGCGCCACGGAAGCCGGGCGCGCACTCACCACCGCGGACGTCGGCACGGCGTTCGCGGCCACGGGGTCGCGCCTCACCGCCCGCCGGTTCTGGCTCGGCTACGCCACGGACGCGAACGGCCGCCTGCACCTCGACGACGGCGCGGTCGCCGCGGTGGTCGGCCGGCGCCGGTCGTTGCTGGCGGCCGGCATCACGGGCGTGGACGGCGACTTCGAGGCGGGCGACGTCGTCGAGCTGGTCAGCCTCGCGGGCGAGGTCGTGGCCCGCGGTGTGGCCGGCTACGACTCGGCGGAGCTGCCGTCGTTGATCGGCCGCAAGACGCACGACCTGCCGGAGGAGCAACGGCGCGAGGTCGTCCATGCCGATGATTTGGTGCCGCTGCACCGCTAGGGTCGGGGCATGGCCCGGATGCACGACGTCGTCATCGACTGCGCCCATCCCGCGTCGCTCGCCCGGTTCTGGGCGCAGGCGCTCGACGACCACGAGATGGCGCCGTACGACGACGCCGAGCTGGCCCGTCTGAGCGCGATGGGGATCGACGACCCCGAGGACGACCCGTCGGTGCTGCTCGCCGGGTCGCCCCGGTTCTTCTTCAACCGCGTGCCGGAGCCGAAGACGGTCAAGAACCGCGTGCACGTCGACCTGTGGTGCGACGACGTCGAGGCCGAGGTGGCGCGGCTCGTCGCCCTGGGCGCGTCCGTGGTGAGCCGTGATGGCGTCTGGTTCGTGCTGGCCGATCCCGAGGGCAACGAGTTCTGCCTCAGCTCAACGGAACACCCCTTGTCTCCGGAAGGGTGAGCACCACCAGGAACGTGATGACGGCGGCGACGGCGACGTACCAGAAGAACACCGTCCCGCCGACGGCCTGGATGACCAGCGGTGCCGTGCCCCCGAACAGCGCGACCGTCAGGTTGTACCAGGCGCCGATGCCGAGCCCGCGCAGTTCGGTCGGGAACAGCTCGCTCATGATCGCGGGCGCGATCGCCGTGATCGCCGTGTAGAGCCCCAGGCCCACGGCGAAGACGACCACGAGGTTCGCGAGGCCGGGTCCGACCAGCGTCGACAGCGGCACGACCAGCAACGCCATCGCCGCGGACCAGACGAGCATCTGCGGTTTGCGGCCGTAGCGGTCGGCCGTCCACCCCAGCGGGTACTGCAGCGCGATGAACACCACGGTGCCGATAGACAGCGCCAGGAACACGTCGATGTCGTCGGCACCCCGGGACTTCACCGCGTACGGCGTCAGCGCGCTGAAGAACGTGTAGAAGCTCAGCGTCGACAGCAGCGTGATGCCGATGAGCTGCCCGACGGCCTTCGGGTGTTCCCTGACGGTCGTGAGCAGCGGGTTGCGCAGGCTTTCGGCCTTCGCCCTGTTGTCCTCGAACTGCTCGGTCTCCTCGAGTTCGCGCCGCAGCCACAGCCCGACCAGCCCGAGCACGCCGCCGATCAGGAACGGCACGCGCCAGCCGTAGGAGGCCATCGCGGCCTTGTCGAGGTTGTGCGACAGGAAGAACCCGAGCAACGACGCGATCAGCACCGCCGCGCCGGTCGAGATGTAGAAGAACGACGAGTACCGCCCGCGGTGGGAGGCGGGCGCGATCTCCGCGAGGTACGCCGAGGCGTTCGACACCTCACCGCCGAGCGCCATGCCCTGCGCGATGCGGGCGAGCACCAGCAGCGCCGGGGAGAGCCAGCCGACCTGCTCGAACGTGGGCAGCAGGCCGATCACGACCGAGCCGCCGGACATCAGCACGATCGTCAGCAGCATCGCGGTGCGGCGGCCCTTGAGGTCCGCGAACCGGCCGAGCAGGTAACCGCCGAGCGGGCGGAAGAAGAAGGCCAGGGCGAACGTGGCGAACGTGCTCAGCAGCGCCGCGGCTTCGTTGCCGGAGGGGAAGATCTGGGTGGCGAAGTAGATGCTGAACGCCGTGTAGATGCCCCAGTCGTACCACTCGACGGCGTTGCCGGCGCTGGACGCGACGAGCGTGCGTACGGGCAGTCGGTGCTTCTCCGATGTAACCGCCATGCAGTCAGCCAATCACATACGGCGACGAATCGGTGCGTATGTCTCGACCGGGTCGTTGGACAGGAAGTCGACGATCATCGCGTTGCACAGCGCGGGTTTCTCGTGCAGCAGCCCGTGTGACGTGCCCGGGACGACCGCCAGTTCGGCGTTCGGCAGCGCCCGGTACATGGCCGTGGCGTGCTCCAGCGTGACTTCGTCGTCGTCGCCGATCATGACCAGCGTGCGGTTCGGCAGTTTCCCGAGATCTGTTCCGGTCAGCGCGGGCGAACGGCGGTGCATCGGCGTCAGCTCCGTGGCCGGGTCCCAGCCGTTGTGGTGGTAGACGCCGCACACGACCACAAGCCGTCGCACGAGATCAGGTCGGAGCACGGCGGTGAGAAGCGCGATGGTGGCGCCGTCGCTGCAGCCGAGCAGGTGCGCCGGCCCGGTGCGGTCGAGGAACTCGACGGTCTCGAGCGCCATCTCCGTGTGGTCCTGAGTGGCCTGGTTCGTCCGGTGTGGTGCGTGCAGGGCGAAATCGGCGAGAGCGTCGAACTGCGGCCCGAACGCGGACGGGTCCGCGCCGCCGGGGTGCAGGAGCACGAGTGAGTCAGCCATGTGCGGGTAGACCTCTCTCGTCGTCGATACTCGTCGCCGTGCGATCTATTGGGTTGGTGACGCTGGTGGTCCGCGACTACGACGAGGCGATCCGCTTCTACGTGGAGGGGCTCGGGTTCACGCTGGTCGAGGACGTTCCGCAGGGCGACAAGCGCTGGGTCGTGGTGTCGGCGGGGGAGGGGACGTCGTTGCTGCTGGCCCGGGCTGACACAGGTCAGCAGCAGGCACGAGTGGGCGACCAGACCGGTGGCCGCGTCGGGTTCTTCCTGAACACCGACGACTTCGACCGCGACCACGCCCGCATGACCGCGTACGGCGTGCACTTCCGGGAGGAGCCGCGCGACGAGGTCTACGGTCGTGTGGCCGTGTTCGAGGACCTCTACGGAAACCGCTGGGACCTGCTTCAGCCCGCCCGCGCCTGACCCGGCGACACCCCGACGATCCGCTTGAACGCCCGGCTGAACGCCGCCTCCGACTCGTAACCGAGACCGCGGGCGATCTCGCTGACGGTGCTGTCGCGGTTCTTGAGGCGGTTCATCGCCACGTGCATGCGCCACCGCGTGACGTACCGCATGGCCGGCTCACCGACGAGTTCGGTGAACCGCGCCGCGAACGCCGACCGCGACATGGCCGTGCGGTGCGCGAGGCGTTCGACGGTCCACGGCTGCGCGGGATCGCGGTGGATCAGCGCGAGCGCCTGCCCGATCTGCTCGTCCTGCAACGCTCCCAGCCACCCGGTGCGCGCGGCCGGGTCGGTGGCGAGCCACGAGCGGATCGTCTGGATCACCAGGACGTCCGCGAGCCGGGTGATGACCGCCTCGCCGCCGGGCCGCACGGCCTTCGCCTCGGCGGCCATGAGGTCGATCGTGGCGCGCATGTCGTCGGCCTGCCGCAGGTGGAGCACGTTCGGCAGGACGGTGACGAGGTGCTTGGCGGCCGGGTGGTCGAAGCGGACCGCGCCGCACACGAGGTGCGTCACCGCGCCGCCGCCACCGTGGCGCAGGACCGCGTAGTTCTCGGTCTCGAACTCGTGCGGCAGCGTCGTGACGACCGGCGACTCCGCCTCGCCGTGGAACAGCCGGTGGCGCTGCCCGCCGGGGACGAGCAGCACGTCGCCGGGTTCGAGCGGGATGACCTGGCCGTCCACCTCGACGTCGCACCGGCCGCTGGTCAGCACGTGGAACCACAGGCAGTCCGCCATGTCGGGCATCGTCGCGCCCCACGGCGCGGTGAGCTCGTTGCGGCAGTAGAAGGTCCCGGACATCCTCAACAGGTGCAGCGCTTCGCCCAGTGCGTCCGTCATGCCGTTGATTCTGGACGAACGAGCAAGTCTGCGCGATGAATTGTCATTGGGAGTCCGACGCCGACGGGACAGAGTTACCGGCATGGGGACACTCACGCTGATCACGGTCACCGCCACCGGCCTGATGGCCGGGGTGTTCTTAGCCTTCTCCGCCGCGGTCATGCCGGGCCTCGCGGACCTCTCGCCCGCCGATGCCCGCGCCGCCATGCGGCGGATCAACGCCCGCATCCAGAACCCGGTGTTCCTGCTGCTGTTCGTCGGCACCCTGGTCCTGTGCGCCGTCGAGGTGTTCCAGGGCCGGGCCGTCGGTGGCCTGCTCTACGTCGTCGGCTGCTTCCTGGTGACAGTCGTCGTCAATGTGCCGATGAACAACCGTCTCGAACAGGCCGACGACGCCTACTGGCCCGCGTACCTGCGGCGGTGGACGCTCTGGAACCACCTGCGCACCGTCGCCTGCACCGCCTCGGCCGTCACCCTGCTGCTCGGACTCTGAGGCCCCGCTTCGGACGCATCGCGGCGACGCTGGTCGGCGTGATGCGCTGGGGGAGCAGCTCCGGCTTCGGCCTCTGCAGCAACGCCTTGAGCATCACCGTGAGCGAGGTGGTGGCGAGCCCGGCGCCGATGCACCGGTGCGGGCCACCGCCGAACGGCAGGAATTCGTGCGGCGCCGGCTTGGTCTCCCAGCGATCGGGGTCGAACCGCAACGGATCCGGATAGATCTCTTCGAGCCGATGCGTGACGTACGGGCTGTACAACAGGAACGCGCCCTGCTTGATCTTCTTCCCGGCGAACTCGAACGGCTGCGCCGCCACCCTTGCCGACACCACCGCCGGTGGGTACAGCCGGAGCGTCTCGTTGACGACGTTGGCCAGGTAGTCGTCGTCTTCCTGCGCGCGCTCCCAGACTCCGTTGTGCCGCAACAGGTTGAACACCGCCCACGCCATAGCGGCACTGGTCGTCTCATACCCGGCCGCGATCAACGTGACGACCTGGTCGCGGACCTCCAGATCGCTCAACCCGTCGCCCTGCACGAGAGAGGTGAGCACATCACCGGCCGTCTTGCCCTGACGTGTCTCCTCGATCGCCTGGTACACCCGTGCGTCCACGGCCCTGCGCGCCCGCATCGCGTCACGCCAAGCCGGCGCCTTCGTCCGCCGGAGCACCGTCACGACAGCGGGGTTGCGGTCGACCAGGTTGATCAGCACCTGCAGGTGCGCCCCGAAGAAGTCCGAGTCCCGAGCCAGTTCCTCGCCGAACAACGCGTGGATCGTGCTGCGCCGGACCGCCCGCCGGAACTCCTGGTAGACGTCGACCACGTCACCGGGCCGCCACGAGTCGAGCACGGCCTCGGCGTTGGCCCGCACGACCGGCACATGACCGGCGATCTGCCGATGCGCCAACGCGGGCTGCACGAACCTGCGCCGCCGCTTGTGGTCCTCGCCGTCGCTCACGATCAACGACGTGGGCCCGTCCACCGGCACCAGCGACTGGAACGCCCGCTCCACCTCGAACAGCTCGGAGTGCGCGAACACGAACCGGTTCGCCTCGGCCCCGAGGAGGTAGGTGTACGGACCCATCCGCACGACCGGCCCGAACCGCCGGTGCAGACCGGCGAGGAGGTCGGCCTGCCGGAACCGCACGACTTCCGCAGTCATGCCGAAGACAGTGCCACAACCCAGACCGCGTCGGTGCGCACCCGCCGGTCCCAGCCACGAGATCACGGTGGACAGCTGCGGGTGCTCCTGCCACGGCTCGCCGGTCACCACGACGGCGAACGTCCGCGGCCACGACCTGCGCCGGCGTGGGTTCCGGGATCACACGGGCGGGAGCTTCTCACCCCGCCTCCGGTCAGGACGAGCCGGACTCAGTTCGTCACCGCCAGCGCGAAAGGCAGCACGGCGGACACCCCCTCCTTCCTGAGCATCCGAGCCGCGACCGTCATCGTCCACCCGGTGTCGATGTGGTCGTCCACCAGCAGAAGCGGACCGTCCACACCGGACACGTCAGGCGTCTCGCCCGCCCGCACTAGCCCGGCCAGCCGCTGGGCGCTGTTGGCCCGGTGCGTCGACTCGCCGAGCCACACGGTGCCCAGGAACGGCAGCCGGCCGATCTCCGCGATCTTCCGCCCGAAGCTGCCGACCAGCTGCGGTCGCCTGCGCGAGCCGACCGCGACCACGCCGACCGGCCGTTCGTCCCAGCCCCACGCCGTCAGCACCTTCACGCACGCCGCGAACACGTCGTCCGGGATCTCGCGGTCGTTCCCGTCGGCCAGCAGGTCGCGCAACCGGTTGCCCCAGCCGATGTCGGTGAGCCTGCCGAGCGCCCTGCCCGTGGCCGCCACCTCGGTCGCGGGGATCTTGCCGGACAGCGGAACGCCGATCGCGTTCATGCCCGTCGGCCACATCTTGCGCGGCGCCACGTCCAGACCGGGACGCAGCAACCGTTCACGAGCCGCGCTCGCCGCCGTGTCCGACACCTCGACCGATAGCCGCTCGCCGGTGCAGTTGTCGCAACGCCCGCACTCGTGCGAGGTCGGGTCGTCCAGCTGGTCCTGCAGGAACTTCATCCGGCACGAGCCGGTCCGCAGGTAGTCGATCATCACCTGCTGCTCGGCCCTGCGCGCCTCGGCGATGCGCGCGTACCGCTCGCCGTCGTACTCCCACGGCCGTCCGGTGGACTCCCAGCCCCCGCGCACGCGCCGGACCGCGCCGTCGACGTCCAGGACCTTCAGCACCACCTCGAGCCGGCCGCGCGACAGCTCGACCACCGGCTCCAGCGCCGCCGTCGAGAGCGGCCTGCCGGCACCGTCGAGAGCCGACAGCACCTGGCGCACCACGACCTCCGGCGGGAACGCCAGCGACGCGAAGTACGCCCAGATGTCGCGGTCCTCGTGACCCGGCAGCAGAACCACCTCGGCCCGCTCGACGCCGCGGCCCGCCCGGCCGATCTGCTGGTAGTAGGCGATCGGGGACGACGGGGCGCCGACGTGCACGACGAACCCCAGGTCCGGCTTGTCGAACCCCATGCCGAGCGCCGAGGTGGCGACGAGCGCCTTGACCCGGTTCTCGAGCAGGTCCTGCTCGGCCCGCTCCCGCTCGGCCGGCTCGGTCTTGCCCGAGTACGCCGCCACCGCGAACCCGCGCGAGGCGAGGAACGCCGCGATGTCGTCCGCCGCCGCCACGGTCAGCGTGTAGATGATCCCGGAACCGGGCATGCGGTCGAGCTGCTCGGCCAGCCACCCGAGCCGTGACTCCGCGGTCGGCAGCAGCGCGACCGACAGGCGCAGGCTGTCCCGGTCGAGCGGCCCGCGCAGCACCAGCGTGCCCTCGTCGGTGCCGAGCCCCAGCTGCTCGGTGACGTCGTGGACCACCCTGTTGTTGGCCGTCGCCGTGGTCGCCAGCACCGGCACGCCCGGCGGCAGCTCCGTCAGCAGCGTCCGCAGCCGGCGGTAGTCGGGCCGGAAGTCGTGCCCCCAGTCCGAGATGCAGTGCGCCTCGTCGACGACGAGCATGCCCGCGGACGCCGTCAACGAGGGCAGCACCGAATCGCGGAAGTCGGGGTTGTTCAGGCGTTCCGGGCTCACCAGCAGCACGTCGACCTCGCCCGCGGCGACCTGCTCCTGCACGGCGTCCCACTCGTCGGTGTTCGCCGAGTTGATCGTCACCGCGTGCACACCGGCCCTCGCCGCGGCATCGATCTGGTTGCGCATCAACGCGAGCAACGGCGACACGATGACCGTGGGCCCCTCACCGAGCTGACGCAGCAGCGCCGTCGCGATGAAGTACACCGCCGACTTGCCCCAGCCGGTGCGCTGGACGACGAGAGCTCTGCGGCGCTGCGCCACGAGGGTGTGGATCGCCGTCCACTGGTCCTCGCGCAGCACGGCGTCCGGGCCCGCCAGTGCCCGCAGCCGTTCCTCCGCCAGTTCTCGCAACGCCATGTCGTCCATGGGGAGCAAGCTTGCCAGGCCACTCTGACAATTGTGATTGTCGCAGGTCGTAAGCTGTGCAGCGTGACTGATGACCTGCGCGACCAGGTACACGCAGCAGCTCGCCGCGCCCGCGTCGCCGCCGACGAACTCGTCCTCGCCACCCGCGAGCGCAAGGACACCGCGCTCCTGGAGATGGCCGCCGCGCTCCGCAAGCGCACGCCGGAGATCCTCGAGGCCAACCGCAAGGACCTCGACGCGGGCAGGGCAGCGGGTCTCCCGGACAACATCCTCGACCGCCTCACCCTCACCGAGGCGCGCGTCGACGGCGTCGCCACCGGCCTGGAAACCGTGGCGGGCCTGCCGGACCCGGTCGGTCAGGTGATCACCGGCGGCATCCTCCCGAACGGCCTCGAGCTCAAGCAGGTCCGCGTCCCGATGGGCGTCGTCGGCATGGTCTACGAAGGCCGCCCGAACGTCACGGTCGACGCCGCCGGCCTCGCGCTGAAGTCGGGCAACGCCGCCCTGCTGCGCGGTTCCTCGACCGCCGAGAACTCCAACACCACGCTCGTCGGCGTCCTGCGCGATGCACTCGAAAGCGTGAACCTGCCGGCCGACTCGGTGCAGCTGCTGCCGTGCCACGACCGTGCGTCCGTCACCCACCTCATCACCGCGCGCGGCCTGGTCGACCTGGTCATCCCGCGCGGCGGCTCCGGCCTGATCAACGCAGTCGTCGAGCAGGCGACCGTTCCCACGATCGAGACCGGCGTCGGCAACTGCCACGTCTACGTGGACGCGCACGCCGACCTCGACATGGCCGAGTCGATCGTCCTCAACGCCAAGACGCGCCGCACGAGCGTGTGCAACGCGGCCGAGTCCCTCCTGGTGCACAAGGACGTGGCGGACGAGTTCGTCCCGCGCATCACCAAGGCGCTGCAGCAGGAGAGCGTCACGATCCACGGCGACGAGCAGTTCGCCCGGCAGCCCGACGTCCTCGGCGCGACCGACGACGACTGGGGCACCGAGTACCTCAGCCTCGACATCGCCGCGAAGGTCGTCGACTCGCTCGACGAGGCCGTGCAGCACATCGCGACGTACGGCTCCGGTCACAGCGAGGCCATCGTCACGAGCGACGTGGTGGCGGCACGCAGGTTCACGGCTCGTGTGGACGCGGCGGCGGTGTTCGTGAACGCCTCCACGGCCTTCACCGACGGCGCGGAGTTCGGCATGGGCGCGGAGATCGGCATCTCCACGCAGAAGCTGCACGCCCGCGGTCCGATGGGCCTGACGGAGCTGACGTCCTCTAAATGGGTCGTGTGGGGCGAAGGGCACACACGCGCGAAGGCGTAGCTCTAGCTTCGGAGCCATGGCTCCGAACTACCCGTTCTCCGAACCCGACGGCCTGACCCTCGATCCGACGTATGAACGGCTACGGCGTGACGAGCCCGTCTCGCGCGTGACGTTCCCCTACGGCGGCGAGGGCTGGCTCGTCACGTCCTACGAAGAGACGAAGTTCGTCCTCGGCGATCCGCGGTTCAGCCGCGCGCGGACCGTCAACCGGGACGTGCCGAGGATGCAGCCGCTCATCGCACCGGGCGAATCGATCCTCACGCACGACGGCGCGGACCACGCGCGCATGCGCCGCTTGGTGTCGAAGGCGTTCACGGTCCGCCGGGTCGAGGAGTTGCGGCCGCGCGCCCAGCAGATCACCGACGAGCTGCTCGACCGCCTGGACAACCCCGGCGACCTGGTCGAGGGCTTCACCATGCCGTTCCCGATCACCATCATCTGCGAGCTGCTCGGGGTGCCGTTCGAGGACCGCGACGACTTCCGCACGTGGTCGAACCAGGTCCTGTCCACGGTCGGCGGGTACACGCCCGAAGAGGCGATGCACGGCTTGATGAAGCTGCACGCCTACTTCACTCAACTCGTTGCCATACGCCGCGCACACCCCACGGACGACCTGATGGGCGCGCTTGTCGCCGCACGGGACAACGACGACAGGCTGAGCGAGGACGAACTCGTCCGTTTCGGCATCACGCTGCTCGTGGCGGGACACGAGACGACGGCGAACATGCTCGCGAACAGCGTCATCACGCTGTTGGACCATCCGGAGGCCATGAAGAGCCTCCGCGAGCACCCCGAGAAGCTGCCGAACGCCGTCGAGGAACTGCTGCGGTTCATCCCGCTGGGCAGCGGCGCCGGCTTCACCCGCATCGCCACCGAGGACGTCCGGATCGGCAACGCGCTGGTGAAGGAGGGCGACGCCGTGCTGGTGGTCGTGTCGTCGGCGAACCACGACGAGTCGGTCTACCCGGACGGCGCCGGACTGGACCTGGAGCGCGAGGTCGGCCAGCACCTGCAGTTCGGGCACGGCATCCACTTCTGCCTCGGTTCGCAGCTCGCCAGGATGGAACTGCAGGTGGCACTGGACGCGCTGCTGCGCCGGATGCCCGGCCTGCGGCTCGAAGAACCCGCCGAGTTCCGCAAGGGTTCGCTGGTCAGAGGACCGGTGGAGCTCGTCGTCGCGTGGTGAGAAAAATCTTGGGCTGACCGCGTCATGGGGGAGCGGCCCGCGCGTTCCTCCAGTGCGCGCGGCTCTGCTTCGGGGTGGGCCGCGACCCGCACGGCCCGTCCTCCCCCTGGGCCGTGCGGTGTGATCAGCACGACCGGCGCCGGGCCTCGGGAGCGGCTCGGCGCCGGTCTACGCTGTCTCGATGCGCATCGGCGTCATGGGTGGCACGTTCGACCCCATCCACCACGGTCACCTCGTCGCCGCCAGTGAGGTGCAGGACAGGTTCGACCTGGACCGCGTGATCTTCGTCCCGACGGGTCAGCCCTGGCAGAAGGCGTCGCGGGAGGTCTCGCCCGCCGAAGACCGGTACCTGATGACGGTCATCGCCACGGCGTCCAACCCCCGGTTCTCGGTCAGCAGGGTCGACATCGACCGCGAGGGCCCCACGTACACCGTGGACACGCTCACGGACCTCAGGAAGCAGTACCCGGACGCCGAGCTGTTCTTCATCACCGGTGCCGACGCGCTGGAGCAGATCCTGTCGTGGAAGCGCGCCGCGGACGCGTTCGAGCTCGCCCACTTCATCGGAGTCACCCGTCCGGGTTACACGCTGAACGACCGGCACCTGCCGCCCGGTTCGGTGTCGCTCGTGGAGGTCCCGGCCATGGCGATCTCCTCCACCGGGTGCCGCGAGCGGACCGCTTCGGGTCAGCCCGTCTGGTACCTCGTTCCGGACGGGGTGGTCCAGTACATCGCCAAAACGGGCCTGTACTCCGAGTCGTGACCACGTTCGAGTGGATTTTGCGTGCATTGGAGGGCGCGGGGAGCAACAATCAGCGGGTTGTTGCTGGTTCGTGGAAGGCAAGACTTTGGCTACAGGCACCGTGAAGTGGTTCAACGCCGAAAAGGGCTTCGGGTTCATCGCGCCCGACGACGGCTCGGCAGACGTCTTCGTGCACTACTCGGAGATCCAGTCCAAGGGTTTCCGCTCGCTCGAGGAGAACCAGAAGGTCGAGTTCGAGGTCGGCCAGGGCCAGAAGGGGCCGCAGGCCCAGCAGGTCCGCCCGCTCTAAGCTTCGGCGCAGGTGAAGGCCACCTCAGGGCGCTGAGGTGGCCTTCGTCATGCCTGGGCGTGAAGTACCGGTTTGGCGCTCGCCGGTACCCTCAGTAACTCGTGTGGGCGTATCGACGCCCGCCGGAAGTCAGAGGAGTGACGTGGCAGCCACCGACGAGGCACGACGGCTGGCGCTGGTCGCGGCGAACGCAGCGGCCGACAAGAAGGCGCACGACGTGACGGTGCTCGACGTCTCCGACCAGCTCGTGATCACGGACGTGTTCGTGATCGCGTCCGCTCCCAACGAGCGGCAGGTCGGCGCGATCGTCGACAACATCGAGGAGAAGCTGCGGGAGGCCGGCACGAAGCCGGTGCGCCGCGAAGGGGCCCGCGAGGGCCGATGGGTCCTGCTGGACTTCGTGGACGTCGTGGTGCACGTCCAGCACACGGAGGAGCGCAGCTTCTACGGCCTGGAGCGGCTGTGGAAGGACTGCCCGCGGATCGAGTTCGAAGCGGACGTCCCCGCCGAGTCCACGGCTGAATGAGGTAGCTGATGGCCCTGAGCCGGCTCGTGCTGTGGCGGCACGGTGAGACCGACTACAACGCGACAGGTCGCCTGCAGGGTCATCTGGACTCGGCGCTCACCGAGACCGGCTTGAACCAGGCCCGCTTCGCCGTCCCGGTGCTCGCCGGGTTCGAGCCGGAGATCGTGGTCGCCTCCGACCTGCAGCGCGCGCGTGACACCGCACGGGTGTTCACCACGTCCGCGGACGTGCCGCTGCGCATCGACGAGCGGCTGCGCGAGACCCACCTGGGCAAGTGGCAGGGCCTGACGACCGCCGAGGTGGAGCAGGAGTGGCCGGGCGCCGTCACCGTGTGGCGCACGGACCCGACCTACACGCCGCCGGACGGCGAGTCGCGCGTCGAGGTCGCCGAACGGGCCATCAAGGTCGTGCACGAGGTCGACGCGGAGTTCTCCGAGACGGTCCTGCTGTGCGCGCACGGTGGCCTGATCAGCGCTTTGACCGGTCGGCTGCTCGACCTGCCGGTGGAGACCTGGTCCCAGCTCGGCGGGATCTCGAACTGCCACTGGACCGTGTTCACGCGCCGCAACGACCGGTGGCGGCTGTCGTCGTACAACGCGGGCACCACGCGTTGAGACTGCTGGTCCTCGGCGACTCGCTGTCGTTCTTCGGGCCGTCCGGACCGCTGCCCGCCGATCACCCGAGGTTGTGGCACAACATCTGCGCCTCGGCCCTGGGTGGTTCCGCGGAGCTGGCGGCCGGGTTCGGGTGGACGGCGCGGGACGCCTGGTGGGCGTTGACCGGGGATCCCCGCATCTGGTCGTTGCTGCCTCGCGCGGACGTGCTGGTGTTCGCGGTGGGCAGCATGGACACGCTGCCTTCGCCGTTGCCCACGTATCTGCGCGAGGGGCTGCGTTATGTGCGGCCTGATTGGCTTCGGCGTTGGCTTCGTGCGCGCTATCAGGACGTTCAACCTCGGTTGGCGCCCTATACGCGCGCGTCTCTGCCTCCCGCGCTGACCGCGCGGTACCTGCGGGACATGCTGCAGTCGGTCCGCAACCTCCAGTACACGATGCCCGCGGTCGGGGTCGTGCCTTCGGTCCACCGCGCACCTACGTACGCGTTCGCGCATCAGGGGCACGCGGCTGCGGTGGCCGCCGTGCGCGGGTGGGCCGCGGGTGCGGGAGTGCCGTTGCTGGACCTGCCCGCCGTGATCGGGGAGCACGTGCGCTCCGGTGCCGGGAACCCGGACGGGATGCACTGGGGCTGGGAGGGGCACGAGCTCGTGGGCGAGGCGATGGCGGCCCTCATCTCCTCCGTGGCGTTGAGTCCTTCGGAGGAGTGAGCCCCGTAGGCTCGTCGCTCGTGCGCATCTCCATCGTCACCGACTCGACGGCATACCTGCCCGAGGGGTTCGCGAAGCGCCATGCGATCACCGTGGTGCCGCTGCACGTGGCGGTGGACGGCGCCGGACGCCTCGACGGCGTCGACTTCGGGCCGTCCGAGCTGGCCGGCGCCCTCGCCGAGCACCGCAGGGTGACGACGTCGCGTCCCACACCCGGCGAGATGGCCGACGTCTACCGCGAGGTGCTCTTGTCGTCGGACGCGGTCGTGTCCCTGCACCTCTCCCGTGAGCTGTCCGGGACGTGGGAGGCCGCACGGCTGGCGGCGGAGGAGATCGATCCCGCCCGCATCCGAGTGGTCGACTCGCGGTCGACGGGCATGGGGCTCGGATTCGCGGTGCTGCGCGCGTGCGCCGCGGTGTCCGCCGGTCGTTCGCACTCCGAGGTGGAGGAGGCCGCGAGCTCCGTCGCCGAGCAGGTGCGGATGTTCTTCTGCCTCGAGACGCTGGACCACCTGCGCCGGGGTGGGCGGATCGGCACGGCGGCGGCCCTGGTGGGCACCGCGCTGGCGGTGAAACCCCTGCTGCACATGGACGACGGCCGGATCGTGCCGCTGGAGAAGGTGCGCACGATGAGCCGTGCCGTGGGACGCCTGGTCGACCTGGCGGCGGCCGCGGCGGGCGACGGGCCCGTCGGATTGGCGGTGCACCACCTCGCCGCACCCGAACGCGCCGCGGAACTGGCCACGCGCCTGGACGAACGGCTGCCGGGCTCCACGGGATGCGTGATCTCCGAGGTCGGCGCGGTGATCGGCGCGCACACGGGACCGGGCGTGCTGGGCGTCGTGGTGCTGCCGGGAGGACCCGACAGCATCCCACAGACCCCCGACAATTCCCCGTCCCAGACCCCTAAGTGATCGCGACCTGTCCACAACCCGCGAGTAGTCCACAGCCCCGGAGCTCACCCCACCTCCCCACCCACCCCGCTCCGTAACGTCGCTCGCATGCTCCCCCGCTCCCACCCGGACACCCTTCCGCACGAACGCCTGGCCGCCCTGGCGGACAAGGTGAGAGCCGACCCGACCCTCGTCTTCACGAAGTCGGAGGACTCGGACGAACACGGCCCGCCCCGCCGCCGCTTCCGCCTGCCCCGCCTCCCGCGCCGCGGCCTGCTGGCCCTCGGTGTGGCGGTGGCGTGCACGGTCATCGGCCTGGGCAGCTGGTGGCAGAGCCCCGCCGCCGAACAAGCCCCGGACCTGGCCCTGGTGAGCACCTCCGCGCCGGCCCCGGAACTGGTCGTCAACGTGATCGGCGAGGTCGCCACCCCGGGCCTCGTGACGGTGACGAGCGGCGCCAGGGTGGCCGACGCCCTCCGCCTGGCAGGCGGCATCAAGCCGGGCACCGACCTTCACAACCTGAACCTGGCCCGCAAGCTCGCCGACGGCGAACACATCGCGGTGGGCATCCCGCCACCGGCACCGCCCCAGGCCGGTGCCGCCCAGTCGAAGCTGAACCTGAACTCCGCGACGGCCACCGAACTGGACACCCTGCCCGGGGTGGGCCCGGTGACGGCTCAACGCATCGTCGACCACCGAACCCGCAAGGGCCCGTTCGCTTCCGTGGACCAACTCCGCGAGGTGGAGGGCATCGGCGACTCGAAACTGGCCAAGCTCGCCGAACTGGTCCACACATGAGCCTCCTCCGCGCGGCCCTGGCGCTCTACCACCGCACCAAAGCCCAGTTCCACTGACCACCGCCGTGTGCCACCTCCTGGCGATCGCCTTCCCACCGCCATCACCATCACCCGGCCCAGCGCCACCCGGCCCGGTTCCAGCCGCACCGGCGCCGCCGAACCCGGCGCCGCCCAGCCCGCCCCAGCCGTAGCGGTGCCGCCGAACCCGATGCCATCCGGTCCAGTCCGGCCCAGCCCAATCCCGCTTAGCCAGGTGGAGCCAAGTCCTGTGCCGCCAAGCCCGGCGCAGCCCGGCCCGGCTCCAGCCGTGGCGGTCCCGCCGAGTCCAGTCCCGCCCAGCCCAGTCCCGCCCAGCCCAGTCCCGTCCGGCTCAATCCCACCCAGCCCAATCCCACCCAGCCAGGTGCCGCCCAGCCAGGTGCCGCCCAGCCAGGTGCCGCCCAGCCCGGCTCCAGCCGTAGCGGTGCCGTCCGGTCCAGCCCTGCCCAGCCGGGGGCAGCTCAGCCCCGTGCCGCCGAACCCGGCCCCACCCAACTCGGCCCCACCCAACTCGGCCCCACCCAACTCGGCCCCAGCCGCCCCCGAAAAGCGCGCCTGCCGGTTGTGCGCGGCAACCATCCACCCGTAGATCGGAGTCATCCCATGCCGTCCGTCCGCATCACCCGCTCGCTTCATGCCGAGCCCAGGTCGCACGACCACAAGAGCCGCAGCACGCAAATCCAGCCGCACGACGCCCCAGGCGAGGTGCCGAACGTTCCCCAGCCACGCCAAGGCAGTCCAAGCCGTGCCTCCGATCCGCCGAGCGGCCTGGGAAGCACCCCGTGGCCCGCAAGCACCCGGTAGCCCAGGACTACCGCCTGGTCCCCGCCGCGGCGGCGGTGTGGGCGACCGCGGTCGCCGGCCTCTTCCTGAGCTGGCAGGCGGCAGTGAGCACCGGCGTGGCGGCAGGCGCCATCGGCCTGGCCGCGTGGCGCAGGGCGTGGTGGAACAGGACCTGCGCGATAGCCCTGCTGATCTCGGGCCCGGTGGCAGCGGCCTGGGTCGGCGGCCACGTCCTGCGGGCGGAATCCCACCCGTTCCGCCTGGCGGCGAACGAAGGCCGCAGCACCACCCTCACCGTCGAGATCGTCACCAGGCCGAAGGGCATCAGGGCCGAGGGCTTCGCGAGCCACCAGGCAGGCGTGGACAACGTCGTGGTCAAAGCAACCGCGGACGGCGCGCAACTGGTGCTGCTGGCTCCGGCAGCCAAGTGGCGAGACCTGCTGCCCGGCCAGAAGGTCACGGTCAAGGGCACGCTCGCCCCGCCCAGAGGCGGCGATCTGGCGTCAGCCCTGCTGAGAGTGAGAGGTCCGCCGGCAGACCTACAACCGCCACCGGTCTGGCAGAGCTGGGCGGACGACCTCCGCGACGGCCTGGCCAAAGCCAGCCGGGTGCTGGACGACGAGGAGGCCGGGCTCCTGCCGGCGCTCGTCGTGGGCGACACCGAGCAGATGGTGCCGCGCATCGTCGACGAGTTCCGCACGGCCGGTCTGGCCCACCTGCTCGCGGTGAGCGGGGCGAACCTGGCCATCGTGTGCGGCGCGGTCTACCTGCTGACCAGACGGCTCGGACCGCGCAAGGCCGCCGTCGCGGCGATGGTGGCGCTGGTCGGGTTCGTGATCCTGGCAGGACCGGAGCCGAGCGTCCTCAGGGCCGCGGTCATGGGCGCCGTCACGTTGCTGGGGCTGGTGCTGGGCCGGGAACGCTCGGCGGTGCCGAGCCTGGCGGCAGCGGTCCTCGTCCTGGTGCTCCACGACCCGGCGCTGGGCGGTGAGCCGGGCTTCGCGTTGTCCGTGGTGGCGACGGCGGCGTTGGTGCTCATCGCGCCGAGGTGGGCACAAGCGCTCAAACAGCGTGGCGTGCCGAACGGACTGGCCGAGGCTGTGGTCGTGCCAACGGCCGCGAGCCTGGCCACGGCTCCGCTGGTGGCGGGGCTGTCCGGGCAGGTGAGCCTGGTCTCGGTGCTGGCCAACCTGGTCGCCGGGCCGGTGGTCGCGCCGGCGACGGTGCTGGGCGTGGTCGCAGCGGTCGTGGCGCCGTTCTCACCCCGCGCGGCCGAACTGGTGACGCACGTGGCCGGTCCGGCGGTGACGTGGCTGATCCAGGTCGGACGCCAGGCGTCGACCGTGCCCGGCGCGGCGGTCGGCTGGCCGGACGGCTGGACCGGAGCGCTCGCGCTGGCCGCCGTCACGGCGGTGGTCGTGTTGTTGCTGCGGCTGAAGAAGTCGCGGACGTTGGTGGTTGCCGTGCTCGTCGGCGGCTTCGTGGTGCTGGTGCCGATGCGAGTCGTCGCACCGGTCTGGCCACCGGACGGCTGGAAGGTCGTCAGTTGCGACGTGGGCCAAGGCGACGCGCTCGTCCTGGCCACCGACGTCGCGGACACGGCGGTCCTGGTCGACACCGGACCGGATCCCGGCGCGGTTGACCGGTGCCTGAAGACGTTGGGGATCACCAAGATCCCCCTCGTGGTCCTCACCCACCTGCACGCGGATCACGTCGGTGGCCTGGAAGCCGCGCTCACCGGACGTGCGGTGGGAGCGATCGCGGTGGGCCCGCTCAAAGAACCCGAGTGGGCCTGGAGGGAGGTCGGCAGACGAGCCCGCGCCCAGAACGTGCGGGTGGTGGAACCGAAGGCAGGGGAGCGCTTCGCCCTGCCAGGCCTGGACCTGGAGGTGATGGGCCCCAGGCGCCCGCCGGTCGCCGAGGCCGAGAACACGACGGTGAACGACTACTCGCTCGTGCTCAAAGCCCACACGAGAGCAGGCCGAGTGCTGCTCACCGGCGACGTCGAACTGGCCGGCCAAGCCGCGTTGCTGGGAGAGCGGGACCTGACCGCGGAGGTGCTCAAAGTGCCGCACCACGGCTCCCGCTACTCGCTGCCCGCGTTCCTCAAGGCCGTGCGGCCCCAGATAGCGCTCGTCAGCGTCGGCACGGGCAACCGCTACGGCCACCCGAGCCCGCACGTGATCGACGTGCTGCGAACGGGAGGCGCCTTGGTGCTGCGCACGGACAAGGACGGAGACCTGGCGGTGCTGCCGGGGAACCGCATCGTACGAAGGAGAAGAGATGGTCTGGATCAGGCTGTTCAACGCGCGCTACCCGATCCCCGGCGGCACGCCGGGCCTCGCATGGGCGCTGTGGCAGATGAACTACGCGGCGACCCCGTGGCCGCACGACGAACTCAAACCCGATTTCGCCTACTACATCTGCGAAACACTCGAAGACGGCACCCGCGCCGTCACGTACAAGGCGACCACCACCCACGTGCTGTCGCCCACCAAGGCGGAGAAGCCGGAAGAGGCGTACGACCTCATCGCCGAGCACGTGTTCGACGACGACCTGCGCATCGCCCCGGACGTCTGGCACGACTACCACTACAACGCCCTGAAGGCGGAAGCCCCGTGGCCGCAACGGATCGCGGCCTGGCGCGCAACCGTGGAGGCGGTCGGACCGCACGTGGTGGACGGCCTGCGGCGCTTCCCGCGCACGGGCTGGCTGAAGACGGACGCGATCGCCTTGTGAACCAATGTTCCCTGTCGAGATCACGTTGTGCCGCAACGGATAGGCATCCCGACAGGGCTGCGCGCTTCCGGAGCAGCCCATCTCTTGAACGAGACGTTCACCTACGGCTCCGGAGACGCAGTCTCGTCCCCGGAGCCGGAAAGGAGGTGACTACCCCAGCGCCTTGATCACTGCCTCGGCCGACGGCGGCACCGTCGCACGAGGGCCGATCGTGTCGCCGAGCGCGTCGAGGGTCTTGAGGCCGTCGCCGGTGATCAGCAGCACGGTCTCGGCGTCCGGGTCGAGCTGGCCCGACTCGATCAGCTTCTTCGCCGTCGCGACGGTCACGCCGCCGGCGGTCTCGGCGAAGATGCCCTCGGTGCGGGCGAGGAGCTTGATGCCCTCGACGACCTCTTCGTCGGTGACGTCCTCGATGGCACCGTTGGTGCGGCGCACCGCGTCGAGCACGTACGGGCCGTCGGCCGGGGCGCCGATCGCCAGCGAGCGGGCGATCGTGTCCGGGCGGACCGGGCGGATGACGTCGTGGCCCGCCTTGAAGGCGGCCGAGATCGGGGAGCAGCCGGTGGCCTGCGCGCCGAACACCTTGTACGGCGTGGCCTCGACGAGGTCGAGCTGGCCGAGTTCGCGGAACGCCTTGTCGACCTTGGTGAGCTGCGAGCCGGACGCGATCGGCACGACGATCTGGTCGGGCAGGCGCCAGCCGAGCTGCTCGGCGACCTCGTAGCCGAGCGTCTTCGAGCCCTCCGCGTAGTACGGGCGGACGTTGACGTTCACGAACGCCCAGTCCTCGTTCTCCGCGGCGAGCTCCTGGGCGAGGCGGTTGACGTCGTCGTAGTTGCCGTCGACGGCGATCAGGGCGCCCTCGTAGACGGCGCTCATGAGGATCTTGGCGCGCTCGAGGTTGGAGGGCACGAGGACGACCGACCGCCAGCCCGCGCGGGCGGCGGCCGCGGCGACAGCGTTCGCCAGGTTGCCGGTCGACGGGCAGGCCAGCACCTTGAAGCCGAGCTCGCGGGCGGCGGCGAGCGCGACGCCGACGACGCGGTCCTTGAACGAGTGGGTGGGGTTGCCGGTGTCGTCCTTGACCCAGATCTTGCGGACGCCCAGTGCCTTGGCGAGGTTGTGCGCCTCGACGAGGCGGGTGCCGCCGGGGTCGGTGTTCGGGTGCTGTTCCACAGTGGACGGAACGGGGAGGAGGCCGCGGTAGCGCCAGATCGACCTGGGGCCGGCTTCGATGTCCTCGCGCCGGATCTTCCCGAAGTCGTAGGCCACTTCCAGTGGCCCGAAACACTCCAGACAGGCGTACTCGGGAGCGAGAGGGGTTTCGTTGCCGCACTCACGGCACAGCAGCGCGCGGGCGGGGCCGAGGTCGAACTTGGTGCTCGTCGGCACAGAGACAGCAGTCATCGCGAGGTATCTCCTCATCTTTCCCGCGAAATCGAACGGGTCGGAATTGGCACCGTGATCGTCTGCACTCAGATGCGCGCACAGGTGTGCACACAGCGCTGACGCCGGTTGCCGGGGCTTCTTCGGGCCGGTCCCTCTGCCCCTCTGGATGAGCGGTGTTCAGTTGTGGCCACCAAGCTACGGCACCGGTCCGCCGCTGAGCCACCGTCGTCCACGATCCGGGACGTGGAAGGATGCGGAACGTGAGCGCACCGGAGTCACTGCACCTCGTCGTCGGCGAGGAGGAGCTGCTGGTCGAACGTGCTGTTCGGGCGGCTCTCGAGGCCGCACGCGAGGTCGATCCGAACGCCGACCTGACCCGCGTCCAGGTGACTGATCTCACGCCTCCGGAGCTGGCCGAACTGGTGAGCCCGTCGCTGTTCGCGGAGGGCCGCGTGATCGTCCTGCAGAACGCGCAGGACATCAGCAAGGAAGTCGCCGACACGGTGCTCTCCTACGTGAAGGCGCCTGCGGACGGGGTCACGCTCGTCGTCCTTCACACGGGTGGTGGCCGCAGCAAGGCCGCCAAGGACCTGCCCGGTCAGCTGAAGAAGGCCGGTGCCGCGGTCACGGAGTGCGGCAAGGTCACGAAGTCCGCCGAGCGCGAGGCGTTCGTGCGCAACGAGGTGAGGCAGGCGGGCGGCAAGATCGACCCGGAGGCCGTCGCCACGCTCATCGACGCCGTGGGCACGAACCTGCGCGAGCTCGCCGCGGCGGCCTCGCAGCTCGTCTCCGACACCGACGGCAAGGTGACGGTCGAGGAGATCCGCCGCTACCACCAGGGCAAGGCGGAGGTGACCGGGTTCGCCGTCGCGGAGAAGGCCGTCACCGGTGACCGCGCGGGTGCCATGGAGGCGCTGCGTTGGGCGATGCAGCTCGGTGTGCCGCACGTGCTGGTCGCGGACGCGCTGGCGGATGCGGTGCGCACGGTCGCGCGCGTGTCCGCGGTGGGGCGGGCCGACCCGTTCAGCCTGGCCGGCCCGCTCGGCATGCCGCCGTGGAAGATCAAGAAGGCCCAGGCCCAGTCGCGCGGCTGGGACCAGTCGGGTCTCGCCGACGCGATGCAGGTGGTCGCCGGTCTGAACGCCGACGTGAAGGGCGTCGCGGCCGACGCCGACTACGCGCTGGAACGCGCGGTGCTCCGGATCGTCGCCGCGCACGGCCGCCGCTGACCGGAGGAGGTCACCGCGGGATCCCGATCAGGTACTGGGCTCCCGTGAAGCCGGGCTCGACGCCGATCGTCCACGTGAACGACTCGGTGCGGTCGAGGCCGTCGACGATCCGGCGCAGTTCCGCGCGCCCGTACATGCGCAGGAACGACACGACGCTGTCGAAGAACATCATGAACGGCAGCACCGGCACGACGTAGGTGAGCAGCAGGCGCAGCAGGTAGCGCGGCAGGGGATTGCGCTGGAACGGCGCCGCCACCAGCACGGCCAGCGTCAGCAGGAACGGGAAGAACACCGGGTAGACGAACGACCGCTTGGTGTCCACGACGACGATCGGCTGCCGGGTGTCGACGGCGTTCTGCAGCATCCGCGCGGCGAGCGCGGGCGGGAAGTGGTGGAAGGCGCCGTAGATCGTGCGCGTCCCCTCGACCCGGCAGTCCGTGGCGTCGACCGAGGTGGGCACGTGGTCCACCGAGCAGCACGAATCGCGCAGCCGGCGCCGGTTCTCGGCTTCCACGCGTTCGAACGCGCGCACGTTCGGCACCAGGTCCGTCAGCGTGACGTGGGTGTGGACGCCTTCCGCGTGCAGCCGGCGCTGGATGAGCGGTACCGGTCCGCCGGAGCCCGCGCACAGGTCGACGATCCGGTGGTCCGCGCCCGACCGGTGGTCCGCGCCCGACCGGTGGTCCGCGCCCGACCGCAGCGCCCGTGCCAGTGGCCGTGAGTACTCCCGCGCCGCGTCCGTCAGCCGGTAGATCGTGGTGATCGACTCGGTGTGCAGGGTCCGCAGCACGGGCGGGGTGCCTTCGAGGTCGTGGAGTTCGACGAACTGAATGCGCGGCAGCGAGTCCATGGGAACTACGCCTACACCAGGAACGCGAAAGGGCTCCACCTCCCGGAGGAGGTGGAGCCCTTTGCGGAAGCTCGAGGCTCCGCGAGCGAGATCAGCCCTCGATCTTGTTCGCGCGCTGGGCCATCGCCGACTTCTTGTTGGCGGCCTGGTTGGCGTGGATGACGCCCTTGGTGGCGGCCTTGTCGAGCTTGCGGGACGCGTCCTGCAGCAGCTCCAGGGCCTTCGCCTTGTCACCGGCCTCGGCAGCCTCGCGGAACTTGCGGATGGCCGTCTTCAGGGACGACTTGACCGCCTTGTTGCGAAGGCGAGCCTTCTCGTTGGTCTTGATCCGCTTGAGCTGGGACTTGATGTTCGCCATGCGACATCACCCTTCTTGTCGAAACCGGGGTTCGTGGCGCGCTTCGTCGGCACCGGCCAAGGACCGGGTCTCCTCCACGGCGGAGAGCCGCGCGTTCACGACGACGAAGGATATCAGGCCAGCTCAGCGGACCGCGAAGGCGGCCTTCGCCGCGCCCACCACGGCCTCGTACCCGCCGCGCGCGACCTCACGCCGCCCGTCGCCGACGGTGAGCGCCAGCTGCGAGAGCCGGGACGACACCTCGACCTGCTTCAACTGCCCCGCAGCGAGTTCCACGCGCGTGAAGGCCACCAGACGCGCGTCGGGCGTGAGCACGGGGGGAGGCCGGCTGGCGCACGTACACCGGCGCGATCGCCGTGCCCGCGCGCCCATCGGTGTTCGCCCCCGTGGACTCCACCACGCCGTCACGGCGGTCCACGGACACCGTCGTCCCCCAGGTCTGAACGACGTGTACGACACGCCGAGACCGGCGGCCCACCCAGCGCTCGTCCCCGCAACTTCTTCCGCCGGTTCCCGGACGCCGGCCGCCTCGCACGGGACGATGACCGGCATGACACTGCCTGCCCTTCCGGAGGAGACCTTCCGGCGCGTGCTCTGCGTCGTCGCACACCCCGACGACATGGAGTACGGCACGTCCGCGGCCGTCGCCCGCTGGACCGAGCGCGGCATCGAGGTCGGCTACCTCCTGCTCACCCGCGGCGAGGCGGGGATGCCGAACCCGCCGGAGGAGACCGCACGGCTGCGCGTCGCCGAGCAGCGGGCCGCCTGCGCCGTGGTCGGTGTGGAGCACCTGACCGTGCTCGAACACCCCGATGGCGTCCTCGTCTACGGCCTGGACCTGCGCCGGGACATCTGCCGCGAGATCCGCCGCTTCAAGCCGGACGTCGTGTTCGGCTGCGGCTTCGAGGTCGAGACGCCCTACGGCTTCGACCAGGCCGACCACCGCGCGGCCGGGCTCGCGACCCTCGACGCGCTGCGCGACGCCGGCAACCGCTGGGTGTTCCCGGAACAGGTCGACGAGGGCCTGGAGCCGCACTCGGTGCGCTGGTACATCACTCCCGGGCTGGCCGGGTCCGGCGCGACCCACGGCGTCGACGTGACGGGTGAACCGCTGCGCCGCGGCGTCGCCTCGCTGGAAGCGCACGCCGAGTACCTGGCCGCGCTCCCGGACCACCCCGCCCCGGCCGACTTCATCCCGAAGTTCCTCGCGATGAGCGGCGAGGCCATGGGCGTCGAGCACGCCGTGCTCTTCCGCGCCCACGACCTCGAGGCACCGCCGGAGTTCTAAGCCTGTTCGTCCGGCTCTTCGTCGTTCTTGCTCCCGGGCTTCTTCGGGGGCCGGCCGCGGCGAGGCATCTTCTTCACCTCGCCGGGCAGCCGGCCCGCGTCCGCCAGCGCACGTCGCAGCAGGAACTCGATCTGCGCGTTGGTGCTGCGCAGCTCGTCGTTCGCCCACCTGCTCAGCGCGTCGTGCACGGCCGGGTCGAGCCTGAGCAGAACGCTTTTGCGATCCGCCATCAGGTGTAGAGCGACCCGGTGTTCACCACGGGCTGGGTGGAACGGTCACCGCACAGGACGACGAGCAGGTTCGAGACCATCGCCGCCTTGCGCTCCTCGTCGAGCTCGACGACCTCGTGGTCGGCGAGCCGTTCCAGCGCGAGCTCGACCATGCCGACGGCACCCTCGACGATCCGGGTCCGCGCCGCCACGACCGCGCCGGCCTGCTGACGCTGCAACATGGCGTGGGCGATCTCCGGCGCGTACGCGAGGTGCGTGAGCCGTGACTCGATCACCTTCACGCCCGCGGACTGCACGCGCGCCGCGATCTCGATCGCCAGCGTCTCGGTGATCTCGTCCGCGTTCTCCCGCAGAGACAGACCCGTCTCGGCGTGGTTGTCGTACGGGTAGCTGTTCGCGATGTGCCGCACCGCGGTCTCGGTCTGGATGCCCACGAACCGCACGAAGTCGTCGACC
This sequence comes from Lentzea sp. DG1S-22, assembly GCF_036321065.1. Lineage (NCBI taxonomy): Bacteria > Bacillati > Actinomycetota > Actinomycetes > Pseudonocardiales > Pseudonocardiaceae > Lentzea > Lentzea sp. DG1S-22. The sequence continues at coordinate 4,448,651 of NZ_CP143276.1, read as the reverse complement.
TCGAACCGTGCGCGCGCAGTGTCCTCGACCTGCCACACGACCACAGCGGCGATCTCGATCGGGTTGCCGTCGGCGTCGTTGACCTTGAGGGTCGCCGTCTCGTGGTTGCGGATCCTGACGGAGATCTTCTCCCTGGTGGTGAGCGGGTTCGCCCACCGCAGACCGTCCGTGCGGACCGTGCCGACGTACCGGCCGAGGAACTGCAGCACCCGCACCTCACCCGGCGCGACGGTGAAGAGCCCCTTCCAGATCAGAGCCCCGGCGCCGAAGAGCAGGAGCCCCGCGATCAGCAGGCCCGGCGACGGGTCACCGCCGTCGGGGTCGATCGCCCTGACGCCCTCGATGATCGTCCACGCGCTCACAGCCAGCACCGCCAAACCCACGAGGAACATCGGCAGACCGGGCAGCTCCCGCGCGTGCTTCTCACGGACGACAGGCGCCGGCATGTGGACCGTCGTGTCGATGGATGCGCTCATCCAGACCCCCTAGCGAAGTAGTAGCTAAGTGATATCACTTTTTTCGCGCCGACCGCAAGTTACGCTCCGTAGCATGAGGGCGAAGAAGCAGCGCGTGGCCGCGTACGGGGTGTGCATCAACGACGACGACGAGATCCTGCTGGCGCGCTGGCTTGGCCCTAAGGGCAAACGTTGGATCCTCCCCGGCGGCGGCATCGACCACGGCGAGCACCCGTACGACGGGGTCGTCCGGGAGGTCGAGGAGGAGACCGGCTACCTCGCCGAGGTGGTCCGCCTGCTCGGCATCGACTCCGAGCTCCGCGAGGAGCCCGACCGCGACTACCACGCCCTTCGCATCATGTACGAGGTGCGGATCGTCGGCGGCGAGCTCCGCAACGAGGTGGACGGCACGACCGACCTCGCGCAGTGGTTCCCTCTCGCAGACATCGGAGAGCTGGAGCGCGTGCCGTCACTGGACACCGCCCTGGGCTTGTACCGGAACAGCCCACCCGGCGGAATCCTGCGGTAGCTTCCCTCTGCCGCCGCCGACGACCCCACACCGGAGTTGGCGAATGATCCGATCACTGGCCGCAGTGGGCGCGGCCGCCCTGCTGTCGTCCTTCGTCCACGTGCCTGCCTTCGCTGCCGTCGTCGGCGTGTCGACCGCGTCCTCCCTGCAGGCCGCGCTCGACACCG